>NZ_SMFL01000001.1 GCF_004349265.1 Dyadobacter psychrotolerans
ACTGCTCGACGTGATTGAAGAACGGTATGATAAATCGTCAACAATCATTGCAACCCAGATACCAGTCTCAAAATGGCATGGTCTGATTGGAGAAAATACCATTGCCGACGCGATTTTAGATCGAATTGTTTTTTCTTCCCACCGCATTGAGCTCGAAGGAGATTCCCTAAGAAAGAAAAAACAGTTGAGTACTTAAATTTAAACTACTATTATTGCACTTGGAAAGTGGCCCAATGATTCCCGAAACGCTTGGCCCTATATGCTCCGAAATGCCTGCCCCCATATCTCCGAAATAGACAACCAGAACAACTGACACAAATAGCTGTAAAAACTGATTGAGATCATAAATGACCCTTTTAATATTGGTATACTTACTGCTAAAACAAGGCAAAATAAAATTCACTGGAATTGAATTAATGCAGTAGTAACCCACATTTCAATAATTCTTACGTTCGCGGATTTCCGTAACCGTGGAGTTTACCATCTGTGAAAAATTCAACAGAACGTACAGCTATAAACGCAGTACCAAATAAGCTTGTTGTCACCCCTGCGAACTTTGATACTGAGTTTAAATTGTTGTCAAACGAAGGTAATTAAATAGCAATCCCTGCGTAATGCTCCTGATGTGCATACTTAAGTATAATGGCCAGTTGGCCTCCATGATGCGCGGTGTGGGAAATGATCCTGCCAAGAGATTCCGCCTTGGTTTTCTTTCCAAATTCTTTGGTAATCACTTCTGTTTCCCAATCCTCGGCACTTTGCTTACTGATAATGGCTTCAAGCGTTGTCGCCGAATAAGAGACGTATTTTATTAATTCGTCCAAATTCGTCCATTCACCCGTATCACGCTGGGCGATAAATGTTTTAGCGCTAACTTTTACATCACTCCCAAACACGTTTTTAGCAAACAGAAGCTCCACATCACCCACATGCTGTATCAGAAAGCCGACACTGTTTTGGGTAAGTGGCAACTTTTTGGACAGATCCTGAGGAGTGAGGATCGATAGCTGATTGGAAAAGCGGGTTCGTGCTTCCTTCCATAGTTCAAGCAGAATTTCGGATTTTGTTTTTGTTTCCATTTTACGTTTTGTGATTTGTGTTTGTTTGATTTAAATAAAGACTTGCCCGAACCAATTCTGATTTTCAAAACTTTCTCGGTCTCCGAAAATGTATTTCATTTCCTTGCCGGCTGCTGTGATAATTGCGACAGTTACAATAATCACATTGGCGATGGTACCAAACTTTGCATCGTTCCAAGTTAAATGATGAATTCTTCGGTTTTTTTGATGTAAAAAAAGGAAAACAATCCGGATGCAGCTCTGACGAATCTCATGCTCAGTTATGACTTTTATCGAAACAGTAAAAACAACGCGGCGAGACCGCATGGATTTCCAGACACATGTTTACAATTAGCTTAAAATGTGACTGTCATCATATGGAACGGCGCAACATGCTTCTAATTTTAGTTCCATAATTACTTATGATTAAATGCTTTACGATCGATTAATCAAACAAAATCATGACTACATCTCTGATTATCCCCGAAGTGCCACCCATACCCGAACCACCGGAATTTGTTCCTATTCCAGCGGTACCCGAAAATCCCCGATTTCCTGAAATAACGCCCGAAAACGACCCAACGCCTTTGACCATTCCAGAGGAAACCCCGCCTGGAAAGTTCTCCACCTTATACTTACATATTAACCAGATTTCCAAGGTCATATGAAAAATATTCTGCTTGCTATCAACGCCGAAAAGTTAATTATTTCAGACATTGACTTCGGCTGCTACCTCGCTAAAATGAGTGGATCGAGACTAACGGGGGTGTTTCTTGAAAACCAACTTTTCAGTGAAACACCAACTTTAAAAACGGTTGTGGGAATACCATATGTGGAGGCTATCGTTGCCAGCGACCTCCCTGACTACCACGAGAAACTGACTGTTTTTGACGAAAACGTCCGGATCTTTAACGAGATATGCACCAGATGCGGAGTTCAGCACTCGGTTCACCTCGATAAAGCAACTCCCATGCACGAAATAATCTCTGAAAGTCGCTTTGGTGACCTTTTGATCATTAATCCGGCCATCAATTTTGATGATGCATCGGATGATGACTACTCAAATTTCACAACCGATGTATTAGCTAACTCGGAATGCCCGGTACTGGTTGCTCCTGTGAAGTTCGAAGGCATCGATGAAATCGTTTTCACCTATGACGGTGGCGCGGCTGAGGCCTTCGCCATCAGACAATTTGCAAACATATTTCCAGAGCTTGACGAAGAAAAAATAAGTGTTGTGCAGGTCAACAAGCAAGATGGGTCAGGTGATGAGCATAATTTGAAACAATATCTCTGTATGCATTATACCAATGTGAGCTTCCACCAATTGAACGGAAATCCTAATCAGGAACTTTTCAAATTTTTGTTTCAGCGAAAGAATGCACTTGTCGTAATCGGTGCATACAGTCGTTCTAAAATATCCAGAAATTTCTTTCCAAGTGCTGCCGACAGGCTGATTAAATCGCTTTCTATCCCAGTTTTTATAGCGCATTACTAACTTCCTATATTATGAAAAAGATCATTGTTGCGATTGACGGATTAAAATTTTCAAGAAGTGCGGCTGAATATGCAGCACTGGTTACGAGGAAAGCCAACGGTCATCTGGTCGGCGTTTTTCTTGAAGACTTTACATATCACAGCTTTTCCATGTATAGCCTGATTCCTGATCAGGGCCTATACGACGATATGATTAGTAAAAGTGAAGCAGAAGATAAGAAAGCAAGAGCCCAGGCAGTTACTGATTTTCAGGAAATATGCCGGCTAGCCAAGATTGAATACAGCGTTCATAGAGAAGAGAATTTCGCGCGTAAACATTTGTTGCATGAAAGCATCTATGCAGACCTGCTGGTAATTGATAAGACGGAAACGATGTCGAACAATGAAGAGGAAGTTCCCTCAGATTTTATGAGGGAGCTTTTGATAAACGTTGAATGTCCGATCATGGTTGTTCCAAGGCATTTTGAAGAATTTGAAAGGGTTATAATGCTGTATGATGGGGAACCTTCGTCTGTTTTTGCGATCAAAATGTTTAGTAGTGTATTTCAGTACCTTCACAAACCCGTGGAAGTTTTGTCCGTCAAATCTTCCGAAGAGAACCTGCACCTTCCTGATAACAGGTTAATGAAAGAGTTTATGAAACGACATTATCCCAAAGCAACTTACACCGTATTACACGGAGCGCCCGAATTGGAAATTGTCGAACATCTTAAGAACAAACATCAGGATGCCCTTATCGTATTGGGTGCTTATCGCAGAAATATTGTTTCCAGGTGGTTTCGCAGCAGTATGGCTGACCTGCTGATGCATGAATTAAAATCTCCGCTTTTCATAGCCCATAAATAGAATGACCATGCGAGGGATTGTTCTGTTTAAAGGAAAATATGGGGCTACTGCCCAGTATGCCAATTGGATTGGAGAAAAACTTGATGCGCCGGTCGTTGAAGCACCCGCGTTATCAAGCCTTCTTTTACAGGAATATGATTACCTGGTCGTTGGCAGTTCGGTGTACATGGGAAAGTTTGTTCTTGCAGACTGGCTCAAAAAAAATGGTGATCTTTTCAAAGACCGAAAGCTGTTTTTGTTTGTCGTAGGTGCTACTGCGTCAACAGACAAAGTAACACAAGACAGAATTATCAGTAAAAATATTCCGAAAGCGATTTTAGCTAACTGTTCCATTTACTTTTTGCCTGGCCGGTTGGATTTGAAAACATTAAACTGGAGCGACAATTTACTGGTGAAGTTTGCAGGTAGATTCGAAAAAAACACTCTGAGAAAAAACGTGCTTCTAAACGGTATTGACGAAGTCAAACAAGAAAATATTTCAGATTTGATAAAGGAGGTTGAAGCTTTTGCAAAGATTGATAAGCTGGTTTAGCGATTTAACCCAGTGTCCTTTTTTCAGAGACTTAAACGTCTTGTCAGAAGTGTAGTTTCTCCGCCTCCGCTGTTGTCAGTTTTGATATTCGTAAAATGTCTGATCAGTCGAAATGCTAACCTGGCTTGGTACATTAGCCAGACTTAACGTGAGCAATTGTCATAACCGCCATAGTAAGTTTCATAGGAAAACGCCCCATCCATCTGCTTAAAAAGTGATTGATAGGATACTAGTTTTCAAAATCTTAGCAAAAAACCTAAAAACTCAGGTAGTCAAACAACGAAAAATTGAGAAAAGCAATCGATCCCAAATGGTCTTACCTTGACTAATATCATATCTAAATAGGTGGATAATCATTTAGCAGCAGAAGTGAATACAATAAATTTGAAGTAGCTGAGTAAAAGTTCCGTAAGATTTCATCGACCTAGCGTTCCTAATCAAACCCAACCATCAACCGCAAATGGACTAGCAAATATGGAAAATGTTGAAGTATATCAGGAAAGCGATACGGATAGCGCTAAGTCTTTGAGCGACGCTACGAAGACCGATTCTGAACTAAGAAAAAAAGTGTATCAGGTACTGCAAGGTGACTGCCTGCTTAACATTGAAAAAATCAGCGTACGGGTTCTTGGTCGTACTGTATATCTGGAGGGTACCGTTGGTTCAGAAAAAGAACGGAACCTCGTATACGAAGATATAACAAATATTTTTGGCGTGAGGAATGTGGTAAACTACCTTACTTTTCCTTGTCCGTATCTGGCAATCAATATCGCTTGTACTACTGCATAATCAATGACGCAATTCAAAGAGACCAGATTAATTCTCATGTCAGATCGCATAAGTCTGTGCTTTTGCAGGACTCACCACATCCTCAGCGATGCTTCCAAACAGTCAGTGAGTGATCCCTTTTTGTCCTTCCCGGATTTTTATACGCTCCCCAAAAAAAATTCCGGGAAAAAGAATTGCTCCTGAACAAACGATTCTCGTCCATTTATTTATCTGTCATGCCCATCCGTTGTGTAGATAATCGCTGGACATTTGGAGAAGGTGAAGAAAAAAATAGTTGACTAAGCCGCGAAGATGAAACGGCTGGTTTCCCGCCCAAAGGATGGACAAGCTTTTCCTAAAAAACCGTTTACCTGCATCTACTGTTTCTGCGCTGGACAACAATGTCGCGCGTTTTCATCTAAGCGCCAGGGTTAGTCAAATCTCCGTTGATTGTAATGAGGCCATCTCAACTTTTAAGGACGTACTAGCGTCAGAAAATTTGTCCGGGATAATTTAGGAGAAAGATATGTGCGTGTCATTGAAAAAAGTATTGCATGGAGCGGAGAAAGCATATTAAACCTTAAAACCAGAATAGACGACAGAGTCTGCCTTGGTATCAAAAGAGATGTACATGGCGATCCAATGCCGGAAATATCTTCGCATATAAGCAGCCGATTGTTTTTGATTGTATCGAATTTAACGATTCGAACCGGCAAACTGACGTCATCAGTGGGATCGCATTTTTGTGTATGGATTTGGAAGTATATAAACCGGAGAGATCTTGAACAAACATTTATCACAACATACAAAAAAGCATTTGACTGTTTTACTGGACCGGAAGACTATGAGCTTTTCAATTATTACAAATGTCTTCGCGCCAATATCAGGGCGAAAGTTCACGCAATCAATTGCGAACAGGCGGATAATGAAACCGATCGCGAATTTTATTTGGGAAAAGTCAAAAGTTATTTGAGATTAATTGCAGAATACGCTGATATTGGATGAGCGGGATCAGTTTTTTAGAGGACTTTAATCAGATTTAGAAATTCTAAAACTTTCTAACTTGGCAGAGCTTATAATAACATTTCACAACCCCTCCAAATAATCATGACAAGCTTTTTAATGGTAGGTATGCTAAAAGACTCTTGCAAAATTCACAACATTTACCAAAAAAAAATGTATGTCCCCTTACCCAAACAGCAAAAGAATAGAATTCCTTGCCACTTTGGTGACAGATCATATTACAGCTATGATCGCCTATTGGGATAAAGACCTGATTTGCCGGTTCGCAAACGCTTCCTATCTGAAATGGTTTGGGAAAAGAAGTGAAGACATGGTCGACAAAATCACTCTGAGTGAGCTATTAGGGCCATTATACGAAAAAAACCTTCCATACATCGAGGGTGCATTACGTGGCGATGCACAAATTTTTGAGCGGGAAATTCCCTTACCCACAGGTGAACCCAGGTATTCGCTGGCCAGCTATTTCCCCGACATTGAAGACGGAAAAGTCATTGGCTTCTTTGTGCATGTAGCCGATGTGCACGAAATGAAACTTCTTGAAAAAGAGCTAATCAAATCAAATGAGGTAGTTACCGAGCAAAACAAACAGCTCAAAAATTTTGCTAATATCGTTTCGCACAATCTCCGGTCTTATTCCGGAAACCTCGGTTCACTACTTCAGCTGCTGGATATAGTTGATACCGAGGACGAGAAAGCAGTTATCCTCAATTATCTGCGCGATCTGTCGAAAAGTTTTTCCGCTACAGTAGATCATCTTACGGAAATTGTGAATTATCAAAATCAACAGGAAAGGCCTCATGTAAGTTGTAATTTGCTCCAGTACGTTAACGAAACAATTACCATACTTAAACTTCAAATTGACAGTTGCAACGCGGTTATTCAGATTAAAGTAGAATCCAGGCTAAATCTCATGACGAATCCGGCGTACCTGGAAAGCATTTTGCTTAACCTGATTACAAACGCTTTAAAATATCGACATCCCCAACGACGGCCGGACATTACGATTCAGGCCTGGAAAACCAACACAAGTATTGTGCTTGACATCCGGGACAATGGCTTAGGGATTGATTTAAATAAACATGGAAAGTCACTTTTTGGTATGAATCAGACATTTCATGGAAACGCTGATGCACATGGTATTGGACTGTACATCACTAAATATCAAATAGACTCCTTGGGTGGGGGCATTGTCGTTGAAAGTGAAGTAGACCTGGGGAGTACTTTTCGCGTAACTTTTAATTAAAAAAGAGCTTACGGTTCGTGTTAACCTCGAGGAAGAGACGCTTGTGGTAACATCATGATATTTCTCATATTCTTTTGATTACAACAATCATATATTACTGAAAACCAAGCCACTAAATTTACAAAGAAATAAACCCGGAAGTAATTAAGCTATGTTGATTCGTCGGCATATTTCAGTTCGAGGCTGTAACCCCTTACGACACCTGAAAGATTATGAAAACCATCCATGAGCCACTGGCACCAAAAAACGAACTCCTTGCAAAGTCACAGCAACACTCTTCGATCATCGCTTCCATTTTGCTGTTGATCATTATTATAGCAGTAACCGCTCCTTTGGCCGGAGAATTTTTTCTTTCCGCTCAATTTAAAGACGATGTTCGCCGACTGTACCTAAACCGTGAAAAAGTATCTGAAAAGCCATTTTCCTACCAGCAGCTGGATGGGTTACCGGTACCTGTACAAAAATACTTTAAACATGTTTTGCCGGAAGGGCGGCCAGCGATTCAATCGGTTAGGATGCTCCAAAAAGGACAGTTTAAAACAGATATAAAAAAGGACTGGATCGATATTGAAGGAGAACAATATGTAACAACCCAAAAACCAGGATTCGTCTGGAAGGGAAAAACCTATATGTTTTCAGCCAGGGATATGTATCTGAAAGGTAAGGGAAAACTTGTTGTGGATCTTTTCAGTTTTTATAGGTTGCAAAAAGGTGAAGGCCCAAAATATGATGAAGGAGAACTGCTTCGCTGGCTGGGTGAAAGTGTATGTTATCCGACCAATTTGCTTCCCGGCGATAATCTTGTTTGGTTCCCGATAGATGACGAATCTGCACAGCTAATTTACTATTACAAAGGCATTTCGCTTTCTTACAATATTCTTTTCAACAGCAAAAACGAAATAGAACGAATGGAAACGCAGCGTTATATGGCCGATAAGAATAAGGAAAAGTGGGTTAACAAACTGTCTAGCTATCAGCTTAGGGACGGGATCCTGGTCCCGACCTACATTGAAGCAGGATGGCAGTTGAAGGACGGTTATTTCCCTTATGCCAAGTTTCAAATTACAATTATTGAGTACAATAAATTCGAGATGTTCTGATGTTGAGCAGATTCATTGCATATACAATTCTTACCTGTCTTTGCGTTTCGTGTCGCAAATCTGAGGAAAAAACCCGCCCGTTAACAGGAACCATCACCGAGTCCGTGTACGCGTCCGGCGTCATAAAAGGCAAGAACCAATACCAGGTTTATTCGACCGTTAACGGACTCGTGGAAAAAATTCTGGTCTCCGAGGGAGATTTGGTAAAAAAGGGAACTCCTGTTATTCAGCTTGTCCGACGGATCGCCATCATGAACGCCGAAAATGCAGGGTTGCTTGCCGCATATTCGTCCGTTTCCTCGAATAAAGAACGCCTACATGAGCTGGAAAACAACATTTCATTAGCCAGATTAAAAATGGAAAACGACGCGTCGCTTCTGGAAAGACAAAAGAATCTATGGACTCAAAAAATAGGAACGCGATTTGATTACGAACAACGTGAGCTCGGATACAGCAATTCATTAAACGCATATGAATCTGCAAAGCTTCGGTACGCGGAGACGCTGAAGCAATTACGCTTTCAGGAACAGCAGTCCCGAAAGAATCTCCAGATCGTTCAGACCTCTGCCAATGACTATATTATCAAAAGTGAGAGAGACGGGCAAGTCTATGACATTCTGAAAAAAGCGGGAGAAATGGTGACGCCACAGACAGCAGTTGCCATCATAGGCGATGCTGACAGATTTCTGATAGAACTGCAAATAGATGAGTTCGATATCGCCAAGGTCAAAACCGGACAAAAAATGGTGGTTAATATGGATAGTTACCGAGGAAAAATATTTGAAGCGAAAGTCACCAGGATTATACCGTATATGAACGAGCGTTCAAAATCCTTTACTATCGAGGCCATGTTTGTGAAAGCACCTCCAACCCTTTATCCAAATCTGACTTGTGAAGCAAATATTGTTATAAGCCAAAAGGACAAGGCGCTCACCATTCCCAGAGATTACCTGCTGGATGGCGGATATGTGCTTTTGGAGAGGGATAAAAAACAAAAGGTATCGACCGGATTAATGGACTATAAACGAGTTGAAATTCTAAGCGGTCTACTAGGGAACGAAAATTTGATAAAACCCCAATGAAAACCAAACTGGTATTTGACATTTCAAAAGCTCTGCTAATCGCAAGATGGAAACAAACGCTCGTTGCAGCGGTGGGAGTTACATTCAGCATTGCCATGTTCATCTCTTTGCTGGGCTTTATGACAGGGCTTAATGTACTGCTTGACGGACTTATCCTGAACAGAGTGCCTCATATCCGGCTGTACAATGCCATCAGGCCCAATCCACAGCAACCCGTTATGCGTGACGACGCCTTCAAAAATGCCTATCATTTTGTCAGCTCGGTGAAAGCAGTAAACGGTCGGCAGGAAATCCGCAACAGCACTGCCATTATTGACTACCTTAAGAGTAACAACAGCGTTATTGGTGTTACACCAAGAATTACAACACAGGTCTTTTTCAATGATGGAAATATTGATCTGAACGGAATGGTGCAAGGCATTGATCCCGAGCAAGAAAACAGACTTTTTCACTTTGATGACTACATTATCGCAGGTAGCGGATCGGATCTTGCCAAAATTCCAAACAGCATCATTTTGGGCAAAACGCTGGCAGACCTTTTACTTGCCGATGTCGGTGAAGTGATCCAGATAACGACGACGAAGGGTGAAATTTTCCAGTTAAAAGTGGTTGGTCTGTTTCAATCCGGAATTCAGGAATATGATAAAGTCCAAAGTTACGCTTCAATCAGTTTGGTGCAGAAACTGTTGGGAAAAACGGGTAGCTATGTTACAGATATACAGATCAAACTGACAAACATCGGTGACGCCCCGGCTACGGCCAAAAGTTTTGCAAGAATTTTCAATACAGATGCAGAAGACATCCAGACTGCCAATGCGCAATTTGAAACGGGCAGCTTTATCCGTACTTTAATTTCCTACGCGGTTGGCATCACAGTCCTAATTGTCGCAGGATTCGGCATTTACAATATACTCAACATGATGATCTATGAAAAAATGGACACCATCGCGATACTCAAAGCGACTGGTTTCTCAGGAAAGGATGTTCAAAAAATATTCCTGCTCATTGCACTCGTTATCGGATTTTTCGGCGGAATTGTGGGCTTACTGGTAGGTTTCGGACTTTCACTGATTATCGATCAGATTCCTTTTGTAACCCCTTCCCTACCCACCATCACCACTTATCCGGTCAACTATGATTTATGGTTCTACGGTATCGGGATTGCTTTTTCATTGGTCACGACTTTTATGGCCGGCTGGTTCCCCTCAAGGAAAGCCAGTAAAGTAGATCCGGTCGTTATTATCAGAGGAAAATAATGGGAAAGATCATTCTCGAGGCTCGACATATTAATAAGGATTTCAACGATCCGATACGCGTACAAATCCTTTCAGATATCAGCTTTTCGATCACAAAAGGTGAGTTCGTTTCAGTTACCGGAAAATCGGGTTGCGGCAAATCGACTTTGCTCTATATTCTTTCAACAATGGATACAGATTACGAAGGAGAACTTTTTATTGACGGTGAATCCATGACAAACAAAAAAGAGGAACAGCTCGCCAGGATACGGAATGAAAAAATTGGATTCGTTTTCCAGTTTCATTATTTGTTAAAAGAATTTACGGTGCTGCAAAATGTGATGCTTCCGGGTTTGAAGCTTAATAAATTTTCTGAAAGTCAAATAGAACATCATGCGATGGACAAGTTAAAAATGCTTGGTATCGGCCATCTTGCGTTTAAAAATGCCAATCAGATATCGGGCGGGGAAAAGCAGCGTGTCGCCATTGCGAGGGCGTTAATCAACGACCCAATGATTATCATGGGCGACGAACCGACTGGAAATCTGGATAAAAAGAATAGTGAAATCGTGTTCGATACATTCAAGCGACTTGCCGAAGAGTTCAACCAAACCATGCTAATTGTAACGCACGACGTGAATTTTGCAAGAAAAACGCACCGGAATATTGAAATGGAGGACGGCAGGATTATTCAGGATAAGCAGCTGGAAACTGTTGTAAAATATTAAGAAAATGAAAATATACATCCTTCTTGCACACCCGGATAAAGAAAGTTTTAACGGAGCAATTGCAGACAATTATTTACAACAAGCGCTCAAAAAGGGGCATGAAGTAAGGATTCAAAGACTGGGAGATATGCAATTCGATCCCATACTTTGGAAGGGCTACAAGGTTCAGCAAGATCTAGAACCGGATCTGGTGCTTGCACAGGAAAATATACGCTGGTGTCAGAAATGGGTGATCGTATATCCAATATGGTGGGGTTCTGTTCCAGCCCTTTTTAAGGGCTTTCTTGATCGTACGCTCAGTTCAGGGTTTGCTTTTAAATACCACGACAATGATCCGTTTTGGGACAAGCTGCTAAAAGGCAGATCAGCCGAGCTAATCGTAACGTCGGATTCGCCCTGGTGGTGGATTTGGCTGCAATACCGCAACAGCGATATCAATACCATCAAGCGCGCGACGTTGCAATTTTGTGGCATTACGCCAGTCAAGACCACACGAATACCCAACATTCGTTTTTTGAAAGATGCCGACCGTCATAAAATGTTGTCCAAAATCATTAGTACTATTCCGTCTGCTTAAATCTGATCAGAATCATTCAGGCTTATGCGTGGCATCATTCGTGGAGAGTCATTAACTGGCTATTTTTACAATGTTAAAAATTAATCGTTCACCTAAAGAACAAAGCTATGTCACTTATAAAAAGAAACGGAAGCTTGTTTCCAAGACTCCTTCTAAATGACTTTTTCGACAACAATGCACTGACTATCCCATCGATGTTTGATCTGGATGACACATTTCAAAGGCTAGGTTTCGCAACCAAAGTACCGTCGGTAAACATCACTGAAAGCAATGAGGAATATTCAATCCAGCTGGCGGCTCCGGGTTTGGAGAAAAAGGATTTCAAAATTGAAGTAGAAAACGACATGCTGACGATCAGCTCCCATAAAGAACAGGAAACAAATGAAGAAAAAGGTAATTATCGCAGAAGAGAATTTTCTTATAAAAGCTTTTCCCGTTCGTTTCAGTTGCCGCAGAATTCGCAAACTGATAAAATTGATGCGCATTATCAGGATGGCATTCTTAAACTAACCCTTCCCAAAAAAGAGGTAAGCCTGCCTGCGCCGAAAAAAGAGATTTCGGTAAATTAGCTGCAAGGATATCCAGGCTGGGTTAAAAGGCAATAATGATTTCACAAAACCTGCGACCGGGCTTTCATGGGAAATTTCAGGAATCGCACAATTAGTCTTTGTTTGCCAGTGCATTGACTTTAACAAGCAGTTCATGCAATTCAAATGGTTTGCAGATATAGCCATCTGCACCCATTTTTATAGCGTGTTCAATTTCTTTTTTTTCTGCGCTTGCACTGAGATATAAAAACGGAATGTATTCAGTTTCCGGATTACCTTTTAGTAATACGAGCACTTCATATCCGTTCATTTCAGGCATCATGATATCACATAGAATGACGGAAGGAAGTTCAGCCTTCGCCAGTTCTACCCCTTCCTTCCCGTTTTGCGCAGTAATTACGTTGTAACCTTCCAGTTCCAGTATTTCAGCAGCATTTTCCCTGATATCAGCACTATCTTCAATGACCAGTATTGTCTTCATCGCTTTCTAAATAAGGTAATGCTACATTAAAAGTTGTTCCTTTATCAATACTACTTTTAAATGTTATTTTCCCTCCCATCAAATCTACGTCACACCGCACGATGGCCAACCCTAATCCGGTTCCCTGTACCGTACCCGTGTTGTTCGCCCGGAAAAACTTTTCAAATAAAAACTTCTGTTCATTTTCCGGAATGCCGATGCCCTGATCGGAAATTCAAACAGACATTGCTCGTCTGTGGCAAAACTTCGGATAAAGATCCGGCTATTTTCCGGAGAATACTTACACGTATTGGATATCAGGATAATAAAAATGTAGCCGAGCTTCTTTTTGTCCAGTGTTATTTTTTGAATTCCATCATGAATGCATACGATTTCTTGTCCTGCCTTTCGATGTGACTGCACATCTTCGATCACATGTTGCAAAAATAAATCAAGATCAAACCTTTCTTTCTCATTGATAACTTTTCCTTCACCGAGTCGGTCAAGTGAGAGAAAATCATTTAAGATGGTAGTCAGGCTACCTTGTACATATTTTTTAAGGCATTGCAAACCAGCCTATAACCAGCAAATTATCAACCATATTCCGTAGCCAAGCTTGCCGCTCAGAAATTAATCTTTTGGCATTTGTTAAAATGGTTACATCTGTTAGTAATACCACTGCGAGACGTTTCCCATCTAGTTGAAAATGTCCCAGACTTATTTCTACAGGGAAAATATCGCCGTTCTTTTACGCGCAGACAATTCTAATCCAAGTCCCATGTGCCGTTCTCTCGGATTTTCAAAGTAAGAATTACGGTGGAGTCGGTGCTCAACACGAAATCCATCGGGCATTAAAACTTCAATTAGCGAACCAGTAATTCTTCAGATGTATAACAAAACTTCGGCACAGGGATTGGCCAATTTTATTTTGCCATCCGAATCCACAACCACAATACTTATCGTTGCAAAATTAAACAGCACTCTGAAACCCGTATCTCCGTCTGCTAACATTTCTTTTAAACACATATCGGATAACTCTGTAACAAGCATGCTGGCGGCGATTAAAAAAATGCATTTTTAACTGTCAATTATCAGTCTGAAAATCAGAATCCAGAAATTGTAACAGACTGCAAGTTACTTCACCATTTGATGTAATAATTCTAAAATGATTTAACCTTATCTTCCAAATGAGCAGTTGTACCAGAAGGTAAAGTACAAGAATACAGGTGAAGATACTGATATAAGTCAGTAATTTGAAAAATGTAGGTCAAGTTTTAGAACCAGTCACATGTATACTTTTGGTAAGTGGTTACCCGAACATTCAACAACAAAAAAATTACTTTTATGACCTGTTTTTTACCACACTTTCATAGAGATTAATCCACTCATAAGGTGTCATTTTCGATGCGAGTCTTTCAATGAGATTAAAAGGAATCTGGTCAACTTTTTTAAAACGAATACAACTTTTACCCATATCCAGTTTTGTTTTGGAATAAACGGGATACTCACTTGTAAACCAATCCAGGAGTCTGATATCAGCATACAAGCCCATATGATACATAGCGATAAAATTTTTCTGAGAAATTACGCTTATAAATGGCAATGGCGACGCAGGATTACAATGATACCCGTCAGGATAAGCGGTATGCGGAACGACATAAGCCAAACTGCTGTCGTTTATAACCTCACTGAATCCGGGCGGCAAATGATGAAGCAAAACATTCCGCAATTCGGTTACAGGCTTCCTTCGGTCAAGTGGAAGAGATTCAAGATAGTGCTGAAACCGGTTTCGCTCTGACGTCATAACAGATTGAAAATTTTAGTATTACTAAAAATAGTAAATTTTAGCTTTTCAACAAATACCAAATTTGAGGTATTTTATTTCACACCAAACCATGAATACGGAAACAACACTTAAAGCAATAAAAACCATTCACACGGTGATATGGCTGTTCTTTAATGTCGTTATTTTTTATATGCTTTATGCAGTCGTTTCTGGAAAGTTTGACATCTGGCTATGGGTTGGATTTGGACTTGTATCGCTGGAAGGTTTAACTTTAATAATTTTTAAGTGGTATTGTCCGCTGACACTGCTGGCTAAAAAATATTCAACTTCAGACAAAGACAATTTCGACATTTACCTTCCGATCTGGCTGGCAAAAAATACTAAAACCATATACACAAGTCTGGTTGTTATAATCGTGATCATCACAATTGCCCGGCTTGGAGCTACATAAAATTGCTGATCCCTTATGCAGACTTATCAAACAAAGATTCAGAATGGCCTGTCAGATCAACAAGTAACAGAGGCCAGAAACCGCTTTGGAAAAAATCAGGTTGAAGGTAAAAAAAGAGATGGTATTTTTGGCACCATTATCGACTTGATAAAAGAACCCATGCTTATCTTGCTCGTTGTCGCAGCGGGTATTTATTTTATAACAGGTTCCCAGGGTGAAGGCATTTTCATGCTTGGCGCCATTGTGCTGATCTCCGCCATTTCCATATTTCAGGAAAACAAAAGCCGCAACGCGCTCGCCGAACTGAAAACACTGACGCAGCCGAAATGCCAGGTAATAAGAAATAGCGTTCTGGTGGAAATTTTGCTTGATGACCTCGTTGTCGGCGACGTGCTGGTTCTGGAAGAAGGAGACAAAATCCCAGCGGACGGAATCATTCTCGAATCGCACGATTTTTCAGTCAACGAATCCATCCTGACGGGAGAATCCCTTTCACTGCCAAAAAGTGAAAACGACGAAGACAATAACATATATCAGGGAACACTTGTGGCTTCGGGAAGGGCAGTTTGCGAAGTAACACAAACGGGCTCTAAAACCAGACTAGCCGAAATCGGAGAAAGTCTTGACTCCATTGATCTGGAAAAAAGCCCGCTACAAATTCAGATTTCCAGTTTTGTTAAGAATATGGCCATTGTGGGCGCAGGGGTGTTTCTTATCGTTTTGGGTATAAATTTTTATCATTCGGGAAATTTCGTAGATAGTCTTTTAAAGGCGCTTACGTTGGCAATGAGTATTTTGCCCGAAGAGATTCCTGTGGCTTTTACCACATTCATGGCACTTGGCGCGTGGCGGCTGATGAAAATGGGAATCATCGTGAAGCGGACTCAAACCATAGAAACACTTGGGAGTGCGACGGTTATTTGTTCAGATAAAACCGGCACGATCACACAAAACAACATGTCACTTGCCTCTTTGTACGTTGCCGTAAACGATAAGATTGTGGAGCCGGACACAAACATATCGGATGAAGCAAAAAAACTTTTGTCGTTCGCCATGTGGTCCAGTGAGCCAGTTCCATTTGATCCTATGGAGAAAGCTTTACACCAGGCCTATGCCAAATTTTCAACTCTTGATGAACGTACAGAATTCGAACTTATTCATGAGTATCCGCTGGAAGGAAAACCACCGATGATGACACATGTTTTTGCGTCTAAAACCGAAAGAATTATTGCAGCCAAAGGAGCTCCGGAAGCTATAATGTCAGTATCGACGATAACTGAGTCGGAAAAAAATCTTGTTCAAAAAGCCGTCGACGCCTTTACCAAAGACGGCTACCGGGTATTGGGCGTGGCCGAAAGTATGTTTTCAAACGAGACTTTTCCGGATAAGCAGCAGCAACTTCCGTTTAATTTTCTGGGACTAGCCGCATTTTACGATCCTCCTAAATCAAATATCAAATCAGTACTGGAATCGTTTTACCGGGCTGGGATCAACGTTAAAATCATTACCGGCGATAACGCTTCAACTACTCAAAACATAGCAAAGCAGGTAGGCTTCAAGGGCTCAGATCAAGTTTTGAACGGTGAAGATCTTGTGAAGCTGGACCAAAAAACTTTACAGGAAAAAGTAAGCCAAGTCCAGATTTTTGCAAGAATGTTCCCCGAAGCGAAACTCCGCGTCATAAAAGCTCTCAAAGCAAATGGCGAAATCGTAGCCATGATCGGAGACGGCGTGAACGATGGTCCGGCATTGAAAGCGGCACATATCGGAGTAGCCATGGGTAAGAAAGGAACAGAAATAGCCAAGCAGGCATCTTCACTTATTTTGGCAGACGATGACCTGGCGCTAATGATCGATGCAGTTGCAATGGGCAGAAAAATTTACACCAACCTCAAAAACGCGATCAGGTACATTCTCTCCATCCACATTCCGATTATTCTCACCGTTTTTATTCCGTTGGTATTGGGCTGGAAATATCCTAATATTTTCACGCCTGTCCACATTATATTTTTCGAATTGATTATGGGTCCGACGTGCTCTATTATTTATGAAAACGAACCGGTACAGAGCAGTCTGCTGCTTCAAAAACCCAGGCCTTTCACTTCTTCTTTTTTTAGCATCAACGAGCTATCTATTAGTATTCTACAAGGTCTGGCAATTACGGCAGGAATGTTGTTTATCTATCAATACGGCATTATACATTCCTATGATGAACCGCTTATCAGAGCCATGGTTTTCATTGGCCTGTTATCCGCAAATGTGTCCCTTACGCTCATTAACCGGTCATTTCATGATTTGTTGATTGCAACCTTGGCATATAAAAATAATCTTGTTTTACTCATCATTTCAATTACTGTCCTGTTATCCGCACTGATATTTTTAATTCCACAGGCCGCATATTTTTTTCGGCTTGAAACGCCGGATCTTAACCAACTCGTTTTTAGCGTTCTTGTAGGAATAGGATCTACAATCTGGTTTGAAGTGGTTAAATATTACAATAATCGACAGTAAAATGAGCTTTGATGAGCTATTTCCTGTTCCTGATTACAGGCATCATTTGTTTGGAAACTGTATCATCATACGCTCTGCAGTAATTACATCCTGAGTTGCGAATCTTACCTGTTAAAGCATAATCGATGTGAGTAACTGTTTTATAAAAGACTTTTATCTTTGTATATGGCAAGGATTATCGGGCTTGGTTCAATTCATAAGCAAGTTAAATTCTCAATCCTGGATTACTGATCCTTCAGGGCAAACTCTAGTGTTCGCACTCCCACCAGCTGGATTTTTGAATTGGACGATCGGATTTCTTTCAGTTCATCAGAGCTTAGTTTTACAGAAACAGCACCAATGTTTTCAAGCACGTGTTGTGCATTTGTCGTTCCCGGAATCGGTACAATAAAGGGTTTTTGCCCCATGAGAATGCCAGGGAATACTGCCCCGGCGTTATATTTTTGCACTTTGCCCAATCTTTAACCACATCCACCAAAGCCAGGTTTGACTGAAACGCATCATCCTTAATGTTGCAACAGCTCCGAACCGGTTGCTCGAACCAAATTTAGAGTTTTTCTCAAATCTTCCGGTCAGAAAACCGCGGTGCAGTGGTCCCCAGGGCACAAAACCAATTCCCAGTTCCTCACAAGCAGACAATATACGATTTTCAACGGCAAGTTCTACCAGGGAATACTCAGATTGCAATGCTGTAACAGGCTGCACGGCATGTGCCCGTCGGATGGTGTCCGGTGCTGCTTCTGAAAGGCCGACATGTTTTACTTTTCCTGCCTGGATCAAATCCTTAAAACTCCGGCCACATCTTCAACCGGCACCTGTGGATCCACGCGGTGCAGATAATATAGGTCAATGGTATCCAACCCTTAAACTTTTAAGCGATTCTTCAACCACTTGTCTGATGTGGCCAGGTTTGCTGTTTTTACCGCCTCTTACTCCGCCAGCTGTGTCAAAGCCAAATTTGGTGACATGAATGTTTTCATGCGGTTGTTTATGTCGTTGGTAGAAATATTTAGCCGATTGGCGAATTACTATGAAGGAAGTTAAATTCCCATTCAATTTTTCCCTATCGTTGTATCCTGAAAGCTATATCGACTTAAAAAACGAATGAGAAAATATTTTACCTGTATTTTGATTGCATCTGCATTTTTGGCAAAAGCCCAAACACAAACGGATACGCTCAAAACAAATTCATTACAGGAGGTTGTGGTGACCGCTTCCCGGCTCATCGAGAGTATCCTGGTTTCTCCCGTAAGCGTTCAAAAAGTAAATAAAACAACCATTGCGCTTTCGCCTGCCCTCTCGTTTTTTGATGGACTTGAAAATGCTCAGGGTATTCATATGATCACGCCTTCGCTGGGCTTTAAAGTTTTGAATGCCAGAGGATTTTCCAATACAACTAATGTACGGTTTGCACAATTGGTAGATGGAATGGACGTACAGTCACCACATATCGGTGGCGCGATTGGCAATGCACTTGGGCCAACTGATCTGGATATTGACAACGTTGAGATTTTACCAGGAACGGCTTCCGCATTGTACGGCATGAATACGGTAAATGGGCTTGCCAATTTTTTCACCAAAAATCCTTTTACTTCCGAAGGAATTTCGATCCAGCACAAAATGGCTATTAACCATGTCAACGACCGGTACAGTAAAGTGAAGCCTTTTTCGGAAACAACACTTCGTTTTGCCAAAGTAATTTCAACAAAATGGGCGCTAAAAGTAAATGGCGCGCACACAAAAGGTTACGACTGGATTGTCTCAGATCAGACAGAATTGAACGGGAATGCCAACGGGAGTACCAATCTGTTCGGCGCTGATAATCCGGCGCAGGATCCTGTGAACGGTTATGGAAATGAAAGTTCGAACCGCAGAACAATATCACTGGGAGGCCGAAATTATGTGGTTGCGCGGACGGGTTATCAGGAAATGGATGTTGTTAATTATAATCTTCAAAATGTAAAAGCCGATGCAGGGATTTACTATAAAGTAGCTCAGGATGCAATGCTGACTTATTCCTACCATTTCAGCGAACTTGACAATGTGTATCAGCGCGCTAACCGTTTCCGTTTGCAAAATTACCGTTTGCAGCAACATGCAATCCAGTACCAGTCAAAGTCCATTCAGGCAAAGCTTTATATAAATTCTGAAAATACCGGCAAATCCTACAACCTGCGTTCAATGGCTGAAAACATGGACAGAAGTTATAAGCCGGACAACACCTGGTATACCGATTTTACCGACGGGTTTAATCAGTCCGTATCTGCCGGAGCGACGGTAGCTGACGCATTAAGGCAGGCCAGGACGGTTGCAGATGCTGGTCGCTACCAGCCGGGAACTCCTGCATTCAACGGGCAATTGGCAAAATTACAGGGTATTAACAACTGGGACGTGGGTGCTGCATTGCGCGTAAAAGCGAGTCTCGTGCATGGTGAGCTACAAGTTAACCTGACTGAAAATTATCTTCAATCATTAAAAACCAAATACGATCTGGACTTGCTCATAGGCGCTGATCACCGGACTTACATCATCGTTCCCGATGGAAATTATTTTGTAAATCCAGAGCCGGCTCAGGAAGGAAAAAATATAAATTATAGCAAGACCGGCGGTTTTATTTCAATTGGAAAAGGATTATTTCAAAGCAAATTGAAACTGGGTGCCATTCTACGGGCCGATAAAAACGATTATTTCAAAACGACATTTAATCCACGTTTTTCGGCGGTTTACAGTTTGGTTCACAATCACAATATTCGTGCATCGTTCCAAAGCGGATACCGTTTCCCGAGCATTTTTGAAGCTTACAGTAATGTCAATAGTGGCGGTGTGAAAAGGGTTGGCGGACTTCCGGTGATGTCCAGTGGAATCTTTGAAAATGCCTGGCTGGCCACTTCCATCACCGCATTTCAAACAGCAGTGCTCGCCGATATCAACCAGACAGGTTTGACACAGGCTGCCGCCATTGAGAAGAACAAAGGATTGCTCAGAAAAAACCCATACACCTATCTCAAACCCGAACACGCAAAGACCTGGGAAGCTGGCTACAAAGGACTTTTTTTCAATAGTAATCTTTATGCTAATGCAGACGTTTATCTGAGCCGGTTCAGCAATTTCATTGCCCAGGCTAACATGAATGTGCCTAATTCAACCAATGAAGCGACCATTCCAGCTGATTTATATAACCGGACCACGCAATCGCCATACCGGATGTATACCAATTCACAATCCGTTATTGACAATTTCGGATTTAGCGCGGGGCTGAATTATAAATTCAAAAAGGACCTGATCGTATCGGCCAACACTACTTTTTCAAAACTTCGCAACACCGAAAATCAGGATGGTCTGGAAGATGGTTTCAACACACCAAAATGGATTTACAATATCTCCGTTTCCAAAAAGAATCTGCTTAAAAACACCGATGCGACCCTGGCTTACAGATGGCAGTCAAAATACTTATCCCAAACTTTTCTGGTCAGTGGGCAGGTTCCATCCTACTCGAGTCTCGACGCGCAGGTGAGCTATCATATTCCGGTGATCAAATCGCTTATTAAAGTAGGTGCAACCAACCTTCTAAACCAGTATTACAACTCGTTTCTAGGTGGACCCTCGATTGGTGGAACGTATTATGTGAGTGTGGGTTATGGAATAAACTAAATGTATTGTCACGATATTAAATCTGGAAAATCGTTATTTCATCCGGGCATCAGAAATTGTTCTTTTTTTGAAATCCGGAGTTTTTCTGCTTTTACCAGCATTTAAAGAAACAGGTTTGGAATTAACTTTCTTTGGTTTGTTCCTTTTTCCCCACCAGATTAATAATCCCGTGACTGGTAAAGAAGCACACAAGAAGCTGGCAAGAAACGCAAGAATTTTAGTAGCTATTCCATAAACGCCGCCCGTATGTATTTCATAGTTTGAATCCCTCCATTTCTGTCCCAGAGATTTTTCTTCCTGTAAAAATTGCCCGAATTGCTTACCCGAAACGCTATGATAATAATAATCATCTGAGGCGGACCATCCCACCTCCCGGCTGGTTTTAATTTCAACCCGGTACGGTTTTTCCTGATCATCAGAAAGTGAAATGGTGAGCGTCTGAAATTCGGGGTTTTTATCAGTGCTTTCCTTCAAAATCTTAGTTAAAAGTTCTTTTGAAGGCGTCAACTTTTGGTTTGATTCAGGCTGCTCAATGGTAAATTCCTCAGAAGATTCCGACCCAAGTATTTTGTAAATCCCGGATTCCCACCAGTCAAATGACCAGACAAGTCCGGTTACAACGATAATCATGGCAATGGGTAAAACATAAAAACCGCCGACATTGTGCGAGTCATAGTTTACACGGCGCCATTTCGCATTCCATTTGATAGTGAATCTTTGTTTCCAACCGTTTTTTGTTTTAGGTAGCCATAATACAAAACCTGTGATCAATAATACCAAAAACATCAGACAGGCGCTTCCGACGATCAGACTTCCAATTTCATACGGCAGCAGAAGGTTTTGGTGAATCCGCCTGACAACATTAAAGAATTCGTACTTGCGGTCGACCACACCAAGTACAGTACCTGTATAAGGATCGACAAAAACCTCTTCATTGTATTTTACCTGCTCAAAATAAGTCCAGACATTTTTGGCTTTTTTGTCTGTTTTAGAAGCAATAAAACTGAAAGCTTTCTTCAGATCACCGAAGATGATAACTTCCTTTATTTTTTTCTTTTCTCCGACCGCGTTCTGTGCGCTGGCAAGCAAACCCGGCAATGGCTTTATTTCACCGGAAACATCTGAAACATATACCAGTTCACTGTGGGTCTGGTTAAATATCTCCTCTTCGAAAACAAAAATGCAGCCGGAAACAGATACAATAAAGACGATAAGTCCTGATATTAAACCTAGCCATAAATGCACCAATCCAGCTGCCTTTTTCATTGATCAAAATTAATTAGTCAGAATTATTACTAAAAAGTATAACCTATGCTTACCATGGTATTACGTGGCGCACCCGGGAACAAACGGACGTAATCATATCCGCCAACCCAGTGAGTTTTATTGAAAATATTGTTAAAGTTGGCCGCGATCCTGAATTTGTCAACGGTATAAGAAACAGCAGCTGTTGCAAGAACATAAGACGGTAACTGCAGGGTCGCATTCTGGGTATTTCTTTTACCCACGTAATTACCTCCCAATGCCAGTCCAATGCCTTTCAATTTCCCTTCTGCTACTTTATATTTTATCCAGATATTACCCTGAGACTGCGGCGCATTGGGCATCAACGTTCCTATTTCTGCCTCGTTTTCACTTTCAGTAATGGTGGCTTCACTCAAAGAAAAGTTTGCGATAATACTCAGCGAAGAGGTGATTGATCCGGCCGCATCCATTTCAATACCTTTGGATTGCTGTTGGCCGATCTGGCGAAGCATGTCAGGATTGTCTGGATTACCAGCGTTCATCAGGATATTGTTTTGCTCGATTTGATAAGCCGCCATAGTCAGCATCAGCCGTTGACGAAACAATTCGGTTTTCACACCAAACTCAAAAATCTTACTTGTAAGAGGATCAAACGGACCTCCATATACACTGCTGTTTCCGATAATGGCTGATCCCTGAGGCTGATAGCCTTTTGCGAAAGTACCGTAGATGCTTACATCATCGCGCAGCGCATATACAAAACCTGCTCTTGGAATGAGCGCCGATTGCTCCACTTTCTGCTCATCAGCCTGTCCCATCGAAACTACGTCTGTATAATATTCCTTACGAAGACCTAAAAGCAACTGAAACTGCTTCCATTTAATCTGATCCTGAATGTAAAATCCGTTCACATAGTATTTGGATGGCGTATTTTCGTTGGTCTCGGAAACACTGAAATACTCACTGATTTCAGACATGGAATAATCAGGATTAGCCAGATCAAAATGCGGAACGTTTGGCACCGGCATATTGTCAACAATTAAATATCTGTCTTTGTTGGCAGCCGTGTAGCGGGAAATGGAACCGTTATTCGCTGCATTCCGATAGCCACCTGCATTAAATGCAGAGTTTCCTGATTTAGGAGTTAAATTCTGCATGTAATCGTATCCAAGCAAAATCTTCTGAGTCAACTGTCCGGTTTCCAGGGCGTAAACTCCATAAACACTAAAATTATCGGTGTGATTGTTCGCATCCCGCCTGATCGTCCGCATTTCCATTAAGGTAGGGATTGTAGTGCCCGCGGCGTCTACCGCATAACGGTTGGAAGTCCGGTGTTCCAGCAAGTTTTCTTTGTACAGGGATTTCATGTAAAAAGCATTCAATGAAAATTTGTCACTGATTTTTTGCTGTATGGAAATGGTTGAAAACAGATTCGTATCATGCAGAAAATCGTTGTCTTTGCCGATAGCAAAAGAAACAGGCGTACTGTATAAAAGACTGCTGTTACTGGTAGCCGTTGCACCAAAAATAGGCTGTCCGCGATCCAGGCGGGTATTTGTTCTTGTGTAAACCAGCTCGAAGTTTACCCTTGTATTTTCTGTTGGTATAAATGAGAAAGTAGGAGCGATCACAATGTCTTCCCCACCCTGTAAATCTCGGAACGAGCCTGCATTCTGGTAAGCCAGATTTAAACGGTACAGAAATTTCCCCGACGTATCCATTGATCCTGTAAAATCACCAGCAAGCCTGTAAGTGTTAAAACTACCCGTAGAAAAATTAATAGATTTACGGTTTTCCCGTAATGGTTTTTTAGTGATTACGTTGACCGTTCCACCAGGATCCGAATTGCCAAACAAGGCAGACGCAGGTCCTTTAATGACCTCCATTTTTTCGACATAAGGCAAAACCGCAGAACTCCATCCTGAACTAACACTTTTCAAACCATTGATCAGATAAGTTGAAGCCCGGAAACCCCTCAATACGATGTCATTGCTATATGTTGAAAAAGCATTTACACCACTGATATTTTTGATCACATCAATCTGACGAAAGGCCTGCTGATCTTCCATGGTCTCTTTGGTCACGTAACCAATGGATTGCGGAATGTCCATGAGATGCGTTTCCGTTCTTGCGCCAGCAAAAGTCATGGACGACTTATAACTATTTTCGCGACGTCCGATAATTTCTACCGTCTGGAGATTGGTATTGTCCGATACCAAAACAATCTTAAACATGCCACTAACCTTTTCTGTATCAACAACTTCTTTAAGTGTTTTAAAGCCAACGTAGCTGAAACTAACCACGCGTTTACCAGCAGGGAGCTGGATAATGAATTTGCCTTCTCTATCTGAAATTGCGCCAGATTGGTTATTGCCTGCAACGACTGTAACATCAGCAAGCGGATTAGCATTTTCGTCTGTCACAATTCCTTGCATTACAGTTTGTATGCTTTCGTTTGTTTTTATTTCCTGAGCAGTTAACCTCAGAGAATACAGAAATAGAAAAATTAGAATGGAATGAGTTTTCATAAATAATTAAATAGTTAACTTAAACATGCTGCTGCGAATAACAGTGAAAAGTGGCCAAAGCAGTAGCAGCACCAGTCCTGTTTGGGGACAGGTGAATGATGGCAGTCCGGGTTTTAAATTTAAATTACCGGCTTCCCAACGACGAGAAAAAGAAAGGATAATAGGCAGAAGTGAAGTAGCAAAGATTCATTTTAATGCTTTTAGAGTCTCATTATCAGATACCGCATATTTCTATACGATTTGCAATTTGACATTACGTGGACGTACGTTTGATGAAACCGCCTGATAAATTCCTAATAAATACTTGAAATATCGACACAGTACCGGCGATAACGGCTGTCCGAACAGATCAGAATGTGAAGATATCGCGTGAAGCTGTATGTTACAAAGCTTCTATTTAGATTATTTAAAAATAACAACAGAAACACCTAATCTTGCTGTTCATGCTGCCCATAAAATACTATTCTCTTTCAATGGTGACCTAAAAAGGACAACAATCACCTACGAGCTAGCTTTAGATTCTGCTAATTCAGTAATGAACGCCTGGTTGTACAGACGTTTGCCGGTTGCTTTATACAATGCATTTGCCAATGCGGCAAAAATCGGAGGATAGGCAGGTTCGCCCATGCCGGTCGGGTCAATGTTATTTTGCACGAAGTGAACGTCGATCTCTTTTGGTGCTTCGTTCATGCGAATCATTCTATATGTGCTGAAATTATTTTTATCCGGTACACCTTTTGTGAAAGTCATTTGTCCATACATCGCCGTTCCGATTCCGTCAACAATGGCCCCCTCTGTCATATTGATTGCCGCATCCGGATTGATCACGATACCGCAATCAATCACACAAGTCACCTTTTTGACTACCGGCGCGCCCTCCTTCATTTCAAGATCAAGCACATGAGCAGCGTAGGAATCGTGGCACAAATAAGCGGAAACACCCAGGTTTCTGGTCTTCCTGCCCTGCTCCCAGCCTGACTTTTCACGTACCAGTTCCAATACACCTGCGTACCGATCCGCATCGTACTCATTGTCTTTTCCTACCGGCTTTTCCTTGGCACGTTTAAGCAAATCCAGCCTGAACGTAATGGGATCTTTGCCGGAAGCCTCAGCTACTTCGTCTAAAAATGATTGCTCAGCCGAAGCCATAAAATTCGACCTCGGTGCTCTGAATGAGCCATTGGTAATATTGGACGCAATTGTCCAGTCCTCTGCCAGGTAATTGTCAACAGCCCCTGCCGGAAAACGGTTTGCAAAAAGAGGCGACTCAGGAATACCTCAGGCTTCACATGAAAACCAATTAAATTATTTAGCAGCAGCAGCTTCGCGAAGCATGTGTCGTGCGGTCGCTCCGGCGGTGCGAATCCTTTCCAGCTCTGATGAATTGCCTGACTGCCTCCGATAAATTGTCTGGTATAACGGTCCGTATTCAAAGACACCTGCTATACGACGACATCCTTCCAGGCAACATCCAGTTTCTCCGCGACGATCATGGGCATGGAAGTTTTTATATTCTGTCCTCCTTCGGGATTGGGAGACATAATATGGATGACCTTATAGGCGGTGATTTGCACATAACCAATAAGTTCATTGCAGTCGTGTAGTATACATCTTACCAAATTACAATTTGTTATGAATCAATTCGCTGCACCGAGAATTTCAATAATTAGGTGCTTCGAATAGGTCCCGTGAAAGCTGATGAAAACTGAATATTTTGAGCAAAGGGAGGAAAAGCTAAAGCCCGTAAATCGTTGATTTACGGGCTTTAGCTATTTTTGATCTTTCATTAAGTGGAGATGCAGGGATTCGTACCTACCCTATAAATAACTAATTTCCAGACTATTACACTGGCAAATAAGTATGACTACACGAATAACTCACTGGGTTTAATTAGTGAAAAATTTGACACAGGACTCAAAGCTAATTGACAAATTTTAGTGCATTACGATTTAAATGAACAATGCACTACAATTGCTTTCGAGCCAAGTAAATTTTCCACTTTAAACCATTTCATTTCAAAATGAACCTGATTACTCTTTTTCTTCAAAGGAGATCCTTATCGGCATAAAAATAGCGATTTCTTATATTGTTTCCAAAGCATACGGGCAAACGGAAACCTTGAATCATTTTTTTAATGAAGGACCTTGACTTATTTGGAAAGTAAAGATTCAATTGTGGGATAAAGCCTCATGTAGTATAAGTCAGGCACCGACACTATTAGTATTGGTATACCCATTGAACCATACCCGCTGCCATAATCTTCCACATACGGAAGACCCGTCAATTCTCCATCGCCAATCAAGGAAAACCAGGCTGCCGAATAGCTCTTATCTGTTTTTCCTTTCGGCAGAATCACTGTAACACCAGTTCGTACAGGCCATTTCCGGGTATTAGTTTCCACTGCCACTGATCAATGTTTGTAGCCCACTTCTATTCCCGGGACACCTGTATAGCATTATTTTCTCCTGGTGTAGCTTCAAATGCAATACCCAAATATCTGGCTCTATCTTATTGCTGAGCTACTGAAATATTAAGAAATAAGCATGATAGACAAATTGCAGTCAGTATCTGATTTAATTTAGCCATAATCAGTTGGATGAAGCTATGGTTAGCATTACGTCGAGTTACAAAAGCTGAGCGGCTGGCTGTATAAAGAAAATACGCACTTTATTCTGCTTTTTAAAACAAAACAGACAATAATACACTATTATTCAAGCAGTTGAAAACTTTATTTTTGTCAAATACCTCGATCTGAATGTTATGAAATCACCAGTATTACTATTACCTGAGCTTATCGTTTCCATTGCCGGCCAGCTAGCCTAGCAGTTCACTTAATAAGCTCTAGTTTGAAACTGGTCTTTTATACTATTCTTCGAATCATAGCTGGAGAATTCCGATTGCTCCAAATTCTCCCAAATAGTTATCATGAGTATATTTTCTAACGTATCGCGTTTAGCCATTAGCAATCGGAAGAAAGGCATTTTTGTTCGCAGGCTCACACCAGGCAGCCGAGATGACAGCAGCTATGTATTCTTTTATGGCTACATGCAAGAAAAACGGGGTTGATGAGCAGCAGTGGTTAACAGATGTTTTTGAAAGAATACAATACCATAAACACAAAGATCTTTACCAACTGCTTCCCAATAACTGGGCACAGTTCATAAATTCTGCAAATTAAAGCCCGGTTAGAGATTTTTCTTACAAATGAGCGAAAAACGGCGATAAGGAACTATATTTTTAGTATTCTCGAAGGCCATGAACCATTGCCCAAGGTCCGATTTTGAATTGTGTGTGGGTATGGATTTGAGCGGGAACAAATTATTTCTTAATTTGTAAAATTAGCTTTACATTTGGGCTTCTAAACTTTACAAAAAATGAAAGATACATTTAACGTATTTGCCTACTCCCACAAAATGAAGATTGTAGGTATCTTGTTAATATTGTGGGGAATATACTCTTTCTCCTCCAAATATTGGCAGTTTCATTTAGTTGACCTTAATTTACTTACTGGCCTTTTCTGCTGGGGACTTGTTTTCATTTTTTTCTCTAAGGAAAAAACCGACGATGAACGCATTCATCAGGTGAAGTTTCAGGCGCTGACTTGGGCAGTACCGGCAGGATTATCAATTACTCATCTGATTAATTACTTCCTGCTTAGTAAGCCTGAACCTGATTCTGAGAAACTTATTGAATCCATTCCTGCTTATCATTCGCTTGTTATTATCTTGCTACTCGCGTTAGGATTGTTTCATTACCTAAAATATAAAAATTAACGGTTAATGAAAAACCTGATTAAAGTGGAGCGGGCTCGCAATAACATTACCCAGGCAGAGCTTGCAGATAAGGTAAAGGTGTCACGGCAAACAATAAACTCTATTGAAACTGGTAGATTTATTCCATCCGCTTTGCTTGCGTTTAAAATTGCAAATGTATTGCACAGAACCGCTGACGAAGTGTTTCAATTAGAAGATTCTGACTGGTAAATTGCACTTGGTAGTGTGCCCTCATTAAGGCTTTGAACTTGCAGTACGTAACTGTTATGTGATATAATCATCACATGGCTGAGCCTAAACTTACTCCTCCCGCCACGAGGTTCTAGCCCATTTTGTAACGAAAATCTCAGTTACATTCACGAATTTAACAACGCGGGTTTTATCGGATGGATACATCTATTTTACATCACTCTGGCAGTCCAATAGAATTTATTGTGCTTTGAAAGACAATTTTCTGACCGACCTCTATCATAGTTGTGGGACCTGATGACAAATTTTGGCTCGGAAATAATAGAGTCGGGAAATTGCCTGTAAGATTTATTATACGGAAAAAGAGGTGGACAGAGATATCGAACAGGTTAACCGAATCCCAATTGTTCCCACAATGTCCGTCTTTATGAGCTGCGGATCGGCAGATGTTGATAACATCACCGCAGGAATGTGTTTAATTCGATCACTGCTTCTGATTGCAGCCAGTGCCTCCAGACCGGTTACCTTTGGTACATTCATATCAAGTATGACTACAACTTCGAAAAAGTGTCCAGCTTCTACTTCTACCAGATCCAACAGGTCACTCCCGTCAGAGGCTTCAACTACCTGGATATTCACATTTATAACTTCAATGGCTTTACGGATAAATAAACGATCGTCCTCGTTGTTCTGCCAGGTAAATAATTCTTGATTTTTTCAATTTACCTGTTTCAGGAGATTAATACACCTATTAATGGCATTGTTGCCGGAATGCAAAGTAAGTATATTATTTCTGAACGAGTAATTCGGTTAAATTAACATTGAAATTGAATATGATTTTAATATGCCGTAATTGTCACCCGGACGTGGGTTTAAGTTATTGCCATTTTGCAGAAATTACAACGAGTATTCTTGAATGTTACACCAAGAGTCTTCTGTTCTAAAATCACCTGATCAAGCAATGTCCAAGCTAAATACTCTGAATAAGGTAAACAATCAATACAACAATAATTAATAAAATTGCGCCTGTTAAATACTGGTCAAAACTGTGGATGGCCTGTATGTGTTGTTTTTAAGCTGCTCTTCTGTTTTTCGATACTGCCAGTAAGATAGCATTATAGCCAAAACGCCGAACGCGACCAGTAAAATCCCGATTATTGCAGAATAACCATGCGAAGGGGTTTTGATATTTGTACCGAATGCCAGACCGATTTGCTTAACGAACAATGAGAAATTGACGACTACAAACCCAAATGCCATAATCCCGATTCCGGTCCGCACCCATGCAAGATATGTCCTCTCGTTTGCGAGATGTTCATTTGGTTTATAGGTCGAACTGCCGTTGTTATTAAGCTCCATATAGCGAAACCGAAAATTTATCTAATCATTATTATTGTGGCCAAAACAATTATATACTAAACCATTAAACCCAGTTGTCTAAACAAATATCTAGAAGCGCATCAATTGCGAAAGTTTCACACGATAAAAAGACTGTAAACAAAAAACCGTTACACCTTGAAAGCGCTGAAATAGCAGCGCGGTTAAGCAGCGATCTTACGGCATTCTTCTGCACAATATTTACAAGCACTTGGGCACTGCTGACAATGTACCGATTCGTGCATTCCATATTCATTTGCCAAAGCTACATCAATATCAGCACTGTTAATACTTAACGAAACTACATGCTACGTACCCATGGAAAAATCAAATACTACTTTGGAACCATCCGGAGCTATTGCAAAAATCCTGATCATTCCGCTTTGCGCGGACAATAGTGCTGAGTCAATATCTTTGGGACTGATAATAGACTGCCCGTTTATGAACGCGATTACGGTTCCCGCCGGGATTCCGATCTTGTCAAAAAAACCTCCCTTACGGACATTAGTCACCTCCACACCGCCTTTCAGGCTGAAACGTTGTTTAACTTCATTGGAAAGTGGGGCAAAAGTGGCACCCAGCTTACTATGTATTTCCTGCAAAGGTTGATTGGCTTTGGCAACAGGATTGGAGACCCCTTCCCCTTTTAAAGTAACGGATAAACTTCCTGTTTCATTATTTCGAAGATAATTGAGCTTTATATTATCACCAGGTTTGTGCCTTGCTATGCGTTCGGAAAATTCAGTTGATGAATTCAGTTCAATACCATCAATTCGCTGAATAATATCACCTTCCCGCAAACCTGCGACTGCGGCAGCACTTGCAGGTTGCACGCCGGTAATGTAAACTCCTTTTATATTTGCTGGATTGAGCCCCTTCTGAATCATATATTGGTCCTCAGTAGACGGCGCAGGAAACGATACACCAAGTACGCCCCGCTTCACTGTGCCATATGTTCTTAAATCGTCCAGGATTTTCCTGGCCAGATTAACCGGTATGGCAAAAGCATAACCTGCATAACTTCCCGTCTGAGATGCAATAGCGGAGTTAATACCAATAAGTTCGCCGTTTGTATTTACAAGTGCACCACCACTGTTCCCTGGATTAATGGCTGCATCTGTCTGTATAAAAGATTCGATTGCGCTACTGCCGATGGGCTGTTCGTTATCTGCAGAATTATCCCTCGCCGATCGGCTAATTATTCCAATACTCCTAGCTTTGGCACTAACAATTCCTGCCGTAACCGTAGTATTCAGTGAAAGAGGGAAGCCAACGGCCAATACCCACTCTCCTACCTGCAGGGCATCGGAATCTCCAAATTTAATTGTCGGCAGATTGTGCCCTTCAACTTTGATCAAAGCAAGATCGGTATTTGGATCACGGCCAACAAGTTTTGCTTTGTACGTGCGTTTATCCGGCAGGGTAACGTCAATTTGGGCAGCCTTCTCAACTACATGATTATTGGTTGCAATGTATCCATCTTCGCTTATAATTACACCCGAACCGGATGCACCATAATCCGCGGAGGAATTAAAGCGGATTTTTATATGGACTACCGCCGGCATTGCAGCTTTTGCAGCGGAAACAAAACTTACCGCTCCCGCTGGCTGATTTATTCTCAAAGTATCAGTATGAGCTGAGAAATTTTGCCAAATCAAATTACTATGGCTTACATCAATATCCATACTTTCCAAACCACTAGAGAAACTCTGTTGTGTTACAAAAAGAAACAAATAAATGAGCCCGGTATATTGTTTTATGTTCGACATTTTTTGCATTACTAGATACATTATTATGGGAATTCCAACCTACCCAACGTCCTCATGTGCCTAAGAGATGGTTATTAATTCATACTTTCAAGAAGATTTGAACTCTTGGCAAAAAAGTTTTTCACAGCATCCTTCTGGTCAAGAGTCAGGATTTTTGGATCAATAGCCATTGCTGCCCTTTTAACTTCTGCCGCCTGGTTTGATAAGCCAGGATATTTTGCCTTTTGAATATTTTGTAGTGCGCCGGAAAGAATTTCAGCAGAGTTTCTTATTTCGTCCGCATGGGAAGTTTCGAATGGATTTTCAGTTATTTTGTTGGCACTGGCTTTGGCTTTCTCCAGATCTGCTTTAATATCGTAATCAACTTCACCAGCCATTGCATCAACTGCCGAAGTCAGCTTCAAAAGTGCTTCGTTTGTGTAAGCATGGTCCAGCGCCATTTTATCTTTATCATTGCTCACAAATGTCACATATTCCTCTACCGTGCTATTGTTCTCTTTTACATCCCCAGCATCTGCCATACCTGTTTCTTCCGACTTTTCTTCCTTTTCCTTGTTATTGCAGCTTACTGATGCCGCTAACAGCAATACGATGAATATTCCTGATACACTTTTCACCCACTTGCAATTTTTGATTTCATTTTTAATACTTCCCATAAAGATTAGTTTGTTTATAGTTGAAAAAATTAAATAAATATTTACGAGATCAGCTTTTACTTCAACGCGAAGTGCTTAACACTACCTGCGAACCAGGACGCTGAATACCGGAGTCATCTTCAGCCGAAATAAAAAAGCCGGTTGGTTTAAATGAGGTAACCGTAGTGAGCGAACTTTTTAGTGTCTTTGAGAAAAATCCACTAGAAGTTTTTAATTGACCAATATTTTTAGCTCCGTTTTTCTCTGTTTCGATCCACACGATGTAAAGCTTTCTTGTTGGCTCGGCAAGTCTGGTTATATTCAAGTCAATTTTCGTAATTGTTATTGCCATCTTGTTTCACCTCTACGGCACACTCTGCCGCCGGAACAACCTTCGAGATAAGAAAATTGTATTTCTGCGAATCGCAGATTGTAAAACCACATTCGCGGAAATAAACACTAAGAGGTTCCAAAAAAACTTTGAAAATTTGATTTCCTTAAACGATTTCATTTTTTCTTTAATGTGAAAGAGTTTAGCCCATAACCGGACCCAAAAATCAAGGAATGGAGCCGATGATTAAATTAGCAGGATGCCATCCATTCACTTTACAGTTGCGGATAAAAAGCGGCAATTGACCGGTGAATTGTAATATCAATAGTCCATAACCGTGCCAGAAGGTCAAATCACATCAAAATAAAATTTCGGCAGGAAAGTAAACGACAAACAGGATATGGCAAATAGTGCTTTCTTCACCCAAAATCAATATTATCCTCGCCATTCCAACTGAAGACGTATAGGTATGACATAGGTCTTATTTATTGGCAAATGTTGGATTGGTCAGTAATATCCCCGAAAACAAATCTGATAATCTAATATACCCAATCAAAATAACAGGAGATGTTTTCCAACTTCGGATTTTTAAGTAATAAAAAACAATTCACACTCTAAAATAGATTAAATCTCCTCTTTCCCGGGTAAATGAATTAATCATTTGCTGGCATGATTATAACAATGCTAATCCTTTTACATTATACAAATTCTTGCCAAATGAAGCTCAAATCCATATTTCGACCAAATATCTTCCATGTTATATTTTCGCTCGCAATCCTATTTTTACTATCCTCCTGTTCAAAAAAATTAAGCTTTTCTACTTCTTCGATTGTTCCCGCAGCAGAAGGATACGTAAAGATCAAAAAGGATAAAAATGAAAACTATGCAGTTAAACTTAATGTTCGCCACCTTTCGCCTCCCGACAGACTTGTAGAGTCTAAGAATGTATACGTAGTATGGGCAAACACAAAGGACAACGGGGTTCGTAATATGGGACAATTAAAAAGCGGTCACGGCCTTTTCTCAAAGGCCCTGACAAGTAGCTTAGAAACCGTAAGTACCTTCGAGCCGGTAAATTTTTTCATAACCGCAGAAAAGGAAGCAAGTATTCAGTATCCGGAGGGACAGGTTGTATTGACAACAAAATAGTTTTACAAAACCATTCTATCAATGATAAGAAGTCTTAAAAGCATGTCATTGTTCTCTCTGGGAGCAACAGATGGAGAAATTGGCAAAGTAAAAGAACTTTATCTGGACGATGAGTCATGGGTCATTCGCTATTGGGTGGTTGATACAGGGGACTGGCTACCGAAAAATAAGGTTCTCATAGCCATACAGTCTTTATTAAAACCCGATTGGGAAAATGGTGTATTGGAAACGGATCTCACACTTGATCAGATCAGAAGCAGCCCTGATATTGATACGGACAAACCTGTATCCCGCCAGGAAGAAATGAAATTATACAATCATTTTCCATGGCGAATATACTGGGGTCCGGGCGTGGGTTCAAAAGGCAGTTTTATTCCATTGACTGAATCTGTCAAAGCAGCCTTAGCAGAGGATGCGCAAAATCGCAGCAATTCCAACGATCCTCATTTAAGAAGTTCTGATAAACTGATAGGCTATGATATTCAGACAACAGATGGACAGTTCGGGCATTTGGCAGATTTAATAATTGAAACTGATACCTGGGAAGTTACCAGTCTGGTGATAGAAACAGGGAGTTGGTTGTCTTCAAAAAAAATCCTGTTGCCTGTAAGTGCAGTCAATGAGATTAACTGGTCCGCATCGAATTTAAGCATCAGCCTTTGTATGGAAGATATTAAAAATAGTGAGACATATAACCCGGAGGCACCGGTAAATCCGATAGAGGATGGCAGCTTTTTGGATTATTACGGTCAGAGTGTTTCATAAATTATATTTATAAATTTCGCTTTAATCTCTAATACGATCCTACCAAGAACAATATAATGTGAACAATTTCCTACAAAGAAAATACCAAAAAACAGTAGACAGCATAGCCTTTTACCCTGCAATTATCGCAATCGGATTTCTTGCACTGTGTGGGTTAATGATCACTGTTGATTACTCTGAGCAAGGAAAACTCATCAAAAGCCAGCTTCATTGGCTCCGACTTAAAGACGCTTCTACCGCACGAAGTATCATTTCGGCGGTGGCATCCGGCATAATATCACTTACCGTTTTCAGCTTTTCTATGGTAATGATTGTGCTTAACCAGGCGGCATCACAAATGAGTAACCGGGTCTTAGGCCAGTTGATCGGCAATAAGTTTCAGCAGATTGTCCTGGGAATCTATATCGGTACAATTATATATGCTTTTTTTCTTCTTAGTACCATAAGGGACATCGACTCAGGGATTTACATTCCCGCTCTGAGTACCTACCTCCTCATATTCTTGACAATATTCGATATATTTCTTTTTATTTATTTTCTTCATTACATCACACAATCAGTGAAATATGAAGTGGTTATTCAGCGGATATTTGATGATACGCTAGACTCGCTTAAGAAAGCATGCCCGAATCAAAATCCATATTCCGTATCTTTGAAGCTTTCCACGCCCTACACAATTAAGGCTGCCAAGTCTGGTATATTTGAAGGAATTGAAAAAACTGCATTAAAATCTCTTTGCATTGAACATGCATTTCAGGCAGCCTTACTCGTTACCCCGGGAACATTTATTTTAACAGGTACGCCCGTAATTGCGACAAATAAAAACCTGCCTGAAGAGCTGCAAACCAAGCTTCTTGACCTGGTTATAATTCCGCTGACAGAAACTATCAATGGAAATTTTTTTTATGGTTTTAATCAATTGAGAGAAATTGCATTAAAGGCTCTCAGTCCTGGAATTAATGACCCCGGCACTGCCATCATCAGTTTGCGGGCCCTATCTTCTCTCATTATGTATAGGGCGAGTCATTTTCCTGAAAATACCGTACTAAATGACCAGGGTTCTATTCTAATTATTTTACCAGAAATCAGCTTTGAAAGAATCGCTGCTGAAAGCATCAATCCAATCTGGGATTATGGCAAAAATGACAGGTTAATCTGTAAGGAGTTTTACCTGATTTGTTCACAGCTAAAAACATTAACTGCAGGCACAGTCTTCGATCAGATATTAAATGAAATATCCGTGAAGCGGTTATTATTCAGCCCTGCATCCGGGCAATAACAGTTTCCGTCTATCATATACCGGCAAATACTAATTCAACTAAAAGTTTGGAACATGGAAAACAATAGCTATTTAAAATTTTTCGGGATGCTGCTCGTGTCCTTTGTTATCATGTACGCGGTCATGTTTTTGAACGTAAATGATGTAGAACATATTTACCTGAGCATTACCCGCTTATACATGACACTTCTGATGGTTTCACCTATGGCCATTGTTATGCTTTTATTCATGCCAAAAATGTACACAAATAAAAATGCAAACACGATGATCTATATTACAAGTGCTACCGTTTTTGTTTTAGCATTTACTTTACTGAGAAACCAGGTCTTTGTCAGCGACAGACAGTATATGAAAGCAATGATTCCACATCATTCTTCGGCAATTATGACCAGCAGCCGGGCAGACATCAAGGATCCTCAGATAAGAGCACTGGCTGACAGCATTATTAAATCCCAACGTCAAGAGATAGAGCTTATGAAATCAGCACTTGAAAGGTTATAAAAAGAGGAATATATTGCACTTCCCATATCACTGAGAAATAGATTCTCAACCCTTAATAAAACCCTATGACAAAACAAGAAGCTGATCAACTTATAAAAGAAGCAACAACTTTTATAGGAAGTGAAAAGCCAGTTGCCACAGATGGTCAGCTGGGATTTCCCTCTGTTATCGAAGTCTGTTTATTTGAAAATACACTTCTAGTTGAGGAAAACGGAAATTTTTTCCCAAAGGCGAGAATGATATCCACCCAAACTGGTTTGACCATCAGGTTTGAGGATTTAAACGAAACTCTGGAATATCTTCGACATAATCATAATCGTGCATAGTTATTATGCAAACAAGCTTGTAATTAGCCGGAATGTTCTTGTAGGAGTTTTCTATAACTATCCAGAACACTTGATTTAGAAATAAATCCTGCAAACCTTCCATTCGTTCTTATCACAGGCAGATTCCAAACACCTGTTTCATCAAACTTTTTAGCCAAAGCAATTACAGAATCCGTCTCATTAATAACGACACCGACAGGTTTCATCAAAGTCTTTACATCAAGTAGTTTGATATTATTTTTACCAAACAAAATGGGTCTTATATCTTCCAGGCTTATTATTCCAATCAGTGCCTGATTTAAATCCAGAACCGCAATCAGGTTTCTTTTACCATTCTCCAAAACCTCCATCAATTCATCGGAAGAAGCATTTTCTTTAATAACCTGCGTGATCGGATCCAGTAAGTCAAGCGTATGCAGCAGAGAAAGCAGATTTTTATCATGCTCCCTTGTAAATATTTGACCCTGGTCAGCCAATTTCTCCATTTCAGGTGAAGTTGGAGAGAACCACTTGGCCATCAAAAAGGAAATGACCGAGACTATCATCAGAGGAATAAATAAGTCATAGCCAGAACTGGATTCTGCAATGAGGAAAATCGCTGTTAAAGGAGCATAAAGTACCCCACTCATCACACCAGCCATACCAACGATGATCAGATTTGTCATTGGAACTTCGGAAATTCCGGCTTGCAGACAGAGCAACGCAAACACATATCCCAAAGAACCTCCGGCAAAAAGGGATGGTGCGAAATTACCGCCATTACCGCCTCCCTGAATTGTGATCGATGTTGCAAATGCTTTAAGCAGGCAAATTACGCCAACAAAAAGAATAACAACCCATTCCCTGTAACTCACATACCGGTAAAAGCTGTTGTTGATCACCTGCTGAATATCGCCATTGGTAAATGATTTGATTGTATCATAACCTTCCCCAAACAACGGTGGGTACAATACGCAAAGTAAAGACAAAATCGCCCCTCCGAGCATTGCTTTCTGAATCCTGGAAATTTTCAGCGAATGAAAAAAACCTTCAACATATCTAGTAATCACCAGAAAATACCTTGCATAAAGGCCACACAAAATACCCAAAACAAGATAATAGGGAAGATTGTGATAGTCGAATGCACCTCGGGACCGAAACAAAAACAATACCTTTTCCTGCAATAAGATTCTTGATATCAGGCTCCCACATACTGCGGCAACTACCAATGGGATAAAATCCGAAAATACAACTCCGGTCAACAGAATTTCCATGGCGAACATGACACCTGCAATCGGAGCATTAAAAGCAGCGGCAATACCCGCAGTTGCGCCGGCTGCCAGGAGAAGTGTACGTTCTTTATAATTCAGTTTATAAGTTTGCGCAAAATTAGATCCGATAGCAGCACCGGTAACCGCAATAGGACTTTCCAATCCCGCAGATCCGCCTAAGCCAACCGTAATTGCACTTTGCACAACCTGCGAATACATTTTCACAGGTGAAACCTTGCTTGCATTCTGAGCAATTTCATGCAGGATCACCGGAATCCCTTTTTTGTCCTGACCGTCGAAAATATATTTTACGACGATCGTTGTGATCACAATTCCAAGAAATGGAAAGATCAGGTAGAAAAGAATCTGATCTTCGAAGTGAACCTTAGCAGTAATTACATAATGTATATAGTGGACCAGTGACTTTAATATTACGCCGGCAAAACCAGCTGTGCACCCCACTAAAATACCTGAAAGAATCAAAAACTGGCTTCTGGTCAGAATGATTTTAAGCCAGAATATAACGATTTCGTAACTCCTGAATTTATCGATACTATAGCGCGTAAAATTACGCCTGAACTTTAAGAAACTGTAATATTTTTTAATGCTGCTATTCCTCACTTTACCTCTTTTAACTGCAAAGTAACACCTTTTCAAGGCAATTACTACTCCTAATTACCGCCAATGATGTCCGAAAATTAGCTATGCGATTTTGTGATGTGAGTCTTTGATTTTTACATTATAGTTCAAATCTGATACAACATTTGGTTCCGAATTCACTCGAATCCCGGACTCAATTCCACTGTTCAGCATTTTTTACACCCATTTTAGCAGCACTGTAAACCGGGTCCTTACCTTCACTTTTTTGTTTTTGATAATCTTTGAGCGCATCAAGAGCGGGCTTTCTGAGCAGTAGAATGGCAATAATATTGAGCCAGGCCATTAATCCGACACCAATGTCACCCACTGTCCAGGCCAATTCTGCTGTTTTTACAGATCCGTAAAAAGTGGCGCCCATGATCAGTCCACGAAGACTCCACAACAGAACCTTGCTGTCTCCTGTTTTATTTAGATAACTCAAATTGGTCTCTGCAATGTAGTAGTATGCCATGATCGTTGTAAATGCAAAGAAAAGCAGCGCGATAGAGACAAACTCGCTCCCAATAGCAGGGAAATGTGCACTTATCGCCTGCTGGGTAAACTCTGCCCCTATGGCCATGCCTTTTACGTTTTCGACCAGAAATCCGCCATCAGGGTTCACCACGTTAAATTTCCCTGTAAAAAGGATCATTAAAGCAGTAGCGGTACATACAAATAAAGTATCCACATAAACGGAAAACGCCTGCACCAGACCTTGCTTTGCAGGATGGCTGGCTTCTGCTGCTGCTGCTGCGTGCGGAGCGGTCCCCTGCCCCGCCTCATTTGAGTAAATACCTCTTTTTACACCCCATGCAACCGCCATTCCGAATATGCCAGCGAAAGCAGGTTCCATGTCAAATGCTGACCGAAAAATAAGTCCAAAAACAGAAGGCACCTGTGAAATATTCATTGCGATGATCACAAGAGCCATCAGAATGTATGCGCCAGCCATAAACGGGACTACAAATTCAGCCACTTTACCGATCCGCTTTACGCCCCCGAAAATGATTAGCCCAAGGAGAATTGTTACGGCACCACCTGTAATCTCGACAGGAATATCGAATGCACTTTTCGCGCTGATCGCAATGCTATTACTTTGTACGCCGGGCAAAAACACTGCCGTGCTCAAAATAGTTGCCACTGCGAAAATTACAGCATACCACTTCACACCAAGACCTTTTTCAATATAAAAGGCAGGACCTCCGCGGTACTGCCCATCCTTAACTTCTTTGTAAATCTGCCCTAATGTTGCCTCCACGAAGGCCGACGCAGCACCCAGAAAAGCAATAGCCCACATCCAGAAAACAGCACCGGGCCCGCCCATAGCAATGGCCGTTGCTACACCGGCAATGTTTCCCGTTCCCACTCTGCCGGAGATAGCAATTGCAAAAGCCTGAAAAGAAGATACTCCTTTTGCGGAAGCCTTGTTTCCAAAAAGAAGGGCTACCATATCTTTTAAATAACGAACCTGAAGAAAACGGGTTACCACAGAAAAATAAATACCTGTTACCAGACAAAGAATAATCAGGGCATTACTCCAGATCACATTGTTAATTGCATTAATAATTTGTTCCATACCGGAAGACTGTCGGGTAGTTTGATTTAGAAAATTTGGACTTCTTTGATTAAAGAAAACGAAAATTCTTAAAAGTCAACTATACACCAATCAAAATAACCACTTTGTCTTCAAATAGTTTTATTTTAAATAACAGGCGGAAAATATTCCGATCCATTAATCGCACTTTGACAAAAGTTGGGTCAAAATCAAAACTGCCTTTTTCTTATTGACTGACTCATCTGCGCTAAGATCTACCGACAAAGAAATCTCGACGCCGTTATCAAGAACGTAAAGTCTTCTTTCAAAAGAGTTCCAGCTGGCTGCATCTCCCAATCCTGCTACATCTTCATAGGCCATTGCCACTTTTGCAAAAACATTTCCCATATTTTGAGCTACTCCCTTTTGTGTGGACTTATCCACTTTCATTTTGTCGAGTTTTTCAAGGTTCTCGTTAATTTCTTTTTTTCCCGATTTCCCATCCAGTGCGTCGTTTACGGCCTTATCACGTTTTCTGATTTCCTCGTTAGTGGGAGCGCGGTGCGATGCCTTGAATTCGGTAAGTGTCTTTTCCTTGATTCCGTGTAACTCGATCTGTTCCTTGACAGGAAGCACCATGTCCATACCCGCATCTTTCATACTCCTTTTCCGATCACCGATCCAGCTGTACTTGATGCTGTGACTCGCAGTATTCTTCATGACCTTGGAATAGGACACTTTTGCAGCGTTTGCGGGCAACGCTGTGAAGCCGGCGGCTGCGTCTAAAGTTAGTAATTGGTCAAGCTTATCGCTGTATCCAAGCAGACACGTATTGCCGCCTTTTGAATCCATATTTTCCGATTCTTTAATCTCGGAAACAGCTACGTCTTTCGGTTTATCACTTGCACTTCCCCCGCAGGAAAACACAAATAACGCACTCAGAATAACCTGAATTGTGGTAAGCGTCGATTTCATAGTTCTGAATTTTCGGGTTGTAGATTAAAATCTGAAAAAGGTTTTAAAGTTTGGTGAACTCGGCCCGCCTGTTGTTCGCCTTACCCTGAGCGGTGACGTTGCTATCAATCGGCTTACTTTCGCCAAATCCATCTGTCTCCATTCTGCTTGCTTCAATACCGAAATCCTTATCCAGTGTATTTTTGATCGCCAATGCTCTTTTTTGTGAGAGTGCCAGATTTGTTTTATCGTCCCCATCACTATCGGTATGCCCGGAAATTCTAATTTTCACGGTTGAATTCTCCTTCATCACCGTAGCAATTTCCTGCAATACGCCATAAGATTCACCTTTTATCTTGTCGGAATTCACATCAAACAAAATTCCGTTCGTAACAAATTTACCTTCTGTGATCAGTTTGCTACGTGTGTCTGGCTGCCCTTTAGCCACACGAAGATTACTTATAAAAAGTGCCCTGTCATCCTGAAAATTGGTATCCGTACCAAACAAAAGTCTGTAAGGAATGCCGGGTTCAAAGGCGCGCGGAATATCCCATACCTTCGTTTCATTCATATAAATACGTAATCGGTTTTTTTGCCTCCAAACGGATATTTTCACAAATGGACTGGTAGGCAAAAGCCAAGCTACGTTGTTCTTGCTGTTACTAGATTTCACTTCCCAGTCCTTATCCCTGCAAACAATTTCAGTACTGCCGGCCGGATTAAAATAAACCTCAACAAGATTTACGGATCCGTATTGCAACGGATTGGGATAGGTTTTGCTGTCAACAAAGAACATACGAGCCAGAACCTTTTGGGCTTCATTTGTCCCCATTTCGAATTCTATGGTACAGTTCTCATCCAAAACATCAACAAATTCCGGATAAAAAAAGCCTTCGTTTGTAAATTTCAACCATTTCCCTTCTTTTCCACCAATTGTCACTACTTCGCCAGAACCGTTGGTATTCCACTTGCCTGGAAAGTCTCCAATAGCATCCTGGGCAAAATCCTCAAATGCCACGACCTTTTCGCCGGGGACAAAATCAAATTTAGAATATGAGGAAAAAGAAGCAGAACGAGATTGCGTGTTCTTTACTTCGCCAGCTGGCTTTTCATTGCTCATTTTTCCTTCTTGTGAGGAACTTAAGGAAGAATTTTCATTTTGTAGTTGCTCCACTTTTTTCTTCTTATCTTTTTTCTTGAAAAGAGAACCTATCCCCTCCTCCACCTTATCGAATCCCTTATCAATAGATTGGTCTATACGACCATTTGTTCGATCTGTTGCTTTGCGTTCTGCGGTTTTTTTAGGGTCAATAATCTGCGCATGCGCTAAGCCACAGAAACAGTATAACAAAAGAAAAAGATTGTATCTTCTCATGATAATTTAAGATATTGATTCACTGCCAAATATGAGATTATAAGCAAGGATTTGAAACACACAGTTAGCAGACAACCATTTTCACATAGTAACCCGTAGCCCCAGCTAACATTCGCTATTCCAAAATCATATTCCAGCCAATCTGTGCGGATTACTCACTCAAAATCATAACCCGCTAAATTCGTCATGCTTTTGATTTTAAAGAGATTAGATTTGTGATGATAACACTTTCAATATGCGCCTTTGTCTGATCTTGTTACTTTTATTTAGCACGCTGATCGCTCCGGTAGCTGCACAGGACACCATTACAATGAGCAGTATCACGGAAAGCGTACCGCTATGGCAGACGGGGAACGTATTTCTTTCAAATTCAAAAGCGGGAAATTTCAGAGATATCAATTCCATAAAATATTGGGTGCGTCTAGACAGCCTTACGCTGTCACCGCACGAAGGAAGCGTATGGCTGAAAACCACGGTCTGCAACGATCTGATTAAGCCTTCATTTTTTGATTTCAATTTTCTTGCAGCTGACAGTATTCTCGTTTTTGCCAAAAATTCTGATACCAGTTTTGTAGTCTTTACCGGCCCCTACACAAGTGTGCGAACCTGGCTGTACCCTGAAAAACCTGGCCTGGTACCAATTTTTTGCCAACCGGGCCAATCGTTTACGCTTTATATAAGACTGTGGAGTGACAAGGGAAGGACGCTCTCAGTAAAGCAGGCATTCGTACAAACCCGCAGACGCAGCCTCGATGATTCCGTGGAGAGCTTCCGCAACTTTGTCGGCAGAATTGAGTTTAATGGTTTTTTCCTTGGTGCAGTGACATTTGCCATGCTGTTCTTTCTTTTTATATTTATTAAAGTTCGTGAACCGGTCTTTTTGCTATATGGACTTTATCTTTTGGGAGCTGCTATGTATGCTGTAATTGTAAAGACACTGCCATATTCATTCCTGGCTAAAATAGCCTACCTCAATTATCCACTTACCTATAAACTCGGCGAACCGGTCCAGTATATCTTTTTTGCTGTTTATATGGCATTTGGAAAATCTCTCCTCGACATTGAACATGGTTACGGCCTTCTTAATAAAGTTATCAGATATTTCATCATTGCTTTGCTCGGCAGTGGCTTACTTCTTCTTGCATACAACTTCTATCATTTTGACTATCAGTTACAAAAACAGGCTTTCATTTTGTCCCGAATCGTCATTTTGCCGATCGCAATTATACTCCTCATATGGATTACAATTTCTGTAAACAATCCTGTCAAATGGTTTTTTATAAGCGGAAGCTTCTTCTTTATCGCCGGGGGACTACTAGCTGTTATGGTGGATCCAAAGAGTAGACACCTGTTTTTTGGAGAGCTGAATGCAAACCCGATCATTTTTTTTAAAACCGGTATTCTTCTTGAAAGCTTATGCTTTGCCATGGCTCTCGGATATAAAATCAGGACCGCTCAAATAGAAAAGAACAAGGCTTCAAAAGCCTACATTGACCAGCTTGAGCTGAACAAGGAGATGGCTGCGTCGGAAAAGATAAGATTGGAAAAAATGGTAAACGAACGCACTGAGGAGATCGTCGAGAAAAACCGGGTGATTGAACAGCAAAGGCAGGTTCAGATTCAGTCAACTTTCGACAAACAATTATCAGAAATGGAAATGACTGCGCTCAGAAGTCAGATGAACCCGCATTTCATTTTCAACAGCCTTAATTCGATCAGGTACCAAATTCTAAGCAAAGATTACGACAATGCTGCAACCTACCTTACCCGTTTTTCGAAGCTACTAAGGTTTATCTTGCAAAACTCACGGGAAAATATAATAAGCCTTTCGGAAGAAATAGAAATGAACATGCTCTACGTTCAGCTCGAAAGTCTCAGATTCAGTCAGGGATTTAAGTTCAATCTGACTATTTCCGAAAAAATCGACCTCTCTGAAATCATGGTCCCCCCCATGTTTCTACAACCCTATGTAGAAAATGCGGTTAAACATGGCCTTGTTCCAAGTAAAAAAGCGGTTAAGGAGTTACTGATAGATATTTCCCCGTTCGATGACGGCTATTGTATCATCGTAGAAGATAACGGTATCGGCAGAAAAGCAGCCAGCTCTCAGACGATGTTATACGACAAAAAAAGCCTGGGAATGCAGATCGCCCGTGAGCGCATTGAGTTATTTAATATTAACTATCAGCCTTTTATCGACGTCCTGGTAGAAGATCTTTACGAACAACAGGGCGCCTGTGGAACACGTATTACTTTCACCTATAAAGACAGTAAATAATGAAATATTCAGCTGTGTTGATCGACGACGAAATTCACTGCACGGAAAGTCTTGCACTCATTATGGCAGCAGGCGTACCAGAAATTAATGTTGTGGCCAAACTCAACGACCCGGTCAAAGCGGTAAAATTCCTGCAGAGTCATTCCGTTGACATCGTTTTCCTGGACATTGAAATGCCTGAAATGAACGGGTTTGAGCTGCTCAGCAAGCTATCAGATTTTTCGTTTGACGTTGTTTTTGTAACTGCATATGATCAATATGCCATAAAAGCTTTTACTTACAGTGCAATCAGTTATCTGTTAAAGCCCGTTGATGAGGATGACATAAGAGAAACCATTGACAGGTGGCTTGAGAAGAAAAATAAATCCCTTTCTATTAGCCAGTTGCATCTGATGCGTGACCTGCTGGCCAATACCAATAAATTAAAAACCAGGGTTGCACTTCCTACCAACGACGGTCTGGAATTCCTCGAGATTCAAAGTATTACCCGCTGTGAAAGTGAAAGCAACTACACAAGAATATATTGCTCGGACAATAGCAAATATCTGATTTGCCGAACTTTAAAGGAGGTTGAAAAAGTACTTCAGGAAAATGGCTTCATCCGGGTTCATCATTCTCACCTGATCAATCCTCAATATATCCGCAAATTTATCCGAAACGATGGAGGTTTTATAGTCATGGATGACGGCCAGCAAATATCCGTTTCCCGAACAAAAAAAGATCGTCTCTTCGAACTCTTTGCAAATGTCGGACGCTTATGATCGACATCAGGGATTAGATTTCGAACTTAATTTTTTAATAAGCGGACCGATGGTAAAACCCTGAATGAGAATAGAAAATAAAACCACAACAAAAGTGACCGAGACAATAATATTTTTATAGGGATTCGCCGGTAATGAGAGTGCAAGCGCAATTGAAATTCCTCCTCGCAGTCCACCCCAGGTCATGATCTTAAGTGTACCAGGACCTAGTTCTTTGATAAATCGAATTGTGGAAGCAGTAGAATAGAGTGAAATAAACCTGGCCAACACAATCATGACAGCAGTAATGATACCATATAAAATATAGCCAGGCTCAAAGTCAACAGTAACAATTTCCAGTCCGATCAGCATAAAAAGGACTGCGTTGAGAATCTCATCTGTTACCTCCCAGAATTTCCCAAGATAATCTCTTGTCACATCGCTCATTGCCAATTGCTTACCACGGTTACCTGTCATAATACCAGCAACAACCATTGCAAGAGGCCCTGAAATATGCAGGTAATGACATAATGAATATCCACCCATTACCATAGCCAGTGAGATTAAAATCTCGGTTTGGAAATGGTCAATGGATTTCATTAGCCTATACCCGACAAATCCGATCAGCCCGCCGGCAACCAGCCCTCCAGCCGCTTCCTGAACGAAAAGCATACCAATTTTAACAGGTCCGAAATTTTCAATGCCTACTGAAGCGATCTAAAGTAAAGTGGCGAAGATTACCACGCCAATTCCATCGTTAAAAAGCGACTCGCCAACAATATTGGTTTCAACAACCTTTGACAAATCGGCCTTTTTGAGAATACTCATTACTGCAATCGGATCGGTTGGCGAAATGAGTGCTCCGAGTAAAAGGCAATATAAAACCGGGACATCCTGTCCGAAAAACTGCATCAGAAAATGGAATCCGTATCCGACAATGAAAGTAGAAAGCACAGTGCCAATTACTGCAAAACTGGTAATGCTTTTTGCTGACTTTTTCAGATCATCCAAAGCGACATGGAGCGAGCCTGCGAAGAGAAGAAAGCTAAGGAGAATTCCAAGAAGAAATTCCGAAAAATCGATCAGCTCTAACTTTTCTTCCACCATTTTGGTAAATCCCGCCGAGATGTGTCCTAACGCAATGACTCCTAAAGCAGCAACTGCCCCCATGAGCATGAGACTTATACCGGAAGGCAGTCTTAAAACCCGGACGTTGACATAGGAGAAGAAGGCGGCAAGCGTGATCAGAATCGAAAAGAGGACAAATAACTCCATGTTAGGGCGAGATAACTTAATAAAATTTAAATAAAATTGAGTTATTAGTTTACAACTGCATTTTCATGTTGCATCATTACTGTCTGTGTTGGGTAGGCAAATTCAATCCCTTTTTCTTCAAATGCTTTCAATATATCAAGATAAATGGCCTGCTGTTTGTCCATGTAAAATGTGTAATCCGAATCCAGAATGTAATAGACTATTTCAAAGTTGAGGCTGAAATCTCCATATCCGGAAAAATGTGCACGGTCAAATTTCACGTATGGTTTAGACTCTATAATACTTTTAAGCATTGCGGGTATTTCTGAAATTTGCTGATGCGAAGTTTGGTAAGTTACACCCAGATTAAACAAAATTCTTCTTTTTTGCAACCGCTTGTAATTATGTAATCGGGAGTTTGTCAGATCTGTATTAGAACAAACCAGCTGTTCACCTCCCAATGTCCGAATACGCGTTGTTTTAATGCCGATATGCTCTACTACCCCCGATTTATCCTCAATCACAATAAAATCACCTATCTCAAATGGCCTGTCAAAAAAGATTACGAAGTAACTAAACAAATCGCCGAGGATGGTTTGGGCGGCCAAAGCGATTGCAATACCTCCTATTCCCAGACCGGCAATCAGCGAAGTGACGTCGTAACCTAGATTGTCAATCATAAATATGATCCCAAAAATCCAGATAACAATGTTGACGATCAAAATTAATCCGCTGGCTTGTTTTTCCTTAGCCTCACTATTTTCCTGTGACTGAATGAATGAAAATACAAATTTCCGGAAAGCAGAACTTAAAATACGAAGCGTGAAAAACGTTAATGCGACAAGAAAGACGACATTGGCTATTTTATTTATTTTATCAGGAAGTGTTAAAGTTGAAAGCGCCAGATAAATACTTCCAATGTAAAGTAAGGGGACTACTGATTTCTCAATCAGCGCAACCAAATAATCATCCCAATTGGTAGAAGTCGTTAGTGACCAAGCCTTTGTCCTTCTAAGTACAATTGACTTGAAAAAGCGAATTATGATAAATAATGCAGTGAGCAGTAAAGCAGCAAACAGCCATTCAATTAGTGTATTACCAAGGAAGAGCGTATTTAGAATGTTGTTCATAATGGTTTGACTTTTGCAGATACGAAGTGCATCTGACATGAATAGTTTAGACCACCACCTGGCGGAATGACGAAAACAAAATCCAGATTTGAAATTATCAGCTTTGTCGCTGATCTTAATGAAGGGGCAAGATTACCCGGCGGAAATTGTACTTGTATTAATTGGACACAAAAGGGTACGCTTAAAGGCGCATTACCAACATAAGTTTGGCTACGCAATGTACTGTAAATCGCCCTAAAAGGCAAATGTAAAACCGGCTTTTGGCAGGTTCAGAATTAAGTTAATAGGCTAAAAAGTAGATTTTTCGATGTAGAGTTTCAGAGAATCGCTTTTCAGACGAACCTTTAACCAATTACTTATTCTGGAAATATCACGCGTTGTCTTTTTAGGATTTTGGCTCCCCAAAATAACGACCGTAAAATATTTTGCTCTATTTCCTTCTGTAAAAAATGACTGGCGGTCTGCCGAACAGTAGCTAACCTCCGGAAATAGTGGTTTCATCTCATTGAACAAAGGATTTCCCAGTCGCTTTATTGCCGAGATGCTATCTTGTTTTTGAATATTGAGACTAAGTTCCGTTTTTAATTTGTTAATCTCTGCCTGGTACCGCTCACTCTGTGTCAGGTCCTTGGACACATCGCTTATCGAGAAACCCTGCTGAATAATAAGCGTGGCGTTTTGCAATCCATAAATCGCTTTTCTCTTTGCCAAACGTTTTTTCTCAGTTTCATCGATTGTCTTCCCTCCATAAATCAGCTTGATTTGTTTTTTGGCAGGTTCCAGTTCATTTTTCAAAAGAAAGTCTCCTTCTATATAGCTTTCGTTTATAATAAAATTATTGGCATTCTGAATAAAGTTCTCCTTTTGGACTAATAAATATCCATAATAGATGCTTGGAACGATCGTAAGCAAAACTATGAAAGTAACCCACCGGTTTGCCATTTTCATTTGTTCTGCGTCGGCATATTCCCGAATTGGATAATTGAGCAACCGGACTGTGATCAATGTCGCGCTGCCAATAAAAACCGTATTAATCGTCAACAGATACAGCGCACCAAAAAGAAAAGCCCAGTTTCCGGTAGCCAGGCCGTAGCCAGCAGTACATAAAGGCGGCATCAGGGCCGTCGCGATCGCAACTCCGGGAATAACATTTCCTTTGTTCCTACTGGAAATAGCCACAATTCCGGCCAGTCCGCCCACGAGAGCAATTATAACATCATAAATACTGGGTTGTGTACGCGCTAATAGTTCGGAATGTGCCTGGTAAATGGGCGTAACGAAAAAGTAGGCGGCTGATGTCAGAAGTCCGGCAATTACAGCGAATAAATAGTTAATGAATGCCTTTTTAAACAGACCAGAATCATAGGTTGCAATGCTGTAACCCATACCAAGAATTGGGCCCATTAACGGAGAAACAAGCATTGCTCCAATAATAACTGCGGTTGAATTTACATTAAGGCCAACGGAAGCGATGAAGATTGCAAATATAAGAATCCACAGATTGGTTCCTTTAAACTCAATTCCACCTTCAACAATATCATGAATTTTTGAATAATCTTCACGTTCAGATGAAATGTCAAATCTTTTTAAAATATTGCTGATGCCCATTAAACCTTAGGATTTGATATTTCTTAAATAAAATATACCACTTGTTCCTGCAATGATGGAAGCTACCAATATGCCGTATTTTGACTGGTCCACAAACTGAGGATTGTTAAAAGCCAAACCTGTAACAAACAATGACATCGTAAAACCGACACCTGCAAGCATTGCCACACCCAAAATATGATTCCATGTTGCCCTATCCGGAAGATTCGCGAATTTAAAACGGACCATCAACCAGGTAAATGAAAATACGCCTACAAGTTTACCAGCCAAAAGGCCTACCGTAACGCCAATACTTACAGGATTTATAAGAGAAGAAAAGAAGTCGCTTCCTATGTGCATTCCCGAATTGGCCAGGGCAAAAAGCGGCATAATCACAAAGGCAACCCAGGGATGAAGCGCATATTCTATTTTCTGGAGTGGAGTCTCAGCATCGGTGCTAAGCTTTTTGATCTTTTCAATAGTCTGGTGCTGTTCAGAAGTAGTTAAGGATCCGTTTTGCGGAATTGCATTTTCAAAATCAGCTACGTGATGTCTCATTTTCCCAACGTATTCTATTTCATCGATCTTGGTTCTGGCCGGCATGGTAAATGCAACAAGTACGCCCGCAATCGTAGCATGTACCCCGGAAAAAAGAAAACCTGCCCAAACAGCAATGCCAATGATGAGATAGAAAAGTGTGGCTCTCACGCCAAGCAAGTTGCCAGCCATAAGAACAACAAGCAGTAATCCTGCAATTAGTAACGGAATGTATGCGATATGAGCAGTGTAAAAGAATGCTATTACAAGAACCGCTCCCAGATCGTCAGCAACAGCAAGGGCAGATAAAAATACCTTGACAGACCCAGGAATATGGCTGCCTGCCATTGACAATAATGCCAGTGCGAATGCTATATCGGTTGCCATGGGAATGCCCCAGCCATGTTCTGAGTCAAGTCCTTGATTTATTACAAAATAAATCATCGCAGGCATCAGCATACCGCCCAGTGCTGCCATCATGGGAAGGGATGCCTTTTTAAAAGTAGACAATTCCCCGGCCATAAATTCGCGTTTCAATTCCAGCCCGATCACAAAAAAGAATATGGCCATCAGCCCATCGTTGATCCAGACGTGCAGTGGCTGGTTGAAACTAAAGTCTGAGAAACCAACTGACAATTTCGTATCCCAGACATGATGATAGGACTCAGCCCAGGGTGAGTTGACCCACACAATCGCTATAATGACACAAACAAAGAGAATGATTCCACCAGTAAATTCCTGGTGAATAAATTTACTTACAGGTTTGAGGATTTGGTCTATTGGAGATTCCGGCATTTATTTCAGATAATTTGCAATGGCTTAATTAACCACCAATATTGCTGCAAAGCAAATGATCTTCTGCGTTTTTTCAAATTTAGATCATTCCATTTATTAGCTTTCTCCACCACCATCGTCATTGGATTCCTCCTTTTCGTTTTGTTTTGAACGGTTTAACCGATAAGAAAATGTCACCAAAAATTGCCTCGCTCTCCATTGAAATTCAGATTTCGAGTAGTAGCCCGCGTTTTCGACAATCCTGCGTTGCTTTCTGCTATTAAACAAATCACGAACACTGGCTGTAATCGTGCCCCTGCCTTTTAAAATATCGCGTGAAAGGCCCAAATCGATCCAGTACTGGGCAAGGTCCTTGCCCTGAGTAGTTTTTCTTGGTGCACGATAATTGAATGAAGATTGCAGGTCAATATTCCTAAACAAAGTGACTTTCGAAGACAAACGACTTGTCCATGAATAGGTGTCGCTCTTTAATATCTTATCCTGGTAAGTTCCTTCATTAATTGATCTGAATACATTTGCATTTGCCGTCCATTTCCACCACGCAAACGGATCATAAGTTAGATTGAATTCAAATCCATAAGAATCACCTGTAGACAAGTTAACAGGTGTTATTCTTGTAAAACCAGTGGAATCAACCGACGTAATATTTTCAACCACACCCAGACGATGCCTGTAATAAACACTTGACAGTAATGACCCCTTTTCCATATTCAGCAACTGCCCGGCTTCAAAAGAATGGGTGTATTCAGGCCTCAACAATGGATTTCCCGAACGAAAAACCCTCGAATCACTAAAATTAGAAAATGGAAGCAGATCCCTGAAACCGGGACGGCTAAGCCGGTAACTGTAACTCAGCTGCACTGTCTGCATATCTTCCAGCTTATAGGAAAGATGAAGGCTTGGGAATAAGTTGAAATATTTCCTATGATTTGTAATGTTGGTTTTTTTAAGCTCCGTCAGAATATCCGAATATTCTCCACGCAAACCAGCCTGCAAGAAAAACTTTCCAAATTCATTACTGGCCATCAAATATCCTGCATGGATCTTTTCATTATAGGCTAACCTGTTGTCAAATTCCGGAATGATGATCCAGTTCAATGCCTGATTTTGCTGATGAACCGAAAAATCGTTATCCAGCAACCGTATTGAACTTTTCAACCCGGTTTCAAACTTCCCGTTCTTTCCAAAAGGATGGATATAATCAAGCTGGAATAGTAAGTTTTTTTCGTCTTCAGTATTGAAAGAGCGTTGCACGATGGCCGTCTGTTCTCCTTCTATGTTTTCGTTAAATCTGGCCGCCTCGGTTTCATCACTTAAAATATACTTTGCCGTAAATGCCAGACTTTGTCCTTTCCTTTCAAATGTTTTGATATAGTTCAGCGCAGCTTCAAAATTTGTTCTTGGCTCTTTCTCATTCTCTGTCCTGATTACAGTTTTAGTTAAGTTGTTATTAAAATCAAAATCCCGGTATTCAAGGGTTGTATTATTGGTATTCCGTGAGTCACGAAACGAGACAGTCCCGGTTATCGTATTCCTGTTATTTAAAAAATAATCCATTCCAACCATGAAGTTATTCGAATATCCACCACGGTTGCGTTTATTGTATTGTTCATATACAAAACTTGTATCCGCGCTGTTGTACTCCTGTCGCGAAGTACCTCTTCCGGGTCCTTCACGGTAAACATTACCATAACTTGCGATTAAATTAACTTTCTTTCTTCTGTAATTAATATTGAATGAAGCACCGAAGTTTGAAGGATAACCTGCTGTTGCGGTAAAAGATCCGTTCAAACCATAACTGACATTCTTTTTCATAACAATATTTAGAATCCCCACCTCACCCTCAGCGTCGTAACGTGATGACGGATTTGTAATGATCTCAATACTCTCAATCAGATCTCCCGGTATCTGCCGCAACGCTTCTGCAGGGTTCATTCCCACCATACCCGACTGCTTACCATCTATTAAAATCCGGACATTTCCGCTTCCTCTCAGCGCAACATTCCCATCAACATCGACCGTAACCGAAGGCATATTATTCAGAATATCTGATGCATTACTTCCGATATTGCTCAAATCTTTTCCAACATTGAATACACGCTTATCAAGTTGTAGCTCCATCTGGCTTTTCTCGCCCTTCACTGTGACTTCCTGCAATACTTTTGCATCGGCCTTCATTGATATTACTCCAAGATTTATATTAAATTCATTAACCGCAAGGTTGGGGATAATTTTCTCACTGAGAGCCAAATAGGTGATTTTGAGAAAATAATTCCCTTTTTCGACAGGAACGTGAAAATTTCCATTTTCGTCAGATGTTACACCGCCAATAAGAGCCGAATCTCCGGAAGAATACAGTGCAACACTCGCAAAAAGAACCGGCTGTTTGTCAGAGTCCAGAAGTCGACCCGAGATGTTCAGGTCTTTGTATTGCTCATCCTGAGACTTGGCGTGGGAAAATGTAAAAAAAGCAATGATTGCAATGAATGAAAAGAGTTTCATATCGATCGGGAATTATTTTAGAGCCAGCCAGCGTAAGCGATGCTGAGAATGGCTATTTTCAAAAAGATGAACTAGTAGGACTATGTGATACCATAAAGGTTTAATCACTTTTTAATCCTTTTTTAATTTTATAAAGAAACTTCGTGCCACCAATCCAGAAAAACTTTATTTATTATCTGTAAATCAAAGAGTAGAATGTAGTAAAAAAACAAGCGTTAAAACTTCTCGATCAGGGTATCGACTTGTATAAAAACATGAATCCCTCTCACTTAAAATTCTAATATACTGGTATATGTTAACACTCATTAACTGGTCAAAAATTTGCAATTCCCGATTAAAATGATTAAAATTGTATTCTTCGCATTCTCAAATCCATACATAAATCATCCTTGACTACATATTAATAGTATGATTTTTTAATGAACTGATAAATTCAGCATCATGACAAAAAGAGCTTTTATATATTTTATCTTGATATTTCAGTTGCTAGGCTCGCAGTCTTATGCAAAGGAAAACAAGATCGCAAAACATACAAAAGCCCGTACTTCAAGATTCTATCCCTTCATCAATCGCACCAAAAGCAAGATTGATTTCCTATTGGTAAAAAAGGACAAAAAAAGAGTTAAAACAATTATCAGGGCCGATAAAGCGAAATGGAAAGAAGATCTTTCCAGACTTCTTCGACATCGTCACACCACCTACACATTCCCATCGTTTGAATGTGAGCTTTCTACAAACTTCTATTTTCTTTCAGTTGTAAAAGCAACTGAATCTGCACGTCAGACAATTCTCAATTTCAGGCGAATACTTACTCTTCCCGCCTACTATAATTTCCTTCACCGCCTTTGCCCAATTTAGTAATTGGTAATTAGACTTTATTCTTACTTAGCTTTCTGACCCGCAAGCTATTGGGTTGGGAAACTGCACGAATTCTTGTATAACATGCTTATAATCAAATAATTCAGTCAAATCCTTTGACTGAGGCTGCACCTATTTTCAAATCATTCCTGCTTTATCTTAATTATTATGAAAAATTTTATCTGGCCAGTCTTAATGGCTATGGTTAGTATTATTAGCGGATGCGCTACAAACGGAAACGAGATTTCAGACGCCGGCGACAGCCTTCGCGTGATTCCTGTGATGGAATTAAGGACACAGGAAACAACACTGCACCGCGAATATGTGGGTGATATACGAGCCGTAAAAAATGTAGAAATATACGCACGGGTAAAAGGGTATCTTGAACAAGTGTATGTGGACGAAGGGAAAGAAGTAAAAAAAGGTCAGATACTTTTCCGAATTAATAGTGAAGAGTACGCGTCTAATCTGGCAAAAGCCAATGCAAACTTACAAAGTGCAATCGCTGGTTCAAAAGGAGCTGAACTTGAATTAAAGCGCGTTCATCTGCTTGTTGATAAAAATGTGATTTCTAAAACGGAAGTGGATGTAGCACAGGCAAAGTTAAACGCGGCAAATGCACGAATCGATGAAGCAAAATCAGAAAGATCCAATGCAGCCATTCACCTTGCAAGAACACAAATAAGAGCGCCATTTGATGGAATGATTGACAGGATACAATATAAGGCTGGCAGTCTGATAGGTGAAGGAACGTTGCTGACTACCCTTTCTGATACCAAAAAAGTATTTGCTTACTTCAACGTTTCGGAAAACGAGTATCTTGAATATGTACGTTCCCGTGGAAAAACTTCTCAAAAAAATGTAGTAGTTGAACTTGAACTCGCCGACGGCTCTTACTTTAAACACAAAGGAATTGTAGAAACCATGGAAGGGGCATTTGATGAAGGCACAGGCTCCATTGCATTCCGGGCACGTTTCCCCAATCCAGAAAAGCTATTAAAACATGGATCTACAGGTACAATCCGGCTTACCAATACAGTGGACAATGCTGTTTTAATTCCGCAAAAAGCAGCGTTTGAAATTCAGGATAAAAGTTTTGTTTATATAGTTGATAAAAATAACAAGATCAGCAGCAGAAGTTTCACTCCAGGTTCAAGGTTTGGTAATTACTATGTGGTTAAATCGGGATTACAGGCTGGCGACAAAATAGTGTATGAGGGTATACAGGGCTTAAAGGACGGCGCTACCATTTCGCCCAAACTTGTCAAAATGGATAATAGCAAGCCAGCAGCAAATAAAACACAGCTAAGTGCCAGGTAAAATCAACATCCTATTCCTCACTAGAAAGACCAAACCATGTTCAAAACTTTCATAGAGCGACCCGTGCTTTCACTGGTCATATCACTCTTTATAACCCTAATGGGAATCCTGGCGTTTTTTAACCTGCCGGTTTCCCAGTTCCCTGATATTGTTCCCCCTTCTGTTGTAGTTACCGCGACATATACCGGTGCCAACTCAGAGGTTTGCGTAAATGCAGTTGCTGTACCATTGGAACGAGCCATCAATGGGGTTCCCGGGATGACTTATATGAGCACGATCTCAGGCAACGACGGTGTAACGACGATCACCATTTCATTCAATGTCGGCGTAGATCCTGATTTGGCTGCGGTAAACGTCCAAAACCGTGTTCAAACGGTCATCGATGAACTTCCAGAAGAAGTAATCAAGGCAGGTGTAACAACCGAAAAGGAGGTAAACAGCATGCTGATGTATCTTGACATTATGAGTACTGACACATCGGTTGCAGAAGATTTCGTTTACAACTTTGCTGACATCAATATCCTTAAAGAACTGAAAAGAATTGATGGTGTCGGAAGAGCCCAGATCATGGGAAGTAAAGATTATTCGATGAGGGTGTGGCTTAAACCAGACCGGATGAACAGTTACCGCGTATCAGCGGACGAAGTGGTAACTGCAATACGTGACCAGAATGTGGTTGCAGCGCCAGGTAAAACTGGTATCAGCTCGGGGCAGAAGGTCCAGGCTTTACAATATGTATTGAAATATACCGGAAAACTGTTCGAACCTGCTCAATATGAAAACATTGTAATTCGTGCTAATGCGGACGGTTCGATGCTCAAATTGAAGGATGTGGCCGACGTAGAATTTGGTACGCTCGATTATGATGTGGCGTCGAAATCCAATGGAAAACCTTCCGCTTCCATTATGATCAAGCAGCGACCTGGTTCCAACGCCCAGGAAGTTATTGAAAATATCAAGGCAAAAGTCGAAGAACTAAAAGGTACTACTTTTCCTCCCGGGATGGATTATTCGGTTTCCTATGACGTTTCCAGATTTCTTGACGCTTCAATTCATGAAGTAGTGCGCACTTTGATCGAAGCGTTTATCCTGGTAATTATCATTGTTTACCTGTTCTTACAGGATTTCCGTTCCACTCTGATTCCCGCCCTTGCAGTACCTGTGGCTTTGATCGGTACGTTTGCTTTCATGCAGATGTTTGGATTCTCAATCAATCTCTTGACCCTGTTTGCATTGGTATTGGCCATAGGAATCGTGGTCGATAATGCGATAGTCGTCGTCGAGGCAGTTCATGCAAAAATGGCCGAAAAACATCTTGATGCCAGAGAAGCTACAATTGAATCGATGAAAGAAATGAGTGGTGCCATTATCGCCATCACACTGGTCATGTCTGCAGTATTTGTTCCGGTAGCTTTTATGTCGGGGCCGGTAGGTGTTTTTTATCGCCAGTTTTCGATCACACTCGCCATTTCAATTATGATATCAGGTATAAATGCGTTGACACTGACACCGGCACTGTGCGCGCTGATGTTAAAAAATACGCATGGCAAGCCTGTGAAAGAAAATCTTTTAAATAAGTTTTTCAGAAGTTTCAACAATGGCTACGACGCAGTTTCCGGCAAGTATCGTAAGCTCCTTTCTTTCATCATAAACAGGAAAGTGATTACCGTTGGTTTGCTGGTTGCATTTTGCGTCGGCACCTATGGCATCAACACCATTCTACCGACCGGTTTTATACCTACCGAAGACCAGGGTGTGATAAACGTCAATGTTACAACTCCCGTGGGAGCTACGGTGGAAAGAACAGAAGCTGTTCTGGATGAAGTTCAGAAAGTAGCGCAGAAACTTGAACAGGTAGAATCTGTTTCAACTTTATCCGGATACAGCCTGATTACAGAATCTTCCGGGTCTTCTTATGGCATGGCAATGATCAATCTTAAACCATGGGATGACAGGAAGGCTTCTGTTCAGGAAGTTATTGCAGAAATGGAGCAAAAAACCAGGTATATTACCGATGCCACCATTCAGTTTTTTCCTCCTCCGACCGTGCCTGGCTTTGGTAATTCCAGCGGTTTTGAATTAAGGGTGCAGGATAAGACAGGAAGCGACGACCTGCAAAAAACGGCGAAGATTACCGATCAATTCGTTAAAGATCTCACAGCTGCGCCTGAAATTTCCGGTGCCTTCAGTAGTTTTGATGCAAGCTACCCGCAATACATGATCCATGTGGATGCAGATATTGCAGCAAAAAAAGGCGTATCTGTGGATATGGCCATGAGCACCCTTCAAACCATGATAGGTAGTTTTTATGCATCTAATTTCATAAGGTTTGGACAAATGTATAAAGTGATGGTACAGGCTGGTCCGAGCTTTCGCCAGAATCCCGAAGATGTCCTTAAACTTTATGCAAAAAACAATCGAGGGGAAATGGTTCCGTTCTCAACTTTTATCAGATTGGAAAGAGTTTACGGGCCAGAGCTTCTGACACGTTACAATATGTTCACCTCAGCGATGATCAATGGCGATGCCGCTCCCGGATACAGCAGCGGTGATGCAATCAAAGCAGTGGAGCGTGTTGCAACGACAAGTCTGCCAAAAGGCTTTACATACGACTGGTCAGGCATGACCCGTGAGGAGATATTATCCGGCAACCAGGCGATATACATATTTGCCCTTTGCTTGCTTTTTGTATACCTGCTTCTGGCAGCGCAGTATGAAAGCTTTCTGCTGCCTCTTCCGGTATTACTTTCACTGCCAACCGGGATTTTCGGTTCCTTCCTAGCTTTGAAACTTCTGGGCCTGGAAAACAATATTTATGCACAGGTATCACTGGTTATGCTGATCGGATTATTAGGTAAAAATGCAATCCTGATTGTCGAATACGCAATCATCAGACAAAAAGAAGGACGCTCCGTTATTGAAGCCGCATTGGAAGGTGCAACCGAAAGACTTCGCCCAATCCTGATGACCTCACTTGCATTTATTGCTGGGCTCATCCCACTTGTGACTGCATCAGGTGCCGGGGCAATTGGTAACCGGTCCATCGGGACTGCAGCTGCGGGTGGGATGTTAATTGGTACAGTATTCGGGGTCATCATTATTCCGGGATTATATGTACTGTTTGCTAGCATACAAACCAAAAGACCAATCTCCGAACCTTTAACGGAAGAGGAAGAAGTAATTCTAAACTAATCGACTCATTTCTGGAAGCAGCCGGAGCATTGTGCAACGGCTGCTTTATTTAAAATCTCAATGAATGACAGCTTTGCATACATATAAGAATCTGGCGATAATAGCGCTGCTTACACTTACCTGGGGTTGTAAGCTTACCCAGCCCATCGAACATAATTCAGGAATCAGTACTCCGCAATCCTTTTCGGGGCAGATTGATTCAACCGGGATCGGAAGCTTGAACTGGAAGACTGTATTCCCGGATAACAGACTAAGTGCGTTAATTGATACTGCTTTGCTAAACAACCCTGATTTGAAAATAGCTGTCCAGCGAATTGAAATGGCCAGGTCAGGCATTATGCAGGCGCAGGGAGCATTATTGCCAAGTGTTACGGGGGAGGTTTCTGGTGGTGGACGAAAATTTGGCAATTATACCATGGATGGTGTGGGAAACTATGATACCAATTTCTCGGAAAACATCAACAACGACCGCAGAATCCCCGGCCCGTTTCTTCCTGATTATTTTGTAGGTGTAAGAAGCGCATGGGAGCTTGACATTTGGGGAAAATTAAAAACGCGCAGAAAAGCTGCTTACAACCGTTTATTGGCAACCGAAAAGGCAAGGCACGTCATTATTACAGGACTCATTGCCCAGGTTGCAAGCAAATACTTCACGCTGGTCGCACTTGATAATGAACTTGATATCATCCGAAAAAATATTTTATTGCAGGAAAGTGCGGTGGAAACAGTTAAGATTCAAAAGGAAGGTGGCAGGGCAACTGAACTTGCAGTTAAGCAATTTACTGCTCAGATGATCAACACCAAAAGTCTGGAGGTTGAAACGCAGCAAAAAATCGTGGCCACTGAAAACGAATTGAATCTTCTGCTCGGTCGTTTTCCTGCTCCTATACTCAGGACCAACCTGAGTGAACAAACTTTTCCAGAACAGATTAAGAGTGGCATTCCAGCCAACATGCTTAGGAGAAGACCTGATATCCAACAGGCACAACTTGAAATGCAAGCCTACTACTCAGATCAGCAAGCTGCACAACTGGCCTTTTTGCCCTCACTAAATATCACAGCTTTGCTCGGATTTAATTCTTTTAAAAGTAGTCTGTTATTTTCTCCAGCGTCCATTGCTTATGGCGCTGCCGCCGGACTTGCTGCTCCAATCATCAACAGAAAGGGATTGAAGGCAAACCAAAAAAGAAGTGAAGCTGAAAGTAAAGCAGCACTTTACAAATACGACAAAGCAATTTTTACTGGTTTTCAGGAAGTAAGTACCGGCCTTAAAAGACTGGAAAACACTAAGAAAATACTGAGTCTGAAAACCCAGGAAGTTGAAGTGCTGCAAGAAGGCGTTGCCATTTCCAAGGATTTGTTCCTGTCCGGTTACGCCTCCTACCTGGAAGTAATTATAGCGCAACGAAATGTTCTGGATGCGGAATTGACATTAACCGATATAAAAAGGACACAGTTTATAGCTTTGACGGACCTATACAGGGCATTGGGAGGTGGCTGGGAACAGGATAAATAGGCTGTTTGATTGCAGTAATTATCCTTAAAACACAAAAAATCATGATTGAAGAACATACAAAGAATAGTAAAAGAAGATTAATCATCGTCGCCTATCGATTACCATTTAAGATTGTCAATGAAAATGGACAATCTGAATTAAGGCAAAATTCCGGAGGTTTGGTGTCAGCAGTACTTTCACTGGTCGGCAAGCAAAAAGAATCATTCTTTGACGAAGATGAAAAAATCCAGTGGATCGGATTTTCTGATAATTCAAGGGAAGAACTGGAAGGACAAAGCCTGGCAAATGAGTCTTTCCAGGCTCACCCCGTCTTTATACCTGATGAAATTAATGAGAACTATTATGAAGGCTTTTGCAATAACCTGATTTGGCCACTCTGTCATTATTTCCCGTCCCTTGCCCGGTTTGACGACGCCTACTATTATGCATACGAAACGGCAAACAGGATTTTCTTTGACAAACTCGCTCAGGTAATCCGTCCGGGAGACGTGGTTTGGGTACAGGATTATCAACTTATGCTATTGCCTGAAATGATCAGGGCCAAATATCCGGATAATCAGATCGGATTCTTTTTTCATATACCATTTCCTTCTTATGAGCTGTTTAGGCTTTTGCCCGTAAAATGGCGCAAAGCACTAATAGATGGAATTTTGGGCGCCGATGTGGTCGGATTCCATACCAACGATTATGTCGAGTACTTCCTTAAAGCAGCCAAACTGGTGTCCGGCTTTGGAAACAGACTCCATTATATTAATATGGGCAGCAGAATTATTAAAGTAGATTCCTTCCCAATAAGTATCGACTTTGAAAAGTTTAATTCTGCTTTTGATCATCCTGGCGTTGCTCAGGCCCGTATTAATGCCCGAAATTCCCTTGCTGAGAAAATTATATTTTCCGTAGACCGGCTTGATTATTCCAAAGGCATACGACACAGGTTATCCGGGTTCACGCGCTTCCTTGATCAGCATCAGGAGTGGCATGGCAGGGTGTCTCTGGTGATGGTTGTAGTTCCTTCCCGCGACATGATTGAACAATACCAAAACATGAAAATGGAAATCGATCAAACCGTCGGCTGGATCAATTCTTACTACGGCAACATCAGCTGGCAACCTGTTATATATCAGTACAGGTCCATGTCTTATACCGAACTGGTCGGTATGTATACCACGAGTGATGTTGCCCTGATCACCCCTATCCGAGATGGCATGAATCTGGTAGCGAAAGAATATGTAGCAAGCCGGAAGGACTCGAATGGCGTGTTGATATTAAGTGAAATGGCGGGGGCGGCAGCTGAGCTTGGCGAGGCTCTGATCATTAACCCATTGGATGTTCAGGACATTTCAGACGCAATCCTGACCGCTTTTCAAATGCCACAAGAAGAACAAATAAAGAGAATGAAAGCCATGCGTGAGCGTATTAAAGCGTACGACGTTTTTGCATGGACAAACGACTTTTTTACACAAATGAATATGCTAGAATTAGAACACGAAAGATTAAAACAGGTTTTTTTAACAACCAAGGGCATAGATGCGGTAAGAGTCGCTTATGAAAAAAGCAACAAGAGGATCTTGTTTTTCGACTATGACGGAACGCTGGCACCCATTGTTCCGGATCCGGCCAAAGCTATACTTTCACATGAGGTTAAAAACCTTGTCCTTGATATAGCCAAGCATAACACTGTTGTCATCATAAGTGGACGGGACCGCCAATTTCTCGAAAAAAATTTCGGGGACCTTCCCGTTCACATCATTGCCGAACACGGCGCTTTGATTAAAACAAAGGGAGAAGAAAACTGGACGCTCAATGAAAATTATGAAGAAAACTGGAAGGAAACGATCAAACCTATTCTTGAACTTTATGCCAAACGCTGTCCGGGCGCTTTTGTGGAAGAGAAGGAAACCTCTCTTGCCTGGCACTACCGTGTTGCTGATGACGCAGATTATGCAGATCGCAGGGCTCGAGAATTACTGTGGCAACTTAAGAACTATATTCAACCAGAACTTAATCTACAGGTAATTGACGGAAACAAAGTTGTAGAAGTAAAGAAAACAGCCTTTAATAAAGGAACGGCAGCAAAGAGCTTCGTTGATAGCGGTGATTATGATTTTATACTGGCCATGGGAGACGACACCACGGATGAAGATATGTTCGAGGCTCTTCCTGACACTTCTTTTACCATCAAGATCGGGGAAGATCTTTCTGCTGCACGAAATCATATCAAAAACCAGAGCGAGGTTTTTCATTTCCTTAATTTCATTAAATCTTCCTTTATAGAATAATCTTTGAAAATTGTATATGTTGATTTCAATAATAGTTAGTGTGCGAGATACTTTTGGCATAGCTTTGACATTAAGTTAAAGCAAGAGCAAATTTTATGAATCATCACAAAAAACTAAATGAACTGGCAGCAACGGCGATTTGTGGAAACGACATCACTTCCTCTTGCTTGTACGTTTCCTCACTCACCATCATCTATGCGGGGCAACACGCATGGCTGGCATTACTGATCGTTGCAATTGTCCTTTTTTTATTCAGGAAAATTTATGGAGAAGTCGTTGGTGCATTGCCCTTAAATGGCGGAGCTTATAACGTGCTTTTAAATACCACCAGCAAAAGTAACGCGTCCATCGCTGCCTGTCTGACCATCCTATCTTACATGGCGACTGCCGTCATTTCTGCCAGCGAGGCGATGCACTATCTGCATGGCATACTACCTTCCCTGCCGGTAATGCTGGCAACGGGAGCGCTTATAACCGCCTTTCTTTTTCTGGTCATGTCGGGTATCAGTGAGTCTTCCATTGTAGCAATTGTTATTTTCATACTGCATATTGTTGCCATGTTCACACTTATCATCAGTGCAATCTGGTACGTAAATGTTAATGGCCTGGATGTTGCTAAAATGAATTTTGAAATGCCTGCTCATGGAAGTTTCGGGACCGCCCTATTTTTAGGTTTCAGCACGGCGATGCTGGGCATATCAGGCTTTGAAAGTTCGGCCAATTTCGTCGAAGAACAGCACCATGGTGTTTTCAGAAAAACGCTTCGGAATATGTGGGTTGCCGTTTCCATTATCAATCCTTTGATGGCCCTGGCGGCTGTGTCTGTACTCCCTCTGCCAGAAGTTGCTGTAAATCAAGAGGCCTTGCTATCACACCTTGGCAACATTACTGCCGGACCATGGCTAAGAACATTCATTTCGGTCGACGCTGTTCTTGTTCTGAGCGGGGCACTACTAACCTCCTATGTCGGCGTAAATGGATTGATCAAACGTATGACTCTTGACAGGATTCTGCCTCAGTTTCTTTTAAAGGAAAACTCTAAGGGCAGCTCGCCCAGGATATTGATTCTCTTTTACCTGCTTTGTCTTTCCGTCCTTTTTATCACGAACGGGCAGCTCGGTCCGTTAGCTGGTGTTTATACCATATCGTTTCTGCTCGTCATGATTTATTTCGGTTTCGGAAACTTCCTGTTGAAAATAAAAAGAAGCAGACTGCCGCGACCGGAGCGCGCATCGATTCTTACGGTTGTTTTGGCTGTCGCTGCGGTTATGGTAGCACTTTATGGTAACATAAAAATGCATGCAGAGTATCTGATCGTATTTCTCCAGTATTTTTTACCTTCTATTCTTGTCATTTCACTTCTTCTCAACAGAAATGAACTTTTACAGTATATGCTCATTGTCGTTGACAGTTTTTTCACTTCCGTCAAACGCGTAGCAGCATTGAGTAAACTGCACCTTACCCGAGCGTTAAAAAGACTGACCGAACAGGAATTCGTTTATTTTACCAAAGGAGATGACATTTCGATCCTAAACAAGGTTATGATTTACGTACAGGAAAATGAGATCACTAAAAAACTCAAAATTGTCACTGTTTTAAAAGAAGGAGGAGTCGTACCGGAAGAGTTCCTGAGGGATTTGGACGTCCTGGACAGAGCTTATCCTGAAATTAAAATAGAGTACATTAAAATTCATGGAACATTCGGGCCAAAGCTTATCGAAAATTTAAGTAAGGAATGGAACATACCAATCAATTTTATGTTTATCAGCTCGCCAAGCGACCGATTCGCACACCGGGTTTCAGATCTTGGAGGGGTCCGGCTTATTATTTAGTGCGTAATTATTAGTTTTCTGGCTCCTAAATAAGATACCTGCCATGCAAAAATTTGAATGTTCATTAAAATTTTTATTACAGCCAATTTGGGTTAAATACCTTTCGAAAATTAATTTTTTTAATCTAACCAGGGCAAAATGGCGATTAACAATTATGACTACATTGCTGGGAGTTACGATTTGATCAGCCGTTTGATTTTTCAAAAATCTATAATAAATTCTCAAAAAACACTCGCAACTTTTGTGACCTCTCCCGCGGAAATACTCATAGTTGGTGGTGGAACCGGTGCAATACTGGAAGAAATTACCAAAATTCACCCGACCGGTCTCAATATTATTTACGTGGACATCTCGTCTAAAATGATTGGTTTGGCAAAAAAAAGAGATTTCAAACAAAATCAGGTTGAGTTTCTACACATGGCGGTGGAAAATTATATTTCCAATCAAAAATATGACTTCATCATTACTGCGTTTGTTTTTGACAATTTCTCTGAATTTAAGTGTGAGTTAATTTTCAGACGTCTCAATGATTTGCTGCACTCGAATGTATCCTGGTTATTCGCTGATTTCAAGGTTCAGCAAGATTGGAACCGGGTATGGCAAAAACCATTACTGAAATGTATGTACTGGTTTTTTTGGATAGTTTGCCGGATAGAGGCTGTCGACCTTCCGGATATGGACTCAAACTTTGGCAATGCAAACTATACTGCCGTTTATCATCGCCAACACTTCTTTCGGTTTATCCAATCCTTCGTTTACCGCAGAGCACAACCTATCATTTAAATTTACATATCCCTTTATTCGCCATGACTAGCACTTCAAATTGGACTGTGGCTGGTCTTGAAAGAAAATTCGTTTTATGCTACATGAATTTCCTATCTTAGTAAAAATAGTTTTACGATAGTTTACTAACTTGTTGTTGGCAGTGCGGAATAATTAAGAGATTGAAAGCAGTACGCTCGCTTTTAGCGTTGGATTTTGACAAAAAAGGGGAGTTTCAGGATATTGTGGATTTGGCATCTAAACTTTGTGATAAACCAGTTGCGCTGATTACGTTGTTGGATAAAACCAAAAATTGGATGAAAGTAAGGTCAGGAATAAATATTGAGGCCATGCCTAGCAAGACATCGTTTTGTCAGCATGCCGTACAGCAAGATAGTCTAATGATCGTCTGCGATGCAAGTCAGGACGCAAGTTCAACAGCAATGAACTGGTAAGTAAAGACCCAAAGGTTCGCTTTTATGCAGGTGCACCTTTGACCCTTAGCAGTGGTCAAAACGTGGGTACACTGTGTTTATTTGATATAAAACCCAATGAGTTGGATGAAACTCAAAAAAATGCCTTGACGGTTTTGGCCAGACAAGTTGTTTATCTAATGGAACTTGAACTTAACCAAAAACTACTTGTGAAGAAGATGGAGGAGATACAGGTCAAAAATGACTCATTGGTAAAAATTGCATTTATCCAGTCTCATTTGATTCGCCAGCCCTTGACATCGATTATGGGACTTGTAAACCTTGTACGTCAGGGCTACCAACAGGTGGACGATGAGTGGATCCAAATGCTTGGGCAGGCAACTGACTTGTTGGATAAACGCATTCATGAGATAGTTATAGAGACACTGGCAGAAAAGGATATCAAAGTTATCCGTTTCAATAAAATGGTCAATGAAATAGAGGATTATGCCATTTTGCTTTTAGATAGAGAAGGCAATATAGAAAATTGGAACAAAGGGGCCCAAACCTTAAAAGGTTATCAGGCTAGCGAAATTATCGGCAAGAATTTCAGTGTATTTTATACGCCGGAAGACCTGGCACACGATCTCCCTGCGCGGCTGATTCAGCAGGCGACAGCAAACGGCGCTGCCAAAAGTCAAGGCTGGCGGATAAGGAAAGATGGCTCCAGGTTTTGGGGAAGCATTCTGATCACCGCCATCCATAACCAAGGAGATGAAGTGATCGGCTTTACAAAGGTGACAAGGCTTCTGGAACCAGAACTGCAATTAAATTGAAGTATTACAAAATGGCTGCTGACACATTCTGTCGTTTAACAACCGTTTACATATTTTCACCTCCCAGAACTACTATCTCATTAAGATGGAAAACTACATGCCTAATTCCACAGTTGTAGTCGACTGCTTTACGCGGAATTCAGAAAAATTAATTCCTGCATTGAGCTTAAAGAACCGGCTGAAATGGGCCATACTGGTAAACCCCAGATCACAGGCAATCTCCTTTGCTGATTTATTGGTAAAGTATAGATAGCGCTTGGCCTCAGTGATAATGCGTCTCTGGATGAGCTTGGAAGGAGAAGGATAATTGCACAACCCGAAAATGTTGGTAAGTGTTTTGGGAGATTTGTTCATGGCCTGGGCATAAAACTGCACCTCGTGCTGTGAGCGGTAATTGGCTTCCAAGAGCAGATTAAACTTTCGGATCACATCCATTTTTTCTTCTGTGAAACAATCGTAGTTTTCTGTTTGCCTTTTGGCGATCCGCGTGATTTTGATGATCAGCCGCTTCAAAAGTGTGCGAAGCATCTCTCCCTGCATTTTGTCTTTGATTGACATATCTTCTACACACATGGTTTGGATAATGGCAATCCCTTCCATTTCCTGTTCTGACAAGGGAATAAAAAGAGGGTTTTGTATACCGTAGAACAAGAAACCGACGCATCCCACTTCGGCATCGTGGTCTGCGATACAATAAAAACTCCTGTTAAATTGCCAGGCGATCAAGGGCTGTGGATTATCGAAAAAGAAGTGCTGGTTTGAAACCAGCGGAAGTATCGAGCCCGAGGGAAAAGTATGGGTGATTTTATCAATCACCACCTGCTGCTCGGGCCCCGGATTTAAGACAATAGTAGATAGCATTTCCTTACTTCCATTAAGAAGACCCTCTCCTTTCAGCGAGCATTCACCAGCGCTCACCCGAAACTGACCATATGTCATCTTGTCTTCAAATTGCCACTTCATAATTTTGTCGGTTAAAAAACATAAACCATGCATTTACCATATCAAAGATAAATGCATGGCCATCGTTTTACATCATTTACTTGATTGTGACCTTGATAAAGTCAGTGATAGCGGGAAGCGTCGTATATGGGTTCGGGTTCGGCACTGCTGCGATCGGTTTACTTTCTGCTAACGGAGTCCCTGCTAAGTTAAACTGGGTAATGCCGGCTCCCGGGAACTGGTCAAGGGCGGTTCCATTATCATATAGCCTGATGCTCGATGAGATATCTCCCTTTTGGGACGGATCCACACCATTGTCCATACTGGTAAAAAACCAGTCATTTGAAAATCCGTACATGGTTGCAATCGCCAGGCGGTCCCCACTACCAATCGAAAGTTCCTGTGAAACGCTGCTGCCGGGTGCGCCGTTGATTATCGGAAGAAGCACCGTGGTTGACGGCGCTGCCAGCACATACACATCTTTAACGCCTGGTTTGGTTTTCAGGAAGGCTGCCAGATCTGTCGCATTCCCCTGCTGGGCCAGTCTTTTCAGGCCTTCTCCCCTGTCGCTTTCGCCAACCTTGAAAATAGGGTTGTCAATCCCATTGTAAACCACAACCAGAATCGGTGAAAGCGGTGTAAAAATACCGGTCTTTGTTTTGATGTAAGTACTCAACGGGACATTGTCGCCCATTTCGGCAATGGAAGTCAATCCGTTGGCTGTCGGCATCCCTTCTGAGTATAATGGTGACGGGCTTAACAAATTACCTCCAACGATGTAGGAAACCGACCATACACCCGGGCTGAAAGGCGTTTCATTGGCCGTTCCGCCGGACGTGTTTTTCAGAGTCAGCGTAAAGTAAGAATTACCATCGTACTTTAAAGTTGCCTGCATTAGTGCAGAAGCTGCCAGATACGAATTTCCGTGGGCATCAGTACCCTTAACCTCCGTGATATTTTTAGAATCAGCTGTTCCCGGATGATTTACAGATGAACCGGGCATCTGGTTGATCCGGGTACCGTTGTCCCAAAGCTTGATCTGCGAAGATACATCTCCCTCTATAGGCATCCCTGCACCATCATACACCAGGATCCCCGGATTGGCGGGCGCGAAAAACAAATCGTTAGACCAGCCATACATGGTGACAAAGGATAATGCCTCTCCCTTCGCAGCTGAAAATTTGATGGTTGCTGATTGACCTGGAAGTATCACCGGTGGCGTGCCTGTTCCCTGAAATGTGCCAGATTCAACCAGTGGCCTTGAATCCAAAACATTTTCGATAGTAATAGTCGTTTTCTGGTCCATTGGATCTGGCTCGTGGTCGGTACATGCGCCAAAAAGAAAGGGTGATAAAGCCAAAACTGTGCGGTAAAGAAACTGTGCGTGATTTTTCATAATTGTCTCATCGTTTGCAGGAAACAACCCTGTTTCCTAGTAAAATTTTATGAAACAAATGTATGCTGCCGGGAAATATGGATAAATGCCTGTATTTCCCGATTACTTGCCTATACTGCCCGGCTCTGTGATTTATGTTTATTTTTCCAGGTTGAGACAAAACCAGATACACCATTTTCTATCGGTCCATGATCAACAATAGCCTCGCTGAAAATTTCGGTTTGGGCAAAAACATCAATTATTCGGGAATTCTGGTCATTTCCTGACCGCCGAATTAGCCCTACCTTTGACCTGTTACTTTTCCATCGTTTTATCCAAAAATTATGAACTGCTTCAAAGTATCCCCAATTTTCAAGACCGCACTTACATGCGCATCTGTTATCGTTATCGTTTTCCTAACCGCGCAGTCACTGGCATCTAAGCCGGTAGTAGTTTTTCCAAATCTAAAAATAGACCAGGCCAGCACCAAAGACAGTACGAAGAACTTAAAAGTGGGCAGCATTCCGCAAAACCCTCAGGACATTAGCCCATTGCTTACAGGCGAGACGATTCCAGCTGTTGAGCTACTGAATTTGGCTGGGAAGAGCGTTAGCCTGAATGAAGCGGTTTCGAAAAGCCTGACAATTCTCATCTTTTACCGGGGTGGGTGGTGCCCTTACTGCTCTAAACAGTTATCCGGAATACAGCTCATCGAAAAGGACCTTCATCAAATGGGTTATCAGGTCATTGCCGTAAGCACAGATAGTCCCAAAAATTTGGCTGCTACGATGGATAAACAAAAACTTTCTTACAACCTATTATCCGATGCAGATTTGAGTGTATCCAAACAGTTTGGCCTAGCATTCAAAGCACCTGCCAATTATGACAAGATACTTCCGGAAGCATCTGACTTTAAAAATATGGATAAACTCTTGCCTGTGCCTTCTGTTTTTATTCTAGATAAAAAAGGCAAAATATTATTCGAATACATTAACCCCAATATCACTGAAAGGATTAGTCCTGAGCTTCTGAAGGCCGCGGCTTCTATTCTGAGGGAAATATAGTATGTCTGGTCATTCTACTGAGAGCCTTGCTATTAATTGCTTTTTTGGATGATCAAATATCGTAGCGACGGATCGTGAAAGATCCGTTCGATTTCGCTTTCTGCAATATCGGCAGCTTCCTGCCGGATCTGCAGGTAATTTCGAGCCACCATGCCTTCATCCAGCTTTCGCACGACAGCGAGGGGCAAATATGCATCCTGCTGGCTTGCGATGGCCTTATGATCATTGATAATCTGAGCATGAAAGGTTTTCAGCTCAATTTTCTCATCGGGATTATCCGCCACCATACCTACGAATTCACCTGAGCTGAGCCCTGCAATTTTCGAAGCAGGAACTGCCATATCCAGCTGTTTGGAGCGGCTGATGGAAGTGTCCGTGCGGTTGATCGAGTAGCTGGTACGGTCCTGCATAATCTTTCCAAAACGCTCTGATAATTGCTTGGCCGTGTCTCCTGTGACCTGACCCGAAATAATATTTCCGGTAATGCTCGCAATCACATCGGCCTGCTCCTTGCCGTAATCTTTTCGAAGCTGTGAAAAATCCTGAATACCCAGCGTGGTGGCCACCTTGTTAGACCGTGCAGTGGCGATCAGAGAATCAATACCGCTAAGATAGATCGTCGGGAACTCATCAAAGATCAGCGTGCTTTTAAGCTTTCCTTTTTTATTGACAATCTTGACAAGCCGGTTCACATACAAAGAAAGCACCGCGCCATATACTTGAATTTTCTGCGGGTTATTGCCCATGCATACGATCTTGGGCGCATCAGGATTATTGATATCCAGGGTAAAATCACTGCCCGATAAAACATAATACAGTTGTGGGGAAGACAGTCTTGCCAAAGCTATTTTCGCAGATGCGATCTGTCCCTCCAGCTGCTCCATGGCATCATTCAAATAAGCTGTTATGAATGGATTAATTAAGACCTCGATCTCTTTCTCAGACCTGAGAAGCGTAAAAAGTCTGTCATAATCCAGCTGCATGAGCTCAATGACATGCGGCAGTGTGCAGAAAGAACCACCCTGGTATTTTCTTAAAAACCAGATCACGGCTGTCAAAAAGTTTATGGGCGATTCCACAAAAAAATCGCCCTGTTTTTTTATCCATTCGCGGTTCAAACCCAAAAGGATCGTGCGGGCCGATTCAGCCGCATCGGTAATGTCGAGCATACTGGCAGCATCCAAAGGATTACAGCGGTGAGAGCGGCTGAGATCATCGAAGTTGATGGCGTAGAACCGGGGCTCGACCCTATAACTACATTTACATTTTAACCATGCGTTATAGGCAATCACGGACAGATCATCGAATTTAAAATCATAAATAAAAGCCGAAAAACCCTTGGCGATATGCTGGTCAATAAAATGTCGGATCACAAAATAGGATTTACCAGAGCCCGGCGAGCCAGCCACAAGCGTAGCCCGGAAAGGGTTGATGATGTTAATCCAGCTGCTGTGGTATTTGTCTTTGAGCCGGTAGCGGGCTGGCAGATTGACCGAGTATTCATTCTGCAACAGCCGCTGCTCTTGCGGAAACGTTTCATTTTCCTGATTGAAAATATCCTGGCTGTTGATCTTCAAAGCGATCACCCGTGAAAGCGATGTGCCGCCTGAAATGATCAGAATAAACCCCAGGGAGGCGGCCGTAATATATAGTGCAGCCAGCGTGCTAACATCAAGATTCGTCTTCAAAATAAAGTAGCTCAAAAAGTAAATCGCCAGTCCCAGACCGATGTAAATCAGGCCGGTTTTCAGGGAAAGATCTTCTTTCTTTTTACCTTTGACACCCATCAGCGAGATCGTCAGAAAGCATAGCGAGATTAGTTTGGGCTTATTAAAATTCGAGAAAAGCCCGGTCCTTATGATATTGTCCAAAAGTCTGTCGCTGAAAGCGCTCATCAGCTTCCAGCCGGCAAAGGCGGTGTAACACTGGTAATAAAAATGAAGCAGCAGAATCGCTATCGCGATCATACGGCTCATGTCCAGGATTTTTCCCAGAGCCTGCTGGTTTTCCGAAGTTTGCATGGCAAGTCTATTTTAAAATGTTATCTATTTACTTTTTTACGCTTTTTCCTGCGGGTCTTTGCAAGCTGCCAGGGCACGTTTTCACTGCCGAATTCCGGAGAAAACAAATCGTAAAGCAATTTGTCCTGTCCCTGGTGCGACTGAGAAAGAACCCGCTCAAGGTCTTTACTGCCGGTCGTAAAATTTCGCTGACCAGCAGCTTTCGGGTGAGAGGATTGCTGCAAATCCGGATCGAAAACCTTTGTATTTCTTGTTTTGGAAGGCGAATCCGTACACCGTTCAAGTATCGCTTTTGCGCTGTATGCCTTGCCTAACGCGCTGCCGTTAAATACGCACTGTGTGCGAAGATCTACATAGGTCAGACCATACACCAGGCCCTGCTCGCTTCTGCGAACGAGCATTTGTACACCCTGCTTTTTAAGTGATTCCGAAAGACTTTCCAATGAATGCCGACGGTTTAAAAGCGTCAGATCGATCAGGTTTTTTAGCCGCGGCCGGTACTTCAACCGCTCGGGTTCATTGGCTGCAAACCGGCCGTTGAGCGACTTGAGCGTCGGCTTAAAATGAAAATCACTGGCTTTTACAGGCACTCCGATCTTCTGCCCGTCTCGATCCAGCAGGCGGTAGACAAGACCCTGTTTTTTATAAATCCGCGAGCCCTCAGTTCCTCTTTCGGCGGTCACATTGTACTGGCTGAGCACCGCGTTCAGCTCAGGAAGCGAGCAGAATTTATACTGATGCAGCACGCCCTGAAGCACATCACGGATTGCTTTTTTTGTCTGGCTTTTACCGTATTCAGCTACGGTCAGATTGGCTGGTTTAAGCTGGTAGGCCCCCTGATTTTGATCCTGCGCACGCACGAGTCCAAACTCTGATTCGAGTTCTTTTCTTGCCTTTTCCGACTGGTTTTTACCCAGGTTATGCAGCCGGATCGCACTGCCATCAGCCCTGATACTGCTCGTGATCAGATGCACATGGGGGTGGCCACTATCTCGGTGCTCATAAAGCAGGTAAGGCTGCTTTTCAAATCCGATTTTGGCCAGGTAACTGCCTGCAATGGCTTTGAGCTGCTGGCTGGAAAGCTTTTCATCGGGTGCAAAATTAAGCGAAATGTGCAGTGTGTTAACCTTTACGCGCGGGTTTAAAGCATTGCGTGAAGCAAGCCTTGAAAGCTTGTTTTGAAAGTTGAGCTTCTGCGGGTTTTGAAGGTAATAACCTGCATCAAGAAAGTCGGCTGCACCTTCCCTAACCTTGCGCTCATTGTAGTTTAGCGCTGAGCGCAGCGAGCCGGATGCATGGATGACCGCTACCATTTTTCGGCGGCTTTACTGATGTGTTCACTAACTTTTTCAACCTGTCTGAGAAGTGCTCTGCGGTCAAGTTCATAGCTGATCAGCCAGTGTTCAAACTCTTTAATCTTACTGAGCGTGTGAAGCTTTTTAACCGCCTGGTTAAAGTTATTTCCAGCTGCTGAAAGCTCTGTTTTTAGCTGGGCAAGCTCCTCTGTCAGACTGTCAATTGATGCGTTTCTGAAAGTCCCTACGAGCAGCTGCCCAAGTAATTTTCTTCTGGTAAAATCGCTGAGTTTCCGGCACGTTGTTGCTTTAAACTGCGTCTGGATTTTTTCATACTCGCTTTGGTTTAGCCGCACGTGCAGCCATTTCTCTCTTTTGCTTTTCTGTTTCATCTCCTCTTTCTTTTTCACGTTTAAAGCAATTTCTCATTTCATCAGTCTTCCGCCCACGAGTTCCGAGTGATTTGGCGGGCAAGGCCCTCCCGACCAGGGCCAGGGTGGCCCCGCCGGAGAGGCCTGCGCAGCGCGGCCTACCCGGCGGGGCCTGCGCGGCGCGGCCAGATCCCGAAGTGGCAGATTTCTGTTTGACCGCGGCAGCGGATAAAATAGAAATGTGATACTTTGGTACATCTGGCCAGCCACGGCAAAGCAGGTGGTTTCAGCCCTCCTCAAAGCAAACTGTTGTAGTATCCCTGAAAAACCAATGTGATTTGCAGAAGTCTGAAACCCGTCTTTGAAGTCATACAAATGTAAGCGAAGGGCTGCTGAGAACCTTGACCCTTTCAGATTCTAAATGGGTGAAAGCCATAGGTCCTGTCCAAAAAAATAGCTCCCCGCATTTAATAATGGCCAGGACACAAAAGGTACATCTTAGAAACTCTGACGGTATAGCTCATTCTAAAAAGCAGATAAAATGAAGGCGCCATTCAGTAAAATTTAAAGCCGTTTCGCAGGCTTACTGATGGCAGGCCCATGCATTACATCAAACAGGAATAACCTTTGCCATACCTTGTTAAAAGCGCTTCTCTTCCACGTGTTTTACAGATTAAAAAGACCGCTTAAAAAAATGCACATTCCTGAATTTTCCGGCTATAGTCTAAATACTGCCCCAGCATTGTAAATGGCTTTCAGATTCAGGTCTTACTGGCTTGCTAAAATCTGATGTCTTCATAGCAGGCAAAACGAAAAAGGCCAGCATTTGGCGGCCTGTGGAATCTTTCTGAAAGAGCCGCCTGGGCTCAGTTATTTGGACCCTTGCCCTGAGTAGTTTTGTAAACCCACTTGGCAAGCTTTACAGCAAATGCGGGCAGCTGAGCTTTCAAAAAATAAAGATCATATATCAGGTAGGATAACACCGTTGTGGGGCCCATCAGCGGAGCACCCTGGTACAGCTCCTTCATAACAGGATTTGCAGAAGCGTACTGAGAGAAAAACGCGAAGTGATTTTGCAGCTTAAAAATCAGCAGCAGAAAAAAATGGGATGTAATAAGAAGAATCAAGGCGGCTACAATCAAATGAACAAGACCCATAAAATAGTTTTCACCCAGTATTTTTATCAGGTAGCAGCCCAGGTAATAGGCAGGTATGCACATTGAGTAAAAAAGAAGTGGTGAGCCCTTGAACTGATAGTCAAACGGAGACTGAACGCTCACATTCAAAGCCAGAAACATAAGCCAGAAAATCAGGTGTCTTGCCAGCCTGTAAAACTTTTGATTTGAGAACAAAAATCCGTAGCCGGTGCTATTTTTCTCGTCATGTGGAATCATCACGTTTTCGTTAAATGATCTGATAGTAAACATGTGGTCACAAAATACAAAAAATATTGCAACCGACTACCCATGAGAAGGTTAAAATTTCTAATTGCTATAATCAGCATGTAAACACCTGCATCCAGCTCATTGGCTGGCGCACCATCGGGATTCTTCGGTAAAAGATTTACAGTGCCCGTGAAAGCGCTTGAAAGGTTTGGAAGATCCAGCTGGGTCGCCTTGATATTTTCGTTTTGAAAGGCCGAAAAGACCTAGTTCTACGAATGCCAACCAACAGATTATAAACGAGCTTGATGTGCTTATTAAACAGGCTCAACAGCTTGCATGTATGATTTCATTGCTAACTGCAAGAAAAAGAACGTCTGATAAAAATGACCAGATCAGGTGGTACGCAAATGCCTATAAAACTTCTTCTTACAGAAAAGAGGTAACTGACAGGCTCTAAAACTTACTATCCTGCATTGCTTTTCATAGCAACGTAATAAATTACAGACAGCACTATTTTACCCTTTCAGATTCTAAATGGGTGAAAAACATTTTCTCAGACTAGTTTTGGATCAATAAAAACCATTTCAAAACAGAAAGCTAAGATGGAAAAGACAATGCAAATGGCGATGGTCTATGAGACGCTGCTATGCTCGCCGGGCATGGCAGAAAGTGTCAAGCTGGATATGCGCGTCTCGCGCAAGGCGCTGCTGCTGCTGGCGGCCTCAGTTGAAAGTCAGCTGAAGGGTCCGGCTGGCAGTCCGGCTGCTGTGACCGATTATTTTGGAGTTGAAACCGTGGAAGAGCTTGAAAAAATGATCAGTGACATGCTTTTAAAATCAGAGCTGTCCGGGCTTCACAGCAAACTCAAAACACTGCAAAACGGCTGACAGCATTCGGACTCGAAATCGTCTGACAAAACGTTAAAAATATCAGGCAGAAAAATCAGAAGTCCTTGTCAGTGTCATTTAAACCCGGGGAATTTCCAGCAGGAAAACCCCGGTCAAAAATGCTTCCCGCCGAAAGGGGAGCAAAAAAGGGTTTACTGTTTTTGCACCCTTTCGGCGGTACCGATCATGCCCCCATTTCGGTGGCCGATTTTTTTAAGCTGATATGTTGAAATGGCGCTTCCAGCCGAAAAAAAAATACAAACCTGCCCGACAGATCACGAAAAAGCGCACAGGGGCTATTTTGAACCATAAATGATCATGAAGAAAAATAACGGTGAAGAAATCCGGGGAAAAGTGCTCAGGCTTTCCCCCGGAAAACTTAGTTAAGCGACAAGGCGCCGGTGGCAAAGTGCTCACAGAGATTAAAAGCACTCTGGCCGCGTATCTGGGCAGTTCCGCCCAGATACAAAGATTTAACCTTGTCTTCTGCCGTCTTAAAGCTTCGCACATTCTGGTAGTAGCCTGTCACCGCATTGTAGGCTCCGAAGACGGTGCCGGCTGTGGTTTCAAGGTTCTGACTGGGGCTTGAGAGCGCGTACTCGTAGACGTCTTCGACCGTGTTTAAAAACTGAGAAGATAAAAGCTCAACGCTTCCGTCTTTAAGGTTTCCGAGCACCTCCTGATTGGGCGCCATCGCCATTGCGATCAGCTTTTTAAGCTCAGGATCTGAGATACGCACTTTTGCCCAGCGGTTAAAGATGACCTCTGATTGCTCACTGCTTCGGGAGGCAAGGCCCATGATGCTATGCGCCTGTGCAAGCCGCTGCTGAGCTCCGGAGGTATGGCGTATTCTGACTACGGAGGTTTTACTGTTCATGGCAGCGTTGAGCGTATTCTGGCAAAAGATTCTAACCGGGGTAAAGGCGGCTGTAATGCTACCTGATCCGTCATGTGAATTGGTCAGAAAAATGTAGCGCTCGATCAGATCGTCTTTTCCGACGCGAATCTCTCCCGGCATTTTGGCAGTGATAAAAATGCGTTCTCCTGCGCCGAGCGCTCCGGCGGTTTCATAGCGTATGCCTTCGGACTGGGCGATCGAATCGAAGAAGGTGAAAGCATCCTTGTTCTGCACGATCTGGTAGTCTTTTCCTACCACACCCAGCGGCGCTCCGTTATCAGTGCGCACGCTTGCAAAATAATGCGGCACTTTAATCAGCCCGTTGTCAGCGGCGTTACCGGCCATATCTATACGCAGCGCGTCAGCACCGGTATAAAGCGGCATTTTTTCAACCTTGTAATCAAGGCCGGCATGCACGATGGCCTCGCTGCTGGTGGGATGATCTTCTAAGATCTGCCCCAGCCCGTGCCAGGCTTTTTGCTGTACTGAGAAAAAACTGTGTTTGGCTGTGCTTTGATTGAAATGAATGTTGTGGCTCATGATTTCTGAGAATTTAAATGTGAAAGAAAGTTTGATTAGAAAGGAAGATCATCGTCGTTATCAGCGGCGGCGACTGCTGCGGCCTGAGCGATCCCAGCACCTGGTTTGGAGTGCAGTTTGATACTGTCAACCCGGCAGGTGATCACCCCGACAGGCACACCGGATTTGCTGATAAAGGCCTCTACACCAAGCCGGCCGCTGAGCTACACAAGCACCCCTTTTAACAAACGCCCCGCGATGGCAGTACTTACCCAGTAGGCGCAGCGTAAAAAGGTGGTCAGCTGGACGCCCTCACCGTCTTTGGGTTTGTAATAATCGTTGATGGCAACCGTGAAGCTGACAAGCTCTTTACCGGATTTGGTTTTTGAAATGCGTGCATCGGATGTGATACGTGCTACAATTTCCATGATACTGAAAGATTAAAGTGAAAAAATGATTTTTAACTTTCTTTCTTTCCAGCCCGCTCTTAGAGAAAAAACATATGGTTTGACCCCAAAGAAAAAACAAGAAAAAAAAGAAAGCCAAGGATCAGTGTCCCCCACCCCGGGCCAAAAGGGAAAGCGGAATAAGTCCCGAAGGGGGCAGGCAGAAAAAAAATAAAATGAAAGGAAGGCCATCTTCTGCCGGCATTATGCCGAACCGTTTTGGCTTTGCTCTCATGCAGGCAAAAACAATGGGGGACACTACCTTAGCTGCACTTTTGCGCTTGTTTCGGGGTCACACCAAAGCAGGCACAAAAACCTTTCAAACCCATCGGAAAGCGCTTTGAATCTGAGCAAAGCTTTTTCAAATCTGTTCTGCCACCGACTGCAACAAAAATTTCTGCTTAGGCAGGCGCCTTTAAAACTTTACAGCCAGTGCTGTACCTTTAAAAGCGTTCCTATGAAACTTGAATCTTACGGCTTCTGCATGGTTCGCAGACCCCTGCTTTCCAGAGACATTCTGGAGGATTTCCATGCCAAAACGGCCAATGATCCACTCAGATTTGAATCTGAACTGCGAAGAGTCTTTTCTGACCCGATGCTGTTGGAAGGACTCGCGCTGGCCTCGGGCCCGCTTTATGAGCTGACGAAAGCTTTGCTGGACAATGCGCCTGTAAGCGGAAAAGAAAAGCTGCTTACCTCGCTGTACAAATTCCTTGTTCGGGCGTGCAGCCGCTGTACGCCGTTCGGGCTTTTTGCCGGCTACTTTACCGTAGAGACCGGACCAGACACACAGATCAGCTTCGAAAAACTAAACACAATAAGAAGAAATAACCGCCTGGATGCAACCGCGCTCGAAGCAATCAAAGCACACATCCTTGAAAAGTCTGCCCTAAGCTGCCAGTTGCTGTATTATCCCAATAGCTCACTTTACAGGGCCGGAGAAAACTACCGGTACATAAAAAGGCAGCAGCAAAACGGCCATACCACATTCATTTTAACCGAGGCGAATTTTCACAAGGCACTTGAAAAGCTTTTGAGCGAGTCGAAAAACGGGCTGCTGGCTGAGCAGATCAGTAAATTTCTTTGCCAGCAAAGCCAAAGCGTCGCTAACGCTCAGGCATATGTGAAAGCGCTGACCGCAGCGCAGATTCTGGTCAGCAGCATCGAGCTAAACGTTACAGGCCAGGATTATCTGAGCTATCTAAGCACAACATTAAGCGCATTGAAGGGAACCAAAACCCTGACGCGCCAAATCAAAAACATACAAAATCAGCTGGATCAGAACGCTTCGGCAAGTGAGATCAACGCTTCTTTGAAAAGCTTCTTAAAAGCGGATCACCCTTTGGAAAGCACCCTTCAGACAACGCTTAAATTTCAGACTGATACGGCCCATATCAGCCGGAAGGTGCTTTCAAGACTCGGATCGCTACTGAGCAGGATCAGCCCGCTGGCAAGGCAAACAAAAAGTGAGGTGCTGGAAGACTTTACCCGCCGTTTCGTCGCCCGTTACGGTCAGCAGAGAATTCCGCTGCTTCTTGCACTGGATTACGATTATGGAGCAGGCTACGGGGAGCTTAGCAGCGAAACGCAGCCTGAGCTGCCGCTTCTGCAAGCTATTGACCCAGACAAGTTGCCGCTGAAAGCTGAAGACACCCAAACAAATGAACTCGCAGATACACTCTATCAGCAGGCATTCTCAAAGGCAGACCGGCAGGTTATGCTGACGGATACGCTTTTAAAACAGAGAGAAAACACAAATATACAGCAGCTGCCACCAAGTTTTTATGTGCTGGGAAGCTTTCATAGCCGCTCTGTTCAGGCGCTCGATGATGGTGAATTTCTTTTCGAGCTCAAAGGACTTGCCGGTCCGTTAGCCTGCAATCTTTTAACCCGTTTCTGCGAAGGTGACCCTGAGCTGAGCACGCAGGTACAAACCCTGATTAATACCGAGGAATCCCGGGATGACAATGTGATTTACGCTGAGATTGTGCATCATCCGGGCGGCAAAGGCTCCAATGTTGCTGCAAGGCCTGCTCACAGAGCCTATGAGATTGCCTATCTGGCAAAAAGCTTAAAAGAAAACGGGAACAGCATCAGCCCAGATGATCTTTGGCTTAGCTGCCCGGACGGAGAAAACCTGATTCTGAGCGCTCCAAAGCTAAGCAAACAGATCATCCCGGTGATTACAAGCGCGCATCATTACAGCGCGGGCCTGCCGGTCTACCGTTTTCTTTGTGATCTGGCAAATCAAAAAAGCATCTCACTTGTCTGGGACTGGGGAAGCTATCAGAATGCGCCCTTTCTACCGCGCGTTCAGCATCAGCAGCTCGTACTGAGCAAAGCCAGCTGGCTTCTTTCCCATGCACCCGCGGCCCCGACAACCCAAAGCAAAACAGCATGGTGGAAAGAAATTGAAAGAAAACTAAGTACCCCACAGTATTTCACCACGGGAGATGGTGATCAGACGCTGCTTTTTGACAGTAAAAATGAGCACTCGCTGTCGCTTCTGGCTCAAATGCTAAAAAACGCGGGCAGCCTGCGCATCACAGAGTCTCTGGACACACCCGGAGAGGGTTTGCTAACCCATAACGAGAAGTATCTTTCAAACGAGTTTGTAATTCCCTTTCATAGCGCGAACCGGACCACTCCCTTCCGAGTAAACCAGAAGCAAAAACACAGTGAAGAAAAAATAACGCGCAGTTTCACAGCAGGCTCCCAGTGGCTGTATTTTAAAATCTACTGTGGTGAAAGGCTTTCGGATAGCCTGCTTACCACGGTACTTAATCCTTTTCTGCAAACACTGCAAAAACAAAAAGTTATAGAAAAATGGTTTTTTATCCGCTACCGAGATCCTGAGCCGCATATCCGGCTACGCTTTTATAGCGAAAAAAAAGATTTCTGGATGATTGTATTCAAAGAGCTGCACGAACTGCTCAGCCCGCTGCTGCAAAACGGCATGGTTCGAAGCGTTCATACAGATACTTACCAAAGAGAACTCGAGCGTTACCCACAGAAGGTCTACACCAGGCTCGAATCCATCTTTCACAGCGACAGCCGGGCTGTTGTCAATTGTTTGATGCATTTTTCACAGGATGCCGGCCTGCGCTGGCAGGCGGCGCTTGTTGGTACAGATTTGATGCTGGACAGTCTGGGCCTGGATTTAACAGGGAAAAGCGATCTGATCGAAGCCATGCACCGGCAGTTTTCGGCCGAGCTTGACGTTGATGGATCCGTACGCAGGCAAATGGATCAAAACTACCGGGCTGAAAAGAAAACGATCAGTCAAATCCTGGATAAACAAACAACACCCCTTCATAAAAGCATGAGCACTCTCTTTTGCAGGCGAACAAAACGAATCCAAGCCTTGATACTTCACTCTGACCTCACTGACAGTGCTTTACAAACACGGCTGGGCTGTGATCTAATTCACCTGTTTTTAAACCGATGGTTTGCCAGCCGGCAGCGGCAGCAGGAATTTGCTGTATATCATTATCTTAAGAAGTATTATACCTCTGTTTTGAAAACCAATAAAATATAAAAAATATTCCTGTAAGTTGTAGGATGTAACCACAACACTATTTAAATTTATCTAACTCCTCTTCATAAAACGTATTTCAGAAGCTGACCCCAGCAGGAAAAATATTTCCATATTCTAATTCTGACACGGATGAAACAACAAACTTTGCAGCCGCTTCGATGCCTGATCGTAGATGATGAAAGCGCGGCACACAAAACCATTAAATTTTACATCAGCAAAATTCCCGGGCTCGAATTTTCCGAAGGCTGCATGAACGCGGTCAGGGCTTTGGAAGCGATCTCGGCGCGCGATTTTGACATCATTTTTCTCGACGTGGATATGCCTTATATTTCCGGTCTGGAGTTTCTAAGCATCGCGGGAAAAATGAGCGCATCGGTGATTATGACAACGGCCCACGCGCGGTTTGCCGTCGATGGTTTTGATCACAATGTAACTGACTTTCTTTTAAAGCCCATCTCGCCGGAAAGGTTTTTGAAAGCGGTTCACAAAGTACGTATGCTACGCTCAAGCAAAACAACTCGCACGGAATCAGCCGGTCCTGATCAGGTTCTTTCCTGTGATCCGCTACATCCCTTTCAGATACTTTTAAAAAATGGCGGTCCTGATCAGATCCTTCCCCACCCCAGGCAGGCCCCTGTCTTCGAAGAAAAGATGATGTGGATCCGGGTGGATAAAATTATACTTCCGGTTGAATACCAGCATCTGTATATGATCACAGGCTGCGGCAACTATGTTTATATGTATATCAAGGGAAAAAAGCATCTGGTGCGCACCTCTCTGGCACTACTGCTGGCGAGCTTACCCGAAATTTTTATTCAGACGCATAAATCGTATATAATAAACCGTTATCTAGTGGAAAAACTTAATGGTAATGAAATCGTGATGAACGGAGGCAAGCACAAGGCTAAAATTTCAAGGTATCTGAGAAGTGAGGTGTTAAAAAAACTCGGGCCGCTCTATGGATAGACATGCAAAGTATTTCCCGCTGCGCTATATGCTGCAGCCACAGACGATCAGACAGCGCATTAAGTATCACTGCGTCTTCTGGCTTATATTCATCCTGTTTCATCTTCTGTACTTTGCCGGATCAAAAGAAAAGATCCAATATGAGGCCAGCTGGGTGATTTCTTACGGGCTGTATTATCTGCGCTTTATTCCGGTCTATTACCTGTCGGCAGGTATTTTTAACCGCCTTAAAGAAAAGTATTACGGGACGAGTCTGATGATTCTGACAGGCTTTTTTATGGTGCTCGCTATGCACGCGGCGAACGTGGCCGTCTTTTCTTTTCTGGATTGGTATTACGGTCTGAGCACACTATCGGATGCCTTTCAGCATTTTGGAGCTATGTATCTAAAACCGGCTGGTCAAAACCAGACCGGTGACTGGCTGATGCTTTTGATTTACGATGTGACAGAGACGCAGCTTCTTTTTCTTCCGCTGGGCCTGAAAATGATTCAGTATGGTTTTCGGCAGCAAATAGAAAAGAGAGATCTTCTGGCGGAAAAATTAAAAAACGATCTGGCTACCCTACGTGCACAGCCTGCTCCTCACTTTATTTTAAATACGCTCAATTCTGTTTTAGCTGAGCTTTTACCGGTAAGCGAAAAGGCGGCTTTGTATCTGGTCAGCCTTACAGATGTGCTGCGTTTTACGCTTTATGAGACGACGGACGAGCTGATTTCCCTGGAAAGAGAATGGCAGGCGCTGCTACATTTCACTGATCTGGAAGCAAAGCGTTTTAATGACCGGCTGAAAGTGACCGTGAAGCAAACGGGTCAAATTCGCCCGGATCAACTGATTCCGACACTTGTACTGTTCACACTGGCAGAAAACGCATTCAAACATGGCGTCTACCCTTCGATCGAAGACTGCTGGGTAGATATGGAGTTAAGTGTGGATACAGACCGCCTTCGGTTTAAAATTTCAAACAGCAAACCCGTTCTTTTCACCAAACCAGGCAGCCAAAATGCTTTTGGTATCGGGCTGGACAACATTAAAAAACGCCTCGAATTAAGTGTCAAAGACGACTTTTCGCTAACCGTAAACGAAAGCCAGACGCATTACAGCATTGAACTTGAGCTGCCCTTAATGTCGGCACCACCATTACCGCCGATTGTCAAAAAGCAACCGATATAAAAGAATATAAAACGGGTCCGACACACTGTGCTGGTAACCTGATGAGCTTACAAATCCCCCGACATCATGACCACCGGTGGCTGAAAAAGACTATAAACAACATTTCGTTGGCATGCATCAATATGCTACATGACAGAATCACAGCCTTATCACACTGGGCTGTCAGTCCTTTTTTTAATCACTATACAGCTGGAAAATTGTTGAATAGCTATTTTCGCACACCCGCATTGGCTTACGAAGATTTACTGATTTTGACTGGGGAGCTTACAAAAAACATCCGCGAAGTTGAGAAAATGTTCCGACCAGCTGTTTTTAATGTCTTGGCCCACAACCGGGATGACCATGCCAAAAACTTCAGTTTTCTGATGGATGAGAAGGGGGATGGAAATTATCACCAGCTTATGATCTGACTTTTTCCAACGGGCCGACAGTAGAACAAAGCACATGGTCATGGGTGAGGGAAAAAGCCCGGGCGACAGACAGCTTAGAAAATTGGGTCTTGAAGCAGGTCTGTCGAAAGGACTTATCGAAGAAAGTATAGCGCAAACCAGATTAGCCTTAGGGAAGTGGAAGTCATTGGCAACAGAATACAACATTAGTCAGGCCACTATCGATTTGATAGGTAAAAGACTTGTAAGTCGTGAGTAATCTATCTTTGACTTTCGGTTCTGCTTCGATAAATGCCCATCAGTAATAAGGTTCTATGTAGCTTGAATAGCCAAAGAGGCATTGATCAATATCAAGATTATGTCACAAATAATTATTCATCGTATTATTGCAATGAATAATTATTTATAATACCTTTGGCACATGGGAGTCACTAAAGCACTGGTTTTTACCGAAGAACAATATCGCATTGCTGAACTGGCAAAGGCGTTAGCACATCCTGCGCGTATTGCCATTATCCAGCATCTGTTAAAAGAAAAGTCCTGTGTTTGTGGAGATCTGGTTGAAGTTCTGCCATTGGCGCAAGCAACCGTATCGCAACATCTCAAAGAACTGAAACAAATCGGCTTGATTAAAGGCGAAATCAATCCACCGCGCGTGTGCTATTGCATCAACGAACCGGTTTGGGAAGAAGCCAAATCCGCTTTCGGAGCGATCTTTCAAAACGACATTTCAGGGAACTGCTGTAACTAGTCTTTTTTTGTTTCAATTAATCGTAATATAGCAATGAACAACTTGCAAACCACCGAAGAGGAATATGCTGTGGACACTTTAAACCCCATGACCTGGCAATCGTTCAAAGACACTTTGCTTAAAAACCCGGGTAAGATCTTGCAGTTCGAATATGCAGACGGTCAGTTTGTTGATGCGTCGTACCATATCACCGAAATCAAACAGGCACCCATCGTGTCAGTCGATTGTGGCGGTGTCATGAACACATGGACTGAAATCATTGTCCAACTCTGGGAACCCTCTGTTAAAGAGACCGACCGGTCGATGAAGGTCAGCAAAGCTCTTTCTATTATTAGTTTGGTGGAAAAATCGCTTCCGCTTAACCCTCTCGGTATTGTTAAAATAGAATTCGGCAACTCGAAATTCGATACACGCCAAATGTATCCAGGCGAATTTCTGACGGACGGTGAAGCGTTTACAGTCAGTTTGGTCCCTGATTTTACCCAGTGCAAGGCTTTGACCAGAAACGGAAGCTGCGGGCCGTCAACGGATGCATCCTGCTGTACACCTGCTGCCAAGACGCCTGTCGCAACAGAACTTGAAGTAGTTGGTTCAACCGATTCTAAATGCACACCCGGTGGCGGATGTTGTTAACACAAACCGAAAAGAACGATGATTTCGATTCGACCATTGGAACCGGCCGATTGGCCTGCGGTTCGGGAAATTTATACACAAGGAATTGCAACCGGTGAGGCGACCCTTGAAACCAGCGCACCGGAATGGGATGTTTGGGATCAAGCGCATGTGGCCGACCTTCGCTATGTGGCTGAAACGGGGGAAGGGGACATTGCCGGTTGGATTGCATTAACTCCGGTCTCCGGGCGGTGCGTGTATGCCGGTGTAGGCGAAGTCAGTGTTTATATCGCATCTGATTTTAGAGGTCAAAAAATTGGCGATCTGTTGCTTAAATATTTGATTGAAGAGAGCGAACAGAGCGGTTATTGGACACTTCAAGCCGGAATTTTTCCTGAAAATATCCCAAGTATCAAATTGCATCAGAAAAACGGGTTTCGCGTTATTGGTTACCGTGAAAACATTGGAAAAATGAAAGGTGTCTGGCGGAGTGTCAGCCTTCTTGAAAGACGAAGTAAAGTAACTGGAATAAATTAGAGGTTTACATGAAAAAGATATTAGTTCTGTGTACAGGCAACAGTTGCCGCAGCCAGATTGCAGAAGGTTATTTAAGGCATTTCTCAGGCGATAAGGCCGTTATTTACAGTGCAGGCGTGGAAACACATGGAGTTAACCCGAAAGCCATTGCCACGATGAAAGAAGATGGAATTGATATCTCCAGCCACACATCAAACAATATTGATGAGTATAGAGACATTGATTTTGACTACGTCATCACCGTGTGTGATAACGCAAAAGAGCGTTGCCCATACTTCCCAACGAATGCCGTAAAGTTCCATCATAATTTCCCCGATCCGGCAAAAGCGGTTGGTTCAGATGATGAAGTCAGAGAAGAATTCCGCACAGTCAGAAGTATGATCAAAACCTACTCTGAGAACTTCATTAAAGACAACCTATAAAGAAAAAATTATGGCAGCCAACAATTGCGCACCCGCGTCCAATCGCAAGCAACTCAGCTTCCTGGATCGCTACCTAACGTTGTGGATTTTCTTAGCAATGGCGTTGGGCGTTGCGCTTGGAAATTTTGTCCCGTCCTTACCAGGCTATATTAATTCTTTTTCCAGTGGAACGACAAACATTCCTCTGGCAATCGGTTTGATCCTGATGATGTATCCACCCCTTGCCAAAGTGAAATACAATAAAATGGGTGAAGTGTTTAAGAACACGAAAGTCATGTCTGCATCACTGGTGTTAAACTGGATTATTGGCCCCATTTTAATGTTTATTCTAGCCATTGTGTTTTTGCCCAATCATCCGGACTATATGATTGGCTTAATCCTGATTGGCTTAGCACGCTGTATCGCAATGGTTTTGGTGTGGAATGAGCTGGCAGAAGGCAACCGGGAGTATGCCGCCGGGCTTGTAGCACTCAACAGCGTATTTCAAGTGTTGCTTTACAGCTTCTATGCGTATTTCTTTATTACTGTGTTGCCACCACTCGTGGGATTAAAGGGATTTGAGGTTGATATTACAATCGGTGAGATTGCAAAAAGTGTTGGTATTTATCTAGGTATCCCATTTGCAGCAGGGATGATAAGCCGTTTCACGCTGACCGCATTGAAGGGCGAACAGTGGTATGAGAAGAAATTTATACCGATGATTTCTCCGATCACGTTGGTGGCGTTACTGGCAACCATCATTTTGATGTTCAGCTTAAAAGGCAAGCTTTTACTACAAATTCCGGGTGACGTGCTGTTGATTGCTATTCCACTCATGATTTATTTTATCATCATGTTTATGATTAGCTTCTTTATGGCGAAAGCTTTGGGCGCAGATTATTCGCAGAACGCATCTATCGCCTTCACGGCGGCAGGAAATAACTTTGAACTGGCCATCGCTGTCGCCATTGGTGTATTCGGTATCAATTCAGGACAGGCTTTTGTCGGGGTGATTGGGCCGCTCGTTGAAGTTCCAGCCCTTATCGCCCTTGTAAACGTTGCATTCTGGCTCCGTAGAAAGTACTACAACACCGAAATCGCTTAGCCTGATGAAAATTGCCCTTTTATCTGACATACATGCAAATCTCCCTGCGTTGGAAGCTGTCCTGGCAGACATTGAAAAACAAAAGCCTGACACAATTTATTGCCTGGGAGATTTTATTGGCTACAACGTATGGCCTAATCAGGTCATTGAACTTATCCGGAAAAATCGGATTGCTTCCATTGCAGGTAATCATGATTTGAAACTAGCGAAGCTTCTTACAAAACAGGACAATTGTAGCACGAAAGAAAGTAGCGATTACGCTTATCAGCTTGTTGGTAATAAGGAACGCAATTATTTGTTGACCTTACCGCGCCACCTGAGGATCGAATTTCAGTTAGAAAATACCAGTCAAAACATGTTGTTGGTGCATGGCAGTCCGCGAAGCATTAATGAATATCTCCTTGAAGACTTGCCGGAGCAATACATGATCGACATGCTGCAGGAGTTCAACGCGAACATGCTGTGTTTTGGACATTCTCATAAATCTTATCATCGAATATTAAATTCGGGGAAGGAGGCAAACAAACGCCTCCATCTGATTAATACCGGCTCGGTTGGTAAGCCAAAAGATGGCGACCCGCGCGCCGGTTATGTGATAATAACGATCAACCCTCTATCAAACATTTCGGAGAAGGATGGTATTCAGGTTGAATTTATCAGAGTGGAATATGATGTCGAGAAAGCTGCCCAGGCAGTTGAAGTTAGCCTTTTGCCGGACAGTTTTGCGGATAATTTAAGGAAAGGATATTAAAAACTGTTGATCGTTTTCCTTACGGAGAGAAACTAAATTTCACTTGATCGATTCGCATGAATTTGATAAAATGATGTCATGTTTACTCGGGATTAATTGGCCCTGGGGGGACAAGTTGGGGGACCAGAGAAAAAAAACGAAGCAATAGAAATTTAAGGTCGTCAAAAACGTAAAAGACAGATTTTTTGTCCTGCTCGAGAAGCCAACCTTCCCTTTTACTGACATTGTTTGTTCTTAATTTTCTTCGAAAAACTCAGATTTTTCAAGCTTTTCAGCATATTCCTTGATTTCCCAACGACTACCAGGACCTCTCAGACATAACACGCTTTGAGGGACCAATATTTAATACCATAATTTTACGGCTCTAAAACATTCACATGCTTGATTAGGGAAGGCTGACACACCATGGTGTCGAAGGTCACCCAGTCTCGTGCAGCACAGGCGAAGACAAAAAAAGTACAAACATTCGATGGCAAAGGCCTTTATCTTGAAGTTCTATCCGTTGGTAGAAAGTACTAGCGCCTGAAATACGGGCTGCACCATAAGGAAAAATATTCAGCAATCGGGGGTTGATCCGTTTCATAAATTCACCCGATACTATCTGTGTACTGCAGTTCCCACCCACCTGTAACAATTCTAATCCAATGTAAATGAGATCCTTATATATTTTTTGGCGATCGTTTTGTTTTTGTGACAGTAGGGAAGAGATACGGTGACAGATTTAGCTTGGGGTACCTTCTCGTTTTGATTCATTTGGACGCGGTTTAGCAATACCGATCAGATCAATGCAAGCGCCGAGCGTAAAAGTACGGCGGCGGTACGTTCCGCCGGACCCGGGAATTACATACAGCTTTATAGGCCGCAATGGCAACTGTTGCCATTGATCCCAGATTACATTGGCAAAATGCGATTTAACCCGGCAACAAATCCCTACAAACCAATCCGGCCCCCTTTGATCACATAAATTTTAACACAAAACTGACTGATGCTTCTTTTGCGGGTTGTCCAATTTCTAACTTAAACAAACCAGCAATCATGAAAAAGCACCAAAAACTCACTTTGAAAGAGTTACCTGTGAACTATTTTAAAACACGAATCTGGCAGAAAAAATCAGAAAAATCCGGGCCAGACCCGGTCACAACCAGCGGGATGATCTGCACGCTGGTTAACCGCAGGTAAAATCAATTCCAGTTCAAGTCCGAAGAAGCATCTTTTGAAATAGTTGGCTCTTCGGACTTTAGCTGTTCAAGACCAGATCGGCAGTGTCTTGCCGGCACACCCGCACCCAACAACCACGAAAGCGCCCTTCTCTTCTAGAATTGAAAATTTTCAGTTTTTTAAACTCGACGTTCTCATGATAGAAAAGCAAAACACCCTTGAATGGCTGGATTTTATCATAACCATTGCCATTGACGCTGACGAATCAGAAGTAAATACGCTTAATGCGGCGCAGTACGAACACATAACCGAAAAAATTTATGAAAGAAAACAAAACTACATTTCCTTTTTAAACCACCAGCGGCTGAACCTTTTAGGCAGACGAAAGATCGGGCACCTTGTCAAAGCACACCACGGCAGCCTTTTGATTCTACTTGATCACGCGGCGCATGCTCGCACCAGAATTAATCCCCTGAACACATTGACAGAAGATGCGCTGCACCAGATACTTTCCTGCGTTTATGAACTACTCAGCTTCATCCAAAGCAGTTTCGGGGAATATCTGGATCTGGACGAGCGGGCACCGGATGCTTACCTTGCTGAGTTTGACCGGCATCACCAGCACAGGATCACTACGGTAAAAAAACAGCTCACATCAAAAAGTGCAGATCCCAACCTGGTAGCTATACTGCTTGGTACGTTGAGTACGGCGGCCGGTAGCGGTGAGTTGCAGCCCCCAAGTTTTCGTACGATTTTTTACCAGCGCGAGCTACTTTATGGCCTTGAGCAGATGCTTTGGAACGGGCCGCAAAGCAAAATAGACGATGCGCTGGTTGAGCTTTTGGTGTACCTGAATTTCAACTGCCGGCCTTTTATGAATTATTACACCCAGCATCTGGCCAGTCGCATTGACCGTGTTGAACCTGCAAAAGAAAAGATTCACCAACTGCTTCTTCACTACAAGCAATTTAATCAGATGCACCGAAAACCAGGTGTCAGACTAAGTCAGGCAGATTATGATATCAAAAAATTCGTCTCCAACTGGTTTACACAGGAAATCGTATTCCTCAAAGAACAATCGCAATCCAATGTCAGCCTGACCGAACAGCCGGCATTCACCAAATCCAAACCGAAGCCGGAGACTTTTAAGGTGCTGGTGCTGCTTTCGGTAGATCAAATCGGACTGTTTTTAAGGGCAATCGACTCGCTCAGAATCGTTAAGGCCCGCTCGATGAATGCCGTTTTCGAGGCTATTGTGCCTTTCCTTTCCACACCCAGAAAAGCGGAAATTTCCTGGGACAGCATGCGCTCAAAATCCTACAGTTTTGAGGAGAAAGATAAACAGACCGTGATCAAGCTGCTCGAATCAGTCATCACCTGGATCAAAGAATACTGACACCAAAAGCACATTTACCTTATGAATAACTTAAAACTCACCGATCATTTCGCGGCGCTTTATCCGCTTGGCGAGCCGTTTATGAAGGCGCTCAGCGGAGCTCTGATACATAAACAATTAAAAAGGGGTGATATTCTTAAACAAAATGGCCAAACGCCCATGATCTGGTACATTCAAAATGGCCTTGCCAAAGGCTACTATCAGGATCAAGAAGGAAAAGAACATGTCACCCGTTTCTGGAAAGAAAATCAGGTAATGCTTCTGACTGGCGGCAAAAAAAACAAAACAGCCGCGGACCGGATCATGCTTCTGGAAGACAGCCATCTGACAACACTTTCTGACAGCAGCATCCTTTATCTGTATCACAGCTTCAGCGAGGCACCCAAGCTTTCCAGCAAGATCATTCTGGATGACCGAAACCACGGCGAGCTCAAATCCTTTCTGTGTTCGCTGCCCACTGCGCAGGGTTATATGCAGTTTCAGCAGAATTTCCCATCGGGCCGCTTACTGCTAAGAGATATTGCCAGCTACCTGGAGATTTCACCAGGCAGAATGAGCGCAATCCGAAGAAATTTTAACTGAACCAAACAAAAAAAAACGGAAAAGACAGCCACCCATACAAAAAACAAACTTATATCCACTTACAATACAGGAAGTTACAAAAGAATTTTTCATTCTAGTTTTATCATCAAGGAATTCACTGACAAAGGAAGGAAAGTGAATTGCTTGATGAAATAAAACAGATTGATATGAAAAAGAATGCTCCCGGTATCCTGGCTGCCCTGCTGGTTTTCTTATTTTTTTATACGGCTGTGGCGAAACTTTCAAACCTCGAACGCTTTGAAGCGGAGCTGCTGAATCAAACCATTCCAAAATGGTCAGTCCCGATGTTGCTCTGGCTGCTGCCTGTTTCGGAATTACTGGCTGTAGCGCTGCTGGTCAGAGCTCCCACCCGACTAGCCGGGTTTTACGGATCGGCAGCATTAATGCTTGTGTTCACTCTATACATGGGCCTTGTGCTTCTGGATATATTTGACCGTGAGCCATGCAGTTGCGGAGGTGTACTGAAATCCATGGGATTCGAGGTCCATTTCATTTTCAATCTGCTTTTTCTTTTGCTCTCTATAACCGGAATCCACTTGCTGAAATCAGAAAACAGACGGCAAGTGACGGATGGAAAAATATAAGACAGAGCAGGCTCAGCCGGAAGGGCTGCCCTGAATCTGCCAGGCCCTGCTGAAAACCTGAAAACAGAGTAAGCAACAAATTTCAATCTCATTTTTAACATTTTAAATGTTTAAAGTTATGAAAAAGTTAAAGTTTGAATTCTTATTTGCCGCTGCAGTGATGCTCTCAGGCGGACTTGCAGTAGCCAACTCGCTTACTGCGGTTGCCCCCAATGTTTATAACGCGGATAACTCCGGAGGTACCGACTGGACACCAGTACCATCAGACAAAGCCGTAGAATGTGATGCGGCTCCCACTCATGAGTGCTCCGGAACCCAAACCGGTACGGGCGTTACTGACATCGAAAGAGGTGATGCAAGACTGATTGACAAGCCATAAGTCCTGTATCGGTTTGACGATAGCTCGATAGTAACCACAGTAGGGTAGCCGCCGCAAAGCGGCTTCTCTGCTGTTTTCTCTTCAGACCAAAACATCCCGACCGCCTATTTTATGGATTTTGCACTACTGTTCCTTCGTAGGTCTGATCATCAGGGATTTTAAACTGATACCGTTCTCCACCCGGTGGAAGCGTATATATTTTTTTCTGGATGGTTCTGGTGAGTACCTGAGCAAATTGCGGATCCTGATTTAATCTTTTAAGATCTGCCCACCGCATCCCCCGCCCTACCAGCTCCTTTCTTCTTTCGGCAAGAATGAGTTTCAGAGCCTGCTCCGGGGAACCGGCTGTTAGTTCTTTAAAACTGTTTTTTGCCCATCTTTTTTCCAGCATTGCATTTAAAGTCTTCATGGCGGCCTGACTTTGTCCTGTTCTTGCCAGGCATTCGGCTTTGATCAGGTATGTTTCATCAGTGCTCAGACCGGCAAACGGATACTGATTTGAAGTGTAGCTGCCTTTATAATTTAGACCTGTACCAAAGTAAAGCGGCTTTCTCAGGTCTCCGCTCGCATATGATGCGTACAAAGTGGTGTCTACGGTAAAGGCAGGGTTTTCAAAGTAGGAAACCGCCATGCGGCTATAAAAAAGCATTTCGGGATTTCCAAGCGCAAAGGGATGCGGAAATGGCACAGCTGATGCGGCCGCCAGCGTTGCATAGTCAAGAAGCTCACTTTTAAGGGCCAGGCATTTTTCAGCGTACGAAAGCGCTCCCGGGTAGTCCTGCATACTTAATGTGGTTCTTGCCAGAAGGGCGAGAGCCGCCGGTTTGCCCGGGCTGGAAATGTAGACTGGCTTGAGCGGCAGAAGTGGCTCAGCCTGCATCAAATCATCCAGAATTCTCTCGTAGGTTTGCCTGACCGAGCTTCTTGGGTGTTTCAGGTTTACATCAGCCTGGAGCGGCAGCGGGATACCCAGACCGATCCCTTCAGAGCCCGGCTGGTAAGCCGGCGAGAATAGCTGGGCCAGCTGATAAAAAGCAAACGCCCGAAAAAACAAAGCACTTCCTTTGACGCTTTCGTACTGAGGCGTGTGCCACAGATCTTTATCCAGTTTTGCCAGCCCGTCCAGTACCACGTTGCAGGTAAAGACCTGCCGGTAAGGCGTGTCCCATCCGGGCAGGGTCATTTCGGGCTGATCGGCCCAGATATAGCTGTTTTGATTCAGCTGGCTTTGCCCTGCAAAAAAGCTTTCACTCATCTGAAAATCACCATCCGAAAGAATACTCTGGTAGGGTGCAGTATTCATCAATGCCTGCCCGTTATCGAGCAGCGCCTGAAAATCTGTTAGCGTGGTCGGAACCAGTAATGATTTTTGCGGTTTTTCTTCTAAAAAATCACCCTTGCAGCCTGTTAACAGCAGGAATCCAACTAAAAAAGGATAAATTAAAGAATTTGTCTTTTTCATTGTTATATTGTTATAGATCGAGTTTAATACCTGCGCTCAGTGTTCTGACCGGCGTGAACATAGCCAGTGGATAATCCGGATCGAGATTCCCCTTGGAGGCCTTCCATAGGATTGCCACATTATTGGCGTATAAATAAAGCTGCGCAGACTGAAAACCGGATTTGCCGCGCTGAGATCTTTTCAGGTTGTAGCTCAGATTAACGTCCTGCAGACGGATGTTATCCGCTTTTTTTACAAGCACCTGAGAGAAAGCATAAAAATTTTCACGGTTTCCGTTGACTGACTGCGGTTTTGACGGGACGCTCGTGATAAGCTCATCACCAGGCTTCTGCCAGCGAAGCGCGTAATCTCCGTGCACGACGAGACCATTATTAAGCTCTGTGTAGGACATTGACTTCGCCCTGTAATAATGACCCAGCCTGTAATTGACATTAACAGAAAGAGTCAGTGATCTCCACGAAAAACTATTTCGAACAGAGCCGAACATTTTAGGTCTTGCCGGGCCATGATAGTGCATCTGCTGAGGGGCAATTCTAAAAATAGCAGCATAATCCTTGCTGATTTCGCCATTCAAATAGCCCTGCGGATCGCCTGTGACAGGATCAAGTCCAGCCCAGTCCAGACTGTAAACAGCGTAAAGCGGTCTGCCTTCCAGCGGATAGATTGACGTACCATCACCGCTTCCCAGATACGAATTGGTCAGCGAAGTCAGGGCATAATTGGTCACTTTGTCAGTGGCCCTGCTAAAAAGAAGATCCAGATGCCATTTGAATACTTTATCCAAAACCCTGGCATTTAAGGTTAGATCCATACCCTGTCCGGCCGTAGATGCATAATTTCCTGTAAAGGATTTAACTCCCGAGCTTCCCGGGTATGGCATGCTTCCGATCAGATCAATTCCCTTTTTCAGGTAATATTCCAGACTCCCGGAAAAAACCCTGTTTCTTGACTCAAAATCCACCGCGAAATTGACCGTTTGAACCTTCTCCCAGCGAAGCTCAGGATTGGGAGGATTCTGGATGGTGGCATAGGTGGCACCTGAATACAGATCCGTTCCCTGAAAGGACGCGGTCGTAAAGGCAGATACATTTTTATTACTGTTGCCACTATACCCAAACGTGCTGCGCAGTTTCAGGTAAGGAAGCCAGCTGGCCCTGTAAAAACTTTCCTCGCTTAAATTCCAGGCAACGCCGGCAGAATACAGCGGAACTCCTTTGTCATTGGTGCTGACTCCAAACAGGTTGCTCTGATCGAGCCGTGCGCTGGCAGAAACAATGTATTTTTTTCTGAGAATATACGAGCCGTTGGCGTAGTAGGACAGATAGCGGTCTGTTGCGCCGGTCTGGGCGTCCACAAATGGCACACGAATATTGGAGGCCGGATTGACAAAGGACCGGTTAGGAGTCAGATAATCCACTGCCTTACTGGTGGCAAATTCATCATCATAACCATAAAAACGGTTCCTGCTCGTCGATGTCCCAAGGTCCCGGATCTCAAAACCTGCAATCGCTGTAAGCTCCCCGCCTGCTTTAAACGAATGATCAAAGTCCAGCTGCGTGCGCAGGTTATGCGAGTTGTATTCGCTGGCTGTCTGATCCAGGATCGCTCCCAGCGGAAGATTTCTTTTCAGCGCGCCTGTGCTGTCAATCGAAGTAAGGCGGTTTACCAGGTTTCTTGTCATGTAACTATCCTGAGAAGACAGATTTCGACCCTGACTTATGCCCCGGCTGTATTGATAGAGTGCTTTAAGATGAAGCGCAGGCCGAAGCTTATAATCGAGCGCAACATTGAAGCGGTAATCGGTCAGTTTTATGATGTTATGCGCCAGTTTCATTTCCTGCAGGGGCCTGTACTGCCAGTCCAGCAGTCCTTTTTTCTCGGATTGTTCCAGAAACGAAAGGCGGTACTCGTTGATCACAGCCAAAGGGTTTCCGTCCGGGTCAGCAAGGCTGGCATACGGATAGAGCGCCGCGCCGGTAAATCCTGTCAGCGGATTCGTATAGGTGACCGGGCCTAAATTGGCGGTTGTGATTTTTGACTCCGAGTAATTAATGCCCGCATTGATTTCAAGGTTTTTGCCCACCTGGTAAGTATTGTTGGCATTTACCGTGAAACGTGCATACCGGTTGGCTGTCTCGGATGGCCTGTTCTGATCATAGCCTGCTGAAATATAATAACGGTTACTGGCTGCGCCTCCACGCAGGCCGATTGCATACTGCTGGCTGACGCTCGGTTGATACAGATACTTTTCGTAGTCATGTCGCAGATCCTTTGATTTAAGTGCACTGAGCTCAAATTCCGCCTGATCTTTGGTAATTGCCTTGTCGCGTACTGCCATCAGCAGCTCGACTACAGGCGTGAAAGGATAGCGGTTTACATTTTTTTCAGCAGAGCTGTAGCGCCCGCTTTCAAAAAGCAGCCGCTCGTTTTCGATAAAATCAGCAGAGCTCATCCTTGACTGATAAAAAAGATCGGGCCTTTGTCCGATGGTCACATTGGAGTTAACCGTTATCTGCGGACCGCGGTCGCCACTTCCCTTTTTAGTGGTTATAACAATGACGCCGTTGCCTGCCCTGGATCCCCAGATGGAGCCCGCTGCTGCATCTTTCAGCACCGTTACATTTTCGATGTCATTGGGATTGATACTGGCCAGATCTCCCTCATAAGGAAAATTGTCGATCACAATCAGTGGCCTGGCTGCCGAATTGATCGTACTTTGCCCCCGGATCAACAGTCCCTGCGCTCCACCTTTGCCCCTGTTATTAATCAGTCCGGGCACAACATCATCGAGCCTGCTGATTATATCGGTGCTGACCCGCCGGTTTAAAAGCCCATTACCGACCGTTGAGAAAGAACCTGTTGCTCTTTCTTTAGGAATCTGCTGATAACCTGTCGATACGACCACCTCTCCCAGCTGGTTTTCATCAGCGGCCAGAGCAAGGACCAGCTCGCGGTCAAAAGGAGCCGCAAGCGGTTTTTCGATGGATTTATATCCGATATAGGAGACTTGGATGCTGAACTGATTTTGGCTTACAGCAAGTCGGAAGCGTCCGTTTTCATCGGTGGTAACACCCTGGTCGAATCCTTTGATTTTGATAACTGCACCAGCCAGTGCGGCACTATCGGGCAGCGAGACTACCCTGCCGGCCAGTATTGTCTGTGCACGGGCCGAAAATATCAGCCCCAAATGGATGATTAGTAACCATCCTGTTTTTAAAATTGTTTTCATAGTAAAAGGAGTGTACTAAATTTAGCGGATAGATGCGGCTGTCTTCTGCGCACGGTCTTTGATGATGAGTACTTCCACGGGCGATTGTTCTTCCACCAGATCCAGATCGTAGCCAGCCAGCGCCTTTCTGACAGAGGACACATCGCTGAAATCAAGCTCCATGTCCAGGTCAATCATACCGGCATAACCCGTCTGATCCACAAAGGGATGTTTCGCATGGTTCATACGAAGGGTGTTGAGACCCTGCACGAAACTTGCCATGGAACTATACCGCAGATGAAAGCTGAAACCATCGTAGGCTGATTGGAAAATCTGACCGGTAGTATTGGATTTGAATTTTTCATCTGAGGATGTTCTCACCAGCGCATAAACAGGCATCAGCCTTTTTTCAATCACCGCTTCATACTGCGGATAGATCCTGTCCAGATCCTGCTGAAAGAAATCAAAAGCATGCTGAGCCTGCTTAGATGGCACGACCAGCTCGTAGCAAAAAGTATTTTCCTTCACCCACGCGCGGACCGCGGCCCCAGTCAGCCCCGGATTAAATTTCAAACTGTCGCGGGTCTGTATCTGCACAGTAGACTCGGAAAGAAAGCGCCTTCCCTGCCCGTAGGCAAACATATAAAAGTCTCTTGGCGTCACATTGGTAAAGGTGATCCGCCAGTGGTCGAGCGTGTCACCCGGCTCAACCAGAGAGATCTGACCCGGAACACCGGGTATATACCCCCGGAAGAGCATGTGGTATTTTGATTTAAAATCAATGGCCTGATTTTCATCGATAAAATCAAATAGAGGCTTCCGGTACGACTTGTAACCAAGGCTGACCGCATCCTTTTTCAGGGCCAGTAAAGTGCTTTGGTCGGAAAGCAATGACCGGATTTTCTCACTTGTGACTTCTTCTCTGCCAGTTATGGCCCTTAGCGTTCCATCCGCACCGATCCACACATAATGAGGAACCGCGCTATGCGGAAATAACTTTTTCAACTCAGTATCCAGGACAACTTCCGGTTGCTGTATACGAAGACCGGTCCGTTTGAAATATTTGTCACGGAATGTCACGACTTCTGCTTTGGTCTGGTACGTTACAGGCAGCAAGACGACTTTGCCGGCAAACTGTTTTTCGAGCGAATCCATCCTTGGGATCATCCCAACGCAAGGCTGACACCAGGTTGCCCAAAAATCAAGAATCAGCAGCTTACCCCTGAAATCAGACAGTTTAGCACCTGGCTCCGAATAGTTCAGCAAGTTTTCAATGGTCACATCAGGCACCCTCTCCCCTATTGATGGCGGCTTAAAGGAACTCAAAGCCTGCGCCCGAACCGGTTTCCAGCACCAGAGCAGCAAGTAAAAGAGTGAAAAATATAAAAGATAAGGCAGCATTCTGCCCGGGAAGCAAAAACGAGTGTTCATTGCAGCAAAATTTGGGAGTGAAAGAAAATCGCAGGCGATCAGCCCTAAGAAAAGTGAAACTTAATAGCACAAAGGGACTCTGTTATTCCTGAGTTAGGAAACGGTAATAAAATTTGACCCAACATGCTAAAACGATTAGCTCACTGAGGCTTTCTGATAATCAGCTTATAAAGAAGACGGTTATTCATACGCGCAATTTGGTTTGTGCTGAAAACAGCGTTAAACAAAAGGCATTATATCCGTCGAGTCAAAAATGCGGCGAAACCAATAAGGCGCGACTCAACTTGTTTAATTAGAGGTACTGGTAGGACCCTGGAACGACAAGCTGAGCGCACGCCTAGGTCGTGAGCTATTCAACTTGGTCCCGTTCCAAAAAATTACCAGTTTTCTAATTGGGACTCTAAACGAATGCTTCTAATTTCTTTGTGAAGTATCGCTGTAACAATGTCAAACTGTACAAACAGTTGATATTGTCACAACAAATATACAAAACAATATATTTAATGGTACATGTACCATTGTAAAAATTTTGATTTATATGGCTCTTTGTGAAAAAACTAACTGTGATTTCACAAATTGAGCTATATATCATTGAAAAGGTCAAAGAAAAGCGCATAGAACTCGGTCTCTCCCAATTGGCTTTGTCGCAAAAGCTCGATATGAATGACAGTTTCGTTTCGCATGTGGAGTCTTCCTCCAAACGAGCCAAGTACAACGTGAATCACATCAACGCACTCAGTAAGGTTCTTAAGTGCTCACCGAAGGATTTTTTGCCTGAAAAACCATTCTAGTTCCAATTCCTCGGCATATTATATTCCAGACATGGACGCTGATACTCCTGGTTAGCTTCAATATTATCGCAGATTAATGTCTTCCTTTTGAAAATGCTTCAAATTCTCATTGCATTATAAAACAGTTAAGTTGAAAATTGTCTATCGGCATTAATTCAGAATTTGTCTGTCTCTGGTGGTAGTTATCTGCGTCCAATTGGTCAGAATTAAGATGGGTTAATTATTCCTTTATAAATTTCGTTAGATTAGAATTACTTTGCGATAATTTATAAACAAACCAATACTATTCTACTCACTTATGACAGGTTTAGACTCCCTCTACAGCTTACGTAGTCGCTTTATTGTTATCGGATTAACCGGCCGTTTGGGTTCGGGCTGCACAACTGTGGCAAAGCTATTGACAATGAAAAGATTTGAAGACTGCAATTTTCCTGAGCCAGTACTTGGCACAAGCCCAACAAATGAAGATCGTAAATATCGAATTGCCTTTGACTTTTTAAGACAAAATTGGAAGCCATACACACTCATACGAGCCTCGGATGTAATTACTGCTTTTCTACTTAGAGAGGATATTCGTGACTTTCAAGCTTTCTTAGAAATCAAATACCCAACTAATTCCAAACAAATTATTGATCTTATAGAAAAAATTAAGCATGAATTTTGTAGCTTATCTGAGGATGTAAAATCAATGTTTAAAAAGATACCTGCTGCAGGTGAATTAGTAACCCTTGACGATGAGATAGCTGACCAGCTATTTTTCCGAAGCGGGAAAATAGAGCAATTCTCACAACGATTGAAAGAAGAATTTCAAACACTAACAATAACGAACGAATCATCTCCCTATCAGTGGTTTGGGGATAATCTTCGCAAAACTGGTAACCCACTTCAAGATCAGAGTTTTGAAGCGGCAAACTGTTACATAATAGCTCAAATCATTCGCCAACTTATTAAAATAAATCGAAATCAATCTAACAAGGAGGCAAGGATTGTGGTTGATTCTATCAGAAACTCTATGGAAAGCCGTTTTTTTAAGGAACGCTATTCAGCATTTTATCAATTTGCAGTAAACACTGAAGAAACATGTAGACTAGCAAGATTAAACAAGCATTACAATACGAGTGAATTAAAGGCTCTTGATCAGGAGTATACGAAGGACCTTGCAACTGAAGAACGTTTTTACAAACAAGATATTCAGACATGTATTCAGGTTTCGGATATATATCTACATAACCCTGATGAGCCCAAGTCGGAGGGAGATAAGCGTAAAACAATAAAAAAAGACATTCTTAGATATTTGGCATTAATTCTTCAACCAGGTATTATTACTCCGACACCAAGTGAGCGGTGCATGCAGATTGCTTACACTGCAAAATATAATTCTGGCTGTATATCCAGGCAAGTTGGCGCTGTGGTGACAGATTCATCGTTCTCGCTGAAATCAATAGGATGGAATAATACAGCGGAAGGACAGACACCTTGTCTTCTAAGAAGTGTAGATCATTTAGTGTCAAATTCCGATCCAGAGGCGTATAGTGAATACGAAAAAGGCGAAGACTACAAACGGCTAATCCAAAAAACACATTCCTATACCGATACTGAAAAAGATGCTTTGAAAGGCCGAAATATTTCATTTTGCTTCAAGGATGGCCAGAATTGTATTGATAACAACAAGAATCAAGTTCATACTCGCTCCCTGCATGCAGAAGAAAATGCGATGCTTCAAATTGCCAAATATGGCGGAGAGGGGTTAAAAAATGGCTTCCTCTTCACAACTGCTTCACCGTGCGAGCTATGTTCAAAAAAGGCTTATCAACTCGGCATTTCTCGCATTTTCTTCATCGATCCCTACCCAGGAATTTCTGATAAACAAATTCTGAGATCAGGCGAACCTAAACGACAACCACAAACCCAGCTATTTGTGGGTGCAGTCGGAAGAGCATATCATCACCTATTTGAACCGTTTATGGCGTATAAAGACGAGTTAAAAACGCTATTGAAATTTAATTACAAAAAGTCCTATAGCGAATCTTTGTCCGAAACGGAAAAAGCTAAGTACGTAAGTGATCTCGAAAAACAAAAGAGGTTCATCGAAGAGGAGTTATTCAAGTTTGGGCCTAAACCTGATACTTACAAACTATGAGACAATTGCAAAATGCCCATTTAATTACAAATTTTTTGTTACTTTCAGTTTCAACCCAATCAGTACGCGTACAATACCCACAATGGCCAAAGTCAAAAAGGAAGAGCAGGAAGAACTTTTAGAGAAAAAATTATGGAAAGCCGCTGACAAGCTCCGTAAAAACATGGATGCAGCGGAATAGAAGCATGTTGTTTTAGGATTGATCTTCCTCAAATATATTTCCGATGCCTTCGAAGAATTGTTTAACAAACTCAGCGCAGGCGAGGGAGAATTCGAAGGTGCTGATCCGGAAGACCGGAATGAATATCTGGCCGAAAAAGTGTTTTACGTTCCGCCATCTGCACGCTGGACCTGGTTGCAAGGACGCGCCAAACTTCCAACAATTGGAACAGATCTGGACGAAGCGATGGACGCTATTGAAAAAGACAATGCTTCTTTACGCGGCGTTTTGCCAAAAGCGTTTGCTCAGGAAAAACTGGACAAACAAAGTCTTGGTGGTCTGGTTGATTTGGTTGGAACGGCTACTTTGGGGACCAAGGAAGCGCAAAGCAAAGATTTGCTGGGTAAAGTTTTTGAATATTTCCTGGGTGAATTCGCATTAGCGGAAGGCAAAAAAGGCGGACAGTTTTATACGCCTGGAAGCGTTGTACAACTTTTGGTTGAAATGCTGGAACCATATGAAGGACGTGTATTTGACCCTTGCTGCGGAAGCGGCGGGATGTTTGTGCAGTCTACCAAATTCATAAACGCGCATCAGGATCATTATCGTAAGGGAAATGCCTCGCGCCAGCCGCTGATTAACCCGTTGGACCGCATTTCGATTTATGGACAGGAAAGTAACCAGACAACCTGGCGACTGGCCAAAATGAACCTGGCCATTCGCGGAATCGACAGCAGTAATGTTAAATGGAATAATGAAGGTTCTTTCCTGAACGATGCCCACAAGGATCTGAAAGCAGATTATATCATTGCCAATCCGCCTTTTAATGATTCGGATTGGAGCGGCGAGCTGCTGCGTGATGATGCGCGATGGAGTATTTTGGGACAAAAACTGGTGCCGCCTCCGGGCAATGCCAACTATGCCTGGATACAGCACCTCCTTTATCACCTGGCTCCTACCGGCATGGCGGGTTTCGTGCTTTCCAAAGGCTCGCTCACAACCAATACTTCCGGCGAAGGTGATATCCGAAAACGGCTTATTGACGAAGACCTGATTGATTGCGTGGTAAACCTGCCGACCAAACTTTTCCTGAATACACAGATTCCGGCTTGTTTGTGGTTTGTGCGCCGGAATAAAACGCACCGCAAAGGTGAGATCCTGTTTATCGATGCCCGGAATGAGGGCCATTTGTTTAGCCGTAAAAACCGGGAACTCAATGAGACGGACGTGCGCCGTATTTCCACCATTTACCACGCATGGCGAACAGGCGAAGGCGAATATGACGACATACAGGGTTTCTGCAAATCATCGTCTATTGAAGATGTGGCAACGTTAAATTATGTACTTACGCCCGGCCGTTATGTAGGATTGGCCGACGAAGAAGACGATTTTAATTTTGCAGAAAGATTCACAGCTCTGAAACTGGAACTGGCAGCGCAGATGAGAGAGGAAGCGGAACTGAACAGGCGGATTGAAGAGAATTTGGCGAAAATTGTCATTCCTGAATTGAATGAAATACCGGTATCCTAACAGCGCCAATCTATGCGATTATTTATATTAGCTATCCTCTTATTTCTCTCTGGTGTAACACTTGCCCAGAAAAGAGACACTTTGTCTTACAATAAGCAGCGCCCTTTAACCTGGGATGACTTTGCCATTGCACCCGATCTTGCCAATGATTCTCTGAAAGCATTCTTGTCGGTCACCATCTTAATGCGGAATGTAAAAGTGAACGTGTGGATGGGTTATGGCACATACGAAGCACACGCTTTTGCATACCGCAATTTTTCCTGGGTAAAAGAAGGCTCACAGGACTCCTCCACATTGCGGCATCAGCAATATGCTTTTGCACTTACCGAACTTGTAGCAAAGAAGCTGGAAAAAGACGTCAGTGATGCATTGATCAATTTAAGGTGGGAAAATAAGGTCAACAAAATTTTTTCCAACTACGTCCGGTTCTCAAGTCAGTGCCTTTATGCATACCGAAGAGAAACAGAAAATGGCCAGAATGCTCCGAAACAAGCTGAATGGGAAGCGATGATTGACCGGAGTGAAATAAAATTAGAAATTGAAAATAGCAGAAAATGAGTGAGTGGAAGGAATATAAGTTGGGGGAAGTGTCCAAAATACAGACAGGACCATTTGGTAGTCAACTGCATGCATCTGATTATGTAGTTACTGGTATTCCAAGTATCATGCCTACCAATATTGGACAGAGACTTGACATCAGAACCGATCAAATTGTCTACGTTGATCCAAAAGATATTGAAAGGCTAAAAAAATATAAGGTTCTTGAAAATGATATCGTATACAGCAGACGAGGTGATGTCGAAAAATGCGCTTTTATTACCGAACAACAAGAAGGGTGGTTATGTGGGACAGGTTGCCTACGAATAAGATTTTCGTCACCCGAAGTCTTGCCTAAATTTGTTGCTTATTACTTATCAACACCTGATATTAAATCTTGGGTTTTGAATAGCGCGGTAGGTACCACAATGCCGAACCTTAATTCAGGAATCTTGACAAAACTTCCTTTGAGAGTTCCTGAAAAAAAAGTTCAAGTACAAATATCAAATACCCTCAGCAGCCTTGACGACAAAATAGATCTTCTTCATCGCCAGAATAAAACTTTGGAATCTATGGCGGAGACGCTTTTTAGGCAGTGGTTTGTTGAGGAGGCGGAGGAAAAAGTAAAATTAGGCGATTACGTTAAGACATCATCTGGTGGAACTCCATCTCGTTCCAATTTAGACTATTATGCAAATGGAACTGTAAAATGGGTGAAATCCAAGGAACTTAAGGGCAATTTCATTTTTGACACCGAAGAAAAAATTACAGATGAGGCAGTTAAAAACTCTTCGGCAAAACTATTCCCTTCGAACACAGTACTTATTGCAATGTACGGTGCAACGGTTGGTGAATACGCTCTGCTGGCAGAACCATCAACTTGTAATCAAGCAATTTGCGGTTTAATTCCAAACGAAAACATGCCATATACCTTTTTATTTACTTTGATTAAGCTTAATAAGGAAAATCTCATCGCATTGGCAGGCGGGTCAGCACAACAAAATATTAGTCAAGAACTAATCAAAGAGTTTGAAATACCTTATTCAAAAAGTAAAATCGATAAGTTTCATAACACAACAGATCCATTTTTTCAAAAAATAAAATCGAATACAGACCAAACAGAAAAATTGAAACTTCTACGAGAGGCTCTGTTGCCTAAATTGATGAGTGGAGAAATACAGTTAAGCTGATGTGCTTTACATTAGTGACACACAACTAAGTAAACTGTTAATCATTTGACAGTTACTTTACCAAAAATATATTTACCTTACACCTTCTGTTAACTAAAATAGTTACTACCTTTGCAGTGAAAATTGACTTTGAGGACAAAAAATTTGAAAAATTAGCCAATGATGATCGAAAACTTGACAGAGAATTTGGGAAACTTAGAGCTGATAAAATTAGAGCCAGGCTTGCCCAGCTTCGCTCGGCAGACACGCTGGAAGACGTACGATACCTACCCGGAAATTATCATGAGTTAAGAGCAAATAGAAAAGGACAATGGGCATGTGACCTGGACCAGCCTTATCGGTTAGTGTTCACTTCACAAGAAAATCCCATTCCAACCAACGAAGACGGTCAATATATTTGGCTTAGAATAACAGGTGTAGAAATAATTGAGGTTATAAACTACCATAAAGAAAAATAACAATGGAAAATAGATATTTCCCCCAATCGGCCCCCCATCCAGGAGAAACCCTAAAAGAAAAATTAGAGGAGATGGAAATGGGGCCAAAAGAATTTGCCCTTCGAACAGGCAAACCCGAAAAAACAATCACAGCGGTTCTTAAAGGCGAGAGTTCAATAACCCCAGACATGGCGGTTCAATTTGAAAATGTTACCCGAATACCGGCTCATTTCTGGTTAAACCACCAACGAGGATTTGATGAATACGTAGCAAGGGCAAAACAGCAAACGGTGATCGCGGAAGCGATAGACTGGGCCAGGTCATTTCCAATAGCAGCCATGTGCCAGCAAAGATGGCTACCACAGATGGCTTCTATTGAAGAAAAAACCTCAGCTATGCTCGCTTTTTTCGGTTTTGCCAGTCACGCTGCCTGGGAGGATTACTATTTTAAACAACAACTGAAAGTTGCTTTCCGGATTTCTCTCGCAAACACCAATGAGCCTTACGCCATTTCTGCATGGTTAAGAAAGGGAGAACTTCAGGCGTCAGAATTACAAGCGGAAGAATATGTAGATAAGAGTTTCAAAGAAGCATTGCCGGAGATAAAGAAAATTATGTCAAGTCATCCCGACAACTTCTTTTCTAATTTACAGAATATTTGTCTGAGAGCGGGTGTAAAGGTTGTTCACACTCCCTGCTTACCAAAAGCACCTATTGTTGGTTCAACCCGATGGATAAATGACACGCCACTAATCCAATTGTCAGGCCGCTATAAGAGAAATGACAGCTTTTGGTTTACGTTTTTCCATGAAGCAGGACACATCATACTGCATGGAAAGAAAGACATATTCCTTGAAAAAGTTGAGTATTCAGAAAAAGATAAAGAAAAGGAAAAGGAAGCAGATGAATTTGCAGTAAAATGGACGTTGACCGAAGCTCAAGAACAAGAGATATTAGCAGCCGCTCCTCTTAGACAAAAAGACATCCGTGACTTTGCAGATAAATTTGTAACCCATCCGGCGATTATAATTGGAAGACTTCAACACAAAAAGTTAATTCCGTATTCACTTGGAAGAGAGTATTTTGAGCCCGTTATTTTCGAATAATAAACTATGAATAAACCCTTTACATTAAAAGGTTATTGGTTCCTGCCAAATCAGGAAGAACAAAAGATAGCAGGTATTCTCAGTTTCGAACCGGGTGAAAACATGCGGCTAGAACTTTTTGGTGCTATATCTCAAAAGTCACCCGAGGAGTACCTTCGTCTAATAGCTGAAAACTGGGACAAGAATGAAATTATACCTGTAATTCATGGGCATACATCAGATGGGAAAGAATTCTCTCTACTTAATTGTATAGATGGCCAATCGAGCCTGAACTTTAACGCTGAGTTTCCGCTAACTAGCTACATAGTAAATGCAGCTATTCAGGGAATACTTATAACTGATTATCAGGAACCAGTATTCAACAAAATTCGGGTTAAGCTTACCCAACTGCATGAATGGCTGGGTACAATTGGCTTTCAGCAATCCTATAATTTCGAAGATTCCTCTTCCAACTTTGGCTTCAAACTTCCCGAAAGTGTCTCCTTTTCAATAAGTGGTGATTACGATTTGTCTTTCAACTCTGGCTATGAAAAATATAATGTGTCGAGAGATGAACTCAATATTAAACAATCCAGTTTCGTAGAAATAAAAATTGGAAGTTTAGTTTCATATAGAAAGTTAGGAGAGCAGATATTTTTATTCCTAGATTTTCTTTCTCTCGGTACTCTGTCGCCAATAATGATAGAAACCATGACAGTTTTTAACGAGGAGATAGACGAGGATGGAAAAGCCTACACAAATACCTCGCATGTGTTTTATAAATCAGAGCAAAAATCTGCAAAAGGTTTAAAGAAGGATCATGATTTTCTGTTCAATTATGAGACAATATCCGACGTTTTCGAAGAAATCATAAAAAAGTGGTACACCTTAGATAGTGAAATCAGGCCAATACGACAATATCTGATTGAAAGTGTACAGCCCATTGGTACTTTCAAGACAAACCATTTTCTAAATATCATACAAGCCCTAGAAGGATTCCATACTAGATTTCGAAACAAAAAAATGGAGTTGAAAGAACGACTTGAAGATATCGTTACCGAGTTTTCTGATGTTCAGCTCGTAAAAAATGAATTTAATGATTTGGAAGAAACATTAAATAGCGCAAAAGACTCTCGGCATTATTATTCCCATTTTTTCAAATTAAAAAACAACAAGACTAAACACGGAGTTGACTTATATCACTTAACAATCAAATTAAGAATCTTATTAGTATGCTGTGTTTTGAAAGAAGCGGGATTTACCAATGCTAAAATTAATGATATACTCGTTTCCGGAAAATTGTAACAAAGCGGCGACAATCTGAGTCTCAAAAATGCTCGAATCCAACATCGAAGACTTCACCATTCAGGAATTGCAAAATCTGGGTTATCAGTATGTCAACGGAACTAAACTCAGTCCTGGTGGTGAGCAGCCCGAGCGTTCGGATTTTAGTGAGGTGATATTGTCGGAGCGGTTACGATCTGCCATTCAAAAGCTCAACCCTACCTTGCCGGCTTTTGCATGTGAGCAGGCGCTGCGGGAAGTGCAACGTATAGCTTCGCCCGATACGTTGGCCAACAATGAGCTTTTTCATACGCTGCTGGTGGAAAAAGTAAAAGTCCCCTACCAGGAAGACGGCTACGACCGCAGTTATGAAGTAGCGCTGATTGATTTTGAGCATCCGCTGGAAAATGATTTTCTGGCTGTAAATCAGTTCACGATCACAGACCGCAATACGCGGTACCACGGAAAACGGCCGGATGTGGTACTTTTTGTAAACGGAATTCCGCTGGTTGTGATTGAGCTCAAAAATGCCACGGACGAGCAGGCCACGGTGGAAAAAGCATACAAACAAATCCAGACTTATAAATCTCTCCTTCCGGCGCTGTTCACCTACAATGCCTTTTGTGTGATTTCGGACGGACTGGAATGCAAAGCGGGAAGTTTGTCGGCCAGCCTAAGCCGTTACATGGCCTGGAAATCCGTTGATGGCGAAAAAGAAGCATCGCGTTTTAAACCGCAACTGGAAACGCTGATAAAAGGAATGCTCAATCCGGTGACGCTGCTGGATCTGGTGCAGAATTTCATTGTATTTGAAAAATCAAAAAAAGAAGATCCGAAAACAGGAGTGATACAGGTGCAAACAGTGAAAAAACTGGCTGCTTATCACCAGTATTATGCTGTAAACAAAGCCGTAGAAAGTACGATAATTGCAGCCGGAAAAAATGGAAACCGGAAAGGCGGCGTGGTATGGCATACGCAGGGAAGTGGAAAATCATTGTCCATGGCCTTTTACACAGGAAAACTGGTACAAAGGCTCAACAATCCGACGGTAGTGATCATCACAGACCGTAACGATCTGGACGATCAGCTTTTTGATACTTTTGCCAGTTGCCAGCAGCTGTTACGCCAGGATCCGGTTCAGGCAGAAAACCGCGAAAAACTGAAAGAACTTTTACGCGTAGCCAGCGGTGGAATTGTGTTTGCCACGATCCAGAAATTTGTCCCGGACGGAGGAAAGATCATTTATGATGAACTGTCGGACCGGAAAAATATAGTCGTAATTGCCGATGAAGCGCACCGGACACAATATGGGTTTGAAGCAAAAACCATTGCGGTAAAAGACAAAGAAACCAAAGAACAGATCGGGACCAGAATCGCGTACGGTTTTGCCAAATACCTGCGTGACGCCCTTCCGAAGGCTACTTACATTGGTTTCACGGGAACACCAGTTGAAAGTACAGACATCAATACGCCTGCAATTTTTGGCCAGTATGTGGATATTTACGATATATCACAAGCCATTGAAGACGGCGCAACGGTCAGAATTTATTACGAAAGTCGTCTTGCAAAAATAAATATCAGCGAAGAAGGAAAACAGCTGATCGCGGCGTTTGACAAGGAACTCGACGAAAACGAAGAAATATCAGAAACGCAGAAAGCCAAAGCAAGGTGGTCGCAACTGGAAGCGATTGTGGGCGATCCGAAAAGGATCAAAAACGTGGCCAGAGATTTGGTAGATCATTTTGAAAAACGGCAGGAAGTTTTCACCGGAAAGGCGATGATCGTGGCCATGAGCCGGAGAATTGCGGTGGATTTATATAACGAGATCATCAAACTTCGCCCTGATTGGCATGATGAAGATTTGAGTAAAGGTTCGATAAAAGTTGTCATGACAGCTGCGAGTTCCGACGGTGAAGTTCTGGCGAAAATGCACACGACCAAAACGGAAAGAAAATACCTGGCCGACCGGATGAAAGAGCCAACGGATCCGCTCAAACTGGTGATCGTCCGTGATATGTGGCTGACGGGTTTCGACGCGCCAAGCTTGCATACGCTATATGTAGACAAGCTCATGCGTGGTCATAACCTGATGCAGGCCATTGCACGCGTGAACCGTGTTTTCGGAGACAAACCAGGCGGACTAGTCGTTGATTATCTGGGCATTGCGACAGATCTAAAAAAAGCGCTTTCCTTTTATTCAGATGCGGGTGGAAAAGGAAATCCGGCGGATACGCAGGAAAAGGCCGTGGAGGCAATGCTTGAAAAACTGGAAACTGTGAGACACCAGTTTCAGGAGAAAAGCGAATCTTATGGAATACTCATTGCGGAAGAACCTGAGGCGTATTACCAGAATGCGGCAGGTTCGGGTTTTAATGTAAAGCGTTTTTATAAAGCATCACATCAGGAAAAGCTCTCCATTATTCTCCAGGCCGAAGAACACATACTAGGTCTGAAAGACGGGAAAAACCGGTTTATCAAACAAGTTGGTTTGTTAAGCCAGGCATTTGCACTTTCCATTCCACACGATTCGGCAAATGCTATTAAAGAAGAAGTGGCGTTTTTCCAGGCGGTAAAAGCCAGGTTAAATAAGTTTTCAGGAGATTCAAATGAGAACGGAAAGTCGAACGAAGAAATAGAATCAACCATCCGTCAGATTGTAGATCAGGCGCTGGTTTCCGATCAGGTAGTAGATATCTTCGAAGCAGCGGGTATTGATAAACCGGATCTGTCGATCCTGTCAGAAGAATTTCTGATGGAAATAAAAGACATGAAACACCAGAATCTGGCACTCGAGCTTTTGAAAAAAATACTAATGGATGAGATTAAAATCCGTTCAAGAACAAATCTGGTTCAGGGAAAAGCGTTACTCGAAATGTTGGAAGGCTCCATCAGAAGATACCAAAATAACCTGTTATCAACGTCCGAAATAATCCAGTTTCTGATCGACGAAGTTGCTAAGAAAACCAGAGAACTCAGCAATCGTGGTGGCGGCCTGACGGACGATGAATGGGCATTTTACGATGCACTGGCTGAAAGTAGTAGCGCCAAAGACGTACTTGGCGACGACATGCTCAGAAGCATTGCCGTAGAAGTAGCCCAGAAAATTAAAGCTAATGCAACAATAGACTGGACAATTCGTGAAAGTGCACGGGCGAAAATAATGGTAGTGGTGAGGAGGATTTTGAATAAATATGGCTATCCGCCGGATAAACAGCAGCGGGCAATTGATACGGTGTTAAAGCAGGCGGCGGTTACGGCGGATTGGGTTGTTGGACAGATGCAAGATTAATTACTTTGAAATATGTATTTAGATAAAGAAAAACTGAAAGCTTTATTAAAGAAAGCCGAGGAATTAAGGTTTGATAATCAAATAGTCTTTAATCAAAAGGCTAAAATAAAACCAGAAAAAGCTATTGAAGCTATTGTCTCAGGATTATCTGGATGGTTAACCAAAACTACCGCTTTGAACAACGGAGCTGGTTATGTTAAAAAATTAACCGAAATAAAAGCCACTTTACCTGCAAGCAAGGCTAATCAATTTGCAAGTTCATACTTTTCTGATAAGGATGCCAAATCAATTCAAAGCCAACTAATAACTTTAATTAAGAAAATTGACAAAGAAAACAAATCAATTTTCATTGTTCACGGTCGTGATGCAGTCATGAAAGATAGCGTTCAAAGTGCATTACGAGGCCTTGGCATCCCCAATGTAATTTTAAGCAATGAAGATGATCACGGCCAAACGATTATTGAGAAATTTATAAAAGAGGCTAATCGCTGTGAATACGCAATTGTCCTTTGCTCAGCAGATGATGAAGGAAAGCTAAGAATTAAAGGTAAAAAAGGAGCCGAAACACCACTTCGGCCCCGTGCCCGACAAAATGTTATTCTTGAACTAGGATATTTCTTGGCGAAATATGGCAGGGAAAATTTATTTGTTCTTCATCCCGAAGAATCGATAGAACAACCAAGTGATTTTATTGGTGTTGTTTACCAAACTTTTGACAAAGCAGGGCTTTGGAAGCAAAAGCTAGTCCGGGAATTAAAAAAAGCAGGATTTAAAATAAACGATAAAATGTCAGACCGATTATGACTCCATCCCATATGGTTTAGCCTAAATAATGTCTTTTAATTCAATTTGTAAATTGATTAGATCTTTCCCTCAGAAATTTTCTAACCAAGCCCTTCTATCAATATGAGTAATCCAGATAACACAATGAGGCGAGAAGAATCATTGGTTCTTCAATTAGCCTTACCGGAATCGTTCTAGCATGGGTAACACTTGTTGTACCAGTTAAGCAATATCTAGGGCAAAGGGAATTGGAAGAGGAGGGTAAAAGGTTTAACAATTACCACCAGCTAATTTGAAGACTTTGCGATGCCTACTCAAAGAATTTTCTTTTAAATGGTTTTAAATTAATGGATATCAGGGACTTTTTTAAAGGAAACATCCACAGAGTTGTACCTTTTTGCAACCTTTCGCTTTCCTAAGTCAGAGTTGGCTTCGGTTTAGTACGGTCATACGCCATATTGCCTGCGCTTCAACCCTATAAACCTCAAACGTCCTAAAAAGGTCCAACAAAAAGTTGGACTTTATTGCTACCCTACCTGTGCATTTACTTTGTGACATCAATAAAGCGAACCGGAAGACTTTCTCAACATTAAGAGAAGTATGGAAGGCTTCGGAAGTTCAAGTTGTCAAGTAAACCAAATGTACTATGTTAACAGCTAATCCATGGGTGGCCTATGTATCAATTGTTACCCCGCTACTCTCAGTCTATTACCTTCTGGTCGGTTTTACTTACTACCGGCATGATCTGAAAGCCAGGATTTCCCGTTGGAAAAGTCCTCCGGTCCAGGCCACCGGTTTCTCTTTCAAACCTAAACAGGCTGAGAACGAATATTTAGAAGATCCAGTCAGATTTGATTCTGAGCCAATTACTCCCACGGTTAACGCGCAAGAAGGAATCGAATCACAAGAGCCCTGGGAGAATGAAGGGATGATGCAGCAGCTTGAAGCATTATCGCTTCACCTAAAACAAGCCATCGAAGAAGCCCATAATAAGCAATACAGCAAAGAAGAGGTCATTCTTCTTACCCAAATGACATTCAAAGAATATCCTGCCATATATGGCACACCGTTCCAGCTTTCAGTCAATCATCTGATTGAAGCGGAACTGGCAAAATACGGCTCCATCCACCTGAACAGTGAAGACAGGTTGAGGATGTGGAATCAGGTCGATTGATGGAGCAGTTTCTGTAGGTAAGCTTCCCGCAGCTTGCGGGAAGACTCCTACCGGATCATCCACAGTAGCAGTGCATGTTCAACTTAAACAGATAGAGGCGATGAGAATGAGGGGTATGTTTAACAGTAGAAGCTGGCTTCTTACAGCAAACATGATGCTCGGAGCAATTATTGCAAAAGCGCAGGACGGAGCGGCTGGGATTTCCGAAGCGGATACACAGGTACGATCTTACTTCGAGCCGGGCACCAATCTGATGTATGCAATAGGGGCGGTTTTAGGCCTGGTAGGTGCAGTGAAGGTATTTCAAAAATGGAATGCTGGCGATCAGGATACCAATAAAGTTGCTGCAGCATGGTTTGGTAGCTGCATCTTTCTGGTCGTGGTGGCAACGGTTCTGCAGTCTTTCTTCGGAGTTTAGACAGCAGGTTGTTTGCTCACATTAAAAAAATCCAAAGAGTATTCTTACTGTCCGGATCGCTGAATTTAGAGCTTGTAATACACAGCTTCGTCGCAGCCGCGAGAAAATGCATCTCTGGAAAACAGGAGAAATACTTTAATGGAACAACCGGTAAGGGGTCCAGGCCTCTGCCGGTTGTAAAAAAATCAAAACTGGCAATCAGTTTTCAGCCATGCAAACGCCAAAGGGTTTTGAAATAATGAGCGGCAGGTGACCGCAGACCGAAAACAGAATTCAACCACTCGTTTAATCCTTCTTCAGATTTCTTAAATGCCTTCTAAACTTTAACAACTATGGAAGATCTAATGATGACAGGGCATTACCCCTTTCTTTACCTGGATAATCCGGAAATTCTAATCAAAGATTCCCAGGTGTTTTCCAAGCCGCGCAGCCTGAAAAAAAAGGTAAACAAAACCTGCAGCAAGATCAGGGAAATGATTGCCCTGGGAGGCGCTCAAGTGGATGTTATCGATCAGAGCGTCGAGCTGATTACAGCAGAGCTCCGGCCATCACGCTTTGGCTATGTGTGTGCAATGATTGCCAGCGAATTTCCTAAAACATTTTTGAAATGGGTCAGAATCAATGAGCTTACAGATCAGGTTTTAGATGTAGTCAGCGCCTGTGAGCCTGTTTTCAGACTACTCAAATTCAATTCACATACTGCCGAACAGCACAGCATCTATATCACGGTGTCAAATTTTATCAGGCACTATTTGAAAAGAAAAAAGAAAAATTCAGCGCCACCGATAAGAATACATGCTGCTGGGAAAAGTAGCGGATCTGTTCTGGTTACTAAACCCGAAACAGTCAGCGTTCTCTTTCCGGCTGTCAAACCAAAGCCAGCTATCAAACAAGCACCCGCTGTCAAAACCAAAACAGTTAGACCGGTGACCTACTTCGAAAGCAAACTGCTCGAAAACTCAGTTGCCGCCAGAGAAATTCGTTCTCAACCCGGAAGTACACCATCTCTTGCTATTTTACAATCCTTTGAAGACATAGAAATCATGGCCGGTAAACATTATCCTATTAATAAGGGAATCAATAAAAGTATCGTTTTCAAAGGATTAAAAGCGCAGTACATCGGCTATATGGGGCTAGGATTACTGATTGATCTGCTATTTTATGCGGTCCTGTACATGCTTAAAGTCAATACCTATGTCACGCTGCTGCTTACGCTGGCTCTGGGCGCTGTCATCGCAGTCGCAGTTTATCATCTGAACGCCCAGTATGGTGAACACGGGCTGATCAAGGCAATGGCCAAAAGAAAAACACCGAAGATCATCCGCTCATTTTCAAGAAGGATATTCAAATAGCCCGCCGGAGACTGCAAAGAAATTAGCTTTCAAACATTAAAATTTTAGATCCGAATGGAAAGGTTACTTGATGAGTTAATACCAATTATGGAAGTTTCGGATGGGTGTCTGCTCTCCAAACAAGGCGATGTCACCATGGGTTTTGAAGTTCAGCTGCCCGAGATTTTTACACTCTCCGACCAGCAGTACGATGCCTTTCATCAAAGCTGGGTCAAAGCGCTGAAAATGCTTCCGGTCGGCAGTGTTTTTCACAAGCAGGATTACTTTATAAAAAGCGCTTACAAGGCTGACTTTTCAAAAGAAGATACCAGTTTTCTTTCCCATAGTTCTGAACGCTTTTTTAACGAGCGGCCGTTTCTGGATCACCGCTGCTACGTTTTTATTACCAAAAAACCGTCAGATAGAAAACCGTCAAGCTCTATTTTTTCCAATCTTTTAAGGCCCAGTCTATTTCCCAAAGAAACGCTCAGTGAGCAGATTTTACAGGAATTCCGGGGTAGTGCAGGCCAGTTTAAAAGAATCATGGAAGATTCCGGATTTGTCAAAATGCGTCTGCTGAAGAATGAAGAGCTTTTAAGCACGGCAGGCAAGCAGGGACTTGTTGAGCAGTACATGTATTTATCTGATAGCAGCACCTCTAAACTGCTTCGTGATATATACTTTGAAAAAGGCATAAAAATCGGCGACCAGTACTGTCAGCTATACGCCTTGGCGGACGCTGCGGATTTACCTGGCAGCTGCAGCCCGGGTATTCACTATGAGAAATACTCCAGCGACCGCACAAAATTCAGCACCGGTTTCGCCAGCAGTTTAGGCCAGCTTTTATCGTGTAATCATATTTACAACCAGTTCATTTTTATCGAGGACGCTGATAAGACCCTGAAGCGGCTCGAAAGCAAACGGTTGAGACTGCAGTCCTTGTCGCTGCATGCCCGCGAAAACCATCTGGCACTCGATGCGACAAATGAATTTTTAAATGAGGCAATCAGAGAGCAGCGCATGCCGGTGAAAGCCCATTTTAACCTGATGGTATGGAGCGATGATCTGACCGAGCTGAAAGAAATTAAAAATATGACTACTTCTGCACTGGCTCAGATGGACATTAGTGCTAGGCAGGAAATCGTAGGCGCTCCTCAAATTTACTGGGCAGGAATTCCGGGAAATCAGGCTGATTTTCCCATGAACGAAACCTTTGATACCTTCACTGAGCAGGCGGCCTGTTTTTTGAACCTTGAATCCAGCTATCGAAATTCACTGAGCCCGGTGGGTATCCGCCTTGGTGACCGCCTGACCGGAAGGCCCATACATGTGGATATTTCCGATGAACCCATCCGGATGGGGATCTGCACGAACCGAAACAAATTCATTTTAGGACCCTCTGGCTCGGGTAAAAGTTTTTTTACCAACCATATGGTCAGAAGCTATTACGAGACGGGCGCCCACATTGTGCTTGTCGATGTTGGCCACAGCTATAAAGGGCTCTGTGATATGGTAGGCGGTTATTATTTTACCTACGATGAAAAGCACCCGATCGAGTTTAACCCCTTTTTTATTCCGGAGGGTGAGCAGCTGGACACCGAAAAGAAGGAAAGCATCAAAACCCTTCTTTTGTCACTATGGAAAAAGGATGATGAAACCTTTAAGCGAAGTGAATATGTCGCGCTTTCCAACGCTTTAACCCTATACTTTGCGCATCTGGATAAGAATCCGAAGATATTCCCCTGCTTTAATAGTTTCTACGAGTTTCTAAAAACGGAGTTTATCCGCATCATCGAAACTGATAATGTCAAAGAAAAAGATTTTGACATCCACAATTTTCTGTATGTGCTGATGCCCTACTACCGGGGTGGCGAGTTCGATTACCTTCTGAACGCTAGCAAGAATCTGGACCTGTTGCACCAGCGCTTCATCGTCTTCGAACTGGACAATATTAAGGAGCATGTGATTTTGTTTCCGATTGTCACTATCATCATTATGGAGCTTTTCATCAGCAAGATGCGAAAAATGGAGGGTGTCCGTAAGGTTCTGCTGATAGAAGAAGCCTGGAAAGCAATCGCCAAAGAAGGGATGGCCGAATACATTAAGTATATTTTTAAAACAGTCAGAAAATACTTTGGTGAGGCTATTGTAGTGACCCAGGAAGTGGAAGATATTATCTCCTCTCCTATTGTTAAACAAGCCATTATCAATAACTCGGACTGTAAGATCCTTTTGGACCAGTCCAAATATCAAAACAAATTCGACCAGATTCAGGAGCTTTTAGGACTAACCGAAAAAGAAAAGGCACTGGTGCTTTCGGTCAACAAGGCCAACGATCCGCTCAGAAAATACAAGGAAGTCTTCATCAGTCTGGGCGGCACGCTGTCAAGGGTCTACCGGACAGAGGTGAGCCCACAGGAATATCTGACTTATACCACCGAGCAAACTGAGAAGCTGAAAGTGGCGCAGTATGCTAAAAAACACGGAAGCATCGAAAAAGGAATTCAGGCTCTGAGTGAAGAAATCCGGTCATCGAAAGTCGCCTAATTCAAATTCATTAAACTAAAACGTCATGGCAAAAAAGATCATCTTCTTTCTGGTTCTGTTCGTTGCCACTTTTGCTCCAATCCAGCCCGCTGAGGCGGCCAATCCATGGGCAGCCATTATCAAAGCGGCCATTAAAAAGGTAGTGAAGGCTGTCGATCTGATGATCCAGAGAAGACAAAACAGGGTCATTAAACTGCAAAACGCGCAGAAGGCCATAGAGAATACGATGGCTAAACTGCACCTTGATGAGATTGCTGACTGGGTAAAAAAGCAGCGCGATTTGTACAGGGAATATTACGATGAGCTCAAAAAGGTCAAGGCAGTCATCTCCTATTATTTCCGCATCAAACAGATCGCTGAAAAAGAAGCCCTGATCGTCGAGCAGTACCAGAAAGCATGGGCATTGTTTCGGAATGACAAACATTTCAGCGCCAAAGAGCTCGCCCATATGCAGATGGTTTATTCAGGGATACTGGAAGAGACCGTCAAAAATGTGGATGTGCTTGCACTGGTTGTCAAATCCTTCACCACCCAGATGAGTGATGTGAAAAGGCTGGAAATCATTGACCGGGCAGCTAAACAGGTGGATAAGATTTACGATGAGCTGAGCATCTTTAACCACGAAAACAAAATGCTGAGCCTTTCAAGGGCCAAAGACGAGCTCGATGCAAAGGTGGTCAAAGAGCTCTATGGAATTGACTGAATCACTTATAAACTGAGCCAGGGATATGAAAAATGTTTTGATCCTGCTGGTTTTAATGCTTTGCTCGCAGATAGGCTGCGCACAGAAAGTCAAAGAGTGGTTAAGACAAAAGAAGACGCAGAAGCAGTATCTGATCGAGCAGATCGCACATCTGAAACTGTATCTGGAGCTGACTGAAAAGGGTTACAAGATTGCAAAAGAAGGACTGACAACGATCAGCAGCATGAAAGACAGCGAATTCAAACTGCATAAAAACCGCTTTGATTCCCTTTGCATCGTCAAGCCGCAAATCAGAAAACTTGACATCAACCAACGGTCGCTTCTCAACTTTCGCTATATGCTTTTCATCTACTGGGGACTACCCGATTTTTTCGCAGAAAACACAGGGCTTGCCGCTAGTGAAAAGGCACTGGTTAAATCGGTGTTGGAAAAGGCAATCGCGGATGGTATTGTCATGATGGACGAATTGTCGGGCCTAGTCGAAGACGGCGTGTTTTGTATGAGCGATGATGCCAGAGTGAAGCGGCTTACCGAGCTATACAACCGCTCGGAGCAGAATTACACCTTCGCAAGGCAGCTCTCCGCACAGGCAGCAATGCTGTCTGCTCAGCGCAAATCTGAGGACCAGGATTTTGAAAACCGCCGCGCGTGGCATGGCCTGGATTAAATCTAAAACCAAACCTTTATGAAAAATTTCTTTATTGCTATGCTGCTCATAGTGCTTGCACTGCCGGCACGGCCGGTCAGAGCGCAAACTGCGGAGGTAACCCAGCTGATTCTGAATATTGAAAAACTCAATCAGCTCAGAAAGATACTGACTGAGCTCAAAAAAGGATATGACATCCTTTTTAAAGGATATACCACCATCAGGGATCTATCCAAAGGCAATTTCAAACTACATGAAGCTTTCCTGGATGGTCTTCTTGAGGTAAGCCCTGCAGTAAAAAAATACCAGCGGGTTAAAGACATCATCGAATGCCAGCTGGCGCTTCTAAACGAGTATCAGTCGGCTTATAAAAAGTTCTCCAAAGACGGATCATTTAGCTCTGACGAGCTGGATTATATGCAGAAGGTCTATTCCAGGCTGATCAGGCAAAGTATACAGAACCTGGATGCACTTACAACGGTGGTCACCGCAAAGAAGCTCCGCGCGTCCGACGATGAAAGGCTTGCCGCGATCGATGATATCTATGAAGACATGAGTGGCAAGCTCACCTTTCTGCGCCACTTCAACACCAATGCAGCCTTACTTTCCGAGCAAAGATCGGCAGAAAAAGCAGACACTGAGCTCATGGAAAAAATGTATGGCATAAAACCATAAAACTGATGCAAATGGACAAATTTACAAAAACCGTCATTTTGATGGTTCTAGGATTTCTGTTGCCGGATTGGGCCTTTTCACAGGGGTTTGAGCAGCAGGTACGGGGTCTGAATGGGGTGCTGGACAGTCTGTATTCGGAAATGCTGCCCCTTTGCAGTAAGCTTATCAACGTAGGACGGGGTATAGCCGGCTTTGCCGCTATATGGTATATCTCCCATCGGATATGGAGGCATCTGGCCAACGCCGAGCCTATTGATTTCTATCCGTTGTTCAGGCCTTTCGTGCTCGGGTTTGTCATTTTGATTTTCCCTTCGGTGATCGCGATGATCAACGCGGTTTTGTCTCCTACTGTGCGAGGCACCGCATCGATGGTTAAAGATTCAGACAAAGCGATTGCCATTCTTTTGAAAAAGAAAGAAGATGCGGTTAAGAATTCAAATTTCTGGCAAATGTATGTAGGTGATGACAGCAAGGGAAACCGGGATATGTGGCTCAAATATACCTATGGCGATGGCTACTCTGAGGGTTTTGGCGAGGGCATTCCCAACGACATCAAATTCTACATGGCAAAGCAGAGCTATAATTTCCGCAATTCGATCAAAGCGATGATCAGCGAAGTGCTCCGTGTGGTCTTTGAATCGGCAGCACTTTGTATCAACACGATCCGGACCTTTTATCTGATCGTAATGGCTGTCATCGGACCCTTTGCATTTGGCATTGCTGTTTTTGACGGATTTCAGCACACGCTCACTGCCTGGATTGCACGCTATATAAATATTTATTTGTGGCTTCCGGTAGCCAATATTTTTGGCAGCATCATCGGAAAAATTCAGGAGAAAATGATCACGCTTGACATCCGTCAGGTGCAGCAAAACGGCGATACCTTTTTCAGTTCTCACGATATGGCCTACCTGATATTTTTAATTATTGGCATTGTAGGCTACTTCTCGGTGCCATCTGTGGCAGGATATATTATCCAGGCCGGCGGGCAAAATACGCTGCTTAATAAAGTCACCTCCCTTTTTGCCAACACGGCCATGGGTGTAGGAAACTATGCTTTTCCAGCTGGCGGTGGCTTTGGAAGATTACCCAAGGCTGCCGAGAAAGCTCCGGGTAAATAGTTGATTTCTTAAACAGACAAGCTGTCTACTAAATAATACATGCCATGTTTCAAAAAGCAAAAAATATTGACACGGCTTTCAAGCATATCCGGACTTTCACTTTTGTGGCTCTTGTCAGCTCCGCTTTTTTCTGCTGCTTTACACTTTTTAAAAGTCTTAAAAGCGTTGAAATGGCTCAGTCAAGAGTCTATATTCTGGAATCCGGAAAAATTCTTGAAGCGTATGCTTCGCCAAGAAGTGAGAACATTCCGGTCGAAGCCCGCGATCATATCGCTAATTTCCACAGACTTTTTTTCACCCTGGATCCTGATGATAAAGCCATTCAGTACAGCCTTTCCAAAGCGCTGTATCTGGCAGATGGCTCTGCCAAAAAGCAGTATGATGACCTGCGTGAATCAGGTTATTTCACAGGTATCATTTCGGGAAACATCAGTCAGCAGATTCAGATTGACAGCATTCAGGTTCAGACAAGCGCCTACCCATACAGCTTTCAATGCAGCGCTCAGCAGCGCATCATCCGGCCAACCAGCATCGTAACCCGTAAACTTATAACTGAAGGGTCACTTCGAACGGTATCCAGATCCGATAACAACCCACACGGCTTTCTGATTGAGAAATGGGTAACTGTTGAAAACAAAGACATTGGGGTTCAAAACCGGTAGCCGGTGTCAGGTAACTATTTTTTTATTACAAAATCTCACCCAGCTATGTTCTACAAATTCAATGCCCACCGCGCCAGAAAACCCGCTGAAAAAGCGGACTACAAGCTTGCCAGACAGATCTTTAAAAAACTTATCAGAATTCAGCGCTGCTGGGCCAGTTTCATGCAGTCCAGGGCAGACAAACTTCGTCCAGGATGGCTTAGAGCATTCTGTCTGACTGTGATGAGTGTAAGTAGCGGCTACTGTACCTATCTGATTTTCGAAGGATTTAGTTCTCTAAGTAAGCCTGAAGCAAGTGCCCTGATACGCTACTTTCGCCCATTTGATCAACACGAAATCAAAGAGCAGCTGCACGCCAAAGTCAAAATGAGCATGTATCTGGACAGCCTTGAAAGCGCCGTGATACAAGACAGTTTGAATCAATTAAACCAAACCCAAAAATAATCATGGAAGCAAAGACACAATCTGCCTCATTCATGCAAAACAGAAAGTTCTACACCTATCTGCCTTTGTTAGTCCTACCCTTTCTGACACTGGCCTACTGGGCTATTGGAATTAAAATGATCTATAAAAATCAGGTAGCTCAGACTCAGCCACAGGGGTTAAACACGAGCCTTCCGGATCCTAAGCTGAAAGATGAAACCGCATTCAGCAAGCTTACCTACTATAAACAGGCCATGGATGATTCAGCTAAAATCCGCGAGCAGCTAAAAAAAGATCCTTACCGCAGCTTAGAGCTAACCCAGCCAGACAAATCAGCGGCAGAGCTTTCGATGCAGGGACTTGGTGCGCCGCAGAGCGATCTGAAAGAACAGAAACCTGTTTCCTACAATGGAAAAATGTATGCGGGCAACCAGCAGACCCTTATCATCAACAAACTAAAATCTCTTGATTCTGTTCTGTCCAGAACTAGTGAACCACAGTTTCACCAATCCGTTTCCAAGCATGAGCTAACGCAAAAAGAGGCTGTTTCTGTCCCTGACGAAAATCTCCAGAAGCTTGAATCACTCATGAATAATCTGGAAGGTCAGCAAAACATTGACCCGCAGGATCCTGAACTGCAGGAACTGAACATCATGCTTGATAAAATCCTGGACATACAGCATCCAGAACGGATTGCAAGTAAAATTCAAGCCCAAAATGCGTCTGCGCAAGCGCCATCCTATCAGGTAAAAAGCTCGGCTGATCAAACGCCAATCGGAAACTTTTCAGCAACCGGGTCTGATTCAGCCAGCAGCCCCGTTTCGATGATCGGCTTTCAGACCAATGGTTTTTTCTCACTGGATGAACCTGTGAGTGCCAGTGTGGACAATGCCATCAAGGCAGTGGTGCATGAAGAGCAGACCCTGGTGACGGGCTCGACGATCAAGCTCAGACTTACAGCCGATATTTATGTAGCCGGAACGCTGATCCCCAAAGACAATTTTATTTACGGTACCGTTTCGGTAAATGGTGAGCGGATGCTGGTTGATATCGCTTCTATCCGGCTAAACAACTCCTTATTCCCCGTCAAGCTGTCTGTCTATGACCTGGACGGACAGGCTGGAATCTACATTCCGGGCTCAATTTCAAGAAACGTTGCCAAACAGTCTGTCAGTCAGGATATCCAGGGGCTATCACTTGAATCTGTGGACCCATCATTTGGAGCTCAGGCAGCCAGCGCCGGAATACAGGCAGCTAAAACTTTACTTGGGAAGAAAGCCAGGCTTGTGCAGGTATCGGTCAAGGCCGGCTACCAGATCCTTCTTAGGGACGGAAACCTAAAATCGATCTGAGCTCAGCTTTAAGAAACAATTAAAATACAAGCATGATGAAAAACTTTAAATTAAGTAGGATCATTGCCCTGCTTTTTCTGACCATCAGTGGAAAAGCATGGGCCCAGGATGTGCAGCTCTTTGTCATTGAGCCATTTCCGCTGGAAATCACTTACAACAAAACAGTCAATCTGATATTTCCTTATGCGATAAAAAGTGTCGATAAAGGCAGCCGTGACATTCTGGCGCAAAAGGCAAAAGGAGTTGAAAATATTTTACAGGTAAAAGCAGCTACCAAGCACTTTGAACAGACAAACCTGACCGTTATTACCTCTGACGGAAAACTGTACTCTTTTGTAGTGAATTACGCCGAAGAGCCTTCTCAGTTAAACATCGAACTGATCAAAGTCCCAGATGCATCCAAACCGGCCGATGCAGTGCTGGAAAAAGAACCTAATGAACAGTTCCTTAAAAATGCCGCAGAACATGCTTCCAATGAGCAAAATGTTTCAGGCAAAATCAATGATTCCTCGCACAAAACCAGGCTTTCTCTCAGCGGACTTTACATTAATAAGGAAGTGATTTTTTATAGGCTAAAGCTCGACAACCGCTCGAACATTTCTTACGACATCGAGAGTCTGCGCTTTTTTATCATTGACAAAAAACGTGTAAAAAGGACTGCGACCCAGCAAACAGAAATCAATCCGTTGTATGTACACGGCGAGACAAGCGTCATTGACGCGAACCAATCCCATGAATTTGTCTTTGCTCTTTCAAAATTCACCATTCCCGATGCTAAACAATTGATAATCCAATTGATGGAAAAAAATGGTGGTCGCCACCTAGAATTATTGGTTCAAAACAGGACAATCATCCAGGCCAAACCCATTCTGTAATTTGAGTTATATCATTTTTAACATTTAATCTAAGAAAGTCATGAATGAAAAAAATTTCGAATATCTGAAAGACCAGGTAAAATTTACCGGCTTTGGCCAGGACCTGGAGGCTGATCTGAAAGCAAACCTTGCCAAAGCGCAAACTGAATTCCGCTTACAGCACAACGTCCAGTACGGCAAGGACGAGATGAGCTCATCGCTACATTTCAAAAAGTCAAGCCAGAGCGATATGTACTTTTTTAACAGCTATACCGCGTCACTAAAAAAAGACAATCAGGCCCAGCCACTGCAACAAACCTTTTACATCAACAAGGAAGGAGGTAATATCACCCAAAAGGAAGCATTTAATATGCTTGATGGAAGAGCGGTCAACAAAGATCTGGTCAGTAAAGAAGGGAAGCTTTACAATGCCTGGGTCCAGCTTGATTTTAAAGAGACTGCCCAAAACGGAAACTATAAATTTAAACAGTTTAGCGATAATTATGGATTTGATCTTGAAAAGTCGCTTGCCAAGCTGCCCATCAAAGAGCTCTCCGAGCAGACCGATAAAACCAGGCTCCTTGAATCCCTTCAGAAAGGCAACCGGCAGGCCGTCACCTTATCGCACAACGGAAACGAGCAAAAGGTATTTATCGAAGCCAATCCCCAATTCAAAGCCATTGTTGTCTACGATCAAAATCAGAAGCGCATTCGACCGCAGCAGATGCCAGAGGAAGCCCAGAAAACTGGTCAGCAACAGACTCAGAAAACGGATGACAAAAAGCCGAGCATCAGTCAACCGGAATCCAAACCCGAGGGTTCACCCTCGGGTGGCAAAAGCAAAAAATCAAAAATGTCTATGTAGTTAGCCTTCTGCTTATTCTTAAAACTTAGATGCTATGGAACAGAAAAATGCAGGCTCAATCGTCTCTGAGATCGATAACTGGAAAGCCAGGGAAGCAAGAATGCAAAAACTGTTTTCTGATGGAATTATTCATGACAGCGCCTTTTTAAAACAGAAACTGAGCTTCTATGACCACCTTCAGGCCAAATATGCCAAAACACCGGACCCGGAAGAAAAAATGGTGCTGGCCATCCTGGCAAAACAAAGAAGCCAGTTGCGCGCACAGGTCTATCCAGGGATCCTTCAGCGTATTTTCAGCCAGGTCATTGAGCCGATCAGACAAAAACATATCCAGCAGCAGCAGACTGTCAAATCCAACCACAATCTCACGGAGCTAAAACAGGCACTGAATGTAGCGGGATTCGGGAATGTATTCCCTAGGCTGGAAAAACAGCTTCAAAATGGTCATCAACAATTTAAAATCCCGGTTTCCCATTATGTCTCCGTAAATCAAAAGATGGATTACAATTTGTCTTTTTCCAGGGACAAACAGGGGCAATACCGCTTTGAGAACTATCAGGCGACCCTGACTAAAGAAGGCAAGCCCGCTGAGACCCGTTCTCAGGTTTTCAGCAGCCATGAAGCGGTTAATGCCCTGCAGGCCAAAAACCTTTTGGAAGGCAGGGCCATTCACAAAGATAACCACTTCGATTTGTCCGGCAGTCAGCAGCCCGGATGGATCAAACTGGATTTTAACGATAAAGACCCATCAGGCAATCATAAACTCAAAGAGTTCAATCAAGGCTATGGGTTTGATCTTGAAAAAGTCTTAAAGCAACTTCCGATAGAGAAATCGGACCTGGAAAACCCGCAGAAGCAAAATCTTTTGCTTTCGCTAAAAGACGGCAACCGCGAGCAGGTCCTTTTTAACAGCCAGGGCAGGACTTACCGGATCTCACTGGAAGCCAATCCACAGTTTAAAACAGTGGATTTGTTTGATGAAAACAGTAAAAAGGTCAGTCTTTTACAACTTACCGGACCACAAAAGAAGGAGCCCGAAATCAGGCAAAAACCAACGATTCGGATTATGCATTCCAGAAAAAACGGTGTATCCATCTGATTAATTGCAGCACATGGAAACAGCCACAATTTTAAGGGGATTCTTTTCAGCTATTGAAAAGGATCCCAGAATAAGCGTCTCACACATTGGCTTATATGTTACGCTGGTCTCACTCTGCCAGAGTCAGGGTGAGACAGGATGTTTGGAAATATTCGGTAAAGACGTGATGCTGGCTTCGAAGATTTCCAGTACCGCGACTTACATAAAGCTGCTGCATGAGCTTATCGATTTCCGGTATCTGCACTACGAGCCATCCTACTACAAACGCAAGGCCAGCAGGATTTCAATTGCCGGCATTCAGGATCATGTCCAACCTTATTTGAATCACTATGCAAATTGAGCTAGTCACCAAAGAAGATTTACAGCTGTTTCGCCAGCAATTACTTAATGATCTGAAATCATTTATGGCCCAGCCGCAGCCACAACCCGCCCAATGGCTAAGAAGCGGAGAGGTCAGAAAGCTATTAAAAATTTCAGCAGGTACGTTGCAAAACCTTAGGATCACCTCAGTTCTGAATCCGGTAAAAATCGGTGGCTCCTTTTATTATCAGAGCAGTGAAATTCAGGATATTCTAAGAAACAAACGCTAATCACTATGAGACAGCATCACATTCCTTTTGGGCTAACCGCCGCTTTAAATGACGGAAGACTAAACGCCTGGCATTTGACAATTTATTTTGCTCTTGTCGAACTATTCAAAAGAAGCAACCAAGATGGCCCATTTTCCATATCACGAAAAAAAGTCATGGAACTTTCCAGAATAAAGGCAGCACCTACTTACCATAAATACATTAACGAACTACAAAACCTGGGATACATTCAATATCATCCTTCCTATCATCCGAAAAAAGGCAGTTCTGTTAGACTTGTGTTTAGAATTTAAATATTAACAGAATCTACTTGAGAGCTCCTGTATGTCCCTAAAAATAATTATCCTAATAAAAAAGAAGGAACGCCGAAATTTCGGAATTCCTTGATGAACTACTTCTCTTAGATGAACTATTTCTCCTATCAATAATGATAGAGGACGCAAGTAAAGCAAAAAATTTGCGTTAAAACGCTGTATCGATAATCTTCTACACGAAGTAAAATCTGACGCTCTGTTAATTGTCAATCCTGCTTCAACGATTTCTAAAATCAAAGTTCAAAAGCAGCCGGCCAGAAAAGTGAATAAATGATCAGAAAGCATACCGGATTTTGCAATAAGGAATCATTTCATGGCAAAGCTCGACCAACTCCTTAAGGACATGCCGTTTCAGGTTGTTTTTGTAACGCACATTACGCTGACCAGTCTGGCTGTATTTCAGGACGCCACAATACTTTCTCGGCTTTTGGATGCCAAAGCATGTTCACATCATGTATCTGCTCATTGTGAGTCAGGAAGATAATTTCGGTTGCCAGTTGCCACTTTAGCTTCACGGAATATCTGGAAAAAAGTTAACTCATCATTTATTACCGACCAACTCCGTAACCTGCTTTTGAACGTCCAATAGCACTTTCATGATCTGATCGTTACCTTCTATATTGGGTATCTCCTTGCTTTGAAAGCTATAAAATTCCCAGATTTCCAAAACTTCTTCGGCACTGACGGTATAGGGATCGTAAATACAGTTATATGAACTCAGGAGAATGGTCGCATCATCATTTACTGTTACCTGTTTGAATACAAAGTCCTTCTCACCACTTAACACCACGATGCAGGGTGTTTGGGGTTTTATGCTTTTCCAGTCCTGAACAAACATGCAGGTGATATCGCTGTCTTCCGGTATGGGCAGCATCGAATCGCCTTCTGTTGGAAAAATCCGGTAGGTTTTATCTCTGGGAAGGTTAGGCATCGAGAATTTGGGGAGCTTAGCCAGATATTGAGGATCAGCATATCCGCTACGGTAACCAGCTTTTGCTTTTACCGGGACGTATTCAACATTCTCTTTATTACCCTTGTCCACTGTGATGGCTAAAATTCTAATATTGCTGCCCGTCATATACACATCATTACCCGCTTCCAGATCCCTGAGTTTTAATTCAGAAAGCTTTGACAAATCGACTTTTAATAGATTATCCACACTTATTTTAAAATACATAGAGTAATTCAAATAGTCATCTGGCTGAGGGGCCTTGGTATGTCCGTTTTCCAGTGCGTTAAGCTTGGAACGGGTTAAACCAAGTTTTTCTGCAAGTGTTTCCTGGCTAAGATTTTTGCGTTCACGAAGGAATTTAATGTTGCCGGAAAAAAATATTCTTTGACTGTTCATCTTTTGTTTGTTATTATTACAATCAACACTTTGGTACAAATCGTATCAAATGTAATTTTAAATATTTAGATTATGATACAGGCCATAAATAAAATTGACATTTTTCAGCAGCTGCAAAAGCAAATACACACTTTGCAGGGCTTTCGCACTCCCACGGAAAGTCAGCGCGTCGATTTTGGCCTGGGGATCATTGAAAGATCATTTACAGGTAACATTTTTCCAACAGGCGCTATCCACGAGCTGATCAGCGCTGGCCGCGAAGACGCTGCGGCAACCACGGGTTTTATGGCAGGTCTTTTGGGCAAGATGATGCAGCGCGGTGGCATTTGTCTATGGATCAGCCAAAAGAGAACGCTGTTCCCTCCTGCCCTGAAATTTTTCGGAATTGATCCGGACCGGGTTGTTTTTATTGATGTTAAAAACGAGAAAGACCTTCTGTGGATGGTGGAAGAGTCCCTTAAATGCCAGGCGCTTTCTGCTGTGGTCGGTGAGTTAAAAGAGCTGAATTTGACTGAATCCAGAAGGTTACAGCTTGCCGTTGAGCAAAGCCGCGTGACTGGTCTGTTGCACCGGCTCAATCCGCGCCGTATCGAAAACACGGCCTGCACGGCGCGATGGAAAATAACGCCGCTTGCCAGTAGTTTAGATCCTGAAATGCCCGGAATGGGCTTTGCCCGATGGAACATTGAGCTTTTAAAGGCCAGAAACGGTGAGCCGGGTCAGTGGCAGCTTCAATGGATCAACGGATCGTTTGATTATAGCGCGGTTAAGCCTAGTATTTTATCAGATGAAGATCAACTACTAAAAGCCGGATGATATGAAAAGATACGTCTCTATCTGGTTTCGGCATTTGATCACAGACCGCTGGGTGATCCGTCACCCGGATTTAAAAGATACCGCCTTTGTGCTGGCTGCGCCTAAGGCTGGAAGAATGGTAATTACCGCTGCAAGTGCCGACGCTGAAAAACAGGGAATCCTTTCAGGAATGGTCGTAGCCGACGCGCGCGCTGTTGAGCCAAACTTACAGGTATTTGAAGATAAACCGGGTCTCGCTGCCCGTCTGCTTTCTGCTTTGGCCGAATGGTGTCTTCGGTATACACCCATTGTGGCTGTTGACTGTGACAGCGGTCTGATCCTGGATATCACAGGCTGCGCGCATCTTTGGGGAAGTGAACGCGCTTACATGAAAGACATTACTGCACGTCTTCGCGGCTCGGGATACGATGTGCGCGCTGCTGTTGCAGACACGATTGGGGCGGCCTGGGCTGTTTGTCACTATGGAAGAATTACGCCACTGATCGAACCTTGCAAACAATCGCAGGCAATAGCACCGCTCCCACCGGCGGCTCTTCGGCTGGATGCAGGTATTCTTGAACGAATGAATAAACTTGGCTTTTACCAGATCGGCAGTTTTATCAGTATGCCGCGCTCTATTCTTCGCCGCCGCTTTGGTCAGCAGCTGCTCTCGCGTCTGGATCAGGCCTTAGGTCAGCTCACTGAAAACATCCTGCCGGTCTGCCCTGTCGAACCTTACCAGGAAAGGTTGCCCTGCCTGGAACCAATCAGAACAGCGCCAGCCATAGAAATGGCTTTGAGTAAATTACTGGAAGTGTTGTGCAGCCGCCTTTTAAAAGAATCCAAAGGAATCCGAAAAGTGTTATTTAAAGCATTCAGAATGGATGGCGGAGTGCAGCAAATTGAAATCGGCACTAATAGCGCAAGCTGCAATCAGCAGCATTTGTTCCGGCTTTTTCAACTCAAAGTTTCTTCTCTGCGCCCTGATCTGGGCTTTGAGCTATTTATTTTGGAAGCACCTGTTGTAGAAGATGTTGAGCAGACTCAGGAAACACTCTGGAATATATCCGGAAGCAATGATCAGGCTGAAATCGCTGAACTGCTCGATCGGTTGACCGGCCGAGGTGGCATGGACATCGTTCACCGCTATTTGCCTGATGAGCATTATTGGCCGGAGCGCTCGATTAAAACGGCTACTTCCCTGCTGGATAAACCACAGACCAAATGGCGCACCGACCGGCCGCGGCCGGTAAGTCTATTGCCACAACCGGAACTGATCCAGGTTTCAGCGCCCGTTCCGGACTACCCGCCGATGCTGTTTCGTTACAAGGGTCAGGTGCATAAAATAAAAAAAGCAGACGGACCCGAACGTATAGAGCAGGAATGGTGGATCCAGGACGGTCTGCAACGGGATTACTACTGTGTGGAAGATGAAAATGGAGCGCGTTACTGGATCTTCCGGCTCGGTCACTATGGAACGAATCAACCGGAGTGGTTTATACACGGATTTTTCTGTTGATAAAAATACCATTAGCCATGAATTATACAGAATTACAGGTTACGACCAATTTCAGTTTCCTCAGGGGCGGATCGCACCCCGAGGAAATCGTTGAGCAGGCAGTAGCGCTCGGCTATGAACAAATTGCCATTACCGACCACAATACGCTCTCAGGAATCGTAAGGGCACATTCAGCTGCCAAAGCAAAAAACATCCGCATCATCGCGGCCTGCCGGCTGAACCTGATTGATGGCCCCAGCCTTCTGGCCTATCCGACTGACAAGGATGCTTATGCCAGGCTTTCAGGCCTGCTATCGTTGGGAAACCTTCGGACTGAAAAGGGTAAATGTGATCTTTATAAGGCCGACGTTTATTCCCATGCGGAAGGGATGCTTTTCATCGTGCTGCCGCCGGCAAGTTTGAATGAAGCCTTTGAATTTGACCCCTCCTTTACCGTTCATCTTAAAGAGTACCGGCGCGTGCTGGGGGATGCGGTATTTCTGGGAGCAAACCGCTCTTATAGGGGTGATGATGGCAAAATGCTGTTTCGTCTTGACCAGCTCGCAGCCCGCCTTGATATTCCTATGGTCGCCACCAATGATGTGCATTACCACCATCCAGCCCGAAGACAGCTTCAGGATATTGTTACCTGTATCCGCGAGAAATGTACGATCTACAATGCCGGCTTCCGACTGCATCAAAATGCGGAGCGGTACCTGAAATCAAAAAAGGAAATGGCCCGGCTTTTCCGCCACTACCCGGATGCGATCCTTCGCAGTGAGCAAATCGCTCAGGCTTGCCAGTTCTCTTTGGATTCTCTTCAATATGTCTATCCGGAGGAGATCACCAGTGAAGGCCGCACGCCGCTTGAAGAGCTGACCTTTTTAGCCTGGAAAGGAGCGCATGAGTTTTATGGTGAGACCTTGCCAGAAAAGATAAGCTCCGCCATTAAATACGAGCTGATATTCATTGAAGAAATGCAATACGCTGCCTACTTTCTGACTGTTTATGATATCGTACGCTTTGCGCGTGATCAGGGAATTTTATGTCAGGGCCGGGGCTCAGCTGCCAATTCCACTATCTGTTTCTGTCTGGGTATTACCTCGGTAGATCCGACCAAATTCGATCTTCTTTTTGAGCGTTTTATCTCTTCGGCCCGCAATGAGCCGCCTGATATCGATGTCGATTTTGAGCATGAAAGGCGCGAGGAGGTTATACAATATATTTACCGTAAGTACGGCCGTGACCGCTCTGCGATTGTCGCTACGGTCACCCAGCTACACCAGAAAGGCGCCATCCGCGATGTGGCCAAGGCAATGGGATTATCTGTTGATGCGATTAACCGTCTTTCAAGCTCGATCTGGGAATTTACCGATGAGTGGTTTGAGGGCAAAAGAATCAGCGAGCATGGCTTTAATCCTGACGATGAACATCTTTGTAAGGTACTGGATCTGACCCAACAGTTTATGGGTTTTCCCAGGCAGTTGGGACAACACACGGGTGGCTTTGTGATCACCCAGGGCAAGATCACCGATTTATGCCCGATCATAAATGCGCGCATGGCAGACCGCACCAACATCGAGTGGAACAAGGATGACATCGACGCGCTGGGCTTTTTAAAAATTGATATTCTTGCGCTCGGAATGCTTACCTGCATTAGAAAAGCGTTTGATCTGGCCAAGGCGCATTATGGTCTCAACCTTACCCTGGCCAATATACCACAGGACGATCCGGTCGTCTATGATATGATCTGCCACGCTGATACAGTGGGTGTTTTTCAGATCGAAAGCCGCGCGCAGATGTCGATGCTGCCACGGCTGAAACCAAGATGTTTTTATGATCTGGTCATCGAAGTAGCCATCGTTCGCCCAGGCCCCATTCAAGGCGATATGGTTCATCCATATCTCAGGCGGCGAAATGGCGAAGAACCTGTTGAATATCCTTCAAAAGAGCTCGAAGACATTTTGGGCCGTACGCTGGGTGTACCCCTTTTCCAGGAGCAGGCTATGAAAATTGCCATTGTGGCAGCTGGTTTTACTCCTGCCGAAGCAGATGGATTGCGGCGCAGTATGGCCACCTTTAAAGCAAAAGGCCTTGTTAGCCAGTATGAGAAAAAACTCGTTGATGGTATGATAGCAAAAGGATATACCGAAGAGTTCGCCCGGCGCGTCTTTAAGCAGCTGGAAGGCTTTGGCAGTTATGGTTTTCCCGAAAGTCATGCTGCCAGTTTTGCCCTATTGGTTTATGTTTCCAGCTGGATCAAATGTTACTACCCCGAAATCTTTGCTGCTGCTTTGCTCAACAGTATGCCAATGGGCTTTTATCAGCCCGCTCAGATTGTTATTGATGCAAAAAAACATGCTGTAAAGGTACGGCCTGTGGATGTAAATCTTTCGCAGTGGGATAATATTTTGGAGGAAAAATCAGGTAAATACCACGCAATCCGTCTGGGCTTCCGGCAGGTTAAAGGACTTAGGGAGATGGATATGTGGGTACTTCTTAATGGCAGGATCAGCCCCTACAACAGCATACACGCCATCCGTGATGCGGGAGTAGGTCAGGCCGCACTGGAACGACTCGCTGACGCGGATGCTTTCCGGTCAATGTCTTTGGACCGCCGCCAGGCCATGTGGGAAGCGTCCGCCTTGGCGGATCGCCCCATGGGTCTTTTTACAGGTCAGGACTCACAAAGCCAGTTTGAGCCCAAAGTCGACCTTCCAAAAATGACCGCCTCTGAGCACGTCGTGCAGGATTATGCATCTACCTCTCTATCCTTAAAAGCACACCCCGTCAGCTTTGTTCGGCCCGAGCTGGAATTGCAATATGCCGTACCTACCGGAAATTTAGGCAACTATAAAGACGGAATGATTATCCGCGTGGCGGGTCTGGTACTCGTCCGTCAGCGGCCTGGCACAGCAGGCGGTGTGTGTTTTATAACCATTGAAGACGAAACAGGCTTTGCCAATTTGGTCGTCTTTCAAAGCCTGTTTGAAAAATACCGAAAGGAAATCCTTCGGTCACCCCTTCTAATGGTTGAAGGCAAGCTACAAAGGGAAGGTGAAGTTACGCATGTTATCGTCCGGCACTGTTATGACATGTCACACCTGCTGCGAAACATGCACCAGGTTAAGACCGATCCGCCCGTTCAGACGTTATCACGCGCAGATGAAAAAGATGAATATGCCTCCCAGATGATCAACAAAAAAACACAGGTCCGAAAAGTCGTGCAAACCGAAATATTTCCGACCGGCAGGAATTTTAAGTGATTGAATAAACTTCGTTTCTCTTGCTAGCTGGAAATGCATTCTGAATATTGATTTAATCCAATAATTAATTATATGTCTGTTCCTTATAACCCATTCGAGCTATTGACGCTTCCGCTGCTTAAAAACTTCCAGCGGAGCAAACAGCACCTTCTCATTATTCAGCGCTTTAGCTGGCCGGGCGTGCCAGCTGGTAGCGGTTTTATGATTACACCCTACATGTCAGAAAACCTGGCCAGGCAACATGCCGATACACTGGAAATTAAAGAGGGCAGACTGGTGAATTTATATCTTGAAATGGATAAGGTTATCATTTTGCTGAACAGCTCTAAATATCTGCTTTTTGTCAATTCATTTCGCGAAATGCGATGGAGCGCCAGAGTTCTAAGTCATTATCAAAAAAATGTAATGGCATACTTGACGGCGAATGGTTTTCCCGGCCCACAGGACCAGATCGAAATAGAGCTGACATTACAATGGGGTAAACTCGAAGCCATAATTCGCTATGGCGAATCAAAGCAGACATTTTACATCTACGAAATGATAACTTACTAATAAGGGTGAATTCATCATTCGCCGCAACTTGAAATTAAAAGTTACAAATCCATGGTAAGATTCCATTCAAACCAAATCGGCATAATCTTATGCTAAAGTGACGAGTCTATCAAATGATGTATAAGCTGGACAATACAGACTTATCAATAATTTTGACACCTGCCATTTACTTAACATAAAAATAAGTTATGTAACCAAGGGAGTGAAATACTATCAAATAAGAAAAGAGGCTTATTTGATCTAAATGGCCGTTTTTGTATTAGAAGATAAGATGATTGTAGCCCATCAAATGTAACGTACTGTTAAGAACACTTACATATATAAGAAATTGTATATCTCTAAATAGTCATAAAATAAGATGGCAAGTAAGAATGTGGTCTCATTATGCAATTGTTGGTAGATATTCTAGGGTTTTACATGGTTTCTGATATGCGTCAGCAGAATATTGAGCATCTGGGCCAGGTGCGTACATGGTGAGAGGGTTTTTAAAGAGAAGGCAATAGCATTTTGCCCCCAAGCTGTTTGCAACATTTAACGATAACCCACGTATGCTATTAATAAACAGTTTTCTGTTTTGTTACTTGATCATTTTAGGGTTATGCTCACGCGTTTAATGGTATTGATATTTATTCTCTGCAACAGTTTCTCTGTTCGTTCACAAATCATACTGAAAGGAAATATTCACGATGCCAAAAGCAACAGCCCGCTAGCGTACGTTAACATAGGTATCAATAAAAAGAACATTGGCACAACTTCAATGGAGAATGGCTGGTTTTCTTTAAAAATCCCTGCTGAGAACCTTATGGACACTCTCCGTTTTTCGCTGGTTGGCTATGAGCAGCTGGATGTAGCCATCAACGCGCTTTCCCCTGATAGAACAGTAGAAATAAAACTTGATGAAAAAGCAGCCTGGTTGAAGGAGCTTAAAATTCTTGGAAGCAAGCCCGTAGAGAAAAGTTATGGTATAAAAAAACGAGGCGGTCCTATTCATTTTACAGACGGAATGTTTTCGCAAAATGACATCTTTGAGATTGGACAGTTGATTAAACTGGGAAGCGGACCCGCTCAGATTACGTCAGCAAACTTGTATGTTGACAGCGACACCGAAGATAGCGCAAGTTTCAGAATCAATTTCTACCGGTATGACATGGACAAACCATCCAGCCGGATCGTTGAAAAAAGTTTACTGCAAAAGCACCTGGTAAAAAAAGGCTGGCTCCGTTTTGATTTAACGTATGCTGGAATTGTATTGAATGGGGATTTCATCGTGGCCATAGAATGCCTTCCGAATCCTGAAAAATCGGGTAAATCTTTTACCTATGAAATAAAGCTGGGAGGATCAAGTAAAAGCTTTTACAGAAGAAACAGTCAGGGGCAATGGAATACACCTCCACATCATTATTGTCTTTTTATTACAGCACTCGTCGATAAGGATACACCTGAGCAGATTGAAGATCAGCAAACCGGACCAACCTTCAAGATATACTCAGCGGCTGTAAAGGATACCTTTAATGTGTTTGTCAGGCTGTCTGAAAAGTATGAACACGGCTCCTCTGAGAAATACCCGGTGGTATACCATTTGGATGGCAACGCCTACTTTGAACATGTAAGCGCTTCTACTAAGAAACTCAGCTGGAAAAAATCTTTCAGAGAGCCCATTATCATAGGTATCGGTTACCGGGATGCTTATCTGATGGATTCATTAAGGAACAGGGATTATACATATCCAAAGGCATCTGCCGCGGATAGTTTTGCAATCAGCGGAGGTGGTAAGAACTTTTACAGCTTTCTGCGTCATGAACTGATCCCGCACGTAGAACACACATACAGGGCTGACAGCACAAACCGTACCCTGATGGGACATTCACTTGGAGGATATTTTACACTATATGCCCTGTTTGAAGGTCTAAGCAAGGGTCTTGTTTTTAACCAATATGTTTCTGCAAGCCCATCGATCCATTATTATAATGACTATATTATTAACGAGCTTAAAGCTGTTTTGCCCAAAAAGGATCTGGATCTAAGACTCTTTCTGAAAATGGGAGAAATGGAGATTTCAAGAAACCGTTTTTATCAGTTCATTGACCTACTTGAAACTGCCCGTTCAACCATTTCAGATAGTACAGTTTAACGTGCCAGTTTGCAATATACAGTAATTTGTTTTGGCGTACCACTCCTATGTTTACGAAGCTAACTCAGTCGGAAGGATAAAAGTTAGATTTGTAATATAAAGTGATAAAGGGATGAGAGCAGATGTACCACTTAATAACTCATGAAGTATATTGGAGATTAGAAACTGCCTCATCCTTTGTTATCTTTTCGAGTCTGAACAGAATGTAAGGAATTGAGATTTGCTCAAGATCCAGAATATCCAACCAGGAGACAAGACGAACCGGGAGATTCATCACTTTATGCTAACAATTAACATTAGTACGATGAGGGCTTTAAAACAAGTATTGGGAGTAGATGTTGCCCAAAAGGAATTAGTAGTGACGCTGGGCCGGTTACTGGACGATTTAAGCATCGAGCTGTATGCCTACAAAATTTTCAGTAACACGGAGAAGGGTTTTTCTTCATTGCTGGCATGGGCTAAAAAGTTGGCAGATCCTGATATAGAACTTCGGTTTGTTATGGAAGCCACGGGGGTATATCATCAGAAGTTCGCTTACTTCCTGGATGATCAAGGCTGCACTTTAAGTATTGTTTTACCAAACAAGATCAGCAACTATATCAGAACTTTGGAAGCGAAGACCATTACAGATAAAAGCTGTTCTGAGGCCATAGCCAGGTTCGGGTTGGAGCGAAAGTTGGATAGCTGGAAGCGCCCCAAAAGCAATTACAAATATCTTCAACAGCTTACAAGAGAGCGCGATCAAATAGTTTCAGAGCGCTCGATAGTAAAAAACCAGCTGCATGCAGAAAGTCAGGAAGCAGAACCGCATGAGCGGAGTTTAGAGCGTCTCAAGGAGCGGATTAGGTTTCTTAACAGGCAAGAACAGGAAATCAAGGAAGATATACACCAGCTTGTCAATCAAGATACCGAGCTTAAAAAAGAGATAGAGATTATCAGCAGTATTCCAGGAGTCGGTCAGTTGACAGCTATTATCATTTTGGCAGAAACAAACGGTTTTGAATTGATAAGAAATAAGAAACAACTTTCAAGTTATGCCGGCTTTGACGTAAAAGAAAAACAATCCGGCACATCGGTAAAAGGCAAGCCAAGGATATCGAAAAAAGGAAACCGAAGCCTCAGGAAAGCCATGTATTTCCCTGCAATGACCGCAGTGAAATACGATGACAACTTTAAAAATATGTATGTGAGGATCGTCAGTAAACAGGGTATCAAAATGAAAGCTTTGATAGCAGCCCAAAGGAAATTGCTGGAACTGGCATATATACTATATAAGTCTAAAACTAGCTATGACAAATCACACGAAACACAAAGGGCAGGACAAAAAAATAGCATGTCAGCACAAAGTGTATAACATGCTATACTGGCTGGCTCTGGGCCGCCTTCAAAAACAAAGATATAAAAAATTGAAATTTTAATAGGTTATCAACACAGAATCTAATCTGTAATTTGAAAGTACCAGATTTGGCTCAAATCAGAGCTAAGAGGGAAGGAAAACCAAGGGAGGCAAGAGTACAGAAATACCACCGAATAAATTTCACACAAATCTTTATAGATAGGATTGATATCTCGAGGTTAGATGCACAACAGCGGAAGCAAGTGTGTGATATTTATTAAATTCAATAAGACACTCCAACTTTTGTCCGGCTGGCGTGTAGTCAATCCTGATCCGCTTATTTTTATATAGTAAGAAGTGCTTCACTAGCATCGACGAAGTTGTATTCTCACCTATTTATTGCAATTTGCATCTATTAAAGTAAAAATTGAGTTGGAATGAACAAGAGTAGAGAAATCATCATCATTGAAGATGATGAAGACGATCGGTACCTTTTGGAAGAAGTCTTTAACACCTTGCAATATCCAAACAAAAGGATCTACTTTCCCGACGGGTTGGCCGCACTGGAATACCTGCAGGGACCTTCCACAGCACCATTTATAATAATTTCCGACATAAACATGCCTATGATGGACGGTTTAGAGCTAAAAGACAAACTGTGCACAGATGCGAAGCTTAATCTCAAATGTATTCCATACCTGTTTTTCTCAACTGCCATTAGCCAAAAAATGGTTATTGACGCTTACAGTACATCCGCACAGGGCTTTTTTGTAAAGCAAAATTCCTTTGACCAATTGCTGGATACAATAAGGGTTATTGTAGAGTATTGGAAAAAATGCGCAGCTCCGAACAATTTTTAAGATTCACCTTGACAAGGATTGCTATTGACTATTGAATTCCCTTCCCCGTTTCATTTTATAGTGATGACTATCTTACCGCCCGTTTTTTTGGCATCATGCAACAAGCAGTTTTTGGAGTTGGCTGGTCAAGACGGATAAGGATGCGGATTTTTCCATGAACTTATCTACACCGATTGCTTTAAGCTCGCCTAACCGATGCTCTGGAATTACCCCTGAATAAATAATAATACCTGGGTGATCGAATTCGTCGAGTTTCATAAGTTCTTGTAAGCACTCATCCCCACTTGTCCCCGGAAGGTTCATAATCTACAAATACATAACCAGGGGCATCCACATTTGGTTTTTTAAAATGCTGGATTGCCTGCTGGCAGGTAGAAAAAAATAAGCATTTGAAGGCTCCTGGAATTTCTCCTAGTGCGATAGTAAAATTTCATGCTCTTCACTGTCATCGTCGATGATACCAGTAGATTTTTATCCTTCATATTTTATCCTAAATACTTGATTTCAATTGTCAGCCTATAATAAATATGATGCCTGCAAAAGCTGGGTAGTAAATAAAAAATGGGGTTGTACTCTAATGATGGCAAGCTGCAACTTGGATTTGACCAGTATTTCATTAAGTCGCTGGCATTTCATTTTGTCTTTTAGAAATTCCGGAGTGTAGGGTATTGAGAAGTACTTGAAAACGTCCCAGCGAAATATGAAAGCTGGTGGTTATCATTGATAAGAAATATTTGGGAGCCCATTAAAGTTATCTCTATTTGGTGTGCTTAGCTAATTTTTTGATTAACGGACCAATTGTAAGCCCTTGCCCGATAATAGAAAAAAGTACAATCACAAAAGTGACAGAAACAATAACTTCTTTATACGGAGTTGACGGAAGCGACAGCGCTAGTGCTATTGATATTCCACCCCGCAGACCACCCCAAGCCATTATTTTCAAAGTCCCTGGTCCAAGTTGGTTGATAAACCCAAAGGCGGTTGCCGTAGCATATAGCACTCCAAATCGAACCAGGATAATGATTATGGCGGTGAGCAGCCCGATGATCACAAAGCTTACCTCAAATGTAACAACAACAATCTCCAATCCGATCAGCAGGAACAGGATCGCATTTAGGATCTCGTCAGTAACCTCCCAGAACTTGCTCAGATAATCCCTGGTTATATCGCTCATGGCATGGGCCTTTCCCCTGTTGCCAGTCATAATCCCAGCCACGACCATCGCCAGCGGGCCGGATACATGCAGAAAATGGCAAAGTGAATATCCTCCCATGACCATCGCCAGGGAAATCAAAATTTCTGTCTGGAAATGATCGATCGATTTCATTAGCTGGTAACCAATAAAACCGATAAGGCCACCTGTTACAATTCCACCAACTGCCTCCTGAAGAAACAATAGTCCAATTTGTACAGCACCAAAATTCTCGATGCCTACCGAAGCGATTTGAACTAATGTGGCAAATATTACCACACCAATACCATCGTTAAAAAGCGATTCGCCGACAATATTGGTCTCAACAGTTTTGGATAATTTCGCTTTTGTGAGAATACCCATCACTGCGATTGGGTCGGTGGGAGCAATCAGTGCGCCCAAGAGTAAACAGAAAATCAGAGGTATATCAATTTCGAAAAGCAGGGTAATGTAATGAAACCCGTATCCAACTATGAATGTAGAAAGTATGGTTCCGATCACGGCAAAGCTGGTAATAGTTTTCGCAGACTTTTTCAGATCGGGAAGGTACATATGCAGCGAACCTGCGAACAGAAGGAAGCTCAACAGGATCCCCAGGATAAATTCGGAAAAATCGATCAGCACCAGCTCTTTTACTACCACGGCCGAAAAGCGGCTCGAAATCTGGCCTAATTCGATTACTGCAAGAGCAACAATGGTACCCATTAGCATCAGACTTATCCCAGATGGCAGTTTAAAAAAGCGGACATTGATGTAGGAGAAAAGTGCCGAAAGCGAAATTAGGATCGAGAAGAGTACGAATAATTCCATGGATATAATGATCTGTATTTTGTTTGTGGTCTATTTAATATGTGCATTAACCAGCTGCATTATTAAGGTTTGCCTCTGGTAAGCAAAGCCAATGCCGCGTTGCTCGAAAGCCTAAAAAGGTCCTTATAATCGATTGCTGCCTATCTATATATAAGTATAATCCGCATCCTGCACATAATACACTACTTCAAAAATTTAAGCTGAAATCATCTTATCCTGAGAAATGAGCGCGATCAAAGGTAATGTATGTTTTTGACTGTACAATTTGTCTAATAATATCAGGAACTTCGGAAAGCCGCTTATGGGAAGTCTGGCGGAAACGTTATTGACAACTGCTTTCTCACCATCACCAGAACCAATTTTGGCTGCGAGGTATCTCATGTCTTTCTGATAAGAGTAGTGAGCATGTTCTATCCCACAAAATAGTAAGATGTCTCTGATCTGTGATTGATGCAACTTGAAAGAGAACATCTGTAACAATTGGTGGTATAAATAGCACCACCTTTGGCTCTTGCTTGCCGGTAATCATCAGCAAAAATCATTAATAGATTCTTAATATGAGCAGCAAAGACAGAAATCAAAAGGAAGAAGAGACCGAAATGGAGAAATCAAAAGCGCACATCATCGTTGAAATCATAGAATATGTTCCAAACGCCGTGTTAAGCAGAACTATTATAAGAAAGACAACCGGTAACATCACCGTCTCTTCCTTCGACACAGGAGAAGAACTGGCGGAGAAATCATCGGCGTTTGATACCTATATCCAGATCATTGATGGATCTGCCGAAATTGTGATTGATGGCACAAAGCACAAACTAGAATTAGGTCAGGGTATTATCATTCCTGCCCATGCACGAAATTCCTTTTGCGCCAAAGAGCAGTTCAAAATGATCTCCACGGTGATCAAAAGTGGTTATGAGTGATTTAAATATGTCCCATCTACAAAAATGCCAGTGATATGTTACCAAAAACAATGAGAGCCGCAGTTGTTCGCGAATTCGGCCAACCGCTCACGATTGAGGAAATGCCTGTTAAAGAACCTGGCAGGAATCAAATCCTTGTCAAAGTCATTGCAAGCGGAGTTTGCCATACAGATCTGCACGCCGCTGATGGCGACTGGCCCGTAAAACCAAAAATGCCGCTCATTCCAGGTCATGAAGGAATTGGTTATGTGGTGGCACTCGGCCCGGAAGTGACTGGTGTCAAGGAAGGAGATATTGTTGGCGTGCCCTGGTTGTATAGCGCATGTGGGTGCTGCGAGTTCTGTATCACCGGCTGGGAGACCTTATGTGAAACCCAGCAAAATGGCGGATATAGCATAGATGGCAGCTATGCGGAATATGTTATAGCGGACGCCAGGTATGTTGCGCATTTACCAGACCATACCAATATGATCGAAATGGCCCCAATACTTTGTGCCGGCGTGACTGTTTATAAGGGAATTAAAGAAACCGAAACCAAGGCCGGAGAATGGATTGCGATATCAGGAATTGGCGGTCTGGGACATTTGGCAGTACAATATGCAAAAGCTATGGGAATGCATGTAGCTGCCATCGACATTAGTAAAGACAAGCTTGATCTGGCAAAAAGCCTGGGTGCAGATATAACTGTAAATGCGCTTGAAGAAGATCCTGGCGAATTTTTGAACCGACAAACCGGTGGTATGCACGGTGTGCTGGTAACGGCTGTATCGCCAATTGCATTTAAGCAAGGCATTTCTGCTTTGCGTAGAAAAGGTACAATTGCTTTGAATGGTCTGCCCGCGGGAAGTTTCGACCTGCCTATTTTTGAAACTGTATTGAACCGGTACACCGTGAGAGGATCTATCGTCGGGACTAGAAAAGATCTTGCAGAATCTATCCAGTTTGCTCTGGAAGGTAAAGTGAAAGCAACAGTTCACACTGCCAAATTGGAAAATATCAATTCTGTGTTTGATCAAATGAGAGCCGGAACAATTGAAGGCAGGGTGGTTATGGAAATTGGAACAGTCTTATAATTTGGATTAATAGAAACGGACTTAATGAGTGCGGAAAAATCAATACTTACTATCAATGGAGGATCATCCAGCATCCGGTTCGCCTTTTATCAGCTCGAGCCAGCATTCGCATTGCTGCTTAGCGGAAAGCTTGAAAATATTGGAAACAAAAACGCCATACCTGTATTCACTGACAACACCTCTGATAAACCGGAACTTGTTAACATCCAGCAGAATACCTATGAGTATGCCGCCAACTTTTTGATCGAATGGCTGGAACAACGCCCGGAGTTTTCTAAAATATCTGGTATTGGCCATAGGATCGTTCAAGGTATGCAACATACTGATCCACAAGAAATAACACCTGAATTAATTAGCTACCTAAAAGAGATCAGGCTTTACGACCCAGAGCATTTACCTGAAGAAATCAAGCTGATCGAATTATTCAGTAAACGACATCCGCCTTTAAAGCAGATCGCCTGTTTTGATACATCGTTTCATGCTAAAATGCCTACCGTTGCGAAACGGTTACCAATTCCACGCCGATTTAGTGAAAAAAAAATTCGACGCTATGGTTTTCATGGCCTTTCGTATGCATACCTGATGCAGGAGCTTGAACGGCAGGCAGGAAAAGAAGCTGCAAATGGAAAAATCATATTGGCCCATCTTGGCAGCGGCGCAAGTCTGGCAGCGGTGAAGCACGGTAAAAGCGTTGAAACCAGTATGGGCTTCACACCTGCCTCGGGCGTGCTGATGGGAACTCGAAGCGGGGATATCGATCCTGGTGTGGCCTGGTATATGATGCAGTTTGAAAAACTCAGTCCCAAGCAGTTCAATCATCTGGTCAATCACGAATCCGGACTTTTGGGCATCTCAGACACCAGTTCGGATATGCGTGAGTTGTTAAAGATAGAAAAGGCAGACGTCCGGGCCGCCGAAGCCATAGAACTGTTTTGTTATCAGATAAAAAAATCAATCGGATCATTTGCGGCTGTGCTTGGTGGAATCGATACGCTTATTTTTTCGGGCGGGATCGGCGAAAATATCCCGCAGATCCGCAGCCGAATTTGTCAGAACCTTGGCTTTTTAGGAATTGAACTCGATGAAAAACAAAATCAGGCAAATGCTTCGATTATTTCGACGGATTCCGGAAAAGTGCATATACGGGTGATTGCGACCAACGAAGAATTAATGATTGCCAGGCTCATCAGCCAGGTTTTGGATAACATAATTAAAAATTGAGACTTATTGAAATTGGTGATTCGGTCTTAAAGTGAAACTTATCTACAAATTTACCATATAAAATAAATGCATCTGACAGGCGAAACACCGTCATTATCCAAAAACAAGTTGAAACCGAAATCTTTCAGGAACTCTGATTACTAGCGGCAGCAAAATTTCTGAATCACTGCAATTGGTGCCAAATAAGCCTTGGTAGCACCAACGACACCCTACTCCGAAAAAAATCAGGTTGTAACGACTTATGTGAATTATCGCGGCTCTTACTTTTGGATAACCTACCAACCTGTGATACTTACAACATATTCAAGCTAATATGTAATCCCAACGAGCATAGGATGCGCACCTTTGTAAAGAGCTACTTCATATTTTTCCTCTTAAAAGCTCTTCATCTAAATTAATAGAATATGTATTTCCAAATACTTACACCCCTATTATTAGTCATCCTATTTCTCTTCTCAGGTATCAGGATTGTCCGCCCAACGCACCGTGGCCTGATAGAAAGACTTGGAAAATATAACAAATTCGCCAAGCCTGGGTTTCACTGGATTATTCCTTACATCGATAAAATGTACCTGGTCAATGTCACCGAACAAATGTTGGATGCACAGCCCCAGGAAATTATCACAAATGATAACCTGAATGCCAGGGTAGATGCCCAGGTGTATTTCAAAGTACTGGAAGCAGAAGAAAGTGTTAAAGCGAGTCTTTACAATGTAGACGATTATACGCTTCAAATCGTAAATCTTGCGCGCACCACCCTGAGAAATATTATTGGTACACTTACCTTAAGGTCAGCAAACAGTGAAAGGGACAAAATGAACGCTGAACTTCATGAAACACTGAAGGCGGAAACCGAGAGCTGGGGAATTGTTATTGTCAGGGCCGAATTAAAGGAAATTGATCCGCCACGGGATGTTCAGGATACAATGAATAAGGTGGTAAAAGCAGAAAATGAAAAAATCGCCGCCATTGACTATGCCACAGCAGCCGAAACTGTTGCAGACGGTGTAAAAAGGGCCAAAATAAAAGAAGCAGAAGGTGCTAAGCGGGCAAAAGTCCTTCATGCAGAAGGCGAAGCAGAAGCAATACAACTGGTCAACATAGCTGCCGATGAATTTTTTACAGGAAATGCCCAGCTCCTCAGAAAGCTGGAAGCACTGGAAAATGCTTTGCAGTCCAACGCAAAAATCGTGATCCCTACGGGCTCAGAACTGATCAATGTGATTGGTGAAATGACCGGGGTACTGCCGATCCATATAAAGAAAGAAAAAAGCGGACCCGCACTTTTAACAGAGTAATTTCAAAAACATTGTCACAAGCAGTTAATACGCCGCAAAACTCAAAATAAACAAAAACAAAACCGAATGGAAACTTCAATCTTCATATCCATATTTTTAATCCTCTCACTGCTCTTTGCAGGGGCGAAAATCGTACGGCCAACGCACCGTGGACTTATAGAAAGACTAGGTAAATACAACAAATTCGCAGGTCCAGGATTCCATTGGATCATACCTTTCATTGATAGAATGTATTTGATCAACATAACAGAACAAATGATTGATGCAAAGCCCCAAGAGATCATTACCAATGATAATCTTAATGCTACGGTAGATGCTCAGGTGTATTTCAAGGTAATCGGCACAGAAGAAGGCGTCAAAAGCAGTCTTTACAATGTGGATGACTACACGTTTCAAATTGTGAACCTAGCAAGAACCACTTTAAGAAACATTATTGGCACGCTTACCCTTAGATCAGCCAATAGTGAACGAGGTAAAATGAACGACGAACTGCACAGGACGCTAAAAAATGAAACAGAAAGCTGGGGGATTATCATCGTCAGAACAGAATTAAAGGAAATTGATCCTCCAACGGACGTTCAGGACACCATGAATAAGGTTGTGAAAGCCGAAAATGAGAAAATCGCAGCAATAGATTATGCAACAGCTGCGGAAACGGTGGCCGACGGGGTGAAAAGGTCTAAAATAAAAGAAGCGGAAGGCTACAAACGCGCAAAAGTACTTCACGCAGAAGGTGAAGCGGAAGCAATTAAACTGGTCAACGAAGCGGCTGAGAAGTATTTTATTGGTAACGCACAGCTGCTCAGAAAGCTCGAAGCTCTTGAAACATCATTGAAAACCAATACAAAAATTGTAATCCCGGCAGGATCCGAATTGGTTAATGTGATTGGGGAAATGGCGGGCGTCCTACCGGAGAATGGCAAAACGAAAGACAAAAAACCTGAATTAGTTAATGGGACATATCAACGCTGATAGCAGTGAATCTGGCCAGAACTGACCTTTGCCACGGCTGATTTTTCCCGAAAATAATGAATCAAAGACATTTTAAAACTAAACAAACTGAACCATGAAACGGAGCCTCAACAGTTTAATCGGTTACACCATGCGTACTACGGATGGAGACATTGGAGAAGTCAAAGAATTTTATTTTGACGATCAGACATGGACCATCAGATACCTCATTGTCGAAACAGGCAGCTGGTTTTTCGGCAGAAAAGTGCTTATATCGCCAGAGGCTCTTACTGGCATCGATTCGGAAAATAGTGCTTTTGATGTCAATATCACAAAAGAGCAAGTAAAAACCAGCCCCGATATTGATACGGATATGCCCGTGTACCGACAACAGGAAGAGCAGTTGTTTAAGCATTATCCCTGGAGCAATTACTGGTTCGGTAGTGGCATTGGATATGGGACTTCAGGTATGATGGCTCCCATGACTGTTTCAGTTCAACAAGCCATCGATAATGATCAGATTGAAAATGGGACAGAGCGGAAGGGCGATTCACATCTGAGAAGTACTGCGAAGACTATCGACTTCAAAATACATGCCGAAGATGGCCAGACTGGAACTTTTGAAGATCTTATCATCGAGGATGCCAGTTGGCAGATCAAATTTTTGGTAGTCGATATGGATGACTGGAAATCAGACAAAAAGGTGCTCATTACACCGGCTGAAATCAGCCAGATAAAGCATAGCACAGAGAATGTAATTGTTAAACTGACCGTTGATGAACTCAAAAACAGCCCTGATTATGATCCGACGGAACCTGTAAATGAAGTGACTGAGAAGAACCTGCGTGACTATTACGGACGATTAGTCTCTACCCAATGATCTGATCGGCCCATCTGCAAAGAATTCCAGGCAGTCTGTTCAATATCGACAGGCAGAGGTATTCGCAACAATTTCAGTCCATGAAAATTTAAATCTTAACAGGTCCTGCTGTCCGGAATTTACAAAAGCACTGGCCCGGTTATTACAGGATAATATTACTGAAAATGTCTTATTAAAAATTGTAAAAGTTATGAAACTACCTACCAAAGAATTAATTCAGGAATTATCCTCCGTCAATATAGGTTCTTGCATATCGGTATACATGCCGACACATCGGACGCATCCAGGTAATATACAAGATCCAATCCGCTACCAGAATATACTCAAACAGCTGGAAAGCTCTTTGTTAGAAAAATATGCTGAGAGCGAAATAAAAGCATACCTGGCACCCTTTGAAAACCTGAAAGACGACCGGGACTTCTGGAACCACAATCTGGATGGATTGGCGGTTTTCAGCTCCGGAGAAATTTTCGAAACCGTGAGCCTGCCTCTACCTGTGGCCGAGCTAATGGTGGTTGCCGAAAGCTTCCACACGAAGCCCATGCGCCAGTATCTGCAAACCGAAGACCGGTTTCAGATTCTCGGCCTGACGTTAACGGAAATGCGTTTTTTCGAAGGCAACAGATTTTCAGTATCTGAAATAGAACTGGGAGAGGATATTCCAAGGACTATCGAAGAAGCCCTTGGAAGTGAACTTACTGAAAAACATACAACTGTGGCATCATACGGCGGTGTAGGTGGCGAAAGTGGCAACATGCACCACGGGCATGGCGCTAAAAAGGATGAGACGGATAAGGATTCCGAGCGATTTTTCAGGATTGTGGCAGAAACTGCTTATGAAAAATTTTCGAAGCCTTCTGGCCTTCCTCTAATTCTGGCCGCTCTGCCAGAACATCGCAACCTGTTTAGAAAAGTCAACAAAAATCCATTTTTGCTCACTGAAGGCATTGACCTCAATCCGGATGCATTGTCTGCTGACAGACTGAGAACGATGGCCTGGGAAGTGATGGAGCCAGAGTATGATCAAAGGCTGAAAAACTGGTCTGAAAAGGTGGCCCAAGCCATAGCAGATCAGAAAGGAAGCGATCTGATCGGGGATATTGTGGCTGCTGCCACATCGGGCAGAGTGGAAACGCTGTTGCTCGAAAAGGACAGGATTATCCCCGGTAAAATCGTGGATGCAGCTAACGGACTTATTGAAACAGGTCCGCTATCAGATCCTGAAACAGATGACCTGCTAGATGATATTGGAGAGCTTGTTGAGAAATTTGGTGGAAAGGTACTTGTGCTACCTCCTGAAAAAATGTCCTTGGAATCAGGCGCTGCCGCTATTTTCAGATACTGACCTCGGTAATTCATTTTCCAGACTCAAAAAAATCAACTCATTAAACAAATTAAGAACCATGACTATTCAGTTTAATACCGATAAAAATATAACAGGCAACGAAGAAAAAGCCGCCCCGCTTGTGGAATTCCTAACCAATGATCTCAGCAGGTTCAGTGATCACATTACCCGTTTGGAAGTACATATTTCGGACCAAAATGGCAACAAAGATGGCCTGAACGACGTCCGATGCAAGATTGAGGCAAGGATGGAAGGGAAACAGCCGATAGCAGTAAGCAACGATGCAGATACCAGTTCAATGGCTGTAAAAGGTGCAAGCGATAAGCTAAAAAGTGCACTTGAAACAATTGTTGGGCGTGCCAGAAGCTATTGAAAGGAAATATTATCCCCGGGTGTGGCATAGACGCCCGGGGATTTTTTTGAAAACATAATTATCGAATGCCTGACCATTGAAAATATGGAATCCTGTACCTAAGTATCAACAGTATATTTCGCTGTCTGGTTAATAAAAAATGAAGTAAGTTTTAAATTAATACCTATTATGAAACGGAGTATAAAGAGTTTGGTCGGATTTACGATGGGCGCCATTGACGGTGAAATAGGAAAAGTGAAGGAATTCTACTTTGATGATAACGCCTGGACTATCCGTTACTTAATTATTGAAACCGGCAGCTGGCTTTTCGGCCGTAAAGTGCTTATTTCCCCTCAGGCAGTGTTAACATCTGATTGGGAAAATAAAGTTTTTCTTGTAAACCTTACAAAAGAACAAATTAAAAACAGCCCCGAGATTGATACTGAAAAGCCTGTCTCGCGTCAACAAGAAATAGAACTTTACGCGCACTATCCCTGGACAGGCTATTGGGGTGGGGGAATTTGGGCTGGTGGCATGGGTACTTCCGGAATGATGATGTCACCCTCTTTGCCTCTGGAAACAGCAGTTCACGAAAAACTTCACAGCGAAGAAGCAATTAATCCGCATCTGCGCAGTACAGATCATGTTACTGGTTACAACATAAAAGCCATCGATGGCGAAGTTGGCGATGTAGAAGACTTTGTAATTGATGAAGGCACATGGAAACTTGCTTTTATGGTGGTCGATACAGGAAATTGGTTTCCAGGAAAAAAGGTACTTATATCGCCAAATTGGATAAAAGATATACAATGGGATACTTCGGATGTGATGGTGAACGCATCGGTTAAGCAGATAAAAGACAGCCCCGAATATGATGCAAATACCTACCTGAGTGATGGTTATGAGACTAACCTTCACACTTATTATGGCGGTTTTATTTCACAAGAATAGTAAGCAAAACATGAAAATGTCAAACAAATTACTTGTTCATGTTTTGCTCTTTTTGGAGCTGGGTACTGCTTGACAAGGTAATATGGATTTGTAGGATAGAATCGTCAGATGTACCGTAATGAAGGCGCGCATCAGTGTGTACAACGATCAATTCAGTATCCTTTTTACCAACTTTCCTTTAATCTGATAAGCACTTATTCTTCAAGAACAGCATTTAGCTCCGCCCCTAAAAGTACGACGGTAGCTGAATATTGAAAAAATACCAGTGTAATAATTACTCCGCCGATACTGCCATAGGCCAGGTCAAAATTTGCAAAATGTCCGAGATAAACTGAAAATAACTGCGCAAGCGCCAGCCATAAGATCGTGGCGAAGATGGCGCCCGCAGACACTTTTCGCCAGTTTTTGTTGTGATTGGGAAGTATCCGATACATAATAGAAAAAATCACCGCCAATAAAATAAATGCCAAAGGGAAGCGCAGGATGTTTATCAACTTAAACCAATTCATCGAAAGGGAAATATATTTTGATATAAAATCCGTAAGGAGAGGCCAGATAATAACCATCACAGCCAGAACAACAAAAGTGATTGCACTGCATATAACAACTACAATGCTTTGTAAGCGTCTTTTCCACAATGGTCGCATTTCTTGAATTGCATACACGCGGTTCAGGCCGATACGTAACCCCTCAATACCAGAAGAAGATATCCATAACGTTCCAAGCCCGCCCAGCGTGAACAGGCCGGAAGAGCGATTTGCTAATATATTGTTGATCACAGGAGTAACAGTATCCACGATCCTCGGCGGTATATAGCTGAAAGCAGAGTTGATAAGCATTTGCGAAGCCTCCGCTTTGCCGATCAAACTGGCAGCGGCCATTATAAAAATAATAAAAGAAAAAAATGCGAGCAGGGAAGTGTAAGCCGCATAACCTGCAAAAATCAGGATATCATCGTCGACCGCACCAGAAAATGTCTTGAGGACAATTTTTTTTAATTTCATATTGATGAAAATAATACATTGTACTACCTGTGTGCCCACAAAAAATACCCTGTGTGCCAGGTCAAAGAGCAGAAGCTAAAATTCCTATTCCATTAAACACGGTTGATCAACTGCCTACCGTATAACCTGGATTTTTTGGCAGAGCAAATGTTAGCAAAATAATAGTTCCAGCGATTGGAAGAGACCATCTGATTAATAAAATAAGAAAACGCAAATCCTATTCCTAATCTTTCAACGCTTCGAATCCGGATACGACATCAAAAAGTTCTTCATCAATGGAGCTTTGCCTAAGGCGGTTAAACTTAAATCCCAGATCTGTTACCAGTTCCTGAATACTCTTTTCTGCACGTTGCATTGCTTGCAGCCGGCTTGCATTTTCGCTGGCCAGTGATTCAGCACACGCTCTGAATAGCGAAATAAATAAATACTCCCGAATGAGTGCTGATAATGTTCTCTTCGGATCGCCCACGACCTGCGGCAGGTTATTTGACGGCCATTTTGTTTTTATAAAACTGTCGAGCCAATTTTCATCCAGTGGCAATATCTTTTGAACCACGGGGGTATAACCATAATCGGATTTAGGCTGATTATGAAAAATGTAAACTTCGGGGTTTTCAAATTCAGCGGAGTGCTGATGAATTTCGATCAAAATCTCCCCTACCAGCGGCGAGATCAATTGAACCGAACCAGGAACCAAAAATAGCTTCTCCGGCTCAAAATCTGCATCTGATAAAAGCAGCCCGACACGTTCGCCAATGGCCCATACCTTTTTTTCTCCGGGTAATTCGCCCAGCTTGTTTGAAACAAAACCTGTAAGTGAATCATTGAACTGACCGACTAGGCCCTGATCAGATCCAAAGACGATGGCAATGATCGATGTCGGAGTCTTTTTTGGTGTAAAATCAGGAATTGAAGATCTGTCTGGTCTGTTATTGCCAAGGTAGGCTGCAATTCCTAAAACTACATTGTCGCTGTAATCTTTCAGTGAACTCAGTGCCGTTTCATACTGTCCTATATTGGAAGCGGCCATTGCTTTCATTGTTCTGACGACAGATTTGAGATCCGCTGCGCCGTCAGCTTTCCTTCGAAGACTTTCCAGTGTATCCATTAGCCTTTTGTTTTTGTTTCGTTAGGTTGATGTCGAAAAGTCTTAATCGCATCTTCTGCGACATCCAGAATCGCCTGACGGTCTTCATCCGATAGCTTTTCTTCTGAAAACAAACGTTTCAGCGTATCATCCGGAATTTTATTGACGCTTTCAATCAGCGCATTTTGAGCTTCCTGCATTTTATCCTCAGGCACTGTATCCAAAAGACCAGCAGTCAGCGTCAATAACACAATGAACTGCTCGGGTACAGACATCGGTTTGAGTTCTTGTTGTTTAAGACAAATCCGGATGCGTTTACCATGTTCAATGATCTTTTTGGTGTTATCATCCATCCGGGTTCCAAACCTCGAAAAAGTTTCCAGCTCCTCAAACTGTGCATATTCAAGTTTCAGATTGGCAATGGACCGATACGTCCGTAGCTGAGCCGCACCACCCACACGGGATACCGATTTGCCCACATCAACGGCTGGTAATATGCCCAGTTCAAATAGTTTTGGAGAAAGATATATTTGTCCGTCGGTAATTGAGATCAGATTCGTTGGAATATAGGCTGAAATATTCTGGGCCTCCGTTTCAATGATCGGTAGTGCCGTGAGCGAGCCGCCTCCCAATTTTTCATCAAGACGTGTGGAGCGTTCCAGAAGTTTGGAATGAATATAGAAAATATCTCCCGGGAAAGCTTCCCTTCCGGGCGGCCTGCGGAGTAAAAGAGATAACTCGCGATACGCTCTGGCATGGTTGGTCAGATCATCATAAACGATCAGCACATCCCGCCCCTTTTCCATAAAATATTCAGCAATGGAGGTGGCGGCATACGGACAAATGTATTTGAGTCCGGGTGCATTATTCCCTTCAGTTACAACCATAACGGTATAGTCCATGGCTCCTTTTTCGGCCAGGTTTGCACGTACTTTCGCCACAGACGATGCCCGTTGACCGATCGCACAGTAAATACAGATTACATTTTTATCCCGCTGGTTCAAAATGGCGTCTATGGTAATAGCCGTTTTCCCGGTCTGCCGGTCACCCAGGATCAGTTCGCGCTGCCCACGTCCAATCGGAATCAGGGCGTCGATAACTTTGATGCCCGTTTGCAAAGGCACACTCACTGCCCGCCGGTCCATTATTGCTGGCGAAGGACGTTCTATGGGCATGCGATCGCTGAAAGCAATCTCCCCTTTTCCGTCCACAGCTTCTCCGAGTGGATTAATCACCCTTCCAATCAAGGCATCTCCAACGGGTATGTCAGTGACCCTTCCGGTCCTTTCGACCTGATCTCCAACATTCAGCAGTGAGTCTTCGCCAAGTAAAATGACGCCTATCTCTTCTGCGTCCAGATTGTAGGCAATTCCGAAAAGGCCATTTGGAAATTTCAGTAATTCCTCAAATCCTACACCGGGAAGTCCGCTTACTTTTACAATACCGGTCGAAACGCTGGTGATCATACCCGTTTCTTTGATTGATAAAGTGAAGTTATACTTCTCCCTGCTCTTTTCAAGCAACTCTAAAGCATCATCGACCGCTTTACCCGCCTGGCTTGAAAACATATTATTTTATTTAAATATTGAATAGATAAGGATTTTACTGCAAAGGAAGAACCTCTAAAATGCAGTGAAACCCTCAGCGTTATTATTTCTCTTCAACAACGGGTTCAGCGCTTTGCTTTGATGTTTCAGATACCCCGTCTTTCAATGCATCGAGATAGGCAGAGACCGTCCAGGCTAGTTTATAGCCATTCAGTGAAAGCTCAACACCGCTGATGATTTGCGGCAAAACCTTAAAATCATACACCGCCGAAGCCGCAAGCACCTTATCCACCTCGCTTCGGATTTTAGTCTGTAACTCCGAAGATATTTCAAAAGCGGTAGAAACGAGGACATGATCAAAGTCCGACTTGAAGGCCTGCGTAAGCCGCTGAATTTCTTCCGGTTTCATGGCCTTCAACTTATCCAGAAAAACGGCCGTCGTCTGCTCTTCCAAATTGGCGGACGCCAGATCCACCAGCGCCTTCCGGGAAATTTGCAAAACCTCCCTTTGGGTCTTCTCTGCAATTGTTTTGACCATATCGTCCTGCATTTTTAGCAGGGACTTTTTATGTTCTTCGCGCGCAACCCCAGCCTCTTTCCCGACCTGATCCAACTGCTTTTTTCGCTCGGCCTTTACTGCATCAACAGACTCTTTTACACGCTGTTCTTTTTGTTCGTCAAAGGTTTTATTCTTTTCGACAAACTGTTCTTTTTCCTTTTTCGCATCGCTTTTCTTTTTTTCCGCATCCTGGATCTGACCCACGATTTTTTTCTCACGATCGTCTATCGCACTCAGAATAGGTTTGTACAGAAAGCGTTTCAGGAGATAAACCAGAATAAAGAAATTAAGAATCTGGGCAATTACTGTGAACCAGTCAATTTGCATATTCGGTTATTTTAAGATAATGTGGTTCCAGAAAGGATTCGCAAAAATCAGGATCATGGACACCACGAAACAGTAAATGGCCGTAGATTCTATCATGGCCAGCCCCACAAACAAAGTTCTGGTAATGACAGGGGCAGCATCGGGCTGCTGCGCAATAGAAGTAAGGGCGGTCGCAACCGACTTCCCCTCCCCGAGGGCGGGGAACATACAGCCTATACTGGTTGTAAATCCCGCCATAATGATTGAGACCATTGCAATAATTGTAACACTATCCATTTTTATAACTATTTAATTTTCGGTTGTATCTGTTTTTTTGACGGCAGCGGCGATGTAAACCGTTGCCAGTATGCTGAAAATATAAGCCTGGACCATACCGGTCAGCAGTCCGAGCGCGCTCATGATGATCGGAAAAATCAGCGGTGTGATTGAGATCAGAATGGCCACCACCAAACCTCCGCTCATCATATTGCCAAAAAGACGTATGGCCAGTGCAAGTGTGCGTGAAGCTTCACTGATCAGGTTAAAGGGAAGCATGATGACCGTTGGCTCAATATAGGATTTCAAATAACCAACGAATCCATCTGCGCCGACACCATAAAACGGAACCGCCATAAAAACACAAACCGCCAATGCAGCCGTTGTCGAAAGAGAACCAGTGGGCGGTTCATACCAGGGAAAAATAATGCAGACATTGGCGAAGGCAATGAACAGAAACAAAGTTCCAATAAAAGCGATGTACTTTTCTGGTTTGTCGAGCCCGACTTCTTTGATCTGACCATTGATGCCGGTAACCACCATTTCCAGTATACACTGCCAGCGTGAGATCTTCATTCCGGATTTCAGATTTCGTGTGATCAGGGCGGAGCCCACCACCAACACAAACATCAGCACCCAGGTCGTGACGATCGTCAGGTTGAGATGGAAAAAGCCATATTCCCAAAATACCGTTTCATCCGGACTGAGCTTCATACCTTATCTAATTTGGTTTGCATTTTTTCATTTTTGTCTTCCCTTTTCGTCGCATAAATGACCAGGTAACGTGCCAGGATAAATCCAGCCAGACAAATCAAAAGGCCCTGCCAGCCACCGATCCCGACATAATAAAATCCGGCAAGGACTACGGCGGTACGCAAAATATAGCTCACAAGAAAACCGGCAGCAGGATAACGGCTGGCCATGGTATGCCTGACCGTCAGCCAGAGCCCTCCAAAGTACAGGGCACCCAATATTAATCCCACCAGGAACGCCGCGGCAACATATTCGTTTATTATTTCTCTCATATCAGTTTCAATTCTTTTTATGCATTTCCCTATCTTCTTTTGTGACCCAGTAGCCCCCGATCACACAACCAGTTAACAAGCCCGCCATCAACAAGGTCAGCGTCCATGAAAATAACTGAGGGAATTTTCTATCCAGCCAGATCCCGGCAGCCGCACCCAGTAATGCGGGTACCGTTACCGACCATCCGACCATACCAAACATGCCCAGACCAGCCCAAACGCCCGACTTCTTTTCGCGTAACGCTTTCAGCTTTCGCTTTTCCATTTCGAAAACATTCCTACTAAATTCACTTTCATTATGTTGATCGGCAGTTTCCATTATGATTCCTTTTGAAATTTCCCCAGACTTAAAAGCAATCCCACTTCCATCTTGGCCATCACCGAACGCACATTTCTTTCACTTTCCGTAAGCTCTAAAAACTGCTTTTGAACCGCTTCATGAAGCTTCCCAAGACTTAATCCTGCGATGGCGTTGCGTACAGAAAGTTTAACCAGGCTACCTGCTTTTACAAGAATTCCTTCATCAATCGCCAGGTATATTGTATCACCGGACGCTATTTCATAACTAAAAATGCCTGGCTGCAACGCCGCCACGCAATCAAGCCTGTGCGGCAGCAGCCCGAACGAACCTTCGGAGGTTTGCATCACCATCCTGCTTACTTCCTTTACGTCGGAAAACACGCCGAATGGCAGAAGAATTTTCAAGCTCATCAACTGGTTATCCATGACCATCAGGCTGTTACTTCTTCATTTTGACCTGTTTTTACTTTATCGGAACCCTTATCCTTGCTTTTAGCAATTGCCCCTTCTACCTTACCGATCATGTAAAAACAGCTTTCGGGCAAATCCTTGAATTCGTCTGCCAAAATCCGTTCACAGCCGCTCAGGGCATCTTCGAGGCTTACGTCCTTTCCTTCCAGATCGCTAAACTGTTCGGTAGAAAAAAATGGCTGTGTAAAAAACCGTTCAAGCTTGCGGGCACGGTTCACGAGCGCTCTATCCGCTGGCGACAACTGTTCCATTCCAAGCATCGCGATGATATCTTTCAATTCTTCGTATTGTGCGAGTGTCTCCCTGATTTGCTGCGCGAGCTGGTAATGCCTTTCTCCGATAATACCTGGAGTAGCCATTTTAGAATTCGATTGCAGCAAATCAATGGCCGGATACAGCCCTTCACCGGCCTTCTTCCTCGAAAGCACGATCGATGCCGAAAGGTGAGCAAATGTATGCACAGCCGCAGGGTCGGTCATGTCATCCGCAGGGACGTACACCGCCTGAATAGACGTAATGGCACCAGTTTTTGTATGCGCGATCCGCTCTTCCAGCTTGGACAGATCCGTACCCATCGTAGGCTGGTAACCAAGCCGGGAGGGCATCTGGCCCATTAAGCCCGAAACCTCCATACCCGCCTGGATAAAACGAAAAATATTGTCGATCAGTAAAAGTACGTCCCGCTGCTCATCGTCGCGAAAATATTCAGCCATCGTTAAAGCAGCGTGCCCCACCCGAAAACGGGCTCCGGGAGGTTCATTCATTTGTCCGAACACCATCACCATATCATCCAGCACACCGGCGTCTTTCATTTCATGGTAAAGCTCCTGGCCCTCCCGGGAGCGTTCGCCGATCCCGCAAAAAATACTGACGCCCTGATTCTGGCCCACCATGTTGTGTATCAATTCAGTAAGCAAAACGGTTTTACCGACCCCGGCGCCCCCAAGGAGACCAGATTTCCCACCCCTTTCCAGGGGTAACAGAACGTCGATCGCTTTAATACCAGTCACAAATATTTCAGATTTAGTAGACCTGTCCGATAAAGGCGGCGGCGACTGATGGATGCTGCGCCGTTCTGCTTTCGGGATTGGTTCTAGTTTATCAATTGTATTTCCAAAGACATCGAACATCCGTCCAAGGATATTTTTACCCACCGGTACGGTGAGTTCGCATCCCTTGTATTCGGCAAACGTTCCGCGTGCCAGGCCCTGCGTCGCAGTCATCGCAATGCAGCGCACCGTATGGCTATCGAGCTGGGTCATCACCTCAAAAGATATCTCATTATTTTTTCCCGCGTGCAGCAAGCTGTAAATGGCCGGAATATCGGTTTCAAACCAAACATCGACCACGCTTCCCCTTACAGCAATGATCTTTCCAAAGATTGAACCGTTGCCGGATTTTGGAGAAGTAGTTTCTGTCATGGAGTGAAATTTATGGTTGTATTAATTTAAAGGCGGCATTAACCTGGCCAATGGGACAAGCTCGAAATTGTCGTAAGCGCCTAAGCCATTGCTCAGGCTGCAAAGATGAAAATCAACGGTGCTTTAAGTGTTATATCTTTGGTGGAATATGTTACATAAATCACATATTGAGAGGGGTGGTTTAGGTAGAACAGAGAGTAGATCTTTCAGGTGTCTTTCCAACTAGCTTTACGCCAAATCTGGACTCCAATCGGCTTGCCAATGATTCTGAATGAATTACTACATTCTGTAATACCTGTACTAATTATTATTTTCGGATATTTTTACGAAGACAAAATTTCTCTAACAACAGATCCCAAAATGGATCATCTACCCGTTTATTTACCTGATCTATATTCTAGTCCGGGGTAGCTTCTTGAATTTTTCCGTTATCGATGTCGGAAGTCTAGGCTTATCAAAAGTTTTGACAACGCGTAGAACTGATGGTATTTATAGGTGTCTCTGCGTTGAATGTTAAACTAAAAAAATGATTTGGACTAGAAATTGAGAGAGCATCGCAAATCTGGAAAACATTTTTTACCGAAAACTAAAATTTATTAAAGGGTACTAGCAAAACCCGAATCAAAGCCCTTCTAATACCCTTCATTTTAATCAGCTAAAATTAACCCGCAATCCATTTCCAATTCAGGATTTCCGGCATGTCCTTTCCGTGCTGATTGACATAGATCTTATGCTCAATCAACTTGTCTTTGAGCTGTTGTTTCAGATAAGCGCCCTTGCTGCCCAGTTCCGGCAAACGGTCTATCACATCGATCACCAGGTTGAAACGGTCAATTTCATTTTGAACACGCAGATCGAAAGGTGTTGTGATCGTACCTTCTTCCTTGTATCCCCGCACGTGCAGATTCCGGTTCGCACGACGATAGGTCAGTCTGTGAATCAACCACGGATACCCGTGAAAGTTGAAAATAATGTGTTTGTTTTTGGTAAAAATCGAGTCATAATCCAGATCGCTCATGCCATGCGGATGTTCTGATTCAGATTGCAGCTTCATCAGATCCACCACATTCACGACCCTGATTTTGAGCTCAGGCAAATGTTCCCGAAGTATGGAAACCGCCGCCAAAAGTTCCAGTGTAGGCGTATCTCCGGCGCAGGCCATTACTACATCGGGCTTACCATCCTGGTCGTTACTCGCCCACTGCCAGATCCCGATCCCCTCGGTACAGTGAATGATAGCCGACTGCATATCCAGCCACTGAGGCAAGGCATGTTTACCGGCAACGACCACGTTTACATAATGCCTGCTTCTCAGGCAGTGATCCATGATTGACAAAAGACAATTGGCATCCGGCGGAAGATAAACGCGTACGATGTCGGCTTTTTTATTGATCACATGGTCCATAAATCCGGGATCCTGGTGGGTAAACCCGTTGTGATCCTGCTGCCATACATGTGAAGCCAGCAGATAATTCAATGAGGCAATATCACGCCTCCAGGGCAATTCTGAGGTTACTTTCAGCCATTTGGCATGTTGGCTGAACATGGAATCAACGATCCTGATAAAGGCTTCATAGCTATTAAAAATACCGTGACGACCTGTGAGTAAATAGCCTTCCAGCCAGCCCTGGCATTGGTGTTCGCTAAGCATGGAATCCAGTACCTCTCCCCTTGGAGCGAGAAACTGATCATTTGTTTCCTGCCTGGCCTCCCACTGGCGATTCGTCACTTCGAAAACAGCTCCCAGTAAGTTGGAAATGGTTTCATCCGGACCAAAAACCCGGAAATTATGCTCGCTTTGGTTGGCTTTGGTTATATCCCGGATAAAATTCCCAAGCACCATCGTATCCTGGCCCATGATCCCGCCAGGCACCACAACATCCACCGCATGGTTACGAAAGTCGGGCATGTGAAGGTTATGCAACAGCATGCCGCCGTTGGTATGGGGGTTGGACCCCATTCTGCGGTCGCCAGTAGGTGCCAGCTCTTTCAGCTCGGCTAGCAGTGCTCCGTTTTCATCAAACAACTCCTCCGGTTTATAACTTCTCATCCAGTTTTCAAGTTGCTGAACGTGCTGCGGATGGTCGGCATCCACCAAAATTGGCACCTGATGTGAATTGAAAGTGCCTTCATTAGGGACGCCATCCACTTCCTTGGGACCAGTCCACCCTTTGGGCGACCTTAGAATAATCATTGGCCAGCGGGGCCTGCCTGTTGTTCCGCTGGATCCGCTCTGTATTTCGAGAATTTCAACCACTGCTTTTTCTACAGCCTCAGCCATGAGGATATGCATGGTTTCAGGGTCATCTCCCTCTACAAAATACGGCGTCCAGCCGCAGCCCCTGTAAAATTGATCCAGTTCCTCATGTTCAATCCGAGCGAGAATAGTTGGATTGCTGATCTTGTAACCATTCAAGTGTAAAATGGGTAAAACAGCTCCGTCAGTAACCGGATTCAGGAATTTATTGGAATGCCATGCCGTCGCCAGTGGTCCGGTTTCTGCTTCCCCGTCTCCCACCACACAAGCCACAATCAAACCCGGATTATCAAAGGCGGCACCAAAAGCGTGACTCAGCGAATAACCCAGTTCACCGCCTTCATGAATGGATCCCGGCGTTGTGGGCGCAACATGACTGGAAATCCCTCCGGGAAAAGAAAATTGTTTGAACAGCTTTTTCAGTCCTGCTTCATCCTGGGTCACATTTGGATAAATATCACTCCAGCTGCCTTCCAGGTACACGTTCCCGACAATAGCAGGACCACCGTGACCAGGGCCAGAGATATAGAACATATCCAGATCATATTTTTTGATGATCCGGTTCAGATGGACATAAATAAAATTCTGTCCGGGTGTGGTGCCCCAATGTCCCACCACCAAAGGTTTTACATGGTCGAGTTTCAAAGGCTCTTTTAGGAGAGGATTATCGTAAAGATAAATCTGCCCTACCGACAGATAGTTGGCTGCACGCCAGTATGCATTCATCTTGCGCACCATTTCGGGCGACAAGATTTCAAGGTCATTATCAATTATTTCTGCTTCCATAATCATTCATTTTGGTTAATGGTTTTATCATTTTAGCATTGGTATTCTAGTATTTTTATCCAATCGAAGTGATTCAAAAGGCCTGTATCAATGCTGCCAGAAAATCAGTTTATCTTCCAGTGGCACCTGAATATTTTCATAAGACGGAATGATCCTTACCGTATAATCTGACTTTGCTCTAGTGCTATCAAATTGTACCGCGAATGCAGTGCCATCATTCTCTTGACCATTTGGTTCCGGAAGCATTTTGATGATCTCCGCTTCCAGACCGTTGCTTTCTTCCGCATACATTTCAATCGATACTTCACTGGCACTTATTCCATTCAACTGCACCGTCACCCGGCACTGATAACTGTTGGCAATATTTTGAATCTGCACTATCCCTGCATTTATCCCCTGCCACTTTCTTTCAAGATCTTCCTTTGCGGTCACCATCCTGACACCCGCCGCGCCATTTTCGGCGGCACGGTTCAAAAAATTGGCTGCCGCAGGCAAATAATACTGCTCCGTATATTCCCTTACGGTACGGTTCGCAGAAAACCTCGGCGTCAGTTGTGACATACTTTTCCGTACCCTTTCGATCCAGCGGACTGGCAGGCCCGACTCATTGCGTGCATAAAATTCCGGGACAATCTGATTCTCCAAAAGTTCATACAAACTATTCGCTTCCGAAGCGTCCCAGCCAGCATCCTCGCCGTGTTCAGCCCGGTCGCCGATGGCCCAGCCCACTTCATCGGTATATGCCTCATCCCACCATCCGTCGAGTTCCGACAAGTTCAGGCCACCATTCACCAGTACCTTCATTCCGCTTGTGCCGGATGCTTCCCAAGGCCGTCTGGGGGTATTGACCCATACATCCGCTCCTTGCACAAGCTGCTCTGCCAGCAGGACATCGTAGTCGCTCAGGAAAACTACGTGCTTATATAATTTATGCTTACTGACAAACTGCACCCACTGCTGTATCAGCCCCTTACCGGTTTCATCGTACGGAGGTGCCTTCCCGGCAATGACCAGCTGAACGGGATGTTCAGGGTTGGTGAGTATGCGGATAAACCGCTGCTCGTCGTGAAGTAAAAGATTTGGACGTTTGTAAGCCACAAAGCGGCGTGCAAAACCAAGGGTAAGTGTTTCAGGATCAAAAGCATCCTTAGCAATCGCCAGATTTTCAGCAGGTTCTCCCGCTACGCTCATTTGTTTTTCAAGTCTTTTCCGGGTATTGTTCACAAGATCCGTGCGGCAGGTGGTACGCATCTGCCAAAGCATTTCATCGGAAATAGTATCCAGACCGTCGTGCATTTCCTGTAACTCCCCTCTCCACCTGTCTTTCCCACAGGCCTTGGTCCAAACCCTATCAGCGGATTCGGAATCCCAGGTAGGCATGTGTACGCCGTTGGTAACATGCCCCACCGGCACCTCATGCTGCGGCCAGCGCGGAAAAAGATTCTGGAAAAGATTTCTGCTCACATGGCCATGTAAACGACTTACTCCGTTGACAGCCCCGCTTCCATGAATAGCCAGATAGGCCATATTAAAACTTTCTGAGCTATTGTTGGGATCCTGCCGGCCCAATGCCATTAAATGGTTAAATTCAATCTGTAATTCTTCCGAAGCATAAGGGCCCAAAAACCTCTCCATTAAAGCAGGGCTGAAATGATCAAAACCGGCAGCTACTGCGGTGTGGGTCGTAAACAAATTGCCCGCACGCGTTACAGCCAGCGCCACATCAAAGGACACTTCTGCTGTTTTCATAAAATCCCTTGCTCGTTGCAGTATCAGAAAAGCGGCGTGGCCTTCATTCATGTGACAAACTTGCGGATTCAGGTTCAGTGCCTTTAATAACTTCCAGCCGCCAATCCCCAGAATGATTTCCTGCTGTATCCGCAGCTCATTACCTCCCCCATATACCTGACTGGTTATATTGCGGTGAACCGGCAAATTGACCATATCATTGGTATCGAGTAGGTAAAGCTTTACCCCTCCTACCTGCACCTGCCAGGTTCGGAGCCACACTGTAAAGCCAGCCAATGTTACTTCCAGCCTTAGCCATTCACCGTTAGGCAGGCGTAATGGAATCACGGGCAGTTGCCCAGGATCATTGAAAGGGAACAACGCCTGCTGCATACCGTTTTCATCAATCTGCTGGCGAAAATAGCCCTGCTGATAAAGAAGACCTACGGCTGTCACCGGAAGACCCAGATCACTTGCAGATTTTAACTGGTCACCAGCCACATTGCCCAACCCTCCTACATAAATAGGCAGCGCTTCGCTGAGCATAAACTCCATACTGAAATAGGCAATGCAGCTGAGCGGAGATTCCGGATGTGCGTTTTGAAACCACGATGGCGTTGTCTCGGAAAGCTGCTTCTGACTGATAAGCTCGTCCATTTTCGTCTGAAAGGCTTTGTCTCTCAATTTTTGTTCAAGATGCTCCCGGGAAACGGTTTTCAGCATGATCCAGGGATTTTGCGTAAGTTCCCAAAGTTCAGCATCCAGCTGCCGCCATAAGTCATCAGCAGCATGGTCCCAGCTCCATCGCAGGTCCAGGGCCAGCCTGGCCAGCGTTCGTATGCCTTCTATATCGGATGGCAAAAAGCCGTATAATCCTCTGTTGTTTTTTTCCTGTTCTTCCATGAAAGTAGTATCTGGAATTTCTGTTTCTGTTGTGTATTAAGGTGCGGCGTGAATCAAATCGTGATTCTATTTTCATGAGCCGAAAAACGGGTAAGGATAGGCACCGACTGTTTTTTTGTCAGAATAACCTGTCGTTTGCATCCACTGCGGTGGCCGAATAAACAAGACCGTCATCAAAAGAAAGCAGCTCCTGATCTTTATCCTCATAATCGATCTGACTGAGCAGATGCGTAATAAGGGCATTGCGCGTGTGTTTCTTATGGTCTGCAGAAACCACAAACCACGGCGTCGTTAAAAAACTGGTACGCTCCAGCATCTTGTTTCGGGCATCGGAATAATCCTGCCAATATTTGATTGCCTGCTGATCGATCGGACTGATTTTCCATTGCTTTAACTTATCCGTTCTCCGATCCTCTAACCGCGACTCCTGCTCTTCCTTGCTGATGTCCAGGTAGTATTTCAGGATAATAAAACCGGAGTCGGCAAGCATTCTCTCAAACAACTCGACTTCATTAAAAAATAATTCATACTCCTTTTCACTGCAAAAGCCCATCACTTTTTCAACACCTGCACGGTTATACCAGCTTCTGTTGAAGAGCACAAATTGACCAGAAATTGGTAAATGACTGGTGTAACGTTGAAAGTACCACTCCCGCAACTGAACGTCAGACGGTTTCCCCAGCGCCACTACAATGGTTTCGCGGGGACTAAGGTGCTTGGTTATCCTTTTAATAGTGCCATCTTTTCCGGCCGCATCACGCCCTTCCACAATGACCAGCAGTTTCAGATCTGATGCAATAACGTGTCTTTGAAGCTTAACCAGTTCTATAAAAAGTGCTTTAAGTCGTTTTTTGTGGTCTTTCATGCTTTTAGATTAATTTCTGTATTGATATCGATACCTCGCTACCTTTCTTATCAATTATATGATTGTAAAAGTCGTCAGCTTCCCGTCCCGATTTGTTACATACCTAGGAAAAAAAGTTGTAAAAATCACTGATTTACAAGGACGTAATCTTTTCCTGCCATGATCAATGTTACGTCAAAACACCTTCTGCAATTACGGAGATTCAAAATATCAGAATTGAAATAAACCTGTGATAAATACAACTTTCAGAAAAACTTTCGTAACAACCAGCAGCAAAAATCATGTGACCTTTATGCTAAGTGTAATGACAGTTAAGATTTAATCAAAGAATTCAAATGATCTCATCAGTAATTATAAGCCGATATGAATAATACGATGGAAAGTATCCTGATCAATACAGCTCACGCGCTAATGGCAGATGGAAAGGGATTGTTGGCAATGGATGAAAGCTCACCAACCTGCAACAAACGATTTGCTATATACGACATTCCGCAAACGCCCGAGAAGCGACGTGATTACAGGGAGCTGCTTGTGACCGCACCGGGACTTAGTGAATATATCAGCGGAGCAATATTATACGAGGAAACAGTGCGCCAACTTACATCAACAGGTGAACAGTTCGTGGACGTGCTACAGAAGGCCGGCATCATTCCCGGTATAAAAGTAGATACCGGAACCGTAGATCTGATCAATTTCCCGGGCGAAAAAATCACCGAAGGTCTCGATGGTTTACGTGCCAGGCTTATCGATTTTGCGAGCTCAGGTCTACGTTTTGCAAAATGGCGCGGCGTCTTTTCCATTGGAGAGGAAATCCCGACAAATCAATGTATTGAAGCAAATACGCAATCACTTGCCAGATATGCCGCCTTATGTCAGCAAGCCGGGCTGGTCCCGATCGTAGAGCCGGAAGTGCTGATGGAAGGAAACCACAGTCTGGATGAATCCTCCGAGGTGAGCGAAAGGGTACTGAATAGCCTATTTTATCAACTATACAAACAGCGGGTTTTACTGGAAGCGTTGATACTAAAACCGAATATGGTTTTGCCCGGACTTGACTGCACGGACCAGAAAAGTGTGGAGAAAACAGCTGATGCAACGATAGAATGCCTGAAACGATCCGTCCCTGCGGCGGTACCAGGAATTGCTTTTTTGTCTGGTGGACAAGAAGGAGAATTAGCCACGGAAAGATTGAATCAGATGAATCTGAAATACGGCTCCAGACTTCCGTGGCCGGTAACATTCTCTTTTGCCAGAGCCATACAACTTCCTGCCCTGGAATGCTGGAAAGGCGAAGCCGAAAATACCGTAGCTGCCCAGACCATATTGCTTTACAAGGCCAAATGTAACAGTCTTGCCAGAAAAGGACAGTATGTAATGGATCCGGCAACCATCGTATAATGCTCCCATTATTCCCTTGAAAAACCAGAAAATGTTTGATAAAACACCAACATCTGAAATTAAGGCATTGTTTCTGGACATTGGAGGCGTGCTGATTTCCAATGGCTGGCAACACCAGTCCAGATACAAAGCGATAGCCAAATTCGGACTCAAAAAACAGGAGGTTGAAGCACGGCATAAACTGGTATTTGTGACTTATGAATCAGGTAAAATCACCCATGACGAGTATCTTGACTGGGTTATTTTTTATGAACCAAGGACGTTTTCAAAACAGGATTTCACGGACTTTATGTTCACCCAGTCGGTTGCCATTGCCGGAAGTATTGATTTTTTTAAAGAGATCAAACAAAAACACCAGCTGAAAGTATTTGCCGTAAGCAATGAAGGAAGGGAACTCAATGCATACAGGATCAAACATTTCAAACTGGACGAGCTCTTTGACGGCTACATTTCTTCTTGTTATGTGCATCTGCACAAGCCGGACACAGCGATGCTAAAACTGGCCAGTGACATATCGCATACCTTACCAGAACATGCACTTTACGTGGACGACGGCAAGCTTTTGACAGAAATTGCAAGCGGCATGGGTTTTCAGACTTTGCATTTTCAATCCCTTCAAAAGACGAAAACACTGATTAAAACTTTCCTATTTCAACATGGCGCTGATACCTAAACGGCAACAAGCCCCTAGCGAACCTGTGCACAATTTTCTCCGTTGGACTTGCTAAATTAATTTATAAATAATGAAAGTTACCTTTATCTTTTTACTACTCTGCATTACCCTTTCCGCTGCAAAGAGCCAGGTCAGGCCGGATACCCTGCATTATGATGTGGTTTTATCGGGAGCGAACGTAGGAAAAATGCTGGCCATACGCGAGGACGCGCAGGACGGTAAAACGCAATATACCCTGATCAGCGATATAAATGTTAACCTCCTTTTTTTTAAAGTAAAGGTATACTACATTGTAAAAAGCATTTACGAAAATGATGTGCTGCAATCTGCAACGGTAGATACGAAGACGAACAAAGGCGTTTTTCAAACCCGGATCACCAAAGAAAAAGATTTGTATGTGATCAAAGCGCATCAATACCGGCATGACCTGGAAACCACCTTAACGGCTCCGATAGACTATTCAGTAGCCAAGGCATTTTTCAATGAGCCCACCCTGCAAAATCAGGTTTTTGGCGAATATCTTGGCGATTACCTTCATATCAAGCCGAGATCAAATAGAGCATATGCATTTGAAAGGCAAAAACAGCATGATAAATATACCTACAAAGAAGGCCACGTTAATAAGGTTGAAAAAAAATTCAAGTTTATGAATTATGTGATAGAAAGTACTGATTAACAACGACACAATACGTACACCTACAAATGTAGAGGGTTGATACTGATTACAGATATAAACCAAATATCCTGAAAACATCGACCATACTAAAAGACGCTAACTTCCAAAACCAAACACTGGTTTATCTGCTGCGATATATTAAGAAAATGGCAAGAAAAGACTTTGGAAAAAGAAAATTATTTTAAAACAGCATCCACCATCCTCTGCGCCTCCGCAAGGATCTGCTTCAAATGCGTTTCACTTTCAAAGCTTTCTGCGTAGATTTTATAGATTTCCTCGGTACCGGAAGGGCGTGCGGCAAACCAGCCGTTTTGGGTACTCACTTTCAGTCCGCCAATGGAGGCACCGTTGCCTGGCGCGTTGGTGATGATGGAAGTAATGTTCTCCCCTGCCAATTGCTTTTGTTTAAACTGGTCTGCTGAGGTCTTGCCCAGTAACTGTTTTTGCGCAGTCGTTGCTACGGCTTCAATCCGGTTATAAAAAGAAGTCCCGAGCGTACTACTTAGTTCTTCGTATAGCTCCCCCGGATCCTGTTTTGTAACGGCCATAATCTCCGCGGATAACAGCGCGGCAATCATTCCATCTTTGTCCGTTGTCCATACTTCCCCGTTCATCCGGGCAAAGGACGCCCCTGCACTTTCTTCACCGCAAAAGCCGAGTGAGCCATCCAGCAGCCCGTCCGCATACCATTTAAAACCAACCGGCACTTCGTAAACTTTTCTGCCAAGCCTTGCCGAAACGCGGTCTATCATCTGGCTGCTTACCACCGTTTTACCCACCATGGAAGTTGCCGGCCACTGCGGTCTGTGCCTAAAAAGATAGTCGATCATCACCGCCAGATAATGGTTTGGGGGAATTAAACCTGCTTTGCTGGTCACGATACCATGCCGGTCGTAATCCGTGTCGCAGGCAACGGAAATGTCGAATTTGTCTTTTAACCCGATCAGGTTTTGCATGGCGTATTCAGAGGACGGATCCATGCGTATCTGTCCGTCCCAATCCACAGGCATAAAAGCGAATGTCGGATCAGGCGTTTTGTTAAAAACAGTCACGTTTAATCCGTATCGTTCGGCAATCGGTTCCCAGTAATGCATACCGGAGCCACTCAGCGCATCGACGCCTATTTTTAATCCTGAATGGGCAACAGCTGCCATGTCGATGATATTATTCAGATCGTTCACGTAGGTGTTCAGATAGTCGTACTGGTGTGTCGAAGACGCATGCAGTGCTTTGGCAAGCGGAATTCTTTTTATCCCTTTCAGTTTGGCACGCAGTATTTCGTTTGCCTTATTTTCTATCCAGGTCGTTGTCTCGTAGGGCGCTGGTCCGCCGGACGGGGGATTGTATTTAAATCCGCCATCACCAGGCGGATTGTGCGACGGGGTAATAATGATTCCGTCTGCAAAACCAGAAGTTCTCCATTTGTTATACCTGAGAATGGCATGTGAAACGGCAGGTGTTGGCGTAAATTCATCGTCCTGAGAAATCATAACCTGCACGCCGTTTGCCGCCAAAACTTCCATGGCCGTAGAAAACGCCGGGACAGACAAGGCATGTGTATCCATACCCATAAACAAAGGACCATTCGTTTTTTGCTCCGCCCGAAATAGGCAAATGGCCTGACAAATAGCCAGAATATGCAATTCGTTGAAGGTGTTTTTCAATGAAGTTCCCCTGTGTCCGGAAGTTCCGAAAACAACTCTTTCTTCCGGATTTTCAGCATCCGGAATTCCTGTATAATATGCAGCAACAAGCCCTGGAATGCTGGCCAGCATCCAGGGCTCAGCTGGTTTTCCTGCAAACGAACTGATTTTCAATTTGATGAAGTTTTCCGTTGAGTAAAATCAGACTTTATTTGGCCAGGTCCTTCGTCAGGGTAGCTTTCGTTTCCTGATATTCCGCGTTGGAAATTTTCCCAGCTGCAAACCTTTTTTGCAATATATCAAGGGGAGACCCGGCGGTCCTTTTTTGACCCGGAATATTGTAAGGTGTAGCAAATATCCAAAACAACATGACCATCCAGATAATCCACCATAACATGTGCATTCCCCAGAAACTATATCCATTGTACATCATAATAGCTTATATTAATTGGTTTAACTTTTTCAGCTTTGAAAGCAGGGGGGTCTTCCTTCTCGTTTCAGCGGTTAATCTACCAGAGAATAGTCATACGCAACAACAATATCATTGTCGACTATTTCAACACCAGGTGCTTTCCAGGCCTGGCGCTCCGCTTCATCTTTTTCATACCAGGAGCCAACTGTACCGGTCAGGATCACTTTGTTATTTGCAACATTTACATGGATATCCTGCTCTTTAATAGACCAGTTGCGAGCCAGTGCACTTTCAATAGCCATTTTTTCAATCTCATCGTGTGGTTCAGATTTGATCGTAATGTTATTGGACACTCCTTTGATTCCGATAAGCTTATTGATAATTCTTTCGGCAGCCTCTCTTTGATAATTCCACTGAACTTCACCTTCTATTGTAACCCAGCCGTTTTCGACTCTGACCTTCACTCGGTCGTTAGGGATTTCCCAGTTCCAGTTGTAAACTTTCAGTAGTTCATTGGCCAAATCGATATCATCACGGTGATTTAGCTCGCTGTATGTTTTGATCTCAATTTGTTCAACCACAACTTTGACGCCTGCTACTGTTTTAGCGGCAGCTTCTGCTTCTGATTTCTTGGCATAACTGTCAACTATGCCGGAAAGTGTGATCACGCCATCTTTGGCGGTAACGCCTATTTCAGCCGCTTTCAATAGGGGTTCCCATTTGATCGCATCCTGAACATCTTTCTGCAATTCTTCGTTGGTTTTCATTGTGTCTGAGTTTTATTTACAATAGCATTATTACTGAGTAAAGGTCATCAAACTCAGGGCTGATAACTTACATCCTTCACGCTAAGAGTTGTATCAATCACACATTAAATACAACATCGGCAGAGCAAATTTGACAGCTACGTGTTAAATAACTATTCAATTCCCCTTCCCAGTAGCATCCACCTTCAAAAGGCTGGCATTAATGGCAACAATCACTGAACTGCACGTCATTAGAACGGCCCCAATTGCCGGACTAAGCAGAATACCCTGGTTGTATAATACGCCGGCTGCGAGAGGCAATGCGATTACATTGTAGCCCGTAGCCCAGATCAGATTCTGGATCATCTTTTTGTGGGTTGCTTTGCCAAATAATACTAAATTGACAATATCCTTCGGGTTGCTGTTAACCAAAACAATGCCTGCTGTTTCAGCCGCAATATCACTTCCGCTGCCTACTGCGATCCCGATATCAGCCTGAGCAAGTGCCGGAGCATCGTTGACCCCATCGCCTGTCATGGCAACAAACTCTCCTGCATTTTGCAGTTCTTTGATCTTTTGAAGTTTCTGCTCAGGAAGTACCTCCGCAATGAAGCTTTCCATTTCCAATGTCTTACATACACTTGCAGCCACCGTTTTGTTATCACCTGTAAGTAAAATAGACTTGATATTATTTTGCTTTAAAATCCGAATGGCATCGAATGATTCCGGACGTATTTCGTCAGATAAAGCTACGTATCCAATCAAATCATTGTCAATGAGCAGGAAGCCGAATGTTTCTGTGTCGCTCGCAGCAAAACCCTCCGGAATCGAAATATCATTTTCTTTCAGGTAACCCGGACTAACCATCATTACTTCTTTCCCCTCAATGGTTCCCTTTACACCTTTACCGGTAAGAGCATTAAAATCTTTAACCGGCGTAAGAGCAATCGACAAATCTTTTGCCTTCTGAAGGATACCAGTTGCAATGGGATGCTGAGAATTCTGTTCGAGAGCTGCCGAAAAACGAATAATCTCATTTTCGGAGTAATGGCTATTGAGAGATACCGTTTTAGAGACCTCAAATTTTCCGATTGTCAGGGTTCCCGTTTTATCAAAAACAATCGTCGTGATTTTCCTTGAATTTTCAAATTCCTGTCTGTTTTTAATAAGCAGGCCGTTCTTTGCAGACAATGCTGTTGATTTGGCAACAACTAGCGGAACCGCCAGGCCAAGCGCGTGAGGACAACATATCACGATCACCGTTACCATTCTTTCCATGGCAAATGCAAACGACTGCCCGGTTATGTACCAGTAGGCAAAAGTCAAAATCCCGGAAACCAAAGCAATTACTGTCAGCCATTTTGCTGCTGTGTCGGCCAGTAGCTGGGTTTGTGATTTTGATCTTTGCGCATCGTCAACCAGCTTAATTACCTGAGAAAGATAAGAATCCTTTGCTGTGTGGGATACGGTGATCTTAAAGGCGCTATTTCCGTTTATCGAGCCAGCGATTACCTTGGCCCCTTTTTGCCTGGCTACCGGTTTTGATTCCCCCGTCAGCATTGATTCATTTAAATAAGCTTCCCCTTCCAGTATTATTCCGTCTGCCGCCACTCTCTCTCCCGGTTTTATCAGAACAACATCATCTTTGACCAGTAAACTCGTCTTCACGTCCTCAACTTTGTCTCCCTGGACTTTGTGAGCGTCGTCAGGCATAAGCTGTACCAGTAATTCCAACTCCTTTGAAGCGCCAGCCACTGATTTCATTTCAATCCAGTGGCCCAATAGCATAATGAGAATAAGCGTTGTTAGCTCCCAGAAAAAATCCACTCCCGCAAGTCCAAAGACAACTACCGAACTATAGAGGTATGCAACCGAGATAGCAAATCCGATCAGGAACATCATTCCGGGATTTTTCTCTTTTATTTCCTGCAACCATCCTGTTAGAAACGGCCAGCCACCATACAGAAAGACAACCGTTGATAAGGCAAATAAGATATAAGTTGACCCCGGAAACTGCCATGAAACGCCAATGAAATGCTGTATCATCGGAGACAACAGCATGATTGGAACTGTAAGAACCAGCACCACATAAAAGCGTTTCCTGAAATCGTCGATCATCGCCTGATGATTATGCCCGGCATGGCCCATTTCAGGATTATGATTATGATTCATTTTGCTGTGATCCATTTGTGATGCTGAATTATATTTAAAACAAAAAATTAATAGTCAAGACCCCAAAATCGGAATACAAAATGGGTAGGTAACTTAGCCTCACGCAAAGCTGGTCACAGAAAATCAAAAAAAGTTATGAATTTCTTTGTAAAACTTACATCCTTCACACTTTCACGACAGAATTGACCTGTGAATTATGCAACTATTTGACTACTGCATGTAAACTTTCCGTTTGAAATCCATTCAACTTTGAGGTTAGGATCCACCCACAAAGAAATTCTTTAAAAATGAATTCACTTCATCGTCTATTAGAGACGCCAGTCCCTGGTGATTTTACAGCAACACTGGCACACGAGATACTTAATCCGTTGTCTACGATCAATTTGTCTCTTGAAATGATAATCTCCGAGGCTAAGGAGGATGATCTAAAAATCTATTTGGATATCATCAGACGCAGCACAAACAGGATTAACGATCTGGTTAACCAAATTATCAAAAATCATAACGGCAATGAAGCTCAGGTCGCAAATCAGTCAATTCATCACCTTCTTGATGAAGTTGTCGAAATGGCACAGGACAGGATCTTGCTTAAAAACGTTGCGGTGCGTAAAGAATATGATCCCACAGACTACATAGTGGCTCTTAATCGCCTGAAAATGAAAATTGCCCTCACCAACATCGTTGTAAATGCCATTGAGGCCATGGCCCCGAAACGCGGAGAATTAAAAGTAGTAGCCATGCCCTTCGCAGGAAAATATGTTGTTCAGATCGAGGACAACGGATGTGGAATCAGCGAAAAAAATCTAAAAAAAATCTTTCAGACCGATTATACAAATAAGCCCGGCGGCTTGGGTATCGGGCTGGCTTCAACTTACGACATTCTTGCTTCAAATAATGTGAAAGTACATGTAGAGTCGCAGGAGGGATCGGGTACTCTGTTCTTTCTGCTATTTGATAAAAGTTATGCGCCACAGCCTGGAAATAAACCTGACTGATAGGTTTCCTGATGAATAATCAACTAAAATTAAACTAAAAACAATTATGGCGATTCAAACTGTTGACGCCAATACAAACCAACTCCTCAAATCTTTCGAAGAAATGAGTGTTTCTCAGGTAGATGAAGCGATTTCCAACGCTACCTCCGCTTTTACTGAATGGAAAAAAACCAGCTACGAAAAGCGTGCAGATTTGCTCCACAAAGTAGCCACACTGATGCGGGACCAAAAACAGTATCTGGCCGGGCTCATTACCATGGAAATGGGCAAACTCATCGCGCAGGCAGAAGGTGAGATTACTTTGAGCGCTGATATTCTTGATTATTACGCCGATCACGGTGCAAAGTTCCTGGCCGACAAACCGCTGGCTCCTGAATATGGAAAAGCATTTATCCGTTATAGCCCCATCGGTGTTCTATTGGGTGTTGAACCCTGGAATTTTCCATTTTACCAAGTTGCCCGCTTTGCCGCACCCAATATCATGGTTGGCAATACGGTGCTTGTAAAACATGCCTCCATTGTACCGCAGTGCGCCATCGCCATCGAAGATCTTTTTAAAGAAGCAGGTGCGCCAAAAGGAATTTACACGAACCTGTTGATTTCCGGTAAACGGGCATCCGGGCTGGTATCAGATACACGTATTAAGGGCGTTTCTCTGACAGGAAGTGAAGCGGCTGGTGCGAGTGTGGCATCCGAAGCGGGGAAAAACCTTAAAAAATCGGTTCTGGAACTGGGTGGAAGCGATGCCTTTATCATTTTGGAAGATGCCGATATGGATAAAGCAGTTGAATGGGCAGTTGTAGGGCGGATCAATAATAACGGCGAATGCTGCGTAGCTTCCAAACGTTTTATAGCGATCGAATCAATTGCAGACGAATTTATCACAAAATTCAAGGATAAAATGGCAGCTCTTGTGATGGGAGATCCGATGGATGCAGCAACCCAACTGGGGCCGCTGAGTAGTGAAGAAGCCGCTGTTGACCTGGCCGACCAGGTACAAAGATCTGTGGATGCCGGAGCAACAGTGCTGCTGGGCGGGAAACGTCCCGACAGACCAGGCGCCTTCATGGAACCGACCATCCTGACGGATCTGCATCCGGGAATTCCAGCTTATTATGAAGAGCTGTTCGGCCCGGTAGCGTCATTTTACCGCGTAAAAGATGATCAGGCAGCGATTGATCTGGCCAATGATTCTCCCTTTGGGCTGGGTGGATCCATATTTACGCAGGATATCGAACGTGGCAAGTTACTTGCCGATAAGATTGATACCGGCATGGTATTTATCAACCATCCAACATGGACCCAGGCAGATCTGCCTTTCGGAGGAACAAAAGGATCCGGATATGGTCGTGAGTTATCCGAACTTGGGATCGACGAATTTGTCAACAAAAAACTCATCAGAATCAGTGAACTGGATGATCCTTTTTAATTTCTTTTAATCTTAGATTCGTTTGAACATCTAAAAAAATAACCAGTATAGGAGGCATCAAGTGCCTTCTATACTACTTTTTTCAAATTTATGACAACCAGACAAATCGTACTCGCATCAAGGCCGGTGGGCACACCTACTCAGGAAAACTTCAGGTTTGAAAATGCTGATCTGGCCGAATTGAAACAAGGAGAAATACTGGTCAAAGGAATGTATTATTCTGTTGATCCCTACATGCGGGGCAGAATGAATGATGCCAAATCTTACACGCCACCTTTTCAACTGAACGAACCTAACCGGTGAAGTCATCGCAAAGGTAACCGAAAAGCAGGTCTGACTCATTTACAGCAGGCGATTACGTTTTAGGATCTGTGCCCTGGAGAGAAAATTGGATGGCAAGTGAAAAAGACATCCACCAAATCGACGCAGCCGTGGCTCCTTCAAGTTATTATCTGGTTGTGCTCGGTATGACATGCCTTACCACTGACACTGCCCTTATGCAAATTGAAAAACCAAAATCCGGCGAAACCGTTGTGGTATCCGGCGCAGCGGGTGCCGTGGGTGCCGTGGGTATTGTCGTGGGGCAAATTGCCAAAATACACGGATGCAGAATTTCCGGTAAAAAAACTCAAATGAAAGAACAATATGATACGATCAGCGTCGCTATTGAAAAACTCCGCAAACTGGGTTTTACAACAGACTTCAATTTGAAAGACAATTGTCTGGCTCATCCACAGGGAAAGATCAAAGCCGATGACTTTATCATAGTGGATGTATACCGGTATGAAGGCAATTCTGATGCGGAGGATGAAGCGGCTGTTTATGCGATAGAATCATATTATGGGGTTAAAGGAATACTTGTAACAGGTTATGGTATATCTACCGAGGCGAATTCCGAGGAAATACTTAAAAGGCTCAACATAAGGGGTTAATAATGGCTTTCCATTCAGCCGGTAAAATCATATTCAGGCATGCTGTGCATCCTGTTTAAAAAATCAATATAAACATCTACTTTTTAATAATCGGGATCATCCAGAACACGCTTGCCTGAACAACGCTGTTTTTGAAATCAGGACTTATTTCCATTCCGGAAAAGTCCCCTACCTTCGACAATCCCGCCAAGTAGCGGAGCCCTACCCCAATCCCGGCATCTGACTGGTATCCAAGCCCGGCACCAGCAGATAGATCCAGCTTCGTCGCAAAGCTATTGATGGTTTGGTCGGGAATATTTTCAGATAACCTGAAACCGGTCTGAGGACCCGCTTCGATGTAAAATCTGTTGGCGATCCTGAATTTTACCATGATGGGAATGTTTAGATAGTTGATTTTAAAATCCTTCTTGCTTCCAGCATTTTCAACTTTAGCCCCCTGGGTTGAAAAAAGTACCTCGGGCTGGATACAGAAAATTTTGCAGAAACCGAAATTAAGCATTCCGCCCAGGTGGTAACCCACTTTCGCATCTGAATTAATATCACCGCCCGAGTAATTGCTGACATTAATACCCGCCTTAGGGCCAAAACTGAATGTCTGGCCAAAAGAATATGTGCCTACTAAACACATCGTTACAACAAATAATAATTTTTTCATCTGGTAATTTTAGTTATTGATGAAATAGATTTTGCCCCTACACTTATAAGATAAAGTAAGCCCTTTTGCCCCACTATGCTATCACGCGATTGCCTGCCTTGAATATTATTAATACACTGAAATAAAAACAATTACATGATAATTTAATAGTCGCGATTGGCACGGTTATAGAGGCTGGTATATCAGGATTGCAAAGCTTACCGGATTTACACTGGTAAATGTTATACATGAATTTTCATTAGTTGCATTAATCACAGATTAGTAATTAATAGGCAATCCTATTTCTAATGAAAATTACCTTCACCCATCACTATGATACTCTACATCAAATACATGGTCAGTCTGCGCTGCAAAATACTGGTGAAAGATGAATTGATCAAATTAGGACTTCACTATGTAATCGTTGATCTGGGAACTGTTGAAATACTCGAAAACATTACGCAGCAGCAGCATGACGAACTGAAGAAAAGCCTCCTTAAATCAGGACTTGAATTACTTGATGACAAAAAAAGCATTCTGATCGAAAAAATCAAGGCTGTTATCATAGAAATGGTCCATTACGCCGAAGAATTGCCTGTAACAAATTATTCAAATTACATCAGTGACAAACTAGGTTATGACTATACATACCTTTCCAATACTTTTTCCGAAGTAAAGGGGGTAAACATTCAACAGTTTATCATTCTTCACAAAATTGAAAAGGTCAAAGAATTATTACTTTATGATGACCTTAACCTAACAGAAATCGCATATAAACTACATTACAGCAGCGTTTCTCACTTGTCGAACCAATTTAAAAAAATCACCGGCTTGTCCCCGTCTTACTTCAAAAAGATTAAAATGAAACGAAGCGGTAATCTGGAAAATACGTAAAATATGTAAGTTCTTCTGCCTGTTATGTAAGATTAAAACCTGTAATAACCAGACCTTTGTAAAAAGAGTCCCATGTCATTGGGTTCTCTTAATCTACAAAAACACTATGAAACCAGAAAAACAACAGCGCGTCACTGAAATCATCCAGGCCCTGAATGCAAACTTGAAAATTGATGAGAACAACGAGGAAACCACAAAACAGGAGAATGCCATCCGCAAAGCTGCGAAGAAGCTCTAAGAGGATTTCCTGCACATCGCAAAAATGAAATTGAGCAAAGAAAACAAGCTATTTGCCTTGGAAGTAAAAAGCAACTTAAAGAAGCCAGAAAGGCAGAAAGAACATTTGTCGTTACTGCATTGCTTAAAAAGAATACGGAGCTTGCCTGATTGCAGATTCCACCAAGTTTTATACATCCCTATTCCATTGACAATACCAGGCACCCCCCAGCAAAACTTTACTATCATTCACTCTAGAAATTCGAATCATGAAAAAATCCGCAGAAGTTCAACAATCCTGGGAGCCGGACTTTGATTCCGATGCTGCCAGACTTGAAACTGACAAAAACCTGAAACAAAAAGTTTTAAATGCCCTTCAGGCCAATGCATTCATCAACTGTGAAAAAATACGGGTTCGTGTATCAGAGCGCCTCGTATTTTTAGAAGGAAGTGTTCATTTACAAAAAGAAAGGATTTCTGCTCAAAAGTGTATCATGGATATTTTTGGCATAAGGGCAGTGATAAACTATCTTACTTACCAAAATGAGCATGCTCAATAATTAAGGCCTGCCAAGTATTGACTCAAAGGATAGTCAACAATGTCTGAGTATGACATAAAGGCATCTGTTGACTTACCACCGATTATTGCCAAATGTTTGAAATAGTACTGGTTATTCAGGCCACGGCTAAGCAGCCATCTCCCGGTATGCCCTGGCTTTCTCGATATCGTTTTGGTAAAAGATACCCGCGATAAAATCAGATAGAAAAAACCCGTCTTCGGTATAACTAAATACAGGCTTTTTCAAAATCGGTATCGGATATATAGACATTTCTGCCAACGAAAGTGGAGATCTTCGTGTATCTGAACTGCATCGATTTTAATTTCCCAAATACGCTCCCGATCTGCACAGTTCGTCCACATCGAGCGGACGGTTAAATGCAAGTATAATACCTGCCAGAAAGTTTTCAGCAATATCTTTAAACGTAAAACCCAGCACAATCGCCGGCGCATGGGCAAGTTGCCGTACTTGCCCATGCTATCCCGCTTAGGCCAGCTGCATGAACTGACAGCAAGATCACATACATAATCAGGATCAATTTAATAGCCTTTGCCTGAAGACTGCTCATTAACTGGTACTTCGACTTTTTCATGAGCTTTTTTTCAAATAACGATGTAAGCCATCCCGCGACAAGGATACCAATGATGACAATCAAAATGACCAAACCAAGCCGGGGTACTGCCTTCAAAAACCATGATAATAGATTTGAAATTTTGTCAAAGTTTCAGCCAAGTGCCTGCATAAGTTTGACATCCTAAAAATCTGTGGTTATTTATGCTAGATGCTATGATGCTTACAACTGTGAAGTGAAGAGAGTTATAACCTTTAAGTGCCCAGCGAAAAATCGAAAACGACCTTTGAACCATCAGGAGCGATCGCAAAGATTCTGATTATTCCGTTTTGTGCAGATATAAGAGCGTCATCGATATCACCGGGATTATTGATTGACTGCCCGTTTATGAAGGCAATTACGGTTCCCGAAGGTATACCGATCTGGTCAAAAAAACCACCGTTCCGCACATTCGTTACCTGTACCCCTGCATTCAAACTAAACCTTTGTTTGATTTCCTCGGTAAGCGGGGCAAAGGTAGCTCCAAGTTTACTACGTAATTCCAGCGGCCGGTTCAATTTGGGAGCGGACTTTTCGGCCCCTTCCCCTTTTAGGGTAACCGACAAATTCCCTGTTTTACCCTTTCGAAGATAACCCAGCTTAATGACATCATCTGGTTTATGCCTGGCTATGCGCTCTGAAAATTCTGTTGAAGAGTTTAATGAAATACCATCTATACTTTGAATAATATCCCCTTCCCGTAAACCTGCCGCCGAAGCGGCACTTTCAGGCTGCACCCCGGTTAAATAAACCCCTTTTATATTAGCAGGATTAAGGCCCTGCTGGATTATATACTGGTCTTCGGCAGATGGGGCAGGAAATGAAACGCCAAGTACACCACGCTTGACTGATCCAAATGCCTTTAAATCCTCTAAAATCTTTTTTGCAAGGTTTACCGGAATAGCAAACGCATAACCTGCGTAACTGCCGGTTTGGGATGCAATAGCCGAATTGATACCAATGAGCTCTCCATCTGCATTGACCAGTGCACCGCCACTATTGCCTGGATTTATAGCTGCATCGGTCTGAATAAAGGATTCTACTGCGGTACTGCCCATCGGCTGTTGGTTATCAGCTGGATTACTCTGTCCATTCCGGTTGATGATCCCGATGCTTCTTGCTTTGGCACTTACAATGCCAGCCGTAACGGTTGTATTTAATGAAAGTGGAAAACCGATTGCAAGCACCCATTCACCGATTTGAACCGCATCTGAATCCCCAATTTTTACAACAGGAAGATTTCTGGCTTCAACTTTAATGAGTGCCAAATCTGTATTCGGGTCACGTCCAATCAGTTTTGCTCTGAATGTGCGCTTGTCGGGCAAGGTAACATCAATTTGCTCGGCCTTTTCGACAACGTGGTTATTGGTCGCGATATACCCATCCTCGCTGATAATCACACCCGAACCTGATGCTCCATACCCTGCCATTGAATTAAAGCGGATCTTGATATGGACCACCGCAGGCATAGCAGCTTTGGCAGCTGCAACAAAGCTGACGGTTCCCTTTGACCGGTCGATTCGAAGCGTATCTTGCGAAATAATTTGGGTAATGCCTGAAACACCAGTTGCAGGGCTTTCCTTATTTTCACAACCAGCTGCCGATGCCTGCAAGGTAACAAGCAGGGCCGACAGCAAGAATCCTGAATATCGTTTCATGGTTAACATATTTATGGATGCGCTCACCCTTCCAGGATCTTACGTAATACAGCCAGTATGTGTCGGAATAAATAAATGGACTATTTAACTGTCAACCCCTTAGTTCATTTTTTCAAGAAGGTCCGAGCATTTGGCAAAAAAAGCTTTTACTGCATCTTTCTGGTCAAGGGTCAACGTCTTTGGGTCAATAGCCATCGCGGCGCTTTTGACTTCTTCCGCCTCATTTGACAATCCTGGATATTTTGCCACCTGCATGTTCTGCAATGAGCCTGACAATATCTCTGCGGCCTTTCTTATTTCATCAGCATGTGAAGTTTCAAAAGGGTTCTCGGTGATCTTATTAGCACACTGTCTGGCTTTATCCAGATCTGCTTTGATGTCAAAATTGACTTCACTGGCCATCGCATCGACCGCCGAAGTCAATTTCAAAAGCGCTTCATTGGTATATGCATGATCAAGCGCCATTTTATTTTGATCGTTTCCTATAAAAGTTACGTACTCAGCTACCTTACTATTATCTTCTTTTACATCCGTAGCATCATTCATCGTTGTCTCGCCAGTCTTCTCTTCTTCCTTATCCTTGGTACCACAACTGATTGACACTGCCAATAAAAATACCATTGAGATGCTTGAAAGGCCCTTGAACCATTTACCTTTTGCCGTATTACTGTTGCTGTTTTCCATAAAGATTGAGTTGTTTTAAATTGTGAATCATCAAATATTCGTCATTCCGTCGGACGTACTCACTCCATGGCTGTCCTGAGCACCACCTGCTCACCCGGATGCAGAACGCCCGCATCGTTCTCAGCAGAAATCAGAAAGCCGGTAGGTTTAAAAGACGTCACCGTTTTCAATGAGCTTTTTAGTGTCTTTGATAAAAAGCCGGAGGCTGTTTTCAACTGGCCAATATTTTTATCCCCGTTTTTCTCTGTCTGCACCCAAACGATGTACAGCTTTTTTGCCGGGCTAAGCCTTTCTGGGCCTGCCAGACGAGTGACTTCCAGGTCAATTTCATAATTATTGTTGTCATCTTGCCTTACCTCGACAGACCCTTCTGCCGCTGGAACAACTTGTGAAATAGCAAAATTATATTTCTGCGAATCACACGATTGTAAAACAAGGAAGGCAAAAACTAAAAAGACATTTTTCGCAACAATTGAGAGCCTATAAGAATTCATCTCTTACTTTTCGTATAAATATGGCTGTAAAGGTGACAGGTTAAATCTGGTAGTTTGTTACACAAGCATGTTAAATACTTGCAGATTTTACTGATCGGTGCCAATAAGTGTGGAGCAGGGCGCCGCCTTCCAACGTGCAAATATTTCATTGGAAGCAACATGAAAAGGTTTTTTCGAAATGCAAACATGAAATGATCTTGAAGACCGTATTCAGATTGCGCATCTTACTGGCATGATTATGGCACCAGAATCAATTACATCATATGAATCCAACCGAATGAATCCAAGAGCGTCAATCCGAAAAGCTACCAATTATCTCATCCCCTTACTTGTTATCCTTTGTATTATATCTTCTTGTTCTAAAAAATTAAGCTTTTCAACTTCAGCAATTGTCCCAGCGGCCGAAGGGTCGGTTAAAATCAAAAAGGACAAAAATGAAAACTATGCGGTTGAACTCAATGTGCGCAACCTTTCAGCGCCTGATAGGCTAGTAGAATCTAAAAACCTTTATATCGTATGGGCAAATACCAAAGATAACGGAGTCCGTAATATGGGACAACTAGAAAACTCTCACGGCCTTTTTTCAAAAAGCCTTAAGAGCAGCTTGAAAACAGTCACCACTTTTGAACCCGTAAACTTTTTCATTACAGCTGAAAAAGAGGCAAAAATTCTATATCCGGAAGGCCAGGTGGTCTTGACCACCAAATAATTCTCACGAAACAATATCAAAAGATGAAAAAAAGCCTTAAAAGCCTTACCTCAATTTCACTTGCAGGTACAGATGGACAAATCGGAAAAGTGAAAGATCTATATATAGACGATGAATCCTGGTTTATCCGCTATTGGATCGTGGATACAGGCGACTGGTTGCCTGGTAAAAAGGTACTGATCTCAGTACAGTCGCTAACTATCCAGGACTGGGAAAACGATGTCCTTGAAACTGACCTTACCCTGGACCAGATCAAAAACAGTCCGGACATTGACACGGAGCAGCCCGTGTCCCGTCAACAGGAAAAGAAACTATACGACCATTTCCCGTGGCGTATTTATTGGGGGCCAGATATGGGCTCAAAAGGTGAGCTTGCGCCATTGACAGAATCTGTCAAGGCCGCGTTGGCAAATGATCCGGATTATCACAACAGTTACGATAATCCGCATTTGAGAAGTACTTATAAACTAATTGGTTATGACATCCAGACAACCGATGGACAATCCGGAAAAATTGTAGATTTGATTGTCGAAACTGAAAACTGGGAAATTATTAACCTGGTTATAGAAATGGGCAATTGGTTTTCCTCTGACAAAGTCCTTTTACCGGTAAGGGCCGTTACTGAAATCAAGTGGGCCGGATCTGAAATCGCCGTTAGCCTATCACAGCTGCAAATCAAGGAAAGCCTTCCTTATGAACCATGATTCCCGGTTAATGTGGCTGATAGCTGCTTTGATTTTCTTGGGCGGCTTACCTCCTAGTAACTTTGAATCCAAATTCTTTAAAGCTCTCATCCTATATGCAGTAAAGATCAATGAATGCGAATAATTTCTTTCAGAGAAAATACCAGAAAACAGTCAACAGCATAGCCTTTTACCCGGCTATCATTGCGCTTGGGTTTCTTGTTTTATGTGGGCTGATGATATCTTTTGATTATTCCCAGCAAGGAAAGCTGATTAAAGGACAACTTCATTGGCTGCGTTTAAAAGACGCAACTACTGCCAGAAGCATCATATCGGCCGTTGCAGCGGGTGTGATATCGCTGACCGTCTTCAGCTTTTCCATGGTGGTGATCGTGCTCAACCAGGCCGCATCCCAGATGAGCAACCGGGTACTGGGCCAACTGATCGGCAATAAATTCCAGCAGATCGTCTTAGGTATTTATATCGGTACGATTATCTATGCTTTTTTTCTTCTCAGTACCATACGCGACATTGATTCAGGGGTTTACATTCCCGCCCTGAGCACCTATCTGCTGATATTTTTTACCATTTTCGATATTTTCATTTTTATCTATTTTCTTCACTACATCACCCAGTCTGTCAAATACGAAGTGGTTATCCAGCGGATATTTGACGACACCATGGATTCACTAAAAAAAGCATGTCCAAGCCAGCACCAATCGTCCTTGCCCACCCAGCTGGTTACTCCCTACAACATTAAGGCTGCCAAGTCTGGTATTTTCGAAGGAATTGAAATAGATCCCCTAAAATCCCTTTGCACACAGCAAAGTTTTCAGATCACCATCCTGATCTCACCCGGAACATTTGTGTTGCAGGGCACCCCAATTATTGGCACCAGTAAAGATTTGCCCAAAGAGCTCCAAAGCAAACTTCTTGATCTGGTCATAATCCCCCTTACGGAAACGATTAAAGGAAATTATTTTTATGGTTTTTCCCAGTTAAGGGAAATTGCCTTAAAAGCCCTGAGCCCGGGCATTAATGATCCTGTTACGGCCATTATCAGTTTGCGGGCGCTATCTTCATTGATCCTGTACAGAGCAAGCCATTTCCCAGAAAGTGCCTTGACCGATGACCAAGGGACCGTCTTAACGGTAAATTCAGAAATCAGTTTTGAAACAGTTGCCTGCGAGAGCATCAATCCCATCTGGGACTATGGCAAAAATGACCGGCTGGTCTGCCGGGAGCTTTATCTAATCTGTCAGCAATTAAGGGCGTTAACGGCAACTACCATCTTTGATATGCTCATAAGTGAAATCGCTGTCAGAGAAGTCGCATTTATCCCTCCCCAAACTTGATTCCAGACGATTTACAATTCCAAAGCCTAGTTCAATTTTCCTTAACAATGCTGCTGCCGACTGCGCCACATAGGCTTTTACCCTTTCCAGGTTGCCTTATACATCAAAATGTGCAAAGCTGGCTTTCGCAGATTTGGCCGTTCAAAAGCACCTGCACAGGTTTTCCCTATAAAAAATTTAAAATTTGTTTACAACTTACCCATGTGAATCCTTTGCTATACCGCTTAGGGTAGTTAATCTAGCATTTATTTTTCCAAGTCCTTAGGCTCTAATGTGGCCAACCCTTATCAGCAAGAGCTATATAAAGTCTCTATTTATTTACCTTTAACTTTTTCAGTGCCCAGATAAGCATCAAACAAACCACTATGCCAATATAATTTTTATGCAAACCCACAAAAAGCTTAATGAATTGGCAGCAACTGCTATCTGCGGCAACGATATCACTTCGTCCTGCTTATATGTTTCTTCCCTAACTATTATTTATGCAGGCCAGTATGCATGGCTGGCACTGCTCATGGTAGCGATTGTACTTTTTCTCTTCCGCAAAATCTATGGGGAAGTAGTAGGCGCGCTGCCATTAAATGGCGGGGCTTACAATGTGCTTCTGAACACGACCAGTAAAAGCAATGCTTCGATTGCAGCTTGCCTGACCATCCTATCCTACATGGCCACAGCGGTTATATCGGCCAGTGAAGCAATGCATTATCTGCATGGTATTCTTCCTTCCCTGCCTGTTCTTTTAGCTACCGGCGGGCTAATAACCATTTTTCTGTTCCTGGTCATGTCAGGCATTAGCGAATCATCCATCGTTGCCGTCATTATTTTTGTTTTGCATATAGTAGCCATGGTCACCCTGATTGGTAGCGCTGCATGGTATGTATGTGCAAATGGCCTTGATATTGCGACTGCCAATTTTAAGATGCCTGCCCATGGAAGTTTTGCCACCGCTTTGTTCCTGGGTTTTAGCACGGCCATGCTTGGGATTTCAGGATTCGAAAGCTCGGCCAATTTTGTGGAAGAACAACAAGCGGGTGTATTCAGGAAAACGCTGCGAAACATGTGGGTGGCTGTGTCGGTAATCAACCCCCTAATGGCTTTGGCCGCAGTTTCCGTACTTCTCTTAACGGAAGTTGCTGTCAACCAGGAAGCGCTGCTTTCCCACATGGGCGGAATCACGGCAGGTCCATGGCTAAGAACATTCATTTCTGTTGATGCAGTCCTGGTTTTAAGCGGCGCGCTGCTCACATCATACGTGGGGGTCAACGGCCTGATTAAAAGAATGACCTTGGACAGGATACTTCCCCAATTCCTGTTAAAGGAAAATTCAAGAGGAAGCTCTCCCCGGATCCTGATCTTGTTTTATCTGCTGTGTTTGTCCGTGCTGGTGATCACGCGCGGGCAGCTTGGCCCATTGGCGGGCGTCTACACCATATCATTTTTGCTGGTCATGATATACTTCGGGTTTGGCAACTTTCTACTGAAAATAAAACGGGCACGGTTGCCAAGGCCCGAACGGGCCTCCGGCCTGACAGTCGCCCTGGCTATCCTTGCAGTCATGGTTGCCCTTTATGGCAATGTGACCATGCATGCAGAATACCTCATTGTCTTCTTACAGTATTTTCTGCCAGCCATCATTATCATTTCGCTGCTTTTAAACCGCAACGAGCTGCTCCAATATCTGCTCGTTGTCGTTGATAGTTTCTTTACTTCGGTCAAAAGAATCGCTGCATTGAGCAAGCTGCATCTCACCCGGGCTTTGAAAAGGCTGACCGAGCAGGAGTTTGTCTATTTCACAAAGGGGGATGATATATCGGTCCTGAACAAGGTCATGATTTATGTACAGGAGAATGAAATAACAAAAAAATTGAAAATCGTTACCGTTTTGGTTGACGGCGGGCATGTTTCTGAAGATTTTCTGCGTGACCTGGATGTGCTTGACCGCGCTTATCCGGAAATAAAAATTGAGTACTTGCAAATCCACGGCACATTTGGCCCTGAGATCATCGAAAGGCTCAGCCAGGAATGGAACATCCCGATCAACTTTATGTTTATCAGCTCGCCAAGTGACCGGTTTTCACACCGCGTGTCCGACCTAGGTGGGGTAAGGCTAATAATATAGCCAGTATCACATCAGCTCAAAACATAAAACTTCGCTTACAATTATTAAAAAACTTACCTCCCATCATGAACGAAGCTCCCATTGATTATTTACTTAAACCTGTCAGTAAGTTCATCCATCAGGAATTTACAGGTGGGATCATTTTATTTGTCAGCGTACTGATTGCAATCATTTGGGTTAATTCTCCCTGGTCAGCATCTTACCATCATCTCTGGGAGACGAAGTTATCCGTTGGCATTAACAATTATCTGTTAAACCAGCCACTGCATATCTGGATCAATGATGGCCTAATGGCTATCTTTTTCTTCGTCATTGGGCTGGAACTGAAAAGGGAATTTATTGCCGGTGAATTGTCCACGATCAAAAAGGCTTCTTTACCTATGATGGCAGCCCTGGGTGGCATGTTAGTGCCGGCCCTGCTTTACTTTCTGATCAATATTAACATGGGCTCTGAACATGGATGGGGCATCCCAATGGCTACTGATATTGCATTTGCCCTTGCGCTGCTATCAATGAGCGGCAACCATATACCAGCTTCGGTTAAGGTCTTTTTATCTGCCCTTGCAGTCGCTGACGATCTGGGCGCAGTTATGGTTATCGCCTTTTTTTACACGCCCCACATTTCTCTGGTACCGTTATTGGTAGCAGCAGGATTTCTCTCTGTGCTGGCAGCTGGCAATTTCCTGGGCATCCGTAACACGCTTTTCTTCCTGATTATTGGCATTGTGGTTTGGGCCGGGTTTTTGTTCTCGGGCGTACATGCTACCATAGCGGGTGTACTCGTGGCCTTTACCATTCCGGCCAGGACCAGAATCAATGAAAATGACTATGCAAGTAATATAAAAAAGTACATTGCAAAATTTGAAAAGGCTATTCCGCAAAATGGATCGCTGACGACCACAGAACAGCATCATATGATCGAAAAAATAAAAATGCTTAGCCAGTTTGCTGAAACCCCATTACAGAAAATAGAATATGCCCTGCATCCTTGGGTTGCCTTTGTGATTATGCCCTTATTTGCCCTTGCCAATGCAGGAATGCATATTGGTTCGGACTTTTTCTCATCGCTGGGCAATCCAGTCAGTTTAGGTGTGCTGCTGGGCCTGGTGCTGGGCAAATTCATTGGCGTCTTTTCGTTTACCTGGCTAATGGTGCGCTCCGGATTTGCGCAGCTGCCCGCATCGGCAACCTGGCAGCACATTTCGGGAGTGGCAACGCTTGCCGGCGTAGGCTTCACCATGTCCCTTTTTATAACCGGCTTGGCTTTCAGCTCCGAGCTGCTGATAGACCAGGCAAAGTATGGTATTTTACTGGCGTCCGTTATAGCAGGATCTGTCGGCATTTTTATATTAAAACGCAGTAAGCCAGAAGGCTTCAATAACCAATAATAAAGCCGTTTAGCATCTATGAGCTCAGCAAATAACTTATTAAAACGGTTTGACATTTCCAGCCAGCGTGAAGAATACAGTGTTATTCACGACACTGTTGAAAGTGGTATCGAATTCAAGGGCACAAGCTTGTGGATCCTGATCTTCGCCATCTTTATCGCCTCGGTCGGCCTGAACGTCAACTCGACCGCAGTCATTATCGGCGCCATGCTGATATCCCCGTTGATGGGACCAATCCTTGGCATGGGCTATAGTCTGGCAACCTATGATTTTGCGCTCTTTAAAAAAGCTTTTTTCAATTACCTGTTTGCAATCCTGGCCGGGCTTTTGACCTCTGCTGCCTACTTTTCGATCACCCCGATTTACCAGGCGCATTCAGAGCTGCTGGCCCGGACACAGCCCAGCATTTATGATGTGCTCATTGCTCTTTTGGGCGGTCTGGCTGGGATCGTAGCGCTTTCAAGCCGAAGCAAAGGAAATGTGATTCCTGGTGTTGCTATCGCAACGGCGCTGATGCCCCCACTTTGTACAGCAGGATATGGCCTTGCAACGGCAAACTGGCCATTTTTCTTTGGGGCTCTTTATCTGCTTACAATCAATACAGTCTTCATTGGTAGTGCCACCTTGATAACAGTAAGGCTACTTCGTTACCCTATCCGTGATTCAGCAGATAAAGATCAGAGAAGGATGGCCAACAGATGGGTAACCTTTCTTGTAATCCTTACAATGGTACCAAGTGTATATTATGGTTATTTGCTTGTACAGAAGGAAACTTTTATCCAAAATGCAAATAAGTTTGTCACCAACGAAACCTACATTGAAGGGGATTTCCTATTAAAAAATGAACTCGATCCGGCTAAAAGGCAGATTAAGCTCATATATGGTGGTAAAATGATCGGAGAAGATGAGAAAAAGCGCCTGGTCCAAAGAAAAAACATTTATGGCCTGCACAACGTCACACTGATTATTCAGCAAGGCTTTTCGATTAGTGATGTATCCAAAGACTTGACCGAGTCCCAATTGTATCAGGCTGAAATCAACCGCTTAAAAGCGCAGCTCAGTACTAACATACAAATGCAGGACAGTATTTCGGTACAAAAACAAATTGCAGGACAGCTTTACCGGGAAATGAAGCCGCTTTTCCCAGAAATCAAATATTGTTCGGCAGACAAACAGTCATTTTTTACGGGTTCCGGCAAGGTGCGACATTTTAACGTATTGGTCTTAGGCTCTTCAAACCCATCTAAAACCAGAAGGGATTTTAGACGGATTAACAATTGGCTGGGCGTGCGCTTAAAAAGTGACTCAATCAAGGTTTACATTGAAAAGGCTACGTTTTAACCATATTGTTTATGCGGCAATTGAAAGTTATACATAAAATATCCACACCCCTTTTTTGAAGGCTTGGAGTCTTGTCCTCGAAAACCTTACATGTTTGTCTTCTTGCTTAGGCGAGATATAGCATCGTTGAACACCATATGTGTTCCATGAAAAGATTACATTAAAGGTTTGTGAATGTGTGTTTATTATATCCTATTTTTAAAGCCTATAAGTTAGATCAAAAATGCAAGTATAATGCTTGAGGTTTGGATATAGCCCGCTTAGGGCAAGGAAAAATCCTACACGGACGTCGTGATGTCGTAATGGTTCATCTGGTAGTCGGTGCTATACTTTATTTTTTTAACCTAATGATACAATTTATAAATACACTACCGAATGTATATAAGCCTCTCGCATTTTATTTAGTGCACAGATACGAGATTAAAAAAGAAAAATTGCAAAGAATTCTCTCAGCAAGTTCTTGTGAGGTACTATCTCTTTAATGGCCACTTTGGCTTTGCAGCTCGCGCTGAATTTTCTGCGTTTCTTTTTCATAGTCAACTGCTAGATTAAAAAATTTAAGTAGCTATCCAGATATTAGGGAGTATTATATCCCTTTACTGTGATTATCTGGACAATCGTAATAATGTATCGTCCTGTTTTTACCTTACAATCCTTTTATATATCATCTTCTAATCTCTAACCCTGGTTACGGGGAGCGCAATCTTTCATCTTTAATTATTATTTACAAATCAGCAGGCACTTTACTCAATAAAATAGTAAACTTACTTCCCTTTTCAGGCTCACTTTCGACGGTAATGGTACCGCCAGATGCGTTGACTATCTTTTTAGCCAGGTATAGCCCAATCCCATGACCATCAATCTCGGTATGGAGCCTGCTATATTTATCAAAAATTTTATCTACATGCCGTTTATCCATCCCCATTCCATTGTCCTGGACTGAAAGTATGGTATGGTCGTCTTCAGAGGCAATACGTACATGGATGACTGGCGAGTTCTCCGATCGGTACTTAATTGCGTTTGAAATAAGGTTGTAAAGAATACTTCGCAGGTTTTTTTTTGAAAATACAATGTGTTTCACCTGAAGATCCCTTTTAATTACTACCCCGCTGGATTTGATCTTCTCCGTGAGGCTCCAGTCGATGTTGTCCAGGATCTCATCCATGTCGACCAATTCGGTTAGCAAAGAATCGTTTTCAATTTTAGCCACAACGGCAATTTCACTGATCAAGGAACGGAATTTTTTCACCGAAGTGTTTATGATCGGCAAAAAATCGTTAAGCTCCGGATCATTGACATTGATTGCATTCATCACGCTGATACTTCCTTCTATGCTATTTAGCGGGTCCAGAAGATCATGCGAGGCTGTGTGGACAAAATTTTCCAGGTCAGCATTGATACGCATCAGGATCTCATTTTTTTTATCGAGTTGCTGCTGTGTCCTTTTTAGCTCAGAGATATCGTTGAATGTAATGATAGCCCCTGAGGTTTTGTTGCTGCTGTGACGGATATAAGGCATCGTCATGGCCTGGTACCATTTGCCATTTTGCGCTTCAATCTCTTTTGTTACGACAAGATCATCGCTGGCAAGTACCTGTCTGATATCTTTAATAATGGTCTCAATTTTAAAATTCGTAGAGATGTTGCCTAGTGGCCTTCCGATATCACCGTCAACAACATTGATCAGTTTAGCCGCGCCAGGGGAAAATTTTATCAGCCGGAGTTCACTATCTATAAACAGCTGTCCGTTGATATTGCTTCGGAAATAATTATTGAGATCGTCATTGAGCTCTAAAAGCTCTTTATTTTTAAACTGGTAGTCGGAATTGATGGTGTGCAGTTCCTCATTGATTGATTGCATTTCTTCACTTGTACTCTGCATTTCCTCATTTGCAGACAACAGCTCCTCATTAAATGACTGCATGTTCTCATTCATCGAGTATAATTTCTCATTCGAAATAGCAAGTTTTTCCTTCAGCTCTTTATTTTCCTGTTCCAGGCTGAGTGTATACTTATTAAGATATACTTCTTCATCAAAGGCCAGATCGGCATCGGCATCTGTATAAATTTGAAGTAATTTGTCTTGTTGAATACGAACTACCAAAAATCCATTAGGCCGGCCTTTAAAAATCATTGGGATGATCGACAAAGTAACTTCGACGATATCCTGGCCCTGTTTTATTTTTATTCCGTTAACCCAGGAAGCTTCTCCGGTCTTGATTACCTGATTGATCATTGTTTTATAAGCTACGGACAACGGACCTGGAAGCAGCTCTGTAAAATCACTGGTCATGATTTTCTGAAGTAGAAATTTTGTATTATCCCCATAGAATTTCAGGATCCGTTCATTTTGATCAATACATATGACAAGCTCTTTCTGATTTTTACTCAAAGTCTCGCTGACTGCATCGCCAAGGGTCCGGTCCGGGCTTTTCAATATTTCTTCTTGCGCAAAGGTTGAGTCAGCAGGTCTTTTATATGAAAGTTCGGGCAACGAAAATGAATCAAACCTGACAGCCTGATTGGCTTCAAGGTTCTTATACACTTTCAATTTTTTACTTACCACTTCCAGGCTCTGCATGATCGGCATGGGATTTTCACTGGACCCCAAAAACAGGTATCCATGTTGTCTGAGGCCAAAAAGCAGCATCATGTAAATTTTCTTTTGCAGTGCCGGTGTCATGTAGATCAGAAGGTTCCGACAACTGACAAAATGCATATTGCAGTACGGCGGGTTTTTTACCAGATCATGCTGGGCGAAAATCACCATCTTGCGAAGCTCAGGTTTTACCCTGTACTTATCGCCTTCCAGTAAAAAAAACCTTTCAAGACGGTCTTTTGATACATTGCCCATGATCCCGGAGTGGTATATACCTTTACCGCCATGTGCCAATGCTGCACTGTCGATATCGGTAGCGAAGATCTTGACAACACAATTATTGATTTTATCACCTAACTGCTCACTGATAAGCATAGCCAGCGAATAGGCTTCTTCCCCGGTAGCGCATCCTGCCACCCACATTCTGAGCTCGTGTTGTGGTTCAAGGGCGGTAACAATAGCAGGCAGCACCTTGGTTTCGACGAAATTAAAAGCCTCCGTATCCCGAAAAAAACCTGTTACGCTAATTAAAAAATCTTTGGCAAGTGCTTCTAATTCAAGGGGATTTGCTTTAACAAATTCAATGTAGCTTTCCAGCTCGCCAAAGTTATTGGACGCTGCCCTTCTTTTTATCCTTCGCAGTATGGTGGACTGTTTATAGTCAGAAAAGTCAAGAGGTAACTGCTGATTGATCAGTTCAATGATTTCAACCAGGTGCCGCTCATCATTAATACCTGAGGTCATTAAATCCAGGTCTCGTTTTACATAATCTTCTATCACAGCAGGCATGGATGCGGGTTCAAGGATAAAATCCACCATCCCGGTTGCGATCGCGTTAGCCGGCATGCTGTGGAACTCTGTACCTTCTGGCTCTCTGGCTATTACCAGGCCGCCCGCTTTTTTTATGGCTTTGATACCGTCGGTGCCGTCCGATCCCATCCCTGAAAGGACCACCCCGATTGCTTTTGGGCCATAATCTGCCGCCAGCGATAAAAAAAAAGTATTGATTGTCATGTGGGGACTGCGGTCATTCTCTCTGCCCCTTAAATACAGACAATGCCCGCGAACGGTCATAAACTTGTCATTTGGAATCAGATATACCTGATTGCCCCGTATTGACATACCGTTTTCGGCCAGCTGCACGGCGAGCTTACTATGCCTGGAAAGCAGCTCAACCATACGGCTTTTGAACTCGGCAGATAAATGCTGGACAATGATATAGGAAACGCCATCGACTGGAGTATGGTCGAAAAAAGTATTAATTTCCTCGAGGCCACCCGCCGAAGCACCTATTGCAATGATATGGTGTGGTTCTGCTGTAAGCATAAGGTAGTCGGATTGGAATAATATCTACAAGGTAGACCTTAATAGCACCAAACTCTAATAAACGAAAGTAACAGAATACTTAAACCAGATAAAACAACAACTTCTGTTCAGGTGGGAGTGTACGCTGAACTGTGTCAGGGTTTGATTTTGGAAGATTCATCCTCCCAGGAAAAATTCTCGATCTGCCTGTAATCTGTCACCAAATTTAATATACAATTGAGACATCGTCAAGCCCCAATTATGGATTGACATCGTCCACTTTTTTGAAAGATCCCTTACAACCAAATATACCAGTTTTAGTCGCGCCTGATCTGAGGTAAATGCTCCTTTTGTTTTTGTTACTTTACGAATTTGTCGATGCATTCCTTCGATAGCATTTGTGGTGTAAATAACCTTTCTTATTTCAGCAGTAAACTCAAAAAAGGTCGATAGATTCATCCAATTATCCATCCAGGATTTCACAGCCAAAGGATATCTTTTTCCCCATTTGTCGTCAAATTCCAATAGCTTTTCATATGCTTGTTCCTGATTAACTGCCTTGTAAACAGGTTTCAAATCTGCAATAACGGCCTTTTTATCTTTCTCAGGCACATATCGGATAGTGGTACGGATCTGATGAATTATACAAAGTTGAATTTTAGTTTTTGGGAATACCGCTTCAATAGCTTCTGGAAAGCCCTTCAAGCCATCTATACAGGCGATTAAAATGTCTTCAACGCCGCGTTGTTTTAAATCTGTTAGGAAGGACAGCCAAAATTTAGCACCCTCGTTTTCAGACAGATAAATCCCAATCAAATCTTTTTTCCCTTCACGGGTTATTCCCAATATGTTATAAATTGCCCGCGATTCAACGGTTCCATTATCCCGCACTTTATAATGCATGCAGTCCAGGAAAACGAAGGGATAAACGGCTTCCAATGGCCTGTTACGCCATTCATTCATCAGCGGAATTATCTTGTCTGTGATATGAGAAATTTCGGTAGCAGAAATCTCCATTGCATATATTTCCTTGACATACTCGGAGATATTGCGCGTACTCATACCGCGTGCATACATCGCAATTACTTTATCTTCAAGCTCTTCGGTGACGATTAATTGGCGTTTTGGCAGGATTTTAGGCTCAAAAGTACCTTGGCGGTCACGACTACTTTCGATCTCTAAATGACCTGACTGAAGACTTCGGACAGTCTATTTGGTTTTTCCATTTTTACGGTTGCTCTCACCAGCAGCTTTGCTTTCTTCGAGGTGGTTGTTCAGCTCACCTTCGAGCATAGATTCAAGTAGATGTTTTAACATTGGAGCAAATAAACCATCAGTACCGCCCATTTTTTTGCCGTCGTAGAGACCTTGCATTGCTTCTTCTTTGAAGCGCTGAAAATCGAAGGATTCGTTTGTCTTCATCGTGTCTATAAGTTAAATTTACTTATTTTTCCCCTTGATCAAATTAAGAGGTGACACAGTTCAGTTTACAGTCTCGTTCAGGTTAAAAATCGTTGATTAAATATATGAGATGCTTGATATTCGCAAGCCAACCTTTTGCGCATTCATAAAAGCACGTTAGAAAAGCGAGTTAGTGTTTAATATGTTGTAAAAATGAATTTTTGCTATCCAACATAATTTACAGTTTCACCATCGATTTTTGGTAAGCTTAACGGATACATTCCTATTCGTAGATTTTGTTTTTTTCTTACGGACATCATTACCGAAAAGACGCAGCGTTTTGCATGATATTGCCAACCGACGATTTAGCAATCTTGATTAAGTGGCGACTTCACATCGAGAATCAGTTTTTCGGGTAATGCGTTAGTAGATAAATAGTGAAACTGTACCGATTTAAAGTATCATCATCAAAACAGCGTCGCAGCCGGCTTCCTTCATGATTTTTAAATCTAAAAAGTGTACTGATTTAACATTAGTTTATTGCGGTAAAGTCGAGAGAAAATTCAAGGCCAAGGTTCAAAGAAACAGGTTTTCGCTAGACTATACGGCTCTTGGGTAAAATTTCATTTTAACCCACTCCTATTTAAATTTATTGAACCAAAATATTGCCCATCTACTTCTAAACCACAATTCTAATTGCCGCTTTTGGAATAATTATATTTCATTTAAACCACCGTTTTCCGGTACAATAACCCAATGTTGCAGCTGCACGTGAAATTAAGGTTATTTTATCACTGAGGCTTTTTTTAATGATCAGCCTTTACTGCCAAATAAACGCTTCACTGCAAATCCATATATCAAAGTAACATGGATTTTCCGAGATTTTGCCGATGCCAGGTTATAGGTGAAGGACCAATCTGTATTTGAAAATTGCGACATCGAAGAAGCGTGTGTAAAGCAGAGTTCTATTTCATATTGTTCTATCGCCAACAAATTAAGCCCCGAAAAGAAATACTCTTTTCGGGGCTTAATTTAATTACCCAATCGATCCTCTAACCGCTGCATATCTTCACTCACTTTCAGATCTATAATTTTTGCATAGTGTTGAGTCTGACTTAGGTTTTTATGCCCAAGCATCTTTGAAACGGTTTCTATAGGCACCCCATTACTCAAGGTTACTGTCGTAGCAAACGTATGTCTGGCAATGTGAAAAGTGAGTACTTTTTTAATACCACAAATATCAGCCAGTTCTTTTAGATAAGCATTCATTTTCTGGTTACTCAACACAGGGAGAACCAAATCTAACTTTTCACATTGTGGATGCGAACTATACTTTGCAACTATTTCCAGCGCCTTTGGAAGTAGTGGCAAACGCGTCGGTGATTCAGTTTTTTGCCTTTGTGTCATAAGCCATTCTTTGCCGTCAACACCTTTCAAAAGTTCTTTACGGCGGAGTTGTTTCACATCAATATAAGCAAGACCTGTGTAACAGCAGAAAACAAAAATATCCCGCACATGTCCGACACGTTCAATCTCGATCTTTTTATTCGCTACCATTTTTAGTTCGTCTTTGGTCAGGAATTCTCTGACTTTTTCACGACGAGCCAGCTTAAACCCAAAAAATGGATCTCTAGGTAACCAACCTTTTTTAACACAGCTCAAAACGATCTTCTTAAAATTTGAAAGATATTTCATCGTTGCGTTGTGACCGCAGTTTCTAACGCTTTTAAGCCAGAAAGAATACTCAGAAATGAAGTCATAATCTAGATCTCTGATTTCCATATCGGATTTCTCATACTTCCATAAGATAAATGCTTTGGTATGTTCCAGACTTGTCTGATATCGCTGGAATGTACCATAGGCGAAGTCCTTCCCTACCAGCTTCTCCATTTGATCATTGTGAATCTGAAATAACTCCAAAACCATCCTTTTCTTTTCCTCTTGTCCTAATAATATGTTACGGACCATTTCGGATGAAACTTCTTTTCCAGCATCCATTAACTTACGGCGGGCATAATGAACATTATGGGCAACGGTATCAAGAAAAACATTTAATGTTTTGGCATCCTCCTTGCTACCCTGCGCACGACCGGACCTCGAATTCCACCGGCTAACCACCCACTTTCGCTTCAGGGAAATCTCATTAGACTTCCCATCAATTGTGATTCTGAGATAGATAAACCGATCTTCCCCTCTGTCGTTTTTTGTGGGTTTTAGATAAAACAATAACCCAAGTGTCTTTTCCATCATTTTTCAAGTACGTTTAGAATGAAACAAAGTTCAGATTCTACCCTAAAAGAAACAAGATGTAAATTAGGTTAACAAGTTGAATAACAAATACTTAAACCACTCCCAGTGAGTACTTTTTTTGTGATCATCGTACTACACGAATAACTCACTGGAGTTATGTCCATTTTTATAAGTTTTGATACCCCTTGGGAAACAAAAAAGCCTGTTTAAATGATTTAAACAGGCTTTTGAATGATTTGTATGACTTTTTCGTGGAGATGCAGGGATTCGAACCCTGGTCCAGAACAGGGAAACCCTGCGCCTTCTACATGCTTATCCTCGTTTAAGTTTTCGAGCCTGACAAGGTACAAGGCGAACCCGCGTCAAAACCTTAGATACTGGTGTCTCGTTGAATTTCCGTACCACTATTTCAACCAGCGCTGATTTGCGACACCCCGGAGCCCAACCATCAGCACGTAGGTTGGAGGGATGATGGCATTTGGTTAATCCTCCGGATTAAGCAGCCATGGCGTAAGTAGATTCGCCAGTTATTGTTTGAGAATATTATTTACGGGAGGTACTCTCAACTCCCGACATGCTTACACACAGACTTCCAGCCCGCTGTCAATACCAGTCACCCCCATTTTAACCTGCAATTAAAACTTCATTTTGAGGTAAAGTATTGTTGCTTTTATTTTACAAAGTTCTTGTTTGAAAAGTTCAAATTGAACGTCTTTTTCTTGTAAAATAATAGGCCGTTTAGTATCGAACGTTCAGCCCGTCTTTGCCGTTCAGACCGTAACCAGTTGCCGTTCAGAGCATAAACGCCTTCCGTTCAGCCTGGCTGCGCCATTCAGACAGGAATCAAAATTCCCAGCGATAACTCACAACCGGAATCATGCCCAATTGATTTTGACGCACTACTTTTTTCTGATACGTGTCATAATAACTGTATGCATCGTTTTTGGTACCGGAAATATTCTGAATATCCAAAGCAAGCGTCCGGCTAAACTTAGCTTTGCTTTTTTTCCAGTAAATTCGAAGATCCGGCCGGAAATAATCTCTCATTTTTAAAGTAAATGCCTGGTCGTTCAGGTAAACTGTCGAATTACTTTGAGAAGAAGCTTCGAAATCAATTGGTGTATCGCGAAACCCTCCTATCCAAAGTATCTTGGTATTAATCCCCCAGGTACTTTCCTTCCTGTTTTTAAATTCCTTACCTCCTGTAAAACTGAAAGTATGCCCGCCATTAAACCGGCTGTCGCGGCGAATTCCATCACTACCCACATACTTTGAACTATATAGCGACCCAGACAGCAAAATATAAAACTGATCAGTAAGAAGCTTTTGATAAGTCCCTTCCACGCCGTAATTGTTACCGGTACCATTATTGACAAGGTTTTGATCTATATAGGTTTCCACCAGATTAATTGCTGAAAATGAAGATTGTGACGACGCACTGACAGGTACCTGGTAAAGTTCCTGTGAATAAACCTCCACTTTCAGACTGCTGCTTTTCCTGAATTTCTTTTGATAACCTACAACAAACTGAGTGGATTTTGTTGGGTGGATTTTTCTGTTAAAAGCAAAAGCATCGGATCCTGACAAATAAACCTGTGGCAGTTGAAGCTGACTATGCCGCCCGTAGGAAAAACTAAACTGCCCGGACTTGCTCACCTGCCAGCGCAAAGCACCTCTTGGTTCGTAAGAATTACTTCTGGTAGTGGTATAATGCAGATAATGCACGCCCACCTCAGCAGTTAAAACAGGAGAAATGTAGTAAGTTAAACTTGCAAATGGCTGAAAAATAAACCCTTTAATACTGTTGCTTATTAAGCCCAAATCACCGGGGCGCGTGATTTCGTCGAATTGCCAGGTTCCGTAAACACCGCCTTTTAAACGAAACTCGCTGCTGTATTTGTGGGTTATAATGCTGCTAGCCGAGATTTTGCTTTTCGCCATTTTGTCGCTTTCAAAAAGCTTCCGGTCTTCAAAATTTTCTTTATTTACAGTGTAGGCATATCTGGAAGTGCTGAGTCCGGAAGCCACAACGGTTGAATTTAAAGCACTTCTTTTTCCCAGGGATATTGCATGAGTTGCGCCGGCTGCCCCCATTTTATTTTTGTAAATGATATTATATCCATCTTTTTGAAACTCCCAGGCGGTTGTGTCTTTGTCAGGCGAAAAGGTATTACTGCTGTTTCCGCCTAAACCAAAAAAAGTAAACGTTCCTGCTTTGGCGGTCGGCAGATTGATATTAAATGAAAAATCCTGAAAATTAATTGACTCGCCGCCAAAATCCACTCCGATGGCCCCAAGCAAGCCGGTAAATGAATAACGGTAATTTGCCAGGTAGGATGCTTTTGACTTTTTAGAAAACGGACCTTCGGCGGCAATATCCAGTCCGATTAACCCAACCTGTGCTACGAATTCCGTTTTTTCATCGTTACCCTTTCTCAGATTCATGTCCAGAACACCCGACAAGGCATTACCATATTGAGCAGGAAATGCGCCTGTCAGAAAATAGGTTGTACCTAGTAACTGTGTACTCAAAATATTCACTCCGCCGCCAGTTTGCGTAGCACGATCGCTAAAAGTACCTGCATTGGAAAGATGATTGGGATTAACAATTTCAACCCCTTCCAGCCGCCATTGCATGCTATTCGGTGAATTACCACGTATCACCAGTCCGTTTGCCTGGTCGTTGGTAGTTGCTACACCAGCGAAGGATGTAGCAACCCGCGCCGGATCCAGATAGGTTGCCGCATAACGTAAAGTCTGCTCAATTGTAATTGCCTGTATACTGTTAAATGCAACATGCCCGGCTGACGATACGACTGTTGCTTCATCCAGCTGTCTGCCGGCAGGATTCAGTCTGATCTCCTGAATACTTTCTTTCCCTGATTCAAGTAAAATTTCCGGAATCGTGATCGTCTCATAACCCAGATAGGAAACAGTTAAAACATATCGTCCGACAGGAATCCGGTCAAATCTGAAAATACCCTCTGCGTTGCTGCCGATCCCCAACCCGGCAGGTGAAAGCTGAATACTCGCATTAACAAGCGGAATACCGGTATCTGCATCCTTTACGGTTCCGCGAATAGTTGATGTATACGATTGTGCAAAAGAAAGAGAGCCGGTAAAGACAAGCAAAAGGAGAATTCTGATCATTTGTTATTGGGTAAAAAAATTAATCTCCTGTAAAAGTAACCTGTTCGGCGATACTAATCATTTATCACAAATCTTAAATTTCCATCAGGCACATAGGGGGAACGCCGCGGACAGCTGTCATAACATGGAAAACAATAATCATCTAATCGACATCAATATGAAAAATTTATTAGGCCTGTCCCTTTTTCTGTTTTTATTAACAGCCTGCGAAAGTGAAAAAGTAGTGAGTGAAAACAACCTTCCAAACTCAGCTAAGGAATACGTAGAAGCACATTTTCCGTCAGCCTCAATTCAGCAGGTTGTAAAAGAAAGAGACGATTTGAAAACAAGCTTTGACGTGATTCTTGACAACCAGGTAAAATTGAGCTTTGACAAAGACGGCGATTGCTACGATGCAGAGGGAACGTTAACTACAAAACTTCCCGACTCAGTTATCCCGCTAAAAGTCCTGGAATATGTACAAAAAACCTATCCTGACCAATTCATTACAGATTGGGAAAAAGACAAAACTAACCAGGAGATAAAATTATCCAGCCGGCTTGAACTGGTATTCAACCTGAGTGGTGGATTTTTGAGAATAAACGACTAATAACAAACAGTTTAATCTTCATAAAGACGGGGCATCTGCTTCGTCTTTTTTTCGTTTGAAACGGGTCATAAAAATTATGTTAACATAAATATTTTAAGAATTATTTTTATTTATACATTTTTATTCTACATTTGTAGAGCAATATATCAAATTGTAGAGCAAAAAAAACAAATACGAATGCAGCTGACAAAAACCGAAGAACAGATTATGCAATACATCTGGAAGCAAAAAAAAGTCTTTATGAAAGATCTGATTGAATGCTTTCCCGATCCAAAACCTGCCACCACCACCGTTGCAACCCTTTTAAAAAGAATGCAGGATAAAGGCTTTGTGGGATATACATTGTTTGGCAATTCAAGGGAATATTATCCACTGGTAAAAAAGACAGACTATTTTACCAACCATGTAAATGGGATCGTCAAAACATTTTTTAATGACTCTATTTCACAGTTTGGGTCATTTTTCGCGAAAGACACCAACATGACAACCGAGGAGCTTGAAGAATTAAGAAAAGTAATTGACGAGGAAATTCAAAGAAAGAAAAATGACTAGCTACATCATTAAATCGATCCTTTGCTCCGGCATTCTTTTGGCCGTCTATCATCTCTTTCTGCAAAAGGAAAAGATGTGTCGCTTTAACAGATTTTATCTGCTTGCGGGCATTGTTTTTTCGCTGGTAGTCCCGCTTGTCAGTATTGAATTAGAGTCAGATTCGATACCGACAGCTATTTCTAAGTATGATAGAACCTCAAATTTTGTGATGGATTTAACCGTACGGAACGTAGCTGTAAAATCTGACATTGACATTTCAAAGTCTGATACAAACTGGCTGGAATATGCACCAATAAGTATTTACATTTTTGTAGTCCTGTTACTGCTTGCCAGGCTAATCCGTAATTTGCGCATCATTTTCTCTAAAAAATACGGAACCGAGTTAATCTTTTACCAGGGAATCAACATAGTACTGCTGCCCGAACCAACGGTAACTTTTACCTTCCTGAATCACATTTTTGTAAACAAGAACGACTATCTGCAGAAGTTGATCGAAGATGAAGTACTGATTCATGAAATGGCTCATGTCAGGCAAAAACATTCGCTCGATATTCTTTTCATAGAGGTTATCCAGGCATTGTACTGGTTTAATCCGTTCTTTTTTTTCTACAAAAAAGCCATTCAGCTTAATCACGAATTCTTGGCCGACGAAGCGGTCATTTCGAAACATTTCAGTGTAAGCAGTTATCAGTTAATGCTTTTAGATAAAATCCTTTGCACAAAGCAAGTGAACCTCACCAGCAGTTTTAACTATTCAATAACCAAACAACGACTAGCCATGATGACCAGGACCTCAAACAAAACCATTCAAATGCTGAAAAAACTTGCTACCCCATTGCTTACCCTTTGTATTGCTTTTGTTTTTTGCGAAAAAATTTACTCTCAGGAAAAGGGTAATACTGCTATAAAAAAGGCAGAGCCGGTTATGAAGTCAGGAAATATCAGAATAGCTGACAAATCAATTCCAACCAAGCGTCCAAAGGGACTGTATGAGCAAAAATCCGGACCTGGGCTTTCCGCGGAAAAGTATGGAGTGTTTATAAGCACGATTGAAAATCATACGAAATATGTAACATCCGAAAAAGGGCTAAAATACTCAATTGTTGAGATGTCGTCCGATTTAGAAAACCAGATGTATGACCTATATATGCTGATGACCAAGGATCAGCAAATAAAAGTTTATGATTCGGGAATAACAATTTTCAAAATGGACATGCCTGTTAAAAAAGCACCAACTCCCGAAATGTTTGAGAATTGGAAGAAACCGACCGTTTTCGGAATTTGGATCAATGACAAACATGTACCAAATTCAGCATTGGATAAATACAAATATTCCGACATAGCCGAATATGACCTCAGCAAACTATACGGTGCAGCATTGAAAGGACGTATTTACAAGTATCAGCTCAACTTGCTTACGAATGATTACTTTGACAAAACTTATGACTACCGCGTAAAGAATCTTGTTTTAATCTCAAAATGATTTGTCAAAACTCCTTCATTGATAGACCGATGGAGACATTTTATCAATAAATTCACCGTATCAAAGACATTTCGATTCAACCGTATTCTGTGCTATTGAGTATCATGCTTTCTATATAAATTCCTTTAATTACGATTGAGGTAAAAGAACATTCAACAGTAGCTCAACCTGCCAGGTGAATTTCAACAGTTGATAACCGTGCTGTCTTAGCCAACACAAACCAACTAATATTCTCGGCAAGCAATTCGAGCAAATAGGATTTTGATGCCTCACTTTTCAGATTTATCGTACTTTTGCCCGGCACAACAGGAATCAGAAAATGAAGGTTGAAGAAATAGAATCGTTTTTTAAAAGTTTACAGGATCATATTTGCAGTTCGATTGAAGAGGCTGATGGAACGGCTAAATTCCAGGAAGATCTTTGGGAACATCATTCCGGCGGCGGCGGACGCACACGGTTGATTCAAAACGGAAGTGTGATCGAAAAAGGCGGAGTCAATTTCTCTAAGGTTCAAGGTGAAGTACATCCTCGTTTACGACAACAAATGAACCTGGGAGAAAACGATAATTTTCACTTCACCGCAACAGGCGTTTCCATTGTGATGCATCCGAACAATCCCAACGTACCGATCATCCACATGAACGTTCGTTATTTTGAGCTGAATAATGGCACCTGCTGGTTTGGCGGCGGCATCGATCTTACTCCGCATTATGTCGTTGAAGAAGATGCCAGAAATTTCCACGAACATTTAAAAACAGCCTGTGACAAACATCACCCGGATTTCTATTCTAAGTTTAAAGAATGGGCTGATGATTATTTTTACATTCCCCACAGAAACGAGACAAGAGGAATTGGCGGGATCTTTTTTGATTATCTCAAACCGGACGAACCGGGAAACGGCCAAAATTTATCAAAAGAACAATTATTCGCTTTTGTAAAGGAAATCGGAGAAAGTTTTGCGCCTGTTTATACGAAGCTGATGACCAAACACCGGGACGAACCTTTTACCGAAAAAGAAAAACAATGGCAATTCCTGCGCCGCGGTCGTTATGTGGAGTTCAACCTGGTTTGGGACCGGGGTACAAAATTCGGACTGGAAACAAACGGCAGAACAGAATCCATCCTGATGAGTTTACCTCCGCAGGCCAACTGGGAGTATAATTTTATTCCTGAAAGCGGTTCGAAAGAAGCAAAAACGCTCGAATGGTTACGGAAGGGTGTAGAATGGGTAAGTTAGTCGTATCAATGTTAAACTTGTTGTTTTGATGTTTGATTGTTTGCACGTTTGAATGTTGCTCCGTTGAGGTTTAAACCCTAACTGTCAAACATTGGAAACAAAAAAAACCTTAAACAATCTCCGGCAACTCCCAACTTTCTGACAGATCGTAAAACAGATATCCGTTTTTAATGGTCAACGGGGATTCGAAATTATTGTGATACAGCTGACCGGTGCCCAGCCCCTGCGGTAAAGTATTGTTAGAAGCTGCGGTGAACTGCGCTATTGCATTTAAACCGATATTGGACTCCAAAGCCGAAGTTACCCACCAGCCGATATTGAGCCTGTTTGCAATTTCGATCCATTCCTTTGTATGCTGAAAACCTCCGAGTAATGTAGGTTTCAAAATGATAAAAGGCGGCTGTATTTTTTTAAGCAGAGCAAACTTTTCACGATAATCAAAAATACCGATTAGCTCTTCGTCCAGCGCAACGGGTACCGGAGATGACTTACAAATTTCTGCCATCCGATCATGCTGCCCGGCTTTGATTGGCTGTTCTATTGAATGCAGGTCAAATTCAGACAGTCGTTTCAATTTTTCATTAACTTCATCCGGCTGAAAAGCGCCGTTTGCATCTACCCTTAATGTAATTTCGTCTTTTGAAAAACGCTTCCTGACAGATCTTAAAACGGTAAGTTCCTGTTCAAAATCAATCGCCCCGACTTTCATTTTTAATGTAGAAAATCCCAGGCTCAGCTTTTGATCAACCTGTTCGAGCATATTTTCACAGGAACCCATCCAGATCAGGCCGTTCATCAAAATTCCTTTTTGGCCAGCAGAAAATTCATTTTTGTAAATGATCCTTTTACCTCCGTTCATAAAGTCCAGCAAAGCCATTTCCATTCCAAATCTTGCAGACGGAAGATGTTCAGGAACAATCTGTTCTAAAATAATGGAAAGATTGAAAGGAAAAACTTCAAGATCCATTTCATTAAACGTTTCGCAAACAGAAGTTAGCTGTTCTTCAAAATCAGGAATATCGTCAATGCTAAGTCCCGGCAACGGGCCGCACTCGCCATAACCCTCAATACCCGGCTGATCGGAATCGGTAACTTTAAGTATCCAGGAATTTCGCTGTGTCATCACTCCCCGTGAAGTTCCTGCCTCCTTTTTAAATTTGAGCAGGTGGGGTTTAAACACAATTTTTAACGGCATGATTGGCGATGTCAGATTTCAGGGGGCACAATATTAGCCAAAAAATATGTAATTATGCAGATACATGGAAGAACATAATTGGATAAAAACAATACTTACGCCGCTGTCGTGGATTTACGGATCTGTCACCAGTGTACGTAACAGATTGTACGACCAGCATATTTTCTTATCTCAAAAACCGGAACAATTTACAATTTCAATAGGAAACCTGACCGTTGGCGGAACTGGAAAAACACCTATGACTGAGTATCTTGTACGGATGCTTCAGCCTGATTTTCATCTTGCCATTTTAAGCCGTGGATATGGCAGAAAAACAAAGGGTTTTCTGTTGGCCGGGTCACAATCCACAGCCGAAGATATTGGTGACGAACCGCTTCAGTATTTCCAAAAGTATGGTAAAAAAGTGGCTGTGGCTGTTTGTGAAAAACGTGTGGAAGGCGCGAAGCAGTTGGCGGATCTTCGTCCGGATAATAATTTGTTACTACTCGACGACGCATTTCAACACAGGGCAATAAAGCAGGATATTAAGATTTTGCTTAATGATTACAACCGACCTTTTTACAATGATCTACCCTTTCCGGCTGGTCGTTTGAGAGAAAACAGAAATGGCGCTTTACGTGCCGATGCGATTGTGGTAACCAAATCTCCAACTGACTTACCGGAATCGGATCGGAAAAAAATTATTGAAAAAATCAGAAAATACAGCAATCCAAAAGCACCGGTTTTCTTCTCATCCATCCGGTATGCACAGCCTGTCGACTATTCCGGCAGCGAGGTTACGCTAAAGAATGTTAAACTGGTGGCCGGAATCGCAAATCCACAAACGTTCATTACACATCTGAGCCAGCATTTTAACGTTATTGAAGAAATAATTTTCCCTGATCATTATAATTACACATCTGCCGATCTGGAACGACTGATTAAGTACCTAAAAAACGATACTTTTGTGGTGACAACCGAAAAGGATATGGTCAAACTAAAACCGCTGGTCGAAAAATCAGGTCTTGCCACTCAATTTGCTTATATACCCATTGCAGTTGATTTTGGAAAAGATACCGGACCGTTTAGTGAATGGCTTAAAAACCGCCTTCCATAACCAATTATAAATTCGGCAGAAATACAGTTTCCTTTATGAGAATTGCTTTAAGTTTAATATTCTGGGTCTTTTTGAGCTTCATCTTTGCCGGCCATCAGGTTTCGGCACAGGTTAGTTTACCCGGAGGAATGAGAATGCCAACCGGTGGCGGCGGAGGTAGTGGTGGAGGCGGAACTGCTGTTCTGGATGACAGCACCAAAAATATTTATGGTCCCAAAACCACGCTTCATTATTACGAAAACGATATTCTCAACAACCGGGATTCTCTAAGATATCGCGTTGATACTGCGCTGACCAATTTCCATCGCTGGTCGCCAATCGATCAGTCATGGGGAAAGCTGGTGGACCTGGGAAACATTGCAACGGCTTCGAGAAGTATTTTCTTTCAACCGCGCCAGGATATTGGTACGCAATTAGGACTCCGTGCCTATGACGCTTACGCCATCAGGGATGAAGTTCCATACATCGACACCAAGTCACAGCATACGTATCTTACTTTTGTAAATGGTGGTAAAAAAACATCAATGGGCCGCTTTGGATATTCTCAAAACGTGCACTCACGCCTGAACTTTGGCCTGAACTTTCAAAGGCTTACTTCAAATAAACAATATGGCGTTTATAACACACTTAGTTCCGGTGCCTTTTTAGGCCAAAACTGGACTTTCATGCTTCATGCAAGCTTTTTTTCCAAAGACAAAAAATATCTTATACTCGCTAATTACCGTCATTTAAACCAAAAAGTACGGGAACAGGGAGGTGTAATCCTGGAAGCAGATGCCACAACCGGAATTATTGACCCCTATCCTTATGAAGGTGCCGCCCGGATTAGTGATGATGCTAATTCCTGGGAACGACGCCATGTTTTTCATGTTTACCAGCAGTATAAACTGGCTAATGGTTTTCAACTTTTTCAGCAGGGAGATTTTACCAGCGTTATCAATCGCTTCACCGATTTAAGTCTGGAAAGAGGAATTGAAAAAGGGGTGTACAAAATGGTCCGGTTCGACTCTACCTATACCCGGCAGGACAATTATTATAAGTTGCTGGATACCAAGCTGGGTATTAAAGGAAATTTTTCCGGATTTAACTACCGGGCTTATGCGCGACCACGCTTGTATGGTCTGAAAACGGCCGGACAAGTTCCAAATGAACTGGGTTCGCCTTACACTTCCTATCGCACCGGCCTGAAATTTGATAATATCCTCGGAACCTGGCTGGGCTATTATCTGAAAGATTCTGCTCAGTATTTAACCGCTGAGGCTGAATTGAATTTATCCTTAAATGTAGAATATAACCTGAAAGGTGAATTAAACACGAAATGGGGAAAAGCAGGTGTTCAGCTTATCCAAACAGCACCGGATCTGATTGCGCAGCGTTATTCGGGAAATCATTTTAACTGGCGTAATAATCTGGACCCTCAGAAAGTATTGACACTTTATGCTTCACTTCCGTTAAAAACGAAACGTATCGATTTCACACCTGAAGCACAAATCCATCAGATCGTCGATTACATATATTATGACACACTGGCACTTCCAACCCAGTTTGATCCGCGGTTTGGTATTTATCGCATCGGTGCTACTACGGCAAGTCATTTCAAAAGATGGAATTTTGCGGGAATGGCTTATTTTTCAGGGACGGATAATAGCGACATTTTTAAAGTGCCCAATATTTTTGCCAGCGGAGAAGTTACTTTTGACTTCATTTATGCGAAGGTTTTATACATTCAGCTGGGGATTGCTGCCAGATACAGGTCAACTTATTATGCAGATGCCTACATGCCGATAACTCAGCAGTTTTACCGGCAAAACACTTCGCAGATTCAGGGACGCGTCGTTACGGATGCATTTGCTAATGTACGTATTAAAAGAGTAAGGCTGTTTTTCCAGATGTCTTATCTCAACATGGGCGGCGGCGGCAATATATTCCCTGCCGGCTATTACGTAACTCCGGGTTATCTTGGACAGGCAAGAGCTTTTTCTTTTGGCATACACTGGCCTTTATTTGATTAAATTTGCCACATGTCTCTTACCACATTAGGTCTTGAACTTCCAACTGATCCCAGGTGGGTCAATATCGCTGCGATGCAAATCGGCGATGTGCTGATTGACCATGCATATTGCGAACAGAAAGCCGCATCCAGCTGTATTTCGCTGATCGTACATTATCCGGAAAAACCAAAAATTGTGGAAACGCTCACGCCAATCGTTGCAGAGGAATGGGGGCATTTTCAGGCTGTTTTGAAAGAACTTAGGAAAAGAAATATTCCGCTTGGCCGGCAGCGAAAAGATGAATACGTTGGGCAGCTCTTAAAACTGGTTCGGAATAAAGGTGATTACGAAGAAGCACTTCTTGACCGGCTTTTGATTTGTGCATTAATTGAAGCAAGAAGCTGTGAACGTTTTAAATTACTGTCAGAATCGCTGGAAGACCCGTCTTTACAGAAATTCTACCGTGAACTTATGATTTCCGAAGCCGGGCATTACCGGACGTTCATCGAACTTGCGGAAGAATATATTCCACAAGACCTGGTTCGTAACCGTTGGAAGGAATTGCTCTACGAAGAAGCAGAGATCATTAAAACACTGAAACCAAGAGGAGACCGGATACATTAGAGTTGTAATTTACTCTATTTAAAACTCCTGAAACCGCGCTTAACCAACAAAGCATGCAAACGTTCCTGCAGCAAGTCGCCGCTCATATTTTCAGAAATCATCCTACCGACCTTACCGGAATTACGATTGTAGTTCCTACGAAAAGGGCGGCTTTTTTTGTAATACAGGAGCTGGCCAATGCTACCAAGGAACCCATCATGAGCCCGACCGTGCTGGCCGTAGATGATTTCGTGGAAAACATTTGTACTCTTCAGATTGAAGATTCTGTACACCTGCTTTTTGAACTCTACGAAACTTTTAAAGACATTGATCCCGATCTCCAGTTCGACCGTTTTATGGGCTGGGCTTCTGTACTTTTAAGTGACCTGGACAGAATTGATCAGTATCTGGTTGATACAACTTATCTGTTTGATTATCTGTCCGAAGTAAGGGCCATTTCGAGATGGCAGGAAAGCCTGCCGAGCGACCGGATCTTACAGGACAGCGGAGGTACGAAGCAATATTTTTCGCTGTTTAATAATATAAAAAAAATATACGTTGCATTCAGGGAGAGGCTTTTACAAAAAAATAAAGCCTACCGTGGAATGGCTTACCGGCAGCTGGCAGAAAATGTTGATACGCTATTAGTTTCAGATTCGGAATATAAAAAGATCTATTTTGCAGGATTTAATGCATTTACGGACTCTGAAAAAAGGATTGTTACTGCCCTGGTAAAAGCAGGAAAAGCGGAAGCCCTCTGGGATTCGGATTTGTATTACATGCATGAAAATACGGGCGTTGAGGCAGGAAAAAGCTTACGGGATTATCAGAAAGACAGACGTTTTGGCGCAGAGTGGAATTGGTCGACAGATCATTTGCTTACCTCCGAAAAACACATCACGTTATATGGCGTTCCCAATGCGACCCTGCAAACCAAGGTAGCAGGCCAGCTTTACAGGACAATGCGGGAAAAAGACAATCCCGATGAGCCGGTTTTGACTGCGATTGTTCTTGCGGATGAAAATCTGCTGATGCCAATGCTCTATTCGCTGGACGAAGGCGTAACAGACCTGAACGTTACCATGGGTTTGTCGCTGCGTAGTTCGCTGCTTTACACGCTGATTGACAGCATTTTCGAATTACAGCAAAACGTAGTTGAGTTTCGTAACAAGAGCGGACGCACAATACGCGTTCCGAAATTCGGTCATAAATCAATCAGTAAAGTTTTGAACCACCCTTTTCTCCGGCACTATGAATATGTCGTGCTGAAACCGGAAGAAGATGGCCAAACTATTGTTCAGAAAACACTTCGAGAAATAACGGATCAGAACCGTGTTTTCCTGAGTTCAGATGAATTGATGGAATTGGGGAACGGGCATATTTTGTTTAAAATCCTGTTCACGCATTGGCAAAAAAACAATTCGGTCTCTGTCCTTAGCTCGTTTTATCAACTGATTGATTTGCTTCGCGATGTTTACAAAGATTATAAAAACGCTTTGGAAACGGAGTATTTATATCTGTTTTATACACTGCTAAAACAATTTGAACAAACCCTCGAAGAGCGGACGGAACCGATTACTTTGAAAACGCTCCGTTCGTTTATGTTTGAACTGATCAGGCAAACACGAATCCCTTTCAGCGGCGAGCCTATCAGTGATCTGCAGATTCTGGGAATGCTGGAAACACGGGCGCTGGATTTTGAACGAATCATTATTTTATCAGTCAATGAGGGAATATTGCCTCAGGCAAAAAGACAAAATTCGCTTATCCCTTTTGATGCGGCGCAGGCTGTCGGTTTGCCAACCCACCAGCATCAGGAAGCGGTGATGTCTTATCATTTTTACCATTTGCTCCAGCGTGCTTCTGAGGTTCACATGCTTTACACCAGCACCAACGATGCGCCGGGAGGAGGAGAAAAGAGCCGTTTTATACAGCAGGTTGAGTACGAGCTGACGCAATACAATCCTTTAATCCACATTGAAAATAAAACGGTTGTATTTGAATCCGGCAAAAGAGAAGAACCGGAAGAATTTATCCAGAAAGACGAAGGAATTCTTGCTGCAATCCGTGGTTATCTGGGTGGCAAAGGCCTCTATCCCACCCATCTGAATGAATTTATCCGCTGCCCTATGCAGTTTTATCTCAAACACATTGTGGGTGTACAGGAAAAGGAAGATGTGGAGGAAGAACTCGGCATGGACAAAATCGGGACCTGGCTGCATAGCTGTCTGGAAAGACTGGATCAGGAATATTTCTTAAACGAAACAGACCCTTCCGAAGAGGAAATTAAAGCTGTTTTGAAACAGGAATTTGATACCCTTTTCCGTGGTTATGTCACAGATCTTGGCCTCAACCGGATTTATTACCAGATTGGCGAGCAGCAAATGCTGACCTTTCTCAGACACCAGATGAACCAGAAACCAAGGCGGAAAATTCTGGCCGCTGAGCAGCCTCTGCGGACCAGCATACAGCTTGTGCTACAGGGAAGTTTCACTCCAGTGAACATCGGAGGAAAAATTGACCGAATTGAACTCGATGAAGACGGGACACTTTATGTGATGGATTATAAAACGGGAAGTGTTGAAATTTCGGGTCGCCAGAAATTATCTGATCCAACACTTAGAGAAGAAGTAATCCGTACCGACCCGGATAGAAAAATGGGTTACGTGCGCCAGCTTTGGCTTTACGAGTATCTCATGTACCGCAAAATGCTGGATGAGAGAGGGTTATACTTAAAAGGAAAAACCTATGAATTTGGGAATTATCTGGTAAAATCCGGATTTTACTCCTTCCGTGACCCTAAAAATCTTATTGCCAACCCACTCGAACTCACCGAAGGTCTCGATCCGGAGATATTTATTTCCAAATCAGAACGAATATTAACCGACATTCTCAATGAGATGCTGGATCCCGATATTCCGTTCCGCAAAACCGAAGAACTAAACACCTGCACGTACTGCGATTTTGTTGGAATTTGTGGCAGATAGGCATTTCGTCACATAGATCGGGGTTTCCGTACCTAACATTTTTTTAATGAAAATAGCGGGACTAACATTGTAGCAAGAAACAAAAAAGCTATATGAAACTCCGCAAAATTGAATTCTGGGCTGCAACGCTCATTGCTTTATTCAGCATTTACATTTTTATCAACAATGCGCTGACACTAACCAGTCAGCCGCAGGATATGGATGTGCTTTCAAAACCTTTTCGCGAAAAGGGGTTGATTTATGACCATTGGCAATATGTAACATTCCCGGATATATCGCTGGTACTTGCGATATATTTTTCTTTCCTTTTTTTAAATGGATACGTTTTCCCAAAATACCAGTTTGTAAAAAAATGGAACTGGCTCGGATTTTGGTCGCTCGTTACGTTTATTTTTCTTGCGTGCTGCACGGCAACCAGTTTCCGTTATCAGCACATTTTAAACAACCCGAATTTCCTGGAAGGTTTTATCCATAACCTGCCGTTGGCGGTTCAGATATTCCTGGTTCTATTTTTCTACGGGGCTGCCAAAACACTTATTCAGTTTTATCTGCTGGACCAGACGCAAAGTCAGACACTGAAAGCGAAGATTCTCAGAGAATTTGTGGTTGTATTTTCGCTCTGGGCCCTGGTTTTGTTCGTCCTGATCTTTACAGGCAATGGCAGTTTTGGACTAGTCTGGCTAACCATTGTTCCGCTGGGTTATTTCATTTATGCTCTGAATCTCTACTGGCTCATTCCGGGTTTTCAGAAAAAGGGCAGAATGCTATACCTTTCTAGACTTTCAATTTCAATCCTAGGCATCTGTTTTTCATTTTTTGTATTTTTTCAAATAGTCGGCCCAAATAGAATTGCTGCGGATCCGGATGCTTTTATCCCGCTGGCAATTGTGTCCTCGGTAATTGCAGTTTCATTTTCATGGTTTGTTTACAGCCAGAATAAGCAACAGCTTCAGCAGCTTTATACACTCAAAACCGAACTGGGCAAATCCTCTGCTGACCTTAGTTTTCTTCGTTCCCAGATCAACCCCCATTTTTTATTCAATGTTTTAAATACTCTATACGGAACAGCTATACAGGAAAATGCAGAAAGAACCAGCGAAGGTATCCAGAAACTAGGTGATATGATGCGGTTTATGCTTTACGAAAACAACCTTGACCTTATCCCCGTTGCCCGCGAAATTGAATACCTAAAGGACTATATTCACCTGCAAAAACTGCGTCTTGCAAGGTCAGAACAGGTTGTTGTCGAGGTAAATATATCCGATGTTCCCTGCCATCATTCCATTGCCCCGATGTTGTTGATTCCTTTCGTTGAAAACGCCTTTAAACACGGAATCAGTTTTCTGAACAAATCATGGATCAATGTTTCGCTTGGATTTGAAGGAAACAGACTTGAGTTTGACATTCATAACAGCATTCATGCAAAAACAGAAACAGACCCTGAAAGTGAACATGGTGGAATTGGACTGGAAAACGTAAAACAGCGGTTACAGCTGCTTTATCCGCGCAGGCATGAGCTTACGATTCGCCAGTCCCAGATGGAATATTTCGTCCACATAAGCATTATCCTCGAGCCATGAAAATAGTTTATTTACTTGCAGTTATCCTTCTTGGGAATATGATTGGTTCCATCAAACAATTTTTACCGGAAAAAGCCTTTCCGGAACCGGTTCAAATTAGTCCTGACAGAACATTTTTTAGTAATTTATCACCAAATAAAAATGAGGACACTCTTACACAATCGGTTACATTTTTTAAAGCACAAAAATGATTCGGACCATAGCTATTGATGACGAGCCGATTGCGCTGGACATTATTTCATCGCTTGCTTCTAAAGTTGATTTTATCAGTTTGGAAGCAAGCTATATTAACGCTTTTGAGGCATTTAAATACCTTGAAAATAATCAGGTTGACCTTATTTTCCTGGATATCAAAATGCCCGATATTTCGGGAATCGATTTTTACCAGCGTCTGAAAAATAAACCGCTGGTTATTTTTACAACAGCTTACACCGAGCATGCTGTTAAAAGTTACGAACTCGACGCGGTGGATTATCTACTGAAACCTTTTTCTCAGGAACGGTTTCTAAAAGCATGTAATAAGGTAAATGATATGCTTGCCCTAAGAGAAAATGCTTTTCAGCAAAAGCCGGATTTCATCTTTTTAAAATCGGGGTATGAACAGGTTAAGGTATTTTTTACTGAAATTCAATTTATCGAAAGTTCAGGTAACTACATGATTTTCACGCTTACCAACAGACGGGTTGTGCCCCGTCTGACCATGCAAGAAACGCTTTTGTTACTGCCTGAGAAGGATTTTATTCGTATTCACCGATCTTTTGTTGTAGCAAAGAATAAAGTCAGCAGGATTGAAAGGCAACAATTACACGTTGGAACTCATGTAATACCAATCGGAAGTGTTTATGCAGAAGCGCTGACTGGCAGTTTTATTTAGGAGGAAACACCTTATAAATGTCCCCACGAATTAAAATGGTTATTAGTACAACCTCAGGTTTGAGATATTCAAGACCTAACCGATATTGACCTATACGGATTCTGTAATAGTTATCCGTCTTTTTCTGACCTTCCATTCGCTTGTAATCAACACCTGCTTCTTCAAGTGTTTCAGAAGGTTCCAGCCGGAGAACCAAATCAAATACGGATTTTTGGATATGTTTAGGGGTAGACAGAAGCGCCTTTTTAAACCTTATTTTATACCTTACTTCCATCCCATTTCTGCTTTCAGCTGAGATATAGGAAAGGTTGGCTCCTCTTTTGCCGCCTCCATCAATTCCACCATGAAATAGTCTTCAAGTTTTTCATTTTCTATTATTGCCAAAATCTGTTTTATCTCAGATTCAGTCCAGTTCCCACGCTGTTTTTTTACGCTAAAGGTTGGTGCCGGTATACCAATTTGCTCTGCGAGGAAGGAATTTTTATAACCCGATTTATTGATAAGATTTGCCATATTTTTTTTTAATTCAATATAGCTTTCCACAATGTCGATCATCATATCGCTTTCGTTACAAAACACTTAATTTTTTCACTCAAAAATAAGTAATAAAATTTAAAATATGAATCCTGGATTATCTTATACAACTTTATTCACCAATTCTTCATTTGCTACAAACGCGTCAATATTCTTAAACGAAATAACCGCAATCTGTTCCATCGCCTCTTTGGTGAAGAATCCCTGGTGTGAGGTAATCAGCACGTTGGGGAAAGAAATAAGCCGGGCGATGAGATCATCCTGGATAATATCTTCTGAAAAATCCCTGAAAAACAAATTAGCTTCCTGCTCATAAACATCCAGTCCCAATGAACCAAGTTGTCCGCTTTTTAATCCTTCTATTACGTCAGACGTATGAACAAGTCCGCCCCGGCTCGTATTGATAAGCATCGCACCCGGCTTAAACAGTTTTAATGTATCTGCGTTGATCAAATGGTGAGTACTTTCCAGTAACGGACAATGCAGTGAAACAATATCGGCATCCGCAAGTGTCTCTTCCAGCGTTCCATACACTACGCCGGATTGCTGCAAAGCAGGATCGAGATGAATGTCAAAAGCAGCAATGTTACAGCCAAAACCACTTAATATTTTGCAAAAAGCTTTACCGATACTTCCTGTGCCGATCACGGCAGCTTTCCGGTTGTGGAGGTTAAAACCCATCAGTCTTTCCAGAGAAAAATTGCCTTCCCTTATGCGGTTGTAAGCTTTATGCGTTTTTCGGTTTAGTGTCAGGATCAACGCCATCGCATGTTCGGCAACGGCCTCCGGCGAATATGCAGGAACACGAACAACTGAAATACCTAATTCCCGGGCCGCCTTAATATCCACGTTATTAAACCCTGCGCAGCGTAATACAACAAGTTGCACTCCGTTATCGGCCAGTACCGTCAGCACCGCTTTATTGATCACGTCGTTTACAAAAACACAAACTGCATCAAATCCTTTTGTAAGCAACGCCGTTTGTTCGTTTAACGGTACTTTCATAAAAGTGATATCATGACCGGTATTGTATTCATTCAGGAACTGTTCGTCGTAGTGGTGCGTACTGAAGGTAGCGATTTTCATGGCGTGATCATTTTTGATTTGCCAAGTTACTAATTGCATCTTAGAAAGTCACTTTAACAAATCCCGGATAAGATAAACTGAATATCAGCAAATAACATAAAGCAGCGTTTTTGCTCCAGTGAAACTTATCTATATTTGTGAAATGACAGAACTATCATCCATACGGCAAATTCTTATGCAGTTGAAAATGAGCTGGTTGAAAAGTTTCATGTCAGCTCTACAGGTTTATTTGGCTCAATTGTTCGTAACGATTTTACCGATTCCAGTGACGTTGATATTATCGTTGAGTTTAACCGGCCTATCGGAATTGAATTTGTTGACCTGGCCGATTATATTGAAAGTAAGATCAGGAAAAATGTTGATCTCGTTTCCAGGAATGGTATAAAACCCAAATACTTTCAGGCGATACAATCAGAAATTATCTATGTCTAAGCGGAACCCACAACTTCTAGTACAGGACATTTTGAACAGTGGTATAAAAATACTGGAATACACAGATCATACTCATTCGAAGATTTTATCAACGATAGTAAAACAGTGGATGCCGTGGTAAGAAATTTTGAAATAATTGGTGAGGCATCGAACCGGCTATCAGATGATTTCAAAGATCAACATCCAGAAATTAACTGGCACAGGATACGCGGATTTAGGAACAGAATTGTACATGACTACTTCGGCATTGATTATGCCATAGTTTGGGAAGTGAAAAGAGTATTTTTACCTGATCTTATTACCAAGTTAAATTTAATCGTTTAGGTTATTATGGGATTGGGTTTACCTGATCAAATATATTCTTTCTCTTTTCACAACTTCCCTTCAACCCAAACTGCCGCCAAACAGACCATCACAATCCCAAACCACATCCAGGAAGAAAACTGCCTTTTGATTCCTTCTTCAATCTTCCGGTCAGGGCCAATCATTGCTTCGGTCAATCTTGTTTTGTAAGTATTATAAGTGCGTAGAAAATCCTGCATTTTTGTGAGATTAAAGGTTTCACCTGCGTTTTGAACAAACATTTCAGTTCCCAAAGAATCGGATAAAGTAAGCCAACCCGACTGTACGGGACTAAAGGAACCAGTTGCCGATTGAACGTTCAATGCGGAGCCATTCAGGAAAACAGTATCGTCTTCAACTTGTAACAGCTTTGGTTTTTTTGGAAAATTATTCAGGTTAATTGTGGTTTTTAAATTCTGGTATATCGGGGCTGTAAGATCTATGTTTGATTTAGTCGGCGGATGCACAATGGCCAAAATCGCGTTCCAAACTTTCTGATAAGCAACGCTGTCACCTGTCAGCATCAGTGGAAACGTTTCGTTCAGAAGGCTCACGCCAATATTTCCCCTTGTTTTCTCAACCAACACCGGGTATCCGGGAACCAACACAGCATGATTGGAAGCGACAAACTGGTATGGCAAAGCAGTCAGCTCAGGCGAAATGGTAACGGCCTCTTCATTAGAACTTCTTCTGGTTTGAATCTTTGTTCCCAAAGTACCATTGATAGCGGCAATTTCTTTTAAAGGATTTGTCAGATTGATGAACAACACACTTTTACCATTGGCAACTGCTTTTTTGACAATACTGTTTGAAGCATTTCCCGGATCAGTAATCACTACATCAGGATCCTTTGCCTTGTTAATTGTGAGTTTGCTTTGAATGTCTTTTGAAAGAGCCGTAGTGTATAAAACCGAATGCCCGTTTTTCCCCAGCCAACCCGCAAGATTACGGCTCTCAAAATCCGGATTATCAAGTATGAACTGAAAAGTCAACGGCTCGGACGGTCGGGCATAGAATCGCAAGGTATCAATGATTTTGCCATTTAGAGACAAATCTACCGAACTTCGTCCTTCTGTAAAAACCGGAAAATTCAGAGTGAATGATTTCGTTTCTTTATTTAATTTAACTGAATCCAAAGTCTGGCTGCCGTAACTAAGTTTCAGAACCTGCGCGACGGAAGATTTTATATGTCCTTTAACCTTCTGCATTTCGCCTTTTCTAAGAATCGCTTTCCAGGTTAATTCCTGCAATTGGTCCGGCTTAACGTAGGAAATATATTTAATGGCCGGATGATGTTCCGATTGAAGCAATGTTGAAAAAACAGATGGATGAAAATCCGCTCCTGCTAAAATTACAGTATCAAGACTAGCCAGACTTTCCAAGTCTTGAAGACTTGAAAAGTCTAAAATTTCGGCTGATTTCAAACTATCGGTTAGTGACTTCGCAAATTCCGAGGAAACATTTTTACCAAAAATAATCCCGGTTGCAGATGACGATTCTCTTTTTAAATAAGGCTGTAAAATAAAACCCATCACTGCAACCCAAAGCACAACATTAAGACCCAATTTCAGTGCTTGTCTGCCTGTAAATCCTGATGAATTCCTAAAAACCAGCAACCACAGCTGCATTGGAAGAACAGCAACGGCAAGCACAAATATGAGCTGGTTTAAAAAATCCGACCAGTCGTAGTTAAATTGAATCATATGTTAATTTATTTTACCTTCCTGGTTTTGACTTTCCAAGTCTTGAAGACTTGGAAAGTCTGCAGGTCTAGCGCATTTTTTTCCAGAAAGCTTCTTCCAGTTTCTTATCACTTGAATAGCTCCGACTGCTTTGTACGGAAGGATTCGAACGCTTGTATAGCTCCGTTTTAAGCTGCTGTTTCTCCCTGTCAGATAGCATTTTACCACTTACCAGTTTTTGTAGAGAAGCAATAACAGCCCAGTTTTGAAGTCCGCCGTTGAGTGGACCGCTGTTCATAAGCCGCTCAGATAAAGTCGCACCGGCAAGTTGCAACTTGTTTTGTCGGGTTGTGTTGCTGCCCATGTAATCCAGATATCCTAAAACCTCGGCAGCAAGTTGTTCCGTCCGTTTTTGATCGTAGATCTTTTCTGACGCCAGATTCGAATTGACATCCTTTAATTCTCCACTCAGACGTTTTTCCTTTTCTTTGATAGGCGGTGGATCGTAGCCACTTTTCTTGACAAATGTTCGTGCTTTATGCTGCGCCGATTTCAAAAATTCCAGCGCCTTGTGCTCGTAAGGCATCGCCTTTTCCGGTTCGTACATCCGTAAATGTAATTCCGACTGCCACATATTTTCTAATGCCATTTTCAGCAGACTTCGGGTAGACTGCTCGTAAAACGTATTGGTTTCCGCGTCATCATGTGAGTGGGTATACTGCTCCATAATTTCAGCCAAGGCATCCTTAGGTTCACCACCTCCGTGTTCGTCGGCATGAGAATGCCCTTCTTCCTTATGCGCCGGTTCAGATGCCCGACGCTCGGCTGCTTCACCATCTCCATCGGATTTGTGGGTGTAGGCATCCAGTATGTTTCCGCCAGCCGCGTCCTGGTCGTCAGGCGGGCCACCACCGCCTCCAAGATTTTGTTCAAATTCCTCACCCAAATACTGTCCATACCGCAAACGAAGTACTTTTTGATCAAATCCGATTTCATTGGAAATCGATGAAAATTCCTTTTTAGAAATTTTCTTTTTCCTGGAAATCAGTTTTTCGGTGTCAATGATAATCTGGCGCTGGCTGCGGAAATATTCCGGCATAATGTTAACCGCCATCGTTGCCAGCTCTGCCTCCTCTACCTGAGCCGTGTCTTTATAGACCAGGAAGTAGGTATCCGATTTGGTAAAATTAGCCTCCGGCTGCTTGTTATCAACCGCAGCCCAATAATAGTATAACTCATCACCCGGAGTAAAATTAAGTGCTTTGAGGTCAATTACCTTTTGCATATTGGCTTCCTTAAAATCCGAAGGACTTAAAGGAAATTTCATCTCCCGAAACTTTACATTTTCACCTGAACCACGTGCAACCGTCGCAACGATAAAGGCCTGGCGCACACGAAAATCATCTGAAATTTTGGCAGAAATGTTTAAAGACTTACTGTCTTTAAGTAAATGATATTTATACAATTCTTTGGAAGCAGGCTCAATTTTAGGAGCCAGGTCGGGCAGTGCTTCGAGCCTGTAAAAATCAGATTGATAAACCAGTGAATCTTTCCAGTATGCTTTAATCGCATATAACCCGGAACCGGCAAGTTTATCTGTATACTGAAAAGTTTGTCCGTCACTTTTGAAATGAACTTCTTCTCCGCGGTTATTTGCCAAACGAACCGACAAATTCTGATTGTGACTAAATCCGATATTCCATTGCAAAGCCGACCCGCTGATTGCGCTTACGTTAAGATCTTCGGTTTGTTTTTTAGGCAACCTGGTATAGGCAGGAGGTTGAATTGTCACCTTGGCGAATTCAAAAACCGGTGGAACGAGCGGCTCTACCTTGCCAGGAATATTTTCAGATTTTTCCGGAATACCTGTATCGTTTCTGGCAGCAAAACTGATTTTTGGATAGGTAAAATAAAAGGCAGCTGAGAATAAAAACAGCCCGGCATATATTCCAATTCCGGAATACAACTTGCTGAAAGGAAACTGAACATCACCTGAGACGTAACCGAGACGTTCCAGCTGCAATTGCTCAGCCAGGTTTAGTACTTCTTTTTCAAGCAGATGCAGGCTGTATTCTGTTTCGCCCACATAGGAATGAATCAGCGATATTGCCTTCGGTTTTTTACTTTGAAATATCTGTGTAAGATAAATCCCAATACCTAAACCCGCCGTAGCCGCCAATACCGGAGTAAAAGCAGACGAAGTTAAAGCCGAAACAATCAGAAAAGCGGATGCTGCCAACAGAACACACCGAAGCACAGCGTTGGCATAAAGCTGATTCGTAACAGCACCTATCAGTTTTTGTAGTTCAAGCATAATTCTGGGTGACAGTTTTTTTCAACGCGATCCAGCGCTCAATTAATAAAGTGATTACAAAAAGCAACAAAAGCCATTGATGTATTTTCACAGACGACTGATTTATGACAGGTTTACTTTTGACAAACGTTGCGTTCAACTGCTGCTGACTCAACAGATTTTTGGTTGTTTTGAGCTTATAAAACTGAACCATCGCCTCTCCCAGCCATTCGGGCAACTGTCCGTTTCTGACCAATTCCGAAGTGGGCACGCGCAGCGAATCCTGCAATTGAAAGACGTTATCAGTCAAATATTTATCCCGAATATCTCCCGAAAGCACATATAAAACTCGTGGATCAGGGGCTATAATTTGCTGATCCAAAAGTATCCAGTCGTATTTTATGTCTGTTTTTTTTATGAGATCCAAGGCAAAAGGAACACCATAAATCTCTTCCAAAGCAAGTAAAGACGCCTGGACTGTTTGTTGTTCGACAGGATTTTTATAGTCCAGCAAAACTTTAATTTTTCCTTTATGAACAGGTTCAGAAGTGAAACTTCCGGTTTGATCCGATGCAGTTTTCAAAAGCCCCGTTTTAATATCCGTGAACATTTTTTTCCCTTCTCCCAATTCCAGATATGGGATCTTTCCAACTGTTGCAGAATCTGCGATGGAGTGAAGCTTGAAAGATTCTGGTGTGTAAATTGGAGGTAAGTTTGCCAGGCTGCCGGTATTGTTAATGTACAAATTCAGCTCACCCCCGTGACTCCCGGCTTTTGAAATACTATTTTGTAAAAGTAAAAATTGCGCATACTGTTTTGGCAAGATCGCTAGGTCCTTAACCTGCTCTGTTTCCTGACCGATCCAGAAAACTTTTTCTCCCTTTTTTAAAGCTTCTTCCAACTCAAACCGGAAATTGCTGACAAGCCTTTCATCGGGTTGAATAAGGTGCACTTTGGATGTAGTCTTGTCTTTATTCAGCCATTCGGCAATAGGTTTGCTTAGCAACAGAACTAACAAAATGACCATCAGGCATCTTAACAGCAAGAGTAAAATTTCATCAAGTCTCAGTCCCCGATGCTGAAGACTGGTTTTGTCTGTCAACCACTGACTTGCGGCCCAGGCAATAGTCTGTCCCTTTTTCTGATACCAAAAATGAATAATAACGGGTATGGCGACGGCCAGCGCACCCCAAAGTAAAGCAGGTTGCAGAAAGACCATTATCCTTTTCGTTTTGTTAAAAATGTTTTTAAAACCATTCCCAGCGGATCGGCCAGTTTTGCTCTCACCAGATGTACATGCGGGATTTGCAGTTCGGTTTTTACCTTTTCAAGATAGGCCGCGGATGATTCGACAAACTTCTCACGAACCGATTCTGCATCAAGTTCAATTTCCCTTCCGGTCTCCAAATCCTTAAAACGATAAAAACCTTTGAGATTAAAATCTGTTTCCTGCTCACCCAAAATCTGAAAAATAACAATTTCTCTTCTCGGATTAGCAAGAGACCTGATCAACCTAAGCCACTCCTCTCCTGCCTGCAAAAAGTCGGTAACAAATATCAGCTGCTCTTTGCCTTTATTTTGAAATTCCGGAAATTTAATCTGCTGTTCCGGATCCATTTTCCATTCACCTCCGGCAACTGTTTTTTCCAAACCCACCAGTATTTTTTGAAAAGACTGTTTGCCTGACGAAGATGATCCCGTTCCGGTAAGCGTTTGGATAGAGCCGTTTTGCAGCGTATACAGACTCATCTGGTCGTTTTGTATATAACACAAATAAGCCAGTGAAGCCAGCAGTATTTGTGCATAAGTCAGCCTGCTGATACCTTTCTCCGCATAATTCATAGAACCGGAAAGGTCCAGTACAAAACGGACCTGCTTATCACTTTCCGTGGATGACTCCCGCACCAGATGTTTATCTGTTCTTGCAAATAACTTCCAGTCAATTCTTTTGGGATCATCGCCTGGCTGGTAATGCCGGTATTGTTCAAATTCGGTTCCCAATCCGGACCGCTTACTTGTATGAATCCCCAACATCAATTCCTCACTAACCAGTTTTCCGGTCAGCTGCAGGTTTTTGAGTTTGATCAGATCCGAAGCCAGTAAGCCAGTTGTTTTAACCATTTGTTTTGTTTCAAAAGCCCCATTGGGGCATCCTGTTTACAGCAAAAAAAGATTGAAATCGAATTAACTCCCTGGGAGTTTCCTGTTTTTCCAGGTATAGGAGGCTCCGTTGGAGCCGGCAACTGTTACTCCTACCATTTACTAGAAACAGGGAGCCACTCCGGAGCTATGACTATTTCGCTTGCTTCAGTGTTTTCAACAACTCGCCAATTACCTGATCGGTTGTGATATTTTCTGCTTCTGCCCTGAAATTCATGGCAATCCGATGGCGGAAAATTGGATATGCGAGTGTATGAATGTCTTCGGGAATGACAGCAAATCTTTCGTTCAAAACGGCTCTTGCTTTGGCGCATAATACCAGGGCCTGCCCGGCACGCGGACCAGCTCCCCAGTCACACCATTCTTTTACAAAGTCTGATGGGCTGCCCACAGGCCGTGTTGCTCGAACCAGCTTGTTAATCCACTCTATCAGTTCATCGCTGATGTGAACCTGCCGTGTCAGTTTTTGTAATTCAACGATATCCACGTCCGACAATATTCTGTTGATAGTTGGACGGAAAGTGCCCGTGGTTCCTTTTAATACATCCAGCTCTTCCTGTTCGTTTGGATAATTCAGCTTGATGTAAAGCAAAAACCGGTCGAGCTGTGCCTCTGGCAAAGGGTAAGTTCCGGCCTGTTCAATCGGGTTCTGTGTTGCTATAATCAGGAACGGACTTGGAAGTTCATAATTTGTCCCGCCATAAGTAACACTTTTTTCCTGCATCGCTTCGAGTAAAGCCGCCTGTGTTTTAGGTGGTGTCCGGTTTATTTCATCGGCCAGAACAACGTTTGCAAAAATAGGTCCCTGGTTAAACTTGAAGAATTTTTTACCGGTTTCATGATCTTCTTCCAGAATTTCGGTTCCGATAATATCTCCCGGCATCAAATCCGGCGTAAACTGAACCCGCTTAAAGCTCATATGCAAAGCCTCTGACATGGTTTTCACCATCAGGGTTTTAGCCAAACCGGGAACGCCTTCCAGCAAGCAATGGCCACCTGCAAGAAGAGAAATCAAGATCTCATCAATTGCTTCCTGCTGGCCGACAATTACCTTAGCGATTTCCTTTTTTAAAAGAGGCAGCTTGGCTACCAGTGCTTTATAATGGGTTAATTCCTGTGTTTCCAATCTTAGTGGATTTTATAGTTTATAGGTTCGGTCACACGGACTGACAAAGAGCTTGGGAGAGAGCCGCAGAGCAGAGCTATTTATGTTGGAATGATTAATATTCCATTTTAAACTTTTAATAAAATATCCTCTGTTGTTCTCGATTTAAGTCTGTGAGCCCGCGCGGCGTCCGTTCTGTGGAACCTTCTTCTATTGCTCTCAGGCAGTTAGCGCGTACATAACAATATTTACTCCAAACCTTGTGTTGTCGACGGCCAAAAATCTTTTGTTTCGAAAGTCATAATCCCATTCACAGCCATAGTCCTTATTGCTGTACAAAACCCCTATCCTGCCGTTCACAGTCACTGCTTTCAGATAGTCATGAACAAGATCATCTCCCCAGCCGTTGAGCTCAAAGGAAGTTGTTGGCGGGCCGTCTTCAAACTTGAAGAAACAGTTGTATATTTCGTGATTGTTAGGAATTTTCTGTAAAGCTTTTGGCCCGAAAGTCCTTTCCATTTCCTGTTCAAAAGATTTGGCAAAAAGTCCGTCGATATCATGATTGCAGTCATCGACGAACACAAACCCGCCGTTTTGAACATACCTTTTAAAATGATCCCGCTCCACCGCAGAAAATTCTACCAGCTTGTGGCCGCTGAGATAACAGAACGGACTTTTAAAAATTTCGTTACTGTTCAGCTGCACTAATTTTTCCTTCTCATCAATCGGCACGGTTGTGTATTCAACCAGCGAATGCAGCAGGTTTGACGGCATGCGCTGGTCGGTGTCCCAATTGCCAGATGTGTATTGAATACGTGTAAAAAAGAATGGCTTCATAATGTGGTATTACACAGGGAACCACGGAGTTAAAGAAAGAGCCACAGAGTTTAAAAGTAAATCTTAATAACTCCTTAGTCAGATAAATATAATTCTGTGGCTCTCTTACACTCTTTAAATTCGCAGCGTTCGCTCTGTGTACCGTCAACTAAACAGCGTCTGAGAGTGAAGAAAAAGTAAACTCCCTGATTTTCATGGGAGGTATCATATAGTTTCTTTCCGATTCGGTGCTTACCACGCGTTCCGGTTTACCCAGTGTTTCAAGGTTGTTCAGCATAATAACCGGACTTTCATTAAAACGGAAGTTTTTCACCGGATGTTTTATTTTGCCGTTTTCGATATAAAATGTACCGTCACGCGTAAGTCCTGTTAAAAGCAGTGTTTGTGGATCCACGGTGCGGATGTACCAAAGCTTGGTTACCAGAATGCCCTGTTTGGTCGACTTGATCATGTCTTCCAACGAAGCTGTTCCGCCTTCCATAATCATGTTGTTAGGAAAAGGAACTGGTTCAACACCTTTTTTTTGGGCCCAGTATCTGTTGTAATACATATTTTTCACAACACCTTTTTCGATCCAGTTCATCCTTTTCTGAGGCATACCATCGCCGGAATAGGGAGAAGCGGGAAGATCCGGATTTAGCGGATCAGAATAAATATTAACGCGTTCGTCAACAATTTTTTCTCCTAATTTTGTGGTTCCTCCCTGTTTACTCAGAAACGATCTGCCTTCGTCCGCACTTCTCGCGTCCATTCTGAAAAAGATATTTTCCAGTAAAACGGCTGCGGCGGTCGGTTCGAGAATAACTGTGTATTTTCCTGGTTCTAATGCTTTTGCCCCAACTGATCCTTTTGACTTTGCAATCGCAATTCTTGTTGCTGCTGCGGTATCCAGTTTACTAAAATCACTGTATCCTCTTGCTACATAACCCGAACCGGTACCGTCAGGCGTTCTTACTGTCAGCGAAAAATTGACGCTGGTACTCGGATAATAAGCAAACAAACCTTTCGAATTCATCATGGCCGAAAAGCCCGTTTCGTTTTCAAGAAAGCCGGCAGCTGTCAGGTTTTGTGCTCTTGACAACTCCAGACTTTTCCCCACCGCCGCAGCGCGGGAATCCGGATTGACAGCAGCAGTCGATTCAAAATATCCTTTTGATGAAAGATATTTCTGGGGCCCAATAATGCTCATAAACTCCGGGTTTTCAGGAGCGAGTTTTGCCAGTTCTTCCGATCTTCTCACCACCTTTTCAAATGACTCATCGCTGAATTCATCTATGGTCGCAATTCCTGTTTTTTTCCCAAAAGATGATTTAACTGCAAGATTTTGGTTTACAAGGCTTCCGCTCGTTGAAACCTCATTACGGGCGTAACGAATATTTCCTCTCTGCTCCCCCTGTAAAGTAATCTCGCATTCATCTGCTTTGGAATAAGCAAGTACCTTTTGTAACAAGGCTTTTGCTTCTGCCTCAGATAATATAATGGCCATAATGTCCTGAACGTTATATTTTTCTAGCTGTGTTGATAACATTTACTCCGTCGAAACGGGCTGTTGAACTCCCGTGAGATACCGCACTCGATTGGGAAGGCTGGCCTTTTCCATCTGAGAAAGATCCACCCAAACGATAATCACGTTCGTCACAAACCTTAGAGCAGGAGTTCCAGAATTCCTGGGTATTGGATTGATAGGCTACGTCATTTAACATACCTACAATTTTTCCATCTTTGATTTCATAAAACAACTGACCGCCAAACTGGAAGTTATAACGTTGCTGATCAATTGAGAACGATCCGTCACCGATAATGTAAATTCCTTTTTTAACATCCTTGATCATGTCATCCACAGACAAAGGTGTTTTACCGGCTGCCAGTGAAACGTTTGGCATACGCTGAAACTGAACTGAACTCCAGCTATCTGCATAGCAGCATCCCTGAGATTCTTTTTCACCCAAAATATGAACCTGATCGCGTGTTGCCTGATAATTAACCAAAACACCGTCTTTTACCAGATCCCATTTCTTTGTGTTTACGCCTTCGTCATCCCAGCCTACTGCACCCAAAGATCCAACCTGTTGTTTATCAGCGATCAAATTCACTTCTTTGCTGCCATACTGGAAATTTTTAGATTGCCATTTGTCCAAAGTCGCAAAGGAAGTTCCTGCATAATTCGCTTCATATCCAAGTACCCTGTCCAGTTCAAGCGGATGACCAACTGATTCGTGAATTGTTAACCAAAGGTGTGAAGGATCCAGGATCAGATCGTATTTACCAGCTTCGACCGATTTTGCTGTAAGCTTTTCTTTTGCCTGTTTTGCTGCTGAAATTGCATCTTCAAGCATATCATAACCTTTGTTGTAGCGGGTTGTGATACCTGTAACTTTGTCGGCTGGATTGGTTTGCAAATAATCATAACCCATTCCCATCGGAGAGCTCAGTGCATTTCTTGTCTTAAAGGTACCTGATTTAGGATCAATCGCGGTAACGTTAAACTGAGGAAAAATCCGGTGAATATCCTGGTCGATGTATGATCCGTCGGTAGAAGCAAAATATTTTTGCTCATTTACCTGAAACATAATCGAGTTCACAAAGTTCGCTCCGTTTTGCATAGCTGCTGCATTAACAGAAAGCAGCAAGTCTACTTTTTCCTTAATCGGAACCTCAAATGCGTTTATTTTAATCGGTGCTTTCCAGCTCACTTCACCAAAACCTTTTTGAGGCGCTAGCTGTACCGGTTCTTTCATCAATTTAGAATTCGCTTTGGCTATTGCAACTGCATCGGCTGCAGCTTTGGCCATTTGCGCTTCATTTTTCGCATCTGCAACAGCCGCAAATCCCCAGCATCCGTTGGCGATCACTCGCACACCAACGCCATAAGATTCTGTATTAACGATATTCTGAACTTTATCTTCGCGAGTTACCACAAACTGGTTCAGGTAACGGCCAATTCGTACATCCGCATAAGTTGCGCCCTGAGATTTGGCTGCATTAAGTGCCGCGTCAGCAAGTCGTTTTTTAACAGATACATCCAGGCCGGGTTCCATTAGTGCCTCTGGTGATACCGTTCTACCCATTGCAAGGCCAGGCAACATGAACGCTCCGGTTCCTAGTCCAGCTAATTGTATAAAATCTCTACGTTTCAAAGTAAGGTTGTTTACTAAATGACGAAAATATGATTCTTAAAAGTCAGGCAATCCTAAACAGCGTCAGACAAGCTGGTGAAGGTAAAGTCTCTGATTTTCAATGGCGGAATAAGATTTCCGCTGGCACGCATTGGTTTTCCCATCGCTTCCAGGTTGTTCAGCATGATGACAGGACTTTCGTTGAAACGGAAGTTTTTCACAGGGTATTTGATTTTTCCGTTTTCGATATAAAAAGTACCGTCCCGGGTAAGTCCGGTGTATAACAACGTTTGCGGATCCACGGCACGTATGTACCAAAGGCGTGTTACCAAAATTCCTTTTTCTGTCCCCTTGATCATCTCAGCAAGGGTTTGCGTGCCGCCCGCGAAAATGAAGCCCGAAGGAGCAGGGATTGCTTTTACGCCTTTTTTCTCAGCCCAGTAACGCGAGTAGTACATATTTTTCACTACGCCGTTTTCAACCCAAACCACTTTTTCCTGAGGCATTCCATCGCCTCCGCCACCACCAAAACGACCGCCGCCGCCACCGCCAAACGGAGATCCCGGAATTTCCAGATTTTGTGGATCAGAGTAGATATTTACGCGTTCGTCAAAAAGTTTTTCACCCAGTCGTGTTCCTCCTCCTTTTTTGCCAAGAAAACTTCTTCCTTCATCTGCACTACGCGCATCCATGCTGCGCATCATATTTTGCAGCAGATCCACACCGGCGGTTGGTTCCAGTATTACGGTGTATTTCCCTGGTTCAAGTGCTTTTGCTTCTGATGAAGCCAACGCTTTTTGCATGGCAACCTCAGTTGCTGATTTTGCACTCAATTTTGAAGCGTCATTGTAATCGCGGGCTGCATAACCGGATCCTTTTCCGTCTGCGGTACGAACAGTGATTGAGAAATCGATTGATGTTGCTTTGTTGTATCCAAAAAGTCCTTTGCTGTTTCCCAACGCGGAGAAACCTGTTGTATCCTCCAGATAACCGGCAGCGGTCAGGTTTTTCTTTGCACAGGGATCAATGCTGTCAAACGCAGCCTGTGCACGGTAATCAGGAGTAATAGCGGCAGTACTGTCCGAAAAAGAATTGATTTCAAGATATTTTTGTGGACCAAGCATCGGTACATATTCCGGATTGTCTGGCGCAAGCTTGGCAATTTCCTCTGCTCTTCTTACTGTTTTTTCCAAGGAAGCGTCATCAAACTCATTAATGGTTGATGTTCCGGATTTTTTTCCAAAAACTGCTGTAACTGAAAGCGAAAGATTTGTTGTCTCCCCGCTTGTAGAAACTGAATTTCTAGCATAACGAATATTTCCTGTGCGGGAGCCCGAAAGCCCTACGCTCATTTCGTCTGCTTTGGAAAAAGCCAAGACCTTGTCTATTATTTTCTTCGCTTCTTCTTTTGATAAAATTGCCATTTGAAAAAAGTTAAATGCGTTATGTCCTTACTCTTAGTTTTATGATTTTGCCTGGCTGTCCTGATTTAAAAATCAAACAACTTAAACAATAAACCCTGTCAGATTTTTCTTCCCGTATTAATTACGTTCACAGCATCAAACCTTGTAGTTGCGCTTCCGTGAGAAACTGCACTCACCTGCGAAGGCTGACCTTTTCCGTCAAAGAAAGAACCAAATGTTCGGTAATCGTCTTTGTCACAAAGCTGTGAACAGGAGTTCCAGAATTCCTGTGTATTGGACTGATAAGCAACATCTTCCAACATCCCGGCTATCTGGCCATTTTTGATTTCGTAGAAAACCTGTCCGCCAAACTGGAAGTTATAACGCTGCTGATCAATTGAATAAGAGCCCCTTCCGATGATGTAAATCCCTTTGTCGACGCCTTTGATCATATCCAGAACACTGCGTTTTTCTGTACCCGCTTTTAGAGAAATGTTTGGCATACGCTGGAACTGAACCGAATTCCAGTTGTCGGCATAACAGCATCCGTGCGATTCTTTTTCACCAAGAATACTTACCTGGTCGCGTGTTGCCTGGTAATTTACCAAAATACCATCTTTGATAATATTCCATTCCTTGCAGGGAACGCCTTCATCGTCGTAACCAACAGCACCCAGTGTATGAGCCTGTGTTTTGTCCGCAACGATGTTAACAAGTTTACTTCCATAGTTGAAATTTTTAGCCTGCCACTTATCCAGCGTAGCGAAGCTCGTTCCTGCGTAATTGGCCTCATAACCAAGTACCCGGTCAAGTTCAGTCGGGTGACCTACCGACTCGTGAATAGTTAGTCCAAGGTGGTTTGGATCAAGTACCAGATCGTACTTTCCTGCCAAAACCGATTTGGCCGTCATTTTTTCTTTTGCCTGTTTGGCAGCTACGATCGCATCTTCTACCATGTCATAAGAATTCCGGTAGCCGACAAGACCATTTGGACCGGCGATTTTTTCAGAAGCAAGACCGTCCAGATACTCGAAACCCATTCCCATCGGAGAACTGATGGCGTCACGGGTTTTAAATTTTCCGGCAGCTTTATCAATGGCTGTTACCGTGAAAGTTGGCCAGATGCGGTGTACGTCCTGATCGATAAATGAACCATCCGAAGAAGCGAAATATTTTTGTTCGTTTACAAAGAAAAGATTCGACGTTACAAAGCCGGCACCATTAGCCATTGCTGCTCCGTTTACGTTCATCAGCAGATCAATTTTCTCCTGAATAGGTATTTCAAAAGCGTTTTTCTTAATCGGAGTCTTCCAGGTTTTGTCACCTACTCCTTTTTGCTCGGCGAGAACAACGGGTTCCTTTTGAAATTTTGAATTTGCTTTGGCAATCGCAACGGCAGTAGCCGCACACTTCGCAATTCCGTCCGCAGTAACGTCGCTGGTTGCCGCAAATCCCCAGGTCCCATTGGCAATTACACGAATACCGATTCCATAAGATTCTGCATTCTGAATGTTCTGGACTTGTTTTTCACGGGTAAAAACATATTGCTGTAAATATCTGCCGATACGAACATCGGTATAAGTTGCGCCTTTGCTCTTGGCTGCATTCAAAGCTATTTCAGATAATATTTTCTTGACAGGTGCATCCATCCAGGGATCAAGCAAATGCTCAACAGGGACCGAATTTCCAATTACAGGTACGTTTGGGAGCATCAGTGCGCCAAGCCCCATACCCGACATTTGCATAAAATCTCTTCTTTTCATTTCTTTTAATTTGGCCCTTCTAAGCTAGGGATGAAGTTTAAGTGACTAACCAGCGATTGTAAATCTTCAATCAAAAAAAATACAATTTGAAGCACAATTTAGTCAATATATTCACAGTAAAAATTTAGTATCAGTTTTAATTAATTAGATTTTATCGGGCTTCTCTCTACATAAATAATCCAATCATTGCCGAAAAAGCTGTACTTCCTGACGAAGAAAAGAAAGCATCCTTACCAACCGTATTTCCACAGTTTTGAAAGGAGAAAGCAGATTTAGGTTGTTCAAATTAAACGGGCCAATAACCCTGTTTTTCAAGCTGATAATCTTAATTGGTTTTTGAAAGTTTTCAATTGCACGAACATATTCATTCATCAACCTGCCATCCTCATGGTTGGTCACAAGGCTTCTGCGAATGCTAAACTCATTTTCAAAGGAAAAATTCGTTTTCTCCGGTTTAGCTTTGCCCCTTTCACTGATCGATTTAATAGCAAAATTTCTGGCCGTTACTATAAAATATGCTTTTAGATTTCCTATCGAATCAGTATTCAATGTTTGCCGAGAGAGCCATAACTCTCTACAAATTTTTTGAATCCAATCCTTTATTTCTTCCTGATCATTTGAATAATTAATCAATACACGAACCAGCGTTGGGTGGTACTGCTCGAACAAAATTCTGAAAGAGATGCCGTCCTTGCCAGAAAGCAGTCCTTCAAGTTCCCTATCTGAAAATGTTGATTTATTCATATTCGTCAAAAGATCTATAAAAATTGAATCAAAATATTATTCGGATTATTTAGATGTTATAAATATAATAAATCGCAAATCATGATTAGTACAGGATATTAGTTTATTTTAATCAATAGTTAATATTTATTTATATTTTAAATTTTATGTAATAATTACAACATTTACTTATAAATAAGCCTGACATTTCAGAATTCTTATCAAAACACAACGTAACGACAATTCCCCGGGAATGACCAAATGATATTTTGCCATTCGGACAGCCTTTCTTACAGCATCTACCCTACGTTAATACAAGGCTGTCGTTTTCCCTGGTTTAAGATCAGTATCCGGATAACCCCGGCGAAAGATTTTCACCAGCCCATATTTGACAAAAACGTAGGTATTGCTCCCAGTTTTGAAAACATTAAATTCAGAGGAGATTGTTTGCAGTTTTGTTCCGCCCGGCAGCTGAACGGTAAATTCTGATGACTCACTAAGTTTTTTTACAGAAAAAGTAGCATTCCCGTTAAGCCATATTTCCCTGTCTCCCCTGTTTCGCGAGTAAGCATAGCTAAGGCTGGTTTCGTTTCTGATCTCCACGTCGGACCCATCGGGAAGAATAAAATTTTTACTTTCCCCCGTTTTTGTATTTACTTCCACGGTTGAATGCTTTTGAAAAATGATTATGGCAAAACCGATCATAACCAAGCTTGTCAGCAAAGCCGCATTCCGGTAAGCGAAGCGCCTTATGTTGCGCATTCTGATGTTCCAGATTCTTGTGTTTTTTGCATGCTCATGCTTGGCAAAACCTGATATTGCATTCCTACGGATCGTATCGCCTTCCAGGACAAGATTCAGAAACAACTTTTCTTCTTCATCAGAAAGTTCGTCCAGCCATTTTAGTGCCTGCCGCGTATTTTCCGGAGAACGACGCAGCCACTCTTCCACCGCCTCATCTTCTTCGAAGGCGGCTTTATTTCGAAAATAAAGCTGAATGATTTCTTTTGTCATTTCTGTCCAAAATGATTTACGTTGATTGCAGAGGGTCATCCGTAACAAAACAAACTACAATTTTCAAAACATATCCGATAAAACAAAAAAAAACCGTTAGCTTGTTAGGCTAACGGTCAGTGATGTCAATTTAAGATAAATCTATCTCTTTTTGAATTCAAGATATTCCTTCGTAACTATGCCGGAAGCCGAGTTTGTCCTTTTAAGCTCAATATTAATTTGTTGAACACCGGCACTGTTAATCACCTTTGTTCCAACACCTTCAACTTTTTGAGAAAGTGGTATACCGTTGCTTTGTTCCACGTTTGCCGTTTCGCTGATAGTGAATGAGTCTTTTGAAGTAGCAACAACATTGATCAGATTATACTTTTGTGAAAGTGTAAAGGTCTCACCCGAAATGGTCGCATTGGTATTTTTTGTAAATGCAATCTTTAGTTGGTTTTTAGCGATTGGCGTTACCTCCCAAAGCTGTTCCGTTCCACCGCCTGTCTCTGCCGTATAAGTATAATAATTACCACTAAATTCTGTAGCAAAATCAACCTCCGGCTCCACTTCCTTCTCTTTATTCTTACAGGATCCCAGCAGAACGACCAGGCAGCAAAAAATAAGTGTTTTAATTTGAATATTTTTCATGTAGACTATTTCAATGTTAACCCAAATTTATGAATTTCTGTATTGCGCAATTAACGTCCTCCGTTAATTTTTAGTATTTTTATTCTTTCTCAGACCGGCCATTAACAAAATTTTTCCGTTCAAAAAGGTAGCTTCCCCAAATCGACGTTACCACCGGAAATAACGACCCCAACATTTTTACCTTCAAAAATCGCCCGGTTTTTAAGTACTGCTGCAAGAGAAACAGCCCCGGAAGGCTCCACAACTATTTTCATCCTCTCCCATAAAAAACGCATTGCACTGATTATCTCCTCATCGGAAACCAATAAAATATCTGTCACATACTCCTTGATTATTGGAAAAGTTTTGTCTCCCAGATAGGTCAGCAAGCCATCCGCGACAGTTTTTACGTAAGGTGCTTTTTCAATTTTACCACTTCGAAAAGAAAGGATTGCGTCGGCAGCGCCTTCCGGTTCACCGGCATAAACCTGCGTGCCGGGAGAAAAATAATTAGCGGATAACGCCGTTCCGCTTAACAAACCACCACCGCCTACCGGAGCTATTATCATGTCCAAATGAATATCTACATCTTCTATCAGTTCTTTTGATGCCGTTGCCTGTCCGGTAATTACCTCATAATTATTAAAAGGATGGATGAACGTGGCTCCCGTTTCAGAAACAATCTTTTGAACCGTCGCTTCCCTTTCCTCAGGCGTATTTTTGCAAAAAGTAATGCTTGCTCCATACCCCTCAACCGCCTTCACTTTAACTTCCGGGGAATTATCAGGCATTACTACATAAGCTCTTGCACCCACCATGGCAGCGGCATAGGCAACAGCCTGGGCGTGGTTCCCCGACGAATGCGTGGCAACACCATTCTTACGTTCCTCTTCAGTCAGTTGTAGAATAGCATTCAGTCCTCCTCTGGCTTTAAATGCACCAATTTTTTGGAGGTTCTCGGCTTTGAAGAAAATATTGCTGCCCGACAGCTGATCAAAAAAAACGGAAGTAAGAACAGGCGTGCGATGAATGTAAGGTGCAATAAGCTCATGCGCCTGCAGAATGTTTTCCCGATTAGGGGCAGTTGTCATCATATCGAATTTCAAAAATAGCTTTAACCGTCGGAATCAACGCAAGGTAAATTTTCTGTTTCAAAAGTACGAGCAAAAAAAAGAAATTATCCGGTTATCGATTCATACTAATGCAGAACGGCCTGTCAGAAAAACTGACAGGCCGTATGCTTTATCTTAACAAGAATGTTATTTACCTGCGTTTGGAGTGTACAGGTTAAAGAACTGATCCATTTTCGGCGTAATGATAATTTCAGTACGACGGTTCAGACTACGGTTAGGAGCTGAATCGTTAGCAACCTTAGGAAGATATTCACCACGACCACCTGCAATCATACGAACAGGCTCAACACCATATTTCTTTTGAAGAATACGTGCAACGGATGTAGCACGCAATGCACTAAGATCCCAGTTGTCAGCCACTTTATCTGTAGCGATAGGTACATTATCCGTGTGACCTTCGATCAGAATTTCGATCTCCTTGTAGTCGTTCAAAATTTTGGCAACTTTGCTCAACACAACCTCAGCCTGAGAATTGATCACTGAACTTCCAGAACGGAAAAGCATTTTGTCAGACAAAGAAACGTAAACTACACCTTTCTTAACTTCGATTTGAACATCCTCATCGCTAACATCCTGCAACGAACGTTTCAGGTTAAGAACCAAAGCCATATTTAAGGAATCTTTGCGTTGAATGCTTGCATTCAGGTCACGGATCTGGCCGCCTTGTGCGTCCATCATAGCAAGAGATTTTTTGATACTTTCAGATCCTTCTTTGCTGATTACAGAAAGATCAGACATACGATCCAAAAGATTATTGTTGTTTCTCTTCAGGAAGTCAATTTGATCTTCAAGCTCCTTCATTTTTGAAGTTTTGCTAGCCAGCTCATCATTTTTAAGCTTAAGATCATTGTTCAAACTTGCCGTTCTGCTATCGCAGTCGTTCAAATCTGCTCTGGCTTTGTCAAGCTGGATTTGAATTTCGTTTGCTTTGGTTTGTACAGCAAGCATTTTCTTCTTACTTGCACAAGATCCAAGTACGAACAGCATAGCAACGGCTACAAGCGTATTTCTCATAATTACTAGGGTTATTTTGGTTTAGATTAACACTGTTTAAAAGGATACAAAATTTAATTTACCTCAAAAACCGGGCCAGCCAGTCGGGTAAGACAACGTCTTTTCAAACCGCAAAGGTATAAAAAAATCAGATTGCCAAAGACAATCTGATTTTTCTAATTTGTTTTTAATTGACAGTTATGTGTTAAATATCAGTAACGAATTGACCAAAAAGGATTTCTACGTCCTTTGATACTGGTTGTGATAAGATCAGTAAGCATGGCATCGTACTGTACCTGATTCACTTTCTTGCCCTTTATTTTTTTCGGTATCGCAAGAAGCTCAGGTTTCACCGGTTTTAAATCAACTTTACTGGCGGTAATGATCACATCGCCGTCATTAATATCAAGCTCTAAAATCAACCCGGGAAGTCCGAAAAACTTTTCCGGACCTGACTGCATGACAAGGTCATTAGCAAACCAGGCAGTAATTGTCTGATTCTTGACAGGATCCTTACTCACAGCCATCATACACATATACCCCTGAATCTCCTTAATTTTATTCATTACCTGCCATTTTGGAGTAATTAAGGAATCTTCGAGAAAGTAAGTCTTTCCGGATACCGTTTCAAATTCAATTTTTTTCTCTGTTTCAAAATTTCGGTAAATGAAAAAATCTTCCGGCCGTCCGCTCCATCCGTCCTCAGAATCCTCTTTTAAAGCCTCGTATTTACTTTCCTTGCCATTAAAGTACAATACCATTTTTTGCTTCCACCCATCATCATTACCCCAGGTCATTTTTGCACGGTCTTTCTCTTCCTGACTCAGAAAAGTCAGTCGTGCAATGATCTTGGTATAATATTGCGTTCGCTCGTAGGTCACAACGCCTTCCTGGGCCTGGGCATGTAAGTAATTGTGGCTTAACAGGAAAAATATAAAAATGAATAACCTTTTCATTAAATCGATTTTAAATGTTTTTATAAATTGAATCCCCCGGTCACCAATCAATAACCATAACCTTTACGGCGCACAGAGTGTGTCACGCCACGCATGTTGTAAGTAAAGCTCAGCATGAAATAACGCGCTAATGTCCGAACCTGCTCCTGCGATACTACGTTTCCATAAGCCTGCTGCGAAATACCTCTGTTTTTATTAAACACATCGTAAGCAGAAAGACGAATTTCCCCTTTTTTACTTTTTAGCATCGTTTTATAAACAGACAGATTCAGAATCGGCATTTTCTGATCAAAGTCAAAACGATCATTTACATATGAATTATAGGAGAACCGGCTGTTGAAATAGATGTCTTTTGGCATCTTAAAATTCATTTCTGCGCCATAGTTGGTATTTACGATTTTCTGATTTTGTCCTGAACTGATCGAATATTTTGTATCGTTGATACTCCAGTTCGCATTGGTGTAAATGGTAAATTTATCGCTTGGCGTATAATCCAGTCTCATCCCCCAGTTATAACCGTTGGTGTTGGTCTCATTCAGCACCGTATTGATGTTGGTCAGGTTATTGTTTCTGTTATAGGATACATTAAGATTTAAATTACTTTTGGTCTTAACAATCGGAAAGCCATAATTTCCGTAAAGACTAAAACTATTTCCACCGCTGATATTGGTAGCCATCGTTGTGGTAACCAGATTTTCTGATACCGTCTGACTATAAATCACCTGATTTTCGTAGTAGTTGTAGTTGGCACCGAAGAACATCTGGATAAAACTCCCGGGGTTAAAGTAGTTAAATCCAAGATTACCCGAGTGCGACAGCGTTGGAACCAGGCTTGGATTACCTACGCGAATGTAAAGCGGATTGCTATTGTCAACAATAGGCTGCAGATCCCGGATATTTGGCTCCTGTACATTGACGCTGTAGCTACCATAAAGGTATCTGTTTTGCTTCAGATCGAAGTTTAGAGAGAAGTTAGGTGTCCAGTTAAAGAAACTCCTGTCAATTTTGGTACGTACAGGATCACTTTGATTTACCGCGAAATCACCATTCAGACGGATTTCCTGAGCTCCAAGACCGGCAGATAAATTGATACCCTTGTTGGAATACCGCAGTGTGGTTCCACCTCTGTTGTAGGTCGATCGGTTTTTGTAATACCTGCTCAGATTAAGATTCATCTCGCTTCCGCCTTCGGTAATATCGTAAACATTACGGTCCACGTCATCTGTCTTCAGACTGAAATTATAGAAAGTTTCCAGGAAAAATTTCTTGGACAAAGGCTCTATATATAAAAGACTGCTTTTGATTTGATTACGTAAACTTTTGGTATCGTTGTTTTGATTGATGTTGACGACGCTATCCGGACTTGTTTGGGAAGATTTGAAGAAACGGTTGGTCGATCTTTGCATTACATTTCCGGTGGAATTGTTAACATTGTAAGCAAAACTCGCTGCAAAATTCCGTCCCTTTTTTCTGAATTTATGTCTGAAAATAGCTGTGTTTCCTAACGCAAAGGAATTAAAATCGGAATAGTTGGCAAAATCACTCACGGTAGACAGCTGATCGACTTCCTGTTCTCCGCGAAAATACTCCTGATGGCTCTTATAATCTGACGTTCCGTTTCCAAGCCGCATATTACTGATGATGATCAGCGAGTTTAACGAATCCAAAGTTTTCTCAAACCTTAATCCTCCACGATGGTTTGCATTGAAATTGCGACGGCCATTGGTATCCAGTTTTGTAAAAGCAGAATTTGTAAGATAAGTCGTCTGCCGGGAGATACCATCCAGCGTTTGGCCTGTCTGGTTGTAATAATAACTTGTGTTGAATTTTGTCTTTTTTTCATCGAAGTTATAATTCGCACCACCTGCCCAGTTTTTGTTAAAACCGCGGTTTTGGCCTCCGCTTCCTGCCTGAATCGTTAAGCTCTGATCATCGCCATCTCCCCCGAAGGAAATATAGCGTACGCCCCCACCAAAGCCGAAGTCGCCGTCATCGCCCCAGTTGAAGGATTGGCTTCCACGAAAATCCTGATAATCATCCCACGACATGCCGCCGGAGTTGGTATTGTTACCTAAACCAATCACAGAAAACTGATTTTTCTCATTGAAGCGGTTGTAATTAATCTTTCCCTCCAGCCTCTTATCAGTACCAATTCCCACGGAAGCTTTTCCGAATCCGCCTTTTTTATGGCTGTCCTTTAACTGCAGGTTTAATGTTTTTTCATGTTTACCATCGTCAACACCGGTAATTCTCGACTGCTCCGTTTTGTCGTTAAATACCTGCACTTTTGAAATCGCCTCAGCCGGCAAATTCTTAGTAGCAGCTTTCACATCGTCACCAAAAAACCGCTTTCCGTCTACGGTTACACGCTTCACAGATTCGCCCTGTGCTTTGATACTTCCGTCCTGTTCAATCTGCATTCCGGGAAGGCGGCGTAAAAGGTCTTCAACTGTTGCTCCCGGTGGCACTTTAAAGGCACGCGGATCATACTCAACCGTATCGCCACGAATACTTAAAGGAGCCCTGGCCGTTTTGATAACGACTTCATAAAGATCCTGATTAAGAAACTTCATACCCAATTTTCCGAGGTCTGTTACATCACCTTCCTTTGGATTAACATTCTGCTGGTAAGGAAGATAACCCACGTAAGAAACCTTCAGCAGGTAAGGTACACGTTTGATATTCTTAAATTCAAAAGCACCTTGTTTGTCGGTACGGCCAAAGTTTACAAGGGAAGAATCTTTGGGGAGCAGAAGCATGACTGTCGCTTCGGGTAAGCCAACACCTGACGTGTCTGCGATGACCCCTTTCATAGTAAATCGTCCACCGGATTGGGCATGAGTTGCCAGGCCTGCAAGACAACAACATAGCAGAAGTAGGATTTTTTTCAAGGCTGTTAGATGATTTAAAGGGTAGAAGGTTGTAACTGATAAGTACTTAATTGCAATGTTATGAAATCCGTCAATAATTTCCAACTAAATAATTAGTTTCAATAGGATTATTGTTAAATAAAGGTTTTTTTAACTTTTATTAAGGATAACAGGCAACGCAATTTAATTAATCCGTATATATAATTTACTTAAATCAATAAAAAAATAAATTGTTACTTTTGCAGCCCTCAATAAAGAAAAGATAAAAATCCTGAAAACAATACGTTTAGAAAAATGAAAAGAATCGGCCTTCTGTCTGATACTCACGGTTATCTGGACAATCGTTTGCTTGACCACCTGGCTCAGTGCGACGAAATCTGGCATGCAGGAGATATTGGGTCAGTGAAAATTATCGATCAGCTTGAGGCTTTTAAGCCGTGCAGGATTGTCTATGGCAATATCGACAGTAAGGAGATTCAATTGAGATCTCATGAAAATCTAAACTTCGAACTGGAAGGTTTTCGCATCTGGATGACCCACATTGGCGGCGCACCACCGCGCTACAATCCAATGGTTTTACCTCAGCTTAGGTCTGACACACCGGATATTTTTATCTGCGGTCATTCACACATTTTGCGTGTTATAAGAGATAAAGCGTTGTCTAATATGCTTTACATAAATCCTGGAGCGGCAGGAAAAGAAGGTTTTCATAAAATGCGTACACTGCTCCGTTTCAATTTGCATGAAGGCGTTATAAGCCAGATGGAGGTGGTAGAGCTTGGGAAGAGAGGCGCTATTGAAGCTTAGTCCGCAACGCATTCTTGTTGTCAAAAAGTTATTTTAACCGTTTTTTTATCCTTACCCCGCAGAAATTCGGCTTCGACGGTTTGTCCTTTTTCATGCTCGCCCAAAATTTCCATGTAGTCGTAAATCGTGGCTATATCTTTGCCTGCCAATTTTAAAATTACATCACCAGCCTGAATACCCGCCGCTTCGGCAGGACGTGCTTTTGACACCCCATCTATTTTCAAACCTTTTCCTGAATAACTGTAATCTGGCATGACGCCGAGGGTCACCTTAAAGTTGGAAGTTGTTTGGCCGCTGTGAGGATTTCCTGCTGAAAAAAATTCAGGCTCTGTTGTTTCCTGATCTGTTTTTTCCAAAACACCTGCAATAAGCGTCAAAATTTTGGCTTCCCCGGCTAAGTTAATTTTGTCGGTATCATCACTTGTTTTGTGATAGTCTCCATGCGAACCGGTAAAAAACTGAACGACCGGAATATTCTTCAGATAAAACGAAGTATGATCCGAAGCCCCTACCCCGGATGAATCAACAGTATATCTGATGTTTTGCTTTGCTGCCTGTTCCGGAATGATTTTCCCCCAAACCGGACTGGTTCCCCAACCTGAAATAATCAGCCCTTTTGCTTCGTCAAGACGTCCGATCATATCCATATTTACCATAGCCGAAATCGATGTCAGCGGAACGGTTGGAGAGTCGGTGAAGTATTTAGAGCCCAGCAGCCCCAGTTCCTCTCCTGAAAACGCCATAAAAAGAAAATTATGCTTTTCGACTTTACTATTACCTGCAAAATATTTCGCCAGTTCGATTACCCCGGTTGTACCCGATGCATTGTCATCTGCACCATTGTGAATTTTATTTTTACTGTCCGGAGAAAGTGACCCGCTTTGATATCCTTTTCCAAGATGATCGTAATGGCCACCCACGATGATGGTTTTTGCAGCTCCGTTATCCAGAAACCCGACCACATTCCTCCCGGTTACCTGATGTGCATACCCGTCGACCGAATAAGTTACCTGAAAGGGCTGAAAAAAAGATTTGTCTGTTCCGGCCGGCTTCAGCCCTATGATTCTAAACTGATCAGCAAGGTAGTTAGCAGCTTTAATTTCTCCCAGACTACCCGTACCCCTCCCTTCCAGATCATCGGAAGCTAGAAAAGTGATGTGTTTTTTAATATCTTCAACTTTAAATTGCTGAGCAAAAGCGGTAGTAATACTGGCAATAATAAACAGAAGAGAAAGGATTTTTTTCATGGACGATACACTTGTAATGTGTAATTACTATAATTTTTGCTGAATTTCTTCCAGGAATTTCCTGACACGTAACAACCTCTGAATCAACAGCTGAGATTCTTCTTTTCGTCTTAATTGTTCCCGCGCCCCTTTGATCGTCCGCCCCTGCTTATCCTTCTGATGCATGATCTTCCGGATAATCTCAATATCTCTTTCTGTGTAACGGCGACGGTTCCGGCTATCTCTTTTAGGATTCAGCTGCGGAAATTTTTTTTCCCAAAAACGGAGGGCTGATGCTTCGCATCCCACCATTTCTGCAACCTCATTGGTGTCGTAATATATTTTTGCGTTAGATTCCATATCATCAGGCTTAGCAGACAAATGTAAGCGGTAAGTATTTTAATTGAAATAATTCTAAATTAAATATTACCGGTAATATTGATTTTAAAGAAAATGATACTTCATTTGTCATTGAAAGCAAATTACTTAACGTCCCTAACATGAAAAAACTGATACTAACCGTTCTTATCTTTTCCGCCGGCTTTATGCTCACGGCACAGGCGCAAAGCAAAATATATGCAACATACAGTTATTCAATTGCGGCTCCCGTCTATAACCAGGGAGTTGCAGGAGGAGGCAGTTTTGATGGAAAAGCAGCATCATCCGTCGGACTACGCTATTTGATCAAAAATGGCAAGGTACTGAGCCTCGAAACAGGCCTTGAATATGGATTTTTTAATTATGAAAGGGGTCCTGCATTCTATCCGGGCTTGGACATGACCTCAAAATCTGAAAAGCTCAATCTGATAACGGTGCCTGTTTATGCCAACGTCACCTTTCTCAAATATCTATTTGTCAACGGCGGTGCACTGGTAGATTTTGAAGTGAACAAGAAAAACACCATTCAAAAGCAATCCGGACTGGGATTCGGTTTGGGAATTGGCGGGAAGCTGGATCTTGGGCACTTCTCGATGATGGTAAATCCGTTTGTACAAAGGCACGCCCTTATTCCTTTTGAAAAATTAGGTACGCGCCAAAGTCTGATGAATGCCGGAGTACGAATTGGAGTGGGTTACGCATTTTAGGCTATGCCCGATTTTCTGCAAGTGCTTTTATCTTTTCAAGAACCTTTTCTGCAAATTCGGCATAGGTCATATGGTATTCTTCTCCTTCTGGAAGGGCACCAAAATCTCCGATTTTCACAGAAAGCACTGTTTGTTCACCGCTGACAGAAATCGTGTAGGCATAACTGATATTTACCTCCGAGGGAGACAAACCCCATTTTGCCAGGAACAGGGACATGCTCAAATATTCATGCGCTACCATTTTTGTTACTGTAATTTTTGAGCTGCCCGACCATTCAATTTCTCTACCGACTTCCAGATAATAATCTGCAAAGTCTTCTGGCAATGAATCCCACTGACGGATAAACTTCGGAGCGATCAACACTTCCCACACCTTGTTTACAGGCGCATCTATAATTGTTTTACTTTCGACTATGAGTTCTTTCATGTAATCGGGTTCTGTGGTGCAACTTTACCTTCCATAGGCAGCAATAATACTCTCAGGACGTAAAAATCGATGCCAGACCCTGTGACAGACAGCTGCAAAACAGCTTGTGTAGGATTTTGCCGGAGTGATGCCATATTCAATCAGTTAGCGGCACATTTGCCACAATTCAGAGAAAAGTGCCCCATGAGTCATCAAAGGGTCTATTCAATGATGGCATCCATAAATATCATTATTTGCACGAATTAATAATCGGATGTCCGGTATTAGTGTTTGCTGTAAAATATAGTTTTAATGGGAAGTTAGGGCAACTCAGATCCTTAATACTAAGACAATCCGTTCTGAACCGGATTTAGCTTCCAATCCAGAAATACAGCAATAAGATTTCAGTCAACAGAAAATGAAAGTAAAAAAACTAACGACAAAAAAACATTTAAAAATCTGAAAATCAAATATTTACATTTACAATATTCCAATCCAGATTTTAATTAGCCAGCACTCCATCATCGATTTTATCAAAAGGACCGCCACATCCGTCTCCCCGGTTTCGCTTACAATACATGGGGAAAAATGTCAAAAAAAAAACAATTATTGCGCCCCCTTTTTCACGACCTGGAATCGGGATCTTTTCATATCCATTACAATTTCGAAATGCTATAATCCAATATGTATCAAAAACATAATAATAACATGAAAGGGAGTTGAGAGAGGAGCCAACCTGAAGAGTTGGTTGGTACGATTTTATGATTGTTACTGTAAACCAACCAGAACGGCCATGGATTTAGCAATTTTTTTCGAAGCGCTCGGCAACTTATTCTTAGTTGCAGTACTTTTTGTAGCTGTAATGATAAGCGCCACATTATCCGTAATCACCCATCTGATAAAGAGCATCAGGATTAAAAACATTAAACCTGTTAAATTAAATAAAAGAATTATCCTGTTTCGCCAAAACAGAGAAACCAGAATGGAAAATACCGCAGCCTGATTATAATCAGGAAATCAGATTCTGCCTCAACAAAAACTCAAGTTGATTATTTGCATCAATCAGTTTGGTAATCAATTCTTTATTTTCTTCCCTCAGCCTAAAAATTTCATAGGCATTTTTAATTATAATCTTGAGCTGTTGCTCATCCCAGGGTTTGTTCAGGTAGTAATAAATATGCCCTTTATTTACGGCATCTATTACCGCATTAATATCTGTATACCCTGTAAGTAAAATCCGTATAGGATCGGTATACTTCTTCAATACTTCAATTAAAAAATCAACTCCCGTCATTTGCGGCATCCGCTGATCAGTTATAATGACATGCACCACATTGGTTTGCAGGATTTCAAGTCCTTCTGTTCCTGAAGCAGCTAGAAGTACATTAAATTCCCTGCGAAATGCCGCTTTGAAGGAATTCAGGTTATTTACTTCGTCATCAACATATAGTATACTTATTTTCTCTTGGCGTTCCATCTAGGTTTTGCTTAGGCTCTGAGTAAATCTGATAAGGGCGGGTTAAAGATAATTTACTTTTCAGAAAGTTATAGAATTATTCTATAACTTCACATACCACACATCCGCTACCTACCTGGTAAATGTATCATGGAAAACAATTAGTGATAAACCGTTAGAACATTTTGCAGGTAAGAAATACAGTAATAATTTTACCTTCTCTAACGATCAAATTTTATTTCAACTTAAAACCCATAAATTTCTACTATCCGCATCATGAATTTGTTCATAATGTTTATAATTTAGGGAGTTGGTCAATAAAAAATTGAGTTTTAGAATAGTTTCAATATTGCACAAACACAAGATGGAGAAACCAACAATAAATTCTTAGAAATGTACCTAAAAGAAGAATTAAATACAATTTACCTTCCAATCATAGTAAAACGGAATCAGGAAAATGGCATTCAGGAAATTGAAGAGATTTTAAACCACAATACCGGTATTGCAGTACTTGATCTTTTCACCTCTCAGAAAAAAGAATTATTCAAAATACGGAACCCAAAAACAAAGCTTAGTCACGAACAAACGGACAAACTTTTTAAAGAATGGGAAACGGATAAAATCTTGGAAGATGAGGGTCTTTGGGTATACTATCCATGGAGTAATCGCCTGATCCATATCCTGGATAAGGAAGAATTTATTGAACTTAGAACCAACAGAAATCTTTATAGAATTTCTCCGATTGAGCAATCGAACCTTTTCAATAAAAAAATTGGTATTATCGGTCTTTCAGTTGGCCACGCGGTTGCGCTTAGCATTGCAACAGAGCGATTATGCGGAAAATTAAAACTTGCCGATTTTGATACCATTGAACTCAGCAACCTGAACCGGCTAAAAACAGGACTGCATAACATAGGCCTTAATAAATGTGTGGTTACTGCCCGGGAAATCGCAGAAATTGATCCTTTTATTGAGATTGAATGCTATCAAAAAGGTATAAATAATGAAAATCTAAGTTCCTTTCTAATAGAGGGAGGAAAACTCGATATTCTGATAGACGAGTGTGACGACCTCGAAATCAAGATTGCAAGTCGTGTGATGGCGAAGGATCTAAAAATTCCGGTTCTGATGGAGACCAGCGACCGGGGCATGCTCGATGTGGAAAGGTTCGACCTTGAACCTGAAAGACCCGTTTTACACGGAATTCTGAGCAATATGCCTCTTGACAAATTCCAAAATATTAGTGAACAGGACAGGCTTCCGCTTGTTTTAAAAATGGTAAATGCCGTAAACGGATCCCGGCGGGGAAAAGTGTCACTGCTGGAAATCGGACAGACGATCAGTACCTGGCCGCAATTGGCAAGCGCCGTAGCAATGGGTGGTGGTGTGGTGGCCGACGTCAGCAGAAGAATCCTGCTAAATCAGTTTACAGAATCCGGAAGGTATTATGTTGATCTGGAAGATATAGTTGCCAATAAAAAGGCTGATCCAAACAGTATCGTCGACGAAGAAATTTTAAGCCAAAATCCTTATCAGCCATTTGATTTGAATGAGGCAATCCGGATCGCAGATTCCCTGGTTCCTGCGGATGGATACTACGCACCGGAAGATCAAATCATTGAAGAAATTGTAAAGGCTGCATGTCAGGCGCCCTCAACGGGAAATGACCAGCCGTGGAAATGGCTATACCGAAATCACCGGCTGCATCTTTTCCATGATCGTTACAGATCGTTTTCCTTTGGAGATTTTGACCAGATAGCATCCAACCTTTCATTCGGAGCTGCTGTTGAAAATGTAATTCTCAAAAGTAATGAACTGGGCCTTAAAGTAAAATCCTCCCTATTTCCGCTTGGAACCGAATCTATACTGATCGCTGCCATTGATTTTTTCAACAGCAATAAAAATGTTGTTTCGGAACCTGTTTTTTCTCCCTGGTCGGTAAAATTTATTTATGATCGTACCACCAACAGAAATCCTTCCTACCCTGCCGAGGTATCCGAAACCGAGCTTAATTCATTAAAAGAAGCAGCAGAAAGTGTTGACGGAGCCCTATTTCACTATATTTCCGACAGACAGCAAATGCTGGCACTTGGTAAAATCATTGGTGAATGTGACCGGATTCGTCTTTTAAATGCAAACGGACACAGGGATTTTGTGGAACGGGAAATGAAATGGACCGGAGATGAGGCGGAAAAGTCAAGGGATGGAATCGATATCAGAACGCTCGGAATGAACTCATCCCAAATGGCCGCTTTATCGATTATCCGTGACAGCGAAATTTCGAAGGCATTAAAAAGCATTGACGGTGGAACCGCTCTGATCGATGTAACAATGAAAACAATCAGTACTGCTTCGGGCCTTGGAATTGTTACGTTGCCTGAGTACAGTTATCAAAATTTTTTCCTCGGAGGCATGTCGTTACAGCGTTTATGGCTGAAAGCAGAAGAACTTCAATTTGCAGTACACCCGCTCATCTCACCGTTTTATCTTTTCCCCAGAGTTACAAACGGAAACGGTGCCGGATTGGATCAGAAAGAAGTTTCGCATCTTACAACGCTGCGAAAAAAGTTTCTTGACATTGTACCAGTAAATGAGAACGCAGCCGGTGTTTTCCTTTTCAAAATTGCCAGAGCGGCGGTGCCTGAAATTAAAAGTTATCGCCTTCCTTTGGGAGAAACGTTATTTATAAACAATCAGATCATATAATGGTAGCACGAATTAAAGCATATCGGGCACCAGACAATGTTGAAACGAGTCTTAGATATGCAGATGGCCACCGAAAGGTTCTGGAGGCTTATGGAGTCAAGAAGGTTACTTCATCAAGCTATGACTGGCTCGAAGATCCTAACACTTATGTCATCATCGTAGAGTCAGAGGATGGCAGCCGCATTTTTGGAGGAACACGTGTACAGGTAAGGTCTCCCAAACTGAATATGCCTATGGAGGGAGCCATTGCTAAAATTGACGATACCATTTATGACTATGTAAACAAGATCGGCGATTACAATGTTGCTGAATTTTGTGGACTATTCAATTCAAAAGAAGTAGCAGGATATGGAATAGGAAGCGTATATTTGGGAAGAACTGCCATGGCAATTTCTTCGATGGTTGGAATAAAATATCTGATGGGGCTATGCTCGCCCATTACATTGGTTATAAGTCAGCGCATTGGGTTTGAAGTACTCACAGATCTGGGTAATAATGGCACATTCTATTATCCAAAAGAAGGACTTATTGCAACGTCTCTGATTGCGCGTGATTTGATTAATCTGCCGCTGGCTACACCGGAAGAACAGGAAAAAATATTCAGCCTGAGAGAAAATCCTCAGCAAACAGTAACTGAAAACGGACGGAGGGGAGAATTGACCATAATATACGACATAAAACAATGGGATTAAAATTTACCTTAATTCACATTTTACTGTTTTTTCTCACGCTTACGTCCATCGCAACGAAAGCAGAAAATGTTATATTCACGGGTCCTGACATTGGCATTGGTCAGAATCTGGAAATCCTGGAAGATACCAACGGCGTCTTAACCTATCCAGCTGTTGCAAGCTCAAAAAATTTTGTAAAGAACACCGACATCACTCCAAACTTCGGACTTAGCAGCTCCACCTTCTGGGTCAGGTTCACGGTGCAAAACACCACCACAATTGACAAATTATTCCTCGAACTTGCGAATCCCCGTGTAAAGTCATGCACACTTTATTTTGACGAAAACAATAAGGTTGTTGAGGAATCGATATCCTGGGCAGATCCGTTTTACACCAGAAAAATAAAACACCAGAACATTGTTTTCGAATTATTACTCCCTGAAAAAACCAGAAAAACTTACTACCTCAGAATAGAAAGCAGCGAGCAGATCGTACTTCCCCTGATTTTAAGAAGTGAAGTGGATTTTCTCCGGTTTGCGCTTTCCAATGAAATAATTTCCGGAATCCATGTTGGTATTCTGTTTGTCATGATGCTCTACAACTTCTTCCTTTATTTTTCAATCCGGGAAAAAAGTTACCTGTATTATGTGCTTTACATTTTGTTTATAGGGCTTACGCAAACTACCATTACAGGCTACACTTTTAAATTTTTGTGGCCCGGCTCACCTGAGTTCAATCAGTTCTCCATCATAACTTTCCCTGCACTTGCCGGGAGTTTTGCAATACTCTTCTTTCAGAATTTTCTTCATACAAAAGAGCGTGCTAAAATAATTCACAAGATCTTATCGGCGGTGTTAGTCCTGTACCTTTTCTCAGCCATCTTAAACCTTGCCGGTCTGGAAAGAATAAGTTACAGAATAATCGATGTATGTGCGGTAACGGCTTCATTGTTAGCACTTATCGTTTCTGCCAGACTTTCCTGGGAAGGCTACCGCCCTGCAAAGTTTTATTTTGTCGCATGGTCGATATTTCTGGTTGGTATTGTATTGTACACCATGCGAAATCTTAATATCTTACCGTATAGTATTTTAACTAATTATACCATGCAGGCAGGAACAGTAATAGAAGTAATACTGCTATCTTTCGCCCTTGCAGATAAGATCAATATTTTAAAGCGCGAGAAAGAAGTTTCCCAGGCGCAGGCACTGATGATTTCACTGGAAAATGAGAAAATAATTTTAAATCAAAATGCTTTTCTTGAAAAAAGCGTCGATGAAAGAACACAGGAATTACAGCTTGCCAATACAGAATTGAATCTCGCTTTAACCAAATTAAAGGATGCCCAGACACAGCTGATTGAATCTGAAAAGATGGCTTCACTTGGACAGCTTACCGCGGGTATTGCTCACGAAATTAACAATCCGATCAACTTCGTAAGCTCTAACATACGACCGCTCAGAAGAGATATTGCGGATCTGATAGAAATCCTGGATTCTTACAGCGACCTGCATGAAAGAAATCCTGAAAATGACATTGATGCAAAACTAAAAGAAATTCAGGATCTGAAAGATGACCTCGATGTTGACTACATCAAAACAGAGCTTGCGGAGCTGTTGAAAGGAATGGAAGACGGCGCTCACCGTACCGTTGAAATTGTAAAAGGGCTAAAGATGTTCGCCAGAGTTGATGACACCGATCTTAATATGGTAAATATTAATGATGGAATCGAATCGACACTCGTGATTTTGAACTATCAGATGGGTACTTCCATGAGGCTGATTAAAGAACTTGGAAGCATCCCGAACGTAGAAGGCTACGGAGGTAAGCTAAATCAGGTTTTCATGAATATCCTGACTAATTCCATTTATGTTATTCAAAAAGATCCAAATATTTTACAGCCTACAATCCATGTGAAAACGTGGCTGAGCGATACAGATCATGTAAGTATTTCCATTAAGGATAACGGATCTGGCATGTCACCGGAGGTAAAGGCTAAAATATTCGAACCATTTTTTACTACCAAACAGGTTGGAGAAGGCACCGGCTTGGGATTGTCAATAGTTTTTAAAATAATTGAGGTACATAATGGTAATATTGCCGTAAATACAGAAGTAGGTCAAGGGACCGAGTTCGTCATTACACTTCCCATCTTAAAGAAAAAAAAACCAATTTTAGTAGTCAATGAGTGACAAGCCAATACGTATCCTATATATAGATGACGAGGAACATAACCTCCACTCTTTCAAAGCTACTTTTCGTAAGCAGTATGACATCACTACGACCATCTCGGTGATAGATGCTGAGGAAATGCTGGAAACTCACGATTTCAATATTATTCTTGCAGACCAACGTATGCCCGTAATGACAGGCGTTCAGTTTTTTGAGAAAATCAGGGACCGCTACCCAAAAATTATCAGAATACTAATAACCGGGCACACGGATATTGGTGCAGCCATTGATGCGATTAACAAAGGTGAAGTATTCCGGTTTATTGATAAACCGTGGGATTACACTTATGTGGAAAATGCCATCACCCACGCCTACGAAATATATAAAACAAGAGAAGACCTTAAGCAGCGTAACATCGAACTTCAGAAAGCAAACGAAGAGCTTGACAAGTTTGTATACAGCGCATCTCATGACCTGCGGGCGCCATTAATGTCTGTTCTGGGAATTGTGAATCTGGCCCTTTTGGAAGATGATTTGCAGTCTCAAAACGAATATCTTGAATTGATTCGAAAATCTGTCAAAAAACTGGATACCTTTATAATAAATATTATTGATTATTATAAAAACGCAAGAGGAGTCCCTGTCATTACAGACATTGATTTTGAGGAACTTATCACGGAAGTACAGGCAACCATACAGTACCTTCCGGAATATGGCAACCTAAAAATCACTTCAACAATTGACCAGAAAGGACTTTTCAGATCCGATGTAATGAAACTCCGGATCATTTTTAATAATTTAATCAATAACGCAGTAAAATTCCAGGATAATACAAAATCGGAACCGTACATTAATCTGAAAGTCGAAGCTTCACCAACTGGTGCAAAAATTATTGTAGAAGACAACGGTGCCGGAATAAGGGAAATAGATCAGGATAAAATTTTCAAAATGTTCTATCGCGCAGGTGCCACCAATAGTGGCTCAGGAATTGGATTATATATCGTGCATGAAGCCATTGAAAAACTCGGTGGAACTATAAATATTTCTTCTGTTTACGGAGAAGGAAGTATTTTTGAGCTTAACATTCCTTCTATCAATAAATAGAATGTCATGACTCTAATTGATATCATTTTGATTGATGACAGTGCGTTTGACTTATTTATATACGAAAAACTCCTCATCAAAAGCGGGATTACCAGAACGGTTAAAACTTTTAACTCGGCCCGCGAGGCGTTGAAATATCTGACCACGGAAGAAAGCAGATTGCCGGAAACGGTAATCCTGCTTGATCTGCAAATGCCCGACATGAATGGGTTTGAATTTATTGAAGCTTTTGGCAGTGTTTCAGAAGAGATAAAAAGTAAGATCAGAATCTTCATGTTATCTTCTACAATCGATTCACGTGATATCGAAAAAGCAAAATCCAGTCCTGACATCCTCGACCTTCTCCCCAAACCTCTGGAAATTGATCTCCTGAAACGTAAATTAGCTATCTGATTCTAACGATTTGTTTTTGTAATTTATCTCCATTGTTCAGGAGAGATGTTTAGTCCTTTCCTGCCGGAATAGCCCCCAAACAACAAAATTCCCCAAACTGTTACCAAATAGTACAATTTCTACTTTATTAAATATTAATAGAATTTATTACACGTGTCAAACCTATAACATTTTCATTTTTAAACATGATATTTTATGGTTTGACCTATCAACAGGCATATCAGGAACGCTTTGTTTGCTTAGTCAGACAAAAACCTATATCCTTATTAATTAATGAAAACGGACGACAAAACACTCGATGAAATTTTGAAATTACATGCCCAGTACGTTTTAGAAGTAGAGCACAGTGGCATCAAACCCTTATCAGTTGACATTTACAGAACAAATTCTCACAATTTTGTAAGGTGGATTAAAGACGAGTTTATTCCCGGCGGATCCAAATCCAAAAGAAAATCTTAATTCATTCCTGCTAACAGATTTTTTAAGCAAGTTATTCATACGTTTTTCGTTATTTTTGACAGCGGAATAACAATTCCACATGTCAGAAATAACGAAACTATGATATTCTCGATTTTAACTTTCCTGAGAGGGCGCTTTTCAAAAGATGCTATCCAGGAAGCAAAGGCAAATGAAAAGCAGATGACCAGACAGGAAGCGCTGCAACAGTTCAGGAATCTTGCCTCCAAGAGAGATAAGAAAAGCTGATTTTAATATTTACTTAAGTATTTCCTGCTTAGCAACCCTGTCCGTAATAGGCATCCTTGCCATGTTTCCTGAAGTAATGTTTGTCTATCAGACTTTGTTTTATAGATGTTATATTAGGATTTATTTGCAGTGTTAAAAACGCCATCTTTGCTATTTCCTCAAGAACGATGGAATTGTAAACCGCTTTGGCAGGATCATTTCCCCAGGTAAATGGACCGTGGCAGGCCACTAAAACCATCTCAACTTCATCAGGATTAAGAGAGCCTTTTCTGAATGTATCAAGAATTTGATTTCCTGTTTCCATTTCATAATCAAGCAGGATCATTTCATCAGACATGACATCCGTTACCGGAATCGAAGAGGTCAGATGGTCTGCATGTGTGGTACCCAGATTAGGAATCGGCTTCATTGCCTGTGCCCAGGCAACGGCATAGGTGGAGTGTGTATGACAAACCCCTCCTATCGACGGGAAGTTTTTATAAAGGAGAGTATGCGTTTTGGTATCAGATGAAGGTCTCAGCTTACCTTCAACCAGCATGTTGTCCATGTCTACAATCACAATGTCTTCAACCCTAAGCTTGTGATATGGCACGCCGCTGGGCTTGATCGCAACAATACCCTCAGCCCTGTCGACTCCGCTCACATTACCGAAAGTCACAATCGCAAGTTCTTCTTTTGGTATTTCCATGTTAGCCTCGTAGACCAACTCTTTCAGGTATTTATACTTCGACATCGTTTTAAGACAGAGTTAATTGAGTTTTTCGCTGAGTGCGCTGTATTCTCCTCCTACGGTCCGGATATTACGGTACTAAATTAACTTGATTAACTACTTAACTTCCTAACTCTTACTTAAAATATCCCTCACTCCACCTCAGCTCATTTTTCAATTGCCTTAGTTTTGTATCCTTGTCAATCACAACCAGTTCTACATCCATCATTTCAGCAAAAGTTTCAATATGCTCCGTCGTAAGATTTTGACTGTAAACCGTATGATGAGCACCGCCGGCATAAATCCAGGCTGCACAAGCTGTCTGCATATCCGGTGCAGGTTTCCACAGAACTCTGGCAACAGGTAGTTTAGGTAATTTTTCCACAGCTTCAACGGCTTCTACCTCATTGACCAGCAGGCGGAAACGGTTACCCATGTCTATCAATGACACATTGATCGCAGGGCCGGAAGCTGAGTTAAAAACCAATCGGACAGGATCTTCTTTTCCTCCAATTCCTAACGGATGAATTTCACATGAAGGTTTACCTGACGCGATGCTTGGACAGATTTCGAGCATGTGCGAGCCAAGAACAAGATTATTATCCGGCTGAAAGTGATAGGTATAATCCTCCATAAAAGAGTTTCCACCCGCCAGGCCGCTTCCCATCACTTTGAGTGCACGCACCATTGCCGACGTTTTCCAGTCGCCCTCCCCTGCATAGCCATATCCGGCCGCCATCAGACGTTGCGAAGCAATTCCCGGCAGCTGTTTCATTCCGTAAAGATCCTCGAAGGTGTTGGTATAACCCTTAAAATTTCCTTCTTCCAAAAACTGCTTCATTCCAAGCTCAATCCGAGCTGCATCACGTAATGATCCATGCCTTTCACCTCCTTTGAAAAGAGTTTCTGCAAGCTGATAAGACGACTGGTATTCTTCGACAAGTGTATTTATTTCAGAGTCATAGACAGAATTAATCACTTCAACCAGATCGCCTACCGCGTAAGTATTAACCGAAAATCCGAATTTCATTTCTGCTGCAACTTTGTCTCCCTCTGTAACAGCAACCTGGCGCATGTTATCACCAAAGCGTGCGAACTTTGCTCCGTTCATATCGAATTTGGCAGCGGCTACGCGCGCCCAATCTCCAACAGATTTAAGCAAACTTTCCTGCTGCCAATGGCCCACAATCACCTTCCTGTTCAGGCGCATTCTGGTCATGATAAATCCAAATTCCCTGTCACCATGTGCCGACTGGTTCAGATTCATAAAGTCCATGTCGATCTCCGACCACGGAATATCCCGGTTGTATTGCGTATGTAAGTGAAGCAATGGTTTTTGCAGAACCTGAAGGCCGCGTATCCACATTTTTGCCGGTGAAAAAGTGTGCATCCAGGCAATAATCCCGATACAGTTTTTTGCTACGTTGGCTTCCTGAATGATATTGTAAATTTCATCCGGCGTTTTTACCACCGGCTTAAAGATCACCCGAACAGGAATACTGGCAGACTGATCCAAATGACCGCTGATGATTTTTGAATGTTCATCAACCTGTTTTAATGTTTCTTCTCCGTATAAGTGCTGGCTGCCGGTTACAAACCAGATTTCCAATTGTTTTAAATCAAGCATTTGATATCATTTGATAAGCCGGCTCAGCCGAGATGACTTTGTTTTCTTAAAAATTCGTTTTCGACAAAATTACCGGATTGCAGGTATTTCTGATACAGCAATTTATAAACAGCGGCAATGTCAGGTCTGGGATGATAAACGGCATCGAAACCGGAACTCATGGCCTGCTGTGCTTCCGGCAAAGACGCATAAATACCCGAAGCAACCGAAGCAAACATGGCTGCTCCTAAGGCACAGGCTTGTTCAGAAACCGCGACTTTTATAGGCATATCCAGGATATCAGCAAGGGTCTGCATCACGAAAGGTGATTTCTTGGCAACTCCGCCGATTGCAATCACTTCATGTATTTGAATACCTTCGTTACGGAATCTTTCTACAATACTTTTTGAGCCGAAAGCAGTTGCTTCCACCAGTGATTTGAAAATTTTGGCGCTGTTGCTTGCCAGATTAAGTCCCAGGATTGCGCCTTTTAACGTATGTTTGGCATCGGGTGTACGTCTTCCGTTATGCCAGTCAATTGCAACAATATCTTTTTCGGTAACCGGCAGCAGAGCAGCCTGTTCAGCCAGATAGGGAATCAGTTTTTCCGACAATTCTTTTGAAGCAGCTTCACCCAACAGCGCCTCAACCGGACCTGTTATGAGTTTTGCAAACCATGCATAAATGTCACCAAAAGCCGATTGTCCGGCCTCCATACCCAGCATGCCCGGCACAACCGAACCATCAACCTGGCCACAAATCCCCTTAATCAGTAAATGTCCGGCTTCCTCAGAAGGTGCCACAAGCATATCGCATGTTGAAGTTCCGATTACTTTGCAAAGTACATAAGGTTCTATCAAAGCTCCTACTGCACCCATATGCGCATCAAAAGCACCGACTCCAATAACCACATCTTCGGGTATACCAAGCTTTTCAGCCCAGCTTTTTGAGATGGTACCAAGCGGTTTATCCGAGGTTTCGGTTTCAGTAAAAAGCCTGTCACGAAGTCCGTCAAGCAACGGGTCCAGTTCTTTAAAAAAATCATTGGAAGGCAACCCGTCAAACTCCTGATGCCAGAGTGCTTTATGACCGGCTGCACAGCGTGACCTTTTCAAAAGCAAGGGATCTGTAACACCCGTTAGCTCAGCAGAAATCCAGTCGCAATGTTCAACCCAGGAATAAGCATTTTCTCTTACCTGCTCATCCACTCTAAGTGTACGCAGGATTTTTGACCAAAACCATTCTGACGAGTATATGCCTCCAACGTATTTTGTATAGTCAACCGGCCAGCTATGTGCGAGTGAATTTATCTCTTCTGACTCTGCATTCGCGGTGTGATCTTTCCACAAAATAAACATAGCATTTGGGTTTTCTTCAAAGCCAGGCAGCAAAGCCAGCGCTTTTCCTTCCCGATTCACAGCAATGGGTGTCGACCCGGTTGTATCAATGGCAATTGCTTTTATATTTTCTTTTACATTTTCCGGTGCCGCAGTTAATGCTTTAACAACGGAATATTCAAGTCCTTCGAGATAATCCAATGGGTGTTGACGAAACTGAGAAATCGCCGGATCACAGTACTTCCCTTCTTTCCAGCGCGGATATTCGAACACGGCCGTTCCCGCGGATTCGCCCGTTGCAGCGTTAACAATCAGAGCCCGGACCGAATCGGTGCCGAAGTCAATTCCAATTACGTATTTTTCTTGCATTTGTAAGGGTGGAACAAAATGTGACCGACTAAAATCAAATTTAACTAATCGATGGACAAATATAAACAATTGTACTTATAGTGTATATTTGACACATTTATTTTGTTAAATATTTTAAGCATTACTCTTTATCGTTTTTTTAGATTCTCACTCCGTTTTCCATCGAATCAGGCATGAAATTCCAGAATGAATTGAATTTCTCCTTGTATCTGGCAGTATCGAGTTTGTATAGCGCCGCTTTTTTTGTTGCAGAATGTGCATTTTTAATTCCTGTGTCAATCAGCAAACCTGTCGACAATAATTTCCGGCTGAAATTCCGGCGATCGATTGGTGTATTATAAATCGCTTCGTATAACTTTTGAAGCTGGGGAATGGTAAACTGTTCAGGAAGTAATTCAAAACCTATCGGGTGCAAAGCAGCTTTGTATCGCAAATGTTCGATTGCTTTATAAACCATTTCGTTATGATCAAAAATCAGGGACGGCCGCTGATCGAGGCTTATCCATGAGGCGTTATGCAGTTTGACAGCTTCTTCGCTGTGGTCATCAATGTTGATCAGAGCAAAAAAAACGACCGAAACTGTTCTCGTTACCGGATCACGCTGTACATTTCCATATACACCCAGCTGTTCGACATAGATATTTTTTAATCCAGTCAGATCATGCAGGATCCGGGTTGCACCATCTTCCAGATTTTCATTTGCTTCAAGGAATCCACCCATCAGGGACCAACTGCCTTTCTGCGGTTCAAAATTTCTTTTAATCAATAGCAGTTTAATATCCTTCCCGTCAAAGCCAAAAATGATACAATCAATAGCCAGCAAAATGCCTGATATGTTCGGATAACTTGTCATACTTCGTTGTGCTGTATAAACATCCTGTATGTTAAAAGATTCTTTTGACAAATAAAGCAAACTCCGGCCGGACCTTACTGTGAAACAATTTAAGCTAAGCCGTTAAGAGCTAAACTTCGAATCAAATTCCATTTCACCTGGTCGTGGAGAAGCAAATGAATATGCCCAACGTCAAATGAAGCTCCATATTTCCTGACACTAAATTCCTTCCAGGCCACCCTGAAAAATTCAGGTTTTAAGTCACGATATGCAACCGTTAAATGTGGCCTGAATATCAGTTCAAGTTTTTTGACTTCGTTTTCAGGAAAAATTGTTTGAAATTGACTCAAAAGACTTTTCTGTAATTCTGTTAAGGATTGATTTTCCTCCGGCTTAATATAGATCACCGGTTGTTTGCTATTAGGAAAAGAACCGAAATCGTTCAATTCGACAGAAAAAGGTTTTACAGATAAATGCAACCGGTCGAACCAGTCAACAACATTTTGATGCTCCGTTGCCAAACACGCAAAGGGTGCCTTCAAGGTAATATGCGGCACCACCTTTAAAGATTTTCTTGTCTGAAACCGGTCCGCAAGATATCGCTGAATTGTTATGATTTCATCACAAACATCTTCCGGCGGGATAATGGCAATGAAGTACAGGTTCTGAATTTCCATGTTTGAATTCCAAATCTTATCAATTTCTTAAAACAAAAATGGAAGATAAAAATGCTTAAGCACATTACCTTCCATTTTTGTTTTAGTAATAAATCTCTTTTGTATACTTTTCAGGATATGTTCCTAAAAATTTAAATAAAAATGCTTTCAGACAGAAGAGAATTTCTTGACAAAATGTCCAAAATCGGCGCACTGAGTTTGCTGTCTGCCACGGCATCCTCAGCTAACCCTTTAACATCAGAAGCAGCCGAAGAAAAGAATCATTTTGTAGCCGGCCCTTATTTACAAAACATAAGCAGTGATGAAGTAACGGTGATGTGGATTACCCACAAAAACAGTTTCAGTTGGCTGGAATATGGTGCGGGAACTTACACCAGCAAGCGGGAATTCGGTTATAGCAACGGTTTGATCGAAGCCAACAACCGGATCAACAAAATCACCATTTCAGGTCTGAAGCCAGGTACCGAACATAAGTACAAAATCGTCTCTACCGAAGTTCTGGGGTACAAGGGTTCAAAAGTCGAGTTTGGTGAAACGATCAGCAGTGTCATGTATGGTTTCAAAACACCTGCTGCTAACGAAGATGAATTTAAAATGGTGGTTTTTAACGATATTCACGACCGGCCTCAAATCATTCCGCAGCTGCTTTACCGACACGGTTACACGGGCAACAAACGGGATTACGATTTCGTGGTTTTCAACGGAGACTGTTTTGACTGGGTTACAGAAGAGAGCCAGGTAGTAGATCATCTTATTAAACCAACCGTTGATATTTTTGCTACGGAGTTTCCTTTTATACTCACACAGGGAAACCACGAGTGCCGCGGCAGCTTTTCCCGGCATATTCCGCAATACTTTGCCTATCCTGAAAACAAATTCTACTACTCTTTCACAAGAGGTCCCGTTCATTTCGTGATCCTTGATTCGGGTGAAGACAAAGCGGACGACAGTGTAGAGTACGGCGGTCTTTCAGCATTTGACCGTTATCGTGAAACACAACAAAAATGGCTGGAAAAGGAAATTGAAACAGAGGCTTTTAAAAAATCACATTTCCGCATACTGTTAATCCATATCTCGCCCTGGCATTCAGGCGACTGGCATGGGACTTTGCATTGCCGGCAGGTTTTTGGACCTACGTTGAACAAGGCAAAATTTGATCTTCAGCTTTCCGGACATACGCATCGTTATGCTACTCACGATGCAGATGCAACGCATAATTTTCCTATCGTAATCGGCGGCGGTCCGATTGAAGGAAACCGCACTTTGATCAAGCTGCATGCAACCAGCAAAGAACTGAATCTTCGCATGATTCGCGACGACGGCGAAGTTGTAGGCAAATATACGATCGTAAAAAAATCCAGGTAAATCCTGTCTTGTTTAGGCTTATGATCATTACGAAGCTGTAAGCGATTAGCTGGTTATCCGCCGATCAAACAGAGTTTTATTAAAATCAATAGTTCAACCATTTTTTGCTACCACATAGTTTAATTCATGAAAAAGTTATTTCTTTTAATTTTTCTTCTGCCATTTATTACAGAAGTTACTGTCGCACAGAAAAGTACGACTTTAAATATTGCCAGTTATAATATTCGGTATAACAACAAAGGTGACGGAATAAACGCCTGGCCAAACCGGAAGGAAAATGTAAAAGCCCTTATCGTTTTTCATGAATTTGATATTTTTGGCGTCCAGGAAGCGTTAGTTGATCAGTTGAAGAACATAGCGGAATTACCGGGTTACGCCTACATTGGAAAAGGGCGTGATGACGGATTGGAAGGAGGAGAACATTCTGCGATCTTTTACAAAAAAGACCGTTTCAAGTTACTCAAATCCGGCGATTTCTGGCTTAGCGAAACACCTGATAAACCGGGAAAAGGATGGGACGCAACCTGCTGTAACCGGATCTCATCCTGGGGTAAATTTCAGGACTTAGTTACCAAAAAAGAATTCTTTTTCTTCAATGTTCACTTTGATCATCAGGGTGTGGAAGCGCGCAGGCAATCCGGTTTTTTAATGGTTAAAAAGATCAAAGAAATCGCAGGAAATGCAACGACAATACTGACCGGCGACTTCAACTCAACGCCCGACACAGAACAGATCAAAACAATCCAGGCACATTTAAATGATTCACATAATATTACCAAACAGCCACCCTATGGGCCGGAAGGCACCTTTAATGCTTTTAAGTTTGACGCACCTATGACCGTTCGGATTGATTATATTTTTGTGACAAAGAATATTGATGTACTAAAATACGGTGTACTAACCGATGCAAAGGAACAACGATATCCTTCTGACCATCAACCTGTTTTGATTAAAGCAACGATCAAATAAACATCTGTTCCTGTGTTTCAAACGTAAGTAGTTTTTGAAACACAGGAATATTATCTTATCGTTACCAATGACTCCGGAACGGCAGAAAACTTTCAGCACAGAAGGAAATGCGGTAATTTTGAATCAACAGTTTTCTCCAACCCGGTAATGCAGCAGGATAGTATTCTTTGGCAACGATTTAAGGAAGGCGACAGAGTTGCTTTTGAATCATTGATTAGAACCTACTACCAGCCTCTGTTCGAGTACGGCCGAAAGTTCACCTCCGACCGGGATGCATTAAAAGATCATGTTCACGATTTGTTTACCAATTTGTGGGAACGTCGTGAAGCGCTTGGACAAACCGACTGCATCCGGCCTTATCTGCTGAAAAGTTTACGTAACCGGATCTACAAAGAAAAACAACGCTCCGATGTTTTCGAGGAAGCAGACCAACATGACTCAACCCAGTTTGGTTTTGAGGAAGACGAAGAAACCAGAATAATTTCAAACGAGTTGTCCGACGAAAAAAAGCTTCAGATCAAACATATTCTGAGCACGCTTACGCGCCGTCAGCAGGAGATCATCCATCTCAAATTTTATCAGAATCTATCCAACGATCAAATCGCCGAATTACTCGTTATCTCTCGCCCTGCCGTAGCCAACCTGCTTTACCAAACCCTGAAATTATTCAGAGAAAAATGGCAGGTTCTTCTTTATACTTTCTTCTCAGTACTGTTATTTGATTAACAATTTGCCCTCTCTCAGAATCAAAAATTTAACAATTAATTAATCTAAGATTTTTTTTCATTTTTTTGATGATAATTGATCGGATTTCCGATTATACATTTGGAAGCGCCGCAATTATGGTGCTTTGAAATGAAAGACTATCATAACTACACCCTCGAAGACTTTTTACTGGATGACCAGTTCCGTGCATGGATTGCAGGGCAGGATCATGCAGGTGATGAAATCTGGAATGAAATTGCCATTCACTATCCCGAAAAAGTTGCGCTCATGTACCAGGCAAGAGAAATCATCCTCAGCCTGATAGCAAGCAACTCCGGACTTTCTGCTCCTGAACTGGAAAATGAAGTGAACCGCATCATGCAGACAACCGGCAAAAAAGAAATTGTGGCCAAATCCAGGCCGTTGTTTCCCATTAAATGGTTTTCCGCTGCCGCTTCTGTGATCATTTTTACAGCAATAGGCTGGAAGATCACAAGTGACATAAATCAGCCGCAGTCGGTGAAAGCATACAGCCAGTATGTTTCCCGGATTGATGAACCACTGCTGGAGATTGTGAATGAGACCAATGTTTCAAAACAGGTCAAACTACCTGACGGAAGCGTCGTGAAACTAACACCTTCGAGCCGTATCAGCTATGCTGAAACCTTTGTTAGAAATCATAAAAGAGAAGTTTATCTGACAGGAGAAGCTTTTTTTGATGTAGAAAAGGATGTTAAAAATCCATTCTTTGTTTATGCCAATGGTCTTTTAACCCGGGTTGTAGGCACCAGCTTTCTTATTCGAGCTATCGATGCGGATGTTGAAGTGCTTGTCCGCTCAGGCCGGGTAACCGTGGTGCCGATCCGGGATATAGCCCATCAGGAAAAAAAGAATACTGAACTACTCCTAACCCCTAACCAACAAGCCCTGTTTTCTGCAAAAGATAACCTGATCTCAAAATCAATTGTGGAAACGCCGGTTGAAATTACCAAACCCGAATCGGAGCCGGATTTTGTGTTCGATAACCGCCCGATCGGCGAAGTTTTCTCCATTCTGGAAAAAGCCTACGGTATCCCCATTATTTATGACGAAGCTGTTATGCGCCATTGTTTTCTCAGAGTTGCATTAAGTAATGAATCCTTTTTCTCCAAGCTTGATATTGTTTGCAAAACAGTTGGTGCGAGCTATCAGGTTAGAGACGGACAAATTATCATTTCCGGAGAAGGTTGTGAATAAAGTAAAAATTTAAACTATCTGATTCTTTCTATGCCTGTAAAGTAGTACCTGATTAATCAAGAAAGCCGGCAATGGGTCGAGCATTGCCGGCTTGAAATCTCCCTGTTTTACTAAAAAACAAAGCACCATAAAATGGAGCAAGGGAGGGTTTTGCCCGTTCGTTTACATTTAAAACCATTCTAAAATTATGCAAAAAAATTGTATACAGTCAAAACTTTTGTCAACTGCTATGAAAGTTACATTAGTACCATTTCTTATCACACTGCTTTTCAGCAGCCTTTCTCTTGCCAGCAATGGTTTGGGCCAGGAGTTACTGAACCGACAGGTAAGTATTCAGGCTGATCAACAGGCGTTAAAAATTGTTTTAGCTTCCATTGAAAAAAGCACAAAAGTAAAATTCTCCTATGTGCCATCTCTGGTTCAAAATCAGAAAGTAAGTATTTCCGCCAGCAATCAACAGCTGGATGTTGTGCTTGAACAGATTCTTACGCCGCTTCAGATTAAGTATACCGTTTCAGGAAACTACATTATCCTGAATAAAAAACCAGCTCCGGCAGCCACCGAAGAACCAAAAACAGGCGTAATCACACCTTTGCCCAATTCTCCAAAAGCCGAAATAACCATCAAAGGAACTGTCAGGGATCCGGACGACAAAGAATTTCTGACCGGTGTAAGTGTGATTCTAAAAGGTTCGTCGCAGGGAACGACCACCGATGGTAAAGGCGCTTTTGAAATAAATGTTCCTAATGAAAACGCAGTGCTTGTTTTCAGCTTTGTTGGATACACTTCTTTCGAAACGACCGTCGGCAACCGCTCACGATTGGATATTGATCTTCGTGTTGATCCAAAATCGCTGGAAGAAGTCGTTGTCGTGGGTTACGGCACGCAAAAAAAGGAAAATCTGACAGGCGCAGTTTCAACGGTTACTTCCAGGGAAATAGAAAATCGTCCTGTATCCAATCTGGCTATGGCATTGCAGGGTTTATCTCCCGGTCTATCCATTACCCGCCAAACCGGTCAGCCGGGAGAAGAAGGAATCGGGATCCAGGTTCGCGGAGCAACTTCTGCCAACGGAAACGTAGAGCCGCTTTTGATTGTGGATGGTGTAAGCAGTCCCGGCGTGTCATTACAGGCGCTCAACCCAAATGATATTGAAAGTGTAACAGTTTTGAAAGATGCAGCAGCCGCGGCCATTTACGGTGCGCAGGCTGCGGGAGGCGTTATTCTTGTTACTTCAAAAAAAGGAAAATCGGGTAAAACAGTATTTGAGTTTTCATCAATCGTAGGTACAGACTGGGCATTGAACGTGCCGGAAAGAATGCCGACCTGGGAGGAATTGGAATACAACAACATGGCCCGCTTGAACTCGGGCGCGGCAGCGGCACACAGCGCCGAAACGATTGCTATTTTAAAAGAAGGCAAAATTACTTACCGTGTTAATCCCAATGACACAACCCGTTACCAATACTACGGAACAGAAAGTATCATTGATCAGCTGCTCAGGAAAAACACGCTGATGCAAACGCACAACATTTCTGCAAGAGGCGGAACGGACAAACTGAATTTCCTGGTTTCACTTGGATATTATGACAAACAGGGTGTTTTCAAAGTGGGTCCTGATAAAAACAACCGTTATAATTTACGATTGAATTTAGGAACTCAACTAACGAAACATCTCTCTCTGGATTCCAGAATTACCTACACGCTGCAGAAACAGGAAGCACCTTCTGTAGGAACGAACGGTAACGGAGCTTTACTTTTTAACCTTTACCGTTATTCGAGCCAAAACCCATTGTTGACGCCCGACGGCCGTTATAACACCACTTCGGGTGCAACCGCCTATGCTCAGATGGACGCAGGTGGGTTCAACAACTATAACCGTAATTTCTTCGATGGCGTTTTTACCGCAAGGCTGAACAATTTTGTAAAAGGTCTGGAAGTACGTGCAATTTATGGCGCACAGTATCGCCGCGGAGATCGTGATATTTTCAAACGTACCGTACAAAGATGGTATCGTACGGCCATCGGTGATATCCTGAATACACCTAACTCCTATTCTGTAACAAACGATGTGACGCAAAATACCAACCTCCAGTTTCTGGTCGATTACGATCTGCGGATTGCCAAAAATCATAAATTCCATGTTTTGGGAGGTTACCAGTGGGAAGACAGCCGTTTTGAAGAAATTTCAACCGGTGTAACCAACATGGTAAGCAACGAATTGCCATCACTTGGTTTGGGAGACGAAACAACAAAAACAAATTCGCAAAGAATTAATACCTACGCGTTCCAGTCTTACTTCGGTCGTTTTAATTACAGTTATGCCGACCGGTATCTTTTTGAGGCTACCTTCCGTGTTGATGAAAGTTCGCGTTTGGCTCCCGGGCTTCGTACCAAAGCATTTCCTTCCCTTTCTGCCGGTTGGAACATCCATCGTGAATCCTGGTTTTCGGTCCCATTTGTTTCAGAGTTAAAACTAAGAGGATCCTGGGGAAGACTTGGCGCTGCTTCGGGAATAGGTCTTTACGATTATCTGGCTTTAATGAACAGAAACGCAAATCTGGTTTTGGGATCTCCGGAAGTAAAAAGCACCTATTTTGCTCAAACAACAGTTCCTTCTTCACAGCTGTCATGGGAAACAATTGAAACGACAAATGGCGGACTTGACATTGGCCTTTTCAAAAATAAAGTTTCTGCTAGTCTTGACTATTATGTGAAGTACAACCGTAACATGCTTAGTGCATTGCAACTGCCGGCAACATTTGGTGTAGGTACGCCAAGGGTAAATAATGGCGAGCTTAAATCATGGGGTTGGGAAGCGGAACTTAGATACCGCGACCGCATCGGCGATCATTTTACTTTTAATGTTGGCCTGAATGTTTCCGACAACCAGAACAAACTGATCAATTTTGCCGGAAGAAGAGTAATTTCTGCCGGAACAGTTGGTACGCTGGAAGGTTATCCGATCAATTCTATCTGGGGTTACAAAACGGATGGTTATTTCCAGACCAACGACGAAGTGAAAACATGGGCATTTCAGGATAGCCGCACGGCAGCTGGTGATGTGAAGTATATTGATGTAAATGGTGACAAGAGGATCAGTGTTGGTTCAGGAAGTTCAGAAGATCATGGTGACCTTGTTTATCAGGGAACAACCCAGCCTCGTTATTTATTCGGTTTTAACCTGAACATGCAATGGAAAGGATTTGACTTTACTGCCTTTTTACAAGGTGTAGGAAAAAGAAATTTTGTTCCAACCCGTCAGGCACTTGACCCGAACATCGCAAGTTACTACCAGGCTTTGGCCGTTCACCGAGATTACTGGACACCAGAAAACCCGAATGCGATGTTCCCCCGCCCATTTGTGAACGCAACACATAACTACCTGACAGCCGATAAGTGGATCCTGGATGGCAAATATGTCCGTCTGAAAAATATTCAGGTGGGTTATTCATTACGTCCTTCCCTGCTGAGTAAAGTGAAGATTGCAAGGGCAAGAATTTACTTCACCGGTCAGGATCTTTTCACGCTTTCGGGTTTGGGTAAATTCAGAGGTTATTTTGATCCGGAACAGCGCGACGGCGTAGCGGCTGATTATCCGTTTTTTGCAACGGCAGCCGTAGGTCTTAACCTTACTTTCTAATGGTTTATTCAGAAAAAAATATTTTCATGACATTTATGAAAAAGATACTATATAAAATACCTGTTCTTCTGTTAATTGTAAGTCTGCTTGCCTGTGACGTAGAGCGGCTTCCCGAAACGCAGATCAGTGATGCATCTTTCTGGAAATCAGAAGCCGACATCAAGGCAGCGGCCAATTATTTGTACACATTTTTACCTGGTTTCACCGAAGATGAGGTTTGGTCAGACAATGCTTATGGCACCCAGTCAGACCCGATCAGCGATGGTACAAGACTGGCTCCGGCAACATCTGCGGATTATACAGCTCCTTATCAGCTGATTCGTGCAGCCAACAACATCATTGAAAAAGTTCCGCCGGCACCGGTTACAGATGCCATTAAAAACCGTTACATCGGAGAAGCACGGTTTTACAGGGCTTACGGATATATCAGACTTGTGCAGAAATATGGCAATGTTCCGCTTATCCTGAAAACATTGCAGAATGATTCTCCGGAACTAAATGAACCTGCAAAACCACGTGCTGAAATCATGAAACAGATTTACGAAGATCTGGATTTCGCAGCAGCGAATTTACCAACGCCAACTGTTTTGGGAACTGCCGGTTATGGACGTATCGCCAATACAACAGCACTTTCCATGAAAGCCCGGATCGCTTTGTTTGAAGGAACGCGGGCAAAGTTTCACAAAGACGGAGACCCAACCCAGCATCTGACATTGGCCGCCGCGGCAGCAAAAGCCGTAATCGACAGCAAACAACATGACCTTTTTGCAAATTATACCGCATTATTTCAGTATGCAGGTGAGGGACGTGCAAACAGAGAAAATATCCTGGTAAAACAATACGGAACCGATCCCGCCAACCTCGTCTTAAACCATAATTTTTCGACTGAATTATACACTGGTGGAGTCAACCCAACCAAAAGTCTGGTGGACAGCTACCTGATGAAGGACGGTTTGCCAATAACAAAATCACCGCTATACAAAACCCCCGTTACTTCGGTTGACGTCTTTACAGACCGTGACGAACGTCTTACCGGAACTGTTTTCAAACAAGGCGAAGATTACAATACGGGAGCAAAGTTCAACACACCACTGAATTATTTCAAAACAGGATTTGGTCCCAAGAAATATTTTAACGCACTGGACTTTACAACCCGTCAGGCTTTGCTCGATCTTACTTTGCTTCGTTATGCCGAGGTTTTGTTAACCTATGCAGAAGCGAAATATGAGTTGGATGGCACTATTTCGGATGCGGATCTTGATTTATCTATAAACCTGCTTCGCAAACGGGCAAAAGTTGCCGTGTTGACAAACGCTTTCGTTACCGCCAACGGTTTGAGTATGCAGGAAGAAATCCGCCGTGAACGTCGCGTTGAGCTGGCTTTAGAAAACCTCCGCTACTGGGATTTGATACGATGGAAAACGGCTGAAACAGAACTTCCAAAAACAGTTTTAGGCAATTTTTATTTCAAAACAGAATTCGGCGTCGAAACACCCGTTGTACTGGATCCACAGGGATACATTATTGCTCAGAATGCTTCGTTCCGCTTTTTCGACCCGGCAAAAGATTACCTGTGGCCTTTCCCGGTTAACGAAATCGGACTGAATCCGGCTTTGAAACAAAATCCAAAATGGTAATCTGCCCCTATTTAAAAATTAAATTTCAGAAAGTGAAAGCTCAAAAATTCAGATTAAAAGGCGCAATATTTTTTTTAACCGCTGTAATATTTTCAACAGGCAGTCAGCTGGTTTCAGCTCAAAAGTTTGTTTTGCCTATCCTTCCGGATACACAATCGGAAGTAGGCAGCAAGCCGGAAATGTTTTACAGCCAGCTAAACTGGATCGCAAAAAGTAAAGATTCGCTGAATATGCCGATCGTTCTGCATGTAGGTGACCTGGTTAATTTCGATAACATCAAACATTACGAAACCGCCAGCAAAGGTTACAAAATCCTGGACAGTGCGAAGGTCGGTTATGCCATTGCTGTTGGAAATCATGATACGGAGGCAGTTGGTGTAAATAGCGGAAGTGCCGCTCCGGGAAATGTAAATCAGAATTTGCGTAAAACAACAAAGTTCAACACCTACTTTCCTGTAAGTAGATTTACCATGCAAAAGGGTCGTTATGAGGAAAATAAAAGTGATAATGCTTACTATACTTTCAAAGCCGGCGGAATGAAATGGCTGGTGATTACTCTTGAATTCTGTGCACGTCAGGGACCTGTTGACTGGGCCAATAAAATTATCTCGGACAACAAAAAGTACAACGTGATTATCCTCACGCACTTTCACCTGACGCCAAAAGGAGAAATCAACAAAACCAATGCCGGTTACGGGGATCTGACTACGAAAGCGATTTATGATCAGATGATTTCCAAACACAAAAATGTAAGGATGGTACTAAGCGGACATGTTGTTCCTTCTGCGCACCGAATAGATAAGGGCGAAAAAGGAAATGATATTTATCAGATGCTTCAGGATTACCAGCACGAAGATTTTGGCGGCGGTTATATCAGGCTTTTGGAAATTGATACAAAAAAGAAAACCATGTCGGCGAAGATGTATTCGCCTTATTACAACAAAACAAGGGAAGATGAATCCAAATTTTCTTTTTCAGATGTAAAATTCCTGAAACGGAAATGGCTGTTTAATTAGCGGTTAGCTGCAAGTTTTAAGCAATGACATTAAACATGCTGCCAAAACATTAAGCTGATTTTTCACTGTTACTTAATTTGTTTTACTTCGTGTCCTGGCAGCCAAATCATTCTGGTCGTCAGGACATTGATTTTTACCTAAATCCTGAAAGACAAATGCAAAACCGTAACTACTTGCTAATCTTCACATTCCTGCTTTTCTTAAACCTGGTTTCCCAGAAAAATGGAGTCTGTGCAACTTTCAATTCGAAACTTATAGACGCAGACACATTAACCTTGGGACGCGGCACTGATTTTAACAAAACATTTAAGGAAACAAAAAATGAAGGTTGGTATGGAAACGAAGAACTGTCTCCTGCCGATGGGCTGCTAACTAAAATTGAAATTAACGCTGCATATACCGGATCTGTCACTTTTGCGATTGGCCTTATCGACCAATTCAATATTTTTATCCCTGAACGTAAATTTCAAAGAAAAGTTAAACCGGGTTTAAACGTCATTGCCGTTAATGAAACCATCAAATCCGGCCAGCAGCTTTTCATCAAAACACCCGCCGGACCTGTGCGCTATTTTGCAGGAAAAGGAGGTAAGATATTTGTTTCAAAAAACAGAAAGGGCAACGAGCTGACTGTGATGGAAAATGCACATCTCGCTTTTTCCTATAAAATAAAAACAGGTTTAATTTCTCAGGCACCGGCCCGGAAAACGATTGTTTCGCAAAATTCAGGTAAAACGCCTTACAAAAACATCCTCATCATCGGTAACAGCATTACCAAACATCCGCTTGCACCGTTTTGGTGGGGAAACTGGGGGATGGCAGCAAGTACGAAGGAAAAAGATTTTGTGCATTTACTGGTTTCGCTGTTAAGGCAGCGCAGCCCGTCGATCGATTTTTCGGTATTGCAGGCGTCCGGCTGGGAAAGGAATCACGAAAAGTTTGTGTTTGCTGCGTATGACAGCGTTTTTCTAAATAAACCCGACCTGGTCATTATCAGACTTGGAGAAAATGTAAAAGAGCTGGCAGGTTTTGATCAGTCCTACCTCAATTTTATAAACTACATAAAAGAAAAATCACCGGCTGCACGGATTGTTGTTACAGGTAATTTCTGGACAAACCACGCGAAAGATCTGGCAATAAAAAAAGCAGCCGAATCAGCAAAAGTGCTGTACATTCCTCTTGATGATTTAGATACCAAAGAAAATAAAAGCAGCATTGGAGCAATTGTGACGGGTGACGATGGAGCCAAACATGTGATTGATCACAATGGCGTTGCCAACCATCCGGGAGATGAAGGCATGAAGCAGATTGCGGAACGGATTTATTCCATGCTGCCGTAAAAAGCAGTTGCCCGTTTAAGATGGACAACTGCATCAAAATCTTACTGCGCCAGGTAACCGCCGTCAACGGGGTAATACGATCCGGTGATGAAAGACGCTTTCTCGGAACTCAGGAACAAAACCAGTTCAGCGACCTCCTCCGGTTTGCCAAGTCTTCCGATCGGATGTTTGGATTCCAAAAATTTCATGGTTGCTTCGTCGAAATCTTTTAATAAAGGTGTCACGATAAAAGCGGGACCAACAGCGTTTGCGCGGATGTTCTGTGAACCGTACTCCAGTGCGATGTTTTTGGTGAGCCCAACTACACCATGTTTTGCAGCAACATAAGCAGGGCTGTTTGCGAAACCTACACTGCCAAGTATTGATGCCATGTTTACAATGGCTCCGCCACCCGATTTCAACATGGCAGGAATTTGATAACGCATTCCGTAAAACACACCTGAAAGGTTAATTGCAATCACTTTATCCCACCCTTCAACAGGATATTCACCGGTTGGTGCAGAGGGGCCGCCAATGCCGGCATTGTTGCAGGCAATATGCAAAGCGCCATATTTTTCAACGGTAGCAGCTACCAGTTTTTCATTTTCTTCTGCCTTTGATGAATCCGATTTTACAAAAAAAGCTTCCCCGCCTTTTCCGGTAATGAGCTGAACCGTTTCATTTCCTTCGTTTTCGTTGATATCAGAAACGACTACATTGGCTCCTTCCTGAGCGTAAATCAAAGCAACACTGCGACCTATTCCTGAACCCGCTCCTGTTACAATGGCTGTTTTTCCTGCTAACGTTTTCATATTCTTCCTGATCAAAGTTTCAATTCTATGTTAGCAAATTTGAAACTTTTCACCTGGTATAAATATGACAACAATCATATCCCGGTATGAAGAAAAACGGGAATGGCAAAAGCGTGAAAGATTTTTACACCAAGAAATTTACAGATCAGCAATGTATTTCTGCCCGCCTAATGCACGCATCTGACGGGAAATCTGATTGCTGCGTTTCATCACATAAGCAGAAGGATTTTTGATAGAGAAACGTACGGGATTGGGCAACACAGCCGCAATCCGCGCAGCTTCTGCCCTTGTTAAATTCTTTGCTGATTTTTTGTAAAACCGCAGGGAAGCCGACTCAACGCCAAAGGTCATTTTTCCCATTTCAGCCACATTGAGATATACTTCAAGAATTCGCTTTTTACCCCAGATTATCTCGATTAAAACGGTAAAATAAGCTTCAAGGCCTTTCCGGATAAAACTCCTTCCGTGCCATAAAAACACATTTTTTGCCACCTGCTGCGAAATCGTACTTGCACCGCGGACACGCTTGCGCTTTTCGGTCATGGCATCATAAATGGAATTAAAATCAAAACCCCAGTGATCCGGAAAAGCCTGATCTTCGGAGGCAACTACCGCCAATGCAACTTCTTTTGAGATGTTTTCATACGGTTCCCAATCGCTATAAATCTCGGTTTCCTGATCTTCTTTAAAAGCATCGATTTTCCGTGAAAGCATAAACGGGGTAACCCAAACGGGCAAAAATTTCAATACTAAAACCCAGATAACGGTAATTCCAAAAAAATACAGAAAAATTCTAAGGGCAATAAAAGACAAACGGCGGAGCATAAAATATTTTTTTCCTTCCTTAACAGAAACCTAATGAGTAAAACAGCGTACAAAGAACTGAAACTAATCAGGTATAGACAAAGAAAATTTTGATCTGTTCTGCCTTATTTTTCTTCACACTCTGTTTCAGAACGCTATGAATGAAGAGATACTAAGTTTTGTATGGCGGTTCGGTTATTATGAATCGGTAAATCTCAGGACGGATGAAGGATCACACTTGTCGGTTTTAAGAACAGGATTCAAAAACCGAAACGCCGGACCGGATTTTTCGGATGCCCGTGTGCGGATTGACGGCGTGGATTGGGTTGGCTGCGTGGAAATTCATGTAAAGTCTTCCGATTGGTTTCTGCATACACACGAAACCGATCCGGCTTACGAAAGCGTGGTTTTACATGTTGTTTGGGAAAATGACAAACCTGTTTACCGGCAAGACAGTTCACTGGTTCCAACGCTCTCACTCAAAGGCCTGGTCAGATTATCTGTCATCGAACGTTATAACCAGCTCGTGCAGGAAGACGAGGAAATTCCCTGCAGCAAAAGCTTTGAAAAGGTTTCGGAACTGCAAAAGTTTTCGATGCTGGATCGTGTTTTACTCGAACGATTGGATAAAAAAGGGGAACAGGTTTTAAATCTTTTGAATGCCAATCAACAGGACTGGGAAGAAACTGCTTATCAATGGCTGACACAGCACTTTGGCTTTAAACTAAACGATCCTGCGTTTTTAAGGCTCAGCCAAGCGGTTCCGTTAAAAATTATTTTAAAACATCGTAACAGTCTTCTTCAAATCGAAGCCATACTTTTTGGAACAGCAGGTTTGATTCCGGGAAATCCGGAAGTTGATCAGTCGGATATAACTTCGCTTGAAACGTCTTACATAATAGCATTAAATCGTGAATACAAATTTCTTTCCGCAAAATACCGGTTACAAAATACACAGATGAAGCCGCATGAATGGAAATTTTTGCGGCTGCGGCCGGCCGGTTTTCCGACAATTCGTCTTGCACAGCTGGCTGTTTTGTTAAGTAAAAGCAATGGTTTATTTTCTTCACTGACTTCACCAAAAACGGTAAGACCGATGCACGAACTGCTGAATTTAGAGCAATCAGAATACTGGCAAAAACACTTTCAGTTTGGAAAAATATCAAAATCAAAAGTTCCGGCTATGGGAAAAGACGCAATCAATTTACTGATTATCAATGCTGTTGTTCCGCTGATGGTTGCCTATTCCAAAAACCGTCAGCAGCCGGAGATATTGGAAAGAGCGATAAGCTGGTTATCGGAAATCCCAACAGAAAATAACCGCATAACCCGGGAATGGGAAAAGCTGGGAATGAAAGTAAAAACAGCAGGTGACTCGCAAGCCCTAATCGAATGGTTCAACAACTATTGTTCAAAACGAAAATGCCTGGATTGTATCGTCGGCTCGGGCCTTGTTCGTTCCTAAGATCGGCTTACCAGATTAACACCCGTCAGAAGAAAAACCGAACCAACCAAAAATGGCACAACCGATTCCCACTTGGTCACTGTAAGTCCCAAAACAGGCTTGTCTGACAAGAATGCCACACAGGCAAAAAGTAAAACCGCGATGCCAAGCAGTGTAAGTAAGGCACCAAAAAAACGTCTGAAACGTGTAGCTTCCATTGGAGGTATTAAAAAATCGATTTATCAGGTCTGCAAAAGTAGGAAATCGAAGGCGACAGAACAATATGGTATCTGGTCAAACAGGATAAGAAAATGTCTATAATGCAAATTTCTACTGCACAGGAGTCAATCCCATTTTTTTCCCTTCTTCAATCATGAAAGCAAAAGCTTTGTCAAACTCATTGGGAATAATACCTTCCAGAATCGCCTCCCTGACAATTTCCTTCATAATCCCTACTTCGCGCGAAGGTTTCAATCCGAAAGTATCAATGATAATTTCACCTGTGATAACCGGCTGAAAGTTCCGCAGTTTGTCACGTTCTTCCAGATCTTTCAGTTTCTGTTCAACCAGATCAAAGTTTTGCAGGAAGCGTTTTACCTTATCAGGATTTTTGGAAGTAATATCAGCCCGGCAGAGTTTCATTAATGCTTCAATGTCTTCACCAGCTTCTACCAGCAAACGACGCATGGCAGAATCCGTTATCTGATCTTTTGAAAGCACAATGGGACGTAAATGAAGACGGACCAGTTTTTTTACAAACTTCATCTTTTCATTCAGCGGTAGTTTCATCCTTCGAAAAATAACCGGAACCATGCGTGCTCCAACTTCTTCATGATTGTGAAAGGACCAGCCTACGCGTTTGTCAAACTTTTTAGTTGCAGGTTTTGCGATGTCATGAAGTATAGCCGCCCATCTCAGCCAAAGATCATCGGTGTTCTTGCTGACGTTGTCGAGAACCTGTAAAGTATGATAAAAATTATCCTTATGTCCTTTGCCTTCAATGATTTCCACACCCTGCAATTCAATCATTTCAGGAAAAAGAATGTGAAGCAGGCCGGCATGATAAAGCAGTTTAAACCCGTAAGAAGGGACCGGTGAAAGAATTATTTTATTCAGCTCGTCTGAAATCCTTTCCATGGAAACAATCTCAATCCGATCTTTCATGGCAATGATTGCGTCAAAAGTATCAGGTTCGATATCAAAGTTCAGCTGGGAAGCAAAACGGATTGCGCGCATCATACGCAGCGGATCATCGGAAAACGTGATATCCGGAGCAAGCGGCGTTCGGATTATTTTTTTTCTGATATCTCTGACACCTTCGAAAGGATCGATCAAATCGCCGAATGTCTTTTTGTGAAGACTTATCCCCATGGCGTTGATCGTAAAATCCCGCCGGTTCTGATCGTCCTGTAACGTTCCGTCTTCTACAGCTGGTTTGCGTGAATCTGATGTGTAGGATTCTTTTCTGGCCCCAACAAATTCAATTTCCAGATCTCCCTGACGGATTTGTGCAGTTCCGAAAGTTTTATAAATACTTACATGTACATCAGGCCCAAGCTGCGAAGCCACAAGTTCTGCCAGCTCAATCCCGCTGCCAATTGAAACGATATCAATATCCTTGCTGGAACGTTTTAAAATAAGGTCACGAACGAAACCCCCAATAATATATGCATCCACACCCAGCTCTTCCGAAGCTTTGGCAACAATTTCAAGAATTGGATAATGGATTAACTGCTCTTTAAAATTCATGCGGCAAAGGTATAAATTCTTACCCTTAACTACACCAAAAGCGTTTTAGTGAAGACAAAATACAATAAGCACCTCATTTTGTCACATACAGCAAATTCTGCCGACAACAGGTTGAAGACGATCAATTGTATTGATTAAAATCTAGTAACGAATGTTCTGTGGCTGCCAGATATGGGCGGACAACATTACGAAAAGCTGAAAAGGTGCAAGTAAAATTGCAGTTATAGCAACGGCCACAAGCCAAATCATTCCCACCAAAAACCGAAGCAAGTACACCAGTAAACTCATGCGCCCATAATTACATTTTATACTAAAATTATCACATTGAAAACAAGTTACGCTTTTTTGGCTACTTTAGATCCGTAAAACGTATAATTATTTTAATTAATTTTAGGAGGGCTGTTTTCAGACCGCTGAAAGCCGTCTATTTTTTAAGCAGGAATAGTCAACTATTTACCATAAAAAATGCAGTTCGTGGGAAACGATCAAATAATTCGTCTTTTAATGACTTATCTATCGGAAGTTCGCCAACTGCGGTAGACATGCATTGAAGCCATGCCACGGCATCATCTTCGGTAATGGTATGCGGCATATGGCGTGCCCGCATCATCGGGTGGCCGTGCACATCAGAGTATAACTGGGGCCCTCCCAGAAACTGGGTAAGAAAGAGACGCTGTTTTTCTTTTATTTCATTCTTATCGCTCTTGAAAAGCCGGGATATTAATTCATGCTCAAAAACCAGGTCATAAAACCGGTCGGTGAGCAGCGTTAATGCCTGATCACCGCCAATGCGTTCATAAAGTGATCTGTTATCTATTTCATTCATTTTTCTTCCTCATTCATTTACGCAGGTACTATTAACTTTCGAAACGAAGGTGTTTCACCGATTCTCCTGAACGTGCCAGTTCGGTAAGTGAGTCTATCCCAATTTCCAAATGGCGTTTTACATAATCGTTCGTCACCTTTTTGTCACTTTCTTCTGTTTTTACACCTTCGGGCACCAGCGGGTTATCGGACACAAGCAAAAGCGCACCATGAGGAATTGAATTTGCAAAGCCTACAATGAAAATAGTAGCCGTTTCCATATCAATCGCCATTGCCCTGATATCCCGGAGATATTCTTTAAAAGTGTCATCATGTTCCCAAATCCGGCGATTGGTTGTGTAAACTGTTCCTGTCCAGTAATCCAGTTTGTGCTTTGCGATACTTGCAGATACCGTGCTCTGAAGACGAAATGAAGGTAATGCAGGAATTTCTGCGGGCATGTAGTCATCACTCGTTCCTTCTCCCCGGATCGCTGCAATTGGAAGGATCAGATCTCCAACCTGTGTTTTTTTCAAACCGCCGCATTTTCCTAAAAAAAGAACTGCCTTGGGGCTGATCGCGGACAGCAGGTCCATAACCGTAGCTGCCATCGGGCTTCCCATCCCGAAATTGATGATTGTGATGTCATTGGCCGTAGCCGTTTGCATCGCCCTGCCCTGCCCTTTTATCTCAACCTCAAACTTTTCCGCAAACATCGTTACATAGTTTACGAAATTGGTCAACAAAATATAACTGCCAAATTCCTCAACAGGTGTACCTGTGTAACGCGGAAGCCAGTTTTCAACGATTTGTTCTTTGGTAGTCATATTTTCTTAATTAGGTTCAGTTTGCTCAAACACACCGCAACGGCTTCTCAAGATAAGTTTACAATCATTTTTTCTTTTTCAATGTATTATCTTCGTCTATGGAATCATTGAATCTTCCCGCGTTCGAATACAAAGTTAAGCAGGTAAACGGGAAACCATATATTTTTGACATTATACGCAGAAAATTCGTTTCGCTTACGCCTGAGGAATGGGTGCGCCAGCATTTTATACATCTCCTTATCAATCAATATGGTTATCCCAAATCCTTATTTGCGATTGAAACGGGAATGAAATACAATACACTTGCCAAAAGAACCGACATCATGATTCTGGCCGGAGACGGCAGTCCTTTTTTGCTGGTTGAATGCAAAGCGCCGTTTATCTCTGTTGGAGAAGCTGCATTGGCCCAGATCAGCCGGTACAATTTCACGCTGCGACCAACTTATCTGGCCGCAACAAATGGCATGAGCCACTATTGTTTTCAGGCTGTTAATGGCCGGATTGAGTACCTGGACGATTTTCCGGTTTACAGACAGTAATTTAATTTCTGATTATTTTTAAAATAGAAAACGCCTGTCAAATCTGAAGTCTGACAGGCGTTTTCGGTAACTTTCTGACGGAATTTCAGTTCCTAAGATTATTTCGCTGCTACCAATTTAACATCGATAGTGAAATCATCATTGATCATTTTGTCACCAAGATTTTCAAAGAATGACTTGGAGTTGTATTTAATATCGTATTTAGAACGGTCAACAACCAATGTACCAGTTGCTTCTGCACCAGTTGAGGTAGTTTTAACAGTTACAGGGAAAGTAGTTGGTTTTGTGATTCCTTTGATAGTAAGGTTACCGGTAACGTCATAAACACCAGCGCTTTTTGGAGCAACTTTTGTTACTACGAAAGTTGCAGTAGGATGTTTTTCGACCGAAAAGAAATCATCTGATTTCAAGTGACCAATCAGTTTACCGTTGTACTCTTTGTCTGTAAGGTCAGTACAAGTGATGCTTGTAAGATCAGCAACAAATTTACCACCAGTCAGTTTCGCGCCGTCCATAGTGATAACGCCTTCTTTCAAAGAAATTTTGCCGGTATGCTCACCTGTGACTTTTTTTCCAAGCCATGTAAGTTCGCTTTTTGAAGCATTTACCTTATAGTTTGTTGCTTTTGCTTTACCAGCATCTGCCGCCGAAACTGCTGAAGAAACAAAAAGAGCAAGTGCAAGAGATGCAACAAAAGATTTCACTGAGTTCATTGTAGTTTTCATTAAATTGTAATTGATTGTTGTTTACTGTTATTATAAATTATTGTTTTCTGCTTCACGCATCTTATCGAGCAGGCTGCTCATCAAATCTGCTTCTTCCGGAGTGATCACAGAACTAAGACCGTTTTCCCACTCTTCAAGTGCCGGATCCATTTTGGATAAAAGATCAAGACCTGCCGGTGTAATCACTACATCAACAGCGCGTCGGTCACTCGGACAGGAAGTGCGTTCTGCCCAGCCTTTTACCAAAAGTTTGTCGATCAGCCTGGATGTATTCGAATTTTTATCCAGCATACGCTCGGCTATTTCAGTAACCTTGATCGCATTTGACTGCTGCCCTCTTAAAATCCTCAGCACATTGTATTGCTGGGAAGTTATATCATGTTCCTTAAAAAGCTCTAACTGCTTATAGCCCAACCAATTGCTCGTATACGTCAGATTAATAGAAAGCCTTTGATAAGGACTTCGAAATTTTTTCTGTTTTATATCAGTTTCAATAGACATGGTCTGAATCATTTAAGATGCAATACTTATGTATATACATTTAATGTAGTAACATGTATTTATCTTTTAATGGTTCATTGTTTGAAGAAAAATTTTGATTTATATTTTTACTAAATTTCAAATATTTAAAAATCAGACACTTAAACCTTTTACAAAATTCAATTAAATGTTTCAGTTAAAGAAAAAACTAATACTTGCTTCCAATTCTCCGAGAAGAAAACAACTGTTATCAGAAGCTGGATTTGAATTTGAATTAAAGGTTTTGCCGACAGATGAAAGTTTTCCCGCCGATCTTGCGTCAAATCAGGTGGCTGGATTTATTTCACACGAAAAGGCAGAAATGTTCAAAAGTCCGGCAAACAGTGATAAACTTGTCCTGACAGCAGATACGGTTGTTATTCAGGACAATCAGATTCTGGGCAAACCGGCAAACCGGGATGACGCGTTCCGGATGTTGAAAATGATGTCCGGAAATTCACATCAGGTCGTTACAGCGGTTAGCATTTTGCACGAAAATACGATCACAACCGTATCGGATACTGCACTGGTTACGTTCCTGCAACTGGATGATGCGGAAATAAACTACTATATTGAGCAATATAAACCGTTTGACAAAGCGGGATCCTACGGAATTCAAGAGTGGATTGGCATGATTGGTATCGAAAAAATTGAAGGATCATTTTATACGATCATGGGTCTTCCGGTACATTTGGTTTACCAGCTGCTAAAACCTTACATGAATACTTCATCATAATAAGAGCCTGTTAAAATTCATTCTGTAATTTGTTTATGCTATTTTTTAGCTACAACCGCGTCAAATTTTTCCGCGATAGCTCGCTATCGCGCGGCGCACCGTCACTATAAAAATTAACCTTGTTTCGCCGCGCGACGGTCGCTCAAAAAATGAGCGATAAACAATTTTACATTCTAAATCTAAACAGGCTTTAAATTCCCAACCGACCGACACTTTTCATGATAACTGATAAAACGAAATTTATTCCGCGCGTCTGTTACGAGATTTTTGTCCGTTCCTTTTGCGACTCCAACGGTGACGGCATTGGTGATTTAAACGGCATCATTTCAAAACTGGACTATCTCCGGGATCTTGGAATTGAGGCAATCTGGCTTACACCTGTACACCCTTCTCCGAGTTATCACAAATATGATGTCGTCGATTTCTACGAAATAGATCCTGAATACGGCACACTTAACGATTTTAGAAACCTGCTTTCCCAGGCGCATGAGCGTGGCATAGCCGTTTATCTTGATCTGATCGTAAACCACATCAGCACTTTGCACCCCTGGTTTATTGAAGCAAGCAAAAGTCCCGATAATCCATACCGAAAGTTTTTCTGGTGGATGACACCTGAAAAAATTGAAGAATTAGGTATTGGTAAAAGAGAGACTTCGGCAGATTCGGATGAGGTTTATCCATGGCATGACAATCCCGGCGATGAGGAACAGTTTTACGGGATGTTCTGGAAAGGCATGCCGGACCTGAATTATGATTCGGAAGAACTGCGGTTTGAACTCTCCAAAATTATTTATTTCTGGCTTATCGATATCGGTGTGGATGGCTTCCGGCTCGATGCAGCCCGCCACATTTATCCGCCCTGGGTGGAATATAATAACCAGAATTTTTGGTGGTATTTTGATTATTTTGTCAGAAACATTAAACCAGAGGCCTACACAGTCGGTGAAATCTGGGCGCCGGCTGCCGAGGTTGCTCCTTACTTTAAAAACCTGAACGGAGCCTTTCATTTCGATTTGAGTTTTGCGCTGCAACGGATTTTGATAAAAGAAAAAGATGAAAACCTGATTGCAAAATTGTTGGAAAGTTATCTCCTGTTTGCAAAATACAACCCGTTATTTGTCGATGCGACTATCCTGACCAATCACGACCAGGACAGGATCGGGAGTGTAGTCGCCAACAATACCGGTAAAATAAAACTAGCAGCATCCGTCCTGCTTACCTTACCTGGACAGCCTTATATTTATTATGGTGAAGAGCTCGGAATGCTCGGCACTAAACCTGATCCTTATATACGCGAACCTTTCTTGTGGACTGAAAAAGCGGACGATCCGGATCGCACGGCATGGATACAGTCTGAATTTTCAACCCTGAAAAATATACAACCCCTTGCGCAACAGGAAGCGGATCCCCAATCGGTTTTTAACCATTACAAAACCTTAATTGCGCTTAGAAAAAGTGAGCCTGCACTTGGTCAGACAATTGCTCCAAACCTGCTAAATGTTCACCTTTTAGACGATGAACTCCTCGCCTATCTCCGTCCGAATGTTGACAAATCGGTTTTGATTATTCATAATTTATCAGGAAATGCAAAAACTGTTCAGCTTCCTGAGGAAAAGAAAAATTTTAAAACTGTGCTTTTTGCAAGTGATAAAATCGTCAGCGAAGTAAATTCAAGCTGGAACCTGCCGCCTTTCGCAAGTCTGGTTTTATGCTGAAAACAATGACAGTAGTAGGACGCAAGCCGGCATATCTTTTATCTGACAAAAAGAAAAACCTGAAAATGAAACCAACTTCTTTACTTCTTTTGGCGTGCTGTTTTCTGCTAACCGGCAGCGTTCTACTGGCACAGAAAGCTTATCCAACAATGGGCAAAATCATTTATGAAGATGCCGCATTTGAGAAGCTGCTCCCCAAATCCTCAAAGATCGAAGTACTTGCATCCGGTTTTGAGTGGTCGGAAGGACCGGTTTGGAATAAAGAAGGCGGATATTTGCTGTTTTCGGACGTGCCTAAAAACACCGTTTATAAATGGGAAGAAAAATCAGGACTTTCCGTTTTTCTCAAACCTTCGGGGTATACGGGCCTGGGTGAATACAGCGATGAACCGGGAAGTAACGGACTATTTATTGACAGCAAAGGCAGGTTAATTTCCTCCGAACACGGAGATCGCCGTATTTCTGCTATGTCTTTGACTTTGGGAGGAAAAATCACGTTAAGTGATAATTATGAAGGCAAACGTTTAAACAGCCCGAATGATGTTGTTCAGCATAAAACAAATGGCAGCTACTATTTCACCGATCCACCATACGGACTTGCTAAAAAACAGGATGACCCGTCGAGAGAAGTAAAACAATTTGGTGTGTACAGAATAAGTCCGGAAGGAAAAACGACCTTGCAGATTGGAGATCTGTCCCGACCAAACGGACTTGCTTTTTCTACTGATGGAAAATTACTTTATGTAGCACAGTCGGATCCCGAGAAAGCAATCTGGATGTCTTATCCGGTTGATAATGATGGAAATATAGGCAAAGGAAAACTGCTTTACGATGCAACTGCAATGGTAAAGGCAGGTTCCGCAGGTTTACCCGATGGTTTTAAGGTTGATCAAAATGGCAATATCTGGTCGTCCGGCCCGGGAGGTTTATTGGTTATTACACCTGCTGGAAAATTACTTGGGAGAATTGAAATGGGAGAACTGACGTCCAACTGCGCCTGGGGAAATGATGGAACCGTCCTTTACCTGACTGTCGACGGTTATCTGTGCCGTATAAAGACAAATACAAAAGGAGCCGGATGGTAACCCGGCTCCGCGATCATTTTTTATCAAATCCCCTCAAATTCATTAGGGTTGATTCTACTTCACTTTTTACCCTTGGCCAATCTGATTTCCCGTTTTTGTAGATATTCGTGTACGCTTTGTAAAGCGTCAGCTGATCTGCAGTGAGTTTGTCAAGATCTCTTGAAATCATATCACGATCGTTGGCATTTGATGTCTTATATTTTTCCAAAAGCATGTTCCAACGCCGTTCGGTAATATCAAGTTCGTACAAAACAACATCCGCCATCTTGTCCATCTCAGTATACAAAGCAATGAGCTTTTGATTATAATCAACATTTCCGGAAATAACGGGAACTGAATTTTCTGTTTTGGTATCTGCTAATCTCCCATAATCCTTTCGGTATGTTTCTGAATTCCTTGTTTCTGTGGCAGAAATTACGGGGGTATATGAACTTTTCGAAACCGGCCTGCGGTAACTGCTGTCCGTCGTCGAACCCGATGAGAGATAATCACCATGTTTGCTGGTAGTCGTTGTTGCTGTACTCCTTCCGTTATCCGATTTGGAAAGAGTCCCTGACATATTTTTCACCCCTGTGCAGGAAAAACCGGCATAAACGGCAAAAACAAAAAACAGTAAATTTTTGGTTTTCATACCCTGAATGATTTAGAAATTATGTCTTAAACCGATGTTAAGATTAGGATTGAAATAGAATATCTTAGGCAATAATTCTATATAACCGCCACCTTCAACAAAAAACGAAGTTGGTTTGTTGGCAAAGAAAAATTCAAGTCCGGCGGTTGCAGAAGGTCCTGTGGAAATGTTGGTTGTGTGCACCGAATTTATGTTTCTATCAGGATAATAACGTCGCGAGTTCAACTGGACTCCTACTCCGCCGTAAGCCATCATCCGGTCGTTCAGGAAGGGAACGTACCAAAGATAGGTGCCATTAAAGGTTAGTCCGATGTTGCCCAGATCATCCTTGGAGCTCTTATACGTTTTCTTGTTTTTGAGAAAACCGGTGTAGGTACCTATTGTCAGGTCCAGCCCGTTACGATCCCCATACTTACGAAGACTGACACCGGTTGGTTCCCCAATTTTAAACCCGATTGCCCACTTTTGGGTTTGCGCACTGGCAATGAACACTGTTAGTGAGAATGCGATAATCAAAAAATATTTTTTCATAACTAAAAATAAAATGGCCAGCAAAGCCGGCAAATACAAAAATCCTGTTCTTACTGCTTTAATTAAGTTATCCGCTGATATGCAAAAAACCAACCTGGCAGCAAAGATGATAGATTAAGACAGCAAAGTATCAAATCGGTCACAACAATATTTACGTATTGCACAATCTGATCGATTACCATTGAATCAAATTGCCGTGCCTGAATTGTTTCAGGATCATTTTATTTTTAATATTGCGCCCTGATTTGAAAAGTTGCAAACTAACTATACACAAAGTGTCGCAAGGTCAAAAGAGTAAAATTTTTAATGCAAAAGATTTAATTGTTTATTTTCTTGTAGCCGGCACAGGAGCAGTAGTTCAGCTACTTTGTAGTAGTTTATTTCAGGATTGGTTTAATTTAACTTTCCAGGAATCGATTTTGCCAGCTTATGCTGCATCTTTCATTGTCGGTTTCGCATTAACAAAATTATTTGCATTTGATGCCCGGAAATCAAACCAAAGCCGCCGGGAAATGGTCAAATTTCTAATGGTAGCTGTATTTTCAGGATTTGTAACTTACATATTTTCAACTGCTGCCTATTACATTTCAAATAATTATTTCGAGAAATACATTTTTTTTATACCCTATTCCAAAAAAGATGTCAATGTCAATGACATGGTTTGTTACATCGTCGGAATGGGATTCAGCTTTATCAGCAATTATATTCTACACAAAACTTTTACCTTCAAAAGTACAGGCTTTTACAACCGGTTAAAAGTCCTGATCCGCTAAACTTAAAGCCTTTCTATTATAATCGCGGATGCTCCTCCGCCACCGTTACAGATAGACGCCAATCCATAACGTCCGTTTTTTTGATCCAAAACAGAAAGCAGTGTCGTGATAATTCGTGCCCCCGAAGCTCCCAGTGGATGCCCCAGAGAAACTGCTCCCCCAAAAACATTTACCTGGTTGTTGCTTAGCTGCAATTCTTGCATGTAGGCCAGTGCAACTACCGCAAAAGCCTCGTTTACCTCAAAGAAATCAATATCAGAGACCGACATTCCTGCTTTTTTAAGAACCTTCCGTGTGGCCAGAATCGGTGTTGTAGTAAACCAGGCAGGTTCCTGCTCAGCATCCGCATAAGCAACGATCCGTGCAATTGGTTTTGATCCCTTTTGATTAACTGTTGATGCACCTGCTAGGACCAATGCAGCAGCTCCATCGTTAATCGTCGATGCGTTGGCGGCGGTAACCGATCCATCCTTTGAAAAGACAGGTTTCAGTGATGGGATTTTCTCAAATTTTACTTTTTTGTATTCTTCATCTTCGCTGATGATTACAGGCTCTCCCCCTTTCGGTGAAGGTATTTCCACATTTACGATCTCATTTTTAAAAAATCCGTTTTCTGTTGAAAATGCACTTCTTTGATAGGATTGTATTGCAAAAGCATCCTGCTGTTCTCTGCTAATAGAATATTTGGAAGCAGTTCTGTCTCCGCAAACGCCCATTCCGATTTGGTCGTAAACATCCGTGAGGCCGTCTTTAAGCAGTCCGTCAACCAATTCTCCATTACCATATCCATAGCCGTATCGCGCTTTGGGTAGATAAAAAGGTATTTGAGACATATTCTCCATTCCGCCGGCAACAACCACTTCTGCATCGCCAAGCTGGATGGCTTGTGCGCCAAAAACAACCGCTTTCATCCCGGAAGCGCACACTTTGTTAACAGTTGTACAAATCACATCTGGCTGTAAACCCGCGTAAATCGCTGCCTGTCTGGCCGGAGCCTGGCCAAGATTTGAGGAAATAACATTCCCCATAAATACTTCCTGTACGGCCTCCCTGGGCAAGCCCGATTTTTCAACCGCACCCTGAATGGCCGTTGCACCCAGTTTGGCAGCATGAACGGATGACAGCACACCACCAAAACTTCCGATTGGCGTACGTGCAGCAGATAAAATAAAAACTTCCTCTTTCATGGTTTCTGTTTGATGAATCAATATTTCAAAGTTATATACAAGCAACAAAGGCGCAAAGAAAATCCTTGCGCCTTTGTCGAAAATCAGTGTTGAGGTTATTAAAACCCTAATTATTTATAACTCATCAGAACTTGTGGGCAAGCGTTCATATTCTCCCTTAAAAGCATAGACGCCAAAGATCATCAATCCCGCACAAATCGGAATAAAGATTAAAATGATGATTGACCATTGCAAAGTTGTGTTTGTTCTGGCGATTCCTTCTGCTGCTGCGGCTACTTTTTCAATCGCCTGCATGATCAAAAACAGGATAATAACCGGCCCCAAAACGATCCAGAGGATACCCAATATCTTTTTTAAAACATTCATATTTTTTTAAAATAAAATTTAAAACAATGAGACATTTGTAAAACCGGTCAGTCCATTACGTTTCTGTCACCACGATTATCAATATAAACGGCACCAATTATGAACGAAAGTGCCGCGATACCAATCGGATACCAAAGGCCTGAAAGCGGCGTGGAACCCGGAAAGGATGCGACCAGTGTAGCAATGAAAGGTACAAGTCCTCCAAAAACACCATTTCCGATATGGTAAGGAAGTGACATGGAAGTATAGCGTATCTGCGTGGGAAACAGCTCAACCAGAAATGCAGCAATCGGGCCGTAAACCATCGTTACCAGCAAAACCTGAAAGAATACCAGCAGAATAATAATTACATAGGTCTTGCCGGGAAGCGTCACATCCGCGATAACCGTTTTGTCTTCCGGCAGGGGAGCCAGCACATCGTCAGGAATTATTTTAACTACTGACTCTTTAAAAGTAAAACCGCTGTTTAGTGTTTTATAAGAGGTCGTGGTAATGATCGAATCTTTTTCTCCTTTCACAAGCTCACGGGTAATTTCCGGCGCAGTCGCCGTTTTCAATTCCGTTTTTTGAAATTCTTTAACATTTGTCGCATCGATAAAATACTGGTAAATGGGTCTGTAAAAGATAATTCCCAGTAACATGCCGCTAAGCATGATCCACTTACGGCCAACCTTGTCACTCCATGAACCAAACACTACAAAAAATGGCGTTGCCAAAACGATTGCCCAAAGCAAAATATACCGCGATTCGTTAAAATCAAGCTTACAGGTATTTTCCAGAAAGGACTGAGCATAAAACTGACCTGTGTACCAGATAACACCCTGCCCCATTGTTGCTCCAAAAAGCGCCAGGAGCACCATTTTAAAATTGGCTTTTTTCTGAAAACTTTCCTTTAAAGGATTAGCTGAAATTTTGCCTTCGGATTTAAGTTTTGTAAAAACAGGCGATTCATGCATTTTCATACGGATGTAAATGGATACACCCACGAGAAGGATCGACACAAGAAAAGGAATTCTCCAGCCCCAGTCTGCGAACTTCTCCGCACCGATTAAATTCTTTGTTAAAACGATGATACCGAGCGACAGAAAAAGCCCCATTGTCGCTGTTGTCTGTATCCAGCTCGTAAAAAAACCTCGCCTTCCTACCGGCGCATGTTCCGCAACATAAGTCGCTGCTCCGCCATATTCTCCGCCCAGGGCAAGTCCCTGTACCAACCTGAGTATCAAAACCAAAATTGGAGCAGCATAACCAATACTCGAGTAAGATGGTATAAGGCCGATCAGAAAAGTAGATCCGCCCATTAAAACCAGTGTTAAAAGAAATGTGTATTTTCTCCCGATTAAATCACCCAGGCGTCCAAAAACCAGTGCACCAAAAGGGCGTACAATAAAACCGGCAGCAAAAATAGCCAGGGTGTTAATCAGTGCAGAAGCGCCGGCATCGCTAGGAAACAATTGCTGACCGATAATAACTGCCAGACTACCAAAAATGTAGAAATCATACCATTCAATCAGTGTTCCCAGAGAGGATGCGGCAATGACCTGGGTAATACTTTGTGTAACGTCGTTTTTGTTTGAACTCATTAGTAAGTTAAAGGTCAGGATTTAATTCAAAGAAGTCAGATGGTTGGGCTTTGCGGTTTATGGTACCGCATTTAGCAGGATAAGGCATAATATCCATTTGAATACTCATATTTTAAAAACAAAAAAGCCCCTCAACGCTCGGTTGAAAGGCTTCCTGTTATTTTATTTCAAAAATTAAACGGTTAACCGGATGATCTTTTAATCTACATCGTCATCATCTTCGTCTTCCTCATCCGACTCTTCCTTCGAATTTCTCAGCAGGTCAGGATCATTGGCCGGCTGACGTTTCGGCTGCGTGTTCTCCGGAAAATCCGGAACTACAGGCGCTTCCAAAATAGGTTTGCTCGTATCGGCAATGGCAGGTTCTCCTCTTTCACGTATCATAGCGTATATATTTAAAAGGTTATCTACTAATTTATCTGCTGAGTTTATTTAAAGAATCGTTCCACAGGCATGACTCCCGGCAAGGATGATTTATTAGTAGGAATCGTGGAACAAATACGCACTTCGTTTCTTTAAAAGGAATAATTATCTATCTTAACAAAACAGAACGCAGCATCAAAAAGATCACTTAACCGGACTTACAGGAATCTTATGAAAACAGAACGCCGTTCAATACTAAAAAACTTATTTGCATCGATAGCCGGTGTTGCAGGGTTCGGTATTAGTTCCTCACAGGCAAAAAGTGTGGAAACGTTAACCAAAAAAGAAGTTGGCAGCATTATCAATTTCCAGGAAGTTCCTCTTTATTCCAGCCATACCAAGCTGGGGAATATGGTTTTTATTGCAGGTAAAGCGGCCAATGTTGAAGGTGACATCAAGGCTCAGGCAAAAAATGTTTTGGATGAATTAGAAAAAGAACTGAACCTGGCCGGTTCTTCGATGAAAAAGGTTTTGAAAGTAAGCGTTTTTTTAAACGATATGAAGGATTTTAAAGACCTGAACGAAGTCTACAAAGGCCGGTTCGGCGACAAACCGCCGGTTCGAACAACCATTGCAGCAAATGGCGGTATTCCAAGAAATGCGCTGGTTGAGATGGACTGTATTGCTTATATTTAATTCTAAAAACCCTCATAGACATACATGAGCATTGTTAGTTTGATTTTGAGGCAATCTTGTAAAAGAACTAATAAAAATGTGACCTAAAACTTCAAAATCCGTACAAATCCAATTTTAAGAGTCCTTTTGAACATTACTATCACACTTTCTTACAGCTTATTTTTTAATTAGAAATGGGAAAATCCGCATCATTGGGACAAGAAGAGCAAGAAAAGAAGAAAAAAGCTTCTATCTCTCAAAACATATCAGATGATTTGTTTTATGTCAAAGGACTATCTAATGAGAATACAACGAGGTGGATTTCCACAGACGTTCCTGTTGATCTTGAAAGACTGATTTTAGAATCGAAATTGTAATAGATTATTCCTCCTCCTCCACAATCAGCTGCATGTAAACCACATCCAGCCACTGGTCAAATTTGTATCCGACTTCTCTGAGATACCCTTTTTCGATAAAGCCATATTTTTTATGAAACTCAATGCTTCCACGATTTGCAGCGTCGATTGCTCCGATCATGGAATGCAGGCCTGATTCCCTGGCACGCTGAATTAAACTTCCCAAAAGTTTGCCACCCACTCCGATTCCTCTTGACTTATCGTCCAGATAAATGGAATGTTCCACACTGAACCGGTACCCGACTTTCGGGCGAAAAATATTATAGGATCCATAACCAATAACACGCTTATCATGTTCTGCAACGATAACCGGCATGCCATCGTTTATCATCTTTTCAAACCAGGCCGTTTGTTCTTCCAATGTTCTCGCATCGTAGTCATAAATGGCAGTGGTCGTAAGAATGGCATGATTAATAATTTCGAGAATTGAGGGTAAATCCTTCGGAGCAGCGTTTCTTATGATAAGATCCATTAAAAGATTAGGTCGGTTTAATCGGTGATGTTAATGTTTCAAAGTTAGCTCAAATTACCAAATCTCAAATTATAAGCTTGTTGATACCGCCAACTTTGTAGAATTTATTTTCCTTTCCCCAATTTTTCCAATAGCTTTACGGAAACTTTAGGGGTGTCCCGTATGCGGACTGAGATAATACCCTTTGAACCTGATGCAGTTAGTACTGCCGATAGGGAAAAGTAAGAGATACTGCTACTGTATCTTAATGAATCTTTCGCAAGGTCCATTCCTGAAGTTTTTCTCATAAAACAGTTTTTCAGAATGGAAATCAGCATTAATCAGCAACGTACAGAAATTCCCGAACGTTTTTCGGTCGAACAGCTTTTGTCCTTTTTGTTCACAGATTCTAAAAAAGGAATTGCCATCGCCATCAACCAGGCTATCATTCCAAAAACAGAATGGCAAGTTCGTATTCTTCATCCCGAAGATAAAATAACCCTGATCAAAGCAACTCAGGGTGGATAATCATGTTAACGACCTACAATAATTCCACAGATTTCCTACAATCCATACAGCTTACAGCCAAAGGCTAATAGCTAAAAGCCAGTACATCCATGAAAATTGAAAAGACACCCAACACCGAAGTCATTACCCGTACTCCATTTCCAAAATCGACCAAGATTTATGTAAAAGGTCAACTGCATGACATATCCGTAGCGATGCGTGAAATAGCGCTGACAGATACCAAAGTGCACGGAAAAGCTGGCCTACTTGAGAAAAATCCATCCGTTACAGTGTACGATACCAGCGGTCCATTCACAGACCCAAGCATTGATATTGATGTAAAAAAGGGACTCGAACCGTTAAGAACCTCCTGGATTTTAAACCGCGGCGATGTTGAACAACTGAAATCGATTTCTTCTGAATATGGTACAAAAAGAAAAAATGACAAGAGCCTTGACTCGTTGAGATTTGCACATATCAGTAAACCATTTCGAGCCAAAGCAGGCCAGAATGTTTCTCAACTGCATTATGCAAAAAAGGGAATTATTACGGCGGAAATGGAATACATCGCGATCCGCGAGAATCAGCGGATTGAAGAACAGATCAAGGAATTAAACGGCAAAGCCAATACACTTTGCCACCAGCATGCCGGAAATAGCTTTGGAGCAAACACGCCAAAAAATCTGATTACACCGGAGCTTGTGCGGGCGGAAGTTGCTGCCGGAAGGGCGGTTATTCCGGTAAATATCAACCACCCGGAAAGTGAACCGATGATCATCGGCCGGAATTTCCTCGTAAAAATCAATGCCAATATTGGTAATTCTGCTGTTTCTTCGAGCATTGAAGAAGAAGTGGAAAAGGCTGTGTGGGCTTGTCGCTGGGGTGCGGACACAATTATGGATCTCTCTACAGGAAAAAACATTCATGAAACCCGCGAGTGGATTATCCGCAATTCTCCGGTTCCAATCGGCACCGTACCGATTTATCAGGCTTTGGAGAAAGTGAACGGAAAAGCCGAAGATCTGACCTGGGAATTATTCCGGGATACTTTAATCGAACAAGCGGAGCAAGGCGTCGATTACTTCACAATTCACGCAGGCGTTTTACTGAGATATATTCCGCTGACTGCAAAACGACTTACCGGAATTGTTTCCCGAGGTGGTTCGATAATGGCAAAATGGTGTCTGGCGCATCATAAGGAAAACTTTCTTTACACGCATTTTGAGGAAATCTGCGAGATCATGAAAGCCTATGATGTTGCATTTTCGCTGGGCGACGGTTTACGTCCGGGATGCATCGCGGATGCCAATGATGCTGCACAATTTTCAGAACTGGAAACGCTGGGTGAGCTGACAAAAATTGCCTGGAAACACGATGTGCAAACCATCATTGAAGGCCCCGGTCATGTACCGATGCATTTGATCAAAGAAAATATGGAGAAGCAGTTAGAACATTGTCATGAGGCTCCGTTTTACACTTTGGGACCATTAACAACCGACATAGCTCCTGGTTACGACCACATCACTTCGGCCATCGGAGCGGCAATGATCGGCTGGTTTGGAACAGCGATGCTTTGTTACGTTACCCCAAAAGAACACCTTGGATTGCCCAATAAAAAAGATGTAAAAGACGGCGTGATCACTTACAAAATCGCTGCCCACGCAGCGGATCTGGCGAAAGGGCACCCGGGTGCGCAGTACCGCGACAATGCATTAAGTAAAGCCCGCTTCGAATTTCGTTGGGAAGATCAGTTTAATCTTTCACTGGATCCCGACACTGCAAAAGAGTTTCACGATGAAACTTTGCCAGCCGAAGGTGCTAAAATCGCTCACTTCTGTTCCATGTGCGGGCCTAATTTCTGCTCGATGAAAATCACACAGGATGTACGTGATTATGCTCAGGAAAACGGTTTGATGGAAGAGGTTGTGCTGGAAAAAGGCATGTTGGAAAAGGCCAGAGAATTTGCTAACAAGGGCAGCGAAATCTATTTATAATGAAACTATTAGCCATATCCAATCCTGAATTTATCCCTGACGAGGCTGCACTAATCAACAGTCTTTTCAGGGAAGGATTGGTGTGTTTACATATACGGAAACCGGAAAGTAGAGAGGATAATTTTGCCAATTTATTATCTCAAATTGAGCCTGATTTTCTGGGAAAAATAGCGATTCATCAGCATCATAACCTTACGGAAGAAGTTGGAGTCAAGGGACTTCATTTTACCGAGAAAAACAGAAAAATGGCTGATCCTGAAATGCTCAAAACCTTGAAATCTCGCAACTTTCTTCTAAGCACGTCGATCCATGATTTAGCCGAAATGGATAATCTTTCGCCTCATTTTGACTATACGTTTTTCGGGCCGGTGTTTAACAGCATTTCAAAAACGGGTTATTCAAGGGTTATTCAGGACGATTTCTTTTTGAAGGATAATTTAAAAAAAGTACAGGTAATCGCTCTGGGTGGTATTGATCATACAAATCTGGATCAGATAAAGAAAATGAATTTTGACGGAGCGGCTATCTTGGGAGCACTCTGGAAAAATCCGATTAATGTAATTTCCAGTTTTCGCCAGACTTCCCAAGTCTTGAAGACTTGTGAAGTCTGATCAGCCGTTGACAGATTTGGCCTCAAGCCCTGTAAAGGCGTAATATCTCAACCCAGGGTTTCTACCCTGGGTCATACATAATCAATCAATAATGATCGATAAACTCCAGTTCATATCAAACCAAAAAAAAGGCCTCACACATCCCGATAGCATCAAAATTGCACTGGATGCCGGTTGTCGATGGATCCAACTCCGTATTAAAGATCAACCCTACGAATCCGTTCTAAAAACGGCCATCGAAGCGAATAATCTGTGTGAGAATTACCAGGCAAAACTCATTATCAACGACTTCCCGTTTATTGCAAAAGAAATTGGTGCCTATGGCTTACACCTTGGGTTAAACGACATGCCTATATCTTCTGCAAGAGAAATTGTCGGTACAAAAATGGTCATTGGCGGGACTGCAAATACACTGGAAAATATTCTGGATCGAATCAAAGAAGGTGCCGATTATGTCGGTCTTGGCCCTTTCCGTTTTACATCGACCAAACCAAACCTGAGTCCGATCCTGGGTTTGGAAGGATACAGTAATTTGACAAAATCACTTAAAAATCTGAAACATACAATTCCACTGATCGCAATTGGCGGAATTACTCAGGAAGATATTCCTGAAATTATCGAAACCGGCATGTATGGAATCGCGATTTCCGGGTCGATAATTAATGCTGCAAATCCCGGAAATGTGGTTCACAAAATCAATAAAATATTATGTTAAAAATCGCTGATAAAGACTTTTCCTCACGCCTGTTTACGGGGACGGGGAAATTCAGTTCATCAAAGTTAATGGAAGAAGCCTTGCTTGCTTCAGGTTCAGAACTCGTAACCGTTGCACTTCGCCGTGTTGATATGAACAGCCAGGACGACGACATTCTTCTGCATTTGAACCATCCAAAAATAAATCTGTTACCAAATACTTCCGGCGTCCGAACGGCAAAAGAGGCCGTTTTTGCTGCACAGCTGGCAAGAGAAGCACTGGAAACAAACTGGCTTAAGCTGGAAATTCATCCGGATCCGAAATACCTGATGCCCGACCCGATTGAAACTTTACTGGCAACGGAAGAACTGGCAAAATTGGGTTTTATAATTCTGCCTTATATTCATGCAGATCCCGTGTTATGCAGGCGATTGGAAAATGCAGGAGCCTCTGCCGTAATGCCGCTCGGTTCGCCGATCGGGAGTAACAAGGGTTTAAAAACCATTGATTTTCTGGAAATCATCATTGAACAAAGCAACGTTCCCGTGATTGTCGATGCCGGAATTGGCTCGCCTTCCGATGCTGCAAAAGCAATGGAAATCGGGGCTGATGCTGTTTTGGTGAACACGGCTATTGCTGTCGCAGGCAACCCTGTTCAAATGGCAATTGCTTTTAAAATGGCCGTCGAAGCCGGGCGGATGGCTTACAAAGCCAGACTTGCACAAAAGGGAAATTTCGCCGTTGCGAGCAGCCCGTTAACCGCTTTTTTAGATGAAGAATTTTAAAGATTTATTCGAATCATATAGCTGGGCCGAGGTTAAGGAAAGTATTTATTCCAAAACAAAAACAGATGTGGAATATGCATTGCATTCTTCCAGACGCACTTTGGAAGATTTTAAAGCACTTGTCTCTCCGACCGCCGCAAAGTATCTGGAGCCTATGGCCCAGCTTAGTCAGGAATTGACACAAAGGCGGTTTGGGAAAATTATCCAGCTCTATATTCCTCTGTATCTTTCCAATGAGTGCACCAATATTTGTACCTATTGCGGATTTAGTCTGGATAATAAAGTGCGTCGAAAAACACTTTCGGATGATGAGATTTTAAAAGAAGTTGCGGTAATTAAGGAGCTTGGTTATGAGCATGTTTTGCTCGTTACTGGTGAAGCGAACCAAACGGTGCATGTTGAATATTTCAAAAGGGTGCTGAAATTAATCCGTCCTTATTTCGCTCAGGTTTCCATGGAAGTTCAGCCACTGGATACCGAAGAATACACCGAATTAATTCCGCTTGGCCTAACTTCTGTTTTAATTTATCAGGAAACTTATCACAAAGAAGATTACAAAAAGCATCATCCCAAAGGAAAAAAATCTAACTTTAATTACCGTTTGGAAACGCCGGACAGATTAGGTCAGGCAGGTATTCATAAAATGGGATTGGGTGTTCTAATAGGACTGGAAGATTGGCGAACGGATAGTTTTTTTACCGCGCTGCATCTTAATTATCTTGAAAAAACATACTGGCAAACGCGTTATAGTTTGTCATTTCCCAGGCTACGCCCCTTTTCCGGCGGCTTGGAACCAAAAGTAGAAATGAATGACCGCGAACTGGTGCAACTCATTTGTGCCTATCGTTTGTTTAATGAGGAAGTGGAGATTTCATTGTCAACACGGGAATCTGAAAAATTCAGAAATCATTGTATACAGCTCGGAATCACGTCAATAAGTGCTGGTTCAAAGACGAACCCGGGTGGTTATGCCGTTGAGCCGGAGTCTTTGGAACAGTTCGAAATATCAGACGAACGAAGCCCGGAGGCAATTGCGACGATGATCAGGTCAAAGGGATATGAGCCTGTTTGGAAAGACTGGGATCGAGTGATGCAATGTTAATGATAGAATGAGTGAATGATAAAATTGGGTGAGGAGTTTGAAATTTAAGCAGCAGAGCTGCGAAATATTTGTAGAAACCAAGTCGCCACTTTGAAGATTAGGTGCAGCGCACAGAAATAGATATCAGTGGAACCAATAGAACGAAAAAGATATAGCCGACAGATAATTCTTCCGGAAATGGGTATGGCGGGTCAGGAAAAACTGAAAGCTGCGAAGGTCCTTGTGATTGGCGCGGGTGGTTTGGGCTGTCCTGTTTTGCAGTATCTCGTTGCAGCCGGAGTTGGAACGATTGGCATTGTGGATGACGATACGGTAGATGTTACCAATCTACATCGTCAGATTTTATATTCTGCGGATGACCTGGGCAAGGGAAAAGCAGAAACGGCAGTCCAGAAACTGACAGTCATGAATCCTTATGTCAATCTGAAAGCTATTGCAGTTCGGTTGGATGAATCGAACGCTGCCGAAATTATTGCCGGTTACGATCTCGTAATTGATGGCTCGGATAATTTCCCGACCCGTTATCTTGCCAATGATGTTTGTGTTGGGTTAAATAAGCCGCTTGTTTTTGGTTCGATTTTACGTTTTGAAGGACAGGTTTCTGTTTTTAACTACAAGGGCGGACCAACTTATCGCTGTCTTTTTCCCGAAGCGGAAGAAGGAGATAATTGTGAAGTTGCCGGTGTGATCGGAATTTTGCCGGGAATTATCGGCACCTATATGGCCAATGAAACAATTAAAATTATCTGCGATATTGGTGAAGTACTTTCCGGTAAGTTACTGATTTTAAATGCGCTTGGTAACACAAACAATATTTTCAGTTTCAGCAGATCTTCTGATTTTCCTGTACAAGAAAATCTTAACATTGAAACAGGTATTGAGGAAAATGTAAAAAGGCAAACGAACGAAATGCCTTTCGAAGATCTGGAAAATCTCCTGGAATCGGGGGACGAAAATGTGTTTCTGATTGATGTCCGGGAAAATTATGAGTTTGAAGAGGACTTTATTGGCGGCATCAACATACCGTTACCCGAACTCCCGGAAAACCTGCATACCATGCCCGCCGACAAAACGGTTGTTTTTTATTGTCATAGCGGAAAGAGAAGTAAGCTGGCCACAGATCTGCTAATCAAAAGTGGATTTACAGGAAAAAGTTACTGGGCTAAAAATAACATGAGTCATTAAAATTAACTCTAAATAAATAATTGTCTAATTGACAGTAAATACACCAAAGTTGCTGCTTTGCGGTTAAGCCGATGGCCATTTCGTTTCATCGGCTTTTTACAATCTCAATAGCTTTTCTTATGCGTGTTTCCAAATCAGTATGCCGGTGGAGTTTATTTTCAGCCTGTATTTGCATATTCCTTCTTGTTTCTTCCCAAAAAACAATAGCTCAGACGGAAACAAAACCAATTTCCATCGAGGTTGATCTAAACAAAGAAAAAGGTGAATTGAAGCCGATTTGGGCATGGTTTGGTTACGACGAGCCAAACTATACCTACATGAAGGACGGCAAAAAACTGCTGACAGAAATATCCCAACTTAGTAAAGTGCCTGTTTATGTGCGTGTGCATAGTTTGCTTGTCACCGGTGACGGCGTTGCCGCTCTGAAATGGGGATCAACCAATGCATATACTGAAGATGCAAATGGAAAACCGGTTTATAACTGGACCATCGTAGACAAGATTTTCGATACATTTATTGAGCGTGGTATGAAACCCATTGCGCAAATCGGGTTTATGCCGGAAGCTTTGTCATCCAAACCGCAACCTTACCGGCACTTCTGGAAACCTGGCGACAACTATAATGATATTTATACCGGCTGGGCTTACCCTCCAAAAGATTATGAAAAATTTGGTGAGCTGGTCTACCAATGGGTAAAACATTCGGTTGAAAAATATGGCAAAAAAGAAGTCGAAAGCTGGTATTGGGAACTCTGGAACGAGCCTAACATTGGCTATTGGAAGGGTACCACAGAAGAATATATCAAGATGTATGATTATTCAGCCGATGCAGTAAAACGGGCATTACCAACAGCCAGAATCGGCGGACCGGAAGTGACCGGACCAAACTGGGAAGACGCAGCAATTTTCCTGAAAACTTTTCTTGATCATGTAACAAAAGGGAAAAATTACAAAACCGGCAAAATTGGTTCTCCGCTTGATTTTATAACCTATCACGCCAAAGGTGCTCCTAAACTGGTCGATGGAATCGTTCGGATGGATATGGGCGCTCAGTTGCGGGATATCGACAAGGGTTTTGAAATTGTGGCTTCTTATCCTACCCTGAAAAAGTTACCGATTATCATCGGTGAATCGGATCCCGAAGGCTGTGCTGCATGCTCCGAAGATTTAAGTCCGCAGAATGCCTATCGCAACGGAACCATGTACTCAAGTTATACAGCTGCATCCTTTGCGAGAAAGTTTGATCTTGCTGCTTCACGGGGCGTAAATTTACTCGGAGCCGTTACCTGGGCGTTTGAATTCGAAGACCAGGCCTGGTTCCGCGGGTTCAGGGACCTCGCTACCAACGGGGTTGACAAACCGGTATTAAACGTTTTCAGGATGTTTGGTATGATGCAGGGGAACCGTGTGGACGTAAAACAAAATCTGGCATACGACTATCTGAAAGTACGCGATGGAAGCGTCCGTGGTGAACCGGATGTGAATGCACTTGCATCTAAAAGTGAAAAATCGGCAGCTGTGATGGTTTGGAATTACCATGATGATAACAAACCTGCAACGGATGCACCCGTCAAAGTGGATTTAAAAGGAATTACCGCTTCCAGAGTTTTCGTACAGCATTACCGGATTGACCAAAAGTTCAGCAATTCCTATGAAGTATGGAAGAAAATGGGATCACCCAAAACACCTACAGAAGAGCAAATTTCTATCTTGGAAAAAGCCGGACAGTTACAGCTTCTGACATTTCCGGAATGGATAAATGTTAAAAACGGAACCTTGGAAATGCAGTTCCCGCTTCCCCGTCAGGCTGTTTCATTTTTGAAAATTTCCTGGTAAAATTCCGTCAACCAGATGGCAAATAATTATTAATTTCAGATTAATTTAACTCTATCAATTTGGTAGAGTTAATAGTTTTAGTAGTTTTGCAACAGACTTCGTCCACGCCGAACTATTTAATACCAATTATAATGTTACAAAAAGTCCTCGCTCTAAAACTTCCGACCAAACCTGTCTGGTATATTTTGCCTCTTGGTGCGCTTGTTTTACTTATTGGTATTTTGTTTTTAAACAGCACATTCGTAATTGATCAGCCTGGATTTCAGTCCTTTCTGGAAAGTGATTTTGCTTTATATTTATTGATCGGACTGGCCGCTCAACTTGTGGATGGCGCGCTGGGAATGGCTTATGGTGTGACATGTACCTCTTTTTTGCTAAGCATGGGCGTTACGCCAGCAATTAGCAGCGCAAGTGTTCACGTGGCCGAAATGTTCACAACCGGGGCTTCGGCGATTTCTCATTTCCGTTTTAAAAACATCAATAAAAAATTATTCAAAAGTCTGCTGATACCGGGTGTACTTGGCGCTGTCACAGGCGCTTACCTTCTTTCGGATGTTATTGATGGAAACGTGATCAAACCTTTCATGGCATTTTACATGCTTATACTGGGACTGATCATAATCAGAAAAGCGATTCAGAAAAGTTTTGTAAAAAACAAAACCAAAAGAATTGGCCTCCTGGCTGCAACCGGTGGTTTTCTTGATTCAATTGGCGGCGGTGGCTGGGGACCTATTGTTACTTCCACCTTGCTGGGACAAGGACGCGATCCGCGTTATACTATCGGTTCGGTAAACGCTGCTGAGTTTGGAATCACATTTGCAAGCGGTATCACTTTCCTAATTTTTCATGGTGTGAACAGTTGGCAGGTCGTTCTTGGCCTGATCGTTGGCGGTGTTATCGCAGCTCCGGTTGGCGCTTTGGTGGTTGGAAAAATTAAAAGAAAACCATTGATGCTTACTGTTGGTATACTGGTTATCCTTTTGAGCTCTCGTACTATTCTGCAAAGTCTCGGTTTAATTTGATAGTTTTCTTTGCCTTCTTTGACCCAATCTAATTCATTAGCTTTGCACAAATTTTACTTTGCAACATGCTCACTGATTTCGGTTACATCCTACTCTTCATCATTGCCGGCATTGCCTTTATTGGATTAATGCTAACCATTGCCGGGTTTCTTCGACCGAGCCGTCCAAATGAAGAAAAACTTTCTACTTACGAATCAGGTGAAGATCCATCCGGGAATGCAAACATTCAGTTTAATGTTCGGTTTTACGTTGTAGCATTAATTTTTGTTTTATTTGAAATAGAACTTCTCTTTCTCTTTCCCTGGGCTGTAGTTTTTGGAAATGAAGACCTTATAGCCCAAACCAACGGCCAATGGGGATGGTTTGCACTGGCTGAAATGACTGTTTTTGTGGGCATACTTGTCCTGGGACTCGCTTACGCCTGGGCAAAAGGATATCTGGAATGGGTTCGCCCCCAGCCACAGATCCCGGAAGTAAAATCCCCTGTTCCTGCCGGGTTGTATGACCAGGTGAATGAAAAATACAAGAGAAATAAAGGCTGAAATAACTCATAAAAAAGGCTTTTCTTTCGAAAAGCCTCAGTTGTATTTTACTTTTATCAGTGCATTCTGCCCCACATCCGGTGTGTACTTTTTGGAAAGAAAACCAGGCCAAGCTGTGCATAAAGCTGGTTCGGCTTGAACGACGCAAGATCGGTTACCTTCACATCGTCGCCGCGCCATCTCCCCATTCTGAAAACAGGTAAATGATAACTTCCTTTCGCACTGATATACACTTTGTCATAAACCTTGGGAAAAAGATTCATCTTATAATCCACACCAACTCCGGCATGCAGATTAAAACTGCCATTGTGCAGCTTTACAGATCTGTAATCGTTTGGATTTTGTACTACCTGATTCAAACTTGCAGACTGGTTGTTTTTTACTTTTAACTGATATAACATCAGGTCCCATCCAATTGGGATCAGCACATTCCAATGTGTGGAATTCACAAATTTTGGACTTGCATCCACACCAATTCCGATCCCCCTGAACATTCCCTTTCTTACATTATCGTCATCGCCGTGTTTTGTGCTGTTCATCAGGATCAAACGGTTTTCAAAATAAAACTTTTCCGTTTCTATTCTTTTGGCAAGAACAATAGATGCCATAACCGGCTCAAACGGCTTGATATTCAAAGCCTTCATTTGTTCCCGAATAGATTTAAAACTGCTGTTTGACAACACACCAAGTTCTGCATAAATTGCCATTCCGGAACTGAATTTCTTAACTGATGAAGTAGTGTCCATGTCGGACTGCGCATTGACTCTGGAAAAAACAGTAATAAAAAGTAAGCCTAATAGTAAGTTGTTTTTCATAACGTAATGTGTTGAAGTATTTGTAATCTGTTAAAATTGCGAGCCCGTTTCTGGCCATTTATAATTACTTTTGCTTAGAAACAGATTAGCCTTAATGAGCAATTATTATACCAGCGCTAATCACCGAAAGTAACAAACAGATGAGTGAAAGAATTAAAACCGGTGACGGTGGCATTATATTAACCAATGCAGAAGACCTGATGAACTGGGCAAGGCTATCTTCTTTGTGGCCAATGGGTTTCGGACTGGCTTGCTGTGCGATTGAAATGATGGCTTCCTATGCTTCTCATTATGATCTGGAACGTTTCGGAATATTTCCCCGCCCTTCTCCAAGGCATTCTGATGTAATGATCGTCGCGGGAACGGTTACCTTTAAAATGGCCGACCGTATACGGAGACTTTACGAACAAATGCCCGAACCGCGTTACGTAATCTCAATGGGGAGCTGCTCCAATTGCGGAGGGCCTTACTGGGAACACGGATATCATGTGGTTAAAGGTGTGGACCGGATCATCCCTGTGGATGTGTATGTACCTGGCTGTCCGCCAAGACCCGAAGCACTGATCGGCGGCTTTATGAAGCTGCAGGAAAAGATCAGGGGCGAACATCCGCTTGCACCGGAATTATTTTTAGAAATGGAATCAAACCTGGCAGCTGAACCCAGCTGAACGGTGATCCGTTTTAACTCACAATTCTTCATTTAACAAATGAACTTTCAGGAAATTACAGGAATAGTTGCTGCACAGTTTGGTCATCACGACATCAATACGGACATAAAAGGACCTCAGCCAATTTTGATCATTCCGGTTGAACAAATAGCACTTGTATGCCGGTTTTTACACGAAGATGACCGCATGTATTTCGATTATCTTGCCTGTATTACAGCGATTGACAACGGTGCCGGACTGGCAACCATGGAGATAATCTATAACCTGACTTCTATTCCCTACGGCCATGATTTAATGATCAAAGCCATTTTTCCAAGAAATCTTCCGGAAGAAACTTTACCTGTTGTACCAACCGTCAGTCATATCTGGCGCACTGCTGACTGGCATGAACGTGAAGCATTTGACCTGGTTGGTATTCACTTCGAAGGACATCCGGACATGAGAAGAATACTGTTACCCGAGGACTGGGAAGGCCATCCTTTAAGAAAAGATTATAAGGTTCAGGATCGCTATCATGGAATATATGTCCGGTATGAAGACGGCCCCAGACTTGATTAAGCTCACCCGGAATACAACATTTAATGTTTTTTCTTAGCAGCGCATTACAAGTATATTTTAATTCGTTTTAAAGAAATGCAGAAAAAAAATCTGTATAAACACGATAATGCTAATATCCTCCCGGGTTCCAAAATAAACAGAACAAATTTGGTTGCTTAGGAAAGGCTCGCTATTTTCCGTTATCAATTCCTAACAATTACTCGAATGCGCTTCATACTTTTTACCCTGATCCTGGCGGGAATATCAACATCTGCCTTTGCGGCTACCGACTCACTAATCATACAGGGAAGAATACTTAATCTAAATGGAAGGCTGTACAGACAGGCTCCTGCCATTACGTTTTCAAGAAATAACATTTTACAGCCCCAATCGGAATTAAGCAAACAGGCACCGCTGGCAGCTGATGGCAGTTTCAGGGTTTCGCTACCCATGCTTTTTACAAAAGAAGAAATATACTTGGATTACAGCGGCAAAGCTTTCACTACATTTCTAGGATCTCCCGGTACTGTTGAAATAACTTTCGACGGCGATTCACTGGCCAAAGGAAAACGACTGTTTTATTTTGCAGGGGAAAATGCCGGGGCCAATAATCAATATCATATCTATTTAGCTGAAGAAAACAAACGACTTGCAGCAAACCCAGCCTTGGGATCAAGATTCTATGACACATTCTGGGAAAAATCGGCTAATGAGGTGCAGGGAGCAGCTGCAAAAAGAGCGGAATTAAAAGTTTCTGCGCTGTCAAAAGTAGGATCGGCCGGCGTTGTTGATCCTGCATTGAGACAATGGATACAATCTGTGGCAAATGATGAAATGTTACAGAATCTTTATGAATATGCCCTTAGCAACGGTTATGCGTTAGGAACAGACCTGCTGGATAGCCTTAAACGACTTTCAGTTTCTCCCCTCACCGCACAGAGAGTGACCTTGGCCAGCCGGTTCGGGACTTTCGGGGACAGAATGGTAGAAGAGAAACGATATGCAAATCCCGGACGGTCTTCTTCACTGCCCGTTCGCAGAATGGCTACGCTTATTCGTAATAATGCCACAGAACTTACCAGTGAAGAAAAAACAAGACTGGACGAAATTGCTATAAAGGGCGTCGCAGAAAAAAGTGAACTGGACTTTTTAAACAAGCTTTTCGCCAAAAATGAAACAGTTTTGAATCTACTGTTTGGCTACGAAAGAGAGAGCAGATCTTATGGGGAACTGTACGATAGCACTGCAAGAGAATTTCTCAAAGCCCGATTTTTACCCAAGAATTTCTACAAATACACTTATCGTCAGCAGATTGTATTAAGTAAGCACATTCAATCGACTTTAACGATTCCACAGTTTGCACAATCACTGGATGAAATTGTCAGGATTGAAGTAAAAGACAGTGCTGATATCAAAAAGATGATCGACTTCCGATCCATCAGTTCGGAGCCTGTGGAAACCTTACCGGGCTACTTTATGAGCGCTTCCAATGAGCGTGGTACAGCGTGGGCAAACCGTATTTTAGATAAGTATAAAGGCAAAACCATTTATCTGGTCAAGTGGAATTTTGAAGATGCCAGAAGCCGCGAGGAAATGGAATTTATGACCGCTTTACAGGCACAGCTCCCAAGGGATATCGTCTTTATTTATTTCCACCTTCCCGCAGACGATGCTTTCGTTTCAGGAGATTTGGTAAAACAATATATTGTCCGCCACCGTTTAAAAGGGACACATCTGTTTCTTAACAGCGGACAGACTATGGACCTGCTCTTTAAATTGAACCCTATTGAGCCTGGAACATTTGCCGTGATCAAACCAAATGGTAAATTTTTCTCAAAAAATGCGCCCGGTCCAAGAGCTATGGAAAAAACAGTTCAGGTAATTATGGAGGCTGGCTCGAAATAATATTAATTTTAATTTAGATTTTAGTAACTTAACTACCAACCCCGGTTATATCTATCATACGTACATAACTTAAAGTCTGCGGTTTTGCCTTATTCGTGTCATGTATAGATATTTGTTCTTCCTTTTATTTTTAACCACGATCGCGTCGGCTCAGAAACCCGACAGCCTGAAAACGGTTACTTATTCGAGGGACAGCACGAGGTATACGAATCTTAAACTTCGTATGTCAAAAACGAAATTCTCCAAAGCGGTGTACCGGCTTTTGTTCAGAGATGTTTATAATCAGGGTAAAGTAACCGAGGTTAAACAGATCGAAACCAATCCCTTCACGCCTTATGAAGGGATGGTAATAAGAAAAATTATCATCAGGCAACTAAATATGCTGGGTCAGTCTGTTTACGATACAACCCGGAAGGGTAATCGTTTGGAAAGGTTCTTCAGTGCAAACCTGCATACAAATACACGTGAAGGTATCATTCGAAAATCATTTTTGCGTTTTTCAGAAGGCGACGACATCAAAGCACAGGTTTTAAAAGATACCGAACGTTTGTTACGATCAAACAGACTAATAACGGACGCGCGTATTATCGTGATTCCCCGTGAGGACGTGACCTGGATGGCAGACGTTGTTGTATTGATACAGGATGCCTGGTCGCTAAACTTTTCCGGTGGATTTAGTTCTTTTAACAAGTTTAACATCGGGTTAAATAATATCAATACAAGAGGAACAACACATTCGCAGCTAACTGCTATACGCTGGAATGCGCAGGATACGGTCAGGAAATTTCAGTTCCGAACCGTTTACACGGTTCCCTATATTGCCAAAACTTTTATCACCGGACAGGCCAGTTTTATTCTGGAAAGGGATATAAGAGAACAATCAATCCGATTTTTCCGGCCATTCCTGACGAGTGAAACCAAATACGCAGGTGCATTTGAAGCAGGGCATACCTGGCTTCAGCAATATAAACGGTCGGTCAACAACACCGAAGTGCAGGTTTTGTTCCCGATTGAATATAATCACTATGACATCTGGCTTGGAAGGTCTTTTAAATTCCCTTTTGTAAATAGCTTTTTAAGTAAAAATGCGAGGCTGGTAACTGCCATCAGACATAATAAATTTGTCTATGACAAAAGACCGGAAGTAGGTCCGAATCTCAATAAGATTTACTGGAATCGTAGTGCGACGTTGGTAAGCATCGGTTATTCAAATAGAAACTACAAAAGAGACGTACTTATCTATGGCTTTGGTAGAACAGAAGACGTTCCGGTAGGAACTCTGTTTGCTATGACTGTCGGGCAGGAGAATACCCAATATGGCGGCAGGGGCTATGCAGGAGTACAGTATGCTGCGGGGAAATACATGCCACACAACCTGGGTTATATGTACGGGCTCGTAAATGTTGGTTCTTATGTTCAAAATGGCATGGCACAGCAGGGAGTTGTCGGAGGTCAAATGGACTATATAAGTAATCTGATTCCGTTTCGTTACAGTTTTTTCCGGCAGTTTGTCACGGCACGTTTTACGCAGGGAATTCGCAGAGATTCACTTGATTATCTGAACATCAGCAAAGAACAGGGAATACGCGGAATTTACAATGATCAGCTGATCGGAACAAAACGGCTAACCTTATCAACAGAAACAGTATTCTTTTCAGACAAAAGTATCCTGGGATTCCGTATTGCCTATTTTGTTTTTGCTGATTTTGGGGTAGTAAACGGACCTAAGAAAAGACTGCGGGAAAGTCCGCTTTACCAAGGTTATGGGTTGGGAATGAGACTGCGGAATGAAAATCTTACTTTCAACACATTACAGCTGCGCATTAGTTATTACCCAAATGTACCGGCTCTCTCTTCTCCTTTCCGGTATGGGATTGATGGTAATGTGCCACTTAGGCTTAAGGATTTTGATATTTCAGCGCCTTCAATTCTGCCGCTGCAATAGTTACTTTACAAACCCCTGTGTTTAATTTCTATAACAAATGCCTCAGACACACCGGCAAGCTCAGCAATTTTCAAAGCATCGAAATCCGTTTGACGAAGCAGATTTTTCACAAAAACTACTTTTTCAGTTTCTCTTCCTTTCTCGATACCTTCTTCCAGAGTCAGCATCTTAATAGTTTCTATAATTCCCATCGTCCGTTTATTTCCGGTTAACAAATCAATCTGCTTATCAAAATTACTATTTATTTCAGGATTTCCTATGTGTATAAATGTCTTTAAAAAGAACAGAAAGCGTCTGATTTTAGGTAAATCATATCTCTTACTCTCTATAAGGGCACGTGCTATTACCAGACGTTGCACATCCAGTTCTTCTTCCGAAATCTTACTGTTTAACAACACTTTCTGCGCTGCAAGAATGATTAAAGCAAACAGGTTGTCCATTGCAAGTAACTGTGCCTCGCTATGGTCCAGAATGTGGTAGGCATTGTATTTATAATGCACTTCTGTTCCCAGGAATTCTTTGTGAAAATGATCAGGACGTTTTTGGTTTTTACCTCCTGTAAAAACTGCCAAAGCAGCTAGATTAACATCATAACGATCATAGATTCGGTACCAGTAAGTAAACATTCTCCTGGCAAAATCCCTGGTCCCTTCTCCCTGAATTTCCAGATGAATTAGTAGAAGCTCACTATTTCCGTTCCTTAAATAGGTCTTAACGAGCATATCTGCGATACGGCTTCCACCCTTCTTTGCCAGTTCAGGAAAAAGCTCCAGCAGCTCTTTATCCATAAATTCGAAACCCCTTTCCATTTTAAAAACTGAATCAGTATCATTAAAAAAGAATCGCAGTAAACCTGGAAACGCTTCTTCGAAGGCACTTTTGAGCAGTATATCATTTTTTCTACGCATGAACCAGCAGTTGACTTACAGTTATTGAAAATTCTGTCTTTGATTAACATTCCCAACGTTACACACGATCAGTTTCATGAAAACCATATCAAAATGTGGCAAAATTCACATTTTCCTGCTTTCGCTCCCGCGGCTTCAAAATATTACAAATTCAGGTCATGCACATTTTTTGAACCTGAATTGTTCTTTTTCCGATATGTGAATTAACTTTGTGGAATTTTTGGACGTACCCCTGCCCGGAAAGTATCAGGCAACTCCAAAAGTTATTAAAACGTTATTTCCACTTTTCTACAAATTACCATTTACTGTGCCCAAAAATCCGAATATCAAGTCCATCCTAATTATCGGTTCTGGTCCCATCATCATTGGGCAGGCATGTGAGTTCGATTATGCAGGTTCACAAGCAGCCCGCTCACTTCGTGAAGAAGGTATAGAAGTTGTTCTAATCAACTCTAACCCGGCAACGATCATGACGGATCCGATCAGCGCTGATCATGTGTATCTGCTTCCATTGGAGAAGAAATACATCATCGAGATTCTTGAAAAACACAAAGCGCTTGGCAGGCCGATTGATGCAGTTTTACCAACCATGGGTGGTCAGACAGCTTTGAATTTAGCAATCGACTGCGACAAAGCAGGTATCTGGAAAAAGTATGATATAGATATTATCGGAGTCGATATCAAAGCGATCGAAACCACAGAAGACAGAGAAAAATTCCGCCTGAAAATGCTTGAACTTGATGTGAATGTTTGCAAAGGGCGTACAGCAAGATCATTTTTGGAAGGAAAAGAAATAGCTCAGGAAATCGGTTTCCCACTTGTTATCCGTCCTTCGTTCACACTTGGTGGTACAGGTGGTGGCATCGTTGAAAACGAAAAAGATTTTGACCAGGCGTTGAATAACGGTTTACACGCTTCTCCAACACATGAAGTTTTGGTAGAACAAAGTGTATACGGCTGGAAAGAATATGAGCTTGAATTGCTGCGTGATGGTGCCGGGAACTTCATTATCATTTGCTCGATTGAAAACTTTGACCCGATGGGTGTTCATACCGGCGATAGTATTACGGTAGCACCTGCCATGACGCTACCCGATACGCTTTATCAGCAAATGCGCGATCTGGCTATCAAAATGATGGACGGAATTGGAAAGTTTGCCGGCGGATGTAACGTTCAGTTTTCGGTAAATCCGGCGGACGATATGATTATTGCGATTGAGATTAACCCTCGTGTTTCCCGTTCTTCTGCACTTGCATCGAAAGCAACGGGTTACCCGATTGCAAAAATTGCTGCAAAAATGGCAATTGGTTATAATCTTGATGAATTAATAAATCCTATTACCGGTAGCACTTCTGCATTTTTTGAACCTTCGATCGACTATGTGATTGTTAAGGTTCCCCGCTGGAACTTTGATAAATTCCAGGGCGCTGACCGTGCATTGGGATTGCAGATGAAATCGGTTGGTGAAGCGATGGGTATCGGGCGTAATTTCCAGGAAGCATTGCAAAAGGCCTGTCAGTCCCTGGAAATTCGCCGAAACGGACTTGGAGCCGACGGACGTGAGCTACGCGATGTGGAAGCTATCAAATACAGTCTGGCACATCCGAGCTGGGATCGTCTTTTCCATATTTATGATGCTTTCAAAATCGGTTTGTCTTTCAAAACAATTCAGACACTTACCAAAATAGATGCCTGGTTCCTGCGCCAGATTGAAGAACTGATCGAACTTGAACATGAGATCGAGAAATTTGACCTGACTGACCTGCCAAAGGAATTACTCTTAACGGCAAAACAAAAGGGCTATGCTGACCGTCAGATTGCGCATTTGCTTCAGACAAAAGAAAGTAAAGTGTACGACAGACGTAAAGAACTGGGCATTAAACGTGTTTATAAATGTGTAGATACCTGCGCAGCTGAATTTGAAGCAAAAACGCCATACTACTACTCTACTTTCAATTCATCTCAGGAAACACCTGACAATGAGTCGATCGTATCTGATAAAAAGAAAGTGATCGTTTTAGGCTCAGGGCCTAACCGTATCGGACAAGGAATTGAGTTCGATTACTCCTGTGTCCATGGTGTTTTAGCAGCAAAAGAAGCTGGCTATGAAACGATTATGATCAACTGTAATCCTGAAACGGTTTCAACCGATCCGGATATTGCAGACAAATTATACTTCGAACCGGTTTTCTGGGAGCATGTTTTTGACATCATCGAACATGAAAAACCGGAAGGTGTGATTGTTCAGCTTGGTGGACAAACTGCTCTTAAAATGGCAGAGAAATTGGACAAATACGGAATCAAAATCATCGGAACCAGCTATAATTCACTTGACTGGGCCGAAGATCGCGGACGTTTTTCTCCATTGCTTGAAGAACTTGGAATTCCATATCCAAAATTCGGAACAGTAAGAACTGCTGACGCTGCCGTAGAACTTTCACGGACACTTGGCTTCCCGCTTTTAGTTCGTCCAAGTTACGTATTAGGCGGTCAGAACATGAAAATTGTGATCAACGAGAGAGAATTGGAACAACATGTTGTAAAAATTCTTCGTGATATTCCGGATAATAACATTCTTCTGGATCACTTCCTGGAAGGAGCTCTTGAAGCAGAGGCAGATGCAATTTGCGATGGCGAAGATGCTTACATCATTGGTGTGATGGAACATATCGAGCCGGCCGGTATTCACTCGGGTGACTCGCACGCGGCACTACCTCCTTTTGATTTGACTGATGATGTTATTCGCCAGATCAACGAATACACACGCAAAATTGCTTTGGCAATGAACGTGAAAGGCTTAATCAACGTGCAGTTTGCAATCAAAAACGGCATTGCTTATGTAATTGAAGCGAATCCAAGAGCTTCACGTACTGTTCCATTTATCTGCAAAGCATATCAGGAACCATATGTTAACTACGCCACAAAGCTGATGCTGGGAGACAAGAAATTGAGTGATTTTACTTTCAACCCTGTTAAAAAAGGTTGGGCGATCAAAATACCGGTCTTTTCGTTCAATAAATTTCCAAATGTAAATAAGGAATTAGGTCCTGAAATGAAATCAACCGGCGAAGCAATTTACTTCATCGATGATTTGCAGGATGATTTCTTCCAGAAGATTTACAGCGAGCGAAATTTGTATTTGAGCCGATAGTATTGTAATAGCTTTGGCTAAAGCCGACATCACCTACGAGCACTTAACCCCAGGCTTAAGCCTGGGGTTACCAGTGACTCATCACCAGGAGAGCATTAGCCCAAGATTGTGATTTTTATATTATAAAAGTAAAGCCGGCCCTCTCTAGAGTGCCGGCTTTACTTTTTATATTCTTACTTTTATTTCACCTCTTCATAATCCACATACTCCCCACCTTTAAATTTAGACTTGTTAATATCAGGAGGAACGCTCTCAACTCTTACACCAGGCTGTTTTGCACGTTGTTTCTGCGCACGATATTGCCTTTTTTGTTCCTTCACCAATTGACGGCCTACCAGTAAGTGAAAAATAAATCTTCTGAACAACGGCACAAAGGCAATCAGAAGCATAAATATGATCAGAATATTGAATACTATCTTCATCTTTCAATAGTTTATTACTGCAATGTATAACGTAAACCTCGCATTAATTCGCACACGAATATAACAAAAACCTGCTGAACGAACCAATAATAAGTTAAGCGGCGTCAATCAGGTTTTAACAAAACTAGATACTTCCTAACTACACCACTTCCGTATTTTTTTCTTCTTTATCTGCTATCTGTGCGATGGTTTTTGGTTTTAATATAAGTCTGAGCGACTGGTCATACGTTATATAACTCCAAACCCAATTTATCAAAGTTAATACCCGGTTTTTTACTCCGACAATCGACATCAGATGGACAAACATCCAGGTAAGCCAGGCGAAAAAACCCTGAAACTTCCAAAAAGGAAGATCCACCACAGCACGGTTTCTTCCCACCGTGGCCATAGAACCTAAATCTTTATAAACAAAAGGAATTGCTTTTTTGCCATCCATCACCCTCCAGACGTTACGTGCCAGGGCTTTTCCCTGTTGCATTGCAGGTTGTGCTAGCTGTGGATGACCGTTTTCCCATTTACCTTCGCTCATGGTTGCTACATCGCCCAAAGCAAAAACATTGTCGTACCCCTGAACACGGTTATACTGATCCACTTTGATCCTTCCTCCCCTGACGATCACATCCGGATTAAGTCCGTTTAAAGGATTTGCCTTGATACCAGCAGCCCATACAAGATTATCAGCCCTTAACCGCAAGCCTTGTTTGGTACTCACATATTTGCCATCAAAACCTGTAACTACCTGTTCAGTATGAATAATCACACCCATTTCTTCCAGGTATTTTTTCGATTTTGCTGACGATTCTTCCGACATTGCTCCAAGTAACTTACCGGAACCTTCAAGCAAATGGATCTGCATGCCCGTAAAATCCAGTTCAGGATAATCTTTTGGCAGGATAAATGCTCTCATTTCTGCAAGTGTACCCGAGAGTTCAACTCCGGTAGGACCACCTCCTACAACAACTACACTCATCAAACCTTCACGCTGGTCGTCTGAATCAACGGACAGAGCATCTTCAAAGTTTTGTAAAATACGGTTTCTCAGTGCCAGTGCTTCGGAAACTGTTTTCATTGGGATAGCCCTTTCCTCAATTTCCTTCATCCCAAAATAGTTGGTACTCGCACCGGTGGCTATAACCAGATAATCATACGTGATTTCTCCAAGATCCGTATCAACCGACTTCCGATCGGGGTTTACGCCATGTACTTCGGTAATTCTGATATGGACATTTTTCTTGGATTGAAAAACCTTCCTGAGCGGAAAAGATATTGAACTTGGTTCGAGACCAGCCATTGCCACCTGATAAAAGAGAGGCTGAAACTGGTGATAATTATTACGGTCGATCAGGACAACCTGTAAATCTTCCCTCTTGGCAATTTCTCTTGCCAAAGCCAATCCACCAAAACCGGCTCCGATGATGACTACTCTTTTATAATTTGTATCCGGAATGTTAGGTAGCATATCAAAATTATTTTATTCAATACGATATTTAAAAATACCGTACCTGATCAGACAACAGCCTTACTGTTCTCTACAACGCGTTCATAATAAGCTTCGTAATGTGGAAGGATTTTGGCTACATCAAATTCCCTTGCACGTGCCAAAGCATTGGCTTTAAACGTTGGCAGATTTTCATCACGCAAAATAAATTCTGCATTTTTGACCATATCATCCACGTCACCTACGTCACTTAAAAATCCTGTAACACCCGGTATGTTCAGTTCTGGCAGTCCGCCGGCATTTGATGTGATCAAAGGAACTTCACAAGCCATCGCCTCCAAGGCAGCTAAACCAAAACTCTCTGATTCAGACGGCATCAGGAATAAATCTGCAACAGAAAGTACCTCTTCAATTGCATCAAGTTTTCCAAGAAAACGAACATCAGAAAGCATATCAAGATCTTTGCAAAGGCGTTCGATACGGGCGCGGTCAGGTCCGTCGCCAACGAGTAACAGCTTGCTTGGAAGTAACTTCCTCAGTTTACTGAATATCATAATCACATCGTCAATCCTTTTTACTTTCCTGAAATTGGAAGTATGAACAATCAGTTTTTCGTTATTCGGACAAATCGCCAGTTTAAAATGTTCTTTCTTTTGTCTGTTAAAACGGTCAAGATCAATAAAGTTGGGAATAACCTCTATGTCTTTGGTAATATTGAAGTGGCGATAAGTATCTGTTTTTAAAGATTCAGAAACCGCAGTTATCCCATCAGACTGATTTATGCTAAAAGTAACAACCGGCTCGTAGGATTCGTCTTTGCCAACCAATGTAATATCCGTACCGTGAAGTGTAGTGATAACCGGAATGTGAATACCCTGTTGCGCCAAAATCTGTTTTGCCAGGTAAGCAGAAGATGCATGCGGGATCGCATAATGCACATGAAGCAGATCCAGCTTGGCACTTTGAACAACATGCACCATATGGCTCGACAATGCGGATTCGTATGGCGGATACTGAAAGAGTGGATAAGTCGGGATATTTACTTCATGATAGTATAAATTCTCATTGAAAAAATCGAGTCGCTGAGGTTGTGAATATGTAATAAAATGAACCTGATGACCTACTTTCGCGAGCGCTTTACCAAGTTCGGTAGCCACCACTCCGCTTCCTCCGAAGGTAGGATAACATACAATACCAATTTTCATAAAATATATTTCTAATCGTGGTGAAATTTTTGAAAACAATTGCGGTTTTACGCAATATTTCAATTGATGACATACGACTAACACATATTCAGCTCATTTTATCCCAAAGTATCAGAGAAAGATGTGAATTATTGCCAATAGTGCCGTAAAATGAATAATTTTAATGTCTCAATTCTATTTTGAATCAAATTATCCATGAATGTGTCTGCCCGCCCAAAAGTAACCTTACGGGATTTTGTTGCAGGAAGCGTGCGCCTGGTTCGTATGACGAACCTGGTCATCGTGGCTATGACACAGTATTTTACCCGTATTCTTTTAATTGGCCCAAGGCATAACTGGAAGCAGATTATTGCTGATCCTAATATGTTTTTCTTATCTCTTTCAACCGTTTGTATTGCAGCCGCCGGTTATATCATCAATGATTATTTTGACATAAAAATCGATATCGTAAACAAACCGGAGCGTGTAGTTGTTGGCCGTTACCTTAAACGGCGCTGGGCAATGGGTGCACACCAGGTGTTGAATGTCCTGGGAGCTGCTTTGGGGCTTTTGGTGAGCCCATGGGTATTTTTGGTAAATGTCTTTTCCATAACGTTACTATGGTTTTATTCCGAAAGATTTAAAAGAAAAGCATTCATCGGAAACTTCATCGTGTCGCTGCTAACCGGTTTTTCTCTTCTCATTCTAACCGTTTACTACCCTGAAAACCGTCATCTGGTTTTTATTTATGCTGTATTTTCATTTTTCATATCGCTGATACGGGAAGTCGTCAAAGACATGGAAGACATTAAAGGTGATGAAGCACACGGCTGCCGGACTTTGCCTATTGTCTGGGGAATCAGGAGAACAAAAACTTTTTTATATGTCGTTCTTTTCCTGTTTGTTGTAACACTTTTTTTTATGGGAGGTGTACTCGAAAACAGGACTTTGATCTGGCTTTTTTTATTACTCCTGGTACCCATAGGCTTCCTGGTGTTTAAACTTTCCAAATCGGATACAAGAAAAGAGTTCAAGGAAATTAGTAATCTGTGCAAGATCATTATGCTGCTGGGTTTGATGACCATGCTTTGGGCGTAATGTTACCGTTAAATCAAATTCTGACCACCCTTCTGCTTTCGAGAGATTGAAAATATACCTTTGTTTTCTAATCTAAACAAGCTGCTAAAATGATGAAGAATATATTGCTAAGCTTTTTGCTTGTAATGGTTGGTGTCTGCACCTTAAAGGCACAGGATTGCATGGGCTTTAATATGAAAGCCGGAAGCGGTTTCGATATGAACAGTTACGACGCAAAAGGCAAACTTATCACCACAATGCGATATAAAATTGCCAATGTGTCGAATGAGGCCGGAGCCGTTGTCTACACGATTGATTTTGAATCAGTTAACAGCAAGGGAAAATCTGAAATGAAGAATACCTACAAGATGCGCTGCAAAGGCAATACCCTTTCCATGGATGCAAAATCGCTTATCAGCTCGGAACAGATGAAATCTCTGGAAAGCTTTCAAATGAAATTCACTTCGGATGATATCGAGTATCCCGCTAAACTGACTGTCGGTGAAAAACTTAAGGATGCTTCCCTTAAAGGTGAAGGGACTTCGGGACCATTGGCTATCACCACAAACATGTTGATTTTTAATAGAAAAGTCGAGAGTCAGGAAAAACTTACCATACCGGCCGGAACCTTTGATGCTTACAAAGTGACGTCAGATATGACTATGGAGTCGCAGATGGGAATGAAAATAAAACTTGATTTCCAGACCGTATCCTATCGGGCCCCTAACATCTTATGGGACCTGAAAACAGAAAGTTATCGGAAGGGCAAACTGGTTGGTACCACCGAACTAAGCAAAATTTATTGAGCATTAGCTACTGATTCAAACTCTGAACGGCTTTCGATTCCCCGAAAGCCGTTCTTTTTTATAGCTTTGCCAAAAAAGCAGTTTATTATCTTCCAACCGACATTCTATTTAATGAAACGCATTGCCATTTTTGCATCAGGTTCCGGTTCAAACGCGGAGAAAATCTGCGACTATTTTAACGGCAGAACAGATGTGGAAGTCTCGCTGATACTAACCAACAATCCTCAGGCAGGCGTTATCCAGCGTGCCAGAAAATTACATATTCCGGTGGTGGTGTTTGACAGGAAAACTTTTTATGAAACAGAAAGGATTCTGAACTTACTTCAGAATGAAGGCGTAGATTTTATCGTTTTGGCAGGATTTATGATGCTGATTCCTGAATTTCTGGTAAAAGGTTATCCCGACAGAATGGTTAATATTCATCCTGCACTGTTGCCTAAACATGGCGGAAAAGGCATGTATGGACATTTTGTTCATGAAGCCGTGGTAGAAGCAAAGGATAAACAATCCGGAATCACAATTCATTTTGTAAATAAACATTACGACGAAGGAAATATTATTTTCCAGGCCACCTGTGACGTGTTGAAAACAGATTCTCCCGATGACGTGGCAGCAAAAGTTCAGGTACTTGAACATCAGCATTATCCCCGCGTAATCGACGAAGTTGTTGCCAAATTAGAAACAAAACGATGATCAACTTTATCCTTTCCGTACTGTTTACGGTGGCGCTTTACCTGATCATGCGTGCGTATCCGCGTTACAAGGTCAATTCGTTTCATGCCATTGTTTTTAATTATTACTCCTGCGTACTGACCGGCATTGTACTAACTCCCGATGTCGGCGTGTTCCAAAATGTTAAATGGGATTCAACAGGTACACTGCTCACACTTTCACTGGGGACCATGTTTGTAATTGCATTCATGTTAATTGGTCTTACGGCCCAGAAAGTAAGTGTTACTGCCGCCTCTCTGGCTGGTAATATGTCACTGGTAATCCCTGTGCTTTTTGGTTTGTTTGTTTTTAAAAACAACAATAAAGATTTTACTTTTCTTAATTATTCCGGGCTTATTCTTGCACTTGCTGCATTGGCTTTAGGTGCCATGCAAACCTCTAAAAATAAGGAAATCGCTGCTAATAAACCTGCTGAACCAGTTAAAGTGAGTAAGCTCTTATGGCTTCTTCCTGTTCTGACTTTTTTGGGAAGCGGAACCAACAATACGCTCATCAATTATTTGTCTGTAACATTTTATCCCCCCGGACAAACAACCGTTTTTATGATCATCGCCTGTACCGGCGCTGTGCTCATTGGAACGCTTTTATTGATTTACAAGATTGTTATTGTTAAAGAAAAGCTGGAGTTAAGAAGTGTGATCGGAGGACTGGTTTTAGGTATTCCTAATTTTCTTTATTTATATTTTCTTTTGCATGCTCTTTCTGCTTTTGGCAATAGCGCAGCCTATGTTTTCCCGGTTTACAACATTCTTACCATGCTGGTCTCTTCTTTTACGGCCTGGGCAATTTATAAAGAAAAACTAAACAATTACAACCGGCTTGGACTGGCGGTGGCCGTAGCTGCCATTATATTGATCTCCTATCAGGAACTCGGATTCTAAACAAAAAACAGAAAACCGGTGTTCTTCTTTTACATATAACCATCATGGTTAAAAATTGACCAATGACAAACGAATCATTACTGCGAATTGGACAGCCCAAGTCGGATCTGAATAAAAGACAAAAAGAATTTAACCAGCTGTCAGAGAAAATTGAACAGCTCGATCTGCTTATACCTGAGCTAAAAACGGCGAGAGACGAGATGATCAGTCGCATTCCAACCGACCTGAACCCGCTGATCATGGAATACCAAAGTTTTCGTGTTGAGCTTGTGCAGGTCATGGACCGTACTTATGAGGCTGATTTATACCGGAAAGCATATCTGACCAAACTTTCCTATCTCATTGTAGAAAATGCATTTGATCTGATAGCCAATTATGGTTTTGATGAATTAAAACCCGTTTTTAATAAATACAGTGAAATCGATATTGAAACTGCGCTGGATTCTTTAAAACAAAAAACAGAAGGAAAGATCACCGACCCCGCCTTCCTGATCGAAGAAGAAGCCCAGCCTGTAAAAGAGTTTCCTGAACATTTTCATGAGTGGCCGGAAGATGAGCAGCAGCGATTTAAAGAAGAAAGGCGCGCAGAAAGAGTACAGGAAAGGATTTTGGAAGCAAAACAAAATCTGGAAAAACAGAAAACAACCAAATCGGTACGCACTGTGTACATGGATCTGGTAAAAGCATTTCATCCGGACCGCGAAACTGATGAAGGAGAAAAATTGCGTAAAACAGAGATTATGCAGCGTGTGACCCACGCTTATCAGGAAAATAATCTGCTTGGATTGTTAAAACTACAAATTGAATTTGACCGCATCGATCAGGATCATCTGGAAAACCTTACCAAAAACCAGCTGAATTATTACAACAAAGTTTTAAAACAGCAGGTAGAGGAGCTCGAACTGGAAAAGGAAATAGTGCAAAAGGAGATTTCGGCACTTTGCGGTTTACCTTATCAGCATGCGAACTCGTACACAACGGCTATTGTGAAGTTTAATACCAATGTGAATGAGGTAAAAGCAGAAATCAAAAACATTAAAATAACGCTAAAACAATGGAAGATTCCTTCCCAGCTAAAAGTGTATTTAAAAACGTATGAGATACCGAATGAGACTGTGCTTGATGAAGACGAGGATTGATTGAAAATAATTCTTTATCTTAAAAGCTCATTCATAAAACCTGCCTGATGCCTGAGCATTCCAATAATATCCGCCCTCAAATTGGTGTTTTCGATTTGGGCATGATCGTCATTAGTCTGGTTATTGGAATCGGCATTTTCAGGACGCCTGCGATTGTAGCACGTCAGGCAGGAACACAGGAAATATTCTTTTCAGCCTGGATTGCAGGTGGCGTGGTTAGTTTGCTGGGCGCTCTGGTTTTTGCAGAAATTGGTTCAAGGCATCACTTTCCCGGAGGTTTCTACAAACTTATCTCAACCGCCTTTCACCCGCTTTATTCTTTTATGATCAACTGGGTGATTGTCCTTACTTATGGCGCAGGAATGGCCGGTGTGGCGCTTATCGGTTCAGAATACATCAATCCGCTGCTGCCTGATTCACTGCACAGCCAAACTGGCATCCAGGGAACGGCAGTTGTTACGCTGCTCTTTTTTTATACCATCAATATGCTGGGTATCAAATCCGGCTCGCGCACTCAGAATCTTTTAAGTACATTAAAAATCCTGATGATGCTCGTCCTCTGCACCGGGATTTTTTATTCACAACCTGTTAAACTTATCCTAGCCCCTAAGCCCCTGCCTCAAACTAACAACTGGCTTACCGCTTTTGGCGCAAGTCTGATCGCTGTATTTTACACATTCGGAGGTTATCAGCAGACCCTTAATTTCGGGGCAGATATTAAAGATCCCGTCCGGAATACGCCGCGTGGAATATTTCTGGGTATCTTTTTGATCCTCGGGCTTTATCTGGCACTTAACTACACATACTTTAACGTCCTTGGTTTCGACGGACTTAAAAACTCAAATCTGATTGCAGCTGATACTGCCCGCGTTTTGTTTGGTCCCTGGGGTGAGATTTTCTTTTCTGTCGCTATTTTTGTTTCTGTTTTAGGTTTTATCAATGCAACCATGCTTTCTCTGCCAAGAGTTTATTATGCCCTTGCAGACGACAATATTCTTCCCCCGATTTTCAAAAAAGTAAATTCAAAAACACAGGTGCAGGAATTTGCGCTAACTTTTTTGATCGTCACTACACTGATTTCTCTGCTGATGCTGGACACATTTGAGCAAATCGTGAACTACGTTATGTCGGTAGACAGTATTGCTTTGGCGAGTGCAGCTGCAACGATTTTTGTATTCAGGAAACAAGCCGGCAAACCTGATTTACACAAAGGATTTAAAATGACCGGTTACCCGATTCTGCCTGCTTTTTTTGTACTTTTCCTACTAACGGTTGCTGTCAACGTCATCGTTACCGACCCTTCATCTGCACTTGTTGGGTGGGGATTGTTTCTGGGAGGAGTACCTCTTTATTTCCTTTTACAAAAACTTGGGAAGTAATTTATATTCAAATAAAGTGATGATTGACGAATTTTTCTCTGAATATGTGGATATACTGCCTCAACTTTACCAGCTTTAACAACACCATCAAAAATTGCAATCCTCTTATATCCCTCTAAACTAGCTAACTGACTACTATACGTACGTCAGTACGCTCCAGTGGCACAGCAATTGATAGTTCAGGTTCACATTAATTTAACCAGAACTAAATGAAAAATTGTATTATTCTATTACTGGCAGGTATCCTTTCTACCTCCCAGTTAAGGGCTCAGGAGAATGTCTCTATCGGTCCGATTGCCGGTGTATCGATCGCTAATTTCAGAGGGAATACCGACGCAATAGGGGGAAACACAGATTGGAAACCAGGATTGACGGTAGGTGGTTTTTACAACTACAGTTCAAAAACCGGTTTTGGATTTAGCGGTCAGGTACTGTTTACACAAATGGGCGCTCAAATCAACAACAAAACCAACGAGATCAATCTTAACTACATTCAGGTTCCTTTGTTTGCTACATTCTTTTTTGGACAATGGGGCGCACCTGTTCGTCCTAAATTGTTCCTCGGGCCTTCCCTGAACTTCATGGTTGGAGCGAAAGACAAAGATGGCAACAATCTTAATCCTGAGGGAGGCTCGCGTGTTTACAATCCCTTCGACCTGGGACTTACTTTCGGTGCCGGAGTGAACATTGAACTAAGTCCAAAAATTTGGTTAAACCTAGATGCACGTTATGGACTTGGACTTTTAGATGTAAGTAATGGCGGCACCAAAATGATGAACAGCAACTGGGGAATCAACGCAGGTATCAGCTTTCCACTCGGAACTTATGACAAAAATTCAGGACGTCTGAGAACTAGATAGAATCAGGCAAAAAATATTCAACATCAACTTACTGAAATCGAACGGTGGCTCAATTGGGCCACCGTTTTTGTTTATCGTAGCTTTTTAAACCCGCATGTGATCGGCCTGCCAGTTCGTAATTATTTTTTTGACCTCATCCGGTTTTAAGTTTTCAGTTAAAGTCTTTTCCGTCAGGGCCGGAAGTTCGTCGTCAGAAGCAAAACGAAGCGCGGCTATCTGACTAAAAGACAGGCGGTCTTCAAGATTTTCCAACCTGTTACCGGTAAGTACATAATATCTGAATCGCATTTCCAATCGTACAATTCTGTTTTGGTTGTTCAGTGCATAATGCTGCCGGAGCATAAAAGAAAGCCAGCCTACCATAAAAAATAATATTGTGATAAAAAGGTAAATGACTGACTGTACTGTAGGATGAAAAATGCAATAGATACTCAATCCGGTTAAAATCATTAACACAGGATAAAACACAAAATGATGCGGGACATAAAACCGGATATGGTTTTTATAATTCTGGTTTTCCATTTATAATTCGTAGGTTTAATTTCAGGTAATGGTACAAGTTAACCAATGAATAGCTGATGAAAATTTTATCACTTTACATAATGTCGTTTTTTTACATTGCGGCTGGTGTAATGCACTTCCTTAAGCCAAAAGGGTACCTGAAAATCATGCCTGGCTTTCTCCCTTTTCCACTGCAGTTGGTTTATATCAGCGGCGCTGTTGAAATTCTTTGCGGGCTACTGCTTCTTTTCCCGGTCACCCGTTCTGCCGGTGCGTGGCTCACGATACTGCTTCTAATTGTTATACTTCCGGCCAACATTCAAATGGCCGTTAACTTTTATCAAAAAAGCAATCCATATTTTTGGCTCACGATACTCAGGCTGCCGCTGCAATTAGTACTGATCTGGTGGGCCTGGACTTATACAAAACAATAATTCTTCTTAACTGCACCACGGTTTTTTCGCATGAAGTTGTATTAAATTCTTTCAGAAGCAAGATTAAAGTAACTTTGCATTCTATTTATGAAGAATGTTATGACTTTTGCAGATTTAAATCTTACCAAACCTCTTTTAAGTGCGCTCACTGATTTAGGTTATACAACACCAACAACGATACAGGAAAAGGTATTTTCGGTCATGATGTCCGGAAAAGATGTTTGCGGAATTGCGCAGACAGGTACCGGAAAAACGTTTGCATATTTATTACCTACACTGCGCCAGCTTGAGTTTTCCAAAGACCGGTTGCCGCAGCTGCTCATCATCGTTCCAACGAGGGAACTAGTGGTGCAGGTTGTGGAAGAAGTAAGAAAATTAGCCGCTTATATGACTTTACAGGCCGTTGGCGTTTATGGTGGTGGCAACATAAAAGTACAAATGGCCGAACTGAAACAAGGTGCAGACGTTGTGGTGGCTACGCCGGGACGGTTGGTGGATCTTGCTCTAAACGGTTCGCTTAAGACAAAGGCAATCAAAAAACTGGTTATTGATGAAGTAGATGAAATGCTGAATCTGGGATTTCGGACGCAGCTAAAAAACATACTTGACCTACTCCCGCAAAGAAGGCAAAATCTTTTGTTTTCGGCTACCATCACACAGGAAGTAGAAGTTTTGATGCAAACCTATTTCAATAGTCCGGTTCGGATCGAAGCTGCTCCGGTGGGAACTCCGCTGGAAAATATTGAACAGACGGGTTATCTGGTTCCCAATTTTTATACGAAGGTTAACTTGCTTGACAAACTTCTGGATGAAAATCCTGAGATGAGTAAAGTCCTGATCTTTGTGGCGACAAAAAAACTGGCAGACCAGCTTTTTAACCAGCTTGAACTGGGTTATTTGAACAGAATTGGAGTCATCCACTCTAACAAAGAACAGAATCACCGTTTCAATTCCGTCAAACAATTTCATGAAGGCACGTACCGGATATTGATCGCAACGGACATTATTGCGAGAGGTCTCGATGTGGCCGAAGTCTCTCATGTATTCAATTTTGACATTCCTGAAATTCCTGAAAACTACATCCACCGTATCGGAAGAACAGGCCGTGCAGACAGGAAAGGAAAGGCAATATCATTTATTACGGAAAGAGACCAGGAATACCGGGAAGCTATCGAGGAATTGATGCATTATGAAATTCCGGTTCTGACATTGCCGGAAGACCTGAAAATATCGGATATTCTGACACCGGACGAGGAGCCAAAGATCAACATGAAAAATATTGATTTTAAACTTCCAAAGCGTGAAAGCACAGGCTCAGCCTTCCACGAAAAAATTGCAAAAAATCAAAAGGTAAACGTTCGCAGAAATCACGCATTGGAAAAAATGCAGAAATACGGCAGACCGATAAAACGGTCAGGGAAGAAATGAGAAATTAAGAATGATGAATTAAGAATGGGTAGTTAGTGTAATACCTCAGCAAAAATTCAAGCCTTTTATAATAACCCCGGGATTCTCCCGGGGCTATTCAATTTGATCCCTTTGGGATAGTCTAAATCAAACCCGGAAGTCAGCGTCCTATTTCCTGTTCATCATACTTTCTTCCAACAACTTAAAAAACCTTTCACGGTATGTTTCACCAAGAGGCACATTGGTGTTTTTATTAAGGAAAATCTGATTGCCTTCGATATATTCAACACGATTAAAAGCAATGATATAAGAACGGTGGACACGCATAAAGTAGGTATCCGAAAGATATTCCTCAACTTCTTTCATGGTGGAAAGTGTCACCAAACGACCGGTTTCGGTGAAAATACTTACGTAGTTCCCCAGTCCTTCTATGTACAAAATATCCTGAAACCTGACTTTCATAATCTTGCTGTCCACTTTCACAAATACGTGATCGCTTGAAGCTGCGGGCGCAACTGGGACAGGAACAGGTTCAGGCGTAGCTATCGGCTTGACAGTAAGAATGTCCTGCACTTTTTGCACAGCATGTAAAAAACGGTCAAAGGGAACCGGTTTTAAAAGATAATCCACCACATCCAGATTATATCCGTCCAACGCATACTGACTGTAAGCAGTAGTCAAAATTACCTTTGACTTGCCTCTGAGAAGCTTAATCCATTCCAGCCCAGATATTTCCGGCATGTGTATATCCAAAAACACGATATCAATTTGTTCTTTATAAATGACTTCAAGCGCGGCAATCGGATCGGTAAATGCGCCGGCCAGTTCAAGAAAAGGAGTTTTTGAAATGTAATTCGTCAGGACATTCAAAGCAGCTTGCTCATCATCAACAATCAGACAGCGTAAATTCATAACTGGTATTAGGTTAACAGTAAAAAGTTTAAGGTAAATAGACTTATTATCTGACTATCAAGTATTTACAATATTATTGTCAGTTCGGTACTGTAAAAATCCTGCCCGTCCGAGATTGATAACGTATGTTTGCCCGGATAACCCAGTGCGAGACGGTTACGGATATTTTCGAGCCCGATTCCGGTTGAGTCTTCTTTTGGTCCTGTGCGTTTCTTATTTTTAACAAAAAAGATAAGTTTTTGGCTATCTACGGTCAAATGTATCTGTAAAGGAAATTCTGACTGGTGAAGTTCACCGTACTTAAAAGCATTTTCAACAAAAGTAATCAGTAAAAGCGGCATAATACGGCGGATGGCAATCTGTCCGTTCGTCCGAAAATCAATTTGCAGCTGGTTGGAAAATCTAAGCTGATTAAACTCTATAAAGTTTTGAAGATGTTCTACCTCTCCGGAGAGAGACACTTTGGCCTCATCGTTATTTTCCTGTAAACCATACCGCATCATCTTGGAAAGAAGCATTGTGGCGCGTGCCAGTTCTTCGGATAAAGGCAAAGACTGAGAATAAAGAAAATTAAGACTGTTGAATAAAAAATGCGGGTTAATCTGATATTTCAGTGACTGAAGCCGTGCATCTACAACCGCTTTTTCCAGTACTTTTTGCCGAAGCTGTTCCTGTTGCCGCGATTCGGAAATAGTCACAAGCTCCTTTCTATACTTCGTGATTCTTTTATCATAACCATAAATAAAGCTGGCCAATAGAATAACAAGCTCCTTAAAAGCAGCACCCGACAGGATTGTCCCAATCGCTTTTCCTAAGTTATATGAAACGCTCATCTTGTCACCTGCATTTGCAACAGCATCGTAAACATTTTTACCATCCAAAACCGCTGGCAAACCAAATCCTTTTGTAAGTATTACAAAAAGCACCGCCTTCACAATAAGTAGAACTGCCCACCAGCACAATGTTACAACCAAGGCAAGAAACAATTTATTATCGGCTAATAACTTGAAGCTGGTTTTAAGATTAATATAAAAAAACAAGACCGATGGCAGCATCATAAGCAAGGTTGTTTGCCATGAAATTGGTTTCCCTGTAAACAAGACTGGTGAAAGAGTAAAAAACAACCAGAATACCCATCCCATGGTTAAATACAAAAGATGGATTCCGGACGTGTTTAACGACTGTTGCTTCCACCATCTTCTCAAACGAAACGACAAATGTTTTTTTCTATGCCAGTGAACCAGAAACCATGTAATACCGAAAAATATCCAGAAAGTGACAAATGAACCGCCCAGAACTTCTCCAACACGATTAACCGAGTAGGGCTTCATGGGTGTCTGCATCTTTTTTTGCATACCGTCAAATGACGCACGCAGTTCTTCATCTGAAACAGAAACGCGGCTGATCAGATAATAAAATGCGGTTGAAAAAACCATGGTAAGCATAATGAACGCCACATTCAGCAGCCATGATTTACTTATTCTGACTGCCGGATAAATCATATAATAAATCGCTGCGTATAACAGATATGAATTAAGCAGCGTCAATGGCAATCCAATATAGCTCCACCGTGAAAAGTAGCCAGGATAGTCCCAGGAAAAAATGACTATCAGGATGGTATACATCCCGATAAAAAAAAGATTCTTATATAAATTCGTAAAAAACTTTGACATGAAAACCGGTTATAAATACGGAGTAAGCATCAAAACTAATAGTCATCCCGGAAACGCTGTAATCTTTTTGACGAAACTCCTTATCCGAATGACGAAGCTACTTTAACGATCACTAATTCCCAAAACAAAGGTTAAACCGGCTTTATCAATCGCGTTTACAGCTTCATCACCAATTTAAAGAGGTTAATCATATCGAATTGTAAAAACTGTTTTTACACGCCACTTTTGTCAGGTCATCAGGAAAACATTTTTATCAAACACATTAACTTTAAAGGTCATGTTACTAATCACATTTTTTCTAAGTTTCGCCTTAGTTTTAATCGGCAAATACCAGGTTCCGTTTTTCAGTCCCTCTCTTGCTGTAAGAAAAGCAATGGTTGTTGTGGGAATGCTCGGACTTGGATTTTTTATCGGATTTAAGATTTATGATGTATCATCCAGTTTTGTTTCCGGATTTTCGGACGGCCTGGCAGGAAGAAAACCCACTCAATGATTATCTTAAACATATTCCAACCCTACTCATATGAAAAATCAACCTTTTGATCTGACAATATCTCCGGTGAAGGCACAAGTGTATAGCCTGATCCCAACAATCATTTTAATACCTGTAATGCTTCTCCCTTTTCATCTGATATGGAAAATTGACCTAAACCACCTGAAAACAAATCTTTTTTCATACACCATGTATGGGCTCGCTATGCTTGTTACAGGTACGCTTATTCATGAATTGATTCACGGACTCACGGCAGTTTGGTATGCAAAAGTGCGCTGGAAGAATATAAAGTTTGGCTTCCATTGGCAGTCTCTCACTCCTTATTTTCACAGCGAACTACCGATGACCGCCGCCAAATATCGTATTGTGGTTATCATGCCTCTGATTATTTTAGGAATCATTCCTTACCTGGTATCGCTATTGAACGGTTCCGGATGGTTACTGACTTTTGGAATGATTTTTACCTTCGCAGCCTGTGGTGACCTGATGATCATCTGGATGATGCGAAAGTTAAAAGCAGAAGAAAACGTGCGAGATCATCCATCTGAAGTAGGCCTGATTGTTGGAGGATCAAAATAATTTAAACAAAATAAAATTATTCTAAAAAATATTTTTCACGGAATAAGACAATACAAATGCATCTATTAGCCATTAATTATAATTAAAATTCAAAATCAGTGAAATTTAAAGTACATTTCGTGAAGAATATTTTTATTACCACACATCCACAGGCGTTTTTTTATCGTAAGTCTTTACAATTCGTGGAACATGAAGATTGTCGCTAGACAAATTGACATTTACACTAATTAGATAATTGAGAAGTATTTAATTGAAAGTCCTTCTCGGGACTGATATAAAAAAATTCTAGATTATTGTGGAGGGTAAGGTAATGCTTAGAGCGGAAATCAACAGGTTTCCGCTCTTTTAATGTAAAAGCCCCTGTAAACCATTTTGTGGTACAGGGGCTTTTTTATCGCCATAGTATTATTCAAACTTCAGTGACTCTCTTTCTGTTTTTCCAGATTGAAGAGGTCATTCAGCACATCGATCAGCGTTTCGGCTTCTCCTCTTTTGCACGCCGCTTTAAGCTGAAGAACCGGCAGCTTGAGAATTTTCTGCATCATGCTGGTTGTGATACGCTCAACTTTTTCAAGTTCAGAATCACTCAAATTTTTAGTAAAACGTGTCAGTTCTTCTTTTCTGATCTGTTCCAAAGCACCTTTCAGTTTTTGGATAGTCGGTGAAACGATCATTTCTTTTGACCAGTCATTAAACTCAAGAACCGCTTCGTCAATAATCTCGCGAACGTGCGGAACTGCTGCCAGCCTGCGGTTGAGCGCCTCGTCCGCTCTGCTGCGGATTGAATCAATAGTATATAACATCACGCCCGGAATTTCTTCAACATCCGGAGAAACACTGCGTGGTACAGAAAGATCAATAAAATATTTAAACGACATGCCCCGAAGACGAACCATCATTTCTTTTGTAAAAAAAGGCTCATAACGCGCAATAGAAGATACAATAATGTCGGCACGGGAAACTTCCGCGTCGATGTCCGTTACATCGGCAACCCGGAAACCAAGTTCTGCTGCCAGCGCGTCCGCCCTGCTGCGGGTCCGGTTGATAATCGTTACATCCGCACCGGTTTTTTGCGCCAGGTTGCGGCAAACATCGCTTCCTATTTCTCCAAGACCTACAACCAGAATCTTAGGATTTGGCATCAAGCCGTCCAAAAGCTCAACTGCCGCATAAGAAACAGAAGCAGCGCCATCCCGGAAAAACGTTTCCTGGGCAACGCGTTTGTTGGCAAAAAAGATTGTGTGAAGTAAACGGTGTAAAAAAGGACCGGCAAGGTTCAGGTCCGCAGTCCATTGGTAAGCATGCTTGATCTGATTTGGAATCTGCATGTCACCCACAACCTGTGAATGAAGCCCGGTTGCAACTTCGAACAAATGCTGAACAGCACTTTCGCCGGCTGAATATTTTTCGAAATAATCAAGAAAGGGCTGAACGTCAGAAATTCCTTTTTCAATCAGCAAAAGCTTGATAATCTCCTCGTTCAAATCCTCAGAAGAAGAATAATATATTTCAGTACGATTGCAGGTAGAAACCGTCAGAACATCAGTCACATCAAAGAAATCCTTCAAACGGAGCATGATTCCCTTAGCGCTCTCCTCATTCAATGCCAGCTGTTCTCTAATCGCTAGAGGTGCTTTCCGGTGTGATAAACTTATTGATTTGAAATGATTATACATCACTATTTCTAATTCTATTTACAAAAATACAGCACAAAACTTACAATAGGAAAGTATAACCAAGCGCGGATGTTTATTTAGAAAACATATAAATAAAAAGCCTCCCGCATTACAAATTTCCTGAGCCTGCTCCGCTTCATTCATGATTCAGATCAGTTCTTTTAATGACCTTTAACCGGATGTTTTAAAGACGCTTAATCCACTAAGCACGATTATTTTTCGTTACTTGTAAAGGTTGTAACGAAGTCTCCGGGTTAGAAATTCCCTCGCTCCGTTTAACTGATTTTGAATAGAAGCGGGTTATCTTCGTTCAGAATTTTGATATTCTCGCATTACACTCATCGGATTCCGACATTAATGATTACCGATCCCAAGAAACCAAAACCAAAATTTCGCCTGCATCCGGTGGCACTTCTCAACAGCAGCAGGTTGAGGAGGTCTCTTGCGGATACGTATGACCAAAGGAATTTTCTAAAATATATGACTGCGGTGATACTGCTTATTCTCAGTATCGGGTCACTATTTTACACGAACGATCTGGTTGACAAGCTGGAAGAGCGTGAAGAACGTGAAGTGATTTTATATGCAGAGCTGGTAAGAACCATAACAACCAGTTCGATTAATGAGAATATAACTGTTCTGCTTCAGGTGATCCAGGACGCTGTCTCTTTTTATCAGATCCCGGTTATTTATGTGGACGACAACAATCTTGCCAGTCAAACCATCAATATCGATTTTCCTCCAACTGCTTCTTTAAGAGAAAGAGAGCAGATCATTGATGAAAAGCTGGAACTTATGAAACAGGAGCATCCTCCCATTCCTGTGGAAATCGGGAAAGGCAGAGCGGGATACATTTATTACAGCAATTCATTTTTGCTCACACAGCTGAGATATTATCCCTTTATACAACTTTCGGTGATGCTGCTGATCGGTTATCTGGCTTATCTCGCGTTTAGCTCTGCAAGAAAAGCGGAGCAAAACCGGGTTTGGGTTGGGTTAGCGAAAGAAACTGCCCATCAGCTTGGAACTCCCCTTTCTTCATTAATGGCCTGGGTGGAATATTTTCGCAGTGATCCGAATATTGACCCTTCGATTGCAGAAGAAATCGAAAAGGATGTGATCCGGCTGGAAATGATCACCACGCGTTTTTCAAACATTGGTTCTGTACCGATTATGCAGGAAGAACCTGTGGCAGAAATTGTCTCCAACTTCGTTTCTTATCTGCAGAGAAGAGTTTCTTCAAAAGTAAAATTTACAGTTGATAACCAGCTCGTTCCTGAACAAACTGCTTCTTTGAATAAAAACCTGTTTGAATGGGTTGTTGAAAACATCTGCAAAAACGCAGTGGATGCCATGGGTGGTATTGGTGAGATCAATGTAACCCTGCAGGCACCTCCTCTGACAAATCAGATCAGGATCGACATTTCTGATACTGGAAAAGGCATGACCAAGGTTAACATGAGTAAGATATTTGATCCCGGATTCAGCACAAAAAAACGCGGCTGGGGACTTGGACTTACACTCGCCAAACGGATCATCGAAAACTACCATTCCGGAAAGCTCTTTGTCAAAAGCTCCGAAATTGGAAAAGGAACAACTTTCAGAATTGTGTTGCCTGCTAAGGTGATTGAGGATTGATCACAACGGATAACCCGGAACAACTACGCTATCTGTCTCAATTTGATTGCTGACATGTAGAGCCCGGTCGCGAATGCGGATCTTAAATTTGAGTGTTATAGGGATAGTGTTATTTCCTCTCGCAAAGTAAGTATTCAGATCAAGTTTACCTTTAATAGGACCCGGCTTACCGTCTGGTTTAAGGATGTCCATCCATTTGACCGAATCTTCCGAAAGAATAGTCTCAAGCCATTTGCCATTTGCCAGCTTCCTAGCAGTAACCAGTTCATAATTCCCCCATTTACCATAAGGCTTTTTAAAAGCGTCATTATCCCTTTCACTATCGGTCGCGCCTAAGTCGCCGTCACCATCTTCAAAATCAATAGTTATGACCACTTTCTCGCGGGTTCCAGACTCATCCGTCACCGTAAACTGATCTATACCATTATAAAAAATCGTGGGCGTATCGCTAAAATCAGGAATGTCTACACAGCTTGCAAGTGCAATGGCGGAAACAAAAAAGAGGAGTATTTTAAACTTCATTTTTTTTACGTTAAGGCATTAAAGACAATATTCACATTACAACTTTCTGTTCCTGCTTCGTGTTTTTGACTTTCAAATTCTAACTTTGTCTTTCATCTACGAAAGTAACAGTATTGGAATTGCCAAGCAACAAATCTTCTGTACAATTACGCAGCGCACTGCGGCAACAGATCACCGATCTGAAAGCGCCGGATTTTGAAAACCTAGCTTTGCAGATTTTCCGTTACCAGGCAACACATAATCCCATTTACCATCAGTACCTGACCAATCTCAAAACCGATGTAACCCGTGTGGAGCAGCTGACGGAGATTCCGTTTCTTCCCATCCAATTCTTCAAGCACCACCTCATCCAAACCGGTCAGCCACCCGCACCTGCGGCTACATTCGAAAGCAGCGGAACTACTGCAAAGCAGACGCCGGAACGTACTGCTACTGCAACCATGGCACCTGTAACAAGCCGTCATACACTGTTTGATGCCCCACTCTACAACTCGGTTTCCACCAGCATCTTTCAGCAGCATTACGGCGACCTGACCAACTACCATATTCTCGCACTGCTGCCATCATACCTTGAACGAAACAACTCGTCTCTGGTGTATATGATGAACAATTTTATTGATCAGACAGCCTCAGAATTGTCCGGGTTTTATCTGAACAATACCGGAGAAATGCTGGACAGACTCCGTTATCTTTCCCAAAATCCGGACGGCAAAACGGTTCTGCTCATGGGAGTAACCTTCGCATTGCTTGACCTCGCGGAAAGTGATCTTGATTTTTCTTTTTTAAAAAACATCAAAAATCTGATCATCATGGATACCGGCGGCATGAAAGGACGCCGTCAGGAATTGCTGCGCGAAGAAGTGCACGATATTTTAACATCCGGCTTTGGTGTTCCTTCCATCCATTCAGAGTATGGAATGACCGAGTTACTTTCTCAGGGATATTCCAACGGTGAAGGGCTTTTTAACCCCGGCTACACGATGCGCATTTTGCTGCGGGACATAAACGACCCCTTTTCTCTTCATGATCACAATCTGTCGGTTTCCAAAACCGGAGGCATCAACGCCATAGACTTAGCCAATCTGGATACATGTTCCTTTATAGAAACGCAGGACCTTGGCAGATTTGGAACGGAACCGGGTACTTTTTACGTAATGGGTCGTTTTGACAATTCAGACATACGCGGATGTAACCTTATGGTACTTTAAGCGCATTTAACAACCATTATTAAATCCGCAAATCTCGTCCATTCTGCTTTTGGCCAAACATTAATTTAATTTTAATATTTGTATCAAATTGATTTGTAGCTAAATATCGTTCTGACCTTTATATAGAATTGTTCTAACAAATCAATAACAGAGAATATTTCCTAAATTAGCCGGATTGTTTTAATTGCATTTATCTAATGTATTTTTACACTTTTGGATTGTTAACCTATAGTAAATATATCAAATGAAAAGACGTGATGCACTAGGCCGTGTGGCGCTGATAATGGGTGGTGCACTTTCCGCCCCCACCATGCTGGCTTTTCTTGAAGGCTGCAAAAAAGCAGGCGACACTGCAACCGGAATTACCTTCCCGTTTCCCGCGGAAAGAAAGACAATGGTTTCAGAAATTGCTGAAATAATCATTCCCAAGACCGATACCCCGGGCGCAAAAGATGCCAAGGTTGGCGAGTTTGTGGAGATGATGTTAAAAGACTGTTACACAGAGAAAGACCAGAACAGTTTTAACAAAGGATTGGAAGAACTCGAGAAAAAGGATTTCCTGAAAGCTACACCTGCGGAGCAGACCAATATCCTTAAAGAAATGGAAGCTTCTGCAAAAGCAGAAATGACCAAAGCCGGAGAAGAAAAGAAAAAATACACCGAAGCTGGTAAAGAATATACAGATGCCGGAGTTCCTTTTTTCAGACTTATGAAAGAACTGACATTGCTGGGCTATTTTACCTCAGAACCAGGCGCTACACAGGCGTTGGATTATGTGGCGGTACCGGGGCGATATGACGGCTGCATCGATTTAAAACCGGGCCAGAAAGCTTACGCAATGTAAATAATGGAGGATGGAGAAAAGGAGAAAGTAAAAATCCTTTGAACGTTCGGTTTTTTCAAAAATATCAAATCTGAAAATTATTCATCATGAATTTAAATATTAAAGCGACCAAACAGGCTACGTTCGATGCGATCGTGGTTGGGTCAGGAATCAGCGGCGGATGGGCAGCAAAAGAGCTTTGTGAAAAAGGTTTAAAAGTTTTGATGCTGGAAAGAGGCCGTGATATCAAACATATAACAGACTACAAAACAGCAACACTTGCTCCGTGGGAACTTGAACAGCGTGGCCGTGTAACGACCGTTGCCAAAGAAGAATACTGGGCAGGAATGCGTACCGGATATACCGCCAACTCTGAGCACCGGTATCTTTTTGAAAACGATAAAGAGAATCCGTATAAAGAAACCCGTGGTTTTGACTGGATTCGTGCATACCACACCGGCGGCCGTTCACTGTTGTGGGGACGCCAGAGTTACAGGTTGAATCCTATGGATTTTGAAGCCAATGCCAAAGATGGTATCTCCATCGACTGGCCGGTACGTTACGATGAAATTGCGCCATGGTATGATTATGTTGAAAAATTTGCCGGAATCAGTGGTGCAAAAGACGGTCTTGATGTATTGCCGGACGGACAATATCTGCCACCAATGCAAATGAACTGCGTTGAAAAAACAGTAAAAGGAGAAATCGAAAAGAAATTTGCCGGGCGTCACATGATCATGGGACGTGCTGCACATTTAACACAGCCTCAGGCATTTCACACCGAACTTGGCCGTGCTGCCTGTCAGTTCCGCAACATGTGTATGCGTGGCTGTCCGTATGGTGCCTATTTTAGTACGCAGTCTTCCACTTTGCCTGCTGCACAAAAAACAGGTAACCTTACTTTAATAAATGATTCAATCGTTTCTGAATTGATTTATGATGACAAAGCAGGTAAAGTAACCGGTGTGCGTATTATAGATCAGAACACGCTGGAAACAAAAGAATATTACGCGAAGATCATTTTTATGAATGCTTCTGCCATTGCTTCTGCATCTATTCTGATGAATTCCAAGTCGAAGCGATTCCCAAATGGATTGGGTAACGAAAGCGACCAGCTTGGCCGTAATATCATGGACCATCACCTTGCTGTGGGTGCACGCGGTACCATGCCGGGTTATGAAGATAAATATTATTTCGGACGCCGTGCAAACGGAATTTATGTACCAAGGTATCGTAACTGGGGCGCTGACAAACGTGATTATTTGCGCGGATTTGGTTACCAGGGTGGTGCAAGCCGTGATAGCTGGGGACGTGGCGCAGGAATGGACGGATTCGGTGCCGATTTCAAAAAGGCACTTACAGAACCTGGCGCGTGGAATATGAACCTTGGTGGTTTTGGTGAAATGCTGCCGGACGAAAAAAACCGTTTCACGCTTCACCCGACAGAAAAAGATAAATGGGGACTTCCTGTTGTTGTTTTTGATGCTGCTTATGGTGATAATGAGAAAAAAATGCGGGTAGATATGATGAATGATGCGGCAGAAATGCTTGAAGCTGCCGGGTTAACCAACGTAACGCCGTACAACGACGAATCCAAGCATCCCGGAATTGGTATACACGAAATGGGTACAGCCAGAATGGGTAATGATCCTAAAACGTCGGTATTGAATAAACACAACCAGATCTGGGGAGCTGAAAACGTTTACGTAACGGATGGTGCGTTCATGACATCTGCATCCTGCGTCAATCCTTCGCTTACCTACATGGCCATGACGGCACGTGCAGCCGATCACGCTGTGAAGGAATTAAAGAAAATGAACGTTTAGTCGATTCAGAAAGAATATTTTTTATATAAAAACCTCATTGGGTAAATCTGATGAGGTTTTTTCTTTTTAACTGCATGGCCCGAATCATGCGTAAAAGCGTAATTTATCTGCCGCGAATAAATATTCAATATAACCCCGCATCCGCTATTGAAAGATTCTCCTCTATCTCCCGTTCAGCGTGTATCTTCCATTGATGCTTACCGCGGATTTGTAATGCTGCTGATGATGGCAGAAGTATTGCGCTTCGGGCAGGTTGCTGAGGCCTTACCGGAAAGTACGTTCTGGGCATTTCTCGATTTCCAGCAAAGCCATGTCTCCTGGGTTGGCTGTTCGCTTCACGATCTGATCCAACCATCGTTTTCTTTTCTCGTCGGAGTAGCCCTGCCCTACTCCATCGCCAGCCGGGCTGGTCGGGAACAAAGTCGTACAATGATGTGGTTTCATACATTTCGCCGGTCACTGATCCTGATTCTCCTGGGTTTCTTTTTGCGCTCCCTTCATAAGGAACAAACTAACTTCACTTTTGAAGACACACTGACTCAGATTGGACTTGGCTATCCAGTGTTGTTTGCGCTTGGATTCCGATCTGAACGGGTTCAATGGGCAGCTCTGATTTCTATTCTTGTCGGTTACTTTATATTCTTTGCCGCCTATCCATTGCCTGGCCTCTACTTCGACTGGGCAGAAACAGGCATTACTGCAGATTGGGAACATAACCTGACCGGTTTTGCAGCGCACTGGAATAAAAACACCAATGCTGCCTGGGCTTTTGATCGCTGGTTTTTGAACCTGTTTTCAAGGGAATCCCCTTTTCGTTTTAATGGAGGAGGTTATAGCACGCTTAGCTTTATTCCGACACTAGGCACAATGATTCTTGGACTTATTGCAGGAAAATGGCTTAAAAACAATTTGGCAGGTTCATCTTTGATAGGCAGGTATCTGGTTACCTCAGCGGTACTTTTTGCAGTTGCCGTTTTATTAGATCTCTTCGGTATCAACCCTATTGTAAAGAGAATCTGGACACCGGCCTGGACTTTATTCAGCGGCGGCTGGTGTTTCCTGTTGCTGTCAGGTTTTTATTTTATTGTTGATATAAAACAAAATGCTTCATGGTTCAAATTACTGATCGTCATCGGAAGCAACTCGATTGCCGCTTATATTCTTGCTGATACACTGGCCGGGTTTATTAATCATTCCTTCCGGATTCATCTGGGGCAAAACTATGATGTTTTGTTTGGAGAAGCTTACCGTTCCCTGATCAGCGGAGGACTGGTATTATTGATTGAATTCTGGGTTTTGTATAGTCTTTACAAAAGAAAAGTATTTATCAGAATATAATTTCATTAAACTGAGCCGAACCCAATATCTTACAAGATCAACTATTCATTCTTCTGTATCTTTGAAAAAATTACAGACAACCAAACGCATGCAGCTTTTAAAATCAGTTCATCACATCGCCATCATTTGTTCGGACTACGAAAAGTCTAAAAATTTTTACACTGAAATTCTGGGTTTTGATACCGATAGAGAGGTTTACCGGGAGGAAAGAGATTCCTACAAACTTGACCTTTCTTTACATGGACAATACTGTATCGAGTTGTTTTCTTTCCCAAATCCTCCTGCCCGGCCTTCACGTCCCGAAGCATGTGGTTTACGGCATATTGCTTTTCAGGTGAGCAACATTGAAGAAGCGATCAGCCATTTTCAGTCAAAAGGAATTGTAACAGAGCCAGTCAGAATCGATCAGTTCACGGACAGGAAATTTACCTTCTTCGCAGATCCTGACGACTTGCCAATTGAACTTTACGAAATTTGATTGACGCTTCCTGACACAGAATCCAAAATATTCCCTGAACATTTCTAAATATTCTGTTTCATATCTTGAAAAATTGTGACGAACAGTAGACGGACACGTCTATTTCTCAAATTATCACAAACACTATTAAGATTATGAAAAAGTATTTTGCAGAATTTATCGGAACGTTCTGGCTTGTTCTTGGCGGATGTGGCAGCGCTGCTCTTTCAGCAGCATTCCCGCATGTTGGTATTGGGCTATTAGGCGTTTCATTTGCGTTCGGGCTCACCGTGTTATCTATTGCGTATTCGCTTGGTCACATTTCAGGCGCACACCTCAACCCGGCCGTTTCCGTTGGACTTTGGATTGGCGGAAGATTTTCCGCGAAGGATTTGCTTCCCTACATTATCTCACAAATTTTCGGAGGTATTGTTGCAGCCGCTGTACTTCAGTTTATCGTAACAGGCAACGGAAGTGTCATTGGTGATTTCGCAGCAAATGGTTACGGAGAGCATTCTCCCGGCAAATACAGCATGGCCGCTGGCCTGGTAACTGAATTTGTAATGACATTTATTTTTCTGATCGTTATTTTAGGAGCAACGGATAAAAAAAGCTCCATAGGTTTTGCCGGGCTGGCAATTGGTTTGGCTCTTACTTTAATTCACCTGATCAGTATTCCGGTAACCAATACATCGGTCAATCCGGCCAGAAGTATCAGTCAGGCAATATTTGTGGGCGGCTGGGCTTTGGAACAATTGTGGCTGTTTATTATAGCCCCTGTTGCAGGAGCGATTTTTGCTGGAATTGTATATAAATTTCTTAATTCAGAAGACTAATTACGCAGCAGTATTCAGCTGTAAACTTTTGATGTTATTCCCTTCTTGTTTGGACAGTATTTCATAAAATTCTGAAATTCTGTCCAAATGATCTCCCAATACACGACGCGTTTCAGAGTCGCTTTCCAAGTTTGAAACCAACGATTTATAGGACTGAAGTACTTTCTCCCTTCATTCTTTTTCAGATAACCTGCTATCTCTTCTTTTTCCTCAATACCTTTCATCAGATTTTTGTCTGAATTAGTTAAAGACAGCTCTCCCAGATCCTTATCAGTCATAAAACATTTGAAGTAGTCGTAAATCCAGCGAATTTCCTTTTGGAATAATACGGCACTGATATGCCCCTGTGTGAGCATCCTTCTTAAAGGTCCCATGCTATCTTTTCTCAATGCTTCCAGATACAGGTTTTCTCTCCTTTTTTGTGCGCTCCAAAGTGCACTGATTTTTAATACAAACTCACTTGCCTGTGCCTTTTCCATAACCGTCCTCCAAAAGTTGAATATGAAAAATAACTCACAATAATTATGCCCAAAACAGGCTAAAAAGGCACTTTATAGCTTTAATATAAGTTAAAGTTAAATTAGTTACATGCAGTGACAAAAAACTTTATGTTAGCCACATTTTCGATTTTTCTGCGTAATGTAATTGAGGTGTTACTTCCATGGTTCAACCCACAGGAAATGAAAAATGAGATCCTCAAATAGCGTGCGAAAGGCGCTCACATTTTTATACTGTATGGAAACAGCATAACTTTACCGGGTTAATCATAATAGAAAGCTGTATAATCAGTTTTAACAAAGCTTTAAGTTTTACCAGTTAAGAATCCAAGATTGATATGTTTAAACGAATTTCGATATTTTGCCTGCTCCTGACCTGCATTTTCACTTCCTGCCGCAAGCCCGCCTCAACACAAAAAACTGTTACTGCCGAAGCTCCTGCACTAGTAGAAATCGGAAACGAGAAATTCTCCCAGGCAGATTTCCTGGATTCATACGAAAAAAATAAGGCCGCATCCGACTCATCGCGATCATTGACTCCCGAAGAATACCTGAATCTTTACACTGATGTGAAAATCAAGGTGATGCAGGCAAAAAAAGAAGGCCGTGATACGACTTCAGACTACAAAGAAGAAATAAATTCATACTATAACCAGCTGGCCAAAAATTTCCTGGTCGACAAAGCGCTTGTTGAAAAGCTGGCCAATGAGGCTTACAACAGAATGAAACAGGAAGTACGGGCTTCACATATTTTGATAGCCGTACCCGAAGATGCGTCACCGGCCGATACGCTGGAAGCCTACCGTGCTGCAATCGCCCTGCGAGGTCGTTTGGAAGAAGGAGCTGATTTTGGGGAAATGGCTGAACGTTTTTCCAAAGATCCTTCCGCAGTAAAAAATAAGGGAGACCTGGGTTATTTCACTTCTTTCCAAACCATTTATCCTTTTGAAAATGCAGCTTACAGTTTACCTGTCGGCAAAATATCTAACCCGGTACGTTCCAAAACCGGATATCATATTATCAAGGTTATTGACAGACGCGCCAGCAGAGGGATGGTCCGGGTTGCACATATTATGATCCAGGTGGATTCTACCTCTACACCAGTACAGAAAGAACTGGCAAAATCAAAAATCGACGAAGCTTATGCAAAATTACAGGCGGGCAATGATTGGGATAATGTAGTAGAAACATATTCAACAGACAGCCAGTCACGTAAAAATCAGGGGTTACTTCCTATGTTTGGTACAGGACAAATGGTGCCTGAAATCGAAGAAGCAGCATTTAATCTGAATAAAACTGGAAACTATTCGAAACCTGTGCTGACTATTTATGGCTGGCATATTGTGAAACTTGTAGAGAAAAAATCGATAGAACCGTACGCAGCGATGGCATCTTCGTTAAGGCAAAAGGTGGTGACAGACTCACGCGGAAAAGTAATTGATGAAACCAATGCTCAGCGTTTGAGAAAAAAATACACTGTCACCGAATCACCGGAAGCCTGGAAAATCATTTCTGCATTAGCTGACAGCAGTATTTTAACAGCGAAGTGGGACTATGCAAGAGCTGTATCTGCCGACTGGTCTACAACTGTGCTTTTTAATATTGAACAACGACCTTATTACGCTTTGGAATTTCTTAACGCTTTGAAATCGCAGCAAAAAGTAAAACTAAAAGGGTCTTCTCCGACAGTGGTTTTCAGACGATACTACCAGGATTATCTTACCAGCAAACTTTCAGCATACGAAAAAGAACATCTGGAAGAATCCAGTCCTGAATTCCGCAGTTTGATTAATGAAATCAGGGAAGGCGTTCTGTTATCGCAGGTAATGGAAGAACATGTCTGGCAAAAATCCCTGTCAGATTCTCTTGGCCAAAAAGCTTTTTATGAAAAAAACAAAACACAGTTTTCATTTCCAGAACGGGCAAAAGCCAGTCTGATTATGGCTCCGGATACGCAGACCATTAACTCCATTAAAAAAACACTTGCCCAACGCCCTTACCGCCTGGAAAGAAAAGGGAGTGAGTTGTTATTTGCCGAGGGTATCAGCGATCTGAATCAACAGCAGACCGAAGAGATGTTTGATCTGTTTGCAATCATGCAGCGAAATCCGGATTATCTGGTGGAAGTAGCCGGTTACCGTTCTGCTCAGGAACCGGAATCAACTTCGGCAAGCCGGATAAAAAATGTGATTAAATATCTCAACTCAAAAAACATTTCTATCGTTAGAATTATTGAGAAAGATTACGGATCGTTCCGCCCGTCTATGGAACCTGCACGTAACCGCAGAATCGCTTTTCAATTTTACAGTAATTCCCGGAAAGATGTAGAGAAAGTTTATAATTCTGAAACCCCGGAATCCGTTATGATTCAGGAAGGTTATTTTACCAAAGAAAACCCGTTGCTAAGCAAAGTAAAGTGGGAGGCCGGAGAACAAATGATCACAAATAACGGCAAGGCAACCTGGATACGCGTGGAGGCAATTGAACCGCCACGGCTGAAAACATTTATGGAAGCCCGCGGAAGTGTGATCAATGCTTACCAGAAAGAACTGGAAAAACAGTGGTTATCAGGCCTGCACCAAAAATTTCCTGTGAAAGTCAATGACCAGGAATTAGAAAAAATTAAGCGTTAAAACGTATTTTAGCATTTTATTACCGTAACCGTCTTTTATCAGACAAAAAACCCTGCTTAAACAGAAGAACTTAATAATCAATATGAACATAAATAAACTTGTTGCAATCGGTCTGTTTGCAATTTTCTCATTCGGTGTTAATCTGGATGTTTTCGCACAGGGCCAGCAGGGTGTTACAATCGATAAAATTATCGCCCGTGTAGACAACCACTACATTTTAAATTCCGAACTCGAGGAGATGTACGCCAGCTACAAAGCAAGCGGACAAAAAGCTCCGGAAAAATGTGAGATTCTGGAATCGCTTATTATCAACAAAATGCTTCTTGCCAAGGCAGAAATTGACTCCGTAACCGTTGAAGACAAAGAAGTAGACAATGAACTGGATGGTAAGATGGGTTATATGATTCAGCGTTTTGGATCAGAAAAGAACATTGTTGAAGCCTATGGTAAAAGCATTGAAAATCTAAAAACTGAGCTTAGAAATCAGGTAAAGGAGCAGAAAATTGTTGAAAAAATGCAGCGTACAATTACCGGTAACGTAAAAATTACTCCTAGTGATGTGCGTAAATTTTTCAACTCAATTCCAAAAGACAGCTTACCGTATATTCCTGCCGAAGTTGAAATCGGGCACATCGTCCGTGTGGGACAGGTAACCAGAGAACAAAAAGATAAATTGGTGCAGCAGTTGAATGATTTAAAGTCCAGGGCCGAAAAAGGCGAGGACTTTGCTATGCTTGCCCAGATATATTCCGAAGATCTTGGATCTGCCAAATTGGGTGGAGACTTAGGTTTTGCGCAGCGTGGAAAAATGCTTCCTGAATTTGAAGGAGCAGCACTTGCGCTGAAACCAGGGGAAATGTCAAGCATCATCGAATCACAGTACGGTTATCATTTAATCAAACTGATCGAAACACGGGGAGCTGAATACCACGCACGCCATATCCTTTTAAGACCGGATTACAACAAAGGAACTGACATGACCGATGCGCTAAAGAAGCTCGACAGCCTTCGTAACATGATCACCACCGATACACTGTCATTTGCACAGGCTGCACGCGAAAACTCAGAAGATAAAGAAACTTCCGAAGCAGGCGGTCTGCTTCAGGACAGAAATACGGGAATGGGCCGGCTTGCCTTGGATGCTTCCATGGATCCTTCTTTATACTTTGCAATTGATACAATGAAAGTAGGAAGCGTTAGCAAACCTATATCTTTCAGAACCGAAGACGGAAGAAGCGCGATGCGGATTATCTGGTACAAAAGTAAAACAGAGCCGCATACAGCAAGTATCCGTGAAGATTACGAAAAACTTTCGCAAATTGTAATTAATAATAAACGTAACAAGGCATTGGAAGAATGGTTCAAGAAAGCGCAGGGTGATGTATATATCAGCGTAGAACCTGAATTTAAAAACTGTAAAATACTGGACATGGCTTCCGGTGAAGATTCCTGAAGTAACAAGTAGTGCCCCTGAAAACGAGTATCATTTAAGGAAACTAATCAGATAAATTTGTGAAGTACTCATCGGACGTTGAAGCAGCTGAAGCTATGAAAATAGCTTATGAAAAAATCCGTAGTGAAATAGGAAAAGTGATTGTTGGACAGGATGATGTTGTTAAAAAATTACTTACTGCGATCTTTTGTCAGGGACATTGTTTACTTGTAGGTGTTCCCGGACTGGCCAAAACCCTGCTGATCCAGACCATTGCTTCTTCGCTTGATTTGAAATTTAACCGGATTCAGTTTACTCCCGACTTAATGCCTTCGGACATTTTAGGATCCGAGACTTTGGATCAGAACCGGAACTTTAAGTTTATCAGGGGACCTATTTTTGCAAACATTATCCTTGCTGATGAGATTAACCGTACACCTCCCAAAACGCAGTCTGCGCTTCTGGAAGCAATGCAGGAATATTCAGTAACCATTGCAGGAGCCAAACATTCGCTTGACCGTCCATTCTTTGTTTTGGCAACCCAGAACCCGATTGAACAGGAAGGAACATACCCGTTGCCGGAAGCACAGCTTGACCGTTTCATGTTTATGATTCAGCTGGATTATCCTTCTTATGCAGAAGAGGTCAGTATTGTAAAGAGCACAACTTCAGATAATAAATATCAGGTTAAGGAAGTTATCACTGCTGAAGAAATTATGGATTTCCAGCATCTTGTAAGACGTGTTCCGGTTACTGATCATGTTATTGAATATGCAGTGAAGCTGGTACACAAAACACGCCCGACATCGACCCATGCGGTAAAAGACACCAACGATTACCTTGAATGGGGAGCTGGCCCTCGTGCCTCTCAGGCGCTCATTCTGGCAGCGAAGTGTAATGCACTTTTATCAGGAAAATATTCACCGGACATCGAAGATATTAAAGCCGTGGCGCTGCCTGTTCTCAGGCACCGAATCATCAGAAATTTCAAGGCAGAAGCAGAAGGAATTTCAGTAGATGACATCATCGCACGTCTTGTATAATCAGACGAAAACGCATTTGAACAAAATACGAATTTGTGTCAGTCTAATCGGAATGGCACAAATTTTTGTCTTTAGGCCAAATTTTATTTATAAAAATTGATTCGAAATGAACATTCAAGGACAAAATTATATTGGTTATTCCCTCTCCTCCCAAAGCGATAAAACTTTTCAGTCATACCTACCTGCGCAGGATACCAATCTCCCTGAAAAATTTCACTGTGCCACGCCTGATGAAGTAAATAAGGCAATGCAGCTGGCAGAAAAGGCTTTTAACGAACTTGCTAAATTGCCAACCACCAAACGTGCCGACTTCCTGATTGCTATTACTGAGGAGATCATGGCAATTGGTGATGTGTTATTGGAAAGAGCGAATCTGGAAACAGGATTGCCGATGGTTAGATTACAAGGCGAACGTGCCCGTACGATCAATCAGCTGACACAATTTGCCGGACTTATCCGTGAAGGCTCATGGGTTGATGCCAGTATTGATACCGCCGCCCCTGACCGCACTCCTGTTCCTAAGCCGGATTTGCGTAAAATGTTTATTCCCATCGGACCGGTGGTCGTGTTCGGATCCAGTAACTTTCCCTTTGCCTATTCTGTGGCGGGTGTTGACTCAGGCCCTGCCTGGGCTGCCGGAAATCCGGTAATCGTTAAAGCTCATGCGGCCCACCCCGGTGTGAGCGATCTTACTGCACAGGCAATTGTGAAGGCTGCCCAGAGAACCGGAATGCCGGAAGGCATTTTTTCTATGTTGTATGATGATGGTTTTGAGGTGGGTGCTGCCCTTGTAAAACATCCTGCCAGCAAGGCTGTCGGTTTTACAGGTTCATACAAGGGAGGGATGGCATTGTACCGGATGGCTCAGGAAAGAGAGGAACCTATTCCGGTTTATGCAGAAATGGGCAGTGTTAATCCAATAGTCGTTTTGCCGGAATATTTGAAAACTAACGCTGTATCACTTGCCAAAACGCTTGCCGGGTCGGTAACATTAGGCGCGGGACAATTTTGTACAAATCCCGGACTTGTTTTTGTGACGAAAACCGAAGGCCTGGAGACTTTTGAGGAACAATATAAGTCTGAAATAACCAATATCGCACCTGCAACAATGCTTACCGCAGGTATTTGCAAGGCTTTTTACAAGTTGAGTTCAGAGGCTTTGGAGCAGGACAATGTCACCAAATTTGCGGTGTCCGGATTATCATCCGAACAGCAAAACCAGTCTCAGGCTACAATAGCAAAGGTTTCAGGCAAAGATTTTATCGCCAATCCAAAATTACATGAAGAGGTTTTCGGGCCATTTTCGCTACTGGTTGTATGCAGCGATCTAGATGAATTGCAGGACGCACTGATGCATTTGAAAGGTCAGCTGACTGCATCGTTGATGGCTTCGGAAAAAGAAGCAGCGGCCAATCCGGATATTTTGCATTTATTATCAAAAATATGCGGACGGTTTGTCATGAATGGCGTTCCAACCGGTGTGGAAGTTTGTCCTTCTATGTTTCATGGCGGCCCCTTCCCTGCCGCTAGCATTTCGCATTTTACTTCGGTCGGTAGACATTCAATATTACGTTTTGTGAGACCCCAATCGTTTCAGGATTGGCCGGATTCGCTGCTCCCCGATGAATTAAAAAACAGCAACCCGCTTGGTATTTTCAGGTTGGTCAACAATGAAACTACAGCCCGGGCGATTTAACCTAACAAACTATCATTATGGCTACATATCATATTCTAAACGGTGATGCGCTGCTGGATTTTTTTCCTGAAACAATTCTATCGGGTGAAATTATTGTTGCCCGCGAATGCCTTGTCGACGGACCGCAAAACGGTGAAACGCTGGAAGAATTTTGGGAAACCAGAGCCAGCTTTATAGCAGGGGAATATGGTGAAGAAAAAGAATTTTACTTCCTGGATGTTGTCCCTGAATTCAATAAAATTGCTTTAATACCGGAAGGTTCAGAAGTAAATTTATGGTTTGAAGAAGATCTTTTCTGCCAGGTTAACCTTTGGTTTTGTGTTTCACTTTTAACAAGAATTTCAGCTACTTTAAAAATCAACCTTGTAAAACCACCGCTTTTGGATGAAAAGGCTGACTGGCGCGGCTTTGGTGCGCTCGACCGTGACGGACTTGCAAAAGCCTATCAGGAACGGCAGCGACTCACGGCTGGTGAAGTCAAATTACTTTCGGATTTGTGGGTTGCTTACAAAAAACAAAACAGGGCTGAATTGGAAAACCTCTCTGGTATTTATGCCCCACATTTTCCTTTCTTGCATGAAGTGGTCAAGGCTCAGCTGGATCGCTTTTCAAATGACAAATCATCCGGTCGTCCTGAGAAGGTTTTGAAAGAAATCATTCTGGATAAAAAAACGCAGGATTTCAAAACCATTTTCAAAGAATTTGGTGCGCGTGAGGGTATTTATGGCTTTGGTGACTGGCAGGTGGAAAGTCTTTTGAAAAAGATACCAGAATATCAGCCACAAGACTAGAGAACTTCATGCTTACCTTTGTTCCTTAAGTTTTAATCTCAAATAAATTTTCGCCGCTTAAACAAAAACCTATGAACCTTTCAGGATTTATTAAACCATCAAATTTACCACGGTTACTACCAACTGCATTTTTACTGTTAGTCATTTTTACTGCACAGTTTGGCAATAAAAGTATGGCTGCGTCTCCTATTGAAGGAAGATGGGATATCACCATTGATGTTGACGGGAAAGCCTCGCCTTCGTGGCTTGAAGTAAGGCATTCGGGAACCAGCACCCTGATCGGACAGTTCACCGGCATCGTTGGAAGCGCCCGCCCCATTTCCCGTGTTATTTTTAAAGATGGCAAAATGAGCTTCGCCATTCCACCACAGTGGGAAAAAGGAACAAATGACATGACCGTTGAAGGTACACTCGAAGGTGAAAAACTGACTGGAACGCTTACCACCAGCGAGGGAAAGTCATACAAATGGAAAGGTGTCCGCGCTCCGTCTCTGCGCCGTCAGACAGCTCCGGTATGGGGGAAACCAGTTACGCTTTTCAACGGAAACGACATGAAGGGCTGGCATGCAGAAGGAGAAAATCAGTGGATAGCGAAAAATGGTATTCTGCAAAGTCCAAAATCAGGAGCGAATCTTGTGACAGAAACAAAATATGACGATTTTAAACTTCACATTGAATTCCGCATTCCAAAAGGAAGCAATAGCGGCGTTTACCTTCGCGGTCGTTACGAAGTGCAGGTAACTGATAGCAAAGGAATGGAACCTGCATTGGACCAAATGGGAGCTGTTTACGGATTTATCACACCAAGCGAAATGGTTGCAAAAGAAGCCGGTGAATGGAATACCCTCGACATTACTTTGATTGGCCGTTTCCTTACACTTGTTGCAAATGGAAAAACAGTTATTACAAACCAGGAAATTCCGGGAATCACAGGCGGAGCGATCGACAGCAACGAGGGAGAACCCGGACCGCTGCTGATCCAGGGTGACCACGGACCGGTGGAATACAGGAATATTGTAATTACTCCGGCGAAATAGATTTAAAATAAGAAGTTAGGAAGAGTTAAAAAGTTAGCTTGTTGGGATCAGTTCGGCTGGATAACCTACTTCTACTAAAAAAAGTCCTTCGGCCGGTGCTTGTGCGCCGGCTTTTTTTCTGTCCCTGGATTTGATAACTTCTTCAAAATCGGCAACAGTTCTTTTGCCTTTCCCTACTTCCAGAAGCGTTCCAACCAAAGCACGTACCATCCCCCGAAGGAACCGATTTGACTGAATACTGAATATCAACAGATCATCTTCCACGGACCATTCCGCCTGCGAAATACTGCACCGGAAATTATTAACACTAGTATGTATTTTACTAAAACTCTCGAAATCAAAATACTGCAACAATAGCGCAGCAGCCTGATTCATCTTTTCCAGGTCCAGATCGGCCCTCAAAACATAAACCTGATTCATCAGAAACGGATTTTTTATTTTGCTGATCCGATACTGATAACGACGATGGGTAGCCGCGAAACGGGAATTTGTATCTTCAGGAACTGAAAAAATTCTCTGAACAGCCACGTCCCGGGGGATCATGCCGTTGATGTTATACACCAGTTTTTCGGTATCCTGAATTTCATCAAAATCAAAATGAGCAAACTGCTGTTCTGCATGTACACCGGTATCCGTTCTGCTACTGCCCGTCAATTCCAGTGGTTTTCGCAGTATCTTACTCATTGCCTCCTCTAAAACCTGCTGAACTCCCAGAGAGTTGTTTTGCTTTTGCCAGCCATTGTAAGCGGTGCCCTTGTAACTTAGTTCGATAAAATAACGCATGATACAAAAGTAGCTGAATAAGGGAAAATATGAACTAAACATTCCTGAAAGCGAATTTTTCAGCCATCTTAAGGTTTTATTTCCACTGTTATCTTTCCGAACAAAATAAAATATTTCCGGGTTGACAGGAAGAACGTTAACTTTGCTTATCGAAAAATTGTCAGCCAAGTATGATTACGGAAGAAAAAAAAGAAGAGAAGAACCTGAATTTTATTGAGGAAATTATTGAGGCAGACTTACAATCAGGCAAATATGAGCAAATTGTAACGCGCTTTCCTCCTGAACCCAATGGTTATCTGCACATTGGCCATGCATCGAGTATCTGTCTGAATTTTGGATTAACACAAAAATTTCCCGGCTACACCAACCTCCGTTTCGACGATACCAATCCGGTTACCGAAGATACAGAATATGTGGAAAGCATCAAAAACGACATCCGCTGGATGGGTTTTGAGTGGAAAAACGAACTTTACGCTTCCGACTATTTCGATACGCTTTATGAATTCGCACTGAAATTTATCAATGCAGGGCTGGCTTATGTTGATGATTCCACTTCTGAGGAAATTGCTGCATTAAAAGGCACGCCTACTGAACCTGGTAAAGACAGCCCTTATCGTAACCGCAGCATTGAGGAAAATCTGGCGCTTTTCGAGCAAATGAAAAACGGTGATTTCCCGGATGGGAGTCGTACGCTTCGTGCCAAAATCGATATGGCGCATATAAACATGCTGATGCGTGACCCGATTTTGTACAGGATCAAACATGCACATCATCACCGGACGGGAAACAAATGGTGCATTTATCCGATGTACGATTTTGCACATGGGCAAAGTGATTCCATAGAAAATGTGACTCATTCAATCTGTACACTCGAATTTGCACCGCATCGTGAATTATACGATTGGCTGATAGCAAAACTTGAGATTTATCCTTCGCATCAGTACGAGTTTGCAAGACGGAATCTGAATTACACCGTTACAAGCAAAAGAAAACTTTTACAGCTCGTGCAGGACGGACATGTAAATGGATGGGATGATCCGCGGATGCCGACACTGAGCGGATTGCGTAGAAGAGGTTACACACCGGAAAGTATCCGCGATTTCTGTGACCGGATCGGGGTGGCACGTCGTGAAAATATGATCGACGTAGGTTTGCTTGAATTCTGTGTTCGTGAAGATCTGAACAAAAAAGCTTTGCGCCGGATGGTGGTTCTGGATCCATTGAAAGTGTTGATTACCAACTTTCCGGAGGGTGTTATAGAAATGTGCCACAGTGAAAACAATCCGGAAGATATCGCATCGGGTATGCGGGAAATTCCTTTTTCGAGAGAAATTTTTATTGAAAAAGAAGATTTTCTGGAAATCCCGACGAAGAAATATTTCCGCCTGGCACCAGGTAAAATGGTGAGGCTTAAAGGCGCCTATATCATTCAGTGTGATGATTTTGTAAAGGATGAAAACGGAGAAATAACCGAAGTACACTGTTCCTATATTGAAAACAGCAAAAGCGGACAGGATACAACCGGAATAAATGTAAAAGGTACGCTTCACTGGGTTTCGGCACCGCATGCAGTTTCTGTTGAAATTCGTTTGTACGACAGGTTATTTTCAGTTGAAAATGTTTCCGGCGAAGAAGGAGATTTTAAAGATTACATCAATCCCGAATCATTGAGTATCATTACTGGTTATGCAGAACCAGCTTTAACCGATACAAAACCAGGCGAGGCCTTTCAGTTTTTACGCAAAGGTTATTTTGCAACCGATACAGACAGCAAAACCGAAAAACCGGTGTTTAACCGAACTGTGACACTTCGTGACAACTGGGCGAAAGCTGCGGAGAAGTAATTTTTTTTAGAAAAATTCATCAATAATTTTTATTACCGGTCTGATGGCGAAACAGCCGTCGGACGGATAATAAAAAGATAGAAGAAAAGGCCAAAGCACTATCATAAAGCACGCAGAGAAAATCTTTGCGTGCTTTACTTTTTCTCACCTTCCTTTGCATGAAACAACAACAGCTCCCACAAAATATAATTAGAATGCCTTTAAATAAACTTGCTTGCAATTGAGTTAGCACTTATCTTTGCGGAATAATTTCCACGTTTCAAACAAGGCTTGCAGTGATTATCTCGAATGAATTGTTCAGTACTTCTAAGGGTTACAGCTTTCAGTGTGACAAGAGTTCAAGAATTGTAGTGAATTTCGGTGAGATGGAAGCTTCATTCCGTATCCTGGACTTCCTCAATTTCAGAAGGTTCATTAACAAAATAGACATCCGCAGCAAAATATTTGACCTTTCCGACGAATCTGATTATGAGTTCGTTGAAGCCCCTCAGTTAAATATTTACCAAAAACTTACCCTCTGTGAACTGATTCAATTACGGGATCTGGTAAACGGCACGCATTTTGCCATTGAATTAAATTCAATGTTGCATGAATTGCTTTATCAGGAATCAGAATTAGTCTAAATAGCTCATTCCCTTCATTTTAGACCAATTCCAAATTTCAACGTATACGTTGGAATCGTGAACTTTCATGTGATATTTGTGCTTAGTAATTGAAAGCAGTAACAATATATAATCATGAGAGACCTACTTAGACAACGTACTTCTTTAAAAGAAGAAATAGAGATACTTTTAAACAACCAGGTTAAAATGGAAGCGGAAGCTTCTTCTAAATATTTAGCCATGGCTTCCTGGTGCGACCGCAACGGGTACAAAAACAGTGCTGCATACTTCCTGAAACAATCGGACGAAGAACGTGGCCACATGCTGAAAATTTTCAACTACATCATGACCGTTGGCGGAACTGCAATCTCTCCGGAAGTTGCTCCTGTTAAACAGGAATTTGCCTCTTTCAGAAGTGTTTTCGAAGCAGCTTTGCAAAGCGAGATCAGCGTGACTCAGTCTATCAACCGCATTGTAACACAAAGCCGCAGAGAAGAAGATTACGGTACTGAGAACTTCATCCAGTGGTTTGTAAACGAACAAATCGAAGAGGAAGATAACGCTCGTCGCGCCATCGAACTTTTCGACGTAATTGGCGAAGAAGGTACAGGCCGTTACCACATCGACAAAGCAATTTTAAAAATTAGCTCTGAGAGCTAATTCTGATACAGATTTTTCATAGAAGAGCTGCTCCCAAAGGCAGCTCTTTTTTTATGCATTCTGTAAATACTTCCTGATACGCTTGTAATTGAATTGTATGCAATTTAATTTTGTGCAATTAATTAACGATATGGAATTATTAAAACTCTCTAATCAGCTTTGCTTTCCACTTTATGCATTATCACGGAAAGTAACCAGCCATTATCTCCCTCTGTTGGAGAAAATGGGCCTCACCTATCCTCAATATCTTGTCATGCTTGTGCTTTGGGAAGAAAATTCACTCTGTGTGAAAGAATTGGGATGTAAACTTATGCTGGATTCAGGTACACTTTCACCTCTTTTAAAAAAAATGGAAGACCGTAATCTGGTTACACGCCAGCGCCAAAAGGAAGACGAGCGTGTGGTAATTATTTCTCTTACCGAAGCTGGCGAAAACTTAAAAGAAAAGGCATCCGCAATACCGGAAGAGATTAAATGCAGCTTACAGCTTTCTTATCAGGAACTGGATCAGATGCGAACGCTGGCAAAAGGCATGCTGGATAAAATCAACAACCTGGAATTAATAAGAAGTAATTAAACAACAAATAAATAACCACAAATGGTAACTGCAATATATACTGCTGCTGCGACAGCAACCGGCGGAAGGAACGGCAAAGTTGTTTCTTCGGATGGCGTTTTAGAACTGGAAGTAAGAACACCAAAAGAAATGGGTGGTGCCGGCGGGGCTTACACCAACCCGGAACAACTATTTGCTGCGGGTTACGCGGCTTGCTTTGACAGCGCGCTTTCCCATGTAATAAGAGCCACGAAAGCTAAAACAGGAACAACGAAAGTTACAGCCCAGGTAGGTATTGGCAAAAATGAAACTGATGGTTTTGGATTGGTGATCACATTGGAAGTTAATATACCGGATGTTGAACAATCCGTTGCTGAAGAACTTGTTGCAAAGGCACATACGGTTTGCCCCTACTCCAACGCAACCCGCGGTAATGTGGAAGTGACTTTGAAAACAACTATAAATAGTTAGTGAGTAATTAGAGTTGTAGTTACATAGAGAGCCACGGATTTTTTTCGTGGCTTCTCTTTTAAAGGCTAGTGTTCAACATTAGTTATCAGTGAGTAAACTTCTGTATCAACAAATTTACCTTCAGAATAAAAGGCCTGTTTAAAATAAGCTTCTTTTTCAAAACCATTTTTTAATAAAACCTTCGCTGACTGGCTATTTTCAGGATTGATTTTCGCTTCAATGCTATGCAGATCCATTTCCTGAAAACCATAATCTACAACTTTTCTGATCGCCTCGTTCATGATTTGCTTTCCCCATTGGTCAGGATGTAAAATGTAACCGATTTCTGCCCGGTAATTTGGTCTGTCTATTTTATGAAAACCAATGGTTCCGACCAGCCCGGTATTCTCACTTTTGAGCGTGATTCCCCACGTAATACCAATTTTATCACGTACGTTCTCCTGATAAGCAACGATTAATTGCTCCGCCTCCCAGAGCGTTTGCAATGTTGGTTTTCCGATGTATTTCATCGCCTGCGGGTTTCCTCTCAGTAAAAATATGTCTCCGGAATTTTCCCAAGTCAGCGCATGCAGAACAAGCCGCTCCGTTTCGAGCACCGGGAAAGGGTCAAATCTTAAAAACAACATCTATATCAGAAGTTAAAGAGAAGCAGTACCAACTCTCTAATTTACAAACCGGAACACTACAATTGGCGTTTATTGAAACTTCTTTTTTATGACCGGTTAGGCTCCAGGTTGCTACCGGTAACGGCGTTCCCAGATTTTGTACCAGTTTTTGTTAGCAGGATATTTTCGGTGTGCGGCGCGGTTGTTGACCAGCAGTGCTACCAGCAGAAGAATGATCACACCTGAAAGCACCGGACTGAACACGTAAAGGTAACCAAGACTCGTAATTTTTTCAGATCCGATGTTAGCGATTAGCGCTGTGGCTCCTCCAGGCGGATGCAGCGTTTTGGTTATTTGCATAAACACGATCGATAATGAAACGGCAAATGCGGATGAAAGCCAGATTTCATTTGGAATGATATAGTGAACCGTTACACCAACCACGGCGCATATGACGTGTCCCCCAATTAAATTTCTGGGCTGAGCAAGCGGGCTGTTTACAATTCCGTAAATAAGAACCGAGGAAGCACCAAATGAGCCAATCAGGAAAACGTTATCGGTAACACTGAAACTTTCTTTATTAATAAAACCGATTAGGGCAATACCGAGAAAGGAACCTACAAAAGTCCAGAAATGATCCTTAAAATCAATCAGTGTTTCTTTGTAAATCACATAACGCACCATGCGCACATGTTTTTTCAAACGTTTTCTCAAAACTTAAAATAATTACATTTTCTTTCTTTTAAAGAACCCGACCGGAACAATTATGGTTGTTTCTTTAGGAGATTATAACAAAAGTAAGATTTAGAAAAATCAATTGAGGCATATCCTATTATAAACAGACAAATTATAAACAGACAAAGTTAAATATTATCAGCAGCCCGAATAAAATATTGGTATAGCTTTTGTGCCAAATTATATATTGGTAGTATTGCGCAGGCTATCACAGCACTTCATGAATTATTTAGACGAGTTTAAGAAATTTCTTTCCAGCCATTATCTTTCAACCGGTGTTCGGTTAACACTGGGAGCGGTAATTCCCAGCCTCATTTTTCAGCATTTTGGCATTCTGAGCGACATGATTGCCTTCCCGCTGGGCACTTTGCTGATTGGAAGTACTGATAACCCCGGCCCATTTCACAGAAGAAGAAATGCACTTGCAATTGCGATCGTAATGTGTTTTGCGGTTGCCTGTATTACAGGATTTCTTCGCCATATCCACTTCATTGTTTTTGCCGAAATTATTGTTTTTGGTATGTTTTTTTCCCTCATCGGTGTTTACGGAAACAGGGCAAACAGCATCGGTTTGATATCCCTGTTGGTTTTTGTTTTTAATATCGACGACCACATGAGCGGAGACGCCGTATTAAGAAACGCGCTTATTTTTTCCGCGGGAGGTGTCTGGTATCTGATTTTATTTCTTGTCATACAAACTTTACGGCCTTACCTGCTCATACAACAGCTTTTAGGTGAAAATTTTACTGAGCTCGGCAAATTCCTTTCCATAAAGGCAGGATACTATTTTGCCAAACCGGATTACGATGAGCTGTTCACGCAGATGATCCATCAGCAGGTTCTGCTCAGAGAAAATCATGAACATTTGCGTGAAATTATTTTTAAAACCAGAGAGTTTGTAACCGAGTCAACCAACAAAAGCCGGGTATTGATGCTGATGTTTCTAGACAGTATTGACCTGTTTGAGCGAATTTTAAATTCTCAGCAAAATTACACCAACCTGCACCGCGCCTTTGACGACACCAAGGTCCTTAGATTATTTGGCACATACATCAACTGGCTGGCTGCTGAGATTCAGCAGATTGGTCTGGCCATACAGGGAGGCTACTCTTCGCGGCCAAAACGGGATCTTGATGAAGCCTTTAACAAATGCCAGGCGGCTTTTGAAAGAGTAAGACAGGACCGCATGACGCACGAAAACATGGAGGATTATATCATGCTGCGTCAGATTCTGAATAGTTTACAGGATATTACCGAACGCATTAAAAAACTTCATCGCGCAACCACATATGATGCAGAAATAAGCAAAGACCATAAACTAAATGTAGGGGTCGATAATTTTGTACCAAAACAAGAGTACGAACCACAGACTTTGCTGGACAACCTGTCACTAAAATCAAGTCATTTTCGCCATGCGCTGCGCATTACATTGGGGCTTCTCATTGGATATGCTGCATCTTTGTTTTTCGATTTCGGGCATGGGTATTGGATACTGCTTACGATCGTAACCATCATGAAACCTGCTTTTAGTATAACGAAACAACGTAATCTGTACAGGATCGCAGGAACACTGGTGGGTGCGGTTTCCGGGTTTCTTATACTTTATCTTATCAAAGATGGTACCGTTCATTTCGTTTTAATGATGCTCGCCATGATTTTGGCATATACCTTTCTCAAAGTCAATTATTTTATTGCATCTGTGAGTATCACATTATACGTTTTGCTTTGGTTTAACTTTTTAAACCCGGCGCATATCACGGCCGTTTTGCAGGACAGGGTGATTGATACTGTAATTGGCTCGGTAATTGCCTATTTCATTTCATCCTATGTTTTGCCGGTTTGGGAACATTCGCAAATTAACCAGTACATCAAAGAGGCTTTACAGGCAAATCGGAAATATTTTGATATTGTGGCAGCGAAATTCACTGGTAAAAATCTGGACATTAACGATCTGAAAGTTACCAGAAAAGATGCGATCATTGCGCTGGCGAACCTATCTGACAATTTTCAAAAGATGCTGTCCGAACCGAAACGGCAACAGTTGAAAATGGAAGAATATCACCAGTTTGTTGCCACCAGCCATATGCTAACTTCCTATGTTGCATCGCTTTCAACTTACGCCCAAAATAACATCCAGACCGAGTTTTTCACGGAGTTTGAATTGATGATCCGCCAAATTGACCGACAATTTCAGGCTGCGGAGGATGTGGTAGATGGCAAACTGCACGGCAACCTTGAAATTGTGCGTGAGTCGCTCCCGCAAAACCATCGTCTGGCTGAACTGCTTATCAAGAGAAAAAAAGAAATACGAGAACTGGGAATTGAAAAGTCGGCACAGTCGCCCGCAAGAAAGGTTTTGTCAGAATTAAAAACGATAAATGGTCTCTTTGAACTGATCAGCACCATTACCATCGATGAAATTAAAATATTACAAAAAGTAGCACCTGTTAAAGTTTAGTAAAATGTTATCCGGAACTGAAAGAAAAAATATCACCGTTGGACTATCCGTCGCCATTGTTTTGAAACAAGATCAGCGAACAGGAAAACTTACACGCGGAATTGTAAAAGACATCCTGACAAAGTCACCCAACCATACTCATGGCATAAAAGTACGTTTACAAAACGGCGAAGTGGGCCGCGTTAAAGAAATTGGCTGACAAACTTATTATTTTCATTTACCAGTTTAGATAAATAAAAGATCAAAAAATGTCCTCAAAATTATTTTCTCCTATACAGTTTAAAAGCATCACATTAAAAAACCGTATCGTCGTATCTCCCATGTGCCAATATTCATCAGAGGATGGATTTGCCACGGATTGGCACCTGGTTCACCTGGGTAGCCGAGCGGTTGGCGGTGCAGCGCTGATTATTTCAGAGGCAACCGCAGTTTCAGCAGAAGGACGAATTTCTCCGGACGATCTTGGTATTTACAAAGACGAACACGTTGAAAAATTAAAACAGATTACTGATTTTATTGAAGCTCAGGGTTCTGTTGCCGGAATTCAGCTTGCTCATGCGGGAAGAAAGGCCAGCACTTATTCGTCCTGGAAGGGACACGGTTTGGTACCAGTGGATAACGGTGGCTGGAAAACCCTTGGTCCGTCCGCGATTGCTTTCAGCGATAAATACGACACGCCTTTGGCAATGGATGAATCCGCTATTCAGAAAGTAATCGCTGATTTTGCCACCGCGGCATCACGCGCTTTGGCCGCCGGTTTTAAGGTAATCGAAATACATGCAGCTCACGGATATCTTGTTCATCAGTTTTTATCTCCATTGAGCAACCAGCGTGAGGATGAGTATGGTGGAAGTTTCGAGAACAGGATCCGCCTTTTGTTAGAAATTATTGATTCCGTCAAAACCGTATGGCCTGAACATTTGCCAATATTTGTCAGAATATCAGCTACCGACTGGGCGGAGAATGGCTGGGATAAGGAGCAGTCAGTTAGACTGGCAGACACACTGCTGGAAAAAGATGTTGATTTAATAGATGTGTCCACTGGCGGATCGGTTTCGTATGCCAAAATCCAGGTTGGGCCATCTTACCAGGTTCCGTTTTCGGCAGAAATAAAGAAATTTACAGCAATGCCAACCGGCGCGGTGGGCATGATAACAGATGCAAAACAGGCGGAAAGTATACTTGAAAACGGCGAGGCCGATTTAATTATCATGGCAAGAGAATTCCTGAGAGATCCTTACTTCCCGCTACACGCGGCAACAGAATTGGGTGATGACCTTACCTGGCCGGTTCAGTACGAAAGAGCAAAACCAACGAAATAGTCTCTATTTCTCTATTAGTCCGATTGCCTGTTGAAGAATCAGATTGATCTTTTCAACAGGCAGATCTTTTTCAGGATCCATGTAAAAGATCTTCATTTTTGTTCGATTGTCTGAAACCAGTTCCGGATGATTTAGCAAATAGCCGTCAACAATTCCCAGATAGGGCAGTTTTGACTTTTTGTCAGTCCATAAATAACAGAAGCGTTTTGTCTTTTTACCCTTCGTAATACAATAAAATGGCATTTTGTAAGACCAGATCTCAGATATCTCACCGGACTGATTTAGGATAATCTGCCTTAAAGCCAGCAGACAACCGCTTAAAGGCTTTTCCTTACTATAGAAATAGTTATCTGCTGCGGTCACCTTATAGTTATTTTTGTTTACACTCCTGTTCGTTAAAAAGCCAAATTCACACTTATTTCAAACAGTGAACTCCCAATTCATATCTTTGTGTTGAAATTACAGATTATGTTGAATCCGCGTATCAGCCTTGTTATTGGTGTTTTAAGTATCAGTATTTTTCCTGTTTTGGTAAAATGGGCACCGGTCTCAGGCATCAGTTCTGCATTTTACAGGATGTTCATCGGTTTTATCTGCCTGCTGCCTTTTGTACTGGTTAAGCAAAATTTACAAATACCTTCCCGCTCACAATGGCTGCGAATTTTGACTTGTGGTATTTTATTTGGAACCGATATTGCTGTTTGGAATTTATCAATTCATTATTCAAACGCAACCCAGGCCACGTTGCTTACCAACTTATCGCCCGTTTGGGTGGGTATTGGATCCTTTCTGTTTTTAACAGAAAAACCAAAATTACAATTCTGGATCGGAACAATAATTGCCATGGCGGGACTTGTCGTTTTAATCGGTCCTGATACTTTCCTGAATATGCAATTTGATAAAGGGTTTATGCTGGCAGTTTTGTCAGGAATGCTTTATGCAACGTATATGCTCATCAGCAAAACAGTCCTTAACCAGATTAGCATTGTCAGTTTTATGACTTACAGTATGGGCGTCTCCAGTTTGTATTTGCTAACTATCTGTCTTTTTACAAATCAGCCCCTATGGAACTTCACTCCAGCGATATGGAGCATTTTTGCTGTTCAGGGTGTGATCTCACAGTTACTTGGATGGCTTGCGATTAGCTACGCGGTTAAAAAACTGGATGCAGAGCGCGTTTCGCTTAGTTTGCTTAGCCAGTCTGTTGTGACCGGACTCATAGCCTGGGTTTTTATTGATGAGGTAATAACGATTCAAATGATTATTGGCGGAATTGTCATCCTCTCTGGCATAGGAATAACTTTTAAAAAGCCTAAATCGACCCTCCACGCCTAGCTAAATCTTTCCAATCAGGAAGATGTAAGCCACAACGGCCGTTGATGCAAAAATAAAGTGGCCAAGAAATAATGCGGGAATGTAATCTTTCAAATCTATTTTGGGTGGAAAAGGATGAACAGCAACAAATGTAAACCAAAAAATAACTGCAAATGTCCCGCTCAGTAAACCGAGCAGCAGGCCGTTCCAAAAACCCGGCTCACCTACTCCGAACATCCACAAAACGTGATAACAATACGCAAAAAAAATCCCGACCGCATAGTGCGCCAGGATTCCGACAGCTATTGCAATCCGGCTGTCGGAAAGATGGCCATCATCCGTAGTCTGACAGGTAATCATCGTTCCGAGTACCCGGGCCACCGGCATTACCTTGGTTGTAAGAAATGTGAGACAATACATCGACAGCGTCATTACGGCGGTACCGATAATGCCGGATAACACAATTATTTTTATCCATTCATTTGCCGGAATAAGTTGCTGACCCATAATTTCTGCTATTCAAATTACTTTTACTTGTGTAAAAATGATAACAGAAACAGATAATTACAAACTTCAGCGATCTGACGGGAGATAGATCGTAAAAGTGGCTCCATGACCTTCGTGACCCACAGCATCAATAAAGCCGTGATGGTTTTCTACGATTTTTTTACAAATAGCCAGGCCGATTCCGGTTCCTTCATAGGTATTTCTGTTATGCAGCCTTTGAAAAACCTGAAAAATCCGGTCCTTGAACTGCTGATCAAAACCGATACCGTTATCCTGAAAGGAAATGAAATAATATTCCTTGTAAATAGCTGGGACAGGCGTGTTTAATTTGCTGCCGGCAATCAGTCCTGATGTAATTTCAATAACCGGTGTTACACCAACCGGAACAAATTTTAATGAATTGGCAATCAGATTGGTAAAGAGCTGTTCAAACTGATAAATAATAATCGGTAGAACTGGCAGCTTATCTGAGATGATGACGGCATTTTTATGCTGAATATTTTCCAACAGCTGCTCTTTAACATTACTCAAAACAACATTCAGGTCTGTCATCTCGAAGTGTTTCTCCACCGCATTGGCACGTGAAAAGGCCAGCAGATCGACGATAAGCTGCTGCATTCTGGTGGCAGAAGATTGCATCCTTTGGAAATAGTCCTTGCCCTTATCAGACAGATTTGCACTTTCTGTCTCCACAATACGGGTAGCAAATGTCTGTATCTTACGCAGCGGTTCCTGTAAATCGTGACTGGCAACATAAGCAAATTGTGCCAGCTCCATATTGGTTTTCACCAACTCGTCATTGGCAACAGTAAGTTCTTTTGTTCTCAACTGTACTTTTGCTTCCAGCTGATCGATAAACATACGGCTATCGTGAATATCGGTACTTGTACCTACCCACATCTGAATAAAACCATTTGCATCTTTCTGAGCTATTGCCCGACTTAGATGCCAGCGATATGCCCCGTCGCTTCTTCGGAAACGGTGTTCAAAAAGAAAGTTATTTCCTGTGGTGATAGAATCCTGCCAGAGACGAATGTTTTCTGCTCTGTCTTCCGGATGAACAATCTGAAGCCAGCCCTCTTTTTCAATTTGCTCCGGCGCTAAACCTGAATAACTATAAACTGATTTGTTAAAATAATTAAGATTCCCTTCAGTATCGCCGGTCCAGATAAACTGAGGCATTGAATCAGCCAGCGTCCGGAACTTGCCTTCACTCGTTGCTATTGCAATTTCGGCCTGTTTTCTGTCCGTAATATCCATCATAGTTCCCAGCATACGTGAAGGGACATGACCGGCATCAAACAAAACCTTACCCTGTGTGCGTATCCAGCGAACCGATTTGTCGGGTCTGATTATTCTCGCTTCGTAATAATATACACCTGTTTTTAAAGCAGTTGCAAAAGCGTCTTCTACGACATTGTGGACGTCGTCGGGATGGACGCTGCTCCTGAGTTCCACATGAGTGATTTTCTTTCTGCCTTCAAATCCAAAAATTTCTGCCAGCCGGCTGGAATAAATGATGTTATAAGTCCGAAGATTCAGATCCCAGGTGGCAAGCTGTGTACCTTCTGTTGCCAAAGAAAGCCGGTCAGCCGCATCTGCAACCTGTTGCCGGGCCTCCACTTTTTCAGTTACATCATTTACAGAAACCATAATTCCCGATACCGTCCCATCGATCTCAAACATGGGTGCGTACTGGAAATCCAGATAATGTTTTTTAATTCCGCCCGGACCATCCACAAAAGCAATGGCCTCATTTTCGCGGTAGGTTTTACCGGATTTAAAAACATTCCTCAAAATGGCAGGAAATTTCTGTGTTGCAAGTTCAGGAAAGACATCCAGAAGCATTTTACCTTCAACTTCATGTAGCTCCCGGCGCCAAAGCATACGCAGCATACTTTCATTGGCCAGGCTTATGATAAAATCTTCTCCCTTAAAAATTGCTTTTGAAAACTGCGACTGCGTAACCAGATTCCGAAACTGATTTTCACTTCTCTGCAAAGCATTTTTTGCTTCAACCTGTGCAGTTACTTCTGTCGCAACAACAATAATTCCGTCGATCTCAGATCCAATTTCAATCAGCGGCTGATAAACAAAATTGAAATAACACTTTTCTTCCTGCCCAAACCTTTTCAAAATAACCTCAAACTCATTGCCGTAATACGGCACTCCGGTTTTTAAAACATCTAACAAAATAGGTTCGATGAATTCCTTTACCTCCGGCAGTGCGTCAAACAATGGCTTTCCAATCAATTCATCTTCGCGCCTGTCTACAATTTCAAGATAACTGTTATTTGCCATCTCCACCACTAGCTGATCCCCTCTTAAAATGGTGATACCAACAGGAGCCTGCATCATTGTGCTTCGGAATTTACTATCACCAGTATTGATGAAACTTGCAGAATCTCTTGGGGTTTTTGATTTAATACGCTGAGCCAGATCCTGTTTTAAACGATTCAGCTCCAATAGCTCTTCGTAGTTTATACGTATTTCTTCGGAGATATTTTGGTCAGACACAAACTTCCCCTCAGAAATTACCTTTTGCTCAACGATTAACAGCAAATCGGTAAAGCGATTAGTAGCTGCTTCCATTTCTGAAAACCTGGCATACGCTTCCTCAGCTTTACCTTGTTTGTAAAGATCAATAATATTTGTCGCTACCAGATGAATCTCCAGATGAACCAGTTCAAGGTCCTGTATCTCTGAAATGTGTCCATATTGCTTTGACGCATGACCATAAAGCCATTGACCAACAGGACATTTTCGATAAGAAAGACACAGCTGCTGATCGACATCAGAGCCGTAAAATATGGATTGTAGGCGCGTTTTAAAAAGAAGATGACGGGTTTTTGCCCTTTCAAAATCAAGTTCAACAACATTCATACCTGGACGGATGGGTATAAGAATCAGAAGGGTTGTGTTGAGTTTGCAGGAAATACCTGCCTTGAATTGAAGTTTTTAACGTTTTAGAAATGATAAAGAAGATTATCTGATGCAGGTTTCCAGCTATGACTTGTCCAGTCAATATCCAGAATCTGGCGAATTGCCTGCTTTAATTTTGGAAATGACCCGGGTTTACGAATAAAATAGTTAGCGCCCTGCTCATATACTTTTTTTACCATATCCTCCTGTCCGGTTGTAGAAAACACCACGATCGGAATATCTTTCCACTGCGAAGTTTTACGAATATACTCCAAACATTCGAAGCCATTTTTTCTTGGCATATTCAGATCAAGAAAAATCACGTCCGGCGGCGGTGGAACATTTGTTTTCATCAAATTAATTAGCTCCACGCCATCGTATGCAGTTGTCAGCTCAACGCTTTCAGAAACTTCACGCAGCGCATCTTCAAATAGCATGCAGTCATCTGCATCGTCATCCGCAAGAAAAATGGATTTACCTGATTTAATACTCATACCTCAAAATTAAACAAATTTTTACACAGCAACCCGAAACACGTTGCCTTTAGCAGGCAGGACAAGTACAGCTTATCAAGCAAATTACAATTAAGCTTCTACAAGATACGTAGTTACAACTAATTTCAAAAACAAAATAAATTCTATTTCTCAGATACAAACAGAATATTTGTCAAATACATTCCAGATAAAATATAAAATTCAGATTTACAATATTTTAGCACGCATTGTACATTCTCAAGGCTATATTATTGAAGCCGGCAAATAGAAAATATTTGATTAAAATTCTCCGTCAATACCATCCTTCGCCTTCTTCTTTGCCTGATGTAAACGATAGTTTAAGGTTAAGTTGATTTGTCTTAACCGGCCCTGGGAATTATTTCTCGTGTAAAAATTTGCTCCCTCCGTAATGCTTCGGAAACGACGTGAATTGAAAACATCAATCACACTTAGTGTAAGCGTTCCGTTATTTTTAAGAATATCGCGACTTGCCGCCAGATCAAGCGTTGACAAAGCCTCGCGCCGGCCCTGCGGCGTTTGCTGCGGCGCTTCGTAGTTTCCCCTGAACTGAAGATCCGTTGTTTTCCAGAGCGTGAACCGCGACGTCATCCGCACAAACCAGCTATAAGTATCACTTTTAAAGCTTTGATCAACTTCCGTCCCATCCGTAATAGCCCTGAAGAAATTAAGACTCCCATCCAGTTTCCACCATTGATATGGTACAAATGAACCCGTAAATTCGGCACCGTAGGCATCTTCTGTTCCCAGGTTTTCCGGTCTTGTGTACGAATTCCCGTTATCCTGAACAGTACGAATACTGATAATTTTTCCGTTTGTATGACGATAGTAAATGGATGATGTAATTGATCCTTTATCAAGATACTTGATATGCCCGACTTCAAACACATTGGTAAACTCGGGGTTCAGGTCGGGGTTGCCGCTCCAGTAATTCCGGTTATCGCTATATGTCGCAAACGGGCTCAAATCATTGTATTGTGGTCGCCTCACACGTCGGCTGAAACTCAGCTGCATCGCGTTTTGCTTTGCCAGATCGTAGGTAAGGTGCACACTTGGAAAGAGGTTGGCATATTTCCTCTCATTCACTTCCTTTGTTGTTCTCAGTTCGGTTGTAACACCCGTCCATTCTGCGCGCAAACCAGCCTGGTAAGATAGTTTCCTGAATTTGTTGCCAACAATTCCATAAGCCGCATTGATATTTTCTTCGTACAAAAAGTCGTTTGTCAGGTTTGGCAAAACAAACCATTCACCGTTTTCGCCCTGCTGTGTAACTGAATAATCATTTGTCATGTCACGGGAACTACTTCGTAAACCGGCCTCCAGTTTTCCGTCTTTCCCAAAAGGATGAACATAATCTACCTGGAAAAGCAATTGTTTTTCCGTTTCATAATTTACCGCCCGCTGCAAAAGGAACGGTATGCCCGAAGGACTTCCATCCGGCTTGTATACATTCTCTCTGTAATACTGGTCAGAATTTTCCCAATTGTCGAGATACCGCACATCTGCCGTAAACTCCTGTCCTTTGCGATTAAAAGTTTTCCGGTAAGTGAGGGCATATTCAGCATTTGGTTCCGTTTCTGTTTCATCCTGAGTCCGGGTGGTAATTCCGGTAGGATTTGCTGTGCTGAACAGATAATCTTTATAGTTCAAAGTAGAAAACCTTTTCCCCTTACTGGTTCGCCAGGTGTAAGCACCGGTGAGAATATTTTTTGTATTAAAATAATAATCAATTCCTCCCCTGGCACTGTTGTTCATGCCTCGCAGCTTACTATGCATGTCCCGCTCCATGATGAAAGTTGAGTCATTCCGGTAGGTTTCCTGATAGAGATAATTACGCCCCGGCGTGTTCCGGAAAGACATGGTGTAATTGATAAAAAAATTCAGATTTTTCCTGCGGTAGTTTACGTTTGCTGCCGCTCCGTAGTTTGTCGGATAACCTGTAATGATATCAAAAGAGCCATTAAAGCCTTCTTTTCTCTCTTTTTTCAAAACAATATTAATGATCCCTCCCATCCCTTCGGCCTCATAACGTGCAGAAGGATTTGTAATAATTTCCACGCGTTCGATCATGCTCCCCTGCAAAGACTGAAGGCCCGCACCACCTTTGATACTTACTAAACCGGAAGGCTTTCCATCAATCAGGATGCGCACATTTCCGGAGCCTCTGAGACTTACATTACCTTCCACATCCACAGCCACCGATGGTACATTTGTAAGAATATCCACGGCTGTTCCGCCTGCATTTGCCAGGTCTTTCCCGACGTTAAATATCTTTTTGTCCAGAGACAGTTCCATCGTACTTTTTTCCGCCTGCACGGTAACCTCTTCCAGATTTCTGGCAGAGGCTGCCAGTTTTATTTTTCCCAAATCGAGGGGAGAATTGACAGCTGTGAGGTGAACTGCAGATTTATAATTCGATTTGTAACCGATAAATTCTGAAAGTGCGTAGTAATTACCGGCCGTTATGTCGACCACAAAACTACCCGTTTCATCCGTGATCGCACCGGCAACAAAAACGCTGTCTACCAATTTGAATAACCGGACATTTGCATAGGCCAGCGGAGTGTCGGTTTGACTGTCTGTGATTTTACCAACCACTTTCAGTTTGCCCGTAGTCTGGGCATGAATTTGATTACTAAAAAAAGCATTCAAAAATAGTATCACAAACACCTGGCAAGCCCGTTTTTTTGCAGGGTACTGAAAAATGCCCGGTTGTATTCCCTCCTTAAATTTCATTGTATGTAAAGTAAATTTCAATTCAATATTTAATCAATGATGTACTATATATATAAACTGTATTCTCAACTTATTTTACTCTATGGTTTGTAGCTCGACGACAAAATTGACTTTCTCCCCGGCGCAAAACACAGCTGACCGTTAACTTCTCATTATCTTTTTTAATCAACCTTTCCTTCCGCCAAACTTCCTTAACTTTGCAGCCCTTTTTAAGATTCAGCATACACAAGCCATGAAAAACGAAGCATCACAGACGATAAGATTAGCACTTCCCATCATTATCGGAGAACTTGCCCAAATGGCACTTCACCTCATCGACAGTGCGATGGTAGGAGCAATCAGCTATAAACAATTGGCCGCTGCTGCACTGGTTATCAATGCGATGAATATTCCTTTTGTGATTGGTATTGGGATGACTATATCTGTTTCCCAGATGGTTTCCCTGGCTCATGGCCGCAGTGATGCAAAGCTGGTTTCACATTATTTGTTTAACGGCTTCATACTTTGTGCACTTACAGCGCTGATCATTTCACTTACGCTGGTTTTTGGAAAAGACCTGCTGTACCACCTTGGCCAGGATCCGGAAGTAGTAAAACTGGCAATGCCCTTCATGCAGCTGATGGGAATTTCGATCATACCGATGCTGCTTTTTATGACATTAAAACAATTTGCAGACGGACTGGAATATACCCGGACAGCCATGATCCTTTCCCTGGCTGGCATGCCGCTTAACATTCTGCTCAACTGGCTGCTGATCTACGGCAACTGGGGATTCCCAAGACTCGAACTGGCTGGTGCCGGCTGGGCAACGCTCATTACCCGTTCCTGTATGTTTCTGGCCCTTTTAGTAATTATTTTAAAACATAAAACTTTTAGTAAATACATCGCCGTAAGCAAAAACCAATGGTTTGTGAAAGGCCAGACCATGCGTGAATTGCTGCACATCGGTGTTCCCAGTAGCTTACAGATTGGCATGGAGGCAGGCGCATTTGCTATTTCCGGGATTATCATCGGAACGCTTGGTGCTGTTGCTCAGGCTTCACATCAAATTGCACTGAGTTGTGCTTCATTTACCTTTATGGTGTCCATGGGACTTGCGCAGGCTGGTTCTATACGTGTAAGTAACGCGTTTGGGAGAAATGATTGGGGGAAAATATTCTTAATTGGGAAAAGCACGGTTTACACGGCACTTGGTTATGGAATTTTTTGTGCAATCGCATTCAGCGTTTTTCGCTACCAATTACCCAAGGCATTTAATGACAATGCGGAAGTACTCCAGTTAGCTGCTCTGCTGCTGCTCTTCGCTGCTGTTTTTCAGATTTCCGACAGTACACAGGCTATCAGCGCTGGCTTGCTGAGAGGGATTAAGGACGTAAAAACCCCTACCATTTTGATCGGTATTGCCTATTGGGTTGTTGGTATCCCGGTTGGTTATCTGCTCGCTTTTCACTTTAACATGGGCGCCGCCGGTATGTGGCTGGGATTGATTTTAGGCCTTACACTGGCCTCTGCTTTTCTTATGATGCGTTTCTTCAAAATGAGCAAAAGAAACAAACCGCAAACTGATCTTCAATTATCTGAAAATTAATCAGTTAAATCCATATTAGTTTTCATTGACAATTAAAATTTAAAAGTAAAATCCAGTTTCTTTCAGGTTAACATTTCAAATCCTTCGTCCTGATGGAAAGCATCACTATGTTCACTTCTTCAAATGAATTAAATTTCAGGATTTAGAAAGTATAAAGTAACCGGCTCGGGCTTATCAAACACATTGTCTGTTTCTTCGAAAGTAATTTAGCAAAAAAAACAACCTAACTATTAAATAATCAAAGCAATTCCAAACACCCAAAATACGGACAATTTATTAATTGTCTAACTGACGTTTAATATCCAAATCTTTTATACATAATTTTATCAAAATGGAGTTTAGTTCTACCCTACAAGAAATTTTCTTCAAGGCAGAAGATATTCCGGCAGAGTTTCAGCTTCCCGCCGAAATTCACCAGCGCGAATATCTCAGCAACGGAGAAATGAAAACCTGGAAAGGCCAGGTGCACGAAGTGTTCTCTCCGATCAGCGTACAAACCCCGGGCGGTCTTCAGCGCGTACTCATCGGAAGTTATCCGATTTGTACAGAAACAGAAGCAATGGAATCACTTGAAGCAGCTGTTGCCGCCTACAACAACGGGCGCGGTGAATGGCCGACCATGGGTGTCGCTGAGCGTATTCATTGCGTTGAACAGTTTACGGGTATGATGATCGAGCAAAAGGATATTATCGTTAAACTCATCATGTGGGAAATTGGCAAGTCATTTGCCGATTCGGTAAAAGAATTTGATCGTACTGTCGAATACATCTACGCAACCATAGATTCACTAAAAAACCTCGACAGAGATTCATCCACTTTTGAAATTGTGGATGGAATTGCCGCACAGGTTCGCCGGTCTCCGCTTGGTGTTGTGTTATGTATGGGGCCATTTAATTATCCCCTTAACGAAACCTTCACAACCCTGATCCCGGCGCTGATCATGGGTAATACGATCCTTTTCAAACCTCCGAAATTCGGTACGCTGCTGCACTACCCTTTGCAGGAAGCATTCAGAACCTGTTTTTCAAAAGGTGTGGTGAATGTAATTTATGGTCGCGGGAATACGATTGTTCCGGGGCTGATGCAATCCGGAAAAATCAACGTGCTGACTTTAATCGGATCCAGCAAAGTTGCCAACGAACTTAAAAAGCAGCATCCGAAGGTAAACCGGTTGCGTGCAGTTTTAGGTCTTGATGCCAAGAATGCAGCCATTATTACGGCTAATGCGGATATCAGTCTTGCGGTGAAGGAAACCTTAATGGGATCTTTGTCATTTAACGGTCAGCGTTGTACTGCAATTAAAATCGTTTGGGTGCATCGCAGCATTGCCGAAGAATTCTTAAAACAGTTTAATGTTGCTGTTTCAGAATTGAAATACGGAATGCCGTGGAAAAAAGGCGTGTCGCTTACTCCGCTTCCCGAGAACAACAAAATAAATTATCTCAACGATTGTATTACTGACGCCAAAGCGCACGGTGCAGAAGTTGTAAACGAAAACGGCGGTACATCGGCAGGTACATTTTTCTATCCGGCGGTAGTGTATCCGGTTACTAAGGCAATGAGATTATATCATGAAGAGCAATTTGGTCCAATCGTACCTGTTGTTCCTTTTGACGACCTGGAAGAAACGATTGAATACCTGATTGAAGCAACGCACGGTCAGCAGGTAAGTATTTTCAGCGATAACGCCAACGAAGTTGCTGCACTGATAGATCCGCTGGTAAACCAGGTGAGCCGCGTGAATATCAACAGCCAATGTCAGCGCGGGCCGGATGTATTTCCGTTTACAGGAAGAAAAGACAGCGCCGAAGGAACCCTGTCTGTTGCCGATGCAATCCGGTCTTTCTCCATCCGTTCACTGGTAGCTTTCAAAATGAATGAAACCAATAAACAACTGATCAACGAAATCGTCCATGACGACAGCTCAAACTTTTTAAGTACGAAGTTTATATTTTAAGAAAACACCAAATAATAAAATGGCTGCCCTTCGAAAGCCGGGTGGTCATTTTTTTGGTTTGGGGAATAAGTAAAAATAAATTTAGAAAGTTAATTGATCCTGTAAGCTGTCGTCATACGCACTTAACGCTTCTCCAAAATAAAATATTACACTCCCCTCCCCGTTAAACTCAGAGCGGTTATCTTCAAGATTACTTTTTGCCGATATTGTTTCCCGGAACCCTCACACATCAGTCCTCATACATTAGATATGCTTAACTTTAAGAAATCAAAACTATTAAAGACGCTTCCTTTTCTTTTGATCCCGGTTCTGGGTTTGTCTTTGTTTCAGGCTAAGGGTTTGATTAACAACAACAACGACGCATCCGAAAATTCGCCTTTCGTAAGCATGGCGGATTCCTGTAAAGCCGGACCGAGGATTATGGCGATCACCGATATTTCCTCTTCGAATCTGAATGGACAGTTTTACGGTATAGATATTTTCCGGATTTCATGGACAATTAAGGATCCTAAGGGGACAATCTTACGGCAGGGTGAACAGGAGCCGGGAAGTAACAATCCGCTTATTACTTTTAAACCACTTCCAACCGGAAAATATATCCTGACTTATTCAGGTAAAAACTGTACCTCAAAACCCAGCAGCAAAGAATTTATCATACCGGTCGTGCTGTCAATGGCTGAAATGAATGCTCGTATGGGCACCTACGCTCCGCAAACGGTTGCCAAAGGAATGGATGAACACATGAATCTTTTCATCTCCCGCCAGAATGATGTTTACCTAATTTCGGATAACGCATCGGCCCCGCTCGGCAACGGGTACGAATACCGCTACATGATCGGTGCGGATATTGTCAAATCAAATCAACCTCTTAAAAACTATTTTTTTGCCGGCAACAATCCGTTGAGGATTTGGAAAATGAAAACCAAAGTCGGTCTCGAAAGCACCAATAGCTGGTCGGACAGAGAAAATAACGGATATTACAGCACTAGCGCCGGCGAAGTTTTCTCTCATAATACTACGGCCGCTTTCCGTACGCTTGTTTTCCCGACCGTTCATATTAAAGGCGGATTTCTCAATCCAGTTCCTGAAAATTTTAATCCGTCAACACAAAATAGTCAGTGGGCCGACATTGCTCCCGACATGAAACTCCCGGACGGACATGTATGGATTGCCTCACCAGGCGCCTGGCCCGTTGAACAACTTCGCGCAAAAGGCGTTACGCATATTGCAAAACATGATCTCACTTCCACAAGTTTAACTACTGTAATGAAAATGAAAGATTTGGGTGTGACGTACAACAACGTTCCCCGAATTGAGCATTTCATGAATTTAAAGGCAAGCGGACCGGACCAGATGAGGGATGGTTACAATTTAAAATTCTGGCCAAAGGGTCAATTGTCGAAGGAACAGGCCATACAAAAAGCCAATGAAGCAGACATCAGCGATGCAATCTGGATAGGTGAAACGATGGAGGGGACATCATACATGCCGCCGGACGCTGCAATGTGGGGGCATTTTTACAAAAGGCTGCGTGAGCGTTATCAGGAAAAATGGGAAGCCAGAAAAATCCCGTTTTATATTGCACATAACTACTTTATGTTTTGGCCAAAGGAAATTTCCCTATCAAGAAACAGAAACAAAGAATACTTCAAAAATCTCCTGCACCTGCCAGCAGCCCAACTTCCCAAAACCAACTTTTCTCCCGGGGGAACGCTTTCACAGACCAACCTGATTACAGAGGCAGTTTATATCGGTCCGCCGGATATACAGCAGGGACAGGTTTACGAAAGTATTTTCAGGATGTTCATTATAAAAAATTTGGGTTATGAATCAGGAATTTTCCTTTTCGGCGTACACGAGTGGCGTCCAAATAATCTCTACCAGTACAAATATCCGGAAGGCACTTTTTATGCATCCAACAAACTACCTCTCGATCCGAATGTAATCATCGCCAACGGATTTATCGCCCAGGTTTTCGGTAAGCTGTATGTTGAATGGGGAGGGTTTGGTAAATCAACAAACAAAAACTTTGATCCCGAGTGGACGCAGGGCGTATGGTTTCCGAAAGGAGCAACAGACCCGCAGCCCGGATTTTCGCATTACAAAAAGCCGGGCGAAGGTTCATATCCTGGCTATACCGGCAGCTCAGATTTTTCTTATTTCAGCCAAAAACTTTATAATGATACGTTCGGGCAAACCGATGGAGGTATCAGGAAATTTTTGAAATACAAAATTGATAACGGCAATTGGCTGCCCCCTTCACAGTTTAGCGCAGAAGAAATTGTAGACGCCTATCACGACAAGCGTGGTTTTGTATTTTCTCAAACCAAAAATGGTAAAACTGCCTGGTTTTATCTCAATTCATTTGCCGACAACGTCTGGCACAATATAGAAGTTGAGCTTCCAAACGGCACCGTTGTCAAGGAACGTGTAGCCGGAAATGGTATTCACGTGAAATTGCAGTAACTCACTTCAAATTTTTTAGGCGGATAGTTCGATCTTTCAGAGCTATCCGCCTTTTTTGATAAAATCATTTCAAATCGCTTCAAAGAACAATAATTCAAAAAAATGTAAAAATAATTAAAATAGACTAAGGGGGAATTTTCTAAAAGTTGTCTGTCATTATAGAGAGTTGACTATTTCAAAGAATAATTTGAGGAATTCCCGACTATGCAAAAATTATTATCATTTGAAGACTCCAAAACTTCTTTGAATAATGAACAGCAAACTGTCTTTCGAAATGAAGAGGATGCTGTTCAGGAAGAGAAAACGGATACCGAATTATTCATCCGTCTGGCATTTAAAGAAAATGCGAAAAAAGGTTGCGAGCTATTGTTCCGCAGGTACCATAAAGCCTTGTGCAGCCACGCCGTCAGGTTTGTTTATTCAAGAGAAATCGCTGAGGATCTGGTCAGTGATGTATTCTGCAAGTTCTGGAAAACACGTTCCTTCGAATCTGTAACCACTTCTTTCCGTTATTATCTGTTTCGTTCCGTTCGCAACGAAGCTTACAACTATCTGCGCCTCGAATTCAAAAAAATGGAAAACATTGAGGCGGCCGAATTACAGGAATCGTCCCGTAGCCAGCAGCCCGACAACATTGCACAGTATGAAGACATGCTAAAAATGGTGGAAGTCATTGTTGAAACCTTACCAACACAATGCCGGAAAATTTTCCTCATGAACCGTTTCGAAGGTAAAAAGTATCAGGAAATAGCCGACGAACTTGGGATTTCCATCAAAACGGTTGAGGTACATATCGGAAAAGCGCTTGGCACAATGCGTAACGGACTCAGAGAACATTGGATCTCCTGACAAACAGAAACTTAGTCTGATACTTTGACATCGAAAGACATGAATCAAGATATTACAAAACAGCTTATTTTCGAACATTTCGCAAGAAAAACTTCTCCTTTACAGAGAAGTGCAATTGACGAATGGCTAACAAAGGAACCGTCAAAAGAGCTTTATTATGAATGGCTTGAAGAATGGGAAAATACACACCTCCAGTATAATCCCGAAACGGATAAAGCCTTAAACAGTTACAGTCTTTTTTTGGACGTTAATCCACATATTTCCCTTTCCGATCAGGATCTGTCGAATCCTGAGCTTGAAAAGCCGGTAAAAGCGCTGGGCAGAAGTTACTGGATTGCCGCATCGGTTATGCTGCTTTGTGTTTTGTCGGCCTGGCTCCTGCGCGACGACCTGTTCTTCAAAACGTATAAAACCGCCTATGGTGAAGTTTCCAATTATACTCTGGCTGACGGAAGTACGGTTAAGCTAAACACCAATTCAACTCTGAAAGTACCGCGTTGGGGATTTGGAACAAAAACACGTGAGGTGTTACTGATTGGGGAAGCTAACTTCTCTGTAAAACATACCATTGACCATCAGAAGTTTATTGTAAAAACAAATAAGAATTTCGAGGTGGTTGTTTTAGGAACCGAGTTTACCATGCATGCCCGCACCAATTTTTCAAAGGTAGTGCTCAAAAACGGTAAAGTGCGTCTCCTTTATCAGGAAGACAATAGTAATAAGGAAATAACGATGAAACCCGGCGAACTGGTGACGCTTTCAAAAGAGAATCACATTAAACTGAAAACAACCGAACACGCCCAAAACTATTCCGAATGGGAAGAAAAGCGTTTTGTGTTTGAAGAAACCAGTCTTGAAGAAGTAGCTTACCTCTTAAAGGAAAACTATGGACTTGAAGTTGAAATCAAAGGAAAAGAGCTTTCTGAAAGAATGCTGATGGGTTCTTTTAAGGCAAAAAACGTAGATGAACTTCTTTTGTCCATTTCCGAATTGCTGGATATCAACGTAGTCAGGCAGGGTAACCATGTGCAGCTTACAGATAAATAATTCCTATATCTAACATTATTCCTAAACCCCTTAAAAAATGCAAAAACCATTTACCAGAGCCTCTATATGGGGGCTGCTAGTCATCTCCTTGCTTATTGCCAAACCTCCGGGATTCGCACAAACCGTTGCTATGGCGAAAATGATGCCGCAGGAAAAAACGAAAAACGGACAGCAGCCAAAACTAAAACTACGTGACGCACTCAACGATCTGAAGAGCAGCTATCAGGTGGATATCATGTTTGAATTAAAATCTGTTGAAGGACTTAACATTCCGGCTGACGCTATCAACAGAAGCCAGAATATTGAGAAAAACCTCGAAAAGGTACTTACTCCGCTTGGCTTAAAGTACAGAAAAGTAAATGCAACCTCCTACCTGATCGTCGCTGACAAAAAGCAGAAAAAAACAGCTCAGGCCATATTTGAGGATTTGCAAACCGAACAAACAACAGGTTCCGAACTTACCAGTCAATATCAAAATGTCAGGCCTGCCACGGAAATTGTAAAAGCAGAAAAAGCGGACCGGAATGTATCCGGCAAAGTAACGGATGAGAAAGGTGAAGGTCTACCCGGCGTAAGTATTGTTGTGAAAGGGACCCAGCGGGGAACAACAACGGATACAAAGGGAGTCTTCGAGCTTAGTTTGCCGGAAGGTGATGCGACGCTGATATTCTCATTCGTTGGTTATTTGTCTCAGGAGATCACCGCCGGAAATAAATCCTTATTTGACATAAGCCTGGTTTCCGATGCAAAGTCGCTGGAAGAAATGGTTGTTGTCGGTTATGGATCTTCCAAAAAGAAAGACCTTACCGGCGCCGTCACCCGGGTCGATCTGGAACAAAGCCGCCTTCAGCCGAATGTAAATCCGGTACAGGGCCTGCGCGGAACCGTAGCCGGAGTTACCATTACGGATAACGGCCGCCCCGGTTCGGACGCCTCCATCACCATCCGCGGACGCAATTCAATTTCTGCCAGTAACAGTCCTTTGATTGTGTTAGATGGAATAATTTATGCCGGCGGTAGCCTTTCGGATATTAATTCAAATGATATCGAATCCATTGATATTCTTAAAGATGCGAGTTCTTCCGCCATTTATGGATCTCTTGCAGCAAACGGTGTTATTTTGATCACCACAAAAAAAGGAAGTACTTCAAAACCAAGGATTTCAATCAACTCCTATTTTGGAACTTCGGACTTTGCCCATGCGCCGGATTATCGCAATGCTGAACAGTATTTACAGGCAAGAAAAGATGCCGAAATTGCCGATAAGGGCCCGTTGCCGTTTCAGCTTTTGGAAGAAGCTAATATAAAGGCCGGTATCACGATTGATCCCTGGGAAGAAATCAAACGAAAAGCACCTATTTCAAGTAATGAGCTGAGTGTTTCCGGAAGAACAGAACGTGTAAACTATTATTTTTCAGGATCTTATACCGACATTAAATCTCCGGTTAAAGGAGACAATTTCAATCGCGTTTCAGCACGGATTAACCTCGATGTAAACATTACCGACTGGCTCAGTATCGGAACAAACAGTGGTTACAGCGTCAAAGATAATTCCGGTGTCCGGGTTGATCTGGCACAAGCCAGCCAAATAAGCCCTTATGCCAATCTGTACTATGAAGATGGAGTTCCGCGTCCGCTTCCGATGAACATTGGTGCGGTAGGGAATCCATTGACAAGAACACTGTTGAACAGAAATTATGATGTAACTAAAACACTTTTTACAAATACTTATACGGATATCAAACTTCCACTGGAAGGCCTGACTCACCGACTAAACATCGGTTTTACACAAAAGGGACAGGAGATATTTAATTATACGCCCTCGTTTAAAAGAGAACAGTTTTTTAATCTGGGGAGCGGAAATAAAAAACATTATTCTTTTCAAAACCTGGCAATAGAAAACATCTTGAGATATGACAAAACGGTGGCAACAGATCACGTTTTCAATTTCACCTTCTTGTATGGAACCTATGTAGCCAAGGACGAATCGTCACTCCTGAGCAGTACGAATATTTTTAATGATGTGCTAGGTTACAACGGTCTTGAAATCGGGGAAAATTTTTCGATCAATACGGATGCAGGAAAAAGCCAGCAGGTTTCCACAATGGGACGTATTGGCTATCGCTACAAAGGAAAGTACATACTCGATCTTACTATGCGGAGAGATGGGTATTCAGCCTTTGGTGATGGTAAAAAATATGGTCTGTTTCCTGCAATTGGCGTTAGCTGGAATTTATCAGACGAAGCTTTCATGGCAAATATCAAGGCAGTCGACAATCTAAAATTAAGAACTTCCTGGGGTAAAAACGGAAATCGGGGTGTAGACAGATATTCGTCCCTAAGTGAAATAAGACAGACAAATTATGTATTTGGAGATGGTGCCGCACCTTCGGTAGGATTGTACACTTATTCTCTGGGAAATCCGAATTTGGGCTGGGAAACCACTGTGAGTACAAACTTTGGTGTAGATGTGAGTTTGTTTTCCGGAAAAATCAGCGGTTCGGTTGACTATTATCAAACTCGTACAAAAGATCTGTTGCTGCTTCAGAGTATACCAAATATGACCGGCTTTACAACTTTTTTAAGAAATATTGGTCAAACGAAAAACAAGGGACTTGAAGTTTCAATTAACACAACTAACCTGCAAAAAGCTGGTTTCGTTTGGAACACTCGGTTTGTATTCACGTTAAACAGAAACAAAATCACCAAACTAACGGGCAACGATCTAAATAAGGATGGTGTAGAAGACGATGATATTACCAGCAAATGGTTTATCGGACATCCGCTTGGTTCGAATTTCGATTACGTGTTTGATGGAATTTACCAGACCGATGACGATTTAAAGACAATAACTGGTGCAGTGCCTGGCGCCGTCCGGTTTAAAGATCTTAACGGAGACGGTGCAATCACTCCGCTTGACAGACAAGTGATCGGTTCCAGTCAGGCTACGTTCACAACCGGTATTACCAATACATTTTCTTACAAAGGTCTCAGCCTGATGGTTTTGTTTAACATTCGTCAGGGCGGTCAAAGCCCCAATGCCACTTTGAATCCCGGAACAAATTATTATGATCTGTTCAACACCCTGAACATCGATTATTGGACGCCGGAAAACCGCAGCAATACCAACGCCGCTATCAATTACCGAAACCCACTGGGTTATGCGTTTTACCAGGATCGTAGTTTTGTCCGCTTGCAGGATGTTTCACTTTCTTACGATCTTCCTTCTAAGCTCATTAACCGGGCTAAAATTCAGGCAGTTAAAGTATACGTGAGTGGGAAAAACCTGGTAACCTGGACCGAATGGAACGGCTGGGATCCTGAACATGGCGTAGGAGGCAGAAGTCCGGGTGAAAATGGCCCGTTGCTCAAAACTTTCACACTGGGACTAAACATTCAGCTATAACGCTCAAAATCATGATGAATAATTATATAAAATCGATCAGAAAAATAAAAATCACAGCAATTATAGCGACTGTGCTTTGTCTGAGCGGATCCGGATGTAAGGAATCTTTTCTGGATGAAGTTCCGCTTGACAGGTTTAGTCCTGAAAATTTGCTGGTTGACGAAGCAGGTTTTGAAACGGCGGTTGTGGCTCTTTACCAGGCCGCCCGCGAGGAGCATACACTCGGCGGAGTAAACTTTGACTATATGAATCTGGGAACCGACGTAGCCGTTTGGGGCAGACCCGACAGTCGTGGCTTTAAGGATTACACTTTGCTGAATTCACAATTTGATGCCGTAAATACCTATTGGGACTGGGCATACAGGAATATGATCAGACAAAGCAACCTGATCCTGGACAACATCAACAAGCCAAATGTTACACTCAGCCCTGCTGCCAAAGCATCTTTTTCGGGCCAGGCGAAATTTTTCAGAGCTTATGCATACAACATTCTGGCCACATTGTACGGAGGTGTTCCTATCGTAGAAAGCCAGATTTCTGAGCCGAAATTTGATTTCCAGCGGTCTACGAAACTGGAAGTACTTCAATTTGTGAGAAAAGACCTGGAAGAAGCCGCAGTTGATCTGCCGGCTGTGACCAACGAATCAAACGGAAGAATATACAAAGCAGCCGCCAACCATTTACTTTCAGAGGTTTATTTAAGCCTGGGAATGGAAACCGGTGATGTAACTTTTTATGATAAATCCATAGCCGCCGCCACGACAGTCATTTCCGGCGCGGCAGGAAAATATCAGCTAATGACCCAGCGGTTTGGTGATTTAACAAGACCCGGTGATGTTTTTTCAGATCTTTTCTGGACCAATCAGCAAAATAGGGCATCCGGAAATCTGGAAGTAATATGGGCCTGGCAATTTGAAAGTTTCACATTAGGAGGCGGAACTGGTACCACAGCCGGTATCAACGGAGGTAACAACCATCTCAGGCTTTGGGCTATGGAATACGACAGGATCAGAACACCAAATGCCGTAGCCAATATTTCATCAGATAGTCTTCAGAGAGGAATTGGGGTGCTTATCCCAACGAACTATTTTAAATATGACATCTGGAAACTCGATCCGAAAGACATGAGGAATTCCAGTTACAATATCCGTCGTGAATTTTACTATGACAACCCCGCAGATCCGCAATATTTTGGCAAGAAAATCCTGACTAAAAAAGATGCACAGGGCCGCCTGGTTGTAGCACTTGAAAACGGAACACTTACTACGCAAATACTCGATACGGCACGCATGTACTATCCTTGGATCCGTAAAATTGATGGTTTGGCTTACAATAATGATGTGACTGCCGGACGAACTTCAAACGATATTATCGTGATGCGACTCGCTGAAACCTATTTGCTTCGGGCAGAAGCTTACTTCCGAAAAGGGGACAAAACGCTGGCTGCCGCAGATTTGAATACAATCCGCACCCGTGCCAGAGCGAAACTGATAACCGCACAGGATGTAACAGTTGATTTTATTCTGGACGAAAGAGCGCGCGAACTGATCATTGAAGAACCACGCAGGAGAACACTGGCGCGAATGGGTGTTCTGTACGATCGCGTTCGCAAATACAACCCTGCATCAGCAGGAACCATTAAGCCAAATAATGCTTTATGGCCGCTTCCATTAAAAGTAATTGATTCAAATACAGGATTTAAACTGGACCAAAATCCGGGTTACAATTAACATCGAACAGTTTAGCCAGCATTTTTCACAGCTGTTAAAAAAATCCATCTTATGAACAGAAGAAATTTCCTCAATATAAGTTTGCCCGCCACAGGGGCCATCCTGATTGGCACCAGTCTGATACAATCCCAGGCACTGGCCGATATTCACCAGCAGTTTTCAGGCAAAGGTGATTTTGATGCATACGATGTCGTCATCAACGGAGCCGGGATGTCGGGTTACTTTGCCGCCATTCATGCAGCAAAAAAAGGGCATAAAGTACTGCTTGTCGAAAAGCGGTCCAGTCCAGGTTATGAGATTACAGCCAAGGGAAAATTATGGCTGGGAGCAGATGGCTTTGATAAACTGCGTCCTGAATTTACCCAAGTATTGCTACCTGCGGAAGAAGCTGAGGAATTACAGAACAAAACAGGTAAAGGTTTTGGTAACAGCCAGTTTGGTGACGAAGTGCTGCTTTTTTCAGGAAGTGTACGTAAAGGGTTGTTAAAAAGCCTTTTAGCAAATAAAGTTCACGTATTGATGATGACGGACGTCTGCGGGATTTTGTCGGACGACCAGCAGGTACAGGGTGTGGTTCTCGCCAGCAAACATGGTATCCATTCTGTTAAATGCAAGAGTTTTATCGATGCTTCCGATCAGCTGCTTTTCAGTCGCGCGTTGTTGGGGCAACCTTACAAAATCAAAAAAGCAGGTTTTGTACTGGAAGTTTTAAAAGCCGATAAACCTCAAAAGAAAAGCCTAAAAGTTACTGATCAGTTTGGTATTTCGGAGGGAAATTTAAAATTTCATCAGGGCAAAAGATCAGCAGACCAGCTGATGATTGAATTTGAATTCCCTGTTTCTTCGCAAAACCTGGAAGAAATAGAACATCAGGCAAGACTTATTTCCGGAAAACTCGGCGCAAGTCTGCCGACAATGGACGCCTCGTTGAAAAAGGCAAACATCAATCAGTTTCCCCTTGAAACCTCTATTTATCTTGAAGACAGCAAATTACCGGTTCCGAAATTAAAAGGTCATTATCTACTGGCAGATTCCGTTAACGAAATAACAGGCAAATCATTACTGCAAACCGAAGCTGCTGCCCAGGCAATCGTAAACGGACTTAAATTTGGAAAAACAGGTACCAAAATAAAAACCCTGGCAATCATCGGTTCCGAAATTCCTGCCAGCTCACTAACATTTACCGACGTTGATGAGCCTGGTCTGTCCGTTCCATTGCAGACCTGTGCTTTTAATTATGAACAATTAATTAAAAATAAACAGCAATGCCAGGTTCTGGTAGCAGGCGGCGGAACGGCCGGTGCACTCGCAGCTTTGGGCGCTGTTGACAAAGGAGCCAACACCATTGTTGTTGATTATTTCAATGATCTTGGCGGCACCAAAACGATGGGCGGTGTGATGGGATATTATCACGGAGTGAAAGAACATAAGTTTTTCAAAAAGCAAAACGACGAAGCCGAACGTATTGCTTTTGAAACCAATATGTCCAAAAAAACCGGCCGTAAACTTTATCATCTTCAGGGAATTACAAAAGGCGGCGGAAGGTTTTTAGCCGGAGCCATGATGTGCGGATCCGTTGTCGGCGGCAACACTTTAAAAGGAATACTGATTTGCCGTCATGGTAAGCTGGAAGTAATTCAAAGTAACGTAACCGTTGACGGAACGGGCGATGGCGACATTGCAGCCTTTGCAGGAGCAGCTTTCGCGCTGGGTAGTTCCCGCACCGGCGAAACTCAGAATTACAGTCAATGGGATGTAGCAGCGACAGGAAAGTTACCTTCTGCTACAAACAGGGATTATGACATTATCGACAATACAAAAATATCGGAATTACAAAGGGCGCTTTTCCTTTCGCATCACGAGGCGCACCATTACGATTTTCACCCTTTCCTGACCGTGAGAGAATCCCGCCGTATCGAAGGGATTCACATTCTGGATTTGATTGATGCAGTAGAAGGCAGGCATTTTGAAGATGTACTTGCCCTGGCGAGCAGCGATTTTGACCCGCATAATACCGGCACTTCGGAGTTTACCAAATGCGGTTTTCTACTCCCCCATTCCAATGATATCACGGTTGAAATTCCTTACAGATGTATCGTGCCAAAAACTCTGGACGGGCTGCTGATTTCCGGCAGAGGAATAAGTCAGACGCACAATGCTTTGCAATTTACCCGTATGACGGCCGACCTGATCGTGCTGGGTTACATGACCGGACAGATTGCTGCTGATGTTGCCTGGAAAAATATTCAGCCAAGAAAATATGATGTTTCGCGTCTGCAAAAGGAATGGGCGGACCTCGGTTATCTTCCTGCCGATTATGCAAAAAAGCCGAAAGGCGATTTGCGAAATGACGATGCCGAAATTAACCGCAGGATTACTGAACTTGCAAAAGGAGCACCGGAATATTTATATGAATGCAGCAGGCTTCCAAAAGAAAAAGCGCTGCCGCTTTTAACGGCGCAATTTAAAACAGCGCCAACCCCACAAGGTAAGTTACTAGTTGCCAAAGCACTTGCCTGGTTTGGCAGCACAGAAGGAAATGATTTGATTGAAACGGAATTGAAAGACCTCTTTGCACAGGAACTGGAAATGGGTTATCCAAAAGGTTATGTTGATGAATATGATTCGATTCGTGGCCGGAAGAAAAACATGCTCGAAGGAATTTTTTGGAAAATAAACCAGAATATTGCTTTGCTGGCCATGTCGCCCAGTCCGGAAAATAACGACACAATTCAGTACATTATCGAGAATACAGCCTCAGGAGGTGGAATGGTTGAGCGGACGAGTGAATATTACAACGGAAGGATCGATTTAAAGATCATTCCCTTTCATAACCGTATTTTAAATTTGTGTTTCTACGCCGACAGGGTTGCTGATCCAAAGTTTATCACCGCATTTGAAAAACTCTTAACAGACCCAAACATCCGTGGTTTTCAGACAGAAGAATACGACAAAGTACGCTGGCGGGTTTTTGGCGGCGGTTTGGAACTGAACATCGCGGCAGCTTTGGCAAGATGCGGGTCCAAAACAGGTTACGATCTTTTGGTAAAGTATCTGGATGATGTTCATTATAATTTCAAAAATTTTGCTGCTTCTGAGTTAAAAACGCTGACAAAATCGGATTACGGTTTCAATGCGGCGGCGTGGAAAAAGCATACGGCAAAACTGAGTTATCCTCAGCCTGGTCAAAGTCTCAAAGCTGAAATAGAGGTTTAGACTTTATGTTCAATATATTTTTAAAAGCGCTGTTAATCAATCTATGCTTTCTGGGAGCCGTATGCTCCCAGACTGAAAGGGCATTTTATCAAAGTGAAAATTTAAAAAAAGGCAATCTGAACCCGATGCCTGGTGAATTTTTCATTAAGGATGACAAGCAGGAAAAAGTAGCGGTTGCAGCACTTAAGGATGAAAACGAAATGCTGTTTTGGTATCGCCGCGTGGATACGGAAGTTTGTCTAACCGGGGAATGCAACCGGATCGATGTCGGAATTTACTGGGATTGTACCGGGAGTTTTTATGGCCTGGAAGTATACCGCGAACCATTGACAAAAACCGACCATAGCAATTTCTTTCCCGCCGATTATACCAAACTGATTTCCATCCTGAGTAACGACTGGTCCAGTCTGCGCGAATATGAATTTACCGATCTCCTCGATGAAAAACCAGCTGGTGTGGATGGCATTTCGGGAGCTACCAAAAGTGAGATTGCCTCCGAGGCCGTGCGTGATGCTGTGTACACCACCTACACAATCTGGCACCTGATCCACCTCGGTGAACAGGAACAGCTAAGTACCTTAACGCTGGAATTTTTAAAATCTACCGATCTGATTACCAGGCTGATCAACGACAAGGATAAAAAATACCAGCACTTTCTGCTTGATTTAAGTCAGCAGGGAAAACTTCCGCAAACCAGGCAAATACAGGATCTGATTCTAAAAGGTTTAACCACCAGCGACGATGCGGTTTACCGCGATCTTGCCATTAAATCCATTACAAAACCAACTCTGGATGATCCCCGTTTTCAAAACGAAATTGGTAAAATTTACTCCACAGCTCAAATCAGTGAGAAAGTGGAGCTTTTGACTTCTTTAAAAACGTTTAACCTGTCAGACAAAAAACTTTATGAAGCACTGGAAGCAGATCTCAATTCGCAAAATGAGTGGCTTTCGGTTAAGATTCTGAATGTCCTCAAAAACAGCCCTACCCATACCGACAAAGTGACGTCATTTGCAAAAAGCCTTCTCGAAAGTACCAATGAGTTTGTAAAAAATTCAGCAGCGCTTTTCCTGAATTATTAAAAGTAGAGTCAATCTTCCTCTCTGAACCTTAGTTCAAACTTGACTTTTTACCCTTTCTTGTAACTGATTCTTCACGTACGTAAACTACTTTCCATTTTAATAAAAAAGCCATTAGTATAGAATTGCTCGAAAACATAGATTTCAGGCGTAATAGACAATCTTTCAAATTTTTCTTCATATCTATTGATACTTGTGCATTGAAATGTTAACCGTATGCTTTTACTTTGTCCCATTAAGTATATAGTCTTTATAGATTTATACTTATTTCAATAGTAACCTAAGACTCACGATTAACAATTTAAGTATGTCCCAAAAGTATACAATTTCCTTTACCGGATTGAAAACGGCGTTTCAACTGTTTCTACCGGGTATCATCGTTTTCAATCCTGTTCCATTGCTGGCAGAAAATCCATCCGGATCAGCAGTTGTTGAAACCGTTATGGAGTATGAAAAGCATTCAGTCACTGAATGGTCAGGAACAGCCAGGCCAAAACTTCGTGTATCCAAAGAATTTTCAATAACAGGATCCGTAAAAGACGAACGCGGAGAAGCCTTGCCGGGTGTCAACATTTTAGTAAAGGGTTCCTCACGTGGTGTTACGACCGATCAAAACGGGAATTTTACTATCCAGGTCGATACCGATAATCAAACTCTCGTATTTAGTTTCATAGGCTACCAATCGCAGGAGGTACAAATTGGCGGAAAAACTTCAGTTTCAGTTATTTTAAAAGAAGATGTTTCCCGATTAAATGAAGTGCTTGTAGTTGGATACGGAACACAATCGAAAGCAGAACTCATTGGCTCAGTTGCGCAGCTAAATGCAGAAAAGATCAACAACCGTACTGTCCCGCAGCTTTCCCAGGGATTGACGGGCCAGCTTCCGGGTGTAAATATCCGGCAGACATCCGGCCAGCCCGGATCCGGAGGAACGCAAATACAGATCAGAGGTGTAGGTTCTTTTGGTGCTTCCACGGACCCTTTGATATTGGTGGACGGTATTCCAACAAGTTCTTTCAATAATATCAATGCCAATGATGTCGAATCGATTTCTGTTTTAAAAGATGCTTCTTCGGCAGCCATTTACGGAGCCCGTGCAGCTAACGGAGTAATTCTGGTCACTACAAAAACAGGTAGAGAAGGAAAGCTAAAAGTGTCTTACAACGGTTATGTCGGGGTTCAAAAGATGACCGCAACCCCGCAGTTTGTAAATTCGGCCAGGTATGCCGAGCTCATGAACGAGGCAATTCCCAATACCTATTCCGAAGCGCAGATCAATTCATTTCGCAGCGGAAGCGATCCGGATAACTTCCCAAACAGTAATTTCGTAAAAGCGGCTTTAAAAAACAGTACCATCCAAACGGCACATAACGCAACCATTACAAACGGAAGTGCCAATTCACAATATCTGCTTTCGTTCGGTTATCTTCATCAGGATGGAATTGTCGTAAAAAATAAATTTGACCGTTACAATCTGCGTTTGAACCTGACCAATGACCTTAAAAAAAACCTGAAACTGACAACCCGTATCAGCGGCGTGCAGGCTCTCGACAACCAGCCCGCTCCTCCGGCTACGCTGGATTTTAGCGATATGCTGAATACGATCAGCAATGTGGTTCGCTTTGCTCCCATTTACAGCATCAAACAGAGTAACGGCGACTGGGGAACAGGCCTTACAAACAAGGGAACACCGGTTTCTTATCTGGCGAGTGAGTCATTTTACAAAAGCCGCTCAACGGATCTGGCAGCAAACACACGCCTGGACTGGACTGTTACGGATGGTCTTATCTTATCAGCCTTAGGCGGATACACACAGCTAACTGAAAGATCAACGCGTTTTTTAGCATCACAAAAACTGACATCAACCATTAATCTCGGACCGTCGTCACTAACCGAGGTTAACAGCAATAATCGCTACAAAACATTTCAGGGTTTTGCTGATTATAAAAAATCAATTGGCAATCACTCGTTTGGAATTTTGGCAGGATATTCTTTCGAAACGTTCTTTGAAGAATCGCTGTCGCTAAGCCGTGCCAACCTGCCTTCTAATGCTGTAACTGTAATTAATGCAGGGGATGCAAATTCTCAAACTACCCGCGGTGACGCAGGAGAGTGGGCGCTGGAATCTTATTTTGGAAGAGCCCAATACAATTTTGCCCATAAATATTTGCTGGAAGGTACTGTCCGTTATGATGGATCTTCCCGTTTTCCATCAACCCAAAAGTATGCGGTATTTCCATCCATTGCTGTGGGCTGGCGATTGGGGGAAGAACGTTTTATCAAAGACAATTTTACCTGGCTGAATGAATTAAAACTAAAAGCATCGTACGGTGTTCTTGGAAACCAGAACATTGGAAATTACCCTTACCAGAATTTGCTGAACACGGGTTACAATTATGCTTTTGGCAACACCATTGCAAGCGGTGTGGCGAGAACGACCATTACTGATACAACCCTGCACTGGGAATCTACCCGGACCAAGGATATTGGTATCGAGGTGGGTTTGTTCAAAAAACTCCTTTCTTTCTCGGCTACCTATTTTGATAAATACACATATGATATCCTGGTTAGTCCTTCGGCAAGTGTTTCCAATGTACTGGGCTTCACAGTCGGACAGCAGAATTCGGGCAGTTTGTCAAACAAAGGATGGGAGTTCACATTGGAACACCGCCACCGGATTGGTGAATTTTCTTATTCGGTTGGAGCCAATCTGACCTATCTGAAAAATTCGATTCTTGATCTGGGTGTAGGAAACATCAATCAGCCTAACGGCCTGGTAGGAAACGTAAGTACACTGTTTATCGGGCAGCCGCTCAATATTTATTATGGTTATGAAACGGATGGGCTGTTTACCAACGAAGCAGATGTTACGGCCTGGGCAAACCAAACAGCAATCGCACCAAATGCAAAACCCGGAGACATCCGTTACAAAGACATCAGCGGCCCGGAAGGCGTACCAGACGGCAAAGTTGATGCTACTTACGATAGGAAAGTGCTGGGCAGCACCATTCCAAAAATTAATTATGGCATTAACCTGGGTGCCAATTACAAAGGATTTGATTTATCGATCCTTTTGCAGGGCGTTTCGGGCGTGAGCGGTTACCTGAACAATTATGCAGGATGGGCTTTTTACAACCAGGGAAATGTCCAGCAATGGCAGGCAGACAATCACTGGACTACGAACAATCCAGACAGAAACGCGGCTTACCCGCGTATGGAAGTGATTACAAATCAGGGAACAAACAATACACTTCAATCTTCCTTCTGGGTATTGAATGGTTCTTTCCTTCGTTTGAAAGCGATACAATTGGGTTATACAATTCCTTCGGTGCTGACGCAAAAGCTTAAAATTGATCATGTGAGGTTATATGCAAACGCTGAAAACCTACATACGTGGAGTCAATACCGTAAAGGCTGGGATCCGGAAATCAACAGCGGAGGAGCTTACTATCCGATTCTTGCAAACTTCACTTTCGGTCTTAACATTACTTTCTGATATTATTAAAAATGAAAAAATTAACTCTGTACCCAATCCTTGTAACGCTGCTTTTTTTGAGTGCATGCCGGGATGAACTGGATAAAAATCCGTTGAGCAGTTATGTCAATGAAAACTTCTGGACTTCCGAGTCTAATACGCTGCTGGCCCTGACGGGTGTATACCGCGGTGGAATTCAAATGACGGCAGCCCCAACAACCAATGCGGAATTTTCTCCAACGGACTGGTGGTCATATCACGGACTGATTATGATGGATGTTGCAACCGACAATGCCTATGACCGGCGCGGGGAATCGGCGGCCTTCAACGTATTGACCAACGGAAATCTAACGGCTGTAAATGCCAACGTGAATAGCTATTGGACAGTAAGCTATGCACGTATTGCCCGCTGTAATTATTTCCTGGAAAATGTTTCAAAAGCTCCCCTGGACGCTGATAAACTCAAGAGGTTCATTGCAGAAACCCGTTTTTTACGCGCGACCCAGTACTTTTATCTTTCCCAATTCTTCGGATCTGTACCATTAGTAAAAACCACACTGAGTCTGCAGCAGGCCAATACGGTTTTCAAGGCGCCAAAAGCAGAGATATTATCGTACGCGTTAGCTGAACTTACTGCCGCAGCCGCTGATCTGCCTGCTTTTGCCAGCATCACCTCCGCGGAACGTGGACGGGCTTCCAAACAGGCAGCACTGGCATTTCTTGGAAGAGCACAGCTTGGAGGCGGTTTATATAAAGAAGCGGCAGCAACTTACAAAACAATCATCGATCTTGCTCAAAATACCATTGAAGCCGATTATTCAGGTCTTTTTAACGGGACCAATGAATCGAGTAAAGAGATCATTTTTGCGACTCAATATCTGAAAGACCAGGCTCCAAACGCAATGAGCCAGCACTTCTTCCCTGCAATAAACGGAGGATGGCATCTTTTTAATCCACTGGGAAGCCTGGTTGATTCCTACGAGTTCACGGACGGAACGCCATTTTCCTACACCGACCCGAGATACAAACCTAACGATGTGGGAGCGAATCGGGATCCCCGTCTTAAACTTTCTGTTTTGTACAATTTACAAACATTTCAAAATCAAAAGTACATTACCCATCCTGATTCAGCGAAATCAGTCGACCAGCTTACCACTTCAAAACAGGCGACGAGAACTGGTTTTGGCATCAGAAAATATGGCTGGGAAGGACTAAGCGGCGACCTTCAGAATTCAGGAGTAGACCTGCCCATTATTCGTTATGCCGAAGTGCTGTTAAGTTATCTGGAAGCGAAACTGGAAGCCGGTGACGCCATTAACCAGGCACTTTTGGATCAGACTATTAACGCTGTTCGCGGAAGGGCAACGGTTAATATTGCAAAGGTTACTGAAACCGATCCCTCAAAATTGAAAGTAATCCTGCGCAGAGAAAGACGAAACGAATTTGCATTTGAAGGATTAAGGTTGTGGGATCTTTTGCGCTGGAAAATTGCAGGAGAAGTTCTAAAAGGTGATTTTTACGGAGCAGCTTTTCCGGGTGCAGTAAATCTCCGTAAAAAAGGAACGGCGGTAGATCCATACGGAAGATGGTATGTAACGACCAAAAATTTCAGGACAGGAACTGACGAGTTATGGCCGGTACCGCAAAACGAAGTAAGCATTAATCCTAACCTTAAATAATTTTAATGAAAAAATTAGTAAAAGCAGCCTTGCTCTGTCTGTGCGTAACCTCAGTACAGGTTTCAGCACAAACCGCAAAAAAGCCACGTCCGAATGTAATTTATATTTATGCCGATGACCTCGGTTACGGCGATCTGAGCTCTTATGGCGCAACCAAAATCAGTACGCCGAACGTTGACAGGCTGGCAAAAGAAGGATTGAAGTTCACCAATGCCCACAGTACTTCCGGAACCTGTACACCTTCCCGTTATGCTTTAATGACGGGCCAGTATCCATGGAGAAAAAAGGGCACGGGCATTTTACCGGGAGATGCAGCGCTGATTATTCCGCTGGAGCATAAAACACTACCGTCTGTTTTTCAGAAAGCGGGCTATAAAACCGGTGCTGTCGGAAAATGGCATCTGGGTTTGGGAGAAGCTGACCAGAAAATCAACTGGAATGCACCCATTAAAAAAGGTGTAAACTCCGTCGGATTTGATTATTCATTTGTATTTCCCGCAACTTCTGACCGCGTTCCTACCATTTTTATTGAAAACGATAATGTTGTTGGAAGAGAAGAGAATGATCCGATCGAGGTAGATTACAAGCAGCCTGTCGGCAATGAACCAACGGGTAAAGATCATCCGGAACTGCTTAAACTGCAATCGTCACCAAACCATGGTCATAACAACACAATTGTAAACGGTATTGGGAGGATCGGATACATGTCGGGAGGAAAAAAAGCACGCTGGACGGACGAAGAAGTAGCACACGTCTTTGTCGACAGGGCTGAATCTTTTATCGAACAGCATCAAAAGGAGCCTTTCTTTTTGTACTTCTCATTAAATGATATTCACGTACCAAGAATGCCCAGTACAATGTTTAAAGGAAAAAGCGGATTGGGTTTACGTGGTGACGCCATTTTACAGCTCGACTGGACAGTAGGAAGAATCCTGAAAAAACTGGAAGCACTGGGTATTGAAAAAAACACGCTGATCATTTTCACAAGCGATAACGGCCCGGTACTTGATGACGGTTATGCAGACGGCGCTGTAACTCAGCTTAACGGGCACAACCAGCTTGGACCTTTGCGCGGCGGGAAGTACAGTGCTTTTGAAGGCGGAACCAGAGTGCCTTTTCTGGTTCGCTGGCCGGGAACAGTGAAGGCTGGCGCCGTATCGGACGCACTTGTTTGCCAGATAGATCTGATCGCTTCTTTTGCCAATTTGTTTGGACAAACCCTGGCAAAGGAAGATGCGCCGGATAGCCAGAATCTGTTTGAAACTTTTACCGGAAAGAACTTGAAAGGAAGACAGATACTCGTTCAGCAGGGCGCCGCTTTTTCATTGGTTAAAGAAAACTGGAAGTATATCGAACCTGCGAAAGGACCCAAGGTTGAAAAACTAACCAATGTTGAATCCGGAACAAATGATGACCCGCAGCTCTACGATCTCAGAAAAGATATTGGTGAGAAAACAGATTTAGCTTCACAACACCCAGAAATCGTGAAGGAACTGGCAGCCATCCTGCAAAAGATCCGGGATGAAGGCCGAAGCAGACAATAAATTTTAAACGATATTATGATAAAATGTCCCTGCCCGATCCGTTGTTCAGGGACGTTTTATTTTAAGATTTTCAAAGGTAAATCCATCCAGGCCAGTCCAATGTTTCTGCTCATGTGGCCGATACTATTCCCCTCGGCTGCATCATACAACAAAGCGAGCTTGTTCCCAACCTGAATGACAGAAGGCATTCCTATTGCACCTTTTGACCAGGAACAATTGGTTTTATCAAGGACAATGGCCTTATTTTCAGAATTCCATTTATTGATATCCTTCGACCAATATACCCAGATTGCATCTGTATATTCTTCCTTTCTTTCGTTGATACCAATGTGATTGGTAAACAAATACCAGGTCTTCGTTTGTTTATCAAAAAAAACGGATGAGTTTTCTATTTGCTCGGTCAAAGGAAATAACGGAGTTGGTTCTATTTCCCAGGACTGGTTAAGGTCATGGGTCCGGGCAAGACCAAGGGTCCTTTTTGTTCCGGTAGAATCCTGCATGGCACCGCTAAAAAACTGCAGATATTGTTTGCCATTTTTTACTATAAATCCCGGGCTGGATGTAACAGTGTAATAACTGTTTTCTTTTGGCGGCAAAGGCGTTACATCGTATTGTTTAATCCACGGTCCGCCAAGCGAATTTGAGCGGGCTTTCATCGTCAGATACGGGAATGCGGGAATTCTGTAAGGCGGAGGTGTTGTGTTGGGAGTGCCTATGTAGAACATGTGCCAGATATCCTTTTCTTTGATAACCCAGGGAGAAGACGCACTTTTTGAATCGTTTTTACCCGGCTCTCCGAGTGTGAGTATTGCTCCTTTCTTTTCCCAATTTCGTAAATCACTGCTTTTGGCCAGGCAGGAAATCCAGCCGTCCTTACCGGCTCCGTCATAAAAGAGATAATATTTATCTCCGTCCTTATTTACAACTGCTTCCCGTGCACCGTAAGTATCGCAGCTATCGGGACCTCCGTTATAACGCATCACGATCCCCTCATCCTGACAATTAACCCGCAACAAAGCAGATGGTCGCCCGTCACTGTATGTTACCTTCTGAGCCGATGTTTTGAAACCGGTTATAATCAAAACAAAAAACAGAAAAAGCCTTGCGGAAAGCCTGCATAACATAAGATTAAAATTTATCTCTTTCGTTTTAATACTAACACAGTAAGATAAATCCTAATCCCTTTTACTCTTCCAGCGTGGAAGCCAGCAATCCTACAGGAACATTCAGCACCCCTGTTTCAAAGTCAATCAGCCCGTTTTTTTCTTCTTCAATATTAGTTGCCTGGGTATACACATCTCCGGCAATGGATCTTGCCCTCAGCTCCTTTTTAAAAAGCCTGATTTGCTCAGTGCGGGATTCGTCATCCTGCGGTCCGCCATAATTTTCAAAGCCAAAACCGCCCCATTCACTCACGACAAGAGGCACTTGTTTCCTATAAAAAAACGGATCTCCCACTACCAGCGGCAAGGCAGCCACAGTTTCCAGTTTGCCTGCTGTTAGTTCGTCCAGCAGGTTTTTCCAATGATTCAGATCAGGAGTGTACAAGTGCGCCGTCAGCAGATCAGACTTCAGTCTCCCTTCAAATGAAATGTGCTGCCATCCGTCGTTATCTACGACCAAAAATTGCGGATAGGCAATTTGCATGTAGTGGTACATATTGATGATATATCCCCTCGTTTCCGGATTGGAAGCAATGTCCTGAGCGCCCCAGTCTTCGTTGTAAAGGCTCCATATAACTACCGACGGATGTGTACCGATCAGGGCCAGCATGCGCATCAGTTCCGCTTGATGATTTTCACGACTTTTGGTACTGGATCTGTGTGGACTGGGTACCTCAACCCAAAGCAAAAGTCCAATTCTATCGGCAAGCTTGTAGATACGCGGATCAACCCCGGCAATGTGGATACGCACCAGATTACACCCAAGTTCTTTCATTGCATAAAGATGCTTTTGGATCTGCTGATATGATGCATTACCAGGCTGGTAAAGAATCCCATCCATGTAAATCGGCTGGTTGTTAAGGTACAGCCGGCTGCCTCTTGCTTCAAATTTTCGAAGACCAAACTTTGTCTCAATTTCTGAAATGAAGCCTTTTTCATCAATCAGTTGTGCTACCAAACGATATAGTTTCGGATTTTCCGGCGACCAGAGCTGCGCATCCGGAATATCCAGGACCAGACGCTGGGATTTCTGTCCGGCCTCCAGAATAATCGGATATTCATCCTCGGAAATCGCAGAGGGAATATCAGCATTTTTATCTACATCATAAACCCTGAGTTTGATTTTATAAGAACCGGGATCATGAATTCTGGTCGTGAGATTAAAACGCACCAGACTATCTTCGATAATGCTGACAACGCCTACCCGCGTGCGCAGGCGGTTTCTCTCAACCGTTTCAAGCCAGACACTTCTTACAGCACCGGTAAAAGTCTGATACCAGATTCCTCCCCTTTTATAAACATGCGATTCCTGTTTTCCCCTGGTAATATCCGCATCCATTGAGCTTGCTACGCGCACGGTTAGTTTGTTCACAGGTCGTAAGACTTCACTTTCGAGTTCATAAGAAAACGAAGTATATTCTCCTACATGCACCAGCTCTCCCTCAATCGTTGAAAGTGGAAAACCGTTTAACCAAACCTGGGTTTCATATCCGCATGCCCCGAACGTGAGTTGAAGAAGCGAGTTATCCGGCTCTTCCTCATTGATATGTTTGGGCAGATCGAACTCTCTTTCATACCAAACCACAATTTTATCTTTCCAGGAAGTTACATCCTGTTTCAGTTCAGCCAAATGCGTTTCAACACTTCCCGGCCAGTGCGCTTTTTGCTCAAACTGATGACTGACAAACCAGCTATCCCGCATTCCCCGGTCATCGGCATCAACGGCAAACCGCCAGATACCATCAAGTAAGATATGTTCATTTGGACGAAGCACTGCGCGGGGTAAATTATCAGGATAGATTTCCGGATCAAAAGTTTCTTCTTTGCTTTTAGAAGAACCATAATTGGTGTGGACAGACTGTTTGCTCATTTTTACCGGTTTTGATGTCTGTCATTTTATTTCGATAACAGATATATTAATTCAAATACTACGGACCCTTTTCTAATACTGTGCCATCCTGCCGGCACTTCCCCAAATAGAGATTCGATATAAATATGTTTTTCAGGATTTCAGTAAAACCACCACTGAAAAGTTGAATGGTATAGTTTTAGTGCTGCCCTGATCATAAGTTTCATTTGAATAAAAACAAGCATGGGAAAAGTAACTGATTATCAGGACTGGTTATCCAGAGTAAACCTTGAAGAACATGAAGATGTGTACAATCTTTATAACTCCGTTAGCAATTATGAAGGCTCAGGCACATTTTATACATCCAAGGAAGTAACCAATACGGGCAATGAATATCTAATAAAAGCTGAAGGAAATGAAGATACCCTGCATCTGGAATCGGACGAAGAGAAATTCCATTTCCTGAAATTTGTGGCTGATAATTATACTGATGCCGAGGAGGGAGATATTGACAATTGGTATAAACTTAAGAAGGAAATCGGAAGGGTAGATTAAACCTATTGTTGTACTTAAATCTGACAAAGAATTATAAAAAGCCCGTCACCGAAAATTTTCGATGACGGGCTTTTGCAAGTATCAGGTTAATTGACCCCTATTTCCTGTGCCGGCTTATTGGTTTCAGGATTTTTAGGCAAGGTAACAGACAAAACTCCGTCGGTATAGGACGCACTGATGCTGTCCGTCAAAACTTTTCCGTTCAGCTGAAAAGACCGTTCGAAAGAGCCCGGCTGATATTCCCTGTGCGTATAACGGGCTGAATCGGTATTGCTGTTTTCAGGCAGATTATAGGCAATGGAGAGTACATCTTCGCTAACCGAAATCTTAAAGTTGCTTTTAACAAGTCCGGCTGCATAAAGTGAAATAACAAAAGCCGAATCGCTTTCTTCGATATTAGCCGCTTTCCTGTTTCCGAATTGTCCCGGAAATTTCCCCCAGTTTTCTTTGCCGCCAAACTGGCCTGCAAACATTTTACCAAACGGTCCGCATCCGCGACCCCTGCGACTAAATCCCTGCTGATTTTGAGTATTTCCTGCTGTTTGTTGGTTATTCATGACTTTGTTTGTTTAATGTTAAAATTGTTTGATTCAGTGACTCAAAATCACCGTTAGTTAATAGGTACAATGGTTTGATGCTGCACCGGATTCACGTTGACCGACACCCGTTCCGACCAATGACCGCTGTTTGACATCGGGTTGATTCCCCTGTGCTGATACTCCCCATACATACCTCCGGCAAGTTCATTGCGTCTGCCGAAGAATCCTTTGAACATGGCCACCACGCCACCGATAAGGAGTATTCCCAGCATAAGTTTAAAAATTGTAACCAGGATCAGTGATGCCAGACCGACCAATACCGTTGCGCCAATCAGGCGGGGGAATATAAAACGAAAGTTATTTTTCATGTTTTTGTTCTTTAATGGTTGTTTTAAAAGATGACGTTTGACTTAAATTTTTACCTTAACCGTTTTAATTTATTCGTTTTTAAGGCAGACGGACTACTTCGTTTTTTACTTTAAAATAATTTCACTTTCCTTAAACTATTTTATAAAACACTGATAAACAGATACAAAAATAAAATACAGGATCAGGTTCGCTTACTTGGCAGTATTTCCGTTGAATATAGAACCGGAAAAGCATTTGCAATTTCGAACCATGTAAAGCACCTGAGTAATGCCAGTTTCCACTAAATATTTACCAGTCCGACATCAAAAAAGCTATCGGACGGGTGCTTTCGGTCGGAGGGCTCGTTCGCCATCCGACCGAAAAAAAAAGCAAAAAAATCTGATCAGTAAGGGTTCAGTATTAACCGGTGTTGTTTTTGGCCAGTCAGAAACAAGAACAGAGATTGATAAGATGAAATACGGGCTGGAGCCGCGACGCAGCTGAAGACAACGAACAATCAAAAACTGATTGAGGAGAATTGATAAAGGCTTTACAAATAACTTAGCCACCAATTTTCCTTATGACTTCGTTTGTAGGCATCAAACTTTTTGCAAATCGGATACAAAATTAATATGATTGAAATCCAGATCAGATAAACGACTGGAAGACTAAAACCGAAACCGTGCAGGTCAATATCAAAGCTGGTTTGCACCATGATGTCCCAGCCAAAACCTGTTAATTCAGCTACGATCATAGCTAGGATACGGATAAAGTACAGATGCAGGATGTAATAGAAAAAAGGCACTCTGCCAAAAACACAAAAAAAATCAACGAGCTTCGCCCTCCATTTTTCTGAATTTGCAAGAAAAATAAAGGCGCCGGATAGGGTTGCCAAAAGATAAAGAAGCGAAGGAGGATACTTATTCACATTCATAAACGACATGACAGTCTGGCTTGTGGTTTCGTAATATTTCCACGAGGCCGGATCGCCATAAAGATTAGTAAACCGGATAAGCAAAAAAAGTAAAATACATGCGATTCCAATCAGGTTGAAAAGTCCTTTTCTCTTTTCACTGATTATGGAAATATCATAAAACTGCCCGAAATAATAACCCAGCGCCATAACACCTGCCCAGGGAATAATGGGATAGACTAAATTCAGCGTACGTCCTCCGGCAATTTTAAATGACCCGGTTTCGTGAACCAAACTCCATAAAATACTTCGTTCAAAATGAATTTGATCCAAAAGGTTATGACCAAAAATAAGGATGCATGAAATTACTAAAATCAGGAAATTGGGAAGATGTACAAATCCGGCCAGGAAGATCATACTGGCCCCCAAAACCCAGATAACAGCGAGATCAAAATTGCTAAACTGGACATCGAGATACCAGGCAAATGATATGATCGTTAATTCCATTACGATGAGCCACAAACCGCGTTTTATTAGAAAAACCGAGAGGTCAGCCTTCGTCTTTTTCCGACCCGACATATAGGCAGAAATCCCGGCCAAAAAGCTAAATACAGGTGCGCAGAAATGCGTAATCCAGCGCGTTACATACAGGGGTACCGATGCAGTTGCCGGATTTGTAATATCGTAAAATGCCCCGGTCTGGTAAAAGTAATCTCTGGTATGGTCAAGCGCCATCAACACCATTACAATCCCTTTTAAAAGGTCGATCGATTCGATTCGGGGTTTGATTAATGTGTTCATAATCTGGCTTTAAAGAGTCTTTGGAGGGGTTAGCACTTTATTTCGGTGTGCTACACCTTATTCTTTTTACTCGTTTAATAAATACAAATATTATAGTACTCTGCACCTTTACGAATCGCAGGATCAGTTCATAAACAGAGCAATAAAAGAAGTGCAAAAGAGCCTTAAACACTTATTTTCGGAACGGCTGCCATTTTTTGTAAGTAAGTGAACGCCAAACCCATTCCATTGGCCCAAAACGAAAATACCTGACCCATATATGACTAAAGACAACCTGAAAAATATAGATCGCAAAAGCAATCAGAGAAAGCCTGGCTGGTCCGACCTGTGCTTCCAGTCCAAATCCATAACTCATAAAAATAATTGCGCAGATTAAAGATTGCATCAGATAGTTTGTCAGTGCGATTTGTCCAACGGGCGCAAAAACCATCAGTAACTTTTTCCAGACTGGTTTTACATAGAGCAGGGCAAAGACTGCGGCATAAAACAGGGCCAGCGCCGGCACACCAAATGCATAAACCAGCGGCTGAATAATTCCCGTTGGTTCGAGGTTGTAGTATGCCTCTGTGGTCATCATCATGGCAAGCACAATGTTACAGGGAATTCCGATAATGGCCCCCCATATCATTACCTTCCGGATGAGCGGACGATTGGCTTCAATATTTGCATAAATCATATTTTTGGCTACATAAAACCCAATCAGGAACATCGCCAATACCCTGAAAAACCTTCCGGTAAAAAACAGATCGGGATATCGGCCTAAAATTAATCCACCCGCGTTCATCTGAATAATTTCAGGATAGCTGCCTGATCGAAAGACTCTTATAACCTCATCAAAAAACCGTGGCCCTTCCTCAACTACGGGCGGTGCCGGATCTACCAGATTGATCCCCCATAGAATCGAATATTGAACAATGGGAAGCAACATGAGTATGAATGCACTCCTTAGCAATACTTTGTCGGACAAATTACGGAAAAGGATAAGCACAAAACCGGTCAATGCATATACGGTAAGGATATCGCCCACAAAAAGCAGAACCGCATGAAGCAACCCCAGGATAAACATAATTACCAAACGCCGCCGAAAAAGTGATGGAAACCGGGTATCAATCGACGAGGAGCGTTTTAACTGCAAGGCAAAACCGATTCCGAAAAGCATGGAAAAAATGGAATAAAATTTCCCATCGATCAGGAAATGTTCGATCCATTCGAAATGGTGATCAATTTCTATTGTTCCTAACGCTTCCATTCCCTCTTTTGATAAAAAATAGTATCCTGAATGAGTTACCATATTCGCCAGCAAAACACCAAGTAATGCAAAACCGCGGAGGACATCCAGAAAGCTGTGGCGTTCAGTAACAGAGGTGGGTTGTAAAGTATTTTCCATGAGTTGAGGTTTGATGTTTACGTTTCTGATTCAATCGATACTCCTTATTATCCTGTGAGGCCGCTTCCTTTGCGGTATATTTTTACAAATCGTTTTTAACCTGAATTAAACTGTTATAAATAAATACCTGCAACCAGAAACAAGGCACAAAGCAAAAACAGAAATACAAGTATGGGCGTAATAAATCGGATCCACACTTTGACACTCACATTTACCAAAGCCAGCGACGGCAGTAACAAGCCGGTGGGTGAAACAAAAAACATGATGTTCATACCATATAAATAACTGTTGACAATTTGATTGCCGGGGATATTGACCATGATTGCCAGTGTTCCCATAATCGGCATGGTCAATACAGCCATTCCTGATGTGGAAGTAACAAATAGCGAGAAGAAAAAGAAAAACACAAACAGCATCAGGATGAAAACGCTCTGCGGTACCTGGGCCACCACATTACCAGTATAATACAAAATGGAGTCGCCGACATGGCCATCATTTAATATGATCGTTATGCCTCTGGCCGCGCCGATGATAAATGCCACAGACAGTAAACTTTCCGCTCCTCTTACAAACGAACTGACAATTTTTGCCTCACTCATATTGGCCAGCAATCCGGTTAGAATGGACGCAGCCAATAATAGTGAAGACATTTCAAGGGTCCACCATTGCAGAAATATAGTCCCGCCAATCATGCCTAAAAAAGTAGCCAGAAAAATAAGCAAAAGCATTTTCGTCTTTAATTCCAGCTTTTCGGGAACCGGTTGTTCACTTAAACCTAAATCATAGGGTACTTTTACAAGCCCGTCAATTTTGATCACCAGCGAAGCAGAAGGATCTTTTTTCACTTTGGCTGCGTAACGCAACACATACCAGGTAAATAGTGCCGTAAGCAAAAAGAAAATGATCACACGTTCATAAATGCCGTCTTTCCAATTGATACCAGCGGCGTTGGAAGCGATAATCGTAGAAAACGGATTTGAAAAAGCAGCAATACCACCCACACTATTTCCCCCGAAAATAACTGCAAACGGTACTAGCAAATCATAACCGGCCGCCAGAAAAACGGGTACCAGGATGGGATAAAACATCAGGGCTTCTTCTTCCATGCCGTAACTGGCTCTGCAAAATGCAAATAGGAATGTAAGAACAACAATCAGGTAGGGCTCCTTCCCCTTCATGGCATAAGAGAGTGAAGCAACACCTTTTTCAATTGCCCGTGTTTCATTAAAAATACAGATAAACCCACCCATGACCAGAATAAACATGATCACGTCGATGCTGTCGTAAATACCTTTGACTGGTGCCTGAATAACATTTATAAAACCTTGTGGATTGCTCTTTTCCTGTTGATAAGTATTGGGAACTGATACCGGTTTGAGCACCTCGCCATTTGTGAATTTCGTCACAGATATCCGCAGCCCAAGCCGGTCAAGCGTTTCCTGGTTTAAAGGTAAAAGTGTATCGCCTTTTGAATCAGATATCGAAAATGACTTATCAACAACCGACAGCTTACTGTATCCTCCTGCAGGCAAAAGCCACGTGCTGATTGCGGACAATACAATAGCAACCATAAGGATCGTAAGTGGCTGCGGAAATGATTTTTTCTGGGACATTCAGCTATTCTTCAATGGGTGCAGGAAACTCTTGTGAATTCAAATGATTGTTTTACCAAAAAATCTTCATTACACTACCGGAGGAATAAATGCTTCATAGCGCTCATCCTGCAGATCACCGAAAAGCCAGTCTCTTACAATGAATTTAAAAAACAGCATAGGCGGCTCGTGCTGATCTATGGCACTCTGGAAATAACCAACAGCTGTATCCGCATCGCCGATACTGGCATGTACGATTCCCATGTCATAATTAGACACCACCTGGGTTTTGCTGAGTGACACCATCTGTTTTAGAATATCCTGAGCACTTTCCGTTTCCCCGGATAAGCCAAATAAAGCGCCGCAAGCACTGAGCGTGATGCCGTTATAATTTATTTCAAGGGCTGTTTCCAGTGCCTCCTGAGCATCCGGGTAATTTTCTAGTGTAATTAAATTTAGCCCACTGATCATGTGACCGCCCCAGAATGTTGGCTCAAGTGCAACCAGTTTTCTTCCTTGAGCTACCGCTTTTTCGAAGTCTTCCAATATCCAGTATACGTATGCCGCATAAAAGTTATTGATCAAAGAAAACGGTTCAAGCGACAGCGCCTCTTCCAGATGTTCCTCCGCTACGGCAAGATTTCCTTTAAGAGCTGAATACAAAGCAAACTGCCCGTGTAGATCGGCGCCATTCCAGCTTAACTCAAGAGCCTTTTTAAATGCATTGGCAGCACTGGTGAAGTCCCACTCGTATAACATCTGCATACGCGCCAGAGCCAGATAACTTTCGGCGATGCGGTCATCCAAAGCCAATGCCTGTTCTGTTGCCTCTTTCATCAACGGCAGACAATAACTTGCCGGAAGCAACCGGTAAAACCAGGTATTTAAATAGCAGGAAGCGATGCCGGCATATGCAAGCGCATATTCCGGTTCCAGTTCAATGGCCGACTGAAAATATCCGATTGCTTTATGATACTCTTCAATTCCTCCAAACTTATTATGGTAAAAACGACCGTGTAAATAAAGCTGGTAGGCTTCTGCGTTATTGGTGTACCGTTTGAGCGCGGAACTCGGTCCCTCACTCAATAATTGTATTTTTACCTGCTTTAAAATCGCCAGCGCAATTTCGTCCTGAATATCAAAAATATCGTGTAATTCACGGTCGTAGTTCTCAGACCAGATATTATATCCGTCTGCCACATTAATCAGCTGCGCAGTGATGCGAAGTTTATTACCAGATTTTCGAACGCTTCCTTCCAGAATGTGGCTGACATTTAATTGTTCTCCAACAAATCTAAGGTCCTGATTTTTTCCTTTGAATGTGAATGAAGATGTTCGCCCTGCCACCTGCAAATCAGGGACATGACTCAATACATTGATGAGCTCTTCTGCTACTCCGTCGCTAAAATAGTCCTGTTCAATATCATTGCTTAGGTTCAAAAAAGGTAAAACAGCAATCGATACTTTTTTAGTTGCTGTATTTAATGTTGTATTTTTTTCCATAAAAACCTGGTTGCTAAATTCAGTTGGAGTAAATTGGGATTCCATGAAAGTCGCTTGCAACAATTCTGTGGACTTTCCATCCCCACAAGATACGCAATTTCCAAAATCCGCAAATCAGTTTCCTGTGAAGGGTTTGACCTCATTAGTTTTTGGGTAGATGTAAGGAACTAAGCTTCAATTGAAATTCGAATAGCTTCTGCTGTACTCTCAAACAAAATTTAAAAACTGCGAATAGTTAAAGTGACACGGTCACCAACTTATTTTGTTAGCGCAAAATAGATTATTTTTACTACTGCGGCACGGTTGGCTGTTCCGATTGGCCATGTTACTTATTTAAAGGAGTTGAGCTGGAGAATAATTGTGTGTAAACCTGGTTACTGGTATGCTTTTCGTACATCCGTAAGCCAGATATGTTAAAGGCAGGCCACTTCACTAATCATAATATATTTCATGGATATCTCTATATTGCCAGGCTCCCAACTTAAAAAAGAAATATATTTTGTTGATGATAATGCAGACCAGCGCTTTATTGTAAGAAATATATTCAAGACATATCTTCCAAATCATCCGATCCGCTTTTTTGATTCCGGACAGGCGCTTTACCTTCACTTAATTGCGATTTCGGCCGATGGGTACAAAGGACCAACGCCCGGCTTGTTTTTACTTGATTTAAATATGCCGGGAATCGATGGCTATCACCTGCTAAAACTGATTCGACAAAGATTAAACACCAAAAATATTTCCTGGACAATATTACCCGCTGTGATTTTTACAAATCAGGCAAGTGATGCTCAAATTAATGAATGCTATCAGGCCGGAGCAAATTCTGTTATAATTAAGCCTTACGAACCGGAGGATTTTATCAAACTTTTGGAATTGATATCTAACTATTGGCTTGGATATAACAAGCTGACTGCATGAGCTAGGTTACACAGTCAGCCTGCACATTGAATTCATGACAAATTCGAAATGATACTTTCAACTATTCGGGAAGAGGCTTCTTCACAAAAATCCAATCCGGAATAATCTGGATTAAAACCGCCAATGTAAGGAACTGCCATGATGTAAATCCGGTTGTCAGCGTTTCCGGATTGGTCTATCACCTCAAAATCGTCATTAATGGTCAGCCCTGGAACTTTCAGGTATATCGCACCATCTTCACTGGCTTCTACATTTTTACTATCCTTTGCCAAAGCAATTTCTCCTTCGGTTACAGATTTAAATTTCAAACGTGCCGGACTGATTCTTCCGCTTCTAATCAAATCTGAGAAAGGAAAATCCTCAAAAGATAAATGCGGCTGACCGACACAGTCCACAAAAGTTTTGTAATAAACGGAAAGCGGCTGATCGTTTTCGTCAGCATAATTATAAATTATGCCTCCATCTTTTTGTGGTTCAACGTTACTATCCTCTCCTACCGAAATAATTTCCAGTTTTCCTGCATCATAAAGTGCAAGCAGCTCTTCGCAGGAACTTTGCGGAACAAAAGCGATAACCACCGAAATCAAAGGCATTAAAACCTTCTGAAGCCTTTTCATATCTTCGGCTGAAAGGTATTTTGCCGGGTAGTTCATGGCAAAACTTAGAACTGCCAGTACTTCCTTCCAGTATATAGATTCTTTTCTTTTAATAGATTGTTCAGCCTCGGCGTACTCTGCTTTGAAAAGCTGAAACGGGTCTTTTTTTTCCCGAAAATCCATCATCGCCCCAACAAAATCTTCGATACCCTGATCTTTAATTTGGTTATAAAACGCCGGATCCTTTTCACGGAAATTTTCTTTGAAGTCTTTTTCAAAAACATAATCCAAGGACAAAAATCCCTCATTTTGAACCATATTCTCAACGATCTGCTCCTGAGTAAGCAGTGAATCAGCCGATAACTGAGGCTCTTCAAGATGAAATCTGATTGCAGGAAGCAATCCGTTACGGGAATGCATCACAATTTTAAACTCAAGGCTATCATCATTCGGTTGAAAAGAAAGTTTATTAGTCTCACTTTTCAAAAATTTCCCATTACGGCGGGCAAGTGTCCGGATTGCGTCGATGGCAGTCAGCGATGAACCTTTAAGCGCTACCGGATGATCAGCCTTAAAGGAAAGCTTGGCAGGCGGATATGGCGAGTCGAAATAACCAGGAATTGAGCCTTCATATTTTACCGGCCACTTATGTCCGGTGCAAATAATTATACAATCAAATTTATAAATAGTTTCCCCGCCAATCTCAACCCAAACCTCGTGCTGATCCGGTTTGTTGATAATATCGGTAACATTACTGTCGAAGCAAACCTTGGTTGCCAGTGCTGACTTTTCAGCCTGGGATAATAACAAATCAAACTGTGCAGATAAATATCTGCCAAACAGCAGCCTGGGCAATACCCGGTATTCACTGAATTTGTTTTTGTCTATATTAAATTTAGACAAAGAGTCATCGGGAACAGTTTGTATCCAGTCCTGAATTGAAGTAACGATTTCGGGAATTTCGTTATCCGAAACGTTGGTAACATGTTCAACATTTGCCCCATCCTGGCTGTAAGGCATGCCCGCCCCAAGTTGTTTTTTTGTTTCAAATATCGTTATCTCAAAATTCTGAGGATTGGATTCAACAAGTCTTTTATAAATAAATAATCCGCTGGGTCCGCCGCCAAGAATGGCAACGCGCTTTTTAACTTTGCTAATGGTCATTATGTGTATTCGGGTTTACGCCGGAGGTATTTTTATAGTTGAAAAAGGAACAAAACTTTTAGCCTGTCCAAATTATTTATGCGATGAAAATTAAGAAAATAATTCTTAAAAACTTACTCGTCTAAAACCATTAAGAAATATCATAAAATTTAAAAAAGGTTTTTAAAACGCCTCAATAAGCCCGCCGTCCATTTCAGATCTTTCAAGATACTCCCATTGGATAATATCGGCTTCGGGAAATACATTGCTGCAATCTTCCGGTCCTTCATCGCCGGCAAGTTCGATAAAAGCCTGCATGCTCAGCACATACTTCCCTTCGCGGTTAATGCCTTCTTTGTCTTTAAACAAAACCGGCGACTGATCGTGTGGATATAACATGACTTCTCATTTTTGGTGATGAACTGTGCATTAAAAATCCGAGCCAGACCGTTTTTCAAACTAAATGTGGAATTTCTTATTTGAAGCAGGTCAATACTGGATTTGCTCTTTCAGGAAAAGAAAAAGATTATTTATATCTTGGACATCATACCAACTTATAATAAACCGCGATGATTTATCATTCTGTATTTTTCAAACTCAACCATCCCAAACATTCTCCGCAGGAAGCAACCTTTTTAGAAGCAGCAGCAAAGCTGGTAGCGATTCCTGGTGTAGAAAACTTCCAGGTTTTAAAACAGAAAAGTTTAAAAAACAACTTTGACTACGGCCTGCTGATGGAATTTGAAGATCAGAAAAAATATGATGATTATTCCAACCACGCCGAACATGTTCAGTTTATAGAAGATTTCTGGCTTAAAGACGTGGCAGATTTTATGGAGATAGATTATGAAAAGATGGATTCCTTTTAACAAAAAAAAGGGGACCCGGCTAACCGGATACCCTTTTTGAATGTATTTTTTGAGTAATTACGCTTCCAAAGCTGCAACGCCTGGCAACACTTTTCCTTCCATGTACTCCAACAATGCACCTCCCCCTGTTGAAACATAACTCACACGGTCGCCGTATCCAGCGTTGTTGATTGCAGAAGCAGAATCACCTCCACCAATCAGCGAAAAGGCATCGTTTTCTTCTGTCGCTGCAACTACCGATTCAGCAATTGCATTGGTTCCCTGTGCGAAATTCGGGAATTCAAATACACCCATCGGACCATTCCATAGAACGGTTTTAGATTTGGCTATAATTTCAGAGAATATCTTGATCGATTCCGGACCGATGTCCAATCCCTGCCAATCATCAGGAATCTGGCCGGCCGGTACAATTTTACGTTCAGCATCATTACTGAAATCGTTTGCGATTACGGTATCAACAGGCAGGATTAAATTAACACCTTTATCTTTTGCCTTTTGAACAAGTTCAAGCGTTAGATCCTGTTTGTCTGCTTCCAGAAGTGATTTACCGATATTTCCACCTTTCGCTTTTGAAAATGTATAAGACATTCCGCCTCCGATGATCAGGTTATCAACTTTGTCGATCAGTTTTTCAATGATCAATATTTTGTCAGATATTTTAGCTCCGCCCATGATCGCAGTAAACGGACGTTCAGAATGACCTAACAGCCTTTCTGCATTATCCAGCTCCGCCTGCATTACATAACCGCAAACTTTATCTTTGAAAAATTTACCAATAACGGCAGTCGAAGCGTGTGCTCTGTGAGCCGTTCCGAAAGCGTCCATTACCCATACATCACCCAGCTTAGATAACTTTTCAGCAAACTCTTCATTTCCTTTTTCCTCTTCCTTATAAAAGCGCAGATTTTCCAAAAGTAAAACCTCACCAGGCTGTAATGCAGCTGCAAGTTCTGTTGCGCTCTCTCCAATACAATCATCAGCAAATTTCACTGTTTTGCCCAATATCAGGGACAATGGATTCACAAGATGTTTTAAAGAATATTTTTCAGTCGGACCGTCTTTCGGACGTCCAAGGTGTGACATCAGGATCACCGATCCGCCTTCGTCCAGAATTTTGCTGATCGTAGGGATTGTAGCACGGATACGGGTATCATCCGTGATCTCAAATTTGTCGTTAAGCGGTACGTTAAAATCAACGCGAACCAGGGCTTTTTTGCCTGAAAAATTGTAAGAATCTAATGTTGTCATGGGCATGTAAAATTGTTTTCCATTGGAAACAAATGTAAGTCAATTCTTTATAAAATACTACGCAATCAGGAAATGACGAAATTTGGATAATAATAATCCTATTTTTACAAAATATTTTTCTAAATAAATCATAAAAACGATTTTAGATAAATTATCACAAAACAATGGTGAACGGCAAATGAATATACGGCCACAATATCGTCGTTGTTTACGATAATATTAAAAAAAGGCGTAACTTATCTGTACCAAAGTCTGCTAACTTTGTGTTAATAGTAGTATCAAAGTCTGCTTTTTTTTTATCGTGCAAAATACAACGTTTCCCCAGGATCTTCCTCCAAAATACTATCACGATTACTTTTGCTATGTGCTGGATTTCGTCCGTAAGAGGTATGTGCAGGTACTTAATGAAAAAGAAATCAAATTCCTCGACAGCTACTGCGGACTTTCCGAAGATGCGCAATGCCTGTTTATCCGTTTCAGTAACCGCAGTAAATCTTTTTTTAGAGTCAACAGTTTATCCTATTCTGAAATAACCGATATTCCTGCTGTGCTGGAAGAACTGCTGGAAAATGATTTTATAGAAATGCTCTGCGACGACCATCTTGACCGGATGGAAGAAGTAATGGATCTTTTTACAAAGGAGCAGCATCTTGAATTTACCAAAATCTTGAAACCGGATGTTATGCCTTCCAAAAGCATCCGCAAGCCTGACCTGGTGAGGTGGTTATTGTTTACCTATGATTTTAAAACTTTATGTGCGATCATCTGTCAGGCCGAACCTGTTGTTAAGGTAAGCTATGAAAGTGAGGTCATGCTTATGAAGTTCCTCTTTTTTGGAAACCGTTACGCAGATATGACGGAATTTGTCATCCGCGATTTGGGCCATGTCCGCTTTCAGTCTTTTGATGAACAGTATTTGTCAATTCAGTTTGAAACCCGGAAAGATGTTGATGACACTTTGATGGTTTCTTTGATGAAAGAAACTTTTGATGTCATGAAACAGCAGTTTCCTCCGGAGGAGATTTTCGACTGGTTTATGAACTGGCAGGTTGGTATTTCGGGAGATCTCAGTCCGAAAGCTCTTCCTTCCTACAATCTTTTTATCGTTCGGGTAAGCGCCTGGCTGGAAAGAAAAAAGATGCTTTCTCAGGCGTTGAGTATTTACCAGCTCACCAATGATGCCCCGGCAAGGGAAAGACGTGTCCGGCTTTTGTACAATCTCGGCGAAATTGATGAAGCACTGGCACTTTGTGAAGAAATAGCAGAAAACCCTCAAAATGCCGACGAACGTTATTTCAGTCAGGATTTTTACGAAAAAATTAACAATAAAAAGAAACGGATCGTAAAACGGACAACGCAGGCACTCAAATCTGCGGAAGCCATTGAGATCCCGATCATATACCGTTATCAGGTTGAACTGGGAGCCATTCATTATTACCGCGAGCTTGGGTTTAATGCCGTCTTTAGTGAAAATGAGCCATGGAGAACTTTGTTTGGACTTTTGTTTTGGGATATTATTTATGATACGAATGTGCAGGCCATTCACAATCCGTTGCAGCGGGTACCCAGCGACTTTTTTCTTCCTGATTTTTATTACAAACGCTCGGCCCAGCTTTTGGAACGAATGAAAGTCATGGATAGCAGAGAGGCGATTGAAGAAGTGATTGTAAAAACTTACGACGAAAAATTCGGGACCACCAATGTGCTCGTTTCCTGGTACGAAGGTTCACTGGAAAAAGTATTGGTTTTAATATCAAGGCTAAGCCCTGAACAGATACATAAGGTGCTTCTCGAAATTTCACAAAATCTTCGTGAAAATACACGTGGATTCCCCGATTTGATGGTTTGGAATGAAGATGAGTATGCTTTTATTGAAATCAAATCGCCTACGGATCATTTATCCTCGCGTCAGCTGCACTGGCAGCACTTCTTTGCAGAACATGGCGTCCAAAGCAGAATTGTGCGGGTGAAATGGATTAAAGACAATTAGTTATTTCCTTTGAAAACGAAGCACAATTCACTCACCCTCCGGTCATCAGTGCCTTCAATTCCCTTAAATGCTTAAACTTGTTATCCCGAAGTTCATCATTTCCTTTGTATCTTGTAATGGCCTCAGCTTCAATCTCTACAAATCCCTTTGGATCGTGAAGCGTCATATACCGGTTTAATTTTACTGGCGGGGTGGGAAATGTTGCAGCTTTGAAAAAAAGATGAAGATCTGCAAGTTCCTGCTCGTGTTCCTGAATTGTCATGTGCCAAAAGTACTGTAAAATTTATCCGATTGGGATATAGCATACCAACATTTTCGAAAAACTTTCTTCCGAAAAACTCGTATTAACAACCGGCAGGGCAGTTAAAAATAAATATTTTGCTACCTGGCATCTTTTTGGATATCTGGTGCGTAATTCTGTTTTAACGTTGAGTATTTTCGGATAAGAGCCCTGATTTTCAGGGTTCTTATTTTTTATTTTCTGCTGTCCCACCACCTTGGGAGCATGATATGTTCTGGTGACAAAGATGAAGGTATTCTAATTTAACTCAGATAAGAGAACAATACAAGTGCGAAAGTTTCTGATATGACCGGTCCAGGGCTTAATTCAGCATCATGTATTGATTTCGAAAAATCTCCGGTTTAGGATTTAACCGATGAACGATTATTGCCGCTAATCAGGTTCTACCAAAAAGAACATTGGCATTTATTACAACATGAAATACCTATACCTTATCATTCTATCTTTTGTCTATCCCTCTGGCTGTTTGCTTGCACAGATACCAAACTCACTAAGCATCGGTGGCGGCATAACATACCCAATAGCAAAAAACTATAATTCATCCTGGTTTACTTCATTGCACTGGAATATTGGGCTCAATCGGTCAATATCTGTTGACACGCATTTGGATCTGGCATCGATCGGTGTTAAAGACTATGCTGATGCTCCTGGTGTAGAAAACGACCACAATATTTACCAGCTAGGCACAGGGCTGCGGTATTCTTTCATGAAAAGGTTGTTCGTGAGAGCTGGCGCGTCTGCGGCAATTGTAAATGATTCAGAAGCCACCATACGCATTTTTCCTAATGCAGGTATCGGCTTTAACATATTTCTCAAAGGACGCCACGGTCTGGAAATCAGCCTGAATAATGACTTGATCAGCAACTTTGATTACCATAAACATGTCTCAATATTCAGCCTGGGTGCTGCTTACAAATATCGTTATCCTTCGAGGAGGAACTGATTTATAGACAAGCTTTGCGATAAGAATGAGAGATGCAGGAATAAAGCACAGTTTACCAAACACTGATTAAATTAATAAAATAAACAACCCAAATACCTCTATATCAACAAACACCTGTTCGTCCAACAGCCAACCTCACAATTGGCCGCAACAAAAAAGCCCTCCCGTTCACCGAACAGGAGGGCTTCTCTTTCTACAACAATTCTATATCTTCTTTTCAATCACTTTTATAAACGGCCCTACTTTTCTTTTTGTAACCGTTGCCTTGTAGTTTACTTTCGTAACGCCTTGCGGCACATCACATTTTCCTGCTACGCTGGTTTGTACTGAGGTATAAACGGTACCGGCCCATGTTGGGATCTTGATATTATTTTTAGCGATTTCTTCGTCCAGGTTCAGTTTTGAAGGATCACAATCCTTAATTTCAACCGTTCCCAAAAGATAATATTTCGAATAAGTGTTTGGAACTGTGTCGACCGGACAAATACATCCTACGCAGGAAGTAGATGTTTTACCATATACAACCCTTGTTGATTTGATCTTTTTGTAAGCATAAATTTCAAGATTGCATTGTTTGTAACAACCAATAACAGTATCAGGTTTTACTGTCGGGACAATTACCGAGAAACCTGTTGTACTTGCTTCACTTGTACACGAAGCACAATCAGATAACCGCTGGCTGGTCACTGTCGCATAATACTGACCTGTTATGGGGCGGCCATTTACGTCCAGATGAGACGCAGGGAAAGCAAGCTGGTTTCCTTCCTGACAAATAACCGAAGCAATTACTTTGTCTTCAGCTCCGTTTAGCTGATGAATTCTCGCTGTAAAGGTTTCTGTTGTGTTTGTGTCAGCAGCGCTGCGGGTTTTCCAGGTCAGCAATATTGGCTCGGCTTTGGTGGTATCTTTAGCTGTGTTGAATATAAATCCTTTGATGGATTCGCTTCCCATTTTCAGATCAAGTTCGGGAGATACACAAATTAACGGCGGAGTCGGATCTTTCCTGACAGGAACATCTCTTATGAAATTCCTGCGCATTGCAATACCTGCGCTAAACCCGCCATGTTTACGTTCGAAGGGATAAATCGTCTCTCCGGGAAAAATATAGTTCATTTTAGTACGGAAACCGATTGCTTCTACGCCCCAGGCCCAGAGGCCGTTTTTACTTGGATAGAAAAAACCAAGCGTTGCCAGCATACCCGCATGATAACGTTTATCGGAAGCAGTTACAGAATAGATATTATTGCCCGTTACCCGGTCATAGACAAAAATTGCCGCCGGTGTAGAGCGGAATATACCACCTCTTAATGACGCTTCAAGAAAAGGAGAACGTGGCTTTTTAGTAAAATGAAAATCAAGAACGGGCCCAACCACAAAGTAGTGATCTTCCGAAGATCCTTTCTGGATCACCGCGTTACTTGATCCGGCGTCTGATACAAGCTTGTCAATAAATGAGTTGATATCCTTCCTGAAAAAAAAGTTTTGTAAACCGGCAACCGCACCAACTCCCAGTTTAAATCGATTGGTTTTTTGCGGTTTAAAAAAGTAATCAGCATTCAGGGCTGCATTAAAACCTATTCCGTTAAAGAGTGACTTGTCCCGGTATTTATTGGAGTTGAATGTTCCCTCCCAGCTTCCGCAGAATGCAACAGCAGGACCTAAAAATCCGCCAACCCGCCAGGGGCTTATTTTTTTTTCTACCGCAAGTGTATCACAGCCACCATTGGGATTATTACAGATGGAACTTGCTGATTCCTGCGCCAAAGAGCCCAGGCTAAGCAGGATGCTAAATACAAAAAAAGATAACCTGAGTAAAGAATGTGTGTTCATAGAAAAATGTGGAGATAAATGGGTAACGAACGTTTGTTATAAATTAAAATTTAATACTGTGGCCATGACCATTGGTCGTTAACGGTTAAGACTGAGAGGGCAATAAATAGTAACAAGAATAGTCAAAATTCATAGGAAATTGTTTGAAACAAGTGTCAAATTGCTGACAATCAGACACAATTCTACAAAAGGGACTAGTATTAAGTTTGTTTTTTATTCCTTCCAAATATTATTTAAAATCTGACTTATTATTTTTTCTTATCATTACATCATCAATCAACAAAACCCATTTCGATGAGGCTAAGAAAATTTTTGCTTGGAGCGGCATTATTGGCCGGTTTGAGTACGGTTAATGCACAAACAAAGCCGGAGGATGTCAAATCCTTTACACTGGCTAATGGAATGAAGTTTCTTGTTCTGGAAGATCACTCGATTCCGACAGCCAACATGTATCTGTTCTGGAAAGTAGGATCACGCAATGAAGTGCATGGTATCACCGGCCTTTCACACTTTTTCGAACACATGATGTTTAACGGCTCCAAAAACTACGGACCGAAACAATTTGACCGGGTGATGGAGGCCAATGGCGGCTCCAACAATGCCTATACAACTGAGAACGTTACTGTATATACCGACTGGTTTCAGAAGGATGCTCTTGAAACGATTTTCAAACTTGAATCCGACCGGATTGCCGACCTGAACATTGACCCCAAAATGGTTGAGAGCGAAAGAGGCGTAGTTTTGTCCGAACGCAGCACAGGACTGGAAAACAGCAATTACCGCTTGCTTGGTGAACTTGTGCAATCCGTTGCATTTCAGGAGCACCCTTATATGTTTCCCGTGATCGGATTTGAATCAGATATCAAAAGCTGGACACAGCAGGATCTGCAAACTTATTTCAAAACTTACTATTCGCCAAACAATACCACGGTTGTTGTGGTTGGCGACATCACTTTTGATCAGGTGAAAAAATTGGCTGACCAGTACATGGCTCCGATCGCAGCACGCGGACTACCTCCTAAGATCAGGACGATCGAACCTCAGCAAAATGGCGAACGCCGGGTCAACGCTTATAAGGACATTACCACGCCAAATGTTTTGCTGGCCTATCATACGCCGCAAACCGGTCATGAAGATTACTACGCCCTGGATCTTTTCAGCAGTCTGCTTTCCTCAGGAAATTCCTCCCGACTGGTTAAGTCACTTGTGATGGATACAACCATCGCTTCAAGGGTTTTTACTTTTTTAGGAGAAGGTTTCGATCCCAATATTTTTAACATTTATGCAGTTGCCGGCAATGGAATCTCTGCTCCTGACCTGGAAAAGGCAATCATCGCACAAATAGACAACATTGTAAAAAGCGGTGTAACCGAAAATGAACTGCAAAAGGTTAAAAATCAGAAGCTGATGGAGTTTTATCATTCTCTGGAAACCATTAATGGTAAGGCTAATAGCCTGGGAACTTACGATGTATTTTTCGGGGATTACAAAAAAATGTTCGATGCCCCTCAGGCGTACCAGAAAGTAACAACAGAAGACATAAAACGTGTAGCTGCCAAATACTTCACAGAAAGAAACCGGACCGCAGGATATCTTTTGCCTGAAAAAGGTGATAAGAAATCAGGAAAGTGAAACTAACATTTATCGCCAAAAGGTAATAATAAAAACAAGGGCTAAAAAGCGTATCGCGGATAGTCATTAGCTAATAAAAATATGAAACATATATTCCTTGGACTGCTGGCCATGATATCCTTTTCGGCTGTGGCGCAGAACAATTTTAAAGTACCCAAATACGAGAAGTTCAAGCTAAAAAACGGTTTGACAGTTTATCTGATGGAACAACACGAAGTTCCTTTGATCAACGTATCGGCCGTTTTTGATGCCGGATCTATACATGACGGCGAACGCTACGGGCTGGCAAGTCTCACTTCTGACGGTTTGCTTTTTGGCACACAAAAATATACTAAACCGCAGATTGAAGAGCTGACGGATTTTGTAGGAGCTTCCTTATCCACCTATGCTTCAAAAGATAATTCGGGCCTTACATCTTCCTTCGCAGTGAAAGATCAGGATAAACTTTTTGATATTATTCAACAAGTCCTGCTCTATCCCGTTTTCGACGTAACTGAATTTAATAAACACAAACAAAGAACTTTACTGGATCTTGACCAGGCAAAAGAAAGTCCGCGTTCGGTGATTGGAAATTATTTCAATACGTTTGTATTTAAAAATTTCCCTTACGCTACTCCCGGAGGCGGTATTAAATCAACTGTTGAAAAAATCACAGCAGACGACGCAAAGGCTTTTTACAAAAGTAATTATACAACCGGAAAAGGAGCTATTGCCATCGTTGGGGATTTCAAAACGGCGGATATGAAAAAACGGATTACCGGTTTGTTCGACGGTTGGAAAACAGCAGAATCCAGAATGATCAAACGTGTTGCTCCTGACCTGACCTTTGACAAAAGCCGGGTGTTGCTGGTTAATAAAGACGATGCACGGGAAACAACATTTCTGATCGGCGGAAAGGGTGTCGATTACAGCTCTCCTGACTATGTACCCATTATCGTTGTAAACACTATTTTAGGAGGACGTTTTACTTCCTGGCTTAATGATGCCCTGCGTGTCAACTCAGGACTGACTTACGGTGCAAACAGCCGGTTTGGGAGATACAAATATGCTGGCACCTTTGCCATCAGCACTTTTACAAAAAATTCAACGACTGTTCCTGCAGTTGATATGGCGCTGAGTGTCCTGGACAGTCTTCATAAAAGTGGAATTGACGAGAAGACGCTTGCTTCTGCTAAGGCTTACGTAAAAGGTGATTTCCCGCCCGATTATGAATCTGCAGGCGCATTAGCCAGACTGCTGACAGATATGTATGTCTTTAATTTTGACGAAAATTATATCAATACCTTCCAGACCAAAGTTGACGGATTAACAACTGCCCAGGCCAAACAGATTATCGCAGATTATTTTCCGAAAGATAAATTGCAATTCATCATGGTTGGAAAAGCAAGCGAGATCAGGGATCAGGTAAAAAAATACGGGGAAGTAACTGAGAAACAGATTAAAGCAGAAGGATTTTGATCCGGTTTTAATTAAAAATAAATAAGCCCGAAGGTCGAAATGATCTCCGGGTTTATTGTTAAAGACAACATGGTACCGCAGTTCTCTAACAGTAGGATTTGGAAAGCCGGATACTTTTGTAAAAAAAGAATTTATACATTTTTAAATACAAAAAATGAAGAGGAACAGACTGATTTATCTTTTTCTGGGAATTCTGTTAACCACAAGCGGTTTTGCACAAAAGACTTTATATACCAAGCCAATTGGCTTACAGGCATATACTTTCCGGGGAAGCTGGCCAAACGGAATTGAGGCGACTTTGGATACCATTAAATCCCTGGGTGTCACCGAAATGGAAGGAGGGCCGATTAAAGGAATATCTACCGAAGAACTGCGCAAGCAGCTGGATAAAAGAGGTATAAAAATGGTAAGTATCGGAGCGGACTACAATCAGCTGGCCCAAAGCGCCGACGAGACAATTAAAAACGCTAAGATTCTGGGTGCCAGGTATGTAATGGTTGCGTGGATACCACATGATTCAAAAAGTTTTACTTTGGAAAATGCAAAAAAGGCAGTCGCGGATTTTAACAAAGCCGGCAAAACTTTAAAAGAAAACGGCATTACTTTAACATACCACAATCATGGCTATGAATTTGTGCCTTACGAAGACGGAACGCTCTTTGATTACATTGTAAAAAATACAAATCCTGAATACGTTTCATTTGAAATGGACATTCTCTGGACCGCATTCCCAGGCCAGGATCCGGCTGCTTTACTTACGAAATATGGCAGCAGATGGAAACTTATGCATTTGAAGGATCTGAGGAAAGGTGTTAAGGGAAATCTTTCAGGCGGCACTCCTACCACCAATGATGTGGCCCTGGGAACCGGCTCCATCAACATTCCTGCCGTACTGAAAGCAGCAAAAAAAGCGGGTATCGTTCACTATTTTATCGAAGACGAAAGTCCGTCTTACTTAAAACAAATCCCACAGACGATTGCTTATATCAAGAGTTTAAAGGAATAAAAAAATCAGGGCTGGTTATTAGGTAGACCAGCCCTGATTTTTTATTTAAACTTTACCATCCTGGATTTTGAACAAGGTTTTTGTTCCGGTCCATTTCTGATTGTGGTAAAGGAAAAAAGTAATAAGATTTCTTAAAAACCCGGTTTTCAAATACTTTACGTTTATAAAACTCAGGATCATTTACGCTTTTGCCTCCGTCCACATTCATGCCATAAAACGGACCCGCATCGGTTTGTTCAGCGATTTTCCAACGACGGGTATCGAAATAACGAATATATTCAAACGCCAGCTCTACCTGTCTTTCATTCCTGATCTCCTCCCGCATCTGAGCCTGTGTCAAACCTGCTGCAAGGCCTGGGATACCTGCTCGCTCCCGAATGAGGTTGACGTATTTAAGTATATCGGGATTTGCCGGTTCAACTTCATTGAGCGCTTCTGCATAATTAAGGTAAGTTTCACCCAAACGAAAAAACACCAACGGCCTTCTCGAATAACGGCTGATTCTTGGATTTGAATTTGGATCCACATTTTTTCTTACCAGATACCCCGTTGCAGAATGATCATAGGATCCCGCCTTTCCGGTATTACCTGTGTTAAATAGTTCGACCGTTTTCACACCATCGGATGTATTCATCCATTGACTTCCATTATAAACGACTGAAACATAAAACCTTGGTTCGCGTTTCGTCCACATATTGTAAGTTCCGGCTTTTGTATATTTATCGGCAGAAGCAGAAAATCCTTCTTCAACATAACCCGAACCTGCTTCACTGATGTTTTTGCCATTGGCCATGTGAAATGCATCCACCAGATTCTGCGTAACACCTATGCCGCTCCAACCGCCGCCAAAGCGAGGGGCAGCATGTCGTTCCCAATCCTGCAAGCCATTATCTACACGGGCGAAAATCACTTCGCTGTTCCAGGGCGTTAGCAGCACATTCTGGCATGACAGGTACGGATCAAAAACGCCGGCAGCATCATTTTGTTTGAAGAGCGAAAAGCGGTTGAGATCAATAATTGCTTTCGAAGCATCTGCTGCCTTTTTCCATTTTGTAGCATCATACTGCTGGCTTATCAGCTGTTTTCCATCCGCATTTTTCATGCCGGCCTGATCTGTATTTCCATTATACAACGGACTTGCTGCATATAAAAGCAAACGTGCCTTAACTGCCTTAGTGAAAATTTTTGTCATCCGGCCGTACTCCCGGTCCCCGCTATACCACTCGGGCAGATCAGCCGCGGCTTTGTCAAGTTCTTCAATAATGTAGCTGACACATTCATCATAAGAATTTCTTGGCAACTGAACATCGGTTAATGCCTGATCGGGAGGTATTACTTCATCTCCCTTTAATATGATTACCGGACCATACTGTTTCAGCAAACAAAAGTAAAAATAAGCGCGCAGCGCCCTGGCCTCAGCAGTATATGTTGTGATCAGCTGCTTTCCTTCCGGCAGTCTGAGAATTTCCGCATTCTCTCCTACCCGCTGCATGAAATAGGTCGATGTTCTGATTCCCTGGTAATAATGATTCCAGAAATTAAAGAAATTCGACGTTGGATCCCAACTGCCAATGTTGGCAAAATAGCTGTTGTAACCGCTCCTCGCCCAGGTCATGTCTGCCTCATCGGACATTCCTGCCCAGGGATTTTCGGTCCACTGGTTGGACTCGTCCCTGATGTAGGAATAAGCTCCATATAAATAACGTTCGGTTTCCGTTCTTCTTTGAAAAACCTGATCTATTGTAAGCCTGTCATTCGGAACCTGATTAAGGAAATCTTCACTGCATGATGAAATTCCAAGAATGCCGGCGAGCAGAAAACTAAATATTATTATCTTTCTCATTTTCGTTCGTTGTTTCGGATGTCAGAAATTAAAGTCAATACCTGCATTAAAACTTGTCAGGTTCGGATAAGCAGCTCCGCGACCGTCACCCAGTTCAACATCCCACATTTTAAATTTACTGAATGTCAACACGTTGTAACCCAAAAGATAGATGCGTGAATTTTTAACACCGATAGCCTTAAACCAGTGCTGAGGAAACTTGTAAGCCAGTTCCAGACTTTTAAGCCGCAGGTAACGGCCATTCTGCACCCATCTGGTACTGGTCCGGTAGTTCATGTTTTCATCACCAAAAGTAAGTCGGGGATAAAACGCATCCTGATTGGGATTTTCGGGGGTCCAGCGGTCTGTAATTTCTGATAACAAATTACCACGGTTTCCTCCCTGCTGGAATGGAACAAAGCCCTCTCCGCCCAGCAGGATATCCACATTACCGATTCCCTGGAAGAAACCAGCCAGCGAGAAGTTTTTGTAGCCAAGTGTTAAACCAAAACCATAAACAATCTCCGGAATCGCGCCGAAACCGATCGGCATCTCATCAAACGCGTCGATTTTACCGTCTCCGTTGATATCTTTATATTTAACATCACCCGGCAATACGCTTCCCACCTGGGTCGCATGTGATTTGATTTCTTCTTCGGTTTCGAATAAACCCTCGGCTACCAGGCCAAAGCGCTGACCGATCTTTTTACCTTTTCTTTCCAGCCATGGATATTTCCATGGTGGCAAATCATCTTCGATCACTTTGTTTTTTGCATAGGTAAATGTTCCTCTGATACCAAAATCCAGTTTGCCGATTCTTTTGTTGTATTCCAGTGTTCCGTCAATACCGTGATTTTCAGTAATCCCCAAATTGCCGTATGGATTATTTCTCAGACCAAAAATTGCAGGAAGGGAAGATCGTCTAAGGAAAATTCCGTCGCGCTTTTCTTTAAAGTAATCAAGCTGTAAATAAAGGGCATTGTCAAGCGCTCTGATATCCAGACCCAAGTTGGTCTTCGTAGAAACTTCCCAGCTCACACTCGCCGCATATTCGGCAATATCCAGACCATCTCTTTTATCGTCATATGCCTTACCAAAAGTGTAGGAACTGTTGTTGTTGACGGTTGATATAAATCCAAAACGACGGGAATTATTGGGATCGATGTTGCTGTTCCCCGACTGTCCGTGTGAAAATCTGAACTTAAGAAGCTGAAAAGCATTTGTTAGAGGCTTGAAGAATTTTTCTTCCGACGCTACCCACCCTAAACCGATTGAAGGAAAGAACCCATATCTTCTGGAAGGTTCGAAGTTCTCAGAACCATTGTAACCAAAGTTGAATTCCATTAAATATTTGTCGGCATACGAATACGTCCCGCGTCCGGCTAATCCACGGTTTCTAAAAGGAAGAGATAAGATAAAATCATCGGCAAAACCAGGTATTTTATCTGTTTGGTTGTACAGAACCATTAGTCCGAGTCCATGTTTTTCCCAATTACGGTTGTAATTGATTGAAGTTTCAGTGTAAAACTGCCTGTCTCCTGTGTTCACGCGTGAATAGTTCAAATACTCACTTCCTATTCTTGTCTGGTTATAAATTAAATCTCCCGCGGAGTTACGACCTGTCGCAAGCCAGTTGTCTGATGTTTTCGTACGACTGATATTATGTTGATTAAAAGCATCAAACGAAAATAAGGAAGTGAAGGTCAAACCCTTTGCCCAAAAACCCAGATCCTGAGTTACCCGGATATTTGAAAACAGCTGATTTCTCCATTCCGTCACATAACCGGATTGTGTGAGCTGATCATAAGGATTCTGAACGGAGGAGCCCGCCTGCAAACCTGATATCTTGCCATCCGGATATTTCACAGGATAAATAACCGGCGGAGCCTGCATAGCCGAGCCAAAAATCGTATTGGTTCCTGTTCCCGGAAAATTTCCGTTCATGATGTACCCCTGAATCCCAAGACTCAATTTCGTGGTTTTCGTTACATTCAGATTTACGTTAGAGGTAAAGTTGTAACGATCGGTTTTAATGGCAGAATTGTAATTGGCCAGGCCATCTGTTTTAAAAAGCCCCGTTTCACTAAAATAAGAAGTAGAAATGTAATAGTCCGCATTTTCAGATCCGCCGGTAATGTTAAAATTAACCCGCGTATTTTTTCCCGTTTTGTTAAATATCTCATCCATCCAGTTCACATCCGGATAAAGATAAGGATCCTCTCCGCTTCGTGTTTTATTGATCGCATCCTGAGAGTAAGAAGCCGGATTTCCACGGGTCGTTTTGGCTTCATTTACCATTTCCATGTAAGTACCGCCATCAACAAATTTGGGCAATTTGGTAAATGAGGTTATCCCCTGACTTAAACCAACGTTGATCTGCGGAGTACCTGGTTTACCCTTTTTTGTATTAATCAATATTACGCCGTTTGCTCCTCTCACCCCGTAAACCGCCGTTGCCGATGCGTCTTTCAGGATAGAGAAACTTTCAATATCTTCAGGGTTTATATTGGCAAAATCACGTTGTATACCATCTACCAAAACCAGAGGACTCGTACCGGTAAAAGTCGAAACGCCCCGAACCCATAAGGATGCATTGTCATAACCAGGTTCTCCGCTTCTCTGGACTGAAATAACGCCGGAGATTCTTCCTGCCAAAACTGTGGTAAGGTTTCTCACCGGCTGTTTAAGATCTGCTACCGACACGGTAGACTGTGCGCCAATCGTCGTGATTTTTCTTTGTGTACCAAATCCAACAACCACAACCTCTTCCAGGCCTGCCGCATCTTCTTTCAGCTCGATGTTAAAAGTGGTTTTGTCTCCCACAATTTCTTCTTTTCCCAAATAACCAATAAATGAAAAAACAAGAATATCGCTTTTCTCCACACTGAGTTTAAAAGCGCCGTTTACATCCGTGGTTGCCCCTTTGGTCGTACCTTTTACCGTAACTGCCGCACCCGGTAGTCCTGCACCTTTGCTGTCGCGGACAACGCCTGTCACTTCCTGCAATAAGATCTGTGAGATTTCCGGTTCTAAAAGTTTAACAGCGGAAAGCTGATCATGTAAGGGGCGTCTGGCCTCTCTTTCAATGATAGCGATTTGTCTGCCGTTTATCTTATAGTCCAGATCCGTACTTTGTAGAGCCTGATCCAGAGCAGTCGACACCTTCACGTTGTGCAGATCCAGGTTAATCGGGCGGTTAGACGCCTTTTTTATTAAATCATCTTTATAGAAAATCAGATAGTCTGTTTTCTGCTGGATCTGGTTGAATAAAGCGGACAAATTACCATTCCTGATTTTGACGTCCATGCGGTTTTTTTGAGAATATCCCGTAGCGTGGACACCCATCATTGCGACCCATAACAGTAAAACCGTAAGCTTCATAATTCTGAATAATTTTTGTGGGTTGAATTCTCCCAAAGGGCAATACCCTGAATGGACAAATTTTTTCATAAATTTGAATCGACTTTTGTTGAACACAATTGTTTAAAAATCACTTGCTTGCCGGCAAGTGTGACTTAGCGGAAGACGTTGCCGCGTCTTCCGTTTTCTATTCTTTGGTAGCGCCTTTTTCTAAAATAAACCTCCTTTCCGTTTTGTGATAGCTCAATGAAGTTGTCGTAGAAATTACGTCTAATACATGTTCTATGTTCTCCTGTAAATCAAGCGTTCCCGAAAATGTCTCCTCGCCGACCTCCGCATTCTGCACACTTAGATCGTATTTATAGTATCTCGAAAGCTTCTTAAGAATTTCGTTAAGCGGAGTATTGGTAAATTTGAGGTAACCTTCCTTCCAGGAAATATAATCTTCTACATTCACTCTGGCTATCCGAACACCTTTTGACAATTCGCCATATTCTGCTCTTGTTCCCGGAATCAGAGTGGTCTTTTTTGGACCAAACAATGCATCCTTTTCCGTAGCCAGCTCGATACTTCCCTGGGCCAGTACAGCATAGGACCGGCTATCGTCATCATAAGAACTCACATCAAATTCAGTCCCCAACACCTTTACATTCATATTTTTAGTCTGAACATAAAAGGGATTTTCGGTATCATGAGTGACTGAAAAGTAAGCCTGCCCTTCCAAAAAGACTTGTCTTTTACCATTTTGAAAATCAGAAGAATAAACTAGCTTGGAGCCTGAATTCAGCCATATTTTGGTTCCGTCAGGCAACGTAATTGTAGATCTTTTACCAAAAGGAACAACAAGTGTATTCAGCCCCGGCTTTTGAGCAACAGTAATTTGCCTGGCAATCGTCTGGGAATCCAGGCGGATTACTTCATTTTGATATACAACATCGGAGTTCTCACCTTTCAGATCAATTGTTCGTTTATCATCAAGCAAAAGCTGCGTATCAGCCGAATTAAAAGATACCTGTTTAGCAGCAGCTAGCATTTCCTCTTCCCTATTTGGTTTCAGTTTGCTGTATCCCAAACCAACCAGTACCAAAAGAGCAATTGCAGCAGCTGCCTGATACCAGATTACCCGCCCAAACGGTTTATCCTGTACTGTGTTATCATTTACATGGACGTATTCCAGAATGCGGTTCCAAATCAGCTCTTTTTCCGCGGCCGGCAGGATGTCCTCCTTTAATGTACCAAACAAAAGTCTGGTATTTTCACTCACCTTTTTTTCATCCTCCGGATCATCTGCATGATCATGGTTGCTATCTTTCTGAGCCATTTCTTATCGTGTTTCATACACAAGAGAAGAAAACTCAAATGATATAGACTTCAAAAAAGATTTTTTTTAATAAAAAGAAGAAAATTTATTTAAAACCATAAAAGAAGCAAGACAGTAGTCAGTTCCAGCTTACCGCGAAGTTCTTTCAAAGCACGATAAACAAAGGTTCGGCAGGTGGGGACGGAGATTTGCATAAGGGATGCAATTTCTTCATATTCAAGATTATGGGTAAATTTTAGGTACAGAATTTCACGCTGTCTTTCGGGAAGCTGATTAATTTGGGTAGCCAGCATGTGCAGCATTTCTTTTTGTCTTTCGTCCAGAATAATTTCCTGCTCAATATTGAAAGAAAAGTTGCTGATCGGCAGTGTTTCTTCGGTATTCCAGCCATTCAAGCTCAGCATTGAAGATTTTCTGCTGGCTGCATTCAGTTTTCGTTTATACGATTTGAGAAGATAAAACTTTACATTCACCTCTTTTGCCAATCCGTGCCGGTAATGATGAAGATCTATGAACAGATCATGAATGCAATCTTTCACCTGATCGGTATCACTTGTATAGCGTAATCCAAACGCATACAAAACATCTGCATAGCGGGCGTACAATTTGCTAAACGCAGATTGATTTCCGGAGATAAATTGTTCCCACAAGTCATTATCAGGTTCTTCTAACATCATACAAGCTGACGAGTGTACATCAAAATGGAATTAGTTCGCAGCAATATCAAGGCGCAATGTGAAATATTTGTGCTAATCTATAACAATTAGCATTTAAGTTTTCTGTTTTTGACAAAAAAACTTATTGCTTCGGCCAAAACAACATATGTGCCTCCTCAGTTACCTGATGTGCTATAAAGTACTGAAAGTGAAGAAACAAGAAAGGTAATTCATCCGGCATTGAAGAAATAATATGAATTGTAGGATTATCCCGCGGCAGGTGTGCATCGCTTTATAATATCATTTATATTAGAGCTAACCTTTACATTTTCTATCAAATTTCACTCCCGTCTATGAAACACATTTTCAAAAAAGCAATTTATGCGCTTTTCATTTGTCCAATGCTGCTGAATCAGGCTGATGCCCAGGCAGTGATGGGGTTTGGTCCGGCCGCCGCCAAAAAGGAACTGGACCTTGAAGCTTCTTTTGACAAGCAGCTTCAGGTGAATAATATCAAGGACTGGATGAAAAGAATGACTGCATTCCCTCACCAGCTTGGTTCGGCTTACGGACTTGATAATGCGCTTTTTCTGCGTGATAAACTTATTTCCTGGGGATTTGAAGCGCATCTGGATACTTCTTTTGTCCTTTTCCCTACTCCAAAGGTTCGTATACTGGAAATGACTGGACCCACAAAATTTAAAGCTTCTCTTGCAGAACGGGCGGTGAAAGAGGATGCAACATCCGGTCAGACAAAAGATGTACTTCCTCCCTACCACGCATTTTCGGCGGATGGCGACGTTACGGCGGATCTGGTTTTTGTAAACTATGGTATTCCGGAAGATTATGAAGAACTGGCCAGATTGGGGGTAGACGTTAAAGGAAAAATCGTGATCGCCAAATATGGTAATTCATGGAGGGGAATTAAACCAAAAGTTGCTTACGAACATGGGGCAATCGGCTGTATCATTTATTCCGACCCGAAAGAAGACGGTTTCTTCCAGGGTGAAGTGTATCCGAAAGGTCCGTACAAAAATGATGCAGGTGCCCAGCGCGGCTCGGTGGTGGATCTTCCGCTAGCGCCAGGTGACCCGCTTACAAATGGTTTTGTTGCGGATAAAGATCATAAACGTTTGACCGTTCAGGAAGCACCCAGTATGATGAAAATCCCGGTTTTGCCAATATCTTATGGAGATGCACTTCCTTTACTCAAAGCATTGGGCGGACAGGTTGCTCCGGCTTCATGGCGTGGCGCTTTGCCGATAACGTACCACATCGGCCCCGGACCAGCCAAAGTACATTTGAAACTGGAATTCAACTTTGACATTGTGCCTGCTTACAATGTGATTGCTACAATAAAAGGTTCTGAATTTCCGGATCAGTGGGTTGTACGCGGAAACCACCATGATGCCTGGGTTTTTGGCGCAAGTGATCCTGTGAGCGGTGCGGTGTCCGAACTGGAAGAAGCACGTGTACTGGGAGAATTGTTAAAAACAGGCTGGAAACCAAAACGTACAATTGTTTACTGCTGGTGGGACGGCGAGGAACCGGGTTTATTAGGTTCAACTGAATGGGTAGAAAAATACCAGAAAACATTATCGGCCAACACGGTTGTTTACATCAATACCGATGGCAATGGCCGTGGATTTTTAGGTGCAGGCGGATCGCATACGCTGGAAAAATTTATCAATCAGGTTGGAGCAAGTGTCCCGGATCCTGAACAGGGAGGAACTGTAATTGACCGTCTGCGTTCAAGAATGCTTATCGAAGGAACGCCTGCAATGAAACAGGACGCCAAAACAAGAAGTGACTTAAGAATTGGCGCACTTGGATCGGGATCAGACTACACACCTTTTATCCAGCATTTAGGTATTGCATCCATGAATTTAGGTTTTGGCGGTGAAGACAGTGGCGGCGATTACCATTCTATTTATGATTCCTATGACAATTATGTCCGGTTTAAAGATGGTGATTTCTCCTACGGAATAGCACTGGCAAAAACGGCCGGTCATTCGGTGCTGCGTTTTGCCAACTCGGAAGTTTTGCCATTCGATTTCAGCAATTTCTCAAACACGGTTCAAACGTATGCTACCGAAATCAAACGAGCTCTTGAAACGGTAAGAACGAAAGCGGAAGAGCATAACAAGCTTATAAACGATAACCGTTTCCAGCTGGCAGCAGATCCGAAAAAAGCATTTGTAAAACCGGAACCTATGAAAGTTGCTCCTTATATGAATTTTGCTCCTTTGGAAAATGCATTGGCAACTTTGGAAAAAAGTGCATCGGCTTACACACAGGCAGCCGGGAAAACAGAAAACGTTCCTGCGGCAAATCTGGGCAAGCTGAATGAGATTTTGTACAAAACAGAAAGAACACTTATTAATCAGGAAGGACTGCCCCGTCGGCCATGGTACAAACATCAGATTTATGCTCCTGGCTTTTATACAGGTTATGGAGTAAAAACTTTGCCTATGATCCGCGAGGCCATCGAACAAAAAAACTGGACAGAAGCGGAACAGGGAATTCTGCGTGTGAGCGAAGCTTTAAAATCTTTCACAGCTGAAATTGACAAAGCAACAGCATTGTTGAAATAAATTTTAGAAGGGTTACGAACTGACACATAGTTATTTACAAAATTACTGTAAAAATATTTCGGTCGGCGTGTGACCATTTAGAGTTAAACCAGTCTACATCCTTAGACAAGCTCTATACACGCGGGTACACACATTATATTTAAACGCTTCATCAGCAGATTAAACCGAGCATTCGTTAGCACTTCATCAATACTATTAGCCAACCTGTTTAAGCGGCACCATGCCAATTGAACAGGTTTTTTTATGCTGTAACCAGCAAATACCGTTCAAGTAAGTCAATCAACCACTCATGTACTTTGTATAACATAGTACCTAGTATAACACTTACATTTGTCTTGTTCTTAAACGGGAACAAAATCAAACTCTAAATATTAGCCAGCCATGAAAATCTCAATTAAATCTCTGATCGCAGCAATCGCATTAAGTACCGTTCTTGTTTTTAACGCTTCGGCGAATGACAAAGAAGCAAAAAAAGCAACCGGTTTCGGTACCGGAGTTTACGCCTCCAAATCCGGAAAAATTAACGTAAGCATTGACAAGTTTAACAACAAACCAACCGTAATCCTGCTTGAAAACAGCAGAGGCGAAGTTTTGTACCGTGAAATAACAGGTAAAAATGAAACTAGAGTAAGACGTTCACTCAACATGAGCGACATGCCTTCCGGCGAATACAAACTTCAGATCGTGAGTGGCGGTGAAAAACAAACCAAAACGCTCGAATTGTTTGACAAACAGCCGGAAAGATTAATTTCGATGAAATAAGCGAAGTTTGCTTGATGCGTATTCTGACTTCTTAGCTTCGGACTGTAAAAAAAGAGGATGACTGCTGCAAACAGCGGACATCCTCTTTTCTAATTTATGAGCGTTTAACTCCTGACTACTTTATCTTCTTTAAATCCTCCTCAAAGAACCACATTTACAATACGCTTCGGAACTACAATCACCTTTTTAGGTGTGTTACCTTCCATCCATTTTTGAACTACTTCGTTGGCCAGCACTTCTTTCTCAATATCAGCAGGTGAAGTATCCAATGCAAACGGAAGCGAAATTCGTACTTTACCGTTAATCTGGATAGGATATTCAAAAATAGCTTCAACGATATATTTTGGTTCGAATTTTGGGAAGGCGGCTTTTGAAACCATTCCTTTTTCGTTGCCCAGCGCGTCCCAAAGTTCCTCGGAAATATGCGGAGCATACGGTGAAAGAAGGATAACCAGCTCTTCCAGAACGGCTCTGCTTTGGCATTTCAAACTGCTCAGCTCATTTACACAAACCATAAATGCACTTACCGCTGTGTTGAAAGAAAAATTCTCAATATCTTCTTCAATCTTTTTGATTGTTTTGTGCAGGATTTTCAGTTCTTCCGGTTTTGCAGGAACATCTTTAATCATCCATTGGCCTAAGTCATTGTAGAACAACCGCCAGAATTTCCGAATAAACCGGTACGTTCCGTCGATCCCGTTTGTATTCCAGGGTTTCGCCTGTTCAAGCGGTCCCAGGAACATTTCGTAAAGCCGCAAGGTATCTGCACCATATTTGATTACGATGTCATCCGGATTAACGACATTGAATTTGGATTTGGACATTTTTTCCACTTCCCAGCCACACTGATATTTTCCGTCTTCCAGAATAAACTCGGCGTTTTCTCCTGCAATGTCATTCCGCGTCGCTTTGAATTTCTCAACATCGAGAATATCATTTTCCACAATATTGACATCAACATGCAAAGGCGTAACATCATATTGTGACTTCAAACCCGCACTTACAAAAACCGGTTTGCTATAATTTTCACTTTTAACCCTGTAAACAAAATTACTGCGGCCCTGAATCATCCCCTGATTGATCAGCTTTTTGAAAGGCTCTTCCTCCGGCACAAAACCTCTGTCTTTCAAAAACTTATTCCAAAAACGGCTGTATAACAAGTGTCCCGTTGCATGTTCGGTTCCGCCTATGTACAAATCCACATCTTTCCAGTATTCAATCGCTTCTTTGGACGCAAATTCGTTTTCGTTTTTAGAATCCATATACCGGTACCAATACCAGCTGCTTCCTGCCCAGCCCGGCATTGTGCTCAGTTCGTAGGCATTACCCGATCCATGCGCCCAGCCTTCTGCCCTGCCCAACGGCGGCTCTCCGCTTTCTGTTGGCAAATATTTATCAACCTCGGGTAAGTTCAAAGGCAATTCACTTTCATCCAGCAAATAGGGCAATGGCTGACCGTTGCTGTCATTTTTATAATAAACCGGAACCGGCTCACCCCAGTAACGCTGACGGCCAAAAACCGCATCACGCAAACGGTAATTAATTTTTCCTTTACCAACACCCTTTTCTTCGAGCCACTGGATCAAAGTCTGATTGGCTTCATGGAATGTCATTCCGTTGATCATTCCGGAATTGATGTAACGCCCTTCCTTTGTAGAATCTGCGTGGATATCCGTTTCCTTTTGCGCGTCAAGAATCGGAATAATTGGTAAACCAAAATGTTCTGCAAAATTCCAGTCCCGCTGATCGCCCGAAGGAACCGCCATTACAGCACCTGTCCCATATCCTGCCAAAACATAGTCTGCAATATAAACCGGCACTTTTTCGCCATTTACAGGATTAAGCACATAAGCCCCCGTAAAAGCTCCCGAAACGGTTTTTACATCAGAAACCCTGTCGCGCTCCGATTTCTTTTTTGTTTTATCAAGATATGCATCAATTTCACCGCGTTGTTCAGGCGTTGTAATAACGTCTACCAACTCATGCTCAGGAGCAATCACCATAAATGATACTCCATAAATAGTATCAACACGTGTGGTGAAAACTTCTATAAAATGGGACAAAGAGGAAGATGGGGAGGAAGGGAGGAAGTTATTGTCCGTTTCTCCATTCGATCCATTCTCCCTTTCTTCCTTTTTTTCAACCAATTGAAACTTCACCAGTGCTCCAACCGACCTTCCGATCCAGTTGCGTTGCTGCTCCTTTAATGAATCAGTCCATTCAACGGTATCCAAACCATCCAAAAGACGCTGTGAATATGCTGTGATACGCATCATCCACTGGCGCATCAGTTTTTGGATCACAGGAAAACCACCTCTTTCAGAAACTCCGTCCTTTACCTCATCGTTTGAAAGTACCGAACCCAGTGCAGGACACCAGTTTACGGTCGCATCCGCAACATAAGTCAGGCGGTATTTTAAAGTAATTTTATATTTTTCTTCTTCCGTTAAAGCGTTCCACTTGTCGGCGGTGAAAACCGAAACGTCTTCGTCTGATGGTGCATTAACATTGTTATTACCTTCTTCTTCAAACTTCGCAACCAACGTTTCAATTGCTTCGGCCTGCTTTGTATCGTTATTATACCAGCTGTTAAAAAGCTCCATAAAGATCCACTGTGTCCACTTGTAGTAAGAAGGATCAGAGGTACGGACTTCCCGGCTCCAGTCGTAGCTCAGGCCGAGGTTCTTTAATTGCTCAATATATCGGGTAATATTTTGTTCGGTCGTGATGGCAGGATGCTGACCCGTCTGGATCGCATATTGCTCAGCAGGAAGGCCAAAACTGTCGAAACCCATCGGATGTAAAACGTTGAATCCTTTCAGCCTTTTGTAACGTGAATAGATGTCAGACGCGATATAGCCCAGCGGATGTCCAACATGCAAACCGGCACCGGAAGGATAAGGAAACATATCCAACACATAATACTTAGGAAGTTCAGATTTGTTTTCAACCTTAAAAACACCATTATTTTCCCAAAAATCCTGCCACTTTTTCTCAATATCCCTATGACTATACTCACTCATGATCATTATAATTTATTATCGGTACTTCTCTTTCTATTTGATTATTAACTGGTTATAAAACGAACTATCCGTTTAAAACTATATTCCAAAATAAAGGTCAGTTAAAATCGCCCGCAAAAATAGTTGATTTGCTTGTAATCAGCGTTGTCGGCTCTTACTATAAATTAAAAAGACCTTTTTACGGCCGTGTGGAAAGTAATTCCCAAAGGCAGTAATCCGGTTATGTTATGAACCCGGCACAGCTTTTTAGATTCTTTTATTAACAACTAAAAACCAAATAACATTTAACATTAAAAACTATGAAAAAATTAGTATTTGCACTTTGTGCGCTCGTGATCAGTTTTTCTGCTTCGGCGCAGTATGATCCGGCATTTCGGTTTGGGATAAAGGCTGGCGCAAACCTATCTAACATCAACGGCAGCAACGATTTAACCTTGTCGTCAGGTGGAAATGCCTTCAACTTTAAGGATAATGACAACCGTTCACTTGGTTTTGCAGGCGGTGTGTTTTTTAGATTTGGTAGAAATGTGTACATCCAGCCTGAATTCCTTTTGTCTCAAAAAGGCGGTAAATTCAATGTATTTGAAGACGGCGTTCAAAATTCTGACGGCAAAGTAGATGTAAGATTTTCAAATCTTGATGTTCCCGTTCTTTTCGGGGTGCGAATTGCAAAATTCTTTCGTATTAACGTTGGACCGATGGCGTCTTTAAGATTGTCGGATAACGGAAAAATCGGAGATAGCTTTGATGATGTTACCGGAAATAATTCTCAATCGGAATTTAAAAACCGTCTTGCTTATGGTTACCAGGCAGGTGTAGGTTTCGACTTTGGCAGATTGAGTCTTGATGTTCGATATGAAGGAAATTTTACCGACATTGTAAAGATTAATTTTGATAACGCCACAACCGCCTCTCAGTTTGGCAAGAAAAGCAATCTTTACCAGGCAACGCTTGGATTTGCAATTTTCTGATAAAAATAAAAACATTAAGGACCAGGCGGAGCATATTTTACATAGCTCCGCCTTATTTTTTATCCATTTAAACAGGCCCGTTGAATTTCTGGATCTGTTGATATTTAGCTATATTGCCAGCTTTGGTTCCAGCGCGAGACCCAGATCTTCAAAGTAAACCTGAACTTCCATTTTTTTGCAGTGGCTATAAATACCGATAACGTCAAATTGGTCTTTGGACTAAAATTAAAGCAGCTTCGTCTTGACAAAGGGTTATCGCTCAACGAGCTTTCCCGGAAATCGGGGTTGTCGTTATCCTATATTAATGAGATAGAAAAAGGTAAAAAATATCCCAAATCTGACAAGATCATTGCATTGGCCGCTGCGATGGATACGGACTACGACACCCTGGTTTCGCTTAAACTCAGCAAACGTCTTGAACCAATTTCCGAACTTCTCAGCTCTAACATTCTTACAGAACTCCCGCTCGAACTTTTCGGAATAGACCCTGCAAACCTGTTGGAAATTCTGTCCGATGCGCCTATGAAGATTAGTGCTTTTGTAGGAACGCTCATCGAAATTGCCCGTAATTACAACATGTCTATAGAGAAGTTTTACTTCTCTGCATTGCGGACTTACCAGGAAATGCACGATAATTACTTCGAGGACATCGAACTGGAAGCAGAGCAGTTTCTGACGACTCACCAGGTTGCAGAAGAAATGCTGGTTAATGAGGATTTTTTATCCGGAATATTAACTGAAAAGTACCATTATAAAATTGAACATATCAACGAAAAGGTCAATCCGGAATTTGCCAGCATCAGGTCACTGACCATTCCGGGAGCGCAGGGAAACAGACTATTACTTAATCCACGCCTTTCGTCAGTTCAGCGTCTGTTTATTTACGGCCGTGAACTTGGCTATCATTATCTGAACTTAAAAAACCGGCTTCACACGACAGATCTGGTAGAAGCCGAATCATTTGAGCAATTGCTCAACAACTTTAAAGCTTCGTATTTTGCCAGCGCGGTTATTATAAAAAGAAGTTTACTGGTACCTAAACTCGCTGACTTTTTCGCAGAGAAAACCTGGCAGCCAGAAAAGCTGATCGCCATGATTCGCGAGTTCAACACCACACCTGAATCTTTTTTTTACCGGGTAAGCAATGTGCTGCCTAATTACTTTGGTATTAACCAGATCTTCTTTTCAAGATTTAATAATTTTGCCGGGCAAAATCTGTTCGATATGACGAAGGAGATGCACATTTCCCGAAAACATTATCCGCATACGGTACGTGATGAGCATTATTGCCGGCGTTGGGTAGCTTTAACTGTGTTAAATGATCTTGCCTCATTGGCCAAAAATAAAGAACAGCCACACATGCTTTGCAAAGCACAAAAATCCACTTACCTTGATTCAAAAGACGACTATCTGGTCATCAGTTTTGCGCAGCCGATGGCAACCACGCCCGATCTGAATGTGAGTGTTTCGATGGGTATTTATCTGGATGATGCTACAAAGGAGAAACTTGCATTTTTAAATGATCCGGCGATACCGTCCAGAATTGTGAACCAAACCTGTGAAAGATGTGCTTTGTATGATTGCCGGGAGCGGATAGCTGCGCCTGTTATCTTACAGAAAAAATTTAAAAACGAAGCTTTAAGAAAGGCGCTCAAAAAAATGATCAGATAGTAATATTGGTTATCAATTTACTTTGGCTCAGATACTATAATTGTTTAAGCATTAGAACTAATAACGAACAAAAATATCAGATCGAAACAACTTTTTGCTCGTACCTAAACTAAGTTAAATTAAAAATTCCTTAAAAGTCGTAAATAGAAATAATCCCATTTTGTTCCAATCTATCTTTGCAAAAACTTTAAAATGATGCTATGTCCGGCACTTATGAATTTGAGGATTTTATTTTAAAGCTGTCAACCCCCTTCTATATCATTCTGATTGCTTTGGAAATATTCCTGACCAACAGAACTGAACGGAATAGTTACTCTTTTAAAGATAGTGCAACGAACGCGGCCCTGATGCTTTTTAACGGAGCTGTTGATTTGCTTTTCCGCACCGCTTATGTAGGAATATTGATTTGGTTTTACAATTACCGGGTTATTGAACCGCTTGCGAATCCTTATTTGTACTGGACTGCACTTTTTTTATTGGAAGATCTTGCTTTCTATACTTTACATTACGTCGATCACCACAGCAGGTTATTTTGGGCCGTACATGTTACGCATCATTCCTCCGAACATTTTAACCTGACTACCGGTTTTCGCTCTTCGGTTTTCCAGCCCTTATATCGTTTTATCTATTTTATTCCTCTGGTTTTGCTGGGTTTCAGTCCCGCCGATATCGTAATTATGTATTCTGTCACACAGATTTACGGTATCATTGTTCATACAGAGTACATTCACAAACTTGGCTGGCTTGAATATATTTTTGTGACGCCTTCACATCATCGTGTACATCATGCCAGCAACATTGAGTATCTGGACAAAAACATGGGTATGTGCCTGATAATCTGGGATCGACTTTTCGGGACCTTTCAGGAGGAAATTCCTTCCGTTGCTCCGGTTTACGGTTTAACCAAACAAACTGAAAAAGAAGGTTTAAAAGAAACTATTTTCCACGAATGGGGAGAAATTGGGAAAGATTTCAAACAGCCAATTACATTTTCGACAAAGCTAAAATATCTGCTTAAAGCACCGGGCTGGTCTCCGGACGGATCCAGACAAACAAGTAAGGAGTTACAGAAGAAAATCAGTAGGGAGTGAGATTGTGAAAAGTTAACAGTAAAAAGTTCTGAGTTCACAGTTTGCCTTATACCTTGTATTGCAGCTACTCGCTTACAGCTCATCGCAACCAGCTGATAGCTGGCAGGCTACTTAAATGCGGGAATCCCGGTAATTTCTGCGCCTAAGATTAACAGATGAATATCGTGTGTACCTTCATAAGTGATAACCGATTCGAGGTTCATCATGTGGCGCATCACCGGATAATCACCCGAAATGCCCATCGCTCCAAGAATCTGCCTGGCTTCCCTGGCTACGTTTAGTGCCATCGCGACATTGTTTCGCTTTGCCATAGAAATTTGCGCTATGGTTGCTTTTTCTTCATTCATGAGGACGCCCAGCCGCCATGCGAGCAGTTGCGCTTTTGTAATTTCCGTCAGCATTTCTGCCAGTTTTTTTTGTGTCAACTGAAAGGCGCTGATCGGTTTATCAAACTGGATTCGCTCTCCTGCATATTTTAAAGCGGTTTCATAACAATCCATTGCAGCACCTAACGCACCCCAGGCAATGCCGTATCTTGCTTTGTCGAGACATTGTAAGGCAGCTTTTAGTCCAAGTGCATCCGGCAAAATGTTTTCAGTTGGGATCAGTACGTTATCAAAAACCAATTCTCCGGTGGCACTTGCCCGCAGTGACCATTTATTATGAATTTCAGGAGTTGAGAAACCTTTCATGCCACGCTCTGCAATGACCCCCTGAACACGTCCGTCTTCGTTTCTTGCCCAAACTATGGCAATATCAGCGTAAGGTGCATTGGTTATCCATATCTTCGATCCGTTCAGAAAGTAACCGCCCTGCGTTCTTGTAATTGTCGTTTTCAAACCGCCCGGATTAGAGCCATGATCGGGTTCAGTAAGGCCAAAGCAGCCCAGCATTTCTCCTTTTGCAAGTCCCGGCAGATACTTCCGTTTTTGCTCCTCAGATCCAAATTCGTTAATGGGCCACATCACCAGCGAACTTTGTACGGACACCGCCGATCGCATACCCGAATCTCCCCGCTCAATCTCCTGACACATTAAACCATAACTGATGTAATCCAAACCGCCGCCACCATAAACCTCCGGAATCGTCGGGCCCAGAACACCCAGATCTCCAAACTTTCTGATTAAATGAATAGGGAATTCGGCTCTTTGTGCATAATCGTCAATAACAGGTTTAATTTCTTTATCCGAGAACTCCTTAACGGTTTGGGCGATCAGGAGTTGTTCGGGGGTGAGAAGGTCGGAGATATGGAGAAAGTCGGTTTGCATGGGTCATTTTTTTTAAATTCGGTGGTCAGGAATAACAAATTTGTTACTACTCTATTTGCATTTCGTCTCACATGCTGATAATGATCTTTGGTTTTCAATTTATAACTTAATGCCTAAGATAGCAATTTACAAATACCTCACTTTTTATTTTTTTACAGCAGATTGGTTTGGGAGCGAGCCACCTTACCTGCACGTTAGCAACACAAAAAGGAGAGGAAAATCTGCCAAAATATGGATGGAAACAATGGAATTTTCCGATATTGGAGATTTGAACCAACAGGATCTAAACCTTGTTCAAAAACTGGTAGCCACTAATCAAAACCGTTTGCTAAAATACTGGGAGTCAGTAAAAGCTGGCTATGCTGTAAGCCCATTGATCCTGAATCTCAAAGACAAAAAATAAAAATGGAAAAGCTACAATTCACTACGACCAAACCTGAAAGCTACATTGGACAAAAACCTGTTATTGCTAAAATTGGTTTTCCGTCGAAGAGCATGATTTCCTTGTCATTTGTTGATGGAAGGATATTATCCGCTCCTTTATCCCGCTTCCCATCTATAGGTAACCTAAGTGCAGAACAAAAAAAACAATATACCATAGCCGACGACGACACCATCATTTTCGATCATTGCGATGAGATATACCACATTCAGGATTTTTTCGGTTTGCCAGACGATTACATTTTAAAAAGATAAAGTTACGGTTTGACGTTTATTTCCAAAAAAATAAGCCATTTGATCATTGCTCGCTGATCAGAATTTATTCAAGTTTTGATGCAAAACGCCATATCCGTACCTTTGCCACATTAAAGGATAAATCCCTTTCACATGCAGCAGACACTTCAGTTAACGCTAACTCCTGATATAGCGTTGGACGACGAAAACTTTCGTCAGTATATCATAAAAAAATTACGTTTGCGGGACGGAGATAAACCGGTGATCCGCAGAACGCGCCAATCCATTGATGCCCGCGGCAGGCAGGTTAAAGTGAATGTGCAGGCTGAAATTTATGTCAATGAATTGCCGCCATCACTCATCAGTTTTACCACTGAATATCCTGATGTAAGCAACCGCCCGCATGCAATCATTGTGGGATGCGGCCCAGCGGGCATGTTCGCTGCTTTAAGACTTATCGAACTGGGTATAAAACCTGTTCTTTTTGAAAGAGGCAAAGATGTACGTACGCGCCGACGGGATCTTGCTGCAATTAATAAAGACCATATCGTAAATCCTGAATCAAATTATTGTTTTGGTGAAGGCGGAGCAGGTACCTATTCCGATGGAAAATTATATACACGTTCCAACAAACGAGGGGATATTCGGCGTGTCCTGGAAATTTTCGTTGGCCACGGAGCAAGTGAGCAGATTTTGATCGATACACATCCGCACATTGGCACAAACAAACTGCCGGTTGTGGTGGCTGCCATGCGAGAAAGTATTTTAAAGGCCGGCGGTGAAATTCATTTTGACACGAAAGTTACTGATCTCGTTTTAGAACAAAATATTTTAAAAGGTGTAGTCACCGATGATGCCAAAGAGCACACTGGAATTGGAGTTATTCTGGCAACTGGTCATTCTGCACGAGATATTTACGAATTATTGAATGACAAAAAAATTCTGATCGAGAGCAAATCTTTTGCCATGGGCGTTCGTATCGAACATCCTCAGCGTGTAATCGATCAGATACAATACCATTGTGAAACGGACCGCGGACCTTATCTACCTGCCGCTTCATACAGCCTTGTAACACAAACCCGATACAAAGGTGTGCAGCGTGGTGTTTTTTCCTTTTGCATGTGCCCTGGCGGATTTATCGTCCCTGCGGCAACAGCACCGGGCGAAGTAGTTGTAAATGGCATGTCACCATCCAGGCGTGATTCTGCTTACGCCAATTCGGGAATTGTCGTTGCTGTTGAAGAGGAAGATATTGCTCCGTACAAAGAATTTGGTGCATTGGCTGGATTGCAGTTCCAAAAGGAAATTGAACAAATGGCTTGTAAACTCGCCGGAGCGACACAAACAGCGCCAGCTCAGCTTGTCAACGATTTTGTAAAAATGAAAACTTCGTCGGAATTAAGAGAAACCTCTTATCAGCCCGGGCTTCATGCCGTTAACCTTTACGAAGTATTTCCACCCAATATATCGAATCCGCTTCGGGATGGCCTTGCAGATTTTGGCAGAAAAATGAGAGGATATTTATCCAACGAAGCGCAGCTAATCGGGGTTGAAAGCAGAACTTCATCTCCGGTTCGTATTCCCCGGGAACGTGATTCATGCGAACATCCGGTTGTAAAAGGATTATTTCCCTGCGGCGAAGGAGCCGGTTATGCCGGAGGAATTATGTCTGCCGCAATGGACGGAGAACGTTGTGCGGAACAGCTTGTTAAGTTGTATGCAAGTGTGTAATTTGCAAGTAAAAATATTGATAGTTATTAAAACAGTATCAACTGTTTGATATTTAAAATATCAAACAGTTGCCTATATTTGTAAATGATTAATTCAAATATGAAATCAACTTACAAATCATCGGCTGGCTAAAGTGAACATATACCAATTATAAAATAGCCAATATGGCCTTAGCAGGATCGTTTTCCGCATTTACCGATCAATTAATTAATAACCTGACCTATCCGCTTCCGGGTGAGTCGGCGCATAAGATCATGCAGGCTTCATCCAAACTAAGATTAAGTTTTAAACCTAATAACCGAACACGAAAAAGCGCGGTACTTATTCTTTTTTATCCACACCAGGGAGAGATTTATTTCCCGCTCATCCTAAGGCCCGCTTATGATGGCGTACATTCCGGGCAGGTGGCTTTCCCCGGAGGCAGATATGAACTGACGGATGAAAATTTGATACGCACAGCATTAAGGGAGGCCCAGGAGGAAATTGGGCTTAGACTTACAGATGTACGCATTTTAGGCTGCCTGACGGAGCTTTTCATCCCGCCGAGTAATTTTTATGTGTTGCCTGTTATTGCAACAATGCCCTACCGCCCTGATTTTTATCCTGATGCCCGTGAGGTTGAAGATATTTTCGAAATAACACTGGACGAAATTTCTGATGCCAGCATTATCGGGTCCAGTACACTGCTTATTCGCGGCGAACAGGTGGTCGCTCCGCATTATGAAGTGAACGGTTATAAAATCTGGGGTGCCACAGCAATGATGATCAGCGAATTGCTTACAGTTATTAATGCCACCGATGCAACCGGAAATAGTTAGAAATATGCCCTTTATTTGCTATATTGGCCTTATTTTAAAATAATCCTTACGAAATTCTTCAAGCCGGTTCGTGGTTTTGCAGCCTTTGAATTCTTCGTCGAAGCCGGTGAGAAGACTCGAAAATTTAAATTTACAGAATACTTAAACCCTGGTTCTTCCTTTATTTATGGACGAAAACGGATCTGCACCTGAGGCAGAAGACAGCGAATTACATGAACAATTGCCCATCTCGGGTTTATACGAAAGTTGGTTTCTTGATTATGCATCCTATGTAATCCTTGAACGTGCTGTACCGGCTATTGAAGACGGACTTAAACCCGTTCAACGCAGGATATTACATGCGCTCAACGAAATGGACGACGGCCGGTTCAATAAGGTGGCAAACGTTGTCGGATCATCCATGCAGTATCACCCGCACGGTGACGCTTCGATTTACGATGCGATTGTCAATCTTGGCCAGAAAGAACTCCTTTTTGATACGCAGGGAAACTGGGGTGATATCCGTACAGGTGACGGCGCTGCCGCCGGGCGGTATATCGAAGTACGCCTGTCAAAATTTTCAAGGGAAATTGTTTTTAATGACAACACAACAGAGTGGCAGCTTTCGTATGATGGCCGGAAACGTGAACCGGTTACACTGCCTGTCAAGTTTCCGCTAACGCTTTCCCTGGGTGTAGAAGGTATTGCAGTTGGTTTATCGACTAAAATATTACCCCACAACTTTTGCGAGCTGATTGAAGCATCCATCGATATTCTTCAGAACAAGGATGTCGTGATTTACCCCGATTTCCTTACCGGCGGGCAAATAGATGTTTCCAACTACAACGACGGTCATCGTGGGGGGAAAGTCCGCGTACGCGCAAGGATTGAGGAAGAGGATAAAAAGATGCTCGTAATCAGAGATATCCCTTTCGGAACTACTACTACTTCCCTGATTGAATCCATCGTCAAAGCCAATGATGGCGGTAAGATCAAGATTCGCAAAGTTGTAGATAATACGGCCGCTGACGTAGAAATCCAGGTTCATCTCGCACCGGGCGTATCTCCGGATATAACCATGGATGCACTCTACGCATTCACAGAATGCGAAGTTTCTATTTCTCCCAACGCCTGTATAATCATTGCCGACAAACCACACTTTGTTGGGGTAACCGAAATATTAAAATACAACACCCAGCAGACCGTTCATCTTCTTCAGCGTGAACTGGAAATTAAAAGACTGGCGCTCCTTGAAAAAATTCTTTACGGTTCTCTTGAAAAAATATTTATTGAAAACAGAATTTACCGCGACATTGAAGAATGTGAAACTTTTGAAGCGGTAATCAGGACGATCGATAAAGGACTCGAACCCTATAAACCACAGTTTTACAGGGAGATCACAGACGATGATATCGTTGAATTAACAGAAATCAGGATCAAACGTATTTCCAAATACGATGGCTATAAGGCCGATGAACTGATGAAAAAATGGCAGGATGAACTTGCCGAAACCGAGGATAACCTTGCGCATATCACCCGGTTTGCTATTGATTTCTTCCGGGATCTTTTAAAGAAATATGGTAAAGGCAGAGAGCGGAGAACGGAGATTCGTGCTTTCAATCAAATTGCAGCCAACATAGTAGCAGCCAATAATCAGAAGCTTTATGTTAACCGCGCCGAAGGTTTTATTGGTTACGGTCTAAAAAAAGATGAATACGTGATGGATTGTTCCGACATCGACGACGTGATCGTTTTTAAAGCAGATGGAAAGTGTCTGGTTGTCAAGGTACAGGATAAGGTTTTTGTTGGAAAAGATATTATTTATTGTGCAGTTTTTGTAAAAAATGATGAGCGTAAAGTTTACAACCTTGTTTACCTCGATGGCAAAACAGGTGTATCTTACATCAAACGCTGCCAGATAACCGCAGTTACCCGTGACAGGGAATATGATCTTACCCAAGGAACGCCGAAATCGAAAATCACTTATTTCACGCCTAATGAGAACGGCGAAGCGGAAATCATCACGGTGAATCTTACGGCCCAAAGCAAAGCAAAAGTGAAGCAGTTTGATTTCAACTTTGCAGACCTGCTGATCAAAAACAGAAGTGCGATGGGTAATATTCTTACTAAATATCCGGTTCGCAAACTGACGATGAAACAAGCGGGCCGGTCAACACTGGGTGGCGTCGACATGTGGTTTGATCCGATCATTGGCCGGCTGAACCGGGATGAACGTGGTGAATACCTGGGCAACTTCGGCGCATCCGATAACATCCTGGTTATTTACAAAGACGGGACTTACGAGCTCACCAATTTTGACCTGACCAACCATTATGTTTCAAACGAAGTTTTGCTCGTCAGAAAGTTTGACGCCAAACTTCCGATTACAGCCATTTACTTTGACGGTGGTCAGAAAATACATTTCATCAAGCGATTTAACATAGAAACAACTTCGCTCGATAAAAAATTTCTGTTTATCAGCGATGCCAAGAATAGCAAGCTTCTGCTGGCAAGCACAGACAAACATCCAAGGATTGAAATTTCACTTCCAAAAACTGCACAATCCGATCGGCTGAGCACTGAATATCTCATTGAAGAACTGGTAGACATTCGTGGATGGAAAGCTATGGGCGCGAAATTACCTTATGATAAATTCAAAGAAATCCGCTGGCTGGAACCGCTGGCTGAGCAGCCATCTGAAACAGTAAATGAGATTGAAGAGCAGGTAATTTCGGAGGAAAGCGATTCAACGGACGATTCAGATACCGGAGAAGTTGTAACTGATGAAACCTCAGGTTCTGATGAGCCGGAAGAAGAAGTTGCTCCGTCACAGGATGTAGCAGACGACTCCGAAACAGATCCTGAGCAGGAAAATACGGAGGAAAACAAAACAGCCAAATCAAAAAAGGAAGGCAAAAAGGGAACTGACCCTAAAAGTCAGCTAGGCCTTTTTGAATAAAAGAATAAAACTCTTTCGTATTTAAATGTATCTTAAGGCTACATTAGCAACAAACACCGCCTCGCCAGCGTACAGTTTAGGGGAACATAAAACGTGAAACGAACCGGAAACAGGTAAGGCGGTGTTAGCCATTTAGATTATCCTGAATTACAGAAGTGAAAAATTTGATTAAAGCTATTATTCTATTAGCATTTATCTGCATGGTTTTCATCTTGCTGTGTAACTTCTGGGTTGTTTATTGTACCCGTCAATTCAGTTTCTTTTCCATTGAAAACCTGCCCAGCAACGACGTAGCACTTGTTTTGGGAACCAGCAGGAGCACCGAAAAGGGAAAAGTCAATCTGTTTTTCAAGTATCGTATGGAGGCCACAGCAAGGCTTTTCAAAGAAGGGAAAATCAAATACATCATCCTGAGCGGCAACAACGATTCGCAATATTATAACGAACCGCTGGACATGAAAAAGGCTCTGCTGAATTTGGGCGTACCGGAAAATGTGATGACACTGGACTATGCGGGTTTTCGCACATTCGATTCCATTGTGAGATGCAAAGAGGTTTTTAACCAGGATAATTTTACGATTATTTCACAAAACTTCCACAACGCCCGAGCGCTTTATATTGCAAGAAACGAAGGAATAAGCGCTATTTCATTTGCTGCACAGGATGTTCCGGATGGATATTCAATGCGAACCTTGATCCGAGAATATCTGGCCAGACCCAAGGCTGTTCTGGATGTTCATATTTTGAGACCAAACGCCGATGTTACGTCAAATACTGAGATTAAAAAAAAATGAGGAACTTCAAAGAGCATAAATAGATTCTACCCATACAGGCAATGACTGATAGATGAAGAAAATAATACTTTTCCTGGTTTTAATTGTGATAGGAACCTTTGAGGCAGCTTATTCCCAAACGAGCTACACAATTAAGGGACGTATTACGGACGCTTCCAGCGGAGATCCGATTCCTTTCGCGAACATTGCCATAAAGTCTTCACTATCAGGCGGAACCACTAATTTCGATGGCTTCTATCAATTAAAGTACACCCCTCCTGCCGACTCACTGATTGTTACATACGTCGGATACGGAACAAAAACCAAAGCAATTGTACAAAATCAAGCTGAACAGACGATTGATATACAACTTGCCCCCGGATCGCTGCAGCTTAGAGAAGTAAATATTTTTGCAGGAGAAAACCCGGCTTATGCCATCATGCGAAAAATTTTGGCAAACCGTAAGCTGAATAATCCTGAAAACCTGAGCGCTTATGAGTACGAGAGTTATAACAAAATCCAAATTGATATTGATAATCTCTCGGAAAAATTCAGGAAGCGCAAAGCAATCCAGAAAATGACACACATCGTTGACAAATACGATGAGGTTAAAGGAGACGATGGCGAAACAATCATCCCCATTTTCATATCGGAGTCGGTATCCAATGTTTATTACAGAAACGACCCGAAGAAGAAAAAAGAAATCATAAACAAAACCAAGGTTTCAGGTGTCGGATTAACTGACGGAAGCCTTGTTTCTCAGGTTGTCGGATCATCTTTTCAGCAATATAATTTTTACAACAACTGGCTTAATATTCTTGAAAAAGACTTTGTTTCGCCTATTGCCGAGAGCTGGAAAATAAATTACGAATATTATCTGGCGGACAGCATCCCCAACGGAAAAGGTTACGATTACCATATCGAATTTGAGCCACGCAGAGAGCAGGATCTTGCTTTTACAGGTTCTTTCTGGGTGGATGGAGAAGGCTTTGCGCTTACACAAATTGACGCCAGCGTCGGAAAAAAGGCCAATCTCAATTTTATTGAAAAAATAAAAATTCAGCAATCCTACGAACTTTTTGAGGGCGAAAACAAATGGGTGCCTTTAAAAACCAGAGTACTCATTGATGTAGATGAACCTACAAAACAAACTGCCGGAATGCTGCTTAAATTTTACTCTTCCAATTCCAAATACAAGGTAAATCAGCCGCTTAGTTCCAAATTTTATGATACGGCTATCGAGCTTAAAGAAGATTACATGCAGCACGACTCCACTTTCTGGACTAAAAGCCGGCCTGAATCACTAACGCCTTCTGAGATTCTAAGTTTTCAGCTTGTCGATTCATTGAAAGTTTTACCCGTGGTAAAAACTTATACGGAGATACTGAACATATTTGTAAACGGCTACAAAAAGCTGGATAAGTGGAACATCGATATCGGCCCCTATCTTTATTTGTATGCCAATAATAAGGTAGAAGGCCACCGGTTCAGGCTGGGTTTCAGAACCGACCCCGGATTTAGCAGAAAGTGGATTTTCAGCGGTTACGGCGCTTACGGAACGCGCGATAAGGAATTTAAATATGGTGCGGGAATGGACTATATTTTATCCCGAAAACCATGGACAATGGCAGGGATATCGTATTCAAAAGATCTTGAACGACTTGGCGTTTCTGCCGAAACCATTGGACCCAACACACTTTTTGGTGCTTTTTCCAGATTTGGTGCATTTCGCCGGGCCTATTGGCAGGAGGATATTGCCGCCTATTTCAAACGGGAGGTTGTAAAAGGTTTGACAGGCAGCGTTCAGTTGAAACACCGTGAATTTGAGCCGCTGTTTCCTTTTGCCTATCGTACGCTTCCTTCTGCCGGTATAGAATCGCCGCTTAAAAGTTCATTTGATATCACAGAGCTAAACTTTGAAGCACGGTTGGCAAGAAAGGAAACATTTCTGCAAAATGACAATGAGCGTATCAGTATGGGAAATGGAAACTCGCCTGCTTTTACACTACGCTACACGGTAGGGATGAAGAATTTTTTTGGCGGGGATTTCAACTATCAAAAACTTTCGCTGAATGTAAAGCAAAGTTTTCGTGTAGGCATACTGGGCCGCACGCATTACAACCTTACCGTCGGATACATTCCTTCAACCCTTCCCTATCCTTTGCTTTATACTCCGCTTGGAAACGAGTCACTGTTTTATGTTGACAATGCGTTCAACATGATGAAATATTTTGAGTTCATCAGTGACCGTTATGTCGTTTTGCGTATGGAGCACAATTTCGAAGGCTTGCTTTTTAACCGCTTACCGGCAATACGAAAATTGAAATGGCGTATGCTGGCTACCGGAAAATTGTTTTATGGCAGCGTAAGCGATGCAAACTTAAATCTCACTCCTTCCAGTGACAACGAAGGCAATATTATTCCAACATTTAACAAACTACACGATGTCCCGTACATAGAACTTGGCTACGGAATTGATAATATTTTTAAAGCAGGCAGGATAGATTTCGTGCACCGGCTTACCTACCTGCAAAATCCGAATGTGACACCTTTTGCTGTTAAAATCTCCTTCTGGTTTAACTTGTAAGAAAAAAATCAATTACTGAATCTTCATCACATCACGTTCCGAATAAGTTAAAAAGACCTGCTCTCCTACTTCCAGATCCTTGCGGTTGCGGTAAAATGCCAGGGATCCCTGCTTGTTTACACAGCGGATTTCCCAATGATTTCCATGAAAGCGGATCGCATCAACGGAACCTGTCCATTTACTTTTTTCAGGATTCTTTGTCCGCTTTATTTTTTCGGGACGTATAAACCGTTTCTTGTCTGCTGTTGAATCCGCCAGCCAGTTGATATCACCTGTTAATTCAGCCACGTAGCTGTCAACCGGTTGGTTGTAAACTTCCTGGGGAGAGCCCGTCTGAATGATCTTGCCATCACGAAGTACCGCGATTCGATCCGACCACGCCAATGCATCCGATGCCTCATGCGTAACAAAAATGCAGCTCATTTTCTGCTCCTGACGCAAATTTTCAATGGCATCGGCCAAAACCCTGCGATTATGATTGTCTAGATGAGCGAAAGGTTCATCCAGCAAAAGCACATCCGGCTGTTCAGCAAGGGACTTGGCAATAGCAGTTCGCTGCTTTTCTCCACCGGACAAAAGTTTTGCTTTCTGGTTTCGGATCGGCTCCAATCCCGTAATTTGTAGCAATTCAGCAACGCGTTCCTTTTTGTACTCAGGATCATAAAACCGAAGAGAATAAGCGATATTCTCTTCGACAGTCTGATTCGGAAAGAGCTCAAACTCCTGATGAATCAGCTTGATTTGCTCATGACCAGGAATAAGCTCTCCGCTTACCGGACGCAAAAGCTCCTCTTTAAAATAAACCGAACCGGCATCCGCATCCAAAAACCGGCCCAAAATGCGCAGTAACGTACTTTTTCCAGACCCGCTCTCACCCAATATCCCGAGCCATTCACCGGCGGGCAGGTCAATAGTCACGTCTGACAACACCGCTGCACTGCCATAATGTTTTGAAATCTCCTGAGCTTTAAGCGTAAGCTTTTGTTTTTTCATGTTATTCTGCCCAGGTCACTTTGTTTTCAACAGGCGTACGGCGGGCCGGAACTTCGGCGGCATCATGATAACCCATGAAAAATAATCCCAGACATTTTTGATTTTCAGGCAATTCGAGGAAAAGACCCAGTTCTTTTAATATGGCAGGACTGCTCCAGTATGATCCAATGCCGTAAGCTGTTGCTGTCAGCCACATATTTTGCACTGCACAAGCAACAGCGGCTGTTTCCTCCCACTCAGGAAGTTTTTCTGGATGAAGCTCTGCATTGATGGCGATAACACAATTTGACTTCAAAACTTTATCGCCGGCAGCATCATATCTTGCCTGAGAAAACGATTCAGCAGATGTTACCGTTCTGTATCTCTCTGAGAAAAAACCTGCAAGTCTGTTACGGCTGTCTCCTTTAAAAACAATAAAACGCCATGGTTCGGTCAGCTTGTGCGTTGGCGCATAGTTGGCATTTTCCAAAATGGTATTGATGATTTCTACCGGGATTTCCTTTTCTATATAACTTGGCGGAAAAATGCTTCTGCGGCTGCGTATGGTATCGTTGATAATTTCTGCTGCGCTGCTCATTGAAATTTACTTAAATTTGATAAAACGTTTTGCAAAGCTAAGGAATATAACTGTTGCGCTATTGCCGGGAAAAGCAGTATTTGCAGCTGTATTTACTTTTCGTTCATAATCTTAAAATACCAGCGGTTGAGCCTGCATACCACTAACCACGAAATTTTTATGCGTCCTGTAAATTATTTTAACTTGCAGCGCTAATCAAAAACTCGCTTACTTAACTCAATCGTTCATTCCTATGCTCGTTACCACTACACCTAACATTGAAGGAAAAAAAATTGTTAAATACATCGGACTCGTTAATGGAGAGGCTATTATAGGAGCTAACGTTATGAGAGACGTTATGGCTAAAATAACCGATATCGTTGGAGGAAGATCGGGCACCTACGAGCAGGGACTGCGCGAGGCCAAAAGCATTGCTATCCGGGAGATGATGGACCAGGCACAAAGACTGGGCGCCAATGCGATCATCGGGGTCGATCTTGATTTCGAAACAATAGGCAGTAACGGAGCCATGCTTATGGTTAGCTCCAACGGGACTGCGGTGATTATAGAATAGCCTTAAAAAACCTGTTTCGCAATCTGGGCAACATTGTCGGATTTTCCCATGGTGTAAAAATGCAGGACAGGCACACCGTAGGCCAGCAATTCCCTGCACTGCTGCACTCCCCACTCAATTCCTACCTGGCGTACATCCTTGTCGGATGCACACTGCATAGCTGCCTTTACGAGGTCTTCAGGAAATTCGAGGTGAAAAATACTGGCAAGTACCGACAGCTGTTTTTTAGTAGCAAGAGGTTTTAGGCCGGGAATGATCGGAACAGTAATTCCTTCCGCCCTACACCTTTCTACAAAACTGAAATATTTCTGATTATCAAAAAACATCTGGGTTACAATGTAATTGGCACCCAACTCAACCTTGCGGCGAAGATGTTCATAGTCCGTATCAAAACTGGTTGCGTCAAAATGTTTTTCAGGATAACCAGCCACGCCAATACAAAAATTAGTCGGGGCCGTTTCTGTTTCAGCATTCAGCAGAATTCCGTTGTTCATATTATGAACCTGAGTTACCAGCTCCGAAGCGTAAGTATGTCCGCCTTTTTTGGCTTGAAAAACACCGGCTGATTTTTCAGGGTCACCTCTTAAGACCAATACATTGTCAATTCCAAGATAATGAAGATCAAACAAAACATCCTCAGTCTCTTCCCTTGTAAAACCGCCACAGATGACATGCGGCACAGCATCAACATGAAACCGTTCCATTAACCTTGCACAAATACCGACTGTACCGGGTCTTTTACGAACAGGTATCCGTTCGATTAAACCATTTGTACCCACGCGGTCAATGAGTTCTTCTCTGTGATAGGTTACATCAATAAAAGGAGGCTTATATTCCATTAAAGGCTCAATAGAATCAAATAATTCATTGATATTCTGACCTTTAACCGGCGGTATGATTTCAATGGAAAATAAAGTTTTGCCATTTGCCTGGCTAATAAACTCGGTTACTTTTGTCATGTAAGGATTAAGCTGATCGGAAAAAGTTTACAAATGAACAGCATTTAGATAACCAAACCAATTTGTAAAGCACAAAAAAATGGCTTACCGCATTACAGTAAGCCATTCCACGTAAACCCTCCTCTATCAGTGTTCGTCAAAAAAGTTGAATTGGATAGGCTGACAGGGCGTCAGGTCCAAAGCAACAATTTGCTTGACTGAATACTAATAACTAAAATTCTGTGCCAAAGTATTAAAGAAAATCCAGATAAACAACTTACAGAAGAGTTTTGTACGTCAATTGTAGTTAAAATACTACAATATGAAAGTAAAATCCTTAGACAAACCCATTTCTTAAAAAAATCCGCAAACAGCCTGTTCACTATTTCACCAAAAAAGGGAAAAGCTTCCACAGTGTGTTACATTAGAATGACTGCACACTATTTTTAACGTCCCGGGTCATCTCAATATGATCAATCAAATCCTCCTGGTATACTTCACCTGACTGAACAAATCCAAAGGACTCATAAAATCGTTTCAGATATAATTGTGCACCAATCCTGATAGCCGTAGCACCATAGCGCTCCTCCAGTTTTAATATAGACACATTCAAAAGCTCGATCCCCAGACCTAATCCGCGTCCTTTTCCCGAAACTACAATCCGGCCTATTGAAGGCTGTTCGTAAGAAAGGCCGGCAGGGACAATTCTCGAATAAGCCAGCAACACGCCATCCAGGGATCCAAGTATATGCATGCACTTTTGGTCCTTATTATCCATATCCATAAAATTGCAGCCTTGTTCCACTACAAACACTTCGCTTCTCAAACGGAGCACCTGATATAACGCTTCATTGGTGAGTTCATTGAACGATTTCAACTCCCACGTCAGTTTTAAATTCATTTTTTGACAAATTAGTCTTGAAAGGTTCCTGTTTTATGCCGGTTTTAAACTGTCTTTTATAAATTTGCAACATAATTAGGAATAGCTTGCCAATTACACAAATCAGTTTTAATGCTGCACATCAGCTTAATGGCTTATTTAATCAGGTAAGTACCAGAATAACAACATTTTAATCAAAAAGTAAAAATGGGAAGAGCCTACGAATATAGAAAGGCGCGTATGTTCAAACGTTGGGACAAAATGGCAAAGACCTTTACCAGAATTGGTAAGGATATCGTTCTTGCTGTTAAAAGCGGTACTGCCGACCCAAATACAAATGCAAGATTGCGTGTGCTTCTTCAAAATGCAAGAGCTGCCAACATGCCGAAAGAAACCGTTGAGCGGGCCATTAAAAGAGCAACATCCAAGGATCAGGATGATTATAAAGAAATGGTGTATGAGGGTTACGGTCCGCACGGCGTAGCCATTCTGGTAGAAAGTACAACCGATAATCCAACCCGCACAGTAGCTAACGTGCGCAGCTATTTTAACAAACTTGGCGGCAGCCTTGGAACGATGGGTATGCTGGACTTCATTTTTGACCGTAAATGTATTTTTAAGGTAAAAAATGATGGCTCGAAAGATGTCGAAGAACTCGAATTCGAACTGATCGACTTCGGTGGCGAGGAAGTTTTCCTGGACGAAGAAGCCAATCAGATCAATATCTACGGGGAATTTACAGCTTTTGGAACCTTACAGCATTATCTGGAAGAAAACGGTTTTGAGATCGTTGAAGCGGACTTTGAACGCATTCCAAGTGATACCAAAACCTTATCCGAAGAAGAAGCTGCCGAAGTGGAAAAACTTATTGAGAAAATTGAGGACGACGACGATGTACAGCGTGTCTACCACAACATGGCGTAACACCGTCCCGGTTATTCTACATGAAGTATTTTCTGCTCCTTATTTTGAAAACGAAACTGGTCCCCTTTGACCTTTCCTAATAAAGAGGTTCCTACCGGAGATGAAGACGAAACCGCGATGACGGTTTCGTCTTCAAATTTTAGAATCCCCAAGCTCACCGAAACAAAAAACCAGCCGGCTGTTGTATGCACCAGCGAACCGATTGCCCCTCTTGAAGAGCTGATATTCCCTGCAATTCTTTCCAGCACCGTTTTCTCAAGCCTGATCTGTTCGTATTGTTTGGCGTGCATATTTCTGTCGAGCTGGCCCATTGAGCGGGATGTTTCATACTTATCCCCCATCGAACTTTTACTTTGGTCATTGGCCGACTCCTGAGCAGCTTCCATGGCGGTCCAGGCTACCTGCATACGTTCGTCCAGAAGATCCTTCATATATGCAATCAATCCAGTCTTATTCATTTCAGTTAATTTAAAATTTGAAATACGATTTAATTACGCACTTCAATTTAGCACATTCTTAAAAAAGGGGTCAAAGATACATAAGTGAAGACAGGAAAAGTAAAACAAATATATCCGCAGCCATAACTTCCTCAAAGTCTTGTCATTTTAGAAATTCAATTCTGAATTACTGTTAAGGAAATGTTCGGATTTGCGACATTGTCCCGAAAACTTTCAAAGCCGCATTCCTAAGAAAATACCATTTCGATTTTCTCATTGGCCCCATCCTTACTATCTTTGCCAAACTTCTTGAACATAAGCAATGACAAAACTTTCGGTCCGGCACTTACTTGGAATTAAAAACCTGAACGAGAATGACATTCAAACAATTTTAGAGACAGCGACTCAATTTAAGGAGGTCATCAACCGACCGATCAAGAAAGTTCCTTCCCTTAGGGACATTACCATTGCCAACGTTTTCTTCGAAAATTCTACCAGAACAAGGCTTTCTTTTGAACTTGCAGAAAAAAGACTTTCCGCAGATGTTGTTAATTTTTCTGCTTCCGGAAGTTCTGTAAAAAAAGGGGAAACGCTGCTCGACACGGTCAACAACATTCTGGCCATGAAGGTGGATATGATCGTAATGCGCCACAGCAGCCCGGGAGCTCCGCACTATCTTTCAAGCAGGATCCCCGCCAATGTGGTCAATGCAGGAGACGGAACCCACGAGCATCCAACCCAGGCGTTACTCGATGCATTCTCAATGAGAGAAAAACTGGGAGACCTGACGGGCAAGAAAATCGCTATCATCGGAGACATCACACATTCACGGGTTGCCCTTTCAAATATTTTTTGTCTTCAGAAGTTAGGTGCCGAAGTTATGGTTTGCGGCCCTTCTACTTTAATTCCAAAACATCTGGGTGAACTGGGTGTCAAAATCGGTCACAATGTAAAAGAGGCACTGCAATGGTGCGATGTTGCCAACGTGCTCCGGATCCAGCTCGAAAGACAGCAAATTAAATATTTCCCTTCTCTTCGTGAATATTCACTTTACTTCGGTATTAATAAACAAATGCTGGATGATTTGAATAAGAAAATCGTACTGATGCACCCTGGCCCCATTAACCGGGGAGTAGAGCTAACTTCTGACGCAGCGGATTCAAAACATTCAATAATCCTAAACCAGGTTGAAAACGGAGTTGCGGTAAGAATGGCAGTTCTGTACTTACTTGCCCAGCAATAAATCTCTCCGGCATATTTAACTGATCATTTTAATTTGAACAAAAGATCAAAATGATTTAAATTTCAACTTTCTTAGTATGCATGCATACTAATTTACTTTCTTAGCTGAGGCAACAGGAATTTGTCAGCTTTATACTCATCAATTAATTTTTTATAAAATGCAGTATCAGGAAGGAATGCTTCGTGACGGGGCTTTACAGGGTAAAACGATAATCATTACCGGAGGCGGAACAGGACTTGGAAAATCCATGGCAACTTATTTCCTGAAGCTGGGAGCCAACGTGGTTATATGCAGCCGGCGAATTGAGGTGTTGGAAACAACAGCAAAAGAATTAACCGAGCTCACGGGAGGAAACATTTTACCAATAGCCTGCGATGTCAGAAAAACAGAGCAGATCGAAAATGTGCTCACCCAGGCTATCGAAAAATTCGGAAAAGTAGATGGATTAGTTAACAATTCAGCCGGTAATTTTATTAGCCCTACAGAAAGGCTTTCCTATAAAGCAGTTGATGTTGTAGTCGATATTGTTTTAAGAGGAACCTACTATTTCACCCTTGCTTTGGGTAAATACTGGATTGAAAATAAAATCAAAGGAAACGTCCTGAACATTTCCACCACATACGCATGGACAGGTTCTGGTTGGGTGGTACCTTCCGCGATGGCAAAAGCGGGTGTTTTAGCCATGACAAAATCGCTCGCGTTTGAATGGGCCGATCATGGGATCCGTCTGAACGCAATTGCACCGGGCCCATTCCCGACAAAAGGTGCCTGGGACAGACTTTTCCCCGAAGAGCTGGCTAAAAAGTTTTCATTTGAAAACAGGATCCCGTTACAGAGAGTTGGTGATCATCAGGAACTTACCAACCTTGCTGCTTACTTAATCTCCGACTTCTCAGCCTACATGACCGGTGAAGTTATAACGCTTGACGGAGGCGAAGTCCTGGCAGCCGGACAGTTTAATTTCCTGAAAGATGTGTCGGAAGAACAATGGGATGACATTGAAGAACAGATAAAAAATGCTAACAGAAGCAGTAAGAAATCAGAATAATAATTTTCTTCCGGTTTTATTGGGTAATTTTACCTGTTCGTTCGTTATTTGACAATAATGATGAAAACATGTATATGAAAACTACGTTCGGAGTATATCTTTCTTTGTTGTCTGCGTTGGTGATCGCCGGATGCGCATCGTCAAGCAAAATTTCCAAGCCCCTTCCGGAGGCGAAAGTATATCCTTCGCAGTCACAGCAAACTGCTTCGACTGCACCTGTAAATGAAGAACCATCACTGATTTCTATTCAAAGTAAGTATTTGATAAGAGATTCTACGCAGGTGAAGGTATATCTTTATGTGGATGCCTACAGAGGAAAAAATGCGATAGCGTCCGACGACTTTGCGAAAACCTATAATCTGAATTACGTTATTTACTCAGACTACGGGACGCGTGACCGGCTTGGATATGGAAATGTAAAGCTGAACGAATCGAATGTCAGCAAAGTGGGCAACAAAGTTGTTGTAAGTTTTGATATAAAAAGCCCAAATAAAGATTACGGGGTATTGCTGAGTGAAATCAGTCAGACAGGAACTTTGAAAAAAGTATTGAATGACCTTACCATTCGTTTTAAAAAGCAATCTACAAATGAGCTTTACGGCGTTTATACAGCTGCCAGTACAGAACCATTACAACGCCATTACATCAATTCCAATGAACCTTTCGCAGTAAAAAGAATTACGGAAAGTACGGATCAGCTGCATGTCTTTTATTACAAACACAGCTTTGATGCTGCGGGCTCGCCGATGAATACTGCTCCAAAAACGGTTTCTAAATCCCTTGAAGTAGACAGTTCATTTACAATCAATACAAACGAAACCTTACGTTTTGAAAAAGAAGGTTTGTATAATATTTTCTCGGACACAACGCAATCCGAAGGTATGGGTTTACTTGTCGTAAACGAACGTTACCCAAAGATGACCAGACCAGAAGCGCTGCTTGGGCCATTGCTTTACATGAGCACGAATACGGAGATTAATGAAATTAAAAAAGCAGAAGATTATAAAAAGGCATTGGATAAGTACTGGCTTAACCTAATGAATGGAAATGCACCTTTGGCCCAACAGTCAATCCGTTCATTTTACGGCAGAGTTGAAGAAGCAAACCAATTATTTACAACATATAAAGAAGGCTGGAAAACGGATAAAGGAATGATTTACATCGTTCTGGGTCCTCCGGATAAAGTGCAAAGAAGCAAAGACCGCGAAGTGTGGACTTACGACCAGCGGGGCAATGCACAGAATGTTAATTTTACTTTTAATCGCAGAAACAATCAATTTGTGGACGACCATTACGAGCTTGTTCGGTACGCCGAGTATCAGCCGATTTGGTATCCAGTAGTAGAAGCATGGAGAAACGGAACTATACGGTAAGAAAACCCGCCCCAAGACAGTCCCAGGCCGATATGGTTTTTGGTACACAGTCTGTACTTGAAACCCTTCGTTCAGGAAAAGAGATCGAACGGTTATTTATTCAAAGAGAGTTAGGTCTTTCTGAAATCGAAAAACTGGCTAAGGAACTTGGTGTTCCCTATCAGCGCGTACCCGTAGAAAAACTCAACCGGGTTACACGGAAAAACCATCAGGGCGTTGTTGCCTTTGTCTCGCCGATTCAATACATGCCTTTGCACAATGTGCTTACACAGGTTTATGAAGAAGGTAAAACACCTTTATTATTACTTCTGGACCGTATTACTGACGTTCGTAATTTTGGTGCAATTGCCAGAACAGCCGAATGTGCAGGTGTACAGGCGCTAATCGTTCCGACAAAAGGAGGAGCACAAATCAATGCCGATGCTATGAAAACATCGTCCGGTGCATTAAACTTTCTGCCGGTTTGCCGTGAACCAAATTTATACGAAACACTGCTTTACCTACGTAATAGCGGACTTCAGATTATTGCTTGTACAGAAAAATCAGACAAGTCACTTTATGAAATCGACTTTTCCATTCCGACCGTGATCATCATGGGATCTGAGGAAGACGGGATTTCAAAAGAGTTTATTCAATTGGCAGATAGCGGCGCAAAAATTCCTTTAAGCGGCCATGTGGAATCCTTAAATGTTTCCGTGGCAAGCTCGATTGTACTTTATGAGGCAGTGAGACAAAGGGTAAAATAGTCGTAAATACGTCATTTAGTATAACTCCTTAACGAGCTCAACCGAGTTAAATTAAGGAGTTTATTTGCTTCAGATGGCAGTTAATTTAGCATTAATGAATAGTAAGATTTTACGAATACTGAGCACTGGATATCTTTTAATATCAACCTTGCTATTTCTTTATAGCTGGTTTCGCATTGAATACGCTATTTTTTTTCTTGTAGGTCATGTTGTGCTTTTTACTGTTTATGCATTTAAATCTTCGGTTGAAAGTGAAGTTCTGGTTCCTGTAAAATCATTGCTTGGAATAGCTGCAATTGCATTTGTCTGGACTTTATTAATGGGCGTCGGAGGCTTCTTCGCACAAACCACTGACTATGTAGCCCATAATACTAAGTTTTACGAGCTGTTTTTAAACAAATGGCCAATAACTTTTGATAAAAAAGAAACCTTTGCCTGTTATTACTATGGATATTATCTGGTTCCTGGCCTTCTGTTTAAAATCGTAGGAGATCTTTCTATTGTAGTTATTGTAGCATACACCTGTTTAGGTATATTTCTAGGATTGATTTGGCTTTATTTGCTTTTGTTTAGAAACTTATATGCCGTAGTAGCTTTTCTGCTTTGCGGAGGTGTACTGTTTTCTCTTAAACTTATTTCCTACTCTTTATTTCAAACTTCGTTTGGAAACAATCCGTTATTTTCACTTTTTTATCAGTCAATTTATGTTCCTAATCAAACCATTCCGGCATTGATTTGCAGCGGAATGTTTTTGTTTTACTTAAAAGATTACCGGCTTTCTTTTTATCCGATCACACTGGCTTTTTACTGGGGTGTATTTCCTGCTCTGCTACTTATCCTGGTTTTTGGAATTTATTTTCTTTACGATTTTTTTATTAACAATAAGAGATTCAGTCCTGGCGACTTCGCAATAAACTACTTTGCACCCTGCCTGTTTTTTATCCCCACTTTTATTTATCTGACTTCGTCGGATGAAATGCCGGTGCATGGTTTTTACAACTTCACTGAGGTAAGAAGCTGGCTTCCGCTAATTGAAATCGTGATTCTGGCATTCATTACTTTACGTCTGACTAAATCAGGCCGTCAAAAACATGACGTTATACCCTTGCCAATCATTATTAGTTGCCTGGCTTTTTTAGGTGCACTGCTTACATACCGCCTCGGTGTATACAATGATCTTTTCATGAGGGGAAGCATGCCGCTTTTTTTTATTTTACTAACCAACATCTTTAAGAAGCTTTATACAGAATCCAAAGAAAATTCAGAAGCTATTAAATACAATGCCAGTGGAACTGGCAATATATTAATCTACCTGAAAAAATATCCGATGATTATTATCTGGGTTATTATAGGATCTCTTTCTTCATTATACCAGATACGGGAATTGGCCCTAAAAAATGTGTTTTTAAAAACATATGAGCCGTTGCCATACAAAACATTCCCAAACTCCTATGAGGTCCTTTTGAAATATTATGGAGAGGAAGGCGCTAATCAATACCTGGGAGATCCCCTATCCTTCTATTATCTTAACCTGGCTCCGGAAAAAATTTCTCAATAGATTTACTAAAATCCAATCATTTATTTAAATTTCCGAATAATTTATATTGAATATCACTCATAATCGGATAACGAATATTAGTTGATAGGTTTATTTATTATTTACTAATGAAAAATTTAGTAGCGATCAATTTCTATCGCCATGAAATTTCTGCATCAACACACTCTAAAAGTAAGTTTACTATTCTGTCTGCTATTCACTTTTTCACCTTCGCAGGCAGAACGTATTCTATCTATTGTCTTCGACAAATTGCCAAAAGACAGGCAATTGTATGCGCGGGACGACCAGAATGACGCCATTGTTCCGGTTTCAGGAATAATTGAAGTGACTGGATTCAGTCATATGTCAATGGTTGTCTATAAACAAGGTGAACGCTTTAACTATTCCAAAGCGACCCTTCAATATAACGGCAATTCCAAAACTTCCTTTGCCATGACGGCCAAAATCAAGGCAGAACTGGCAGAATATACGGTAGAAGTTTATGCATGTAGGTCAGCAACAGATTCTCTGTTAATGACAACCAGAACGGCAATCCTTGCCGGTGATTTCTATGTAATCAACGGGCAATCAAACGCCGCAGCAGCTACAAGGTACAATGTTACTGCTCCGCAATACGTCAACCAATTTTCACGTACGCTTGCCAGAACACCTGATAATAGTCCTGCCTACACAGCAGCAGACACGATATGGAAAACTCCGGAGTGGGTTACACCGGAAGAAGGTTACTGGGGAAGAGAATTACAGCGACACATTATCGAAACTTATAAGATTCCTGTTTGTATCCTCAACGGAGCTATTCCGGGTTCCCGCATAGCTGATCATCTCATTAGAAATGTAAATAATCCTTCCGATCCGGGATCGATTTATGGTCATCTGTTACATAGAACGAAGATATCACAGGCAACCAGAATAAGGGCCTTTTTCTGGTATCAGGGAGAGGAAGATGCCTGGAATAATCCAGGTATTTATCCTGCAAGCTTTGACAAGCTGATGAAATACTGGGAAGCCGATTATCCAATGGTTGACAAGTTTGTGATCGTTCAAATCAATATTTTAGATGGTGCTTTTTATGAAGCAGGAGCACTTCGGGAATTTCAGAGACAAACCAAATACAAATATCCCAAAACAGATCATTTTGCTGTTCTTGGGCTAGCACCGATGCTGGATGGAGTTCATTACTCCGATGAAGGATATTTTAACTTTGGAAAGCAGATTTTTGATTATTTAGGTCCCAAAGATTACAAAGCAACAATAACACAAAATGTAGATTCTCCGGATATTCAAAAGGTTTTCTATTCTGATGATAAAAAATCAATTACAATGGTTTTTGACCAAAATCAAACACTAAAATGGCAGGGAGATACAACTGTAAACGGAGTAACTACCCGTTTGCAGGATCAATTTTTTCTGGATGGTAATGAAACAAAACCTGCCACAGTTTTGAGCTGGGACGTGACGGGTAATCGGGTTATATTGAATCTGGCAGCGGCCGTAAATGCTACAAAACTAAATTATTTACCGTCTTATAAAAAGGGATATTATCAGGGACCCTATATAAAAAATATCAGGGGACTTGGCGCATTTTCTTTTCATGAATTTACCATAAGTCCTGCCCTGGCTAACAATATGTTAACCTCAACATTGTCGGCTGTAAACACAGTACAATTAAGCTGGCAAAAATCAACTGAAGCAACTTCCTATATTTTAGAAAAAAAATCGCCGGGACAAGCGGGATACAGTGCTTTTAAAATATTTGACAATACCGTATCTGCATTTGAAGATGCTGATGTAGCCGTTAATTCGAGCTATTCATACAGGATGAAAAGTTACAGCGCACTGTCAGAATCACCTCTATCCGAAACTACAATAAAGACAATGCCGTTGCTGGCAACAGAACCAGTCACTTCCGGAATGGTCTGGAAAGTATTTCCCAACCCTACCCCGGATTATGTAGAAATTGAATTCGCTGATGTAGTTTCGGGAAATATTGAGTTGTTATCTGTCAATGGCAATAAATTGGGTTCGGTGGATGTAATGTCTTCAAAAACAGCACATATGACTTTGACGAATTCATCTGCCGGCATCTACTTCTTAACTTTTAGGCAAAAGAACGGGCACATTACAACCAAACGAATAGTAAAATATTGAAGCATATTGGTAAAAAAAAAGAAAGGATGCTGCTGACCAGACATCCTTTCTTTTTTTATTATCAACATTTACTGCCGGAAATTCTTCATGATCCAGCCACCACCAACAACATCGTCTCCTTCATAAAATACGGCTGCCTGACCTGGAGCAATGCCATTAACACCGTCATGAAAATGAACCTTTATTTTTCCGGGTTCATCGGGAATGAGTGTAGCAGGTGTCCCGTCATGTTTATACCTTACTTTCGTAACGGTTTCCAACGGTTGTGTAACACCGTCATATTTTTGCCAGTTTAATTTACCCACATACATTCCGTCACGGAATAAATCAGGCAAATCACCCAGTACAACTTCATTGGTATCCTTGCGTACTTCGGTCACAAAAACGGGTCTTCCCAATGCAATACCCAAGCCTTTCCGTTGCCCGACTGTGTAAAAAGGATAACCTTCATGTTTTCCAACCACCGTTCCATCTTCGTAAACGAAATTACCACCGGCAACTTCTGCTTCAAGACCCGGGATTCGGCGTTTTAAAAATCCGCGGTAATCGTTGTCAGGCACAAAACAAATTTCGTAGCTCTCCGCTTTATTAACCAAATCAATAAAACCTCTTTCACGAGCCATCTCACGAATTTCACTTTTATGCAAAAATCCCAATGGCAATTTCGTCCTGCTTAGACTTTCCTGTGACACACCCCAAAGTACATAACTCTGGTCTTTCCAGCTGTCTATACCTTTGGATACATAATAACGACCGTCATTAAACTGCATATTAGCATAGTGACCGGTTGCAATTGATTCACAATCAAGGCGATCAGCACGTTTTAAGAGTGCATCCCATTTGATGTGCGTGTTGCACAAAACACAGGGGTTTGGCGTACGGCCTTCAAGATATTCACCAGTAAAATGGTCAATTACATAATCGCCGAATTCAGCTCGTATGTCAAGAATATAATGTGGGAAACCAAGTTCAACGGCAATGCTGCGGGCATCATTTATTGAATCAAGGGAACAGCAACCTGTTTCTTTTTTGGTTCCGCCACTGCTGGCGTAATCCCAGGTTTTCATGGTCATACCGATGACCTCATAACCTTGTTCATGTAACATAACAGCTGCGAGAGAGCTGTCAATGCCGCCACTCATGGCGACCAGTATTCGTCCGTGTTTACTCATGATGTGAATCTGCGAAGGTTGAACGCCTTCCGATTTTGGTTTATTTGAAAGAAACTAACGGCCGAAATCAGCCGAAAGGTTCCGTAAAGGTATGGATAAGTTATAACAATTTGAATTTGCATTTACGCATTCACCTGCCTGATCACATTCTTGATATTCAATTCGATAATATCTGTCATACTTTCACAGCGATTATATTGCAGATCTTTGTAATGTTTTGCAAGTCCTGAACTGAGCTGATGTATGTTATCGGAAGTTGAAATATTATCTTTTTTGGAAACATCCCTTAATTCTTTTAACCGGTACCTTTCGCTTCTTGCCTGATACATAATGGAAGATTGCTCTTCCTGCTGGTATTGCAAAACCGTTTTATCCGTCAGATATTCCATAGCCAGTTCCACATACGCGAGATTCTCTTTGAAAAACTGCGGCATGTAAACTTTAAGGTTTCCTTCGTAAAACTGCTGGTCGAAATCGATGGCACGGAGGCGAAACTGAAAGTCATCAAAGTCTGGTGTGATTTGCATTACAAAATTATAGGCACGCATGTCACCGAGGAGCGTTATCATACAGCGTTCATTAAACTTAACAAACTCTTTGGCTATACGTATCGGATTGTAATCGGTATGTCCCAGGCGTGTCTGTGCAAATACGTCACCAGGAATTCCGGCAATATGTTCTTCGATCAAAGTATCGCCGTCAACCAGATAATTTACCTGATTGGGTGAAAAAATTTCTTCCAGTTCCAGGCCATAAATGCGGGAAGCATCGGCTTTTTTTACATAAAAATAATCGTAAATATCATTGAGCCGGTTAACGATTTTGATCCGGAAAGGATTGGAATTTCCAAATTTACAGTAATCAATCCGGTCGATGTATTTATGCTCGACAATTCTCAAATTTCCCGACGCTTTCAAAATCGCATAGGCCTTTTTAAGACCGGAATGCAGCCTTTCAATCTCATGAGGCGGATACATCGGGCTTTCCCAAAGCGTATCTTTCCCAAACTTATCCATCACCGGAAACGACTCATGAAAATGAAGAAGATCCTGATAACCAACCGGAAGTTTGGCATCACGCTGATATAAACGCAGATATTTTCGCAATTCCGAGCTTACCGGATAAATTGGTTTTTTCTTCAGTATCGTTACATCCCCTTTTTCCATAAGCCAGAATAATCAGACCGCTAATTTTGATGATAATTTCAATTGTTGGTTTTTGAAATTACAAATTTCCTAACAAACAAATTCAAATCTCCTGGGATCATCAAATTAACCTGATAATCGTCGGTAATGAGAAGATGATTTTGGAGTAATAAAATTCAGGTCAGATTGGCGTTTGTCCTGATTTAAGTGATCAGCAAATGTTAACTTTACAGAAGCTAAAACATCTGCTAATGAATGCGCCTGATAACCTTTTTGGTCTTGTAATTTGCGGTGGGGAAAGCTCGCGAATGGGATCAGACAAAGGAACGCTTACCTACTACGAAAAACCTCAGCGTTATCATGTCTATGATTTACTGACGCCGCTTTGCAACAAAGTTTTTTTATCCTGCAATAAAACCCAGGCCGGCTCCATTTCAGGTCATTACCTGGTTTTAACCGATCTCTCCGAATTTGAAAACATCGGTCCGATAGCTGCGTTACTGACAGCATTCAACCTTTACCCCGAACATAATTTTCTCGTTGCAGGCTGTGATTATCCTTTTTTGCAGGAAAGCGATTTCAGAAATTTTCTCAGTCAGGCCGGACGGAAATGTATCGCAGCTGCGTTTTATAACAGTCAGGACAAGTATGAACCGCTGCTGGCTTACTATTCAAGCAAAGCGGGAGCTTTGTTACGAGAGCATTTTAATAATAAAGAATACTCACTTCAGTATTTTTTAAAAAAAATCAATGCAGAAAAGTTTATTCCCGATGATCCAAAAGTCATGATCAGCGTAGATACACCAAAAGAATATGTTGCCGCGCAGGCATTAATAGGCTCTGTAAATAACCTTTAAAAAAAATGCAAATCAGCGGAATAGAAACACGAACAATCAGAAAAGTGACATCCTTAGATACCTCCGATGAAGAAGATTTACTGGCCGCGGAGGAGCCGCTGGAAATTAGCATATCTTATTTTGAAGGCGAAAAATCGGTAAAAAAGAGCATTTCGGTTACCATGCGTACACCAGGGCATGATGATGAACTTGCACTTGGATTTTTATTTACAGAAGGTATTATTAAAAGTAAAAGTCAGGTAAAACAAGTCAGTGCAAATGTTTTAGACGAAAATAAAATGTCGGTTTATCTTCACGAAGGCCAGATACCAAATTTAAATACATCTGAACGAAATTTTTACACGACTTCCAGCTGTGGAGTTTGCGGGAAGGCCAGTATTGATGCCATTAAAACGACTTCACTTTACTCCTTGCAACTCGATGATATTATTATTCCAAGGGATATTATTTTTTCGCTGGCTGTTCAATTAAAAAAGCAGCAGGAAATTTTTGAAAGCACAGGCGGATTACATGCATCTGCCCTTTTTGATCTGGCAGGAAATTTTCTTTGTCTTCGGGAAGATGTTGGCAGGCATAATGCTTTAGATAAGATAATCGGCTTTACTTTTAACCAGAATAATTTACCGTTGACCAACAGGATACTATTACTCAGCGGGAGAGCAAGTTTTGAACTGATACAAAAAGCAAGTATGGCAGGAATACGGGTTGTTGCAGCTATCGGCGCTCCTTCCAGTCTTGCAGTACAACTTGCAGAAGAAAGTAATATTACACTTATCGGTTTTTTGGGTAAGGAAAAATTCAATATTTATTCCGGCTTCCACCGGATCAGCGAATTATGAAAATACGGATTCAGGGAAATTCAGTGCGACTAAGACTTTCCCGAACAGAAGTTGAGACACTTTGCCTGGAAGGCTATATTCAGGAAAATACATCATTTGGTAGCAGCATTTTCAGTTATGCAGTAAAGCGGGCTCCGTTGCTGAACGAAATTGAAGCTTCATTTAATACCAGCCAGATCACCATGTTCGTACCTGAGACTTTCCTGAAAAACTGGGCAGAAAATAACATTGTTGGCCTGGATGCCAGGATGAAGATTGAAGCTGACAAGGAGCTTTATCTCTTACTTGAAAAAGATTTTAAATGTTTGGATACTACCGAGGATCAGTCGGACAATTATGAAAACCCTAATTTAACCTGTTAAGATGAATAATGAATCTGCTGATGTGCAAGGTGCGGAAAATCCTGAAAAACTTACAGGTTTAAAACGTGGTGAGATAAAAAAAGCAGCCGCCGGAATTCCGGCCGTCGTTTCCAGTTTTCAAAAAGTAGCAAAAGAGGCCGGTGTTACACGCGGCATGAAAGCGCTTTGGAACCTGAATAAAAAAGGGGGTTTTGACTGTCCGAGCTGCGCGTGGCCGGATCCCGACGATGAACGTTCTGGAATTGCTGAGTACTGCGAAAATGGCGCACGAGCCGTTGCGGAAGAAGCGACGGCAAAAAAACTGGATGCGGATTTTTTTGCCAAAAATTCTGTCACTGATCTCGCCAAATTATCTGATTACGAAATCGGAGGAAAAGGAAGGATTGCACAGCCCATGCTCCTGCCAGCCGGAGCAACGTTTTACCAGCCTATTTCCTGGAATGCAGCATTTGAAAAAATAGGTCTGGCTTTAAACCGGCTTTCTTCTCCGGATGAAGCGATATTTTATACTTCCGGAAGAACAAGCAATGAAGCGGCATTTTTGTACCAGCTTTTCGTTCGGGAATACGGAACAAACAACCTGCCTGATTGCAGTAACATGTGCCATGAAAGCAGTGGCGTTGCTTTGGGCGAATCTCTTGGAATTGGCAAAGGTTCGGTTACGCTTGATGATTTTAATGAAGCAGAGGTGATTATTATTCTGGGCCAAAATCCGGGGACAAATCACCCAAGAATGCTTACGGCACTGCAAAAAGCCAAAGCAAAGGGTGCAAAAATTATTTCAATTAACCCTCTGCCTGAAACGGGTCTGATGGGCTTCAACAATCCTCAGACGGTTCAGGGTGTTTTGGGGATCAATCCTTCACTCACCGATATTTTTTTACAGGTAAAAATCAATGGTGATATGGCTGCTTTGCAGGCCATTGAAATACTGCTAATGGCAGCAGAAGAAAAAAATCCGGGTAGCGTTCTCAATCAGGAATTTATACAGAACAATACGATCGGATTCGAAGATTTTAACCAACATTTAAAAAACAAAGATGCAGAAGACCTGGCTAAAATAAGCGGAATTCCTTTTTCACTTATTCAGCAAACAGCAACACTTCTCGCAGGCAAAAGTAAAATCATCGCCTGCTGGGCTATGGGACTTACTCAGCACAAAAACGCGGTGGACAGCATCAAGGAAATTGTTAACCTGCTATTGTTAAAAGGAAGTATCGGAAAGCCGGGAGCAGGAACCTGTCCAGTACGCGGACATAGCAATGTGCAGGGCGACCGTACGATGGGAATTTTTGAAAAACCATCCGAAAAGTTCCTTACTTCGATTGAACGGAATTTTCAGTTTTTACCTCCGAAAAAACACGGTTTTGATGTCGTTGAGTCCATTAAAGCGATGCATGAAGGAAAAGCGAAGGTTTTCTTTGCCATGGGCGGAAATTTCCTTTCCGCTACTCCGGATACGAATTTCACAGCCGAGGCACTTCAAAATTGCAGTTTGACAGTTCAGGTTTCCACAAAGCTAAACCGCAGCCATCTGATTCATGGAAAAGAAGCACTGATTTTACCCTGTTTGGGCCGAAGCGACAAGGATATGAAAAATGGCGAAAACCGGTTTATCTCCTGTGAAAATTCGATGGGCGTTATTCAGTCATCCAAAGGCATACTTGATCCAATCTCCGATCAGCTGCTTAGCGAACCGGAAATTGTCTGCAGGCTGGCCAAAGCTACGCTAGGTAAGAGAAGTAAAATCGATTGGCAGCTTTACACTGAAAATTACGATGTGATCCGCGAGGATATTGAAAGGACAATTACGGGTTTTGACAAATACAACGAACGTGTTAGAATACCGGGTGGATTTTATCTGCCAAACTGTAACCGGGATGGAAATTTCGATACAGCTTCCTCAAAAGCACATTTTAACCTGGCAAATGTTACCGGTCCTGATCTAGAGGATGACGAAATAATCATGATGACGATTCGCAGCCATGACCAGTTTAACACGACAATTTATGGACTGAATGACCGATACCGGGGAATTTACAATGAACGACGCGTAGTATTGATGAATGAACAGGATATAAAAAAGCGCGATCTTGTAAACGGTGAACTTGTCGATTTAATCAATTTTCATGACGGCGTAGAAAGAACAGCAAACAAATTTGTTGTGATAGCTTACCCGATTCCTGAAGACTGCTGTGCAACCTATTTTCCTGAAACAAATGTTTTGGTTCCTATCAATAGTGTGGCTGATAAAAGTAATACGCCAACTTCTAAACAGGTTATTATCAAAATCAAAGCACATCAGCCTGTCAATTCTTAACAATTAGATGACACATACATTTCAAATAATCTCTTTCTTTGCGGGTAAATGAGGAGTAAAACGGCCTTAGTATCCCAGGTTTAATTCACTAGCTATGAGAAAGAATATTTTTATAATTGCAGCCACTTTATTTTGCCTGATCACTTCTGAAGGTATGTCCCAGAATAAAAATAAGGTAATCGCCCACCGCGGCGCATGGAAAAATACCGGAGCCACTGAAAATTCGATTGCAGCTCTCCAGCACGCCATTGATCTGGGGTGTTATGGAAGTGAGTTTGATGTGCACATGTCGGCAGATTCTGTACTGTATGTAAATCACGACCATACGATTAAAGGAACAGATATTGAAAAAGCGACTTCACAGGAATTATCCCAAATTAAACTGGGTAATGGCGAAACATTGCCAACATTGGAAGCTTACCTGAAAACAGGAAGTAAGCAGAAAAAAACAAGGCTCATTCTGGAGATAAAAACGTCGTCAGTTAGCAAAGAGCGTTCACTTGCATTGGCTGCAAAATGTGTAGAAATGGTCAAAAAATTAAAAGTTGAGAAAATAACGGACTATATAGCCTTTGACTTCGATGTTTGTTTGAAAGTAAAAGAACTGGCTCCAAAAGCACATGTGGAATATCTGAACGGAGATAAAACGCCTGAGGAAATAAAATCAGCAGGCTTAGATGGCATCGATTATCATTTCAATGTTTTAAAGAAGAAGGAAAACTACATCAAAGAAATCCGTGATCTGAAACTGACAACCAACGTCTGGACGGTAAATGATGAGGCCATGATGAAATATTTTTTGGAACAGGGCGTGGATTACATTACTACTAATGAACCGGAATTGCTGCTTAAAATTTCGAAGTAAGAATGTTAAAGGAGCCTTAGTTTATCGAATTCCTATTTTTTTATAGCGGGATGATTATTTTTGAATTGCAGATTTGATAAGTTCTTCGCGACTTTCCGTCACAGTATGTGTCTGAGCAAATCCGAAAGTATGGTTTTCTTTTAATGAGTCAATCAAAACTGAGATAAGCCGCAGCAAAGCATCAGGATTATAACCTACCTCCAACAAATATTTCACAGCTAGATTGTCGCATTCAATCTCGTCACTTTCCTTGTAATTCAGTTTCAGAAACTTGGAAACATAGTTTTCAGTTTCGGTTTGCAAAGATTTTCCTTGTTTAGAACCAGACAGTGCGTTAATGAGATTTTCACCAGTTAGCCTCTCAGTGGCGTGCCGGCCAAGTACATGAGCAATTTCATGACTTAAAATAGATGCAATTTCATCTTCCGTTTTTAATTTTTCAAGAAAACCCTGTGTAATAAATATTTGTCCGCCGGGAAGGGCAAAAGCATTTACTATCTGAGAATCAGCAAGCACATGGAAGTCAAACTGGTAACCTGACTTGTCGGCTCCGGGCGTGCCAACGAGTTTAGCACCAATGTTTTTTACTCTTGTTTGAACCGGTTTTTCTTTATACAAACCACCAAATTTAGCGGCCAGTTGCGGAGCGCATTGTAACCCAATCCGGATTTCCTCCTGAACGGTAAGAACGATATACTGTCTTTTGCCTGTAACCGGATTTACCTGAGCTTCACGAAAAAAGCACAGCCAAACGACTATCAACATTACAACTATAAGTAGTAAGCCAAGTAGTACTTTTTGCATTACCGGGTTTGTTGTTAAAAGTAAAAAGTCCTGCACATGATGTTACAGTACTTTTGTGATCATTAAAATATGAATCAACCGATTTTGGCTACCTGTAACTGTCCGTTTGTCTGCTGCCAGGCTTTTATTACCTGAGTCAATTGTTTATATTCAATCAGAAAACCATCATGACCATAAAGCGAATCGATTTCCTGAAAAACCGCATCAGGAATATGACGGGCCAGAAACTGCTGTTCGGAAAGCGGGAAAAGTAAGTCCGACTTGATACCAAGCACCAGCGTTTTGGCTTTAACCATCCCAAGCGCGTGGACAATTCCGCCGCGATTACGGCCTACATTGTGTGAGTCCATTATTTTGGACAGGATCCAGTACGCATTGGCATTAAATCTTTTAACAAATTTATCACCCTGGTATTGCTGATAAGAAGAAGCACGGAAATCGTCTATCTGATCAGGATTATCGCGGGCCTGGGTGAAATTATAAGTATCATAATTACGGTATGACAGCAAGGCAATGGAACGTGCTGCACGCATGCCCATTTTTCCTGCTTCCTCGTTATCGTCAGTAAATGTAGGGTCGGCTTCGATGGCCATCCGCTGTGATTCGTTAAAGGCAACACCCCAGGGAGAATGTAGCGCGTTGGAAGCAATCAGAATGAGTTCATCAAAAAGATCGGGTACTTCCACAGCCCATTCCAGCGCCTGCTGCCCACCGAGCGAACCGCCAATGCAAATATTTATTTTTTTGATCTGAAGTTCCTGACGCAAGATTTCCAAAGTCCCTACAACATCTCTAACCGTTATAATTGGAAAATCGCGATAAAAAGGCTTTTGCGTTTTAGGATTTATGGAAGCCGGTCCGGTGGACCCGTATGCCGACCCGATTACATTAACACAGATTATAAAGTATTTTGCCGGATCGTAGTACTTGCCGTCTCCAACCAATCCATCCCACCACTCGGTTACGTTTGAATTTCCGGTCAGAGCATGACAAACCCATACTATATTATCGTCATTCGCATTTCTGGTGCCGTATGTTGTGTATGCCAGCTCGAAACCCGGCAATTCCCGGCCAAGTTCGAGGGAATAAGTATATGGATACCTAAAAGTTTTTTGTTCCGCTTGCATAAGTGCCAAAGCACAGGTTAAAAAATTCGAAATAGTCTAATAGAATGCTTTTTATGGCATGAAGCCGAAAAAACATGAATCTGATCATTGAGATTTTCTCAACGCCAAATACGAGATTAAAGCCATCCGGCTTACGGAAATGTGTAAGTTCATTCGCGAATTGATTTTATATCTCCTAAATAATTTAGGTGGGAATTAGCACCTTTCTCCAATGTGGTAGCAGGTTGCCAGAGGTTCGTTGAGCCCATTCTCTCGCCTCTTCTTTATAAATCAATCGCTGTCTTGTGAAGCAATTGACTTGATGCTGCAATATTAAGCCCGGATCGCTGAAAATGCAAATTCCGTCCGCTTTAATTTAAATTCAGATTCCACCATCCGGGCACGAAGTCCTAAAAAATAGACTTGACTTTTTTAGTTTTTTATCCACTTCCGCTGCCACCATTCTCCATATTCATTTCGATATGCTTACATTTGCAGCGAGGCACCACTCTGACTATGGCACAGCAATATCGTTTTAATAAAGAACAGGCATCCCGCCGACCAGGAATAACGCCTCTTAAGGACGCTATTGACCAAATGTTGGAAAAATACCGGTTGCGGACCAGATTTGACCAGTCCTATGTCACTGCTCATTGGGACAAAATCATGGGATCTGCCATAGGCTCCAGAACAAAAACAGTCTACATTAAAGACAGGATATTGTTTTTGCAGATTGAATCAGCTCCGTTGAGGAATGAGCTGGTACGGGCGAAATCTAAGATTATTGAACTGATCAACCGGGAAATGAAAAGCGATCTGGTTGAAGATGTGGTTTTTATATAGATTTTGCTGCTGCTACTCATACAAAGATCAACTTCACATGCCCAAAATCGTAATTCCGCCATTTTTACAAGCCGGCGATAAAATTGGAATTGTTGCCCCTGCCAGTACGATCAGGTACGAAGATGTGGTTCCGGGAATAAATCTGTTAAAAGAGACCTGGAACCTAGAAGTAGTTGAAGGAAAAACTTTGAAAAGTTCTTTCAACCAGTTTTCTGCCCGTGATGAAGATCGGTTGACCGACTTACAGCACATGCTGGATGATTCCTCAATTAAAGCAATTATAGCTGCAAGAGGAGGTTACGGATGTTCCAGGATTATTGACCAGCTGAATTTCACAAAATTCAAAAAATCGCCAAAATGGATTGTCGGGTTTAGTGATCTGACGGCTATTTTGTCCCAGCTTTTTAATCTTGGGTTTGCAAGTTTGCATGCACCGATGGTCAAATCTATGATGCAACCCGGTGCAGAAGAGGCAAGAGATTTTTTAGGTAAAATCCTATTCGGAGAATTACCTGAGTACGCCTTAACATCACATCCGCTAAACAGGCCAGGTTCTGCTTCGGGTCAGCTTGTCGGGGGAAATCTGTGTCTTTTTGCACATCTTATCGGCTCTGCAACCGAGATTGACACAACAGGTAAAATACTGTTTATAGAGGACGTCAATGAATATCTTTATAATCTGGACAGGATGCTTATTCAACTAAAAAGATCCGGAAAACTGAAAAAACTGGCAGGCTTGATTGTGGGGCAATTCTCTGACATGCGTGATAACTCTCAGCCTACTTTTGGTAAAGAGGCAAATGAGATCGTACAGGAACATGTTTCAGAATTTAACTATCCCGTTTGTTTTGATTTCCCCGTCGGTCATGTGTCAGATAATAAACCAATGGTTGTAGGTGCGAATGCCTTTCTTGAAGTAAACAACAAAGGTGTAAAGTTTGGATACACTCCGAAATAAAAACATCGTTTCAACTGACATTAAATTATGGAAACTTTTCAAAATAAAGTTGTCTGGATTACAGGCGCCTCATCCGGAATTGGAGAAGCAATAACACTTGCATTTGCAAAAGAGGGAGCGAAACTGGTGCTCACTGCAAGGCGTCAGGAAGAACTGCATCGGGTGAAACAACTTACAGGCTTACCGGACTCTTCCATTTTGATCCTGCCCATGGATGTAACGGATTTTGATAAAGCAAAACCAGCTGCTGATCTGATTATTGAAACCTTCGGACGAATTGATATCATGGTTCACAACGCGGGTGTGAGTCAAAGATCTTACATTATCGATACGGATCTGGATGTATACCGGAAACTGATGGATGTTGATTTTTACAGTACTGTAGCGATTACAAAAGCCGTTTTGCCCTACATGATAAAACAGAAAAGCGGACATTTCATTGTAATAAGCAGCGTAGCCGGAAAAATCGGCACCATTATGCGTTCGGGTTACAATGCTGCCAAACATGCATTACACGGCTTTTATGACTCTCTGAGGGCCGAAGGTTATAAAGACAACATTAAAGTAACGACAGTTTGTCCGGGTTACATCCGAACAAACATTTCTGTAAACGCACTGAATGAATCCGGAAGCAAATTTGGCAAAATGGATTCAAATCAGGCAAACGGAATACCCGCAGAAGAATGCGCAAGGCAGATTTTAAATGCAGTCAGAAAAGATAAAAAAGAAATTTACATTGGCGGGTTCAAAGAAGTCGCCGCAATTTATTTAAAGCGCTTTCTTCCAAACGTGTTGTTTGATCAGGTTCGCAAGAATATACCGGAGTAAGATGTTCAACATTAAGTAGTTAAGGTTCATTAAGCCTTAATTTTTCTTAATTCCTTAATGGTTTTAAAAATATATTCGACGCGTTTAGTTACCGAGGTACAAGGAATGAATTTGATGTTATACCCCAAATTCTCATAAGCCGCAATCAGGGTATCGTGAAGTATACAGGCTTCTTCAAAAGTCTGCCAGCGCTCATCGTCATTAACATAAATTTCTTTCCAGGGTGGTGTGATAAAAACTTCTTTTGAATACGGAAATATCTTCGCTGCATCATAAAATCGCTGCTCAACCTGCAATCCTCCCGCTTTCAGATATGCTATAACATCAGGAATTCCCCTGTCAAAAAAAACAATCTCATCTTTTATACCTGCTGAATTGTAGTCAGTTATCATTTTATTCAAAGCAAGATTTGCAAAACAATCTAAATCCTGCCAGGGGACACAGCCTGTCGCCAACGCAACCTGCTCACGAATAAGCTGACGTGAAACTTCCTGTTTACAAAGAAATCCTCTTGTCTGGAGTGCTTCAATTAAAGTCGATTTTCCCGAGCCCGGCCCTCCGGTTATAATGATGTTTGGCATTTGTAATTGTCTAAAATTATCTCATTAACATCACTGTGCAATCGACCAAAATTACCATCGCAGAACATACCTTCTGATTAATTCCACTCACAAATCTTATTTCATCCGGCAGAATGATCCTTTCTGCTTCTCCAATAAAGGGTTTCTGCACGACTGTTCCGTGATAAATGTTTGGCCCGCCGAAACGACAGTTTAAAATTCCCGCTAATGCAGCTTCCGGATGACCGGCGTTAGGACTTTTGTGTTTATCTCCGTATTTCAATACAAATTGCAAGCCTCTTTTACTTCCTGTTACAAGGATCATTAGTAAAGCCGTAAGCCTGGAAGGAATAAAATTTGCAAAGTCGTCCAGTCGTGCAGGAAATTTACCAAACCATTCATATCGATCACTCCGATATCCCAGCATAGAATCCATCGTATTGATCATTTTATAAGCCATCATGCCGGGAACGCCCGCAATTGCATAATAAAATAAAGGAGCCACAACTCCGTCACTAAGATTTTCAGACATGGTTTCCAGTACGGCAATTCTGATTTGCTGTGCCGTCAATTGTGATGTATCTCTTCCCACAATTCTGGAAAGTTGTTTCCTGCCTGCTTCCAGGCCTTCTTTTTCAAGAACAAAAAATACATTTTGTCCTTCCGTAATCAATCCTTTGTTGGCAAGACCATACCAGACAAAAATACTGTTGACTGAAATGTACAGCCAGTCATTTACACGAAGCAAAAGATAATTCAGATAGAAAAAAAAGGCGAAGCAGAGAATTGTCAGCAAGGTTGCAAGCAGCATACCCTTGAAAAATCGCCCCTGGTTTTTGTTCAAAAATGTTTCTCCTTTTGCTATCAAATTTCCAAACACCCGAACCGGATGCGGCCAGTTATCCGGATCGCCCAGCCATAAATCCAATAGGTAACCAACTACCAGCGGCACAATTAGTAATACAGCTCTTTCCATTCTTCAAGGGCTTTTATCATTAACTGATTTTTTTCCGGACTTAGCGTAGCCAGACGAAAATGCTGACGTGTAAGTCCCCGAAAGTTTCCCGCATCCCGAATCAACAATCCATAATTTTCAACTAAAAAGGTTTTAAGCTGAGCTGCGTTTCTGACAATCGTTTTAGCCAGAAAAAAATGTGTTTCGCTCTCTTCTATCCGGATTGATTCGTTGGTTTGCAGTTTTTTTACAAATGTGTTTTTGTCTGAAAGTAGTTGTATGACAGGTGGCTGTATGCTCGAAAAATTTTCAAAAATGAACTCTCCTGCGGAAAGCGCAATTGAATTAACGGTCCATGGCTGCTTGATCCTCATGAGTTGCTCAATCAAATCCTGTTGTGCTGTCACATACCCTAGCCTAAGACCCGGAATTGCGTAAGTTTTGGTGAGACTTCTTAATACAATAAGATTATCAAATTTTTCGACAAGAGGAATCAACGACTCTCCGTTTGAAGTAAAATCTATAAAAGCTTCATCGACTACAAAAAGACAGGCAGGATTTCTCTTGATCCAATTTGCTAGCTCCGAAAAAATCAGTCCGGTTGGATTGTTGGGATTACAAATAAAAACAACATCGCTTCGCAGTCGGGGTGCAAGCAAAGCATCTTCCCAGGCAAGAAAACTTAAATGATGATCGTAAATACTGCAGGCATCTTCGTATTCAGAAAAAGCAGGAATTACCACCGTTGTCTTTTTAGTTGCAAAAAGCTGGGCAAGCAAATAAATACTTTCCGTGGATCCGCTGTTCACCAGCACCTGTTCCGGCAAGATATGATGATGAGAGGCAATCTTTTCACGCAAACTTTCCGCCACAACTTCCGGATACCAGTTTACATTGTTCCATCTGTCAAACACATATTCTTTTAGCCCTTTTGGTTCTCCGCCATACCAGACATTGGTACTAAAATCTGCAATAATTTCTTTTTGATATGTATACCCGTCGTCGCCGTGCCCTTGTAACATTCTTAATTTTTAAAACTGTAAACTTCTGTAAATTTGCACCATATCCACATTTTCCCGAATCAGGTCCGCTAAGCGGTCATATTGCTGGTCTTTAAATTCCTGAAAATTATAATAACCCTCAGCAAGCTCAGAGGTGTACGGCGTAAGTAAATTTTCGATGACCACATCATTATCCAAAATTCCGTGAAGGTAAGTGCCCCAGGTTTTTGCATCTAAGAAATAACCGTCTTTTCTTCCGTCGGCAAACACAGCAACCGGTGATTCTTTTCCCGAAATTTTGGTTTCACCCATGTGAATTTCATAACCCAGATTCACTTCCGAACTTTCGCGGAAGGTAAAGTCACACTGCAATGTTGTCTTTTCGGATTGTAAAATGGTACTGACCGGCAAAATTCCAAGTCCGGGAATTGATTCAATTTCTCCTTCGACATGATATGGATCTTCAATCGTTTCACCCAGCATCTGATATCCTCCACAAATACCGATAACTGTTTTACCTCTTTTATGTACTTCCAGAATCGCTCTGGCCAATCCGTTATTTTTAATCGAAAGCATGTCTGCAATTGTATTTTTGCTTCCGGGAACAATTACAATTTCAGCTTTTGAAACTTCCTCAGGATCATTTGTATAAAATAAATTCACCCGATGGTCACGCTCCAGTCTGTCAAAATCTGTAAAGTTGGAAAGGCGTTTTAACAAAATAACAGCAACATTGATTTTGCCCTCCACCGCAGATTTATACTTCGATTCCAGTGAAACAGAATCTTCCTGTTCAATATGAATATCACGAAAATAAGGTAGAATTCCGACAACCGGTAAACCTGTTAAATCTTCCAGCATGCGTTTTCCATCTTCAAATAAACGACCGTCACCACGAAATTTATTGATGATGATTCCTTTCATGCAAGCTTTTTCCTCTTCCGTCAGCAAGGCGATTGTGCCATAGACACTTCCAAAAACACCACCTTTGTCGATATCCCCAACCAGATAAGTGGCGGCACCTGCATGCGCGGCCATCCGAAGATTGGTGATGTCTCTGTGTTTCAGATTAAGCTCAGAAATACTGCCCGCGCCTTCCATCACGATAGGAGAATATTTTGCAGAAAGTCTGTCAAAAGCCTCTTTAACCGAAGCAAATAATTCACGGCGGTCGTTAGCCATAAAATATTCGTATGCAGACTGGTTACCAACGGGTTTGCCATTTAAAATAACTTGCGAAGACTTATCACTTGTAGGTTTTAACAACACCGGATTCATATCTGTGTGGCACGGAATACCGGCGGCTTCTGCCTGCACGGCCTGAGCACGTCCAAGTTCGAGACCATCAATAGTTACATAACTATTCAGCGACATATTTTGTGCTTTGAAGGGAGCCGGTGTATAACCATCCTGTTTGAAAATTCTACAAAAACCGGCAGTAATAACACTTTTCCCAACATCCGACCCGGTGCCGACAAACATAATGGGTCGTAATGGCTTGCTATTCATGTGTCTTAAATTTTGTTTTATTTATGAAAAAGGTTTGGGTTAGTTATCAGCAGGCTCCTTTCGGAGCCAAACGTTACCGCCGATTTTTTGGCTAGAAACAGGTGGCTCCAAAGGAGCCTTTACCCCCTACAATTTGAATTAACTAGTATTTTCACATCCAGTAATGCTACAAAAGGCTCTTTAGGAGCTCCCTGTTTCTAGCAACCAAATCCCTTTCCAATTTCAATGGCTCCGTAGGAGCCTCCTCTGATGCTGCAACGCCAATTTTAATTGTTAATTCGCAAAGAAACTGTCCGTGTAACTTCATCTGAGGAAAGGTCATCCAATGACAAACATTCTCCACCCAAAACCTTTGCCAGTTCTGCTGCACGGCCAAACCGTAAATAGCCATTCTCTGTATCCAGTACCAGGGCAGGAATGTGCATTTTTTGGATCATGGCTGCAATTTGTAAAGTCTGTTGCCAGGGATCTCCTCCTCCTCGCACCGGCACATTGGCTTTTCCATCGCTAAGAATTACAAGTAATGGCTTTAAATCACGTTCATTTTTGTATCGATCCAAAACCTGTTCTGCCAACTGCATGGCATGTGCCAGTGGGGTTCTTCCTCCTGTTGGCAAAGTTTCCAATGCTTTTTCGGCCAGATCAATACTTAATGTCGGCTCCAGTAAAATTTCCGCTTCCACTCCCCGGAAAGAAATTACACCAACCATATCCCTTTTTTGATAAGCATCTTTTAGCAAACTCAGCACACTCCCTTTCACTGCTTCCATACGTTTACCGGCAGCCATGGAACCTGAGGCATCCACAACAAAAAGAATCAAATGACCAGCTCTGCCACTTTTGATTTTCTGATGAAGATCCTCTTTTGTAATTTGTAAATGATCCGGGTCACGTAGCAATGCATGCTGAATGGTTTCAGAAAAGGCAAGGTCTGTTGTTACCGGATTTTTCTCTGTCCGTACCTGAAAGCCTTTAACCGTTCCAATTGCCTTTGTCCTTCTTCCGCTTAATAAATTCTCCGAAGTAACAGGTAATTCCAATCGAATTTGAGGTATTTCTTTTTGCAAAAGGGGCTGAAATATTTTTTCACTTTGTTCAGGTGGACAAATTCCTTTTCCTTCAGGTCCGTCTCCGCATTCACCATCTGCTATTTCGCCTGATTTACTTTCGCTATCTGATTGTGAATCTTGGTTTTGATCAGAAGATATTTTATTACCATTTTCCGGATTCTGGCCGGCTTGTGGATTTTTGTTTTGTTCAAATGGCCTTTTCCCTTTCCTGTGTACCAAAACCAATTCAGCAGCTTGTTTTACATCATCAGCGGTAACGGTTTTTCTATCTGCCAGTGCCGCCAGGGTTACAGCCGTTTTGTAAAGCACAATGTCTGCACGCAAACTGGATACCGACCATTCGATGCACAGCTGACTTATCAAGGTCAATAAACCTTCCGGCATTTCTACCTGCGGAAGCAATTGCTGCGCTTTTTTAATCTGGTTTTGCAGTGTTTGCTGGGATGAAACCCATTGAGATAAAAATTGTTCGGGATTGTTTTCAAATGACATTCTCCTTCTCACAACCTCCGTTCTTTCCTTCACATCCATTTGTGATTCCACTTCAACCATCAAACCAAACCGGTCTAGAAACTGTGGACGAAGATTGCCCTCTTCCGGATTCATGGTGCCGATCAGGATAAATTTTGAAGGATGACTTACCGATAAACCTTCGCGCTGGACCGTATTGATTCCCGATGCAGCAACATCTAAAAGTATGTCGACCAGATGATCCTGCAATAAATTTACTTCGTCTATATAAAGAATGCCGCGATGTGCGCCCGCCAACAATCCAGGTAAGAATTTTTTCTTTTTTTCAGAAACAATCGCTTCCAGATCGAGACTTCCTAAAACACGGTCTTCGGAGGCGCCAAGCGGCAGGTCAACGAATGGAACTGCGATATCTTCCAGTTCCGAACTTTGATTAACAAACTGAATATCAGTATTTTTTTCCTTTTCTGATGTATTAAAAAGAGAACCCGATACTCTTTGAATCATAGGCATTACGGATGATAAACCTCTGGCTGCTGTACTTTTAGCGGTACCCTTTTCTCCCTTGATCAACACACCCCCAATAGAAGGATTAACAGCACAAAGCAGCAAAGCCCTTTTCAGTTTATTTTGTCCGACAATGGCGGAGAACGGGTAATGGTTCATAAAATGTTTTTTGTCTTTCACTCACCTCTCAATTCCAGCAATTCCTCACTGTGTAAATACAAATTTTTCAAGCCTTCCAAAGCTTCTGCCGAAGGCTCTGCCCACAAACCTCTTTGAACGGCTTCTAATAATCTTTCGGCAATTGCATTCAGAGCCCACGGGTTATTTTCTTCAAAAAACTGTTGCATATCTGCGTCAAGGGCATAGGTTTCTGCTACTTTTTCATACATCCAGTCATCCACAACATTGGCGGTTGCATCATAGCCGAAGATGTAATCTACCGTCGCAGTTAATTCCAACCCTCCCTTGTAGCCATGTTTTTTGATGCTTTCAATCCATTTCGGATTCACAACTCTTGAACGAAATACCCGTAAAGTCTCCTCCTTCAAATCTCTCACGACCGGCTGGGCGGGGTTCTGAGAATCACCAAAATAATGTTTTGGCTGCTGCCCGGTTAAACTTCTGATCGTCGCAATCATTCCGCCATGGAATTGCAGATAATCGTCGCTGTCGAAAATATCGTGTTCGCGGTTATCCTGGTTATGTAGCGCCACTTCTACGCCCGAAAGCCGCTGTTTAAATTCGTTTCTTGCATCTACTCCCTGAGCCGTTTTTGTATAGGCATAACCACCCCAGTTGACATAAGCCTGTGCAAAATCAGCATCGGCATGCCAGTTTTTTTCATTGATTAATGGCAAAATACCTGCACCGTAACTTCCCGGCGCCGCTCCAAAAATCCGGTATCCGGCACGTTCCTCAGCCTCTTCAATGGACAATGAATTATCCTTCTGCAATTCGGCCAGATCTTTTAAATAATGTTTCCGGATAAAATTCTGGTCAAGCGGTTCATCCAGAGCGATCACGAGCTGCACTGCCTCATCCAGCAATTCGATCAGATGCGGAAAAGCATCTCTGAAAAATCCACTGATCCGTGTTGTCACATCAATTCGTGGCCTATCAATTTCTTCAAGGCTCATAATTTCGACTCCGGTAATCCTCCTGCTTTCTGCCTGCCAAACCGGGCGTACACCCATTAATGCCAGCACTTCTGCTACATCGTCGCCATGGGTGCGCATCGCACTTGTTCCCCAAATACTGATTCCGACACTTTCAGGATAACGGCCGGTTTCTTTTAAATGCCTGTCAAGCACTTCACGTGCAAGTTGCTGACCTACTTCCCAGGCTGCTTTGGAGGGTAAAACTCTTGGATCAACCGCATAGAAATTCCTTCCTGTTGGCAAAATATGCGCCATTCCACGTGTTGGCGCACCGCTCGGACCAGCGGGAACATAACCACCGGAAAGCCCGTGTAATAAATTCGTTATTTCTTCATCTGTCCTGGCCAGATTTGGTAATAGCTCTGTACAAACAAATTCCAGAATCTTTTTAATACCATCAAGAATAGGATCAGAAGGAATGACATTCAGTGTTTCAAAAATGACCTGATCAATCAAGTCAGATTGAAACTGATACGATTCAAGCAGCCTGAACAAATGATTACTTAATTCATCCAGCACTTCAATTGCGTCTGCTCCGGTTATAACAGCCCGGCCAGCTAGTAAGATCAGTTGATCAGAAACGGCTGATATTTTTTGTCCTTTATTTTGTAAAAGTGAATTGATTTCAAAACCACAAACCGAAGCCAGTTCAGTTTGCAAGCCGGGTATAGATGCATTAGCGAGCCGTGTCAGCGACTGAAGCATGTCAACCAATGCGCTGCCAACAGGCATTTCTCCCAAAGTATGTAATCCGTTCCGAATCTGGGCGGCACCGAGTTCGCACAAATAGCCATCAATATCTTCGATCAAATGTGCAATATCCTTTCCGTCCATCTCCGTCAGACTAACCGGAACACCTTCCGGCGTCATGTCGTCGTCCCAGTCATGTTTGTGATCGCCATGATCACGACTTAACATTGCCGCCAGATCCGTATCCAGATTTGTTTGTTTAATCAACTCCCAAATCTGTCTTTGCAGCAAAGGTAACTTCGCAGGATCCAGGCTTTCTACCTGATAATATTCATCCACCAGCTGCGTAAGCTGGGCAAGTTCGCCATAACTGTCAGCGGAAGTCATCGGTGGAGTAAGATGGTCGACAACCACCGCATGTGCCCGACGTTTTGCCTGAGAACCTTCTCCCGGATCGTTGATGATAAACGGATAGAAAAGCGGCAAATCACCTAATAATGCGTCGGGAAAGCAATTTTCAGATAATCCAATTCCTTTTCCCGGCAGCCACTCAAGTGTGCCGTGTTTACCCACATGCACAATAGCGTCCGCGCCCCAGCCATCCCGCAGCCAGCGATACAAAGCATAATAGTGATGTGTAGGCGGCAAATCGGGCTGGTGATAAATCGCATCAGGGTCCATTCCATATCCGCGGGGAGGCTGTAACGCTACAAAAGCATTGCCGAGGTCAAGCCCTGCTAAAGCAATATTTCCATCATGAACATAGGTTTCACCCGGCGCAGATCCCCATTGCTTTGTCATTTTAAGCCGCAGCGGTTCGGGCAGTTCTTCAAACCAGGTAACGTATTCTCTGAAAGAAACATGCCCTGCGGCATTCGCCAATTGTTCCGGAGTCAGGTATGTTTCATCGTAGGAACAACGGTCAATTAACGTATGAATAAGCTCTGTGCCTGTCGCCGGAAGGTTTTTAATATTATATCCCTCAGCCTGCATGGCATGCAGCATGTTCATTAGCGAAGCCGGCGCATCCAAACCTACCGCATTCCCGATTTGTGAAGCTTTGGTATTTGAATTTGTAAATATAAACGCGATCCGCTTTTCTGAATTTTTCAAATGCCGTAATCTCGCAAAACGAACCGCCAAACCTGCTACCCGATCTATTCGGTCTTCTACTGGTTCATAACCTTTTGTTTCTTTCCCTTTTTCTTTAAACGAAACAGGAACGGTAATAATCCGGCCATCGAATTCAGGAATAGCAACGTTCATGGCCGTATCCAGCGGATTAAGTCCCCGGCTTGATGTCTCCCACGGTCCGCGGCTCATTCCGCTTGCAATAGCCTGTAAAATAGGAACATCCAGTGAGGTTAACGCTTCTGCCGGCTGACTGACCGTTCCGGCTGGTTTTATATCGGTGATAGCAAAAGAGATCGTATTGATCAGTACATCAATTCTCGTTGCCTCATGTGTTTGAAAAATTTCAAAAGCAAAAGGTTTTCCTGAATCCGGATTTACAGCTTTTAGCGAAGAGGTAAAAACAGGAAGTACATTCACATTTTTCTCTTCCAATGAACGGATCATAACGTCCACAAAATTGGTATTTCCCGCAATCCAGTGCGCCCGGTAAAAGGTTATTCCAATAGTGGCAAGAGATGGATTGTAGTATTTTTTCCAATCTGAAATATCTGCATTTTCAGGAAGATCGGGATGATGAATTCCGTGTTCCGGTAAATTTACCGGCGCATCTGCACCAAAACCGGTCATCAGGAAATGATCGGAAAGGAAATATAAAAGTGAATTGAAATTATTGTAACCGCCTGCCTGAAGATAGGCAAGTGTTTCATGCAAAATAGCAGGTGAGACCGTAGAAACAGCTGCAAATTCCGGATTCAAATCGCCGGTTCCGCTGACGACGATCAGATGCTGCTGTCTTTGTTTTGCAAGATTTACCAGTTCCCCAAAACCCGGAATACTGCTTAAACGGCCATGTATCCGAACAATGATAATTTTTGCCTCAGCAATTTCACGTTCCAGCAGCTGCGCCATCTGGGCTTCGCTTTTGATGGCAAGCAAACTTAAACCCAGTGTTTTTGGGAATTCGTCCGGAAGCAATTGCAGCGCCCGGTTTAAAGTGAGTAAATCCGTATCTGCATGAGTCAGAAAAACAATTCCTTCGGTGGGCAAGGCAGTTTGCCCTGCAATCGTGGCAATTTCCGAACCTTTCCAGGTATAAAACTGAAAAACATATTCAGCCAGATCCGACGGCGGTACCAGAAAACGATCCGCCTTTACCATACTTTCAATGTAATCGAAAATGGCAACGATCTGCCAGTCGTTGTTGATGGAATGGAACCAAACAGAGTGACCGTCGAAAAGCAAAGTTACTACGTTGGCTAGTGTACAAGGCCCAAGACAGCCGCCTTTTGTCATATGCACCACATTCCGTGATTTCCTTTTCAGCCATTCACTTTTATATAATTCAACCGGAACGGGCGCATAACCACGATCCACCCTTCCGCAGCAACAGGCGTTATAACAGTAGGACAAATGTCCGCGCCGCTGAACCAGATTAATCGCTTTTCCGTCGGAGCGGGTAACGCGCTGCCTTTTTATTTCTTTCATCTCAATATCGATTAACCGCGATGGACGCTATGGTTTGCGCAATGGACGCCAGCAACAATCTGAATTCTTTAACATTTCCCAGTTTCATACATATGTAGCTAAAAGACTGCTTGTGTTGATTTTTTAGTCAGCAACTTCTTTATAAATCCTTCGTTTTCGCCCCAATACATGTGCATATAGGAAGCGAAGATGTTGTTTTTACGATATAATTTTGTGTCAACCTTTACTCCTTTCGCATTGGTTATTGACACCCTTTCTGATTCTAAACCATTGTCGATTAAGCCTGAATAATGAAATTCATGTCCGCGTATTTCCAAACCTTCCCAGTTTGCAATCCGGTAACCCAGCTTCATTTTTGAGCTTAACATGGAAGTTGCGCAATCAAGAACACCTGCCATTTCAAAAGTTTCGCCGTCCTGATCTGTGATATTTTCACCCAGATACATCAGGCCTCCGCATTCTGCATAAGTCAATCCGCCATTTTCGCAATACGATTTGATACTGTCACGCATGGAGGTATTTTCACTTAAACCGCCGGCAAATAATTCGGGATATCCGCCGGGTAAATAAAGAAAATCTGTCTCTGGCAGTACTTTATCATGAAGCGGACTAAACCAGGTAATTTCCCCGAACCCGGACAAAACCTTAATATTTTGAATATATGTAAATGAAAAGGCTTCGTCTTTCGCGATTGTTATTTTAAGATTTGAATTGCTCGTTTCTTTGTCTTTCGAAAGGTTTACTGCCCTATCAGACTTTAAAGCCGTTATTTCCAGCAATCTGTTTATGTCAATTGTTTTCGAAACCGCTTCTGCCAGTTTTTCAATAATATTTTCATAATTAATTTCATCAGAAATATGTAATCCCAAATGCCTTGAAGGAATTACCAGATTTTCATTTTTTTGAAAATATCCCAGTGCTTCAATACCAACATCGGCACAAGCTTCCTGCAAAAACCGGTAATGAGATTCGGTATTAACGAAATTAAAAATGACGCCTGCAACCTTAATTCCTTTGTAAAAATTTTTAAAACCATAAAGCAGCGGAGCCGCTGAGTAAGCCATTGATTTGGCATTTACTACCAGAATAACAGGTATATTCAGCAGTTCAGCGATTGCAGCACTGCTTCCCTTCATTTTATCTGCACCGTCGAAAAGTCCCATAACGCCTTCGGTAACAGCAACGTCTGCCTGCGATCCATATTCATGATAAATTTCCCTGACATGTTTTTCGGAAGACATAAAAGTGTCCAGATTGACGCTTTGGGTTCCTGCCGCAACTGTATGATGAATGGGATCGATATAATCCGGCCCGCACTTAAATGGCTGAATCTGCATCCCCCTGTTTTTCAAAGCACGCAACAAACCCAGGGTAAGAGTTGTCTTACCGGAATTGCTTGAAGGCGCGGAAATAAGAAAATGGGACCTGATATTTTTCTTCATCACTAATGACCGATCAGCAGTATATTTTCGACAATCAAAACCAGAAGTTATTGATTAATAGCAAGATATTCAGTAAACTGCTTTGGAGAAAGAAGGAGAAGATATCAGAAAAAATGTATGAAGGTTCGAAGTACATAACCTGCATACAAATACCCAAAACCTGACTCAGCTTCATTCCGCGAAAGCATTGTCAACAAAGAAAAGGCAGGTGTCCTGACTTGTAACATTCGTTACTTACAGTTGCGCGACAGCTCGTGAATTGCACACGATTCCCCTATTAATAAATTGGTAACCTTCTCCTGATGGAAATTATTCAAAACAATTTCTTGTGGCAAAGGTAAGGTTATAAAGCATATCGGAAATAGAAAATAAAACAAGGATATTTAAATAGATGACCTACAACCGTTCATCTCTTTGATAATCTTCAACAGCGACCACTTTAACCAGGTCATAAAATCTTGGAAATAAAGGATTAAGCACATAATTATATTCCCGGGGCATTACAGCACTACGGGCTTTGATACCGATAAACTTTTGCGCCCGAAAGATATTATCACCTGCTTTTTTGAGTGCAAGATTTTCAGGAAGACGCCAATCGACGGAGAGTTCAGTGTCTGATATTTCATAAAACCGTGCAGAATCGTCTACTTCAATTGTCATCACAAACAGATTTGGCGGTAACTCCGTATCGTCTACATGAACAAGCAGTTCAAGCATGGCCAAAGCACGGCTTTCGCTGGTGTAAAGCGCAAAAATACCTTCACTATTCCAACGCCCGCCTTCATTTGCTGCTCCCTGCCCACTCAGATCATTGGCTCGCTCCCGCTTCTTGGCTATCCTGTACAATATCATGGTAATCAGGAATAAACCCCTTCTTCAATTCTGCCTAAAATCTGATTAACCAGTTTTATTCCGGTAGGTGTATTTAACAAATCGAATGGCTTTTGCCCGTTCAGTGCTTTATTGTCTTTATGCATCCAGCGGTTCAGGCGATCAGCATCTTCAAAAACAGCCAGGCCTTTTGCGAAAGTGCTTGCTATTTCGATTGAAAGTGAGGAAACTAAATTACTAAGAACGTCAGTCCGTTTCTTTCTTGACAGTGTTTTATAAGAAAGGTTCAACAATACAGCCATGTCTTTCATCGGAATTTGCATAATTCCTGCAAGACTTTCCACCGACAGTTTAGGAATTCCTTCAGCGCTGGCTGTTAAAAAATCTAATCCCGAAACAGGTTCATTAGCCATGAACTGCTCACCACCCAAAATCATCCAGGTTAATTCATTTGTCGAAGCCTTTTTTTGCATTACGACCTCTTCTACTGCTTTCACTGTCACCTTACTTGTTTTGCTTGCAGATAAATTCATAATGGACATTTTACCCAAATATACAAACAAATTGTCCATTATGTTGTTTCAAAACAATGGTGATTTTTTAAAACTGAAAAAAAATAAAATTCATATTTAATGCCCTTAATTAGCTGGTGAATCATTTTTTATTTATTCCATAATTTAAAAAGAGCTAGTTTTGCGCATTCATTGGTTCGCGCCACGGCGTGATTAATAGGGAATCCGGTGTAAATCCGGAGTAGTACCCGCTGCTGTAAGTTCAATAACAAGGTTTTGACAAAATTGCCACTGGGAGTTAAATGATCCCGGGAAGGCGTCGGAACTGAACGAGCCAGAAGACCTGCCAGTCAATCATATTTCCGTTTTGCTTTCGGGAAGAAAAGCAAGAGGTATTGGACAGGCGGAATCACAGCCTTGTCTTTTCCTGTATTTTCCCTTCAGCATTCCGGATAAAACAATTCAAACTTGCAGAATGCAAGCTAATTTTTATCCAAAAAATGATCAATTTTTTACTTGTTGATTCACTGCTTCTCGGCGTCCAGCATTCCTTTGAACCCGATCACATGGCAGCTGTCTCAGTACTGGCTGCGGACGAAAATAAAAGTCCGGCGCAGCGCTGGAAGCTTATCTGGCGTTCGTCACACTGGGCTCTGGGTCATTCATTTACACTTATTTTATTTGCCGTTCTGGTCCTTTTGCTAAAGTCAACTTTGTCACTTCATATTTCCGGACAGGTTGAATTGCTCATCGGCCCGCTTATGATCTGGCTTGGCTTTGTGGCGATCAGGCGAAATTTCAGAAAGAATGCAACAACTCAGTCAATTCCGGCAAATACAACTTTCAGCCGATCTTTTTGGGTTGGTATGATCCATGGTCTGGCAGGTACGGGAGGTGCTTGTGCAGTTGCTTTGACACTAGCAGCCAAAGATGCCTCGACAGCCGTATGGATTATTGTCATTCAAAGTATGGGCATTATCCTGTCCATGTCATTGTATGGTTACTTTTTCGCATTTTCAATAAACAAATTCGCAAAAAAGAAAGAAATATTTCTGACTGTAATCAACTATGTTGTAGGCACTTTCTCCATTATCATTGGCCTCATGACTTTATTCGAAGCGTTCGAAGTCTGACGTTAACCCGGTTAACTTCTTAACTACTAAATAACTACTCTTCCCAACATTGATTTCCCAAAGCAACTCACTTTTTAATTACTCAATGAAACCAGTATTTTACCAATCACCAGGCAAAAAATCCTTCATCAGACTTGCTGCTTTACTCATTATTACATTTTCTGCCAATGCTCAAAACGTCCAGCCAGATTCAACGCGTGAGAACCAGCTCAATCCCGTTGTTGTTACAGCAACCCGTTTTGAAACAAAAAAAGAAAAGATCGCTCAAAAAATTGATTTGATTTCCAAAGAAGATATCCAGATGACTCCTGCGATTGACCTAACGGATATAGTCAGAAAAATGGCCGCAGTAGATGTAATTCAGTATCCAAACCTCTCTTCCGGAATTGGTATACGCGGATTTCGTCCTCAGTTTTCAGGATTAAATCAACGCACTTTGTTATTGATTGACGGACGCGCTGCCGGTGCAACTAATTTATCTCAAATTAACCTGAACGGTGTTGAACGAATCGAAGTCTTAAAAGGACCAGCTTCTTCTCTATATGGCTCGCAGGCGATGGGCGGCGTAATCAACGTAATTACCAAACGCACCAAAGGTGAAACGCAGGGAAATGGGTTTGTAGAATATGGAAGTTTCCAGACCTTGCAGTCCGGACTAAGCACAGGAGGCAATCTGACAAAACGACTTGATTATGACCTTTCTTTCAATTACTTCGAAAGAGCCAAAGATTATAAAATCGGAAAAGACAACCTGTTTCGTGATGCTTTTGATTACACAACAGCTCAGAAAAACTACACTGCTCAGCCCATTCAGGAAGTGGACGAGACAAAAAACGATGGCCTGAGACGGCAATTTACTCAGCTGCATTATTTCTCAGGATCCTTGCGCCTTGGTTATCAACTGAATGACAAATGGCGGGTAGATGTTCGCGGAGAAAGATTTCAGGCAAAAGATGTTGAATCGCCGGGAGAGATATCATCAGGAAGCACCGAAGCCAGCACAAAGGATGTAGACCGGGCCGCGCTGGATATTTCGTTAACCGGCCAAATTGGCAATCACAGTCCAACCCTGAAAGTTTCTCGCTCTGAGGAAAATACTAAAAACTATACACTCAATGTTTCGGGTAAACCTGTTGTTCCATTCCGTTCAGCAGAAGGCCATAATGCCTGGAAAGGTGTTCAGGTAAAGGATGTCTGGAAACTCGGGCAGCATTCGGTGATTATGGGTTATGATTATCTGAACGCTTCTACAAATAGCCGCCGCTGGACAAACGACACAACCGAACGGGCACCGACTCAGCCGGAATATGCAATTATCTCATCTGCTTTTTTTGCACAGGCGCTTTTAAATTTCGACAGACTAACAGTCCAGCCCGGAATTCGGTACGACAATATAACCTTTGATGTAAGAGAAACTGCTTTGTTGCCCACGTATAAATCAGGCAAAAAAACCAATCCTTTTACCAGTCCAAGCCTGGGCATTACGTATGAACTGGTTCCGTTTTTAAGAGCAAAAGGAACAATCGGACGAGCATTTGTTACAACCGATGCTTATAGTGTTGCGGGTTATAACGAAGTTCGGGATTCGAGAGGACGGATCGCTGTTACTGCGGGAAACCCTGATCTGAAAAATGAAAACAGTGTGAGTTGGGATATAGGTTTAAGTTTTAATAAACCGAAGTCGGGCTTGTCAGCCAGTGTTACTTATTTTTCCACAAAAGTCGAAAATCGCATTGCAAAAATCATTACAACTGTTAATGAGCCGCTTCCAAACAATGATGTAATCGTGTCCAGAGCAACTTTTGTTAATGCTGCCGACGCTGAAATCAACGGTTTGGAAACAGAAATAAGTTATGATTTTGGTGCTCTAAACAATTACAAATATTCCTTACGTGTTTTTTGGAACGGAACATCCATTATCAAAGCAAAAGAGCTGATTGTTGGAACCGACGGGTCAGCAACCAGCCGCGACATTCAGAATGTAGCAAAGAATACTTTGAATTACGGCCTGGAATATGACAATCTGAAATGGCTTCGCGTTCGTTTATCAGGCCGTTCTGTCGGAACACGTACCGATATTGATTACACCGACCCGATCAACCCGGAAATTGAATATCCAAAATATATGGTCATGGATTTTACAGCCGTATTTAAAGTAGCTAAAAATCATGATTTGGCTTTGAAAATCAATAACATAACGGATGAGAACTACTACGAAAAACGAGGTTATAACCTGCCGGGGCGGGCTGTGTCTGTTAGATACACGGTGAAGTTTTAGAATTTCAACGATAAAGTGCCAGGATACAGATTCAAAATACCTGGCACATACATAACATAAGTATTTTGTCTATTATCAAGGAGGATTAAATAGATTTGTAAAAAAACAAATTTTACAATATGGGACCTATCGAAACGGCCATCAAACTCAAAGAAGAATTAGATACTTTGAGGCCGATAAGTATCGAGCAGGAATTAAGAATAATGCAAAAATTCCGACTGGACTGGAATTATCACTCAAATAATCTGGAGGGAAATTCTCTTACATATGGAGAAACGAAGGCTCTGATTTTATTTGGTTTGACCGCTCAGGGAAAGCCACTAAAAGATCATATCGAAATCGAAGGTCATAACGAGGCTATTGAATGGATTATAGATGTCGTAAAAGGTGAATATCCATTAACTGAAACTTTCATCAGAGAACTACATAAATTAATACTGAAAGAATCTTACAGCGTAGATGCAATTACACCAGAGGGGTTGCCGACAAAGAAAAAGATTGAAATTGGACAATACAAGACTCAGCCTAATCATGTACTGACCAATACGGGCGAAATATTCCGGTTTGCATCTCCGGAGGAAACACCAGCCCTCATGCATGATTTAATGAACTGGTATCATGAAAAAAATGACTCTGCCAACTTCAATCCAATTTTGCTGGCTGCCGAATTTCACTATAAATTCATAAGGATCCATCCATTTGATGACGGAAATGGAAGAACTGCAAGGATTCTGATGAATTTTATTTTAATGCAGAATAATTTCCCTCCTGTAATTATCAAAACAGAAGAAAAAAGAACATATTTTTCTGCATTGCGACAAGCTGACAGCGGGATTTTGGAACCGTTCGTTAATTTAATAGCAGATAATCTGGTTCGGTCTCTGGAAATTATGATTCGCGGAGCCAGGGGGGAAAGTATTGAAGAACCGGACGATTTTGATAAGGAACTGGCATTGCTTGAACTAAAACTAACCAAGACGGATCAAAAAGCTGAAAAAACTATTGAGATATTACATAGTTTATATGATACTTCCGTTGTCCCGTTAATTACAAAGTTCATTGAGGGAGGTAAAAAATTTGAGAAGTTTTATGTTAAATCCCAACATGTTGTTTTATCAAATGGATACGCATCTTATAATATTGAAATGGCTATTTCTACTGTTAAAAATAACATAACGTTAAGCACAACAGAATTTGAGATGTCCTATTCCTATAATACATTTATTCATTCGCAATACGGAAATTTCAACTTCCTGTCCCAAGTGCAAGTAATGTTAGGTCCAAATACCTTTATTATAAAAAGTAACAGAAGAACAACTAATTTGGAAAAAAGCTACGGCGAGCAGCTTAGCGAAAGCGAGATCGACGAAATTGTTAAGCACGAACTAAAACGCCATAAAGATTTTATTGAATCTAAAATGCGATCTAAATAAGTCATTGAACATAAGACTATACCTTATCAGACCAGATCCAACTCCAATACCTTTGCTTTGTAATCCACAGGCAACAGCGCATTTCTGAATGGTTTTTCTATCCCAAAAAAGCGGCTTAACTTGTAAGCATGCAAAGCTGGAGTAAGCATGGATCGCTCCCCCAGCGACAAAAGATCTTTTACCCTTTGAGGAACAACCATAATCTGTACCTGTTTTAGCATACGATATCTGATCGCTCCAAGGTGTTTTTTATACTGCTTATATAAGTCAATGGTAAAATCGCTTGAGAGTAAATTATCCTGCAAGTGCTCTCTTCGCATGGTTTCCCATTTATCTAAATCCGTAGGTAACCCGTTAATCCCCATCCGGAAACCAACCTCGTAAAAGGTGGCAAATATTTCCTTTTTTTCTTCCCTGGTTAATTTTCTTTCCAATACTTCAAATGAACGGATGGAATAATCGATCAGCATAAAAAGCACATCCCGGTATGCCCAGTCAGGAATCTGGCTGCCACGTTGCTTTTCTACTCCCTGATGAATTGCTGTGATTTTATCGATCGATTTCAACGCAGCATCATATTCTGAAAATACGATAAGCCGGGCATAGGTTACCGTAGAAAACAGTCTACCCAAAGGATCCGCCGGAAGTTTTCCTGTGAAATAAAGCCAGTCAACCGCTTTATTCAAAGCAAATTCAGCAGATGCTCCTGCAAAAATGAAGAGTATCGTATCTGCTTTCCCCCAAATCTGCCTGACAATGGAACCTTCATTTACAAAATATTTCATGATACTGATGTCTTCAACTTATTCTCAACAATGACTACAAACAAAATGCCTAAAGTATAGGCAACCATATCCCCCCATTCAAAACTGGTTCCAAGCACAATTCTGGCTATCCGAAACTTTTCAAGCCCCAGCACCTCCACATAGTTGAAATTTTGAAATGTTTCCAGAGAATAAGCAAACGCTAACACCAAAAAAGCAGTCAGGTTTACCGGCAAAAGAACAAAACTACGAACCAGATAATAAAGCATAATCACCACCAGAAAGTCACCGCCGTACGGCCTAACAATCTGGTCGTTAACAAACATCGCGATCAGCACTTCTACGAGAAAAAGAAACAGTGCCAGCAAAAAGTAAAATTTATTAAATTGCAACATATTAAAAGTACTTTGAATTTCAAAGTTAATAAATACAAGTTGACTTATGCTAATTACTGAGTTGAAATTTTTGAGAAAGAATTTAATAAACAGTTATCTCAAATCCCCATTAGACTCCCATCGAACTTATACGTCTTCCCTTTAACCGTATTAAAAGAAACCGTTTTATCTCCGTACCGGACATTACATTTATTTCCTGCTTTTGATAAAATAACAACCGACAGAAGCTTGCCGCCTTTCCAACCCATAGTCAGTTCGAATGCGCCTCTTGCAACCAGTCCCGACACTTTGCCCTCCGGCAGCGCAGATGGCAAGGCGGGAAGCAAATTGAGTTCTCCAAGATGACTTTGTACCAGTAATTCCAGTATCCCGGCAGCACCACCAAAATTTCCGTCGATCTGAAAAGGCGGGTGTGCATCAAAAAGATTCGGGTACGATCCCCCACCCTGCATTTTCACAGAACTGCCCTGAACCGGATTAAACAATTTACGGATCATCGTGTAGGCATGTTCTCCATCCAGGAAACGTGCCCAGTAGTTGATTTTCCAAGCTAAGCTCCATCCGGTTCCGTCATCACCACGGTATTCAAGCGACTTCTTAGCAGCACTTAAAAGCTCCGGCGTTCTGCTAGGTATGATTTCTTCTCCCGGATAAACTCCCCAAAGATGTGATACATGGCGATGATGGTTGGTCGTGTCATCCACGTCGGTCATCCATTCCTGAAGCTGTCCGGCCCTTCCAACTTTGTTTGGCGCAATTTCAGGAATAAGGGCTTTCAGTTTTGAAGAGAAAACGGGATCAGTTTTAAGGATGTCGGCGCTTTCTACACAGGCCCTGAACAGTCCGCGAATTATCTGGTGATCCATCGTTGGTCCGGCAACCAGTCCGCCATTTTCAGGAGAGTTGGATGGGGAGCTTATCAGTTTTCCGGTTTTTGAATCTTTGACCAAAAACTGAGTGAAAAATTCCGCCGCACCTTTCATCAACGGATAGGCTATTTTTTGAAGAAATACCTTATCCTGTGTAAAACGGTAATGCTCCCACAAATGCAAGCTCAGCCAGGCCCCGCCCGTCACCCAGATTCCATGATTTGCCGCATTGATCGGGGCGGCACCGCGCCACAAATCCGTATTGTGGTGAACCAGCCAGCCATCGGCGTTGTAATGTTCTCTGGCAACCTCAGCACCTGTTTTTGAAAGGTCTTTAAGCATTTCAAAAAGTGGAAGATGACATTCACTAAGATTGGTCATTTCCACCGGCCAGTAGTTCATTTCCGTGTTGATATTAACGGTATACTTGCTGTCCCACGAAGGATTTAACTTGTCATTCCATTTGCCCTGAAGATTTGCAGGATGCGTACCTGGCCGACTACTTGCAATCAGCAAGTATCTGGCATACTGAACATACAAAGCCAGAAACGCAGGATCATCCGGGTTACTTTTAAATTGCCGGAGACGTTCATCCGTTGGCAGCTGAGAGGATGCTTTAAGCGGTAGATCCAGAGAAAATTTCGCAAACAACTTTTGATAGTCAGCAATATGCAGTTTCTTCGCCTCATCATACAGTGGAGCAGTTTTTAATACCCTGCTCACTTTTTCAACCGGCTTGCCGTTTACTGATTTATAATCAACATAGGTGGTAGCGGCAGCTAAAACGAGGGTAGCCGAAGTGGCATTTTTCACCGTTATTTTACCATTGACTTCACTTAGCTGTCCATCCGTTATAATCTTTACCCGGGCAACACCTTCTAAAACTCCTTTATCAACTTTTACATTTAAAGTCAGTTCATTTTTAGCACCCGATACTTTTTTATTGACATGAAGTGCATCCATCCTGAGGCTAAAATTAAGCCTGGCAGCTTTGCCTCCGTTTATTTTTACATAAATGGCCTGCGATGGGTAACTGGCGAAAACCTCACGCGAATATTCATTATTACCTGACTTGTACCTGACTTTACTAATACCTTCTTTCAGGTCAAGTTCCCTTTTATATTCCGTAAAATTTTCATGATCAGGAAAGTCAATGTAAAGATCCCCGAAAGGCTGATAAGCCATTTGCCGAACCGGATCACCCATAAATTCCTTTGTCGCCAGCGTTTCTGCCTCTTTTTGTTTTCCTTCACTAAGCAAAGTCCGGATTTGGCCAAGATATTTACCCGCACCTTTGTGCGCATAACTTCTGGGTTCGCCTGTCCAGAGTGTTTCTTCATTAAACTGAATATGCTCCGTGGCGACTCCGCCGAAAACCATGGCTGCCAGTTTCCCGTTGCCAACAGGCAACGCTTCTTCCCACTCCCTGGCAGGTTGTTTGTACCAAAGTTTAAGATTCCGATTTTGACAAAACGCCGGTAAAACAATCAATAATTGAATGCAGAGAAGTAAAATGAAACGTTTCATTCCAAAGTTAAAATTGCTGTAAAACGTTACTTATAAGTTCCGGAATTAATGTTACTACTATTCAAATCACTTTCTGATATCATTTTTGTGAGTCAAAAAAAGCATGATGTATACAAAAAGTGCCTGTAAAAATTAATTTTACAGGCACTTAACATCCGAATTTCTATTTTCAACGTATACTTATCAGCTTGAATAATCTGTAATTTGATTTTTATTGGTACGGATCTGATGCTCGCTCCAAAAATCAGCCAGCTTGCCTGCAACAATAAATGGAAGTGATACAACTGTAGAAATAATCATGGCGAGGAATAATATAATTGCAAGCCAGAATTTACCGATATTATATATAATCTTTGTTAAATTTTTCATGGGTACAACGTTTAAGTTCAATTCTTCATTGATACATTTATAAACGTTATTTTTATAAAGATCGTACCAAGCTCAACGCCAATATTAATTATTATTCAATCCGGGCTGATTACCCTCCAAAAGATCAGCTCCTTATAATAAGGTGATGAGCAAATTTTTTGAAGTCGTTTTAAAGTCCATTTTGGCATTGATTTTGTTCAGTGCAACTGCTGTTGCTGCCATCGTATCTTCTCCGTTTCTTCTGTTTTTTATAATTTCCAAATTTGTAAAGAACATCCTGAAAAAAATAAGATAACTTGAAGGCTGAGACGAAATTCAAAATTTGCACAGTGAATATATGAAGAGAAGAAATTTCATCAAACTCAGTTCAGTTGCAGGTATATCGGCTACCTTTTTTCCATTTATAAACTGTGCAAATCCCGATAAATCAACATTAGCCGGAGATTTTGAACTTTCAGAAATAACCATCGGTGGTTTGCAAAACAAAATGAAAAGCGGTGATTTAACTGCCCGTTCGATTACGCAAATGTACCTGGACCAAATCGCAATAACCGACAAAGCCGGGCCAAAAATAAACGCAATTATCGAACTAAATCCCGATGCGTTGGCCATAGCGGATTCTCTTGACGAAGAACGAAAAAGCGGTAAAGTTCGCGGACCATTACACGGAATACCGGTTTTGATAAAAGACAATATTGATACCGCAGATAAAATGCAGACGACTGCCGGCTCACTTGCACTGGAAGGAAACATTGCTTCAACTGATGCATTTATTGTGCTGCAACTGAGAAAAGCAGGAGCTGTCGTTTTAGGAAAAACCAACCTGAGCGAATGGGCTAATTTCCGTTCTTCAAGATCTTCCAGTGGTTGGAGCAGCCGTGGCGGACAAACGAAAAATCCATATATTCTCGATCGATCTCCCTGCGGGTCCAGTTCGGGTTCAGGCGCTGCTGTCGCAGCCAATCTGTGTGTCGTGGCAGTAGGCACCGAAACAAACGGCTCTATCGCCTGTCCGGCCTCCATGAACGGCATTGTCGGCATAAAACCAACGGTTGGTTTGGTAAGCCGTACCGGAATTATCCCAATTTCTAAAACGCAGGATACAGCCGGCCCTCTTGCAAGATCCGTTACTGATGCCGCAATTTTGTTAACCGTGATGGCCGGAGCTGATTCAAATGATCCGGTAACATCAGAAAGTAAAGGCCGTGAACAAACGAATTACGCGCAGTTTCTTGACAAAAACGGATTGAGGGGAAAACGGATAGGTGTGGAGAAAACATTCCTCAAAAAACACGAAGGAATGGATAACTTACTTCAAAAAGCACTTGAACAAATGAAAAAGCTGGGTGCAGAAATCATCGAAATTGAATTCATAGAAATGAACGATACAGACGGTGCAGAATCTGATGTTTTACAATATGAGTTCAAGGATGGTGTGAATAAATATCTGGCACATGCTAATTCCAAAGTAAAATCTCTGGAAGAAGTTATCGCTTTTAACAAACAGAATGAGGCCAAAGTAATGCCTGATTTCAAACAGGAAACCCTGGAAGAATCGCAGGCAAAAGGAGATTTGACTGATGAAGAATACCTCGCCGCACTGGCAAAAATCACCAACGTAAGGAAACTTATTGATAATGAATTGAAAAAAAATAATCTGGATGCGTTGTGCGGACCAGCTACCGGGCCATCCTGGTGTATAGATCCCGTAAACGGAGATTCCTGGACTGGTTACGGTGCCTATGGACCAGCTGCTCTTGCAGGGTATCCTTCTGTAACACTGCCAATGGGTAAGATAAAAGAGCTGCCCGTTGGCATTTCATTTTTTGGCAAAGCATACGATGAACCTGGTCTGATCAGCATCGCTTTTGCCTATGAGCAGGCTTCAAAAAACCGGACAGTACCAACTTTTAAACCAAGCATATCCGGATAAATTTCAGCACCCAAAGTTGGTTAACCAATCTGACAATACAAACAGAGCGTATATGCCAAAAATGATATGGCATGAAACTGACCTGTTCGATATTCTGCTTTTGGCTGCTAATCGCTGCCCGCATTCCCAATGCTACTGTTGATACTTTCGACACGTCGCACTATGCCGGCACTTGGTATTCGCTTTACTCGATTCCCACCACCTATGATAAAGGCAGCAGGGAAACAACCGGGAAGTACACCTGGAATAAGAAAGGCGGGTATTTCGATGTCGTTACATCCTACAAAAAGCCAGGCAGTGAAGAAATCCATACCATCAGTTCCAAGGTTTACAAAGGAGATGGTAAACAACCTGCTCAGATGAAATGTCAGTTTGTCTGGCCATTTAAGCTGGATTATTGGGTAATTGAGTTGGGCCAGGATTATTCGTATGCAGTGGTTGGCCATCCCGAACATAAGCTGCTGTTTATCATGAGCCGGAAAAAGACCATGGACAAAAAACTTTATAACAGTATTTTAGAGCGATGTGAAGCAAGGGGATATAAAGTTGCACAGCTCACATCCCAGCATCACGATGATTGATTTTATTTAAATTCACAAAGACGTTTATGCTGAAAAGGTCTTTGACTTCCTGATTGCTCACTTCATTTTTTACAAACCGTTAGTAATAATCGTAACGTTTTCTCTTTTCGAAGTAGTTTAAAAATTACTTTCATGGAGAGAAGAAAATTTATCTCATTAAGTGGTAAAACATTGTGCGCCCTGCCTGTTTTTTCATCAGCAGTATTTTCTTTTGGCAGAGAAGATAAAATGCCTGACTGGCTGGTCGGGTTGGTTAAACGTAATGACACAGGTGTTGAATCACTTCTGACCTACCAGGTTCAAGAGAAAAATAGTCCGGATCTCGGAGGCGTTAAAGATGGCTACGATATCCTGAATCCACATAGCACCGCCGCCATTATTCAGTGGGGTGCGTGTGCGATATTCTCTCCCGATTCAAAATTTTACCAGTCAGATGCACTGCTTAGCCAGATGCGGCTGGCCGCCATGTACCTTCTTAAAATTCAGCATAAAGACGGAACTATCGATCTTCTTTCGACCAATTTTCATTCTACACCGGATACGGGTTTTTTGGTAAAAAGACTGGCTATTGCCTACACACTTCTTGAAAGATCCGGTGCAGCTGAAAATCAAAAAGTGCTTATCCCGCTGAAGGAATTTCTGATGAATGCCGGGGAAGCTTTAATTGCAGGCGGAATACATACACCAAACCATCGCTGGGTGGTTTCAGCTGCCCTGACTAAACTCAATGAACTCTGGCCGGATATCCGCTATGTCGACAGGATAAATCAATGGCTTGACGAACATATTGACATCGACATCGACGGGCAGTTCAATGAAAAAAGTACTTTCATTTACTCTTCCCTTACCGACCGCTTGCTGATCACCATCGCTGCCGGACTGAATAAGCCCGATCTGCTGGAAAGTGTCAGAAAAAATCTGAACATGACACTTTATTATGTACATCCCAATGGCGAAATCGTGACAGATGCTTCGGGAAGGCAGGATAAAGCTGCTATCGGTACTTTGGAAAATTATTATTACCCATATCGTTACCTGGCGATGCTGGATAAAAACACAACTTATTCGGCTATGTGCAAAATGATCGAGGAAACAGCCGGACCAAAAATAGGCGGTTTTCTTGATTATCTGCTTGCAGACGCTTCACTTTGGGAGGCGCTTCCGCCGGTTACCGCACTTCCGTTAAATTATGTAAAATCCTTCCCCAACTCCGGTTTGGTCCGAATCAGAAAAAACCGGTGGGATAGTACACTTATTGCTAACAATCCCGTCTGGTTTACCTTCATGAAAGGACGGGCTGTTTTGCAGGGAGTACGATTTGCCTCGTCATTTTTTGGAAAGGGGCAGTTTCAATCAGCCAAACTCGAACAAAAGGGAAACAGCTGGGAATTGACTCAGACACTAGACGGACCCTATTTTCAGCCTTATCCAAAAGAAGGGATTTCGCCTGACGGAGACTGGGAGAAAATGCCGAAACTCAACAGACCTCAAAGTGAAATTCAGTATCTTGAAACAAAAGTTACTATCCGGGAAATAAAAGAAGGTATGGAAGTAGAAATTGTTTCCGGTGGTACCGACGGCGTTCCGGCTGCCATTGAACTCATTTTCAGGCCGGGAGGAGATTTAAAAGGACCGCTAAAAATTGAAGGAAGCAAGGATTCATGGATATTGAAAGAAGGTATGGGAACTTATACTTTTGAAAAAGACACGATAACATTTGGCCCCGGACTTTCCCTGCATAAAAACACAGTCCTTCGTGGCTCGCTACCCGTCATGGATGCCCCCTCAGTGTTTCTGACCGGCTTTACACCTTTTAAACACACCATCAAATTCTCATAAAAAAAGGGGTCCTTTTCCGGATCCCTCGCTGGTTGTTTTCAGTTTCTTTCAAGCCATTCCAAAATGTAATCCGCATCTTCTTTCCAGGTCGGCTGGCCAAGCACGTAGTGGTTTCTGCCGGCAAATTCTTTATACTCGGTAACTGAGCCATTGTCTTTCTTATAAGCTTTAAAATTTCTGATGTTCAGTGAAGGAGGTAAGATATTGTCTTCACTTCCCGAAGTGATTAAAAGAGGGACATGTGGTTTGTTAAAATCAACTTTGGCGGCAGAAGTTAAACCTCCTCTTGCCACGGTTTTCGATTCCGGTATTGTGTTCGCTTCCCAGGACGATTTCTGATCTTCCAGAGACATTCCGTTTGTAAATGCGTATTGCCAGTCCGACAGTGACATCAGATATGTTTTTTTCAACGATGTGAATAGACCGAGTGCTTTCCAACCGGCTTTCAGAAAAGAAAATTCATAAGGAATAATTCCCTGCGGCGGTACCGGATGAATACCTACTCCTGCTACGCCGAGGTCACGGTTAATCAAAATCTGCGTTATTAATCCACCCAGAGAATGACCGATAATAATGGGTTTTTCCGGTAGTGACTTCGCGATAGAAGCATAGTGATCTACCAGCTCCGACAGAGTGAGTGCTGCCAGACCGGTATCATTTGGCTGGCGGTTACGAAGTTCAGCAGCAGGTGCCGATTCTTTATAAGGCCAGGCAGGTGCAAGCGTTTTATAACCTTTGCTTTCAAAATAAGTTTTCCAGGTATCCCAGCCACTATTGTGAACAAACGCACCGGTAATAAACAAGACGGTTTTGGAGTTACTGCTTTTCATCATTTTACAGGTTATGCGGTTGAATTTTAATTTCTGTTTGTGTTTTGAACAGGACAAAATTCAGCAGTATATCAGACAATAATTTTAACCCAGGTTAAAATCGTTCGCTCGCCATTCTTTTTCTGATACGGCTCAAAGATGGCCCCTGAATACCCAAATAAGAAGCAATGTGGTAAAGCGGAACTGAATTAAAAATATCCGGATGTTTTTCAATCAGTTCGAGATAACGCTGTTCCGGTGTACGAAACATAAAATGTTCAGTCCGCGTCATGGCAATATTAAAAGCAGTTTCGGCAACGAGCCGGCCAAACCTTTCCCATTGGTGCGACTGCTCATAAAGTTGATGTAAATGATTGATGTGAATATACAGAATGGAAGATTCCACCATGGATTCGGTGTAATAGTCGCATGGTGTTTGGTTCACAAAACTTTTATATGAAACAACAACCTGATTTTTGGAGAAGAAAAATACATTTTTCTCTTCAGCAGAATCTTCATTAATATAATACGTACGGAAAACACCATCGAGAATAAATCCCAGATGTTTACATACGTTTTTGTACTCGTTATAAAACTCTCCCTTTTTGTAAGAACGGTGTTGCCAATAGGGTAAGGACAAAGAAAATTCCTTTTCATCCATTCCGGAAAATGCTTTAAAAGCATGACCTAAAAGTTCAATTTCTGTCATTAAATATCAGTTTGTGAAGGCTTTAACAAAAATAATCTTTAATTTGATTAAATCACCGGACACCAATGATTTCTAGGCTAAATAACGGTCCAAACAGGAAGGATATTCCGGATTTATTTCACAGCCAGTAACTCAATCTTTTCGATTACTGGTGCCGAGCTTAGCAGCGCAGCAGCGTTTTCCATTAAAGCTTCTGCAACTTTTCCCGAAAGATGTGCATCGCGTCCTTCTTCCGCTTCAAAAGTATCAAAAATCCCGAATGTCGAGGGACCAATTTTTAACGCATACCAGGAAGCAGTCAGCGGCTCGTCCATGACCAATGAAAGGCCGCTTTTCAGGAATTCTTCAACGTCATCTTCTTTGCCGGGCTTTGCTTCCATCCTGACAAGTAATGCCAATTTTACCATTTGGTGTTATTTGGGGGTTTTAATATTTTGAGTTTACCAAAACACCTACGTGCTCTGCCGGTTTAAAGATTACAAGTAATTAACTAAATGTTCCCACAATATAAAAACCCTCATTGTCAGCGGAATAATTGGTATTATTTTATTAAATTTGAAACACTTCCTCCTGATAAATTTCCTGCAAAATTTAACCGGCTTAGCATATATGATAAGGTTTATATCTTTATTTCTGCTACTTTTTCCGCAAATCGCCTTTGCCAATTCCCTGTTGATCCCAATGGACAAAACCCAAAGCAATCATTTGAAAGCTTACGGCTTGTCATACATGTTATTAAAGGGAGACATCGACGTGGACTGGCTGTTGAACTATCGCGGAGGCAGCTTTATGGTGCAATACAGTAAGTCGGTTGAAAAGGAATGCAAGCTCAGGAGCATTTCTTATGAAGTTCTTTCCGATGCAGCAACGCAACAAATCGTAAGCCAGATTACCCGACCTGATGTCAATATGGATGTGATTAAACTGCACAAAGCCGCAAAAATTGCCGTTTATTCCCCAATCAAAATCAGTCCGGCAGAATTTGAAAACACCGATGCAGTTCTTTTGGTATTAAAATATGCGGAAATTCCATTCGAAGTGATTTATGACGAAGAAATTTTAAAAGGAGATTTACCAAAATACGATTGGCTGCATCTGCATCATGAGGATTTCACAGGGCAGTTTGGCCGTAACATGCGCCGGACATCAGAGGTGGACGTGAAGGCACAGGAATCGATAGCAAACCGTTTTGGCTATACGAAGGTTTCACACATGAAACTGGCTGTCGCCAAGAGCATCAAGGAATTTTGTGCGGGAGGTGGATTTCTGTTTGCAATGTGTTCCGGTGCCGAAACTTTTGATATTGCGCTTGCCGCCGAAGGTGTGGATATTGTCGATCATTTCGATGGAGACGGAGTCGACCCGCAGGCACAGTCCAAGCTGGATTTCACCAAAACTTTCGCTTTTCACAATTTTAAATTACAGCTGGATGAATATGATGGCATGAACTTCTCCGACATCAATTCCGCTGGTGGGCGTTTTCGTGGTTTTGGTGACAACGATGCCTATTTTTCTTTGTTTGATTTTTCAGCAAAATGGGATGTGATACCGGCCATGCTCGTTCAAAATCATGAGAATCTGATCCGCGAGTTTTTTGGACAAACAACTGCCTTTTCAAAAAATACGGTTAAACCGAGTGCGCTGGTGATGGGAACCAGCAGCCAGTCGGACCGGTACATTTATGGTGAAATGGGCAGAGGACAGTGGACCTTTTATGGCGGACATGATCCCGAAGGACGCGGCGGCGGCGGACGCAGAATGCCAACAGATTTGAATCTCTATCCAAACTCACCAGGATATCGGTTAATATTAAATAATGTACTTTTCCCCTCAGCCAGAAAAAAGAAGCGGAAAACCTGAATTTCGTTTTAACATTTTTTAAGACAATAGAAATCAGGCAGTTCCGTTTGGTTTAAAGTTTCCACTCTTTAACCCAACCCAATAGTATGAGATCATTGTCTTCTATTTTTTTCACAGCGTTTTTGTTTCTTGCCGCGGGTTTTGTACAGGCGCAGGATATGAAAATAGGCCATGTCGATCAGCAGTACATTTTCGCAAATCTTCCTGAGTTTAAAAAACTGAATCAGGAAATCACTGAAAAAAGTGAGCAATACGATAAAATTTTAAAAAGCAAATTTGACGAATTCGAAACAAAAAGAGCAGTATTTGAAAAGCTGGTGTCCGGACAGGCAAGTGATGCGATATTAAAGGATAAGGCAACTGAGCTGGAAAATTTAAAAAAGTCCTATGAGGAATTTCAAAACAATTCCACCACAGAACTCCGGAACTATTATGGCAGGAAATTCACCCCTATCAAAAAGAAAGTTAACGATGCCATCGTATTTGCAGGAAGGCAAAAAGGATATACTTTTCTGTTGCGTATGGATCTGAATCCCGATGGCGGCGATCTTTGGCCGGTTGTTTTGTACGCACAAGATACCACTGCCACACTTACATCCGAGATCCTGAAAAATCTCGGTGTTGACAGCACGGCGGCTTCTGCACGAAAAATTGGGATTCCGCAGATGATGAATAAGAAATAAGAAGTTTATCAAACATCTCAGATCGGGCCGGAAGTTTAACCAACTTGCGGCTTTTTTATTGGCCTAATTATTATCAGTACCGCATCGTATAGTTTCTTCATTGACCATTAGTGTTCCCTCAAAATCCTTTTCAAGCATTTGCAAAATGTGGATTCTGTAGTTCCCAGAAAGGTCGCAATGTAACGATCCGGGATGCGACGAAACAGCGACGCCGAATGCTGCAAATATTTGGCAATCCGTTCCTCAACGGAATTGTATCTAAGTAATTCGATTCTTTTCTGGGAAAGAACCAGATAATTTTCAAAAAGCGAAATGACCAGACTTGCAGTCATACTGTCGTGCTCACGTATGGAGCAGTACTGCTCGTAAGAAACGGGATATGCCCATGTGTCTTCCAGTGTTTCGAGTCCGACACTGGACGGCGACCGCATCAGAAAGCTATCTGCAATACAGGCGATATTTCCATCAGAAACCATCCAGGCAGTTATATCTGACTGCTTCCTTTCATAGTAAGCCCTCATTACTCCTTTTTCGATCAGATAAAGGTTGTGGCTGACGTCACCCACATCTGTCAGAATTTTTCCATTCGAAAAAAAACGTGGTTTAAGCCACAGTGATGAAAACGTTTCAGATTGGCGAAGGATCTTGGAAAGCTCCTGAACAGTGCTGGTATTTTTCATATTGATGATGAAGTAAGTTACATATTTATAAATAGTTATTAAGTTAATATTGTTCTGAGACAACTGAAAATATTGTTCTGAGACAACCTAAATTAATGTCCAGCAACAAGATACAAAACCTGATTATCACATTAACTTGCTTATGCAAAAATCATTAACTTAAATCAACCAGTCCATGAAACCACCGTAAAATTTTAAAATTTTTGACAAAACACTTTTCAACTAACTTAATCAAATCAATGAAAAAGACAAACCTATACACGACAGCGTTAGTAGCTCTCCTGCTCATCTGGGGCTGCGATAAAGGCCCGGAACTCACGCCTCTTACTCAGGAAGGCAAAAATACGTTCTCCTGCAAAGTGAATGGAAAAGTATGGATACCCGATGGCAGGGGTTCCATTTTTGTTAACATACCTCCAATCGATGGCGGTTTCTTTCGAGGGGATCAATACAGTATTAGTAAAATCTGGATTTCTACCTATTCTAGTGATAATCAAGAAGTCCATCTTTTCTTAGAAACAATTGACGTGGGTCCGAAGAACTTAGATAGAAAAACACATCCATATGGAGCTTCCTTTCAACCAAGTAATTATGGTTTATATAGAAATTCGCAGCAAAAAGAGTTCATTACCTCTAATATCAACACTGGAACAATTACACTGATAAAAGCAGATACTTTAACTGGAATAATCTCAGGAACTTTTGAGTTCACGGCAGCCAATTCGAGTGGAAACGTTACAAAAATCACAGACGGTCGTTTCGATATAAACAGTAAAACACTTTAAAGTATACCCTAAACTGTAAAATCATGAAAAAATTTGTACGCCTATTTCTAGGCCTGGCATCGTTATGCCCAGTTTTCAACCTAATTGCTCAGAACGAGCGGGTACTAAACGTACCACAATATCAGGATCACCTGCAAGCAGCAGATTATGCCTTTACCAATCTCGACAAATCTCTTGTATCTACAGGTATATTATACGATCGTGCCTTCAAAAACGCACATTTAGACACGTTTTCGCCAATAGAGCCTTCTAATTCAGGACATTGGCTCAATGCCTATTACGAGTTGCACCAAGCGTCCTATAATAAGGAAAACAAACTGACGTATGAACAGATGCGGAACCTTATTTACCATAGCTCCGAAACCCTTAATACCGTCCCTATTGGAGTTATACTAGCTAACTTCAACGTTCTCAACTACAATGCTTTGGATGTAACAGCAAACAAAATGTATGAAATTAAACCAGGATTCACATCCTCTCAGGTGTTTCAATCCAAGGAAAATATCGTAGCCGCCGCATTGGTGCCTACAATTCCAAGGGGTACGTCAGGTTTTACTTTTCCACAGTGGGCTGCTATCACATGCAGAAATGAACATGTTACAAACATTCAGGTTGATTTTGGAGATGGCAACCCCATTAAAACTTTTAATCCGGGCGGGCTATCTCAGACAGTCACCTACAATACCGAGGGTGAGAAAAACATTTTGTTTACGATTAATCTGAGCAATGGATTGCAAAAGACTGCCCGGTCCACTATTGTAGTGAGCAATCAGAGTCATGCTAACAAATCTGTTGCCCGAACTTTAAATTATCCGAGAATGGACGCATACAATATTTCCTTGGTTGACTCAAGTGATATCCGGGCCACTATTCCGTTTCAGGGATATGATGAAACTTCTTCCTCTTTGGGTTATGGACAATATCTAACATACTACGCTAAGGGGCGTTCCCAACTTCGAAAACCAATCATTATAATTGACGGGTTCGATCCAGGGGAGGATAGAAATGCTCACTTAATATACTATGATAGACTAAAATATATTCATAACGGAGAAGATTTAAATTTAGGAAACGATTTACGTCAAAATACTCCTGGCAACGGCTATGATATAATCATACTGAATTTACCTAAATATGAATATACTTCAAGTGAGTATGTATGTTCTCTTTGGAACTGGTACCAACCGTCCAACGGTTATTATTTGCAAGAAGTTAAAAAGTATCGTGTCGGTGGAGGCGATTACATCGAGCGGAATGCATTTGTATTGGTGGAATTGATCAAGCGAATTAACCAACAACTGCAAGCCAATGGTAGCAATGAAAAGATCACTGTAATTGGCCCAAGTATGGGAGGGCTAATATCTAGATACGCATTGCGATACATGGAGCAGAACAATATGAATGCCAACTGCAAGTTGTGGGTATCGTTTGACAGTCCGCATCACGGAGCCAATGTTACGTTGGGGTTGCAATTCTGGCTTAAAATGATGGAGAAGATATCACCGGAAGCAGGAGTGGCACTTCATGAACAACTGGAATCACCGGCTGCTAAACAAATGGCCATTCAACATCATTTGGGACACGGAGTCAGTGGAGTGAGTTCACTGGTATCGGGTGCGCCAGGATTCAGAGATAGGTTCGCACAAACTATGAATAACATGGGTTTTCCTCAGGCTGCCTGTATGCGTAAGGTGGCCCTAAATAATGGAAGCAAGGCAGGTATTTTCCAAAATTATAGTCCATCGTTCAATCTATGAAAGTAACCGCTGAACTGAAGCCGCTTGGTGCAGCAGTTACTTGCTGGGCATTGGTACCAGGACTTTTCTGGATCACAGAGAAAGTATGTGATGTCCCGCCACTTGAAGCGCGGGCATATACAGCACCTGCATATAGTGACGGTTGCTTTGTAGCAAAGAAACACGTAGCAGGACATTACGATGATGGGTATGTGATAACAGGAAACAGCCAGCCAAGTATGGATCTGGTTCCAGGTGCATATCAAAATTTATTTGCCAGGGTAACGGACAAGGCTGCAAGGGAAAAATGGGTTTATAAAATTATTCCAGAAATTAATTTTACTCAAACCACCTTCATTCCTTCTGTCAGCTCTTTTGCCTTAAACAATCCCAACCGTGATTGGGGCAATTCGCTTAGTTCAATCAATGTTCAGGCAGATACTCCATTTGATGCATTATATGCTCCTGAAAACAACAATGAGGAACATACCCAGGTGACAAAGGCCGGAGTAGACTTTGTTAAGGCTCAGCTCGCACTGGCAGATCAACAGTGTTCAGCACCTGTCTTACCTCTTACAGATGGTTGTTACACGGTCAAAGCAAAACATTCTAACAAATACTCGCAACCGGAGGATGGTTCAAATGGAGGCAGACTTCGTCAATATGGAGCAAGTGGACAAACAAACCAGATTTTCCAATTTGAAACTGTTGATGGCGATTCTTATAAAATTACTTCCAAAATGACAAACATGGTCTGGATGCATTTGGTTTAGGAACAACAAATGGAACGTTAGTGAAACAATGGACATATGCAGGTGGCAACAACCAAAAATGGTTTTTGGGCTCTTGGGGAGATGGTACATACAAGATCTCACCAAAGCATGCACCTTCTATGGTAGCTGATACAGAAGGCATTAGCGGGGATGACGGTGCCGGCTTACATTTATGGCAACCGTTCGGAACAGATAACCAACGTTTTTATCTCGACCCGGCTAATTGCTCAACAAGCAATAACTGTGATTTTAATGTAATTACATCTGGTCCAACTACTAATCCGACACCTGGGCAAAATATTTCTTTGAACTCATCCTGCTCAGGATCTGATTGCGGTTCAGTAACATATTCATGGAGCGGAAACGGAATCTCAGGCAATTCGAATTCCTACAACCTTAATGCCCCTTCTCCTGGAACATATGTTTATAATTTAACAATAAGCAAAGGCGGATGCTCCAGTCAATCGCGAAATGTTACTGTAACAGTTGTGTCCGGAAGTAGTGGATCTGGTTTGGCTAACGGATGTTACACAATCAAGGCCAAGCATTCTAATAAATTCATGCAGCCTGACAATAACAATGATGGGGCATCAATTAAGCAATACGGCGCAAACGGTCAGACTAATCAAATTTTTCAGCTTTCTTTCGTTGATGGCGACTGCTACAAAATCCAGTCAAAGAGTTCGAATAAAGTTTGGGATGCAACAGGATCTTCCTATGGTAGTACAATCAATCAATATGACTGGTATAATACCAACAATCAAAAGTGGATTTTGAGTTTGCAAGGAGATGCTACATTTACAGCTAGCGCTAAAAATAGTGCTGGTCTGCTAGCCGATATCGAAAGCGTGAGTATATACGATGGCGGTTACCTACACTTATGGGGTAATCTAAATGCTGATAATCAGCGCTTTTATTTCTCTCCGGTAGGATGCGGAAATAATAATTCCACTTGTGACTTCAATATTTCATCCGGTAGTTCTAATAGCGCCCCCTCTATTAACAATCCCATTCAGTTAAATGCGTCCTGTAACGGAGGGGACTGTGGGGCGGTAACTTATTCGTGGGACGGCAATGGAATAAGTGGAAATAATTCTTCGGTTAATATTAACGCACCCAGTTCTCCCGGCACCTATTATTATACTGTAACTGCCAGTAAAAACGGATGCAGCAATAAATCAAGCACGGTGTCGATTACTGTGGGCGGAAGCAGTTCTGGAGTAAACTGTAATGCAATGTATGGGCATATGGATGCTGGCTGTGCAGCAATTAATGGCTGGATATACGATTCAAGTCAACCAAATACAGTAATCAATGTAGATATATTTGAAGGTACCACGTTAATTCAAGGCAATGTGCCCGCAAGTATTTTCCGCCAGGATTTGGTTGATGCTAACATTGGAAATGGTGTACATGGATTTCAAATTGCAACGCCTTCGTTTCTGCTCAACGGGCAAAACCGCTCTATCAGGGTTCAGGCGTCGGGCTGCTCTTACGAGCTAATCAATTCACCCAAAACGATCAATTGTAGCCCAAATGCCAGAATTGGTCAGGCTGAAGCATTTACTAATAAGGGTTCCCAACAAGAGATGGAGTCAGATTTAATTGTTGCTCCCAACCCCAATATTGGAACTTTTGAAGTTTCCTTCTTTCTGGAAATAAATAAGAATGCAGTTTTAAATGTGATAGACATGCAGGGAAAAAAATGTTTATAAAAAGGTTCTGAACGGAAAGGGGACTCACCATGAAAGAATTACGCTTCCATCACATACCTCAGGCAGCTTCATTGTTGCATTAAGTAAAGGATTTGGAGTTAAAACCGAAAAAATAATTTTGATTAAATAGGCAAAACAAAGCAGTTTAGATTCCATAATGGAGCTGGATCTCAATCAAAGATCCAGCTCCATTTTAATATCAGCTCTTTTATAATCTGCTCTAATTAACGGTACTTCAACAAAACCTAACTTACGATACAAGTTGATTCCGGCAGCCGAACCTTTTTTATTGGAATACAAAATGACTTTTCTGGCCCCCATCTCGCCTGCTTTTTTAATGATTGCATTACCCAGCAATTCACCTATTTTTTTACCGCGAATCTTTTTCGACACCGTCATTTTACTCATTTCAAAAATCCCCTCGCTGCTTAATTTTAAAGCACAGGTCCCGACCGGTTCATCATTATACAAAACAATCAGTATCGCTCCACCGTTTTTTAAATAATATTTTTCGGGATCGGACAACACTTTTTCGTCCTCAGGCTCCACTTCGTAAACTTCTGAAATCCAGGCAAAATTCAAATCGTAAAACGCCTTTGCATGCTCAGGCTTATAATCCACAACCTGTATCGCAGATTCGGTTTCTTCCTGGCTTATACGTTGATACCGGTCAAAAAAACTTTCCTTTTTCAATTGATATTCTGTTTCATTCATAGCCAGTAAAAGATTGTTTGCGGTATTGGTAATTTCAGTTGCGGCCCGCCGTATTTTATCCCAAACCGGCTGCATTTTTTCAACAAGCGCAGTCGCTTTCACAGTTAATTTGACCATTCGTTTTCTCTCATCCTTTTCATCTTTGAAAGATTCAATCAAACCTTCTTTTTCAAGTTCTTTAAGCAAACTGATCGTGGAAGGATGCGCATAACCGATTTCTTCCGAAAGCTCCAGAATACTTAATGACGATTTGATATGCAGCGCGTAAATCACCGGAAACCATTTGGGTTCAAAGTCTATTTGATTTGCCTGATAAATGAGCATCCCATCCTTTCTAAACTGATCACTCAACCGCTGCAAACGTGTTGAAACTGCCAAAGCGCCTGACTCATCAAATAGATTCATACATTTTTCGTTTTATTTATGTGCAAATATACGTAGTTAACTACATATATAAAATTTAGCAATTCAGATTTTGTAACTCCAATTCTGATTTCCTGACCAAAGTCATTCTTTTAGCCTATCCCGGTCATCTTCTCCCCCGCCTGATTCTGCCAATTTTGATCCACAGTTTACAAAAAATTGCATTTCATCACCATCGGATGAGAATCATTGGAGCAAAATCATGAACGCCGAAAAACTTACAATTGAAAATGAAGTTCACACCACACATACCTGCTTCCATTGCGGAGACGAGTGTCTGGATGAAATTATCATGCAGGACGACCACGAGTTTTGTTGCGACGGATGTTCTGTGGTTTATGATTTACTTAAAGAGAATGACCTTTGCCGTTATTACAGTATCGACGGTGCGCAGGGGATTTCTCCCGATAAAACCTATTTTAAGGGAAAGTATGATTATCTGGATCTGCCTGAAATCAGCGAAAAGATGCTGGAATTTACGGACGGCCGGTTGGCCAGGGTAAACTGGCTGATCCCAAAAATACATTGCAGCTCTTGTATCTGGCTGCTCGAACAATTGTACCGCATCAATCCGGCGGTCCGCAGTTCGGTGGTGAATTTTCCTGAGAAAAAAGTCCGGATAACTTTTGAAGCCGGTCAGATCAAACTCAGTGAGCTGGCCGAACTCCTTACACGTTTTGGATACGAACCTTATGTCAGCCTGAACGATGTGGAAGGCAAGCAGATCAGAAAATGGAACCGGACAAGATTGTACAAAATCGGGATAGCGGGTTTTGCGTTCGGCAATATTATGATGCTGAGTTTTCCGGAATATTTCAACCTGGGACGGTCTTCATCAGACGAAAACCTTCGGACGATGTTCGCTATTTTAAATTTCGCTTTAAGTCTGCCGGTATTTTTTTACTGCGCTTCCGACTTTTTCAAGTCGGCCTGGTCGGCATTGAGGGGCAAATACCTGAACATTGATGCACCGATTGCACTTGCTTTGCTCTGTGTTTTTCTAACAAGTATATACCAGATCGTTTCCGAAACCGGTCCGGGGTATTTCGATTCACTGGCAGGCGCCGTTTTTTTCATGCTGATCGGCAGGTATTTCCAGGACAAAACCTATGCAGGTATTTCCTTCGACAGAGATTACAAATCGTATTTTCCTGTGGCCGTTTCTGTTATAAAAAATAGTGTAGAAAGTCGTATACCCATAACTGATTTGGGTCCGCCCGATAGGATTATTGTACGAAATGAAGAGCTGATTCCGGCAGACTCCGTTCTGTTAAGTTCGAGAGCAATGATCGATTATAGTTTTGTTTCAGGAGAATCAGAACCGGTAGAGAGAAAAATCGGTGATACCATTTACGCAGGCGGCAAACAAACCGGCCCTTCGATTGAGCTGGAAGTACTTCGAAAAGTATCTCAAAGCTACCTGACACAACTCTGGAATCATGATACTTTTTCCAAAGAAAAAGAAGATCAGAGCCAGACGCTTGCAGCCAGGATCAATAAGTACTTTTCCGTGATTGTCCTCATCATAGCTGCGATTACTTTTTTGGTTTGGTTTATCATTTTAAAAAATCCGGAAACAGCATTTCGTGCCTTCACAACCTGTTTGCTCGTGGCCTGCCCCTGCGCGCTAGTGCTATCATCTACTTTTACGAATGGCAATCTTTTGGGACTTTTTGGCAAGCATCGCTTTTATCCAAAAAATGCCGACACAATTGAACGCCTTGCTCACATTGATACAGTAGTTTTTGATAAAACCGGAACCATAACACAGGCAAATGAAGCTGATGTTGAGTTTATAGGGAAAGAATTGTCCATTCAAGAGCAGGTAATGATCAAGACCATCGCCATGCAGTCTTCCCACCCGTTGAGCCGTATGATCGTGAAAAAGCTAACCGGAATATCTGCAAGCCGACGCAGTCTGGGTCATTATGTTGAAGCCGGAGGTGCGGGCATAAAAGCTTTATGGGGGCAAAAGAAAGTAAGACTTGGTTCAGCCAGCTGGGTCGGAGCCTCTGCGCAGGAAAATGCGCAAATTGATGCATCTCATGTTTACATTTCCATTGAGAGTGTGATCTGCGGTTATTTTACTATCAAAAGCAAATACCGGCCTGAACTGGCTGAAACGATCAGCTCGCTGCAAAATAGCGGCTATCAGACATATCTTCTTTCCGGTGACAAACCAACTGATAAAGCTTTGCTTGCACCAATTTTCGGACAGGATTACAATTTGTTCTTTGAGCAGAAACCGGAAGAAAAATTACTATTCATCGAAAATCTGCAAAACAAACTAGGCCGTAATGTGCTGATGGTTGGTGACGGACTGAATGATGCAGGCGCTCTGAGACAAAGTGACGTAGGCATAGCAGTTTCTGACGATATCAACAACTTTTCACCCTCCTGTGATGCCATTGTCGAAGGTAGCCAGCTGGCACTTTTGCCCGCCTACATGAAACTTGCCAAATCTGGTCAGAGGATCATCAAAGTAAGTTTTGGAATTTCATTATTCTACAACATTGCGGGTTTAACCTTCGCAGTTTCAGGTAATCTTTCTCCGGTAATTGCAGCTATACTCATGCCCGTTAGTTCTATCACGATTGTTGCGTTCACAACACTTGCCAGCAATCTGGCAGCACAAAAGTGGATCAAACACTGATGAATGTCATTCCTTAAAGCGCCTGTTCGTCATCATTCAAAAAGACATTAGCAAGTAGTTTTGATAAATAAAACAGAACAAAAACCTGCTCATTCATGACTGCCTTTTATGTAATGATTATCGCCAGTTTACTGATTGCATTTGGTTTTCTTGGCGCATTTATGTGGTCAGTAAAAAGAGGGCATTATGATGACGACTACACACCGGCAATCAGGATTTTACTCGATGAAAATGAAACACTTACTCCCAAAACTTCCGATCAGAAAAGAGATCCAAAGACACTTTGAATGCCTTGCAATTTAGTTTCTTTCTCTGACTCCAAAGTCCTTTTCAAATAAAACTCCATTCACCAAATCTTTACTAATTTTATGTCAAACGCTCCACATCCAGGTATCGCATCTGTTGAGCTGGACGAATTTCAATATGATAACCGTATCGTACGAAATTTTGCCATCGCAACCATCCTGTTTGGGCTTATAGGCATGCTGGTTGGCTTACTTGCCGCTTTCCAGCTCGTCTTTCCCGACCTGAACATGGATATTCCCTATCTGACTTTCAGTCGTATCCGTCCTTTGCATACGAATGCCGTTATTTTTGCCTTTGTTGGAAACGGATTTTTTACAGGACTCTATTATTCCGCTCCCAGAGTTTTAAGGACGCCTATGTGGAGCCCGGTTTTAAGCCGTTTTCATTTCTGGGCCTGGCAGTTTATCATTCTTGCGGCAGCCATTACGCTGCCAATGGGACTTACAACTTCCAAAGAGTATGCAGAACTGGAATGGCCGATTGATATCGCGATTGCTGTTGTATGGGTTTCCGCGCTGATCAACCTGATCATGACTACCATTCACCGTCGTACTGAACATATTTACGCAGCCGTCTGGTTTTATATTGCATCTTTTGTCACTGTGGCGCTGCTGCATGTTGTGAACAGTGTTGCCTTACCCATTTCGTTATTTAAAAGTTATTCTGTTTATGCGGGCGTACAGGATGCGCTTGTGCAATGGTGGTACGGACATAACGCAGTTGCCTTTTTCCTCACCACGCCCTATCTGGGTCTGATGTATTATTTCCTGCCAAAAGCAGCAAACAGGCCAATATATTCTTACCGTCTGTCTATTGTCCATTTCTGGGCGCTTATCTTCCTTTACATCTGGGCAGGTCCTCACCATTTACTGTACACAGCCTTGCCCGAATGGGCTCAAACGCTGGGAACCGTATTTTCTGTAATGCTTATTGCTCCTTCATGGGGCGGGATGATCAACGGATTGATGACTCTGCGTGGTGCCTGGGATAAAGTAAGAGAAGATGTTGTATTGAAATTTTTTGTTGTCGCAATTACCGCATACGGCATGGCAACTTTTGAAGGGCCGATGCTTTCATTCAAAAATGTAAATGCGATTGCCCACTATACCGACTGGATTGTTGCGCACGTACATGTAGGTGCGTTAGGCTGGAACGGCTTCCTTACTTTTGGTTTGCTGTACTGGCTATTTCCAAGACTTTACAACCGTCCGCTTTACTCACAAAAAGCAGCAACATTCCACTTTTGGATCGGAACCCTTGGTATCCTGTTTTATACCATTCCAATGTACTGGGCGGGTTGGGTACAAAGCTCAATGTGGAAAGAATTTACGCAGGAAGGTTTATTGAAATATCCTAACTTCCTGGAAACCGTAACGCAGCTTGCACCACTCTATTTCCTTCGAAGCGTAGGCGGAACGTTGTACATCATCGGTTTTGTAGTCATGATTTACAACCTGTGGATGACTGCTCTGACCGGGAAATTTGTTGCCAGCGAAACGGCCAGAGCCATGCCTTTGAGTGCGATCTGGCATGCGCCTAAAAACGAATACTGGCATCGCAGGTTACTTGAACGTAAACCACTGGCATTAACCGTGTTCGCCCTGGTTGCAGTAGCCATCGGCGGTATGGTTGAAATGATCCCGACATTTATGATCAAATCAAACGTTCCGACTATTGCTGCCATCAAACCTTATACCCCGTTGGAATTACAGGGTCGCGATGTTTACGTTCGTGAAGGATGTTACGTTTGCCATACACAGATGATCCGCCCCTTCCGTTCCGAAATTGAACGTTATGGTGAGTATTCCAAATCAGGTGAATTTGTCTACGATCACCCGCATCAGTGGGGCTCGAAACGTACCGGTCCGGATTTACACCGGGTTGGAGGAAAATATCCGGACTCGTGGCACTACAACCACATGGAGGATCCGACAACGATGTCTCCGGGTTCGATCATGCCACGTTACGCATGGCTACTTGAAGATGACCTGGATACAAGCACAACTGGTGCCAAAATCCGGGCTATGCAAACGCTTGGTGTTCCTTACGAAAAAGATTATGATAAAGTTGCCAACGCAGATTTGCACCGGCAGTCCAAAGAAATACAGGCAAGACTAAAACAGAGTGGCATCAAAGCCAATGAAAACAAGGAAATAATCGCGCTGATAGCCTATCTGCAAAGACTGGGAACTGATATCAAAGCAGAGAAATAACCTGATAACATATCTGTCAAAGATTCAAACTGTCATTCAAAATTAATCATCATGAAATTCCGAACTTATCTGGAAACCATAGCGGGAATAGAGATCTTCCCGCTGATTTCCCTCATCATATTTTTTGTCTTTTTTGTTTCCCTGCTGGTTTTTGTTTTCAGGCTGGATAAAAAAGAGCTTAGCCAAATGAGCAACATCCCGTTAAGCGACGGTGTGGTCAAAAAGAGCTTACTCTCCATAATCATGTTTCTTTTTGTTTCTTCCTCCGCATTTGCACAGGAAGAAGCGAAAGAAATCAGAGCCATCAGCGGCACAGAAATCCTGCTTTACATGCTGCTTGGCGTACTATTTTTTATGGGCGTCATGGTTGTTATTTTACTTGTTAATTCCCTGAGTCTTCTGAAACAGGTTACTCCAAAAACGGAGCAAAAAGAAAGCAAAGGAGTTTTCAGCACGCATTGGTGGAAAAAATTTAGCGGCGCCGGTGTGTCATTGAGTGATGAAAAAGAAATTCTGATCGATGGACATGATTATGACGGGATTCAGGAACTGGATAACCGCATGCCGCCCTGGCTGCAATCGCTTTTTGTAGCTACGATCGTCATCGCAATCTCCTACTCAGCCTATTATTTCGGCGGAGTAGGCGACATGCAGCTGACTGAGCTGGATAAAGAAATTGCCCAGGCCGAAATCGAGAAAAAAGCATACATGGAAAAGGTCGGTGCCAGTATGGACGAAAACTCCGTAACACAATTATCCGATGAATCGACGATCACTCAGGGGAAAGCAATATTTCAGGAAAAATGTACCGCCTGTCATGGCGCGGACGGAGGTGGATCCGTGGGCCCCAACCTGACAGACGCTTACTGGTTGCATGGCGACGGAATCAGGGATTTGTTTAAAGTTATTAAATACGGTGTTCCCGAAAAAGGTATGATCTCCTGGGAGAAACAGCTTTCTCCGACCGATATTCAAAAAGTAGCCAGCTTTGTTTTATCTATAAAAGGGACCAAACCCGCCAACCCAAAAGAACCGCAGGGCGAACTGGTGCAGAATGCTAACGTGGCAGCAAAATAATTTTACACAAACAAATAAACAAAAGCTCTGCCAACTCTACGCCTAACCCTTTATTACTCTGCGTGAACCAAAATCAGCAATAAGATGAAAACTTTCGATACACCCATTTACGAACCTGACGAATCCTTTCGCGATCAGTTCAATGCTGTGAATGAGGATGGAAAGCGTAACTGGTTCTATCCGCAGAAGCCAAAAGGCAAGTGGCACAACCGCAGAAGCTGGTTTACAGTTCTGATACTTTCGCTGTTATTCCTGATGCCTTTTCTGAAGTTCAACGGGCAGCCGTTGCTTCTGTTTAATGTGATGGAAAGGAAGTTTATCATTTTCGGAATCTTCATCGGACCTCAGGACTACTGGCTTTTCGGACTTACAATGCTTTCTTTCATGGTATTCATCGTTTTGTTTACCACTATTTTCGGAAGGTTGTGGTGCGGCTGGGCTTGTCCGCAAACCGTCTTTATGGAAATGGTTTTCCGCAAAATCGAATATGCGATTGAAGGCGATGCAGGTAAGCAGAAATTATTAACCAAAGCACCCTGGACAACAGAGAAAATCCTGAAAAAAGGTTTGAAATATACTTTATTTCTCGCTGTATCCTTTTTAATTGCAAATCTGCTTTTAGCGTACGTGTTAGGTGTGGATGAACTTGGAAAAATTATCAGCGAGCCAATTTCCGAACATGTTCCGCTGTTTGCAGGGATTGCCGGTTTTACAGCAGTTTTCTATTTTAATTTTGCCTGGCTACGTGATCAGGCCTGCACAGTCGTATGTCCTTACGGCCGCTTGCAGGGAGTTTTGCTTGACAGAAATTCAATCGCCGTTGCCTACGATTACCAACGTGGCGAACCTCGCGGAAAGCTCCACAAAGGGCAGGATCGCACAGAAGGAGATTGTATTAATTGTCACCAGTGCGTGGCAGTTTGTCCGACCGGAATTGACATTAGAAATGGTTTACAGATGGAATGTGTAAACTGTACGGCCTGTATCGATGCTTGCGATTCGATGATGGATAAGGTAGGTTTTGAGCCGGGATTGATACGTTACACATCCGAAAACGTGATAGTGAATAAAACCAATAAACTGATCACAAACAGGGTAATCGCTTACATCATCGTATTGGTACTTCTATGGTCGGGATTGGGGATTATGATTGCCAAACGTACCGATACCCAAACCACGTTGTTTCGTGCACCGGGTAGCCAGTACATAGAAAACAAGGACGGAACCATAAGCAACCTTTACACTTTCAAAATATTTAATAAAACCAACTTTGTTGTAAGGCCAACAATCCATCTTGAATCTCCAAAAGGAAAGCTGATTTTTGCAGGGAAACCTGATTTGACTCTGGATGGAGCCGGAATGTCGCAGGGAACTTTGTTCATTATCATTCCAAAATCTGCTTTGCCAAACCGGAAAACCAAACTTAAAATGTCTGTTTATCAGGGAGATAAAAAGCTGGAAAGTTTCGAAACAACTTTTATGGCTCCTGAAGAATAAAATAAATCTCGATTTCAATAAAACGACAAGCATTATGAAAATCAATTGGGGACTCGGAATTACCATGCTGTATCTGGGCTTTGTTGTGATGATATTGGTACTGGTAGGAATGAGCGCAAGCCAGAAAATTGACCTGGCTACGGAGCACTATTACGAAGAAGAGTTAATCTTTCAGGATAAAATTGATAAAACAAAACGTGCCATTACACTGGCAGAACCACTTACCTGGGAAGTAAATGAACAGGGCTTAAAGCTACATTATCCTAAAACAAATGATGGCAAAAACATCACCGGAATCATCAAACTTTACTGTCCATCCAACGATAAAAACGACCGTAGTTTTGATATAAACCCGGAAGTGAATCAACAGCTTATCCCAGCTTTTAAAATTCCGGCCGGACGTTATAAACTACAAATTGACTGGAAAAAGAATGGGGTAACCTATTTTAATGAAGATGTAGTTTTAATAGGAATGAACTAAGTTTTAACCGAACGCAATGATAACCGCACTTCCATACCTGGCGATTTCGATGGGGCTGATGAGCAGCTTCCATTGTATCGGTATGTGCGGACCTATTGCTTTGGCATTACCCATTCAAAAAGGAAACCGCTGGCAGCAGTTGGCCGGATTGCTACTTTACAATAGCGGCCGTGCTCTTACTTACGCGTTCCTTGGCTTACTAATCGGCTCCGTCAGTTCATCTCTGGCATGGATCGGCTATCTCCGTTATCTTTCTGTTTTTGCAGGAATTATCATGTTGAGTTATGTTTTCTGGCCGGCATTTCTTGATAAATATTTTCACGTACCAATGTTTTGGCAAAAAACAATTCAATCAGTCAGGACCAAAATGGGCGCTATGCTTCGCAGCCGTACTATTCACGGCTGGCTGTTTCTTGGAATATTAAACGGGCTACTTCCCTGCGGCATGGTCTATCTGGCCCTCATTAGTTCAGTAGCAACAGGAAGTATGGCTGGCAGCGGAATTTATATGCTGCTTTTTGGAATCGGCACCTTACCCATGATGATGATGGTCGGATTCTTCAAACAATGGCTCACTCCTGCCCTGCGCTCACGTATGCGTAAAATTACACCAATCGTTTTGACGGCTGCGGGAATATGGTTGGTAGCAAGGGGCGTTTTGATTGAATACCCGACCAATCAGCCTTCCGGGCAAATTACGATTTGTCATGGAAAATGATGTGTAAGTCCGGAAGCTCCTACGGAGCTGCAAAAGCCTAAAATCAAATTCATTTTATAAACAGGAGGCCACTCCGTGGCCGTTGGAAGAACTCCAGTTTCCACCAGAAAGTTGCTTCGCAGAAGCATCCTGTTTATAGAAAAATGCAACGAGTCATAAGATAATGGCTCCGCAGGTGCCTTCTATTATTCTTCAAACCCGTCAAAAATTCCGCACAAGAGTAAGTTTTTTTCATGACCAACGTCATGTTTTAAAGTACATCACCTTGGTAGTTTTGATTCATAATTATATACTTCAAAACCGCTTTTTTGTCATGGATAAGGATTTGCTGTTTAAATACAATACGCCCGGTCCGAGGTACACCAGCTACCCGACTGTTCCCTATTGGCAAACTACACCGCCAACCCAGGAAAAATGGAAAAATCTTGTAAAAGAAGCCTTTACTTTTTCAAATCATAAGGAAGGGATAAGTCTCTATATTCATCTACCATTTTGCGAAAGTCTTTGTACCTACTGCGGATGTAATACCAGAATTACCGTCAATCATGCAGTTGAAACGAAATATATTAATGCGGTTTTGAAAGAATGGGAAATGTACTTTTCCATTTTTGGTGAAACAAAACCTGTCATAAGGGAAATACACCTGGGCGGAGGCACACCCACATTTTTCAGTCCGGACAATTTAACCAGGCTTGTAAAAGGTCTGCTCAAAAATGCCGATGTTCATCCAAAAGCTCAGTTCGGTTTTGAAGCACATCCCGGCAATACTACGGACGAACATTTACAAGCTTTGTATAATATTGGTTTCCGACGTATCAGCATTGGCGTACAGGACTTTAACCCGCTTGTTCTGGCTGTTATCAATCGCCATCAAACCTATGAACAGGTAAGTCATCTCACAAAAAAATCACGTGAAATAGGTTACACATCGGTGAACTATGATATCGTTTACGGACTGCCTCAGCAAAAAACCTGTTACATGATGGAGACCATGATGAAGGTTATCAGGCTGAAACCGGACCGGATTGCATTTTACAGCTATGCACATGTGCCCTGGATCAAACCCGGACAAAGGAATTTCACCGAACTGGACCTTCCTGATCCTGATAAAAAAATGGCCATTTACGAAACCGGAAGAAACGCGCTGGAACTAGCGGGTTACAAAGACATTGGCATGGATCATTTTGCTTTAGAAACCGATGAATTATACAAAGCACAGATGGAACAGCGTTTGCACAGGAACTTCATGGGTTATACTGATACCCGTACACAGCTGCTGATAGGACTTGGCGCCTCATCGATCAGCGATACCTGGACCGGTTATGTGCAAAACGAAAAAAAGGTAGAGGATTATTACAAACGTATTGACAAAGAAGAAATTCCGATCATTCGCGGACATGAACTCACCAAAGAAGATTTGATCCTGAGACGACATATTTTGAATCTGATGACGCAATTTGAAACTTCCTGGACGGCATCAGGTGAAGTTTGTGATGAGGTTTACCGGGCTGTTGAAAGGCTATCTGAAATGGAATTTGACGACTTGGTTGTTATTAAACCTTATCATTTGCGCGTGACCGAAGCAGGAAAACCCTTTGTAAGGAACGTCTGTATGGCATTTGATGCAAAACTCTGGGCAAGTCTGCCTCAGACAGCACTTTTTAGTCAGACTGTTTGAAGCAAGAGCAATATTCGATGAGCAAATTACAAGATTCAGTTTTCAACTGATTACCTGACCATTATATACGAAAATTGAGACCTGAATATTTCTGAAATACCTATAAAATCAGTTAGTTATCATTAGTACAAACATCAATTGCCGGTTTAAATCTTGTTCCCTTCACCTATCTCCTGTACCTTGGTATGTTTGATCATGATATTTTAATTCATACAAAGGTGATGACACGGCATATCGAGATGCTGGATGCGTTGTTTAAACACGCAACCGAGGGCATTGTTGTGGTAAATAAGGCAGGAACAATTGTGATGCTTAATCCGAAGGCAAGAGAGCTGTTTGGTTATACCGATATAGAATTGGTAGGAAAAAAAATTGAAACACTTATCCCTCAACGATTCAGCGGAAAACATGTCGATTATCGCGACGAATATCTTGAAGCACCACGAGCAAGGGGCATGGGGCATCTTCTGGACTTGTTTGCAAGAAGGCAGGACGGCAGTGAGTTTCCGGTTGAAGTAAGTTTGAGTCCTTTTAAAACCAGTGACGGAGAGTTTGTTGTAAGTTTCGTTATCGATATTACAGAAAGAAAAAAGCAGGAAAACCGGATAATCGAAGCAAATCTCGAAATTCAAAAACTGAACGCAGAGTTGGAGGAGCGGGTAAATCAACGAACAAAAGAATTGGCAAGCGCAATCAAAAAAGTGGAAGAATCGCAGGAGGAAGTGATTCGCGCGTTAAAGAAGGAACGCGAACTTAACAACATGAAAAGCCAGTTTGTAACGATTGCTTCACATGAGTTTCGTACACCTTTGGCTACGATTTTATCTTCCGCTTCTCTTATAGGACGCTATGCTAAAACGGAGGAAGAAGATAAAAGACAAAAGCACGTTCAGCGTATCAAATCTGCTGTAACGAATCTGACGGAAATTCTGAATGACTTCCTGTCCATCGGTAAGCTGGAAGAAGGTAGGGTACAAAGCATACCGGTGTCTGCAAATCTACAGGAATTTTGTCAGGGCCTAATAGAAGAAATTAAAGGATTATGTAAAGAACAGCAGCAAATCCATTTCCATTATGAGGGAATTACAGAAGTTTGGCTCGACAAACAACTGCTGCGAAACGTGCTTTTTAATTTGCTTTCAAATGCCATTAAATATTCCGAAGCAGGCAAATCCATTTTTTTTAGCATAAAATCGGATCACACTTTTGTTTCAATCGAAATAAAAGATGAAGGCATCGGGATTCCGGAGGCAGACCAGGCTCATATTTTTGATCGTTTTTTCCGGGCCCATAATGCCGGAAATGCGCAGGGAACAGGCCTCGGACTAAATATCGTACAAAATTATATTGATCTGATGGGAGGCAAAGTTTCCTTTTCCAGTGAAATTGGCAGGGGGACTATATTTTATGTAAAACTGCCGAATCACGTGCCTACCAATAACAAAAACGACTAGTAGGCCAATTATTAATAAGCTAACAGACAACACCTTGGAAGCCAGGAAAATACTATTGATAGAAGATAATCCCGAGATGCGGGAAAACACCGCCGAGATTTTGGAGCTTGCCAATTACCAGGTAGTTACCGCTCAGAACGGCAAGGAAGGTGTGCAAATGGCAACACAAACAAATCCGGATCTGATCATTTGTGATATCATGATGCCTGAACTCGACGGATATGGTGTGTTGCACATGCTTGGAAAGGACGATAAAACTTCCAGCATTCCTTTTGTCTTTTTAACAGCCAAGGCGGAAAAAGATGATTATCGAAAAGGAATGACCATGGGCGCCGACGATTACCTTACTAAACCCTACGACGATGTGGAACTGCTCAATGCGGTCGAAATCCGTCTTAAAAAAAGTGAGCGTATCAAACGCCACTTTGATCGTTCGGCTGAGGGATTGGATCAGTTTATTCAGGAGGCAAAATCCTTTGATCTGATTGCCAAACTCGCCGAGGATAAGAAAATAAAGGTTTTGAAAAAAAAAGAAACCATTTATACGGAAGGCAGTTATCCATCAAATGTTTTTTTTCTGCAAAAAGGAAAAGTAAAAGCCTACAAATCAAACGATAACGGAAAAGAATACATCACGGATTTATACAAGGAAGGCGACTTTTTTGGTTATCTCGATTTGCTTCAGGGCGAGGTTTATCAGGAAACAGCGATTTGTCTTGAAAAAGCCGAGGTTGCGATGATTCCGAAGGACGATTTTTTTAATCTGCTGCAGGGAAACCGGGAAGTTGCGTCCAAGTTTATCAAAATGCTTTCCAATGAAATTAAGGACCGGGAAGAACGTCTCCTTCAGCTCGCATATAATTCAGTTAGAAAAAGAGTAGCGCAGGCTTTGGTGATGCTCGTACAGCGTTATCAGGAAGATAAATCCAAACCTTTTTCAATGTCCATCACCAGAGAAGATATTGCTTCAATGGTCGGAACGGCAACGGAAACTGTCATCCGTACTCTATCGGATTTTAAAGACGAACGTTTAGTCGATATGAAAGGAAGCCTGATAACGGTGCTTGACTACGAAAAGCTGGTAAGGATGAGAAATTGACCTTAAAGAACCGATTGCATTTGTGTTATGCTTTTCAGATCACTGATATTTCTGATCCGAAGTTTGTCGAGTATTCTGGATTTATACAAATCGATGGTAGTGGTATGTACAGCAAAAATCCGGGCTATACCTGCCAGCGTCTCACCACGAACAAGATGTGTCAGAATTTCGAATTCCCGTTCATCAAGAGAATTGAGCCTGTCTGCTTTTTTTGGTGATAATGCCTCACTTACAATCAGTTCCACCATCGCAGGACTGATATAAATTTTACCGGAAGCTACTTTATATATAGCTTCTATGATTTCCTGATAATTATTTTTTTGAAGAAAACAGTATCCCCGGGCACCGCTGGTAAGATACCGTTTGATAAAGATGTATTCCAGTTCCTTCGAATATGTCAGAATTGGAAGAGCTGGTCTTGCATCTTTGATCTTTACGATAAAACCTAAGGTATTGGTATTTTTCATCTCAAGATCCAGGACAAGCAGGTCGAATTCCTGTTCCACAACCTTTGTCATGGCTCCCTCAACCTGAACAGCAATTTCTAATTTGCAGCTGCTTAAATCACTTTCGTTTAGAATCAGGCTTAAACCTTCAATGAATGCAGGATTTTGACCGACCAGTAATATCCTTAGCATAATAGAGTTTTCAGAACGGTACTTGAGAAATACTGTAAGACTCAGTTTCGCAGTTTTGAATGCAAAAGCTTACGTATATATATTCGCGATGTTAAAAATATATAAACATTTCTTTAAATCATCAACTTGTAGAATCATTTCTATTAAATAAATCTTATTCTACGCTTCCGCTTCGAGATATTTCACCATCAGGCGGCCGGCTCGTTCCGATGCCCCTGCCCCTCCAACCACCTCCTGCAATTTTTTATAGTGGCTTATCTGTACTGATCTTTTCGACCCGCCGGACAGTATAAAAGCTAATTCCTTTACTAGATTTTCGGTATTCAAATCATTCTGTATCAACTCCCTGACAACCTCTTTGTCCATAATGAGATTAACGAGCGATATAAACGGGACACGAATGAGTCTTTTGGCTACGGCGTAAGAAAACCCGCTGGTTTTGTAACAAACCACTTCAGGAATATTTAATAAAGCCGTTTCAAGTGTGGCAGTTCCGGAAGTTACCAGCGCAGCTTCTGAAATGGAAAGCAAATCATACGTAGACTCATAAACGATGTGCGCTTTCCCACCCGAAATGTATTTTTCATACAAAGCAGACGGAAGGTTACTTACACCGGCAATAACAAACTGATGATTTGGAAAATGTGGCTGAACTGTCAGCATCAGATCGAGCATACCCATAATTTCCTGCCGCCGGCTGCCGGGCAGCAACGCAATGACCGGCTTATTTTCATCCAGTTTGTTTTTTTGTTTAAAATCCGGGTCAGGTTTAAAAGCCTCAATCGCATCCATCAGAGGATTGCCTACATAATCCACTTTGTAATCGAATTTTTTATAAAAATCAATTTCAAAAGAAAAAATCACAAACATCCGATCCACATTCTGCTTGATCTTCCAGGCGCGTTTCTGGTTCCATGCCCATACTTTGGGAGAAATGTAGTAGAACACCTTTAATCCCTGCTGCTTGGCAAACGATGCAATGCGAAGGTTAAAACCAGGGTAATCGATCAGGATTATTACATCGGGCTGGTAGGAAAGAATATCGGCTTTACATTTTTTTAGAAATCCTGAGATCTTATGAAGGTTCAGGGCAACTTCAAGAAAGCCCATAAAGGCCGTGTCCTTATAATGCGTAACCAGCTCCATCCCCCCGGCCTGCATCATGTCACCTCCCCATCCCCTAAACTGGGCGTCCGGATCATTTTCCTTAATTCCATTAAGCAAATTAGCTCCGTGCAGATCTCCGGAACGCTCGCCGGCAACAAGGTAGTACTTCATTTCTCGCAATTAGCTGTCGGCATGTAGCTATTAGCCTCATGCTCAGTGAAATTCATTCTCCGTAGTACTCTACAAAGTTCTTCGGTGTTTCTATCAGTTTGATATAATGCAGGTTAGCATTTGCTGCCACTTCTGAAATGGCCGGGGCAAGAATCTTCCAGATTTCCAGTACAAAAATTTCGCAGGAAGCCATTTTACCAGCCATAAAGTCAACATCAAGATTCAGGTTTTTGTGATCGACTTTGTCCACAACCTTTTCTTTAACTATATCACCCAACACTTTCAAATCAATTACAAAACCCGTATCAGGATCGGGAGTACCTTTTACCGTAACGATTAATTCAAAATTATGTCCATGCCAGTTATTATTGGCGCAGGGGCCAAAAACCTCCTGATTTTTTTCATCAGACCAGGCCGGATTAAATAGCCGGTGGGCTGCGTTAAAATGCTCTTTTCTTGTTACGTAAATCATAAAACTCTCCTCTCACTAAATAAATAGAATACAAAATTACACGTTGTATCCGTAGTTTTACAGAATAACAGGAGGATAACTAAAAAAAATCCTATTTGCAGCAAAAAATTAGGGTAGCGCTTATTCGTTCAAAACATTAATTTTGCATTCATTATTACAGATTAAACCAAAATAATCACCCATGATTATCGTAACAGGTGCAGCCGGATTCATTGGCAGCGGTCTTATCAGCCGGCTCAACCAGGATGGCTTCAAAAGCATAATTGCCGTTGATGATTTTTCCAAAATTGAAAAGACGGAAAATCTGGAAGGAAAAATTATTCAGGAAAAGGTGGAGCGCGACGAGCTTTTTCCCTGGCTTGATAAAAACCAACGCGATGTTGAATTTATCTTTCACATTGGCGCCAGAACAGATACAACAGAATTTGACAAAGAAATTTTTGATAAACTGAATGTCAATTATTCCAAAGACATTTGGCTGAAATGTGTTGCTTATCAGATTCCATTGGTGTATGCATCTTCAGCCGCTACATACGGATTGGGCGAACATGGTTATGACGACGATGAAACCACGCTTTCGCAGCTAAAACCGCTAAATCCTTACGGTGATTCCAAAAACGAATTTGACATCTGGGCCTTGCAGCAGGAGAAAAAACCATTTTTCTGGGCGGGCCTGAAATTCTTTAACGTTTACGGACCGAACGAATATCACAAGGCGAGAATGGCTTCGGTAATTATGCACGCTTTCAATCAGATTAAGGCCACGGGAAAAATGAAATTGTTCCGCTCACACAATCCTGATTTCCAGGACGGTGAACAGATGCGGGATTTTATTTATGTCAAAGACCTGATCGATGTATGTATATTCCTGATGCATCACCGCAAAAATTCCGGAATTTATAATCTGGGCAGCGGCGAAGCCAGAACTTTCAAAGATCTGGTAACAAACACCTTCCTGGCTATGGCTAAAACGCCTGACATCTCTTACATCGACACACCGGTCGACATTCGGGATAAGTATCAGTATTTTACCGAAGCGAATATGAACAAGCTTCGCTCCATTGGTTACGACAAGCCTTTTCATACCCTGGAAGAAGGAGTGGCAGATTATGTTAAAAATTATCTTGCTTCGGGATCCTATTTGTGATAATAAAAGCTCAATAGTTTGCTTACATATTATAACAACAAAGCTGAATTTCAGGATTTAACAGAAACCCGGTTATTTAAAGCAGAGTATTGCAAATTGGGCGTTGATAATTGAATATTGATAGATTAACCGGTCGGTCAGCCGCTAATTTATAATCATTTTAACATCTTTAAAGTCCCCAAACTTATGACCTTAGTCATAAAATTGTGGGCTTTTTTGTGTATTTTTGGCCCTCTCAATAAACTCAATCCGGTTTCTATGTGTTACTGATATAACCGGAATACAGCAGAATAATAATAAGACTATGAACAAAGAAGATGAATTGTTGGAAGAGATCACCAATTCGGAATACAAATACGGCTTTGTAACTGATATTGAGGCAGATGAAGCCCCTATGGGTCTCGATGAGAGTACGGTGCGTTTTATTTCTGCAAAGAAAAACGAACCCGAATGGATGCTGGAGTGGCGTTTGAAAGCTTTCCGTTTATGGTTGACAATGTCTGAACCAAAATGGCCAAATGTATTTTATCCAAAGATCGATTTTCAGGCTATAAAATATTACTCGGCTCCCAAGAAGAAAAAGCAGGTTGATAGTCTGGACGATATAGATCCTGAATTGCGTGATACATTTGAGCGTCTTGGAATTTCTTTAAATGAACAAAAAAGACTTTCCGGAGTTGCCGTTGCCGTGGATGCAGTAATGGACTCAGAATCGGTTTTTACTACTTTTAAAGAATCTTTAAGAGAAAAAGGAATCATTTTCTGTGCAATCAGTGAAGCAATCCGTGAGCATCCGGATCTGGTAAAAAAATATCTTGGTTCGGTTGTGCCGCCAAAAGATAACTATTATGCGGCTTTAAATTCAGCTGTTTTCTCTGATGGGTCGTTTGTTTACATTCCGAAAGGCGTTCGCTGCCCAATGGAACTTTCAACTTACTTCCGTATCAATGCAGCGGGGACAGGGCAGTTTGAGCGTACACTAATTGTGGGCGACGCAGACAGTCACGTAAGTTACCTGGAAGGATGTACCGCACCGATGCGTGATGAAAATCAACTTCATGCAGCTGTTGTTGAAATTTTCGCCCATGAAAACGCTAACGTTAAATATTCGACCGTACAAAACTGGTATCCTGGTGATAAAGACGGTAAAGGGGGAATTTACAATTTCGTTACAAAAAGAGGTCTTTGCGACGGAGCAGGTTCGAAAATTTCCTGGACTCAGGTAGAAACAGGCTCTGCAATCACTTGGAAATATCCATCTGTTATTTTAAAGGGTGACAATTCAATCGGAGAGTTCTATTCCGTTGCGGTTACCAACAACATGCAGCAGGCAGATACAGGGACGAAAATGGTTCACATTGGTAAAAACACCAAAAGCCGGATTGTTTCCAAAGGTATCTCCGCAGGAAAAAGCCAGAACTCTTACCGCGGATTGGTTCAGGTATTCAAGAAGGCTGAAAAAGCCCGTAATTTCTCGCAGTGCGATTCGCTTCTGCTGGGTGATAAATGCGGAGCACATACTTTCCCGTATATCGAAGTTAGCAACCCCTCTGCCATGGTGGAACATGAAGCTACAACTTCAAAAATCGGAGAAGATATATTGTTTTACTGCAATCAGCGGGGAATTCCTACCGAGCAGGCTGTTGCACTGATCGTAAATGGTTATGCAAAAGAAGTATTAAATCAGCTTCCGATGGAATTTGCTGTGGAAGCGCAAAAACTACTGGAAATCAGTCTCGAAGGAAGTGTAGGTTAATCATACAACTGTCACTTTTCCAAGTTTATACTGCAAAAGCCTTTGATTTATCAAAGGCTTTTTGTATTTTATTGGTTTCCGCAGTAGAACCAACCGACACACCTTCATGACCCACGTTCCACAACTCATCGTTGACCTTTCGCTAATACTCACCATGGCGGGTATTATCACGCTCATCTTTAAAAAATTAAAACAGCCCATTGTATTGGGTTATATCCTTGCCGGCTTACTTGTTGGACCAAACTTTGCTTTATTCCCGACCATCACCGATATCAAGACGATCGAAATCTGGGCGGAGATTGGTGTGATCTTTTTGCTGTTTAATCTTGGACTTGAATTCAGTTTTAAAAAACTTGTTAAGGTTGGAAACACGGCAGCGATTACCGGGCTTTTTGAAGTAGGCCTGATGCTTGTTACCGGCTTTGCAACGGGACAATTGTTAGGATGGAGTAAAATTGACAGTTTATTTCTGGGCGGCATCATCGCCATCTCCTCTACGACCATCATTTTTCGTGCTTTTGACGAACTTGGTCTCAAAACCCAGCAGTTTACCCGCGTCGTACTTGGGATACTTGTTATAGAAGATCTGACAGCCGTTTTACTAATGGTTTTGCTTTCAACCCTTTCAATCAGTCAGCAGTTTGCTGGAGCAGAATTACTAGAGTCAATTCTAAAACTATTTTTCTTTCTAATCATCTGGTTTTTGGGCGGCATTTTCATTTTCCCAACGCTACTGAGACGATACAGAAAATTAATGAATGATGAAAGTGTATTGATCACTTCGGTAGCACTCTGTTTTGGAATGGTTTTCCTGGTTACAAAAGCTGGCTTTTCTGCTGCTTTGGGAGCTTTTATCATGGGTTCTATCCTTGCTGAAACGACACATGCCGAAAAAATTGAGCATTTACTAAAACCCGTGAAGGACCTTTTTGGTGCCGTTTTCTTTATTTCGGTTGGTATGCTTATCAATCCAAGTCTGTTGATCGAATATGCAGTTCCCACCGCCATATTGGTGCTCGTTGTAATAATCGGAAAAACGACTTTTGTAACAATGGGTGCTGTAATATCCGGTCAGCCTCTCAAAAATTCTCTGCAGTCGGGAATGAGTATGTCGCAAATCGGTGAATTCTCTTTTATTATTGCCAACCTGGGCCTTTCCCTGCATGTAACAAGCAATTTCCTATACCCCATCGCCGTGGGAGTTTCCGTGATTACCACATTCACTACGCCGTATATGATGAAACTTTCAGAACCGCTTTATGAATGGCTGAACAAACATCTGCCTGAAAAGTGGAAAGCTTACCTGAACCGTTACAGTACCAGCACAGAAACCATCGTGCAGACCACACAATGGAATGAAATCCTGAAATCCTATGCTCAGACAGTGGTTCTTAATTCCGTAGTAGTCGTCGGAATTATTCTTATCTCATCAAGACAGCTTGCAGATTTGCTTCATACCAGGATTCCGGAAACGTATGTAACCAATTCAGTAATTTTCGGCATCACATTTTTACTGATCGCGCCATTTCTCTGGGCTCTTATTTTCAAACGGTCAAATAAAAAAGCTTACTCCGCCATTTGGCTTAGTCGAAAATACAGCAGAGGCCCGCTGCTTTTACTGGAATTATCGCGGGTTGTTATTGCTATTTTGCTGATGGTGTTTTTATTAAGTCAATTTTACACAACCCCGGCTGCGCTCAGCATTGCTGGCGGGATAATGATTCTGGCATTTGCTATTTTCTACCAACGACTTCAGCATTTTTATCATAAAATTGAAGACCGTTTCCTGCAAAACCTAAACGCACGCCAACTCGAAGGAAGTGGAAAATCTAAAAAAATATTGTTACCCTGGGATGCACATTTTGCCTTTTTAGAAGTAAGTGCAGATTCCAATCTGATTGGTAAAACCTTGCAGGAGTTAAAAATCAGGGAAAATTTTGGAATTAATGTAGTGCTTATCGAACGCGGAAGTAAAACGATTCAGCTGCCAAAACCTACCGAAGTACTTTATCCCTGCGACCGTATCGAGGTAATCGGAACGGATGCACAGTTGGATGCTTTTCGGGGCCATGTCGAGATCAGTACCAACGGTGAAGCTTATCTTGCGACCCCGGATACAATTGTTCTTGAACGTATTGAGGTTAAAAGCGAATACAACATTCGTGGTAAAAGTATTAGGGAAAGTCAGATCAGGGAAAAAACGCACGGCATGATTGTCGGTTTGGAACGCAACGGAGAGCGTATCCTTAATCCTGATTCTTACATGGTGATCGAAATAGAAGATGTCCTTTGGATTGCGGGTGAACGGGATTTAATTAAAGAATTTGTGAATAAAAAAACAGGAAATGTTGGCGAAAGCGAGCTTGTGTAGTTCTTCCTACAACTGTCGGGCTTCATCGGTTAATCCCTGAAGCCCGCCTGTGTGAACAGCAACAATAATGGTTCCGGGTGTAAAGTAATTCTTGCTGATCAGATCAAATAAGCCATAAAACATTTTAGCAGTGTAAATTTGTTCCAGCTGTATATCGAACTCGTTCTTAAATCTCAGGATGAAATCAATTAACTGCGGTGTCCATTTACCATAACCACTAAAATGGTAATCTGTTTGTAAATCCAGCTTACCGATGACATTGTTATCATGAATCAGGTTCATAATGTCATTTTTAAGAAAGTCTCCGCCTTTTAAGGCAGAAAACGCCAGTACATTATTTCCGGAAGATAAAATTCCTGCCGCAGTTCCGCCAGTGCCGGCAGCAACAGCATAGTAATCAGGCCTAAAGCCAAGTTCCTTGTCCACTTCGGCGGTCATTTCTGCTATTCCTTTAAGCGCCAGGTGAGAGCTTCCTCCTTCCGGAATCAGATAAGGAAAGTTGAATTGTCTGCTAAGCTGGTTCAAATATTCGGGATCATTGCGCAGACGGTAATCCTGCCTGGAAACAAAATGCAGTATCATATTTTGTTCCTCACAAAACCTCAGTGTTGGTGTCATTCTTTCTTTGAAGTCCTCCCCTCTCACTACTCCGATTGTTTGAAGTCCGATAGCGTTACCAGCGGCAGCAGTTGCGTACAAATGATTGGAATACGCCCCCCCGAAGGTAAGTAAAGTGTTAAGCATTCCGAGTCGGGCATCCATCAGATTGTATTTCAATTTCCGCCATTTATTTCCCGAAACGGTCGGATGTATCAAATCATCTCTTTTGATGTATAGCTGTACACCGGCATTTTTAATTACTTCATTTTTAAGTTCCTGTAACGGAGTTGGGAGCGAAGGAATGAGTTTATCCACTTAATTTGGTAATTTTGTTCTTTTTGTAATGATGCTTGAGATTTTCGCACTGTTATAATTCTGAAATCTCACCTGGCTACCAAGTAAAATGTCATTGAACGAACTGGAAATTACCTCCGAAGAAGACGATTTATTCGAACACTACCGTATTGTTGCCGATAAGGGCCAGAGCCTGATGCGGCTTGATAAATATCTGAGTCTTCATGTTGCCAATGCATCACGCACAAAAATACAAAACGGAATTGATGCAGAAGCTGTAAAAGTTAACGGGCAAATTACCAAAGCAAGTTATAAGGTAAAGCCGCTTGACGTTGTAACGCTTTCCTTGCCACAGCCTCCGCGTGATACGGAAATTATTCCCGAAGATATTCCTCTGGATATTATTTATGAAGATGATGTACTGCTGATTGTGAACAAACCCACAGGAATGGTTGTACATCCTGCTTTTGGTAACTGGACCGGTACGCTAATCAATGCACTGGTATATCATTTCCAAAATTTACCGACCGGCAGAAACGGAGAAGGTCGCCCGGGTCTTGTGCATAGAATTGATAAAGACACATCCGGTTTGCTGGTTATTGCAAAGACCGAATTTGCTATGACCTTTATTGCAAAACAGTTTTCTGATCATACCATTGAGCGAACCTACAATGCATTGATCTGGGGTGAACCAAAAGAAGAAAAAGGCACTATAATCGGCAACATAGGAAGAAGTGCAAAAGATCGCCGTGTGATGGATATCTTTGATGACGGCTCACAGGGTAAACATGCGGTAACTCACTACGAAGTGATCAAACCGATGCGTTATGTCTCGTTAATCAAATGCAACCTGGAAACAGGCCGAACACACCAGATCCGGGCTCACATGCAGCATATCGGCCACCCCATTTTCAACGATAATGTTTATGGTGGAGATAAAATTTTAAGAGGCGGCTCTACCGGAAGTTATAAAACAATGGTCGATAATTGTTTTAGTTATTTACCCGGACAGGCGCTTCATGCAAAATCCCTTGGTTTTATCCACCCCACAACCAGAGAATGGATTCAGTTTGATACAGCACTTCCTGAGAATTTTCAGTCAATTCTTGACAAATGGGATACCTATGTAAAATATCAATAGTGAAAATATAGTATATTGTTAGCTTAGAAGTTTTTTAAGTATAAATAGACTCGACATGAACGTTTCAACGCGCCAAGGCACAATTGATGATATCCCTGCCATTTTTGATCTGGTAAAAGAGCTGGCTATTTATGAACGGGCACTGGATCAGGTGACCAACAATGTTGATAAATTAACCAGAGATTATAACGAAAAATTATTCGATTTCTTTGTAGCCGAATCCGATTCCAAAATTATTGGTCTATCGCTCTATTATTTCAGATATTCTACCTGGAAGGGAAAGAGGCTATATATGGAGGATATAATTGTTACCGAAGAAATGCGCGGAAACGGGATCGGAAAGATTCTTTTTGATGCTACGGTTGTCGCAGCTAAAAAAACCGGCTGCACAGGAATGATGTGGCAGGTACTGGATTGGAATACTTCGGCTGTCGGTTTTTACAGAAAGTACGGCACTAATTTTGATAACGAGTGGATTAACTGTAATCTGGATTTTTGATTCCAGCCAAGAAAAAATCACCTGACACCATACCTAATCGTATCCATTTTCAGGTGATTTTTTCTTTGTGATTTATGCCAGCAAATCCGGACGCCTTTCCCTTGTCCTTTTCACCGATTGACTATACCGCCATTCTTCAATTTTCGCCTCATGTCCTGACATTAGTATTTCCGGAACAATATGACCTTCAAAATCAGCTGGCCTGGAATATACCGGAGGAGCCAGGAGATTATCCTGAAAAGAATCCGTCAGCGCAGATGTTTCGTCATTTAATACACCAGGCAGCAGACGGATAATCGAGTCAGCCAGTACAGCGGCTGCCAGCTCACCACCGGAAAGCACGTAATCACCAATACTTATTTCTTTTGTTACAAACAGGTCACGAACGCGTTGATCCACGCCTTTATAGTGCCCGCAAAGCATAATCAGATTGCCTTTTAATGACAATTGATTCACCATTTTTTGCTGCATCAATTCGCCATCAGGAGTGAGGTAGATTACTTCATCATAGATACGTTCTTCCTGCAACGCACGAATACATCTTGCAATAGGTTCGATCTGAAGAACCATTCCTGCTCCCCCACCAAAGGCGTAATCATCTATCGCCCGGTGTTTATTTACCGAGTAATCACGAATGTCGTGCAAAACGACTTCGATATAACCTCCCTGCTGTGCACGTTTTAAAATGGAATGAGCAAAAAAGCTTTCCAGCAGATTAGGAACACAGCTAATAATATCAATCCGCATCGTCAGGAGCATTTTTTGAATCGGCAGGGTCCTCAAGATATACTTCCAGCAATCCCTCGGGCAAATTCACTATGAGTTTTTTATTTTCCTTATCTGCCTTTAACACGATATCCTCAGCAGTTGGAATCAATACCTCATGTCCCTGATAATCCATGGCGATAAGATCCTGACCATTCAGAGAATAAACTTCCCTTACAATCCCCAACTCGCCTTTTGTTTCATCGACCACGGTATAACCCTTGATTTCGTGATAGTAGAATTCTTCTCCTTCAAGTTCATCAAGTTCATCAAGTGAAAGAAAAAGTGAGCTTCCTACAAGCGCCTGCGCCTTTTCAATGGTATCCACATCTTCAAAAGTAACGATCGCATTACTTTGTTTCTGAAGATTAAAATTACTAATAAAGTAGGGAACAAGTTCTCCTTTCAATTCGACGTAAACGGAATCCAGATCTTCGTAATCATCCGGATAATCTACATCTAAAAATATCACTACATTCCCACTCGTACCATGTGTACGAACAATATAACCCAGCAGGTAACAATTATCTTGTGTCACTGTCTTTAATTTAAATATGAGAGCCTATTTAAAATTTATCTAATAACTTGTTTATGCTATTTTTTGGCTTCAACTGTGTTAAATTTTTCGTGATAGCTTGGGCTATCCTGCAAAATTTGCCTTATTTCGCCATGCGACGGTCGCTCAAAAAATGAGCGATAAACAATATTACAATCTAAATTCAAATAGACTTAAAACGACTTTAAATAAATATGAGTCTGCACGGTAAACCGACAGACTCATATTTATCAGGTTAAAGCTATTATTATGCTTTTGGAGCTTCTTCGCCTTCTGCAGGGGCCTCTGTTTCGGGAGCCACAGCAACTGGTGCAGCCTCTTCAGCAGGCGTTTCCGCTGCCTCAGCAACAGTAGTTTCTTCCTCAACAGGAGCTGTTTCTTCGATCGGAGCTTCTGCAATTGTTTCTTCTTCCACAGCAGCAGTTTCTTCTACTTCAGCAACTTCTTCTTCTACTACTTCAGGAGCAGGAGGTGTGTTCTTTTTAGCAATTGCTTCTGCACGAGTCTGGTTCACTTTACGTTCAGCTTCCAGTTTCGCATTTCTCTCAGTTTCTTTCTTTTGAGATAATGAATCTGCTGCAGTCGCTTTACGATCTGTTTTCGATGACTTCCATTCTTCAAAACGTGTATCAGCAACTTCTTGCGTAATAGCGCCTTTAATAACACCAATCTGCAAATGCTTACGAAGCATTACACCTTCGTGCTGCAGGATTGAACGTGCTGTATCTGTTGGCTGTGCACCTTTAAGCAACCAGTCAACAGCTTTTTCTGTTTCCAAAACGATGAAAGCAGGATTTGTACCCGGGTTGTAACTTCCCAATTTTTCGATGAAGCGACCATCACGTGGTGCTCTGGCATCTGCGACTACGATATCATAAATCGCTTTCTTCTTGCGTCCACGACGCGCTAACCTAATTTTTACTGCCATTATTGAATTTGTTATGATCGGGAACTCGTCCCTAAATTAAACAGGGTGCAAAGGTACAGGATATTATGCAATTTTTCATTCTTTGCTAATAAAAAAAGGAAACCGGTTTCCCGATTTCCTTTTTAGTATGCTTCACTCCGTTTTCTTATTTTCTGAAACCAGCCGGGTAAGAAGAACGAATTGTATTTTGTGGTAAAATTTTGATCTCAACACGACGGTTAGACTGTAAACCTTCAACAGTTGTGTTTTCTGCAACCGGGCGATATTCACCATAGTATTCGGTAAGGATACGGCTTGGTTCAGCAAGACCTGCACGAATCAGGAATCTTTTTGCTGCGTCAACCCTGCGGCGGGATAGCGCTACGTTATAGCTGTCAGAAGCACGTGCATCTGTATGACCAACCAATACGATGCGGCAGTTTGTACGCATGTTAAGCAATTCAACAACTTTGCTCAATGTTTCTTTTGAAGGATTGCGGATAATTGCTTTGTCAGTATCAAATTCTATGTTACTGAACAATGCTTCACATTCGTCTTTCGGCAGGTTGTTTTTAATTGCATCACGGATAATTTTATCAAGATCCATTGCAACACCACCTCCTGAAACAACACTTCCAAGCGGAGTATTAGGTTCTTTATCAAATAGATCAGCTACGCCGTCACCATCTGTATCTGTGTAAAGACGTGGATCAACAGGTTTAGGCATGTTTGCTTTTGCAATTGAGTCTGCGTCATCCATTGTCGGGTTGTAAGGAACCGGGATAAGTGACTGTGGATTTGCCCAGCGAAGGTGGTAACGACCGCTAGCTGCGTCATATTTACCATCTTTTGCTCTTACTGCATTCTTACCCAACTTATAAGTCAAAGCAATTGATGCCATTCCCCATCCGTCATTTTTGGATTCACCTTTAACAAACGTCCAGATATTTGCCTGTGTCTGGTAGTCACTGATACTTCCAACCGTTGCATCCATCTTCTCAGTGTTTACATAGCTGTAAGTAAAGTCAGCACCAATATCAAAACGGGAACTCAATTCATAATGGATAGCAAGACCAGCCGGAACAACCCATTCGCGGGTATAAGTAGATCCGTTACGTTCCCAGGTTCCGGCAGTTTTAGAACTACCATCTGTGTTGGTACTTACAGGCCAGTTAACTCCGGTTGCGGTGTTAACTGCATTAAGGTCGGTATGGTAATAAATAATACCACCCCCCAAATGCGCATCAACTTTCCATCTGCGCAATTTTTTGTATCCGAATAAAAGACGGTTGATGTTAACTGTTCCATCAATAGTTGCCTGAATAAATGAAGGGCTATTGAATGTTACATCATACGTTTTTAAGCTTGTTTCACTAAAATATCCCATTTTCGATCCACGAAGCTGTCCGTTATAACCAGTCAACTGTATACCAAAAATCGGCGACAATTGTTTGTTAACGGAAAGACCCCAGCCACCGGTTAGTTTCTCGTCCGGGCCAAGCTTGAAATCATAAGTTTTGATATCTCCAAAAAATTTGGTGATACCACCATATCCCGTAATGGACCAGGTATTCATTTTATTGGGTCCGTCGTAGGTACGGTTTTGAGCAAAGGTGTCAAGGCTCGAAAGGAACAAACAAACTAAAGCAATGTAAAGATTCTTTTTCTTCATGGGAAACACCAGTTATGTGATTCAATTATTCACTTAATTTTTATAATTCAAACAAAAAAAATAAGCCTGTAAGCCGGATTCTGTCTCCCAAACCGATTTGCATCGATACAGGACTTCTACCATTTATCCAGGATTCCGGTCGCCCGAAACCTCTAACGATCTACCCGTGTTAATGCTCTTTTTCAGAACGGAGACGAGTAGCCCCGCAAACTAACACCTATTTGATCTTTCAGCCCGTAAGGTTTACCGTGCCCCGTTGGTTACCCAAACAGGCGGTGGTCTCTTACTCCACCTTTTCACCCTTACCTCACACATAAAAAACATGCCAGGCGGTTTAATTTTCTGTGGCACTTGCTGTCAGCCGGTCATCTCTGTCCTGCTGCCTTCCCGTTAGGAAGTACGGCACTCTGCGCTGCCCGGACTTTCCTCCCCGGCACAAGGCCGCGGCGGTAGAACAGCTTATTCCTTTCGCTTGACCACAAAGCTAAGAAATACTTTCCTTTGATTAGTAGTCAATATAGCATAAAAAGTAAAAAAATATGACAAAACACTCGTTTTTAACATAAAATCTTACTCACAAACTCTTTAAACCGTCAACACGTAAATTCACATTGCCTTGTGCAAAAACAACCGAATAAATGTGTTTGGGTGTAAGATAAACCTTATCCGGTACAATATCGGTAAGCGTCCCTTTAACCAGCACACCGTCAATTACTTTAAAGTTTGACAATGCCTTTTGGATCGTCTTTTTTGCGTCATTAATCTGCTCTCCGACGGGAAATACCATCCTGTTTTCCATCATCCTGCTAAATTGCCCCTGCAATAACCAGCCCGCTGTTTTAACAATCGTATTTTTTGTATCTAAATCGTAATCCAGCCCCTTTAAAGACAACTTCTGGCTAACCGGGTCATAATAAGGAATGCCTTTAAGGTATATATTACCACTGATGCTTCCTTTGAGTCCCGCTTTAATAATCAGTTTTTCATTTTGACCATACATTTCCACCGAAGTGACCTCTACATTATACTTACCTCCAAGAAAAGAAAACTTTTCTCCTGAAAATTTGGCCGTTGCCAGCCTTGCTGCCTCTTCATATGACACAAGACTGATCAACCCGATCTTAAAATCCTCCGGGACTTTATTGACGATCTGCAGATCAGGAAGTTTTGGCATGGAAGATATTACGGGCTTGGTCGCAGAAGTGATGGTTTGCGTGTAACCTTTAATTCCGATTACCGAACGTAATACATTATTCTTTGCCAGTAGAGGCGTCATAACAATAGCTGTTGGCTTGATTACCAACCAGGTATCAAACTCTTTTGCCAGCATCACCGGCTGATGGGCAAGCTGCCAGGCAAGCTCGACACTTTTCTTCAATTCAATATTGGAAGCTACCTGTTCGTCAATCGCTTTTGTTATTTTTTCAAAATTCTTATTCAAGAGGCGACTCGCCATGCTTTTAATGGGGATATTGAATCCTGCCACTTTTACATTCGGATCGGTGATCCAATCGTAACTGTCAACATAAGTTTCCGATTTCACCTGCCAGTTGGAGGCAAGGCCTATTTTTGAGATCAGGCGAATACGTATGGAGAACTCAGTATCCCTGTAGCCAGACATGGTTATACCAAGCGGACTGATCTTATATCCCGCACTTACCCAGATCTTTAACGGAACTTCAAACAAAAACGAAGAGTCAATGGCAACAACTTTGATCGGGCTGATTTTCCAAACCTTTGCTTTCAAATTGTCATTATCATCATCCTCGTAGCTGTTGTCCTCATAAATCAACCCTTTGATCTTGGCGTTGATCTGGTTTTCCAATTCTGAAATTGGAATTTCTACCGGGACGTTAACGGCAGACAGATGTTTCTCATTCTGAATCTCTTTGTCCGAATATTTATATTCTTCCATAGGCGCCTTGGGCGATGTACTGGTAGAGCGGCATTGCCAGTTGCCCCAGGAGACAAATGCCAGTATAACAGCCAGTAACGGTTTGCTGATAAATTTATTTAATCTTGACAAGGGTTGCACCGTATCCGAATTTTTCCTTTTGAGCATCTTTATAAAACTGAACATGCTGATGTTTGCTCAGCCTCCGGTGCAGTTCCGTACGAAGCACACCACTACCTGAACCGTGAATAAATGTAATTTCTTCCATTCCGTTTGCAATGGCTCGTTCCAGACTGTTTTCGAATGTCGACAGCTGTATTTTTAGTATTGCATCATTTGACAGTCCTGAAAAATCTTTTTGTATCTTTTCAATATGCAGGTCAATCACATTACCTGGTTTTTCAGGAAGTGTTTTCAAGGTTTCTGCTCCGCCCATCATGCTGGTTCTCAGCGCATCAGAAAACCCGACATCTGTAACCGGCTCGTCTTTCTTCAAATTTTCTTCATCCAGCTGGTAGACAAATGCTTCCCTTCCCAATACCGGTGCCGGTCCTTTACTCTTATAAAACGACTGTGCCCGGCATTTCAGTTTTTTAACCAGCGACTGAGGCAAAGCAAACTTACCTTCTCTGTAATAAAGTATTTTAAATTCAAAAGTGGGCCAAAGCTCAAAATCTTTCATCACCAACTCTGACAGCTTATAATAACTGCGTGGCTGCAAAGCTCCGGCAGCCAATCCCGTTTGGACCGATTGATCAACAGCAACTGCTGTAAAGGGTAAAATCCAGTCGGTGTTATTGATCAAATGAACGGTTACGGCCCGGTCGTTTACGGCAGCAAATGCCAGGTAAATTCCCTTTTCTGCAAAAACCGGTGAACGGGAAACAATCCTATCATTTTGGCTGCCAATCTTTTGTGTATCCTGTGGTTTAAGCCGTTGTGCCTCCATCGGTGAAATCGTAACGATTTCATTACGAAGCACCGGAATTCTGAACCCGTCCTCAATCTCAACTTCAACAACATTACCTGGTAAAAAAGCATAAATGATACCTTCTTCCCGTCCATGAACCAATCTTACTTTATCTCCTATATTCATTTTTGTCTGGCTTTTAGCAGTTAGCGGTTAGTCGCACTGCGGACCGTGATAAGCTTACACTGTAATTTCAAAATTACGTTAATTCTTTACTTAACTGTTCTTAAAAATATAATGGCTTTAAATCAATTCCTTTTTTACTGATCTGAATTGCCGGTGCCGGTATTTTGATAGAATTAGCCATAAAACTAATGGTCCGGATGAATTTACTTTTTGTTTTAACTTTCGTCAGATCAATATCAAGTGATAAATAATACTGACGGTAAGGCACATAGCCCATTTCCGCACTTCTGTGTTTTTCAGCAGAAACCATGTTATTGACTCCATAACCGACTGACAAACACAACCATTTAGGCCATTTGCTATTCTTAAAAAAAGAACCCGGACTGGAGGATAACCAATACGTTTGTCCATTATAATCTTTCAGCCATCTTTCCGTATAACCCGAACCTAAAAGTCCAGGCCGGGCAGCAGCAAGGGAGGTGTAATGAAACGAAAATTTAGGCTGAATACGAATTTCATCCCAAAGTGCCATTTGTCCAAAGAACAATACAGAGCCGGTTACATTAGCAATCATATCTCCGGGAGAAAAACCATAGTCAGGTGAAAAACCATCCAGAATTTCAATGGGTGTTTGGAAAATAATTCCTGAAATAGTCCCATAAACCAACATTTGTTTTTTTGATATTCCGGTAGTTTTATAAATCGCGGCAGTGTGGCGGGCAATTTGGTAGGATGTGTAAACGTGCCCCATTTTGTCCATTTGAAGCCATTCATGGGAATCATCCTCAACTGTAAATTTAGTAAGCGGGTTTTTGTACCACGATTTACTTAAACCATAAATACTGCCCAAATACAAAACAGACTGTCCTGCAAAAATTCCCCGAAGCAATTTATAATTTGGCCTTTTATTAGCAGAAGTATCAATGCGGATGCTATCTGCCTGACCGATTGCCGCAGAAACTGAGGATAGGAAAAACGATAATAAAATCAGAACAGAGAGAAAAAAAGATCTTTGACTTTTGTATCTAAAAAAATGAAATACAGAACCTTCCGGATGTCTACTCTCCTTAGTATCCCCCATGGTACTTTCTTAATCCCCACTCGATTCCCAACAAGATTACCAGCAGGAAAAACAACCATTTCAAATGGATAAGTTCGACCATCTCTTCGGTACTATCCAGACGGTCAGCGGGGCGGTTTTGTTTTAAATTTTTTACAAACTGTGAAAGAGAAGAAGGAGCAATAAACGTTCCGCCGGTGTTGCCTGCCAGTTCACGAAGCAATCCAAAATCAGCGGTGGTATTGTTCATTTCAAGGTCAACATCTCTGATCACAAATTGTCCGCTTACTTTTTCCTGTCCGCTTCTTAAAGCAGCAGTTGCCTGGAACTTGTAAACTCCCTCTGTAAGACCGCTGATGTTGAATCTTGGATTTTCAGCGGTGTGAATATAGGAATATTGTTTTACCGCACCCTTTTCATCCGTTAAGGATAGCTTCACTTCCTGTCCGTAAATCTGTTCGTAAATGTCATTGTAGATTTCAGTTTGAAAAACCACTTCCTCTCCTGCTTCAAACTCAGCACGAACCGGATAAACCCTAAACTTACGTTTGTCTTCCCTGACTGAAAGTATTTGAATCAGCTTTTGAAAAAGGTTATCAACGACGTCCTGTTTTCCTGTCAAAGCATATTCTTCCTGACGCCACTGCCAAATTCCTTCCCCTGCAAGAACGGCGGTTTTTTGATCCAACGCCGTATTTAAAACCAGCAAAGGCTTGTTTGTATTAAGCGTACCTACCTTTTGAAATAAGATTGGCTCTGTTCCGGAAGAAATATTGTAGTCACCAAATGGAACGGAAAGCGGCGGAAGTCTTTCCAGAATTTTTAGGGCTTCTACATCCAGATTGAGCATCTGAAAAGAAGAATTAAAACGGGCCGTTACTTTATCAGTCTGACCGTTGGCAGTGTTGATCGTCAGGGACCGGTTTAATGTATTTACCAGTGGAACCGCCGACTGGTTGCCCAGGATATACCAGATCGGTGTTTTTGAATCCAGGTATTTGCGCACCAGCGGATTTCCCAAACCAAGAATATTCGGAACCTGATGCAGAATTACCAGGTCATAAGGTTTACTTGTTGCAGGCGGATTTGCTGAAATCGAAAGAATCTGGACATCGAGATCATAATTGTCGTTGCGCTCGATCAGACTTCTTAATGCCTTAATATCCGGATGAGGGGCGAGAGCCAGCAACAGAATATTCTGACGGCCATCGATGATGTCAATGTAAACATCCCTTTTGTTATTCCGCACAGTAGCTTCACCGGCAACCGCACCCAACTCAACGGTATAATGTTGAACACCCTTTTGGCCGGATGAAGTTTTGAAATCGTAAGCTTTAAAAAAAGACTCGCGATCAATCAGAACCTGCTGAGTTTCGATAATTCGTCCGTTTTGTTTCAGCGAAACAGTTGTCCTTTTTCCGGCAAGCCCGTTGGCAACCAGCTCTGCCCGGACCGGAAACTCATTTCCCAGATAGGCAACCCGGTTACTGACAACATTTTTTATGCTGAGATCCAGATCCGGAACCGTGTCACCGACAGCAAGTGTATTCACCTTAAACGGGTAACGCACAAAAGCCGGAGATACACCTTCATTCACAATTCCGTCGGAAAGCAACACAACGTCTGTCAGGTTTCTTCCTTCAAAATTACTTTTGATTGTTTGCAGCAATCCCGACAAATCTGTCTTTTTCTTATCAAAACGAATGGAATCGGCGTTTTCAGTTTTAACTGCCTTATCCAGTGTCTGAATACTTACTTCAAATCCGGCAGCTGAAAGTTCGGCTGTGGCTCCTGCAAGTTCCTTGCTGATTGCCTGTCCATAATCTTTTACTGATTCTGAGTTATCAATAGCGAAAACCACTTTGGCTTTATCTACAGAAGTTTCCGTTTTCCTGATCAGCGGGCTTAGCAGCAAAAAACAAATGCAGGCTACCGTAAAACCCCTTAATCCTGCCAGGGCATAATTAAGCCTTTTGCTCCACGATGCCACCGGCTGATACAGCAGCCACGCATAGGCGGCTCCTGCAATCAGACAGAAAATGATAAACCAGTAAGGAGTTTGAAAAAGAAGTTCAGAACGCATATTTGGAACAGACAGTTGGCCGCGAGGCGATAGTCAATGTAGCAAGATACAGCAAAACTGTTTACGATTTACTGTGAATTGTGCGTTAACCGCTGTTTTACTTCCAGATATACTAGGTCAGCATACCGCCATCTACCTGAAGAACCTGTCCTGTAATGTAACGGGAAAGATCAGATGCCAAAAATATACATGCGTCTGCAACTTCTTCCGGCTGTCCGCCACGCTTCATAGGAATGGATTGTTTCCAGTCTTCAGTTGCTTTTGAGTCAATTGCATCGGTCATTTCAGTTTCAATAAAACCCGGAGCGACTGCATTCGAACGGATATTTCTTGAACCTAATTCAAGTGCAATGGATTTGGTAAAACCAATAATTCCTGCTTTTGAAGCCGCGTAATTAGCCTGCCCGGCGTTACCACGAATACCAACAACAGATGTAATGTTGATAATTGAACCGCTTTTAGCCCGCATCATGCTTTTAGTAGCAGCTTTGGTCAGGTTAAAAACCGATTTTAAATTGGTATTGATAACAATATCCCAGTTTTCTTCGCTCATACGCATCAGCAAACCGTCACGGGTTACACCTGCGTTATTGATTAATATATCCAGTTTACCAAAATCTGCCACTACGTCGGTTACCAGCTGATCGGCAGCCTGAAAGTTCGAAGCATCAGAACGATATCCTTTTGCTTTGATACCATATTGTTCCAGTTCCTGCGCTAGAGCCTCCCCTTTTTCTACGCTTGATAAATACGTAAAAGCCACATTTGCACCTTCTTGCGCCAGACGCAAAGCAATTGAACGGCCGATACCACGGGAAGCTCCGGTAACCAAAGCAACTTTATTTTCTACTAATTTCATCTGTTAAGTATTGAGATATTATATTCAAAGACACATCACTTCGTTTCATAATGTATCCGCCAAGGTGAATTACGATTGGCAAAAATAGAGTATTGTACAGAGACGGGCAAAAAAGAGATGGATGTAAATGCTCGTCACCTTGCAAAGCCGGGTAAAATTAAAATTTTTATGTAAATTCGGATAAGACCAAAACCAGAAGTGCTTATGGAAACTTTAGTCATTGAAATTCAAAATCCTGAAGCCAGGAGATTAATTGATAACATGGTTGACTTGGGATTAATTTCTGTTAAAAGCGTGGAGCCATCTTGGAAAGAACGTTGGAAAAAGATTTCCGATTCCCTGCCACCCTCGTCTGACCTGTCAGACGAAGATATCATGAGTGAAATTGATGAACTGCGTAGCAAACGCGTAATTTCTTGATAAGAGTTGTGGAAGTCTATTCTTCATTACTTCCAACATGAAATTCAATTCCCACTACCTCATTCCAAACCTTCCTGGCATTGTCTTTGTTCTCTTTCCATTGGTTTAACTTAAATGACCTTTTGCGGTCGGAAAATTTAACATACATGGCAGAATCAATTAAAACAGCACTTATCACAGGTGGTTCAAAAGGAATTGGATATGGTGTGGCAGAAGCACTTATTAAAGATGGAATCTATGTTGCAATTACCAGCCGCTCTCAAAAAAGCGCTGATGAAGCTGCGGCATCGCTCAATAAAATTAAAGAAGGATTTGCTATCGGAATTGAATCCGATGTCAGAAATCTGGAATCCCAGCAATCTGCGGTAAAAACTGTTTTGGATAAATGGGGACAACTGAATTATGTCATTGCCAATGCAGGAGTTGGTCATTTTGCACCCATCGCCGAACTGACAACCGAACAATGGCAGGAAACAATTGACATTAACCTTACCGGCGTATTTTTTAGTGCAAAAGCCTCCATTGAAGCTTTAAAAGAAACGAAAGGTTATTTTATCAATATTGCAAGTTTGGCCGGAACCAACTTTTTTGCTGGCGGGACAGCTTATAACGCCAGTAAATTCGGGCTTGTTGGACTTTCCCAGGCCATGATGATGGACGTCAGAGCAGATGGGATAAAAGTTACGACGATTATGCCAGGATCGGTTGCTACTGAATTCGGCGATCACAAACCATCCGAAAAGGATGCATGGAAAATACAGCCGGAAGACATCGGTCAGATCGTTTCCGACCTGATTAAAATGCCTTCACGTACACTACCAAGTAAAATTGAAGTGCGCCCTTCGATGCCACCGAAATAAATTTTAGCCTTTTTGACCTGAATACCATTTTTGAAATACAAACCAGGAATAAAAAGCTCCGGAAACTGCAATAAGTAAAACCGGAATTTTATATAAAATCAAAAGCGTAAGAACAACAAATTCGATTAAAACGGGTTGCATGGTATCTTCCAGCAGTCCGTTTTTTTTGTATAAATAAGTATGAAACAACAGAAGAATTGATAAACCCAGACAATAGAGCTGCACGATTTCAGAAAAAGTCAAGACGTTGTATCGGAAACAAATCAGGGTTTCGGGGAGGATCACCAGTGCGTGAATTAGAAGCATACGCCCGAACCGCTTGTTTATTGAAAGTGGCAGTGAACGGTTCCATAACCACACCACACTTTCCCATTGAAACAATTCAAAGGAAAGGCCAATATTTAAAAGATAAGCCAAAGAAAGACCAACAGCCGGCAGCCTCAAATCATAAGTATCTGTTTGGTAGTAAATCAAAGTACAGACAAAAACCAGGGCCGAACCGGTTTTGCAAACCAGCAGCGTAACACCTTTTTCTCTTACCAGCCATTCGAGTGACCAGTATATCCAGGAATTTGGCCGGGGAATTTGCCATGTACTTATTGTCTGCTTTTTATTGACAAAAAGACGGGGATTACGGATCCGCCATTCTGTACCTATTATAATTCCTAAAATCAGGACAGTGTAAACAAGGAAGATCGGCCAGACACGCCCGAGCAGTTTATCCTGCAAAGCTACGGACAACATATAAATCCCATAGTATAGCAAAGGCTGCAAAAATCCCAATGCTACAATTCCGAACCTCAAAAAGCGACTCGTTCCGCTCCAAAGCCGGGTTTGATAAACAAAATGGTACGCCGGCTGTTTCCAGAGGTTTATTAAAAAGTGGATACAGAAAACGGTATATAAAATCCAGACTGCAAACAGATAAAACATGCCAAACCGGTCTGTCAGGAAAAAAGCGGCGAATGCATGATGTTCGCGGCCGCTTAAAAACCCAAACAGAATGCCGATCAAAACGAAAAACATTCCAGCCCGCTGTTTGAAAAATTCCGAAACGGTGGAAATCAGAATCGTTTTCATAAATACGAAATACTTTGGAGCGTCTTATTTTTCAATGCAAAACTGCCCGTAACCAAAAGACCTTCCTGCTGGAATGTCTGATGAGACGATAACATAAAAGTGACGCCGCTGGCATGATAACTTTTGATCAGTTCAAATAAAGCTGCCCGCGCTTCCTGATCGATCGTAATGAGTGGCTCATCCAAAATGATAAGCGATGGATTTCCTAAAAACGCAACTGCGAGCGAAACTTTTTTAACCATTCCGCTGGAACAGCTGCCAAATGGGCTTTTCAAATAATTAATCCCCAAAGCATCTATGAGTTTATCAGCTTGCCCAGCCGGGCTTTTTTTCGCCTCCGCAACAAAGGAAATCAGATCGGCGGGTGTCAGGAATGACGGATATAAAGGTTCGGCTTCGCCAAGATTTAATCTTAATAGATAATCGATCTGGTTTTTTTTCAGATCATACTGTCCGTTCAGCATAATGCTTCCCGAATAGGGCAACATACCTGCCAGCGATCTGAATAAGGTCGATTTTCCTGCTCCATTTTCTCCCTGAATCCAATAAATACCGTAATCGATTTTCCAGGATTCCATGTTCAGTATCTCATGAGTCCCGTACTGCTGTTTCAAATTTGTTACTTCCAATACCATCCACAAATATGTAAAAGAATCTTAAATATAGAACAGAAATTGAGTTGCATTTTTTATTTAACCGTTTTGGAAAACTCAAATTGTAGATACAACTGGTATTTATACTAAAAAAAGTTAAATTTGTTCTATATCAACAAGGCGCCGTTTCCATGCAAACGATCATCGATTACTTTGGTCAGATCCCGTCCAGTCACAGAAGCGCTATTTTGGCAGGCGGAATATTGTTCTTCTGGTTGCTTGAAGGCATATGGCCATTGTTCCGGTTTTCATATCACAAATGGAAACATGCAGGAATAAATTTCTTTTTTACACTTACTACTATACTTGTAAATTTCCCGCTGGCATTTATTCTGGTAAAAACCAGCGACTGGACAATCAAGGAAGAGTTGGGCATTTTACAATGGCTTCCCCACATGCCAGCCTGGCTTTACGCCCTGACCGGCTTATTGCTCCTGGATATCGTCGGAGCCTGGCTTGCGCACTGGACGCAGCATAAAACGAAGTGGCTCTGGCGATTTCATATCATACACCACGCTGATCAGCATGTAGATACGACAACCGCCAACCGCCACCATCCGGGCGAAAGTTTCATCCGTTTCGTCTTTACCGCAGCTGCTATTTTTATAGCCGGAGCTCCCATGTGGCTTGTTTTTCTATATCAATCCCTATCGGTAGTTCTTTCCCAGTTCAATCACGCCAATATTGTTTTGCCATTTTGGATCGACAGAATTTTATGCCTGGTTATCGTAACCCCGAATATGCATCATGTGCATCACCATTACGTTCAGCCTTTTACGGATTCCAATTACGGTAACATTTTCTCGGTTTGGGACCGGCTTTTTGGCACTTTCAAAACCCTGCCTCAAAATGAAATCATTTACGGAATCGACACGCACCCGATACCAGATGAAAACAGCCGTGTCGGCAGTCTGTTAAAAATTCCGTTTCAGGAATACCGCACGCCAGTGAAAGACGATTTTTCCAAAGCAGTAGATTAATTGGGTCAAATCATGCCGTGACTGTAAAATCCGGCGTTCTTACGAGATCAGCAAAATAATAAAGTACTAATTTTTTAAAGGGAAAGATAAAATACGGTCTACTTCTTAAATATTTTTAATAAATTGTGAGCCATTTGCCGGCATCAGTAGATGCCGTTAAGTTATGCCGGGCTGAGATCCCGCAATATGTTAATATTAGCAATAGTCAAATCGACTTATTCCAGATAAAAAATAAACTAAAATGCTCACAAAGTCATCCAACCGCCGTTCCTTTTTGCGATTTTCCGCACTGGCTATTCCTTTTACCCAAATCAATAAACTGATTGGTAAACCTGCACCTAACAAACCGATTGTCGTTTCTACCTGGGACAGTGGCCAGATTGCCAACGGAAGCGCCTGGCCTGTGCTCGAAAAAGGAGGAAAGGCGCTGGATGCGGTAGAACAGGCAGCAATTGCTATAGAAAATGACATTAATTGCTGCGTAGGCCTGGGCGGAAATCCGGACCGCGACGGATATGTTACTTTGGATGCCTGCATCATGGATGAAAAGGCGAATTGCGGTTCCGTGGCTTTTATGGAACGTATCAAACACCCGATTTCGGTTGCCCGAAAATTGATGGAAACCACACCTCACGTGTTTCTGGCAGGTGTAGGCGCACAGCAGTTTGCACTGGCCAACGGCTTTAAACTGGAATCGGCAGAACTTTCACCGGATGCTGCACGGACCTATAAAGAATGGCTCAAAAAGGCAGAATACAAACCAGTCATTAACATTGAACATCAGCAGTCACGCCCGAAGGAAAAAGGTCATGGCCCATTCGCTCCCAACCGTTTTGACGACGGCTCTTTCAATCACGATACCATGGGAACCATTGCTCTGGACGCCAACGGCGACTTGTCCGGCATGTGCACAACCAGCGGAATGGGTTTCAAAATGCGGGGCCGCGTGGGTGACTCGCCTATCATCGGTGCCGGGTTGTTTGTAGATAACGAAGTAGGCGCTGCAACTTCATCCGGACAGGGCGAAGAAGTGATCCGGGTCTGTGGAACACACCTTGTTGTTGAGTTTATGCGTTCGGGCCTTTCGCCGGAAGAAGCCTGCAAAAAAGCTGTTGAACGTATTATCAAGCCAAATCCCGAACGTGCCAAAACTTTTCAGGTTGGCTTTATTGCCATCAACAAACAAGGCGAAGTGGGCGCATACTCCGTTCAGAAAGGTTTTAATTATACTGTAACCGAAAAAGGCGGGAAAGGGAAAGTGATTAATGCGAAAAGCTTTTTTGTGTGAGAATAATTTCACGCAGAGAAAAGAAGTTAAACGCAGAGAGCGCCAAGTTTAAACACGGAGAAAAAAAATAGCACCCTTTGCGCATACCTATTGCCTCTATTGCGGTAAAAAATAACCTCAGAATTAATTAAACCACAATGAAACTTTATACTATTTTACTTTCCACCCTTTCCCTTTTCTCAGCGCTATCAACATCCGCCCAGCAGCACGCGGAACAGGATCATTCCAAATATGTAGTTCCAACGGATCCTTTGGTTCAGAAAAAACTTGCTAAGTGGCAGGATGTTAAATTTGGACTGATGATGCACTGGGGTACTTACAGCCAGTGGGGAATTGTTGAATCCTGGTCGCTGTGCCCGGAAGACGAAGGCTGGTGCGAGCGCAGAGGACCGCATTCGCATGACTGGTTTGAATATAAAAAAGCTTATGAAGAGATCCCTAAAACCTTTAATCCGGTAAAATTCAATCCTGAAAAATGGGCGTCTGCAGCAAAAAATGCCGGAATGAAATACGTCGTTTTCACGACCAAACATCACGACGGCTTTGCGATGTTTGACTCCAAATACACGGATTATAAAATTACAAACACTCCATTCAAGTCGAATCCGAAGAGCAATGTGACTAAGGAAATCCTGTCTGCTTTCAGGAATCAGGGTTTTATGACCGGTACGTATTTTTCAAAGCCAGACTGGCATACCGATTCTTACTGGTGGCCTTATTTCCCGCCAAAAGACCGCAATGCTTCCTACGACCCTAAAAAAAGACCGGAAGTATGGCAGAAATTCAAGGATTTCACCTACAACCAGATCGAAGAGCTGATGTCGGATTATGGTTCGGTTGATATTTTGTGGCTGGATGGCGGCTGGGTTCGTCCTTTCAACACCATCGATCCAAACATCAGCTGGCAGAAATCCATCACTTATGAGCAGGATATCGACATGGCACGCATTGCCAAAATGGCCCGTTCGCATCAGCCGGGTTTGCTGGTCGTAGACCGGACTGTAACTGGTGAATTTGAAAACTACGTAACGCCCGAGCAGCAGATCCCGGACAACTACATGTCAATCCCCTGGGAATCCTGCCTGACCATGGGCGATTCCTGGTCTTACATTCCAAAAGAAAACTTTAAAACGACACATAAACTGGTTCATACCCTGGTTGACATCGTGGCAAAAGGCGGAAACCTCCTCCTGAACGTGGCACCCGGCCCAGACGGCGAATGGCATCAGGAAGCTTACACACGCCTGGAAGAAATGGGCAAATGGATGAATGTGAACAGCATTGGCATATACGAAACCAAACCACTGTCTCCATATAGAAAAGGCAAATGGGCTTATACCAAAAAAGGAAACACAACCTACGCCTTTTACCTGGCCGAAGCAGGAGAAAAAATCCCTGTTTCCCTAAAACCGGAAGGCATTTCGTTATCCGCAACTGCTAAAATCACGCTGGCAGGAAACAAAAAGGCCTTAAAACAAAAAGAAGGAGCTATCCAGGTCCCAGCCAAAACTGCTGATGAGATTGGTGTTCAACCTGCCTATTTGCTTGTGATTGAATAGACGATAAAGTCCGCCGTATAAATTTCTCCGTTTCGTTGAAAGAGTATAGTCCGGGAATGTTATCTTTATGGGGTAGCATTTCCGGATTTTTCGTTGGAGTTCAGCAATCATCAACAACAAAAGTTTTAGCAACTACCATGGCTAAGAACACACACATTGAAGTAAAAGGAACAGAAATTGCCATTTTTAAAGCTGAAATGGATGATTTTATTTCACTGACTGACATTGCGCGATACAAAGATGCCGCCAATACGGATATAATTATTCAAAATTGGTTAAGGAATCGAAACACCATTGAGTTGCTTGGGTTTTGGGAACAATTGTATAACCCCGATTTTAAACCCCTCGAATTCGAGGGGTTTAGAAAACAAGCTGGTTTGAATAGTTTTGTCCTTACTCCTAAAAGATGGATTGAAACCACCAACGCTATTGGGCTCATTTCCAGAAAGAATATTCCAGCTCAACCAAATGGCCATAACGCAAATGACATCGCTTTTGCGGCATAAGACTGTCGTTAAGGAACTGAAATAGAATGAGTTGTTTGTGATTGAATGAAACAGGAATAAATTTTTCCGTTTCGTTCAATGAGTATGGTCCGGGAATGTTATCTTTATGGGATAGCGTTTCCGGATTTTTTTGTGGGTGGTTTGATTACCAAGGTTAGCCTGTGCTTTTCTATTAGCTGATCTGAATAAAATCTTAATATGAGAAAAGTAATTGATTCAAAAACATAAATTCCGTAAGCCGATCAAGATATCAGTTAGCCATAACTTAAACAATACATTGAAACGACAAATTTTAGATCTTAACTTCTGGTCGGAAGAACGTAAGATCGTAAGAAATTCCTATGACTTCAATGAGCATTGGGCAGAAATAGTTAAAAGATTTGAAGCTCGTATAAATGACTTTTACTTTTCCCCCATTGACAGAATCAAAGACCCAAACGAATTAAAAGGTGAAGGATTTACAATTCTGACAATACAATGTGCATTAATAGAAATGTTTGCAGCATTTAAGTATGGAAAGATTCATAAATTCGATAAAAAAAATATTGACCCCAAATATAATTACAAAACAGCAAACGAATGTTTTATTCCTTTTCTCCATTCAGAACAAATATTTGAAAATCACTTCTACAAATTTGATAATAATGGAAAAAAATTATGCGATGAACCGTTCTCTGCAACTGAATTTTACAACAAAGTTCGTTGTGGACTTATGCACGAGGCAAGAACAAAAGGATAATGGGTTATAAATGGGAAGAAAACATATCGTGATGATGAAATAATTTTTATAAACCAGGACACAGAAAATAACAGAATTATTATTGACAGGACGATTCTAAATAAACAGTTAAAAAAATATTTTCAGGACAATTTGTATATTCTACTACAAAATACTGCTGATGGTAATCGATTAAGAAGACTGTTTGGCAGAAAGCTTGATCATTTATATGAAATCCCTATTGATCAAAATTATGACTGGTGGAATGACGAATAGCTAATTGAAACTTATACATTGAGAGTTAGATACAATGTTAAGACTATTTTATTCTCACTTAATTCGAAGTCATATGAGTAACCGACCCATTCTCACAAAGTTCAACTCTGCATAACTAATGGATAAAGAAATAGAAAAAATACACAGAGAAATTCCAGATGCAATTGATGGTATAAATGTAATGGAAGAAGCAAACTCGATAATTATCATATATCAAGGTGAATACTTTCTAAAAAATAAAATTGCCGAAATAAAATTGTTAGGAAAAATAACATATGAATGGTTTGCAAACTCAGGAGTTTACTTTTATGGGAATCCAGTATCAGATAATGGAAATTTATATAAAACAATCGACCGTCATGAAGATTATTCAATAATTATCCAAGACTTAGAATTCGGAAATGGTTTTATAACCAATTTCACATTAGAAAATCTAAGCTTTATAACTATCAAAGGTGCAATTTCAAAACATGCGATTCTAGGAGACAAAAGTATATCCGCATCAAAATTAAAGTTTTCAATACCAAATCTTCGTGATTTTTTCGGACTGCCTGTAAAAAGAATAAGAGATAGTGGCATATCAACATCAATGGGTAGAATAATACTTGAAGATGACGTTTACACGATTATTATTGACAAATGTCCGGACTTCAAAAATCGTAAAGAAAGCTTACAGGAAAAAGGTGGTTACATAACCTTATACGATGGAGAATTAACAAGTAAAAAAAAATCAATAAGCTATGTGGATACCGAAGAATTATTTTACTGCCTCGATACCTTTTTAACCTTTCTAAACGGTAGAAGAACAGCATCACTTTTTATTCATGGTATTTTTGAAGAACGGGTAATTTGGACTGACTTTACAGATAAATTTATTGATTCATACAAATCCGTAAAGTCATGGCCAGGAAGGCATTCGATTAAAGGTTTCAATGAGCTTTGGAAAAGATTCAGATCTTTTTGGAGCAAGCCGGATGATAAAAACTTTTTAACTTCCTTAATACATTGGTATGTGGAGGCAAATAGCCACACGGGATTTTCAGAAGGCTCAATAATATTAGCTCAGACAGCACTGGAATTAGTTTATAACTGGTGGATAGTTGAAAAGAGAAAGATGATTTTGGGAAGAGATGCGGAAAATATCAGTGCTTCAAATAAAATCCGCCTATTAATTTCTCAATTAAATATTTCTAGCGAAATACCAATAGATTTTACTGAACTTACAAATTTCAAAAATTCAACAGAAAACGTCATTGATGCTCCTGATGCAATTGTCTATATCAGAAATGCCATAGTTCATTCACAAGAGGAAAAGAGAAAAAAATTAAATAATATCACTAACACGGCTAGGTATCAAGCCCTTCAAATATATATACGGTATATAGAAATTTCATTGTTGCATATCCTTGACTATAAAGGTGATCACGTAGATAGATGCTCAAAATCCAAATACTGACATAAATTTTGGTAATAATATTTTATAGAAGATAGAAATTATAACAAATATCCAATAAATAGAAGGTACCCCAATGACCTGCAAGAACTGCTCCTACGAAGTAACCCAAAACTATTGCCCGAACTGTGGGCAGCCTGCTAAACTGAAACGAATTGATGCACATTACATTCAGCATGAAATAGAACATATACTGCATTTTGAAAAAGGGATTTTTTATACAGTAAAAGAGCTGCTGATCAGGCCGGGAGAGAATGTCAGGGAGTTTATATCGGATAACCGCAGCAGGCTGGTGAAACCAATTATCTTTATCATTATTTCTTCTTTAATTTATTCAGTAATCAATCATTTTTTTCATCTGGAAGATGGTTATGTAAATTATCAGGAAGATACCAAGTCGACCACCGGAGCCATTTTTGCCTGGGTGCAAAATCATTATGGCTACGCCAATATCATTATGGGCGTTTTCATCGCGCTGTGGCTGAAGTTATTTTTCAAAAAAAGCAATTACAACTTCTTCGAGATCCTGATCCTGTTGTGCTTTATTATGGGTGTAGCAATGTTGCTGTATTCTGTTTTTGCCATTTTCCAGGGTCTGACCAAAGTGGACCTGATGCAGTTTGGTGGGATTTTAAGTTTTATTTATTGTTCCTGGGCAATCGCGCAGTTTTTTGACAATGGAAAAATGGCAAGTATTTTGAAAGCGTGCATCGCCTACATGTTTGGCGTAATTACTTTTACCTGTTCAGCAATGCTTTTAGGTTTCCTGGTTGATCAGATTGTAAAACATTAACCGAAAGTTCGTTACAAAATCACCATGCTTATTCAAACTTTACAAACCTTATTTGACAGAGATCTTAAACGGTTAAAGGCTGAAATTCAACAGTACAACAACGAAGAGAAAATCTGGTACTTCGAGAAGAATATTACCAATTCGGCAGGAAACCTTTGTTTGCATCTGATTGGAAACTTAAACACATACATCGGCGCCCAACTCGGCCAAACCACCTATATCCGAAACAGAGATCTTGAATTTTCAGCAAAGAACATTCCCAGAACTGAATTACTCAGCAAAATCGAGGAAACGATTCATGTAGTAAAGGAAACTTTGGAAAAGCTAAGTGAACATGAACTGGAAATGGAATATCCCATTGTCGTATTTGACAAAAAGACCTCGACGGAATATCTGTTGGTGCATTTAACGACGCATTTAACCTATCATCTTGGACAAATAAACTATCACCGGCGGCTTTTGGATGTTGGTTAATTCACCAGAAAGTTGCAAGCGCACCACATTGTAAATCAAATTATTACGGTGCGCTGCACCTTACACTTTTCGTTCGAACGGCTTTTCTACAAATATTTGGGTGCGCTGCACCCTGATGATACAATAAACTTAAAGATACGTTAACCGGAAAAGACAGGCACAGAGCGCCGAAATATTTGTAGATATAAGATTACCCTGAGAGAAGTTAGGTGCAGCGCACAGTAATATTTTGTCACGATAATTTTCGAACGGTATTTCTGAATATGTAATACAAACTACCCCGATGCGCTGCACCAGGCAACATAGCAACGAAGTCGGAGGCAACGAACAGGCGCAGAGCGCCGAAATATTTGTAGATATAAGATTACCTTCAAGCGACAAAGGTGCAGCGCGCCGTAACATTTCCTCATTCCGCTGTGTCATATAGGAATCCGCCTTCTGTTTCTAACAAACTTTTGTAAATTTACCCCGACAAGGAATTTCATTCCTGACTCAACGATACCACTCCTAAAACCAAAAGGAAATTGACAACAAATTTAGATAAAATTCAGAATCTGCTTCCATTAGGTTACCTGTACCTGATCATCCTCGGAATTGTTAAAGAGAGCCTTTATTATTATCAGCTGGACATTAATATCCTGAAATATTCATCGATTATGGATATTTTAATCAGTCCGATCGCTGACCTGACCTCTGAACCGATTATTCTCATCGCGGTTATTTTTATGATTGCGCTTTCAATACTGCTCCAATTCTTACTTAGCAGGAACAGCCACAAAAAGTGGGTTCAAAAATTTATTGGTCAAAAGGATTCCGAAAAAGTACTTTCCAAAGAGGAGATCAAAGCTACTATTTCCCGTGTATTCGTCGTTTTCTGTATGACCGCACTTTCGTCATTCTTCTTTGGACTGGGAATAGGCAACGGCATGAAAATGGTTAAGAAGATCAAAACGAATAAGCTTACGTATAATCATAAAATCAGTTTCGACTCTGACAAAACCGAAGAAGTATGTCTGTTCGACAACAACAGCTCCTACTATTTTTATCTGACCAAAGGGAACAAAAACATAAAAATAGCGCCCGTAGGAAGCATTAAAAGTGTTGAACTGATCAATAACAAAAAGCTGAAATAGAAATTCGCCACAGACGGCCGAACCTTTCAAAATTTATTGGATATTTACCTGCTGTTTATCCATCTAACCTTTACCTGACCTGATCCTTAATAAAATGATAAAAAAAATAGCCGCCCTGGTTCTTTTTGCGGGATTTAACTCCTTTGCTCAAACTCCTCCCAAACCTTATGGAGCCCTTCCGGCACCTCGTCAGGTTGCCTGGCACGAAACCGAAGTATATGGCCTTATTCATTTCACGCCTACCACTTTTGAAAATAAAGAATGGGGTTTTGGAGATGCAGATCCAAAGCTTTTCAACCCAACCGATTTTAATGCTGAACAGATTATTCTTGCAGCAAAAGCCGGCGGACTGAGGGGAATCATCTTCGTAGCAAAACACCACGATGGTTTTGCACTTTGGCCAACCAAAACAACGGAATACAATATTTCAAAAAGTCCGTTCAGAGACGGAAAAGGCGACATGGTAAAGGAAGTGGCCGATGCCGCTAAAAAGCACGGATTGAAATTTGGCGTTTACTGCTCTCCCTGGGACCGAAATAATGCCAAATACGGAACTCCGGAATACCTTCAGATTTACCGCGATCAGCTTAAAGAACTTTATTCAAATTACGGTCCGCTGTTTATGTCCTGGCACGATGGCGCCAATGGCGGTGACGGATATTATGGCGGAGCAAAAGAGAAACGCTCTATTGACAACACGACTTATTACCAGTGGGATTCTACCTGGACAAACCTGACGCGTAAGCTTCAGCCTACTGCTAACATTTTCAGCGATATTGGCTGGGACGTACGCTGGGCAGGAAATGAGGATGGATCAGTTGATGAAACTTCCTGGGCAACTTTGACGCCGGTTCCTTCAAAAGGGAAAAATGTGGCCGTTCCGGGGCAGGCAAATGCTGAGGAAAATCCGGGTGGAACGCGTAACGGAAAATTCTGGATTCCTGCTGAATGTGACGTTCCGCTTCGGAAAGGATGGTTTTATCATGCGGATCAAAAACCAAAAACACCTGAAAAGTTATTTGACTTATATCTAAAAAGCGTAGGCCGGGGTGCTGCTCTTGATTTAGGGCTTGCTCCCGATATGAGCGGACAGCTTCATGCTGATGATGTGGCTTCACTAAAATCTTTCGGAGACCATGTCAGTAAAACTTTTGCTACCAATCTGATTGCGAAAGCCGGTTCTAAGGCAGTGAACGTGAGAGGTTATAACAGCATTTACAGTGCCAAAAATATCCTGGACAGCAAACCGGAAACATATTGGGCAACCGACGATGATTTTACGACACCGGAGGTAGTGATAGACTTATCCCAGCCAATTACTTTCGACATCATCAGTTTGCAGGAATACATTAAATTAGGACAGCGTATTGAAGGTTTTGCTGTGGATGTGTGGGAAGGAGCCGATTGGAAAGAAATCCACAAAGGCACCAGCGTCGGTGCGAAAAGACTGGTAAAACTGTCGGTTCCGGTAACAGGCCAAAAATTCAGACTGCGTATAACAAAATCGCCGGTAAGTGTAGCAATCAGCGAATTCGGCTTTTACAAAGATTCAGAGTAACTCAATGACCCTTAACTCCTTAATGGTTTTTAAATTAACATTAAGGAGTTAAGAAAAATTAAGCTAAAATTTTATTTTAGTCTTTCCAGCCGTGTATACATTTCCATTATTGCAGCCTGGTCTATAAGACCTTTTTCTTTTTTTCTTCCAAGCAAATTATTCTCATCCCGCTCCTGGGACCAGATCCTCTCGGCGTCGCTGACAAAAAACCGGAACCTTTCTTTGTTTTTGTCCACTTTATAGAGTTCCTCGTACCCTCTCAGCAACACAACATTAAACCAGTAATTCCCTGGCAACTTTCCGTTTTTGTAAAAGAATTTCTCTGCTGCGTCAGCAACAAAAATGGCTTCATCCAGATACTTTTTCTCCTTCATAATTTGGTAGAACAAAACATTGGATTGCAGCATGGTACCGGTATTGTAAGTGTATTTGGCCGAATCTATTTTCATGTCGGGAATCTTAATCGCGTCCCAGTAAATGCCATTCGGAGCACGCAGATGTTTGTTTGTCCAATCGTACAATTGCGTTGCTACGGTCAGGTATTCTTTCTTTTTTGTGATTTTATATAACTGCAAAGCAACCAGAATCCCCGGGCCATTGGAACAGGTATTTTTGGTATTCTTTTCATCTTCCTTCCAATACAGCCCGCCACCGCTTTTTTCGTCAAAACCCGTCATCATAAAACGATAAATTTCTTCGGCCAGGGTTAAATATGTTTTTTTGCCGGTACGGTTGTAGGCATCAAGCGCGGCAATAGCAACCCACTGATTATCATCATAGAAGCGCGAATCCTTACCTTCTTTGGTTACATAAGCCTGATAACCAGGAGCCGGAGGTTCGTTATTGTGGTATTGCTGTATTGCAGCTAAAACCGGCTTTAGATATTCCTTTTTCGGTTCTAATTGTTCCGTTTCATTAGCTGCCTGCATGAGTGCGCATAATGGCCAGAGATAGGAATGCGGTTTATCGTTTTTCCCGTTCGTTTCAATGTATAAGCCGGTTTCAGGTTTGTAGAATATCTTGTTTATATTTTGGTTGATAACAACAATCCGGCCTCTATAATCAGGAGATTGCGCGCTTAACCTGAAGTTTGACAAAATGATAATCGAAAATAGTAAAGCAGTTTTTATCATCATGATGGTTTTTAGGATTTTATCAAAGGTAAAGACGAGAATATTTTAAAACCATTAAGGAGTTAAGAAACATTAAGTCTTAATTTTTCTTAACTCCTTAATGTTGTAATATATCCGATTTAATCCACATACCTGATCCTGCCGTTTCCTGTAAGATTTACCAGATCTTTTAAATCGTAATATTTCAAAACACCATAAAGCACATTGGAATACACATCCCGCTGCATTGGATTTTTTACAATCTCTTCAAAAGATTTAAAAGAACGGGAAATTTCAGTTTGCGAAATCCTTTTGTCCAGGTAAGCCGCATGAATAGCAGCCGGGCCGTAAGCTCCGTTTGCGACCAGGTTAATTTTATGATCTTTTAGTTTACTATCAGAATTTATAAAATCGACTACGGATAAAATATCTGTTACACGCTGCCCCATTACCGGCTTTCCGATATGCATGCTGGTCATGGCATTTCGGTATTCCTTATTCCAGTATTTGGTATCGTTCAACTCCAAAGGATCGGCAGTTTCACCAAATCCACGAAGATCGGCAAGAACAAGGATATCACCGCGATTGATAAAAGGCTCTAACGCCCTATCACTCGCCAGCGTTTCAGCTTTTCCATTTTCATTCAGGTAAAGTGTAACCTTACCATTCACAGAAACTTTTTCAGGATAAATAACCACTACAGGAATGGGAATTTCATCATTTTTTGCGATCTGGTATTTATGAATGGTAAAATTTCGCTGCCTGGAAGTTCCGGTTTGCTCTATGGTAATTTTTTCTTCAGAAAGTTTTATTCCCAAAAGATCAAGCACTTTTGCTTTGACAATACCAATTTCATTTCTAACAAAAGCAGATCTGGTTGTTGCGAGCTGTTCGGTTAAAAGTTTGTTTTCCAGCAGAGTTGAAATACCATCCTGAAAATCCGTCAAAACCTGGCTGCTGTTTGTAACCAAAAGATCCTTTTCCGGAATTGACGTCATTTCTTTTTCCTGAACCGGATTGTTATCCTGGTAAAACCATCTTCTAAACCAGCTTGTCGCCGCTTCGCGTTTTGGCCTTGGCATACCGTGCCCGCTTTCGGCGGTAAACATGCTGACTTTATTTTCTTCTCCTAAAACCTTGTAAGCTTCTTTGAGTTCACCGAAAGTTTGCTGCGCCCCTACGTAATCAACAAAATCATAAAGACCCGACATGATCAATAATGGCTTTGGCGAAAACATCAAAAGAAAATCTGCAAGTTCAAGGCCTTCTCTTCCTTCGTAAGGGATATGCTGGCAGCCATCCGATGGCCCGTTTAGTTCAAGTACCCTTTCCCTTTTTGAAACATAACTGCAGACAACTGCTACTTTAATCCGTTCATCCAAACCCAGCATGTAGGTTGTCTGTGTGCCACCGCCGGAACTTCCGATACACCCCAGTTTATTTTTGTCAACCTCTGGCCGGGTTTCCAGGTAGTCGAGCGCGCGATGGTTATCCCAATATTCGATCATCGCCACACTGGTACCTGTCAGATTTGCACCTGCATTAAGCAAAGTATGTTCTGTGGTCGATCCTCTGGTCGCGGCTTTTCCTTCACCGTCCAGTAACTGCACCCTTTCTCCCTGCCCTACCGGATCCACCGTCAGTGCAGCGAATCCATTTTGAACCAATATCAGGGCTTCTTTTTGCGCAGAGCCTTTTCCCGACATCCCGTGTCCGGCAAGAATCAAAATTCCCGGAGATGGTCCTTTTTTATCGGGAAGATATAAGTTAGCTGTTACGTAGCGGCCAGGCGTACTTTGGAATAGAATGTTTTCTACCGTAAATCCCTGATAATTTTTCGTTCCGGTAATCTTCACTTTTAAATCCGACTTTGCAGGAAAGCTGCCGACAATCGAGCGATAGCGTTCGATCGATTTGTCGCGGTATTGTTCCATCGCCTTTTTTGAAGAAAGTGCTGACGAAAAAGCTTTTTTTCTGTCATCAAACTGCTGATGAACCTCGCGCAGCAGGTAGGTATTGTAGGCAATGTTATTACGCCAGGCCAGCGCATTGGCATTTTCCTGGGCAAATACAATCTGATGAACAAAAAGAAATACCGGAATGCTTAGAGCAAACCGGTATCCTTTAAAAGACTTTCCAAGTTTCGAAAACTTGGAAAGTCTTGAGAGTCTGTTTCCTGACATACTAGTTATAACCAGGATTTTGTTTGAACTCTTCTTTATTTGTGATCGCATCCAGCTCAACCTGAGGAATCGGGCGCAACATGTGCGTTTCCTTAATGTTTGCTTTTGCGTCCATGTTGTATTTCTGAACGTAGCTAACCAGTTTACCTGTACGTTTCAGATCAAACCAACGAAGCATTTCTCCTGCAAGCTCACGACCACGTTCATCCAGAATGAAGTCAATGTTCAAATCCTTGGCAGCTACTTCCATATCAGTTTCTTTCCCTGGGATCGCACGTTTCTTACGCAGATCGTTTATGTATTTCAAAGCTTCGGTTGGAGCAGTGCTCATCAAAGCTTCCGATGCGATCAGATACATTTCTGCAATACGGATCACAAAACCATCACGTGAACTCCATTCCTGATTTGCTGTTAATCGGGTTGGATCCATATGTTTGCTCATCTGAATAAACTGGGATCTTGTTTGCAAAACACCATCTTTATACATCGTGTTGCGGTCGTACAGTTTATATTTATTGGCTGCATTGGCAATTTGTGCCGGTGTAGCTACGGATTTCAGGAATAACATAGACGTATCGCCCAATGCCATTTTCGCATATCCTGTAACCGTTCCTGCTTTCAGGTTAGCCATGTTTGCTTTCCATACGGTCTGGAATGTTCCGTCGTAGCGCTGATCTATCTTTTCGTTGAACAGATCGAGCAGACGCAAAGTAGGAACATAACGCTGGTAAGGACGACCATAAAGAACAGAACGTTCCATACCAGGCTGTTTGTCATAAACCATAATATAGTGCAGGTGACTGTTATTTCCCTTTCCGGCAGCCGGGTCAAAATCACCATTCATTGTATCATCGTTGGTGTAATTGACATAATAAACCACCTCAGAATTTGCTCCGCCTTCTGAATTTTTCATATCCCAAAGTAATTTAAAATCGCTGAACAGCGTATAACGACCTGTTGCAATTACCTCTTTGGCCAAAGTTGCAGCTTCGGCATACAGTGCAGCGTTGTTGGTAGCGCTTGCACGTGTCAGACACATCCGCGCCTTAAATGCTTTTGCTACATCCTGGGTGATACGCCCGGTTGAAGACTTTTGTGCAGCTAAATTTGCAATAGCAACGTTCAGGTCATCAAATATAACTTTGTAAAAATCTTCAACACTTGATCTTTTTGCCGTTGTAACTTCACCAATAGTAGGCTCAGTCAGAAGCACCACATTTCCCCAGGTTTCGGTGATCAGCCATAGATAATGAGCACGTAAAAATCTTACTTCTCCTGCATATTGTTTGTTTAAAGCTTCACTTAAAACGGGCGAAGGAAGCATTTTAAGCGCCGTATTACAGGTGTTCAATGCTTTGTACAAATGACCCCAGGAATCTTTAAGGTTTGTCTGTGCACCATTTAAATCCACTGTATAATCTGAAATCTGATTGGCCTTGTTATCACCACCGCGAAGGAAAAGGTCCGTTCCGGTTTCTGTAAATGCCATCGGGAATTCTTTACCATACCATAATCTGGTTCCTGAGTAACTTGCATTCACTGCTGCAGTGATACCCAATTCGGTTGCAAAAAACGGATCTGCCGTCAAACCGCTTTTGTTGGATTCTGTCAGGTAATCTTCACAGGATGTTAACCCAGCCAGGGAAACCGCCATGCATAATGCTATAATTTTGCTTTTCATTGAAATGTCAGTTTGAATATTTTTTTCTTGTCAGGATAAAATCAGGTGTTTCAGATCAAAAATCGATGTTAACACCAAAGATCATTTGTTTTACCAGCGGGAAGCTCAAATCTCCGCCACGTTCCGGATCGTAATCCTTTATTTTGCTGAAAGTGAAATAGTTCTGTAAAGTTCCATAAACGCGTACTCTTCCCACTCCGATTCTTTTAACGACTGCCGATGGGATGTTATAGCCCAATGACACATCACGTATTTTCAGGAAAGAGCCGTCAACATAACCCAGCGTTGACTGGTACAGATAGTTGGTGGTCGAGTAAGAACTGTTTGGTCTTGGAAAAGCGTTCGTTGGGTTTTCTGGTGTCCAGTAATCCACATTAGAGGAATTTTCCAGCGCACTTGGTTTGTAGGCCGAGCTGTTGTATTCGTAATTAATAAACTGTCCAATCCGTGCAAATACAAAAACGCTCATATCAAAGTTCTTATATTCAAAATGGTTATTAACACCGATTGAAAACTTAGGTACTTGTGAAAAAGTCGTTCTGTCACCCGGATCAACTACACCGTTTCCATTTATGTCGGCAACCTTGACGTCACCCGGTTTGTTGCTTCCAAAGTTTTTGGCTGCCTCTTCTTCGCCAAGCTGCCAGTTTCCTATTTTTTTGTAATTAAAAAATACTTTTGTCGGCTCCCCAACAAACCAGCTGTTAGCTTCATTTCGGGTTACACCGTCGTTCAGGGCAACAATTTTTTCGCGGTTCAGTGTAAATGTATAGTCCGTCGACCAGTTGAATGATTTAGCATTCAAGTTTTGTGATGTGATCGAAAGCTCGATTCCTTTATTTTGTACCTGCCCTACATTTTTCAGGATATCGGGGTACCCGGAGTGTGTTGGAAGCAAACTTGGCAGAAGCAGATCCTTTGTCAGAGATTTATAGATATCTATGTTACCGGAAATTCTGTTTTGGAAAAACCCGAAATCAAGGCCCGCATTCCAGGTACCGGTTGTTTCCCAGGTAAGGGCCGGATTTTCCACGATATTTGGAGCATATCCAAATGCAGCACTTGTTCCAAATGCATAAGCTGATAAACCCAAACCTCCCAAAGTAGCGTAGGGATCAATAGCCGCATTACCTGACTTACCCCAGCTTAAACGAACTTTCAGATCATTAACGACTTTACTGTTTTGTAAAAATGGCTCTTCAATAATCCGCCACGCAGCAGATGCAGACGGGAAATAACCCCATTTGTTACCAGCTGCCAATACAGAAGATCCGTCAGTTCGAAGCGAAGCCTGTAAGATGTATTTGTTGTTTAGCTTATAATTAACTCTTCCAAAGAAAGATGCGATACGCGTTTCTCTTAACTTACTTCCAATTACTTTTGAAATAGTATTCGAGTTAAGATCATGGAAAGACGTAATCGGCGAAGCCTGGTTGTTACCCGACGAAGTATATTCTTCATAATTGGTTCCCAGTGAACTCGTACCTAACAATCCCTGTATCTGATGAACTCCAACGGTTTTGGTGTAATTCAGTGTATTTTCCCAGGTATAGTTAAAGCCGTTGTTGATTTCAACGCCGGATACAGAGTTGCGTCCTGCATTGGCAATGGTGTTGTAACCTTTGTAATAACCCCGTCGGTAATCCAGGTTATCCAGACCGATCATCGATTTCAGGAAAAGGTCATTGGTTACTTTTACATCAATGTATGCCGTTGCAAATAATCTCTTGTCCCTGATATTATTGACAAATACACCTGGCTGCTCATCTGCCAGCGGAGTAAATTGTGCACTGTAACCAGGAGCCGGATTCAGGATCAATGATCCGTCGGCATTGAAAGCCTTCGCAATTGGAAGGATTTTGTTTGCCATGTTCAGCGGGTTATCTCTTTTATCCTGATTTTTGTAAGAATAAATAGCGCTTACACCGACACGGATCCTATTATTTAACTTGTGGTCAATGCTCACTTTTCCGTTCAATCTTCTGTAAACATCATCAAGCAATAAACCTTTATCTCTCTGATATCCAAAGGAAGTTGCAAAGGTTGTCTTTTCGCTTCCGCCGGTTAGATTGACCTCGTAGTTCTGCATCAAACCATTGTGAAAAATGTAGCTCTGCCAGTCTTCGAACTGCCCATCCTTAATGTATTGCAATTCTGTAACCTGGAAAATATCCTCATCCTTCCGGTAAACGTCGCCGTTCGTGGTCCGGTACGCTTCACGCTTTTGCTGAGCATATTCCTGTCCATTCATCATCTTTGGATACAATGCCTTTTTATTCATAGAAACGTATGAATTAACCGACAAAGTTGATTTCCCCGAAACGCCTTTTTTAGTAGTAATAATAATTACACCGTTGGCACCCCTGGTTCCGTAAATCGCAGTAGAAGCCACATCTTTTAAGACTTCGATCGAAGCGATATCCGTAGGGTTGATGTCAATAAAAGAACCGTAAGGAATACCATCAACAAGTACCAAAGGTTTATTATCTGCCTTTAATGAGCGGTTTCCACGAAGTACAATGTTGATATTTGCCCCAGGCTGACCGGAAGTTTGCGTAATATCAATACCGGATACTTTTCCCTGTAAAGAACGAAGTGCATTCGTAGTTGGGATAGCCGTAATGTCCTTTGCTTTTACTGATGTAATCGCACCGGTAACATCGCTTTTTTTCATCGTACCATAACCAACCACGACAATTTCTTCCAGCGCTTTAGTATCGGTCAAAAGTTTTACATCAATAATCGAGCGGTTATTAACCTGTACCTCTTGTGTAAGGTAACCTACATAAGAGAAAACCAGCGTTCCGTTTCCTTCCGGAATGGATAGTTTAAAAACGCCGTTCACATCAGAAGTTGCACCGGTGGTTGTTCCTTTTAAAAGAATACTTACACCCGGCAGTTCTTCTCCATTATCACCGGTAATTTTTCCACTTACATCAATAACAGCCCTAGACTGGTTTTTCCCGTCCACTGCATGTTTGGTTATCCTTAATTCAGTTCCGGCAAAAACCTGCTGACCGGTAAGCGGTAACATACCACCTAATAGCAGAAGACTGAGGGCTGAGGCACTTTGTAGTTTTTTTAACATACATTATAACAGTTTATAAAATTCTAATTATTCACCTTTAATTCATATTATCAAACCATCAGAAACTACATGCAAATCCTGTCGGATCGTTTGTGGGTAAATGAGATTATTATTTAATGATGAATTTTCGCTTGGAAAGAAATGTGATCAAATCAAGAAATAAGTGATTTTTTTAATCAACTTATTTCTGATTGCTTTTAGGAAGATGAACCTATTGTTAGAAAGAGCCAAGTTATTCTTGGTATTTTTTTACGCAATCGTTGTCGGGAACGTTGCCAAAATAGAGCAGAAGTAGTTTTTTATAGGATTATTTTGAAATATTTAACTGGTTTTTAATAGAAGGCCAGTTTTCAGAAACAGAAAATACTTGTATTATTTCAATATTTAAATAATCATTTAAGCAATATAAGGCATAATTTTGCACTGTTCTTGGATCCTGTTCATATTAAATATTATAATTTGAATGAACTATGGTAACGAAAAATTAAGGATTTTAACACAATTTTTAGTCTTGTTTTGGCAAAAAAACGGTTCACTTCGTAACTAATTTCCCTAAGCTTTACGCAGCGACGACCCTCTGATAACCAATTCGGTCTTTAAAATCCGCTCCTGAGGAAAATTCATTTCTTCTTCTGCATCCAGCATTTGCAGAATCCATTTGGCAGTTGTTTTTCCCATTTCCAAAGTTGGCTGTCTGATTGTGGTCAGACCCGGCCCGATATACGCCGATTCGGGGTTATCACTAAAACCTACCACGCCGAGTTCTTCAGGTACACGAATCCCTTTTTCAGCTGCCATCAGCATAATTTCAATGGCCGCTGAATCATTCACTGCAAAAACGGCATCCGGTCTGTTTTCCAGTTCAAGCAGATATTTACCATAAATCCTGGCCTTTTGCTGGGACAGCATTCCCTGAATGATCAGATCCTCCTCAATACTTTTGCCGTGTTTTTCCAAAGCGGCCCGGTACCCGCGCAAACGTTCCCGGCTCACCAGCAGATTCAGCGGGCCGCCTAGATGCGCAATACGCTCGTAACCGTTGAGAATCAAATGTTCGACGGCCATAAAGGAAGCTTCAAAATCATTCACCACCACTTTCGGTGCAGCTACATCGTCACAAACTCTGTTAAAAAGAATCAATGGAATTCCGCGTTTTTCAAAAACCTGCAAATGTTCAAAACTATTCGTTTCCTGTGTCAGTGAAATCAGCAGGCCGTCAATCCGGTTGGCAAGCATCGCCTTGGTATTCGAGACCTCAACAGCATATGATTCGTTAGACTGCATGATCGTGAGGTTATAACCTTCCGCAGTCAGCACGTCATGCGCACCGATAATCACGTTTGGGAAAAACGGATTATGGAATTCCGGCACGATCATACCAATCGTGTTCGTCTTGCTTTTCACCAGATTATACGCCAGCTGATTTGGCTGATAATCCAGTTTGGCCGCCATGTCAAGCACCGCCTGCCTTGTTTCCGGATTAATATCAACATGTCCATGCAGAGCTCTGGAAACTGTTGAATTAGAAACTCCGATAGACCGGGCAATATCGATAATGGTTGTTTGATGACGCCGGCTCTTTTTGGTTGAGGAGAGCTGTTCCGGTGCAGATAAAGTAAAAAAGTAATTACAGTTTTTGCAAACGTAGCGCTGCTTGTTGCGTACGTAACCAGCCTTCATAATCGAACCAACTTCGGAGCATTTTGGACAAGCAATCATTGTATTATTCTGATATAAAGAAGAGTATTTTAGAAATAATCATTCAAATATAGAAAAATCTTCTTTTATAAAATTTTCATATAAATAATAATCATAACCATATATCGGTAACGTATCCGCAAACGTTACCGATACTTTTTGTTTTATTTTTGGATAAAACTGGCTTTAAACACCATTGACAACTGCAATTGATGAATGTAACTTCATTGAAAATTGGCTTCAAAAGGCAGTTTTAATAGTTTTCTTTTAACAGATAACTATTCCTAAACTCTTAATCATTTTTTTAGTTTCAAGTACTTTTCCAAGATTCATCTAATTCTTAATCTCTTCTTTATGCAAAAAAAAATACTCTGTTTATTTTTATTGGTGTTCGTCATTCAGGGAATCACTGGAGAAATTTTTGCCCAGTCGATAACCATTACCGGAAAGGTAGTCGACGACCGCGGCGAAGGAATTCCAGGTGCAACCATTACAGTTAAAGGAACGCAGCAGGGAACACTCACATCAGTGGACGGTAATTACTCCATTGCTGCCGAATCCAACGCAACTCTTGTTTTCTCATTTGTCGGTTATTTAAAAGAAGAAGTTCTCATTGCGAACCGCACTAAAATAGACGTAACCATTAAGGTAGATTCCAAAGCTTTGGAGGAAGTAGTCGTTGTAGGTTATGGTACACAGAAGAAAATCTCATCTGTTGGAGCTCAGACAACCGTTCGCCCGGAAGAACTTAAATTACCTGTACGAAACCTGACCTCTTCACTTGTTGGGCGTCTTTCCGGTGTAGTAGGTGTGCAGAGAAGCGGTGAACCGGGTAATGATAATGCTGAAATTTTTATCCGTGGTATTGCCACTCTGGACAAAGGTTTAAGCCAGCCGCTGGTTCTCGTTGATGGTGTTGAAAGACAAATGAATGACATTGATCCGGAAGATATCGGCAGTTTCACTGTATTAAAGGATGCTTCAGCAACAGCGGTTTATGGTGTAAGAGGTGCAAACGGGGTAATTATTATCACCACTAAAAAAGGTGTTGCCGGCAAGCCAAAAATTCGCGTGAGATACACCGAAGGGGTTACAACCTTCACGAAAGTACCTGATCTGGCCGATGGTATTACCTATATGAATATGGCTAATGAAGCTTCGGTAACGAGAGGCGGAAATCCCAATTATACACAGGACAGAATCAATAGAACTATGTCGGGAGAAGATCCTTATCTATATCCCAACGTAGATTGGTATGAAACGATCTTCAAAAAATATGCAAGCAACCGAAATGCCAATGTTAATATTTCAGGAGGAACAGAAGTTGCAACATATTATTTATCAGCCGGTTATTACAGCGAATCTGGTCTATTAAAAACAGATGATGCTGCCAAATACAATTCGAGATTAAACCTGGATCGTTACAACTTTACGTCCAACCTGACTTTAAACGCCAGCAAAACGACTAAAATCGAATTGGGTATTCAGGGAAATATGACCAACCGGAATTTGCCTGGGGAAACAGTTAGTACCATTTTTGGTTATGTAATGGCCATTCCTTCTGTTTTTCATCCGGTGAAGTTTGAGGACAGGCTGGCAGGTTCAACGTCAACCGTTATCATTAATCCATACAACAGTTTGACACAACGCGGTTACAGAACACTATGGACAAACAAGCTGTATTCCAATTTACGTTTGACACAAAAACTGGATGCCGTAATACCAGGGCTTTACATTACCGGTATGTTCTCATTTGATGCACTGAACAGCCACACCAACAACCGGACGAAAGAACCGGATCGCTGGCTGGCTACCGGAAGAGACGCTGATGGAAATCTGCAATTTATCCGAACTTACGTAGGAACCCAATATTTGGGATACAGCACAACCAGCTCTGGTAACCGCCAATTCTACAACGAAGCATCTTTAAACTATAGCCATTCATTTGGAAAGCATGATGTAGGAGCACTTGTATTATACAATCAGCGTGACTTTATTGAAACTGGAGGCGATTTGATTTCTTCACTTCCGCAGCGTTCACGTGGTGTTGCTGCCCGTGCCAATTATGCGTATGAAAACAGGTACATGGCGGAAGTCAATTTTGGATACAATGGATCCGAAAACTTTGCAGCAGGAAGCAGATATGGTTTCTTCCCTTCCATCGGTTTGGGCTGGGTTCCGTCAGAAGAGAAATTCTTCTATCCTGCAAAAAATATAATCCAGTTTCTAAAATTCCGGTTTACACATGGTCTGGTTGGTAACAGCACCATTGGCGGACGGCGTTTCGCATACATCGGAACAGTTACAACAACTGCTGACAATATTTATTCATTTGGTCAGGGACAAACAAGCATCGGTTTCAAAGGAACGGATATCGGCGAATATCCCGTGGATGTAACATGGGAAACGGCTACCAAAACCAACCTTGGACTTGAACTTTACACGCTTAACAATAAACTGAATTTCCAGGCTGACTTCTTCCGCGAATATCGGGAAGGGATTTTCCTGCGACGCACTGCCATTCCTGGTTTTATCGGTATCAATCAGGAACCTTATGGAAACGTAGGTGTCGTTTTGAACAAAGGTGTCGATGCATCGATGTCATACAATGCGAAAATCGGACAGGTATCGCTTCAATTTCAGGGTAACTTCACTTATGCCAAAAACAAAATCATCCGTAATGATGAGCCGGCAAAAGCTTATCCATGGATGGCTCGTGTAGGACAAAAAACAACTCAGGTTTTTGGATATGAGGCATTAGGTCTTTTTAAAGATTCAACAGAAATTGTTGAAGCACCAAAACAAGTTGGTGATGTTCGTCCGGGTGACGTCCGTTTCAAAGATCTGAACGGAGATGGTATTATCAATCAATTTGATGTAAAACCAGTTGGTTACGGCCCATACCCTGAAATCGTTTATGGTTTTGGATTAACAGGTTCTTACAAGGGCTTTACACTTGGCGCGTTCTTCCAAGGCGCCGGCAATGTGGATGTGGTAATGAATGACGAGGGATTTGTTCCTTTCCAGGCCGGCTCAGAAAGAGGAAATCTGTTTGATGTTGTAGAAGATCGCTGGACTCCACAAAATCCTAATCCGAATGCCTTTTACCCACGTCTGTCTTTCGGACTTGTAAATGACAATTATGCAACCAGCACATGGTTTATGCGTAGCACGGGTTACCTGCGGATTAAAACGCTTCAAGCCGGGTTTGAGATACCTGACAAATGGATTAAAAAAACTGGCATCAGCAGTTCAAGATTATTCTTCATCGGAACCAACCTGTTGACTTTCAGCAAATTTAACCTTTGGGATGTTGAATTAGGCAGCGGAAGAGGCACCAACTATCCTAATGTAAAAACGTTTAGTGTAGGTATCGACATCAATTTTTAATTACTACGAATATGAAATTTAAGATACATATATATATCCTGGTTACTTTTCTGGTTTGTTTTACATCAGCCTGTAACCCCGACTTTTTTAATCAGGTTCCCAATGACCGTATGACTGTTGATGAAGTATTTCAAAGACGGCTGGAATCGGAACAATATCTTGCCAAGGTATACAGTTTCATCCGCGACGAATCTGACCAAACTTTGGATGTAGGCACGCCATACATGGGATTATCCGATGAAGGTGATATCACATATACCAATCACCCGACTTACCTGATGAATATCGGCAACTGGGATGCAAGTAAGGACTTTTATAACTTCTGGAGACAGTATTATCTTGGAATTCGTACTGCAACTTACTTCATGCAACGAATTGGTGAAAACACAGAAATCCTTGCAGCTGATGGCGGTGAAGCAATCATAAAAAGATACCGCGCCGAAGCGCGTGCATTGCGGGCAGAATTTTACGCCAATATTCTGAAACAATATGGTCCGGCAGTTTTGCTTCCGCCCGATGAAGTTGTGTCTCCCTCAACTCCGCTGACCGAACTGAGCTACCCAAGAAGTTCTTATGATGAATGTGTTGAATTTATCGTTTCTGAGTTTGACAAAGCAGGAGCTGATCTGCCGCTTTGGTACGACAGTCCAAATGAATATGGCAAAATGACCAAGGCAGTTTGTATGGGTTTAAAAGCACGTGTGCTTCTTTATGCTGCCAGTCCGCAGTGGAACGGCAATACCAGATATGCCAATTTCAAAAACAAAGACGGAAAGCAACTGGTAAGCCAGACCTATTCTCCCGAAAAGTGGAAAAGAGCAGCTGATGCAGCCAAAGCTGTGATTGACCTTGGACTTTTCAGCCTTTACAAAGTAAATGATGCTGCCGGTAAACTGGACCCGTTCCGGTCTTATCAATACGCATTACTGGATGTTTGGAACAGTGAAACCATTTTTGCCAGAAAATCCAATGGTCTTGGAAGCAACTGGGAGTGGAGAGCTACGCCAAGATTTGCAGGAGGAACTTCGGGGAATGGAGTACCTCAGCAGCAGGTAGATGCATATCAAATGGCCAATGGTGAAATTCCAATTATCGGATACAATGCAGATGGCACTCCGATCATCAATGCAAAATCGGGATATCAGGAGACCGGTTTCTCCACAGCCAATAATACCTACACTGAAACCGGAACATACAATATGTACCTGAACCGGGAGCCACGTTTTTATGCATCTATTACTTACAGCGGCAGCTACAACCTGAATAAAACGGCTTTTCCCGCAAAAATCGGCATTTATTTTACAGGAAATAACGGTCGTAACGGTGGGAACAACAACTTTACAAGAACGGGTTATCTGGCAAGAAAAAACATACATCCAAGCAGTAACCAGTCAACAAGCCAGAGAATTTCAAGGCCGCTTGTTTTGATGCGTCTTGCCGAAATTTATCTGGGTTACGCAGAAGCTCTGAATGAATATGCTGCCGGCAATGCCGATATTTTAAAATACACCAATCTGATCCGCGAAAGAGCAGGGATTCCTGAACTGGCTGCCGGCCTTAGCAAGGAAGTGATGCGCGAAAGAATTCTGTTGGAAAGAAGAATTGAACTTGCCTTTGAGAGACACCGCTACTTCGATTCGAGACGTTGGTTAACAGCAGAAAAAACCGATGGTGGACCTTTCTGGGGATTGGATATCGACAAAGGAACAAGTTTTACTGACCTTGCCTTTTTCAAAAGAGTTGTTTTTGAGACCCGTGTTTTCACCGACAAAAACTATCTTTTCCCGGTCCCGCAAAGCGAAATTGACAAAGATGTGAACCTGGTGCAAAATCCTGGATGGTAGTTAACGGGCATTTCTGCCTTTGGTAGTCACCGGCAATACAATAAAATTTGTGATGAAAAGCTTTTGTATTCTCTTAATGGCACTTTTATCTGTTACTTATCTTTTTGGTAAGAACATAAAAGATTCGTTGCCTTTCGAAAATAGAGAAGCTAAGTACGATCCAGTTCAAAAAGTTAGGGAATTTAAGATCGTCGAAAACGATACCCTTTCCTATACCCTTAAACTTGCACTTGACGATTCCGGAAGACCGCAATATTTCTTCCGGAACATTTTTACACCGGTTTGCTACACCAATGAGTGTAAACCGGTGTATGTTAATTTTTACTGGGATCTGTTGGGAAACTATATGCGGTATGATCTGCCAAAAGGAAAGATTCTTACCAAAGTGGATCATGATGAATTCAAACAGGAAGACTATGATAAGCTTGCTGAAATTCTTGCAAGACCCAATTCCATTTTTGCCGATCTTAAAATGGAAGACCTCATGACAAAAGGCACAGACAGCCTTACCAACGATGTCGATGCTAAAACGGGCGCTACCTTAAAAACGATCAAAAATGAAGTGATTGACGGAGCGGTTTATACCTGCTTCACACTATGGCACATTGCCTACGCAAAGCTGATTGTTGACAAGATGAAAAATATCACTGAAACCTATCTGAATAGCGAAATGCTTCATGACTTCCTTGGCAGCAACAATTACCACTATCAATACGCTGCCATGGAAAAAGTAATTGATAAAAACGGACAGGTAAAAAAGGATTACGAAAAAGATATTGAAAAGGTGATACAGGGGAAAAACCTGTTTACAGCAAGGACCGCTTTGCAAAAAACTGGTAACGATTTTTTTTCAGGTATTCCAAAACAAAACTGGCTATGGGAGACTTATCAATCCGCTTCTTATCCTATGCAAATTGCCATTTTGAAAAAGCTGGAAAACATATCGCTTACTACTAATATCATAGAAAAACTGGCGGCCAGCACGATAGAATCCAATAGCGAACAGTTTAAATTAAAAATCAAGCTGTTAGAAAAACAAAAACAATTGCCGGAACCAGTGTTGTTGGTTTTGGCAAAAAATCTGGAAAACGATAATGAAGAATATGCCGCGAAAACCTATCAGTTAGTAGAGCATTTTCAGCCAAAGAGTAAAGAGGTAAAGGATAAAATGAATCAGTACAAAGGCAGAAAATGATGAGCCGAAATATTCAACCCTTTTAGGGTTTCCGTCAGATCTATTGACATGAACCCCGGGTAAAACCCGGGGCTATTCAAATTCAGGCCCATTGGGCTTGCTGGTGCTCAGTAAAATTAATCGCTTACGATCCCGAAGGGACTAACCTGAATAACCCCGGATTAAAATCCGGGGATTGCAAAACCAAAAGACGAGACTAACAACCCGGAAAGGGTTGAATAACAACAAGAACAAGACTATTTGATAAAATAAATCCCATGTCCCATGAAGATCAACGTAACAATACTCCTACTACTCCTAACCTTACAGCTGTCTGCGCAAAACCACGTTTTCGTCGAAACAGAATCATTTCAGAATAAAGGTGGATGGGTGATCGACCAGCAATCATTTGTTGTTTTAAACTCCTCCTACATCATGGCTCACGGAATGGGCAGACCGGTTAAGGATGCCTCAACGACTGTGAAATTTCCTAAACCAGGTAAATACCATGTCTGGGTTCGAACCAAGGACTGGGCGCCGTTTCCAAAAGGACCGGGCAAGTTTCAGGTTTCAGTTGATGGGACGCCGATTAAACAAATATTCGGAGAAAGCGGATCGGATGAGTGGAAATGGTATGACGCGGGTGAAACTGATATAAAAAAGAATGAAATAATACTTTCTCTTAAAGATCTTACCGGTTTTAATGGCCGCTGCGATGCGATTCTTTTTACGGATGCACCAAAATTCACTCCACCTAATAAACTCGATGAACTGACCGCTTTTCGCAAAAAACTATTGAACCTGGGTGAAACACCGTCCTCACCGGGACGATTTGACATGGTGGTTGTCGGTGGCGGTATTGCAGGTACCTGTGCGGCAATATCTGCAGCCAGAATGGGAATGAAAGTTGCTCTGATCCAGGACCGGCCGGTTTTGGGGGGAAACAACAGCTCGGAAATACGTGTGCATTTAATGGGGGATGTTGACAAAAACCATTACCCAAAACTGGGTCGTATTGTGAGAGAAATGGACAACGGTGATCCGGGAAACGGAAATCCTGATGCCAAGGAATATGGTGACAAACGAAAGATCGACATTATTAAAGCTGAGCCAAACATTTCTCTTTTCCTGAACACATTTGTCTATAAAGCAGAAACTCAGAATGACATAATTACAGCAGTTGTAGGAAGAGACATTGCTACAAATAAGGAAACACGTTTTGAAGGTTCCTTCTTCTCAGACTGTACCGGAGACGGAACACTCGGATTTTTAGCCGGCGCTGAGTTCCGTATGGGAAGAGAAAGCAAAGCAGAGACCGGCGAATCGCTGGCGGCTGATAAAGCTGACAATTTCACTCTGGGAACCTCCAATCTCTGGGCTTCACTTCCGGTCGATACGGTCACCACTTTCCCTGAAACGCCCTGGGCATTACAGTTTTCAGATGAATATCATATCGATAAAGGAAAGGCTGATTGGGAATGGGAAACCGGCTTTGGGAATTTCAACACCATTACCCAGGCAGAGCAAATCCGTGATCATAACCTGCGCGCCATCTACGGGAACTGGTCTTATTTAAAAAACAATAAAAAGGAAAAATACGCTAAACAAGAACTGGCGTGGGTTGCCTACATCGGCGGAAAAAGAGAATCCAGAAGAATCATCGGAGATCATATCTTGAACCAAATGGATATTCAGGAAGGCAAGTTTTATCCGGATGGTTCCGTAACGGCTACCTGGACGATCGACCTTCATTTTCCGGATGCAAAAAACAGCAAATATTTTGAAGGCCAGGAATTTTTTGCAAGCACCAAACACATCAAAGTGGCACCTTACACCATTCCTTACCGCTGCCTTTATTCCAAAAATATTCAAAACCTGTTTATGGCCGGAAGAAACATCAGCACCACGCATGTGGCTTTTGGAAGCACACGTGTGATGAGAACATGTGGTATGATGGGCGAAGTGGTGGGTTTTGCAGCCTCGCTTGCAACCAAGTATAAAACAACCCCCAGAGGTGTTTACGAGCATCATTTACCTGAACTTACTGCCATTTTGAAAGGTGAAACGCTGGCTCCGCAGCCCTGATTTTTTTGCCACTGATGCACCGCTACGGCGGACCGCTAATACACACGAATATTAGATTAATATATTATTGAATCTGACAATCGCAAATAAACATTCGTGTAAAATTCGTGCATTCGTGGCAAAAAGAACATTAGCCTATATCATTATGTGGTTTTTTTTACTGCATTTTGCAGCAATAGCCCAGAATCAGATTCCGATGATTTCAGTCAGCGGAGAGGCGCAGGGAACGACTTACCATATTAAATATTTTGACAAACAAAACCGAAATTTTAAAACACAGACCGACTCCATTCTTAATGATTTTGATAAGAGTTTGTCGCTGTATCGTGAAGATTCTGAGATTTCCGAATTTAACCGTTCCCATGCAATCAGATTCAGGTCACCCTATTTTTATCCGGTTTTAAAAAAGTCCAAAGAAGCTTTTGAAAAAACAAACGGCGCTTTCGACCCAACCATCATGCCGCTTGTGGAAGCTTACGGATTTGGCCCTAAAAAAACTAAAAACGCACAGTTCCAGAACATAGATTCTTTGCTTAAACTGGTGGGTTTCGGCCAGATAGAATTCGACTCTGTAATGGTGCAGAAAGCCCAGGAGAATGTAAGACTGGATTTTAACGGAATTGCACAAGGTTATTCGGTAGACCTGATCAGCCGTTTTCTGGAGCAACAAAATATTGACCGGTATATGGTGGAGATTGGCGGCGAGATAGTTTGCAGAGGCAAAAAAAATGACGATAAATTCTGGGTTAATGGCATTGAAAATCCGCTTAAACCCGGTACGCTGTATAGTACCGTTCAGCTCTCCGACCGTGCCATGACAACAGCCGGAAATTACCGGAATCATTTTGAAAAAGACGGTCAGGTTTTTAACCATCTGATCAATCCCAAAACCGGTTCGATGGAGCAAACAGCATTGCTGAGCGTAACTGTTTTTGCCAAAGACGCGATCACCGCAGACGCTTATGATACTGCCTTTTTTGTCATGGGTGTGGAGGAAACAAAACGATTTATCAAAAAAGAAAAAGATCTGGATGTATACCTGATTTTTACCGGAACAGATGGAAAACTAAATGACTTTGCTTCGGACGGCATAAAGGATTTTGTTAAAAAAGTAAATTAAGATCTGTCTTGGAAATATATTCTGAACGGAAATTTAGCGAGCCGCAGCGCGGCGAAATGTTTGTAGAGTGACAATAACCGAAGTGATATAAAAGGTGCAGCGCACCGAAATAAAAACACAATAAAATGAGATTTCAACTTTTCATATTTCTCTTTCTCGGCATCACAATTTCCTCTTTTGCCCAAAAGAAAAACCCTTCAAGTCTTACCAACGGAAATATTCGTGTATACTGGCAAAACGAAAAAAACGGCTGGCGCATTAGTGAGGTCATGGTAAAAAAGAATGAGAAATGGATACAGGGTTTGATTCCGTCCGGAGAGTATACTTTGTTATATTCTGAAACAAAACCATCCCCTGAGCCAAAGGAAACTTTTGAAAAAATTACCGGAGGCACTTTCCCCGAAGAGTCTTACCATTACCAAAAATTACAATGGAAAGAAAGCATTACCGAAGTGCCGTTGAATACAGCCGGACAGGTTTTCCAATTTATTCCCTCCGGAATTTTGATCAAAAAAAATGAGCTTGAATTCAAAAAGGAAACGGAGGTAGCAACGATCATCGCAAACTGGAAACTGGACCCTGCGTTTCCAAACGACATTTTGGTTACGATGCGGCTGATCCCAAAGAAGAAAGGATTTTTTTCTTTGGCCACACCGACCCTTGCTACTTTGCCTGTTGAAAAAATGTCCTGGGTTTCAGTCCCCGGTTATTTCCAGGGAAATTTTATACAGAAAAATTTTGCGCTCGCCTATGCTTACGGCCACGGAATTCCGGACCGCCCGGTTGTCTATCGCGAACGTTGCGCTACTACACTGAGTCCGTTGATGAGTTCTAAAAATGGCATGACCCTCTCTGTGATTCCGGAACCGGGTTTGGCCAGAGACCCGTGGGCAAAAGACAAATTCACGCAAATAGACTGGTTTATTGGCCTGTCCCACATGAACAGAAAGGCTCAGCTATCACCAACGCTTTATTACCCTGTTTTGGGAGAAGACAAATCTGAACGTAATGAAGGCGAGGAAATCAGCTATTCTTTCCGGTATAGTCTCACAGCGGATGACTGGTTCAAGGCAGTAAATCATGCTGCCTATGACATTTACAAGTTTAAGGAAACCTTGCCGCTGCGCCAAAGTACGCAATCGCTGACCAGCCGGATTGAAAATATGCATCACTATCTCACTGATCCGAAAACTTCGCTTTGGAATATTGAAGAATATAAAGGCAGGCAGATCGGAGCGCAGTCGTACCTGGGCGGAGTAGTTGGCTCAAATAAAGACGCCATGAAAAATGCAGATTATGGTGCTATGTGGATGCTCGCAAACGCCACAAAAGATCCGGAGCTGAAAGAAAAAGTTTTGCCACCAGCTTTAAATTTTAAACTGGTTCAGCAGGATACAGAAAAGGGATTTTTTAATGGTGCGATCGAAGGCCAATATTATCTTGCCAAAAAGAAAAAGTTTGTTGAAGAATGGGGCGAGGTAGTCGAACCGATTGCTTTGACATACTATGTGATGCTGGATATGGGCAATATGCTTTTGTTTGAACCAAATAATACCGAGTTAAAAGAGCGGCTTCGCTTAGGCGCCGAGCGGCTGCTATCCTGGCAAAAGCCCGACGGAAGTTTCGCAGTTGCCTACGACCGTAAAACGGAAAGCGAACTTTTCAAAGACCTTAAAGATGTACGCCCTTCGTTTTATGGCTTAATGGTTGCCTACCGAATCCTGAAAGATGAAAAATATTTGAAAGCAGCACAAAAAGGTGCTGACTGGATCATTAAAAATTCGGTTGAAAAAGGAAGTTTTCTGGGTGTCTGCGGAGACGCAAGATATGCGCCTGATTTTGCTACAGGTCAGTCTGCACAGGCGTTTTTGGATTTATACGACATGACCAAAAACAAGCGTTATCAGGATGCTGCAATCACCTGTGCGAAGATTTATACAACTTCTATTTACACACATCCCATTGCAAGCCAGGCAATAAAAACGGTCAATGGGAAGCAGAAGCAGGATTGGGAGATCAGCCAGACAGGTTTGAGTTTTGAGCATGGCGGTATTTTTGGATCTGCTACAAGATTAGGGCCCATTCAGCTGGCCAGCCACGCAGGCATGTTTATCAGGATGTATCAGATAACCAAAGAGCCGATTTTTGCTGATATGGCAAGAGCCGCGGCCATCGGGCGAGACGCCTTTGTCGATAGCAAAACCAGCGTTGCTTCTTATTACTGGCAGGCAATGAACAAGGGAGCCGGCCCCTATCCGCATCATGCCTGGTGGCAGGTTGGCTGGATAACCGACTATATTATGGCCGAAGCCGAACTACGGTCAGACGGGAAAGTAGCATTCCCAAGAGGATTTGTAACGCCCAAAGTCGGGCCACATCAGACATACGGTTTTGAACCCGGAAATATTTATGGTAATAAAGCAGAACTGGTTATCCGGGAAGGATTTGTTATGGATAATCCGCCAGTTGTCGATTATGTTTTAGCAGAAAACCCGCAAACTAAGGAGGCTTATCTGGTACTTCTCAACAACAGATCGCAGCCAACGGATGGAAAAATTTCATTGCATCCGGAGAAATGGGCAGCGGGCAAGACAATCAAAACCATAAAAAGGACCAGTTCGGGTCAGGCACTGACGAATGCTGATAAAACAGTATCCTTTCAACTACCCGGATTTGGAATAGAGGTTTACAGTGTCATATTCGAATAACAGCTTTCGCTAACGAACATCAATCTTATAAAATCAAAACAAATCATGTCAGCCTTTCGCAGGAAGGGATTGCTAAGTCTGACAGCTAATTGCCAAAAGCTTAAAGCTAAATATGAACAATACCATTGATACTGTTGTAATCGTTGTTTTTTCAGCCTTTGTACTTGCCATCGGTTTGCTGTTTGCGCGCACAGGACGAAATTTGAAATCCTTTTTTGCCGGAGGTGAAGCCGTTCCCTGGTTCATCGGCGGACTGTCACTTTTCATGAGCTTTTTCTCAGCCGGTACTTTTGTAGCCTGGGGTTCAATAGCCTACAAACACGGCTGGGTGGCTATTACAATTCAATGGACCATGTGTATCGGCGCGCTTGTTACGGGTCTGTTTCTGGCACCATATTGGAAAAGAACCGGAGCACTTACCGCCGCAGAATTTATCCGTGAGCGATTGGGGCTTTCTGTTCAGAAAACCTATATTTTTATTTTTACGCTGGTTTCTGTTTTTATCAAAGGATCGGTGCTTTACCCGGTTGCCAGGCTGGTGAGCGTGTCTCTCGATCTTCCGCTCGTTCCCTGCACAATCGGACTGGGTTTATTCATGATCGCATATACCGCGGTTGGCGGACTGTGGGCTGTCATGGTGACGGACATTTTGCAGTTTGTTGTATTGTGTGCAGCCGTTTTTATCTTATTGCCCCTTTCATTTGATCGTGTTGGCGGATGGGACGGTTTTGTAAAAAATGTTCCGGACGATTTCTTCAATCTTTTAAACGGCGAATACACCATCGGTTTTGTCCTGGCTTTTATCATTTACCACATTTGTTATATTGGCGGAAACTGGACCATGGTTCAGCGCTATACGAGCGTCGACAGCGAAAAATCGGCCAGGAAAGTCGCCTTTCTTTTTGCAGGTTTATACCTGATCAGCCCGGTGATCTGGATGTTCCCGCCGATGATCTACAAGGCGATCAATCCATCTCTCACAGGTTTGGACACAGAGAACGCCTATCTCATGATATGCAAACTGGTACTTCCTCCGGGTCTTCTTGGACTGATGCTGACGGGTATGTACTTTTCAACCTCAGCCAGCGCCAACACGGCTTTGAATGTAGTTTCAGCTGTTTTTACCAATGATATTTATAAAGGAATGGTTAATCCCGGTGCGTCCGACAAACAGCTGATCCGGGTAGCAAGAGGCTCGTCCTGGTTTTTTGGATTGGGGATGATCGGTATTGCTTTGATGGTGCCCGCTGCAGGTGGAATCGTTGAAGTCGTGTTGAGTATCTCGGCTATATCCGGTGGTCCGCTGCTTGCGCCTCCGCTCTGGGCGTTGTTTTCAAAACGACTTACCAGTAAAGTCACGCTTTGGGTTACCGGAATCGGATTGACCGTTAATTTATTCTTTAAAATATTGGCTCCGTTATTTCTTGATTTCAAACTGTCACGTGGAATGGAAAATATTGTGGGAGTCGGTTTGCCGCTGCTATTGCTTTTGGCTTATGAACTTTGGGCAAGATCTAAAGATGCAACTGCACAGGAATTTCTTACTTACCAGGTTACCCGTGAACAAAAAAGGATTCACAACCTAATCGAAGCAACACCGGAGGAAGCACTGGAAATAAGACGTCAGAATCGTTTTGGATTACAGGTCATTGCCGGTGCGCTACTGTTCACAGCACTCATTTTATTTGTGCTGAGCACCTTTACAACTTCCGGAGCAGGTATTACGGCAACCATTGCAGGGGTAATTTTGATTGCTACGCTGATACCATATAGTGCTTCGAGGAAGATAATACTTGACTCAAATATTGAGCAGTCGAAGGAAATCATCAACCCCGATCACAGATAATTTAGGAAAGCTTATGTCACTTAAAATATTAAAATGTCTGTCGTCGGATACTAAATGGTCTGCATTGGAAACAAGAGCACAATCGACAAATTTATTATCATCGGGATCATTATGCATCATCCCCCATTCAAAAAAAGTTGATTGCAGCGTGCAGTTTTCAAGAGAAAGAATCAGTTTAATGACATTGTCAGCAACTGATGAGGATGTTTTCAAACTCAATATTTCATGGTATTCCAGCAAAATATCATTGCTTACAACCAGTTCAAATTTTCCATCTCTTAAACTGTCAAAAATAGGGCGATATTTGGATTTTACCGGAATTGAGATAAGTAAAACGTTAGTATCCAGAACTATTTTCATAGCGCAGGCTTTCCTCGCAGATGTTCCGATTTCCAGGACTCAATCGTTTCGTCGCTCCAATTATTGTCTTCCCAAAGCAAATCCATTTCAGTATCAATTTTTTTGGAAAAGTAGTTGGCAAGAAGCTTCTGAATCTCCTTTAATTCATTTTCTGAAACATTATAGGAATACAATTTCAAAAGTTCCATTTGAAGATTACTCAATCTTGTCGGGATGGTCTGGGCAGTATCCATTTTCAGTATCGTTTTTACAAAAATAACCAAATCTTTACGAATTGTTTTAATCAAAATATGACTTCCAAATTTAGTATTCTGTCGGTATTGATCTTTTTATGTATTTATGGCAATACATCCGCTCAGTACTTTATAAAACAGCCAAACGCGATCCCTTTACATGGTGAGTGGTCATTTGCATTGGATCCTGCCGAAATGGGCGTTCCGGGAAAATGGTTTACGGATAAGGTTTCACAGGCTGGCCGATTTGATAAGGTCACGGTTCCGCATTGCTTTTCTGCTGATCCCCGATATGAATTTTACACCGGTACGGTTTGGTATCGAAAATCTTTCAACTGGAAACAATTGGGTGGCAAACGGATAATCCTGCATTTTGATGCCGTTTATTACAAAACCCACATTTGGCTTAATAACAAAAAAGTTGGTGAGCACGAAGGTGGTTACACACCTTTCAGCTTTGATATTACAGATTTCCTCTCAGATGGAAATAACCTGCTGGCGGTTTCGGTAAACAACAACACCTGGAAACCAGGCACGATACCAGGTGCCAAAGACAACAACGATGTAAATGATGCATTCATGGGCTGGGCAAATTATGGAGGATTAATCCGGCCTGTCTATCTTACGATTGAACCTGAGGTTTATGCAGATAATATAAAAATTGAGGCCATCCCTGATCTGGAAAAAGGTACAGCTGTTTTAAAAACAAAGTTCCGGATTCACAATGCTTCCAGGGATGCGGTTACTCCCAAAACCGGTTATGCCGTTTCTTTTAAAGACAAGCCGCTGGTAATGAAATGGAAAGGAAATTCCTCGCCCATTTCCGCAGGACAGTCCGGAATTCTGGAATCGGAAACTTCGCTTACGGCTGCACAGGTAAAACTTTGGAACCTCGACGATCCGAACCTGTACCAGCTTAAAGCATTTATCGGCACGGATACGCTTACAGCAAATTTTGGAATCAGAAAAGTGGAAGTAAAAAATGCACAGCTTTTGCTTAATGGAAAACCGCTGAAACTCGCCGGCGGTAACCGCGTCGTAGATTATCCGGGACTGGGTTCTCTCGAGCCGGATTGGCTGATAGAAAAGGATTTCCGTATGATGAAAGAAGCGGGAATGGAATTTCAGCGTCTGACCCATTACACGCCCTCCGAATATTTCTACGATCTGGCAGACAAATACGGCATGCTGATTATCACCGAAGCTGGCAACTGGCAGCTCACGCCAAATCAGATGAATAATGATTCGATGCGGACAAAATTCCGTTCACAGTTTAAAGAAATGGCAGAACGCGACTGGAATCATCCAAGTGTGATTGCGTACAGTGTCGGCAACGAATATATGTCATTACACGATGCAGGAAAGCGATGGACAAAGGACATGATCACTTATGCCCGTGAACTTGATCCAACCCGGCTTTACACTTTTGCGAGTATGTTTCTGAACAGTATGCCGAAAAAACCGGAAGACGAAGCCAGCCAATATGTTGATTTTGTAAGTACCAATACCTATGGAAATCACGCTAAGGTTTTAGATCATATTCACGCACTGTATCCTGAAAAACCAATATTGATCAGTGAATGGGGTGCAAGAGCTGACAACAAAGGAGAATTCTGGCGGGAGAAAACGCGCTCTGATATTCACGATTTCAACGAAAGCGAAGTTGCTCAGGCGCAGCATGTGACGGATGTTGTCAATGAAATCCGGAAAAGACCGTATGTAATCGGCGCTTCATGGTGGACTTATAATGACTACCAAAGTCGTTACCACGGCACGAACCCAAATGGCTATCGCCCCTGGGGAATTGTTCGTCCTGACCGCACACCCCGGCCTGCCTACAAAACCTATCAACGCGAAATGTCGCCTGTTGCCCTGGAAAAAGTAAGTTTTAAAACCAGTGATCAGGGCGAGCATCAGCTCACCGTAAAAGTGACCGCCCGTAACGATTTCCCTGCCTATGCTATTCAGGGATATTATATACAGATATCAGGCAAATCCATCAACATCCCAAACCTTATTCCCGGAGAAAGCAAAGAAATCGTGATACCGATCAGGGGCTTTGATAAAAATATCAGCATTTACATTTTTAAACCAACAGGATTCAGAGTTCTTGATGAGACGATCGATTTAAAATAATTCCTGTCTTCTGCCACCATTCCATTCGTGGCATTCCGGATAGCAAGCATTGGTCAAAATCCATTTGAAATTCATAACCCGCTTTATGAACCATAAATTTCTAAACTTACTTCTTGTCATTGTCTGCTGCATTTGTCAAAACAGCTTTGCCCAGTTCCATATCAAGGATCCCGGCGCAATATCGCTGAATGGGGACTGGTTGTTTATACTGGACCCGGCCGAGCTTGGCATTTCGAATCAGTGGTACAAAGAGAACTCTGCCAAACCTTCCCGACAGGATGTAGTAACCGTACCGCACTGTTTTTCAACAGATGCCCGCTATGAATTCTTCACGGGAACAGCATGGTACCGTAAATTCTTTCCCTGGAAACCAACATCGGGTAAACGCGTGATCCTGCATTTTGATGCGGCTTATTACAAAACCGTTGTTTGGTTGAATGGTCAGAAAGTTGGTGAGCATGAAGGTGGCTATACACCTTTCAACTTCGATGTGACTTCTTTGCTGAAAAATGGTGATAACGAACTGGTGGTAGCAGTCAATAATAATACATGGAAAACAAACACCATTCCCGGAGTAAAGGATAATGGAAACGTCAATGATGCCTTTGTAGGTTGGGTTAATTATGGTGGACTGATTCGCCCGGTTTACCTGACGATCAAACCCGAGGTTTATGTTGAAAATATCAGGATTGAAACAACACCGGATCTTATTAAGAACTCTGCCAGCATTACGGCCAGAATAAGGGTAAAAAATGCATCTTCAAATGCAGCTACGCCAAAAGTTGAACTTGCTGTATTTTTAGATAAAAGACCAGTTTCATTACGCTGGAAAACGAAGTCTGTGAGCATTCCTGCGGGCCAGACTGCCTTAATCGAGGCCGAAGCAACCATCGCGGCCACGGATGTGAAGCTTTGGAACCTTGACCAGCCGAACTTGTACAAACTCAAGGCCTTTGTCGGCTCTGACTCGATCGACTCCCGCTTTGGGATACGAAAAATCGAGATCAGGGATGCACAGATCCTGCTCAACGGAAATCCACTGAAAGTCGGGGGAGGCAACCGTGTATTGGATTATCCGGGCCTTGGCTCGATGGAGCCGGACTGGCTTGTAGAAAAAGACTTTCGCCTCATGAAAGAGGCTGGCATGGAGTTCCAGCGGTTAACACATTATACGCCCGGAGAATATTTCTATGACCTGGCCGACCAATACGGAATGCTGATCATCTCCGAAGTCGGAAACTGGCAGCTTACACCAAAGCAAATGGACAATGATTCGATGCGTACCAAATACAAGTCGCAGTTTAGGGAAATGGCTGAGCGCGACTGGAATCATCCGAGTGTAATAGCATACAGTGTTGGTAATGAATACCTTTCCGACCAACCAGGCGGTCAGCGCTGGACGAAAGACATGATTGCTTTCGCCAGAGAAGTCGATCCCACACGCCTCTATACTTTTGCAACAAATCGCCTGAACACCTTGCCCGCTAAACCAGAAGATGAAGCCAGTCAGTATGTGGATTTTGTATCAACCAACACCTACGGCGGACATGCCAGGTCGCTCGATCATATTCATAAACTTTATCCTGATAAACCTGTATTTATCAGCGAGTGGGGTACACGCTCGGACGGAAACGGAGCCGAGGCACAACAGGCTAAACATATCCGGGAAGTCTTGTCCGAGATCCGAAAAAGACCTTATGTCGCCGGTATTTCGTGGTGGACCTATAATGATTACCGCAGTAAATTGTTTGGCACCAACGTAAACGGTTTCCGTCAATGGGGTATCGTGGATCCAAACCGCTCACCCCGTGCTGCCTACAAAGTTCACCAGGAAGAACTATCTCCCATTACGATAGAAAAAGTAGAATATCAATCTGGCGAACAAGGATTGAACACGCTCAAAGTAAAGCTGACGGCCAGGCCCGATTTTCCAGCACGGAAACTTTACGGTTATTATTTAAAAACCGCACAATCCAAAGTTCTGATCCCCGATCTGAACCCCGGCGAAAGCAGGGAGATTACTGTTCCTATCCGGGGATTTGAAGGCCGGGCACACATTTCCATTTACAAGACGACGGGTTTCCTGACCACGGAGACTGAATTTATACTAAAATAAAAAACGGTCTGCTGAGGCCAGTGATATAAATACTTGACAAATGATTAAGGAAGAATCAAAAGAGAAGAGGATGCTAAAGCGCATTGACCAATCGGCTGACCTGGTGATTGTAGGAGGAGGATTAACCGGGACTTGCGCAGCTATAACCGCTGCCAGAGCGGGTATTACAGTAATACTGGTCCAGGACAGGCCGGTACTGGGCGGGAACTGCTCGAGTGAGGTCAGGCTGTGGATTTTAGGTGCAACCTCGCACATGGGTAACAACAATCGATGGGCACGGGAAAGTGGCGTGATCGATGAGATTATGCTGGAAAATATATACCGGAATCCGGATGGGAATCCACTGATTTTTGACACTGTATTACTTGAAAAAATCGTCGAAGAACAAAACGTCACACTGCTTTTAAATACAGCAGTTTACGATCTGGATAAAAATCCGCAAGGACGTGAAAATGAAGATCAGATTACTGCTGTACACGCCTTTTGCAGTCAGAACAGTACACAGTATACTTTAAGCGCACCTTTGTTTTGCGATGCATCTGGTGACGGGATTGTCGGTTTTCTGGCAGGTGCAGCATTCCGGATGGGCGCTGAGTCCGTAGAGGAATTTGGCGAAAGATTTGCTCCGGATAAAGCGTATGGAGAATTGCTTGGGCACTCCATGTATTTTTATTCCAAAGATGTCGGCCGCCCTGTCAAGTTTGTTCCGCCTTCTTTTGCCTTGCAGGATATCAAAGATATTCCCCGGTATAAAACATTTAACCCAAGAGACTTCGGTTGCCGGCTTTGGTGGCTTGAATATGGCGGACGCCTGGACACTGTTCATGACACCGAAAAAATTAAATGGGAATTATGGAAAGTGGTTTATGGCGCCTGGAACTATATTAAAAACTCAGGCGAATTTCCCGAGGCTGAAAACATGACTTTGGAATGGGTGGGAACAATTCCCGGTAAAAGAGAAAGTCGCCGTTTTGAAGGTGATTATATGCTGACCCAGCAAGATATTGTAGAACAAAAGACTTTTAATGATACCGTCGCTTTTGGTGGATGGAGCCTTGACCTGCACCCCGCTGATGGAATTTACAGTGATCAGTCGGGATGTAATCAGTGGCATAGCAAGGGCGTTTATTCCATTCCTTACCGCTGTTATTACAGTAAAAACGTCAGTAATTTGTTCATTGCTGGCCGGATCATCAGCGCAACGCATGTTGCTTTTGCATCTACCCGTGTGATGGCAACCAGTGCTGTTGGTGGCCAGGCAGTGGCCGTTGCAGCTGCTTTGTGTAAAAAATACAATTGTTCTCCCCGGGAATTAGGAGAAAATCATCTCAAAGAATTACAGCTTGAACTATGGCGTTCAGGACAATACCTACCGCAGACTCCAGTTAAAGATGCTGAAAATCTTGTGCAAAACGCAGTGCAGATTACCGCATCATCAACTTTAAATTTAAAAGAACTTCCTGGCTCCGATTTCTGGTCGCCTGTAAAGGATTCCGTAGCGCAAATGCTGCCTGTTGTTCCTGGAAAAGCACCGTCAGTTACGTTCTGGGTTGATGCAGAAGAAGCGATGGAATTTAAAGTCGAACTGAGAAAAAGCAGTAAATCATTCAATCACACACCGGACGTTACCCTTGAGACAAAACACTTCAAGCTGGTCAAAGGCATAAATGAATTACAGGCTGACTGGGAAAGTACTTTTGATGAAGCAGGTTACGCATTTATCTGTTTCATGAAAAATGAAAAGGTAAAACTGCAATACAGCGAAACAAGGATAACAGGACTGGTTTCTGTGTTTAATGCTACGAATCCGGCTGTTTCGAATTACGGCAAACAGGAACCGACCGAAGATATTGGTGTGGATACTTTTGAGTTCTGGTGCCCGCAGCGCCGCCCGGAAGGAAGAAATATTGCAATGAGATTTGACCAGCCAATTTCTGTTTTCGGAACGGATAATCTGACTAATGGTCTGCATCGACCTGTTTCCCAACCAAATGCCTGGGTTGCGGATTTGAATGATAAGAGTCCTTTAATTACGGTCAGCTGGAATGAACCTGCAACAATCTCAAAAGTAGAATTTGTGTTTGACACAGATTACGATCATCCGATGGAAAACGTCATCTATGTGCATCCTGAGACGGTTATGCCGTTTTGTGTGAGTGACATTACCATAACGAACTGCAACGATCAGGTTGTCGGCACAATAACGGACAATCATTTAAGTAAAAGAACCGTCGTTTTTGAAAAACCGGTTACAACCCAGCATTTAAAAATCAGACTTTCAGGAAGTAATCCAAATGTACCGATTTCATTGATGGAGGTGAGGTGCTATTAATGTCAATTAGTAACAAAAAAATCCAAATTGCTTTATTCCAGGGAATGAAGCAATTTGGAAAAATGAAACTTGTAATATCTATTTTTTTAGTAATTCTTCCCGGATCGCGAAAACAAATTGCTCAGAAACATTGGCAAGCGCAGCAATTTTACTCACATCAAAATCAGTATTTTTGAGCAAGTTGACAACAAATTCTGCCTTTCCCTTTTCAAGCCCTGCCTCAAAACCAATCTTTTTACCCTTCTCCATAAACATTTCTGCCGTATTCATAACAGTGTCTTTTAATGGTATTGGTAATCTTTCAACAATTTCCCTGATCTTTCCTTCCTCTAATCCGCTTCTTTCAAACAGATAAACAATCGACCCTCTTTGTAAATTCCAATCTGCATATTCCAGCCATACCAGCAACATTAAAGCAGTTTGCTCCAGCCAATCCTTTTCAAAACTTTGTTTCAGTGCCAGGATAGACGCAGCGAGAAACTTATTATTAAGTGCTTCAACCTGCTGGTCTGGAATGTCACCAAGATTATTGTAAATATAGTCGAAATCAGGCAAAAACTTTTTCCAGTCAGGATCCATTTTTTTAAACAAATCTGCCAAAGTCTGATATTCCCAGCCTTTTCTGCCGTGGTAAAGCAAAACAGGAATAATCATTTCGAGCTCCTGTTTATTAACGATCTGCCTTAGTAAACTAGAAAAAATATAACTACCGATTTGTATAGGTGTGTTTTTATCCGGAAAACTTTTGTGTTCAATCAGAAGACATACTTTCAAACCTCCCTTGCCTTTTTTCTGACAAGTATAAACAATGTCAGACATCGTCTTTTGTAATTCTTTCGAAATGTAAGTTTCTGTACTTTGCTCCAATGTTCAAAATCCAGCTGGTCAGCTACAAAAGACGGCAGGTATGCCATAAAATAATCTCTTGCTATATTTTTATCAGACATAATGGATCTGATAAAATTGTCGTGTGTCGATAGTTTGCTCATGTGATGAAATTAAAATACCGGCAATGTATTATAATCATTTTAAATAATGTAGCACACTCAAAAGCCAACCCCTTCTCCGACAGTTTTCTTTGAAAATTCACAATTTGATTCTACTTTTGTGGCCTGAATAGCAAACAATTGTTTGCTATTTTTGATGGAAACATACTCTATAATAATAGTATACTACATAGACTTTGAAGGAAGCAGCGGACTCTATACCCTCATCAGGCACCAACGATACTGCAAGCTGGGAATCTATCCAGGTTGCATATATTGCCAGTGGCAACCCGGAAGAAGACCGTCGTTTGGCTGCTCTTGCCAGGGAAAAGGGTCAGGTAGTTTTTCTGAAAGACCTTCCTGAAGAATCCGATCTACTATTTCAAAAAACTTCCGGTACCGTAGTAACGCCGGTTGTTACACACAAAGGGCCCAAGGCTCGGCTAACCTGGGAAACCATCCAACAAAAAATCTGGGCGGCAACTTTACGCAAACGGACGCGAACTGAAATTTTCGTAAATATCTTTTCAGCCATTGCGCTGATGATCGTGGGTCATTTGCTTTTTACATTTCTTACTTACGACCGCCTTTCCATTTTATGGAATGAGCTTGAACTCAACGAAAGTTTCTTTTATTATGTGCTTGGCGGTTTTGTTGCGCAAATGATCGATGGTGCACTTGGAATGGCTTATGGGGTTACTTCTGCGACTTTTCTATTAACAATTGGAGTGCCACCCTCAGCAGTGAGCGCCAGTGTGCATACTTCCGAAATTTTCACTAGCGGCGTTTCCGGGTATATGCACCTTAAATTTGGAAATGTAAATAGTAAGTTATTCAAAAAGATTCTCTTCCCGGGTGTGGCTGGCGCAATCCTGGGTGCGTACCTGCTTTCATCTCTGGAAGGATACATTAATATTATTAAGCCTTTGGTGGCTGTTTATACCCTGATCCTGGGAATTCTTATTATTCAAAAAGCGTTGAAGAAACGTATTGAAAAGCGTCCGATCAAAAAAATTGGATGGCTTGCCTTGGCAGGTGGAACACTCGATTCTATTGGCGGTGGCGGATGGGGACCTATTGTAACATCCACGCTGATTGCCAGGGGGCGTCACCCGAAATATACAATCGGGTCAGTTAATTTAGCTGAATTTTTTGTCTCACTGGCCAGTTCGGTTACGTTTATAACCATAATCGGTTTTTCGCACTGGCAGGTGGTTTTAGGTTTAATTTTAGGGGGAATGGTTGCTGCACCGATTGCAGCGAACCTGTCAAGAAGATTACCAATTAAAACGATGATGATCATGGTCGGAACCATTGTGATCATCGTCAGTCTGAGGATTATTTATATGGTTCTTTTTAGCTGAACGCATCAGGCAACTTAAACCAAACGAACAAACAGAAATATCCATTACCAGGCTTGCAGCTAATCGCTAAAAGCTTACAGCTCATAAACAATGAAAAAGCAAACCAAGGCAATTCGTACCCAAACCAGAAAGACGCAATATCGTGAGCATTCCACTCCTCTATTCCTGACCAGCAGTTTCACCTTCGAAAGCGCGGAACAAGGTAAAGCTCTTTTTGAGGAAACAGAAGACGGTAACATTTACAGCCGTTTTTCAAATCCCAGTGTACAGGAATTTGTAGACAAAGTCTGTCTGCTTGAAGATTGTGAAGACGGGGTTGCAACGGCAACGGGTATGGCCGCAGTGTTTGCCAGCATGGCCGCTTTGCTTAAAAGTGGCGATCATATTTTAGCCTGCCGGGCTTTGTTTGGCTCAGCACATCAGGTGATCACACAGATTTTGAGCAAATGGGGGATTACCTATACCTATTTGGACGCCGAAGCAAGCGAGGCTGATTGGGAGGCTGCAGTTTTGCCAAATACAAAAATGGTTTATCTTGAAACACCATCAAACCCCGGTTTGGATTTGGTAGATCTTGAGATGATTGGCAGAATTTGTAAAAAACATAAGTTGATATTCAATGTAGATAACTGTTTCGCTTCACCGGCATTGCAGAATCCGGCAGATTTTGGCGCTGATCTTGTTGTTCACTCTGCAACGAAGTTTATGGATGGACAAGGACGTGTATTAGGCGGAATTGTTGTTGGTAAAAAAGAATATATCAAAGAATTAAGGTTTTTCTGCCGCCAGACGGGACCATCAATGTCTCCGTTTAATGCATGGGTTTTAAGTAAAAGTCTGGAAACACTGAATCTGCGGATGGAAAAACATTCATCCAATGCACTGGCACTTGCTGCAGCTCTGGACAAACATCCGGATGTAAAGATGGTGAAATATCCTTTTCTGCCCTCCCACCCTCAGCATGAACTGGCCAAAAGACAAATGCGTGCAGGTGGTGCTGTGGTAACGATTGATCTGGAAGGTGGCTTTGAACGTGTATCAGCATTTATGGAGGCTTTGGAAATAGCATCGCTTTCTTCCAATCTGGGAGATACGCGAACCATAGTGACGAATCCTAATACAACGACGCATGCCAAACTGAAACCAGATGAAAAGTTGGCTTTGGGAATTACCGAAGGTTTGATTCGTATCTCAGTTGGTCTGGAAGATATTGAAGACTTGATCGAAGATTTCACTAACGCGGTAGAGGTGTCGGTTAAAAGTGATATATTAGAGTGAGCAAACGCTGAGTTACGTGAGTGATGGCAGAGTTTCGCAGAAAGGCAATTCGGCGCTTTGCGAAACTCAATTTTTCAAATCCATATTACTCAGCGTTAAATATTAAGAAGAAGAACAACCACCATGAACACAAACATATCCTCTCTTCACGCTGCCATTGAAGGCAAAAGCGAAACGGAATCTCTGGCCATTTTGGCTGATCTGTTTCCCGGCGAGGTCGTATTTTCAACCAGCCTCGGTTACGAGGATCAGGTTATTACCGATTTCATTTTAAAGAACAAACTGAACATTTCCATTTTTACGCTGGATACAGGAAGGATGTTTAACGAAACGTACATGACTTTGCAAAAAACCAACAACAGGTACGATACAAAAATTAAAGTAATGTATCCTCTAACTGATATGGTTGAGGTATTGATGAGTACAAAAGGGCCGTTGAGCTTTTATGAATCGGTCGAAAACAGAAAAGAATGCTGTTTTATCCGTAAGGTAGAACCATTGAACAGAGCATTAAAAGGTGCTAAAATATGGGTAACCGGTATCAGGGCTGAACAGTCAGGAAACCGTCAGTCTATGAGTAAGCTCGAAATTGATGAAGCACATGACCTGATAAAATTCCATCCGATTCTGGACTGGAGTTTTGAGGAGGTTAAAAGTTATGTAAAGTCAAATGGTATTCCTTATAATCCCTTACATGATAAGGGTTTTGTAAGTATCGGCTGCGCACCCTGTACAAGAGCTATTCAGGAAGGTGAAGATTTCCGCGCCGGACGCTGGTGGTGGGAAGATGAATCGAAGAAAGAATGCGGGCTGCATGCGAAGTAGCTGTTAGCTGTTAGCTGTTAGCTGTTAGCAAAAAAATCAGCCTAAATATTTATTAGTTCAAAAATTAGAATAAAAGTCGTTATTAAAGCTAAAAGCCTAGTTGCTAATAGCTAAAAGCTAAAAAATATGTCAATTTCAGTTAAAGAAGTGTCGGGTATCAGTGAGCAGGAAGCGGACGAAAGACGCAAAACGCCTGATTATCTGGATCAGCTAGAGGCAGAGGCAATTTACATTATGCGCGAAGTAGCCGGCCAGTTCGAGCGACCTGCGTTGTTATTTTCCGGTGGTAAAGATTCCATTACCCTGGTTCGCCTTGCTCAAAAAGCATTTGCTCCCGGAAAAATTCCTTTCCCTCTGGTCCACGTTGATACAGGTCACAATTTTATTGAAGCCATCAACTACCGTGACGAACTTGCTGAATCCCTTGGTGCTAAGCTCGTTGTGCGTTACGTTGAAGATACCATTAAGGCAAAGGGTTTGAAAGAACAAACCGGTAAAAATGCAAGTCGCAACTGGCTGCAAACTTTTACCTTGCTCGACACAATTGAAGAGTTCGAATTTGATGCCTGCATCGGTGGTGCACGTCGTGATGAAGAAAAAGCCCGTGCAAAAGAAAGGATTTTTTCTTTCCGTGACGAATTCGGTCAATGGGATCCGAAACGTCAGCGTCCGGAACTTTGGAATTTATTTAACGGCCGTATCAGCAAAGGCGAAAACGTACGCGTTTTCCCAATTTCCAACTGGACGGAACTGGATGTTTGGGCTTATCTGAAAAGAGAAAAAATCGCACTTCCATCAATCTACTTTGCCCACGAACGTGAGCTAATTCTGAGAGACGGACATTTGCTCAATAACACGCCTGTTATTGAAAAAGACGAAAACGACCAGATTGTAACGCGTACCGTTCGCTTCCGTACCGTTGGTGATATGACCTGTACTGCGGCTGTTGAATCAAACGCGGCCACTCTGGATGAAGTAATTGCAGAAATTACTGTTTCACGTATCAGCGAGCGCGGCGAAACCCGTATTGATGACCAGCAAACGGAAGCAGCAATGGAAGACCGTAAAAAGGGCGGATACTTTTGAGAAATTAAGAGTGATGAATTAAGACCGGGCCGCCAGTGCGGTTAAAAATAGCGATAGATATTCATCATCTTTAATCAACCATTACTAGTAGTAGCGCAATAAACTTTGAGAGAAGAACCTAGCATACAAAATGCATACGACCAATATTCTTCACTCTTAATTCATAATTCTTAACTAATACCGTGGATTTACTAAGATTTATAACAGCAGGTTCTGTAGACGATGGCAAAAGCACATTAATCGGACGTTTGCTTTACGATACAAAAAATATTCTGGCCGACCAGATGGAAGCCATTGAACGTGCAAGTAAAAGCCGTAATGTGGGTGAAATCGATTTGGCATTACTTACTGACGGACTTCGTTCTGAACGTGAGCAGGGAATTACGATTGACGTTGCTTACAAATATTTCCAAACGCCAAGCCGTAAGTTTATCAGCATCGATGCTCCCGGGCATATTCAGTACACCAGAAACATGGTTACCGGCGCTTCCAATGCTGACCTTGCTATAATTCTGGTTGATGCACGTCACGGTGTTGTGGAACAAACACGCCGCCATTCTCTGATCGCTTCCATGCTGGGTATTCCGCATGTAATTGTAGCGATTAACAAGATGGATCTGATCGGTAACTCGGAGGACGGATACCTCCAGATTGCGCAGGCTTATAAAGAACTGGCTGAAAAGTTAAATATCAAAGATCTTACGATCATTCCGGTAAGTGCTTTAAACGGAGACAATATTGTTGATCGTTCTGAGAACATGCCCTGGTATACCGGTGAAACGCTGCTAACCATGCTGGAAACCGTAAATGTGCTTAAAGACCAGAATCAGGATGATGCACGTTTTGCAGTTCAGTATGTCATCCGCCCTCAAACGGAAGAATTACACGATTACCGCGGATATGCCGGACGTATTCAAAGCGGAACTTTCAAAAAAGGCGATGCTGTAAAAGTCTTGCCATCCGAGCAGGAATCTAAAATCGCCAAAATAGAGTTCGGCGGAAATGAGATTGACTCAGCTTCTGTCTTGGAATCTGTAACAATTTTACTGGAAGACGATATTGATATCAGTCGCGGGGATTCAATTGTTTCTCTGAACAACTCACCGGTAATCAGCCAGGATCTGGAAGCAATTGTATGCTGGATGGACGATAAAAAAACGCTTAAAGCTGGTAACAAATATGTGCTGCAGCATGGAACTTCGCGGTCACGCTGCTCAGTCAGAGACATTGAATATCAGATCGATATCAACTCGTATGAAAAATTGGACGAAGTTGAAAGTCTGAAATTAAATGATGTGGCAAGAATTGTTTTACGGACGGCGCAGCCAATCGCCTATGATCCTTACCAAAAAAACAGGGCGAATGGTGCTGCAATTTTGATTGACGAAACATCGAATGTCACCGTTGGTGCTTGTATGATTGAATAAAATAAGGTGTTTGAACTGCACCTTTTTAAGTAATGCAGGGTTAATAGACTATTCCGATAGGTTATAAGAATAATATCACCATGAGTAATTTAGTAATTTCAGAAAAAGTATCAGCTGTAGCAAAGCGCGACATTGTTGATCTCAACAATAAGATCAACGCTTTCAACAGCGGCGAAACACCGGAAGAGGCTTTCCGCAAGTTTCGTCTGACACGCGGTGTGTACGGACAGCGCCAACCGGGAGTTCAAATGATCCGCATTAAACTGCCTTACGGGCGTGTTACCGCTGATCAGCTGGTTCGTATTGCCGATACCTCCGACAAGTTTGCGACAGGAAACCTACATGCCACAACACGTCAGGATATTCAGCTGCACTTTGTAAAACTATCGGATTCACCTCAGCTTTGGGCTGATCTGGAAGATGCAGGAATTACTTTAAAAGAAGCTTGTGGTAACACGATTCGTAATGTTACGGCATCATCGATAGCCGGAATCGATCCGGATGAACCGTTTGATGTTACACCAATTACGCATTCCATATTTACTTATTTTCTTCGTAATCCTATTAATCAGGATATGGGACGGAAATTTAAAATCGCCGTTTCTTCTTCCGAAAAGGATTCTGCTCTCGCATTTATCCACGATGTGGGTCTGATAGCCAAGATGGGTAAAAACGAAGACGGTGAAGAAGTTAAAGGATTCAAGGTTCTGATAGGCGGTGGATTAGGCGCTCAGCCTTTTTCGGCACAGACTGCTTTTGAGTTTCTTGAAGAGAAAGATGTTATTCCATTTATAGAAGCTTTACTTCGCGTTTTCGATCGTTACGGAGAGCGCGTTCGTCGTCATAAAGCCCGTATGAAATTCCTTCTCAATGACCTTGGTCTTGAAGGAATGATGGCCAAAGTGGAAGAAGAACGCACTGCAGTTAAAAATAAAGTATTTACAATTCCGGAAGATCTGTTTGGAACCAATGAAGCGGAATCCATCAATCATGCTCCGCGCGCATCTGTAAGTGACGAAGTAACTTTGGATATAGCCTCACAGACCATCGACCAAGCCGGATTGGAAAACTTCAAAAAATGGCTTAAAACGAATGTTTTTGAACAAAAGCAAAAAGGATGGTATGCTGTTCAGTTAAGGGTTTTGCTGGGTGACATGAATTCCGATACTGCACGCAGCCTGGCTGAAATTGTTCGTCAATATGCAGCTGATGATATTCGTGTGACTGTAAATCAGGGATATATTCTCCGTTTTGTGAAAGGCGAAGACCTTGTTCCGATCTACAAAGAGCTTGAAAAATTGGGACTGGTGAATCCTGGTTTTGACAGCACCATGGATATTACGACCTGCCCGGGGACGGACACCTGTAACCTTGCAATTTCCAGCAGTTACGGAATTACACGCGTTCTGGAAGATGTCATGAAGGATGAATTTCCGGAAATGATCTATAACCAGGATATCAAAATAAAAATCAGCGGCTGTATGAATGGCTGCGGACAGCACAATGCGTCCAACATAGGGTTTCACGGTAGCTCAATTAAAAATGGCAAAATGGTACTTCCCGCTTTGCAGGTTTTATTAGGCGGTGGTTTTTCCGGCGACGGAATTGGTCTGATTGGCGATAAAGTCATTAAAGTCCCAACTAAACGCGGACCAGAAGCGCTTCGTACCCTTTTCAACGATTACGAAGCCAATTCATTTGATGGTGAATATTTCAATCAATACTATAATCGTCAGACGAAAAATTACTTTTTCCAACTTTTAAAACCCATCGCTGACCTCTCAACCGTTCAGGATGACGATTATCGCGACTGGGACCATGATGAACTGTTCAAAACGGAGATTGGTGTTGGTGAATGTGCGAGTGTGCTTGTCGACCTTGTGGCGACTACCATTACAGAAGGACAGGAAAAACTTAATCTGGCTAAGGAAAACTACGAGTCAGGAATCTGGGCTGATGCAATCTATCATGCCTACAATGTCCTGATTACCGGTGCAAAAGGTTTGCTGATGACCAAAGAGGTGAACACCAATACCCAGTACGGTATCATCAACGACTTCGAAACGAATTTTGGAAGTGAGTTTGAATATGAAACGCCTTCTGAGTTTTTCCTGGCTGACAAAGCTGAAACGCCATTCCGATCCCTTGCTTTCAGTATCAATAAATTTGAGCCTACGGAAGCATTTGCTACTTATTTCGTAAAAACTGCCGACCATTTCCTGAACTTCGTACGTAACACACGCGGAGCGCAACTGATGGAAACAGGCACGCCCGTTTTGCAGGAATTGTCGTTTGGAAAAGATAGCTAATAGCTAAAACTTGAATAAAAGATTAATACTTATAAGAAGTCAGTTATGAATATTTTCTTATACTGACTTCTTTATTTATTTCGGCTATTGGCTACATGCTAATAGCTCATAGCTAAAAAAATGAAACTTACACTAATTGGTGCTGGTCCGGGAGATCCCGACCTGATTACCTTGAAGGGAATCAAGGCTTTACAAAAAGCAAAAGTAGTACTCTACGATTCTCTTGCCCATCCTGCTCTTCTCGAATACTGCCCTCCGGGTTGTGTCAAAGTCCTGGTAGGAAAACGCTATGGAAAAACCAGTTGCGGACAGGATGATATCAACCATCTGATTGTTGAATATGCAAAACAATACGGAGAAGTGGTTCGTCTGAAAGGCGGCGATTCATTTATCTTTGGACGAGGTTATGAAGAAATCGTTTTTGCAGCACAGTTTGGAATCGACTCGGAAGTAATTCCGGGTATCAGCAGCAGTTATGCAGTTCCGGCTTTGGCAGGCATACCTTTAACTTCCCGTGGCGTGAGCGAAAGTTTCTGGGTAATCACCGGGACAACCAAATCACATGCTTTATCCAAAGATCTCAGCCTGGCGGCTCAATCTACCGCAACAGTTGTCATTTTGATGGGGCTCCACAAGCTTGATGAAATCGTTGAGATCTATGCCGGAATAGGCAAACTAGATGAACCAATCGCCATCATCCAAAACGGAACGATGGAAAATCAAAAAGTGGTTTCAGGAAAAATAAGTAATATTCAGCCGTTGGCAAAGATTAGTGAAATTGCATCGCCTGCGATTATTGTAGTTGGCGCTGTTGCCGCTTTGCCTGATTTATCTTTTGAAGCTGTGCAGGCAATGATAAAAAGAAGAGATCTTTTAACTGAATAATTTTATATAAACCGAACCAGCCATTTCAGGTCCGATATATTTTGTTTGCCCTCGAATACAAAAAAGTAAATAATTCCGGCAAGTAAAATATAACTTATAAAAAGCCACTTTTTCTTTTGTTCGTAAGCATCGCGCTGGTGAAAGTAGTCATAAACCATCGATGCCGAGAAAGCGACAATCATCAAAACAAAACATAAAACTCCGCAGTCTGTACGATATTGAAGATAACTACGCAGTGCAGGAGCACCCAGAATTAAATACATCAGCCACATACCAAAACCCATCCGGTAAAGATACATACTGAGCCGCTTGTCGTTTTTTATGTCAAATAATCCTTCTAACACAGCGCATTAACAATTGTTTGAATAGGTGAAGCTAAGAAATATTGAAAAGAAAAGCTAACATTTTATAAACATACGTTATATATGTAGTTTTGTAAAAATGTTTGCATGAATAGACCCGTTTCGAAAATCTTCCTTTTTCTGCTTAATTCGTTATCAAGCCTCTCCTGGAAAAATGCTTTCAGACTGTCGAGCGCTTTGAAATGGATCTTATTTGACGTTGCGGGTTATAGAAAAGCCGTCATCCACAACAATTTAAGAAACAGCTTTCCTGAAAAAACAGAGGCTGAACTGGAAGTTATCGCCGAAGACTTTTACCTTCACTTTACTGACTTAATCGTTGAAACCATCAAGTTCCGGACAGCCAGCGCCGATGTCGTTCGAGAAAGATTGCAGGGAGACATCAGCATAATGGACGACTTCTACGCCAGCAAAACCAATATCATTTACCTGATGGGTCACCGGGGAAACTGGGAACTCGCTAATCTATTTTCTTCACTTTGTTTTACGCACGAGTGCATAGTCGTTTACCGGCCATTGCAAAACAAAGAATCCGATGCATGGTTCCTCGACCTTCGTACCCGCTTTGGTGCAATTCTGGTACCCATGGATCAGATTTTCCGCGAGTTACAAAAACCAAGAGATAAGCCTTATGTAGTCGTGCTTGCCAACGATCAGTCGCCTAATCCCGGAACAGCCTTTTGGACTACATTTTTAAATCAGGATACCGGAATTTTCAGGGGTGTTGAAACCATTGCACGCAGATATAATCTGACGGTACTTTACGCAGATTTCAGTAAGGTCCCAGGCAAACGTGGTTATTACCATGTCGAAATTTCAACCATAACAGACGAACCCAAGTTGGTTGCGAACAACATGATTTTAAAAAAGCAAATTGGCATACTTGAACAAAACATCTGCGCCCAGCCACACAACTGGCTCTGGAGCCACAGACGATGGAAACATAAAAGACCGGAAAACTTAAAACCGGAACAACTGATGACCGCCAAATAGTCCCGTTTACCGGAACTATTTTTGCCTGCCAGTTGCTATTATTTTGCAAAAGGCGGCATCAACATGAAAAAAGCATTTACCTGGTTATTACTGCGGATACTGACTGCAATATCGAGGTTATCATGGAAAAACCTCTATAAACTCTCGGACATATTTCGGTTTCTGATTTTTAACGTAATACATTACAGGCAAAAGGTTATAATTGAAAATTTACATAATAGCTTTCCTGAACAGGATGATAGAACAATCCGGAAAATCGCTAAAAAATATTACCGGAATTTTACTGATATTATATTCGAAACCATTAAGTTACGTTCCATTTCCAAAAATGATTTGTTAAGACGGTTTGAGGTAGAAACTTCTTTATTAGATCGATATTACGAACAAAAAAAGAATCTGATCGTAGTTGCCGGGCATCTGGGAAATTGGGAAATGCTGAATTTATTTGCTTCTGCAAAATTATCCTACCAAATTGTAGTCGTCTATCACGAACTCGCCAACAACGCTTTTGAAGACTGGTTCAAAAAACTCCGGACCCAGTTTGGAACAGAAATGGTACCGATGAAGGATGCATTTGTAAAAGCGGTTACGCCCAGGGATAAACCTTTTATTTATATTTTGATAAATGACCAGTCACCTATCCCGGAAAAAGCATATTGGACCAAATTTCTGAATCAGGAAACCGGTGTGTTCCGCGGCGTTGAACTCATTGCAAGAAGGTTAAACGCTCCGGTTTTGTATATGGGTGTTCTAAGGAATGAATGGAAAAGAGGTTTTTACAGATTTTATTTCGAGCTGATTACGGAAAGCCCGAAAGACGAACCTAAAAATGTAATTCTCGAACGTCAGATAAATTATTTAGAAAAAGATATTTTAAAACAACCTGATAACTGGCTTTGGAGCCACAGACGCTGGAAACATAACCGCCCGCAGCATCTGCAGCCATTTCAGTTACTGGAAGAAAACAAAAGTGAGTAAACCTGTCAAATTTCTTATCCTGCGCTTCTCATCCATTGGTGATATCATCCTGACTACTCCCGTTATCAGGTGCCTTAAGCAGCAATACGCCAATGCAGAAATTCATTATTTTACCAAAAAGAAATTTGGCTTTCTTCTTGAAGACAACCATTATGTTGATAAACTGTGGCTGTTGGATGCCAGTTTAACAGAGTTATTGCCATCGATTTATAAAGAGAATTTCGATTATATTATTGACCTGCATACCAATCTGCGGACCATGAATATTAAGTGGAAACTGGGTAAACCTTCATTCAGTTTTGACAAATTAAATATTCAGAAATTCTTACTGACCAACTTCAGAATCAACAGATTACCGGACATTCACATCGTTGACCGATACCTTGCCACGCTGCAGACATTCGGAGTCAAAAACGATAATGCCGGCCTGGACTATTTTGTACCTTTAAAAGATAAAATCCAACCGGAACAGATTGCAGAAACCCATCGCAATCGTTTCGTGGCTTACGCGATTGGAGGACAGCATTTTACAAAAAAATTACCCGTTCACCGAATGATCGAACTTTGCAGGAAGATCAATTATCCGGTTATTCTGCTGGGCGGGAAGGAAGACTTTGAAGAAGGAGAAGCAATCAGAACCGCACTTGGAGATCAGCTGATCCTGAATGCCTGCGGAAAATTTAATTTTAACCAGTCGGCCTCCATTATCAGTCATTCCTGGTTCGTTTTTTCTCATGATACCGGCCTGATGCATGTAGCTTCTGCATTTAAGAAAAAAGTCTACTCAATCTGGGGAAATACGATTCCGGCTTTTGGCATGTACCCGTATAAAACAGAATTTAAAGTGATTGAAAACAATAATTTAAGCTGCCGGCCATGTTCAAAAATAGGATACAAAGAATGCCCGAAAAAACATTTTAAATGTATGAATGAGCTTTTCTTTGATTTCGTAATAGAAGAACTTGATGCGCAACCCTGATGTTGATAGATTGGTTTTACAGAAAATGAGAATTGAAAATGAGCACAAATAAAAAGGTAAATATCGGAATTGTTCAAATGAGCTGTTCGGATGATATAGAAGCTAACTTCATAAAAGCAACCGAAAAAATCCGGGAGGCTGCTGCTAAAGGCGCTCAGATTGTTTGTCTTCAGGAGCTTTTTAAATCTCTGTATTTTTGCGATGTAGAGGACCACAAAAACTTCGAACTGGCTGAACCGATTCCAGGCCCATCAACTGTATCATTGGGTGCGCTTGCGAAGGAACTTGGTGTGGTGATCATCGCATCGTTATTTGAAAAACGAGCGCATGGTCTGTATCACAACACTACAGCGGTGCTTGACGCTGACGGATCTTATCTTGGAAAATACCGCAAAATGCATATTCCTGATGATCCGGGTTACTATGAAAAATTCTATTTTACACCTGGTGATGCTATAAATGGTGAAACTGAGGAATCGGAGGATCCAATCGGTTACCGGACTTTTGATACGAAATTTGCAAAAATCGGGGTTTTAATTTGCTGGGATCAATGGTATCCGGAAGCTGCAAGAATAACGAGTTTAATGGGTGCAGAAATCCTGTTCTACCCTACCGCCATTGGCTGGGATACAAATGAAACAGATCCTCAGATTAACGAAGAACAATATGGTGCATGGCAGACGATACAACGTGGCCATGCAGTTGCAAACGGAATATATGTTGTTTCGGTAAACCGCGTTGGCCGGGAAGCGGACCAGCAATTTTGGGGCGGATCGTTTATTGCGAATCCTCATGGCCGCCTGCTTTACCTGGCACCGCACGACCAGGAAGTTACCCATGTACAGGAACTGGATCTTCAAAAGCTTGATCATTACCGCACCACATGGCCGTTTTTCAGAGATCGTCGTGTGGATTCTTATAAGCCAATTCTAAAAAGATACATCGATTCAAAGTAATCGGGAAATTTAACTATTTGATTTACAAAAGACTTTCCGGTGGAAGGTCTTTTTTTTATTCAAATCTAAAAATTCCATATTTAATCCGTTTTTAAAATTAATTTCAATTTTCCGACAAACGTGGTTAAAGCAAAACGAAGTTTATTCAAGTACACTTTATTACTAAAAAGTCTACAAATTATATAGAACTCATCGAAGACGGATAAGTAAAATTAAATAATGAATTATTACAATAATATTTTCTCTGATTAAGAATTAACCAATTATTATTGCAAAAAAATACCTGTTTTACCTCCATTGTCTTGCGTTTTTATCCTTTCTCAGTATATTTGAGAAGTCGTTAAACGAATGGCTTTACTTCTTAATCTACGAATATATTCATGCCGCACAAGAATATATTTCAGGTATAAAGAGGAAATAATCTCATCCCGAACCGGTGTTCCCGAGTCGATGGATGATTTTTCCATTTATGCAATATAAATTTTTAAATAAAGGTCGCTTTTTGCCGTGGACGGGCAATTCTGTCACATTTGGGATTTAAGCCAACTGGTGTCTATCAATTGTTTGTCCTCGATTAAAGAGGGTATTGCTTTTTTGAAAAAGCAGTTTTGCAAGATTATGGCTGTGTTTGTTCTGTCCGCGTGAAAGTGTGTGCGGCGCATGGAAACGTGGACACCACACAGCCATAACTTTTCTTTTTCTCAAAGCAATTCGTTTGACTGAAAGTAGCACTAAAACACTAACAGTCAAACAGTTTAACAATATTAATTACTAACTTTAATAAAAAATCACCGTCACTTATTACTAACTTTTAAAGCAATGAACCAGAAAATTGACCGTCGTAATTTATTGAAATCCGGTTTGATGGCAATCGGAGGAATGACTTTGGCTCCGCATCTGAGCATGGGTGCTTTTTCTAACTCGTCTTTTTCCCTTGATCCTGAAAACCGAATTTACAGAAGCCCGATGGTCAGGGAACACTATCTTCCGGAAGACGGCAAGGCTCCGAAGATCATTGCAAAACTAAGTGCAAACGAAAACCCTTATGGTCCGCCAATGTCTGCCCAAAAAGCGGTTGCTGAATCCGTAAAATACGGTAACCGTTATGCATGGAAAGAAATGTCTGACCTGGTTGAAAAAATTGCTAAAAGGGAAGGTGTGCCTACTGACCATATCATGATGGCCCCAGGTTCTTCCGACCTATTGGAAAAAGTCGCACTTGTTCTTTTCATGAACGGTGGAAATGTTGTTTCGGCTGACCCTTGCTACATGTCGCTTATTAAGGTAGCAGAAGCTGTGGGCGCAACATGGAAAGCAGTTCCCTGTACTGCGGACTGGTCGCACGATTTGAAAGCAATGGAAGCAGCGGTTGATAAAGACACCAAACTGGTTTACATCTGTAACCCGAATAACCCGACAGGAGCGATTACCTCGGGAAAAGATTTGCTGGACTTCTGCTCACGCGTTTCTGAAAAAGTGCCTGTTTTTGTAGATGAAGCATATATCGAGCTTGCGGTCGGTGCAGATACTCAGAGCATGGTTTCTTTGTTAACTCAGAAAAAAAATGTAATCGTAGCACGTACTTTCTCAAAAATTATGGGAATGGCGGGTATTCGTGTTGGCTACATGGCTGCACAACCTGCGTTTCTTGAACAAATCAATAAAATTACCCGAGGCGGAATGGGGATTGCCTACACTTCCATTTTTGCAGCCTCTGCAAGTTTGGATGATAAGGATTTTCAGGGAAACACGCGTAAGCTTAATCACGAAGCGAAAACCTATTTATATGCTAATCTTGACAGAATGGGTTACAAATACATTCCGTCTTACACCAACTTTGTACTGTTTCCGGTTAGTATTCCGGGAAAAGACCTGCTTGCTAAAATGACAGCAAAAGGTATTTCTATCCGTGCATTTGATATCCAGGACAAACCATGGTGCCGTGTTAGTATTGGTACGATGGATGAAATGAAAGCATTCGTAGGCGCCCTTGGTCAGTTAAGTTAATCAAATACTACAGGAAGCCGGCTTAATAACCGGCTTCCTGTCTTCCATAAATTGCATCAAAAATACACGGGCGTTTAAAACGCTCTTTTTCTGTTTTTAGCTTAAAATATTTTTCTTCCTAACTCATCTTCAGACAAAAAATATAATTCCAATACGCTATAATCATGAGTGATGCATTACAAAAAACCATTACACTCCTACTGCTGATCGGCCTTGGACTTTTGCTAAAAAGTAAATTTAAAAACAAGGATCAAACCAATGGTATAAAAGAGATCATTTTGTCGGTTGCACTGCCTTCGACAATCTTCATTTCACTCATGAAGATTGACATCGACTCCTCGATGATCATCATTCCGCTCGTAACACTGGTCTTCAACTTTCTCATGTTCTTTTCGGCGCCGCTGGCTTTTACCCTATTCGGGATTGAAAAGAACAGCCCAACCGGCCGGACACTGATGATGTTGATTCCGTCGCTCGCACCCGGACTTTCCTGTTTTCCCTTTATTGCAGAGTTTTTGGGTGAAAAAAGCCTCGCCATCGCCGCCCTTGCCGATGTTGGAAACAAGTTTTTCGTCCTGATTTCACTTTATATTCTGGCTATGAATATGTTCCTGAAAAATAGTGAGGAAAAAGACACCAAGCTAGGAGGCAAACTTAAAAGCCTGTTTGCCAGCATGTTTCAGGAGCCTATTAATCTGCTGATTTTTCTGGCAATTATTTTGCTAAGCCTGGGTATCAATTACAAGACACTTCCACCGGTTATCATAGATCTTTTTGATAAAACCAGCGCGATGATGACACCGCTTGTGTTGCTGTTTATCGGCCTGGCTGTTCAGCTTAAAGAAGGCAAAAAACGTATCGTTGCCAGCATACTGTTCTTTCGGGCCGGTATCACCATGTTAATCAGCGCATTGATGATCTATGTATTGAATATCAGTGAGCTCTCTATGATTTTACTTGCCGTAGTTATTCCTTTAAGCGCAGCGAGTTTTTGGCCACTGGCACATATTTCAGCATTTAATCTGAGAGAAGATGCCAAAGCATTGCCGAAGGAAAAAAGGACTTTTGACCTGGAATTAGCTGTGCTGTTATTGGCTTTCTCTCTTCCGTTTTCAACAATTCTGATCCTGGCTATACTTTCTTCGGGAGACTTTTTTGCACACACATCAACTTTGATTACGGCCGGACTGATTTTCATTTGTCTCGGAGCACTTCCCAATGTAGTGAGCAAAGTATTTTTAAAAACGTCAAAAGCTTAATAACAACAACCCTTAATTTTCAACTTCACTGAGAGCGGACTTTTCAGTTTCGTACCCGTTGCGAAGCTGTTCAGTTGTTTTTCGTGAACCGTCGTGGCTCCATCCGGGAGGTCCGAAAATGTATTGGAATCCGGAGCGGACATCAGGAGCTTTGGATACATCTTTTATAATTGATCTCCATTCGTGAAAAGCAATTGAAAAAAGATTGTAAGTTGATAAATTTTGCGTCAGACCGTAACGCGGACGCTCGCTCTCTTTTTGAAAAGTCCCGAAAATCCGGTCCCAGATAATGAGAATGCCTGCATGGTTTTTATCCAGGTATTTCAGATCCGAACCATGATGAACCCGGTGATGAGAAGGGGTATTAAAGATAAATTCAAATGGTTTTGGCATCAAATGAATCGCTTCTGTATGTATCCAAAACTGATAAATAAGACTTACTGCCTGCATTAAAACAATGTCAACCGGATGAAAACCAACCAGCGGCATCCACAAATAAAATACAAACGAACCTGAAATGTTTCCTGTCCAGGTTTGCCTTAAAGCCGTTCCCAGATTATAAAACTCAGAAGAATGATGCACAACATGTGATGCCCAAAAATAACGAACCTGATGACTTGTGCGGTGAAACCAGTAATAACTGAAGTCATCTGCAAAAAAAATGGCAACCCAGTACCACCATGCACCTCTTTCTAAATCAAAAAACCGGTAATTATAAACAAGAACAAGTGTACCAAATACAATAGCTTTCGACACCAGACCGGTAATAACATTGCCAATTCCCATCGACAAACTGCTTGTTGTGTCTTTTGTATGATAATGGTCATGATGTTTTTGCTGCAGCCGGAAATACCATATCTCAGCAACGAGAGATAAGATAAATACCGGTATAGCATAAATGATAATGTCCTTCATACCCCACAAAAATGAAAAAAAATATAACAAGTTTACCATTTTATTGTATTAAAAAAATAAATACAATAAAACCATCTGATTAAAACGATTACGATTTGCGGTAATTTTGGTTTCCTTTACGACCTTTGAAGTCAAATAGAATTTGTCATCCGCCTAGCTGCTTCATTGTGTCCGAAATTAACTTAATAAATACGCCTAAACAATCAGGTTTTGTTTTTCCTGCTGAATGGCATCCTCACCGCGCCACCTGGCTTACTTTTCCGCACAATGAATCTTCCTGGCAGGGTGATCGCCTTGCAGCCATGCGACCTCAATATCTTGCTTTTATCAAAGCAATAAGCCAGGCTGAGAACGTTGGAATCGTTGCTAATGATGAAATCCTCAAAAGTTTTATTCAGGATGAGCTACAGAAGATTAATGTTGATTTATCCAAAATTGAATTTGTTGTAAAACCGACAAACGACGCCTGGTGCAGGGATCATGGCCCTGCTTTCCTGATTAACCAGGAAACAAAACAAAGAATGATCGTTGACTGGGGGCATAATGCCTGGGGAGGAAAGTATCCGCCTTATGACGACGATGATCGCACACCAAAGGTAATCGCGGAGTATCTTGGGCTGCCCACTGTAAACCCTGGTATTATCATGGAAGGCGGTTCTGTCGAATTCAACGGAGCCGGAACGCTGCTGACCAGTAAATCCTGCCTTTTAAACAAAAACCGGAACCCTCATTTAAATCAAAGCCAGATCGAGCAGTTTCTGTCTGACTATTATGGAATTAACCAGGTGCTGTGGGTTGAGGATGGAATCGTTGGTGATGATACCGATGGCCACATTGATGATACCACCCGTTTTGTAAACGAGGACACGATTGTAGCCTGCGTGGAACATGACATTCACGATGAAAATTACCACGTCCTGCAAACTAACCTTAATATGCTGAAAACCATGCGCTTACTAAATGGAAAACAGCTCAACATCATTGAACTTCCTATGCCAAAGGCAGTTATAATCGATGGATTCCGTACCCCTGGTTCTTACGCCAACTTCCTGGTTTGCAATGCCGGTGTGATTGTACCCGTTTTCAACAATCCGAATGATGTAATTGCCATAGATATTCTTGGTCAGGCGTTTCCGGGAAGAAAAATAATCCCTCTTGAAGCTACTGAAATTATCTGGGGCCAGGGAAGTTTTCATTGTCTTAGTCAGCAAGAACCGCTGGTTTGACATTTTGGTCTTGCCGGAATGCAGCCTCACCGTCTGAAACAGATGTGTGCACAAATCGTCATTTGCACAAAACTGCCAAATTTCTCCTCATATTTCCCTTTCTTCAAAGAAAGGAGACCGGCGTTCTATTTTGTTCGTTTGTCGAATTTGCATACTTCTCAAAAAAAATCGACAAAAAATATATAAATTCTATCTTCTATCAATACTTTGCTGGCTGTGCGGCGTCATAAGCTCATCTGAATATTACATAAAAAAAATGTAGAACAGTATCGACAATCACCACATTTAGTTCGATATAACAATCTGATTATCTTTACTATATATTATTTTTTGATAAACTTCGTCTTAAATGATCAATCATCATCTAAAAAAGTTTACATAAAGATATACATTGTTAAAAAATAGAAATATAACGACCCTCTATTTAATTCGATACTATATTCTGAATGAAAATTTCTACCTACTTGCTCTCTTTGTCGGAATACATTTTTGAGACCATCGTGGTATTCATTGTTTTCAGAATTGTCATTACCACATTAGGATTAAATTACGTTGGCGTCTGGTCGCTGGCCATGTCACTGATGGCCCTAACCTCCGTAGGAAGTTCCGGATTCGCCAGCAGTGCAGTAAAATTTGTTTCCGAAAATTATTCGAACGGAGACTATCAAAAAACAAGGCAGGTCATTACCACAACCTTCTTTACTGTTCTGGCAATATCAATGCTGATGTCGGGACTTACCTACTGCGCATTTTTATACAAAGGGGAGAAATATCTTAAACCATTCGAACATCGCCTTTTAAACGAAATCATCTTAATCATTTTCAGTTCATTTATTTTAGGCTCGGCGGGAAGGGTTTTCATTTCCTCTCTGGACGGAATGCTGGAAATAAATAAAAGAAGTTTAACCGGCATTATCAGCAAGATCTTCTATTTCGTTTTTTCAATCGGCCTTTTGAAGCAATTCGGGCTGTGGGGTTTAGCAGTTGGTTTGGTTATCAAAGAAGGGATCTCCTTTTCGATTGCTTTCTATTTTGTAACCCGAAAACTAAACTATAATATTTTAAGCCCGGCTTACATCAGCGGATCGGTGTTCAGGGAAATATTCCATTATGGCTATAAATTCCAGCTTAATTCCGTCATTGGAATGCTTACCGATCCCGTTACTAAATTTCTGATCAAAGATTTCGGCGGACTTCATTTGCTTGGGCTTTTTGAGATTATTTACAAATTTTTCTGGCAGGCCCGTATGCTTATCGTGGTGGTCATGAATACTTATCTGCCCACTTTGGCAGGAAAAAGCCAAAAAGGGGGCCTTCAATTCACCCGGTTTTTCAATTTTACCTTCTCATTTTCCTTATTGGCACTCGCGTTGGTGTTTCCGCTGATCCCAATAATCATGCACTTTCTTAAACTGGAAAATACACCTATCGTATATGTAATTTCGCTGGCTTTGCTGTCGTCTCTTTTTGTAAATCTTTTAGGTACAACGGCCTACATTCACAATCTTGCAAACGGCCAGCTTAACAGCATTTTATACGGAACCCTAATTTTTGCTTTTATCAGTATTGGCGCGGGATATGTAGCTGGTAAACTTTTCTATTTCAATGGCTTTCTCGTGATGTGGATACTTGCCCACTTTGCAAGCACATTGTATTTAGTGGTCTTTTATTTAAAAAAGGAAGAAATACCATTTAGTGAAATATTCGATTGGGCCTACCTGCGGATTTCTCTGCTAATCGTAACCGTAGTTGCCATCATTGCGCTATTCTCCTACTATTCCTACGGGACGGTGAATTCTGTGCTACTTGCAGGGATTAATTTATCTTTTCTGGCTTCAACCAGCATACTGCTTTTTAAATTGGAGGTTAGATTCAAATACCCGATTGCATTTGTTCTACAAAAATTCAACTGGCCGTTTTTTGCGAGGAAAAAGAAAATGATTAATTGATATGATGCTATCGTTGTGATGTTGTCCTCTCAAGATAACTTCCAACGATCAGTTCCCAAGACTCTCCCACTCTCCCGGTTCGTCCAAAAAGACATTGTAATCCACAAAACCACGAATGCCGTCGGCCCAACCTTTTTCACTGTGCTGCCAGAAAAGAACCTGCGCGTCCGAGGCTAAATCGTTTAAATCCGTTCGCGAATATCCGGCCAGCCAAAGTGGATAATCATCAAAATTTCCGGCGATATATTTGTTGTAAAAATGTTCGTTAACATAAATAATTGGTTTAACACCATAGTGTTTTTCTATCAGAATCAACCAGTTACGTACACCTTTTACAATGATTTCGTTAGGTTTACGGGCATCCGTTTCAAGATCCAGAACGGGCGGCAAGTCACCCGGTTCAAGCCTGACCTGCCCGATAAAATTAGCAACCTGACGATCCGACATTACCCTTGGATTGTAAAAATGGTAAGCGCCCCTTTTCATTCCTATCCGCTTTGCCTCAGCCCAGTTTCGCTGAAACTGCCTGTCCAGATGCGTAGCTCCCTCGGTAGCTTTTATGTAAACGAAGTCAATCCCAACTTTTTCTGTCCTCGATTTTTTGAGTTTGTCCCAGTTGATTTTTGAATTATGGTGAGAAACATCGATGCCATGGATGGCATACCTGAGTGGCAGTTTTATTCCGGCTTTGCTTACAAACTCCCACTGATTTTCATCCGTGCTGTCCTTCCACCACGAAATGGCGGCAATCAGGATAACTATTCCGGCAATAATAGCCCAACCCTTAGCCGGTAATGGCTTTAAATAATTAGATTTGTCTGTTTTAGAAGTGCCTGATTTCTTTTTCGCCATAGGCTGGCAAAAGTACGAAAAGATGATGACAGGCATATATTTAGTTGCATGAACAACAGATTGTTTTATAATTTGCAAAAAAATAAAACTATGGAACCGGAATTATTAAACGAAGTACCTTCACTGGATCTGGCTGACTTTACGTCGGGAGATTCTGAACAAAAGAACAAATTCGTTGCTGACCTTGGATCAGCTTTTACAAATATTGGTTTTGTTGCAATAAAGAATCATGGACTTAGTGATCAGCTCCGTATCAGTTTATACGAAGCAGTTCAGCGGTTTTTTGAACTTCCTGATGACATAAAAAAGAAATACGAACATCCTGAGCTTTTTGGGCAACGCGGGTACATAGGGAAAGGTAAGGAAACAGCGAAAGGATTTAAAGTTGCGGATTTAAAGGAATTTTACCACGTCGGACAGCCAGAACCGATCGGAACGATGCCGTCCAATGTATTTCCGGAAGAACTTCCCGATTTTACAGAGTTGACTTTGGAAGTCTATAAAACTTTTGAAAATGCAGGCAAGACACTTTTGCGTGCAATTGCAATCTATTTAAATCTGCCGGAAGATTACTTCGAAGACAAAGTTAACAACGGTGACAGTCTGCTTCGTGCATTGCATTACTTCCCAATCTTAAATCCCGAATTGGTACCGGAAGGAGCAGTGAGAGCTGCTGCACACGGAGATATCAACCTTATAACCCTCTTAATGGGCGCGAGTGCAGAAGGTTTGGAAGTGTTACGCAGAGATGGAAAATGGATCGCTATCACAGCTTTGCCGGATCAGATCGTAGTCAATGTGGGCGACATGCTGGACAGACTTACAAATCATAAGCTTAAATCCACAATTCACAGGGTAGTAAATCCGCCACGTGAGAAAATGGGGACATCCAGATATTCGATTCCTTTTTTTATGCACCCCCGGGCAGACATGAATCTGACCTGTCTCGACAGCTGTATTACCGCCGAAAATCCTAAACTTTACGTTGATATGACGGCCGGCGAATTTTTGGATGAACGTTTGAGAGAACTTGGTCTTAAGAAGTAAGTAATTGTTACTTAAACTTCTGTAAGTCCGGCGCATTGCTCGGATATCTATCATGAAATTTCTATCAAATTGACCCACCCAATCCGGCGTTTTCGGTACATCATCTACCTGTTGGATATCCTGCTGCTGTCATGTACAGCTTTCGGAGGTCCGCAGGTGCATTTGATGATGATGATTGAAAGACTGGTGAGAAAAAGAAGATATATTACCGAAGAGGAGCTTCTTGAATTGCAGGCTCTTTGCCAGGTACTACCTGGCCCCAGTTCTACACAAACTGTAACCGCCATAAGTCTGAAAATCGGCGGTCAGCCACTGGCATATTTATCACTTGTGGTTTGGTCGTTACCAGCCATGGTGTTGATGACATTGGCTGCAATTGGGATACATTATCTTGAAAAAAACCAGATTTCTCTGTCCTTTACCCGTTTCGTCGGTCCAATGGCGGTTGCATTTTTGATGTTTGGAGCATATGCGATTGCTAAAAAAGTGATTCATAATGCACAATCCTGGACGTTTCTGATTATTTCAATCATTCTTGCGTACTTGTATCCCTCTCCATATATGACTCCGGTTCTCATCATTTCTGGTGGCGTAGCTGCTTCGCTTAATTTTAAAAAACACGAAAAGATGGAAAAAGGGCCAATAAAAATTACCTGGCGGCCTCTTATTTTCTGGATTTCCGTATTGATTACAGCCGCAATTATTGGGAAAATAACCAATTCACTGCCTGTACGTCTTTTCGAAAACTTTTATCGTAACGGCAGCCTGGTTTTTGGCGGCGGACAGGTTCTCATTCCCATCCTTTACAATGAGTTTGTCGAATTTAAACATTACCTGACCGATCAGGAATTTTTGTCGGGAATGGCATTAACACAAATTGTTCCCGGCCCTGTTTTTTCTATAGCCACTTTTGTCGGAAGCATGTCCATGCAACCGGGAGGTATTACAGGGCAAATTATAGGAGGTTTTGTATCCACTGCGGGCATTTTCCTTCCCGGAACATTCTTTATCTTTTTTGCTTACCCGTTTTGGGATCAGTTAAAAAAATACAGGGGAATCCGTGCTTCGCTGCAAGGCATACATGCGGCCAGCTGCGGGCTCACCATTGCCGCAGCTATATCCATGTTTGAACCCATGACAAGCAACTGGCAATCGCTGCTCACCTTGGCAGGTACGTTGCTCATTCTGAATTTTACCAAATTCCCTTCATATCTCATTATTATAGCTGGTTTAGTGCTCGGTATACTGATCCCCTGAAATTTAGCTATAAAAGAAGCGCTTAAATCCTACAACTTGCCTTTCCGCTTTGTTTAAGTGCTCAGGTTTTCCAAACTTTGAAAAATCGTTTTGCTTTTCCATATCTCATGAAAAAATCCGGTATCCTGTTTTACCTGTTCCTTTCCCTGTGTTTCCAAAATGTTTTGGCACAAATCAGTACACCGCCGGGTTTCCTGAACAAAAACCGTCAATGGGTTGACTCCGTTTTTAAAAGTCTGACACCAGACGAACGTATTGCTCAACTCATCATGGTTGCAGCGGTTTCAGATGTAAAAAGAGCGGTTATAGACCCCAAAACAAGTAATCCTGATTTTGTTGAAAAACTCATACGGGAAAATAAGGTAGGTGGAGTTGTTTTTTTTCAGGGAGGTCCGGTTCCGCAGGCGCGGATAACAAACCGCTTCCAGGCCGCCTCCAAAGTACCGCTTCTGATTGCCATGGATGCTGAATTCGGTCTTGCTATGCGCATTGACAGCACTGTCCGATACCCTTACCAAATGACTCTTGGTGCCATACAGGGAAGCAACGACCTGATTTATGAAATGGGTGCGCAGCTGGCAAAACAGGCCCGCCGTCTTGGTGTACATATTAATTTCGCTCCTGTTGCTGATATCAACAATAATCCAAATAATCCGGTTATCAGCTTCCGGTCTTTTGGTGAGAATAAATACAAGGTTGCTGAAAAGGCGGTTGCTTATATGAGAGGTATGCAGGAAAACGGATTGCTTACAAGTGCCAAACATTTTCCCGGCCATGGGGATACCGGCACCGATTCACACTACGACCTGCCGCTGATTGCACACAACACGGAGCGCATTGATTCTCTTGAATTGTACCCTTTCAGAGCCCTGATCAACAACGGATTAAGTGGCGTTATGATCGCTCATTTGAGTATTCCGGCTCTGGACAAAACACCGAATCTGCCGTCTACCCTGTCTAAACCAATTGTTACGGATCTTTTACGACACAAACTGGGATTTGAAGGTTTGATCTATTCGGATGCCATGAATATGAAGGGTGTTACCAAATATTTCCCAAATGGAAAAGCAGATGCCATGGGACTGGAGGCAGGAATGGATGTACTTGAATTCACCGAAGATGTTTCAAAAACGATTGCAGAAATTAAAAAAAGCATTGCAGAAGGTAGAATATCCCAGGCTGAAATTGACTTCCGCTGTCATAAAGTTCTCGAAGCAAAAGCATGGGTAGGTCTCAATCATTACAAACCGGTTGAAGCAGCGAATCTATATGAAGATCTGAATCCTAAATCTGCTGAATTGGTAAACCGTTTGCTCACTGAAAAAGCACTGACTATTTTAAAAAACGAAAATAACATTTTGCCTCTGCGGGAATTGGATACATTAAAAATCGCCTCCATCTCCCTCGGAGCAGACAGCATCACTACTTTTCAGAAAACGCTGTCGCTTTACACCACCGTTGATCATTTTGTAATACCGGCAAAACCATCTGAAGCACAGCTGACCGAACTTCGCGCCAAACTGAGTTCTTACAATCTTCTGCTGGTAGGTGTTCATTTAAGCAGCATTTCGCCCCGTGGCAATTATGGATTAACAGATGCCATGAACAGCACACTGCAGGAGCTAATTGCTACGAAAAAAGCAGTTGTATCCGTTTTTGGCAACCCTTATGCTTTGAATAAAATACTAAAACCAGAGGCAGCGAAGGCTTTGTTAATGGCTTACCAATTGACACCTTACACGCAGGATCTTTCAGCTCAGCTAATATTTGGGGCAATTCCGGCAGTTGGAAAACTACCGGTGACGGTGAATAGTAACTTTCCGTACAATTCGGGTATCGAGACGCCGGCATTAGGCAGATTAAAATATACCATTCCGGAAGAAATTGGTCTGGACTCAAGGCTGATCACATTCAAAATTGACTCAATTGCCAACATGGCGGTTAACCAAAAGGCGACGCCGGGCTGTGTGGTACAACTGGCAAAAGATGGTAAAGTGTTTTTCAGAAAAGCTTATGGCAAACATACTTACGAAGGATCGAAACCGGTTAAACTAACGGATCTTTATGATCTTGCATCGGTAACCAAAATCACTGCTTCAACACTAGCCCTGATGAGTCTGTGGGATGCAAAGAAATTTGATCTGGATGCAACAATGAAGGATTACCTGCCTGATTTTGAAAAATCAAATAAAGCTGATCTGCCATGGCGACGGGTTCTTACTCACAGCGCCAGATTAAAATCCTTTATTGTTTTATGGAAAGAAGCGCAGAATGCCGACGGTACATTTAAGAAAAAGACTTTCAGTACAACCAAATCGAAAAAATACCCAACTTCCGTGGTAGGCGACAGTTTATTCATTTATAAAAATTATGATAAAACAATTTTCAAATCGATACGCGACTCTCCTCTGAATGAAAAAGAAGGTTATGTTTACAGCGACCTTTCCTTCATTTTGTATCCGCAAATTGTTCAGCGCCTTTCCGGTGAAAACTTTGAAGATTACCTCAAAAATCATTACTACCATAAACTGGGAGCCAATACCCTAACTTTTAATCCGAAAAGATTTTATGGCCTTGACGAAATTGTACCAACAGAGCGGGATACATTTTTCCGGATGACGCAGCTGCACGGACAGGTTCACGACGAGGCAGCTGCGATGCTTGGCGGGCTGAGCGGACATGCGGGATTGTTTGGTGATGCCAATGACGTAATGAAAGTCTGGCAAATGTATTTACAGCAAGGTTATTACGGCGGGCAGCAGTTGCTAAGCAAAGATGCTCTTTTTGAATTCACCCGGTATCAATATCCTGAAATGGGAAGTCGGCGCGGAATTGGCTTTGACAAACCCTCGTTCAAATACACAGGAAATGCCCCTCGCTACGCAAGCCCGTCGAGTTTTGGACATACAGGTTATACCGGAATTATGACCTGGGCAGATCCTGCCTGGAAACTGAATTACGTGTTTTTATCCAACCGGGTTTATCCGACAAGGGAAAATAATAAGATTTCACAGCTTAATATCCGGACTGCAATTATGGATGTGGTTTATGAAGCCTTGCTAAAATAGCACGCCGCTGATCCGTTTACTTTTTTGCCAAAAATACGTTTGATTCCGTTTATCCAATTTTATGAAGTTTCTGATTTTTGTATTCGTTGCCGTTTTTTCACTGAATTCGTTTTCTCAGAACATTAATCCTTCCACGGAAAATATTGCCAGACATATTAAATCCCTGGCCTCAGATAAAATGAAAGGGCGGGGTACCGGAACTAAGGAAAATGACAAGACTGCAAAATATGTTGTAAAGCAGTTTAAAAAATATAAACTTGCTCCAAAAGGTACGGATGGATTCTATCAGCCCTTTACAGCCAAAATTCGCAGGGTTGTTGTACCGGATAGTTTAAGACAAACCAATAATGTAATCGGGTTTCTTGATAACGGAGTGGAATACACAATCGTAATCGGGGCACATTTTGACCATTTGGGAACAGGTCGTCAGGGAAGTTCAAAAGCAGAGAAACCGGAAGGTCAGATTCATAACGGAGCCGACGACAATGCATCGGGTGTTGCCGGATTGCTGGAACTGGCAAGATATTTCTCAGGGAACAGCATCAGGGAATCTTATAATTTTCTGTTCATAGCTTTTGGGGCAGAAGAATTGGGGCTTCTTGGTTCACGCCATTTTGTAAATAACCCCACCCTGCCGCTCAGTAAAATTAACTTCATGGCCAATATGGATATGATCGGGCGTCTGGATCCAAATCGGGGTGTGGGAATTGGCGGTTATGGAACCAGTGCTGAATGGCCGGCAATTTTTAAGAATATTAAAACGGACACCAAGTTTTTTACCGACAATGCAGGAAGCGGTGGTTCGGACCACGGATCGTTTTATGCAAAACAGATTCCTGTACTTTTTTTCCATACCGGCGGGCATGACGATTACCATAAACCAACCGACGATTTTGAAAAAATAAACCTAAATGGTGAAGCAGGTATCCTGGGAATTGAAATACAGCTGATAGAAAATGCGTTAAAACTTGAAAAGTTAAAGTTTACCGAAGTGAAATAAACACGCGGCAAAATTTCATCTCTACCGGAAATGATGTAAATAGCGTCGACTAGTTGATCAGAACCTTAAAATTTCAGTCGTTTGTACGGATTCATTGCCCCGGCCACTATCTACGGTCAATCATATACATCACCGGAAGATCTTTACGGAACTCTGTTTCAGGATGTTCAGAATGCACATGTTTTTAAAGATTCTAAAACCTTTGCCGACTGTATACCTCTTGAAGACCCGGTTTTAATTATAGAAAAGTATTATCAGCAAAAAAGCAACCCTGATTTTGACATTGCCGAATTCGTTTTAGCTCATTTCAGGCCAGCTTCTGAGATCAAATCAGATTTCGTTGCGGATCCTGATTCCTCCACCGAACAATACATCCAAAGTTTATGGAAGGTATTGACGCGCCATCCGGAAAATCAGGAACGGGGAGGATCGCTTATACCTTTACCACATGCGTATGTTGTGCCTGGTGGGCGCTTTCGGGAAATATATTACTGGGACAGTTATTTTACAATGCTCGGTCTGAAAGAATCGGGAAGGACGGATCTGATCGAAAGCATGATCAATAATTTTGCTTACCTGATCGATAAATTCGGCTATATCCCAACGGCCAACCGGACTTATTACCTCAGTCGTTCACAGCCTCCTTTTTTCTCGCTTATGGTCAATCTTTACAGCGAAATGGAAGGCAAAAAGGTTTTGAAAAAATATCTGCAGCGTCTTCGGAAAGAGTATGATTACTGGATGGACGGATCAGATTTAGAAGTTGAACCGTTTACCGCACACCGCCGGGTCGTTCACTTGCCCGACGGAGCTTTACTGAATCGTTACTGGGACGACAAATCAACGCCAAGGCCCGAATCTTACGGAGAAGATATAGAAATCGGTGATGAGGCAGAGGAAAAATACCGGTCCAATAAAGATGAAGTTTATCGCCATTTGCGGGCTGCTGCGGAGTCCGGCTGGGATTTCAGCAGCAGGTGGTTTAGAGATGAAAACGATTTTGCATCGATTCATACTACCGACATCCTTCCGATAGATTTAAACTGCCTGATGTACAATCTGGAAAAAACGCTGGGAGAAGCTTATCTTCTAAACGACCAGTACGATTTACATCACGAGTTCGTCCACAAGTCACAATTACGTGCAAAGGCGATTCAGGATTATTTTTGGGATGATCTTCGGAATTATTACATGGACTTTGATTTTAAAAAGAAGCGAAATACCAATGCCATAACGCTTGCAGGAACATTTCCTTTATATTTTAAACTTGCAACAAAGCAGCAGTCCCATTACATCAGATCATACATCAGGCTAAATTTTATGCGTTCCGGAGGCCTACTGACAACCTTGGTAAAGTCTGGTCAGCAATGGGACGCACCAAATGGCTGGGCACCATTGCAGTGGATTACTTACAAAGGATTACGTAACTATAATTTCCATCGTACCGCAAATGAATTGAGCGTAGAATGGCTTTCTTTGATCGAAAAAGAATTTAAACATTCTGGAAAGATGCTTGAAAAATACAACGTCTCGGACACCAATCTGATTGCCGGCGGAGGTGAATACGAAATTCAGGAAGGATTTGGATGGACCAACGGAGTGTATCTTCGAATGAAAAATAAAAAAAGATAATTACGGGCTTCACTCTAATGTGATTTTTATCTCATTCTAATAATTATCTTGAAATTTCCGATGCAAATCTTCGTTGAATAGAAGATTTTTTTAATACCTTGGTAAACCATAACCACCATTTGCGACGCCACATGAAACTTCCTATATATCAAGTTGACGCTTTCACTGATCGTCTGTTTTGCGGAAATCCTGCCGCTGTAATTCCACTGAATGAATGGCTTGCGGATGATACAATGCTTAAAATCGCAGCGGAAAATAACCTTGCTGAAACCGCATTTTATATTCACACAGAGAATGGTTTTCATATTCGCTGGTTTACACCCACAACGGAGGTAGATCTTTGCGGACATGCTACTTTGGCTGCTGCTTATGTGATATTCAATCTGCAAAATTTCGAAGGAGAAACGGTGCGTTTTGATTCAAAAAGCGGCGAACTGGCAGTTACTTTGAGCGAAGACTGGCTGACAATGGACTTCCCGGCAGATCATTATCAGGTTGCCGTCCCGCCTCCTGCTTTGGTAGAAAGCCTGAGTTCTATCACAATGGCAGAGGTTTACAAGGGCAAAACGGATTATTTGGTTGTTCTTGATTCTGAGGAGGAGGTTAAAAATCTTGAATTTGATATCATCGTGCTTTCTACAATTCCTGCCCGTGGAATCATCGTTACAGCTTCCGGAAATGATGTCGACTTTGTATCCCGCTTTTTTGCACCGCAATCGGGTATAGACGAAGATCCGGTAACAGGATCCGCGCATACCACGCTCATACCGTATTGGGCAGAAAAGCTATCTAAAAAAACAATGACAGCTAAACAACTTTCCAAACGTGGCGGATACTTACGATGTGAACTAGATGGTGACCGTGTAAAGATAGGCGGACAGGCTAAGCTGTACCTGAGAGGAGAAATAGAAACAGAATAATAAGTAACAGGTCGTTCTGTTTAGTACTAAAACGGGACGACCTAATTTTTTGAAAGCTTCTTTCTTTGTCCGGCATACAGGCCGGCAATGACAAGGATTGTCCCTGTGATGGTATAAGTTGTTATCGGTTCGTCCATCAGCCACCAGGCGAAAAAGAAACCAAAAAGCGGACATAGAAATAACCAGAGTGAAGCTTTCACGGTGTCAATCCTTAAAAGATAAAACCAGCAGATCAAACCGATTATCGAAACTGCTAAACTGAGCCAAAGTACCGAAGCCCAAAATTGTGCGTTCCAATGCATGGTTGCCGTGTCTCCAAAAAGCAAAGTAACCGGCAACAAAAATATTCCTCCAAGTAAAACCTGCCAGCCGTTTATCAAAAGATTCGGCAATTTCCATTGAACTGTTGCGTAATAGACACTTGCTGCCGAAACAGCCAGCATACTTATTAATAACAGAATAATTCCTCCTGTTGTCGTTGCGCTGTTCTCCAGAAGAGGAAAGGTAGCAACACCGATGCCTGCCATTCCTAAAAATATTCCAAGCCATTCTTCGATGCCCGGTTTACGTTTAAGCCACCAGGACGAAAGCAAAACGATGATCAGCGGGTTGGTCGAAACTGCAAGACTGCCTATACCGGCTGTAGTAAATTTAATCGCATACACGTAGAGCCCCAGGTAAAGCGTTGTATTGAGCAGACCGAACAAGCTAAGCTGGAGTAATTCTTTTTTGTCGGGTAATCGGAAGGATGCATCTTTGACAAAACCATACGAAAAGCCCAATAACAGGATTCCCGCTATAAAAAAACGAACATTGGCCAAAACTAAAGGCGCTGCCGATTGTACACCAAACTTGGTTGCCACGGAAGCCGAAGCCCACAGAATGGAAAAAAGAAGACCGATACCAATATTTTTCACGCGTAAAAGTAATTATTCCGCAAAAATACGGGAAGCATTTCGGCTTCAGCCCGCAGTTTTTATATTTTTGAAGATGATTTGTAAAAAAAGTTTGAAGTGGGTTTCTGCATTTGTTCTAATCTGCATTTGTTTTCCTTCCTACTCACAAAACCAGTGGACCTATGACTTTAACAACGGTCTTAATGCTATCGAAAGCGGAGGCCCTGCTTTAAAAGTACTTGGAGTTCCCGGTAAGTATGTAAAAGAACCGATTCCCGATGTAAAAGATCTTTTCCGGACAACATATCGATTCGAAAAAAACAGCGGACTTCAGTTTAACAATGCCGAAACAGAAGGTTTTCTGAATAAATCTTTCACCGTCGAAGTTTATTTCAAACTGGATACACTCGGAAGCTGGAAAAGGGTTCTGGACTTTAAGAACCGAAAAAGTGACTATGGAAGTTATATCTACGACGGGAAACTCAATTTTTATGACTTTGCAATCAGTGAGAAAGCACCGGTAAGGGCAAAACAATATATCCACTATGTGTATTCGAGAGATTTTGAAACGAAAACCATTAAAATGTACATCAATGGACTGGCAAAATTAGAATTTAAAGATCCGGGTACAGAAGGCGTTCTGGATCAGGACCAGGTCCTCAATTTTTTCCAGGACGACCTGATTGCTAACCATGAGTCAAGCTCCGGTTCTGTGGCACTGATCCGTGTTTATGACCGTGTGATGACGCCTGTTTTCGTTCGCAGGAGTTATCAGACAATCAGTAAAGTAAAACAGCCGGAAATTGTAGCAGAGAAAAAGGTAGAGGTAGAAGTAAAACCCGCTGTAACTGCCGAACCTGTTAAAGATGCAAACCTTGTAACCGTAAGCGGTAAAGTTTTTGACGGAAGAAATTTGCAAGCCGTTGAAAATGTGGATGTTTCGGTACGAGACAGCAAAGACGATGCTTTGGTGGCGCAGACAAAAACAGTAAACGGAACTTACCAGGTACAACTTCGCCCCTATGAGTCTTACAAGATTTCTGTTGATGCTCCCGGATTTCAAACCAAAAGTGTTTCCGTAAAAACCAACAATAAATCAGAGGAAGTCAAATCCCTTATCAGCCTTGCTGCGGAACGTTACGACCGGCCATTTGCCACGATCCTGTTTACGCAAAGTCTGGAAGTTTTGGAAAGCGAAGCGAAAACGAGTCTTGATTCGATGGCTTCCTTTTTTCAAAGAAGAACCGATCTCAAACTGATGCTAAAAGGACATACTGACAACATTGGAGATTTTGATAAAAATATTGAGCTTTCCCGTCAGCGTGTTGAAACGGTACGCAACTACCTGAACAGCAAAGGAATTCCAAATGATCGTATCGAAGGTGTAGGATATGGACCTACGCGTCCAAGTTACAAAAACCAGAGTGAGGAGCAAAAACGGCTTAACAGAAGAGTAGAAGTCTGGGCAGAGCCAATAAAAAGATAAAGCCATCTCATTGAGACGGCTTTATACTGACTATTCCTAAACCCTTAACCTTTTCTTATCTTGAATATCTTGATAAGCAGTTGAGACAATAAGGCTCTTTTACAAGCGTAAGTTCCAACTTCTCTATTGAAATTATTTCTATTTTAAATTTTAAACCTGTCAGCAACTTCACTTTGGAGGAAATCATTTCCCTCGATAAGCGCTTTACGGTTATTTCCTACTGAATACTTTTGATATTATGCCAAATCAACTCTAAAATCCCGGCGGTCAAATTTATTCTTTCGATAATCTCAGACGTGGTAATGATTTATAAAGTCACCGGCTTGTCAATAATACTGCAATTCTTTCTGAACATTTAGAACTGAATTTTTCATCAATATACGTGTTCAATATAGCTTCAGATTGAATACAAAATCCTTTATTCAGGACTGTTTTGTTTCCGGGTAAATATTTATCTACCTATCTGAAAGTCAAACTTATAAATCTAATATCTAAACAAACAAATATATAAATCTACTTCCAACAATTTTTCATGGATTTATTCAATTCTCCATTCCAGAATCTATGATACAAATATCCGAATAAATATTATAATTACAAATTGACCTTAAAACAACAAACAGAATAATATTTCGGATAAAAGCACTATTTTTCGGCATTGATTATAATTAAATCGAATTAATTACCGCTTTAACGGCATTTTATATCGGATATAGATCAAAAAACGAAATGTTATAGAATCTTGAAATATTTATAAATTCTTTAAAAAATACAATCATTGATTATAATTATTCATTGTAGATTGTACTCCCAAAGTGCAAAAGGAAACAACCATCTCCCCTGCCCTGTCCAGAAATATTGGCAACTCAATCATTTCTTCCTTTGAAAAGGGTTTCAAAACATAATCAATCTGCCTGCCTCTCGGGAAATTATTTCCGATCCCAAACCTGAGTCTGGCATAATCAGAATTCCCCAAAATTTCCTCAATATGTTTAAGTCCGTTATGTCCTCCGTGGCTCCCTTTTGGTTTCAAGCGGAGGGTTCCAAACTCCAGTTGAAGTTCATCCACAACAACTAACAGGTTTTCAGGACTGATCTTGTATTGATCCATGTAATAGCGGATGGCTTTTCCGCTCAGGTTCATAAACGTAGTGGGTTTGATAAAATAAAATTGGCGCCCTTTATATTTCCATTCAGCAACAAAGGCAAGTTTTTCAAAAGAAAAGGAAAAGCCATGCTCTGCCGCAAGCCTGTCCAGGACCATAAATCCGGCATTATGTCTCGTAAAAGCATATTCAGGACCAATATTTCCAAGGCCCGCAATGAGGTATTTCATTGAACAATTTTAAATAATGGTATGATAGAATACGCATGTTGTAACGTATTCAGAAACAGTTTAACAAATCTATTACCTCAAAAAGTTTTAGATTTCATATTTGAGAGGTTAATTTAGGCTAAAATTCAGGCAAATCACATGATGCCCCAAAAACGATTAATATTAAGCAGCCCATTATTAGAGATCATGACCAGCCGGTTGTGCCAGCAACTCATTGAAAATCAACAGGATTTCTCCAATTCTGTTGTAATGGGTCTGCAGCCCAGAGGAATTCATTTTGCGGAACGGGTTATTTCCGAACTTCGCCAAATCACTGGAAAAGATATTCCTATTGGTCATCTCGACGCTACTTTTTATCGTGACGATTTTCGGAGACGTGATTCTCCCTTATTGCCAAATAAAACCAATGTTCCTTTTCTCATTGAGGGTAAACGGGTTATTTTAATCGACGATGTGCTGGCCAGTGGACGTATGGTACGCGCTGCACTCGATGCTATGACCGCCTTCGGCCGTCCCAAGATGGTAGAATTAATGGTCCTGATTGACCGTCGCTACAACCGGGAATTACCCATTGAACCTGATTATGTAGGGATGAAGGTAAGTACACTGGAAAGCCAGCGCGTACAGGTAGAGTGGAAAGAACAAGGCTTTGAAGCCGATCACATCTGGATGGTGGATTAGAGGAATTATAAATGAAGAGTTAGAATTAAGAATTAGCTTAACTTTTCATTCTTCATTCTTCATTCTCAACTCTCAACTACTCCCTCGGCCTGGCAGCCTCTTCAGTGTCATTTGCTTTTCCTATGTCGGTGGTTTTGTAGTTCAGTTTGTTGATATAAAATACTTCTCTTCCCTGACCGACGGACGAGCTACCTATCCTTTGCATCCCGTAAGCCAGAAAATACTGTCCATACCATGGAGACAAATAGCCGTCTTCATTGTTCAGCACTTTCTCGCCCTCTGTTTTTGGAGCGATTTTGAATTTTTCACCTTCGACGACAACCTTATCCCGGCTGATTACCTCCGTGTGAATTTCTCCCTCCTGTGGATAAGCAAGAACAAAATAATCATCCACACGCGTAACCTGGACCATTTCCTGAAGATCAAAGCTGGTCAGGTCTTTGATCGGAATGCAGTTGTCCCATTTAAACTTTCCGTTGCGGTCGAACCCACATACGATTGCATGCGTGTACTTGTAACCTTCCAACGCGCGGGAGATATACGGCCGCGAACCAACTCCCGAGATTACAGGCGTAGAAGTTTTCTGGTTGGGATAGTAAACCTCCGCTACCAAAACAATTTCATTTTCCGTCTGGATAAGCTCATGAATCAGTAGACGATACCGGAACCGGTTTTCCTTACCCATGCTTTTTCGCTTACCAATTCGCTCCATCATACGCTGACGGCGCTTTGGCTTCATAAAATTGAAGAAGTTCTGTAGTTCGGAAAATTCTATAAACTCCGGTTTATCCGGTTCATTGTCTGTAATGTGTGTCACATACAGTCCCTGCGAATATTGCGTACAGCCAACCGAATAATTCCCGATCAGATAGGAATCGTCCGGATTCAGCGGAACAATTTGCCCTGAAATGATACTATTCCTGGGATCACTCAACGAAGTCTTTTTGAGCAATTTACCTTCGTAATTGTAAGTTTTAATTTCAAAAATGCAGTTTTTTTTACGAAAGGCGTAAGTAATGACGTTGATGTAGCCATCCTGTTCATTGATATCAACATTATTCAGCTCTGTATTTTTTTCATAGAGCCCGGGAAGAACTCTTGTTGTTTGATCAAAAAAAGAATGAACCAGCACAACAGGTCTTGAATGATAGTAACCGGATATCAGAGCTTTACTTCCGATCACTTTAAACTGCTGAACGTCAACGCCCGCCAGCAAATTACCTTTGTGAATATCGATGGTTCCATCACTATAATTTAACTGCAAGAACAGAAAATGATCTGTATCAGGCTCAGCAAAAAGCCAGTATCCAAAATGTTCTGCCTGATAAGCCATCACAGGAATGTATCTGAAATCAAGTTTATAGGCATTTCTCCAGACTGCTTTCAAAGTTGAATCATACTTGGCGAACTGCCATTGTTCATTTCTGTTGGAAAACTGGTCTCCGCGGATCACCGTCAGCACACCGCTTTCTCCCAAACTAAAGACTTCAAACTGCTCGGTAGAAAAAGCACTTGCGGGTATTTCGAGCCTGTCAGATTGCTCCAGCTGGGCAAACACGCTGCCTGGCAAAATCAGCAACAGCAGAATGGCGTAAATATGAAAAGATAAATATTTGTTCATTAGTATTAATTTTTATTGGAAGCTATGGAAAGCTGGCAGAAAAGTCCGATCTTCTTCTATTCACATCACATAATCTGTCAGATTCTATAACTTCTTTTGTCGGGGTGTAAGTCAGTTCAATATTTACTCTAATTTTGCATCAAAAAGGATAAGATTCATATTAATGTGAAGAATATTTTTATTCGAATAAAAAATTAGAGAAATCTATCCTTCATTTTCAAAAATAAGCACTTGCTGTTAATTTAAAATAATTTTCATGACGATTGAAGCAATTCTAAAAGAGGACATAAAAAAAGCAATCCAAAAAAATTTCGATGTAGCTGCAGATGATATCATTTTGCAGCCTACCAAAAAGGAATTTGAAGGATTTTATACTTTCGTTACCTTTTCTCTAAGCAAAGCTGCCAGGCGCGCTCCGGCGGAAATCGGTCAGATGATCGGTGCAGACCTTGAAGCAAATTCGTCGGTAGTATCGCATTTTAATGTTGTACAGGGATTTTTAAACCTTAGTCTAAAGGATACCACGTGGCTTGAATTATTTGACGATATTCAAACCAATCCTGCTTTTGGAACATTTCCTGAAAACGGACAGTCGGTAATGATCGAATTTTCATCGCCGAACACCAATAAACCTTTACATCTTGGCCACCTTAGAAATGATTTTTTGGGTGAATCGTTGGCAAAAATCCTTAAAGCAAGTGGATTTGACGTTGTAAAAACCTGTCTTGTCAACGACCGGGGAATTCACATCTGTAAATCCATGCTGGCTTATAAGGAACTTGGAAACAGCGAAACGCCAGCTTCATCGGGACTGAAAGGTGATCATCTCGCCGGGAAATACTATGTGCTTTTTGATAAAGAATATAAACAACAGATCGCGCAGTTGATTTCGGACGGAATGACAGAAGATCTTGCCAAGAAAAACGCCCCATGGATGCTTGCAGCACAGAAACTTCTTCTTCTTTGGGAAAATAACGACGCCGATACCGTAGCATTATGGAAAAAAATGAATGGCTGGGTGTACGAAGGTTTTAGCCAGACTTATAATAAAATCGGCGTTTCTTTTGATAAAACGTATTATGAATCTGAAACCTATCTTTTAGGTAAAAATATAATTGAAGAAGGCCTGCAAAGAGGCGTTTTCTTCCGTAAAAAGGATAATTCGGTTTGGATTGATCTCACAGCAGAAGGACTGGATGAAAAACTTGTACTTCGTGGCGATGGAACTTCGGTTTATATTACCCAGGATCTTGGAACTACAGAATTAAAATTCAGTGATTACCACAGCAACCGTTATTTATGGGTTGTTGGCAATGAGCAGGATTATCATTTCAAGGTTTTGTTTGCAATCCTGAAAAGGCTTGGCCGTCCTTATGCGGAAGAATGTTATCACATCAGCTACGGTATGGTAGATTTACCTTCCGGAAAAATGAAATCACGTGAAGGGACTGTTGTGGATGCAGATGAACTGGTTGATCAAATGGTTCAAACCGCCGCAGACCGCACACAGGAACTTGGTAAAATCGATGATTTTGAAAGTACAGAAGCCATCAAACTGTACGATCAGCTGGCATTGGGTGCTTTAAAATATTTTCTTTTAAAAGTGGATCCGAAGAAAAGGATGCTTTTCAACCCCGAAGAATCTATTGATTTTCAGGGACATACAGGCCCTTTCGTACAATACACCTATGCCCGTATCCGTTCAATCATCCGTAAAGCGGAACAGGCTGGTTTATCGGCAGAGCTGCCCTCCCCTGCATATAAGCTGCATCAGGCAGAACGGGAATTGATATTCTCATTATCGCTTTACCCGTCAAAGGTTTTATCCGCCGCCAACGAGTTTGCTCCGTCGCTTATTTCACTTTATGTTTTTGAGCTTGCGAAGGTTTATAACCAGTTTTACGCCGAAGTTTCGATCTTTGCAGATCCAAATCCGGAAGCAGTAAAATTCAGGATTGCGTTATCAAAAATTGTTTCTGAAACGATTCACAAAGCTTTGGAGTTATTGGGAATAGATGTTCCCGAAAGAATGTAAAATTGAGTTCAGTCGATTGTGTTCAGTTTTTACGTATATTGAAATTATCATCTTTTAACCAATAACCTGTTACTTATTATGGACCTTTTAAAGACAGTATTCATTATGATCACTTCTCTGATAACGGGGATTTTTGCCGACAAAAGTGAGATTGCCAAGAAGCCTGCGGAAGCTGCCGTTGCAAAACAATCTCTGTACGATTTTAAAGTTAAATCTTTGGTAGGTAACCAAACGGTTGATTTGAGCAAATACAAAGGAAAAAAAGTTGTGATCCTGAACGTTGCTTCAAAATGCGGTTACACAAAGCAGTATGCTGACTGGGAGAAATTCAACAAAGAACATGGTGATAAGGTTGTTGTATTAGGTTTTCCCTCCAACAATTTTGGCGGACAGGAACCAGGTACCAGCGAAGAAATTGCAACTTTCTGCTCGGCAACCTATGGTGTTACTTTCCCGATGTTTGAAAAGGTTGAAGTGAAAGGTGAAAACAAAGCGCCAATTTACAAATGGCTAACAAGCAAAGACTTGAACGGATGGAACGACAAAGAGCCATCATGGAATTTTTGCAAATATGTGATTAATGAAAAAGGTGAACTTACCGAGTTTTTCGCTTCAAAAATATTACCAACTGATCCTGAATTCCTGAAAGCAGTTGGAATGTAATCAGTAAAAAAATGAAGATGCTTAAACATTGAACAAAAACCCATAACTAAGCAGAGATGCCGTGTTGTGGGTTTTTGTATTTACAGTACCAATTATTTTTAATCAAAAAGAATGAAATCCTGGATTGAAGCAGCCCGTCCCCGAACTTTACCCTTAGCACTTTCCTGCATATTAATGGGAAGCTTTCTGGCAGCATCAACGGGTAAGTTTAGCTGGGCTGTTGCGGCATTGAGCGTATTAACGACCATCTTGCTGCAGGTACTTTCTAATTTTGCCAATGACTACGGAGATGCTGTAAACGGGAAAGATACCGAACTTCGAGAGGGCCCCATAAGAGCAGTTCACTCAGGGGCAATTCCAGCTTCAACAATGCTGAGGGCAATAATTATTTTTTCGGTTCTGGCTCTCATTTCAGGGATTTCATTGCTAACCATTGCTTTAAAAAATGCTCCTGCTAACACATTTTGGGTATTTCTTGGAATAGGAATAGCCTGTATTATTGCTGCGATAACGTATACTGCCGGGAAAAGACCATACGGATATGTGGGTTTAGGCGACCTTTCGGTATTAATTTTTTTTGGATGGGTTGGTGTAATCGGCAGCAGTTATCTGCACACCTTGATTTGGGACTGGAACCTATTATTGCCTGCCAGCAGCTGCGGTCTGTTCGCTGTGGGTGTTTTAAATATCAACAATATCCGTGACATTGAGTCGGACAAGGCCACGGGCAAAAATTCAATCCCTGTAAGACTGGGGAGAAGTAAAGCAGTTGCCTATCACTGGATGATACTGTCGCTAGGCATGCTTTGCGTTACCTTTTATACCATTCAGAATTTTTCAGGATATACCAGTTTGCTGTTTCTTTTGAGCTTTCCCTTTTTCATCAAAAATGGTCTTGCGATTTCAAGATTAACAAAAGCCTCCGAACTCGATCCCTATTTAAAACAAATGGCGCTATCCACGTTGCTGTTTGTCCTTTTGTTTGGCTTAGGCGTTGTTTTGTAATTAAGGATTGTGGTAAAATTATTCATTTGAAAGTTGAACGTTAAAATTCACCCTCGCACCCAATGCGCTAAAAACTTTCAATATTGTATCAAAACGAGCATTTGTAACACTGTTCTCCAATTTAGATATCTGAGCTTTCTGAACCCCGACCAACGCTCCAAGTTCTTCTTGTGTTAAGTTTCGTTGTTGCCTTGCTTCTTTAATAGCCTGGCCTAAAAATTCTATTTTCAGTTCACTTTCAAAATCCTCTCTTTTTTTTGTTCCTCTTTTACCGATATGCTTATCTACAAGTGTGTCGAGAGAAACTGTTTGAAGTTGATTTTCCATTATTTATTATATGTTTTTTGTTGAAAATATTTTGTTCTTAACTCTTCCGCTCTCTCAATTTCCTTCACAGGTGTTTGATTTGATTTTTTAATTATTCCATGAGTAGCAAGAATTATTGTGCCCGATTCATTATGCTTATCCCAAAAAGCAAACAACCTATAAGCAATTCCTCCATAAAGCGTCCTGAATTCCCATATATTGTTATTAAGCTTTTTTAAAAGTTCAGCATCGTCTATAATTTGAGATTTTCTAATATTATAGATTATTTTATCTCTCGCTTTTTCATCCAGACTGTCAATAAACTCAACCGCATCCGGTAAAAATTCCACTAGAAATTTTTGCTTCATAAGATTCTAACAAATCTAAAAGTTTCCTTATCAGGAAACTAATGTTTTTAGTGTATTTGTTAGACGTCTTTTTCTTATTAAGGTTTCACATAAGCCTTAATCGCAGCTCCCAGCAGCGCATACCCTTTCGCGTTAGGATGCAGGCCATCAGAAAAAAGCGATTCGTCAATTTTACCATCGGTCTTCAAAAATACGGTTCCGGGATTTAAGTATCCAACGTTCTGTTCTCCTGTCAGCTGAGCCAGTTTCGCGTTCAATTGTACAATACGTTCTTCCTGGTTTCGCCGCGGGTATATTCCGGTCATTACGATAGAAGCCTGAGGCTGGCGAAATTTCATAGCTTCGATCAGTAGTTTCCAGCCGGCAACAATTTCTTCATCTGTATTGTATTGCAGATTATTTGTGCCGATGTTAATAAAAATCTGGTTCGCATGAAATCCGTCCAGCTCACCGTGATAAACTCTCCACAAAACATTCTCTATTCTATCCCAGCCATAGGCAAGATTCGAAACCTTTATTTTTCCATAAGTGTCTTCCCACGATTCCTGTCCAACTCCCTTTGGGCCTTTTGGCAAACCACCCCAAAAGTGCGTAATTGAATTGCCTATCAAAATTGTTTTCGGCGCTGTTTTTTTATTTAGTTCAAGAATTTCACGATGCCTAACCTCCCAATCATAGTTATTGAGTTCGCGCAGCTGAGTTCTTGGAATTGTTGTGACCCCTTCACCTGCTTCTTCATGGAGTATTTTTCTTAAATGTTTTTCATAACCTTCTGCATAACGCATCATCCCCAGATCCGTCGGATGTGTTCCGTCCACCATCGTTTCAATATCCTGGTTAAATGCATCTTTGGGAATGATGTACAAATCTTCAACTCCTTCCGATTTAAGCTGTGCAAAGACCTCCTCTACCACCTGATTGATCTCCTGATAATAACCTCTTCGCTGTGGATTGATCTCGCCATCCGTACAGCCGGGATGTTCCGCCAAAACGATAGGCGTTTCCGGTCTTTTCTTTCGCAATGTCCGAACTCCTTCCAGAATTCGTTTTCTCACTTCCTCAGCCGTCATGCTGTAAGTTGCGTCGGTTCTGATCGTAAGATTCGGCAGACAGTCAAAAATATAAACTTTCGCCTCCACCTCGCCCACGAGATCGAGCACTTCCTTTTCCATTTTACCATTTCCTGAAAAGCCCAGATTGATAAACGGCCGGTCCATTTTGCGGCTCAGAATGGAAGTCCACGCCATACCCGGACGGGAAGCACATGCGCCCTGCATGATAGACGTCCCGTAAGCAACAATTGGCTTTTCCGGGCGCACTGCCAGCGGCGTAAACTTTGAACCTTCCTGAACGCCTATTTCCATCCATTTCACACTGTTGTATAAAGGAAGAAAAAGCCGGTATTCCCTTCCCTGTTTGTGATAACGGTCATTCGGCTCCAAATTTTGAAAGTCATAAGTTATGGTGTCTTTGAACGCATACTTGGCAGCACACCACAGCCAGTCGCCATCGCTGGAAACGGCATACAAATCCATCCCGCTAACACCTGTGGACGGCATGTGCGGCAAAGCAAGGTTACCTCCGACTGTATATCTGATCTTAATATTGGCTGAGTTTGACCGGAACCTGATCATCAGTCCGGCCGATTGCCGTGATAAATCCCATACCTGCTTTCTCACATCTTTTTCAGCGCGAGCCGGTAGTCTGTCATATGGATTTTTAATTTCTTTTGGCCACGCCTGCCCTTCGATCACCTGAGTTGCGGAAGTCGCCGGATTCCACCAGGTAATGTTTTGTGCGAAAGAGAAAGAACCCTGAGAAAGAAAAAGAAGAAAGAATGCAAAAATTTTAATTTTCATAAAAACAAAAAGGACACTGATGTATCGCTACAAAAGTGCCCTTTCTGGTATTATTTACTACTCCGGAAGTAATTATTTCACAATTACACCGTCTGCAATAAATGTCAGTTCCTCTTTTGGTTCGGTGATTTTTGCAACTTCCTCCTTACTTTTACCGGCGTCCAATGCATAATGCTGTAAGTGCTCTACCGGAACCGTTTTCTTTTGTGCTTCACCTTCAAACACAACTGTTTTTCCTGCTATATCTTTTGGAACAAAAAATGCATAATCTTTAAACATTACCCGCATTGTTTCGCCATTGTCCATTTTTACTTTCATCCAGCAGCCTTTTACCTGGCAAACCGATTCCACAGTTCCGGTAACTTTTGCGGGCATTGCTTCGGCGGTTCCCATCTTTTTTGGAAGTGCGCTGGCCTCTATTGCTTTTTTATCATTGATATCTTTACCAAAATGAGCAGCAGTCTGTGCCTGAACAGCATAAACTGATAAAACGGAGAATATAAATGTGAATATTTTTTTCATGTTCTTTGATTGATTTAGTCGCTTATGTAAAATTAATATAAATAAGCTAAACAAAACGTTTTCCCGGATTAAAACTTACTGCCCGGCAGGATTTCATTCCAAAACTTCCAGCCAGCCCTTGCAGTGATTCCCGTTTGGTGTATCGACGACGTAGTAATAGGTACCATTGGCAATTCCTTTTCCCCAGTCATTTTTATAATCCATTGATTTATAAATTCTTTTACCCCAGCGATTATATATCTCCACTGCTGACTGAGCTACGGGAACTATGAAAAAATCATTTTTGCCATCTCCGTTGGGTGTAATTACATTGGCTAAAATAAAGGCTGGCTCGGCAACCAGTTTTTTCGAGACTGTCAATGAACAGCCCGCTGCATTGTAAGCTGTGAGTGTTACCGAGTATTCTCCCGGAGTTTCATAAACGTAGTTTTCAACATTTGGATCGTTTACCGTATTTCCTGTACCAAAATTCCACTCATACCGTGATGCATTTTTGGTAAGGTTGGTCATCCCATATCTGACCGGCTCGTTACAGGCCTCCCCGGATCTGGCAATTTCAAAATCCGGTTCATACGAACGATCGACCCGTACTGTAACTTCCCTGATGGGCCTGCAACCATCTTTGTATAAACCTTCAACTTTATAAGTTGTCGTGACAGTTGGTTTCACCGTTACAGAGCTGCCAGTAGTCTCAGGAAGTCCGTTTGCTACCAGCCAGTGAAACTGTTCCGCTCCGCCGGTTACAGACAGGACGACCGAGGCGCCCACACAAATTTCGGTATCAGGCATATCAATAAAATCCGTTTTTTTATCAACATTGATTTTTACCTCCCGCACAACCTTACAGCCGCCGGCGCTACCAATTTCTACTGAATAAGTTGCATTTTCATTTACCGTAACCGTGGGTGTGGCGATCTGAGCATTATCCATACCGGTTGCAGGAGTCCATTTATATGTTGTTCCTCCGGATGCCCAGAGCTGTATTTTACTGTTTTCGCAAACTGTTGTATCACTTTTAATTGCCGCATTAATCGTTTCAACCACGATCTTTTTTTCCGCGATATCAACCCGCTTGCAGGTTAGCCGGTTGTAGGCCTGCAAAGTTACTGTGTATGTGCCGGGCGTTCTGAAAACATATTCGGCCTCATCCTTTTCTCTTGAAATAGTACTTCCGTCTACCTCCCAGATATAATCCACACCGCCTTCACTGGTATTTACAAACGACAGCGATAGCGGGGCGCATCCTGTTACAACATCTTTTTTACTCCCTTCATAAACGTCAAAATCTGCTTTCAACCGGTCTATATCAATTTTAAAAGCAGCGTTGTTACAATTCGAACTTTTGTTTGTTTTGGACCAGGCCTGCGGTGTCACAGGAAAGTGACTTCCGCCACAGGCACAGGTTGCATGATAGATCACTCCATTTTTATCAAAGCGACTGGTCCCTCCGTCCACATGATCGCCCTGAGCATTTCCGGAACGATCTGTACTGCCGAAGTAGGTGGCATAAAGCAGCGACTTAGCCCCTGTTTCAAGAATGGCAATGTAAAAATTATTTCCATTTGTAACACTTTGTATCGCGTCCGGTGTAACAACAAGACCATTGGTATTACTTGCAAGATTATTATTGGTAGAAATATTGACGTTTCCTCCCCATCCTGCGATGTAAATATTACCACATGAATTTACAAGAAATGCTGTCGGCGATATATCCGGTGTTCCGCGCCCGGATCCAATAACGGTAGAGAAGTTAGTTTTGGACAACCCGGCATCCAGCGAATGGATAAACTGACCGCTTTTGGCATTGTTATAAACCCCAGAAGTTACCGGATAAGCGCCGAACGAAAGCCCGTAAACATATACATTTCCACCGGCATCAAGATCCAGAAGATAAGCTCCGTCTGCCTGTTCGGTGCCCAGATACGTTGTTCCGGCTTGTTTGTCGTTGTTATAACGTGAGATAAAAGCATCTTCACTGCCTCCTAATTTGGCTTGATAAGCTGCTGAATGAACTGGCAAGTCCGTACTCTGCGTAATTCCGGTTATGTAGATATCTCCTGCCGCTGCAAGTTTGACAGAAAACGCAGCATCATACTGATTTCCACCCACATAAGTACTCCAAAGCAAGCTGGTTACATCCGCAGAAAATTTAAAAAGAACACCATCCTGCCTACCTCCCAAACTGCCCTTTACTGGATTTTTTAACGGGAAATTTGTCGAGTTTGTTGACGCTACACCAATAATATTGTCGTCTTTATCAGTAATAATTTCTCCCCGAAAACTATCTCCGTAATTTCTTACCACGACCCGGTCCTCTGTACTCAGACCATCATTTCCACTTCCGCCCAGATACGTTGAGCCTGCTAATTGCCTCCCGTTAAGGGAAAGTTTTGAAATAAAAATATCGCTGCCATTCGGTAGATCCAGCCCTGAAATAGGCACGATGCCGGTTCCTCCTCCAAAAGCCGTTTGAAATGCACCGGTTGTTGTCGGAAAATTCCTGGAAGAAGTCGTCCCTAAAATAACCAGTTCCTTTTTGCTGTTTACAATTAGGCTGTTTGGAATATCCGTACTTGCACCACCAAGATATGTTGCATAAATAAGATCACTTCCATCCGGATTAAACTTCATGATGGCCACATCTACCCCACCCTGAAAGCGAACCTGAAAAGCACCTACCGTTGCGGGAAAATTTGTTCCGAATACCGTGCCTCCTGAATAAAGGTTACCTTCATCATCATACGTTGCCGTATGCCCCCAGTTGTCGGGAACCGATCCTGAATAGGTTGAAAAAATCAGTTCAGGATCAATTACCAGCTTCCGCGATTTGTTATAACCTTTTGGCAATAAAAATTTGACCGTATTGGCATCCGATAAAGTAAATTTCGATTGAACTTCAACTGCCGTTTTATTGATTTCCTGGAAAGAATAAGGTTCTGCTTCCTTAAAATTTCCCAGTGGTGTATTGATCTGAATCTGCCCTTTTTCACTCAAAACTACATCAGATGCACCTTCATACTTCAGACTAATTTTCGAAGCATCAGCCTGAGGATGAACAATAAACTCATATTTCAGGGTAAACTGATGCATGTAAATACGCATGTCGATTCCGGGGTAAATATTTCCATAAACCACCTCTTCAAAACCCTGAACGTCGCCCGCCCAGGTGTTTTTATCATTCCCCAAAAAATAATTAAAGCGTGTGCTTACTGGATTTTTTGCAGTGTGTTTAATACCAGCGGCCGCTCCCTGAAACTGTACTTCAACACCATGTGCAGCAATGGTATTCAGGTCAGGCAACTTAGCCAGAGCAGATTCAGAAGCGCCCTTTCCGTGCTGTGCAGAAATTTTAGAGGCGTCATAAAAAACGTAAACCAGGGAATGATCTTTCAAAAACAGAAAACCTCCCGGAACTTCGGTACGAAACAGGATATCATCTTCCCACTGCCCCCGGTTTTGAATAAAAAACATTCCTGCCGCATTGGCAGAAAAGGATAAGGTGAGAATAGAAATCAGGAAAAACAGTACAGTTTTTATCATACCCGTTGCATTCTTTTGTGTCTTTATTTGAACGCAGAAACCGAAATGATATTTTCACAAAACTCGTATTCCTGTTTAACATTAGAACCTAATAGAAGCATCTGGTTTCCAGTATGAAGCGTAACATTATCAATGTACCACTGAAACCCCTGCGCATCCAGGTTGGTTGTTGGTTCATCCAGGAAAATTACGGGTACATCCGACATAAAAGCCAGGCCAAGTTTCAGGCGTTGTTTCATACCGGAAGAAAAATGACGGATCAGTTTATGACTTGCGTGAGAAAGTTTTATGAAATCTTCAAATTCCGTAACAGTCATCTTATTTTTTAAAGGTTTGAATTTGGCATGAAACTCAACCATTTCCTTTAAAGTAAATTCTTCCACAAGTTCCATATAAGGCGCCGCAATGACCAGATGTTTATACCATTCATCCACTTCAAGTTCCTTTCCATTTTTACAGGTATAGCGAATTGTACCTTCTGAAACCGGAAAAATACCTGTAAGTAGCTGTAAAAGTGTAGATTTGCCACTGCCATTTGGACCGACAAAAGTATATTTCTCCCCGGCTTTCAGTTCAAAACTCGCGTGACGAAAAATCCACTCCCGAACAAACTTCTTGCCGATATTTTCAACTGAGATATGCAATTTGAGAAGCGTTGGTTTCTGAATTTATTTAACTGAATAGTAATCCCAGGCTGCTTTTGTGATTTGAGCGATTACAGCATCTCTGGTTTTCTCGTCAGCAGCGGCATTGGAAACATACACCACCACAGCTATCTGTTTTCCGTCTGGAAGTGTCATGATTCCTACGTCGTTGGACGCAGCAGTTATTCCTTTTTCGTTAGTACCCGAAGTTCCGGTTTTATGAGCGACCCTGGCTTCTTTGGGAAGTAATCCCCTCATCCGGTTCGGCCCCGTCGTCGTTTCTGTCATTATTTTCCAAAGGAAATCGTTACTCTCTTTTGACAGCTTTTTACCTTTAAAAAAGACGTCCAGCAATTGAAGCATCGCGGCCGGACGGGACCAGTTGGTGAACTGGACATTCCAATCTTTCGACATTTCCTCTTCCGTAGCTGCAATCGCTATGTCTTTCACACCCAAAGTCCGGATATAATCTTCTACGTTTTTCGGCCCACCCAAAAGTCGGAAAAGTATATCACAGGCATTGTTATCACTCATGGAAACAGTGTAACTCAACAATTCAGCAAGCGTAACATCCACCTCGCCCTCCGGATATTTTTTAGATAATGGGCTCCATGTTTTCGGACTGACATCCTGCCTGGTGACATGTATTTTTTGAGACAAAATAAATTTCCCTTTATCTACCTGGTCTAAAGCGGCCATGGCTAATGGAAACTTAAAAACACTTTGCATCGGAAACTTGTGACTTGGATTTAAGACCATCGTCTCACGACTTTTCAAATCCATGATCCCGACACCGACTACGCCACGAGCCTCTTTCGAAATCGTCTCAATTTTTTTTGCAAACTCCGCTTTCTGAGCAATACTGACAGTTGGAAAGAAACCAATCAGAATTACAACAGTTCTAAAAAACTGTTTTGCAAATATTCGACACATTTTCAAACGATACATAATTCTTAACTCTTCATTCTTAATAATTCACAACTACTTCACTTCCGATTTCTTCACACCCTTCTCTTCTACTGTCAGCCGTACAAGCTCAATTCTTGTATCCTGCATCGACACAACCTGGAATGAATAAGGTGGTAAACTCAGCGTATCATTAACATCGGGCAAGTCACCGTGATGGTGGATAAGCATTCCGGCCAGCGTATCGTAATCGCCTTCAGGTAATTCCCAGCCATATTTTTCATTCAAATAATCAATTTCATGACGCGCACTCAGAATGTAAATGTGCTCATCAATCTGGCGCTCGGTCCAGTCCTCGGTAGAATCATATTCATCCTGAATTTCACCAAAAATCTGCTCTACAACATCTTCCACGCTGACAAGTCCGGAAGTTCCCCCGAATTCGTCAACAACCAGGGCAAGACTTCTTCTTTCTTCCAAAAACCGCAGCATCAGATCACTTGCCGGCATTGCCTCAGGCACAATTAAAATTGGCGTAATGATGTTGCTGATCTCTTTTGGCTTTTTGAAAAGAGAAAGCGCATGGCAATAACCCAGTACGTCGTCAACAGAATCCCGGTGAACGATAATCTTGGAATGTCCGCTGGTGAGAAAGGTTCTTCTCAGGTCTTCAATACTTGCATTTACGTTTACAGCTGAAATTTCCGTTCTCGGGATCATGCAGTCACGGATTCTTAAATCCTTAAAATCAAGCGCATTGATAAACATGCGCTCTTCAATGCTGTGATCGTCGAAATCAGGATCATCGGCAGAAATAGCGTCGTCACGAAGGGACGGCGATAAAATATTCTCTTTTACAAAAGGTTCCACCAGCCAGTAAACAGGCGTCATCAGCCACTCTCCAAAACGGACTGCCATGGTTTGTAAATCCAGAAGTTTTGGAAAACTTCTGCCAATTTTAACCCAGCTTGTGTAAGATAACATCCAGAAAATGGCCAGTCCGATAAACAAAAATGTGACCGAAATATTCTCAGCCCAACCCGGACTTTCTTTAAAAATGGTGTAGACAAATCCTATCGCTGACAAACAGCCCAAGGCAACAACAAGCAGCCGAAGCATGCGAAGGATCCTGCGCCAGTAAAGTGTTTGATAAACCTCCTCCGCCTTTTCGTGACGAAGCGAATATCTGTCAAACGAAATATCAAGCAATACAGAGCGGACAGCCCCATAATAACCTGCAAGGATAAAAAAACAAACTGCTGTGAGAAAGAGTAAAATGCTCATTTTTTTACCAGTTTAACCGGCTTTTGTTTTTTCTGCTGCCTTAATTCTTCTTCCTTTTTCAATTCCAAAGAGGCCTTCAAACGCCTGAACTGAAAAGTGAGTAAACAAACAATACTTAAAAGCAGCAGCCAGTAACTTTCAAACATTCCCGCCCGCCGGAATTCGAGAACCCACATGGTAAAAAAACCAATGGCAAGTGCAAGCAATATTGTCCTGAGAAGTTTGGGATTCATGAATTAATATGTCGGTACAAAAAATGAAGCTGTCTTTATTTCAGCCCCTATTATATTTCAAAGATACACAGATTGGATTAAAATGAAGCCCGGCAAATAAATGTACCCGGCCTTTCATAATAACGCGTTCATATTTCCTCCAATTTCTTTAAAATACCTAACTTGCAGCAATTGCCGTACAATCGGTTTTAAATATCCGAATTGTAAAATTATTTCTTGAAAAAATATCCTATTTTACTATGAGCGAAACCACAAAACGCTTTGCGCCTGGTGTTGTAACCGGTGACGGAGTTAGCGAAATTTTCCGCCATGCCAACGAAAATAACTATGCCCTTCCGGCGGTTAACGTGGTAGGTACCAATTCAGTAAATGCAGTTTTAGAAGCTGCAAAGGCTGTTAACAGTCCCGTTATTGTTCAGTTTTCCAATGGCGGTGCAATTTTCTTTGCAGGAAAAAGCGTTCCGAACACCAATCAGCAGGCTGCCATTGCAGGTGGAATTTCCGGAGCTCAGCATGTACATCAAATGGCTGCACTTTATGGCGTTCCTGTTATTTTGCATACAGACCACTGCGCAAAAAAATTGCTTCCGTGGATAGATGGTTTGCTTGATGCAGGTGAAAAACACTTTGATCAGTATGGTGTTCCTCTTTACAGCTCTCACATGCTGGATTTGTCGGAAGAACCAATTGAAGAAAATATTGAAATCTCTGCAAAATATTTCGAACGCATGGCTAAAATTGGCATGACGATTGAAATTGAATTAGGTGTTACGGGTGGAGAAGAAGACGGTGTCGACAACAGTGATGTTGACAGCTCAAAACTTTACACTCAGCCTGAAGAAGTTGCTTATGCTTACGAAGAGCTTTTGAAGATTTCTCCAAACTTTACGATTGCCGCTGCATTTGGAAACGTTCACGGCGTTTACAAACCAGGTAATGTGAAACTGGAGCCGAAAATTCTTCATAATTCTCAGGAATTTATCAAACAGAAATTCGGAACAGGTGACCTTCCTGTAAACTTCGTATTCCACGGAGGATCAGGGTCATCACGTGCAGAAATTCGTGAAGCAATCGAATATGGTGCGATCAAAATGAACATTGATACAGACGTTCAGTGGTCTACCTGGGAAGGAATTTTGAAATACTACAAAGAAAAAGAAGGTTATCTTCAAACACAGCTTGGCAGCCCGGACGGACCTGATTCGCCAAACAAAAAATACTACGACCCACGCGTTTGGTTGCGCAAAGGTGAAGAAAGCATGATCTCCCGTTTGAAAGTTGCGTTTGAAGATTTGAACTGCATTAATCAATTGGGATAAAAGTACTAGACTTGCCAAGTCTAACAATACAAAAAAGCCTGCAAGTTCATCTTTGAATTTGCAGGCTTTTTTGTCAACTAACAATATTCAAAAACTACTTAAAAAATCAGTAGCGTTAATTATTGGAATCCCTCTAAATGGATGCAGAATTAGTAGATCAGGATCTCCTGAAATTATACAGGAAGCTTTTGCACTAACAGCAAGTTCAAGAAACATATTATCCTTTACATCTCTACACTCTGAAATAATAATGTCCACATTCTTTTGCCGAAATGTGAGAAGAAACTTTTCAACAAGCAGTTCCCTTTCGTCGATCGTAAAATATTTGTCAAATTTAGTTCGAAACAAGACATTAAGAAATTCGCTCCAAGTAGAGTTGGAATAAATTATTTCACCTAAAAATTCAGCTCGTTTAATTGCCAGTGCATTTGTAGAATAAGGAGATAGTGCGGCACTTATCAATGTATTGGTATCAAAAACAAATCTATTTTTCATTTAAGATTTGTTCCAATATCTCATCATTAAATCCTCTCTGCTCGGCTTTCGCTCTTAATTTTTCAAGAAATGGCCATATTTCATCTTCCTTCTTTTCAAAAATAGTACTTAAAAAATGGTCAACTCCCTGAGAAATCTTTTGTTTTGTTTCTGGATCAGCATTACGCCACCTTCTTGCCAAATTATCCTCCACTTCAATTACTATCCGATCCATACTTTCAGAAATTTATGGCTATATTTTCAAATATAGCAAAATTTTGCATAAAAACATCCAGTAACTATCCTGGTCAGTCACCCTTCCTTCCTCCCCATAATCCGCTCACGATGAGCAATTCCCCAGTTTCTCAAGACCTCAATCACAGGCTTCAGGGAATGTCCGTACTCAGTAAGTGTGTATTCCACTACAACCGGAATTGAATCATAAACCGATCTTTTTACGAGACAGTTGGCTTCCAGATCCCGTAATTCTTTCGATAACATTTTGTCCGTAATGCCGGGTATTTCTTTGGCTATCTGAGAAAAACGCTTGTTTCCAAAAATCAGGGAAATTATGATGGGTAGTTTCCACTTTCCACTCAAAACCTCCAGCGCATCCCTGACCGGCAGAATACTTTTCGTGCATTCGCCCACCGTATGTTTTGCTTTCTCCTCTGTTGCTTCCATTTTGAAGAACTATTTTAACTATCCTTTTGTATAGTACTAACAAAAGTATAGTATATTTATTTAAGTTTGCATATCAATATTTAAAAGTAACAAAAAATGAGCGATTTAATAGAAAAGCTGAACGGGAGATATGCAGCAAAGAGAATGAACGGAGAAACAGTTCCGGAAGATAAACTGAACACGATTCTCGAAGCTATTAAACTGTCACCATCATCAGTAGGTTTACAGCCATACAAAGTGCTCGTAATTTCAGACAAAGACGTGAAAGACCGGATTTTTAAAGAAGCGGCTCCGCAACCTCAGATAGTAGAGTCATCACATTTGCTTGTTTTTGCTGCGTGGGAAAAGATTACGGCGGAACAGGTCAGCGAGTATATAAATCTGGTGGCCGTTACGCGTGGAATTACTGTTGAGTCGTTATCACAATATCACGACAAGATCAGTGGCGGGATTTTAAGCCGTACCGAAGAGGTTAATTTCAACTGGGCTGCACGCCAGGCTTACATTGCCTTGGGACATGCTTCGGTAGCAGCTGCAACAGAACATGTTGACTCAACACCGATGGAAGGCTTCAACAATGCCAAGCTGGACGAAATATTGGGACTAAAAGAAAAAGGACTAAAAAGTGTTGTCATCATGACGCTGGGTTACCGGGATTCGGAAAATGATGCACTTTCAAAAGCCAAAAAAGTAAGAAAACCGGATGAAGAGCTTTTTATAGCGATTTAGCTGTTAGCAATGCTCCCTTTAAAATATTAGTTCGCTTAAAACTGACAACAATGAAAGTTGAAATATGGAGTGATGTCATGTGTCCATTCTGTTATATAGGCAAACGTAAGTTTGAAGCAGCTTTGGAACAGTTTCCTCAAAAAGATAAGATTCAGATTGAATGGAAAAGTTTTCAGCTCAATCCAGCCATGAAAACCGAACCTGATAAAAACATCAATGATTATCTCGCGGAAATTAAAGGATGGAGTTTCGAACAAGCTGCCGAAATGAACAACCATGTCGCCGGAATAGCGGCGGAAGTTGGTCTGGAATATAATCTGGACAAAGCGGTGGTTGCCAATTCTTTCGATGCACACCGTTTCGTGCAGTTTGCTAAAACAAAAGGAAAAGGTGACGATGCAGAAGAGCAATTGTTCAAAGCTTATTTTACCGATGGAAAAAATACCGCCGACCTGGAAACGCTGATTGAGCTCGGAAAACAGATTGGCCTGGATCCGACAGAATTAAAAACGGTACTTGAAACAACCAAATTCAGTGAAGAGGTTCGTCATGATATTTATGAAGCACAACAGGTAGGCGCACGCGGTGTCCCGTTTTTTGTTTTAGACCGAAAATATGCTGTTTCAGGAGCGCAACAGCCGGAAACATTCCTGGGCGCTTTGGAAAAATCTTTCGGAGAGTGGGAAAAAGCAAATCCTGCACCACTTGTAACTTTTACTGAAGGAGCAACCTGTACACCAGACGGAGAGTGTAATTAATTCCAAAATTATCAAAAAGCGCCACAGATACCGGCTCTAAATCCGGATTATCCGTGGCGCTTTACTTTTGCGCAATTACAAGGCTTTTGCTACATTGCCGGCTTACATAAAAAATAGCCATGGCAATAGATCGTAATTCTTTACGGGGAAAGCTTTTTATTATCATTTTCGGCGCTCACACGCGTCAGGGACGTCTTTTTGACCTCTGCCTGCTTTGGCTTATTATTTTAAGCGTTCTCACCGTTTGCCTGGAAAGTGTACCTTCCATACGCACCAATTATCATCCGTTGCTGCATACGCTCGAAATTCTGTTTACAGTTATTTTCACAATTGAATATTTTCTGCGTGTTTACAGTCATCCAAAACCACTGAAATATCTGTTCAGTTTTTTTGGTATTATTGACTTTCTCTCAATTATTCCCTTTTATCTCACCTTCATTTTACCGGCAGGACATTTTCTTGTTACCATCCGGATTATCCGTCTCCTCCGTGTTTTCAGAATATTAAAACTGACCAGTTTTGTGCATCATGCGCAGGTGCTTAAAACTGCGATTATAGCCAGTTTACAGAAGATCACGGTCTTTATGCTAACCATTGTTGCCCTGGTACTTATCATTGGTACGGTTATGTATGTAGTCGAAGGTGAGGAGCATGGTTTCACCAGCATTCCACAAAGCATTTACTGGGCAATTGTAACAATTACAACCGTTGGTTATGGTGATCTCACACCACAAACGCCTCTGGGACAAGTAATTTCATCAATTGTAATGATCATGGGTTATGCAATTATTGCAGTGCCCACAGGAATTGTAACTGTGGAAATGTCAAGAAGCCAGCCGATAAGCAAACGGACAAACAGCATTGAGTGTCTTTCATGCGGAAAAGCAATGCCCATCAATACAAATTATTGCAGCAACTGCGGTCACCAGTTGCACGAATAAAAAGTGAAAGAACCGTTTCTATCTGACTATACACTCAACCTTATGCGCGTTGCTTTTTTACTGATCCTACTGTGTTTCATTTCAGGTAAAACTTTTTCCGGCGGCATCCGCGGGAAAATCACTACGCAAAAAGGCGAAGTACTTCCCTATGCCGGTATCGCCGTAAAAGGAACAAGCAATGGTACCATGGCCAACGCCGAAGGTGTCTTCGAATTCACCATGCCGGCTGGTTCTTATGAGCTTATATTTCAATATCTTGGCTTTAAAAGTGCAACAAAAACAGTAATCGTCGGGAGTGATTTTGTAACACTGGATGTGCAGCTAGAAGAACAGGCGCTTAACCTGAAAGAAGCCAGCGTAGCCAGCGGCCAGGAAGATCCGGCGTTTAGTATCATGCGGAAGGCCATTGCAAAAGCCCGTTTTCATCAGTTGCAGGTACGCGGATACACGGCAAAGGTTTATTCAAGAAGTACGGCGTTACCTACAAAAATTCCGTTTCTGGTAGAAAAAAGGTTGAAAAAAGAAGGCGTCCAGGAAGGGAAGGCAATACTGAACGAAAGTGTTGCCGAAATAAAATACCGACGGCCAAACAATTATAGCCAACACATTGTTTCAACCCGCAACAGTCTCGACAACAGCATTCCTTCGCCAAACGAATACATTCTTGCCAGTTTATATAGTCCTGAAATAGCCGGCACCGTTACACCGCTTTCTCCAAAAGCTTTCGGATTTTATAAATTCGAATACGAGGGTTATTTTGAAGACCAGGGACAGATTGTCAACAAAATAAAAGTTATTCCAAAAGCTTACGGCGAAGGTGTTTTTAAAGGAAGTTTGTATATCATTGAAGACCGCTGGGCTATTCACAGTTATGATCTTCAAACAACAACCAGCGGATTAAATATCTCTGCAAAACAAATTTTCAGTCCGGTTCAGAATGTTTGGTTACCTGTCAATCAGCAGTTTAAAATCAACGGAAGTTACCTGGGTTTTGCAGGAGAATTCAGATACCTGGTTTCATTGACATACAATAAACTGGATGTTGATCCAGGCCTCAAAGAAGACATTGTAATTAACGATCACAAAAAGGAAGCGACGGCCGGCTCGGGGGACCGCACAAAAAATCTTGAAAAACTAATCAAAGACCAAAAGGAATTTTCTACCAAAAATTTCAGAAAACTCACTAAACAATACGAAAAGGAACAGAAAAAGGAAAATAAGATGGAAGCCGGCAGCGACCGGATGGTTCGGCAGGATTCTATAGTGGTAGATCCCAATGCAAACCAGAAAGACACTATCTATTGGCAAAATCTGCGACCAATCCCGCTGACAAAATCTGAGGTGATCAGTTATTCACAGCAGGACAGTATCAAGGTTGTAAAAGATGCAGAAAATGAAAAGAAAAAACCCGATTCTACTCATTTTAAAGCACGTCATCTGATTACAGGCAATACCTATTCATTCGCTAACCGAAGCACATTTTATTTTAAAAGCCCTGTTTTGTCAATAAGTTACAATGCTGTGGAAGGCAATTCCCTTAACATTATTACTGAATGGCAAAAAAAATGGGATAAGTCTTACAGGTTCAGCATCCGTCCTTTGGCAAGATATTCATTTGGAAGAAAAAGGTTATACGGAAATATCGAAACCAATATTGGCAACAATAAGTGGAATTTGCTTTTAACCGGCGGTGAGATGGCGTCTCAGTTTAACAGAAATAATCCTATTCTACCCTTTCCTAACAGTCTGGCAGGAAGGCTTTTTGACCAAAGTCTGATGAAACTGTATCAACAGCGCTTTATCAGAACTGAATATTCAATAAAAAACATTGCTGACATTCTTGGTATTGACGTCAGCCTGGAATATGAAAAACGAAAAGAGCTTTATAATGAGCCAAGTTCACGACCGATATTTTTCTGGAGCCAGTACGATTACACCCCCAACCGGCCCCTGAACGACGAACTGGCAAATACTGGATTTCCTCAGCATAATGCGTTGCTTTTGGATCTTACCGCCAACATTCGGCCGTGGCGCAGGTATTTGATCCGGAACGGAGAAAAGAGATATTTGCGTAGTAAAGGGCCGTCATTCGCTGTAAATTACAAAAGCGGTTTACCTTTCGCAGGTGATGTCGATTATTCAATTTTACAGGGAACAATTCGTCAGAATCTAAGTCTCGGTCCACGCAGCAGCCTGGACTACAGCCTTAACGGTGGCGGATTTTTAAGTAAAAAACAAATTTACTTTCAGGATTACCGCCATTTTATGGGCAATGAATTCTTCTTTCAATGGGGCGATCCTCCCTATCAGTTCAGGATGCTGCCCTATTACAAGTACAGTACTTCTGAATGGTTTTTCCAGGCACATGCGGTTTGGTCGTTACAACATTTTCTGCTTACCCGTATTGAGCCATTACGCGTGACGGGCTTATCCGAAACCTTACAGGTTCATTATCTCAAAGTCCCAACGATCAGCAATTACTCCGAGCTGGTTTATGGCATCGACAATATTTACAGGGTCGTACGTGTTGAAGCCGTTGCACAATTCCATAACGGAAAATATCAGCGCATGGGATTCAGGATCGGTACCAACATCAGAATTGGCCGCTAACTTCATTTCAATAAGTCCTTGCGCTTCACATTTTTATTTTAAGACTCCAACCATTTGTGAAAAGGCGTAGAAATACGCTAAAAATCAAGTATTTGTCCTGCATAATATCCCCATAGCACAATTTACCTTTGTGATGGAAAAAGCTCTTTGCCTTTTCCGAACCGTAAATATCCGAGAGCTCCGGAAAAAATACGCGGTTTGAGTCAGTTTCTAAACTTGCTTTTTACCCTTAAACAATTTGGCAAAAATGGCAGACAAAGCACAAGACGAAGCGCCGGCCTTCAAATTTGGCTGGCTCCCCGACCTTCCTGACGCAAGAGATTTTATGTATGCGGCCCCGCTGAAAATTATGCAGAAGATCCCGCTAAAAGTTGATTTAAGACCAGGCTGTCCACCGGTTTATGACCAGGGAGGACTAGGCAGCTGCACGGCAAACGCGCTCGGAGCTACTTTTGAATTTGGTAAAACCAAGCAAAATAAGCCAACATTCATGCCTTCACGCTTGTTTCTGTATTACAACGAACGGGTATTGATCAACACAGTTAATTCGGACAGTGGCGCCTTTCTTCGCGACGGTATTAAATCTTTAAATAAACAGGGAATTTGCCCCGAAGCAGACTGGACTTACGATGACAACAGCGGCACAGGTGCAAAATTCACCCAAAAACCACCACAAACCTGTTATACAACCGCACTTAAAAACCAAATCCTTTCTTACCAGCGTCTTCCGGTAAATCTCACTGCGATTAAAGGCTGTCTGGCGGAGGGTTTTCCTTTTGTATTTGGTTTTACTGTTTATTCAAGTTTCATGACCCAAAAAGTTGCCAGCACAGGAATTATGCCTATGCCCAAATTGGCAACTGAGCACGTCATGGGCGGACATGCAGTGGTGGCTGTTGGCTATGATGATGCAAAGCAGGCTGTTCTGGTACGTAACTCATGGAACACTACCTGGGGAATCAAGGGTTACTTCTGGATGCCTTATGCCTACATCAGTAACAGCCAGTTTTGCAGCGATTTGTGGACAATTCGTACGGTTGAATAATTTTCTAATAAAGTATCATGCAGGATGACAACCAGATTGTTTTGAAAAAAGGAGCGCACACGACTCTGTCCTTTATTGGTAAAAGCACAACGGGACACGAATGGACTGTTGAAACAGATGGAGATGACTGCCTTAAAATTGAAAAACAGATTCAGGAACAAAAATCTCCTATATCAGGTGAAAGCGCTAACGAAAACTTCATTATTACAGCGATGTCTACGGGTTCAGCCATCCTGCATTTCAGTCTTTCACGCAGCTGGGAGAAAAATGTAAAACCAATAAAACAAACCATTTACCGGTTTAAAGTCGAGTAGAACAAAGTCCCCTTAACCAAACCTTGGACAGACAAAAAAAAAGTCTGACAGGAAAACTATGTCCAAACAATCAAATCTTTTAAAACAAAATTCATTATGGAAACCAAGAATAAAGTTAAGCCAGCTGATCCGATGACAGCCGAAGAAATTAAAAAACTAAAATCCATCGATGCAGAGATTGCGCAGAAAGGTTCAGCCGACAATAAGTTTGACCAACAAGTCGAAACGGAAGTTATTGATGGTTTGACCTATCCAAAGGGCGGAGAGGCAATCGGCGTTAAAGCAGAAAGCGGTCCATTGCGGTCTTCTCAGGAACAAATGAGTACAGAAGGTTTTATACCAAAACAGGCAGGATTTAGTGCTGTTCCAAAGGCTGAGGCAAAAAAGGATCACAAACCGGCATTCATTGACCGAAACACCTTCATAGGAAATCTGGCTGGGGGGCCTTTGAAAACAATCTTCGGACCGGATAACCGCCGTGTTTTTTACGATACAAATTATCCATGGCGATGCAGCGGGAAAGTGGAATCTGCTCTGGGATCAGGCAGCGGCGTTATGATCGGGCCCCGTCACTTGCTTACCTGCAGCCACATTGTGGACTGGCGACCAAATAACCAAACGGGCTGGATCAAGTTTACACCCATGTATTACAACGGAAGTGTCCCGCCGTTTGGCTTTGGTTATGCGGTGAAGGTTTACTACAATTACAAAGTATCCGGACCCACGATCGACGGAACGGAAGCAAAATTCGATTATACCGTAATTGTACTTGATAAACGTTTAGGAAACGCGACTGGCTGGCTTGGATCCAAAACCTACTCTGATTCATGGGACGGGCAGGCCGTCTTCACCCATACCGGTTATCCAGGAGATTTAACAGGTTCTCAGCGTCCGATCTATCAAAACGGGATTGCTCTTGACGGAAATTCCAGTTCGGCACAAAATATTACGCACAGAGGTGATATCTGGCCTGGTCAGTCCGGAGGCCCTTTCTTTGCCTATTGGGATGGAAAACCCTATACTGTTGCTGTACAGAGTTACCAAAATTCAAGCGTAAACGGTGCCAGTGGTGGTGCTGACATGGTAAGATTAATTCAGCGTGCTCTTGCTGAATATCCATGATAAACAAATAGCTGCTTTTAGTCCGTTGAGATTAAAAGCAGCTATTTCATTTGAGTTAAAAACTTACTTAGTTCCTGCCTTTTCAGCTTTAAAACGTGGTACCGTTCTCGGCAAAGACGGGTAGGTATTATTTTCGGGATTGACGTCGGCCATTCTTTGACTAGGGTCAATTACAATTCTTTCGATATCCGCAAGGTTTTTATCAATCACAAAACTATATTCCGGATATGTCCAGCCCCAGTCGGCCAGTAATGTAGTTTTAGCATACATCTTTTCCATTTTCTCTCCACGCATCATTTCAAGGGGGATGTAAAAATTTTCCTGGCTTCCGTCTTTATAACTTACCACCACATCAAGCGGCATAGGCATCTGCCCGATACGTTCGATAACAATATCTGTTTTTCCTGTATTGGAGACTACTTCTTTAATACCGTAATCAATCGTTTTGGTTGTTCCCACGAAATCTTCCCAATACCAGTCCAATTCCAGACCGGATTCTTTCTCCATGATCCGTTTAAGATCTGTCGGGTTTGGGTGTTTAAATTTCCACTCATTAAAGTAGCGTTTCATCCCAATTTCCAGCTTTTCCTTACCGATGATATAACCTAGCTGATTTAGGAAAACGGCGCCTTTTGAATAACTGGCAACGCTGTAAGCACGGTTTGTATTAAAATGGTCTGCATGGGTTGTCAAAGGTTCTTCCAAACCGGACTTTACCAAACTTCGGTAACTGGCAGTACTCCCACGCTGTGCATCCAGCTTCGTAGGAAATAATTCAGCCATTACCAGATTTTGGGCATAAGTTGTAAAACCCTCATCCATCCAGCCATACTTAGATTCATTTGTTCCTAAAATCATTTGAAACCAGCTATGGATCGATTCATGAACTGTTACACCTACCAATCCACCCAAATTTTGGCGACCAACTATCAGTGTCCCCATTGGATATTCCATTCCGCCGTCGCCACCCTGAATAACCGAATATTGTTTGTATGGATAGCGCCCGAATTTCTCATTCATGATTTTGAAAGACCTTACCGCCAAAGGCTCCATTTCCCTCCATGTTTTTGTGAGAGAATCTCCGGTATAAAAGAAATGAAGATCCAGATTATCATCTACTTTTACAACGTCATGTTTGTAGTCAGGATCGGCAGCCCACATAAAATCATGTACTTCCGGCGCAATGAAATGCCAGGTAAGTTTATCTCCCGCTTTGTGTTTTACTTCCTTTTTGCCGTATCCGTAACCAATTTTATCCGGATTTTGCAGATACCCTGTCGCTGCAACAACGAAAGAAGCATCCAATGTAATTTTTACGTCAAAATCTCCCCAGATACCATAAAATTCTCTGGCAATGTATGGGTTGGCATGCCATCCTTCATAATCATATTCGCACATTTTAGGATACCACTGGGCCATGGAATAATCAATGCCCTCACTGTTATTACGGCCTGTACGACGAATCTGAACCGGCACCTGCGCTTCAAATTCCATCTCAAAAGTGTGCTGTGAATGCGGCAGGATCTTTTCCGCCAGCGTAACTTCAAGAATTGTCCCCACCACCTGGGATTTCAATGCTTTTCCGTTCTGTTTCAGAGAAATGATTTTTTCGTATCCGATCTCAGAAGGTGATAATTTTGAAATACGATCTTTCACACGCGCATCCGGATCACTGATAGTCCTGGAACGAACATCCATCTGACTTCCCGGCTGAAAAGCGTTCAGGTATAAATGATAAAAGACTTTTGTAAGCGTATCAGGCGAATTGTTGGAGTAAACCAGTCTCTGAGAACCTTTGTATTGATGGTTTGTAACATCAAAATCAACATTCATCTGATATTTTGCCCGCTGCTGCCAACGATCTGACTGCCCTGATGACACTGTACTAAATATTGTAATTACAAAAAAAACTGAAAACCACTTTTTCATTCTAAAACATTTTTGTTCACTAAAACTTTATACAAATTATGGGCAAACCAGCTATTAATTAAACGCCGGTATAATTGTTCATTTTATCAACTCCAATGGGAATCATTCTCCCCATCAATATAAATTTATTTAAGTTCAATAAGACTTTTCAGTGTTATTCAACAACAATTACCCACTTTGGCCATTGGCACACAATTGTTAATATCCTTAACAGATATTTATTAACAACTCATATAACTTTTGTCAATTATGCTTAGATGGACAGTAATATTTCTAATCGTGGCTATCATTGCCGGGGTACTTGGTTTTGGTGGAATTGCTGCCGGTGCAGCAGGAATTGCTAAGATTTTATTCTTCGTTTTCCTTGTGTTATTTGTGTTGAGCCTGATCAGCGGAAGAGTCGGGCGATCCTGACACTTCAAGTCAAGAATATAAAACGAAAAGCGGACATCGATCCGCTTTTTTCGTTTTTGTATATATTGGATTTATTCCCACTCAATTGTTGCAGGCGGTTTCGACGAAATGTCATAAACAACTCTGTTTACCCCTTTTACTTTATTGATGATATCGTTGGAAACTTCGGCAAGAAAATCATAAGGCAAATGCGCCCAGTCGGCGGTCATTCCATCGACAGAAGTTACTGCCCGAAGCGCCACGACACTTTCATAAGTACGCTCATCCCCCATTACGCCCACACTTTTCACAGGTAAAAGCATTACACCTGCCTGCCAAACCTCCTTATACAAATTCCATTTTTTCAGTCCGCCTATAAAAATAGCGTCAACCTGCTGCAAAATGTCTACTTTTTCCGGAGTGATTTCACCAAGAATACGAATAGCAAGACCGGGTCCCGGGAAAGGATGACGTTCCAGTATTTTTTCAGCAATACCTAACGTTCGTCCAACCGCTCTTACCTCATCTTTAAACAAAGTATTCAGAGGCTCAACGATTTTCAATTTCATGAAGTCAGGCAAACCACCCACATTATGGTGTGATTTGATGGTCGCAGATGGTCCTTTAACAGAAACCGACTCGATCACATCCGGATAAATCGTTCCCTGTCCAAGCCATTTTACGTCTTCAATCAGGTGTGCTTCCTGGTCAAATATTTCAATAAAAGACTTACCGATCGCTTTACGTTTTGCTTCCGGTTCCGAAAGTCCGTCAAGTGATTGATAAAAATGATCTTTTGAATCAACACCTTTGATGTTCAACCCCATATCTTGGTAAGAATGAAGAACTTCTTCAAACTCATCCTTACGGAGTAAACCGTTATCTACGAAGATGCAATACAGATTTTTACCAATGGCCTGGTGAACCAATATTGCTGCAACCGTAGAATCAACACCCCCGGAAAGAGCCATCACGACCTTGTCATCACCCAATTTCTGGCGCAAATGACGAACCGATTCTTCAACGAAAGAATCAGAAGTCCAGCTTTGCTTACATCCGCAGATATTTACTACAAAGTTGTGCATCAGCTTTTTACCTTCTGCGGAATGTGTTACCTCAGGGTGAAACTGAATGCCATAAGTAAGTTCATCTTCCACTTTGAAGGCTGCAACATGAACCGATTCAGTTGAAGCAATAACGCGGATATTCTCAGGAGCACGAACGATCGTATCGCCGTGAGACATCCAAACCTGTGAAGACGGCGAAAGACCAGCTAGTAAAGAGGAATCGGTATCATCAATTTTCAGATGCGCCCGGCCATATTCGCGGTGCTGGGAAGGTTTTACATCGCCCCCAAGTACCTGAGCCATTAATTGCGCTCCGTAACAAACGCCCAAAAGGGGAACAACTTTGCGAAATTTATCGAGATCAACGCCTGGTGCATTTTCGTCACGCACCGAGCAGGGACTTCCTGAAAGGATTACACCTTTGATATTCGGAGTGAGTTCGGGGAAATTATTGTAAGGATGGATTTCACAATAAACATTCAGCTCGCGAATCCGACGCGCTATAAGCTGCGTGTATTGGGAGCCAAAATCTAAAATCAGAATCTGTTCTGTCATGTAAATGCTATCTAAAACGCAAAGGTAGGGAGATTGACTGAAACGAAAAAAATATGTTTAAACAAAACAGAACGCCGTGGGTTGAATCTTCCCGAGTAAAAACAAAAGTTGCTTATCTGTTTTCTTAATCCGTACATTTGGGAAATTTCTAATATAATAATTAATATGAATCAGGGAACAGTAAAATTCTTCAATGACTCAAAAGGATACGGGTTTATTAAAGACACAGAAACAGGAATTGATTATTTCGTACATATATCCGGTCTTGTGGACGAAGTTCGCGAAAGCGATGATGTAACTTTCGATCTTCAGGAAGGACGCAAGGGACTTAACGCAATTAATGTTAAGCTTGCTTAACATTAATTTATGATATAAAGTAAACAAATAAAGGCCTCGATTTGAGGCCTTTATTTGTTTTATGAAATAATGATTTTTTTTAAATAAACCAGAAATATTTAATGCTCAACAGATAACTTTCAATGTTCAACAAACCCGAGATTTTTGAAATTTCTTCCCTGACAATGAATACCTTTTTTGTTTAAATCGCTTCCAAAATCCGCTCAATGGCAACCTGGTAGCCAATTTTCTCCTTCAATTCGCTGATTGATACCCGTTCCTGTTCCATCGTATCGCGATGACGGATTGTAACGGTATCATCTTCCATGGTTTGGTAATCAACAACCACACAAAACGGCGTCCCGATCAGATCCTGGCGGGTATAACGTTTCCCGATCGCTGCACCGTCATCGTATGTGGTACGGAAAGAAGATTTCAATGAATTGGCGATAGTCTGCGCCTTTTCCGCCAAACCATCCTTTTTAACCAACGGAAGTACAGCAACTTTAAACGGCGCAAGAGCCGGATGCAATTTTAAATATGTACGCTGTTTTTCACTTTCACCCTCACCCACTGTTTCCACAGTGTAGGCATTACAGAAAGTTGCCAGGAAAAGCCTGTCTGCTCCTACCGATGTTTCAACAACATAAGGAATGTAGTTTCCATAAGGCTTGCCATTTTCATCCAGTTCCGAATCAAAATACTGTTGCTTCTTTTTGGATAGTTCCTGGTGGTTACGGAGGTCAAAATCAGTTCGGGAATGGATACCTTCCATTTCACGGAACCCGAACGGAAATTCATATTCTATATCAACTGCGGCGTTGGCATAGTGCGCAAGCTTGTCGTGATCATGAAATTTCAGCTTCTCTGCTGGCAAACCGATTGCCTTATGAAATTTCATGCGTGTTTCTTTCCATGATTCGTACCAGGCCATTTCAGTGCCGGGACGAATAAAAAACTGCATTTCCATTTGTTCAAATTCACGCATCCGGAAAATAAACTGACGGGCTACAATCTCATTACGGAAAGCCTTTCCGATCTGTGCAATTCCAAAAGGAACCTTCATCCTGCCGCTTTTCTGTACATTCAGAAAGTTCACAAAAATTCCCTGAGCCGTTTCGGGACGCAGATAAATCAAACTTGAATCTTCGGCAACAGAACCAACCTGCGTGCTGAACATGAGGTTAAACTGACGTACTTCCGTCCAGTTGTTGGTTCCGGAAACTGCGCATTTTATATTTTCTGAGATGATCAGCTCGCGGACACCCGCCAGGTCTTCCGCGCTAAGTAAACGCCCCATTTCAGCAAGTAAGGCTTTTGCTTTTTCAGGCTCACCATCTTTTTCATATTGTTCCGCTTTTCCTTCAAGAAGCTGATCAGCACGGTAGCGCTTTTTGGAATCCTTGTTATCGATCATCGGATCATTAAAACCATCCACGTGCCCCGATGCTTTCCAGGTCAGCGGATGCATAAAAATGGCCGCATCGATACCAACAATATTATCATTAAGCTGCGTCATAGCTTTCCACCATGCCGCTTTCAGGTTATTTTTTAATTCAACACCGTTTTGTCCGTAGTCGTAAACAGCTTGTAATCCATCATATATTTCGGAAGAAGGGAACACAAATCCATATTCTTTTGCATGCCCGATAATGTCTTGTAAAGAGGTTGCAGGTACTTGGCTCATTATGTTTTTGTAAATTATTAGGTCTCAAAAAGAAAATAGCAAAAGCTTACGCCCAGCGAATCGGCAAAAATAGGGAATTTAGAAGGAATGAATATGAATGTGTATAAATTTTGTAAATTCGTGTGTATAAAAATTTGAGCAATATGAGAACTAATGTTGAAATAGACGAAAGTAAAATTGAAAAACTGAGAAATCTTGATCAAAGTCTTAGGACAAAAAAAGAAATTATTGATTTGGCACTGAGTGAGTTAATAAATATAAAACGTCGCCAGAGATTGAGGGAAACCCGTGGTAAAGGCGGATGGGAAGGCGATTTAGAACAAATGAGAACTTATGACATATCATCTTTTTGACACCTCAGTCTGGATTGATTATAAAAATGGTGTTAAATCTGCCCAGACGGATCTGCTCGACGATTCACTTATTACGGATCTTGTATGTTATTGCCCAACAATTTTACAGGAGTTACTCCAGGGCATCCGAAATGATCGTGATATGAATGAAACGGTTGATGCTTTTAAGGCACTGCTTCCATTAACACTTGATCCATACATTGCTTCGTTTGACGCCGCGCAACTTTATCGGTCACTCAGAAAAAAAGGGGTAACAATTAGAAAAGCTAACGATTGCTTGATTGCCGCTTACGCCATTCACTTTGATATTGAACTTTGCCATAATGACAGCGACTTTGATCTAATCGCTGAAAATTCTACGCTAAAAATCTGGAAACCAATTTAGCATTCTTACGTCAAAGGTTCACTTCCATCGAAAATTTGACACATGCTAAAACGGATTATTGACCAGATACAGCACTTTTTTAATATTTCCAGAAAAGAAGCGCGCGGCACACTGGTGCTCATGGTGCTTATCGTCATTTTAATCTGGACTCCATTTGTGTTCCGACGCTGGATCCTCCCTCTCTTTCCGGTTCCATCCGAACCGGCCAACATTCAGAAACTGGATAGCATTGTAGCTGAACTGAATAACTCCGCAGAATCAAAAGGAACAGAAAATTCTTATCCCCGTAAAGAATACAGCAAAGCACCCAAACAGCCTGTCAGGCTCTTTACCTTTAATCCGAATGAAGCAAGTATTGAGCAGTTAACAGAACTGGGCATACCGCCTTTTCTTGCAAAAAGAATGGATAAGTATCGTAATAAAGGCGGACAGTTTCGTAAAAAAGAAGACTTGCTTCACATTTATGACTTCCCGTCTGATCTTTATAAAACGCTGGAACCATACATCAGTCTTCCGGCAACAACAAAAACATACACGAAAACCGAACTCAAACCTTCCTACCCGGAAAAGCCGGCTACCAATATTTACGTCAGGGAAAAGAAAGTTTATACCAAACCTGCAATCGCTTCATTTGACATCAACACCACCGACACAACCCAGTTGGTCAAATTAAAAGGTATCGGAAGCAAACTTTCCGTACGGATTTTAAAGTTTAGAGATGCGCTTGGCGGATTTTATTCAACGGCGCAGTTTAGTGAAATTTTTGGATTGGATTCGCTGGCTCTTTCAGAATTAAACCGCTATGCAAAAGTGGAGACTCCGGTGAAGAAGATAAATATTAATACCGCCACTGCGGAAGAGCTGAGCAGCCATTCTTACCTCCGAAATAAAAAACTTGCTTCTGTAATCGTGAATTACAGAATTCAGCATGGAAGCTTTAAGTCTGCAGAAGATCTAAAAAAAGTGAAGGTTCTGGATGAAAATACAATTGAAAAGCTGAGGCCATATCTTGATTTCTGATGTAGAGATTGTGTGTCCCAAAAAAATACCACTGACAGCGTCCCCAACAGGTTTGCCTCAATGGTATTCCGTCTGCACCAGCGGCTATTAAAAATTCGGTTTCAATAAATACTTGGAATAGAAGTTGTCAATTACCCTCACAGCTTCATCCGGGGTATCTACAACGCTTATTAATTTCAAGTCCTCAGCATTGATATTCTTTTCGGTCAGCATGGTCGTTTTAATCCAGTCAAGCAAGCCGGACCAGTAAGAACTGCCAACCAGCACGATCGGAAAACGACCGATTTTTTTTGTTTGGATCAGCGTCATCGCCTCAAAAAGCTCATCCAGCGTTCCAAAACCTCCCGGCATGACCACAAATCCCTGTGAATATTTTACAAACATCACTTTACGAACAAAGAAGAAATCGAAGTTGATATTCTTATCCGGATCAATATAAATGTTGCTGTGTTGCTCAAACGGCAATTTAATATTTAGCCCAACCGACTTTCCGCCCTGTTCGTGGGCACCTTTGTTACCTGCTTCCATGATACCCGGCCCGCCACCGGTAATTACACCATACCCATGACGAACCAGCTTGGCCGCGATTTCCTCAGCAGTTTTGTAGTGCGGGTTGTCCGGCAGCGTACGTGCAGAACCAAAAAGGGACACACAGGGCCCAATTTTTGCCATTTTATCAAAGCCTTCAACAAATTCGGCCATCACTTTAAAGATAACCCAGGAATCAGCACTTTTTATTTCACTCCAGTTTCGATCTTCAAAAGCTTCTTTTATTCTTTTTTCATCTTCGGGAACCGCAGGATTGAGCAAGGAAACATCTATTAATTCTCCATTGGTTGGTTTTATTTCTTCACTCATTCTTTATACTCAATTTAGTTGTTGAACAGATAATATTAACTTTGCAAAAGTTTAACTCAAAAGAGCCAGACTTCAATCTTTAATACTATTTTATATTAAAGGGCTATAATTAACAAAAAAGTAATGAGAAAAATTGCTATCGGTTCGGATCATGCAGGATTTCCTTATAAAGAACCTGTAATAAACTGGCTTACCACCAATGGTTTCGAGGTAAAAGATTTTGGAACATACAGTACGGATTCCGCAGATTATGCAGATTTCGCACATCCGGTAGCCAGTGCGGTAGAAAGTGGTGAGTTTGAAAAAGGAGTTCTTTTGTGCGGAAGTGGGCAGGGCGTTTGTATCACTGCCAACAAACACCAGGGAATAAGAGCAGCCCTTGTGTGGGATTTGCCTCTGGCACCTCTGGCAAGACAGCATAACGACGCGAATATTATTTGTCTGCCTGTTCGTTTTATTGAGCTGGAAACTGCTTTGGCAAGTGTACAGGCTTTTTTAAATACCGAATTTGAAGGAGGGAGACACCAGACCCGTGTTGATAAAATCTCCTGTTAGTTAAATTTTTCGCTGATAAATATTCTTCCAGGGACTTTGCTCATATTGTTTCTGAAGAGCCGGAACGCGGTTTAACAATTTCGGCATGATGTTAGATTTGTCAATGACAAAATCCGGAGGATCTTTCCGGAAATTATCGTAGACATGTATAACACTGTCGAAATTGTCAAGATTCATTAAATCGTATCGGGCCAGGTCCCAGTTCAGGTATGGCGTTGCTGTGAAATTATTCACATATTCTCCGGAATGCTGCCCTAAAACAAGAATCCGCTTTTTCTGTATGTCGGGTGGCAATGCAGCGGTTTTTACTCTAAGATTTTCCAATCTTGCCATTGATACGCCCGGCAGAACACCTCTCAAGCCCTGATACTGAATCAGGATAATTACCGCTCCCATAAGCATAAACTGCGCTTCGTCCGCTATACTTTTTTTCTTAAAGCTTTGAAAATAGTGCGTTGCAAAAAAGGCTGCCGGAGGAATGAATATTACAAACTGCATCGGAGCCAGATATTGCATCAGCGGAATAGTGAAAACAGCGATAATAAACCACAATGCCATAACCTGCTGAATCCTGGTCTGGTAATTCACAAAGCGCAGTGTTGTAAAAATCCGCATAAAACCCATTATTCCAAATCCCAGCGGAAGCAGCAAAGAAGCCAGCAGCGATGAAAAGTCGTTCAGGTTATATTGTTTTACCTGAAAAACAGAGGTAAGTAAATTTCTGTTAAGACTTTCCAGACTGTTGTTCATATAGAAAAACAGAACCACCATCAGCAAAGGAAAAACAGATCCGAAAACACCGAGCAAGTGATGCCTGATGGTTGAACCGGTATAAAAAAGCAAGGCAAGAAATGCCCAAACCATAAACAGAGAAGCCGGAAGATAAAACAACGTTGCGATACCAATGTATAATCCCATCTCAAAAACCTGATTGGTAACCTCCCGTCTCACGAGTATTTTCACAATCGAACCAAATGCAAATAGCAGAAATGTGTTCGCCATCAGCATAGGCGACAAAGTCCCAAGGTCAAAGGAAATATTCAGGAATAGAGCATAGATGGCTCCGGGAATAAATGTGCGTTCAGGAAAAACTTCTCTTGCACGGATTACATAATTGAAATATAAAATCTGAACAAGTGAAACTGCTACGGCAGCCAATTGATATACCAATTGCTGTCTCCCAAACAGTGTGTCGAGCAGCCAGTAAACCAATCCCGAAAAAGGACTCACGTTATCCCATACATCCCTGTAAAGCATAAAACCATGGTGCATCTGCTCCCCAACCAGCATCCAGCTATGTTCAGGGATCAGCAAAGGTGCTCCGCCAAGAAAGAACGGAAGCCTGAGCAGAAGGAAAAATACGACCAGACTGATGATCTGATAGCGCGCATTGACTCTGAAAAAACTTAGCAAGAATTGTGTCGGTTATGTATCCTATCAGAATAACTTTCACGAAATTACAACGCCGGGTTCTACAAAAACAAAATAAGTATGGATATTTGTGGTTATTTAAATATGAAATAGCGGATGACAGGTAGCGCGTAAGAATTCGCAGCAGCAGATTATACCAAACATGCACCATCCGTTCAGCAACAAAATGGAATCAAAAAGACAACAAAAAGTAGGAAGACAGATCCAGAAAGACCTGGGTGAAATTTTCCAAAAAGATGCACAGCATTTAACAAGCGGAGCGTTTGTTACAATAACAGCCGTGCGGGTTACACCAGACTTAGGTATAGCAAGAGCTTACCTCAGTTTTTTACCTGAAAAAAATAAAAAATTCCTTCTGGAGACGATTCAGGAAAATACAAAGTTCATTCGTCAAAAACTGGCAGACAGAGTTCGCCACCAGCTACGGATTGTTCCGCATCTCCAATTTTATATTGATGATACTGCGGAATATGCTGCTAAAATGGATCTGCTGTTTTCAGACATTATTATCCCGCCGGCACCACCGGAAGACGAAGAAGATTCTAATTGATTTCATGCTAGCCTGATAATGGATCTTCCTTACCGAATTGCCAAAAGGTACTTTTTTTCCCGCAACAAACGTAGTTTTATTAGTCTGATTGCCCGCATCGCCATGGCTGGTGTGGGTGTGGGGACAATGGCTATGGTTGTTGTACTCTCGGTATTTAACGGCATGGAGGATCTGAATCGAAAAATATTCAAAACCTTCGATTCTGACATCAGGGTAATGCCGACGGAGGGAAAACGTTTTAATGTTTCTGACTCACTTTTGAAGGCGGTCCGGTCTGTTGAGGGCGTGAAAGTGGTCACCCAGGTGATTGAGGATAATGCGCTGGCACGTTATGGAAATCTCCAGACAATCATCCGTCTTAAAGGTGTGGATGAAAGTTATATCACCAGAGGTCAGCTTGATTCTGCACTTATTGAAGGTTCCTTAAAATTGTATGGTTCAAATGGAACGCCTTACGCCATTATAGCTGAAGGTGTTAGAAATGCACTGTCGATTTCCCTGGCTGAAATCCTAACTCCTATCGAATTGCTCTACCCTCGTTCAGGTACAAAAACTCTGAATTTAACTTCTTCTGAGGCTTTTAATCAAATTCCAATCCGTCCCGGAGGAATTTTCTTTATTGAAACCCGCTACGACGACTACATCATAGCCCCGCTTTCCATCGTAGAGTCACTTATGCAATACCAGGGGCAGCGTTCCGCTCTGGAAGTTCAGACAGGACCCGAATTTTCCGAAAAGAAAGTAAGTAAGGCATTGGGAGAAAAGTTAGGCAAGGATTTTTTGGTGAAAGACCGGGACGCGCTCAATGCAGATCTGCTTCGGGCAATACGGGTTGAAAAATTATTTGTTGCGGTAACCTTGTCACTGATTATTTTAGTGGCGGCAATCAACATTTTCTTTTCCCTGAGTATGCTTGCTATTGAAAAGAAAAAAGATGTAATCATGTTATATGCCCTTGGTGCAACACCATCATTAATCAGGAAAATATTTTTGGCTGAAGGAGCTATTGTCGCATTCAGTGGCGCATTGGCCGGATTAATTTTAGGAACAGGACTTTGCTGGCTGCAAATGCAATACGGCTTTGTTTCCATGGGCATGGCAAGCTCGCTGGTAGATGCCTATCCCGTTAAATTAATCTGGGGTGATATATTCTTTACCGGGGCAATTATCGTTATCATAACTGTGGCCGTATCTTATATTCCGGCCAGAAGGGCAGCCGAAACCGGTCTTATGGAACGTGTTTAATCAAGCTCAATGGCTGAAAAAATAATACTAACTGATTAAATTTGAACAACTTCAACTTTACGTCCAAACCAGAAACGGTTATGACCCGTCAAATGAGTAACAGCTTTATACAGAACAGAATCTGGCTACTTTTTGCAATTCCTTTATTATTTGCCGCTTTTGCTGCCAATGCAAACAGCTATTCTATACCGGCTGATACACTTTACAGAAGAGTACCCGGCATGCTTACGCCAAACGGACCATACAGACCTGAACGTACTCTTAAAAACGATATTCAATATACCCGCCTGGATGTGAAGTTTGACTGGCAGCGCCAGCAAATGCCTGCGACTGCCATTATTAAATTCAGTCCGCATTTCTATCCGCAAAATACACTGGAACTGGATGCAAAAGGATTTGAGGTAAAAGAGGTTGTTCAGCTTGACAGTTTATCGGACTATGGTTCGGCTACTCTGGCAGAAATCAATAAGCTGGTTTTAAAAAAACTCGAATACACTTACGACAAACGTAAACTGATCATCAAGCTCGGACGCGATTATACCAAAAATGATCACGTTTTTGTAAGGATAACTTATACAGCAAAACCAAATGACATTCCGCGTGACCAGCCAGGAGATCATCCGATAGACAAAGGACTGTATTTCATCAACGCCGACGGAATGGATGAAAATAAGCCAAAACAAATCTGGACGCATGGCGAAACGGATGGAAGTTCGTGCTGGTTTCCAACAATTGATGCACCCAACCAAAGATTTACTCAGGACATTTATATGACCGTTGACAGTTCTTACAAAACACTATCGAACGGAATTCTGGTTGCTCAGGAAGAAGACAAAAAAGGAATGCGTACGGATCACTGGAAGCAGAGCCTGCCTCACGCACCGTATCTGGTGATGATGGCCGTAGGGAATTTTGCTGTTGCCAAAGACATGATGCCAAATGGTCTTGAACTTAGCTATTATGTAGAACCCAAATACGGCGCAGATGCACATGCTATTTTCGGAAGAACTCCCGAAATGATCGGTTTCTTTTCTAATATTTTCGGTGTAAGCTTTCCGTGGGAAAAGTATGCACAGATTGCGGTAAGAGATTTTGTAGCAGGCGCCATGGAAAATACTACGGCGACAACACATGAAGAAGGCGTACAAAACGACAGTCGTTCACTGATCGACGGAAATTCGGATGGGGTTATTGCTCACGAGCTGGCTCATCAGTGGTTTGGTGATTATGTTACCTGTGAAGAATGGGGACAACTTCCATTAAATGAATCTTTTGCCAACTATGCAGAATACCTCTGGAGTGAATATAACGACGGTAAAAATGAAGCCGACTGGCAGAACCTGTCTGAAATGAAGCAATACCTTGGTGAAGCTGAAACCAAGCAGGAGCCGATGATCCGTTATTTTTACAAAGATGCTGAAAACATGTTCGACAGCCATTCCTATGCAAAAGGCGGTCGGATTTTGCACATGCTCCGGAATCTTACAGGTGATGCAGCATTTTTTGCTTCATTGCAGCATTATCTCAGAACCAATGCCTGGGGTACGGTGGAAATAGATAATCTCCGTATGTCATTTGAAAAAATAACCGGTCAGGATCTTAACTGGTTTTTTGATCAGTGGTTTCATCGCCCGGGTCATCCGCAGATAAAGGTCGAACAGCAGTACTTAAACAATAAGGTAGTTCTTAAAATTAAACAGACGCAGGATACACTTGCTGCGACGATTTATCGCCTGCCGTTAAAGATAGATGTTTGGGTTGGTGGCAAAAAAAGCCGTTATGATGTTGTGGTGGATAAGGCGAACCAAACACTGGAATTTCCCGCAACCAAAAAACCGGATCTGGTTTTGTTTGATGCCGAGTCGCAATTACTGGGTACCATCGAACATCAGAAGCCAAACAGTGAGATGGTATTTCAGTACAAAAATTCAGGTACTTTTCTTGCTAAATATGAGGCACTTGCGCAGCTGGAAGGTAAACTGGCAGATACGACGGTAAGAGGCGTGCTAGTGAAGGCTATGACAGATCCATTCTGGAAACTTCGACAAATGGCAATTTCCAATTTTGCGGAATATGACGGTCAGGGTTTTGTGGATATCGAAAAAGTGATTCAGGACCGTGCCCGCGTTGACCCGCACCCGCAGGTTCGCTCCGAAGCCATCATTACACTTGCTTCCTACGGAGACAATAACAGCGACAGTATCTATCGCCAGGCTCTTGAAGACAGTTCCTACCAGGTTGTATCTGTTGCTATTGAGAAATACCTGATGGGCCAGCCATCTGACGCAAAAGAAGTTGCACAGAAGTTTGAAGATTCGCCCAATGATGCCATTGTCACTTCGGTTGGCAATTATTACGCAGGACTTGCCGAACCGGAACGCTACCAGTGGTTTTTGGAGAAAATGAAACCGATGAAGCCAACAGACAAATACAATTTTCTTCAGGTTTTTGGTAAATTCCTGATTAAATCAAAACAGGATGTACAGAGACAAAGTATACCTGTATTGGAAGGACTTGCAAGGGAAAATCCAGCATACTTTGTACGCTTTGGTGCTTTCCAGGTTTTAGGATTGCTTACAGACATCCAAGGCGTTACAGCTTTACGTAAAGACATCCGCGCCAAAGAAACCGAGCCAAAACTTAAAGAAATGTACAGCCAGTTCGAATTTTAATATAAGGACTAACTGTGAACCAGTAACTGTTAACTTCTGACATGGAACAATTCACTGAGGATCCAGATAATAATCAAGATTTTCCTTTGTAATGATATCCAGCGGAAGAAACTTAATCGGCTGGATATCTTTTTTAAATATCAGATGATTTGCTAACTGATGAATACCCCAGTAACCCTGTCCCAACGGATTTTGATTAATCAGAAAATTGATAATTTCCTTATTTAGATATTCCAGGTTGGAAGGTAAAAGGTCATAACCAACCAGTTTTATTTCCTTTTTACCACTTCTCTCGAGGTAGGATGCTACTTCAAATGCTTTGGAGTTGGTCACATAAACAGCCGCAAGCTCGGTTTCCTCCTTTTGAATTCCTTCCAGATGTGCATCCAGTGTTCCGCCTTCGATAAAGTTTATGTCTTTACTTACGACCTTATATTTTTTGTCCCGCCCATCGAGCAGGAAATAATCCCGGAATCCCTTTTCTTTGGTAATAAGGTGAGCCGAGTTTGGAATGTCTTCATTGATATGCGCAACCAAAACGGTGCATGGATAAGGTAAACCGAAACTAAGGATCTTGGCAGCAAGAAAACCACTTCTGTAAGAATCCTGCCCGATGTAACAAAGCGGATCTACGCTTTCAATCTGTGTATTGAACAGTACGTAAGGAATTTGGAGGCTCTTCCAGTTTGCAAAAAATGGTAACGCTTCTTTATAAAAAATCGGAGCAATTAACACGCCATCCGGACTTTCCTTTGTTGCCTCTTTTGCTTTCAGTATAAATGATTTTTCATCGTGAGGATTGAAAATAAAACGCGTAATATTGATTCCGTATTGACGTAATTCCTTCTCCGCCTTTTCAATACCTTTCAGCGGAGCTTCCCAGTATGAGTCTTCCGAAGAATCGGGTATTAATGCTGCAATATTAAATGTCCGCTGGGACTTAAGCGATTGCGCAATCAGATTCGGCTCGTAATTAAGTTCTTTAATAATTTTCAGGATTCTTTCCCGCACATCTTCTGCCACCCTCCCCCTGTTGTGTAATACACGATCAACCGTTCCTTTCGAAGTCTGTGCTTTTTCCGCGATATCTTTTATTCTGACTATTTTCTTTTTCACAATGATCTTTTATTCTGTTTGGAGGCAGTATCTGCTAAATCTGCAAAAGTAGTACAATTATAAAGACGAAGGCTATAAAAATTACCCGCGTTTAGCGTTCTATTTGTTTACATTTTACTATTGGTAAGACGAACAGGAATCTTGCAAACCGGATTCTATTTAATCTCAACCGTAACATCATCGCCATCTACATAAGAAGAACATGTCAGTATCCAGCCTTCGGCCAGATCACGATCTGTTAAAACTTCGTTCACGCTCATATGTAATGTTCCGCTTTGGCAAATTCCCGCGCAGGTCGAGCACCTTCCACCCTTGCAGCTGTAAGGTAGATGAATGTCCGCCTGCAGAGCAGCATCCAGAATAGTTGTATGTGCAGGAACAAGTAACCTGTAAGCGTTTCCTCTGAAATTGAGATTAATATAATGCGGATTGGAAACGGGTGGCGGAGGCGGCATTTTTTCGATAACAAAATTTTCCTTTCGGATTTGTTCCGAAGAAAAACCCATGTAATGAAGGGTAATCTCCATTGATCGCATCAGTTCAAACGGCCCGCAGATAAAGAACCGGGCTCGTTCCCGTAGGAATTGCAATGAGTTGTTTACCAGTTGTTCAAGTCGGGTATTGTTAATTCTTCCCCGGATACCGCTCCATTCGTCATGCGGTTGACTGTGAATGTGAATAACTTTTAAACGTTCCGGGAAACGCCGCTGCCAGTTTAAGATATTGTCCCAAAACATCGTGTGACTTTCGTTCCTGTTGGCGTAAATGAGCGTTACCACGCTTTCACCTTCTGAATAAAGTGCTTGTTTTAAAATGGAGAATAACGGCGTGATGCCGCTCCCCGCTCCTATCAGAAATATATCTCTAGCTTTCCCGTCAGATTCTTCAAGCACAAATCTGCCCGATGGTGGTAAGGCGTTAAAAACATCTCCCTCTTGCACATGATCAAGCCAAAACCGGGATACTTCCCCGTTGGGCACTCTTTTTATTGTGATGGCAGGAAAAAGATCTACTTCCGGCGCCGAACTCATGGAGTAAGAACGCCTGACTTCATGACCATGCAGTTCAATCAAAAAAGTAAGAAACTGGCCGGCTTTATAAACAAGCGAAAATCCGTCAGTTTGTTCAAAAACAAAGGTTTTAACATTATATTTTTCAATAATAATCTCCTTAACCCGTAAATTGATAACTGAATCAGACATAAATTAAAACCTGTAACAATTAAACATTACCTAGAGTCGTGTCAGCCGAACTCCACAAAACTTCATATTCCGCGAGCAAAGTCCAGCAATGTGCTTCACAAATCCATTGCATGTGAAAAATCGGAAGGTTTGACATTTTATATACAACCGGATTTTCATAGGCCGTAAGCAATCCTGCAATAAAAAAATAGAATCCTTTAAAATCCTCAGCTGTAAAGTTCTCTGTCAAAATCCGTTCCGGCTTCACGCCCAGTCTCAGCAATGAGGTTGATAAAATAACTCTGTCCATTGCATGCGTAGCAGTATTCAACAGCTTAACTGTATCGTAAATCAGCTTTTTTCTGATTTCTTTTAAAATTTCAGGATCAAAAGCAGCAATCAAACGGGCCACATGGTAAATAATTAAAGCAGTTCGCGGATATTGATGCGCACAGCGAAACGGCACCCTTAGGTAACGATCTGTTTCAATAACGGAACGGACGTACAGCAAACTTGCTTCATCATTTTCATTTAGAGGAAGTTCATATTTAAAAACACAGTAAAGCATATTACACAAAACACTGACATCGAACTCGATATACATATTTTTACCAAACCAGGTCGAATATGCTTTGAGTGATTTATATTCAGGATAAGTATTTTTTATCCACTGCCGCACCCCGTTAGCGTGCAGCTTCAGCTTTTCTTTTAACCACAAAAGCTCTTCCTGAGATGGTTTTGTAGTGAGATAAACAAAAGCGGTATCATCGATATCGTCAGGAATACGAAAATGTTCAAAATGACGAAACAGATTTCCATTTGGAAAATGCCGTGACGGTATTGTTTTCCAAAAATTGTAAGTTTTCAAACCATCCTTATTCTGAAAATCCGGATAATTACCAATGACCTTTTCACAGATCAAGTCGATCTTTTTATGAATAACCGCACTGGTTTTAGGCCTGATTGATTGCAGGGTAAAAGCAATAATTGCAGAAAAGAAAATGGTGGTGTCGGGGCGATTATAAGCTATTGAATTATTGACACGATATGCAGGAAATATTCCGGCAGGAAAGTAACGATCTCCGGCAGACTGGGAAATCTCAATTTGTTCAATAAAGTGACTCAGCGAATCTTTCATGCACCCGAAACTAACCAATTACGGCAAAAAAAAGAAACCCTGCCGGTCAGACAAGGTTTCTTTGTAATAACTAAAACAGATCTTAAACTCCTTCGGCAACTACTTCCTTCACATCAGGAACCATACGGGTCAGCAGATTTTCAATCCCCGCTTTTAAAGTCAGGGTTGAAGACGGACAGCCGCTGCATGAGCCTTGTAATAAAACCTTTACAACACCTGATTCTTCGTTAAACGAATGGAAATTGATTGCACCACCGTCGGACTCAACCGCAGGACGAACATAAGTGTCCAAGGCGGCTTTGATTTTCTGAACAGTATCAGAATCTCTTGAATCAACGATAACCGTATTTTTTTCAATTGTTTTTTCTTCAAAAACCGGATGGTTTTCTTCGAAATATATTTTTATAAACTGCTTGGTATCGCGTAAAACCTCTTCCCAGGCAATGGCATCATCTTTAGTGATTGTGACAAAATTGCTGGCAATAAATACCCTTTTTACGTGAGGAAACTGAAAAAGATCCGATGCAAGCGGTGAAGCACTGCCTTCCTGAAAAGTAGATTCCACAGAAGGGTAATCAAAAGATAAACCATCCGGAGCCAGCTCAAAATTCAAAACAAACTTCATCGAATTTGGATTCGGGCTCAACTCGGTATATACAAAAATGGGGCGTGATAACATGTTATATTAATTCGTCAGTGATAGGGATTCTGTTTCTCCTGTTTGACAACACGGTTCTTTTCAATTTGGTTTATTATTAAACGTAATTGGACGTGAGTTACCTGAAATGATTATCCATTCGTAATTTTTTTTCAACATACCCAACCTTTGGCTGCACCCTTGTAGTTTATCTGTTCGAAACCAAAGCAACAGGCTGATCAGCTGATTTGGCAATTTTTATTATCTTAAAAATAGATGCTCATGAAAAAGTCAGCAATTGTATTTGCCGCTATAATGGCGGTCATCGTCTTGATTTCCTGCGAACAGAATAACGACATCAAAGGCAATGTGCCTCTTGAAGCAGCCAAAACCAGCGCCATAAAAAAAGCCGAACCGGTATCCTTTACATTTAAAACGAACTTATCTGCAGATAAGGTGGAGTGGACTGTAAGCCCCAACCGCAATGTTCAGATTTTCCGTAACGGTTACCAGGCCAAAATTCTCTTTGGTGAAGCCGGTAAATATCTTGTCAGTGCAACCGATCAGATAACGGTTGCAAGAACAGCTGTAACCGTTGATTCCTCTACCTATGTTGCCGGAGACACCAGCACGCACGTTCCTGTAATACCGCAGGTTCCGGTTAAGCCCGTCCCTCCGGCAGATACGGTTACGCCTAAGCCGCCGGTTGATACGGTTGGCACGCACGATGTCTTCCTGAGCCTTGCTGGTGACGAGTTTACGATAACACCGTTCGTAATTGATTCATTATCAGGAACGGGCATTGGATTAACTATCGTAAGCACAAGAGCGTATCAATGTCTGAATAGTTACATATACTTTCGGCGAGAATATTCCGCGAATGAAAGCCGCAATTTCAAGCTCAGCATGAGTCATGTAGTGCAACCCGGCGCACGCTTTTGCCAGACCGGCACAAAAAAGTTAACCGTTGACACCTTCATTTATCCTCTTTCGGAAGGAAAGCAAAACCTGGAAATTGAATTGGACGGATCGGTATACAAAGGCTTTATAGTCAGAAATGGAAACAGTTACAGCATCAACTGGCCTTATACGACTGGAATTAAATTCTCAACGCTTACCTTAACAAAATAATTTTAATAAAATCCATTGGCTCCGCCTCCAATGGATTTTATATTTTAAATGGAGCAACTGCAGGAAACAATAGAAGGATGCAAACGCAATGACCGTAAAAGTCAGAAGGATTTGTATTATCAATTTTATCCTGCCCTGTTTAATCTTTGCAAAAAATTCTTTGCAGACGATCACGACATCCAGACCGCTCTAAACAACGGGATGATGAAGGTTTTTAAAAACATTAGCCAGTTTGACTCATCAAAAGGATCCTTCTTCAACTGGACTTACACTGTGGTGCGGAATTCCTGCCTTACTATCCTACGCGACCGAAAGCCGGATACAACAGTAGAATTTACAGAAAATCTTGTTGAAGAAACCCTTTATGATCCGTTTGGGTCTTCTGGATGGACAGACATTTTTATAAGTCTGGATAAACTTCCACCGGTCACAAGGGCTGTTTGCTGTTTGTTTTATCTTGAAGATTTTTCTATTAAGGAAATAGAACAGGAAATGGGTATTAAGAGCGGAACCGTTAAATGGCACCTTAATGAAAGCAGAAAAAGGTTAAAGGATGTTTTGGCAAAAAATAATGACCGGTGAAGGATAAGAAAAAACATATCAATCAAAAACCAGACGGCAAATATCCTGAACCAGGCGTTCCGGCAGATGGCGCCTGGGCTGATATGAAAGCTATGCTGGATTTGCAAATGCCGGAGACTGAACAAGCCGCTCCTGAAGGTACCAAACCTTCAGTTCTGAAACTTTGGATGGCTATTCCTTTGATTATAATCGGTATTATGCTCTGTTTTCTATATTTTAATAAAAATGAAAAGGCAAATTTATCTAGAGAGACAAAAGAAACTTCAAAGCAAACCAGGCCCTCACTAATTGATAAACGTGAATCGGGAAAAACAGACCTTTCCGGAAAGTATCCATCAAATCGGTCCGCTCTGTCTCATTTGCCAAATTCTGAAAGCAGTATGGGATCCGGTAAAAATGTAGATTCAATACTTTCCATTAATCCTGAAAAATTCATCGGTTCGAAAAAAACATCCATGAGTTCCAGAGCCGAAAATGTGTCAAACATAGAAATTTCAAAAAATGGTTATGAGTTAAAACGCAATTCAAAATTAAAAAAGAACTTTAAAGAGAGAATAACCTCTTCACCAGGTCGCGCCCAAAGAAACGAAAATCCATTATCCGAAAATCACGATAACCTGCAAGCGGGAATTCAAAATTATAATAGTGAGAAAAAATCATTCAGTAGCGGGAGTACCAATAGGAAATTGTCGCCTGCCGGCTTTTCCACTTTATCTGATAACAATATTACTGTTCAGAAGATTGAGGCAAGTAGATCAGCTATTTTTTTAAGCCCAAACTATCTGCATATCAGACCTGTTCACTGGAATAATAACTTAAACGCCACATTCATAAAACTGAAAATAATTGATTTCGGATTAAACAAAACCACATCTCCATCCAATTTTCCAGTTGCCAGAAAAGAAAATAGTTTGTTTCGAAACTTCCATTTTGGAATGCACTGGAGTGCGTTGGTTACTGGCAAGGAAAATGATCACTACTTCACCGGAGCTAACGGGAAGCAGCAGGTTTACTTTCCTTTTATTCCTGGTTTATGGATCAGTAAATCATTGAAAAACAACGGAGAAATCCTGATCAAGGCTTCCATTAATCAATACTTTGGAAATAATAACAGACTGGATTCTTCTTCCATTCAGTTACAAGATTCGGCCAGAAACAGAATTAATACCAGCCTGAATCTGATTAAAGTAAGCGGTATAAATGCAGGTTTACAGTACAATCAGCATTTGACAAAAAGATGGTCTTTGGGGCTCGGAGCTAATGTGCAATATCAGCAAAGAGCTTTACTTCAAAGCACCACAATCAGAACCGGCTCAGGGGTAATTGCAGACTCGCTCATTGGGATAAAAGGTACTGCCAATCAATTTAAATATCTTAATCCTTACTTTATTTCAGTTTATCCCGGGCTTGGTTATTCTTTGGGAGATTTAAAGATAGGTGCCGCAGCAATCTTTCCGTTAACTAACATGGCCAGGGATAAGAAAAGTAAGCCGGTAAGCGGACAGATCTTTTTACGCTGGAAAATAAAGTAGAGATTAGTTTAACGTTGGAACGCAAATAAGCCCGCCGGAAAATCCAGCGGGCTTGTTACTTCATTAGTAAATGAAAAATCTTAAACTATGCTTCTGCAACTTCTGCAACAGGAGCAGCGATTGGCTCGATGTGAACAAAAGACTTGTCCGCACGGGTTTTACGGAAAACTACATGACCAGCAACCAAAGCAAACAAAGTATGGTCACGACCGATACCTACGTTTTTACCAGGATTGTGTTTTGTTCCGCGCTGACGAACAAGAATGTTACCAGCTTTGGCAAGTTCTCCGCCAAATAATTTTACTCCAAGACGCTTGCTTTCCGACTCACGTCCGTTTCTCGAGCTACCTACACCTTTCTTATGTGCCATGATATCTTAACTTTAATGGTAATCTAATGATTGTGAACAGAATGACTCTGGCTAAATACCATTGCCACTAATTTTAATTACGCTACTATTTCGTCAATGCTGATCCTTGTCAAATACTGACGATGACCGTTTTTAACTTTGTAACCTTTACGTCTTTTCTTTTTGAAGACGATCACTTTTTCACCTTTAAGGTGTTCAAGTACAGTTACTTTTACAGAAGCTCCTGCCACTGTAGGAAGACCTACCTGTACTGCGCCTTCGTTATCAACGAGGAGGACTTTGTCAAACACAAGTGCAGCGTTCACGTCACCTTCAAGCCTATGCGTGAAGATTTCGCGACCCTTTTCAACTTTAAATTGCTGACCTGCGATTTCTACGATTGCGTACATGTTAATTAATTATTGGTATACTTGTTTCAAAATTCGAGGTGCAAAGATAAACAGATATCGACAGAATCACAATGCTTTACCACAAAATTTATATTCTTTTCCTTAAATTGTAGGCAATTCGTTTTACAATTAAATTAATCGGGATATGGGTAAAGTAATGTAACCTGTTACCTTTATATAACGACATCCCCGAATGTAAAAACACCGCTAACTGCGTTAACAAACCTTAACAGTGTAATTGGTTACCTTTACAGTAATTCACGTTCTAAGGTGATATAAATGAACAATAAAAAAATGAAAATATATCTGTGGCTTTCGATAGTGCTCCTTTCAGGTGTCGCTGCGGTGGCGGCTACAATACATTATACGAAGGAAGAAAATTCAGTAACAAACCAAAAGCCCGGCGGCTATGAACCCGGTGATATCGTTGCCAATTTTAAATTGAAAAATGTTGACGGCAACATGGTATCACTCAATGATTTCGCAGGTTCAAAAGGTCTGATCGTTGTGTTTACAAGTAACCATTGTCCGTTCGCCAAAGCGTACGAGGACCGTATTATTGCCCTTAACAGCAAATATGCATCACAGGGCTTTCCTGTCATCGCAATTAATCCAAGCGATCCCGCCACGCATCAGGATGATTCGTTTGAAAAAATGAAAGAACGTGCTTCTTCCAAAGGCTATGGTTACCCCTACCTTGCCGACGATATGCAGCAAACCGCAAAGGCGTTTGGTGTAGCCCGGACTCCTCAGGTTTATGTGCTTCAAAAAAGCGGTTCTTCGTTTACTGTCAGATATACCGGTATGATCGATGATAATCCCCAGGATCCCGCCGGCGCAGCCAAATTTTATGTTGATGAAGCAGTTGCAAACCTTTTAGGCAGCAAACCCGTGGTGACAACAATCACTAAACCCATTGGTTGCGCCATCAAATGGAAAAATTAATAAAGCCCTTTTCTGATTTATGATAAGATTTTTCACTGTGTTTTTTGTCCTCTGTGGCACAACTCTTTCCGGTTTGCATGCACAGACTATAAGTAAAAAATTCTCAGCAGAGAGTGAATTTACCAGTAACTGTGAAGGACCTGCCGTGGATAAAGACGGAAATGTATATGCAGTGAATTTCGCAAGAGATGGTACAATTGCTATCATGAATCAGAGAGGTAAAACTTCATTTTTTGTTACCTTGCCAAAAGGAAGCACAGGAAATGGGATTCGGTTTGGAGATAAAAACACATTTTACGTTGCGGACTTCACAGGACACAATATCCTGAAGGTAAACCTCATCACAAGAGACATTACCGTAGTTGCCAATGAACCTAAAATGAACCAGCCTAACGATCTGGCGATTACTGCCAAAGGTCTTATGTTTTGTTCTGACCCCAATTGGAAAGAAAGCACCGGACAAATCTGGCTTGTTACGCCGGATGGTAAAACGACTCTTGCAGCCGAAAATATGGGAACCACGAATGGTATTGATGTGAGCCCTGATGAAAAAACCCTGTATGTAAACGAAAGCGTTCAGAGAAATGTCTGGGCTTTTGACCTATCTCCCGAAGGAAAATTAACCAACAAACGTCTTATTCATCAGTTTGCCGACGGCGGGATGGACGGTATGCGCTGCGACGTTCAGGGGAATTTATACATTGCACGCCACGGCAAGGGAGAAGTTGCTGTTTTATCTCCCGAAGGCAAGGTGATTCAGACCATACAGACCATCGGTAAAAAAGTATCCAACATCTGTTTTGGAGGTAAAAACGGCAAGACCTGTTACATCACTTTGCAGGATCGCGGATGCCTGGAAACTTTTAAAGCCAAAACCGCTGGCCGCGAATGGGCGATGATGAAATCGTTTTCTGCTGTCAAATAAATCAGACTATTACTCAACAAAAAATAGCGATACACCTTATTTCCTTCTGCTAACTTTCTATTCAGTCAGAAACTAAGTTTTTTCTCTCAAACATTAATATGCATTTGGTTACAAAACTTTTTTAATTTTACTTTGCATTTCAAAGTACTTTAATAAAGTAAATATGGAAATCAAAAAACTGTCTACCTATCTTCAAAGCAACCAGAAAATCGCCCTTCTTGCGGTTGTTTCTTCTTCGGCCATGGCGCTGCTCGTTTTTCGGTTTGCCGGCACGCAAAATCTTGGGTTTCTCTTCATGGTATGGAATCTGTTTTTAGCATGGGTTCCATTAGTTTTTATCAAATGGGTATGGGAGCAGGAAAAAGCCAGGCGAACTCCGTTTATCCTTTTATTGATCTATTTGGTAATCTGGCTGTTATTTTTCCCTAATGCTCCTTACGTGGTAACAGACATCAAACATTTACGGGGTGTATCGGAAAATATGATTTGGTATGACACGCTGATGTTATTTTTATTTGCGGCATCTGGATTTCTTACAGGCTTATATTCCATCCGGATTGTACACCGGATTATTTCCCGCCGCCGGAACCAGCTACTGGCCTGGCTTGCGATTGGCGGATCGATGATTTTGAGCGGGTTCGGAATATTTTTAGGAAGATATGGAAGATGGAACAGCTGGGATGTCTTAACGCAGCCAGGAGCATTGGTCCGGGGAATTTATCACAGCATGCAGGATCCCCTGGCGATAAAACATACGTTAGCGTTTTCGTTCGTGCTGATGTTGTTGTACTTTGCGTTCCATTTTTTCGCCGAATTAAAAGAACATGAGCCGTCCCATAAATATTCGTAAGGCAATTCGCAGCTTCAAATATGCCGGAATGGGAATTTATAGTTTATTCCGTTACGAAAATAACGCCCGGATTCATCTCATTGCCTGCATACTAGTGGTGATTGCAGGTATGATCGTCCATATTTCTGCCACTGAATGGTGTGTTGTGGTTATTCTTATTGGACTTGTCTGGTCAGCCGAAGCCATGAACACAGCCATTGAAAAACTTGCGGATGTTGTTTCACCTGAATATAATCCCGGTATAAAGGATGTGAAAGATCTCGCTGCCGCAGGCGTACTGATACTCGCGATCTCTGCGGTAATTGCCGGCGCTGTTATTTTTGTTCCAAAGATTGCCAATCTTTGCGGATTGACATTTTAAACGTTCCCCTATTTCAATTCTGTACCCGAACTCATCTGATATGTCCTCAAACCAAGACTCCTTAAACACTTTGAACGAGATACGCGACCTGATGGAGCGCTCGTCCAAATTTCTTTCCCTGAGCGGACTCAGCGGGGTTTTTGCAGGAATTTTTGCACTCATCGGCGCGACTTTTGCCTATGTACGTTTTAAAACTGACTTTTATACCGACGCCCTTTTACCTATAACCGGTTACGATGCATACCGCCAAAAAGAGGTTATTCAGTTTCTGCTGACTGACGGTTGCCTTGTACTTTTCTTTTCACTAGCAAGCGGAATCATTTTTACTGTCAGGAAAGGCCGTAAAAGAGGTTTGCAGGTTTGGAACGGAACATCAAAACGGTTGTTAATAAGCATGCTGATTCCCCTCGTTACCGGCGGGATTTTTTGTCTGGCTATGTTTTTATACGGATATATATGGCTGGTGTTTCCGGTAACACTCATTTTTTATGGACTTGCGCTCATCAACGCGAGCAGGTTTACCTATCCGGAGGTTTTTTATTTGGGTATATCCGAAATCGCCATTGGCTGTATTGCATTATTTCTGACAGGCTATTCGCTCATATTTTGGGCCATTGGGTTTGGGGTATTGCATATAATTTATGGTTTGACGATGTATAACAAATATGACCGCAAAACACTTGCTTCGGATAAAATCAAATTGGGTGGTGGTTTAGGCCTTATTTTAATACTGATTTTGCTCTCGCCGAAAAGCCAGGCACAATATGTTTCGGACAGCACAGGAAAACAAGCCAGAAAATGGTACGACAAAGAGACAATTTATCTTCAGGGCAGTAATAGTTTTATTAAAAACAATACAGTTTACAGCGGGCAAAAAGCGCTTCGTCGCGAATTTTCCATTTCCGAAGGTGGATTGCAATTGTATTTAAAGTCAAAAAGAACCCGTAACATTGCGTTGCTGATTTCTGTGGCAGGATCAGCCGGATCCATTGTTTCACTAGTTTCGGGTAATCGTGATAATTTGAAAAAGTTCTTTTGGGTGTCGCTGGGAACCGGGCTGATCGCATCTGTCGTTACGATGCAGGCAAACAATCAGCGCGACCAGGCAGTTTGGCTTCGGAACCGGGATGCCTTACTTTTACTGGAAGCCGATAATTAATGAATATTTTAAGGCTTCACAGCCTCTGCGTGAATGGATTGGTTAGAGAAATTTAATAAGGTTCTGGAAAGTAAAATAAGGCTTGGGCTTATGTCTGTGCTGGTTGTAAACGATTCTTTAAGTTTTAATGAACTAAAAGAACTCTTGCAGCTAACTGATGGCAACCTGGCCTCGCACCTGCGTGCACTCGAAGAAACCGGATATATCGAAGTTCAAAAACAATTTCTAGGCAGAAAACCACTTACGACATATAAATCAACGGATACCGGTCAAAAAGCATTTGCCGACCATTTGCAGGTTTTGGAAAATATGATCCGGCAGAATTTATAGAGCAGGGGGTTTGGGGAATGAGATGAAATAAAAAACGGACGTCTGGTTATAAACCGGGCGTCCGTTTTTTATGAATTTTTTACTTGATCAGAATTTTACCGGAACAGAAAAACCCTCTTTATCCCATTGAAGATCCACAGATTTGTCACTCACTTTAAATGTAAGTTTCTCTGCTGATGCAGCGTACTTTTTAGCGGGAACGGTCACAGAAAGTACATCCTTACTTTTGTTTTGCTCATATTCAAACGCACCATTTTGCTTTAAAACGCTGTTTAAAATGACGGTCCATTGTGTCTCTCCCGGAATCGAAAACAAACTGTATGTGCCAGCTTTTACAGCTTTCCCGCCAAACTGTCCATCCTTTTTAAATGTAATTTCTGTTGACGCGTTGGCACCGGTCCTCCATACTTTGTCGTATTTATCAAGACCTGCGCTTCCTTCTTTACCCAAAACAACTCTTCCTTTTTTAGAAGGCTGCCCGTAGGCAATACTAATGTTTTTCCCTTCTGCAGTAACCCTCGGAGTTTGTGCGAAAGCTCCTACAAACGCGAAGAATACAAATGCTAATAACAATAACGTAACTTTCATAAATCTATAAATTTGGTGGTTATGGTTACATAAACGACGTTTAGTGATCAAAAGTTGTTGTAGATCGATAATATCAGGAATGAAAAACTCATTTCGCTCCCAAATTAATCCTGCACATATTTAATGAATTACACGTACTTTTGAAAAATGAGTAGTGAAGGACAACCACCGGTACGCAATAGTTTTTTTGAAACCAGGATCGAATTCTTAAAGGGAGTCGGTTCACAAAAGGCGGCGTTGTTCAACCAGGAGCTGAATATCTTCAATTTTGGTGACCTTATCCAGTATTACCCTTACCGGCACGAAGACCGCTCCGTTTTTCACCAAATCAAAGACATTAACGAACAGCTCCCTGCTGTTCAAATCAAAGGTAGACTGAGAGAATGGTCGATAACAGGAGAAGGCAGCAAAAAAAGGCTCATCGCAAACTTTACCGACGGCACGGGAATTCTGGAACTTGTTTGGTTTCAGGGAATAAACTGGTTTGAGAAAAATCTTCGCCCTAATGCGGAGTACATCGTTTATGGAAAACCAATCGCTTTTGGCTCGAAATGGAGCATTACCCACCCGGAACTTGACCTCTTAACTGCCGAAAACTCTCAGGGAGGTTACTGGCAGCCTATTTATCCGCTTACTGATAAACTTCGCAGAAAATTCATTGACAGTAAAACCATCAGTAAAATGATGCGAACGCTGCTCGAAATTTCCCGTCAGCATATTCACGAAACCCTTCCTGCAAACCTGGTACAAAAGTACCGGATGGTTTCCAAGGCTGATGCAATCTGGAACTTTCATCTTCCGCAAAGTCAGGCATGGCTGCACCAGTCACAGCGCAGGTTAAAATTCGAAGAGCTTTTTTACAATCAGTTCCGGTTACTGAAAAACAAACTTTTACATAAAACAGAATTCCCCGGAATGGTATTCGGGCATACAGCTTTGGTGAAGGAGTTTTATGCACATCATTTGCCATTTACTTTAACCGGCTCACAGGTAAAAGTTTTGCACGAAATACATGAAGATTTAAAAACAGGACGGCAGATGAACCGGCTTTTACATGGAGATGTAGGTTCCGGAAAAACGATTGTGGCATTTATAACAATGCTTTTTGCCCTGGATAACGATGCCCAGGCATGTCTGATGGCACCCACAGAAATTCTGGCAGATCAACATTACCAGGGACTGAAAAAATTTGCTGATTCACTAGGTATCGGTATTGGAAAATTAACCGGTTCAACGAAAAAGAAAGACCGTGATATCATTCACAGAGAATTGCTTGATGGGACCATGCAGATCATCGTGGGAACACATGCGCTGATTGAAGATATTGTTCAGTTTAAGAACCTGGGGCTTTGCATCATCGATGAACAACATCGCTTTGGCGTTGCTCAGCGTTCCAGACTTTGGGCTAAAAATAAACGGATTAACCCGCACATTCTGGTGATGACGGCAACTCCTATTCCCCGAACGCTTGCAATGACGCTGTATGGAGACCTCGACATTTCCGCTATTACCGAATTGCCAGCCGGAAGAAAACCCATCAAAACAGTTCACCGTTATGACAAGCACCGCCTGTCCGTTTTTGGCTTTTTGAGAGATGAAATTGCCAAGGGAAGACAGATTTATATGGTTTATCCACTGATCGAGGAATCGGAAAAGATGGATTTGAAAGACCTGATGGATGGCTATGAAAGTGTTTCCCGCGCTTTTCCGGATGTACCGCTTAGTATCCTTCATGGTAAAATGAAATCGAAGGATAAGGATTTCGAAATGCAGCGTTTTGTTCGGGGAGAAACAAAAATCATGGTTGCGACAACTGTTATTGAAGTTGGAGTAAATGTACCTAACGCATCTGTGATGGTGATTGAAAATGCTGAAAGATTTGGTCTCTCTCAGTTACATCAGCTCCGCGGACGGGTTGGACGAGGCGCTGAGCAATCATACTGTATTTTGATGACCGATTATAAAATCAGCAAGGATACCCGGCTGCGCATTGAAACCATGTGCAGAACCAATGATGGCTTTGAAATTGCGGAAGTCGACCTTCAGCTACGTGGGCCGGGAGACATAACCGGCACACAGCAAAGCGGGCTGATGGATTTGTTAATTGCCAACCTGTCGCAGGACGGTGAAATCTTAAAAGCCGCACGCCAGTCAGCAGAAGCAATTTTGCAGGATGACGCCGATTTAAACCAGCCGGAAAACCTTCCGATTAAGGCGCATTTAAGTACAATAAAAAAAGAACAGACCAACTGGAGCCGGATTAGTTAGTACAAAAAAAGCTGCAATCTTATTCCAAACGGAAGGTTGATTGCAGCCATTTTATTCAATTGCGGTATTTACTCCGCGCTTATTTCATGTATATCTCCTGAAAATTCAAAGGTCTGCGGACGGGTTACATGAAGTGCCGCACCAAGCGAAGTCGCATAAGGCAGGTCAGTTGCATAAACAGAATGATTTGGAAAATTACGTGCAATCAGTTTTGTAAAAATAGCATTTCTTGCAAAACCACCATCTACGTAAATCGATTGAACGTCATTAATTCCTACAAGCTGAAGCGATACGGTCAGCATATCAGTCAGACCTTTCAGCAAATGGTGATAAGCGGATTCCGCCGATGCGAAAGCACTCACCTGCCACTCACTTGGACTTGGTTCCGGAAAAGGTCCGTTACCGGTCATACAAGCTGTGTAAAACGGCGGTGAATCTGCTTTTAAAAACTCCCCGTTAAATGCAACCCTTTTGTAAAAATCTGGTTCTACTCTAAAATATTCTGCGATACGCGCTACCTGATAATCATGTTCACGACCCAGAAAAAGTCTTGATGCCGTTACACCGCTTCCTTCAGGTGTGAGGTAATTCATACAATCCCTTTCCAGCTGATAGTATGTTAACGGCTTGGATGCGAATGAGTTAAAGTTAATACACCAGGTTCCGGTTGACAATAGCACGAACGGTTTTTTAACTGCCATCCTGTAAGGAACAAGTGCGGCGGAACTGTCGTGCAGACCAAAACCGGACTGAATTCCTTTATCTCCATGACGGTAAATAAAAGAAGATGATGCCAAAACTGGCGCCAGTTTTTTATGAATTCCTTCTGCTTTTACCCATTCATGGTAATCCCACATTTCAAAGCTCCATAAAGCCGTGTGACAACCCAGCGAAGTATAGTCACTCACCTTACGGTTGGTAAGCAGATAAAGAATGTATTGCGGTAAATGTAAAGTTGTAACAATCTGCTTATAAATTTCCGGCTGAGTGTATTTAAGCCAGTACATCTGCATACCCGAATTAAGCATGCCCATGGCCGGTGAACCGGTTTGCAGCGAAAGACGCGTCGGATCTCCGTACGTACTGTAAAACTGGTTTAACAGTGCATCAGGAAACGGTTTCAGATAAGAATAAAGCGGCGTAAGCGGTTTGTTGGCAGCATCAAGATGTACCAGACTCGCTCCATAAGCAGCAACGTTCACAGCTTTAATGTCATATTTGGTACTTTCAAGCAAATCTGCCCAACGATCTTTCACCCATTTGGTTAAAAGCACGATGTCTTCTGTCGGGAAGCCGTCCTCGTCAGTTGTTTCCGGAAGTGATTCGGAGAATTCTTCTACGATCTGATGATTTTCATCAAAAAGTACATATTTCTTATTGGTCCTGCCAATGTCAAAAACCGCAGTTACTTTCATTTATTTGAATGCTATATCACTTTTTATCCCAAATATATTTTTCGGTCAATATAGTGACTTTACTTTGAAACCTATACCCTTACTATTACTTTTTCAAATCTACGAACTTATAAAACGCGTTTTATGTCAATCTAAGCCGTTTTTTCTAAAATTGGCTTAAATACTTTCGTCCAGCGCCTATATCCCTCTGCGTTCATGTGCAGGCTGTCCTTTACGAATATACTTCCATCAGGACGGCCATCTTTGAGCATAACCGGCCAAACGTCGATATAACCATGTTTCCTATCCTTTTTGATAAATTCCTGTATCAGTTTGTTCGCTTTAATTACATCTTCACGCCTTGCCCAGCGCGACGGCGAAGGTTTAAGCGAAACGCCATACAAACGAACATCCGGCAGTTGGTCACGAATAAGCTTCGTCAGCGCTACGTAAGCATCCCTAACCTGTTCCGGAGTTTTTTTCTTAGCACCGAACATGTCATTTTCACAATAAATAACCACCGTTTTAGGCTTGTATCTCACAACCGAACGATTGGCATAATAAATCACTTCCGGCAATGTAGATCCGCCAAAACCACGGTTGATAATCGGAAGCGGTGCCAGATCTTTATCCGCATCAGTCCACTTGGTAAAAGAAGAACTTCCCGTAAAAACAATTCCGCCGGGTGCAGGCATTTGTTCCGCGTCTTTTTTCTCAAATGCAAGAATAGCACTTTCCGAACGGTCTATCTTATAGTCGGGCTCCCACGGTGCGTCCAGGGCAGTATAACTCGGCTTATGACAGGCACTGAGGCTGGCAATTAAAAAAACAAAAAAGTATTTTTTCATTGGATTAAAGTGGTGGACATAGCAAGAAGGCATGTCCACCATGTTTTTAATGTAAGATGCAGGATTATTTATGCAGATATTTTTAGGTTACAAAAAGTAACGAAAACCTAAACCTACGCTCGGAAAGGAAAACGACGGTGAAAGCCGGTATCCTAACTGAACATTTTTTGTAGTTTCAATTGTATTCGGATCCAAGGACTTGAGTTGTTTCAGAAAAGAATATCCTACCGACACCGGATCGGAAAATGCGAGACTGGCCGTTCCCCACCATTTGTCTGAAAACCGGTAGTACACACCCGCAGTCAATCCCATGGAAAGCTGTATAGTCTTTGTCGTATTGACAGACAATAAACTACTTCCGATATTACCATATTCTTTGTTGAGCGAATAGTTGGCATTGATCTCAGGACCACCGAAAAGACCGGTTTTGTCATTAATATGTTTGTAAAAATGCCAGAAACGACCGGCACCGATCTTAAAATAATTTAACCCTTTACCACTGCTCTCTACAAAATTACTCCCATCAAACTGGAGCGTACTGTTTTCTGTACCACTTAATGAACTGTTCAGATTCCAACCGCTGGCACGCGTTTCAGTTTTAAATTTACCGAGTGAGAATCCTAAATTATATTCGTAACGCTGACCCGCCTGACCTGACACAGGGTTGCTGTTTCCGAAGGACAGACCAAACGAACCGGAGACGTACTTTTTTCCTTCAAACTGTGCGAAAGATGTGCCGTTCCCGAGGAAAATCATTATTCCGACAAAAAAGAAAATATTTTTCATACGTAAGTTATTGAGGACGATGGATATACCAGGAAGCACGGACAGAGAAATAACTGTTCAGATTTGTGGTGACAGCCGAATTAAAATTGATTGACTTTACATCAACGATGTCGCTGTAACTTACACCCAATGAAAGTAAATTGATGTCTGATTCCAGTGCAAATCTGGGTGTTACCCAAAAGGAAATACCCGGAACCACTTTTACTCCAACTCCATATCCATTATCTGACTCCCTGCTGCCATTTGCCTTGTATCGGAGGCTCAAAAATGAAATTTCCGCCGAGGTATTTAGAAAGACCGCCCATTTCGTATTGAGTGGTTTGTAGTGTCTGACATAAGGTGCAAGGGTATAAGCATTACGGCTTTGCCTGTTTTTCGATATGTTCTGCCCATCATTATTTGACACAGAAAAAATGTAGTTTGAAGAACCTAGCCCAATGCCCGCCATCCGGTTATCCTTAAAAAATTTTCCCGCCTGTAAAAAAGGACTGATGGTAAATTGGCTAGAAACAGTCTGTTGGACAGCATAACCTGAGGGACGGAAATTATAACCATCGAAACTAATTGTCGCAGCCAGATACTTTGTTCCCTTTTGCACCTGAGCCTGCACCGGATCTGACAGGCAAAGAAAAGTTAGTAACGTAATCGGTAAGTATATTTTCATAAAGTGTATGAGTTAGTTACACAGGCAAGATAAAAAAGAATATGTAACCGATGTAACCATTTGCTTTTTTTAACAAAAAATATAAAAAAAGAGGTAACCAAAGCGATTACCTCTAAATATTACCGATACCAAAATTTAACCAAACTATCTTTATTAGCTGATAGCTTTCAGCTGCCGGCTATTAGCTCTGCTATATTCAAAGCTCCATTTAAAATCTAAGATGAAGCATTATATGATCCTTAATTTTTAAAAAATACCGTCCCAGTTTCCTTGTTTATAATATTGTAGTAACCGCTGCTGCATCAGATATTCGTACTCCGCCTGGATGGCATTGGCTTGAGCCTGAGCGAGATTTGCTTTTGCCAGCGAATATTCAAAAACGTTAGCTGTTCCCGCGTTGAGTTTACTTTGTACAACCGCGAAACTGGCATTGAGCGATTCTACCTGGCCTTGGGATGCGGAGAATTTATCTGCTGTTGCATTAAGATCCAGCACTGCCTGTTCAATTGCCTGGCGTAAAAGCTGCTGCGCGACATCCTGCTGGTTTTGCGCGATACGTTCCTGCACTTTTGCAAGTTCCACCCTTGGCCGGGTAACCCACCTGCCCATGATTGGAATATTAACCCTAAGGCCAATCGAACCGTTTCTTGTCGCATTTAACTGATTAAAGTAGTCGAGTTTTTTATTTGTTGAAGCATAAAATGCACCAAAATCTGCGCCTAGCAAAAGTGAGGGAAAATTATCTGCTTTAATTGATTTTACCTGATAGGCGAAACTTTGACGATAGAGGTCTGCACCTTTTGACTCCGGAAACGATTTCTGTGCATCTTCATACAGGTTTGCTGCAGTAACCGCTTCTCTCAATCCTTCAACAGGAACCAGCGGCTCCAAATCCAGACTATCATCAGCCGGAATGTTAATCCGCTGAAATAGCGCCAGCCTCGCAGAACGATAATTATTCAGTGCAGTAACCTGGTTAAACTTGTCATTGGCAAGCTGAGCTTTAATTTCATACAAAAGGTTTACGCCCAGCACCCCCGCGTTTACCTGCTTATCTACGCGATCAACCTGTATAAGGGAAGATTCAACCTGCTGCCCGGCTGCTTCAAACAATGCTTTTGTTGCCAAAACATTTACATAGCCCTGCATCAGTAAAATGGTCTGCTGGTTTAAAATGGCAGTCCGGTTTTCCAGTGCCGATTCTTTCAGCAACACATTTTGACGGATCTGATTCTGCAGTTTAAATCCCTGAAAAACCGGCACCTGAACGCCCGCACCAAGTGAATTAAAGCTATAAACCTGGTCTATATACGCATTGGTATACTGATCGATGCTTCGGCCGAGATTAAGGCTATTTCCCGAACTGATATAAATTTGCGGAAGGATTTGTGACCTTACCTGCCTCAATTGTGCCTGTGCTGACTCCGCCTGTAGGTTTCCAGCTTTATAGGTCAGATTATTTTTTGTGAGCAGTTCCACGCATTCACGTAAACTGAGCCGCGTCTGAGCCTGAACCAGCGAAGGGATCAGACAGAATAATAAGAATAAATGTTTCATGGCTAATAAAAGAGAAAATGGATTAAAGGAGGATGGAAAGAGAAAATGAGGAACAGTTATTCTTTCCTCCCTCCTCCTTTCGCCCTATCAGGCTAACCACCCGTCTTTAAGGCGGATGACACGGTGGCCGTATTCCGCATTTGATTCTGAGTGTGTTACCTGTACGATGGTTACTTTGTCTTCCTGGTTAAGTTTTTGAAATAACTCCATAATTTCGACAGCCTGCTCCGAATGAAGATTCCCGGTTGGTTCGTCCGCGAAAATCACTTTGGGGTTGTGAACAATTGCTCTTGCAACACCCACCAGTTGTTGCTGCCCGCCGGAAAGCTGATGCGGAAAAAGATCTTTTTTTGCAACCATGTTAAACCGGTCAAGCAATTCGGCCACACGGCTTTTTCGTTCAGATGAAGGTGTTCCTTTGTAAAGCAACGGCGTTTCAATGTTCTCGTAAACGGTTAGTTCGTCAATTAAATGATATGCCTGAAAAACAAAACCGATGTGATGGCGGTGTAATTCTGTACGTTTCTTCTCAGTCAATTTCTGAACCGGTGAATCCAGAAAAAGATATTCACCTTCGGAAGGCTCTTCCAGTAAACCTAAAATATGCAGTAAAGTCGATTTCCCGGAACCCGACGGCCCCATAATAGACACGAATTCACCTTCTTTAATATTCAGATCAATGTGGCGTAAAACATAAGTCTTGCCAAAACCTGCGGGGTAATACTTCGATATTTTTTCTAGCTTGATCATAAAATTTTGGTATGTGAGATTGAATTACACAAGAACGCATACAGCGCCATAAAAACAAAACCTGAGCTTCAATCCCGTTGCCAATACTTTTAAAAAGCCTTGCCAGACATTTAATTAACTAAAAATGAGATAATTAAATTAGCATAAGAAAACAAAACCGTCCGAAATCGTACAAATGTGTACGGTATCGAACGGCTAAAAACCAGCATCTGCTGAGGTCCGCTAATGCTGGTTGAGGGTCAATATTTTTATATCTGCATAAAGTTTTCTGAGTATTTGTAACCACTTCCTGTGTTGAGCAGCAGGATATTATCTTCTGCACCGATCCATTTATTTTCGATCGCTTTTTTCACTGCCGGCAGCAAAGCTCCGCCTTCCGGAGCAACAAACAGTCCTTCATTTTTGGCAAAAGACTTTACCCCGTTCATCAGTTCTGTTTCGGTCACAGAAAGAGCGTATCCACCGGATTCTTTCAATACCTGAAGTATCTGCCTTTCGGCAAACGGGAAAGGTACGGCAAGGCCGTTTGCTACCGAAGGTCTGGCAACATAAGCAGCCGCACTTTCATGTTTTCCCGCAAAAGACCAAACAACCGGCTGGCAGTTTTCTGTCTGAACAGCAATCATTTTTGGGAATTTTCCGGTAATCCAGCCTGCTTGTTTCATTTCATGAAACGCCTTCCAGATTCCGATAAGTCCCGTTCCGCCACCGGTTGGATAAAAAATCACGTCCGGTAGCTGCCAGTTCATCTGTTCCGCTATTTCAAATCCCATTGTTTTTTTACCTTCCAGACGATACGGTTCTTTCATGGTTGAGACATCGAAATAATCTTCTTTTGCTCTCATTTCACCCACAACCCTTCCGCAATCACTAATCAGGCCATCGACCAGAATCAGTTCAGCACCAAAATAGCTGCATTCCTGTTTGAAAATTTCAGGCGTGTGCCGGGGCATCACAACCGTGACATCAATTTTAGCCTTCGCACAATAAGCGGCAAGTGCCCCGCCTGCATTTCCGGCTGTGGGCACGATACAGCGCCGGATACCAAGTTCTTTCATTTTGGAAACTGCAACGGCCTGCCCCCGCGCTTTAAAAGAACCGGTCGGATTTAGCGATTCATCTTTGAGATAAAGGTTTGGGATATGCAGTTCCTTTGCAAGATTTTCAAGATGCAGCAAGGGAGTCAATCCCTCTCCGAGGCTTACGATATTTTCAGGGTTTAAGACGGGCAGAAATTCAAAATACCGCCACAAAGATGCAGTGCGTTCTTTTAATACATTTTTACCAACTTTATTAAGCGAGCCGTATTTGGCATAAAGCGGTGATTTCTTTCCGTTTGCTGAGGTACAAAAAGTCTGTATTTCCAGATGACTGAATTTTTCCTCATTATCTGCACATTCCAGATGGGTGATGTGCGATGTTAGTAAATCTGTCGGTATCATAAACTTTTGGCTATTTTTTTTCACAAAAGTAGACCGCGTCCGATACCAAAGCCAATGCTATTTAAACATACACTATAACTTTAAGTTATGAACATGCAGTGCAAATTTGACGAAAGCCTGCCCGAAAGGATCGTTTTCGGAACCATGACGCTGGATAAAAAAGAACTGTCGCTTTATTGCTAAACCTTCTACAAAAACCTGTTTTAAAGTATTGGCCAAAAGTTCTTTCTGAACTGAGCGAAGTGGTAAAAAGCCCAGACAGTCATCTACAAGTAAAAAGTTTTTCAGCGCTTCCGTTCCGCCAAGAGAAATATTGTTTTTCAAATCGGATAACTTAAAACTTCTTTCTTCCAGCGCCGAGTTAACCGATGCCAGCGTGCCCGATCCCCGTTCCCGTAATGCAACAGGATAATTTCTGAGTTCATCCAGCGTAATAGACTCGCGAAACCATAGTTCACTTTTTGGAGAGCAGACGGCTATTACTTCATCTGAAGTAAAGTAACGGTAGTTCACAGAAGTAGTTTTGGTTTCTCCTTCGATAATGCCCAGGTCAATTTCATTTTTACTTAATGCAGTCAGAACATTTTCCGAATTCCTGTTAAGCAGCGTGATGTGGACGTTCGGATATTGTCTTCTGAAAGCGGAAAGAATTTCGGGAATAATGTAAAGAGCAACGGTTGTGCTGGCGCCTAACCGTAATTCCCCTTTGGCATTGTATTCATTTTGATGCGTACTCAGCTCATATTCCAGCCTGATCTGAATTTCGCGTGCCTGCCGTAAATGAGCCAAAAGCGTTTTCCCCGGCTCAGTTAGCCGTATACTTCCGCCGGTTCTTTCAAAAAGACTGGTTTTATATTTTTCTTCCAAAGCTTTAATATGCTTGCTGATGGCAGGCTGGCTCAGGTTTAGTACCTGGCTGGCTTTGGTAAAACTCAGCAGATTGGCTACTTCAAAAAATACCTGATGGCGAAAGGATAACATTTAGATATTGATGAGAACTTTGATCTCCAAAGATATCCATTCCAATCCATTCATACTGTTCTCCCATATTTATTCAGCAACTTCCATCCGGTAACCAACGCCATGAACGGCAGAAATTTTTACCAAGGAATCATTTTGGAGCATTTTTCTAAGCCGGGAAACAAACACATCCACGCTCCTTCCTACAATGATACCTTCATCCTCCCAAACAGATTTAAGGATAAAGTCTCTTTCCAAAACCTGATTTTTATTTTCGGCAAAAAGATTCAAAAGCTTTGCTTCCCGATAGGTGAGTTTATGGTTTTCATTTCTGCATACCAGCGTGAGGTTCGTTATATCTAAAACTGAATTTGCAAAATGCTTTTTCTGGGTTGTATTTACTTCGGAAACTTCCGGCAGAAAGGAATTGTCGGATTTTCCTGATTTTCTCCAGACAAGATATCCCAAACCGGCAGCGAGGCTTCCAATGGGCAGTAACCACCAGTTATTGCCAGCCGTTGCCTGCTGTGTCGGTGGATAAAAACTAAGTTTTAAATTGTAGCAGCCCGGTAATTGTTCCCGATTAAGACAGGGAACGCCTCCTTTTGCGCTCATGTCCTTAAAGTTGTATCCAAGCTGTAAATGCCCGGTGGTGCAATTCACGATCGTCACATTGTAACCCCGTGTTATCTGATACAGATCAAGCGATTCATTCAGTAATTGGGGCAGCTTTCCATAATCAAATGACTGGTTGAGTTTTATTGTAAAGGTATTGTTGTCGGTTTGCTCAACGGGAGGAATGACTGAAACAGAATCACCATTAGCTATCAGCAGACCATGTGCAGTTCTTCGTAAAACCAGATTTGCTTTTTCTGAAAACTGCCCGGACTCGTTATTAGCAATTGCAGTAGCGGTTTGAAAAAATAGGAAAATAACAGCTACAACCAGGGTCAATGTGGCCCTGGTCGCAGCTTTAAAACAAAAATCAGATGATCTGGCCATTTTGGGTAACAAAAAACTATCCGTCAGGTAAATTTACCAAAAAGAAACGATCAGCAGCCTTCTTTACTTTTGTTAAAAACGGAGAACCACTGAAACTGCGGTGCAAGCTGTATTTTTGTTACAGGAATAATTTTTTGACCCCCATTCTCACCCGGAGCGGCTGGGCTAATCACGATTTCATCACCTAATCTGGCTGATTTCAGAACTTCGCCCAGATCAAACTCTTTAACCGCAACATTATGCACAAAGGAATCACCGTCAACGATTTTCCCGGCACGTTTTAAATAAACAAAAAATTCAGTTTTTCCTGCCGATTCCGGATTTTCTTTTACCAAACTAACTTTTCCTTTGTCAACCGATGACAATACAGCCAGGTGAACAGGTTTTCCGTTTAGTAAAACAGGGTTTGCAATAAATTCATCTTCGTTGGCGTCTTTGGGAAGGGCTTCCGAAGCAGGAAGCGAAAACATCCATAACCCGACAAGCAGCAGATTTGAGATTTTACTTTTCATTATTTTAGAGGTTTAAATGAGATTGATTTGAACAACTTGAAGCAAGCGATTTGGGACTCTCACAAATGTAGAATACCGGTTAACTGAACTGGTAAAATGTCTGTAAAACATTGTAAACAAAATGTAAAAGGTTGAAATAGCCTGCACTGTACATCAAAACTGCATTAAATAAACAATCCTCATTAATTTTCAATTAAAGCAGAACAATATCTGTTCTTAAACGTGTTACAAAACAGAACACCACACAATAGCAGGTTGAAAACAGTTGCCCCACAAGATCCTTACGCCGCTTTGCGGTACTCCGACTTCCGGTTTTACATTTCCAATACGTTTCTTTTCTCAGCAACCATCCTGATCCAGGAAGTAATTGTTGCTTATGAATTATATAAAATGACCCACGATCCGCTGGCACTGGGTTTGATTGGCCTTGCTGAGGTGATTCCTTTTATAATTACTTCATTATTTGGTGGTTACATAGCGGATCAAAGAAATAAAATTACGATTATGCACATTAGTATTGTCGTGATAATTTTAGGCTCGGTTATACTTTACACCGTTTTCCAGCCTGCAATTTTTAACTCTTTAACACAAACGCAGCACCTGGCGGCAGTTTATTCCGTTTTCGGACTAATTGGATTTGCAAAAGGTTTCTACTCTCCCGCATCAAGCTCTCTGAAACCGTTTCTGGTTCCAAGGGCCATTTATGGAAACTCATCCACATGGAGCAGTTCTTTCTGGCAGGCGGGCTCCATAACAGGTCCGGCATTGGCAGGATTTCTCTATGCTTTTATAGGTCTTGAAAATACGTTGCTGATCGTAATTGCCAGTTTTATCGTCTGCTGGTTTTTGCTTGGAATGATTAAAACCAGACCCGAAGTGGTTAAAATTACGACACCGCTTCTTGAAAGTCTGAAAGAAGGATTCCGATTTGTTTTTAAAACCAGAATTGTACTTTATGCCATTTCACTGGATTTATTCTCGGTGTTATTTGGAGGGGTTGTGGCCATTTTGCCCGTTTTTGCTGAAGATATTTTAAAGGTTGGTCCGGAAGGTTTAGGTTTGCTCCGCGCAGCACCTTCAATAGGTTCTCTTCTTACCATGTTTGCAATGGCATACTTCCCTCCTACGCACAATGCATGGCGTAACATGTTGATTGCCGTAGCCGGCTTTGGTGCGTTTACAATTATGTTTGCACTTTCAACCAACTTCATTTTGTCCTGCGCTGCACTGTTCGCTACCGGAGCCTGTGACAGCGTAAGTGTAATTGTCCGCCAGACAATCTTACAAATTTATCCGCCAGATGAAATGCGCGGGCGTGTTGCGGCTGTAAACGGTATTTTTGTCAGTTCATCCAACGAAATGGGAGCTTTTGAATCCGGGGTACTGGCAAAAGCCTTTGGAACGGTGCCATCAGTCATGATGGGCGGTGTGGTCACAATCGCCGTTGTGAGCTGGATTTATGTGCGGTCAAAGGATTTGTTTTCTGTAAGGTTGAGTTGAAATGTTGGAAACACAATTATCTGGATCTTGCCTTTAATAAATATTTGTTATTTTTGTTTGATTCAGGCAATTGGAAATCACGGGTATGGCTACAACACAGCAAGCATCAAATGGTACGTTAAGTGAAATACAAATAAGTTTGCTGAGGCTCTTTGATCAGGGTATCAGTGACAGCGAGACTCTGGAATTACGGAAAATATTAATGGATTTTTTTGATCAGGGGCTTCGGAAAGAATTAGAGGAAGTACTGAAAATTAAAGAATATTCCGATGAGGATTACCGTAAAATGCTTTCAAGCGATAAATCCTTTGTCAAATGATTCGTGTTGTGATAGACACAAATTGTCTAAGAGCGTCAATCCCTCCAAAAAGCCCATTTTATCAGCTATATCTTGATTTCAGATCTGAGAAGTTTGAATGGTTTGTGAGCAATGAAATATTGTTGGAATACGATGAAATTCGCACTAAAACCTACTCTCAAAAGACCTCTCAGTTTATCCTGCACCAATTGGCTATTGCCCCAAATGTCGTCTTTACTGAACCCGCATTTAAATGGAATTTAATAATAAATGACCCCGATGACAATAAATTTTCAGACTTGGCGATAAGTTCCAACTGCAATTACCTGGTTAGCAATGATTCTGATTTTAATATCTTTAAATCAATTGAATTTCCAAAACTTACAGTCATTGATTTGGAATCCTTTTTAGCAATTATAAAATGAGGTCCCTACTCCATCCTCAAACTCTTCACCGGATTCATTAAGGAGGCTTTTATCACTTTGAATCCAATTGTTAGCAACGTAATTACTAGGATTATCAAACATCCCGAAGCCGGAATCCACCATTTCAGATCAATGCGATAGGCAAAATTGGTTAGCCAATGCGAAGCAAAATAACATCCAACCGGTGCTGCTATCAGGAATGCAACCAAAACAAGAATCAAAAATTCTTTTCCGAAAAGCAAAACAATGCTTTCCACACCAGCGCCCAATACTTTTCGGACACCAATTTCTTTTGTTCTTTGCGTGACCATAAACGACACCATTCCATACAACCCCAAACAACAAATAAGAATAGCAATCAATGCAAAGGAGCGGATCAGTGTCGTTAATTGCTCTTCTTTTTCATAAAACTTAGCAATCTGTTCGTCCACAAACTGATAGGAAAACACGTCGTCCGGATAATCCTTTTGCCAAACCGCCTGGATATTTCGGATTGTTTTGCCAAAATCTTTTGTATTGAGCTTAATCGCTATTTCTTTGTATTGCGCTGGCTTGGCAAAGATGACACAAGGCTCCACCGCCACCTGAAGCGATTTTAAATGAAAGCTTTTTACCACCCCAACAATCCTGCCTTTCAAATCACCCATTCCGGTGTTCAGCATCTTTCCTAAAACCTTTTGCGGATCCGTTATTCCCAGCTTGAACATCAATTCTTCATTCACAACAAATTCTTTCAGCGAATCGCGATCGGTAAAACTGCGCCCTGCTATCAGCTTCATTTTATAGGTGCTGATATAATTTTCATCTCCGTAACGTTCGCGGATCACAAACTTTTCCCAGTCTGCGCTTTTATCAAATTTAACTTGGCCTCCAAATCCCATACTGGATGTTGGCGCCTCGTACTGATAAGCAACAGACTTGATATCAGCAAATTGAAGCAAACTATTTCGTAAAGACCCATTGATTTTCTGTTTCGAATTTTTATTCGGCAACTGAACCGTTAAAACTGCATTTTGATCAAATCCAAGATCCGCATTTTTAAAATATTTCAGCTGAAGAATAAGTACCAGCGTACCGATAACCAGAATCTGAGCGATAAGCAACTGGGCAACAATCAAAGACCTGCGTAGACCGAGGCCACCAATTTGCTTTGTTCCTAATTTACCTTTCAGCGCGGTGATGGGATTGAAACCCGAAATAATGACGGCCGGATAGAAACCAGCGATAGGAATAACAGATAGAATTGTCAGCGACCAGCAAAACAAAAATTGCAACTGAAATACCATTCCGAAATAAAAATCCTGGGTCTGTGTCCAGTTGTTTAGCACAGGCAGCAGTAAAGCGACTAAAAGCAGCGTGACGAAAGCGGAGAACAAGGTTAGCAAAGCGGTTTCGCTCATGAACTGCCAGAATAATTGCCGTCTTGTACTTCCCAAAACTTTTCTGACACCAATTTCTTTTGCTCTTTTTATTGCCTGCGCAGTTGCAAGATTTATAAAATTGATACACGCAATGAATAGTAAAAAAAGACCCACAACTACTAAAATTATTAAAATTGGCCGCCGAATTTTGCCACCATACCTTTCATCAAAATGAACTTCAGATAATGGCTGAAGTTTGTGTTCGTAATATCTGGCGGTCTCAGCATAGTATTTTGTACCATTTGTTTTTATAAGCTTCTCCACCGACTTGAAATCTGCTCCCGGGACAAGCCGGATAAAAATTTGATTACGCGAGCTTAACCAGCCGAAATTATCCAAATCGTAAGCAGGCTCAATCTTCTTTATGGTTGGTAAGGATATATAAACATCAAATTTTAAATCTGTCGGATTTTGTGATTCTTTTAAAACACCGGCGATTCTTAAATCAGTGGCATTGTCAAGACGCAGGATTTTTCCAACTACGTTTGTTAGTCCAAAATATTTTCTGGCTACTTTTTCACTGATAACTGCTGCATAGGGTTCCTTCATTATGCCATTTAAGTTGCCTTCAAGCACATTGAATTTAAATATTTCCATAAATCCCTGATCAGCAAAAACCACGTTTTCTTTCTCGGTGAATCTTCTGGTTTCGTTTTGGTAAATTGACAAGAGTGTTGCGACCGGTATTTTCTTAATAAACCCTACTTTTTCAATCTGTGAGTAATCCATGGCCAATGCTCCTGCCAAAGGAACGGACGTATCAGAGCTATACTCAATTCCTTCATCTAAGTGAAGATTTAAAACCAATCGGTACAACCTGTCAAAACCGGGCTGATGCCTGTCGGTACTGAGATGATTTTGCAAAAACAAAAAAATAAGTATGGCTCCCGTCATCCCCATGCTAAGACCGGCCACGTTCAGGATCGTGTATGTCCGGTTAATACGAAGATTCCGCAGGGCGATTTTGAGGTAGTTTTGCAGCATTGGAAGAGTAGGTTTGCAATTTTCGATGAAGCCTGAAAGGCTTAAATTTGAATAACCCCGGGTTACACCCTGGGTGAATTTCAGGCAGTTCAGTCACCAACCCCGAACGGGTTTGAATAAAACAATCCGGCGTCACAATTATCAGAAATATTTAACCCTTTCAGGGTTGCAAATAATTGATTTGCATCTCAAACCCCGGATTGCATCCGGGGCTATTCGTGTTCAAGCCTTTCAGGCTTTCCTCGTTATTTCGATCTTGATTACGCTAAATCTTTCAGCTTTGCTAAATTACTCTGAAGTAATGGATTTTACGGGATTCATTGATGCTGCTTTATAGGTCTGCAGACAAACTACGCCGACAATTACGATTCCGAAAATCATACCGATCCAGGCAAAGGTCAGCAGGTTCAGATTAATCCGGTAGGCGTAATTTTCCAGCCATTTTTTCATTCCCAACATGGCCAACGGGAAAGATATAAGTACTGATATGCCCATTACCAGAAGAAATTCTTTTACAAAAAGAATTATAATACTCCATGCAGTTGCGCCGAGCACTTTTCTGATTCCCAGTTCTTTTGTCCTCCTCGCGGTGCTTTGCGCCACCATCCCCAATACACCTAACAAGACGATTACAATAGCCAGCAGCGTGGCCACTTGTGATGCCTTTTGCAGCTGCACTTCCGACTTGTAAAGCTTTTGTAATGTATCGTCCATAAAGGCGTACTCAAATGGAGCATCCGGCATGAGTTCCCGCCATTTTTTCTCAACCGCAGCCACAGATTCTCCCAAATGTGAAGGAACAATCCTGAACGTCAAAAACCTGTAAGCATTTCCACCATTGATATGTAAAAATGCCAGTGGTTTCATTGACTGGTGCATGGATTCAAAATGAAAATTCTTGGACACACCACAAATGATAAACGGAGTCGAAAATGAATGAACATTTACAAGCTGTCCAACAGCATCTTCTGCATTTTGGAATCCTAAAGATTTCACCGCTGTTTCATTGAGCACAATAGTGCCGGGCTGGTAAACTCCTTCTTTGGCATGAAAAAACTTTCCAGCTGCCATTTTGATCTGGTAGGTATCTGCATATTTTTCATCCGTTCCCAGAAATTGTGTATAAATAGCGTTTGCAGAATCCTGCCCTGGTTTATAAATACCAAACTGATTTCCGTTATTCCCATTTGGAATTTCATATGACAAACTCACCTGGTTAACCTCTTTCAAATGTGAAAACTGATCCCTGATTGCCGCCATTTTCGCAACACCTTCGGGAGTCCAGTCGCGGGGAACGGCAACTGACATCAGCGATTCCTTTTTGTAACCCAGATCTTTATTAAAAAAGAATTTAACCTGCTGTGAAACGATGACTGCTGCAGTTATTACAAACAAGGCAATCGAGAATTGTGAAACCATCAAAAGTCTTCGGAGACGGATATTTTCTTTCACCAATTTCAGTTTCCCCTTCATCGAGTCAACAGATGGTAGTGAGGACAAAACAAATGCCGGATAAAAACCACCAGCCAGTCCGGTTAACAATGCTATAACTACAATTATTAAAATGGAGAATGGCAGCAAAGAGAATGACGACGCGATTTCTTTACCCAGGATACCGGCGAAATAGGATCTAAAAACTTCATAAAATAAAACCGAGACTAACGTGGCAAAAAAAGCAAGCAGAATTGATTCTGCAAGAAATTGCCTGAGAAGCTGTCCTTTAAAACTTCCCAGCACTTTCCTGACCCCAATTTCCTTCAGTCGGGATGAAGAGTTACCAATGGAAATGTTGATAAAATTTACAATCGCCATAAACAGTATAAAAACCGTTACAGCAGAAAGTGTATAAACCATTTTCCTGACCAAACCATTATTTGCCTCCCAGTAATATTGTTTTAAAGGAGTAAAATACACCTGAAGGTTTGCCCGCAAGTCTTCAGGAACATTTGTGTTTAAGATTTGGTTAACCGGTTTTTCAAGATCCTTTACTAAAACTCCCTTTTTCAGTTCTATAAAAGTGACCATATATGGAAATGCCCAGCTATCCTCGGCACCTTTGCGGCCATCCAGACTGCTTAACGGGATAAACATTTCTATCTGAGACACTTGCAGATGACTTATAGAATTGTCTGGTAATTTTTCAAGAACACCTGTCACCTGAAATTCCTGCTTGCCGCCTACGAAATTGTGTAATGTGAGCGTTTGGCCAAGCACATCGGTTTTTCCGAAATATTTTATTGCCTTTTCATCTGTTAGTACAATCGAGTTAGGTTTGTTTAAGGCTGTATTCGGATCGCCATGAAGAAGAGGAAATCCATACATGCTGAGCAAAGTCGAATCGCCGGTCTGTATTTCTTCTCTAAAATGTTTTTCATTTTTAGAAACCGCTACCGTGATTCCATCGAAGCGATAATAATTTGCGACCAGGTCGGGATAATTCTCTTTCAGCGTTTTTCCTAACGGACCCAAGGAAGCAAAGTCGATACCCATATCCGGATTCTTCCATTTGCTTCGGATGATATACTGGTTTTCGGCATTTCGCAAATTAAGGTTAACCTGGATTTCTCCACAGATAAAACCTGCAATAAGAAAAGTAAATGTCAGCCCTACAGACAATCCTAAAATCGTGACAAAAGCAAAAAACCTGCGTTTCATGAGGTTGCGCCATGCGATTTTAAGATAGTTTTTTAGCATCAGATTCGGGCAGGGGGAAAAGGGTTCGGGGTTACTTTCCTGCTTTTAATCCAAAACTAATTAAATCCTTTTCGCTTTATCTTTCACTGTTAGGTATTTAACTCTTTTTAACTTAAACCGCAGTCCTGTTTCAATTGTATTTTGAAAAAAAATAGAGGCAAAAAAAATCCCGCTGTCGGGATGAACAGCAGGATCAGAAAATGACTTAGAAAGGTCAGTTTTGCTTATATGATTTATTAATATCCAGCTCTCTCTGCGGAATCAGAAATAATGGACGTATGGTTTTCCCCTGCGCAAGCATCACATCCTTTGCAACGCCAAAACGAAGAAGATCGGCCCAGCGATGATTTTCAAAGGCCAGCTCCACCCTTCTTTCATGAAGCAGTTTTTGCGCAAAAGTCCCGGTAGTTGTGGCACTGACCGGAGCCAATTTCGCTCTTGCCCTCACCTGGTTAATCAACGCATAAGCTTCTGTACCTTCTCCCAGTGCTTCTGCAAGCATCAATAAGACATCTGCATAACGAAAGACAACGAAATTGTAAGAAGCATCCGTTTCTTCAAATGAATTTTCCCGCCCAAACTTTACGACATAACGAATGTCATTTTTTGTATTCGTAACCAAAACACCCTGCGTATTGACATAACTTGTATCCATCGACTTTATAAAACGATCGTCTCCGGCTTCAAATTCTTTTAGAATACTCTGGGTTGGTCTGTTTTTGTAAGCGCCGGTACTGTGTTTCAAAGTAGGTGAAAAGGCATTGGTAAACGCGTTCCCTGTTCCCGTTGCACCTCCTTTAAATTGTACTTCAAAAATAGATTCCACGTTATTTTTGTTTGCCAGGCCCCAAAGATTCGCATAATTTGGAACCAGTGAGTAACCGTAGGAAGCAATGATACGGCGAAGCACAGTTTCCGCAGATTTTTTATCGCCGGCGGCAAGATATACTTTTGCCAGAAGCGTTGCTGCTGCTCCTTTTGTAGCCCGGCCAACGTTAGCTGCATCATATTTAACAAGTAAACCACTTTCAGCCTTTATCAAGTCGGGAATCAGTTGTTTATACACATCGGCAGCCGGAACCTGCGGCAAAGCTTTTCCTTCATCTACGGATTTTGCTTCGGTAAGCGGTAAAGGAATGTTTCCAAACGAAACTGCGAGATTGTAGAAGAACAAAGATCTTAAAAACAGGGCTTCACCACGAATCCGTTCTTTGTCAGCCGAAGGCATATCTACCGCATCCAACCGGCTAAGTACAATATTGCTTCTAGCTATTCCCAGATATGAATCTGTGTAGGCCAGCGTTACCAATTCACTGGTTGAGTTTTCAACAAAGTTTTCAATAACTGTTAAATCCGCTCCCAAACCAGTTCCATCGGGGCCCTGATCGGTATTATCTGATCGCATTTCCTGCGTGATCCAGTAACTTTGATTATAGGTTCCGTTCAATTGCAGGGTTTTGTAAGCTGCATTGATTGCCGTGTTCATATCTCCCGCTGTGTTGTAAAACAGGTTTACGTTACGCTGGGAAATCGGACTGAGGTCGGTGAAACTATCACCGCAGGACATCAATACGCCCGCACCGATTAGTGATGCGGCAATTGGAATATATATGTTCTTTAATTTCATATGCTTGTTTTTGTAATTGTCAGCTTCCGGGATTAAAATAGCAGCCTGATTTTTCGATGATTAAAATGTTACATTCAAACCAAACGTAAAGGTTTTAGCTAACGGATAAGCACCGTAATCTTCACCCTGCACACCGCTCAAAGTCGTTTGATTGTTCACCTCAGGATTGTATCCGACATATTTAGTACTTGTAAACAGGTTGGTTCCCGAGGCATAAAGCCGCAGCGACTGCACTTTGCTTCCCAGTGCCTTTTTGGGGAAGTTATATCCAAAGGCCAGGTTTCTCAAACGCAGGTAAGAACCGTCTTCAACCTGATACGACGAAGGTCTGTTGTTGTTCCCGTGTGTATCTGTAAGCCGGTCTGCACGAGGAATTTTGCCATTTCCTGGCTGCGATGCAGAAATCCAGCGTTCTGTTTCAACTGCGTAAGAGTTGGTTCCGGCCTCACCATTTGCCAAATGCCTTCTGGTCAGGTTAAGAATTTCCGATCCCTGAACACCCTGAAGAAGGAAACTCAGATCAAAGCCTTTAAATGTGAACCGGTTGGTAATCCCCCAGATATAGTCAGGCTGATAGTTGCCCGTCACGGTACGGTCAAGCGCATTGATCCTCCCATCACCATTTACATCCTTGAATTTAAAATCTCCTGGCGCTGGCTTGGGAGCAACTTCATCTTTCGGAGCGTTGTCGATATCATTTTGGTTTTGATAAATGCCTTCTACCACATAGCCATAATAACTTCCGATTGCATCGCCAATACGGGTAATGTGACGAATACCTGCACCTCCCGAGCTCAGGATCGGATCTCCCGTTGGTCCAAGTTTAAGTACTTTATTTTTGTTTGTGGAAAAATTCAAATCGGTCGTCCAGCTAAATGCGCTCACCACATTACGGCTCGACACAGTCAGTTCCAAACCTTTGTTTTCAACCTCTCCGATATTTTGAAGGGCATTCAGGAAACCAACCGCTGCGGGAACCTGTACATTCAGAAGCAGATCCGAAGTAATTTTCTTGTACCAATCAAACGATACATAAACCCTGTCTTTGATAATACCAAAATCAAGACCAATATCCAGCTGCGTTGTTTTTTCCCAGGTCAGGCTGCTGTTACTGATTGTTGTTGGTGCGATACCATTTACCAGTACGTTATTAAAAATGTAATTGGCAGGATTCAGCAAGCCGATTGATGCATAATTCGGGATCAGGAAGTTCCCTGTTTTACCCCAGCTTCCTCTAACTTTAAGGTCACTGATAAACGTTACAGGTTTAAGAAACGATTCTTCCGAAATTCTCCATCCTGCCGAAACAGAAGGAAAAACACCCATTTTGTTACCTTCTCCAAAACGCGAAGATTTGTCAGCACGAATGGTGGCGGTCAGCAAATATTTACTTTGAAAAGCATAATTGGCACGTGCCAGATAGGAAACCAGCGACCACTCTTCCTGCGTGGAAGTTCCACCGGTAACCTGGCCGCCGCTAACGGTTTCTACAAGATCATCCGGAAATTTCTGGGCAAGAACCTGATTGATGTCAATGTGATCCTTTTGTGCGCTGTAACCAGCAACTGCCGATATTGAATGGTTTTGACCAAACATTTTATTGTAAGATAGCGTATTTTCAATCAACCAGTTATAGTTGAGTGAAAAGTTGGACTGTCCATAGGGATCACCGACCGTAGCTTCACGAAAAAGCAGCGAGTTGGCACGAAAGAAATTCCTGTTATAATTGTTTACGTCAACACCTGTGTACAACTTGTATTTAAGACCAGGAATGATCTCATATTCTGCAAAAAGATTTCCAAGTGTGCGAAACTGATTAAGTTTATCGGTAACACCGGCAATAATCGCCAAAGGATTACTCGACGAAGTCATGTTTGCACCGCGACCGTCTTCCGTATACAAATGCGACTGATTGTCTGTCTGGTTGATCGCACCGTTTGCAAGATACGGTTTCACAGTCGGAGAGGTAACCAAAGCGGAATATACGATACCTGGAGGATCAGCGAAATAGGGCGCTCCGGCCGGTGACCGGTCGTTGCTTGTAAAAGACGGACTCAGTCCTAAACCAAATTTCAGTTTTTTGGTAGCATTTGCTTCCAGGTTCACCCGGAAACTATACCGTTCAAAACCGCTTTTTTCAACAACGCCTCTTTGATTATAATAACCTCCCGATACATAATAATTCACGTTATCGCTGCCTCCGGATAAGGAGGCGCTGTAACTCTGAACAGGCGAAGTGCGAAATACAAGATCCTGCCAGTCGGTGTCCGTTCCGTCCGGATTGGCATAATCGTCAGGAATGTAATAACTGGTGTTGGTTGTTTTTGTATAACGGGTTGCGTTGTTATCCGCTGCGTTGGCACCAACAACGTCCTGCAAATATGCATTGTTTTTGGCATCCCTCACATAGGCAGTCAGCTCGGCAGAGTTCATCAGATCGACCCGGTTAGCTACCGTTTGAAATCCGAAATAAGTATCAAAACCGATAACCGGCTTTTTATCCCTTTTCCCTTTTTTCGTTGTAATTAAAATAACACCATTGGAACCGCGCGAACCATAAATCGCAGCAGAAGAGGCATCCTTTAAAACTTCAATTGATTCAATGTCCGACGGATTGATGGTCCCCAATGGATTTGAAGGAGGCAATGCAAAAGCAACAGTTCTTCTCGAAACATCACCCTGAACACCCACATCAACATTTTTGGATATCGGAAAACCGTCTACTACATACAAAGGCTCGGTTCCGCCGGAAATGGAACCCAACCCGCGAACCCGGATCGTTGTCCCTGCTCCCGGTTCACCACTTGGTTCCTGAACCTGCACACCAGCGATTTGTCCCTGAATGGCATTTTCAAAATTGGTAACCGGCATGTCCTTGATATTCTTGGAAGAAAGCGAACCGACAGAACCGGTAATGTCCCGCTTGTTCTGGGTACCATATCCCACCACCACAATTTCATTCAAACTACTCACATCTGCATCCAGCTGAACATCGATGGCTTGTTGCATACCGACCTTCACCTCCCGGCTTACATAACCGATGAATGAAAAAACAAGCGTTACATCTCCGTTAGGTACGGACAACTTGTAAGCGCCATCCACATCTGTAATCGTACCGGAATTGGATCCTTTTACAAGAACATTTACTCCTGGTAAACCCTGACCGTTACTTTTATCGGTAACCTTACCGGAAATGTCCACAACAATTTTTCCGGAGATTCCTGCTCTTTTGCTCTGCGGAGAAACTGGTACTCCGCTGGCATAAATGGACTGGGAAGTTATACCCAGGAGCACAGCCAACATGATTTTACGCGTAGAATTCAAATGCATTAATTATTGTTACGGTTAGTTGGTGAAAATTTGTCATATTTTAATTTCTGCTTAGCATTCCTTTGGCATTTCATGACTTTGTGCAATTAAAAAATCTACTTTTCATATAAAATTCCGATTTTTCAAACAATAGAAATCTCTTATGTAATATAATTAAAATTCCGGCTTTGCGAAGTATAGTATCAAATTCAAAACAGCTTGTTTAAGGTTGTAAGATGATTTATTTTCATGTCGAAGCATTATTAGTCTACTACATTTGTAGATTAATTTCAAATGTAGAGATATAATTGGAAACAGCGCAATTTTTCTGGTTATCGTACCAACAGGAGTAACAAGAAGTGAGGTGAATTAACTTTGGAAGAAGGAAGGTTCCTTATTATTAAAACCAATGATACTAAACAAGAAAAGCGCCCTTATCGAGGCGCCTTTCTTGTTACTTTATTTATGTTGGCTAATAGAAATTTCTCAGGTACTTATTGGTATTGACTTACTGATTTACATAGACGCTGCCGCTGCTCGCTGAAAGTGTCACCGGAATACCGCCGCCGTTTAATTTTCCGCTTACACGGTCTTTGTCAATACTTCCATCAAAGTTTTTCAGAGGAATAGTTACTTTGTTGCCTTTCAGGTTCAGGTCAAGTCCTTTTTCCAAAGGCATCGTCACGCGGATACTGCCGGCAGAACTTTTCAAGTCCAGATACTGGCCCAGCTGCGCCATAGACACCTCCACACTTCCGGCACTGGTACTTGCTCTTAAACTGCCCGATACATTAGCCAAACGAACCGATCCGCCGGAAGTTCCGGTATTGAGAGAACCTTTAATAACATCACCTTTTACACTTCCACCGCTTGTGTGGGCAGCAATGTCACCGTCCAGATTGTTTAATGCAATGCTTCCTCCCGAAGTTTTCAGCTCAATGTTTCCTTTCAGGTCCGTTGCTTTAATACTTCCGCCGCTTGTTACAAGCTCAATATTTTTTCTGCAATTGCTTACTTCTATGCTGCCCCCTGATGTGCGACCATTGATCGTTCCTTCAAGATCTTCCACTTTCAGACTTCCGCCACTTGTTGTGAAATTTTGCTCACCTGTAAGTGAAGCAATTTTAATGCTTCCGCCACTTGTTTTAATATTCGTGCTGATTGCCCTTGGAGCGTATACTTTAAAACCAATAGAAATGCTTTTTTTATTATCCCATTTCGTGCCGGCTTTTCTTTTGGCTGTTGCAATTACCTGGTTCCCTTCGGTACCGATCAGGATATCATAATCTTCAAGACGGTCTTCCGTTTCTTCCTTGCTTAATTCCTGTTTGCCGTTCCAGTTGTTAGGCACTACATACATTTCAACCTTAAAACCATTACTCTGTCCGCCGGTTACTGCAATAGAACCGCCGGAAGTTTCAACAGTTAGTGCTTTTAGGGATGAGCTGGTAAATGTTTTAGTTACATACGGCGTTTCACGAGACTGTGCATTTGCCAGAGAAGTAACAAATATTGCCAGGATTACGGGAAGAAGATTTTTCGTTTTCATGATCAGGTTCGAATAAGTTTTCTAAATGATGTTAAAAGTGAAGCGGAGGTTGCACCGGACCGCTTCACTTTTTTTATAGTTATGAATGGCTAATAGTAATACCAGCATTTAAAAAACTAAACCACTACAAATTTTCTCTGACTATCAAATAGTTAAACAAATCCAACTGTCCGAAACCGGACAATCATGTACCGTAATAGTACAGCAAAAATATTCAGGGTATGATTTTTTCAATCTTTTATTTATACACTTATCCTTTCCAAAAAAATATATGAAAACGTATCAAATAAAAATATTGTCAGATGCAGACATTGAATTGGTTCATAACCTGTTGAACGATCTTGCAAATAAAGGAACAATCGAAATTTCTGAAAAGAATACGGACGATGAAGAAGCTGAACCGGCATCGGAAGATCAGGTTCAGGAAATTATAGAGGAGTCGGAAATTGGGCCCTATTATTCAGAGAAAGAAGCTAAGGAAATTCTGAATTTATAACGTTAAATAAATTTACCTGAATGAAACAGGATTCATTCAGGTAAGCCATTTTATTTTTTAACGATTTCGTGCACTTCGATTTCGTCATAATTTACTTTTTTCCCCCAACCGCACTGCACCTCCTTTTTCGCGCCTGTCAAGCTGTATTTCAGGTGGACATCAGTAAAGCTATAAGCACCTTCCAGTTTACCAAGAGCCTTTTCAATTGTTTTCAGAGATCCGTCTGAGGCTGCCAAAGAGAATGTACTGTCAGCGGAGATTACTGTGAAGTGCCAGGCGCAGCCATCCGATGCCAGTTGATTTGACCATACAGCGTCGACTTCCTGCACCTCTGCCTTTAAAATATCGTTTTGGTTATCACAACCCATCCAGGCCAGCAACAAACCGAATACAATCGTTAAGGTTTTCATAAAATTATATCGTTTAATTCCTGACCCAGTAAAATCAAAAATGGTTGGTACAGCCTGAAAATTAATTTTTCAAAAAATCTGCAAACCATTTGCCCGAATCTTTAACAGTTCGTTTTTGCGTTTCAAAATCCACATGCACCAGACCAAAACGCGCCGCGTAACCTTCCGCCCATTCGAAATTATCTATGAGCGACCAGGCCAGATATCCTTTTATATTTATGCCGTCCTGTTTCGCTTTTAATACGTGCGCCAGATACTCCTGAAAATACGCTTTTCTTTTTTCGTCCTGTACAGCTTCGTCAGCCAAAATATCTTCAAACGCAGCTCCGCTCTCCGAAATCACCATTTCTTTTATTCCCTGATATTCAGAAAACTGTTTGATAATTTTATACATCCCATCGCCATTTATCTCCCAACCCATAAAGGTAACCGGTACATTCCGTAATTTTGCCGGAATCTGATTTAACCACAAAACCGGTATCAGATATGAATGTTTAACCGTAATACTGAAATAGTTTTGCAGACCTATGAAATCGAAGTCAAACTTCATTTTGTCCTCGTCGCCGGGCCGCATGTATTTTTTAATATTGTTTAGATAAGGAAAAGCATCCGTGGGATATCCCAGCCCCAATGCCGGTTCTATAAACAGGCGGTTCATCACAGCATCCGCTCTTTTTGCAGCGCGGATGTCCTTTGTATCCTGTGAAAAAGGCTCAATAAAGGAACATGAAAATGCAGTTCCAACATACGCATCCTGCACATTTTGGCGAATGACCCTTGCACCTTCTGCCTGGCATAAAACGAGATGATGAACCACAGGCAGAAAATTCCAGAGTCCCCTCAGACCCGGCGCATGCAAACCGGTTGTGTAACCCAGCGCGGCAACGGCTAACGGTTCGTTCAGTACAATCCAGTGCTTAACCCGGTCACCAAATCGCTCTGTACATAATAGAACATACTCACTAAACCATTCTAAAATTTCCCTGTTTTTCCAACCGCCTTTATCCTGCAGCGCCTGGGGAAGATCCCAGTGATATAGCGTTATCCAGGGTGTGATATTCACAGATATACACTTATCGATCAAACGATTGTAAAAATCAATTCCTGCTGTATTTATTTCACCAGTACCCGCAGGCAAAATACGGGACCAGGAGATAGAAAACCGAAAATCGCTAAAACCCAGCTGCGAAACCAGTTCCAGATCCGACTCATATCTCTGGTAAAAATCACAGGCTACATCTGCATGATGTCCGTTTTTTATTTTGCCTTTTTTATGACTAAAAGTATCCCAGATCGACATCCCTTTACCATCTTCACTTACTGCGCCCTCCACCTGAAAAGCAGCAGTAACTACTCCCCAGTGAAAATCACTTCCAAAGTCGGCTTTGGTGAAAATTTCTTCCTTAACATTCATAAAATTGCTTTAAGCACAGTATCTGAAAATACAGAACGTACATCAAAAATAAGCCCTTCATCCGCACAAACAGATGAAGGGCAATAAAAAGCTTTTGTTAACTGATTAAAATCTGAAATTGATTTCTTATTTAACAACCTGAATACGCTTTGTAGTAGTTAAACCGCTCAGGTGATTAATTTTCACGATGTACGCTCCCTGTGCCAGGCCCGTGAGGTTTACTTCACTACCGGAAGCAGGCGTAACGTCTTTCACCAATACCCCTCCAACATTGTAAATTCTTACACTTGATAATTGGTCAGTACCAGCATTTACTTTAATGTGATCGGTAGCAGGATTAGGATAAACCGACACCGCTGACAAATTTTCAAACTTCACACTTACAATTCTGCTAAACGAATACGTGTTATCTGCATCAATCATTTTCAGACGATAAAGATTGTTTCCAGCAACAGGTGATAAATGAATGTATTCATAATCTTCTGTCACTTTACTTTCGCCCTTCGCAGCCACACTTCCAAGTGTTGTCCAATCATTTCCGGTTGTGCTTTGCTGCACTTCGAATTCCCTTGAATTTGTCTCAGAAACAGTACTCCAGGTTATTTTAGCAGAACTTTCAGCCTTGACAACTTTTAAATCGGTTAGCACAACCGGCAGAGATCCTGCGGTAATTGTAAGACAGGCATTATCAAAACGGAATTCACTTCCTCCTGAAGAAATTTCCACCCGAACAAATTTCGAGCCTTTCGGTGCCTTTTGAGTAACTGTATATTGTTTAAGTCCCTCAACGTTGTCTGTCAGGTTCTGGTTAACGGTTGCTCCCTGCGAGCCAATCATGGCATTTTGAGCGTTGTAAAAATAAAGGCTAAATTTCTGTGAGCTTGCTGCTTTATATGCACCCCAGATTGTAAGTGTCACGTCACTTCCCTCGTTTACATTCTGAATATCCTGGGTAATTGTCGTAGCACCACTTACAAATCCTGATTTGGAACCGCAAACAACGTATTGATCAGAAGTAGTAAAAGTCCCGCTGTTTGATTTAGTCCAGCCGGTAGTAGTTTCAAAGCTTGGGTTTGTCAACTTGTTGCCTGTACAAGCCACACACTGAGCCGGCTCTTCGATCGTAAGACAGGCTGCATCCACTTTAAAATAATTACCTCCCGCTGATCCTTTTACTCTTACATAGGCAGTTCCAGCAGGAGCAGTTGCCATTAAAGTATACTGCTTAAGTTTATTTTTAAGATCTTCCACAGATTTATCCAGATAAACCGTCGTAGTAGCCAGCGCCTTTGTACTTGTTTCACTAAAAAATATCAGTTCCAGTTTGTGATCGTCAAATACGTGGTAACCTGCCCAGATTTTTAGCGTCACTTTGCTTAGCGGCGTCGTACGTACATCCTGATAAAAACTTCCTGCCCCGTTATCTACTAAACCATTTTTACTGTCACATACTACAAAACCTGCATCTTTGATAAAGTTAACTCCAACCCAATCAGTAGGCACTTCCTTCTGACCGGAAATTTTCGTTGTCTCAAAACTTGGGTTAACAAGTTTGTTTGCCGTACAGCTTTTGCAGTCGAATGCAGGTTTTTCAATTGAAAGGCAAGCTGCATCAACCTTGAAATAATCACCGGTTGCAACGCCTTTAACACGTATCACCAATGTTCCTGCAGGAGCAGTTCCGCTAAGGGTGTACTTTGTAAGAATTCCTCCGGTTTGAGAAACAGATTTAACCAATTCCTTTTCCTTAACCAAAAGCTCTTCTCCATTCTTGCCAAGGAAAATAAGCTTAAAAAACTGGCCGTTCTTATTGTGATACCCTCCCCAGATATTAAGTGTCACCAAACTACCAGGTACCACGTTTTCAACATCCTGCCAAAAACTACCTGCACCTGTTAACAGACCGTTATCGGTACCACACACATCGTAATCCTGAGTCATTCGGAAATTACCGGAATAATTCCAGTCCGTTGGCACATCAACACCATTTACCCTTTTAGTAGTTTCAAAACTTCCGTTTGTTAGCTCCTGGCTACTGCAGGCACAGGCATCAGTCGTTACAGCCTTCGTTTCCAAAGTGATATTCTCATCGTTAGGGATTGTTGTCAGGTTTTTGGCGGTAAGTGTTTCACCAAAAGAGGCTAAGAAGAATAAAAGACAGATAAATTGAGTAACTGTTTTTCTCATAATAATGATGTTAAGTATAGTGATATTTTCTTGTATTATACCGCCAAAGGTATAGTCGAAATTCGAAAAATGGATATAAAATAATATAATTTTTTTTATATTACAATTTTTCCAAAATTAATTCTATGCAGTGAATACAATTAACGTTACTACACTTACTAAAAGTAATTCTAATCGTAAAAAGACAGTAATTTGCTGTTTTTAAGCTAATTAATTTTTCTTATTAAATGATCGCTTAGTGAATTAGAGCAAAACAGTCGATAACAATAAATTGTACTATTCCAATATACCATCAAAGCCAGAAATTTGAATAAACTGAATGGATATCACTGAGAGCGTGAACGATAAGGACCAGGCAGACAATGAGAGGGGACAAATAGAATACCGAAATTTACTTAGAGGTCTAATTACGCTTTTTGCGTTAGCACTAATACCCTAATCCCGGCCTGGAATCGTCCGCAGCGAAACGGGTATCCTGGTCAGAGCCCGGTTATGTTCACAAATCACTTTTGGTAACATACGTAGTTACAACTTGCCGGCAGCGAAGCTGAAAATAACTTAATCAATATTTATTAAAGAGAAGATTTTCCTGAATTAGGGAAATAGAAAGAAAATTAAGGTATAGAACTTATAACCAACATCCGCTGCTTCGAATGACGTTTATTTCAATTATTAACGCAGCGTAAAAAATTATGGTTAAAAAGAATCTGCGGAGGCGGTTGCGTTCGCAAAAAGACTGCAGGTCAGTCGTGAAGATTAACTGGAAACTTAACCCTAGCTGGCAAGCTGAAAAACAGGAGTGTTTACACCAAAAACACCCCTCAATTCCTGAAGAGACTTGCGAATCCGGGATTTAACCGTACCAAGCGGAATACTTAGTTTCTCTGAAACTTCTTCATGTGTATATCCCTGGAAATAAACCATATCAATGAGAAGCTTTCTTTCCGGAAGCAGTAATTCCACAATAGCGCGAATATCAATTGTCGAAGGTGTTGGCGTAAATATGGCACCTGGTGTCAACTCGATTTCCTTCACCGCATCCCAGCTAACATTCAGCTGCATTTTTACATCCATCCTCAATTTATCTATTGCAGTATTACGAGCCACATTCAAAATCCATGTAAATAATGTTCCCTTCTCCGAATTGTAACTGCTAATATTTTTCCAAATTTTTAAAAATACATCCTGCATCACATCTGCCGCTTTTTCTTCATCCTTAATTATTTTCAGGATAATTCCATATAATGCGGAAGAATAGCGATCGTACAAATATTCAAAAGCTTCGCGATTATTACTTTTCAACTGTGAAACCAGTTCTTGTTCGGTGAAGGTAGATTTATGGCTCATTATCCAGGGATGAATTATCGTTATATTTTTTTGTAAATACAGGAATGCAGAATTTTGTTTATCAATATTGTTCCAGTGTTTTCGTGTCATTTACCTGTGTATTGAGATGGGCATTGTGGGGAGTCGTAAATATTTCGAAGCGTTCAAAAATGAAAATTTCTACAATATTTTTTATTTTAAGATTTATGCCAGCCACATTCTGCTCCGGCCTGGGCATGAACATGTTATACACAACCGGAATTTTTAATTAATTATGATAAAAATAGTCAAGGCAACCACACCTGAGCAGTATGAAGCAGGAGCACTCTTGTTCAAGGATTATGCTGATTCACTGGACTTTACGCTCTCATTTCAGAGTTTCGATAATGAGCTTACCATTTTACCTGTTATGTATGGCCCCCCAACGGGCGCACTACTGCTGGTTGAAGACGATGCCCTTTATGTTGGCGCGGTGGGATTACGCCAGATCGAAAATGCAGAAACCTGTGAAGTGAAACGCATGTACATCAGGCCGGAATACCAGGGTAAGGGCGTAGGAAAAATGCTGATGCAAAGCGCGATCAATGAAGCAAAGGCTATTAATTATAAAACAGTAAAACTCGATACACTTGCGAAAATGACACCGGCTGTCGGGCTTTACAAATCCTTCGGTTTTTTGGAAACGAAACCTTATAATTACAACCCCTACTCCGATGTGCTTTACTTTGAGAAAGATCTGTCCTGACTACATTCTTGTTAAAATTCTGAAATGGATAATGAAACGCTTCCACTTTTTTCTTTGTTTTTTAATGCTGTTGAGTTTTCGGGCAGTTTGCCAGCCCGGAGCTATTCAGGATATTTCAATTGATAAAAAACTAAAAACTAAACTTGAAAAAGCATTATCCGGTTTTCATGGCGATGTGGGCGTTTATGTCCGGAATATAAAAACAAACCGGACAGCGGCTGTAAATGCAGACAGCCTCTTTCCCACCGCCAGCATGATCAAAGTGCCTATTCTTTGCGGCATCTTTGATAAGATTTACAAAGGAGAAGTAAAATTTGATGAGGAACTGATTTACCGTGATTCGCTAAAATATGATAACGGCATTGTTGGCTCTTTCCGCGACAGCACAAAGATACCACTACCAAAAGTTGTTCATCTCATGATTTCCCTGAGCGACAATACCGGAAGTTTGTGGTTACAAGCCATGGCAGGCGGCGGCTCGACAATTAATGACTGGCTGGCCACTAACGGCTTTACAAATACAAGGGTAAACTCCCGCACACCGGGCAGAAAACAGGCACAGGCGACCTATGGCTGGGGACAAACAACACCCAGAGAAATGGCGGAACTTATTGCCATGATTCGGAACGGAAAAGCAATTAGTCCGGATATCAGTGAAAGAATGTACCGCTACCTGGGCATGCAATTCTGGGATGGAGAAGCAATTTCACAAATTCCGCCGTATATCAAAACGGCAGCAAAAAGCGGGGCCGTAAATCAGGCAAAATCCGAAGCATTGATAGTACACGCCCCACATGGTGATTATGTTTTTTGCATCACAACCAAAAACCAGGCAGATCAGAAATGGGGAAGAGAAAATGAGGGTTATGTATTAATCCGAAAGGTTTCTGAGATTATATGGAACCACTTTGAACCAAAGGAAAAATGGAAACCACTTTCCGGATCGGATAGGTGGTGGTTTTGACAAAGACCTGGCAAGTTTGCAAAACTTGCCAGGTCTTTCAGGCAGTAAATCAATGACTCTCACTGGATTCAATACCCAAGATGCTAAGTCTGTAAGGCGTAGCGGAGACCTTTATCTTATTTACTTTGCTGAAATCATTGATATTAATCTGAAGCAATTCTCCTGATTTTGGCTGTGTCACATACAAGAACCTGGATGTAGCTTCCAGCTGCGGCTTTTGTGTTTCATCCTTTGCAGTTGCCGGCAAAATCGATCCGCTTTTCTTTAAGGTATTGGTTTTTAAATCATAAATCTTAACCTCGCCACTGTGCAGAAATGCAATCAGATTATTGCCGGCATAGTCGGTTTTTACCTGAATCAAATCCGTACTTTCAATTATCGGCGTGATCTTTCCCAAGGTTACGTCAATCAGATAAGCACCAACAGCGGCCGAATAACCAATAAAACTTCCAGCTCCTTTCGCTTCCAGGATCGATCCGAACCAGGCCGTTCCAAAGTTTGCCGGATGTGGGATCAACCTTTGCGCGCCAGTTGGTTCCACAACCAAAATACCACTTGAAGAACCAAAAAGAGAAACCTTTCCGTCGCTGGCATTGCCATGAATTCCTTTGGTCTGAATTGTAGATTGAAAAAGAATTTTACCCGATATGTCAATTATGCTGACACGTTCGGGAAGTGTACCGGCAACAGATCCATCTTTTTCAGTAATGGCATAAGTTCCATTGTCAAATTTTGTCATAGCCCCGTGATGTGCCTTGTAACCTGTCGCCCGGATCGTCTGCATTTTAGCACCTGCAACATGAAATTCAGCCTCCTTAGCAATTCCAAGCGTACCATCTCCATCATTAAAGGTAATAATCTCATCACCTTTACTTTTGAAGTGTGTAGGCTTATTGCCATCGCCGGTCAAAGCACCGAACTTTGGAGTTCCTTTCACATCCACATGGTCGCCATGACCTTCAAAACCTGTGTCAAAAAGCTGAACAAAATTGTTTGCACTATTCACCAGCGCCCCGAAACGGCCTGCCTGCGTTCCGTAAACTGCCGACTTAGCATGAAGCGCTTCAAATGTTTCCGTTGAAAGTTTAATCGGATCTACCAGCGATAGCTGTTTGGTAGTTTCATCGTTGACAAGGATCCGGATAAACTTGTACTCGGTGTCTTCCACAGGATTGACAACTTCCTCTTTGCCTTTTTCGCAGGAAGCAAGCGACGAAATGATGGTGATGGCTAACAGCGTTTTTAATAAATTCCTTTTCATATCCTTTTATTTAAATGCAACAATGATGCAAATATATAAATGAGAAATTTAAATGTGCAACTAAGTTGCAAGAAAGATTAAAAAGAAATTAAAAGTGATAGAAGATTAAGATTCAACCCAATCCAGGTTGATCGACTACCTCGGGAATTAATCTTCCCTTGATTGGATCCGGGGATATTCAAATTCATCCCCTTAGGAATTTTTAGTTTCCTGCAAAACCATAAAGGATTCCATATAGCGAGTTTTATTAATCCGGAAGTATTTATCTTCCGGAAAAGTTACCCGCAAAACCTTTAAGGGTTTCAACCTGAATAGCCGGGGGGGGGAGCAACCCAGGGAAAAATATTCCCAGCATCGGTCAACCTCGAAAAGGGTTGAAAACCTGCAATCAATTACCTATCCATACTAACAAAAAACCTCTGTACCGAATAGCACAGAGGTGAAAATTATATTAAATTTGGAGTTATGCCATTGCCTGTTTAATCAGACTGCGGCTTTCGTTTTTTACAAATGTAATCGGCACAAATTCATCCGTTGGCGCACCGATGTAATAAACTGTCCAGTCCGGATCCTGATGCGAAAGCATTTCGCTGATACAGTCGGCGCGGTGCGCAGTGGGATTTGAGCAGTTCTCCCAATAAAAAAGTTCAACCCGGTAATGAAGCTGCTGTTTTAAACCATTGATCGTAACCTGTACTTCGATATCCTGCTTGCCTTGCAGGTTGGGGATCGGGATAGCAATGTGGCTCATAGCGAATGATGTTTAATGATTTTTTTATATTTTCAGATTTAGGGTTAATTTATTCAGAACGAAGTGACTTCACCGGATTCACCAAAGCCGCTTTGATACTTTGAAAACTAATCGTCAGCAAAGCGATACCTACCGCAAGCAAACCGGCTGCTGCAAAAACCCACCATTGAATTTCGATACGGTATGCAAAATCCTGCAGCCAGCTGTTCACCGCCCACCAGGCTAACGGAGAAGCAATAAGTATTGAAATGACTACCAGTCTGATAAAATCAGAAGATAAAAGTGCTACGATTCCGGCAACAGAAGCACCCAATACTTTCCGAACCCCAATTTCTTTGATTCTTCTTTCCGCTGAATAAGAGGCCAAACCAAACAATCCCAAACACGAAACCAGAACTGCAAGTCCTGCCAGTATACCGACGATTTCACTAACCTGCCTGTCGGATTTATACAACTCTGCGAAATGCTGATCCAGAAACGAATAAGTGAAGTCTTTTTCAGGAACCTGTCTGTTCCAAACCGATTGCAGGGACGCAATTGCCTGTTTTGTATCTCCACCTTTAATCCGTACAGACATTTCGCTGTAACCCCAATTCTTCTGGTTGAATAGACAAAGCGTTTCAATTTTGTGATGTAAGGAATTGAAGTTAAAATCTTTGGCGACACCTACAATGGTTCCTAACGAATCCATGCCATTAAAGCCAAAAGGTTTTCCTATGAGTGACTGCATCGTTTGCTTTGGCTGATCTTTTAACAATTCCTTTGCCAGCGATTCATTGACGATGTAAGTCCTGGAATTGTCCGCTGGTGAATCTTTAAAGTTTCTTCCGGCAATCAGTTTAATTTTATACAATGTCAAATAATCCGGATCGACAATAACCTGTGACGAAGCAATTTCTTTCGCCGGACCATCTCCCTGAAACTTCACTCCGGTCTGATGGAAGTTATTTCCCAGGCGTTGGCCCGAACCGGTCACACTTTCAACAAATGAACCAGATAACAATTCTTTTTTTAGCGCATCGTATTTAGGTTGTGATTTGCTGTCGAGAGGAATCACAACAACCTGATCTTTAACAAAACCAGGATCTTTGTCCTGCATAAATTGCAGCTGTTTCAAAGTAAAAGCCGTGGCGATAATCAAAAAAACCGCACTGGAAAACTGGGCAACCACAAGTGAACTTCTCAGATTGCTCTTCCCAATTCTCAGGGTTCCCTTTAGGACCTTAATGGGTTCAAAGGCCGACAGGAAAACTGCGGGATACAAACCTGAAAATATACCGATAATAAGCGCCCCGACCAAAACCAATAAGAGCAAAGAAGGATTGCTAAAAATAGAAAATTCAAGGGCTCGTTGGCTAAATTGAGAAACATAAGGCAAACTCAGTTTCACCATCAAAACAGCCAAAATGAGGGCTAAAAATGATAGCATAACCGATTCCCCAATAAACTGAGCCCCGAGTTGAAAGCGCTGCGCCCCGATTGCTTTACGAATTCCCACTTCTTTGGCCCTGCCCATCGAACGGGCGGTAGACAAATTCATAAAATTGACACAGGCAATAATGAGGACAATGATTCCAATGACCGAAAAAATATAAGTGTAACTCCCGTCAAACTTCTGGAAATTGATGTAGTCGTGTGTAATATTTGTGGAGTTTGAATGAATTTCGGTTAGCGGCTGCAAAAACAACTCATACTCTTTCCAACCATCGCCCTTCATGTATTTTTGAAGAAAAGCCGGAAATTTTTTCTCCAATTCTGAAATGTTCGCATTGCGGGAAAGCTCAAGATACGTCACGAGCCAGTTGCCGCCCCAGTTTTCCATAAAATCGGGTTTTATGATGGTGTTGAAAGAAAATATGGCATCGAACTGCAGATGTGAATTTGCCGGAACATCCTCCATAATTCCTGTTACTTTCAGAGCAAGTGTGTCATTACCGTAATGCGTAATGGTTTTACCAATTGGATACTCGTTACCAAATAATTTGGCAGCGGTTTTCTGTGTGAGAACTGTGGTATTCGGTTCCTTCAGCACATTGCTTCTTTCGCCGCTGATCAGTTTATAATCAAACATGGTAAAGAAGTTAGCATCAGCCCAGAATACATGAGGGAGCTCCGCTTTGTTCTCCTTATTGTGGATCAATACCTTGTCGGAATTATTTATTCGGCAAAAATCCTCTATTTCAGGATAGTCATTTTTCAGCATCGGCCCCATCGGAAACATCGAAAGCGCGACATTCTGAGGCTCGGTCATACCTTTAAACTTCTGAACTTCATCGAGCCGGTAAATATTCCTTGTGTGTGTTTTATCAAAACTCCTTTCGTAGGAAACGAAAAGCATGATGATGATACAGGCAGCCATCCCAATGGAAAGACCAACGATGTTGATAGCAGAAAATACCTTGTTTTTCCAGATATTACGGAAAGCAATTTTCAGATAGTTCTTAAGCATATTGGTTTTTGCAAATGCGTTTAAGTACTGAAAAATCCATTATTTCCAATACGCAAACCCGGCATCAACAAATGTATGCCAAATACACAACTATCTCAATTTCAGATATTTAAATAACTATTATAACATTAAATCGTCCGATAACGAACAGCTTTGTCCGGGTCTGAACGTCGGCAGCAATTCTGTTTAAAAACTTTTTACCAACTTTTTCTAATCCCCAGATATCCTCCGTAAGAATCACGGAACAGATCGCCTTTATCCACTGATAATTTGGCCAAAAGCGTCGTGTTGTAAAACGATTTCAGTTTTAGTTGTGCACCCAGAAAAGAAGAAAACTGGCCGCGGGGAGGCGAAAATGCATCTCCCAGTATTCCATAATTACGGCTGTATGAAGTACGCAGTGTAAGCAAAAGCGACTTACCGTAGGTTCCCTGAGCACCCAGGTACAACATATTCACTCTGTTATTTGGAAAAAATCTTGGAGATACAGGCTGGGAAAGGTCAAGTGTTGAACGAGGTGTAATAAACGGCGTCCCTATTCCTGTGCCTTTATAGGACCAGCCTTCGTAATACTGTGTGTGATTAAAATAATTATCCCCGCCCTGATAAATGCTTCCCGGCACATCGAATCCGGAGCCTGACTGATCCTTGGTTGTCAGAAATTCCAAAGTCAGCCGTGTAAGGCTGAAATCACCAAATTTGTTGGCTTTTTGTAAAACAAGATTTGCTCCGTACAACCCATCCGGAAAGTTTTGAAACGCCAGACTGGATACATCTTCAAAAGCGTGCTGATGATATAAAAGCAGTTTATTACCATTAATTTTTGTTTCAAAAGCAATATCATAACTACCCAGGTGATTCCCAATCCGGTAACTGTCAAAATAAGTGATGGTAGTACTTTCCTGCCAGTCTTTTGGCGTATAGCCCAAAACAATGTACTTATAATATTTCCAATCATCGGGCAGTTTTCCATCTGTTGCCAGATCAGGACGTTGCGCCAAATAATCGGAATGACCAGCCCAGGTAGCCTGGTGATTGATACCAAAATATAACTTAGATTTGGAAACAGGTTTACCCAGCCGGAAATACAAATATTTTTGATGAAACCGCGCTCCGTAAATGTAGGGCGGCGTATTAATCCAGCCATGGGCAAAACCTGCATTGATCGCAAGAAACTTTTTAAATGCAACAGGGACGTATCCTACCGTGCCAATCTGGATTTTCGGGATGGGAAGCGCATTTCCGGAAACTGCATAAAAACCTGAGGACAGGGTTGTATCTCCAAGCCCCATCACCTCACGCCTTCTTCCGGCAAAAATCTCAATTGACTTATATCTGACTTTAACGTGTGCTTCCGGAAGTACAAAACTGAATCCATTTGCTTTTTCGTAAATTGATACCGGGTTAACTACGAAGCCCCAATCGAATATATTTTTCTTCTTTTTTAAGCTGTCCGTAACCGAGTAATCACGCCAAATCCTAAACTGCCCTGTACCCGCATGAGCCTGAGCCGGTACAACACCAAACTGATTTGTTCTTAACCAAAAGGGAATGGCTGAATTGGAAGAAACTATTGTACCTACCTCAACCTCAGCACCAATACGGTATTTGGTAAGTGACTGACCAAAACTAACTGAGAGCAAAAAGGTTATCTCTAAAAATATAACGAAAAGGGAGGCTTTGAAAAAACGCATAAATGCAAGTCAGTAATATGAATCCATCCTGTATTGTTTATTTATCAATCTAATCTGACAAACTGCCTGATTTAACGGCATAAATGTAGATATTAAACACTATATCCCGGATTATTCAGGATTAAGATTTCACTAACAAATCCCTCGCACACGTTATGTACGTGAAAAAGTGATTTTAGGATTACAAAGCTGTATAAATTTAGAATAGAATAGTCAGGAATACTCGTGCGTAGCCAGGAATTTACTATGTAGATAATAATATAAATACGGAATGGCCTTGCTGCCAGTTAACAAAGACCAGGCTGTCAGCAGATTAAAACAACCAATGATTAAAAGGCAAAATCACCAACAGCAAAAACCGCATTTTCAAATTTGTATTGTTAGATTTTACTTTTTACTAACTTGGCATTTTAAATCAGAAATAGATTGATCATGCCATTCATAGATTACAACCATAAACCAATAGTAAAGATCTGGGACGGAATTTACGGTACCCTTGCGCATTCCGGGACATCAACTTTTGGCCGATTCACAATCGATAACGGTACAAGTTTACCTGAACACAGCCACGTTCATGAGCAATGGTGTCACGTGCTGGAAGGAGAACTGGAATTTGATATTGCCGGAGAAAAAAAAATTCTGACCGCAGGTATGTCTGCCTTCATTCCTTCCTGGGCACCGCATTCTGCGAAAGCGCTCACTGAATGCAAAGTACTTGACTGTTTCACTCCCGTGCGGCAAGATTTTATTGAGCTGGAAAAACAACAAACCGGAATATAAAAGTTCTTCAAATTCCCTTTCCTCCCTCGCCCCCTACACCCCTTAAATCGGTTATTCGGATTTTAAACTTTTAACCGGATCAATCAAAGCTGCTCTGATACTCTGATAACTGATCGTAAGACCAGCAATGATAACGGTAGCCAGAATCGAAACCGTGAAAATTCCGGGACCGATTTGAATGTGATAAGCAAACTCCTCCAGCCATTTACCCATAGCAAACCAGGCAAGCGGTGCTGCTACTACAAAGGCGGCGACAATAAGCCAGATAAACTGATTAAAAAACAGCAAAACGATTCCCGGAACAGAAGCACCCAGAACTTTTCGTATACCAATTTCCTTTGTTTTTTGAACCGCCATTAACGACACCAAACCGTAGAGCCCTAAACAGCCAATCAGTATTGCAATACCCGAAAAGATTTTAAACGCATTGTACATTTTCTCTTCCTGTACATACAGTTTCGCAATATGCTCATCGACAAATTCATAGGTAAACAATGATTCGGGATTAAGCTCCGACCAGTCTTTGTTGATGGAAGCCAAAGTTTGGCGTTTGTTTTCAGGATGAAGTTTCACACTTGCCTGCCAGAACAGCCCTGAATTGTATGTTAATATACAGGCCCTTATTTTATCATGTTTCGATTCACTTTGAAAATCATGTACTACGCCATTGATCCTTGCCGGGCTCTGACCAATTAATATTCGTTTCCCAATCGCCTTTTCAGGATCCTGAATACCAAGGCGTTTGATCAAAGTCTCATTTACAACCACGCTAAAAACAGAATCCTTTTTTACAATTTTTGTAATAGATTTTCCTGCAAGCAGTTGCAACTCATACATTGGGATGTAATTTTCGTCTACAAATTTGAGTTCGGTAACATCGGTATCCGCCATACCCAACTCAGGAGAAGAAAACGGAGCAAAATTTGAGTTATAAACCGGCCCGCCCGAAGCAAAGCTAACCTCCTCAACACCGGGATTATCCAATAATTTTTGATTTAAAACTTCTCTTTTTTCACCCGTTGGAAAGGTAATGACCGCGTCTTTTTCAAAACCCATTTCCTGGTTTAAAAAGAAATCCATCTGGCTGCCGACAACGATAGTACCTACAATAAGAACCTGGGTTATAGCAAACTGAACAACTACCAGTGCTTTTCTGAAATTTGAATTTCCGACAGAATGATTTGTAACACCTGACTTCAGAGCTTTAACAGGCTTAAACCCGGACTGGATCAATGCCGGATAAAGGCCGGCAATAAGTATCGTGGAGACTGTCACGGCCGCTATCGCCACTACAATCTGCGGATTAAAAAGCTGAACAGAATCGATCTTTATGTTTAACAAGGACTCTGTCGACGGTAAAAAAAGCCAAACCGCTGTTAATGCAAACACAACCGCCAAACCTACCAGCAAAGTCGTTTCACCCATTACCTGAGCGATAAGCTGTTTGCGGTAAGCGCCCAATGTTTTACGTATCCCTACTTCCTTGGCGCGCTGTAACGACTGCGCCGTTGCAAGGTTTACAAAGTTGATACATGCTGTCAAAATAATGAATAATGCAATGCCGGCAAGTCCGTAAACTGTTTGTTTAGACCGTGGCATACTAACCTGATTGAGATAGTTCTGATCGAAATGAATATCTGTAAGCGGCTGAAGAATCAGTTCCGTATCTTTCGCAATATCAGCTCCCCAGTTCTTTTTGATAAAGGCAGGAAAATGGTCGGAAACGTTTTTGGCAGCAAATCCCTCAGGTAAAGCTACATAAAGCATTCCTCCCTGAATGGACCAGAAATTCGAAATATCAACATCCTTTTTTATCGTTTCCCAGGATACCAGAAAATTGAAAGTGAAGTGTGTATTTGACGGGAGGTCTTTAATCACACCTGTCACGGTCAGATCATTTCTGTTATCCAACCTGATAATTTTACCTAATGCATCCTTTTCACCAAAGTATTTTTTTGCAATACTTTCAGTCAAAACAATTGTATTCGGATCTTTGAGTGCAGTTAACTGATCGCCGGAAAGCCATTGGAAATCAAAAATTTTAGAAAAATTACCGTCTGCATAGGCAAAACCTTCTTCGTTATAACGCTCCTGTCCTACTTTCAGCAACCCATTATTTTGATAATAATATTGAGAAACCTGTTCCGCCTCTGGGAAGTCGTTCCTGAACGCAGGCGCAATGGCGAAAGACACGCTCGGGTTGTAGTCGAGTCCGTGTAATGTCACGCGATATGTCCGGTCGGCCTTTTTATGGAAACGATCATAGCCCAGTTCATTTTGAACCACTAAAAAAATGACAATACAGGCAGCCAGCCCCAACGCCAGACCAGCTACGTTGATAAATGCATAACTCTTGTTACGAATTAAAGTCCTGAATCCGATTTTGAAATAGTTTTTTATCATAGCTGGCTGTTAGCTATCAGCAGTCAGCATCCAGCTAGTTTATATTTACAAAAGAGTCACCCTTTCCTTCTTCCTAGTCTCATACCTTCTCCTTACTTCCTACTCTGATTTCAAACTTTTCACCGGATTCATCAAAGCGGCTTTTATACTTTGAAAACTAACTGTTGCAAAAGCGATTATAAAAGAAAGAACTGCGGCTGTTAAAAAAACCCACCATTTAATATCCGTTCGATAGGCGAATTTTTCCAGCCATTTAAACATACCGTAATAGGCAAGAGGTGATGCAATGACAAAGGCAATCAATACGAGTTTAAGGAAATCCTTTGATAAAAGTCCAACAATACTCCCAACAGAAGCACCCATTACTTTTCTGACACCGATTTCCTTTGTTCGCTGCATGGTACTGTATGAAGCAAGCCCTAACAGTCCAAGACAGGAAATGAATATGGCCAGAATCGAAAAGTTAAAAAACAGCTTTTCAAAACGCTCTTCACTTCGGTATTGGCGATCAAAAAACTCATCCATAAAATAATAACTGAACGGCCGTTCCGGCATCGTTGTCTTCCATCTGTTTTCAATCGCAGCGATTGTTTCCTTCATGTTTTCCCCGTCAATTTTGACAGATACCAGATCACTGCTCCGTGGTTCGATACGCATGGTTAAAGGGGTAATTTTTTCCTGAAGAGAACGGTAATGAAAATCTTTGATCACACCAACAATTTTACCTTCACGGCCCCATTGCCTGAAACGTTTGCCAACTGCCTGCTCGGGCGAGTTATAGCCCAGCAGCTTTACAGCTGCTTCGTTGATGAGCATGGCCTGGGTTGTATCTGTACCAAATTCTCTTGAAAATGCACGACCAGCCGCCATTTTGAGATTAAACTGGGGCACGTAATCAAAGTCAACAAAGTATAAATCCAGGTTGGCGATCTGCATGTCGCCGCTTTTGTTTTCCAGTTCTGAGTAAGCTCCCGGATTTCCGCCGCCAGGTACACTTGAAGAAGTTGCCGTAGATTTTACACCGCTTACTTCGCTGATTGAATTCCTGAAAGCGTCACGTTTTGGATCGCCCTCTGTATTGATAATCAGCATCTGATCTTTTGTAAAACCAAGATCACGGGTTCGCATAAAATCCATTTGCGTGTAAACGACAATCGTAGCAATAATGAGCGCAATCGAAATACCGAACTGCAGGGTAACCAGTCCTTTTCTTAATAAAATTCCTTTAAAACTGGTTGTAAAACGCCCCTTCAGAACAACAACTGGCTCGAAGGAAGACAAAACCAAAGCCGGGTACAATCCGGCAAGAATTCCAATTACAATCGCGGCAAGAAACAGGGCCCCGACAAACGGAAGATCATAAAAAATCCCCTGACTTATTATTTTCCCCGAAAGTGTGTTAAACAAAGGCAGCAACGCGGAAGAGAGAGCAAGTGAAAACACAAAAGCGATAAGGCATACCAGAATGGATTCACTGATAAACTGTTTGGCAAGAAGCGACTTCGGTGCGCCGACTACTTTACGGATACCAACTTCCTTCGCCCTTTCGACCGACCTGGCCGTGGTAAGATTGACAAAATTGATGCAGGCAATGAGCAGAATAAATAGTGCAACGACTGAAAATATATAGACATTATTGATACTACCCGCATCCAAAGATCCTCTGGTTGAGTGCAGATGAATATCCTTCAACGGCTCCAGAAACAAGGTATAAAACATCTGACTTTCCTTCATTGTCTTACCTGCATGACTTTGCAGAAAAGCAGGAAACTTCTTTTCCAGTGATTTGGGAGATGCACCCGGTTTTAAAAGGAAATAGGTATCGGCTCCGAAGTTTCCCCATTGGTCATCAATACCTTTATTAAAACGCTGGGTGAGGGTTGACATGGAGACAAACATATCGGCTTTGATATGAGAGTTCTCCGGAATATCCTGCATTACACCAGTAACGGTTGCCGGTAGACCTTCTCCTGAAAGCAAGAGCGTTTGCCCCACAGGATCGCTGTCTCCAAAGTATTTCTTCGCAGCCTTTTCTGTAAAAACAATACTCAACTGCTCTTTCAAAGCTGTTTCCGGATTTCCGTGTATCAATTTAAAATCGAAGATTCTGAACAGCGACGAATCTGCAAATATCGTTTTCGTTTCCTGGAATTTAACATCTCCTTTTCTGACGAGAAAACTCCCGCCGGACAATCTGGTGAAAGCTTCTATTTCAGGAAAATCATTTTTAAGAGGCGGAGCAAATGCCCAGGAACACGTTGAGGAATTAATCGTTTCAGAAGGTGTTTTCAGATCGGTAACGAGCCTGTAAATCCGGTCCGCTTTTGAATTAAAAGCATCGTAACTCAATTCAAAATTAACATACAGAAAAATGAGAAAACCGGCAGACATCCCGACTGTCAGGCCCATGATGTTGATAAAAGAAAAAGCCTTGTGTTTCCAAAGGTTACGAAATGCAATTTTCAGGTAGTTTTTTAACATGGCTCAGCGCGGCTATTTTGTTAAAAGCGATTCGCTTTTGATGGTAATACAGAAAATGTATGCCACATTTACAAAGAACTAATTATCAGATTTTTACATCTTAAAAATCTTGATAAAGTGTTCATAAACGAACACATCTGTTCAGTGGTGGACGCAGCAAATTGACGTACCTGCGTGTAGGCGTGAGCGTTCTCTTCGCTTTGTATTGTGGACTTCGACCGCGTGCCCGCTCCCTCTGGTACGAGCACTAAGATCCGCCTGCGCTTTTGCGTTTTACCGTTTAATAAGTTTTTTTCACTATTCTACAAGCCGTTAAGAAGAAAAAGTATAGGTTTGAGAACTAGTTGTAAACCGTTACGTCATCATCTAGGCAAATAAAAACACTCTGAATTGAAAACTTCAAATTCCTGTCATTAAACAAGACAGCATAAGCATACCCGGTAAGTCAATATTATAACGGCATACCGACCTCTCAACGCAATTTGTGAAAAACTTCTCTCGACGCCATCCTGGCCGTTGAACAAAATTCGTGCGCCTTATGCATTGCTTTCAATGCCTGGGCTCATCACTTTTTCAATCTTTTCATTACCACCCGTACACCACAAAACCATTAATTATGAGAAAAAGCCTGCCTGTTTTCTTTGTCGCCCTGATTTTTGGCATTTGCCACAGTATCGCCCAGGATGTAAAACCTAAACCAAATCCTGAGGATTCTGCCAAACTTGCAGATGCTGTTGGAAGTCTTCTTGCCCAGGAACACGTTCCAAAAGCGCCGCAAACGATTCAAAGCCCTAATGCCGCCGGGCTAGGTTCCTATGGTGAAATACCTGTTTCACTCTACACCGGGAAACCGGAAATCAATATCAATTTGCATGCTGTTTCCGACGGCCCTGTGAATATTCCAATATCTCTCAATTATGATGCCTCAGGAGTCCGCCCCGATGTACACCCTGGCTGGGTAGGCCTCAACTTCAATTTGTCGACGAACTTTGCGATTGTGAGGACGATCAGAGACGCCCCGGACGAAGGACCGGAAGGGATCTCGATGGTGCAGGAAGGTTATATCAGACCCAATGTACGTAATTTGCTTAACTACGGTGCCGCTGATTGGGTTTCTCCAGCTAAACTGAAAGCTTTGGCAAACAATTCGAACGCATTGGACACAGAGCCGGATGAATACAGTTTTACAGCTCCCGGGCTTTCGGGAAAGTTTTATATGGGCCAGGATGGTTTGTGGAAAATCCAGTGCGACGAGCCCGTAAAGGTAGAATACATTACCAACATCCTGATCGACACGCCCTTCTTTCCACCGCACTGGACCGGTAACATGTGGTATACTTTGGGAAACTACATGCCCCATCTCGCAGGTTTTCGGCTTACCGATGACGTGGGTACACAATACGAGTTCGGGGGCTCGAATGCCAACGTCGAGTATAGCATGGATTTTTTTGATCAGGGGAAAGACACCTGGATTTGCAATGCCTGGTATCTCAAATCAATTACCCGACAAACAGGACAAGTCCTGAATTTTAATTATGAGCGTGGCGACTTCGTGGCCCAAATGTACTTTTCTATCTACAATAAATCAGCACGTGTTAACGGGGGTTCGTGGTTCTCCTGCTCAAACTGGTCTTCATTGATGAGCCAAAAAGGCCCTTACAACGGAAAGCTTATCTCACCAATTTATCTCAAAGAAATTTCGGGCACTAATTTCAAAGTCAAATTTACGTCGAGTGTAAGTAATGAACTCCCATATAACCAGGACATTTTTGATCCGTATGTAAACTATATGATTAACAATGGTCAGAGCAAAGTAGATTTTCTGACCTTCCTGTATGACTGCTTTTATCATGTGAATAGCGCCCCGGGAACCTGTGACTACAATACCACCCTGGCAACACTCCTGGCAAAACTAAAATGGCGAAAACTGAACAACATCGAAATCCAGAATGGTAACGGAACGACTATCCGGGAATTTGAACTTTAGTACCTCGATGTTGTCACTTCCAGGCTTATGCTGCAATCCGTTCAGGAAAAGTCGGGCACTAAGGTGATCCCTCCTTATACTTTCACCTATTTTACTGATGGCTCCTTTACACTTCCGGGTTACAGTAAATCGCACACGAATCACTGGGGATTTAACAACGGGCTTTTGATCAATACTGCTACTGACTTCAATTCAGTGGGGACCTATGGGACAACATACAGAAGCCCGGCCACCGACGTACGGCACCAGAAAATAGGATCAATAGCCTCAATCCAATACCCGACCGGCGGGGTGACCAGGTTCATATTCGAGCCCCATACATTCGCCAAAGAGGTCATGTTGAAAAGATGGGATGGAGAGGACAGCCATGCCATCAATCAGCGCGCAGGCGGGCTCAGGATCAAAGAAATTCACAGCTACGATAACGTAACAGGCCCGGTCGTTTCAAAAAAGTATTATTACTTATCCAATTTTAATCCCGCCAGTCCTGATACCTCGACAGCGGTACTGTCGAGTGGTATTCTTGGCGGAAGGGCAAAGTATTACTGGCCGGATTACATGCCGCTGCCAGATAACGCGGGCATTAACGTAGAAGAAGAAATTTTCTCAACGCAATCGGTACTGCCTGCTTCCGAGAATTCCATGGGGTCACATCTGGGATACTCTCAGGTCGTGGAACGCACTTCTACGGAAGGATGGACAATACATAAGTTTTCAAATTTTGACAATGGCTACCGCGACAATGCGCCTTCGGGATTTATACAACCCAGCAGTACACCCTATCAACCCTATAACAGCACAGCCTTCCAAAGAGGAAAGACACTGGTCCAGGAACGGTACTTTCAAAATGGTAAGCTGGCGTCAAAGTCAGAGATTTCTTACACCCTTGTCGGCACCGCAACTGATAATGCCCGGGCCGTAAAGGCGAGTACAGCTTATTTGTGCAACACGTTTAATAGTGTTTTCGAAGCAACGGGGTATGTTATCGATGTCCGGAAATTCTTTCCCTCCCAGGAAGCAAAATACACTTACGATCAGGACAATGTCGCTTCGTTTGTTGCTGAAACTGCCAGTAAAAGCTATTGGCCAAACGGTCAGCTTTATATCAGCGGACAGACCGATAGCCGGGGCCGCACATTAAAGACCTGGTACAAGTACCCACCTAATCTGGTAGCAGCACCAGGTCCTGCCATGACACTGGCCAATATCATAGCTACCCCATTTGAAGTATTCCAATATACCGGAACAGAAGCCGCACCGTCTGCAATCAAATTGCAAACCGTGACATTCAATTCCACGGCCCCTTATCTGCCTTCAAAAGTTGAAAGCAAGCTGGGAGCCAGCGGAGCTACCAACACGGACATTGAATTTTTGACCTATGATCCAAGGGGCAATCTGTTGACTTACAAAGAAAAGAACGGCCTGACGACCAAGCTGGATTACTATCAGACCAGTGATGCCGGGAAGACCGATCTGTTAAAACAACGGACATTGGCTGATGGCGCTTCCCGATCACAGGCCACGTCCTACAACTACACGCCTTTGATAGGTGTGCAGGCCATCACAGACCCCAATTCCAAAACAATCAACTATGATTATGATGAGTTTGGCAGGCTCATTACCGTTAAAAATCCTAATGGCAATGCCCGGGCTTCATACTGCTACAACTACGCCGGTCAGCTGACGCCATGCACAGCGCTTGCCCCCACGGGAAGCATTGCGCCCTCTGGTTTGGTCTTAATTGGAATTCCAGGCGCACTTCCTGTTACCCTTGTAGAATTTGAGGCTACCAAGGTTGAAAAATTCGTTCAGTTATCGTGGTCGACTACCATCGAAACCAACAGTGAGAGGTTCGATATTGAACGTAGCGTGGATGGTAAAAAATGGAATACTCTCGGTGCCGTAGCGGCAAAGGGACAAAGCAGTGACAATCAAAATTATGAGTTCTCTGATAATGCGCCGAACCGTGAAGGCGAAAATCTCTACCGCTTAAAGATGATCGATAAGGACGGAACATTCGCATTCAGCCGGATCCGGAGCGTCACATTTAATAGCTCCGAAAAAGTAGCGCTGTACCCCAATCCGGTTACGATCGGCGAAAAGCTGACGCTGCTTACCGATGATCTGGACAAGATAGCCACCATCAAAATTTTTGACACGTCCGGCAGAATGGTTCATCAGTCAAATCCCACCAGGGAGATCAACACGACCAGACTCGCACCCGGCTTGTATATGGTTCAAATCACGTATACAGACGGAAGTCTGAGCACGCACCGGGTAGTAAAACAGTAAGCGGCTTTCGGCCGTCAGTTCTTGGCGGTCGGTTTAAAACATCAAATCGTACGACGAACCGATATGAAACAGATCAAAAAATATATTCTTCCCCTTTTACCGTTTCTGCTGGCTTTTTGGCTGTCCGCCTCCGGTCAGCAGACCCAGACCCGGAACTACATTATATCACGAACCTATAAACAGGCCGGCGCTAATGTAAACGACGTAAGTAAGGTTGTTACACAGGTGCAATATATAGATGGATTAGGCCGTCCATTGCAAGAAGTAACCGTAGGACAAAGCCCTGCGGGAACAGACATCATTATACCCAGGGCATATGACGCAGCAGGAAGGCAACCAAGACAATATTTACCTTTCATTGCAGCTGGTAGCGGGAAATACCAAAGCGATGCACTGGTTAATTCTCCTACCAATCCCAATGTTTTTAAATTTTATAAAGATAACCCGGCTGGCTTACAGCAAACCAACGTAACCTACCAGGATCTGGAAAGGCCGTTTCATGAAACCGTTTTTGAGCCGGGTCCGCTGAGCCGTGTCATTTCGAATCAAACTCCCGGAGGAAGAAGCCGTTCTGCTTCCAATATGTACAAGGTAAACGCCGCAGGCGAAGTAAAACGATATGATTATGATCCTGTAACCAATCTCATTACCACGCCTGGCGATTATGCAGCCGGAACACTAAAATCCACCGTTTTTAAAGACGAACAGGATTTTGAAACAAGGGAATATACCGACATGCTCGGACAGCTGGTCTGCAAGCGTGTACTTGCGGCTGATGCAGTAGGCGCCACCCCGGCTGTGGTATTATCTACCTATTATATATACGACGATCTGGGACTGCTTCGTGGTGTATTACAGCCCAATTTTCAGGACGACGGTTCTTTGGCAAATTCTGCCTTTTTATACGATTATGATGACCAGGCAAGAATGGTTCGAAAGCAAGTTCCCGGAGCAGGTACAACAGAAATCGTTTACGATAGGTACGACAGACCCGTTTATTCCAGGGATGCCAATCAGCTTGCCAGGGGTGTTTGGGCCTTCATCAAATACGATGAGCTCAACCGGCCGGTTGTAACGGGAGAAATTACATCGAGTGCCACAAGAGCTGCATTGGCAGGTTCGGTTGATACAGGAACAACGCACCACGAAAACCGTGATAATGCAGCGGTTGCAGGTTACTCATTAAACCTGACCGCACCGACCACCGCAACAGAAGCCAATCTGTTGACCATCACTTTTTATGATGATTACGCTTTCTCAAAACCGCCAGGTTTCGGGTATAGCAGTATGGCAGGTTATCCGGCCTCGGAAAATACCTCGGTAAAATCCCTGATCACCGGAGGCCGTGCCAGAATGCTTCCTGGAAACGGGACGGCTGGCGGCTGGATCACAAACGTAACCTACTATGACGGCGAATACCGGCCTATCCAGACTGTCAGGGAATTATATGACCTGGGGGCGGGTGCCGACGAGCGGGTTTCAACACTGTACAAATACGATCTGGCAGCGGTCGTGGCAGAGCAAACAACCGTTCAGCTGGTAGGCGGTATCACACACGCACACGTTGCTGTAAATACCTACGATCATGCAGACAGGCTTTTGAGCGTAGCCGAAACAGTGACTGCCGGTGCAAAGACAAAAACAGCCTACACGCTTGCCCAGCGCTACAATACGCTCGGGCAGCTGCAATCAAAATGGTTTCACGGCTACACCGCAAACCCTTCCAGGTTCCGCCGCCGCACCAATTACACCAACAATATCCTGGGATGGCTTACCGATGCGAAGACCGCATATCAAGTAACCCAAGGAACTGATCTACCGTTTTATGCTTTCAGCCTTTCCTATAACAACGTGCTCTATGGGCCCCAGTACTCTAATGGCAATATCAGTAAAATGGAGTGGCTCGGTAAAGATGAAGCTGCTTTTTCAGGTGGGCTATCATTTACCTACGACAAAGCAAACCGGTTACTTTCAGCCGTCAAACCAGCTGGCGCAACTTATACATACGTTGACACAGAAAGTGGGATTACCTACGATAAAAATGGGAATATAAAAACGCTCAGTCGGGCCGGCGCGGCGGTGGATAATCTGACATATAATTACGGTACCATCGACAACCGACTTGGATCTATTACAGACGCTTCCGCCAGTAACAGTGGTGTAAAGATAGGCACTAGTTCATACTTGTATGATGCCAACGGGAATATGACTTCCGATGGAAACCGAAACGCAACACTCACTTATAATTACCTAAACCTTCCAAAAACTGTAATTGTCGGAGGAAAAACACTAACTTATGACTACGATGCGGGTGGAAACAAGCTTAAATACATGGCCGATACGCTGACCGTAAAATATGCGGGCAGGTTTGAGTATAGACAAGTGGGATCGGTTAATAATTTAGTGAGGGTTTCTACCAGCGAAGGGCAACTGGTTCCATCAGGCGATACTTTAAGGTTTGATTATTTCCTCAAAGATCATCTGGGAAACGTACGGCCGGGGTGGCGTTCCACTGGTTTGGGATGAAAGTGGGCAGATTATTAAGAAAAGTGATTATTTTGCTTTTGGGTTGGAGATTGATCGGAATAACCCCGTTCAAACACCGGCTGTTAGGAATGGAATCAATCGTTACACGTTCTTAGGCCGTGAGAGTCAGCCGGAAACGGGTTACATGGATCTCAAAAGGCGGTTTTACGATCCAGCAACCGGAAGGTTCATTCAAGTTGACCCTGTCACAAAAAGTCAGGAGAAATTAAGCGTTTATCAGTATGGCTGGAATAATCCCATTAGATATTCTGATCCCAACGGGGATTGCCCTATTTGTGATGACTTTAAGAAGTTGTGGAATGGTGCAAAAAATTATCTGACTCAAAATGCAAGTATGTATGCTAAGGGGAGTGCCGAAGTTACTGGCGGGTATAGAGTAGCTCTGGGAATTGGGAAAGCAACATCGGGAGATATGAATGCAGCATCTGCAAGGTTGTTGAAAGTTGAAGCTTCATACGATTCAAAGGATAACAAAAAAGGAAAAGTCGATGTTGATTACATATCTAAACCTGATGCGAAAGGTCAAAAAACCATGACAATTTCTCATGGTGTTGAAGGAACTGCACTGGTATACGGAGGGGGTGCCAAGACTGAATATCAAGTCAATTCTAGTGGTAGAGTATCTGGGGAAGGAACAACAGAGGTTCAAGTTGCTGCCACCATCGCGCCTCCCTTTGCAATATTTGGTAAATTTGAAACCGATAAATTGACAGGGCAATCTTCCGTTCAAATTGGAGTTAGTGCTGGTTATAAGGGAGGTGCTGGAGTGGTAACCGATAATAATGCAGAATTTGGTTTTAAATTTAGAGTACCAGTTGAAGAAAAGAAACCATGAAATACAGGTATATAAGTACTAAAGGTTCCGTTTTGCAAATGAGGTTAATTATTTCAATTGTATGCTTTGCGGCGATATTTTTGATATCCTCTTACTTTATAGAGGATGATAGCTCGTTAGTAATGATATATTTGGGTGTAATGTTTTTATTATTAGCGTACATTTCGTCCCGGTTTTCCAACATCAAGTATACTTCTGAGGAAATTGTTGTGCAAAACTTTTTCGGGAGCACTCGCTTCGTAAAAAGTGATTTCGTTCAAATTAGGCCATTGAGGAGTTATTTGAACTTCTATGTTATAGTTTTTAAAAACAATCGATCCTACTTATTTGGTCAAGCTTCTTCGAAAATGTTTTTAACGGACTATGCAAAAGAAAATGCAGCTGAAATGGAAAGGGAGTTATTGTCAAATGAGACCGACAAGTAATTTGTATCCCCTAAACTAACAAAACAGGCTCCGGAACCGGAGCCTGTTTTGTTATACAGCATATTGCCTTTTGGCATTAAAATCACGTATCAGTGCGTCAATGGCTATAAAAACCTACTTTCTGTCAGCATCGGGCATTTTTTAGAAACCTACTTTACTAACCAAAAGGTTCAAATTTTACCTATGATGGAGCTCGCATGGATATTTCGGAGAAGTTGACCACCTGATTCCGTGGCAAATTGACCACCAAATTAGCTGGCGGCCGGTAGCAAAAAATGCTGTAGAAGCGTTGTCAAAATTAGTAAATAAAAAGTATAACTACAGGTAGTCGTTTTCAGGCTCCGGTTTTCGCTTTCTTCTCATAGATTCCCCTTTCAATTCGATGCGGTGTGCATCATGAACAATGCGATCTAAAATTGCATCCGCAATTGTTTTTTCTCCTATTACTTCATGCCATTTGCTTACGGGTAATTGAGAAGTAATGATAAGCGATGTCTTGCCATGCCTGTCTTCAATGATTTCCATCAGCGCTGCCCTGCTTTGAGCGTCGAAGGGCTGGATGCCGAAGTCGTCAAGAATCAGTAGCTGCTGCCGCTCGATTTTAGCAATTTCTTTGATATAAGATCCGTCAGCCTTAGCCATTTTGAGCTTGGCAAAAAGTTTGGGAGTACTTGCGTAAAATACGCGGTAGCCCAGGATACATGCCTGATGGCCAATCGCAGACGCTACATAACTTTTGCCGATCCCTGTGCTTCCAGTGATTAGCAGATTCTCGTTGCGCTCGATAAAAGTACACTCTGCCAGGCGCATAACCTGATTCCGGTCGATACTCCGGTCAGCGTGGTAATGTACATTTTCAACCATGGCCTTATAGCGGAAGCGTGCAGACAGAATCTGCCGTTCCACACGACGGTTGTTTCGATCATCCCATTCAGCGTCAACCAGATGAGCCAAAAGCTCATCTGGTGTATAATTGTTGGTCTGTCCAGTTTCCAGGCTGCTTTTAAAGGCATGGAACATGCCAAAGAACTTAAGCTTGCGTAACTTTTCTAATGTGCTGCTATTCATTGTATAGATTGTTTAAAGGATTATTGATAGTAATCTTCACCTCTGATATTATCATGTTTTGGCATTTGCAATTCATCTGCAAAAAGGCTGTCTTCGTATTGGTCCATGTTCTTTTCGAGGATGGTCTGGATAGTCTTGTAGTTATATATCCCATAACTTAAGGCCCTCTGACAGGCGCTGATCAACCTTTGCTCACCAGCCTTTTTTGCAAAAGATAAAATACCGATACAGGAGCGGTAGGCTTGTTCAGGATGCTGTTTGCGGTCCAGGATTTTAAGAATATATAATCTGACATCGTCGTGGATTGATGCGGCCCACTCCAAAAAACGTTCAGGCGTCCAGTCCGTCACGAAGCGGTGCGTGCTGGCCAGATGTTCTTTATCTGTGGAATAGCTGTAGGGACTTTTGACACGCTTGTGTAGGGCTATGCGCTCGTAGTGATAGTACATCTCAACAAGAGAAGTGGAGTATAAAAGCTTGATTTTTTTACCAATAAAGCGGTACGGAACACTATAATAATGCTTATCTGCCCCCAGACAAACATGACCGTTCTTCATTACCGTTACATGGGCGTGCTTTTTAAACTCATACCGCAATAGCGGAAGCGGAGCCAGCGCAGAGCGCTCGATCTCTTCAAACTGAAGCCGGCGGCTGTAATTACGTCCTCGCAGGAGCTGACTGTTATGTACCTCAAGAGCTTGAAGGATTGCAGAATTTAACTCAGTCAGTGAGCTGTATACCTGTTTTCTCAAAGGAGCATAAATGCGGCTGTAAACGATTTTAACCGCTCCTTCAACCAAGGCTTTGTCACGCGGACGGTAAGCACGTGCAGGCAAAATAGTAGTGCCATAATGATCAGCAAAATCAGCAAACGCTTCATTCAGGGTGGGCTCGTAACGGTGACTTTTGGTAACTGCTGCCTTTAGATTATCCGGAACAATGGCAGCCGGAACACCACCAATATAATGAAGTGTATTCTCACAGGCAGCTATAAAATCCTCCTTCTGCTGGCTCATAACAGCTTCTACATAAGTAAGCTGACTAGCACCAAGAATAGCAACAAACACTTCAACGTCAGTCACTTCGCCAGTCTCTTTATCCGTTAGACTCAGCTTGACGCCAGCAAAATCGACATATAGTTTATCGCCAGCCTTGTGATCCTGATGCATCACAGGATTTACCCTGGCTTTCCATTGGGTTAAATGGAAACAGAACTGGGTATAGGCAAAACCGTCGGGAAATTCCTTTTTATAAGCTTCCCAAAGCATGCGTCGGTTTACGCCGGTTCGTTTTAGCTCCTTGTCAATATGGGGGAAACAACGCTGTAAAGTCAGTAAGCGGTCCTGTGATGGAGGTTCTTTAACCGTGCCAAAAAAGTCGTCCAGTTCTTTATCATTGAGGCTGTTGATCTGTTCGAAGGTAAGCCCGCTCGCATCATAAGTCGCCATATACTTCTTGGCTGTATTACGCGAAACACCGGTCTGCTCAGCAATTGAAAGTTTGCTGCGACCCTGACTGTACATTCTTAAAATCTGTCTTATCTTACTCATGCTGATTGTCGAATTAGCCATACTTCACACGATTGGTTCGTGTCAAAAGTAAGGTTGATTCCACAGCATTTTTTGCTCTCCGGGTGGTCAGTTTGCTCCGAATTCAGGTGGTCAATTTACTCCGAATTCGGGTGGTCAATTTCGCCCGGAACAGGTGGTCAGCTTAAACCGAATTGAGGTGGTCAGTTACACCGAATTTTCCACTCGCAGACTGAAAACTTCTACCGGTATTAGTTGCTATGCGGATACAGAGCGGGATTACCTACGATAAAAATGGGAATATCAAAACGCTCACCCGGGCCGGCGCTGCGGTGGATAATTTGAGTTATTCCTACACCGGCAACCGGCTAACCTCAGTCAACGATGGTTCCGGAAATAATACCGGGGTAAAAAGTGGGGGCAGTGGCTACGGCTATGATGCGAATGGAAATATGACGAGTGACGGTAACCGGGGAGCAACGCTTAGTTATAATTACTTAAATTTGCCTAAGACCATAGCAGTTGGGGGAAAGAATTTTCAATATGATTACGATTCTGGTGGAAACAAGCACAAATATGCAGGCGATACGGTAAATATCAAGTATGCGGGCAGGTTTGAGTATAGACAGGTGGGATCGGTTAATAATTTAGTGAGGGTTTCTACCAGCGAAGGGCAACTGGTTCCATCAGGCGATACTTTAAGGTTTGATTATTTCCTCAAAGATCATCTGGGAAATGTACGGCCGGGGTGGCGTTCCACTGGTTTGGGATGAAAGTGGGCAGATTATTCAGAAAAGTGATTATTTTGCTTTTGGGTTGGAGATCGACAGAAATATGCCGGTTCAGACTCCTGCGGCGAGGAATGCGGTTAACCGTTACTTATTCAATGGAAAAGAAAAGCAGCCTGAAACCGGTTGGCTGGATTATGGTGCCAGGATGTACATGTCAGAGATTGGGAGATGGTAAACGGTAGATCCAATGCCGGAGAAAACTTTGAGTTTTAGCCCATATGCTTACGCCAACGACAATCCGATTAGTATGGTTGATAGGGATGGCAGGTATGCCGTTTCTGTGCATTATGACATCACCTACAAAACACTGATTGGCTTAGGCTATTCTCGAGAAAGGGCAGACTTAATTGCCCATTATTCTAGCACTTATGCTGATCATCCAAATGCAGGTCCGATGCTACTGGATAATATGGGACATGGGGTGAGCCCTTCAAGAAACCCTCTTGCATACAGAATGAGTCAAGGTATTGCTTATGATAAAACTGCAAACTCACAGGAAGAATCGAACAGCAATTGGCACTCTATGATGAGCGATGCAGAAGCTGATGCTGGTATGACAGAAAAAGATGCTATGAATAGAGGCTTAAAATTTGGCTGGGATAATATATTTGACTCCGATAGCGGAAAAGACTTGGGTAAACTCGGGCAAGGCCTACATGCGTTACAAGACGCAATGGGTCATAAAGGGAAGAAAACCAGTGATCATTTAGGATTTAATTTTTCATCAGTAAAGCAGACTTTATTTACAGACATGTTTGGCTCTACACGCCAAGCATCAAATCTTACGAAATCTGCTCTCATTGTTACAGATTTATTGCAAGGGAAGAAAGCCAACTTAAAAGATGGAGATAGATTAAATGTTACTGGCATGTCCGGGGGGCAACTTCAACAGGTTTTGCAGTTACTGGTAAAACAAGGTTTTCAAGGGAATATCAAAACGGATTAGAATGATGAAATCACTTACAATAGTTTTAAAATGGATTGTATCCCTTTTGTTAATTTTAGACGTTCTCTTCTGGTTTGCCATTCATGCGAGCGGACACAACGTTCCTGAAGATACGAATTCCTCTGTTATTCTATCAGCCATAATTTTGGTTATAGTTTTAATTCTTTTATGTGTAGGCGGGAAGCGGGCTAAAATTAGCTAATGTGCGTACAAATCAGAGAATGAAACTACTATCAACAATCTTATTTGGGTTGGCAATTTTACTGCTAGTAGGACAACTATTCATTTGGTTTTTGGCTTACGGCAGTGGGCATAATATTCCAAAAGATACAGAAATGGCGTTTTTGAGAAACGTCATTATTCTGTTTGTTGCAATAGTGTTATTATATCTTTGGAAGCGAAAAGTAGGAAAATAGCTGTAATATAAAATGAAAACGCCCTGGTGACCCGGGGCCTTTTGCTTTTGAACAGCTTTAAGTTTTACATTATTGATCATGGCATCGAGCGCATAGAGGATATGTTTTTTGTTCAGCTTGGGAAACTTGGCGACAAGTGGCTTTTTTTATAATGCCAATGGGAATATGACATCCGATGGAAACAGGGGTGCAGTTTTAACCTATAATTTTCTAAATTTACCGAAGACGGTAACGCTTGACACTAGAACATTTCAATATGATTACGATGCTTCCGGAATAAAGCACAAATATGTGGGCAGATTATTCAAAGCAATGAACTACAACCCTGCCTACTTGTTAGAAAATCAGGCGTCATACTAAACCTAATCCTTTCTCCCTTTTCCCTTAGCCCCCTACTCCGTCTTCAAAGACCTCACAGGATCCATCAATGCAGCTTTTATGGACTGAAAGCTTACAGTCAGCAAAGTGATAACCAATGCACCTGCTGCCGACAAGACGAAAATCCACCACGAAATTTCTGTCCGGTATTCATATTTCATCAGCCATCCATCCAATAAATACCAGGCAATCGGGGCCGAAATGAGACAGGAAATAATAACCAAGAGCACGAAATCATTAGATAGCAACCGCCAAAGGTTGAAAACAGAAGCGCCCAGAACCTTTCTGATACCAATTTCTTTTGTCCGTTGTTCCGCTACGAAAGATGCCAAACCAAAAAGCCCCAAACAACTGATAAAAACAGCCAAAACTGCAAAAAAGGTTGCCAACTTACCGATACGTTCTTCATCACCAAATTTCTTGGCATATGCGTCATCCACAAACTCATAAGAAAAAGGCGTTGCCGGATCAAATTTTTTGAAGATGGTTTCAATTTTGGCCAGTGATTCGTGAGCGCTGCGTGCGGGATTCAATTTCATGAGCACTACTCCTTTCATATCTCCCGAAAGATGAAAAATAGACGCCCTTACGGGTTCATACGGCGATTGCACCACCATGTCTTTTATTACGCCAATGATTTTAAACGGCTTACCATTCCAGTGCAGCGTAAAACCGACCGCAACGGAATTCTTCAAACCCAAAAATTTTCCAGCAGCTTCATTAATTACAAAGGCGGCTGAATCAGAAGCAAAGTCTCTGGAAAAGTCCCGGCCCACTAGAAATTGCCAGCCAACCGTTTTTCCATATCCCTCGGTTATTTCATTGTTTGGAAAATCTACGGCCTGGGCCGGATCCTTCCCTTCCCACTCGAATCCGCCGTTGGTATTCCATATCTCAGTAGTCGGGCTGCCCGATTCGGCAATTTCCATCACCGCACCCATTTTTTTTAATTCATCGCGGACTATGTCAAAATGATTATGGATTTCCGGAGTCGACATGTACATCGCCACAAGTCCGTTTCTGTCATACCCGATCGGCCGGTTTTTAGCAAACTGAATCTGACGAAAAACGATAATCGTACCGATAATCAACGTAACCGAAACGGTAAATTGCAATACAACCAGTACCTTGCGGGGAATAGCTGCGTACCGGCCAACCCGGAATGTTCCTTTCAAAACCTTCACGGGCTGGAAAGATGAGAGATAAAGTGCCGGATAACTTCCCGCCACTATTCCCGTCAACAAACAAAAACCAATTCCGAAAAGCCAAAACAAAGGACTGGTCCATAAAATGGTCATCTCCTTACCCGCCACTTCATTGAAAAATGGCAAAATAAGATGTACCAGTAAAATTGCAAGGACAAAGGCAAAAAATACAACAAGCAGCGACTCGCTAAAAAACTGTAAAACCAACTGTTTACGCAGCGAACCCACTGCTTTCCGTATACCCACTTCCTTCGCACGTTTCTCGGAGCGGGCCGTACTAAGATTCATAAAATTGATACAGGCCAGCAGCAGTACAAATCCACCGATAATGCCAAAAAGCCACACAAACTGAATTCTGCCTCCGGAAATCACACCGTTTTTCCACTCCGAATATAAGTGCCATTTACGCATCGGATGAAGGAAAACTTCCGGTTTGTATTTCCTGTCTTCCTGGGGCACTTTGTTTATTTTCAGATCTTTGATTTTCGCTGAAACCTGATCCATATCAGCCTGATCCGCGATCTGAACGAAAGTCTGTGTAAAATTGGCGCCCCAGGGTGTATCCAACTCCTTCAGCCATTGAGAGTCATTAACAAAAAGCTGCCAGGGAGCAATAAATGTCAGCTCACGAAAATCAGAATTGTGTGGCAGATCCTCGTAGACCCCGGTTACTCTTACATTCTGTTTGTTGTCGATCTGCATGATTTTACCAACTGGATCGGCTTCGCCAAAGAAGGTTTTCGCAACAGATTCGGAAAGTAGAATAGAATTAGGTTCTTTTAAACCGGCGCGGTCACCTTTTAACATTTTCAAAGAAAGCATTTCTGTCACCTGAGGTTCGAAGTAATTTCCCATTTTAGTAAACTTCTTATCACCAGATGTGAGCACGTGACTGCCCGTCCAGGTAGATTGCAGCGCATATTTAAAATTCTCTCCATAACTATTCCGTATCTCTTCCGCCATCACGTACGGATTGGCATTCTGCGTTCCTGTATTTCCATTGAAAGTCTGATGCTGCATAACCTGCGCGATGCGGTCATAATTTTCATGATAGCGATTGTAGGAAAGTTCGTCATACAGCCACAAACCAATAAGCATCGCAACCGCCATACCCGTTGCCAGGCCGGCAATGTTGATAAAAGAATAAACCTTGTGTTTAGCCAGGTTTCTTAAGGCGATCTTTAGATAGTTCTTTAGCATTTTCGGGCTGTTAACGATTAACTGTAAGCTAATAGATGGATAACGGACATTAATTAATCCTATGATTTTTTTGTAATAAAGGCTTTTCTGAGGTTTACAGCCAACGGCTACTCGCTTTTCAAAGATTTTACCGGATCCATCAGGGCAGCTTTTACTGATTGAAAACTTACGGTTAACAAAGTAATGATAAGCGCACCTATTGCAGTCACTGCAAAAATCCACCATGAAATTTGAGTCCTGTACTCGTATTTTAACAGCCAGCCATCCAGGTAGTACCAGGCAATGGGAGCGGAAATCAGACAGGATAAAACAACCAGAAACACAAAATCGCGCGACAGTAAACGCCACAAATTGAAGATTGAAGCGCCCAGTACTTTCCGGATTCCGATCTCCTTAGTACGCTGTTCTGCTGTGAAAGAAGCCAGTCCGAACAATCCCAGGCAGCTGATAAAAATCGCAAGAACTGCAAAAAAAGTAGCCAGTTTTCCAATACGCTCTTCTGCGGCAAACTTGCTGGCATATTGTTCATCAACAAACTTATAGTCGAATGGAGCGGCGGGATTATACCTTTTGAAAACCTGTTCAATTTTACCCAATGCTTCATTCACCGGTGTTTCAGGTTTTATTTTAATATTAAAAACGCCGGCCCACTTATAATCCAGTGCAAAAATGGTTCGGAAGGAAGGCATATATGGGGAACCCATCACCATGTCTTCAATCACACCGACGACTTTATGGGGAACGCCGTCTTCTTTGATTATCGAACCAACAGGATTTTTAAGTCCCATAAATTTCATGGCTGTTTCGTTGATGACAACCGCTGAAGAATCCGTTGAAAATGATCTTGAAAAATCACGGCCTGCTACAAATTTCCAGCCGACGGTTTTACCAAAATCATGAGAAACAGACATGGCAGCAAAGTTTCCCTGGGTTGCGGGATCTTTCCCGTCCCATTCAAATCCATTGTTAACCGCAGCGATGTAGGTTGGCGGATTGGAAGACTGCGACATTTCGGCAACAACGCCTGTCTGCATCAGATCATTCCTGATTACACCATAACGGCCCTGAAGATCAGGCGTGTTTATTGAAACGGTCATCAAACCATCTCTTTCGTAACCAATAGGCCGGTTTTTAGCAAACTGAACCTGACGGTAAACGACTATCGTGCCGATAATTAATGTGATAGAAACAGTAAACTGAACAACCACCAGAACCTTTCGCGGAATAGCTGCAAATTTGCCAATCCGGAAACTGCCCTTTAATATTTTAACCGGCTGAAAAGAAGAAAGGTACAAAGCAGGATAGCTTCCCGATACAACTCCGGTTAACAAACTGAAAACAATTCCGGTTAACCAAAACAGCGGACTCGCCCATGGAATGATCATTTTTTTGTCTGCCATTTCATTAAAAGAAGGCAACGCTATCTGCACCAAAAGGATGGAGAGCACAAATGCCATGAACGCTACCATCAGAGATTCACTAAAAAACTGAATGACCAACTGACTGCGAACTGAGCCTATCGCTTTTCGCACGCCTACTTCCTTTGCACGCTTTTCACTGCGGGCGGTGCTTAAATTCATAAAATTGATGCATGCCAGCAGCAAAACGAAGGTACCAACAATTCCGAAAAGCCAGACAAACCCGATTCCTCCACCACTTATTTTACCATCTTTAAACTCAGAATAAAGATGCCATTTGCTCATCGGATGAAGGAATATTTCAGGTTTAAATTCGGCGTCAGGACGTTTCACCTTGTTTAGTTTTATGTCTTTTATTTTAGCAGAAATTTGATCCATATCCGCATGATCGGCTACCTGAACATAAGCTTCGAACATATTTGCCCGCCATGGATCTGTTCTTTTCTCAGACCATTCTTCACCGTTAAGGTATAACAGCCAGGGAGCAATGAATTTCAGATCTTTAAAAACAGAGTTATATGGTAAATCCTCATACACCCCCGTAACGCGCACATCAAACCGGTTATCAAGCCGCATCACTTTATTTATCGGATCGGTTTCTCCAAAATAATCTTTTGCTGTGGTTTCAGAAAGCATTACCGAATTCAGCTCTTTTAAGCCGCCACGGTTACCTTTAAGCATTTTCATTGACAACATTTCGGTCACTCCGGGCTCGTAGAAATTCCCCTTTTTACTTAACTTTTTGTCCCCGACAGACAGAATGTGCTCACTGATCCAGGACGACATAATCACATGTCTGAAATCACTCCCAAACTTGTTGCGGATTTCTTCACCCAGCAGATACGGAACCGCTGTTTGTGTACCTTTTACATTGTTAAAGGTCTGGTTCTGCATTACTTGCGCAATGCGGTCATAGTTGGCGTGCGATTTATTAAAAGAAAGTTCATCAAAAATCCACATACCAATTAAAACCGCCACCGCCATCCCGGTAGCCAGTCCGGCAATGTTAATAAAAGAGTACATCCTGTTTTTCACAAGATTACGCAGCGCAATTTTCAGATAGTTTTGAAGCATGATGTTAAATTGGGAGAAAAGGCAGATGGAAGAAGGGAAAGAAAGGAAGTTTGCTCTTTCCTCCCTTTCTTCCTTCGTTCCTATTCCATGTTAAGTGATTCAACCGGATTCATTAATGCTGCTTTGATACTTTGAAAACTTACTGTGAACAAGGCTATTGCGATGGTGATTGCTCCTGCTGTCACAAAAACCCATGCATTTATTTCGATCCTGTAGGCAAAATCTACCAGCCACTGATTCATAAAATACCAGGCAACGGGTGACGCAATCACAATTGCGATCAGCATCGGTTTTACAAAATCTTTGGATAACAATAATACAATTCCACCCACCGATGCACCCAGCACTTTACGGATACCTATTTCTTTGGTACGCTGCTCTGACATAAAGGCAACAAGCGCGAACAATCCAAGACATGAGATCAGAATGGTAATGACAGAAAACACAGTAAGGATTGTAGAAACCCTGCTTTCGGCACGGTACATATCATCGAACTCTTCATTCAGGAAGTGATATTCAAAAGGACGCATTGGGAAGTTCGCCTTCCAGCTTTGTCTCACCAGATCAATGCCTTTGGTAGCATCATCTCCTCTAACTTTTACCATCACTTTGCCAAAATAATTATATTCAGGAATGATAGCAATCGGACTGATTTTTTCATGCATGGACCTAAAATGGAAATCCTGCGCGACGGCTTTAACCTGTCCGGTTCTGCCATTCATTCTGACTTCTTTACCAATCGCCTTTGCGGGAGTCCAGCCCAGCGCTTTCACTGCAGATTCGTTCAGGATAAATGCAAATTTCCTGAGTTCAAAAGAGTCATTCACCGCGCGGAGCACATCGCTCTCATTAAAGTTTTCACCGGCGATGAGTTTCATACCAAGTGTTGGGACAAAATCTTTTTCAACCGGAATAGCGGTGATATTCATTTGGAAACCTTGTGGTTTGTCCGCGGCGCTAATGGTGTAACCCCCCTGCACATTGAGCGGAGAATCGTATGAAGCGGATACGGACTGAACGGCCGTATTGTTCAGCAATTCGCTTTTCATGGCTGCCAGTTTGGTTCTCGAAATACCCGAACCAAGGTCCATCACAATTATCTGAGATGGATTTAAACCCAGGTTTTTATTCTGGATATAGCTGAGCTGTTGATTTGCAATGAGTGTACCGATGATAAACAAAATCGAAATCGAGAATTGAAATACAACCAGAAAACTCCTCAATCCGCTTCCGCCGGCAGTTGATAATATTTTTCCTTTCAGGACTTTCACAGGTTCAAAACCCGACAACACCGTTGCAGGGTATACGCCGGATAACAAGGTTACGACGACTGCTAAACCCAGCAAAAGCAACACAACCGAGTAGGAAGGCCAAACATGAAGGTTCAATAAAGTGCCAGTCAGATTGCTTAAACCGGAAAAACCCAGTAAAGCAATGACAATACCGACGAGAATCGACACAAGCGTAATAATTCCGGATTCAAACAAATACTGGCGAAATACTTCCACCCGCCTTGCACCCATCACTTTTCGTACGCCTACCTCACGCGCCCGCACCGCAGAACGTGCCGTAACCAGATTTACAAAGTTGATACAGGCAATTACCAGAATTAGTACTGCTACACCGGAGAGAATATAAATATATTTGTAATTAGCTGAAACTTCCATCCCTCCGGAAACCGTCGAGTACAGATGAATACGATTGAAAGCTTCCAGCTGTAATTTAACTTCTGAGGACGGATCCTTCGGATCATTCATGTTTTTGTCAACCAGCGCATCTACTTTTGACTGTAAAGTTTTGATGTCCGCGTTGGGCTGAAGCAACAGGTAAGTGTAATCATTCGCCGAATCAAAGGATTCTGTTTTGGATTTACTTAAAGTGCTGTAACTGCACAGAAAATTAAACTTAATATGCGAATAAGAAGGAACATCTGCTACTACGCCCGTTACCTGCATAGTCAGTTTGTCGTTGATTTTCAGCGATTTGCCTACTGCACTTTCATCGCCAAAATATTTCTTCGCAGTCGTTTCATCCACAACAACAGAGTTGGGCTGGGATAAAGCTGTTTTTCTGTCCCCTTCAATAAAAGGAAATGAGAAAATGCCAAAAAACGTGGAGTCCGCGAAAACGATATTCTTTTCATTAAACAGCTTATCACCAAACTGAACCGGGACAATTCCGTATGCATACAACCTCACCGCGCTTTCAACTTCCTTAAATTCCCTTACGAATAACGGCGCGACGGCCGTGGGTGTAACAGCAACATTTATCGGTTCGCTGTCTCCTGATTTATAAAACAAGTTCACACGAACAATGCGCTCGCCATTTTCCTGGAACCTGTCATACCTCAATTCATGAAGCACATAGGTTGCCAACAGTAAAAAACACCCGATGCCAATAGCAAGGCCGGTGATACTTACGAATGAGTTAGTCTTGTATTTCCAAAGACTGCGAAAGGCGATTTTGAGATAGTTTTTTAGCATTTTTTAAGCTTTTAGCTAATAGCGATTAGCATTTAGGAACAACAATGATATGTTTACAAAAAATCGAATAGTAAATCTGTTTCGAATTGGTACGACTGTAACTCTTACCTTACCGCCATTAGCTACTCGCTCTTCAAAGATTTTACCGGATTCATTAACGCTGCTTTTATACTCTGAAAACTTAGTGTGATAAATGCCGTTATCAGCGCTGTGGCTCCGCCGATGAGGAAAGTTGTCCAGCTGATTTCAATTCTGTAAGCAAATCCCTGCAGCCATTTTTCCATTGCATACCAGGCAACCGGCGAGGCGATGACAACTGCAACCAGAACAAGTTTGATGAAATCTTTTGAAAGCAGTGCAACTATTCCCGCAATGGAAGCTCCCAGAACCTTACGGATTCCAATTTCTTTTGTTCGCTGTTCCGCTGCCTGAACGACCAAACCAAAAATGCCCAAAGCTGCAAGAAACATTGTCAGACTGCTAAAAAACATAAATATGCTTTGGAGTTTACTTTCAGCTTCATATTGTTTATTAAGCATGTCTTTTACCATATTCATTTCCAGAAGTTTGTCAGGATAAAATTGCTTCCATATTTTTTGTAAGGAAGCCATTACATTTTTCTCTGTACCGGGTTTAATCCTGATCAGCATTCCTCCGTAATCCGATGATCTTTGCGCAATGATGACCGTAGGTTTTATTGGCTCGCGTAGGGATTCATTGTTAAAATCTTCAATAATACCAACAGGAACTGTATTTGCCTTCGGGATTTGTTTGTTCAGCTCTTTCACCTTTAAAATTCTGGCTGCGGACGCCGAAATCATTGAAACCTGGCGACTGGTCTCCTCTTCATACTTTTCCCAGCTAACATTCTGCAGCGAATCGGCATTCAGGGCATCGGTTGTAAATTTTTTGCTTAGCAAACGACCACTTTTAAGTCTGAATCCCATCGTTTCGGCCAGATTCACATCTCCCGATATATACCAAACTTTAACCTTTTTGCCAGGATCAGCAGGATCTTCCACATCTTTGGACATGTAACCCGCACCCTGAGAAGGAATCCACTGCGTCATACTCGCACTTTCAACACCGGAAAATCTTAGCAATGCATTTTTGAAGGCATCTCCCTTTTTCTCCCAACTGATAAAGTCAATGTTCAAAAGATTATCCGGATTAAAACCGATGTCTTTTCCTTCCAGAAAATGAAGCTGCTGGCGAACCATGAGCATGATAAGCAGCACCACAACCGAAATAGAAAACTGCGAAACAACAAGTCCCTGCCGCAGCCAGTTTTGCCTGTAAGATCCTGATGAAGAAAATATGCCTTTTAAAGTATTCGCAGGTTTAAATCCTGACATCAGCCAGGCAGGATATAATCCTGTTAACAAGCCGGTTAAAAATATGGCCGCAAGGGTAAAAATCGTAAAAGGAAGATTTGTGAGATAGGTTTTTACCAAATGATAACCTAGAAAATTCTCGACAGGTAAAACAGAGAAATAATAAAGAAACGTCGCCAAAACAGCAGATATCCCGAAATACAACATGGCTTCGGTCATATACTGCAATATGATCTGGTAACGTGAAGCACTTAAAACTTTACGGACGCCAGTTTCTCTTAACCGTGTAAAAGTCCTGCCTGTACTCAAATTGACAAAGTTGACGCAGGCAATAAATAAAAGCAGGATGGCAACGCCGGAAAAAATATAGACGTTATCGGCATTTCCCTTTACCGTTTGGTAATTGGCAAAATCCGAGTGCAGGTAAACATCCGTCATTGGCTGAAATTCAAAATGGTAAGTTCTTTTTTCAGTGACAAAACCTTTATACCATTTATTTACCTTAGCCGTAAATCCAGCCATATTGGTACCAGGCCGCATGAGTATATAATTTTGAGAAAACGAACCGTAACCCTTCGGATTCAACTCTTCCACCCTGCCTTTATGTACCCATATTACATCTGCCCGAAGATGGCTGTTGCCGGGAAGGTCTTCAATGATACCCGTAATTAAAAAAGGTTTGGGCTTTGTGCTGTAAGCCGGCACATCATAAATCACTTTCCCAACCGGATCCTGGCCCGGGAAAAATTTTTCTTTGAAAGATCTGGAAATAAGCAAATTGCTGTTATCTGCAACAAATTTTCTCGGATTACCTGCCAGGACCTCTATGTCCAGCATTCCCCAAAAAGTAGAATCAGCATGCAGCGCCATCACTTTCACGCCATTTTGTTCTCCTTCTTTTAGTTTTAAATGAAGGTCGCCCGTGTAAAACTCCGAATAAGATTCTACCTCAGGGTAATTCCTTTTAAGTTGCGGAGCCAGCCCTGCAAATGAAGATGCACTTCGTTCATGAAGGTCCTCACCCATTTTATTTACTGAAATAATTCTGTAAAGATCGTTATTGCGGCTCCACGTTTTATCGTAAGAAAGGTCATCAATCACAACAGTCGCCACCATGATACATGCCCAAAGCCCGATCGAAAGACCCGTGATCTGGATAAATGAATAACCTTTATTTCTGAAAAGGTTACGAACTGCGATTTTTAGATAGTTTTTTAACATTTTGAAGCTTTTAGCTAATAGCGATTAGCATTTAGGAACAACAATTAGATGTTTATAAAAAATCGAATAGTAAATCTGTTTCGAATATGTAATACCGTAGCTATTAGCTTACCGCTACTCGCTTTTTAAAGATTTTACCGGATTCATCAGCGCTGCTTTTATACTTTGAAAACCGATGGTCAGGATGGCGATGATTACTGCTGTTGCCCCCCCGGCTGCGAAGATCCACCAGGAAACTTTGATCTGGTATTCGAAATCTTTCAGCCAGTCCGTCATAAAATACCAGGCAAGCGGGCTGGCAATCAGAATGGCTGCAACGACAAGTTTTAAAAAATCAAATGAAAGTAAGCCGACAATGCTGGCCACCGACGCTCCAAGCACTTTTCTGATTCCAATTTCTTTAGTTCGCGTTTCCACGGTAAAGGTCGCAAGGCCAAACAATCCCATACAGGCTATAAAAATTGCCCAGACAGAGGCGGTTGTAAATATTTTCCCGTATTGATTTTCAGAAAAATACTGTTTATTGAAATTTTCATCCACAAAAAAGTACTCAAAAGGATTGCCCGCAAAAAAGGTTTTATACATCCCTTCCAGCTTCGCCATTTTGTTTTGAATCTGATCAGGCGTGAGCTTTATCGTGATGTAGGAAGTACTGTTTTGAGGATAAAAAATGATAGGATTAATTGCTTTTTGCAGACCTAGGTGATGATAATCCTTCACGACTCCAATCACTTCCAGAAATCTCTCATCCCATTTAACTTTGTTATTTATAGCTTCCTCAGCTGATCTGAAACCGAACTGTTCAACCGCTTTTTCGTTTAAAAGAATTTTACTGTTTTCGTCCCAATCCACTTTTACTTCCTGCTCTGTAAAGTTCCTGCCGGCTTTTAGCTCTATGCCGTAAGTGTTCAGGTAACGGTCGCCAATGATTGCGAAAAAGTAAGGTTTCAGCTCGTCTCCTGCTTTGGATCCAGGCTGCGTGAAACCGGATGTGGCAAAATTAAAGAAGCTTCCCGGTACGGTTCCGGAGAGACTGTAATCTTTCACAAAACTCTGTTGCTCCAGTTCATTCCAAAAAGCTGCCTGTCTGTTTTTATACGTGCTGTCTTTCCCAACTTCCGGCCCGCGTACAACCAGTAGCTGATCCGTTTTCATGCCCAGGTTCTGGCTTTGCATGAAACGCAGCTGGGTGTAAATGACAATGGTTACTAAAATCAGGACGATGGAGATCGTAAACTGGGAAACAACAAGCGACTTCCGCAGCAAAATACCTTTGGAGGTTTTAGATAAATTACCTTTGAGAATTTTGACGGGATTGAAATTGGAAAGCGCATAGGCTGTATAAATTCCGGAGAGCAGCGACCCTAAAAACAAAACACCAAGACCGGCAATCCAAACCGGTGAATTTCCCAGCGCTTCCAGTGTAAGTTCTCTTCCGATAAGCTGGTTAAAAAGCGGCTGAAGTAAATAGACCAACACCACAGCAAGGGACAAACTTAACATATTTACCAAAGCCGACTCTCCCAAAAACTGACTGATCAGATTCCATGGTGTTGCTCCGATTACTTTTCTGACGCCAACTTCATTGGCACGTTTTAAAGCATGAGCCGTTGATAAATTGATATAATTGAACCAGGCAATGCAGAGAATCAGAACGGCAATGATCAGAAGCATGTACACATATTTCAAATTTCCGCTGGTCTGATAGGTGTCACTCAGTTTATCGGCCAAATGAATATTTTTTAATGGCTGCAATCTGAACTGAACACCGTCTTTATCTGCCTTCAAACTGGTGCGCATCGCCGTAAGTTTGGATTGCAGATTTGCAGGATTTACCTGATCATTAAGCAAAAAATAGGTATTGATGTATTGTGATTCGGTGTTGTCCAATCTTGCCCAGCTGTTTCCATTCAGATTTGCAGGATTGGCCAGCGTTTCGAGAGAAAAGAGCATATCAAACTGAATATCCGAATTGGCGGGAATATCATAAACACCCTCAACCGAGTAAGACAGCGTACCAAACTGGTTTGAAAGCGTCAGCGTTTTTCCCAGCGGATCCTGTTCACTAAAATATTTTACTGCTGTCTTTTTTGAAATAAATACCACTTTTGGCTTTTTCAAAGCAGATTTATCTCCGTTAATTATTGGGAAACTAAAAAAATCGAAGAAATTTCCGTCCGCATAACCAATTTCCGTTTCTCTGAAAGACTCGCTGTTGGCACCTTCCCTTTTTACGATTCCTTTGGCGGTACCTTCTGCAAAACGGCAGAAATCTTTTATTTCCGGAAAAGTCTGTTTTGCCTTCGCTGCCCAGCCCGGTTCAATTTCGGTCCAGGTTTCACCCTTTTGCCCAAAATTCAACAGACGGTAAATTTGCGGAAGGTTCGCATGAAACTGGTTTACACTTTTTTCAAAACTTACATATTCGAGGATCAGTAGAAAAGCTGCGATCCCCATTGCCAGTCCGCCAACATTGATAAAGCTGTACACTTTATTACGGAACAGGTTCCGCCATGCAATTTTGAAGTAGTTCCGGATCATAGCTGCAAAAGAAAGAGTAAAACAGAAATTAAAACTCAGGCGTTTATCCAGATCTTAGTTATATAAAAGCTATACCAATTTTCCTACTATCTGATTTACAGTAAATTACAATTTATAATATATTAGTAGTGTCCGATACCGAACAACATTGTTCGGCTGTGGACAAGCTGGTCGGTCATGAGATGCTCCATTTTTCTTCATCTGAGATTGAAATCACACCGTAATACTCAGTTACCCAATTTTATTTTAGTCAAAATCGATTACGCAAACGAATGTTCTGCCATATCAAAAATAAATAAGCTAATAGCCGCTTGAATATGGAATTTCAATGCAGATATTTGATAATAACAATCTTTCATTTCCACTATTCACCATTTCTACTCAAATCTATGAGCAAAAAATTCTATTCTTTATTTCCTCCCATCCAATCCATCGCAATTTTTGCCTTAGCGATGCTGATTTCATTGGGAGCATTTGCGCAGTCTTATGTGATTAAAGGAAAAGTCACAGACGGGTCAGGACAATCCGTGCCGGGAGTTTCTGTTCAAATAAGGGGCACCAGCCAGGGAAGTATTTCGGACGCAGAAGGCGAATATTCACTTAGCACGGATCTTTCCGCAGGAGATTATTCACTTGACTTTTCATCGGTGGGATTCAAAACAGTAACGCAAAAGCTAACTCTGGGAACACAAACTGCTCTGACCATAAACGTCACCATCAGTGATGACATCGCACTTTTAGACGAAGTTATTGTAACTGGATCTACCATAAGATCAACCAGAAGACAGCTGGGTAATTCCATTAACTCAATCAATTCTACTGATCTGCAAAAAGCCGGAACGGGTAATTTATTTTCTGCTTTGCAGGGAAAAGTCCCAGGTGCACAAATCACTCAAAATTCGGGTGATCCCGCAGGTGGTATGACGATCCGTCTTCGCGGAATTAAATCCCTGCAGGGAAGCTCCGATCCGCTTTATGTAATTGATGGTGTTATTGTCAGCAATTCTTCGGCAAACGTGTCACAGTTTGCTCTGGCCGATCAGGTTGGACAAGCCGTTATCGGTACAAACCGTATGGCAGATATCAATCCTACCGACATTGAGTCGATGAGTATTATCAATGGCGCTGCTGCCGCGGCTCAATACGGGTCACGGGCATCCAACGGAGTCGTTTTGATTACAACCAAAAGAGGAAAAAGCGGAGCTCCGCAGGTTAATTTTTCAACCAGCCTGAGTGTAAATGAGCTTCGTAAGAAGTTCAAAATCAGTACTTATGGAAAACAATTTGGCTTCACAAGTCTTCGATTGGGAACAATTACAGGTTTAACTGCCGCTCAAATTGCAGCGAATCCCGGAACGACTGTAACAAGAATTAACCGCGACGGCGCCTTTGCTGATTTGTCTACAAATCAGGTTGATGTGCAGCGTTACGACTATCAGGATGAAATTTACAAAACAGGTTTAGGAACGGATAATTCAATCTCGGTAAGCGGAGGCACAGATAAAACGCAGTACTTTGCTTCTTTATCTTATCTCAAAAACCAGGGTATCATAAAAGGAACTGATTTTCAGCGCTACGGATTGCGCGTGCGGCTGGAGCAGCGTCTTGCCAACTGGGCAAAAATCTCTGCAGGCGTGACCTATTCAAACAGCTTTTCCAATGAAAAACCAAACGGAAATGTATTTTACAGTCCGATCAACTCGATTAATATCACCAACAACATTTATGATATCACCAGACGTGATGGCGCCGGGAATCTGCCGGCCGTTGAGCCCACACGTGTAAATCCGCTAACTGTTATTGAGGAGATGAAATTTACACAAGCTGTAAACCGAACCGTTAACGATTTACAGCTGAATCTTACGCCGCTCAAAGGTTTAAACATCGACTGGATTTTTGGTATTGATGCTTTTTCTCAGCTTGGAAAAAACCTGATTCCGCCCTATCCGTATGGAGCATCTGCGGGCTTGCCTGCCGAACGTTTTCCAAATGGTTTTGCTGCGAATGTGAACGCTACAACGTTTTTATACAATAGCGATATCAATGTTTCCTATGAAAAAGATCTGACCCCATCTCTGAAGCTGAATGTGGTCGCCGGTACCAGCTATCAAAACAGTAAAACGGATATTTCTTACGGAAGCGGACAGAATTTATCTCCATTTATTGAAACTGTAAGCGGCGCGACAAGCGCAATCAGATCCACCTACAATTTCGACCAATTTGATTTGTCTGGCGTTTTTGCGCAAGCTACCTTAGGCTATAAAAATCTCTTGTTTGTAACTGGTGCAGTACGCAGAGACCGCTCGTCAAAATTTTCTCCTTCCGAGTCAAACCAGACCTATCCTAAATTCAGTGCCAGCTTTATTCCATCAGATCTTGAATTCTGGAAAAAGGCAAGTCTGGAAAAAATCGTCAATACAGCAAAACTTCGCTATTCATGGGGACGCTCTGGTAACCTTACCGGACTTGGTTCTTATGACCGTTTCTGGCAGTTTCAACCTGTTCCATACTTAGGAAAAAACACGATAGTTCCAAGTTCAACGCTGGCCAATCCGCAGGTCAGGCCTGAATTCATGACCGAAAATGAAGGAGGAGTTGATCTCACGTTTCTTGAAAATAAATTATCGCTGGGCCTGACAGCGTACAAACAAAAAATTACCGACCTGGTAGTAAACCGCGTTCTGGCCCCAACCGAAGGTGGTACTGGCAGAGTTGACAACGTAGGTGAAATGGAAAATAAGGGTTTTGAAGTCAGTTTGGGTTACATGGTCATTAATACCAAGGATTTCAACTGGGATGTGAATGTTATTTATAGCCATAACCGAAACAAAATCACCAAATTAGGCAGTCCCTTGGTGGCGCTGACAACTGTTACCGGAGCACCTGCTTATCTGATTGAAGGACAGGCTGCGAGTGTTTTTTACGGAACGTTTTTTGCCAAAAATGCAGATGGCAGTCCGTTTTTAACAACCCAAAATTTACCTCAATCGCAAAAAGGCGTTCAGTCGGCAACAAATCCACTGGATTATACCCCAGCTGAAAAAGGATCGAATGGTCAGTTTTTAACAAATACCAACGTCAGGAAAATTATCGGTAATCCAAATCCAAAATGGACCGGATCATTTGTCAGCAACCTTACTTACAAGCGTTTAGGTTTCCGTTTTCTGCTTGACGCTGTTCAGGGTGTGGAAGTATTTAATGCCGATCGTCGTACCCGTCAGGGTGTTGGAATTGGCGATTATTCCGAAAAAGAGCTGAAAGGTGAATTGCCGCGTGGTTATGTTTATTCGATTTACAATACCGAAGAATGGCGTGTCGATGACGGTTCTTTTGTGAAATTACGTGAAGTAAGTTTGTCCTACCAGCTTCCTGATTTTATGAAGAATGTAAAAAGCATCAACATTTCACTCACCGGAAGAAACCTGATTTCCTGGGATAATTATGATGGCTACGATCCTGAAACCAACGCAGGTGGAAACAGTGATCTGATACGTAATGTGGATTTTGGTAATGTGCCAATTCCGCGTACTTATCAGCTGAAAGTTTCAGCCAGTTTTTAATTTCCACGATAACCAAATAAGAGTTAAAAACCAGCTCTTCAATCATCCAAATGAATATTCAAATGAAAAAAAGATTCATATTTTCAATATTAACGGCCGGAATTCTGACATTCACTTCCTGTGAACAAAAAGAATATCTCAACCCGAGTTCTGCCAGTGAAATGCAGGTTATTACCGATGTAAACGGCCTTATTACTTTGGCAAACGGTTTACAGTATCGTTACACTGTCAGTGCCGGGGCTAGCGGTGCACTTTATAGTCTCATTTCCGCAAACGGGTTAACGACTAAGGAACTACTTGTACTTAATGCCGGTAATACGGATCTGGACCTTTTGAGCAAAGGCTCCGGAAATGTTCAGGGCAATAATGCAACGATCAGCACCTTATGGGCTCAAAGTCATTTGACCAAATCCAACGCGGATATCATTTTAAAGAATCTGGGAATCGTTTCGGATGCTTCGATAAAAAGCGGTTTAACAGCTTATGCCTCTATTTTTAAAGCGCTGTCTTTGGGCGCGCTCGCAGAATTCTGGCAGCAGGCTCCGATTGGAACCGGGAAAAATATAACATTCAATTCCCGCGAAGATGTTTTGAAAGAGGCTGTAACGGTGCTGGAAAGTGCAGCAACCGCCATTGCAACAAATGCACCGTCGGCCGAATTCACCAGTCGTGTTGTTAATAGCGTTGACATGCCAAATACAATTCAGGCGCTGATCGCCCGCTATTCGCTTATGCTGGGACAATATGACAAGGCGCTTGCCGCAGCCAACAAAGTGGATCTGACTAAAAAATCAGCCTTTAATTTTGACGACGTGAGTCAAAATCCGATCTTCTTTCTTTCCTTCGGAAACCGAAATGTAACCGAACCGATCAATACATCTCTTGGACTTCCTGATGCATTGAAACCAGCTGTTGCCGATAAGAGAGTAGCATTTTATACGCAGACAGCTGCGCCGGCGAAAAACCTGGGAACCGGATTTTTTACGGCAAACAATGCGGCTGTCCCGGTTTACCTTCCCGGTGAAATCATGCTTATTAAAGCAGAGGTGTTGGCCCGTCAGAGCAAATTCGATGAGTCGATTGCTGAACTTAATAAAGTCCTTACTAAAACTACCGATGTCTGGGGATTAGGTGCCGGTCTGCCGGCTTATAGCGGTGCAAAAGATGCAGCCTCTGTTTTGACGGAAATTTATCGTAACCGTTGTATCGAACTGTTTATGTCTGGTTTAAAACTGGAAGATTCACGCCGCTTTGCAAGGCCGGAAACAGAACGTAACCGTACCTGGTATCCTTATCCAACCAACGAAAGACAAAACAATACCAGCACGCCTGCCGATCCTGCGAATTGACGTAAATATTTTGGCACAAAAAAGTCCTCCGGCAGGTTTGCCGGAGGACTACTTATTTAAAATTCATGGCTTCTTTTCTGATTATTAACCTCTGCTGCGGGGACGATCGTTGTAACGGTCAAACTTTTGCGCTCTTTCGTAAGCCATCAACCGTTGGTGCTGAACTGGCGTTAAAACAGAAAGTATCTCACGTTGTTTTTGCTGCTCCAGACGTTTTGTATTTTGCGATTGTCCTCTTCTGTTGTTGAAAGCCATTCGGTCATAACGGTTTTCAATTTTCTTGATTTCATTTTCCTGTTTCCGTGTCAGCTTTACTATTTTATCCAGTTGGTTGATCTGATATTCCTCGATTGCGTTGTCCAAACGACCATTTGAATAAACCGGAACGTCGTGTCCTTTCGATGGATATCCTTTTTGGGCAAAACCATTACCTACTGTAAGTATTGCCAAAGCTGCGATTGCGAAGATTGCCTTTTTCATGGTTTCTATATGTTTAAAATTGTTCGTTAATGATAGTTAGAGGGGCTTTTTGCTATGTAGTTTAACGGGCACAAAAGGCAATCTACCGGTAGGGGTTTACAGTAGATGAGGTGGTGGTATTAATCGACCAACAGGGTTATTTGGGTGAGTTGTTTCGTTTTTTAAATAAAATAAAGTGTCCGTTTATAACGAACAAGATTGTTTGATAGTAACGAACACTTTTTTATTTCCCGAATATGTAAAATCCGAACTTTTGTAGTTCACGGTTTACCTTAACCTATTTGTAAAAATGTTCATGTTCAACTCGGTCTTCATTTAGTGCAAGAGGGAACGTAAGTCTCCAATCGAGTCTTACTTGATATTAGTTCTGTGATGACACAGACCACGGTTGAGAAATTTTTAAGTAGGCTGATTTTTAAATCAAATAAAATTGTTCGTTGGCAACGAACAAAGTTGTTTGATGAGAATGGACAGTTCCAGGCTGCGCTCACGAGTCGATCCCCATTTATGATCTTTAATCCTCAATAATCCCTCCCAAAAAATTAAGTTGAACTACTCCGCTATTTATCGTCACATAGTAATCGTCGACAGAAGAAGGCCCAAGAATTTGAATGATAGCCGTGTTATTTTTAATGTATACAGGACTGCCTATATTATATTTCATGTTATCCGCTCCCTCTCCATGGACACAAGTAATGATCATGTCTCTTTCTTCCTTCGAAAGAAGCACATCACGTAATGTTTCTAAATCTGTTACAAAACCTACGGTTGACATGCTTAGTCTGCTCACAAGCATAGCATAGTGAAAATCCTCTTCTAATTTTGGATCTAACTTAAAGAGTATTTCTGCATTCGTAGAATCCAGCAGTAAAATTGAAACCAAGTCAAATTTTTTTGTTATCAGTTCCGAATTTCGATTTACTCTAAAGACTTTTTCAAAATCTTGGTAATCAATGAATTCCAAAATCACCTCCTCCTGTTCTGAAGTCGCAGCCTCCCGTATCCCAGACTGACCGCAGGAGAAAAAAACAAAAAGAATAAATACAAAATAGTAGTTGTAAATATTGTTCATAGCCATAAATGGAAATAATTCCTTTTTGAAGAAATATAGTTGTTTGTTATCAGCTAACACATATTAATTTATGCTTTTAAAAAAATATCAACGCAAGATATAAAACAAAAAAATCCTCCGACAAACCTGAAACCGGTATGTCGGAGGAAAACTATTTAAAATTCATGGCTTACTCTTAAACTCTAACCTCTGCGGCTGTTATTTTTGTTGCTACTGTCAAATTTGTCACGACCATTGTATTTCTGAGCGTTTTCGAAGGCTACTAGTTTTTGACGTTGGTAAGAAGTCAGTACTTCGAGAATATCGTGTTGTTTTTGTACTTCAAGTCGTTTGATACTTTCCAGCGTCTGCGATTTTTTGCTGCTTTTGACAACCCGGTCATAATAACTTTCGATTTTTTTAATCTCAATTTCCTGGTTGCGTGTCAAACTTACAATGTTGTCAAGTTTGTTGACATCGTACTCTTCAACTGAATTATCTACACGTGCATTATTTTTGTAAACCGGACCGCTGTGTCCCTTTGACTGATATACTTCTTTTGATGGATAACCCTTTTGAGCAAAACCATTACCTACTGTAAGTATTGCCAAAGCTGCGATTGCGAAGATTGCCTTTTTCATGGTTTCTAATGTTTAAATTTGTTCGTTAATGATAGTTAGAGGGCCTTTTTTCATCAACGTTTAAACGGCTGAAAGAGCAATCTACCGAAACAGTATCACAGTAGACGAACGGTTACAATTCGCCGATGAAATGGTTTTAGTTCTTTTGCAGTATTAGAATAAAGTCCGTTTCCGAAGGAGATGTAATTTCAATTGTCCCTTTTTTGTAAAGAACATTTGCGATCCGGGATTCTCCATTTGAAGGATCAAACCAGCTTCCGCTATATTTTATACCACCGCTGTTAGCAAGACGTAGAACCGTTTTTACAGGAACATAAGCCATGACGAGCCGATGACCGTCAGATCTTACAATGGATACAAATTCTTCAGGCCTGGTGACCTGCGACAAGTTTAATTCAGGAGCCGGTTTCAAATTCCACCAATTATATTTTTCAATAAAATCCGAAAGTAACCCAATCTGGATGCTGCCGGGAAGTTTAATACTTTCAAACCAGGGACGCAGGAAAGCAGGTTTTCTGTGGTTCAAAATTTCCTCGCCGGGCCGGATCCATGGCCATATCCCATTGGCACCGTAAGCAATACCGGCGACAGGTGTTGAAAATAAACTCCAGTAACTCGCATTACGAACCTGTTTGTCTTTAATAGCCGGTGAAATATCTTCATAACAAGGCTCCATGTTGATAAAAACTTTCGGTGGCAATTTCATCCAGTCCGTCGCTACCGGCCCTTTTGTGATCCAGTTTGCAGTGTTGGCTCCATTGTCATGGCCAGTCTGGTAGCCAATAATGTCAAGCCACTCTTCATTTGCATATTCTTTCCCTATCCATGATTTCCCCTGTGAATGCAGAGAAACCACACCAGGATGTTCTCCGCCAAATACAGACCGGCCAATGTTTTTCCAGCGCTGCTCATTTTCATCCGTGTACTTACCGTCGCCGCCCAAAATCCAGATCACATGATTGGCTCCATAACGTGCTACCATGTAATTCGCAAGTAGAGCCGCTTCCTGGTCCGGCAGGTAATAACCAGGGCTGAGCTCTCTTCCTGTGGATACCGGTAAAGCCCATAAAAGCACAGGAGCGGCAACAAGTCCGCGTTTGTTTATTTCATCTATTTTTTTGTCAAGATGCTTAAAGTAAGACGGATTTATTTTAATGCGGCCGCTTCCCTCAAAAGCAACTTGCCCTTCGCTATTTTTATCTCCGCCACGCCATTGGGTCGCGGCAAATTGAATTACATTGTAATGATTTTTTACTCTGTCGTCCAGATACATGCTCCATTCCTCAGCGGTGGATTTAAGCGTGCCGTTCCAGGCGGTGCAGGCTGTATAGAAAAACGGCGTTCCGTCGGCATGGGACAAGTAATAGGATCCTTTCGGGTGAACGATATGCCCTTTGGAATAAATAGCAAGAGTACTATTTGGCTCTGAACATTCAAACGTTCCTTCAATATGGTGTAAACCGGTATTTAAAGTGTCCGAACAAAAGGATTGGTACACCCACGAACCGGTTTCGTCGGGAGAAAACCTGACTTTCCATGTTTTGTCTCCGTCCCAAAAGCCGTTTATAATTTTAACCCTGCCGGATGGAGATTCAAACCGAACGTGAAAACGCTGTAAGTTATAAACCGGATTTTCATAGGTTTTGGCACTCTGAAATTGCTTTTCAAACTTTGTCCAGATTGGTGTTTGACCGGAAGCCGATGTGATTATGCCCAGTAAAAAAAATGCACCACTAAGGCGAAGTAAAATCTGTTTATATTTCATTGGATAACTCTTATAAGGGATGTTATTCAAAGCAATTTTTCCATCTTTTCTATTGGGATTTTTGTATCGGATATAAGTAAATATTTGAATGGTTTGATGGCCTTATTTGGATAAAATAATGGCAATAATTTCATTATGAATGGCTATTTCCTTAAATATGCAGTAGCATACTATAAAACAGGAAAATCCGTTTTCCATTTATATAAATTATTCTATTTGTGAAACAAACTTTACCTCCCGCTATAAAATCAGGATTTTTGAAGGCAGCCACTGTTTTGTTCGCAGTATTGGCGGTCCTTGCCGTTCAATCATGCAGCACTTCCGATACAGATCCCATTGATCCTTACGACTACTATCCGGTTCAGCTAGGCCAGTACAAAATTTATCAGGTAGATGAAGATGTATACTCTACCGGCAGCAGAGTTCCGGTTACGAAAAAATGGCAGGAAAAAGATGAAGTAACAAGTGTAAGTGAAGATGCTTCCGGAAATAAAACTTATATTTTCTCCCGTTCTACAAGAAATACCGCAGCCCAGTCGTGGCAAAAAATTAAAGAATTCAGTGTGCAGCACTTTGCTGACAGAGTGGTGGTTAATCTGGACAATGAAGTTTTTTTACCGCTCGTTTTCCCTTATAATTCCACTATTAACTGGGATGGGTATCAGTACTTCAACATGGATGACCAGGACCCAAGATATGGCTCTGAGCACCATTATGAGAATATCAACCAGGCTCTTACTGTCAACAATCTGAATTTTGACAAAACGATAAAAGTATCGGAACGCAGTGATACAACCGGGCAGGCTCAATTCAGGCTGGGTTTTAAAGTGTATGCTTCCGGCGTAGGACTTGTTGCCGATGAACAAACTGACTTTGATTATCTACAGGAAAACGGAGAATTTATTGGTTACAGAACAATCGGCTCCGGAACGAGAAGGATTAAGAGAATTATTGAATCAGGCGTTTTAGAATAACGTTACCTCTCGGTTGAAATGCCGCGTGAGGGATAGAACGGAAAGCCCGCAGCAGTGAGGCACGAGCTGCGAGGACTTGCAGTGATAGCCCGGCCCGCAGGGACACGCCCAAATGTAAAAAGCAGAAAAGGATTCTCAATGGCTCTCCTTCTCTGTTTTTTAAATTTTTTGCCTCAGCTATTCACTCCTCAACGCTTTCACAGGATTCATCAAGGCTGCTTTTATGCTTTGGAAACTGATCGTAATTAAAGCAATGAGAACCACGGCAACTCCGGTTAGCACAAATACACTCCAGTTGATTTCGATTTTGTAAGTAAAGTCCTGCAACCATTCGTTCATGGCGTACCAGGCGATGGGTGACGCGATGACAAGTGCTACGATGATCAGTTTGACGAAATCAATCGAAAACAGACCGAAAATATGGAGCGCCGATGCTCCGATGGCTTTCCGGATTCCCATTTCCTTGGTTCTGGATTCGGCCATAAAAGCTACAACGCCATAAAGTCCAAGGCAACCGATAAAGATGGCGATACCCGCCAATATCCTAAACAGATCAAACAGCTTTTGTTCTTTATCATAAAAACTGCTGAGTTTTTCGTCAAAAAAAGTGTAACTGAAAACATGATCCGGGAAAGTGGCGGCCCAAACCTTTTCAATCCTGTCTATCTGTGTTTTGCCTGCATTTTTCGCCAATTTAACACTCAGCATTCCGTAGTTATCTTTCAGGGTGGTCATTACGCATGGGATAATTTCACGGTGCAGACTAAATGTGTTGAAGTTTTTAACAACACCCACAATAGGCAGTTTAAAATCAGAACCCCCGATCGCCATTCTTTTACCAATAATTTCCTGCGGACTTTTGAACCCAAGCTTTTGAACAAATGCCTCGTTGACAACATATTCACGAATGGTGTCTGATGGAAAATACATTCTTCCGGCGATCATTTCCAGTCCGTATGTGTGGGCCCAGGCTGTATCTGCCGGTCTCATAACAATGTCAAAATCCAGAAAATCTGTATCGTTTTCAAAGGTAAAACCGGTTTGCCAGTTACTTTGAGACATGGGTGTAAAAGAACTGAAACTGATAGAGTTAATACCGGATTCTCCTTTCAGCTGTGCTGCCAGTTTTTCGATTTCTCCATGTTCATGCTCAGGAACCACTACGTTTACAATCTCATCCTTATCAAAACCGACGTCCATTGTTTTAAAATATTTCATCTGGCTGTAAGCGATCAAAGTCCCGATCAAAACGGCCTGTGAAATGGCAAATTGTAAAACGATTAACCCTCTGCGCAGATTGGACTGATGGCTGCCTGACGAATGTGCTTTGCCTTTTAAAGCGAGTATCGGCTGATAACCGGATACGATCATGGCAGGGTAAATGCCTGCAAGGAACGTTGTGGTAATCATTAGAATAAGCAGGAAGATAATGATCGAAGGATCTTTAATAAACCATACACCTTCTGATTTGATGTTGAGAATGTTGGCAACATAGGGCAGCACGAGCTGCGCTACAACAAGTCCCAAGATCACAGAAAGAAAAGTAATAACACCCGTTTCTGAGAAATACTGACGTAAAAGCTGTGAACGTGTGCTTCCCAGAACCTTCCTTACGCCGACTTCGCGAGAACGGCGCAGAGCCTGAGCCGTGGCAAGATTAACAAAGTTTACACAGGCTGTAATCAGTATAAAAACACCAACCAGAACCATCGACCAGATCATCCCTTTGCTGATTGTTCGTCCGGCATAGTTGCTCATTTTTGTAGCAAAATGAATATCTTTGACCGGCTGCAGTAAGAATTCCAGGTCGGCTGCAGTTTTTGCATCAAGATATTTTTTACTAAAGGTAACCATCTGTTTTTCAAACTGATCTTTGCTGATTGCAGCAGGAAGTTTGATATACATTTGTCCCCCGCCATAGCTCGAAATCCAGTCGTTCCACTCGGTGAAGGATCCGTACTCTTTTAAAGAAGAAAACGAAAGCATGACTGTAAACGGGAAGTTGGTGGTAACCGGCGAATCTTTTATCAGGCCGGTTACGATGAAATTCATTTTATTATTGATCCGGATCGTCTTACCCATCGGATCTGCATCGCCAAAGTATTTTTGCGCCTGACGCTCGGTCAGCACAACGGATCCGGGATTGGTCAGCGATGTTTTGGGAGATCCTTTCAGCCAGGTATAATCCAACAGATTAAAATATTCCGGCCCAACAAAAGAAACGGCGTAAAACGGGTCAACAAATTTCTTTTTTGATACCCCTTCAATGTTTGTCACCAGCGTTTCGCGCATTCCATAGGTGCAGGTAACCTGGTTTTTGATCTCCGGAAAATCGTTTCGCATTGCTTCAAGAACAGGAAGAGGTATGCCGGGGTTGTAACCTTTCTCACCGTTTGCTTTTGTATGACGGATAATACGGTAAACCTGATCGGTATTCTGATGATGCTTATCAAAGCTCACTTCGTAACGCACCGTAAAAAAGATCAGCAGACAACAAGCCAACCCGAGGGTAAGACCGGTGATGTTGATGACTGTAAAGTTCCAGTTACGCCGGAGGTTGCGTAATGAAGTAATGAAATAGTTTTTGATCATGGCTATCGGGGCTCAAAGGCCTTTGTCTGTTTGTTGCTTATTCTGATTTCAAACTTTTAACGGGATTCATTAAAGCTGCTTTAATGCTTTGAAAGCTGACCGTTGCTACGGCTACAATAATTGCTGCAACGCCAACTCCAATGAAGATTAACGGATTAATCTCAATACGATAAGGGTAATTATCAAGCCATTTCTGCATGGAATACCAGGCGAGAGGAGTTGCGATCAGGATGGCAATCAGTACCATTTTTACAAAATCTCTTGATAAAACAAATACGAGATTCGAAATACTGGCACCCAATACTTTGCGCACGCCTATTTCCTTTGTCCGCTGCTCAATTACGATCAGTGCCACGGCAAACAATCCCAGGCAGGAAAGTAAAATGGCAATACCGGAAGCCAGACTGAATATTTTAGAAAGTCGCTCCTCGTCTTTATACCAGTTGTTTGTATTCTCATCTAAAAAGGAAGCTTTAAATTCCGATTCTGGTGTAATTTCCTTCCAAACCGCCCGGAGTTTGTCCATTGAACCATTCAGACTTTGCGGTGTAACCCGCACGAAAATGTAACCAGGCTGCTCTTCATGAGAAATGTGCATCGTAATTGGTTTCTTTTCGGTTTTTGAAGAATACAGATTAAAATCAGGGACTAAACCAATAATCTGAATTTTTGCACCGGCGGTATCTGTTTGGAAATATTTCCCTACCGGGTCAGGCTCGCCAATCATTTTAGCCATACTTTCGGTGATGATTACCCTATCAATCGAATCACTTGGATACGCAGGATTGAATTCTCTTCCACCCAGAAGTTTAATATTTAATGTTTTTAAAAAGTCATAATCGATTTGCAGCCAGTCGGTCGAAATTTCCCTTTCATTGTAGGTAAAACCCATGGTACTGCGCGATGTGCTGCGATCCAATCCCACACCAAGGTTAACTCCGCTTCCTGTGAGTGCAATCACATTAGGATCGCCGGCCAGTTTGTTACGCATACGCTGCAAAGCCTCCCTGCCATTTACTTTATTGCCTACAGGAATACTGATTACTTCTTCTTTCTGAAAACCTAGCGGCTGGGTTCTCAAATGACTAACCTGCTGAATGGCAATGATTGTACAGCATATCAGGAGACTTGAAAGTGTAAATTGTGTAATGATCAGTGAATTGCGGAGTATACCAGGCTTTTTTAGTGATACCTTTCCTTTTAGAACTTCAACTGCATTAAACCTGGACATTTGCCAGGCCGGATAACCGCCGGCAATTAGTGTTACAAGCACAAAAATGCCAAGAATCAAAGCAACTTTGTCCGGCTGAAACATGTAGTCCAGGCTGAGTTTGCTTTGGAAGGTGGAATTAAAAGCTGGCAGAAAAAGTATGGAGAGAACTACGCCAACGGCAAAACCAAGAAAACAAATGACTGCCGCTTCTCCACAGATCTGCACGAAAAGCTGGGTTTTTAATGCACCCAAAGATTTCCGGACACCTACTTCTCTGGCACGGATAAACGATCTGGCGACATTCAGGTTGATAAAATTGATACAGGCAATCAGCAGGATAAAAAATGCAATTCCCATCAGTGCATAAACCAATGCAATAGGGGCACCGCCGCTGCCTGAGATATCGGTATCAAAATGAACATTTGTTAATTTTTGTAACCTCAAAGCAAACAGGTCTCCTTTTTCGTCCGGTTTGGCTCCCTGCTTTTTCAGGGCTGCGATATTATCGGTGAAGTATTTTTGTGTAAACGGTTTAAGACGTTTTTCAAAGGTATCCTGATCGGTATTTGCGTTTAATTTCAGGTAAACTTTATGTGAAAATGCATCCCACTGATCTTTGGACTGTTGATACCCAATGGAATTTTCCGAGCGTACAAAACCATCAAACTGTATGGAGGAATTGTCGGGAAAATCACCTAAAACACCGGTAACCACATATTGCTTTTTGTTAGCATCCATGCCCAGCTGCAGTTGTTTACCCATCGGATCTTCCACTCCGAATACAGCCTTAGCCATATTTTCACTGATAACAATACTGCTTAAATCGCGAAGCGCCGTTTCTTTGCTTCCCTTTATCAACGGAAATGAGAAAATTTTAAAAAAATCAGAATCTGTAAATTTGATCTGTTTATCAAAATACTTCCCTTTATATTCCACGACATCACTTCCACTTACGATTCTGGACACTGCTTCAATCTCCGGAAATTCTGCCTTTAAAGCCGTAGTTAGAGGAAACGGCATCGAGCTTGCTTTTTCAGCTTTCTCAGGCACATTTGAAAAAATGTAAGTCTGGAAAATACGATCACCATCCTGATGAAAATTATCAAAGGTCAATTGGAAGTAGGCCGTCAGGAAAAGGAAAACACTAATGCAAAACGCGACTGAAAGTCCGACAACATTGATAAAGGCATAACCCTTACTTTTCCAGATATTGCGGAAAGCGATTTTAAGGTAATTTTTAAACATGGCTGGATTTTGTCTATAAGCCGTTGGCGGTAGCAACAGCATTGTATCTGGCTTATTCCTGAATAATTATACCAGAACGACAAGATAAATATAAATAATTGATTAACAGATGTTTAATACCATATTAACCTGGCATAAATGTCCGAAAGTGAACAGTTTTGTTCGGTTATGAGTTATCCGGCTACGTTGCAAAAAAATGAAGCACGTTTATTATATTTGTGTAATGTTAATAATAAAGTTATGAGCGAATTAACCATACATACAAAACTTGAAAAGTTACCTGAGGATTTAAAAAACCAGGTAAATGACTTCGTAGATTTTTTAATTGAAAAGTCTTTAAAAAGCAAAGCTAAGGTTTATCCCAAATTTGGAAGTGTAAAAGGTAGAATAAAGATGGAAGCCGATTTTGATGCTCCATTGGATGATTTCAAAGAATATATGTAATGAATTATTTATTAGATACACACACGTTTCTTTGGTTTATACATGGCGACAACGAACTTTCTTCTCATGGAAGAAAAATAATCGAAAACCCGGATACCAGCAAGTTTCTCAGTATAGTAAGCTTTTGGGAAATAGCAATTAAAATAAGCATTGGGAAGCTACATATGGATTTCCCTTTTGCTTTATTGGAACAATTGGCACTTGAAAATGGCTTCGAAATTTTGCCAATTACAATTCAACATAACAATCAAATTATAGATCTTCCTGCTCATCACAAGGATCCTTTTGACAGAATTATAATCGCACAAGCAATTTGTGACAACTTAACCATAATCGGTAAAGATCCAGAATTAAAGAAATATGAAGTTGAGGTATGCTGGTAAAACTACTCGCTCTTTAAAGACTTCACAGGATTTGTTAAAGCAGCTTTAATTGCCTGAGAGCTTACCGTGATCATTGCAATGACAACAGCTAAAACCCCTGCAACAGCAAACATCCACCACTGAATACTGATTTTGTAGGCAAAATCCTGCAACCATTTGTTCATCGCATACCAGGTCAGCGGTGTAGCGATAACAATTGATATCAGAACCAGTTTGATAAAGTCACCGGAGAGCAACCCAACTATACTTCCGATTGAAGCACCCAAAACTTTACGCACGCCGATTTCTTTGATACGCTGCTGTGCTGCAAAAGTGGCCAGTCCGAATAAACCCAAACATGAAATCAGTATGGAAATGACAGTAAAGGAATTTACGATGCGTGAGGTACGTGCATCGGCTTTATAATTTGTATTAAAGTCTTCATTCAGAAAACTATAAGTAAACGGTTCGTCAGGAACCATCGTTTTCCATTTAGCTTCCATAAATGGAATTACAGAACTTACATCGGCAGAATTGACATGGGCAATGATGTAATTAAAATCGCTGTTAAAATTCGGGAATAACGCATAAGGCTCTATGACCTGATGAAGATCTGCAAAGTGAAAATCCTTTACGACACCCACAATTTCCAGTTTTCGATTACTTCCATTATCACCTCCAAAAGCAAGCTGTGCCCCGATAGCTTTGTTTAAAGGAATACCAAATTTCCTTAAAGTCGCTTCATTAACTACCATCCTAAAATTAGTATCACCGGGAAACTCGGCCGAGAGCATACGTCCGGCAACCATTTCAAATCCCATAACCTTCATAAAATCCGGTGCAACCCAATTGGTCTTTACTACAGCTGCATCGTTTACACTCTGGTCGGACCGGAAAACCGACATATCACTTGGATTCTTGATTCCAGGATAATAAGATGTACCGGATGCGCCTGCGACCTGGTTATTTTGCAGGATTTCATTACGAAGTGAAATGTAAGATTTCTTCGCCTGGTCGCTTCTCAGCGGAATCACAATCTGCTGATCTTTGGTAAAACCAAGCGGCTGATCACGCATAAAACTGATCTGACCCTGAATTACCATCGTTGCCACAACCAGCCCGATGGAGATCACAAACTGGAAAACAACCAATCCCCGGCGCAGTGCCGTTGCTGAAACGGAGTTCACAAATTTGCCTTTGATAACATCCAGCGGATTGAAAACAGAAAGGTAAAATGCAGGATAACTTCCTGCCAGCAAACCGGTGATCACGGCCAAAAAGATAAACGCCGCGGCTATTTCAGGTTTAAACAGGGCACTTATAGTGAGGGATTTGTCGGCCAACTGATTGAAAACCGGAAGAAAAAACACAACCGCTACGACTGCAAAAATTAAAGCCAGAAAGGTAAGCACCATGGATTCGCCTAAAAACTGGCCAACCAATCCTCCTTTTCCTGCACCCATAACCTTTCTGATTCCCACTTCCGCAGCACGCTTTGCAGAACGGGCCGTTGCGAGATTCATAAAGTTGATGCAGGCAATAAGCAAAGTGAACAAGGCAATACTGGCTAACACATACAAATAAGTGGTGCTGGTGGTCGGCGTAAGAATATCAGTAATCTTATTAAACAAATGAATATCTGAAACAGGCAGCAAAGTCATGTGCTTCTCGTAACCTGCTGCTTTTAAATCTTTCCCTGCATATTTATCCACAAAGGCAGGTAGCTTCCGGTTGAATTTTTCAGGATCAGACCCTGGTTTTAATCTGATGTAAGTATAAAACATATTATTGTTTGTAAAATCCAGGTTTGGCTGCCTTAAATAGTTTCCCACCCAGCCGGAGGTTATCGGCATAAAATAACGGGAATCTATATGCGAACGGGCGCTTTCGTCCTGAAAAACGCCTGTGACTTTAAAATTTTCTGCGTTACCTTCCGTTCCGCCGATGTTGACAATTTTGTTTATTGCAGAAGCATCTCCAAATAGTTTGCGGGCAACATCTTCGGACAACACAACTGAATGCGGGTCATTGAGTGCCGTCCTTGCATCTCCTTCCAGAAAATGATATGAAAACATATCAAAGAAAGTTGAATCGACATGATGCCCTTTGCTTTCAAATAATGTTTTTACCGTTTTTCCAGATTCCTGTACTTTAAACAAAGTCTTACCTTCCAGAAAATTCTGCCAGACTCTGGTAACCTGTACAACCTCGGGAAACTCCTGTTTCAGCGCCTGCGCATAAGGAGACGGAGCACGCGGATTGTCCATCTTATCGCCGCTGAATCTTACGTTTTCACTTCTTACCAGGTATAGCTCCGTGGCATGTTCCTGATGTTTATCAAATGAAACTTCACTCTGAATGTAGAGCAACAGCAGCATGCAGCAAGTCATACCAACAGACAAACCGAAAACATTGATAGCGGAGAAAAGCTTACTTTTCAGTAAGTTTCTCCATGCGATTTTAAGATAGTTTTTTATCATGGCTGACGTGATTTCACAAGAAGCAAAAAATGTGAATCTAAGATTTATGGCTAATAAATATAACTGCTATTGAATAATTGTACCAGATACTTTCAATAGACTTCAAACATTTGAATATCAATATTTTATCTGAATTTTAAATAAAAAAGGTGTCCGAAATCGGACACCTGAGTTCGGTAACGGACTGGTGATGCTATGCTTAATGCTAATAACCCAATGGTTCCTGTATTGTACTTCGTAAGCGCAGGATAACTACCATTTTATTTTCGTCGGTCAACAAAAAATGAAATGCGGAATCTAGAAACTTCAAACGCTCTAAAATCAGGATTTTTATCGAGTCTTAGTTTATCGGAATTGTAGCGCCTGGGATTCTGGTACAATGCTTTTGTCAGTTCAAGTATTTTTTGTTTTACTATCGGAGCATTTTGATGGGAGTCCTCCAACCAGATTTTCAGTTTATTAAAAAGTTACGTAAAGCACATTAAAATACAAAGACTTCACTCATTCCTCAAACTCTTTACCGGATCCATTAATGCCGTTCTGATGCTTTGTATGCTGACCGTAAGGATTGTTAAAACCAATGCAGCAACACCAACCAAAGCAAAAATATGCCATTCCACTCTGATGTGATACTCAAAGCTTGAAAGGTAACTGACCATAAAACTATATCCCACGGGAATGCCAATTACGATGGAAATCAGTACGAGCAGGACAAAGTCCCTTGACAATAAAACCACAATCCCTGCAACACTTGAACCCAATACTTTCCGGATTCCCACCTCTTTTCTACGCTGATTTCCCGCCAAAGTAATAAGTCCGAATATTCCTGCCAATGCAATGATGACTGAAAGTGTTGTGACAAAATTCAGCATCTTCAGGATTCCGTCCAGATGGTTGTATTGCCGGTCTAGCTCGTCAGCCAGATAAAAATATTTAAAAGGCTTTTTGGAGGGAATCTTTTTCATGCTGGCTTCCAGATCTGCCAACACGCCCCTTGCCTGTTCAGGATTATTAAACTTAATTGTCAGATAGCTGTTTAATCCCGCAGGTCCTTCGTACCAGTGTAAAAGAGGTTCAATTTTTTCTTTTAAATCCTGATAGTGAAAATCTTTCATTACACCCACTACCGTATAAACTTCCGGATTATTCTTTTGTCTGAGCCGCTTGCCTACCGCTGTTTTCCAACCCAACGCTTTCATGGCGGATTCGTTTATTACCACATGTTTATACGCCTGGTTTTTATCGAGCTCATCAGAGAAATCCCGGCCTTCAATCATTTTTATACCAAAAGTTTCGGCATAACGTGCACCGGTACCCACATGTTTAAACCGCGTTTCATTTTCTCCACCTTCCGGCAAATAGGTGTTGTAATTACTCCAGTATTTAGTCGGCACCACACCCGATGTGGATATGCTTCTAATATTGGAATTCTGATTTAATTTGTCAAGAATCGGCTTAAACTGACTCATCGCAGACTCTTCATTTTTGTACTGCATATCAGCCTGAACCACAACAACAGCAGTTTTATCAAAACCAGGATTGGCTTCCCGCATGAAACTGATCTGCTTGCGAACTGTAATGGCGCCGATCACAAGACCAAAGGAAATAACAAACTGGATGACAATCAGGCTGCCGCGTTTCCATCCGCCCGATTGCGGTTTGTTGCTTAGTTTTCCTTTTATGGTATCACGGATATCAAGACTGTTCAGGTATAATGCAGGGTAGGTTCCTGCTATAATGGCGATGAGTGTAATGATTCCGGTAAGTGTCAGGATGATACTGTAATCCTGTTCCCAACTGACAACAAGCTGCATTCGCTCTTTACGAAATTCATTGAATCGCGGAACCAGGTACGATACCGCAAAAATTATGGATATAAAAAGAGACACAATCAACACAATTCCGGATTCAGTCCAAAACTGAATAAGAATTTGTCTTAAAGTTGAACCTGTAACCTTACGGACTGCTACTTCTTTAACCCGGGTGAAAGAAATGGCCGTGTTTAGGTTGATCAGATTGATACTGATGATCAATATGATGAAACCGGCTATGACAACTGAACCATAAATTAACCACTTAAATGATGGATTTTCGTAATGAATATATTCCTTCAAAGGAGCGACCCGGATTTTCCGTTCCTTTACTTCATCACTAAAATGCGTTTTTGCAAAAGCAGGAAATTTTGCTTCCAGTTTTGGAACATCAGTATCGTTTTTTAGTTTAAGATAAACTCGTGCAAAGGTGTTATACCAATCTGCGTTTGCTGCGAAATTCTTATTAGCTTCCAGATTTGCAATAGGAACCAGTACTTCAAATTGAATCGAAGAATTCTGTGGGACTGGTTCCAGTACGCCGGTAACGGTAAAGTTGATCGTATCATTTACAGTGACCGCCTCGCCCACCGGATTTTTGGCTCCGAAAAGTGCATTGGCAATATCCTGATTTAACAGAATGGACTCTCTCCGTTTTAGTGCTGTCTTAGGATTACCGTATTGCAGCTTAAATGAAAAAACATCAAAGAACGTAGTGTCCACATACTTTGTATCTCCCTGAATATCTTTGCCTTTAAAATTAATCCAGACATTATTCCAGCCCTGTACATGTGTGCCCGTTTCGATTTCGGGAATGGTTTTTACCATCTGATCCAAGATTGGATAAACAGTCTGGTTGTACCTGCCTTCTTTTCCTTCCGTCTGGACAAAATAAATCTGATTGCTATTTTTGTGAAAGGAATCAAACGTAATTCCTCTTTGCGTAAACATGATCAGAACTCCCGCACTGGCCAATCCCAGCGAAAGTCCCAGCAAATTGATAGCCGTAAACATCCGGTTTTTCCACAGACTCCGGAAAGCGATTTTTAGGTAGTTTTTTAGCATGGGATTTCTTTTATACATTCTTTCTGATATCCAAATTTGCAAAATCACCGTCGGAACCGTTACCAACCCAAAAACCTATTTTGGTTCCTTTGTGATTACCAAGCGTTTTTACAGTAAGACTTGGAGTGGAATTGTCATTAATAAATATCTTTATTTCGTCATTTTTGATAACCAGGCGACAATGAACCCAATCTTCCGGCTCGGGAGCCGGGCTAATTGGCTGCTCGTATTTGTTCGGAAATTCGGACCTTAGTTTGGGCCAGTCGTATTTAGGAAGAGATATGTATTGAACCGAATGATTTCGTCTTTCTTCTTCCTGGGATTTAAAATTAAACGGACGCAGATATACGGCATCGTAAGTACTGTCATTAGATCCATGAAAGGCAATCCCTACAAAACTCTGTTGAAGGACATTTCTACCTTTGACATCAAATTCGATTGTCCCGTCCGAAAATTGTACGCCTTCCAGCCAGGCCATTCCCGCCCCTTCATTTTCATTTAAATGAATATAAGAACCTTTTGGTCCGGATGGGATAATAGTAACTTGGCGGTTATAACCCTTTATAGTTTTGTCCACCACAAGCCCGGATAAATCGACGTCCACCTTTTGAGCAAAAGCAGTGATATGGCATGTGGTGATGATTAACGACAGAATTAATCTCTTAAAACGAAATATCAGGAACTTCATAAAGGGATATATTTTATATTTAACGGCATACACGAAGAAATCCATTGCTGCACCCTTACTCGCTTTTTAGTGTTTTAACAGGATTCATCAAAGCCGCTCTGATGCTTTGAAAACTTACTGTCAGCAGTGCAATGACTATGGCCGCTACGCCGGCAAGTGCAAACATCCACCATTCGATGTCGATTTTATAGACAAAATCCTGTAACCACTTATCCATAAAATACCAGGCAACAGGCGAGGCAATAATGATCGCGATCAATACAAGTTTTACAAAGTCTTTGGAAAGTAAGGCAACGATATTTGTTACTGTTGCGCCAAGCACTTTTCGAATCCCTATCTCCTTGATACGCTGATAGGTAGTTAAGGTCGATAAACCAAATAGTCCAAGACAACTAATCACAATTGCCACGGCCGTCGCCAGGTTGATGATTCTGGACATATTTCTTTCGTCTTTATAAATTTCATCCAGCGTACTGTCATAAAACTCATACTTGAAGGGCTGTGCCGGGTACATTTTATCCCATATTACGTTCGTCCGTTTTAAGGCAGCTTCCCACTGTGCCGGATCAGAGGAACTTAATTTGATGTTCAGCGTGGTAAGATTACTTTTATCTGACAATAAAATCACCGGTTCTATTTTTTGATAAAATGAACCGATATGAAAATCCTTCACCACACCGACAACGGGTATCAAAGTCCCCTCCATTTCTTTAACATATTTCCCAACGGCATCCTGCGGAGACTTGAAACCCAGCTCTTTCACAGCGGTCTCGTTCAGCATATATTCACGAACGGTGTCCGAATAAGCAATATTTCTCCCCGCCAGTAGTTTTATTTTATATAATCCCAAAAGCGTTGTATCCAGGTGTTTACGATACAAATTTCGTTCGTTTACCTTGCCACCAGGCTCTTTATAGATAAATGTGTTACTACTAAATGACTGATTCATAGGTGGATCTCCCAGTGCAACCATTTCAATCCCGGGCTGTTTTTCAAGTTCCTGTTGCATCGTAAACTGGCGATCCTTATATGCAGGATTATTCCGAAGCTTCCACCAGGGCACCTGTACCATCACGACGGCTTCTCTGTCAAACCCCAGATCCTTATTCATCAGGTAATGAAGCTGTTCTCTCACGACTAGTGTACCGACAATAAATAGCTGAGCGACAACAAACTGAAAAACAATAAGGCTTTTTCTTAAAGAGAAACTGTTTTTCCCAACCTGAATCGTCGCTGAGCTCCGCATAATACTTGCTGCCTGCACACGGGTAATAAGCCAGCCAGGATATACACCTGAAAACAAGGTTACGGCAAGCACGAGAACGATTAAAAAAGCACTGATCTGCCAATAATTAATATAACCTCCAAAACCCTCCGGAATCAGATCTTTAAAAGAGTTCAGTGCCCAAAGCGAAAGCAAATATGATAAACCAAGTGCAAGTATAGAGATGGCCAGCGTTTCGGATAAAAACTGGCGAATCAAATGCCAGCGCGAGCTGCCTAATGTTTTTCGTATTCCCACTTCTTTGGCACGCTGCGGAACCTGAGCGGTTGTCAGGTTGATGTAGTTGATACAGGCAAGAATTAATAAAAAGGCTGCGATTCCAGTCAACCCGTATAAAACCTTCTTGCTTGCTTTATGGCTTCTGTCGTTGTATTCCGGCGAAAAATGAACTTCTTTCATGGGAATAAGCGTATGCCAGCGCTCGAATTTGTATTTCTTCATTCCTTCCGCACCTTTCTCAGTGGAAAACGCATTGAGCTGCTTCAAAACCTTATGGGAGGAAGCATTGGGCAGCAATGTCACATACATCATGTTGTTAGAATTGACACCTCCCCATCTGCTTTCAATCTCCTTTGGCAGTATTAAAGTAGAAAACTCCTGCCCGACAAAACTGTTTGGATAGTCAAGATCGGCAACAACGCCGGATATCTGCATAGGAATGGAATCTTCATACAGTATCGTTTTTCCAAGAACATTTATGGGTGAAATATTCGGGAAATATTTTTCAGCTCTGCTTTTGGTAATTACCAATTGCCCCGGCGCCTCAAGCGCATGCCCGGCATCTCCCGCAAGCCATTGATAAGGAACCATTTTAAAGTATTCCTTTGTCGTGCTCATCAGGTTTTCAGGAGAATCAAAGGTTTTTCCATCTGGAATTTTCACGCTTTGTTTCCAATTTTCCCAGATAGGCACCGACATCGCAATACCCGGCACCTGCTGTTTGACAGAAAATGCGAGGGGCGCAGGCACCCCGCCGTTACCGCTTTCATTTCCTTCAGATTTAAAGCGGCTAACAACCCGAAAGATCCGTTCGCTGTGCGGCTGTTTGATATCATAACTAAACTCATAACTGATAATCCGGCAGATGATCCAGCATGCACTGATCCCAACAGAAAGACCAATTACATTCAGCGAAGTAAACAGCCGGTTTCTGTTGAGATACCGGAACGTGGTTTTGAAGTAGTTTTTTAACATTTTCAGCTATTGGCCTTTAGCAGATAGCTATCAGCTCGTTTGAATAAATATTTACTTTCATTCTTTATGCTACCTGCTAATCGCCAACAGCTATTCGCTTCTAAGCGATTTCACCGGATTCATCAGGGCAGCTTTAATACTTTGAAAACTGATTGTTAAAAGTGCAATTACTATTGCCAGTATCCCGGCTGACACAAACATCCACCATGAAATTTCGACGTGATAAGCGAAATCCTGCAGCCAGGTATTCATCGCGTACCAGGCAATGGGGCTGCCAAAAATTATGGCAAGAAGTACCAGTTTTATAAAATCTTTGGAAAGCAACCCAACAATACTGCCAACGCTGGCTCCCAAAACTTTTCTTACTCCGATCTCCTTGGTCCGGCGCTCAGCTGTGTAGGCTGATAAACCGAAAAGTCCAAGGCAGCCTATAATGATGGATATGACTGCAAAAGTGATAAAAATTTGCCCGACGCGTTGCTCACTTCGGTATTGGCTATCAAAATCCTGATCCATGAACTGGTAGTTGAAGGGCTGTCCGGGTGCCATGGTTTTCCATAAACCTTCAATCTGGCCGATCGTTTTGGTATAATCACCTCCCTTTAATCTTACCACTACCAGGCCCTTACTTGGCTTCAACACCATACTCAATGCACCTATATTTTGGCGAAGGGATGCAAAGTGAAAATTTTTCACCACGCCCAAAATGGTAAAAGTGATGCGTTCACGGGTTTTCTCATCCGGCATGATAAAAATTCTTTTACCAACAGGATCTGCAAAACCAAGAATTTTAGCGGCAGTTTCATTTATTAAAATTCCGGAAGAATCGGAAAGAAAATCCTTTTGAAACGCACGGCCCGCCTTCATTTCCAGGTTCAGGGTTTTGACGTAATCATAATCAACATCCCACTTTTGCATACTTACGCTTTTGTCCTGCTGTAATTGCCCTTCCGGAAAAAACCCGTAATCACTTCTGGTTGAAGGCGTGGGCAAAAAACTTGTGATTGTACTGGTTTCAACATTGGGCAATTGAGATACTTCTTCTTTGAAAGCCTGTGACTGGCGATTCAATGCATAAGCATTTTTTACAATCAACACCTGCTCCTTATTAAAACCCAGTTTTTTCGTTTGTATATAATTCAGCTGCTTGTAAATAACACCTGTACCGATAATGAGCATCACCGAAATCATAAACTGGAAAACAACAAGTGAATTTCGTAAATATCCGCCTTTACCTTCAAGTTGTACAGCGCCTTTTAACACTTTCAAAGGCTGAAATGCAGACAGGAAAAACGCGGGATAACTTCCCGCCATTATACCCACGACAATGCCTGTTACAACTGACGCCGCCCAAAAGAGCCCATTTTGGTAGGGAAAGGCAATTTCCTTACCGGCAAGATTGTTAAAAAGCGGTAAAGCAAGGATTGCAAGAATAATCGCCAATGCTAATGCAAGAAAACTTAACATGACCGCTTCCGTCAGAAACTGATTTACAAGAGACGATCTTTCTGAACCCAGGGCCTTGCGAACACCTACTTCTCTCGCCCGGTTTGAAGAACGCGCCGTGGCAAGATTCATAAAATTGACACAAGCGATTGCGAGCAGAAAAACAGCAACCAGGCTGAAAATATATACGTATTGAACATTGCTGTTGTTCCCAAGTTCTGCTGTCCGGTCTGAGCGAAGATGAATATCAGTCACCGGCATCAAAGCATATTTGATATAACTTCCCGATTTTTTTAATTCGCTAAGCGTGGCACCCATCACGCTTTGAGTCCATTTGCCTGTATACTTTTCAAGAATCGTATCAAAGTTTTTTTCAAAGCCTGCCGCATCAACACCTTCCCGAAGCAACAAGTATGTATTAAAATTATGGCTTCCCCAATTATCTTCCCTGCTTTCCCTGTTGGTACTCATAGACAACAGCATGTTCAAACTACCCAGGTGAGAGTGCGAAGGAATGTTTTCCATAACGCCTGTCACCGTGTAAGACTGGTTGTTGTCAAGCAGCAGCGTTTTTCCTATCGGATTTTCTTTACCAAAATACTTTTCAGCATCACGTTCTGAGATGACCATCGTATTCGGTTGGGTGAGCACCCGGTGACTATCTCCCGCAACGATCGGAATTTGAAATACCTTAAAAAAACTAGAATCTACGTAAACGACTAATGCTTCCTGCAAATTTTCGGTAGTACCAGTCCTACGCACCAAAGAACTTCCATCTTCCCGTATTCGCATCGCGGCTTCCACCTGCGGATAATCCTTTAACATTGTAAAAGCCATTGGATCAGGAGCTACGGCCAGTTTCATTTCGGCGCCGCCAAATTTGATGTCTGAATTTACCCGATATATCCGGTCTGCATGGTTGAAAGATTTATCGTAGCTTAATTCATCCAGTACATACAAAGTAATCAGCAGGCAGCTTGCCAATCCAAGTGCTAATCCGAAAACATTCAGAAAAGTGTAAAACTTGTTTTTACCCAAATTCCGCCATGCGATTTTTAGATAGTTTCGTAGCATCTTTAAATTTTTTAGCGGTAAAAATAAACTATTTGCCTGCTTAAACGGGAAATGAAAAATCTCCTCTCCCCCCCTGATTTTCGGAAGAAGAGGAGGAATGAAGAAGAAGAAGAGAAAATATTTTTTACTTACACGGAAGTTCAATCTCGTTTTCGAAGCTTTTTATGATACTATCACGTTGCCTGGAAGATTTTGAACTGGCATCAACGGTTTTTTCATAAATGAATTCTTCGCCGCCCTTCATAAACTGATAGCGAAGATATAACTCACCTGTTTGATCATTAAATTTCACTTCCTTTGAAAACGGCTTCGCTTTTGCAGCAGAATTGTCTTTTGTTAGCTCACTATCAGATAAAATTACAGAAGACAAACCTTCGGAAACGCCTGCGGAAAGATGCCCTGATGGCTGCTGTGCCTGATATGACCTAGGCGCCCGAGGGGCACGTGGTGGAGCCGGGGTTTCAACATTTATGCCAAGAGAATCAAAAACCTTTTCTTTAATTTCGGCTTTTTCCTCCCTGCTAAGTCCGGCAACACTAAAGGTTTTTTCATAATCGATGGCTTTACCATCAATTGTACCGTTAACCCGAATCGTCAGGTTTCGCCCGTTGTCGTCAACACTACGGTTCAGGTCTATTTTGTGCTGAGCAGAGGCCAGTGTCGATACACCGGCAAGTAAAATGGTCAGAATTTTTTTCATGGCTGGTTTGGTATTTAGCTATTAGCCGGTAGCCTTTAGCCAGGTTAAATTTGAACTTCAAAGTAGTCTGCGAACCTGAAACCCTCGTTTGCGGTATACAAACGAAGGCCATAAGCTACAAAGCGGCAGTTCCAAACCAGCCGCTAAAAGCTATTAAACGTGTACTTTTTCTGTCACGATTTTTCCATCGAACAGATTTACAATCCGATGTGCAAATCCTGCATCATACGGCGAGTGCGTTACCATTAGAATTGTTGTTCCGGCGTTGTTCAGCTGGCTCAGCAGATTCATCACTTCTTCTCCGTTTTTGGAGTCAAGGTTACCGGTAGGCTCATCTGCAAGTATTGTTTTTGGATTAGCAACTACGGCTCTTGCAATGGCAGTCCGCTGCTGTTGCCCTCCTGAAAGCTGCTGCGGAAAGTGATTCCGGCGGTGCATCATATTCATCCGGTTCAGGGCAGCTTCCACTTTTTCCTTACGTTCGGCAGGAGGTGTTTTCAAATACAACAACGGAAGTTCGACATTTTCATAAACCGTTAGTTCGTCGATCAAATTAAAGCTTTGAAACACAAACCCGATGTTTCCTTTGCGGATTTGCGCACGCTGACGTTCCGACATCTTTGCAACCTCTGTTCCGTAAAACTCGTAAGAGCCCTCACTTGGGTTGTCAAGCAATCCGAGAATGTTGAGTAAGGTCGACTTACCACAACCGGACGGACCCATAATGGCCACAAACTCGCCGTCTTTGATATCCATATCGATACCATTCAGGGCGGTCGTTTCTACTTCTTCAGTAGAGAAAATCTTTTGCAGGTTTGTAATTTTTATCATTTTTTTGGCTATTGGCTATTAGCGATTGGCTTTTAGCCTTTTAAATTGAATTACTATTTATCTTAATCACTAATGATGTTACCTTTTTTCATTTTCGGAATCTAACTAATTTATCATCAAACCTTGTAAAATGCGAAATTTCAAAACTTTGACTGTCTGGCAAAAAAGCCACACCTTAACTCTTTTGATTTATAAAGTTTCCAAGGCCTTTCCAAAAAAGGAACTGTATGGTTTAACCAGTCAGATCAGAAGATCCGCAATCTCGCTTCTCTCAAACATTTCAGAAGGTTGCGGAAGGCTTTCAGACAAAGAGCTTTCTCACTATCTTGTTATTGCAAATGGTTCAGCTAATGAGCTTGAATACCAACTTCTCTTAGCCAAGGATTTGGAGTGCATTCCCTTCCCCATTTATGAATCTATTGATAACCAGCTCATTGTGATAAAAAATATACTAAACGCCTTTATCAGAAAATTAAACTCAAAATAGTCAATGTAACAATCCAGAGTATTGCCGCTATAAGCTAATCACTAAAAGCTTACAGCTAACTAAAACTCCAAAACCTCATTATCTCCAAAGTTCTCATACGAACTTGTAATTACTTTTTCACCTGGTTTAAGACCTTCTAAAACTTCAAAGTACTCAGGATTTTTTCGACCTAAGGTAATTTTGCGTTTTGCCGCACGTTTTCCGTCTTCGCCCACTACATACACCCAGTTACCTCCTGTTTCAGAGAAGAATCCGCCAACCGGTAGTAATGTTGCCTGAGAAGGCTGCCCAAGTTGCAAACGGATCGGCGCCGACTGGCCTCTTTTTATCAGTTCAGGAGCACCTTTTTCAAATGCCATATCCACCTCAAATCTTCCACTTGCCACTTCGGGATATATTTTGATGATTTTAAGCTCGTATTCTTTTCCGTTAAAATCCATAGAGCCAACCAGTCCGGCAAAAATTCTGGAAATGTAATGCTCATCAACACTTACACGCATTTTGAAACCGTTCAGGTCATCGATCTGACCAATATTTTGTCCCTGGTTAATGTTTGAACCAACTTCCACATTCATCGATGACAGCAATCCGGACACAGGAGCTTTTACAGAAAGATTTTCAAGCGTTTGTCTCCAAAGGTTTACGTTTTTCTGTGTACTGGCCAACGTTCCTTCCAGCTGCGTAATCTGCATTTTAGAGTTTTCTTCCTGATATTTTTGAGATTCTACTTCAATGTCACGCTGTTTAGTGAGGCGTTCGAATTCACGTTTTGTTTTCAGGTATTCCGCATCTGGAATTACTTTGTCTTTGTATAACTTAATATTTCTGTCATGCGCATCCTTCGCCTGATCAATTTGAAAATCAAGTTCACTTAATGTTTTTTGTAAGTTAAAACGGGCGATACGAAGGCTCTGACGGGTATTTTGCAAATCATTTACCAGGCGGCTGGCTTCTGTTTCCGATTGTAAAAAGCTTAGTTTCAAATTCTGGTTTTCCAGTTTAAGAAGTACTTCGCCCTGCTTTACCATGTTACCCCCTTCAATCAGTTTTTCAGTAACATATCCTCCAACGATAGCATCAAGCTGAATTGTTTTCAGTGGCTGAACAACCCCTGTAACCACAATAAATTCATCGAATTTACCCTGAGAAACCGTTGAAACTGTCAATTTCTCCTGATCTACATTTAGTTTGGTTCTCTTGTCCGAAAGAAAAAACTGATAAACCAGGAATCCAACGAGTAATAAACTGCCGGCTATAATACCGATTCGCTGTGTAGTCCAGAACTTCTTAGGCTTAATCTTATCCATATTAGATGACCCACCGGTAAATCCGTTGCCGGAGTGAGTCGAGTTAGGTGTTTTAACTTCCATTATATTGTAATAATAATTGATATCCTGTTCAAATCCTCCTTATTGTATCCAATCACTATGCCAGAAATATAAAACTACATTAAACATCTGTTAACCAATTAAATAACCATTAAAACGATTTGCAAATCTGTTCATTATCGGACATTTCTGTACGTGTACGGACATATCGCAAAATGTTTGTTGTGAATTACAAATGGGATACCTGTTCAACCCTTCCAGGGTTGTGACGATTTAAAGTATTTTATTTAACCCCGGATTGCATCCGGAGCTATTAAAGTGATATCCCTTCGGGATTGGCGTCATGGAACTAAGGTATACGGTTGGATCTTCAAAAGCGTCATAGAACAGTAAAATACTACGCAAAAGTCCGACAGGACTTAAACCTGAATAGCCCCGGATGTAGTCCGGTGGAAAAAGATAACGCGGTCCTACAAAACAACCCTGGAAGGGTTGAACGAACTAGAAACGCTTTCAACCCTTCCAGGGTTGTGACGATTTAAATGGATTTTATTTAACCCCGGATTGCATCCGGAGCTATTAAAGTGATATCCCTTCGGGATTGGCGTCATGGAACTAAGGTATACGGTTGGGTCTTCAAGAGCGTCATAGAACAGTAAAATACTACGCAAAAGTCCGACAGGACTTAAACCTGAATAGCCCCGGATGTAGTCCGGGGGAAAAAGATAACGCGGTCCTACAAAACAACCCTGAAAGGGTTGAACGAACTAGAAACGCTTTCAGGGTTGTAACGATTTAAATGGATTTTATTTAACCCCGGATTGCATCCGGAGCTATTAAAGTGATATCCCTTCGGGACTGGCGTCATGGAACTAAGGTATACGGTTGGGTCTTCAAGAGCGTCATAGAACAGTAAGATACTATGCAAAAGTCCGACAGGGCTTAAACCTGAATAGCCCCGGATGTAATCCGGCGGAAAAAGATAACGCGGTCCTACAAAACAACCCTGGAAGGGTTGAACGGACTAGCAACGCTTTCAGGGTTGTGACGATTTAAATGGATTTTATTTAACCCCGGATTGCATCCGGAGCTATTAAAGTGATATCCCTTCGGGACTGGCGTCATGGAACTAAGGTATACGGTTGGGTCTTCAAGAGCGTCATAGAAGAGTAAGATACTATGCAAAAGTCCGACAGGGCTTAAACCTGAATAGCCCCGGATGTAATCCGGAGGAAAGATAACGCGGTCCTACAAAACAACCCTGGAAGGGTTGAACGGACTAGCAACGCTTTCAACAACGGGATTGAAAGACTCATCCTGTTACATTACCTCAAAACCAACGTCATGAAAACAACAAAACCTTACTTCAAACCAACAAACTAAAATGAGCACTTACACACAAATTCTTTATCAAATCGTTTTCAGTACAAAAGAACGTGAGCCTGTTCTGTTGAAGGAAAATCGTCCTTTGTTGTTTAAATATATTTATGGTATTCTAAAAAATAAAAATTGTCATCTATATCGAATCAACGGTGTAAGTGATCACATACACATCTTGACAAGCCTTCACCCTTCTGTTTCCCTATCCTCGCTGGTTAAAGACATAAAAATCAGCAGTTCCGTATTTCTCAAAGAAAATAATTTATTTACCGGCTTCTCAGGCTGGCAGGAAGGTTATGGAGCATTTACTTATTCTTTCGGAGAAGTAAATATATTAATTGAATACGTTAAAAATCAGGAACAACATCACAAAAAGATTACTTTTAGGGAAGAATTTATAGCCATGTTAAACGAACAGCAAATCAGGTTCGACGAAAAATATTTAACTTAAAGAAATGTTACTCTCAGAAGCAAAAATCCTCATTATCGACGATGACGTCGACGTGCTCAGCGCCGCGAAACTTCTATTAAAACGCCATGCTAAACTAGTGGATATTGAAAAAAATCCACAAAAGCTGCCTTTTTTGGTTACCAACAATGATTACAACCTCATCCTGCTGGACATGAACTTCACCAGGGATGTTAATAGCGGACGTGAAGGTTTTCACTGGCTCGACCGGATTCTGGACATCAACCCTAAAACAAAAGTGATCATGATCACCGCCTATGGGGATATTGAAATGGCCATCAGAGCAATAAAGGCGGGTGCGACGGACTTTGTCTTAAAACCTTGGGAGAATGATAAATTGCTCAACACAATTGAAGCAGCACTTCAAAGTGGCGCTTCTCTTTTGGCAGCTACAGGTACTGCAAACGAAGAAAAAACGAAAGAAGACAGTAAAAAGGGCAAGCCTTCCGCAGACACAATTATAGCTTCAAGCGACTCGATGAAGCAGGTCCTGCATACTTCCGAACGTGTAGCCGCAACGGATGCCAACGTACTGGTGCTGGGCGAAAACGGAACCGGAAAAACACAGCTGGCAAAACATATTCACCAACATTCCAAACGGGCAGATAAACCTTTTGTAACCGTTGATCTCGGCGCGTTAAGTGAGACTTTGTTTGAAAGCGAACTTTTTGGCCATGTTAAAGGTGCATTTACAGATGCAAAAGAAGACAGGGCCGGCAGGTTTGAAGAAGCTAAGGGCGGAACCATTTTTCTTGACGAAATCGGAAACCTGACTTTGCCGCTACAAGCTAAATTACTGACAGTCATACAGGAAAGACGCGTTACAAGAGTTGGATCCAACAAACCGATCCCTCTGGATGTACGGCTGATTTGCGCAACGAACATGAATATTGAGAAAATGGTGGAGGAAAAGGTGTTTCGTCAGGATCTTCTTTACAGGATTAATACGATTGAGCTCGATCTCCCGCCTCTGCGTGAACGCCAGGAAGATATTGCAGTTCTTGCAGATTTTTATCTAAAACAATTTAGCAAAAAGTACAACAGGCCTGTGACGGACATCAGCAGTGCTTTGATCAAAAAAATGCAGCAGTATAACTGGCCCGGAAATATTCGTGAATTGCAGCACGCCATTGAACGGGCGGTTATTCTTTCTCAGGAAAAAACTTTGCAACCAGACGACCTCTTTCTGAAAAGCTCCGGCGGCCAGGCATCCACTGCAACCGGTTTTGACCTTGAAGACATGGAAAAAACACTTATCGTCAAGGCCATGAAACGCTTCAACGGAAACATAACAGATGCTGCCCGCGAACTCGGCCTAAGCAGAGCGGCGCTCTACCGGCGAATGGAAAAATATGGTCTTTAAGATATTGAAGTAAATATTGAACGATCAGCAAATAAGAAAGGCTCCTGATGAATTCATCAGGAGCCCCTTTTGGTACATTTTTTTCAGGTTCCCATGTTGCCAGTGCTTACTCACGGTCTGGCTGCAACGCTTACCTAATTGATTTAAAATGACCAAGTATCTTGTTTTGCTGCTTTCTGTACTATCATTCTATCCTGTCTTTTCTCAGACAAACATACAAGCTGTTCCGTTGAAAGATGTTAAAACGCAGCAAGGCTTTTGGCACACCCGATTGCAAATTGCAAGTAATGTAACCATACCACACGTTTTGGAACAATGTGCACAATCCGGTCGTTTTGACAATTTTGCGATTGCGGGAGGTTTACAACAAGGCAAATTCAAAGGAGCTCTTTTTGATGATTCTGATGTATTCAAGGCGGTGGAAGGCGCTGCATATTCACTGCAAAACCGATATGATGCCAGGCTGGATAAATACCTCGATAGCCTGATCGTACTTTTTGAAGCTGCGCAGGAACCGGATGGTTATCTTTACACCATACGAACGATCAATAAGGATACAACCGGATCTTACAACTGGAATGCCGGCCCATACCGTTACTCTTTTGAAAACGGAAGCCACGAACTCTACAATGTGGGGCATCTTTATGAAGCAGCCATTGCGCATTTTGAAGCAACCGGTAAAAAGTCTTTATTGAATGTAGCAATTAAAAGCGCTAATCATCTCGTCAGGACTTTCGGACCAAATCCGGGTCAGCTTGTTGTAGTACCTGGCCATGAAGAGGCAGAAATTGCTTTGATCAGACTTTCACGCACTACCGGCAAAAAAGAATATTTTGACCTTGCCAGATTTTTCATTGATATGCGGGGAAGATCCGATAAACGCCCGCTCTTTCTTGATGGCCATAAGTTAGGCCCATCCTATTTCCAGGATCAGATACCGGTTGTAAGACAGAAAGAAGCTGTCGGACATGCGGTTCGTGCCCAGTACTTGTATACTGCAATTACCGATATGCTCACAATCGAAGATGATCCAAAATACAGTGCTGCAATACATAACATTTGGGATGATGCAACTTTAAAAAAGCAATACATTACCGGCGGTGTTGGAGCACGTGAAGATGGGGAGGCATTTGATTCCGCTTATGTATTGCCCAACGATAATGCCTACGCCGAAACTTGTGCCGCAGTTGCCAACATGTTATGGAACCATAAAATGTATTTGTATACAGGAAAAGCCAAGTATATGGATGTTTTCGAGCGCGTTCTTTACAATGGCTTTCTGGGTGGAATGTCCATCAAAGGCAATCAATTTTTTTATGTTAATCCTATGGCCTCAAACGGGACCAACGATTTCGGAAAAGGCAGTGGCGCATTGAGAAGTGATTGGTTTGGCACTGCCTGCTGCCCTACGAACGTATCAAGATTTCTCCCTTCCATGCCTGCTTATATTTACGCTAAAAAGGGAAATGAATTGATTGTAAATCTTTTTGCCGACAGCGAAATCAATACAAAAATTAGTGATGTACAAGTCAAGCTTTCTCAAAAAACAGATTATCCATGGAATGGTGACGTCAAAATGACTGTAAATCCGGAAAAGTCACTGACTTTCCCGATTTCGATCCGGATCCCCGGCTGGGTGCAGGGAAACGTAATTCCAGGTGATCTGTATACCTATACGGACAAAAATCCGCTGTCCTTTGAATTAAAAATAAATGGTAAACCCATAAAGGCAACGGTCGAAAAGGGTTATTTAGAAATCACAAGAACCTGGAAAAAAGGCGACATCATTTCACTTTCACTGGATATGCCTGTAAAAAAAGTGATCGCTAATCAAAATATCAAAGCAGATAAAGGCAAAATTGCAATTGAACGGGGTCCTGTTTTGTACTGCGCAGAAGGGGATGACAATGAAGGCAAGGTACTTTCGATTAAAGTCAACGCAGGACAAACTTTTACACCGGAATTCAGGAAAGAATTTTTGGGAGGGGTAATGGTACTGAAATCAGCTGATGTTACGCTAATCCCATATTTTGCCTGGGCAAACAGAGGAGCAAATGAAATGACTGTCTGGTTTGATTCAAAGTGAAGCCATGTTTCAAATCCATCTTACTTTTCCGAATTAAAAATCAGATGAACCCTTGTACCATTTTCTTTTTCAACAAGGATTGTCAAGTGTAGAAGCGCCGAAATTTCCTTGACGATCAACAGACCAAGGCCATGATAATCTTCTGAAACGGTCGCTGATTTTTCGATGAAATCGTTAGACGATTGATTTAGCCAGTCCATCAGATTATCCGGCATCCCGGGACCGGAATCAGCGACGATGAAATGCAGACTGCCTCCACGATTTTCTACACTAACCCTTATGACACCTTGGTACGTATATTTATTTGCATTGTCAATCAGGTTATGTATCACAATTCCAAACAATTGCACATTGGTTTCCACCGAAAGCTTTGCAGGTACTTCGTATATAAATTTATTGGATTGTTCCTGAATGGCCTGTGAAAAAAGCTCGGCTTTTGTTTTTACCAAAGGGCGTAACAATATATTTTCCTTTTGCAAATGCTCACCATATACCTGCGTTTTTATATATCCAATCATGTTTTCCAACAATTGGTACATCCTTTTACCCGAGGTTGTCAGGCTTTTGCCAATATCAGAAACTGTATCATATTCCTTGTTGTTGATAAATCCATTAATTCTCTCCGTGAAAGAAATCATGTATTTCAAGGGTGTTCGAATATCATGGCTGATTGAAGCAATGAGCCTGCTTTGGATGTGCATTTGCCTGTTCAGTTCCTTTTCTGAATCCCGGAGCGCCAGCAAAGTCTGTTCAAGATTTTGGGTTCTTAACATTACTTTTTCTTCCAGCTCCTGATTTCGGTTTCGTAAATGTCTTATTCTAAACCTGATGTAGAGATAAATTATCAATAAAGCTACACCAACGCAAATCAGCTGAAACCATAATTTTTCATACCAATTACGATTCACTATAATGGTAAGCGACTTGACAATTTCATTACCACTGCCAAAACCGCTGACTTTTTTTACCTGCAAAAAATAAGCCCCTGATCCGAGTTCGGAAAAGCGGATTACGGGATCACCAGCCTTTAAACTTATCCACTCCGATTTACCGGTTAATGCGTCGCCACTTATTTTATACGAGAGCAGAAGGTTGTTTATATTCCCAAAATACGCCGTGGCAATAGAAAGACTTATATTTTTAGGGTTAACGGGCAGCGTAATCGTATCATTTGTTATGAACCTCGATTTTCCGTGTACTTCCAGCCTGTCGATAAGCAATTTCCCATCCGGCTGCTCGGACTCTATATCCTCCGGTTTAAACCAGACCAGACCATTTAAAGAAGGAAGCGAAAAATGTCCGTCCGGTAATTTTACTGAGCACGGCTGGCAGCCTCCATCAAATTCGTTTGTTTTAAAACCATGATCTTTGGCATAATAAAGGTAAAATGGAGTCCGTATTTCAGCCTTTCCGCTTCCGGCTAACCTGGTATAATTCAGCAGGTCTTTTTTAGAAACCTGAAACAAACCTTTGTTGGTTGTAATCCAGAAAAAACCTTTTTGATCTTCTGTAATACAATGAGCGGCAGCTAAATAGCCATTAACATCCGGCGGAAACTGAACAAGTTTGTTCCGGTTGTAATAGAGAATTCCGTCTTCATAGGTTGTAAAAAACAGTCCCGTGGATGAAGGGGAAATATACAGGCTCCTTACAAACATCCTTTCAGTTCCCTTGATTACAGCAGTTCTTCCTGTTTTAAGTGACACGTTATAAAGACCCTGTTCCGTTGCCAGCCATAAACTATTATTTGACTGTAAGATAAATACAATGTTTTTGATAGTGTAAGTGTTAAATGCTTTCGGGTGTAGATTTTCCTGGCCATGCCGGATATAAAAAAGGCCCTTCGATTTCAAACCGATCCATATCCTTCCCTCCCAACCCTGGTAAATGGTTTTTATTTCATCATGCAGATTCCAGGAATGTAAAAGCTTTTGGCCTTTTGGTGCATACCTGTATAATAATTCACCCGATTTGATCCAGATAAATCCGTTTTGATCAGTCAAAATACTTCGCCCGTCAAGTTTGAAATTTTTACGAACAGCAGGTAAAACTGCTTCATGTTGCCTCCAAAGTCCTTGCTTTGTTTCGTCTCCGAATATTATTCCGCCAGGAGTAAGCACGTTTTTATGATCAAAAAGGGTTTGGGCATAAAAAATATTATCCATGTCTCTCTCACCAAACCTGAGTGTTCTGAACATTTTTTCAGAAAACACAAAAAGACCTCTTGTGAGGCTTCCTAGAAATATTCTGCTTCTGAACTGGTCGTAGTGAACGGTAATGATGTTATTTGTCTCAAAATCAAAGCCTCTGAGAATAAGCTGAGTGCGGAAAGTGCTGTCCGCAATTTGGCTGAGATAATAAAAATTTTGGTTCAGAAGAATAAATACCTGATCGGAAATATTGTTCCAGTAAACTTTCAGTGTTTTACCGGGCTTCTGATAATCAGGATCTTCAAGAATGTCACCTGTCAACGAAAATCGCTTTGTACCTTTCGTGTCAATACAAAGTATCGTATTATCATTTTCAACCTTGTACAAATTTCCACCCAGGCTAAAGTAATTGCGAAAAAGAGGACTTTTTATTTGAAGTTCACCAGCCTTTTTCCATTTATCAAAAAATTCAATCCTGTTTCGGTGAAGTATAAAAAAACGGTCTTCTGCATTGGGCGACAAGATGATATAATAAAGGGGATCTGCTTCTTCCCATAAATAATTGGGTGAACCGGATGCAAGCAGACTGACATTATGACCCTCATTAATGTGTGGGACCATTTTGATTTTACGCAGATACGATGAGTCCGACACAGCAACAGAATTTTCAATCCGCAGCATTTCAAAATCATTAGAAACTCCATAAAACCTTTCCGGTCTCGTTATGTCTGGTTGTATTGTATGGAAACGAGTATTTTTCTGACCGGTATTAGATTTGTTAAAAACATAGAAATTGTGTCCGTCGAAGCGTACTAAACCATTCTCCGTTGCAATCCAGAGAAAACCATTTTTGTCCCTGGCTAAACTTCTTACACTATTTTGCGGCAGTCCGTTTTCATCCGTATATTGTTTTACATGATATTCAGGCTCCTGATTACCATGTAAATCCTGCGCTGAAATTTTACCTTTTGTGAATAAAAATGTTAAAACGGCAAGTATGAAGATTTTCGTTAACATCATCCTGAAGTTTAAGTCCGTATCGATGAGCATCTACCCGGTGATAGGACCTAAAACATCTGATGAGGTAACATTTTTCGATCAGATTTACATATAATTTATTTGATATACATTTCGTAATAGAACTATCTGTCAAGACTTTTCGAATGCTTAATAAATGATGTAACATTATCTTTTTTTACTTAAAAAAACTGTAAGACTACTAAGTTCCAAACTTCGACATATATACGCAGACGCTAGTTCGCCAGGTTCTTTTTAACGGTATCTATATCCCGAAGTTCTCCGTCTACGATGATATTTACATCACTGTCCTTAAAAATATCATTGTCAGAAACCAGTTTACTTTTAAAGTAAAGGGTAAAGGGAAGTTCCTTGCCTTTTGTAATAATTTGTCCGGCAGCTTTAAGTACTTTCCCCATATTTATGGCAAGAGGAATTTCATAGATCTCGCTGCTGTGCGCTTTCACTCTCGTCATGTCTTTAACCTTCCCTTCTGCAAGACGTTTTTGCTTTCCAAGATCAACTACGTAAGATGGGTTTTTGAATTGTATAGGAAAGCTGTTGCGATTACTAAATTTCAATTTTATAATTACATCGGATTTACTCAGCCTGAATTTTTCCATATCAAAATCTACAACCTCAACTTTCGGGAGCTGGTACAAAGGCAATCTTTTATCCATGGATAAGGTCAGACTGTCTTTTCCCAAAATAGGTTTTTGAAAATGAAAAACCGTTTCAAAGTGATAATCGGCACTGTCTTCTCCTTTGCTGCTTTCCTTATCACCTTCCTTCGACAGATCGGCAATTTTTAATTTTGAAGGCAAAGTTACCATCGTGCTATCATTCGCTTTAAGTGCCAGCGGTTCTTCATATTTATTTTGAATGATTGTCACGCCATTCATTTGAACAAAATAGTCAAAACCGTTTACGTCAAAGCCAATTGGAAGCGGATTGTGTACCAGCAAATTCAGCGACAAGTCAATGGTGCTGTCTGTAATGTTGCTGATCCGGCCAATTCCCATTTCAACTCTTGGTTTCAAACCGGATACCGGATTTTCATGATTTTTCTTGTAAAAATGCCATGCAACAACTCCCGCAATTACAAAAACAATAAGAATTAACAGAATTTTGAATGGTCTTTTGAGGTTCATAATCACCGGTTTAAGTTTGAAAGTATAGTGATCAAAAATCATTCCTCTTACAACCTCAGTTGGTAACGTCTTTCCTGCGCAAGTCCCCAGATGCCCTCATGTTTACAACGTATATGTGTACTTATGTCTTCATTAATTACCTTATAATGAGCCTTTTTAATAATTTTTGTTTGGTACAGAATTTTAAAACCACCAGCCGAAATGAGATTTCTCATTGTCAATAAACCGTGTAACCTAAAATTATACAATCATGAAAACGACCAAAAATAAGTCCACAAAACAAATTACTGAAAGTGACGGCGAAAAATTGAAAGAGCTCTTTGTAGATGGTTTAAAAGATATCTACTGGGCTGAAAAACATCTGGCAAAAGCGCTGGTTAAGATGTCAAAAGCTGCAACATCAGAAGAATTAAGATCTGCTTTTGAAACACATACTACTGAAACAGAAGGACATGTAAGCCGCCTTGAAGAAGTATTCGGTATGATTGATGAAAAAGCACAGGCTAAAAAGTGTGCTGCTATGGAAGGTTTGCTCGAAGAAGGCACAGAGATAATTGAAAGCACCGATAAAGATACCATGGTTCGTGACTGTGGCCTGATTATGGCAGCTCAAAAAATAGAGCATTACGAAATCGCTTCATACGGTACGTTGCGTAACATAGCCAGGACACTTGGATATCCGGAAGTAGCGGATTTACTTCAAACTACCCTGGATGAAGAAGGAACAACCGATCACAAACTGACTGAACTGGCGGAAATGTATGTAAACGAAGAAGCACACGCTGAATAGCAGATAAAGAAGTGTATAAAAATAGCCCATCTAAATCAATTGATTCGGATGGGCTATTTTTATATGCTAATATTTTAAACCAGATCTAATTTCCCGTGATCACCGCCATCGGGTGTAGTACCGGTTACGGCTGCTTTTAACATGGAGAAAAATACCACCATCTTTGAAGAAGTGCTGTCCCAGTATGCCGCTTCGTCCGTTGTTACTTTAAGCATGACCAAATCCGGATCATCCTTCCCACCCGGAAACCACGCTTTTGACATAAAACTCCACAACTCCTCTTTTTTTGCTTCATCTTCAACCACCGAAGCGTTACCTGAAACGCTTGCATAAGAGTTATTTTTAGGATCAGAATAAATCAGCGACACCGATTCCTTCCAGTTGGTATCACTTCCTATTTCCGTTTGACGACTGGTAAAAAACCACGCATTTCCTTCCCCATCAATGTCAAGGGTCGTCATTGGGCGGGATTCAATTTTGCCGTTTTTATAAGTAGTATACATGCAAAAACGAATGTCTTCCGCTAATGACTTTAATTTTTTTATTGCTTCTATATCCTGCAGGTCCTTTTCCATAATTTTCTGTTTGTTTGTTCATACTTATAAATGATTGGGTCGATACAATAACTGTTCCATCCTGATATAACTTAAAACAAACTCAAAACAAAAAGCCCGTCGTTTTACTGACAGGCCTTTCAATATATGTATGTTACATTTATCTTTGCTCTTTTACTAATTTTTCATATTCCCTTTCTGCCAGTGCTTTCTCATCCAGATTGCCGTAGGCTGTGAAGTAATGCGAAGCAAGTCCGATTCCCCAACCCAGCATAGGCCAGATTGGCCAGGGATAAAAATGACGTAATGAGTGGTTACCCATTGACAAAAAATAGATCAGCCATAGTCCTGCATTTACGATCAGATAGCTACGCAGATGGATTTTAAAACCTGCTCTTTGTTTAGCTTTTCTCCAGAGATATTCGTTTCGTGGCGTTTCCATAGCGTTTTTTGTTTAAGATTTTGACCAGGTTTTTTATTTATGATTCAAATTTAAAACCTAAAACTAACCCGGAACAGACAATTAAGACGAACCAACGGATTTGATGGATGAAGATCAGTAACGGACAGATCAACTAAAATGCACACTTTAAACCGGCCATTCTTCCAGCCGGTAAGCGCTGTCCCAAAAGACATACTCTAGCCGCGAAGCTGTCAAATAGGCTTCTCTCATTTTCAATTTGGTAGACTCAGAGGCATTCTGCGCCAGTTGGTTACAAATTTTAAGTGCATTTTCAACCGATTTTGCAAAGTCTTCTCCCGCGTATGCATCGATCCAGTTTTGATAGGAGTTTGGCTTCGCTTGATTTTCATAAATGTAATCCCCCACTTTTTTATAAATCCAGAAACAGGGAAGCAGGGCCGCTACTGCAACTTCATAACTTTCAAAAGTACTCGCTGCTAATAAATAATTGGTGTAAGCAAAACAGCCTGGCGCCTTTCCGGATTTCAAATCGATGTCATATTCCTTAAAGTAACCGATATGCAAAGCCCGCTCAACCAAAATTGCATTCTGTGCGAATTGCAGGAATTCGAGCAGTTCGCTACTGTTACCGGCACGGGTGCCCGCAGTGGCAAGCGCTTTTGCAAAGTCGGCCAGATAAAGCGAATCCTGATAAATGTAGAATTGGAATTTTTCAACCGGCAAAGTCCCGTCTTTAAGTTCCTGATTGAAAGGATGATTCTCAATTTCGGTATAAACCGGCAATGCTTCTTCCCAAAGTTGATCCGTAAATTTCATAACTTTATCTGCATTTTTATTGGGGAAAAAGAATGATTTAAAGGTCCGTGACCATGACCGGTTTTGACATTTTTCCCAGCCCCGATTGCGTCCGATACATAATTTTTGGCCAGAAGAATTGACTCAGTAATTGAATTCCCAAGGGCGACATAAGTTGCGATGGCGGAAGATAAAGTACAGCCGGTTCCGTGCACATTTTCACTTTCGATATAATCACTTTCCAGAATAAGCATTTCCTTGCCTTTCTGTGCAAAAACATCATACAAGGTTGGGGCGACCAAATGACCTCCTTTTAGCAATATCCCATTGCAACCTTTCAACAGCATTTCGTCAGTTGCTTTTTTCATATCATCCAGCGATTCAATTTTCTTTGAACTTAAAATTTCACCTTCGTCAAGATTAGGTGTGATCAGGTTAACTCTGGGAAACAATTCTTTCCACAAAACTGCCACGGTTTCGTCCTGAATCAACTTGGCTCCGCTTGTTGAAACCATAACAGGATCAAAAACGACGAAACCAGGTTTAAATCTGTCCAATATTTCGGCAATGATCAAGGCCACTTCAACAGTATTAATCATTCCTATTTTTACCGAATCAATGGTGATATCTTCGAAAACTGCTTCAAGCTGCTGTTTCAGAAATTCAGCCGGAACGGGATGAATGGCGCGGACACCCACTGTATTTTGTGCGGTAAGGGCCGTAATCGCTGACATTCCGTAGGCACCCAAAGCTGAAATCGTTTTTAGATCCGCCTGTATTCCCGCCCCTCCTCCACTGTCCGATCCCGCAATGGTCAACACGGTTGGATATCTTTTCATTTTAAATTCGATTTGTTAAAAATGGACATTAATTGGGTTGCAGCCTGGAAAGGAGATTCAGCACTGCATATCGCAGAAATGACTGCAATGCCATTTGCTCCGTTTCTCAGAGCCTCTGCTGCATTTTTGTCGTTTAGGCCACCGATTACAACCAAAGGATGTCTCGAATTTTGCCTCATCCATTTCAGTCCTTCCTTACCCCACGGTGTTTCAGTATCTGTTTTGGAAGCGGTAAAAAAAAGCGGACTGGCAGCCAGGTAGGAAATTTTCCAGGTTTCTGCTTCAAAAACATCTTCACGTGTTTCCGCTGATATCCCGACAATTTTTTCCGGCAGCCACAAATCTTTTAGCATATTGTAATGCATATCGTTTTGCCCCACATGCACGCCATCTGCATCAATGGCCAGGGCAACATCCACCCGGTCATTGATGATTAAAGGCACATGATAGGGCGCCAGCAGATCTTTCAGTCGTTTACCACGTTCGATAAAAGCACGGGTTCCCAACGTTTTTTCGCGAAGCTGCACCATCGTCACACCACCTTTCACCGCTTCTTCAACAACCCAATAAAAGTCCCGGCCCAGGCAGGCGGCCTCGTCGGTTACCAGATATAACTGGATCTGATTTAAGATATTTTCTTTCATTTTACTCTGGATGAAACCTGAAGATTCTGAGGAGTTATTTCTGCCAGCGCATCCAGAAATGCAATTTGAAAAGATCCTGGCAGCTGTGTTTTTTGAAAAGCCATTTCTCCGCAGACACCCATCATTACAGCCGCAAAAATCGCCGCTTCAAAAGGATTAGATTGAATGGCAACAAAAGCGCCGGCGATCGCGGATGCTGAACAGCCCATTCCGGTAATACGGGTCATCAGCGGTACACCATTTTCAACATAAGCTATTTTCTGACCGCTGACAATCAAATCCGTCGCCCCGCTTACACTGACAACTGAACCATATTTTAAACTCAATGCAGTTGCAGCTTCCAGACTATCGAGTGAAACAGCGGTACTGTCGACACCTTTCGTCCGGATATTTGTACCGGCCAAAGCCATAATTTCAGAAGCATTTCCACGGATTATTGTTGGAGATGCAATTGTCAGAAGTTCGTTCAAAACAGCATTGCGATATGGCGTAGCACCAGCTCCAACAGGATCCAGAACAATGGGTTTGTTTAATTCTGCGGCACGTTTCATTGCCAGCTTCATTCCCGCTACCCATGGAGGTGAGAGTGTGCCAATATTCACGACCAAAGCTCCGGCGATGGCAACCATATCCTCTACCTCTTCAGCAGCATGCGCCATAACGGGTGAAGCTCCGGCGGCAAGCAACGCATTGGCAGTGAAATTCATCACTACAAAATTGGTGATGTTTTGCACCAAAGGGGCTTGACTCCTTAAATTGATCAGGTTTTGTTCAAAATTAATATCCATTATCTCTATTATTAAATTGAGAGAACGGGCAAGAGGGAGGCGGTTTGTACTAAAAATAATTTAACCAACCAAAGAGAAAAAAGACAACACTTTGCCTTCTAAACGCTTTTTCCTACGACAGCATCAACTGTGTCAGGTTCAAAGGGTATAAATCTCAGTCCGTATTTCGGACACCCCTAAAGCCATTCTTAATTACGAATGTAGTAGTTTTGGGCAGAAACTAAAAGTTAAAACATAATGATTAAAGCTGCCATATTTGACATGGACGGGTTGCTGATTGATTCGGAGCCGATTTGGGCCGATGCTGCCCGTGAAGTCATGCAAAAAGTAAATTTCCAATTGACACACGCACTGAAACTTCAAACCACCGGATTGTCTATCAAGCTTTTTCTGGAATTTTGCTACAAAATACAGCCATGGAACACGCCAACCTTTGAAGAGCTTGAACGGGAAATTCTAGAGCATGCACATAAAAATATTCTCAATCATGCAGTTGCCATGCCCGGCGCAATAGATATTATCAAAAATCTTAAAGCACAGGGTCTTAAACTGGCCGTAGCATCTGCCTCACACATGGTGCTAATTGAAGGTGTTCTCAAAAGGCTGGAAATTATTGATTACTTTGACACCTGGCACTCTGGTGAGCTTGAAGAATTTACAAAACCACATCCGGCGGTATACCTGACAACGGCAGCAAAACTTGGTGTTAAACCTGAGGAATGTATCGCTTTTGAAGATTCTCATGCAGGCCTTCGTTCTGCCCACGCAGCCGGAATGATCACGATTTCAGTACCGGCGATGGAGGTTTTTGAAGATCCAAAATTTAATCTGGCGCATTATAAAATTTCCTCTTTGGACAAATACATTCTGGAAGAAATGTGCGGACAGCCGCAAAATATTCTCAACTAGTTTTTTATTAAATTAATGATCGGACTTCGCCATTTCAGCATTGTAATAGCTATCAGGATAACACTGATTATCGTGAGCGTTTTCGTGGTGATATGGCTGGCTTCCTTAAAAACGAATGTAACATTAATTTATATTCTGGGTGGAATTTTCATCTTTGTCCAGGGTTCTCTTTTATATCAGTATGTTACCAATGTCAACCGGAAACTGACTTATTTTCTGGAATCGGTACGGTATTCAGATTTTACGATCAACTTCCGGCATGATAATAAAATGGGTAAAACGTTTCAGGAACTCAACCAGCAGTTTAATGAAGTGTTGCACGCGTTTCGTCAGGCCCGGGCTGAAAAGGAAGCCAACCTTCAGTACCTCAACACCATCGTTCAGCACATTGGGACGGGACTTATCACTTTTGACAGCACGGGGCAGGTCAATCTGATCAATAATGCTGCACTCCGGATGCTGGGAATTTACAGACTGCATCAGCTTAGCGAACTACAGGATAAACATCCAAGATTATTTGAACTGCTTTCCAATCTGGATTCCGGTGTGCGTGAACTTTATCGTACGCCTTCCGACCAACCCCTTGCCCTGCAGGGAGCGGCTATTCAGCTCAGAGGAATGTGGGTACGGATTGTGGTTTTGCAAAATATCCAGACAGAACTTCAGCAGCAGGAAGTGGAATCATGGCAAAACCTGACGCGTGTTTTGCGTCATGAGATTATGAACTCGATGACACCTATTGTGTCCCTTGTTGGTACAATGCGGCTGATTGTAAATGAAGATATTGAAAAATCCACTACTGATCAGGAGGCCGTAAATGATTTGAAAGAAGCTTTACAAACACTGGAAAAACGGAGCAAAGGTATGATGCAGTTTGTGAACGCTTACCGAGATTTTACAACCTTGCCAAAACCTGTGTTTTCAAATCTGAACGTTGCCGAATTGTTACAGGAAGTTCTGCAATTGCTACAGACAGATCTGACAACTGCCGGAGTACTGTGGAAATTGACAGTGAAACCAGAAAACCTGATTGTAAAAGTCGATGCCAGCCAGATTCAGCAGGTTTTAATTAATTTGATAAAAAATGCATCCGAGGCATTCTCTACCCAAACCGACCGTGTGATTTCTCTTGAAGCTTATCAAAACGACAACACCACTTTTATAGAAGTGCAGGACAACGGAGACGGCATTGAGCCTGAGGCAATTGACAATATTTTTATTCCTTTTTATACCACAAAAAAAACCGGTTCAGGAATTGGGCTTAGCCTTTCCAGGCAGATTTTACAACAACACGGAGGTCAACTAAACGTAGCCTCTGAAGTCGGTAAGGGAACGGTTTTTACTTTGGTTTTTTAAAATAACCATTTTGATTTAAATCAATCCTGATAGACCTTTAAAATCCTGACCTAAAATAGACTTTGCATCGGCACCCAACCAGTCACGAAGCAATGAAGTATAAACATCTCTGAAATCGACAGAATATTTAAGATCACCGCCATCAAGATTCGTCAGATCAGGCGCTTCGTTATAAACTACTGAATTACGCGCCGGCCCTCCTATTAGAAACAAATTATTGGCAGTACCATGGTCCGTACCGCCGCTTCCATTTTGCTTCACCCGACGACCAAACTCACTAAAAGTCAGCACCATTGTCCGGTCCAGCTGTCCCTGTTTTTTAAGATCATTAACAAAAGCAGCAACCGCTTCGGAGTATAATTTCAAAAGCCTGTCCTGCTGGCCACGCTGCCCAACATGCGTGTCAAATCCGGAAAGTGAAACGTAATAGATTGTTGAATCAATTCCGGAAGTAATCAATTCCGAGATCGTTTTTAAACTTTTACCTAACTCATTATTTGGAAATTCTGTCAAGCTGGTTTGCACCTTTGCCTTTTGATATAAATAATCAGCACTTGACTTTGTATCCGCAAGTGTTTTGTACAAATAACTTACCGGATCATGACCTGTGTTAACAGGGGAAGTTTTTACAAGATTTTCCACCATCCCGTTTTTGGTTTGGTTGTAAAGCTTTTTCGGATCCAGCAGGGCCATGCCATTAACCTTTTCGCCCTTCATAGCGAAACTTAAGGTGTCATCAATTTCCAGCATCTTGTGCGGCGTACCTGCACAACCCGTACAAGCCGAATCCAGATAACGCCCCAGCCAGCCGCTGCTTAAATATTCCTTTGCATCACTGCCGGTTTGCCAAATATCCATCGATCTGAAATGGGACCGATCCGGATTAGGATAACCAACGTTATTGATAATGCGAACACGGCCATCGTCGTACAAGCCACGAAGTGCTTCCAACGCCGGATTAAGCCCGATCTCATCATTTAATGAAAGCACTTTAATTTTTTCAACTGCCAACGAGGGACGTTGTTTATAATAAATGTCGTTTTGATATGGAATGACTGTATTCAGCCCGTCATTCCCTCCGGACAATTGTATAACCACCAGGATTTTTCCACTCTCGTTGTTGAGATTGTATTGATGAGCTTTTAGAAAACTGGGGATCAGCATGGTTCCTGCCGTTGCCAGTGCCGAGTGTTTCAAAAAATCGCGTCTGTCCATATCAACCCTGTTTTAACTAACCTGATACTCCGGCAGTGCCATGATGGTAAGTGTAATTTTTCTGATCTGTTTTATGCGGTCTGTTTCTGATCCGGCACGTTTTGCAACGATTTCAATAACCTCTGTGCTGGGTTGTTCTGCGAGCAACTGACCTGCGATTACACCAGGCAGTTTGTCCACGGCTACATTTTCAAACCTGGCAACCCAGCGGTCCCAGTTTACATCTGCCTTTGTATTTTTATCCTGCTGTTTGACTGCCTTGTCATTAACATCACCACTATCTTTGGGTTTCACCTTCACCTCCGATTCGCCGATCATCAGATTTGGCAGCTGCATTCGAAACATCAGACTTGAACTGTCAATCCAGTTTCTTCCGCCCGGCCAGCCTGCAACGTTGGGCGGATAAAACAATTCCTGCCCCAGTACCCTTTGTATATAAAGTGTTGACTGTTTATTATTAAAAGTAGCTCCCAGATTACGTTGAATACCCACCATCAACTCTACGGGAGATTTAATCAAAGCATTTTTTACAGAGTCTTCATAAAACCATTCAGAAGTAAAAATCCTGTACATCAGATTTTTAATATTGTAACCCGACTTAAAAAACTCTTCAGATAACTGGTTGATTCTATCCTGATTCTCTATTTCACTCACAAATGAGCGGTAAATTTTAGCAGTTACATATTTTGCCGTTTGTTTTTGTTCAAGCAAAAAATTGATAATATCCGTTCCTTCGAAAGCGCCCTGTTTTCCAAGAAAATTTTTCACACCATGGTCGTGTACTTTTTCCCGGAATTCAAATTCGCCCAGAGAATTGTATGCCCATCCTGTAAATGATCTCGCTGCTTCCTTTACATCTGTCTCGGTATAATTTCCCCTTCCCAGCGTAAAAAGCTCCATCACTTCGCGTGCAAAATTTTCATTAGGGCTATTTTTCCGGTTCTGCTGGTTGTTTAAAAATTGAAGCATTGCCGCTTCCTTCGAAACAGCCATCAGCATTTCACCGAAGTTGCCAAGTGCATTTTTACGGATAGAATTGATATAATTCTGAACAAAAACCGGATCTTCCGAACGACATGCAAAGTGCCCGTGCCAGAATAGCGACATGTGTTCCCGTAGTACGCCGCTGTCCTTTGCCATCATTTCCACCCAGGCAACGTTTAAATCACGGACCCGCTCGCGTTCAACTCTTCCACGTTCACGTTTTGCCGTCTCTTTTGCGGCCTCTCCCATCATCAAAACCTCTTCGATGGGTTTTGCAGAAATGTTATCAGCAATAGATATTAATTGTATCGGAGTATATTTTTCACTGTTTTTAAACAGCTGATCGATGGCTTGCTTCAGCGTACGTTTTGTCTCAGGCAGGGAGCTAAGGCCGGCACGCCGGTAGAGATGAAGTATTTTACTATCTGGTTCCGAGTCTTTCATAACAATCCTTTTGGTAATTATGGACGTATCTATACAAGCCAAGGTTTACAGCATGGAACTAATTCAGCTTCTTTTAACAAACCACTAAAATTATTCCGGGCTATTGGAATACAACGGTTTAAATTATAAATTAATGCCTGAAAGTTGATATTTATCACCATTACAACCAATACCACACTTATTGCATCTTATTTAAAAACAGATTACAAATGAAAAATTTATCACTTATTCTGGTTTTGGCATCGGCACTGATTTCCTGCCAAAGTACATCCATAGATAAAAAAGAGGACGAGATAAAATTTAAAGAAGTTGTGGTTTTAAATGATGTACCCCGTTCTACACTGACGTTCTTTGAAATTACAGACAGTCGTTGTCCCCAGGGTGTAAATTGTGTCTGGGCCGGAAATGCGACGGTGGACCTTGCTCTGGATGGTGTAGGCACAGAAGGGAAGATTTCAAAACATGTAAATCTGTGTCTTGGAGATTGCCGGGGAGGGAATTCGCAGTCTTCGTTTAGGGTGATTGATTCTCTTGATCAGAGCTTTGCAGGGCAGCAGTACAGATTTATTTTAAAATCAGTAAGCACCTTTGCCAAAACAGACACTACCAAAAAGAAACAGGATTATTCCATTTCTCTTCAGATTAAAAAAATTAAGCAGTAAAGGGATTAGACTTTCCAGGTCTTGAAGACTTGGAAAGTCTGTATACTGTTATTCTCCCTGGGCCAGTTTACTTTTCTTGTAGCCATAACTGAAATAAATAACCAGACCGATTGCGAGCCAGATTACAAAAATAAACCAGTTAGAAGCACCAAGTTCGGTCATTAAATAAAGATTCGTAAGAATTCCCATGACCGGTAAGAGCGAAAAATTATATTTAAAGCTCATTACAGAAAGCGTGATCCAGGTGATCCAGAAAATGATGGTTAGCAGTTTATGCTCAAAAATTTCCCCGACAGACAGCCCCTGCCATTCGACGATAACATTTTGGCCATAAAATATGATTCCCGCAATAGCTGCCAGTAAACCGAAACCCACCAGAAAATTGCCGTTAACATAGGGAACCCTGAATTTTGAGCGCTCAGAAATTCCGGTGTGGTCAAGGTATAAAACACCTCCGCAAACAAGTATAAAGGCAAAAAAGGTACCAACACTGGTAAGGTCAACAAAGAAGTCCATTTTGAAGAACAAAGCCGGGATACCTACAACCAGACCTGTTACAATCGTTGCGAAAGAAGGAGTCTGATATTTTGGGTGAATTTTGGCAAATTTCTTCCACAAAAGTCCGTCACGGCTCATCGTCATCCAAATTCTTGGCTGCCCTAGCTGATAAACCAGCAATGCACTCGTAATCGCAATAACCGAACTGACAGAAATAACGCCGGCCATAAAGTCAAGACCGTTTTTCTGAAAAACAAATGCCAGTGGATCACTGACTTTCAGTTCTTTGTAGTTAACCATACCAGTCAGGACAAGCGTGATTAACACATAAAGTACTGTACAAATGATAAGGCAGTAAATCATAGCCTTTGGCATATCCCGCTGCGGATCTTTACATTCCTCGGCGGTGGTAGAGATAGAATCAAAACCAATAAACGCGAAAAACACGGCGGCCACTCCGCTTAAAACGCCTTTCATTCCGTTGGGAGCAAAGGGACTCCAGTTCTCCGGTTTTACATAAAACGCACCGGCAAAAATTACCAAAAGCACAACGCCCACTTTTAGAATAACCATAATATTACTCGCAGTTCGCGACTCACGGATACCTACATAAACAAGTGCCGTCACCAAGAGGGTAACCAATCCGGCAGGAAGATTAAAAATGATTGGGATATCGCCGAGTCTGGGCGCGGTTTCAAAAGCCAGGGCAGCCATCTTTTCGTAGGTAGTTAAGGCAGCAACACCTTCCGACTGAAGTTTTTGAAATGACTCCGAAGCGGCAACCGGATTCATCGTCAGCCATCCGGGAAGCACAATTCCAAAACCTTTGAGCATACTCGTGAAATATTCAGACCAGGAAATTGCGACAACCATATTAGAAACTGCATATTCAAGAATAAGTGCCCAGCCAATGATCCATGCGAACAATTCACCAAAGGCTACATAGGCGTACGTATAAGCACTGCCGGAAACCGGAACCGTACTGGCAAACTGTGCGTAAGACAGAGCAGTAAAAACACAGGCTATCGCGGTAAAAATGAACAGCAGGGAAACTGCCGGACCTCCATTGTAACTTGCCAAACCGATTGTACTGAATATCCCGGCTCCTACAATCGCGGCAATTCCGAGTGAAACCAAATCCCTTACTCCTAATATTCTGGCTAATCCCCCATGCTCTCTGGAATTCGCATCATTTAGAATCTGATCAACTGTTTTTTTACGAAAGAGCGAAGTATTTTTTTTCATGCAGGGATTAAAGTTTTATCGGCATCGTTAATGAATTAAGCAGCGAAAATAAGAATATTCTTTAATCATCATTGCATAAAACCACAAATAGTCTGATTTCAAACAAAAAACCAATAGATAATTTTACACTTAAACATAAAATAAATATTTTATTTTGATATTAACGAAAATAACAAACAGCGCCATTTTGAAGCGTTATCTGTTTCCTTAATCCTCTTTAAAACGATATATTTACACTTTGCTAACGCTATCTTAAACCACCACTTCCATGAAATTTATCCTTATTTCCATATCGGTATTTTTTCTCTGGACCCACAGTTTAACTGCCCAGACAATCACCGCCTACACGACCGCCCAGGCACATTCTCATAACGACTACGAACAAAAACGTCCGTTTTTTGAGGCTTATGAACAACAATTTGGATCTATTGAAGCGGATCTTTTTTTGGTAGACGGCGCGTTGTATGCTGCACATAACCGTGTTGATATCACTCCGGACCGAACATTTAAAAGATTGTATCTTGAACCTATTTTATCACAAATCGAAAAGAACAAAGGAAATATTTACGCCCAGCAGGATTTGACACTTCAGCTTCTAATCGACCTAAAAACACCTGCTGAGGAAACTCTGGAAGCACTTGTGGCAACATTAAATCCCTATGAGCAAATTCTGGCACCGAAAGGTCCTGTTAAAATTGTGGTAAGCGGAAACACGCCATCTCCTGAAGCATTCGACCGTTACCCTTCATTCATTTTCTTTGACGGCCGTCCTGAAAATACCTATACCCCGGACCAGCTTAAAAGAATTGGTCTTATAAGTCAGGCATTTCAAAAGTATTCCAAATGGAACGGCGAAGGCGACCTACCGGAAAAAGAAAAAAAAGCTGTTATCAAAGTAATTGAACAGACACATCAGCTTGGGAAGAAAGTAAGGTTTTGGGCCACTCCCGATAATATTCAAACCTGGAAAACCATGATGAGCCTTAAAGCTGATTATTTGAATACCGATAAAGTGATGCAGCTTGGGGATTACCTGAGAACGGCACCGAGATAAATTGGCTTCCATCCTAAAAATAGTAGTACATACTAAAATTTATTTTTGTAGAAAGAAATCTAGCGGATTGAGATAAATCACCGTTTTTTGCAACCATTTTGCCAATTACTGCGATTTAATAAACATATTAGGTATAAATATTACTATTTCATTCCAAATCCGATTGTAGCAATAATTTTATAAAAATATTAGCATAAAAAAATCTTAAATTGCGTTTATAACGTACGTAAAACTAATATCACATTTTATTTCTATTGTAATCCAACAAGCTTTCTTTAGGCGTTTCGGCAAAACTCCTAATCTTCAATACCTGAGTTGAAATGAAAATATTAATAGTTGAAGACGAAAACATCATTGCTAAGCATCTACAATTCACACTTACCGGCTTCGGTTACAATGCAAATGACGTCGCAACTGACTATGCCAGTGCCATAGAATTACTTAAAAGCAACTCTTACGATCTCGCAATTTTGGATATTAACCTGAACGGTTATCAAACAGGAATTGATGTGGGTGAATACATTAAAGAAAATCTCGATATCCCCTTTTTATTTCTTACGAGCCATGAAGATATGGCTATTGTGAATGCCGCACTGAAAACCTCTCCAAATGCCTTTTTAAACAAGCCTTTTCAAAAAATTACTGTATACACAGCAGTAAAACTGGCATTTGAAAGTTTTAAGGAAGGAAACGTACTTGAAGAACCGGATTTATCTGAACCGGCTGTTCAAACCGAACGGGATGAGCTCGATACGACGGTAATTAAAGATGCGCTTTTTATCAAAGAAAAACACATGTTTACCAAAATCATGCTTGCGGACCTGTTATACATCCGCAGCGATGATAACTATCTGGAACTGCATACCACTAAAAAGAAGTACACGATCAGGGAAACGATGAAAAACATGATCAGCCAGCTACCGCCCAACCTGTTTTTTCGTGTGCATAAGTCGTTCATAATTAACCTGAATGCAATTACAGCAATCAACTATATCCACGTTATGATAGATGACATTGAGATACCGATTACCTCAGACAACCGCACCGAACTTTTAAGTAAGATCAAAACTTTTTCCTGAACTTATTTTTCAGGGATACAGCAGATATTTTTTCCGCATTGCTTTAAAATCCGACAAACCCGGCTCCCAGCTTTTTCTTATATCTGCCTCCGAGGCTCCTGCAATAATTTGTTTTTTAAGATTTTCAGATCCTGCCAGTTTATCAAAACTTCCCATTTGTTTGCTTTGACTCATGTCAAAAAAACGGGCTTTATCCGGATAGGCTTTGTACAAATCCATAATCCATTTCAGGTTCAGCTGTTTAGTTTTGTGAAAAACAGAAGTATCAAATTTTCTTAAATCCAGTCCGTAACATTCTGTTTCCTGATGAAGCGGTGTTTCGCTCATCCCTTTAATACTCTGAGGTTTAAACGAGAAATCATACTTACCTTTTAGTAACGGAGCTCCCAAAACGGTGAACGGCATGTAGGTACCTCTTCCCTGGCTCAGTATCGTTCCTTCAAAAAAACAAATGTGTGGATATAACATTACTGATTGCTGCGTATTAAGGTTTGGCGAAGGCGCTACCGGCAGCACATATGGCATATCGTGATCGTAATTTGCGATCTTAATGATCTTTATTTTACATTTCATTTTATTCGGCAGCCAACCTTCTCCGTTTATCATTTGCGCAAATTCGGCAATCGTTAATCCGTGACTGATTGGTATGCGGTACATGCCAATTCCGGAACGAAGATGGTCGTCCAGAATAGGGCCGTCGATAAGAAAGCCATTGGGATTAGGGCGATCCAGAACCAGCATTTCCAGATTATTTTCGGCACAGGCTTCCATCATGTGTCCAAGTGTGTTGATGTAAGTATAAAAGCGCGCGCCCACATCCTGTATATCGAAAATCATCAGATCAATATCTGCGAGTTGCTCTTTTGTAGGTTTCTTTTGTTTTCCATAAAGTGAAATGGCAGGAATTCCGGTGTTTGGATCTTTGCTGTCCCCTACTTTATCGCCGTTGCTTGCCGTTCCGCGGAAGCCGTGTTCCGGGCCAAATATCCTCACTACGTTAACACCCAAAGCTACCAAACTGTCGACCATTGGTCTATTTCCAATGATAGAAGTTTGATTGATAAGAATTCCGATTCGTTTACCTTTCAAATAACCCAAATACTCCGGTACCTGATCGGCAGCAGTAATAATGGATTTTTTTGCAGTGCCTTTTTCTGTATTTATTGAGTCGGCATAGCCAATTGCCGGACTTTTGTGAGAGGAAGAGCTCACACAATTTATATTAAGCAGGCTTACAAAAGCCAGAAATACAATGGATACCAGATATGTCTTCATTTGAAAAAGCAAAATTTAACTGCGAATTACACGAATTGCTACGAATGTAAAATATTAGTACTAATTAGTGAAATCCCCGGCAACTTAGCAAGCATATCAAAACATAGACAGCTGTCCGCCCCGCATAAATTGCGAAGTATCTGTCTTTGTCAATTCTCTTTCTCCAAAATATTTCCGGCAGGCAAAATCGTGAAGCTGGCGTATATTCTCAGCAAAATTCCCCTCTCCGCTCATCCGAAGCCCGAAGCGTGAATCATTCAGTTTACCTCCGTGGCATTCAGCGATTTGATTCAGCACTTTTTCAGCACGGTCAGGAAAGTGGTGGTGAATCCATTCTTTAAACAAAACTGCGATGGAACCATTCAGTCTTACCACAGTATAACCTGCCCAGGCAGCACCATTTTCGGCAGCAGCTTTTATAATGGAAGGAATTTCGTGATCATTGAGCCCGGGAATAATTGGTGCCGTCATAATACCCATGGGAACGCCCGCTTCGTGCAAAGACTTTACAACCTGTAATCGACGTTTTCCTGTAACAGTTCGCGGTTCCAATGCATGGCGTAGATCTTCATTCAGTGAAGTAATTGAAACGGCGGCATGAACCAAATTCAGTTTAGCCATCTTTTCCAGCACATCCAGATCCCTAAGTATTAATGCGTTTTTGGTTAAGATACTTACCGGATTTCTGTAACGTAAACAGATCTCTAATAACTGACGTGTTAACCTGTACTTTTTCTCACCAGGCTGATAACAATCGGTGTTACCCGACAACATGATGGAAACCGGTTTGTAATTTTTTGAATTAAATAGTTTTTCAAGAAGCTGAGGAGCATTCTTTTTGACGACAATTTTTGTCTCAAAATCCAAACCTGCGGAATAACCCCAATACTCATGAGAGTTACGCGCGTAACAGTAGATACATCCATGCTCACAGCCACGGTATGGATTTATGGAATTATAATTGCGCAAATCCGGACTATCCGAAACACTCAGCAGCGTTTTAGAATGCTCTTCTATAAACTGCGTTTTGGGATTAACTTCCGGATCTTCCCACTGCTGCCAGTCCTCAGAAGTATATTCCGTTTCGAGTTTATGAAACTTATTATGAGAATTGATTCCGGCTCCTCTTCCCCTGGCCCTTTCCATATAAACAAGAAATTTTGCTGTTTAATGATACCAAAAATAACAAAATTATTATTTATAATGATACCTTAAATCACAATTTTAATCTAAATTTTGTTAAACATTTATAAATGAAGCATTTAAAATCTACTAAACTTTTGGCCAAATATATTAAACAAAAAAAGGCACGAAGTTAAAAAACTCCATGCCCCGTTCCCATAACCCTTGACCTCTACTTTATATACCTGAAATCCTCATCTCCTTTAAGCGATAAAAGAACATCGTACATCAACTGAATCACGTTTTTTACGTCTTCTTTATGAACCATTTCAACGGTTGTATGCATGTACTTCAGCGGAAGCGAAATTAATGCAGAGGCAACTCCTTCTGTTGAATACGCAAAAGAATCAGTATCCGTACCTGTTGACCGGCTTACTGCCTGACGCTGGAATGGAATTTTCTTTTCGTCTGCAACCTTAATCAGTAAATCACGGAGGTTATTTTGTACCGCCGGTCCGTAACAGATTACAGGCCCATTACCGCTTTTCAGATCCCCCTGTTCTTTTTTGTTGTACATCGGCGACTGGGTGTCGTGTGTTACATCGGTAACAATAGCCAGATCCGGTTTCAAACGGCGGGAGATCATCTCTGCTCCGCGCAAGCCTATTTCTTCCTGTACTGCATTCACAACATACAGCGTAAAAGGAAGCCGGACATTATTTTCATGCAGCATACGCGCAACTTCCGCGATCATGAATCCGCCCATGCGGTTGTCAAGTGCACGACCAACATAATAACGGCCATTCATTTCATCCAGACCGTCGGCAAAAGTAGCGACAGTTCCTACATGGATGCCCATTTCAAAAACCTCGTCTTTTTTGGATGCGCCGACGTCTATAAACAGCTCATGTACTTTCGGCACCTGGTCTTTGGCGGTGTCCCGAACATGTATTGCCGGCCAGCCAAAAACGCCCTTAACGACACCTTTTGCTGTATGCAGATTCACACGCATGGAAGGAGCAATGGCTGCATCTGAACCTCCGTTGCGGCGAACGTGAATGTAGCCATCGTCAGAAATATAATTGACAAACCAGGAAATTTCATCCGAATGCGCTTCGATCACAACTTTGTATTCCTGTCCCGGTCCGATAACACCTACTGCTGTTCCATAAACATCAATAATCTGTTCTTCAATATAGGGCTTGATATAATCCAGCCAGATCTGCTGACCCGTCGACTCAAAACCTGTCGGCGATGCATTGTTTAAATATTTATAAAGAAATTCTGTGCTCTTATCTGACATGCTGTTTGTTTAAAGTGATTACACTATTACTAAATCGCTATTTCTCTAATGTCTTAACTCCCTACTTTTCTAACTCCTTAACTCCTTCCTTCTCAATCAAACATACTTCAAAAACGACCAGAATTTCCTGCTTCTCAGGTACTCCGAATTGGCTTCATTTCTGTAAGCTTCCTGTTCAAATGAAATATGAAGATATGCTAAATAATGTCTTCGGTATCTGATCAAACGAATTAAATATTCGGCCAGGTACCAAATATAAAAAAGGATCAGGCCCATCTCCAATTGCTGCCTTAAATGGATACATTCATGATTGATGAGAACGGTTCCCGGTTTTTTTCTTTTTACCAGAACAAAGGGAAAAAGCGCCATGGCTTCTACCCAAAGAAAGGACACGTTCAGTACAAAACCCTTGAATCTCATAATCCGGCCATAAATTGCTGCAGGCTTAAAAGGAAAATGTTGGATTGCCAAATGATGTTACCATTTAACAATCCAACACAAGTAATTAAACTATTATTTATTATGCAAACCTGGCGATGTCCAGAACCTCGAATTCCATTAGTCCGGCAGGCACTTTTATTTCTGCGGTTTCGCCAACTTTTTTGCCAAGCAAGCCTTTTCCGATAGGAGATCCGATTGAAATTTTTCCGGTTTTAAGATCTGCTTCTTCTTCCGAAACGAGTGTATAGGCAACTTCCATTCCGGTTTTGCGATTTTTAATTTTAACCACAGAAAGAATAGCCACCTGAGAATTATCAATGGACGACTCATCAATCACCCGCGCATTGGACATAATTTCTTCCAGCTTGGCAATCTTCATTTCGTGCATTCCCTGAGCATCCTTGGCGGCATCGTATTCTGCATTTTCGCTTAAATCTCCTTTATCACGAGCTTCTGCAATTTGTGCAGCAATGGCAGTGCGGCCTTTGGTTTTCATATCATTCAGCTCATTCTTCAGCTTATTTAATCCTTCTTCCGTATAGTATGAAATTTTAGCCATGACCTTAAATTGTTTATTAGTCTTTTGTTTTTGAAATTTTGATAAAAAAAAAGAACGGCTCTAAGACCGCTCTACAAGAGTATTTGATAACTCGTAGCAGCAGGTTAGAAGACCTTATCTTTTCGGCTGATATGTATTTTAATCTTCGTCATATTTTTCTGTAAGAACGACAAAAATAACAATATTTGTAAATGGGAACAACCATTTTTATTAAAAGGGCTAACAATCTATGTCAAAACGACTGAGAATAATTTTTATGGGAACGCCCGAATTTGCGGTTCCAAGTTTAAGAAGTCTTGTAGAAAGCAATTCTAATGTAGTTGCTGTAATTACCGTGCCCGACAAACCTTCGGGAAGGGGGCAGAAGCAAACTGCATCTCCCGTAAAGATATATGCAGAAGAGCAGGGAATCCCTGTTTTACAGCCGGAAAAGCTAAAAAATCCTGAATTTCTTGAAGAGTTAAAATCTTATAAAGCGGACCTCCAGGTTGTAGTTGCTTTCAGGATGCTGCCGGAAGTTGTCTGGAGTATGCCAACCTATGGCACTTTCAATTTGCATGGTTCCCTTCTTCCTCAGTATCGCGGGGCCGCGCCGATTAACTGGGCTGTTATCAACGGAGAAACGGAAACAGGCGTGACTACATTTTTTATAGAAAAAGAAATTGATACTGGTAAAATAATTTTCAGAGATACCGAACCTATTCATGAAGATGATGATGCCGGAAGTGTCTATGAAAGACTGATGCTGAAAGGTGCCGAACTGGTTGTAAAAACCGTTAAAGCAATCGAAAATGGAAATTATCCACAGCAAGATCAGGACGAACCTCCCGTTTTGAAATCTGCTCCAAAAATCTTCCGTGAAACCTGCGAGATAGACTGGACCAAACCGGCGTACGAAATTCACAACTTCGTAAGAGGACTTTCACCCTACCCTGCTGCCTGGACTACGTTAAACGGACTATCCTGTAAAATTTTCAAAACGGAAGTCATTGCAGATGAAGGTGATGCACAACCCGGAGAATATAAAACTGACAATAAAACTTATTTGTATTTCCGTGCTTCTGATAGCTGGCTATCGGTTAAAGTCTTGCAGCTGGAAGGTAAAAAACGAATGGAGACAGGAGAATTTTTAAGAGGCACTAAAATCTAATTGATTACTTTTTCAAGGCAAATTTCATCAATAAATGCTGATATCAATCATAGTTGCAGTCTCAGAAAACAGAGTAATCGGCAAAGACAATCAGTTACTTTGGCGACTCCCGGATGACTTGAAAAGGTTCAAGAAACTCACCTTTGGCCATCCTATCATTATGGGAAGAAAAACATTTGATTCCATAGGAAAACCGCTGCCCGGCAGAACTTCGATCGTTGTAACCCGCGACCGGAATTTTTCTATGGAAGGTGTAATTGCTGTCCATTCCGTGCGGGAAGCATTGGAAGAAGCCGAAAAGCTGGAAACGGACGAAACGTTCATTATTGGAGGCGGAGAACTATATAGTTTAACGTTAGCATTGGCCGACCGTCTTTATATTACAGAGGTTAATACAATTATTTCGGGAGATACTTATTTTAATATTACAAATCCTGACGAATGGATTGAGACAGAACGCACTGTTCATCAGGCAGATGATAAACATAAATTTACATTTAACTTCGTTGATTACGCAAGAAAGCGGGATTAAAAACATAAATTTGCGGCCTGAATAACCCAAGTCAGTGACTAAGAAAGCATGCAAGTAGCAATAGATACATTAAGAATTGAATTAAAAACTCCTCCAACAGATAAACGACCGGTATATATCACCGGAAATTTTTGCAAATGGCTGCCTGATCTGGAAAAATATAAAATGGAGGAAGACGCAGTCGGACATTATAGCTTTCAGTTTCCGGCTGATTTAGAACTTCCTTATCCGCTTGAATATAAGTACACCCGAGGTGGCTGGGATCAGATGGAACTGGACAATTACGGTCAGCCACAGGGCAACCGGGTTATTGATCCTAACGAAGGCATTGTGAAGGATTTTGTAACCCGCTGGGAAACCGACAGCACTGAAAAAGCAAGTTTGTCGCCCATTATTGAGGTTCTTTCTGAAACATTTGAAATACCTCAACTCAATAAAAAAAGGCGTGTGCACATGCTTTTGCCACACGATTATTACGAAAACCCGGATCGTCATTATCCCGTTCTTTATATGACCGATGCGCAAAATCTGTTTGGCGAAGGTTCTCCCTATGGCAACTGGGAGATTGACAAAAGTTTAACAAAGCTTGCAGGAGAAGATAAAGCCAATGTGATTATCGTTGCTATCGATCACGCAGGAGAGGAGCGTATTCAGGAATTTTCACCTTACGACAATCCGCGTCTGGGAAAAGGGCTGGGTTTGCAATTTCTTCGTTTTGTAAAAGACACGCTGAAACCTTTCGTGGACAAAGAATACCGTACCAAACCGGACAGGCTGAACACAGGCATGGGCGGAAGTTCTGTGGGCGGACTTCTTGCAATTTACGCTGCCCTGATGTTTCCTGACGTTTTTGGACGTTTGATGATTTTCTCACCGTCACTGTGGATTTCTCAGCGTATCTATTTTGACGCAATCCACTTTTTCGAACCTTTTGAGACCAGGATTTATATCTACGCTGGTGGTAAAGAGGGGGCCAATATGATCCCGAATGTGAACAAGCTTCAGGAAACACTGCGTGGACAAGGATTTGGATATAGCCGTGTAAAAATCAACACTTCCATCGATCCAAAAGGCAAGCATAATGAAAAGCGCTGGAGTGAAGAATTTCCCCTCGCTTTAAAATGGTTGTTTTTCGAATAGAAACCCGAGCATTATGTCTGTTTTTCCTACGCAATATTCCACGCTTTTATCAAGTGCATTGGGAAGTTACCTTGAGCAGGCGTATGGATTTGAAAATCTGACATGTCGGCTGCTGATCAGGAATGTCAGTGACACCTATTTGCTGCAAAATGGTGATGAAAGATATATCTTTAAACTGTACAGGGATTCGCACAGGAAGCTGGATGAAATAAAGGCAGAAGCAGAACTTCTTAATATCCTGAAGGAACGAAACGCCAAAATTTCCTATCCGATCTCCGACTTAAACCACGGACAGATCCAGTCTTTTGAAGCAGCAGAAGGAGTCAGACATGGCATTCTGTTTAGTTTTGCAGCAGGAAAACCAACGCATGATTATTACGATGGCAGACTGAAAACCATAGGAAGAGAAATGGCGCTTATTCATAATATTACTTCCAAAGTCAGTCTGAAATTTCCACGAAGAACCTACGATGTACAAACAACTCTAATTAAGCCGTTAAAATACATTCAGCCTGAGTTTGAGGAATTACCTGAAGAATATGAGTGGCTAAAAAGCACAACAGAAAAAGTGCTTGACAAAATTAATCAGTTTGACCTTTCCAAATTCAGTTACGGATATTGTCATTACGATTTCCTGCCACATAATTTCCATTTTGATGAGCAGGACAATATTACTTTTTTTGATTTCGATTTTGCAGGAAAGGGATTGCTGGCCAATGATTTAATGACATTTTACATGCATTATTTTTTTGAGGTGCATTTCAAAAAGCAAACACAGGAAGAAGCAGACCAAAAATTTGAAATATTTTTAAACGCTTATCGGGAGATTCGTCCCGTTTCGGAGGCAGAAATTGCAGCTATCCCCTATCTGGGTTTTGCCTTCTGGTTGTTTTTCCTTGAATTCTATCAACTGCATTTTGAAGACTGGTCGAACACATTTTACACGCTCAGATTCAAAAAAGAACGAATGGGCTGGATACGCAGCTGGGTAGAAAAATATTGTAAATTCTAAAGCGCAACAGACACATTTCACTGTAACCCATTGCGCTTTTTATTTTGCGTTAATGCCGCTAATACTTACAAAATGTATTGACTCAGATCTCTGTTTTTGATCAGGTGTGAAAGCTTTTCGCTCACCATTTCTGCTGTAACTGCAATGTGAGAATCCGGGCCGATTACATCAGGAATATCAAACATAAAATCGTTCAGTAACAAACTCATCACCGTTTGCAGACGGCGGGCCCCGATATTTTCAACCTCACTGTTTACTTCAAAAGCTATTCTGGCCATTTCCCGAAGTGCTCCATCTTCAAAAACCAGTTCCACGCCTTCAGCCTCCATCATGGCTTCGTATTGTTTTGTCAAAGCATTTTTGGGCGTTTTCAAAATTTGATAAAAGTCTGACTCCGTCAAACTGTTTAACTCCACACGAATTGGGAAACGTCCCTGTAATTCGGGAATCAGATCGGAAGGTTTTGCAACATGAAAAGCACCGGCTGCGATAAACAGAATATGATCCGTATTGATCACCCCGTGTTTGGTATTTACAGCACTCCCTTCAACGATTGGAAGCAAGTCCCGTTGTACACCTTCGCGACTTACATCCGGCCCGCTGCCGCCACCCGACCGGCTGGAGGCGACTTTATCGATTTCATCAATAAAAATAATTCCCAGGTTTTCTGCTTTCTGAATGGCTTCCAGTTTCACCTCGTCCATATCGATCAGCTTTGATGCTTCTTCGTCAAGTAAAAGCTTCTTGGCTTCGCCAACAGTAACTTTGCGTTTTTTCCCGCGCTTAGGCATCATGTTTCCGATCATTTCCTGAATATTCATCATGGAAACATCGTCCATTGCTCCACCAATCATCCCCACATTCGGAGCCTGATTTTGCTGAACTTCAATCTCAATTTTTCTGCTGTCCAATTCACCATTTCTGATTTTTTCACGAAAACGCTCACGAGTACGCTGGTTAAGCTCTCCGTCATCTTCCGGCATTGTGTTATCATCCAAAGCATTTTCGCTGCGAACTTTGATACCGGCTCCATGTACAGGAGGAATCAGGGCATCAAGGATAATGTCCTCAACAGCCTGTTCCGCCTTAATTTTTACATCCTCTTTTTTCTGGGTGCGCACCATGGCAACCGCCTGCTCGACAAGGTCACGAACCATACTTTCTACATCGCGGCCCACGTAACCTACCTCGGTAAATTTGGATGCCTCAACTTTCACAAAAGGAGCATCAGCAATTTTAGCAAGTCTGCGTGCTATTTCGGTTTTACCTACCCCGGTCGCGCCGATCATTAATATATTGTTTGGAATAATTTCCTTCTGAATATCCTCAGGACTGTTCATTCGCCTCCATCTGTTACGCAATGCAATGGCAACATTCCGTTTTGCGTCATTTTGTCCGATAATGTATTGATCCAGTTCAAAAACAATCTGGCGTGGAGTTAAGCGATTTAAGTGTTCGGTCATTGTGATTTATAAAAACTTGGCTTATAATTTTATTTTAAAGGTACATCTCCAAAAATAAGGCCATAATCTCCTGACAAAGACTTGTTAGTTACTTTATCAATTATTCCTCCGTATATACCCTGCTGCAAAGTAAGAAAGAACTATGCCTGCACAAAATGTCAGGCGAGGTAGTATTATTATACTTACGTAATAAATAATAACTTTGATAAGGAAGTTGCGTCGCTAACCGGAAACCAGGTCACTATGGCAATCATCGAAACCGTTAAAATGCTAACCAGAGAAGAAGCTCTGCAAGAAGGAATTGAAAAGGGTGCCGATAAAAGAAGTTATGAAGTTGTAACGAAACTTCTTTTATCCGGAAAATTCTCCATTTCTGAAATAGCAAACTTTGCTGGAGTAACTGAAACCTTCGTCAGGAAAGTCCGTAAGGATAACGGCTTATAATACTAGCCAGTTAGCCCCTAAGCAACAAACCACCCACCTTCTTATCGTTCCTTAACAATATCCCTCAAAGCTTGCACAGTAAATCTTTTACTAACTTGCATTTAGTTTAATGCAGGACGTCGTTAATTCCTGCCGCAGACTTCCATATCCAGAGAATTAACCAAAAAAAATGAAAAAAATTCTTTACTGCCTTTTCCTTATTATTTCAGGCTGCCAGCTTTCGGCCCAATCGTTAACTCCCGAAACGAATCTGGTTGACTATGTAAATCCTTTGATGGGAACACAGTCTAAGTTCAGCCTCTCTTCCGGAAATACTTATCCTGCCATAGCCATGCCATGGGGCATGAACTTTTGGATGCCTCAAACCGGTAAAATGGGCGACGGATGGAGTTATATGTATGATGCCGAAAAAATCAGAGGTTTTAAACAAACCCATCAGCCTAGTCCCTGGATCAATGATTATGGGCAATTTTCTATTTTACCGATGACCGGAAAATTAAAAATTGATGAAGAAAGCCGTGCAAGTTGGTTCTCACATAAGGCGGAAGTTGCAAAGCCAAATTACTACAAGGTATATCTGGCTGACTACGATGTCACCACCGAAATTGCGCCTACTGAACGTGCCGCACAATTCCGCTTTACTTTTCCCGAATCAAATGAATCTTATGTTTTATTGGATGCTTTTGACAAAGGCTCCTATGTGAAAATTATTCCGGCTGAAAGAAAGATCATCGGTTACACCACCAAAAACAGCGGTGGCGTTCCGGCCAATTTTAAGAATTACTTTGTTTTGGTTTTTGATAAAGCTTTCACATTTTCTTCCGCCTTTCACGGAAAGACCTTAGCAAAAGACACGCTTGAATTAAAAGCAAATCATGTCGGCGCAGTTATTGGTTTTAAAACAAAAAAAGGAGAACAGGTTGGACTGAAAGTGGCATCCTCTTTTATAAGTCCCGAACAGGCAGAGCTAAATCTGAAACGTGAACTTGCTTCTGACACTTTTGACACAACACGTGAAAAAGGCCGTAAAGCCTGGAATGATGAACTTTCAAAAATAAAAGTGGAAGGTGATAACCCGGATCAGATACGGACATTTTATTCCTGCCTTTATAGAGTTCTTCTTTTCCCAAGAAAGTTTTACGAATTTGATGCAAGTAACAAAATCGTGCATTACAGCCCCTACAATGGTGAAGTGCGACCGGGTTATATGTTCACAGACAATGGCTTCTGGGACACATTCCGTGCTGTTTTTCCATTTTTTACTCTGATGTACCCGACCCTGAATTCGCATATCATGGAAGGACTTGCCAATGCATATGACGAAAGCGGGTATTTACCAGAATGGGCAAGTCCCGGTCACCGCGATTGTATGATCGGATCGAACTCAGCTTCATTGATTGCGGATTCCTATGTAAAAGGAATCCGTGGTTATGATATCAATAAACTTTACGAAGCAATCATTAAAAATACGGAAAATGCCGGCCCTGTCAGTTCAGTAGGCCGTTTTGGACACGAATATTATAATGAACTTGGATATGTTCCCTATGATGTTAAGGTAAATGAAAATGCTGCCAGGACGTTGGAATATGCTTATGCTGATTTTTGTATTTCTCAACTGGCAAAAGAACTTAAAAAGCCACAGAAAGAAGTGGACCTTTACCTGAAACGCAGCCAGAATTATCGCAACATTTTTGACCCTGAAACAAAATGGATGCGCGGAAAGAATAAAGATGGCAAGTTCCAGACCCCATTTAATCCTTTCAAATGGGGAGATGCATTTACCGAGGGAAACAGCATTCACTATACCTGGTCGGTTTTTCAGGATGTTAAAGGTTTGATAGGACTGGTCGGCGGAAGGGAAGCATTTGTTCAGAAACTGGATACCGTATTTACGCTGCCTCCGATTTTTGATGACAGCTATTATGGTTTCCCGATTCACGAAATACGGGAAATGCAGATCATGAACATGGGAAATTATGCGCATGGAAACCAGCCGATCCAGCACATGATTTATCTCTACAATTATGCAGGAGCGCCTTCGAAAGCGCAATACTGGTCGCGGGAAGTGATGCGCAAATTGTATCAGGCCGCTCCTGATGGCTATTGCGGTGACGAAGACAACGGTCAAACCTCCGCCTGGTATGTGTTTTCATCATTGGGTTTTTACCCGGTAACACCAGGTACTACACAGTATGTAATTGGCTCCCCGCTTTTCAAAAAAGCAACCATCACCCTTGAAAACGGAAAGAAATTTGTTGTTCAGGCACCGGCAACGAGTGATAAAAATTTGTACATCCAGTCTGCAGCAATGAATGGAAAACCTTACGGACAAACCTATCTTGAACACGCAGATATTTTGAAAGGCGGAACTATTCAGTTTAATCTGGCAAGTCAGCCATCAAAAACCTGGGGTGTTAAGCCTGAGAATGCGCCGTTTTCATTGAGTAAGTAGCTTTTGGCGATTAGCCATTAGCTTTCCTTAAATTATGCCAACTTATCAAAGTAAGTTTTACTTCGATAAGTTGGCATAATTATTGAACTCATATTCATCTCACAAACTAGTTAAAAGCCTAGTGCTATTAGCAAAAAGCTACATATATGATTTACAGAAAAATAGGAAATTCAGATCATCCGGAACATAAAGATCTCCAACTATCGGTCGTAACCTTTGGTGCATGGGCCGCAGGTGGATGGATGTGGGGTGGAACAGAAAGAAGTGAGGCCGTAAAAGCAATTCAGGAGTCGTACCATGCGGGTGTAACTTCAATTGACACTGCCCCCGTTTACGGACAGGGACTTAGTGAAGAGATTGTAGGTGAGGCAATTAGGGATATCCCACGCGATAAGGTTCAGATTCTTACCAAATATGGAATGCGCTGGGATCTTAAGAAAGGTGATCTTGCCATGCACAGTAAGGACAATGCCGGTAACAACATTGATATCTACAAGTACGCCGGAAAAGAGAGTATTATAAAGGAATGTGAAGACAGTCTCAAAAGACTAGGCACGGATTACATTGACCTTTACCAAATTCATTGGCACGATAAAACTACACCTATTGAGGAAACAATGGGTGCTGTTTCCGAACTGATCAAACAAGGAAAAATTCGTTATGCCGGTGTTTGTAATTATAGCGCTGACCTGATGCGTGAAGCATCCAAATACATCAATCTGGTTTCTGATCAGGTTCCATATAGTATGGTAAAACGGGATATAGAAAAGGATACTATTCCCTACTGCCTGGAACACGAAAAAGCAATTTTGGCATACAGTCCGCTGGAACGTGGCTTACTAACCGGAAAAATGAAGCCCGGATATAAATTTGGAGCTGATGACCACCGCGCCTCACTTTATTTTTACAAGGATGAAAACCTGAAACTGGTTAACGAATTCCTGGACAAAATTAAACCAATCGCAGAGGAGAAAAATGCCACATTGGGACAGCTTGTTTTACGCTGGACAGTTGAGCAGCCCGGAATTACCATTGCGCTGGTTGGTGCCAGAGACGCTAAACAGGCCCTTCAAAATGCTGCTGCGATGGACATCGATCTAAGCACAGAGGAAATTAATCTGATAACAGAGCATTTAAATAAATTGGAACTGGTTAAATAAGGAGAGGTAGCACAGCTACCTCTTTCTTTTTATTACCTTTGAGTCTACAACTTAAACCAACTTTTCACTCACCTTGATTTCATGAAGAACAACATTACATTGCTAAATAAGAGCCTTCCTGTTGTGCTGTGCGGAATATTACTTTCCGCATCGCTTGCTTTGATGAGCAACAGCGGCATAACCGAAGACAAAAACTCCCCTAAAAAACTTACAGAAGCAAATCTTAAAGTAGATACCGTTGCGTCCGGCCTGAAGATGCCCTGGGCTACCGGCTTTTTACCAAACGGAGATTTGCTTGTCACTGAGCGCGGCGGTAAACTTCGCCTTGTCAAAAACGGAGTGCTTGACCCACAGGAAATTTCAGGCATACCGGAAGTATACTATAAAGGACAAGGCGGTTTGCTCGATGTTGCTCTTCACCCTGATTATAAAACCAACGGATGGATTTACATCAGCTACTCTTCTCCTAAAAAAGAAGGCGAGGAAGGTGATGACGGCGGTGCCAATACTGCTTTAATGCGTGCTAAACTAAAAGATCATGCGCTGACAGACATTCAGCAAATATTTAAAGCTATTCCAAATGTAAAAGCCAATGTTCACTTTGGCGGACGGATTGTTTTCGATAAAAAAGGATATGTTTTCTTGTCATTAGGAGAAAGAGGACAAAAAGAAAATTCTCAGAACCTGAGCAAGGATCAGGGAAAAGTTGTTCGTTTGCATGAAGATGGAAAAATCCCAACTGATAATCCCTTTGTAAAAACAGAAGGTGCAAGACCTGAAATCTGGAGCTATGGGCACCGCAATCCTCAGGGGATGACAATCCACCCGACAACCGGCGTGATCTGGGAACATGAGCATGGTCCACAAGGCGGCGATGAATTAAATATAGTAGAGAAGGGGAAAAACTACGGCTGGCCATTAATCACTTATGGCATTGATTATGACAACAGTATTATTTCAAAAGATACAGCACGTGCCGGATTGGAGCAGCCTGTTATTTTCTGGCGGCCGTCTATCGCTCCATGCGGAATGACTTTCGTTACAAGCCCCAAATTTAAAGAATGGAATGGTGACCTGATCGTCGGCTCATTAAAATTTATGCAGCTGCAACACCTGACTGTTAAAGGAAATAAAGTAACAGGAAAAGAGATTCTTTTCCAAGGGATTGGCCGGGTACGGGATGTTCGCCAGGGACCGGATGGTAATATTTATGTTGTTCTGGAAAGCTCAGGAAAGATTGTAAAAATTAGTCCAAAATCTTAGTCCGGAAGTTAGGAAGTTAAGTTATACGTTTATCATACATAGCGCGGATCGTTGGTCCGTGCTATTGTTAATTTATAGCAAATGAAAAAATTATTGTTTTTGATTTTAGGTCCGGTATTCTATTCAGCCACACTTGCCGATCAGGATGATGCGCTTGCCAAAAGCATTGAGCGGGGTAAACTGGTTTATTCGGAAAACTGTATCACCTGCCACATGGGAACCGGCGAAGGCGTTCCGGCCTCCTTTCCCCCTTTGGCCAAATCGGATTACCTAATAAAAACCCCTGAAAAAGCAATTTATGCAGTTAAGTTTGGCCTGATAGGAAAAATTAAGGTAAACGGAATCGATTACGATAACATGATGCCGGCACCAGGCCTTGATAATAATGAGATTGCAGATGTGATGAATTACATTCAAAATTCCTGGGGAAATTCATCTGACAAAAAAATTGTAACAGAAAAAATGGTGGAAGCAGTTGAAGAAAAGAAGTAGATTATCATGGTTTTACCAAATTAAAGCAGAATCAAAAAATTGATTCTGCTTTTTTATTTTAAAAAATTACTTATCCAAATAATTCTATTTTCAAAAATTTAGTCACCGCATAAGTACTTAAATTACAATTACTTAATTTAAAACATTTTACACCAACACTTAAACCCATCCTAAAAGATCTATTTAAAATAAATCCAAATAAACTTGTTTACCTCAAAACACTATATGATATTTGCACCCGGATTTTATTATTTAGACCAGTTTCAAATAAAAATGCAAAAATTATACATTGTTTTAGTGCTTTGCGCACTGTCTTTCACCTGTGCTTTTGCACAAACCGGAAGTTTGAAAGGTACCGTCAATACTGCTGATGGCGGACCCGCCGTCCATGTTTCTATTTCTCTGAAAGGCACACGTATCGGAGCCGTAAGTAACTCGGAAGGAAATTATCTGATTGAAAAAATACAGCCTGGTAAATATCAGGTAAGAGTTACACTGGTTGGTCTTCAGCCTGTTGAAAAGGATATTGAAATCACGTCGGGCGAAATTACCAGCTCTGACTTTGTGCTTGATGAATCGTCCCAGCAATTACAGGAAGTTGTAGTTACCGGCGGAAACAGCTTTAAAACCGACCAGACATCTCCAAGCCTTCGTCTGGCAACTCCTATTCTGGAAGCACCACAGAATATTCAGGTAATCGGGAGAAGGGTGTTGGCTGATCAGCAGATATTTGATATGCTGGAAGGCGTTACGCGTAATGTGAGCGGCGCAACACGGGTTGAGCACTGGGACAATTATGCACTTATATATATGCGTGGAAGCCAGATTGGCGCTTTCCGTAATGGTATGAATGTGCAAATGACATGGGGGCCTCTTGCTGAAGACGTAAGTATGGTAGACAGAATTGAATTTGTAAAAGGCCCTGCCGGCTTTATGCTAGCCAACGGTGATCCCAGCGGATTTTACAACGTCGTAACCAAAAAACCAACCGGAAAGACAAGAGGAGAAGTTGGTTTTACATTGGGAAGTTTTGATACTTACCGTACGACGCTTGATTTGGATGGCAAACTGTCAAAAGACGGAAAATTACTTTATCGTCTTAACCTGATGGGCCAGCTTAAAGGGTCACACCGCGACTTTGAATATAACAACCGTTACTCGATCGTACCTGTTATTAAATATCAGGTTGATGAAAAAACAGCCGTAACGCTTGAATACACAAGACAGTTTTCACAGATGAGTATTATGGGTACAAACAATGCATTTTCGAAAAAAGGATATGCTGAGTTACCAAGGAATTTTACAACTGCAGAACCAAATCTGGCTCCTACAGACATCAACGACAATAGTATTCTTGCCATTCTTGAGCACAAGATCAACAACGATTGGCGGTTTACAGCACAAGCTGCATTTTTCAAATACAATCAGGTTGGTTCAACAGTTTGGCCGCAGCGTTTTTTGCCTTCAAATGATAGCTTAATGCAAAGAGGAGTAAGTATCTGGGATGTTCTTGGGCTAAGTAAAATGGGACAGATGTTCATCAACGGCACTCAGAAAACCGGCACTGTGGTACATAGAATATTAGGAGGTTTTGACATGAGCACCAAAGAGTATTACCACGACTTCGCTCAAAATTATGCACTTGGTGACAGTACTTTCAATATCTACAAGCCCGTTTACGGAATTGCTACTGCACCTGTTCTGGACAGGAGCAGGTCCATTAAGGAAAGAAGTGTTCGTTACACCAATGGTTATACAGCACTTTACGTTCAGGATGAACTTGGCTTTTGGGAAAACAAACTTCGGTTGACACTTGCAGGAAGATATACAACACTAAAAACGAGCACTTATTATGATGGAAGTTATAAGACCAGCAAATTTACGCCACGTGTTGGACTAAGTTATTCGATTGACAAAAGTTCTGCCTTGTATCTTATTTATGATCAATCGTTCAGCGAAAATTACGGTACCGACTGGCAGGGAAAAAGTTTTGATCCAAAAACCGGAAATAATATGGAAGTTGGTTTGAAAAGAGGCTGGCTGAACGACAAATGGAGTTCAACTTTATCTTTCTATCAAATCACTAAAAACAATGTACTTACCGCAGATCTTGAACACTCAACCGGCGGCATCACATTTAACAGACAAAATGGTCAGCAAAAAGTGAAAGGTATCGAATGGGATATCCGCGGTGAAATACTGAAAGGTCTTGATGTGATGATTAACTATGCATACACGAATGCTAAGGTAACCAAAGACAGCGATGAGTCCGTGGTTGGAAATCAGGTAGCCGGTTCAAGCAAACATGTTCAGAATACATGGATTAGCTATAACCTTCGGGAAGGTAGTCTGAAAGGTCTTGGACTTTCTCTTGGTTACCAGTACCAGCAAGGACGCGCACCATGGTACGTTTTTGACAATTCGGCAAACAGCCTTCCTGACTATTTCAGACTGGATGGTGGAATTACCTTCAAATCAGATAAAATATCATACAACCTTTTGGTTAACAATATTTTGAATAAATATCTTTACTCCGGTGCACCATATACCTGGGGAGGATATTACTACTGGCAAACCGAACCGGGAACAAACTTCCGCTTGTCGGTTTCCTATAAGTTCTGATTAAAAAACACATTGAAGAAAGCCATTCCATCGTTTGATCGGAGTGGCTTTTTTGTAAGCTGCCATTTATGTTTACTATCATGAAAAAACTTCTTTTGATATCTGATAAATTAAAAAAAGAATCTAATAAAGATAATGAGATCACCTTTCTCGGTTTTACGGTATCCGCAGTTCCCGGTAAAAGTTTTAATAGAAATTATAAAACAGCCCTTACCTTTTATTTAAGATATAAAAAGCAGGCCTTAGACAGCTCGCTTAACTTACTCTTTGATGATCGTGATGAACTGATCTGCATCGAGTTACATAATTAAATACGCTATTTCTTCTCAAAACCACTTATTTAAAACAATTCTAATTAATACTTGTTTTGTAAAAATTCCTATCGGATATTCGCGCCGCAGTATTACTTAGACCAATTTTAAATAAGATGAAAAGAGTATATTTTTTATTAACAACGTTATGCCTGCTTTCGCTATCAGCGTTTGCCCAAACCGGAAAAATATCCGGACAAATACTAACCTCTGATGCCAAACCGGCAGAATTTGTATCTATTGGCTTGAAAGGCTCCAAATCCGGAACAACAACTGACAGTGATGGCCGGTTTAATCTTAACAAAGTGAAGCCCGGGAGTTACACGCTTTTAGCCAGCTTTGTAGGCCTGGTTACACAGGAACAAGAGGTTGAGGTAAAAGAAGGAGAAACTGCTACCATTTCTTTAAGCCTGAAAGAAGATGCAAACCAGCTTCAGGAAGTAGTAGTACACGGTGGAAGCGGTTATAAAACAAATGAAGTTTCGTCCAGTCTCAGGATACAAACCCCTATTCTGGAAACGCCGCAGAATATCCAGGTCGTTTCCTCCAAAGTTCTTTCCGACCAGCAGATTATCAGTATGAGCGACGGTCTGATCCGAAACGTAAGCGGTGCCGCAAGGCTTGAACACTGGGGTGATTTGTATGCGAATATTACCATGCGGGGTTCCCAAATTCAGGCTTTCCGCAATGGCTTTAACGTAGTAAGTTCTTTCTGGGGACCGCTGACAGAAGATATGAGCTTTGTCGATCACATCGAATTTGTAAAAGGACCGGCCGGATTTATGCTTGCCAATGGTGATCCAAGCGGACTGTATAATGTTGTTACCAAAAAACCAACAGGACAAACAAAAGGAGAAGCCTCTATTACCGTTGGGAATTACGGGTTATTTCGTACAGCACTTGACCTTGATGGCAAACTTAGTCAGGATGGAAAGTTGCTTTATCGTTTAAACGTTTCAGGTCAAAACAAGAAATCTTTCCGCGCCAATGAGTACAACAACCGTTACAGCATTGCACCGGTTGTATCCTACCAGATTGACGAAAAAACCAAATTGACTGCTGAGTACACGTTACAATATGCAAAAATGTCAGATGTAGGCTCTTACTACATTTTTTCTACTGAGGGCTACGCCACACTTCCCCGCGATTTCACAACTTTGCCAGCTGGCTTGGAACCGACGAAGATTAAAGATCACAGTTTCTTCCTGAATCTTCAGCATCAGTTTAACAGTGACTGGCGAATTACAGCTCAGGCTGCTTACTTTAACTATCAGCAAAAAGGTACAAGCTTATGGCCAAATGTAGTTAATCCCGACGGCGGCCTGATCCGCAGTGTAGGCATCTGGGATGCGGCCAGCGAAATGACATTGGCTCAGGTTTTTTTGAATGGTAATGTTTCAACCGGTGCGGTAACACATCGTATTTTAGGGGGAATTGATATCGGTTCAAAAGATTACATGGCAGACTGGGTTCAGTCACATGCTTTGGACACTTTGGGAGGCGAGTATAACATTCACTCTCCATACACAGGTGCACCTAATAACGGTTACCCCGTTTGGGACCGCACGCTAAACCTGGAAGCAAGGGCAGTCAACGGCGGTGGATTAATGGATCAAAAATATACAGGAATTTACGCACAGGATGAACTCGGCTTTTTGAACAACAAAATAAGACTTACACTTGCAGGTCGTTATACTTATGTGAGCCAGTCGTCATGGGGAGGCCCGCAGGTTTCTGACAAACATTTTACACCACGTGTTGGTTTAAGTATTTCTTTGGACAAACAAACGTCGCTTTACGCCTTGTATGATCAGGCATTTACGCCGCAATCAGGTAAACTTGCAAACGGCGGTACCATAAAACCCCTTACAGGAAACAACCGGGAAATCGGTATTAAAAAAGACTGGGCGGGTGGAAAGTGGAATACAACAGCGGCGATTTACAGCATTACAAAAAGAAACGAATTGACTGCGGATCCTAACAGCCCGCCAAACTCAGGTTTAAGTATCGTTCTGGGAGAAAAAAGAGCGCAGGGCGTTGAATTTGATTTACGTGGCACGATTGTCAACGGCCTGAACCTGGTGGCAAATTATGCTTACACAGACTCAAAAGTGACCAAGGTTGCAGCAGGTGTTACGGACATTAAAGTGGATGATGTAATCCCGGGATTTGCCAAACATACCGTAAACAGCTGGCTGAGTTACAAGCTTCAAAACGGCGCGCTGAAAGGAACAGGTATCTCAGCAGGTTTCACCTATCTTGCCGACAGGGCTACAGGCACCTGGAACACAAGCAATGCAAAAGAAAACCTTCCAAATTATTTTAAACTGGACGGCGGTCTTTTCTGGGAAAAAGATAATATCAAACTTACTCTGAACGTCTTTAACATTTTGGATGAATATCTGTACAGCGGCTCGTTTTACGGATACATGGGTAACGTTTATTCCTGGCAGGCAGAAGCACCAAGAAATGCAAGGTTTAGTATCAATTACAAGTTTTAATTAGCTAAGCTTTCTTCAATTAGAGCTACAAAAAATGCCGTCTCAGGAAACTGAGGCGGTATTTTTGTTTAAAAGAAATTCAGTTTGATTCAAATAAAAGGCTTGCCGGATACACATACCCGGCAAGCCCTTTATGTAAAACAGTATATGTTATTTTGTAAACTTCACAAAGTCAGTAACAAGTCCACCTGCTGTAACGGTGTTGATTTTTTCAGATTTCCCGGTGGCAGGATCATATTTGTAAAAGCCATTCAGTTTTAAATCCGTGTTGTAAATCGGGAAATAAAACTTGCCATCATACTTCGTTGAAGACGGATAACCGTAACCCGCTGTCAATGGCAGATCTGCAAGGAGTGAAACCGTTTTTGCATTCAGGTCTAATTTTACCCAACGCTGGTTTGCTCCGTAGAAAGCAAGCTGCTGCAATTCTGTATACTCAGTTGCTGTAATCGTTTGTGTAGCCAGTTTACCAACCAGTTCAACCAAACGAGGAGGATCCTGCTGACCGGAAATACAAGCGTAAGCAATTCCGTTTGCATCGTAAATAGTACCCAAAACCAACTGGAAAACCAGGTTTTTTTGTCCAAAAACATTGACCGGATTAAAAGAATAAGTTGAATCAAAATCCGTTTTACCGGCAGGGATTTTTAAAATTTGTGGTTTTGAACGAATCGCACCGTTTGCCCCTAATTGACCGTCCAGGCCGTATTGTCCTTGTGTGGTAACAAACACATTTCCTTGCTCATCAACAAGTCCGTGTTCTGCACCTCTTGAAACCGGATAAGTAGCTTGTTTGAAGATAGCCGTTTTCTGCCACTTTTTGGTTGGAACATCAATCACCTCAACATACGTATTTTGCGAATCGTAATACTGACCCGTTTTGCTGCTGTTGGTGAAAAGCGTTGCAAAAAGTTTCTTATCCGTCGGCCTGTAAATCAGGTGGGTATAAATGTTGGTTTCGTTGTTAGGGAAATTCTGTGCGCTGCTCATATCTACCTGACCCAGATTTTCCATCGTAGTCGGGTTAAAAAAGAATATCGCACGGTTTCCGTAAGTCGTGTACACACCCAGGTTGTCATCAATAATTTTTACCGCAGATAAACCGTCAATCAAAGGAATGCTTGCAATTTCAGTAATCGCTCCGGTTGATTTCAGAATAGCCTGCTTCGATAGTTTTTTATCTCCGTTAAGCGCAGCTCCGAAAATGTAGTTTTTGTAACCGGTTTTAATCAAAAAACTACTGTATGCAGTTTTCTTGGTCATGTCTACATCTCCCGTAGGAAGCGCATTAAAATATCCTGCATAAAAGCTAAATCCGGCAGTTGACTGTGAAATAGTGGCCATCACATAACCTTCTTCCTGGTAAAGTGAATCTTCGGCAGGTTCCGAATCGTCCTTACAGGAAACGAGGGCAGCGGCAAATAAAACAGAAAGTAAAAATTTGGTCATTTTCATTGTTAGAGATTTGTATTGAACAGGTGTTAAAATAGAAGTTTACAAAAGGTGGTAACAGTTTTTAACGTCCAATCAGAAATTGGAAATTTCGTAGATGACTTTAATATTGAAGTTTGTTCCTGCCCTCGGCACCAGATAATTGTCAAATAATTCGGCATTCAACACATTCAAAACATTGACAGAAGCCGTCAACGCGCGTTTGGGAAATTTGTACGATAACCCCGCGTCTAACCGATGCTGAACAGGAACATAAGCTTCCGGTGTATTTTTGAGACTATTCCCCTGCCCGATCGTGATGTGGTTAAAAGGCGCGATGTAATTATAAAACAGATAAACCCGGAAGCGGTCATCGTTTTTAACAAGATTTACCTTTTGCCACGAAAGCTCCGAGTTCGCGTAAAAAGTAGGGTTGTTTGGAAAACCCGTTCCGACTAAAAACTGACTTTCAACAAGCTTCACTTTGGTAAAAGTTTTGCGTAAAAACGTTACGTTCGTTTTCCAGCTAAAAGCATTTTTATAGGTGAGCAGCACATCGCCTTCCACACCTACGGTACGAACCTGGTCGGCATTATCGTATCTCCTGATAACACCATCTCCGATAAAAATAATATCGTGCTGATTACGATAAAATCCATTAACGGTAGAAGTAATATTGACAAGCTTACTGACCGGCTTCGCAACTGAAAACCCGACGTTTACATTATCACTGCTTTCAGGAAGCAGGTCGGTATTCCGGACTATTTCCGCCCCGTTTCCGACAAATTGGGAGAATAAAGGAATCAAAAACCCCTTTTCATAAGATGCCCTTACAAAAACTCCTTCCGCGATGTCATACTTTAGAGCAGCATTGTAACCCCAGATTCCGTCCTTCTTTTTCACCAGCTGAAATGTATTGTTTTCGGCTCCGTTGAGAATGTAATCAAACCTTTTCAAAGCCGCAGAAAATGTCAGTCGTTCCAGATATAAACCTTCATACTGGATACCGGCCACGTTTTTGGTCAGGTACTGCGGAATGCGTAAATAGTCCTCATCCGCATTTTGTTCCAAATAATCGATTCCTGTTAGCTTTTGTTTAGCGTATAAATTCGAAAACAACAACTTGTGATTTGGCGCCAGTTTTAACGAAATACTGGTTCTGTTTACCCAGCTGTGGATATAAGTTTCAGAATTTGACCGGGAATATTCTCCCTGCTGGCCCTGTCGTCCTACGATTTTACCACTCCAGCTATACACGTTCCGGGTTGTATCTACGTATTCGAGCGTCTGATCACTGTAATTTAATGTTGTTGTAAAAAGACCTTTTTCCCCTAAAAATGACTTGTCATATTTCAGAATTGCAGATAGATTTTGTGCTGTGTAATTGGCTTCTCCAAAAGCAAGTCCGGTAACGCGTGCTCCGTTTTGCAGTTCTTTATCTCCACCCGACAAATTCAAAGTAAGTTTTAATTCATCCGCCCAGGGTTTGCTGTGCGTCCCCACAGTAATTGCACCAAACGCCATACGATAGCGGTCATGAAAACGGCGGATACGTTCAACCTTGTTGTTTTTTTCATAAATCCGGGCGTTCATTTTGTAGTCATTATCAGAAAAATGATATGCTCCGGAAATATTGATAAAGTAATTTTTAGCGTTGGTCAGTCCCAGGTTAAAATCGGCCAGATGCGTGTTAAAAGAGCCTAAACTATATGAGGCTTTCAGAGAGTTGTAAGACTTCTGTTCGGTAATCAGGTTAATCCCGCCGCCTAAAGCGTCCGTACCAACATCTACCGGTAAAACACCCTTGTAAACATCGATCCGTTTCAGATTGCCCAGTGGCAAAGTCGAAATATCAAAATTTGGATAAATAAATTCCAGCGGAAGTCCGTCGATGTAAACCCTGACTGCATTGCCCCGCATCCCGTTAATTGAAATGTCGGAACTTTCCCCAAGCGAACTCGACCTGCGGATGCGCACGCCTGAAAGTCTGTCTACCACATCGGTGATCAACACATTCTGGCTGATTACATTTTTTACTTCAATGCTGCTGATCGAGATCGGTTTGGTTTCCTGGATTTTTGTTTGTTTTTCAGTTTTAACCAAAACTTCATTCAAATCGGTAGCTTCACTTGTGAGTACAATTTGTTCAAAAACAGATTTGTCTTTGATGATGATATCTTTTTCGAAAACCTTAAAACCGATATGGCTCACAACAAGCGTATAGTTACCGCCTGCGACTTTCGGGATCAAAAATTCACCAGCCTCATTTGTAACCGCTGAATAACTTGTATTTTTTAAAGAAACCGAAACGAAGGATAATACTTCATTTCCGGAAGTTCTCACAGTACCGCTCAGCAGGTGACTCTGAGCAACAGTTACAGAAGTAATTAAGCATAAAAAAACGTTGAGGAAAAGTATTCTCATAGACATTGATTTATCAATTTTCGCCAAATGTAAATAACTTATTTGGACTAAAACTAAATAATATCAATATTTGTAAAAATTATTTTATGCTAGCACTCTACTTTATTATTGCCGGACTCTACTTGTACTATTCTAAGTCGAAGTACTTCCCACTATTTCTACAAAAACTTTCTTTTCCTGGCTTAAACATTGTCGCACCTCTGCTTCTGATGATTGGTACCGCCATTTATATCAGCTCCGGCGGTTGGGCTGGCGGATTATTGCTTTCACTGGCAGCTTGCATGCTTGGCTTTTTGCTGATACAGCTCTTTGCTGTTTTGGGTAAAACATATTTTTACGGACTTGTTGCCGCTGTTCATTTTCTGGCACTTATTGAACTTGTATCCTATGCCGGCTAAAAACGAATATTTATCCACCCCTGGACAAAGGGCTCTTAAAATCACCGCAGGTTTAATCGGTGGCTATTTGCTTGCCGTTTCATTCCAAATGGTACTCAGCGTTTTAATTCCCGACCGCGTAGCCGTAATACTCACAGGAGCATTCACTGTTTTTATGTTCTGGATCGCACTAATGATTGTCGCATTCCTGGCCCGGAATGGCTGGGTTATCTGGGGAATATATCTGCTGAGTACCTTAACATGCGCTGTTATTATCTACTTCCTCAAATAGTTATGAAATTAAAAGGTTTATCCAACCGTCTTTATAATATCACTTTTCACACGCACACCGTGTCGGGAATCGTGATCAGTTTTGCCCTTTATGTGATATTTTTTGCAGGCGCATTTACGCTCTTTAAAGAAGAATTTTATCAGTGGGAAAATCCGCAGGCCCGCAAGCCAATAACCGAAAAAATCGATTACGACGAGCTTCTCGCTACTATAAAGAAAAACAAACCGTCTTTCGATTTGTCGGAGGATATAACGATCAGGATACCTTCGAAAGAAGAACCGAGGGTTCAAATTTACGGACATGAAATTGTTCCAAAGGGCAAACCTGAAATACATTATGCTGCCACTTATTTCCCAATTACCAAAACATTCAGCGAAGAAGAGAAAACGACCATTGGTGAAACACTTTACCGGCTGCATTTTTTCGATCAGATTCCGTTTATCGGAAGGTATCTATCCGGATTTGTTGCGCTGTTTTTTGCATTTGCAGTGGTAACCGGTGTGATGATTCACTGGCGGAATATTTTCAGTAAATTCAATGGCTTTTCAATCAAAGGAACGTGGAAGCAAATCTGGACAAACTCCCACACTGTTTTTGGTTTGCTGGGCCTTCCCTTTCAGTTTATGTATGCGATTACCGGCGCTTACTATATGCTTTCACTGCTCGTATTACTTCCGGTCGTGATTGTTTTTTATAATGGAGATCAGGAAAAAGCACTAAAAGCTATTGTTGCAGAAAGAGCAATGGACACAAATGAAAATTCTCCATTGGCCACCAAAAATCAAAAGATTACAAATATTCTTGATAACCTAAAGAAAAGCCGACCGGATGTTGAGCTGCATTATGTTCAGATCAAAAATTATAACCGGGTAGATGGCATGATGGCAGCGGCAGTAGAAAACAGCAAAACATTTGCCGGAGACGGATCTGCAACATTTTCTTTAAAAGATGGCAAAATGGTTGCCAATTATTTACCCGGAAGCAAAACATATGCACAGTCGGTACTGTATGGTATAACCCGGCTGCATTATGCAACTTTCGGCGGACTGATCCTTAAAGCCATTTATTTTCTGCTTGCTTTGTTTACAGGTTTTGTAATTATCAGTGGCATTTTACTTTGGAAAGAAGCACGCAACAAAAAAACGTACACAGATAAACAAAAACGCTTTCATCACCAGGTTACCAAAACCTATCTTGCTATCTGCTTCGGACTTTTTCCTGCCGTTGCAATCCTGTTCAGTGCCGAACTTTCGGTGCCTGATAGTGTAAAACATGTATTTTGGGTTAGAACAGCGTTTTTTGTTTCGTGGTTAATATTTACAATCGCCGGCTTGTTTTCAAAAAACGAAGCAAAAGCAACACAGCTTTATCTTTTTTTGGGCGGCTTATTTTCGATCATCGTACCGCTAATCAATGGTTTCGTTACCGGAGACTGGATTTGGGTTTCACTGGCAAAAAATAGCTTTTACGTTGCAGGAACGGATTTGTTTTGGCTGATTATTGGAGTTTTATCGTTATTTCTGACGCTTTTAATGAATAAGGATAACGAGAAAACAAATAGTAAGAAAGAAATATTAAAGGTTAAAAAACAGCATATCAGCTTGGAAAAAATGTAACTGAAATATTTCACGCAAAGATTTAGAGATTAATGCAGAGAACGTAAAGTTTTAAATCAGCTATGCGTCCTCTTCTGAAACCTTCATTTTTTTACACAGCATGCGCCAGCATCAGTCTGGCTCCCTTTATGAATTTTTCACTAAGCGTGTGGTAACCTTCATGATTGTTTGAATCAGGACTAAATTGCTGCCCTACCGAAGTAAAAGATTTCATTTCCGAAAATTCTTTATAAACACCCAATGCCTTCAAACCCATCATTGCCGCGCCAATGGCGCCGGTTTCCACCGTTTCGTTTAGTTTTACTTTTTTGCCAAAAATATCAGACAGCATCTGAACCCAGATAGGACTTCTTGCAAAACCACCATTAGCATAAATCGTTTTAATTTCCTGCATTTTCAGAAGCACTTTTCCGATACTGTAAAGGTTCAGAAGAATTCCCTCCATAACAGCCCGGGCGAAATGCGGAAGCGTATGCTGAATATCAAGGCCGGAAAATCCTCCCCGAACAGTAGAACTCCACAATGGCGCGCGCTCTCCCAGCAGGTACGGATAAAATAGCAAACCATCAGCCCCGGGCTTTATTTTTGATGCCTCTTCAAAAACTTCGTCAAATTCCTTTTTTGGGAAAAATGTATTCATGAGCCACTCAAATACCACTGCACCGTTATTAGATGGACCGCCGATCACGAATGTCTGCTCATCGAGTACGTAACAAAAAGTTTGCATCAGTTTGTCAGAAAAAGGCTTATCCGAGCTGATGCGAACCGCAGCGCTGGTACCGATTGTTACCGCCATTGAACCTGATTCTATGGCACCACTTCCCAGGTTAGCCAGACAACCATCGCTCGCACCCATAATGAGGGAAGTATCTGCCGGCAAGCCCAAAATATTTTTTTGCGGTAACTTTTCAATATGATAGGGAGAAACGGCTTCTGATAACTTCGAAGATTTCAATCCAAGTTTCTTCAAAGTATATTCATCCCACTTCAACTCCCTGATATTGAACATCCCGGTTGCAGAAGCGATGGAGTAATCCACAACAAAATTTCCAGTCAGACGATAAATGATATACTCCTTAATGCCAATAAACTTGTACGTTTTTTTGTAAACTTCCGGCTCATGCTCTTTTAGCCAAATCAATTTACAAACGGGAGTCATGGCATGAATGGGCGTTCCGTTGTTATGGTAAATCTTTTTGCCGACAACCGAACTCTTTAATTTTTCTGCTATAAATGAACTTCGGTTATCTGCCCATATTATCAAACCTGTGAGATGTTTTCCTGATTTGTCCAGGGCCAGTACACCATGCATAGCTGCACTGAAACTGATTCCTAAGAGTTCATTTTTATTCTTAAGTTTTGCAGCTACTTTTTTTATCGTTTTACATGCCGCCTGAAAAATTTCCTCAGGGTCCTGTTCACTCCAGTCGGTTTCCGGATGCTGCATTTCGTAACCTTCACTGTGCGCATGTAGAATTTCTCCTGAAGCGGAATCAAAAGCAACTGACTTTACATTTGTTGTGCCAATATCACAACCAATTATATACGGCATTTCTGTTTGTTTTAGAACCAGACTTACAAAACGGTGATATCCGCTTCATTTTCTTACTAAAACAAATGTAAGGATTCAACAGAAACCATTGCTACGATGCTGCAAAATTACAAACCGGTCATGATGTTTTCCTCCTTAACTCTTGCTGTTACTATTCGTTTGGTTTCTGTCGTAACCATAAAAGAATGCCCAACTTTTTTCTCTCCGTCTGTAAGCTCGAAAGTGTACTTACCATCTGCGAAAGTTGATAAATCGAAGTATTTCAGATACCTTTTGTACACCAGCGTTTTCTCAGCAAACAAAATATTCTTCTCGCCGTCAATGATACGCACGGTCAGCCTGTCGCTAACCGGATGATTATAGCTGAGCTTAAACTGCATTGGTTTATCCTGAACTACGTAGAAATCCGCGTAAAAAGTATCTTCACCTTTCTCTTCCACTTCCTGGGCATTCACAGCTGATGTCAACAAGCAGGCAGCGACTGCGAACAATAGGTTTAGTTTTTTCATAACATCCCGGTTTAATTCTATATTTCAATCAATTATTTTTAATTAAAAAGAAAAGAATCATTATTGTCTTAATAGAATGTAAATTATAACATATTGAAATACAAGTCAATACGAAATCAATAAGAACAGGAAAGTTATTTAGAAAAGCAAGAAGCATCACGAAATAGTACAGTGAATATAATTCTGGCAATGAAGATTGTTTACATAGTACAAATTACAGAAAGAGTTTCTCAGCGAAATCTGTCAGGATCGATCACAGATTTCTTTTATAAAAATATAAAAACACAAAATTTGAGGTTCGTCGGATAAAATGAGGGATTTGCTACGGAAAACTGGCTGCTATTTATTATTTTCGCAGCATTATAATTATTACGATTCAAATTTTAAGGAAACATGTCAGATACAACTCATACAGCGCACGCATCTTCTGAACCGAAAAGACTTTCAGCGGGTACTTACGTGGCAGCATTTATTATACTATTCCTGATATTGGTAGTCTTTGCAGATCTTTTCGTCCTGATACTTGGAACGATTGGCCTGATCGTAACATTTGCTGCATTTTATGCGGACAGCGCTTCACACGACACAAGTCATTAAATATACACCAAAATCCGGTTCATAACCGGATTTTGTTATTTGATTGAACTTACAGGTCCGGCAGTTTACTATTGACGTTCCATTTTAACTGTCCGTTTAAAATATCGGCAGTCCATTCCTCTTCAAGTACACAGGTATCTTCAAGATCCCGGTATTCAGCAGTCAGTTTTTTCCCTTCTAAATTTAGTTTTACAAAACCGTTGTATCCCAGCTGGTGTCGCTTGATAACCTTTCTTACACGTGTGTCGTAAAACAGGATCTTGGACGAATCTTCCTGACTATCAGGCAACTTAATTTCCACGGGTAATCCGCCATGACCCAAACATCGCCCGTAGGCCAATGGCCCTTTCCCGTTTCTTGTCTGATGATAAACAACCAGGCGGTGGTCATGCCCCCAAAACCAGATAATGTCCCTTTTTGCTTCACCTAAAAGTTCCTGAATCTGTTCTCCAGGCTTTTCATATTGCTCACGAAAAGCAGATATATAGGGATGATGGCTCAAAATTACCAGTCCGCGCTTATCGTTGATATCCCCGATTTTAACAACATCCCGCAACCATTCAACCTGTTCCTTTTTTAAATGACAATCCGGTGGAGAAAGTACCTCAATAAAAGGTCGGCCAACCGAGGTATAACCCGTATCAATGCCAATAATTCGCCAATGATCATTTTCCAGACAAAAGAAACCGGCCTGCTGTGTATTGCGAACTTCACCTTGCTGTATGTACATGGCGGGTAGAAGATGTTGGAAAAATGCATTGCCGTTTGAATACATTTCATGATTTCCCGAAAGGGCCAAACTGCCGGAAGCACCATAGTACCATGAAGCATGCGGAGCGGTAAAATTGTCTTCTATCTCTTTTGGCGCACCTACGAAGTAAACGTCACCCATGTGAATGGTGTAATCCGGTGCATAGCGGGCTACCAGATGCGCAACAGCATCGGACTCTTCGGTATCACTCGCCCAGTCGGATAACAAGGCAATACTGATTTCTTTTCGGGAAGGTACGGACGACTGAAGTTTATAAACTCCGCTATCACCGTTTTTGGGATAAGCTTCATAAGCGTGGCGAGGGCCAAAACGGCTTTTTAAATAATGCCAGGCAAATCCTAACAAATTTGTTTTAAAAAACTCCGAGATAACATTGGTTACTTCCGATGTATTTTTAACATGTCTTTCATAAAGTTCAAGCTGTGTTTTAGCATGGTTTTCTGCTTCACTGTGACCAAGGTCAAGATATTTTTGGGTACGCTGTTCAGGAGTTTCCGGCATAATTTGGATAAGATCTGTTATTACTAACAAGTAAAGAAATTATTCCAGATATTATCTTCCATAAACAGGAAATTGTTTCGACATGTAACCGATACTATTAGACCACTTACTAAATAAAGTTCTTAGCCATTGATATTGACAACCCTTACAGTTACTTTCGCAGGTTAATTTAACAACCACCAACCAAATAAACCTATGAAACAAATTACGATTATCTGCCTGATGTGGCTTACTTCCCAAACCCTGTTCGCACAAGTGACCCAGGATTACCAGATTGCGGAATGGGAAAGGGCAAAAGTTTACACCAAAGAATACCTGGATGCGATGCCTGAAGATGGCTACAAATTTAAGCCTACACCGGAAATGCGTTCTTTCGCCGAGCAAATGGATCACCTTGCCGACGCTAACTTTGCTATGGCAGCAGCTGCTTCGGGACAGAAAAGCCCTATGACCGGATCCGCAGAAAAAATGCCCGATCAGTCGAAAGCGGCGGTTACCAAGGTGGTACTGGATAGTTATGATTTTATGATTGCATCAATAAAAGCAACGCCTGCTGCTGATTATGGAAAAGCGATCAAACTTTTTGGAATGGATACGAAATCAGGAATTGCGTTTGATAAAGCTTTTGAACATCAGACGCACCACAGAGGACAAACAACGGTTTACATCCGTTTAAAAGGAGTAAAACCTCCGCAGGAAAAATTATTTTAAGTTACAAAAAATGCCTTCTGATATGGAAGGCATTTTTTGTATTCGTGCACTTTAAGCTTTTGCCCGAAGGTTATAAAGCGACAGGGCAAAAAAGCTGTATGTTTTCATGAGAAAAGGCGGTACAACAAACTGCCGGATAATCTCTTTTCTTTTTTCTCCGGTTGGTTCAGCAAGATCCAGATACTTTAAAGCAAACTTTAGTTTTGAAAAATAGCTGTCCTTATACTGCTTTGCAAAAAGCAATTTGTAATAGTAGGTAGCAATATTCTTTCTCAGCTTTGCATCGTATTTGTAATTAAAATGCTTGTTGATATTCGAATAAAGCTGAATCCGGTTAAAAAGAAAATCGGAACTGTAATGATTATCAGCAAAGCTCGCTCCGCCTCTGTTTTTACGGTATACGGACATTACCTCATCGATATATCCAATTGGCCCGCGGCTGGCGAACATGATGTTACGGGGAATATCTCCGCTTGTTGACAAATTTGTCCAATCAGGGTCCGGATTGTCAGCCAGATCTTTTTTACGGAAAACCAGACTAGAAGTCGCTATAAAACAAAGCTCATCTTCTCCAATCAGATCATCAACCGTATACTCCTTCTTCGTAAGCCAATTGACCAAATGAGGAGGCGCTGAATTGTCGTCATAAATTGCCTGAGCATTGTGAAAGCTGGCAGAATAATGTGGATTTGCGTCCAGCATCTCTACCTGCTTTTGCAGCTTGTGGGGCGAGGTTAAATAATCATCGCCGTCAAACTGTGCTATATATTCCCCCCTGGCAATGGCAAAACACTGCAAAGCGTTGTACTTGCCATTCAAACCCAGGTTTTTGGGATGCAACAGCAACCTTATTTTATCAGGGTAACGGCTTTGATACTCTTTTAAAATTTCAGCCGTCCTGTCTTTCGAGCAGTCATCTCCAACTATGATCTCGAAGGGAAATGTTGTTTCCTGCATAAGCAGCGAATCAAGCATTTTCCCCACGAATTTTTCATGGTTGTAAGTGATAATGCAAAAACTTGCCTTTATCATAATTCAATCAGATTCATTTAAAAACCTCTTCTACTTGCTCCTGTTTTGGAAAACCAGGGAAAAGTAACTCAGGTGTAGGCTTATAAATGTATGGAAGAGGGAAACCTCTGTCTACAAAAGTATCTTCGGTCAAATTATTGAAACGGAACTGTGAAGTCCAGCGAATATGGGGTGTTACGTTTGTACCTGAGCGGTGAACTGTAAAAGTTGAGAATATCAAAATATCTCCTGCTTCCAGTTCCAGCTGTACAAATTCGTCTTCGGGAAGGTCTTCTTCAATGCTGCTGATATAATCTACATCAGTACCGGAGAATAAACCGCGTTTATGGCTTCCAGGCAAAACCTGAAGAGCACCAAGATCCGTGTCGCAGTCAACCAACGGGAACCACATTACGATACTATCCAAAGAGCCTTGCCCGCCACGCCAGTCCTGATGAGCACCCAGTTTCCAGTAGTCTTTCTTCTTGGCAAGATTAGGACTGTTGAACATCATCGCAGGTCTAACCGCGATAATTGGGTATTCAAGGCCAAGTCCCTGTAAATATTTTGTAATGCGTTCGTCAGTTCCTAACCGGTGGAGAGAAACCAAATGCTGAACCTGCTTGCCTGTATTTACAAATGCTTCAAAATCTTTTTCAAAGAATTCATACATTCCTTTTTCGAACTCATCCTGGTTGTTGATGTCAACCTTTGTTCCGGTAGCGCGTTCTATCTGATAAGCAAAAACGCCTCTCGCTTCATCGAAAATCGCTTTTATCTCTTCTTTCGTAAAAAAATTACGTACAACAATATAACCATCCTTAATATACTGCTCTCTTGCACTCGTGCTCATAATTGTATTTTTTTAATTTATGCGGTATAGTTGATAATAATTATAAATAGCAAAGGTATAATTTGTTAAACAAAAATCGAAATTTATTGAGGCTACGGCAAACCGCATTTTATTACCATAGCGATTAATAATTCCTGTCTGACTTCTCTAGCGAAGGTCGTGCCAACCACATCAATAAAAAATGATTCACATCAGTTTATATGATTTTTATAAGATGGCAGTTACTTGTGATCACTTATTACTCAGATATCGATAGTAGAATGATTTTTCACTACCGGTATACTGAAAACTTATTTCCCAGCCATCGTAGAGTTCATTCATACCAAAAACAGAGTACTGCTCATCATTGATACTGTTTAATGTATATCTGCCCGGAGGAAAAACCGGAGTAAACATATAACGCAACGGTGACATTGCGCCTATCAGGAAAAAGATGCAAAGTGCGCCCGTTAGAACCGATTTTTTATAGAGTTTCTTTCTTAGAATCTCATACATCACCACAATTACACCAATTGTCATCAGAAATAATGAAGGCATACTTACGCGCATTAAAAAATCATTGAAAATGCCCATTCGGTAAACAGGAAGTATAAGCAGAACCACAACTGAAAGCAACATAAGTGACCTTAATTCCCCCGCTATAAAGCCAAATTTCCGATCTACCAGGTATACCAAAACAAGATAAATCCCAATTTCCATGAAGATGAAAAACGTATAATCATGAATCGCCTGAAAAATTCCCTCCTGCCATAAAAGATACGGATAGTCCTGAATCGGCTGATGTGCAGCATAGTAAGGACCGATTAAAACCACTAACACTAAACCGCTCAAAGCATAATAGTTAATGAGATTCTTAAAACGGCTCTTCACTAAAAAATATAACCATACCGGTATCAGCCCCATTGTGATAAAAGGTGCCCAAAGTAAGGTGAGTGCCGACAAGAATGCAGATATCCCAACTCCATTTTTATGAAAACGACCAAGTTGCACAATCAGAGCTGTACCAATCCAGGCTGGGAAAACGTACTGAGGATTCCATACCATTAGCCTTACAGGAGACATATAACTTAGCAATATCGGAAAGCCAAGGCCATCCCAGCTGAGAATATCATTTAGATTGTTTCTTTGTCCGTCAATAATATTAAACAAAGGATCGAGACCAGCGAAAAACAGAAACAACACCACCAATTGCCATTTATATAAATTAATGGTTTTGTTCACCCAAATCAGGCACAAAAAAATGCCTGACACACCCCATAAAAATGAGCATACCACCACAACTTTCAGACCCAATATTTTGCCAATCAGTGATGCAGGCAGATAATAGGCAATGCCATAACACAAAAAGGCTGCAGGCTGTTTAGGATCTTCGATTAAAACCGGCCAGGGTTTGGTAGCAAGATTGCTAAAAATTACATTGTGCTTTATATAATCGGTAACCTGATAGGTCATTTCACCCATGCCGCTTATGTAAGCGACAAATACACTTATTCCCAGAAGTGTTAAAAGGAATCTTCGATCCGGAACCTCCTGGTTTTCCAAAACCATATTATTCCTGTATCCGATACAAAATCTATAAAAAAGATAGCCGGAAACGATAGCCATTGGCAAACCAATGTACCAACGGTACCAACCAACTAAAAAAATAATATTTGGCAGCAGTAAAAATGCAAAGGAACCTGCGTCAACTAAAAAATGAAAAATACTGGCTTTTTGTTTCATAAATGATAGAGAACTGGTATTTACAGCAGCAGCTTTCTTAAATTATTAAAACAATAAATGATCAAAAAGCCCAGAATACAGATCTCCTTTTGACCCGTTAGAGGCAAGTAAATCATGAGGATATCCCAGCTCAATAGCGGATGCTTCGTTGAGTCTGGTTAGAATTTCAGAAGACAAATTAACTTCAAGACTTTTAATATTATCCTGTAACTGCCCTACGTTTCTCACACCTACAATCGGAATCACAGGCTTTTGTTGCTGCATGATCCAGGCAAGCGCCAGTTGTGAAGCAGTTACTCCCAGTTCCGCGGCTATATTTTTAACCTCAAGAGCAATCGCATTATTTTTTTCTGAAAACCGCGGACTGTTTTCACGTAGTCTTCCTGTTTGTCCCTCGGTATATTTGGCAGTTAGCAATCCATTTCCCAGGCCTCCCCAGGAAGTAACAGATAAGCCCATTTCATCAGCCATTGGTAAAAGGTCTCTTTCGGGAGCACGTTGAATCAAACTGTATTCTACCTGAATCGCTACGAATTTGTTCAGACCTTTCCAGTCAGCCAGTGTATTAGCTCTTGAAATAACCCAGGCGGGTGTGTTTGAAATTCCGAGATGGAGCACTTTCCCGCTTCTTACCAAATCATCCAATCCCCTCATAACCTCTTCCACTGCAGTGGTAAAATCCCAGCTATGCAGCCAAAGGACATCGACATATTCTGTATTGAGCCTTTTCAGGCTTTCGTCCACAGAACGTACCATGTTCTTCTTGTGATTTCCGGAGAAATTAAGATCTCCCACCCTGTCTTTTAGCGAATATTTAGTACCAACAACATATCGGTGCCGGTCAGACTTAACAAACTCGCCAAGCCACTGCTCGCTTGTTCCGTTGGTATATCTGTTTGCGGTGTCAAAAAAGTTTCCGCCTGCATTTATAAATGTATCAAATATCTGCTGAGAGGAGGCTTTATCTGCACCCCATCCCCAGTCGGTTCCGAAAGTCATTGTTCCAAGACAAAGCTCGGAAACCCTCAATCCGCAATTTCCAAGAAGTCGGTAATTCATGGCCTTATTTGTTTCATTCTTAGTTTTACTGATTTCAGCGGGCTGTTTGCCCAACCAGTTTTTAACCCAATTAGCCATTTTGATTTTTGTAATGTATAGATCCGTAATGATCCTGATCTGATGGAAGACTAAATACTATTCAATATTACTTTATGCCCCTCTATATTCAAAAAATTATCTGCTTTACTTATTTTCTTCAAAACGAAATAAGCCATCTTATCAGGAAAATTTCAGCTCCGGACACTTATATTTGAACCCGACAAATATAAGACCGTTAAATTCAAACCGAATGAACGAAAAGCCACTTTTCCGACGACCAGCAATTTTTAATCAATTTCATGAACTTATTGCTGGGGAGAGTACAAGACATGGCGGTGTAAGCGAGGTTCCTTACAATTCTTTAAACCTGGGCGGTTCAACAACTGATGAACCTGAAAATGTAACCGAAAACAATCTCCGCTTCTTTTCGGGCTTGGGTATAAATGTCGCTGATACTGCCAAGTCGCATCAGATACATGGAGCGGAAATTTTACATGTTGAGCAACCGGGCCGTTATGAAGGTTATGACGCATTAATAACCAGTAAAGCCGGCATCCAGCTAGCCGTCACCATTGCCGACTGCACCCCAATCCTTATTTACGATCCGATAAAAAAGGCTGTTGCTGCGATTCACGCAGGCTGGCGGGGTACAGTTCAAAATATTGTTTCCAAAACAATTGAAGATATGAAGGTAAAATTTGGCACCGAACCGGGTGATTGTTTTGGTTACGTTGGCACCTGTATTGACGAATGTTCATTCGAAGTGGGTGAAGAAGTTGCACTACATTTCGAATCGGTACATAAACGCTGGGATGAAAAGAAACACAAATATTTTGTCGACCTGAAAAAGGCGAATAAGGATCAGTTACTTTCGTGCGGATTAAATCCGGAACATGTTGAAGTTTCAGACTTTTCGACAGTTTTAAACAATGAAGATTATTTTTCTTACCGGTTAGAAAACGGAAAAACAGGGAGAATGCTGGCCACGATTGGTATTAATAAACTGTAATTATCCGTTTTTCCTGGCGACCACGACACGTTTTTTGTATTGAATGGATTTCCCAAAATTGTCAAAACAATCGATTAAAACTAAATAGTAACCCGTCGGAACAAGCTGGCCATATTCATCTGTCCCATCCCAACTGACTTCTCCATTGGTACCAATCAGCTCATTACGCAGAAGGTTTCTGACCAATCTGCCATTCACTGAGAAAATGCGGATTGTACCTAAAAGTGCGGCCGGATGCTGTTTATATTTTATAACAGCAAAATCATCCTGCCCATCATTATCAGGAGAAAATGCTTCCGGTTCGATTTTGAAATAATATTCCGGATTTTCCAGCCTTCTTTGAGAATTAGCATATCCAGGAGTGGCATACTCCGTCACCGATGAAGCCGATTGCCAGTTACCGGTTACCGAGGAAGAAACATCGCTATCCACTTTTTCCAATGAAACGCCTTCATAACCTGAAAGTAGTTCATGATGCATTTTTTCTGAATAAAGGAAACGGTCAAATTCCCCTGAACCGGCATTTCTTAATATCACGCCTCCTTCTGTATTCGGCAACGACGGAAGGGCAGATGTCTCGAAAAAATTCGCTTGTAAGCCCGAAGAATATTGCTCTTTCACTAATTTCGGATCGGTGGTAACAACAAGATAAGCATGTGGTGAAATGAGTAAGTCCGCAGAAGTAATCAAGTTGAAAGCACTGGATCCATCCGTTTTTATATTTCCAATAGTCCAGTTTTTTAAGTTGATAAACCTGGAAGACCTGTTGTAAAGCTCTACAAAGTCAACACCGGAGTCTCTGGGATTAAAAAGCACTTCATTAATTACTACATCTCCCGAATCAGCTGGTGAAGGCAGTCCGACACGGTGAACCGATGCACGCAGGAGATTGCCGGAGCAGTCCGCGACATTACGTATGGAAAGCGAATATTCCTGATCTTTTAAAAGAGATACATCCAGCGTCAGCCTCAGAATATGAAACAAAGGAAGGTCAAGTTGTTTCCTTATGATTTTACGTCCTGGTAGATCAATCGTCGCCCCTGCAACAACGTTGAGGCTATCCATTCTTTTATTAAAAACAATAAGAAGCTGGCCATTGTCCTGCACATCTATGCGCTCAACAAACGGCAGCTCCGAATCTCTTGTCACTTTACTTATGCTGCTCTTCAGCCCGGGCGTTCCTCCACTTTTATCAACAGATGTGATCCAGTTTTCACCTTCGCCGCAAGGATTACCTACATCCACCATCTCAATTGAAAAACCACCATCTTTTTTTTCCGAAACCCACCATTTGTTAGTGTAAAATATGGAATAGACAAGTTTGTTGTTAGAGTTGTATAACCCAAGAGACAGTCCCTCATTTGTCAGTGAAAATGAAGTTAGTCCGATCACTTTACCATATTTACTTAGTAAACCTGCCTTACTGCTTAGACAAATCAGAGCGTATAAACCAGGAGCAATGGACGAATCCGGTAAAACAGACGTTCGCGCTCCGGTGACAAGTTTCCATCCTTTCAGCGAAACTACCTTTTCAGATCGGTTGTAAATTTCAAGATATTCAGCATCCGGAAGACCAACTACCGGCGACGGATCAGCCATGATCTCACTGATCACGACAGAGTTATATTCCTGCGCATAACATTTGCACAAAAGCAGAAAATAACAGAAAGCAGGAAGGGCGAAAAATTTTAGCATAACCCGCGCCGGCAGATTTCAATAACGATATTGGTTATATGTTATACGAAATCGATAGCAACAAGTAACTTCATCTGAAAACACCGGAAACAAAAAATTCAACCCCTTCCGAGGTTGAATCACTTTGATATAACACAAATCCGGATTAACCGTTGTTTTCGTCAGTTTGTACAGGTGCAGCTGTAACAGGATTTGCCGCAGGCGATTTCACAGATGCTCTGGCAGTGGTTTTAGGTGCCGATGATTTAACCGGTGTTACTACTTTAGCCGGAGTTGCTACCGGTGCTTTGGTTGTAGCAGCAGCCACCAAAGCTGCCAGTTTAGCGGTTTTTTCTTTTTTCTTCTCTTTTTTACCTTTCTTTTCTCCTTTGCCGCTAGCCTTTTTTTCGAGCTCCTTAGCTTCTTTTGCTTTTGCCTTCAGGTTTTCTTTTTCAAATTTTGCTACCTTTTTTGCGAGCTTGGCAGCAGCTTTTTCAATTGATTTTTTTATTTTTTTCGAACCGGCTGCTACTGATTCAAATTTGGTTGCTAATGTTTCAGCGATCTCGGCGGATAACTTCTTTGTTGCGGATTTCATAATTTCTATTTTGGTTTCTATAAATGAATTGGTGTCAGGCGATTATTTGCTGTAAGAAAAAACCGAGTTGTAATCCGGACCATTCAATTAACGTGCAAGTACAACTTAATATAACATTACATCCAAATATTTTGTATTATATTTATGTTATCATTTTCCTCACAAACTCCCATAAAATTATTCCAGCAGACACGGACACATTAAAGGAATGCTTCGTACCAAACTGTGGAATCTCAACGCACCCATCCACCTGCATCATCACCTCGTCTGAAACACCTTCAACTTCATTTCCAAAAACAAAAGCATACCGTTTTTCAGGCTCAAAGATAAATTTTTGAAGTTCAGTACTTCCTTCGACCTGCTCAACTGCCAAAACCTGGTAACCTTCTGCCTGTAAGTTACGAACAGCGTCCGTTGCGATCTCAGCCTTTTCCCACTGTACTGAAAGTTCCGCACCTAATGCACTTCGCGTAATTTCACGATGTGGCGGCTGCTGGGTATAACCGCAAAGTATGATTTTTTGCGCACGAAAAGCGTCTGCGGTACGAAAAAAAGAGCCTATATTATTCAGGCTTCGTATGTTATCCAGTATAATGACGTAAGGAAATTTGTCCGATTCTTTGAACTCGTCAACAGTGAGACGGTTCATTTCTTCAACACGTAGTTTTCGCATGCAGGACGATTTGAAAATAAACTATAAAAAAATAACCCCGAAAAAATTCGCAGGGTTATTAGTATTGATAAAAGGACGCTTGCCTTTATTTTATTTTAGTAATGAGTTCAACTATATTTTTGACACCCAGTTTTTCAAAGATTCTTGCTTTGTAAGTACTAACTGTTGATAGCTGCAGGTTCAATTTTTCAGCGATTTTAGCGGTTCCCAAACCTTCTTTTAACAGGTTCATCACATCGGTTTCACGGGGAGACAAACTGATAATCGGATCGGGCTGAAATTCCTTTGGATTAATAAGCCTGTTGATATTCATCTGCTGCATATCTTCACTCATGTACTTTTTATTGTTTAGTACACTTAGCACGGCAGCCTGAAATTCTTCTTCAGGGGCATCTTTGGAAAGATAGCCGTCTGCACCTGCCTGTAGATAAAGTAATCCGTAAAGCTGCTCATCGTAACTGGAAAACATCAAAATCCTTGTTTCCGGCGACTTTATCCGAATGGTTTCCACCATTTTAGTATTGTTACCACCGGGAATGTTAATGTCAAGTATCAACAGATCATAAGTCTTAATTTCCAGCTCTTTAACAATCTTATCAAAATCATCAACATCGGTTATGACGGAGTCGGGAATAAGGGATTGCAGGAGATGTTTCGTCCCAATTCTAACCACTGCGTGATCTTCGGCAATAAGTATGTGTTTCATGTACGGGTTGGATCCAAATAAATACGGAATTCTATTTTCAAGGTTATGGTAACAAGATACTAAACCATAATCATTATTTGTCAAAAAATTACAAATTAGTAAACCATTTTATTATTTGGTTAATTAATTTGTCTTTTGGTTTACACAAAAATAGTAATAGACACTGTATTTAACAGTAAAAAAATAAAATTAGTATATTTTAATTGACATCAGACGAAATTACTTATTGCCCTTGTAGATATTTCTCGGGCATATTTCGATCAAATTGTCGAATTTATTTGATAACACACTTATACCTCAAAAATCATCAGAAAACAAAACTTAAAACCCGACTTCAAGTGGGTTTCTTCCACGGCAACAGTATACCTGTTTAAACAAAAAAACCTGCCGGATATACCTGTTGGTTTTGAAACTTATTTATATCTGACGACAAAACATCTTCAGACACAAACCAATGAACCAGTTGAATATTTCCTGCTCTTCAAACATCGTCAACCCGCTGCCTCTGCATTATTTACCTGTATTTTACTACCTGACGGAACATTATCATCTCCTCCACGTGCTCCCTTTGGCGGTATTCAGTGTGCAGAACATTGTAATGAAAATGATATTCGCTTTTTGCTTCAATGTGTTACTAATTGGGCAAAGTCTATCGGCATCACTAAAGTCGCTGTAAATACACCTGCAACCTGTTACAATCCACAAACGAATGCTTTACTGTCAAACAGCTACATTTCAGAAGGGTTCTCCGTAACTACAAGTATTTCGAATCACTACATTCCGGTTTGTGGGACCATGTATGAAAAACTTATAAGCAGTTCAGAAAACCGAAGACTGAGAAAATGTGTGTCAGCAGGATTTGTATGTAAAATTTGGGAGGCACCAAATGTAAATGTGATTTACAGCTTTCTTACTTTTTGCAGGAAACAAAAGGGGTATAGTTTATCAATAAGTAAAAATCAGCTATCCGAACTTATTGATCACTTTCCTGAACAGTTGATTGTTTTTGCATCGATAAAAGAAGACCAGATAGTCTCGCTTTCCGTAACGGTTCGTGTCACCGAAGGCATCCTGTACAACTTCCTTTCCGCCAGTCTACCGGATTATGCAACTTTTAGTCCGTCCGTTTTAGTTCTCAAAACAATTTATAACTATTGCCAAAAGGAAAAAATATCGGTTTTAGATTTGGGCTCCTCCCTGGATTATCAGGGTAAAGAGAAAGAAAGTTTAATCCGTTTTAAAGAAAACATGGGTGGAAACGTAACCTGTAAAGTAAGCTACGGGAAAGTACTTTGATTAGATCCCAAGGCAATTTCCTTCTCTGTAAAAAACAGTACTGCAGCTTTCACTACTGATGATCGGCAAGGCACCCCGAAAATCAAGCTGTTTAAATCCTTTGCTGTGCATTAGATCTTTTGCTTTTTGATACCATTCTCTTTCCGAATTGTCCAGGATTAATACACCGTCTTCTGTTAGGCATTCAACAGCAGCAGTGGTACATTTCACACGATTTCGGCCGTCTACCACCACGATATGATAAAATTTATTTTCCGTTTGAACTGCATTGATGTAGGTCTCCCCTACTGGTCTTGACATTACGGTTGTGTTTTTTGGTAGTTTAGGCGTGATCAAACTAATCCAGTTGGTATCATGCTCTACCGCTGTTACATGTTTTACTATACCTGCATACCAGCGGGTAGAATTGCCGGAGCCATATTCAAACACTTCAAAATGTGGTTTCAGCCTTGGTTTTAAAAAGAAAATAAAAGAATAGGTATACCACGGAAGCGGGTTCCCGTCTCCATCAACAGACTGTCTTGAATTATAACTTCTAAACCAGCCATAGTCCTTTAACGCGCCGGTCAGTACGAGCTGCAAAACTGCTCCTATTCCAATAACATTGAAAACATCCCAAACCTTATTCTTTAAAACCCGAATCATATAATTAATAAAAATGTCCTACTCTTAATTCCTATGAGGATATGTTTTCAACCAAAACTGAAATACAATATTAGTGAGTAATTAGATAAAGACCGGGCACTTTTTAAATGAAAAGGAAACAGACAGCTATTTTGCCCCGATCCTGACATTCGTTTCGGTGAGTATCTTCAATTAAATGTTATATTTTTGCGCCCTCTTCAATCCGTTGCGCTGATGAAATTAAAAACTATAAAGACAATATTAAACCATCCACTTAATAAAAACCGCCAGCTAAGTGCTTTGCTAACCTTTCTGAAACGGGGCCTGGTGATCAGGTTGCATAAGCATCCGATCGTTTATCCTTTTATAGAAAATACTTTCCTTGTCGTTGATAAAGGCATGTCCAGCGCGGAGTTACAGATTTATACCAGTCTGTATGATACCAACGAGATGCTTTTTATGATGCATTTTTTAAGGCCGGAAGATACGTTTGTAGATGTAGGAGCTAATATTGGAGTCTATTCTGTTCTTGCATCGGGGGTTTCCGGCGCAAAATCGATTGCTTTTGAGCCTATTCCTTCCACTTTTTCCCGTTTGAAGCGAAATATTAATTACAACAATCTTACAGACAAGGCCATCTTATTTAACATGGGAGTTGGGGATAAAGAAGAAACACTTGTTTTTTCCAATTCACTGGATGCGATCAACCATGTCATTACCGATAAAAATTTCTCCGGATCAATTACCAATGTTCCGGTAAATTCACTTGATAATCTGATGGTAAATGAAATGCCTAATCTTCTGAAAATTGATGTCGAGGGATTTGAAGCGAACGTGATCAACGGTGCTGCCGAAACGTTAAAACGCCCCGAACTGAAAGTGATCATTATGGAAACCAACGGACTTTCTGATCAATATGAATTTGGCCAAAACTATATTCATAACAAATTACTGTCACTGGGATTTACACCAAACAGCTATGATCCGGCAAAAAGAACCATTATTCCGATCGAATCCACCAATCCGGAAAATACGATTTATATCCGTGATATGGAATTTGTGAATGAAAGGGTAAAAAAAGGCCAAAAGATTAGGTTGATCAACAAGCTGCTTTAAATCTGTTATTTCAAAAATCTGGTTCGAAGGCCGTTAAATAAACCGGTAATTTCTTCTGAAACATTAAAGCCCACTATTGCGGTACTGAATAAAACAAGTATCAAAAAAGATCTCAGCACCATCATACCCATCGCTGTAAAAATTGTGCGTGTATACTCCGGGATGATAAATGTTCCTGCATAAAGCACCGCAATGATCAGCACAACCCGCAGACTTTGAATGGTAAAAGGAAGTACATCAAATTTCACCCAGACAAATGTCATCCTAACCACTGAGTATATCAAAGTAGTTAAAGCCGTTGCGACCGCGGCACCAATAAAACCATAAATCGGAATAAGCCACAAGTTAAGAGAAAAACTGATCACTGCAGTCGCTACGATAAACAAAGTGGCCCACCTGAAATATCTGGAGTAAAGAATAATCTCACTGTTCAGTCCGGTTGCAATGTCAAAAACTTTCACCAGTGCCAGAAAAAGAACCACATACTTTCCCTCACCGTAGGTATCTCCCTTGGGTATCAGATAAAAAATATCATCAATACTGGCCCAGATTAATAAGAAAACAACCCCGCCTGCAATCATTTGGTTGAGTGCAGATTTTTGATTCATCGTTCGGATCTGCTTGTGATCATTATTTAAAAGCGCAGTGGATAAAAGAGGAATTGAAATTTGCGCAATTGCTTTTTTAGGAATTTCAATAATATTGGCAATGTTGGCCGCTATAATAAAGATTCCGGTGCTAATCAGCCCCTTTTCTCCGGCAATCATCGATCTGTCGATAAACATCATCAGATTAACACCAATCCCGCCAAGCAACGTAAAGCTGCCGTAACCAAGCATTTGCTTAAATAATCCGGTAGTTAAAACAGAAGTGTCCGGAAAACGCCAGTACAGTTTCCCAAGCTTTTTGATATAAATAATTAGAAAAACAATGGCCAGGCCATATGAAGCAACGATCAGATATAACATCAGATCGAAACTCAGCCAACCCAATCCAAACATCAGGATAAGCAATACGTTAGCCAGTTTCAGGTAAACTTCACGGATAAAACCGGGAACGGCTATCCTTGCATTGTTCCGGCAATATGATTCGAGAACTGTAATGTATATCCAAAAAAGCGTCCAGGGAATAACCAGAAAATGATATTTAACGATCATCGGGGATTCTCCCAAAAAGTAACTTTTGATTTCTGGCGTGAAAATCAGATAAATTACTGTAAATAAGAGCCCTCCTACAAATGGCAGAAAAAGTAGAAAAGGTAAAATTCCCCGGTGCTGATTTTCATCATCCCTGAAAAGTCCGAAAAATTTATCTGCGATGAAGGGCGTGCCCAAATGCGCAAACGCTGAGAAGACAAGACAGTTTTCCAGCAGTAATCGGGAAAGAGCTAATTGTTCCACCGAGAGAAACTCGGTAGAAATATACAACTGGTTAATAATCCCAATTCCAACTCCAATATAGGATCCCAAACCAGCCTTAAGACTCTGCCTAACTACAATTCCCACTATGAAGTCTTTTTAGCATATTTTTTTAGCAGGATCTCAGCAATCCGTTCGGCGGCATGCCCATCCCACAAGGGAGGTGTTTCACCTTCTTTCGACTTTCCGTCCAAAATTTCTATTACCAGTTCTTTTACGGAATCCGGATTCAGGTCACTTAACAAATAGTTGGTTCCCATTTCAACGGTTACCGGGCGCTCTGTGCTTGCGCGGAATGTGATACAAGGTACTTTGAGGTAAGTCGTTTCTTCCTGTATACCACCTGAATCTGTCACGATAAGCTGTGCATTTTCCATCAGATACAGAAACTCCAGATATCCCTGAGGCTCCATTAGTGTCACATTCTGAATGGACTTTAATTCATCCAGCAATCCGAAGGTTTCCATGTTTTTAAGGGTACGCGGGTGCACCGGAAAGAGCACTTTGGTTCTGGAGGCAGTATCTTTTATAATATCCAATATATTTCGGAGACCTTCTGCAAAATCAACATTGCTTGGCCGATGCATCGTTACCAACACATAAGACTTTGATTCTAAATTCAGCCCTTCTAACAAATTCAGTGTGGAAGCTTTTTCGCGGTAGTAAACCAGAGAATCAATCATCACATTTCCTACAAAATGAACCTTCTCATCCGGAATGCTTTCTTTTTTCAGGTTTTCAATACCTGCGTTTTCCGTCACGAACAGGTCATCGGAAATACCATCTGTCATAATACGGTTAATTTCCTCAGGCATCCGCCGGTCGCCGCTTCTTAATCCTGCTTCTACATGTACAACCGGCACATGTTCTTTCACAGCTACCATGGCGCAGGCAATTGTTGAGTTCACGTCCCCAACAACCAATACGATGTCAGGCTTTTCGGCAAGCATAACCTGCTCAAACTCAATCATGATCTTCGCGGTTTGCTGCGTATGTGACCCGCCTCCTACACCCAGAAAATAATCAGGCTTGGGTAATTCAAGCTGGTTGAAAAACACATCCGACATTTTCGCATCGTAATGCTGACCGGTATGAATGATTTTTGATTCAATTTCCGGATGTTTTGAAAAAGCCCTGTGAAGAGGGGCAACTTTCATAAAATTAGGCCGGGCGCCTACAATGCTTAATATTTTCATTTTTTGATACCAATATTTCAGTAATTAATGCTTCATAACATATTGAAATGCAACATCATATTCCCGAAGTACACTGTGAATATTTACTTCCTTTTTTATTATTTCCAATGAATTCTCTCCGAACAGTTTGATCTTTTCAGGATCTTTAAGCAACTTCACAATTGCAGCATCCAAACTCGACTGGTTGCCGTTTGTAAAATAGTAACCATTATGTTCCTCACGTACCAGACGTTTTTCCGTCCCGTCTGCAACAGAACAAACCACAGGCTTGGCAAAACACATGGCATCGTTGATGGATAAGCCTCCCATACCACCCAATACATAAACTGATGAAGCATGCAGATAACGGCCTAAAGTCAGTGATTCGTAAACTCCCCCAATAAATAAAACGCGGTCAGAAACACCCAGTTCAGCAGCAAGTTGTTTTAGCGATTCCTCTTCCGGACCAAAACCAATCACTACCAATTCAATCTTTGGAAGCGTAGATGCCAGGTTTTTAACACACTGAATCAGCATATCGACCCGCTTCCATTTAACCAGACGGCCGACATGAATCAACCGCTGCGGATTGTACGGCAGTATTTCCGGCTGCTTTAAAACTTCCCCGTATGTAGCAAGCAATTCGTCCGTATCCGGGGAGTTGGCAGCAATAAAAATTTTCTCTTTCGGCACACCATAACTTCCTGTGATATTTTGGGCTTCATCGAAGTAGTTAATATGTGCATCTGCAAGCGGCAGATAAATTTTTCGTAAACAGGTTATGATAAAAAAATAAAGATATCCTTTCCAGTTTTTATCCTCATTGCCCAGGTCTTCTGTGATGTTTTGCCCTGAATAGTAGTACTCTTTACTTTTTCCCCAATAGGAAATATTAAATGGAATATCCCGGCAAATGAGTTTAGCCCCAAGACGTCTTAATTTTGGATAAAAAAAAGGATTGAGCACCAGCTGCAGAAAATAGGGCCAGGCCGACATCACAATAATGTCCGGATTTATTTCCTTTAATGTTGGGATCAGATCTTTAAAAAATGGCTTTCCGTACCAGGTTGTATATTCGGGCAGTTCAACCAGTCTGAACTTCATCTCAGAATCGCCTTCCTTCACACCTGAGCCGACGGCTTTACTTTTCTGGCTGGGTTTGATCAGAATAAGATCGGTTCCGTATTCTGAAACCATTTTATTCAGGATTAAAGTAAAATAATGCGGCAGCCCCGCCATAACAAAACAAACACGCATGCGCCAGATCAAATTGGATACTTCGTGCAAAAGTACACAAACGAAAGTAATTTTGACAGGCTCCCAAGGTCAGCTATGATCTTTGCCCTATCTTCGCTCTAAATTTCAATGAATAATTATTTTCATGTACTGGCTGCGCTATCTGCTTAAAGAACCATTTCAGGCGTTACGTACTTCACGTGACAGGGAGTTTATCAAACTTCTTTTAAAATATGGCAACGCCAAACGGCACAACCGTACGCACGTAAGTTTCGGAAAATACCAGCTTGAAGTGCCGGATGTCATGTCCTTTTTGTGGCAGTATAAAGAGATTTATGCTGACGAATTTTACTTTTTCAAATCGGACACCCCCTCTCCTGTCATTCTGGACTGTGGTGCCAATATTGGGATGAGTGTCCTCTATTTTAAGGAATTATATCCCGCTGCAAAAATATCCGCGTTTGAAGCTGAGCCGGAAATCATCCAGCTGCTGCGTTCTAATTTAATCCGGAATAAAATAGAAGGAGTTGAAATTATCCCGAAGGCGGTCTGGAAGGATACAGCAGGAATCTGGTTTGGAAGTGAGTCTGCCGATTCTTCATCCATTTATTCCAAGGCTGAAAAAAAACTGATTCCTTCCATAAGATTGAAGGATTGTCTTGAAAAGGAAAAATCGATTGATTTCCTGAAAATAGATATTGAGGGTGCAGAAATTGAAGTATTGGAAGATTGCCGGCACTCGCTCGGTAATGTAAAAAATCTGTTTGTTGAATTTCACTCTTACATCGGCAACAATCAGGGACTGGCAGACGTGATCCGGGTTTTTGAAGAAAACGGTTTCCGGTATTTTATTGACACAAATCAGCATCGTATGCGGCCTTTTGTAAACCACAAATATCGTGGAAATGAGGTGATGGATTTACAGCTTAATATTTTTGGGTGGAGAGAAGTAAAATGATTTCACGCAGAGAAAGGTAAGTTTAGCGACGAGAACGCTGAAAAAATAAACTGTGCGTTCTCTGCGCTTTTATCTTCCCTTCTTTGCGTGAAACACCTAAGCTCACAATCTTGAATCAACCGAATCCTTTGGTAACGTAGATTTCAAATCAAAAATTACGGAATTTTCATTCGTAAAATCTGATACCGTCAACCGCTGAAACGACTGATGCGCCACTGCGAGAACAACCGCCTCATATTTACCGTCAGGACTGTCAACCAACGAAATTCCATATTCTTCTGTCACCTGTTCCGAAGATGCCCATGGGTCATAAACGTCCACCTGCATCCCAAAATCCCTTAGCTCTTTATAAACATCCACTACACGCGTATTGCGGATATCAGGACAGTTTTCTTTAAATGTGATTCCAAGTATCAGCACCCGGCTTCCTTCAATTTTATGTCCTTTTTTAATTAAAAGCTTAACCAGTTTATTAGCTACAAAAACGCCCATCATATCATTTACCCTTCTTCCCGACAGAATGACCTGCGGATAGTAACCGAGCGATTCTGCTTTGTAAGCCAGGTAATAAGGATCGACACCAATACAATGACCTCCCACCAACCCGGGTTTATATTTCAGAAAATTCCACTTGGTACCGGCCGCTTCAAGCACTTCGGTGGTATCGATTCCCATCCTGTCAAAAATCAAAGCGAGTTCATTTACAAATGAAATGTTCACATCCCGCTGCGCATTTTCAATCGCTTTTGATGCCTCGGCAACTTTTATGCTGGATGCAAGATGTGTTCCGGCATCGATAATTGAGCCATACAACGTGTCAACAAGTACCGCAATCTCAGGATTTGAGCCGGAAGTAACTTTTTTAATTTTTGTAAGTGTATTGATCTTATCACCAGGATTAATCCGCTCAGGAGAATAACCGCAGAAAAAATCAACGTTATATTTTAATCCACTCACTTTTTCCAGAACCGGAACACAATCCTCTTCCGTACAGCCGGGATAAACGGTAGATTCATAAATCACAATATCACCTTTTTTCAACACGCTCCCAACCGTCTGACTTGCTTTTAAAAGCGGGCCAAGATCCGGTTTTTTATAATTGTCAATCGGAGTTGGTACCGTTACGATATAGGTATTGTATGCTTTCAAAGATTCGGTATCACCAGAAAACGCCAGATCCTGAACACGCTGAAAATCCTGTTCCGAAATTTCCTGGGTGCGGTCGTAACCTGCTTTCAGCTCTTCGATCCGCTCACGATTAATATCAAAACCCAAAACTGAATATTTCCTGCTAAACTCCACCGCCAGGGGTAATCCTACATAACCGAGACCAATGATTGCAATTTTTCTTGCAGCAACTTCTGACAACATGTATGGTAAATTTTATAACAAAGCATAAAACTATACATATTAATCTTGATCAGAAAATTTTGTGAAGATCTGTCTAAGGTCACAGTTTGTGACCTTAGCGTATTTTAGAAGTATTTACAAAAAACAAATTATTACATACGGTGGATTTAGCAACTATTCAAAGTAAAGTTTGTTCTCTGCGCGGACAAAAGGTTAGGCTTGATTATGATCTCGCAGAATTATACGAAGTTGAAACTAGATCTTTGAAGCAAGCAGTGAGAAGAAATATCGACCGCTTTCCGGAAGATTTTATGTTTGAAATTTCCGAAATTGAGATCGCTAACATGGTATCACAAAATGTGATACCATCTAAGAGTTATTTTGGAGATTCTGCTCCTTTCGCTTTCACAGAACAAGGTGTTGCAATGCTTTCCAGTATTTTGAAAAGCAAAAAAGCATTGCAGGTAAACATCACAATCATGCGGGCATTTGTAATGATCCGGCAATATTATCTCGACTCGAAAGCTGAAAGAGAAAATTGAGAACTTAGAGATTGAAATGAACATAAAATTCAAGGATATCCATCAGGCACTAAATTTTTTGCTGAATACCGAGCAGCCGGAAAGAAATTATATCGGTTTTAAAAGAACTAACGACTGACCACTATTTTGAATAAGGATTAGGCGGAAAAATATGAACCTGAAACCCTTCCGCTTTCAATGAAGTCATGACCTGATCTGACGGCATCTTCTTGAAAATTATTGCACATAATACCTGAGACGGCATCAGCGACAATCGGGTAAGTAAATCATGAAAACTGAGTTTACTTTTGATTTTTTTAAATGCTTCCGAAGAATCATCTGCACGTTCGTGGCCGGCAGCAGCATTATAGTAATTGTTGTTAATACCTTTAAAAGCCACCATCGGCAAACCAATTCCGTTGGCAAGTTTGTCCATTTCTCTTTCGGATAACTTAAAAACATAATTGCCAACTTCTTCAAAAGAATATCGGTTCTTCCAGTATTTCTGCAACAAAGTAGTATCCCACCGATCAAAGAGATTTCTGAGTGCCAGAAGCAAAGGCATTTTAGAGATCGGATCATGCGGTTCAACCAATACAACGGCTTCTCTGGCAACACGAATCATCTCGTAAACGGCCATATAGGGCCTTGGAAAATGATGATATGCCTCTTTGCAAAAAATATAATCAAAACTGCTGTCCCCAAACGTCAGCCTTTCCGCATTTTCTACTGAATATTTTTCAAATAAACCGTGCTCTTTTGAAAGTGGCAAAAAGGTGTCTGAGATATCGGTTGCGGTAACGTCAAGTCCTTTTTCATAGAAAAAATTAGCATCAAACCCATAGCCATCACCCACTGTTAACCAGCTCTTTTTTTCTTTAACCAATGGGTTCACCAAAGCCAGTAACCTGCTGTGTATCCAGTGGTTGATGGTATTATTTTCTGCGTCATACTTCCAGTCGGCGATGGCTTTTTCCTGTGCCTCTCTGGTTGCATATTGCACTTCGTACCAACCGGAATGCGCTTCGTGGCTTTGTTTTTCGGTAGACATTGTTTTTTAGTTACCTATATAATTGGTTAAAGATACTTTTAAGGAATAAAATAAATAAACCTCAGAACTATTTAATTTTACCCTTCAAAGATCAGGAGCTGACAAAAAACAAACATTTCAGCCCTATTCACCATTCATGAAGATGATTTTACACCTGAGTACTTTTCACCTGGAAGGAGGAGCCGGAGTCGCAGCAACGCGTCTGCACCGGGCGCTGCTTCATTCCGGCGAGGACTCATGGATGCTTGTTCCTGCCAGCAATGATTCGGAAGAAGGTGTTGTTCCGCTTGCCGACACAAAATGGAAATCCCGACTGGCGTTTTTCAGGTTTGCCGCTGAAAGACTTTATTTTTATCCGCAGGAAAAAGACAGCAGCATCCGGTTTGCATTTTCACCTGCTGAAATCGGAGCAGATATATGCGATCACCCACTGGTGAAAAAAGCGGATATTATTCATTTGCACTGGATCAATTTTGGATTTCTCTCAATGGATTCTTTGGGGAAGTTATTCTCGCTGGGCAAACCGGTCGTCTGGACACTGCATGATATGTGGGCATTCACCGGAGGTTGCCATTACAGCAGAGGTTGTGATCATTATTTAACGCATTGCCGTTATTGTCCCTATCTGTCCAAACCGGATCTTTACGATATCTCCTTTTCCCAGTTTGAACAAAAGAAAGAGATTTATCAAAAGGCAAAAATAGCAATGGTTTCGCCAAGTAACTGGCTGACCGGTTTGACTAAAAAAGCATCACTTACAGAAAGCATTCAGTCATTAAATATTCCGAATTGCCTGGATACAAATTTGTTTAAACCAGGCAACAAAACAGAAATAAGAAAAATATTAAATTTACCACCGGACAAAAAACTTATTCTTTTTGCCGGAGCAAATACCCAGGATCAGCGAAAGGGGTTTGCTTATTTTAGAGAAGCCATCAAAATTAATAAGCTTTCAGAAAGTAATACCGAAGTCCTGATCTTTGGAAAATCTAATGCCAGCTTTGAGACATTTCCTGTGCCGGTTCACTATTTGGGAAAAATCACCGAAGTCGAACATATGGTACAAATCTATAACGCTGCGGATATGATCGTGGTACCGTCACTGGAAGATAATCTGCCAAACACAATTATGGAAGCCATGGCTTGCGGAACGCCGGCAGTTGGATTTGCAACAGGGGGTATTCCTGAAATGATCGATCATAAATTGAATGGATTTATCTCCTCTTTAAAATCTTCATTTTCATTGGCAGAGGGAATTAATTGGGTATTAGAAAACAATACGAACAATGGACTTTCTGTGCAGGCCAGACAAAAGGTGATGGACAACTATTCTGAAAATGTCGTTACAGCTCAATACCGAGCACTTTATGACTCTTTATTAGAAAGCAAAATCAAAGCCTGATGCCTTTACTGACGATTATCACCATTACCTACAATGCGGAAAAATTTCTGCCGCGAACGCTGCGAAGCGTCGAAAGGGCGCTGGCTGGTGTCATGGATAAAAGTCAGCTTGAGTATCTGATCATCGATGGAAAGTCAAAGGACAATACATTGCATATTGCCAGTCAATATGAATTCGTTTCCAGGATAATATCCGAACCGGACCGCGGGCTGTATGATGCCATGAATAAAGGGCTAAAACTTGCTGCCGGTAAATATATCTGGTTTTTAAATGCAGGTGACGAGATTTACAATCAGGATGTACTCGTAAGTTTACTTCAGAGCTTTACTAATGATGCTGATGTCTATTACAGCGATGCCATGTTTGTCCGCGAAAGCGGCGATGAGGTGGGATTGAGAAGTAAATTTACCCCGCACAAACTACCTGCGCATTTAAAATGGCAGGATTTTGCTTATGGAATGAAAGTCTGTCACCAGGCATTTGTCGCCAAAAAAGATATTGCTCCACATTATGATGCCGAAAACTTCAGCGCTGATATCGACTGGGAAATAAATTGTCTCAAAAGATCCGATAAAACTATATTATTGGATTTTATACTCTGCAAATACTTACTCGGCGGCACTTCTGTCCAGAATCATCGCCGTTCCCTTCTTGACCGCTTCACAGTCCTTAAAAAGCATTTTGGACTTTTCCCGGCACTAATAAACCACATTTTCATTTTCTGGCGGGGATTCTGGTTTGCCCGCAAAAACGGAAAGTACTGGTAAACAAATATTAATTTTTTATTTATCCGGACTTAAACTCCACGTCCGCCTTCTCGTCGATTCCTGATATTTATTCCTGCAATATTTAAACTTTTCGTCAAATGTAACAGTTTAAAATTGGGCTACATGACATTATTTGTTTATAAAGATTTTGTTACTAGACCAATTAACATATATTTGTTTTCCAATTTCGAATAAAAACAAAATCTAACTATTATGAAAAAAGCTTTGCTATTCACTTTTTTCGGTGTATTTGGTATGTGTTTGTCACTGTTTGCGCAAGACATACGTATAACCGGGAAAGTAACTTCGGCCGAGGATGAATCCAACCTCGCCGGGGCAACGGTTGTTGAAAAGGGTTCCACAAACGGAACACAAACAGACTCTGAGGGAAAATATTCATTAAGCGTAAAATCTTCCGCTTCGGTCTTGATTTTCAGCTTTGTTGGTACACTTACCAAGGAAATACCAGTTGGAAGTCAAAGTGTAATCAACGCCCAGCTATCGGCAGACACCCGTAGTTTGGAAGAAGTGGTTGTAACGGGTTTTGGTTCTCAGATCAAGCGCGATTTGACCGGAAACATCGCTCAGATTAAAAGCAAGGATATTGAGAATATGCCTGTGGCAAGTGTTGATGCGGCATTGCAGGGACGTGCAGCCGGTGTATACATCAATAGTGGCTCAGGTAAACTTGGAGAAGCGCCTATAATCCGGGTACGGGGAAGTTCTTCCATCAGCGCAAGCAGCCAACCGTTATATGTTGTGGACGGGATGCCCATTATTTCAGGTGACCAAAGCAATTATGGCAGTGCCATGAACCCATTGACCGATATCAACCCTAACGACATCGAATCAATTGAAATTCTTAAGGACGCTTCGGCAGGTGCAATTTACGGGTCACGCGCTGCAAATGGTGTAATTTTGATTACGACCAAACGAGGTGGTGCAGGCAAAACGAAAATGAGCCTTAACTATCAGGCGGGTGTTGCTGAAGCAACAAAAAGAGTAAAATTCCTGAATGCAGAACAGTATGTTGACTTTTATACAAAAGCAGCAGCAACCCGTGACCGGATTTCAGGATACGAAACCGACGATCCGGATTCTTATACGCAATACATGATCGGAGAAGGTGGTTTCCTTGACTACCAAAGCTTTGATACGTTTACCAATGGAACGTACAAAAATTATAGCTGGCAGGATGAAGCTTTTCAAAAAGGCCCGATGCAGCAGGTTGACTTTCAAATGAACGGGGGAAATGAAAAAACAAAGTTTTTTATCTCCGGCCAATATTACGATCAAAAAGGTACCCTAATCGGGAATAGCCTGAATCGTATGTCTGCCAGATTAAACGTTGATCATCAGGCTTACAAATGGCTTACGGTTGGTATGTCAATGGGTTTATCGAGAACAGATAACCGCAGACTACCGGGTGATAACCAGTTTTCAAATCCTTTACAGGCGGCTGCACTTGTTCCTTTAACTCCAATCACTGATCCTAACACAGGTTTACCAACAGGTACACCTCCTGGTGACGTAGGTTTGCCATTGTATTATAATCCAAGGATTTCGATTGATTATTCGAAATTCCAGCAGATTGGATTCCGCAACCTTACCAATGCATATGCGCAAATTAACTTCTCGAAAGATTTTCGTTTTAGAAGTGAAATAGGTATTGATCTGCTAAATCAAAACGAAGAAGGTTATTATCAAACTCAAACACTTCGTAACGTTAGTACGGCAGTAAATGGACAGGGAGATAACTATGGATCATTTGTAACAAACTACAATACCAACAACTTTCTGACTTATGACAAACTGTTTGATGTACATTCTATAAATCTGACAGCAGGTATGACTTATCAGGAATCTCAGAGAAAAGTAAACTGGATTCAGGGTACGCAATTTCCTTCTGATTTGTATCAGAAAATAGCAAGTGCAGCTACAAAATCTGACGGAACTTCAACTGAAACCAATTTCCGTTTCTTATCTTATTTCCTTAGAGCGAACTACAAATTTGCAGATAAATATCTTTTGTCAGTAAGTGGACGTGTTGACGGATCTTCACGTTTCGGTGTTAACTCCCGCTACGGATTTTTTCCTGCGGCTTCCGCCGGTTGGGTAATTACAGAAGAAAATTTCCTGAAACAGGTCGATATACTTAGCTTCCTTAAGTTAAGAGCAAGTTATGGTTTAACAGGAAACTCAGAAATTGGCGATTTCCCACAGTTGGGACTTTATTCAGGTGATGCGGGTTATGCAGGAGCCGCCGGTCAGCGTCCTTCACAAATTGCAAATCCCGATCTGAAATGGGAACTGACGCACCAAACCGACATCGGAATTGATTTCGGGATTCTGAACAACCGTATCAACGGAGAGATTGATTACTATGTAAAGAAAACCAGCGGTCTGTTGCTTAACGTGCAGGTACCTGCAACCAGCGGTTTCAGTACGCAGGTGAAAAATGTTGGCAAGATGAATAACAAAGGATGGGAGCTGGTTATCAATTCTCAAAACATTGTTGGCGCCTTTAAATGGAATACCAGTTTCAATATTTCGACCAATAAAAATAAGGTTGTTTCCGTACCGGAAGTTATTCAGGGTGGCCAATCCAGCATGAGCCGTGTAATGGAAGGACAGCCTGTTGGTGTGTTCTACACTGTTGAATATGCCGGTGTTGACCCTGCAAACGGAGATGCATTATTTTACAAAAATACCGAAAATCCGGACGGCACAATTGACCGGTCCACTGTAAATAATGCCAATTACAACCAGGCACAGCGAGTGGCAGCTGGTAACCCTAACCCAAAATTCCAGGGTGGTATCAGTAATGACATTTCTTACAAAGGATTTGACTTCAACATATTTTTCAACGGTGTAACAGGAAACAAAATCAACTTTTTCGGAGTTGGCCAGTACTCTTCTGCAAACGGAATCTATGAAGATAACCAAACTGTTGATCAGCTGAATTCCTGGACGCCGACAAATACCAATACCGATGTACCGGAAGCGCGTTTCTACCGCGGGAATGGCAACCAGGCTTCAACAAGGTACATTTATGACGGCGCTTTCTTACGTCTTCGCTCCATGACTTTGGGATATACAATTCCGAAAAGCATTACCAGCAAAATTAAACTGGAACGTCTGCGTGTTTATGTTTCAGCAATGAACCTGGCAACTTTCACTAAATACAAAGGCTGGGATCCTGAGGTAAATTCAGGATATATTAACAGTGGATGGGCAACGGGTAACGATTTTTACACACCTCCACAGCCACGTACAATCCTTGCAGGTATTAACCTCAGCTTCTAAATCGATCATCAGACTTAATATTGCCTAAGATGAAATATATCAAAAAAAATAGCTACCTGTTACTTTTCGCAACCATATTGCTTACGGCAGGCTGCGACAGTAAACTTGACGTGTTGCCAACCCAGAGTATAGATGAAAACGTTGCCCTTGGAACTTCCAAAGATGTGGAAGTAACGCTTATAGGATGCTACGACGGTTTGCAGGATGCAGACTTGTACGGCGGTGGTATTCAGGTCACATCTGAATTACTTGCTGCAGGAACGGAACTTCTGTTTGGCGGAACGTATTCCAACCTCCTGGAACTTTATAACAAGACCATTACGACTTCAAATACAACTGCATTAAGCACCTGGACAGATTCGTATAATACCATTAACAGGGTAAACAATGTGTTATCTGCTTTGAGTGTTGTAGACGAAGAAAAACGAAGCCGGATTGAAGGTGAAGCTTTGTTTATCAGAGGTAGTTTGTATTTTGAGCTGGTTAGATTATACGGAAAAACCTGGGGTGATGGTAATAATGCAACCAATCCTGGTGTTCCATTGATACTTACTCCAACTCGCGTAATTACGGAGGAAAATCAGGTTGCGAGAAACAGCGTTGCAGAAGTTTATGCTCAGGCAATTGCAGATCTTATAAAAGCAAAAGCGCAGCTACCTCTATCTAATGGAAACTACGCGACAAAGCATGCTGCAACTGCTCAATTGTCACGGATATATTTGATGCAGGAAAATTATGCAGCCGCCCGTGATGCAGCCAACGAAGTGATCCTTTCAGGAGATTATGATCTTGAAGCACAGTTCAGTGCAAATTTCTTTACATTCCTTACCAATGGCGGCGCAAACCCTGAAGAGTATATCTATTCAATGATTGTAACCCAGCAGGATGGCGTAAATGCAATGAACACTTACTTCGGAACCACAGTTAGTTCGATACCCGGAACATCCGGAAGAAGCGACATCCGTATTTCTACTGCGCATAGAGCGCTTTACGAAACAGGTGATGTAAGAGGAACATTTTTTATAACGCCAAGCAACAATACATTTACCAGAAAACATCTGGATACTTTTGGGAATGCACTTGTTTTCCGTTTGGCTGAAATGTATTTGACGCGTGCTGAGGCAAACTTTCGCTTGGGAACTGTGGTAGGTGCTACTCCTCTTGTAGACATAAACGTGATCCGTACCCGTGCCGGACTCGCAGCAGCGACCACCGTGACCCTTCCTTCAATTTTGAAAGAACGTCATTTGGAACTTGCTTTTGAAGGTCAGAATCTCCATGATATCAAACGTACCAGGGGCAGCGTTGGAACTTATGCATACAATTCACCAAAACTGATTCTGCCAATTCCACAGAGAGAAACAGATGTTAACCCTAAGCTGGTTCAAAACGAAGGTTACAACTAACAAGGTTTTAAATGTTGGCCTAACACAAAAAAAACACTCCCAAAAAGGAGTGTTTTTTTTGTGCCTTGAAATTTTATTTATCTCAGCAAACAACAACAATTACCAACCTCTTAAAACCAGCTAATCCACGATCTGGCATCTTTCGCACTGACCATGTCATACGTTGAGGCAGATGTTTGAACAAAATAATAACCTGTGGGCTCAGCAAAAAGATTTTGTGTATCTATAAATGGCCCAGTTGTTGGAATGGAATTTCCTGAGGATCTTGCAACTGTAAAAACAGCTCTGCCATCTGCCGTGAATGCTGAACTTACCAAATTGGCATACACCAGAGACAGAGAATTGTCTGCAAAAAAAGCCGGAGCAAGAAGGTCGTAAAAACCGGGACCGCCAGGCTGGAAAATGTATACAACATAAGGTTTTCCATCAGCTGTCAGTTTATCAACACCGAAAGCATTGTCTACACCATTGACATGAAATCCATCTAAAGTACGCCAGTCACCTCCCGATTCAAGCGGTTCGTTCCACCATCTTTTTGCCGCTGCAACATCCACTGCAAGCGGTCTCGCCGCGTTTAAAACGGTTGTAGCAGCGCCATTGGCTGTCAGTCCGATCTGTAACGTTGTGGCGTTCCAGGTAATGTTGGTAAATCCGGTTATCGTTTGACTTCCATTTACAAACGGTTTGACAAACGTTAAACCACCGGAACCAAAATAATATCCCGATGTAAAAGTTCTGACGGTTGTTCCTTCAAGCCATGTTAGTTTAATGGTACGTTCGGCCTGATTGACAGAGATTTCATAAGTTACACCAGCTATGGTTACCCTTTTGAAATAAGTCAGGTATTTTGAAATATTGTTAAATACAACGCTTTTTGCAACTTCCCCACTCGTATAAGCGGTTGCCTGAACCTGTGTTGCTTTTGTCAGAACCAACCGGCTCTGATTTTTCCGGCCAACAAAGGTAATCGCATCTGCTTTGATCGAATCAGGATAAATAGCAAATTCAAAATCCGACAACAAACCTTCTCCGGTAACTCCCCCATTTACCTCGTCATCGGGATCCGACAAAACGTGGAGGTAAGAATAGGTATCAAAAATAAGTGAAGGTGTCTGCATTGCCTTTAATCTGTAACTGCTTTCTTTGGCAGTTGAAGCAGACGCCGCAGCAAAATCCGAATACATTACCACCCGGTTTTTGTTATCAAATTTGAAGTAAAATCCGTAGCTGCCCCCACCGGCGGGGTACATTACCGCGTTCCAGCCATAGGGCGCATCCACTAGCTGTTTTTCATACGATGCAAGTGCTGCATTTAACCTTGCATCCGCAGATTCCTCGAAAACCGAATCATCTGAATTCTGGCAGGAGTAAAAGCCGGAGGTAAGAAACAGCAAATATAAAATGGACCTTTTCATCCGTTCGAATATTGATTGTAATTCAATTATTTATACGATCACTAACCAGTCAAATTAAAACAATTTGTTCATGGCAGTTCTTGTTCTTTTCTGCAGACTGTAAAAATCAATCTTCCAGGTATTTTTGTAATAGGCTACAACAATCGCTTCCTTCTGCCTCAAAGCAGCTTTCGCCTGCGCCTGTGTGGTTCCCTTATCGCTCACACCGGCAGGAATAGATTCAACAAGTTTATCAAAACCGGCTTTTCCTTCTGTTAGCATCATAGCAATCATTTCAACAAAATCTTCGTCAAAACTTGATGAGCTATATGCCGTTATAAAACCATCTCTTCTCGCCTGCTCATCCGTCCAGTTAATCCAGTTTCCTCCTTGATACAATGATTTTGTAATCGCCCGGTATTCCACCGGATAAAGTACAGTCTGATGCAAAATGTGACCAAATTCGTGATGAATCGTGTGCAGAAACCACAATTTGACAAAGGAAGAATCTGTGGCTGCATTGTATCCGGGCATTCCTTTTATTTTAAACAAATTCACACCGAACAAAGCTACTTTACGCCCGCCTTCTGCCGTACCCAATGTTACCGATCCTTCGGCGTTGTATTCATTACTTCCGGATAGTACAAAGAACTTGGGTGAATACTTGTTGTAAAATACCAACCCTGCTTCTTCCACGTAAGGAACTGTCCATGCTTTTCTGATCGTGCTTAAAAGTGGGACAACCTGCGCCTCATCCGGCGGCACCAGCGTTTTGGTAACGTTGGCAAACTCAAACTGATCCCATTTATATTTGGCTGAAATATTATATGGAGTTGTCAGACTGTCCAGAATCCATTTATCGATCGGCCCCTGTACCCAGGTATCTCCGCCTAGTCCCGGAATATCTTCGACGTCCCCGATCTCTTCCTCTTTACAGGAAATCATCAGCGAACTCAGCAGGAGCATCGCTGAGAATAAAAGTTGTGATAGTGATTTCGTAACCATAATTAAGTATTTCAGGTATTTATCTGCTATTTTTCGCCAGTCCCGATATCGAGGCTGATTGAGGAATCTGTAAAACTCTCTTTGGATCTCCTTTGGGTATTGTAAGCGTTCCTACTACCACGGTGCCGTTGCGTATTTCGTGCTGAACAGGAATCCCAAATCGTTGCATGTCAAACCAGCGCATGCCCTCTTGTACAAACTCAATCCGCTTAAATGCCAGAATAGAATTAATAAGATTGTTTAGTGCCGTTGTAGAACCAAAATAATTCCTCATCGTTGTGGCTGTAACTGCGTGCGTCGTTGCATTATAATTACTGATTCGTTTGCTGGCGAAAAGGTTAAGGTCGGCGATTGCCGCAGCTGTATTACCCAAAAAAGCATTGGCCTCTGCCCTGTTGAATAAAACTTCTTCGGCAGTGAATATGGGAAGCATCACATAAGGAAATCCAATCTCCGCATTTACCGATTCCCTGACAAAATATTCGTTCAGTTTTGGGATCAGGTAGTTATTATCTCCCTGTGTATAAACCGGGTAAGCCCAGCTTGCACTGGCACCTGCAATTGCTTCACTGGCCGAAATTTCCTGAAACTTGGCATAATTCATTCCATAGCGGTACCTGGCAACATTTCTGCCATACAAAGAAGCAGTTTCAACAAGCATTAAATTGGCACTTTGGTTTGCTCTCGAATAAGTATTGTAAAGCTCGGCAGGTGACAAATTCCGGTAAGTGGTGTTCCAGGGACGAAGGTTATCTCCCAGTGTACCTCCGGGAAAAACTTCATTGGCATACTGCAAAACTTTTGTGTAGTTCTGTTTCACCAGATAAAATCTGGCGGCAAAAGCATTCGCAGCGGCGCGGTTGAAATGGTATTTAGGAATTGTGTAGGAGCCATCACTAATCAAGGGAAGCCCTGCCAGCAAATCCTTTTCAACCATGTCATAAACGTAGGCGACCGTTTTTCTTTCGTAAGGCTTGATAACAACTGTTTCCGGTTCTGTGACATAAGGAATTCCCGGACCTGTATTGGCACCCTGCGGTTCATAAAAATTACTAAAATAACAAACCAGCATAAAATGTGCATAGGCTCTGGCCAAAAGCGCCTCTCCACGCTGAGCTCTGTACAATGTAGAATCTGTCGACTTACTGATAATATCCAAAGCCTGATTCGCGACCGATATCGCTCTGTAACACTCTGCCCAGTACTGATCCGGAGAGTCCTGCTGATCTACCGAAGCCTCCACTTCCTGAAAAAGATAAGCGGCACGGTTAGTTTTATCGTCTTCACCGGTTCCCTTGTCTGAAACATTGTCGCTCATCGCTTCTGCAAAAACCACATAACCTCCCTGAGGATAAGCAGTTGTAAGCAATTGTGAAACCTGTTTAGGTGTGTTGAGTGATACCCGTGTGCTGTCGGGCTCCGTGGATAAAAAATCATCGCATCCGGCCAGTAAAAATATTGGCAGAAGTAGAAAAATACGTTTTGTGATCTTGTCAATATTCATGATTCAAGTATCTGTTATTTTACAAAGTCACTTTTAATGCGACAGTAAACTGCTTTTGAATTGGCTGTGCTACCCCACCCGAATTGAAAAATTCAGGATCCTGCCCTTTCAGTTTTTTATCCGCGTAAATCAGCCAGGGATTAATTGACGAAACCTGTATACTTGCAGACGACAGACCTGCTCTTTTTACAACTAACAAAGGAACTTTATAAGCAAGTGAAACCGATTTTAAACGCACAAAATCACCTTTCGCAACTCTTTCCGTTGAGTAGTTATAGGCGTTATACGGATAAGTTCCTGCCTGACTTTGGATAAAAATCTGATCACTGATGGCTGGATTATTTGTGATATTTTCCTCACCAGCTATTTCCCATCGATCCAGAAATTCCTTAGGCATTGCATCCAGATCGCTGAAAGTACCTTTATACAATGGATTAAGACGAATCTTGTTTCCTGCCTGGTAAGTCAGGAAGATATTCAATGTTAAATTTTTGTAGGTAAATGTGTTGTTGAATCCACCTGTAATCGGAGGGTCAACCGGACCTTCGTATTTAAGATAACTTACGTTCTGATCCTGAAGATACACGTTGGAGCTAACCTCCCCGGCCTCATTCAAAAACAAAGGTACACCGCTTACCGGTCTCAAAGCACTGTAATCAATCGAAAACAAACTGCGCACCGGACGGTTCTTCACGTTGGCACCCTCGGCTTTTACCAGATTGAAAATATTTGGGTCGTTGTCCACATTGGTGATGAGCGTTTGTGAATAACCAATGGTAATTCTTGATCTCCAGTCCCAGTCCTTCTTTTTAACAACTACGCCGTCTAAAGAAAAATCAACTCCATAAGACTGCATGTCAGCATAATTGGCCACCTTGTAAATCTGCCCGCCTATTCCTGAGGTTTTAATCTGATCGATCAGGTCAAAGCTGTTCCGGATATAGCCATCAACAGTCAGGTTAATACGGTTGGCCAGAAAACCCAGATCTGCTCCGATGTTCCCACTGTAAAGTTTCTCCCAGGTCAGCTCTGTATTTTCAAGAGATGCCAGCTGAATTGCAGATTCTTTTTCATCTGCATAAGGCCGGTTGGTGATGATACTTTGGAACAACGCAGCAGTATTTGTTGCAGGACCCGTATCGGCCGACAATCCGTAACTTGCCCTGATTCTTCCCATGCTTAACCATTTAAGGTTTTTCATGAAACCTTCGCGATCAAAATTCCATGAGCCTGCCACCGTGTAAGTAGGAAGCCACCTTGCCCGGGATGATTTACCAAAACCATTGGATCCATCGTAACGCATGTAGGCGGTAAAGTTGTATTTATCGTCCAGCGTATACCCTGCGCTCCCGTAAAAGGCAGCAAAACGCTCGTAGTCCTTCCGCATGCCATAGTACTGGAAGTTACTTTCGATCGTCTGTTTCAAAATCCGGTAATCGACGAATGGCGTTCCTCCCTGCTCATACTGGTATCCGTAACCGGTATTGTTAGAATTCTGTCTATTGGTATATTTTATCTCCTGACCAACCAGAAGGTTCACATTATGCCGGTCTCTGAATGTCTGGTTGAAACGCAGGTTATTCCGGATGTTGTAAAATAACATCTGATCCTGGCTGGTGTTGTAAAATCCTCCGCTTGGAAGTACAACTACCGGATAGGCATTAGGAACATCCGGGTCCGTATAAAGATATTTATTGGCAAGAGCAATCGTCGAGTTGTCGGCAGCGCGGTAGGCATTGGCCATGTTGGAATTTTCCGTGATAATGTGCTCACGACCAGTTTGAATATATCTTAAAGCCCCTATAAAATCATATGTCAGATGATCTGTTATTTTGTAGGAAAAATCCCCCTGTAACCTGATGTCCACCAGATTCAGCTGGATTTTGTTATTTGCAAGTTCATGTACTACATTAAACGGAGCAAAATTTCTCCTGAAAAATTCAAGGTTGCCGTTTTCATCATAAGCTGTTAAAGTCCTGCTTGTGTTGAGGGCATAGCTAAAAGGATTTATATCGAAATCCCTGTCAAACTTACCTTCTACCGGGTTACTTCTTCTGCTCAGCGAACCGGGAGCCTGCTGCCTTCTTACCGAAGCCAGTGTTGAAAATCCAACAGAAACCTTATCTGAAAGTTTGTAATTGTTTCTGAAATTTAACGTATACCTCTTGACCTTATCAGCAATTGTCCAGCCGTTATCATCAAGATAACTGGTTGAAAAATAAGATTGCGATTTATCAGTACCAAAGGATATACTCAGCGAATGTTCCTGAATAAAATTTTGCTTAAAAAGCACATCAAACCAATCTGTATTCGCTTTGGCATAACCTAACAGAAAATCTCTTTTGGCCTCCTGCGTATTGGCAACCGGAAACTGTCCATTGTCATCACCTGTCAGCAGATTGTAATATTTCCCATAAACACCATAATCCGGTTTTGACAGGACGTTTGAAGTCAAATATCCTTTGCGCTCCAATTCACCCAAAACAGACATCTGCTGGGCGGAATTCATGATGTTAAAATTTCTGTATGATGGCGTGAGTTGTGTACTGAAATTACCCGAATAAGAAATTACCGGTTTACCACTTTTCCCCTTTTTTGTGGTGATTACAATAACTCCGTTCATTGCACGGGCACCATAAAGCGCAGCAGCGGCAGCATCTTTCAGAATATCAAAGGTTTCGATATCATTTGGATTGAGACCCGCTACCGCAGAACCAAGTAAAGTTGTCGGATCACCGCTTGAAAGCTGATCATTCGAAATATTAACGATATCCTCTAAAACAACCCCATCAACAACCCAGAGAGGCTTGTTGTCGCCATTCAGCGAAGTGGCTCCCCTGATACGAACTTTTGGCGCAGCACCGAACGTACCTGATACGTTTTGAATGGACACACCTGCAGCTCGCCCTTCCAGCATTCTGCTTACATCCGGAAGACCATCTATGCGAACATCATCTGTTTTCAGTGTTACAGCAGATCCTGTAAATTTATCTTTATCAATTTGCTGAAAACCGGTTACAACAACATCCTGCAGGCCTACCGCATCTTCGGCAAGTTCTATGGACATACTTTTGGATGCCTTTACTTCTTTTTCAAGAAAACCGATCATGGTTATAGCCAGGGCAGCGCCGTTGTTGACGCCCTTAAGCTGAAATTCACCTTTTTCATTAGTGACCGTTCCCAACTGTGTTCCCTTCACCCTGATCGTAGAACCAATCAGAATTTCTCCGGTACTGCTTTTAACAACACCATTTACATCGATGAGCTGTGCCTGCGCGCTGGCTGCCAGACTCACGAACATCACAGCACCGATCAGGAATTCAAATAGCTGCTTCCGGCTACTGCTCCGATAAAAAATTTCCATACAGAAGTATAATTCTAGCTATAAATTAATGGGTGGCCGCCGGGCGGTCCGGGTTATTCATGAACTCAATAATACACAATAAACAACAAATAACGAGAAGTTTTTTATTCACCAAACGTCTCATCACGCTCCGCCAAAAGAAGCACGTCACAAATCAAAATTATCTAATCAATCAAAAATGGAATTTAACTTTAAATACGTACGGAGGGTGCTGTGTGTGGAGTTTAACGAAAAAAGTTTTTTTTCTGTATGCCACTGATTTGAAATGTACCACACATATTTCAAAATTGAAAGCCGGGAGGCAAATTCAGGCAAAAGAAAGCGGGAAAGGGATGGATTTCAATAATGTATTATTATTTTTTCTTTACCAAGACAGAGGTAATCCTGTTAAGCTCGTCAACCTTGTAAGCGAAATCACCTTTAAGCATATCACGCACTGCTTTTAGCTGTTCCATTGCGGTTTCCAGGTTTTCCGGAAGTGCTTCATTCAAAACTTCTTTCAACCTTTTAGCCATAGTCGGGGACATTCCATTAGTAGATATAGCAACTTTAAGATTCCCCTTTCTGACAACAGAGGAAAGGTAGAAATCACATAAGGCGGGCGTATCGGCAACATTACAAAGTATGTGCAATGACCTGGCAGCTTCTTTGATACGCCGGTTTTCCTCTTTATCGTTTGTGGCAACGATCACCAAATCCTTATCCTGGAAATCGTTTTCATCAAATTTTCTTTCAATCAGCGTGATGCGTGAGTTTTCCTCCGCCATTTCTCTTATTTCATTTCTTATTTCAGGAGAAACAAGTGTAACCGTCGCCTCGGGTGAATTATCCAGAACGGCTGTAATTTTTTCTAAACCCACATAACCTCCGCCAACGATTAAGGTATGAAGGTTTTCAAGTTTAATAAATATGGGAAAGAGGTTGTTCATTTAGTTATTATTTTTTTCAATTCCCGCCTGTTTCAAAATACTTAAAAATGTACCTTCCTTAAGATCTTTCCCACCATGAACAGGAACGACTGCGGTTTTATATAATTCTGCGTTATAATAAATGTGGTGAGATCCTTTTGCTCTACGAAAAATGAATCTGTTTGATTCCAAAGGTTTGTTAGGTATCTGGATGTTAGGTTCATGCAACCAAACTAAGAGAATATTCCAATGTATTGCTGTCATCAGGTATAGGCTCCCCTCTTTCTGTTAGCTCTTCAACATATAAGCCAATAGCTCCTTTTGCCATTTCTATGGCTTCATCAATATTCTCTCCATAAGTAATACAACCCGGAAGTGCAGGAACAAAAACACTATATCCGCCATCAGGTTCTGGTAACAGACGAAGTTTGTATGTGTAATTCATTTCTATCAGTCTTAATATCAAATATTATGCAATCAAATTTACTATAATAATGTCATATTTCGGATTTACTGTTTCATTTTATAACTATTCCAACAATTAGCTTTTTACTATCTCCTTCTTTAACCGTACCTTTGCGGCATGATCGCGATTACGAACCTCAGTTATTTTCTTGGCGACCGTGCTTTATACGATAGCGCGTCGCTCCATATCAAGCCAAAACAAAAAATCGGCCTCATTGGTCTGAACGGGACCGGCAAGTCTACCCTGCTCAGAATGATCAACGGTGAGTTCCAGCCCGATGGCGGTTCTATATCAAAATCCGGGGATTGTACCATTGGATTTTTGAATCAGGATTTACTTTCTTATCAAAGTGATGATTCGATTCTTGCCGTCGCTATGCAGGCTTTTGAACGTCAGAATCATTTACAGATTCAGATAGACAAGATCCTTCATGACATGGAAACGGATTATAAGGATGATCTGGTAGATAAACTTGCCCGTGTTCAGGAGGAGTTTGAAGCATTGGATGGGTATACCATCCAATCCAAAGCAGAAGCAATCCTCGAAGGACTGGGATTTGTTACCGACGACTTACAAAGACCGCTCCGGTTGTTTTCCGGAGGCTGGCGTATGCGGGTGATGCTGGCCAAGCTGCTTTTGCAGAAACCATCATTACTAATGCTCGATGAGCCAACCAACCACCTGGACTTACCTTCTATTCAGTGGGTTGAAAAATATGTACAGAACTATGAAGGAGCTGTTATTGTGGTATCTCACGACAGGGCATTCCTTGATAATACAATCGATGTTACGGTTGAAGTTGCAAACGGAAAATTGAATTATTACGCAGGAAACTATTCCTATTATCTGGAAGAAAAAGACCAGCGCAATGAAATTCAGCGTGGTGCTTATGAAAATCAACAGGCCAAAATCCGACAAACAGAAAAATTTATTGAGCGTTTTAAGGCCAAAGCAACCAAGTCCAAACAAGTACAAAGCCGGGTAAAAGCGCTTGATAAACTTGAAGTTGTGGATCAGGTTGTGGACGAAAACGCAAAAGTGCATTTCCGTTTTCAATTTACTACTCAGCCGGGTCGTCATGTCTTCCAACTGGAAGACGCTTCCAAAGCTTACGGAGAAAAAGTAATTCTCGACGGCACCAATGTTACCATGGAACGCGGCGATAAGATCGCACTGATCGGCGCCAACGGACGCGGAAAATCTACGGTTTTACGTGTGGTTGCAGGTGACGAACCAATTGAAGGTAAAAGAAGACTGGGGCACAATGTGATGTTCACTTTTTATGCACAGCATCAGCTCGAATCTTTGAACATCAATCACAATCTGATTGAAGAACTTAAATATGCCAACTCTACCAAAACAGAAACAGAACTGAGAACCGTTCTTGGTTGCTTTCTTTTTTCGGGAGATGATGTTTTCAAAAAGATAAAGGTACTTTCCGGAGGAGAGAAATCGCGTGTTGCTCTGGCAAAAGTGTTGCTTTCACAGGCAAACTTCCTGCTGCTCGATGAGCCTACCAACCACCTTGACATGCAGTCGGTGAACATCCTGATCCAGGCGCTGCAGCAATATGAAGGAAGTTATATCGTCGTTTCCCACGACAGGTATTTTGTAGAGAACATAGCCAACAAAATCTGGTACATTGAAGATCATCAGATTAAAGAATATCCCGGAACATATCAAGAGTATGAAGTTTGGGTTGAAGAGCGCGGACTGGTTTCAGCTACGAGTGCCAAGGCAGTTGTAAGCAGTGCCCCGCCGCAAGGGAAAAGCAGCCCTCAGCCGGCTTCTAACGGAAGCGCACAGAAAACAAATAACAGCCGCCAGATTTCCAACGAAGATGCTCAAAAAGTAAAAAAGGCGAAAAAGCAGATCGAGGAGCTGGAAATGAAGATTAACAATCTGGAGATCGACAAAAAAACTGTTGAAACAAAACTGGCAGAGCCCTCAGTCTATAACGATGCAAAAGCGCTGGCTGACCTGAATCGTTCGTACGCAGATTTGAAGCAAAAACTGGAAAAAGCAACAGAAGCATGGGAAAACGCCATGATCGAAGTTGAAGAACTGGCAGGTTAATCCGACAATCTTATAGTAACAAAAAAGGAAGCCCGAAAGCTTCCTTTTTTGTTACAGTTCCATCAGAACTTAACAGGAAGTATACCTTCCGTTTGTTCATAGATATCGGTCATGTTCAATTTCAAATCAACGCTGGACAACATAATGGATTCTTCTAAACTATAAGCATCTGAGGCAAGAAACCACAGATCATTTTCTTCGTTTTTTCTAAAAACTTCCGCGGAAACAGATAAAGAATTAACCGTAACGTATTCTTTCAGAGATGTTAGGCTGCGATAAAAACGGAATTTTTCTCCCCTGTCGTAATCAGAAGTGCTTTCAGAAAGAATTTCGATAATCACAACAGGATTCAACAAAGTATCCCTTTTATCATCACGAAATTTATTTTCACCGCAAACAATCAGAAAATCCGGATAAGTGTATAATCCGTTTTCGTGAATATGTACCCTCAGGTCACGTGAATAACTGCGACAGGATTTCCCTTTTAGATAATTTCCTACAATAATTGATATATTTTCATTAATCCGGTTGTGATTATGACCAGCACCAGCCATCGCAAATATCTCTCCACGATAATATTCGCTTTTGTATTCGGCTTCCCGCTCCATTTCCAGATATTCTTCCTCTGAATAAAATTTTTGTGGCTGTGCAGTCATAATCTTAAAGTTATAAAACAAAAATAGTTATTTCTGTGAAATAGCGGTTTCAGTTTGTTTCTTACACAATATTATAAAAAGGTAACGTTTATTTTTCTAAAACTGTCTATGCGTCTTTCTTTTCTGGTTTTATTAAGTTTTTGTTTTTCAACCGCCAACGCGCAAACTGCAAACGTGCGTCTGGAAGATTATATATACGATTCTAAAATTGCGACGGTACTTCTTTATCCCGGAATTGACGATATTGAAAACCCGAAAAGACTGCTCACCACGCCGATTATTCCGTTACAAAGCACGTTTCCGCTGATATTGGAATACGACGACCTGACAGCTTCTTTTGCAGGTTACCGTGCCAAAATAATTCATTGTAATGCCGATTGGACCAAGTCCAATTTGAATGATATTGAATTCACTCTCCAGTACAACGAATACCCGATCAGTACGTATGACCAGTCTTTTAGCACCAAGGTTCCTTATTTTCATTACCGGTTTGAAGTACCAAGACTAAAAATTTCGGGAAATTATGTTTTGGTTGTGTACCGGGATGGCGATAAAAGACCGGTTATTTCCAGGAGATTTATGGTTTATGAACCCAAAATAGGAATTACGGCCGAAGCACGTTTTTCACAGGGAATCAGTCAGCAGTTTTCTGATCAGCAGATTGATTTCAAAATAGATTATAAAGGATTTCCACTCAACGCACCGCAGACGGACCTAAAGGTGGTTATCCGTAAAAATATGCGATGGGACCAGATCAAAACAGGTTTTAAACCAACCAACGTACGGCCCTTTGATCAGCAACTGGAATACACCTTTTTCAATCTTGAAAATACCTTTCCCGGCGGTAATGAATTCCGGTATTTCGACAGCCGGACTTTATCAGGACGGGGTTATGGCATTCAGGAATTACAGCGTACAGCAGATTTTACCAAGCTGATTCTTTTTCCCGACAAGTCCCGGGCAGAAAACTCTTATCTCCAGATTGATGATTTTAACGGCCAGTACGTTGTTGACCAACGAGAATCCGGGCGTGGAAGTGTGGAAGCAGATTATACACCTGTGGCTTTCACATTGCGCACGGCCGAAGATCCGGATGCTACCTTTTATGTTAATGGCGCATTTAACCTCTGGCAGCTTAATGATCGGAACAAAATGACCTACAATCCTGACATCAATGCCTACGAAGCAGAAATATTTTTAAAACAGGGCGTCATCAACTATGATTATACCGTCGTTGGCGGTGCCGACAAAAAGCCTGACGAAGGTTATATTGAAGGGAATTATGTAGCAACGGAAAACGACTACGATATTCTGGTTTACTACCGGCCCCAGGCGGGAAGGTCTGATCTGCTGGTTGGTTACAGGACTGTGGAGTGGAACCGGAGACGGTAGGATCACCTGAAAAATGTAGGGTACTGAATTAGCAAATAATGATACTGGTCACATTCATCTTATCATATATCGTTTTCCCTTGGTTTCTTTCTTGGCTTCTTAGAAAAGGAAGCAGACGAAAAAGGAACCTGGGTTACGTTATACTGATACTGTTCAGCCTTCTAAATCCATTTCTGTTTATTATTTTAGAAATAAATACAACAGATATAAAAGGATGTCTAACTTATCTCACAGGATACCTTTTCATTGGCCTTCTTCTTGCTCTCCTGCCTTCTTTACTTTACTACAACTGGAATAAAAAAATTCCCGGTAAACTTTAATGGTCCGCCGGGAATTTTTGCTGATGGTCTTCTTAAACTACACGTTAAACCTGAAATGCATAATGTCACCGTCCTGCACCACATATTCTTTTCCTTCAACGGCCATTTTACCAACTTCTTTAACGGCCGCTTCTGTTTTATATTTTTCATAATCAGCAACTTTGATAACTTCCGCACGGATAAATCCTTTTTCAAAATCACTATGAATAACACCGGCTGCCTGAGGCGCTTTCCAGCCTCTTACGATTGTCCACGCTCTCACTTCTTTGACACCAGCTGTGAAATAAGTAATCAGATTTAAAAGTTTATAAGATTCTTTGATCAGTTTACTCAAACCTGACTCTTTCAAACCGTATTCTCCAAGAAACATTTCATGCTCCTCCGGATCTTCTATTTCCGAAATTTGAGACTCAATCGCAGCACAAAGAACAATTACCTCCGCACCCTCGTGTTTCACTGCTTCGCGAAGTTTTTCCGAATATTCGTTACCCGTAAGCATCGAATTCTCATCCACGTTGGCTACATAGAGGACCGGCTTTACCGTCAATAACTGAAGATCGCCGATTACCGCTTCTTTTGTTTCCGGATCAATTTCCAAACTTCTGGCATTTTTACCAGATTCCAGTGTTTCTTTATACTTTTTCAGCCATTCGAGTTCCAATTTTGCTTTTGCATCACCAGCTCTTGCTCCTTTTTCAGACTTCTGCATTTTTTTCTCAACCGATTCCAGATCTTTCAGCTGAAGTTCGATATCGATAATTTCTTTATCAAAAACCGGATCAACACGTCCTTCAACGTGAACAACGTTTTCATCCTGGAAACAGCGGACAACGTGCACAATGGCATCTACTTCGCGAATATTTGCCAAAAATTTATTTCCCAAACCAGCTCCCTGGCTCGCACCTTTTACCAACCCTGCAATATCAACAAACTCAATGATGGTCGGTATTGTCTTTTGAGGTTTTACCAAACCGATCAAAATATCTATCCGCTCGTCCGGAACGGTAACAACCCCAACATTGGGTTCGATTGTACAAAAAGGATAATTGGCTGCTTCGGCTTTACCGGTAGAAATAGCATTAAAAAGAGTGGATTTACCTACGTTTGGCAATCCTACAATCCCACATTGAAGACTCATATTATAATTGTATGCAGTTTAAAAGCAGACAGCATTCGAAAAAAATGGAACGAACTGCCTGTCAGCCAAATAATAATTTCAATACAAAACTACTATATAGCCAGTACAAAAACCAAAAGCCTTCGCAATAGATTCCGAAGGCTTCTTTCAGGAAACGTAAAGTTTTACTCCCACTTCAGATCCGACTCTCCAATAACAGCATCCACTTCTTCTGTTTTGGCTTCGAACTGAGAAAAGTCTACTTCCGGCATCAATTCCGTTTTTACATGATCAACGGCGTCTTTTAATGCATCAACGAACTTGTCAAAATCTTCTTTGTACAAAAACATTTTGTGTTTCTCGTACGTAAAACCATCTCCCTGAGGATGACGACGGCTTTCTGTGATGGTAAGATAATAATCGTTAGATCGCGTAGAGCGAACATCGAAGAAATAAGTCCGTTTTCCTGCCCTAACCCTTTTGGAGTAGATTTGCTCTCTGTCTTCCACTTATCTTTTGTTTTAAATAGGTTTCCAAACGCTAAAATAGGAAGTTTATTGCTGCGAACAAAAAAACACAAATATATTAGCAATTAAGACTAATCGAAAAATTCACTTTTCGATAAATGTGTTGCACTTTAACGGCCAGGTATATACATTTCTCCAATAATTCTGTTACTTTTGAAATTCTGTGACTTCGTTTTCAAGTCTGTCACAAGTTTTAGAAGTAAAATAAGGTTACTTAAACCTTATTTATGTTCCATCAAAACCCTCAGATATGACTTATCCTCGGATTCTGATTCTCTTCCTTTTTGCCCTTGCCTGGCAGCCCGATACATTTGCTCAGGTATCGCTTGGTAAAACGGAAACCGGACGCGCCTCCTATTACTCAAGTCGCTTTCATGGCCGAAAAACTTCTTTCGGAGAAATACATAAAAGCACAGAGCTTTCCGCAGCGCATCGCTCCTACCCGCATAATACGATGCTTGAAATCACGAATTTGGATAATGACAAAAAAGTAATTGTTCGTGTAAACGACAGAGGGCCTTATTCAAAAAGCCGCCTTGTAGATATCAGTAAAGAAGCCGCCAACGTTTTAGGTATTGTTGCCAAAGGAATCGGGAACGTTGCAGTTCGTGTTGTGGGAATGGAAGGAATGGTTCTGCTCGACAAGGATGAAGAAATAGATCCGTCGTCCGGTAAGATAATGGCGATGAAAAATAAGGTAAAAGCACTAATTAAATAACCCTATGAGCGTCAGAGAACTGGATTTAACGAAAGTAAGAGCATTCGGGAATCTGGAATTTCTGGCAAAACAATTAGTCGAAGGTTTTATAACCGGGCTTCATAAATCTCCGTTTCACGGCTTCTCCGTTGAATTTGCAGAACATCAGTTGTACAATACCGGCGAATCGACCAGGTACATTGACTGGAAAGTTTTCGCAAAATCTGACCGGCTTTACACAAAACGTTACGAAGAAGAAACAAACCTGCGTTGCCATATTTTAATAGACACATCTTCGTCTATGTATTATCCGGCAGCAGATTTTGGCAAAATGACCTTTAGTGTCATGGCTGCTGCCAGTATCACCTACTTACTTCAAAAACAAAAAGACGCGGTTAGCCTGTGTACTTTCTCAGAAAACATTGAAGTACAAACAGCCGTAAAATCTACGCCTTCCCATGTTCACAAGATCATGCTGGAACTGAATAATCTGCTAAAAAGCGAAAAACCTATGCAGAAAACCTCCGTTGCTACGGTTCTTCATCAGATTGCAGAAAAAATTCACAAACGCTCTCTTGTTGTCATTTTCAGCGATATGTTCGATAACCTGGAAGAGGCCGACCGCATTTTTTCAGCCTTACAGCATTTACGCCACAACCTGCATGAAGTGCTTCTTTTTCATGTAACAGATAAAAAAACCGAGGAAACTTTCGCTTTTGAAAACCGTCCTTACGAATTTATTGATCTTGAAACAGGAGAAAAGATAAAGGTGCAGCCCGACCAGGTCAGAGAATCATATCAGAAATTTGTGGGAGACTTTTATCAAAAACTTAAACTGAAATGTGGTCAGTATAAAATCGACTTTATTGACGCTGATATTGCACAAGGCTTCGATCCGATCCTGATGGCATATTTGGTAAAGCACTCGAAAATGAGATAAATTTTTAAGACCTTTGACCGAAATCCCTGTCAATTCTTTCAGTCAACGTAATGAAAAGGTCCTTCTTCATTTCATATATTATTTGCCTGTCCGTTCTGATTTTTGCAGGATGCCAGTCAGCAAAAAAATCATTAAAGCGCGGCAATTTCGATGATTCCGTACTTCGGGCCGTTGACAAGTTAAAAGACAGTCCAACGCATTCTTCATCCATCGATATTCTTAAGCAGGCCTATCCGGCGGCGCTTGCACAGCATAAAGAAGATATTAAAAACAGCCTTGCTTCTGCAGACCAGTTTGTCTGGGAGCAGCGCATCAGTTCCTACACAACCCTGAACAAATTGTACAAAGCAATTAGTCAATGCAGCACATGCATGAAAATAACAAATGCCCAAAGCTTCGAAAATGAAGAACAAAGTGCAAGGAAAAATGCTGCGGGAATTCGTTACCAGCAGGCAGAAAAGTTATTAGCCGAAGGAGATCGGGAAAGTGCGCGAAAAGCATATGACCACCTGGAGAAGGCCGATGTTATCATTCCCGGTTTTATGGATGTAAATAAAAAACTGGATCTGGCTTATGAAATTGCTTCATTTAAAGTTGTGGTTGAGCAGGTTACGGTCACCTCAAAACTTTATAAACTGAGCAATGAATATTTTCAGGACCGGGTAGATGAGTTCCTTCGGACCAACAAACGGCTTAACAAGTTTGTGCGGTTTTACACGCCCAGGGAAGCAGCCGATTACAAATTGCAGCCGGACCATGTAATCACTTTGCAGTTTGATGATTTTGTGGTTGGACAAACGCTTCTTGAAAAAGATACTGAAACCGTAACCAGCAAAGACAGCGTTAAAGTGGGCGAAAAATCCATTGGCCGGTCCAAGGTACCTGTTTATGATAAAGTGACGGCGAAATTGACCCAAAATCGAAAAACCGTTCATTCAGCCGGACTGATGGATATGCAGATCCGTGACTTCAGAACCAAGCGAACTGTGGATCAGGAGAAATTCAAAGGTGAATATAACTGGATGTGTGAATGGTCGAACTTCAATGGCGATGAGCGGGCACTTACGGATGCTCAGCTCAAACTGTGTAAAAGTCAGGAATTGCTCCCACCACCTCCGCAGCAGCTGTTTGTTGAATTCAGCAAACCACTTTACGATAGATTGACGAACAAGTTACGAAGCTTTTACGCGAAATATTAAGCGAGACTTTCCAAGTCTTAGAGACTTGGAAAGTCTGTTTACTGATTCAAAAACAAATCCATAAAGAGCTGATCCAGATGCGCAACCGGAACGATCCTGATTTTAGATCTTTCCAGATCCAGGCCTTTGCTGTTGTATTTTGAAATATAAATTTTTTTAAACCCAAGTTTTTCAGCTTCCGTAATCCGGCTTTCGATGCGGTTAACTGCTCTCACTTCGCCTCCCAAACCTACCTCAGCCGCAAATGCAACGGAAGCCGGGATAAATTTATCTTCATAGGACGACACCAGGGATGCGATCACAGAAAGATCAATTGCCGGGTCTTCAACTCTTAAACCGCCGGCCACATTCAGAAACACATCCTGAACTCCCAACCGGAAGCCGCCCCTTTTTTCCAGCACAGCTAAAAGCATCTGTAAACGTTTGGAGTCAAAACCGGTACTGCTTCTTTGAGGTGTTCCGTATGTTGCAACGCTCACCAGTGATTGAATTTCAATAAGCAACGGTCGGTTTCCCTCCATCATCGAACCAATTGCGATTCCGCTCACCGGTTCGTCCCGCTGAGATATCAGTATTTCTGACGGATTGTTAACCTGCCTAAGTCCGGCACCGTGCATTTCGTAAATTCCCAGCTCCGAAGTACTTCCAAAACGGTTTTTTACTGTTCTTAAAATCCGGTAAGTTGTATGTCTGTCACCCTCAAACTGCAGCACAGTATCAACCATGTGTTCCAGCACTTTCGGACCGGCAAGTGAGCCATCTTTTGTAATATGGCCGATCAGAAAAACAGGAACGCCCGTGTCCTTGGCATATTTCATAAACTCAGCTGTACATTCCCGAACCTGAGAAACGCTGCCTGCTCCTGACTCAATATAAGCAGACTGCATGGTCTGAATTGAATCGATAACCAGAATCTGAGGTTTGAATTCTTCTATTTGCCGGAATATATTTTCGGTGTGTGTTTCGGTGAGAATGTAGCAGTTATTACTTTGTGATTCCATCCGTTCAGCCCGCATTTTTATCTGCTGTTCTGACTCTTCCCCGGATACATATAACACCTTTTTGTTTGAAAGCGTCAGCGCAATTTGAAGCATCAAAGTTGACTTTCCTATTCCGGGCTCCCCGCCTATGAGCACCAGCGACCCCTGAACAATTCCTCCACCCAAAACGCGGTTAAGCTCCTGGTCATCAGTAGTTATACGTGGTTCATTTTCATATTTAATTTCAGTAATCGCCTTCGGTTTACTTGCCAGATTAACCGATTTCCAGGTTACTGTTGGCTTTTTATCCTCCTTTTCTATAACTTCCTGAACGAGCGTGTTCCATTCGCCGCAGGAAGGACATCTCCCCACCCATTTGGGTGAATTGTACCCACATTCCTGACAGAAATAAGCAGTTTTAGCTTTCGCCATAAAGTTTATTAAAATTGGTTTGGTCTTTAAGGAACAACAAAATAGTACAAAAAATCGTCCATTACCGTTACCTTTCTGCCGTTAAATCAAAAAATAAACAGTCCGGGTATAGTTTTTTACTTTCCGGCGTTATTAACCGGTTTTACTATAATCAATATTATTCATGAACATCCTGACAAAATTAGCCTGCATCTGTTTGTTATGCCTTGTCGGTATAACCTCTGCTCAGGCGCAAAAGAAAGGCTTTGCTGTTGGTATTAAGGGAGGGGTGAATCTTTCGCGCCTGACGATGGGGGATGTTTTTACAACCCGTTATGACGACAGCGGTAACCCGTATTTGGGCTATGATGGCAAAACGGTGAAAGATAATCTGAAACAAAGCTTTAATACCAGAACCGGTGCAGTTGGCGGAATTTACATGAGGTTTGGACGTACTATATTTATACAGCCCGAAGTTCTCGTTTCCACCAAAGGAGGATCATTTGACATAATTCAGACTGACCAGGATATGCCCGTTACTAAAACTGTTAACATCAAATACAGTAACATTGACGTTCCTTTTTTAATCGGGTTAAAAGGAGGACCCGTTCGTATCCTTGCAGGCCCCGTTACATCCTTTCGGATTGGTGACAATCAGCGCCTGCGTGACGCCTTTGAACAATACACTTCCAATTTTAACGATGCACTTTCCCAAGCAACTTTCGGCTATCAGTTAGGAGCAGGACTTGATATCGGCAGCATTAGCCTGGATGTAAGAAAAGAAGGATCATTCACCAACCTGGCCAACTTTCAGGTGGATGGACAACCGGCGAGCGGAAATGCTTCGGTAAAACAAAAGATTACTTCATGGCAGGTTACACTTGGTTTTAAACTATTTTAAGAAACAGTCTCCGGCTTACCCCTAAAACAAAACGAGCAGCCTTCGATCCAAGCGATGGCTGCTGTTTTTATAAATAACCCACTAATTTAATTCACCAAAATTTTAAGCGCTGATACGCAAATTGGTATGATCCAGAATTCCTGTGATTTCTTTTATCTTTCTTCTTGAAACAGAAACTTCCTTCCCACATGACATCCTCAGCATACGATCATCCTCAATCCGCTCCACCACATAATCCGTATTGACAAGATATGATTTATGAACCCTCAGAAAATTTTCATTCAGATTACATGCCAGGGATTTCAGGGTTTTTGAAACAAGATATTTTTTCCCGTTGGCTGTATATATAAACGTATAATTTCCTTCACCTTCCATGAAGGTGATTGTATCCGGAGACAAAAAGATCGTTCGCCCCATGGATTGAACTGAGATATATGCGGAGTTAATACCTGCTGCTGAATCCGGCAGGTTTTGAAGCGGAAATGAAGCAAAAGTTTTCATATCAAAGTTGAATTGTGTTGATCTAAATTTCTGTATCAAATTTAGTATCGGGAAGGCCTGCAAAAAATACGTAAAACTACGTGCAAATATACAACTATTTGATATTCAGGTTTTTAATATTAGTTAATAAAACAAAAGACGTAACCAAACTTATCAAAACACGTAATTTTACGTATATCAAAAAAGCTCCAAAAATCTGGTATTTTGTAAGAATTGGCCATCTCTTCCGAATTTGCCACCCGTAGCCGTTGAACATTATTTATATTTGCACCTGTTTTGATAACAAACACCGGTGTTTTCTCTGACAGTGTACGCAGAAAAATGAAATTTTAGCAGTGAAAAGGATGTTTTCGGATTGAGAATTTCTGATTCCTATAAACCATAATAATATGATTACCGAACGGGTAAAAGAGTTAATATCGGAAATTGAACAAACAGAGGTTGCTAACAAAGAACAGCTGGAATCTTACCGGATGCGTTACATCAGTAAAAAAGGTGTTGTAACTGAACTGTTTGACGGACTAAAAAATATACCTCAGGAAGCCCGCAGGGCTGTTGGCCAGGAGTTAAATGTTTTGAAAAATCTAGCCCAAAACCGTTTTCAGGAGTTTTCAACAGCCATGGAAAGTTCTTCGGATGCTAACCCGGTACTTGATTTTGACCTGACTTTACCGGTTGTTCCAAATCAGCAGGGAAGTTTACATCCACTGACGATCGTTCGCAGGCGTATCATCGAAATTTTCGAACGTATGGGATTCAATGTCTCCTATGGTCCTGAAATTGAAACTGACTGGTACAATTTCAGCGCGCTTAATTTTGCGGACAATCACCCTGCCCGCGAAATGCAGGATACCTTTTTTATATCCAAAAGTGAAAATGCCGTAAAGGATGACGTTTTACTTCGTACGCATACATCCAATGTTCAGGTGAGATTGATGGAAAGACAAAAACCACCAATCCGCTCAATTATGCCGGGACGTGTGTTCAGGAACGAAGCCATTTCTGCCCGTGCCCACTGTGTTTTTCATCAGGTTGAAGGGTTGTATATTGATAAAAATGTGAGTTTTAAAGACTTAAAAGACACGCTTTATCATTTTGCCAAAGAGATGTTTGGTAAAGATTCAAAAATACGTCTTCGCCCTTCTTATTTTCCTTTTACCGAACCCAGTGCGGAAATTGATGTAACCTGTTTCATTTGTAAAGGCGTGGGATGTAATGTTTGCAAACACACAGGCTGGGTAGAAATCGCCGGATCAGGCATGGTTGATCCAAATGTCTTGGAAAATGTAGGTATAGACAGTGAAGAATACACCGGATTTGCTTTCGGCATGGGAATCGAACGGATCACGATGCTTAAATACGGCATTAACGATCTTCGTTTGTTTACCGAAAATGATGTGAGATTTTTGCGTCAGTTTGAGGGAGCATGATTTTGAGATGTGAAATGTTAGATGTGAAAGAACAATACATTTTACATTTCACCTCTAACATTTTACTCATTACATCTCACCTTTCACATTTACTCATGTTACGTGTTACGTGTTACTTCTTACATTTTACATAACTAAAATCTGGTTTCCAGATAATGCGGAAGCATCTTGTTCCAAACCCACCACTCGTGAGGCATATCTGTTCCCCAGATGTCAAGTTCGTTATGAACATTCTTTGAATTCAGAATAGCTGAAATCTGCCGTGAACATTCAGGCATTTCGTAAGCCCCTGATCCGCTGATAAAATGAATGTGCCTGCTTTGGCGATACAACGACAGATGCCATTCTGCCTTCAACTGTGCCAGATAATGAACCGGTGAATTAAAGTATACATTATCATCATAATACCCATCCGTATAAGCACTCAGATCATAACATCCGCTCATGGCAATGATCCCGTTTATGAAATCCGGGTGTCTGAAAAATAAATTAGCTGCGTGAAAAGCGCCGAAAGAAGCACCGCCTGCAATAATCTCGTTGGTAGGACTGCTAGTATCTTTGATGAAAGGAATTACTTCCTTTATAACATAATCATTGTAAGCCTGATGCCTGACTGCCTTATCATAGCCATGCATGTAAGGATTAAGCCAGCTTTCTGAATTGATACTGTTGATACAATAAACTTTTACTTTTCCTGAGTCTATAAATGGCCTGATGCTTTCTATAAGACCATTTTGCTCGTATTCAAGATAGTCGGAAGCTGCGGTTGGAATTAATAAAAGTGCAAAGCCATAATCACCGTACACGGCAACCTCCATATCCTTATTCAGTGAGGGACTATGCCAACCTGTGATTTCACGTTGCATGGTTTTTGGTTTTAAATACTACAATTATTGTTTAACAGTTCCGGCAAACTTAATAATCGGTATAATAAACTCCATTCGAGAGGTCATTACACCGAAAATGTCAACAGCCCGCCAGCAACTGTTAACAGTAACTTAATATAAAACCCAGGTATCTTTTCCTCCCCCGCCCTGAGAAGAGTTTACCACCAGTGAGCCTTTTCTAAGAGCAACACGCGTTAGTCCTCCAGGAATTACACTAATGTCATCTCCATAAAGAATATATGGCCTTAAATCCACATGCCTTCCTTCTGCATGGCCATCTACCATACAAGGAACCCTTGATAGTGAAATCGTTGGCTGGGCGATATAGTTTCTTGGGTTGTTTCTAATCTTTTGTCTGAATTCCTCATGTTCTTCCGCAGTTGCTTTTGGCCCGATAAGCATACCATATCCACCGGCTTCATTCGCTTCTTTTACAACGAGCTTTTCGATGTTGTCCATTACATATTCGAAATCCTCCTTTTCGCCACAGATATAGGTCTGAACGTTGGGAATAATAGCTTCTTCCTGAAGATAATATTTGATGATCCTTGGCACGTAGGCGTAAACAACCTTGTCGTCCGCAACACCGGTACCTGGTGCATTTGCCAAAGCTACACGACCTTTTTTATACACTTCAAAAATTCCGGGAATGCCAAGAAGAGAATCAGGGTTAAACGCCTCCGGATCAATGAAGATGTCATCCATACGTCTGTAAATTACATCAACAATCTGTAATCCATTCGTAGTTCGCATCTTTACATATCCGTCCGATACTACCAGATCTCTTGTATCGACAAGTTCCACGCCCATTTGCTGAGCCAGATAGGAATGTTCGAAATAAGCAGAATTATAAATGCCCGGAGTCAAAACAGCAATTGTCGGATTAGGCCTGTCTGCCAAATGCTGAAGCATTTGTAAAAGACGGGTCGGATAATCGGAAACCGGCCTTACGCCTGTTCTCGCCAAAACATCAGGAAATATCTGTTTCGACAATTCACGGTTTTCCAGCATGTATGACACCCCGGAAGGACAGCGAAGATTATCTTCCAGAACCATAAACGTTCCGTCGTCTCCTTTAATCAAATCTGTTCCCGTAATATGGCACCAGATTCCTTTTGGCGGTTTCAGTCCGATACAGGGTTTCAGGAAGCACTTACTCGATTCGATCAATTCACGGGGTACGACGCCGTCATTTAATATATTCTGATCATTGTAAACATCATCAATAAACATATTCAGCGCTTTGATACGCTGTTTTAAACCTTTTTCCAGCCATTCCCACTCCGCGTTGGACAACACCCGGGGAATGATATCAATGGGCATGATACGTTCTGTTCCTTCCCCTTCTGAGTAAACATTAAAAGTAATTCCCATCGACAGCAAAGCACGCTCCGTGGCAAGCTGACGGTTAGTCAGGTCCTCGTTTGTCAGATTTTCAAATTTGTTCTTCAGATGCTCATAGCCTGAACGGATCTCTCCATCGGGGCCAAACATCTCGTCGAAGAAATTTTCAGTTTGATAGTCGGAGAATGAGAAATTCATACAATACAAAATTTGAATAAGTACATAACAATAATTTACAGAACAATATATGGTCATTGTTTCAATTTACAAAATTGACAACCATTATATGTCAAACCCAGACGCTGTAACTTCTTCTAAAATAGCACTTATTATTTTCGATTTATCTTAATATTTTAAAATCAAATTGTGTAACCCAATCGCCTCAATGACCTTATTATAGAAAGATTCATTAAAACCATGCCTTGAAATGCAGGATAAATATTTATTTTTCATAACCTTGTATTCGTTGCAAGTGCGTTTGCCAGGCCTTTTCTTTGCACATAGATAATGAAATTAGTAGGTTCACCGTTTTAACCGCACGATGTATAAAATTCTGCCGCTGGTACTTATTTTGTTTTTTTGCTCCTGCTTCCGGGGTATTTCTCAGCACCTCCCGGGCGTGGCTATGAGTAACTATGCGGGTACCAACGCATTATATCACAATCCTGCCTTTGTATCAGACAGCCGGTACAGTGTTCATGTTAACTTAGTCGGAACACAATTCTACACGGCTAACAATCATGTTAAATACGATGCTCCCTATTCTTTTTTGGGTCTGATCACCAACACAGTTTCCGACAAATACAGAAATGAAAAAGGCGCGCTGTTGTTTCCAAGATCTTATCTAAAGGAAAAATTAAACGGAAACAATAAATATCTGAATGGCGGTGGTGACGTCAGGCTGCCTTCCATCATGTTTTCGCTTCTTAAAGGGCGGGCTGGTTTAGGAATTTCTACAAGAGCGAGATATATGTTAAATGCCAGCGGGATTACTGAACCCATGGCTAGACTAATCAGCAAAACCACAAGACTGGAAGAGTTACAGGGGCCGATTTTTAATGGCCAGTCGGGAAGATTACATTTTAATGTTTTGGGAGAAATTGCTCTGACCTTCGGAGGCACGGTGATTGACAATGAAACGGATTTTCTTAAGGTAGGCGTAACGGTAAAAAGATTGCTTGGACTTTACAATGCGCATGTTCTGATCGACAACTCATCTTACAATATTCTTCCTGATCCATCCTGGGCAAACAAACGTCAGCTGATCAATGTTAGAGACATCAACGTACAATACGGGATTACCAGAGATGAAGGATTTCAAAATATAAGGCCTAGCCCGGCCTGGCTATTTGGCAATGCATCTCCCGGACGCGGCTGGGGTTTTGATCTTGGAGCAGTTTATGAATATCGCCCCGATGTAGGCAGGATGACTTACACAGAAAGAGGGGTTAGGAAAACGGATGCTTCAAAAAACAAATATCTGTACCGCGTAGCTGTTTCGCTGACTGACATTGGAAGAGTGCGTTTTAACAACCCCAATTATGTTTTGCAACAGGATGTACACACGCAAAACAAAAGGCTATTATATGACACGTTTCAGAAAATGGGAGGATCTGAGGGAGCATTCACCGCAGTTAACACCTCACTTGGGGTTAGCGGCTCGCTTGCCCCGGACTTTCAATCTGTACTCCCCATGGCTTTTCAGGCAAGCGTAGACTACAACGTCAAACCTAATATATACGTAAATACACTCTGGGTTCAGAATCTCGTTCCTCAAAGTGCTTTTGGTATGAAGGCTGAATCCGTAATCGCAGTTACGCCGCGTTACGAAAGTAAATGGTTTGAAGTATCTGTCCCTTTTACGTTAATGAACCGGTATCGATCTCCTTCGTTTGGCCTGGCGGGAAGGGCAGGACCACTTTGGATTGGCACAGATCATATTACCGGCCTGCTGAATATCGGAAATCCAAAAGCGTTTAATTTATATTTTGGCCTGTCGGCAGGATTATTCCGAAAACCGCCAACATCACAAAATAAATGCTGGCCTCCCGAAGATTCCTGGTTAAGACGTCTTTTCAGCAAACGATAATCGCCTGAAAACTGTTATCTGATATGGCAGCATGCTTTTTGTAGTACATGTGCTATTCAGAAACTAAAACAATAAAAAATGAGAGAGATAGAAAAAAGCAAAGAGGAATGGCAATCGGAACTGACAGGGCAGCAATGTTTTGTTTTGTTTGAGAAGGGAACGGAACGCCCGTTTTCTCACCCATTTAATGATAATAAGGAAAAAGGCACTTATGTTTGTGCAGCATGCGGAACGCCATTATTTTCTTCTGAGACAAAATATGAATCAGGATCAGGCTGGCCAAGTTTCTTTCAGCCTATATCTTCGGAAAACGTTGAAGAAATTACCGACAGGAGCCATGGCATGGTTCGTACCGAAGTCGTTTGCCGCAAATGCGGAGGACACCTGGGTCATGTTTTTAATGATGGCCCCAAGCCTACCGGACTGAGATATTGCATGAATGGCGTTGCAATGAAATTTGATAAAACAGAATAGAATAGTTTTTGTAAAAGCCGGACTTGACCAGAAATGTCCGGCTTTTCTTATCTTTGGACACTTACGAACCTTAACGTTTGATGGAAGTTATCAGATCGTTTTTTATTAAAATCAAAAGTATGTTCCAATTAGTTGGAACACAGACCTCCACGTTTATCAATTTCATTTTCTATAAATTCTTTTCGCTTTTTGCCGGAAAGGAAAGGACCGATGCATACCTGAATTCCTACCGGAAAAATAAAAATTCATTCAGCGACTGGTGGCATAGCAAGTTTGACAAAAACTCAGCTTATTATAAACCCGTTTCCATTATCTGGAAAACTTTTGTTTACGGCTTTTTTGGAGTCGTTTTTTATATTTTTTGTGTAGAAACAAATTTCCTCTGGCTAATGGGAAGTATGCCCAGTGTAGAGGATCTTCAAAATCCAAAGATGAACCAGTCATCGGAGATTTATACTTCGGATGGAGTAATGATTGGAAAATTTTATACGGAAAACAGAACACCTGTAGCGGCAAACCAGATTTCTCCAAATCTGGTTAAGGCGCTGGTTGCGACAGAAGATATCCGGTTTTACAAACATTCCGGAATTGATTACAAGGCTATGGTAAGTGTTGCTCTTGGACTTGCTACCGGCGGAACAGACCGGGGAGGTGGCAGTACCATTACACAACAACTTGCCAAAAAGCTATTCAAAACACGTAAAAGCGGGGCAAGAGGCGCGCTGGGTTACGTTCCGTTACTGAGCACGTTAATCTATAAAACGAAGGAGTGGCTGACGGCGATTAAACTGGAAAGGAACTTTACCAAGGAAGAGATCCTGACGATGTACTTTAATACCGTAGATTATGGTAACAATACATACGGCATAAACACAGCCGCGAAGTCTTATTTTAGTAAATCTCCGGACAGCCTTAATATTCAGGAATCTGCCGTGCTTGTGGGTTTACAAAAAGCGACGACTACCTACAACCCGATCCGAAATCCCAAGAAATCACTTGAAAGGAGAAATGTTGTTATTTCCCAAATGCAGAAATATGGCTATCTGACCATAAAACAGGCAGATTCAATCAGTGCTTTACCTATTGAGCTCAATACCAAATTTGAAACTCCTTACGACGGGAATGCAAATTATTTCAAAAATGCGGTTGTTGATTTTGTAAAAAAATGGGGTGACGAGAACGGTTATGATTTATATACCGACGGCCTGAAAATTTACACAACCATCGATTCACGTATGCAGGAACATGCCGAAGAAGCGATGACCCAGAAAATGAAACAGCTTCAACGGGTGTTTGAAGATCACTGGGGTAAACAAAATCCATGGGTAGATGAAAACGGAAAGGAAATTCCGGATTTCCTGGCAAACGTTGTCAAGCGTACATCAAGATATAAATCTCTCGCAGCTAAATTCCCTTCCAGCCCGGACAGTGTACTTTTTTATCTTAACAAAAAAGACACCATGACGGTGTATGATTGGAAGAACAGCAGTGAGATGAAAAGATACTGGAGTTCGATGGATTCCCTGGATTACTATAAACGGGTTTTGAGAGCAGGAATGATGGCGATGGATCCGCACACCGGGCAGATTAAAGCCTGGGTTGGTGGTCTTGACTATAATTATTTTAAGTACGACGCTGTAAAACAGGGAAAAAGACAGCCGGGATCTACCTTTAAGCCTTTTGTTTATACTACCGCTATTGATGATTCAACGTTCAATATGAGTCCCTGTGACCAGATTGAAGACAAACCTTTTTCTAAAAAATATATTGAGAACGGAGAGGAAAAGGAATGGAAGCCAAGAAATGCGACCGGATACTTTACTTATTCGAATATGACGCTGCGCAGGGCTTTGGCACAATCTGTCAATTCTGTTACGGCAGAACTTACAGATGAAGTTGGTCCGGCCAATGTGGTACGTTATGCCAAGAAAATGGGAATAACTACACCCTTGGAGGCGATGCCATCTATTGGGCTCGGGCCATTTGATGTATCCCTTTATGACATGGTTGCCGCGTATAGTGTTTTCGTGAATAATGGAACGTATACGGAGCCAATTCTGGTAACTAAAATCGAAGAGAGCAACGGTAAAATTGTAGAAGAATTTCAACCGGAACATCGCCAGGCAATTAGTCCCGAGTCTGCATTTCTGATGGTTCACATGCTTAAAGGTGGTGTGGAAGAACCCGGCGGAACATCGGGAAGTATTAAATGGCGGTTTGATGTTGCTAAAAATGGTAATGAAATCGGCGGCAAAACCGGAACCACATCCAACAACTCAGACGGATGGTTTATGTGTATCACACGTGACCTGGTGATCGGCGCATGGGTCGGCGGAGACGACCGCAGTATTCACTTTCGAACGACCAACCTCGGAGAAGGGGCAAAAACCGCTTTGCCAATTGTCGGTAGTTTTCTTGAAAAAATATATAGGGACAAATCCATTGGCTTAGAGCCGGGACCATTTCCAAAACCTAGTTTTAAGATCAATAAAACGTATCTGTGCCCTACCTATTACCAGCCAAGTCAAAGCGACTCGCTTGATATAGAAAGTGACAGCACCGGCTCAGGCAGAAATGAAGAAGATGATTTAATCGGGCCACCTCCGATTCCACTGGATACGAGCAGGAGGAATGAGTGATATTGGCTTAGACTTTCCATACTTAGACTTTCCAAGTTTTTAAAACTTGGAAAGTCTTCAATCAAGGCGTCGCCGTTTAGGAACTTGATAAATCTTTTTTAGGATTACCACCCTTTTAATTATTTCTGCCGGAAGATTTTCTTCTGTATTCAATAGAAGAAAAACCACCAATCAAAAAGAAAATTATAGCGGAAATAAGATTAGCTATAATGAGGATGCAGTATTCTGTCCTTGTTAGTGAAATTCCTTGTGAACTTCTTACGATCCTGTAAAGAATACAACCTGCTACGATTATAAAAGCCAAACCCTTCAGCAGCCGAAAAAGTATCGGACTCATCGTCTTGGAATACTTAAAATCCTTTTTCCTTTTTGCAAGCAAAACAACGATTGCCATACCGGTAAGAAATCCGAATGCCAAATCTAAATATTTAGAATAATGCATGTTAACTATCTTTGCTTTTAAAGAAAGATCTGACAACTGTCCAAATACTGACTACAAGCATTCCTAAAAGGTTAATCTGGTTAAGTTCCTTTTTTAAAATCAACAAGATATATAGGTTGTTAATCACAATACCGAAAATCAGTATTTTTACAAAAAAGATTAATCCGTTCCTGGTCATACTTTTAATTAAAGGTTGGGTAATCTTCATATTGCTATTTTTATCGACAACGGCAGTTCTCTCCAAAACCTACTATACAAGCTTTCAGATTCAAGTAAGTCATCATGCGATCCCGAGGCTACAATGTTGCCTTCTTCCAGCACATACATGCGGTCGCAAATTCGCGGAAGCGTATGCAATCGGTGAGAAACATAAACAATTCCCATTTTTGATTTCAGACTTATCAAAAGATCCAGAACCTTTCGCTCACTTTGTGCATCCATCGCGGAAGTAGCTTCATCCAAAAGTAATAAAGTTGGTTTTGAAAAAAGTGCTCTCATCAGCCCAACCCATTGCTTCTGCCCGCCGGAGAGATTCAACCCTTCCTCACCGACCAATGTTGACAAACCTTGAGGTAATGTGTTTATAAAAAAGAGAAAAGGCTCTTGTCCGAAAAAATGGCTTATCTCCTCTTCATTTGCTTCTTTACCCAAAAGTATATTTTCAAGGATCGTTCCGTTAAAAATATATACTTCCTGAGGAACAGCAGCAATGTGGTCCCGCCACGATGACAAAGATAGAGCATCAAGGCAAAAGGAATCATTGACTATAATCTGACCAGATTCGGGTGTATAAAAGCGCTCAATTAATTGTATGAGCGTTGTTTTCCCGCAACCACTTTCTCCAATAATGCCTACAATTTCTCCTTTTTTTATGTAAAGTGAGAAATCGTTTAGCAATGCTTTTCATCCCGGAAAGCGAAAAGTAATATTTTTTATTTGCATTGATTCAAAAGCGAAATCTGCATTAGCTATGTCTGAAACCAGAGATTCCGGCTCCAGGGAAGTAAACTCAAACATCCGCTCAAAGGCAATTCTGGCCTCATTGATTGGAACTGCCAGCAACGCCAGACTTGCCACCGATGGAAGCAATGAAGAACTCACTCCCAAAACGGCCATTAACTCGCCCGTCTTAAGATTTCCCTGTAACACCTGATAACTGGTGTAGGCCAAAATACAAATCAGCATGATAACCCCGGCAATGGATGCATAAACATTTAAACGAAGCTGAATTTTACCCAAATCAAAAATATGATTTTGAAAAACTCCGTAAACCATTCTGTTTAAACGGCTGAAAACACCCTGCCGGTTAAAAGATTTAACGGGACGGATTCCCTGCAAAGTATTGATATAATTGCTCTCATTCAATGCGTATGACGACATGACCTGCCTTTGTTTTACACTGATCGGATTTCGAAAACTAAAAATTAAAAAGAAATAAAAGGGCAAACATACCAACAAAGCTGCTGCTACCTGCCAGGAATAAAAAAACAGAAACCCTATTGAAACAAAAACAACAAGAATATCAATTAACACCTGCCCGGCCAGCTGGCTTACCACCTTTTGAATGCGTGCCGTATCATTCATCCTTGCAACCATATCACCCGTTTTGCGGCTGTCGAAAAACAGCTTTGGGAGATTGAGCAAGTTGTCATAAAAGTGCCTTATAATACGGTTGTTAAAATCTCTCGACTGTCGAATTAATATATACGCACGCAAATTCTCGAGCCAGATTCTGACAAGCAAAAGAAAAGTCACCAGTCCGATGCCGGCAAATAACTTCATGTAATTTTTAGAAGGTAAAATGTCGTCCACAAGCTTTTGCGAAAAGACCGCCATCACCATTCCCAATATGGCCATCGTCAATCCAAGTACCGCCGCGGCTATCAGCAATCCCTGATCATCACGAATTAAATTGATAAACCAGGTTCTCTTTTCCTGATTCTGCTGTTCTGCCTGTTTCAGGCTGGCAGTTGGCTTTATCGTCAGGCACTTTTTAGACTGCCAAATTGCACCCAATTCTTCATCGCTCAACTCGATAATTCCCCTGGCCGGATCTCCGATAACGTGAACCACCGGATTCGCTTCATCTTTCCGGTTTGTTGTTTTATATTTTGCGCTATACCCATACCAAAGCACATAATGCTCTAAATTTCCTTCCACCAACACATGTAAAATGGTCGGTTGATTGTGTTCCTTCAGATCAGGAATTTCCGCTTCACAGCCTTCTGCATCGAAACCGATTTTACCTGCTGCTTCGTACAAACCCAGTAAAGTGGTGCCCTGCGTGCTTGTTCCACTCAGCTCCCGTAAACGTTCCGATGAAATGTCACCACCGTAGAACCTTAAAACGGAACGAAGACAGGCAACGCCGCAATCAGAAGAGTCATGCTGGCGTACAAATGTTTTTTTTAGGTGTGTGTCTGACATGTGGATGGTGTGTGTATTCTAACCTAACTGGCTGGCAACTGGCTAAAATTGTTAAAGCATCGTTCCGGCGTAATCTTTCAAAACCGTTTCTACCTTCACCACGCCTTTGTACTGCTTTATTAAAGTCCCATTGGAATCATATAAAAAAGAAGCCGGAAAAGATGTAACATTAAAAGTAAGAAAAGCTGCATGATGCGTATCATTTAGAACTTGAACGTGTGGTAAGCTATTTAATCTATATTTTGCGGCAAATGCCGAAAGTGAATCAAGCGGTTCTGCGGATACCAGCCATATCTGGATATCCTTCCATTCTCCGGCTTTTAAAATATTTTCAGTCTCCATCCGACAGTATTCGCAGTTTGTATCGAAGAAAACTAACCAGAGCGGTTTACCGGAAATATGCTTATTGGTGATTTTCCTTCCATCAATGCTATTAAACGAAAAAGGAGAAAGTGTTGAAATCCTGGCGGATACTTCTGCTTTTTTTCTGGACTTTGTATATATTCCAAAGCTCAAATATCCCAGAATAGCAAGTATGAAAACAACAGCTAGTGTTCGTAAAAACTTTTTCATAGCTGATCAGGTGTACGTAAGGGTTAAAAACATGACAAAAGCAACCCAAATAATAAGCCCAGTACCATAGCCCGACATGACTACTGTCATTGAACGGTTCATATCCAACTCTGGTAATTCCTTGGAAAGTAAATAAGCCAGCACGACCCAGTACATCGCTTCAAATACGTTGAGTACCTGCAGGGGATATATCAACCAGGGCTCTAACGACAAAGGATCAAAGATGCTGAGCACCGAAAAGGGATGAAAATATTGCAAATCCTGTAAAGTATAGCTAGTCTGGATGAAAAGAAACCATAATAATTTAAAGACAGTCGGAATCAAGAAAACGAATTCCGCCATTACTGCTATATTAAACATTCTTTTAAATTCAAATCTGTTGAATACAAAGAAAACTCCTAATGTTAAGCAAAGTGCTACCAACAAACACTTTATAATGTATACTATCAGTACCAATATATACCCTACCCATTCCCATTTTTTTCCTTTGGCAAGTAATTCTTGTATTTGCTCATAACTCAATTTCTCTGCCAGACTATTAAAGTAAAGAGAATTGGAAACAAGAGTATTCTTGGTTACAACAGTTAAAGTCAATGATATTAATAGCAATAGCCATAACAACGGATTCTTCATAATTGCCCGTATTTTTCATTTAGTTTTATCAAATTAATTTAAAAAACCTTATTTCTTTAACTCTTTAATTTCATTCCTTAGTTTTTCAACATCCCTTTTTAGGCGTAACAAGGAATCAATAAGCCAAACAATTGTCAAATACAATCCGGCGGTCATGATGGCCATTCCATCTTCTATATTACCATACATTCGAAGAAAACACCCAATAAAAAAAATCAGCAATCCAATAATTAGGAGTATAATTTGACGATTCATAATATAAACTAATTTAGGCCGGTTATTTCTAAAAAGTTGTATTCTCAATCAAATACATATTAAGAATACAACTTTTATTTCACCCTTTAACTAACATGTAAAAATGGTTCATTAAAACCAAATAATTATCTCAAAACCACTGGCGAATTAAAATTAGGACTTGGATCCACCCTTGTAATACCGTCAAAACAGCCAGCACCAAATGCGCCAGCAACGGTTCCAACCGCCCATCCCCATTGTTGAACGGCTGCATAGCCCAATGTTATCCATCCTAAAGATAGACAAGTTCTGGCGGATACACCACCTTGCAAACTCGTCATTACATTACAATTTATTCTTTTCATATTAAATTAACTTTAAAGTTTACTGATTAAAACATGTATAACACTTGAAAAATCAGACGCAAAACGAATCCAAATAACAATATCACCTGGATCTAATTTTGCCAACACGCAATATTCCAGGCTATGTTGTTAGCCATCCCCGAAAAAGTACCAGAAGTAGCAAGAGTAATAAAAGGTACAAAAAAACAATGACGCGTTAATTTGCTTCCACCAGTTATTTTATCACTTTGTTCAACAGTTATTTTCTTCATACAATAATTTATTGATTGCATTTAAAAATCCTCCCAAATCATTTCTCACGCGTTTTGGGATTCCGCTTGTGCTACGTAGCATTCGTCATGACCCTACAAATATATTACATAATTTTTTCCAAAAACAAAACTAATTTCACCTCTATTTGTGAGGTGAAATTTAGTTCGATAAACAATTAATTTGCAAAATTATTTCTAACAAATTCATAGCCAGCACAAGAATACGTTATAATTATCCCAGGAGAATACTGTTAAAATACGCCAAGCCAAATAATGTCTTTGACGAACAATTATATTTAAATAATTGAAATTTGTCTTTAAGGTTATAGCTATTTCCTCCTTCCGTCTCCTGCATATCGGTAACAGTTAATTTCTTGAAATTTACATCAGGAATATGCTCTGTTAGTAATTGTGGAAATAGCAGCCTGCCCCATTCTAATAAAATGTCCCTATTAGTAATTGCAAAACACTGCAGTGACTTATAGCCTTTAATACCCAGCTTTTTACCAATACGATTTTTGTAATTATCGATGCTTTTTGGGAGGACACCCAGTTCAAGGGAAATCTGCTTGGAATTTAAGCCTGATGCAACTAAAAATAAGACGCTATGTTCCGTTTGGGAAAGCGTATGCAGCTTCTGGTGCGGAGGTATTGTACGTGTGTACTCTTTTTTCATTTTTGTTGATGAAATGTTTAAGACAACTAAATGATCCTAAGCAATTCACAACGTCGAGATATCTGGACAAGTTTACGCAACAAATTTATCTTTATCAAAATATTTCTATCTTTTCGGAGGCTAGACTTTCCAAGTTTTAAACGGCGACGCCTGGTCTTGGAAAGTCTCCAATACCAGGCGTCACCGTTCAAAAACCTGAAAAGTCTCATAGTTGGTTACCTCACCCAACCTTTAAAACCTCCTTATACTGCATTCTGTACAAATTTGCATAAAAACCGTCCTTTTCAAGCAATTGTTCATGATTTCCTTCTTCCATAATCTGTCCTTTGTCGACTACGATTATTTTGTTGGCTTCCTGGATAGTTGACAGCCGGTGTGCAATAACGATTGCCGTGCGGCCTTTCATAAGTTTTTCTATTGCCTTTTGTATAAGCTCTTCTGTTTCGCTGTCTACGGAAGAAGTAGCTTCATCGAGTACAATGATCTTGGGTTCATGAACCATCGCTCTCACAAACGATATCAACTGACGCTGACCAACGGATAACGTTGAGCCTCTTTCCATTACGTTGTATTTGTAACCTCCGGGCAGCCTTTCAATAAAATCGTGCACACCAACCAGTTTGGCTGCTTCTACAATTTTGTCGTGCGTGATGGAAAAATCCCCAAGCCGGATGTTATTTTCGATGGTATCCGAGAAAAGGAAGACATCCTGCAAAACCACACCGACATGTTTACGAAGCGCGTTTAATTCGTAATCATGAACATCAATATCATCCACCAAAATCCGCCCTTTGTTGATGTCATAAAAACGGGTTAACAAATTGATAATGGAAGATTTACCTGCACCGGTAGCCCCTACCAAAGCGATGGTTTTTCCTTCATCAACATTAAAACTAATATCTTTTAAAACGTATTCTTCTTCGTTGTAAGCAAACCATACATTTTTAAATTCCACTTTTCCTCTCACGGTATCAGGTGCGAAAGTTCCTTCGTTGACTGTGTATTCATCACTATCCAGCAATTTCAGTATCCTGTCTGTACTGACAATTCCCATTTGAAGGGTATTAAAACGGTCGGCGAGCTGGCGGATGGGCCGGAAAAAGAGGTTAATAAACATGACAAAAGCAGTAACGGTACCAAAAGTAACCTCCGAATTCAGGATTTGTTTTGAACCATACCAAACGACCAGTCCGGTTCCGGCGGCGGCGATTACGTCGGCAACAGGATAATAAATTGAATAATATAAAATGGATCGAATGTTCGCATCACGATGCACTTCATTGATCTCCTGAAACTTACGATATTCTGTATCCTCGCTGCTGAATATCTGCACAATGCTCATACCGGTAAGATGTTCCTGCACAAAGGAATTTAAATTTGAAACCGCAGCCCGGACTTCGTTAAATGAATCCTTTATTTTTTCTTTAAAAACATAAGTACAAAACAGCATCAGCGGGATCATGGAAAGACTGATAATGGAGAGTTTCCAGTCGGTGTAAAACATAACGCCGATGATCAGGGTTAACTGGAGAATATCACCGGCGATGGCTGCCATACCATCACTGAATACATTGGACAGCGTTTCTACATCCGAAATTGTTCTTGTAACCAGCCTGCCAATCGGAGTCTGGTCAAAGAACTTTAATCTTAAACCGATGATTTTCTGGTAAAGCTGCACCCGGATATCGCGAATGATGTATTGCCCCAGCCAGCCCGACATATAAGTATTCCAGAATTGGGCAACTCCCTGTACGATCGTTACGATAATCATCAGAACCAACATGACAGTCAGCTGAGCATAATCCCCGTTTGCAATGGGCGTATCAATGGTGTATTTAATCAAAAGAGGTGTAAGCGGAGCCAACAATGCATTCAGCATAATGATACCAATCAGCAAATAAAACTGCTTCTGATAGGGACGAACGAATACGTATAAACGTCGTAGAGTTGGAAGATCAAATATCTGGCCGCTTTTGGTTTCCTTATTCACTGGCTTAAAAATAAACTTAAATAATGTTTTTGCAGTCGGAGACTATGCATCTTTAACGAACAACGAAAAAACAAAATTAGTCACCGAAGCCGAATAAAATTCGTTTCTGCCATAATCCGATCGGCAATGAAGCGCTATTGCTCATAATTTTTACATATATTTCCTTAAACATTTTACATTACACGGTTGACTAATGGAATTATTTCTAAGCTTATGTCTTGGTATCGGCCTTAGTGCGAGTTGCGGATTTCGCGTGTTTTTACCGATGCTGGCGGCAAACATTGCTGCGATGAGCGGCTGGATCACACCCGGCGAAAGTTTCGACTGGCTGGCAACCTGGCCGGCCTTTTTTGCTCTTCTTAGCGCTTCGATAGCAGAAATTGGCGGCTATTATATTCCTTTTATCGACAACCTGCTCGATACCATCGCCACGCCCGCCGCAGTTATTGCAGGGACGTTGCTCACAACTTCTTTTGTTCACATCGACAGTCCGGTTTTACACTGGGGACTCGGGCTGATGGTTGGGGGCGGAACAGCCGGAATCGTACAGGCAGGCACAGGTTTGCTTCGTTTGTTATCTTCCAAAACAACAGCCGGTTTCGGCAATCCTGTTGTCTCTACGGCCGAAAATGTTGCTTCGTTCGGTTTATCCGGACTGGCTATTTTTTTGCCTATTATTGCCCTCGTACTGGTAGTTTTGCTTGTGATGTGGCTTTTGAAAAAGTTATTAAGTTTGAAAAAGTCATAAACAAATTTCCCTTTCATGTCTGATGCGATACCTGTTCACTCTTTGCCCAAATCTCCGGGCAAAGCTCCGGCCCTGAAAATTTACAGATTTAAAAACAGTACAGGCATACAAAAAGAAATACCCGGTTCCCTGCCGATCACCCCGCTTCCGACAGATGCACCGCACAGACATACTTACTACGAAATTCTTTTTATTGAAGAAGGGCAAGGCTTTCATGAAATTGACTTCTATTCTTATCCGGTGCAAGGCTCGGGGCTCCATTTCCTGACTCCCGGGCAGGTACATTTATTGCATTTTTCAACTGCCTGTCAGGGCTTTATCGTTGCTTTTTCCGAAGACTTTTATACATTTTATAACCCGGCTTCTCCTTCTCTGGCACAATTTCCTTTTTTCCAGCCGGGACGCCGTCAGCCGGTAATTACGATTTCAAATGAGGAAAGACATTATTTCCATAACATCATGGAAAATATGGTTTCAGATCATTTGAACAGTGAAGCGGACCAGTCACTAATCGGCAGATATCTGGGGTTGCTGATACAAAAATGTGGTCTGATTACACAAAATGAAATGCAGTCTGCCAGTTCCACTCCCCCCACCGTTCCTGAACTGGTCGGTCGTTTCCAGGAACTTGTTGAAAAAAATTTCAGGGAAATGCATGAGGTTCAGCAGTATGCGAACACGCTTGCCGTTTCTCCGGATTATCTGAGCAAAATCGTAAAAAAATATCTGGGTACACCTTCTCAGGAATACATTTTGGACAAACTTCTTCTGGAGGCGAAACGGCTTCTGGTTTTCACAAATCTCAGCAGTAAGGAAATTGCTTATCACATTCACATAGACGACCCCTCCTACTTTGGCCGGATCTTTAAGCGCAAAACCGGACTCACGCCCAATGAATACCGGGATCATGTTCGGAAAAGTGCCATTTAATATCAAAAATGTACCTTGCCACTGAAATAGCACGAGAATATCTTTGTATTATCCAAAAATAAAAAGGCTAAATAATACTATTGATAACTTATGCAGATTCGCAACGATCTTACAGCCGCATCTCTTCAGTCTAAAATTGACAGATTGTGGGAGCTTTCAGGAGAAAAAATCAGACTTATTTCCAAAGAGTATGATAATTCAAAAGGCACGCCGGTGTTCACTGTAAATGGCAAATATACCCTTCGTGGCTGGACAGAATGGACACAGGGCTTTCAGTATGGTGCGGAAGTTTTGCAATTTGATGCCACCGGTGACGAATCATTTTTGGAAAGTGCAAGAAAAAACACGGTTAACAACATGGCATCGCACGTTAGCCACTTTGGTGTGCATGATCATGGGTTTAACAATGTGAGTACCTACGGCAATCTGCTTCGTCTGATGAATGAAGGCCGTATTGAAGAAAATGCCTGGGAAAGAAATTTCTATGAAGTTGCACTCAAGGTTTCAGGATCCGTGCAGGCACATCGCTGGACCAGTATTAAAGGCGGACAAGGTTTTATCCATTCCTTCAATGGACCGCATTCACTTTTCGTTGATACCATTCGTTCGGTTCGGGCTTTGATGGTTTCTCATTTGCTGGGCCACAGCCTCATGGGCGAAAATGATGTAAAAACCAGTCTGCTTGAAAGAGGCACCTATCATTCACTCGCAACTGCTAAATATTCTGTTTTTTATGGTGAGGGAAGAGATAGCTACGATTTATGGGGACGTACTGCGCATGAAAGTGTTTTTAATACCAATGACGGTAATTTCCGCTGCCCCAACTCCCAACAGGGCTTTTCAGGCTTTACCACCTGGACACGCGGACTTGCCTGGGCAATGACGGGTTTTGCAGAACAGCTTGAATCTCTTTCCAGTTTTTCCGATGAAGAACTTGCCTCGCTTGGCGGCCGTGCAGAGATAGAAAAAATATACCTGAAAGCAGCAAAAGCCACTTGTGATTTTTATATTGATAACACAGCAGCCGATGGTATTCCTTACTGGGATACCGGCGCTCCCCAGCTTTACAAACTGGGTGATTACACATCCCGCGTTTCAGATCCTTACAATGAATTTGAACCCATAGACAGTTCTGCCACGGCGATCGGTGCGCAGGGACTTTTAAGATTAGGCAAATATCTGAACGATAAAAATGAAGACGGCAGTCGCTACTGGCAGGCAGGCCTCACAGCAGTGGACAGTCTTTTTGCCGAGCCTTATCTTTCCACAGATCCGACACACCAGGGATTAATCCTGCATTCGATTTATCATCAGCCAAACGGTTGGGATAATATTCCTGCCGGACAAAAAATCGCATGTGGTGAATCCAGCATGTGGGGTGATTATCATGCAAGAGAAGTTGCCTTGTATCTGCATCGGATCAATAAAGGGTTGCCATACTATGCTTATTTAGGGGCGGTTAAATAAGGTTGGGGAGGAAAGGGAAGAAGGGAGAATTATGCGAGCAGTAAATTCTTAATTCTTAATTCTTAATTTATCATTTTTAATTTATACCTGAAATGAACATATCGCTGGATCGTTGCTGTATTCATACGATTACCACCAAGCCATGGAGCCTGCCGGAATCAGTGGATCATTACGCAGCAGCCGGAGTAAAAGGAATAAGTGTTTGGCAAAATGCCACGGAAGGGATCGGTCCGCACCGTGCGGGTGAGATCATCCGCCAGGCAGGCCTGGAAATCGTTTCTTATGTACGCGGCGGATTTTTCCCGCATACCAGCAGCGCCGGAAGAGCGCAGGCCATTGACCACAATAAAAAATTACTGGAAGAAGCCGCTGCTTTGGGCGCCCCAATGATCGTGCTGGTCTGCGGTGCTTCGCCCGATCAATCCATGCAAAAATCCAGGGAACAGATTCGTGAAGGTATCGGGGCCATTTTGCCACTGGCTGAAAAACTGAAAGTAAAACTTGCCATTGAACCACTGCATCCCATGTATGCCGCAGACCGTTCTGCGATCAATACGCTTGCACAGGCTAATGACATGGCGGAATCCTTTCAGTCGCCGTTTGTAGGAGTTGCGGTCGATGTTTATCATTTGTGGTGGGATGGTGATCTTGAAAAGGAAATTGCCCGCTGCGGAGCAAACGGGAATCTGTTTGCCTACCATGTGTGCGACTGGAAAGTGAACACCATCGATATGCTCAACGACCGGGGACTCATGGGCGAAGGCTGCATTGACCTGAAAAAAATCCGTGGATGGGTAGAAGATACCGGCTTTAAAGGTTTTTGTGAAGTAGAAATATTTTCCAATATACACTGGGCCAAAGACCAGCACCTGTTTTTAAAGGAAATTACAGATGCTTTCGTAGAGAAAGTTTAATACAAAATATCCGTCAGCGAAGTAAGTGCTTCGCAAAAGCTAATCACTAATAACTAACTGCTAAAAATGACAACTCATACCATTGGCATTATCATGAACGGCGTTACCGGCCGTATGGGAACCAACCAGCATTTAATGCGCTCCATCAAGGCGATCATCGAACAAGGCGGTGTTAAAATTTCAGCTGATGAAGTCATCATGCCTGATCCTATTCTGGTAGGACGTAATGAAAGCAAATTACAGGCACTGTGTAAACAATCAGGTGTTAAAAAATATACAACCGACCTTGATTCCGTACTTGCCGATCCGCAATATCAGGTTTACTTCGATGCTCAGGTTACAGGCCGCAGAGCTCCGGCTGTAAAAAAAGCTATTCTTGCCGGAAAACATATTTATTGTGAAAAACCTACGGGAACAACCACCGAAGAAGCTCTTGAACTTTACGAACTGGCAACAGCTGCCGGCCTAAAAAATGGCGTAGTGCAGGACAAACTCTGGCTGCCAGGCATGTTAAAATTAAAGCGTTTGATGGAAAGCGGATTCTTCGGGAAAATCCTTTCTGTTCGCGGAGAATTCGGATACTGGGTATTTGAAGGACACAGCATTCCTGCACAACGCCCTTCATGGAACTACCGTAAAGAAGATGACGGCGGAATTATTGTCGACATGCTTTGCCACTGGCGTTATGTTCTTGACAACCTTTTCGGAACTGTGAAAGCAGTATCATGCCTGGGTGCAACACACATTCCGGAACGAATCGACGAAAACGGAAAACCATACGTCTGTACCGCCGATGATGCATGTTATGCAACTTTCGAACTTGAAGGGGATGTGATTGCGCAATTCAACTCTTCCTGGACCGTTCGTGTTCGCCGCGATGACCTGCTCACTCTGCAGGTGGACGGAACGCATGGTTCTGCCGTTGCGGGCCTTCGTGATTGCTATATCCAGCATTACGGAAATACACCAAAACCTGTTTGGAATCCGGACATTGCGCAGCCTATTCCGTTCTTCGAAGGCTGGTCGAAAGTACCGGAACAGGAAAACTTTGACAATGCATTTAAAGCACAATGGGAGCTATTCCTGAAACATATCGTAAAGGACACACCATTCCCATGGGATTTGAAAGCAGGCGCACGCGGTGTTCAGCTGGCAGAAAAAGGAATTGAAAGCTGGGAAAAACGCCAGTGGGTCAATATTGAGGCTTTGTAATATTAAATTTTAGACTTTCCAAGTTTTAAAAACTTGGAAAGTCTAATCAGACATCAAATGAAAAAGACAGCTTTAATTACAGGAGGAAGCCGTGGAATTGGATTCGGAATTGCTAAGGCATTGGCAAAAGAAGGATTTAACCTGGCTATTAACGGCGTTCGTGATGAAGCCGGTGCAGCAGAAGCACTCGATCAGCTGAGAGAACTTGGAGCAGAAGTACTGTATTGTCAGGGAAGCATTGCCAATGCAGCCGACCGGGAAGCCATTGTTGAAAAGGCTTATTCTGTTTTTGGTAATATCAATGTGTTGGTAAACAATGCCGGCATTGCACCAAGAGTGCGACTGGATATTCTGGAAACTACGCCTGAAAATTATCAGGAAGTAATGACTACCAACCTTGAAGGCCCGTTTTTTCTGACTCAGGAAGTTGCCAAAAGAATGGCACATACAAAGCAGAACAACCATGCTTTTGATGCTTCCATCGTCTTTGTAACCTCCATCTCAGCAACCGTTGCTTCTATCAACAGAGGTGAATACTGTATCTCAAAAGCAGGTCTCGCCATGACGAATTTGTTATTTGCTGTCAGGCTTGCCGAATACAACATTCCGGTCTATGAGATACGTCCGGGAATTATATCAACCGATATGACTTCCAAAGTTCAGGAGAAATATGACAACCTTTTTCAAAGCGGAATTGCTTTACAACCTCGCTGGGGAACACCAGAAGACGTTGGCAAAGCAGTAGCATCACTTACAAGAGGAGATTTCCCCTACTCGACCGGCCAGGTTATCGGCGTAGACGGAGGAATGCTGATCGACAGACTTTGACAAAGCCTGGCTGAAAGCCGATTGCCGACATCCGATGCAGAATTTGGCATAACAGCCAAGAATATTATTTCCTAACCTTAGCTTAAAGTCAGCATTGGTTCGCCCTGTTGTCCGCAGCTAATAGCTCCCTAAACCATGTCCATCACTTCCGAATCGCGTCCGTCTTTACTTTCGCAACTTTTACAAGTGCCGGTTATTGTGGCTGCACTTGGTTATCTGGTCGACATGTACGACCTTTTTCTTTTTAGTGTGGTACGTGTACCAAGTCTGAAAGCATTGAACGTTCCCACGGATCAATTGCTTACGGAAGGTATACGTTTGTTAAATTATCAGATGGCCGGTATGCTTATCGGCGGAGTTCTCTGGGGAATTATCGCCGATAAAAAAGGTCGTCTTTCCGTCTTGTTCGGATCTATTATCATGTATTCTCTTGCCAATATTGGCAACGGATTTGTGACTTCGATGGATCAGTACGCTATCCTGAGATTTATTGCCGGCGTCGGGCTTGCCGGGGAACTTGGAGCCGGTATTACACTGGTTACCGAAGTGCTTCCAAAGGAAATTCGAGGTTACGGAACTACCCTGGTTGCGACTCTGGGTGTTTTAGGAGCTATCCTTGCTTATTTCGTTGCTGATTTGTTTGCCTGGAGAATCTCTTATTTTGTCGGTGGCGGCATGGGCCTTGTACTTTTGGTACTCAGGTTTAATGTTTTCGAATCCGGCATATTTGACAAAGTGAAAGAAAAATCAGTTGACCGCGGAAACATTTTGATGATTCTCACAAACTGGGGACGCCTTTCCAAATATCTGATGGCGATCCTGATCGGACTTCCGATCTGGTTTGTCGTTGGTATCCTGATCACCTTTTCTCCGGAATTTGGTATTGCAAAGGGAATTGAAGGAATTAATGCAGGAAAGGCAGTAATGCTTGCATTTTCCGGACAGGTTTTTGGTGATATTGTCAGTGGATTACTCAGTCAGTATATGAAAAGCAGAAAGAAAGTGATTGGCTTGTTCATCATTCTTTCACTGGCAATGGTTGTTGGTTACCTGCTGATACCAATAACTGATCTATTCTCCTTTTACGTCCTTTGTGCCATGCTCGGCTTTTGTAACGGCTACTGGACTTTGTTCATCACCATAGCAGCAGAACTTTTCGGTACAAACCTGCGGGCTACGGTGGCAACAACGGTTCCCAACTTTGTTCGCGGAGCAACTATTCCGCTTGCCGCATTATTTGTTCAGTTCAAACCGGATTTGGGTGTTATTCAGGGCGCGTTGCTGATTGGTGTAGCTACCAGTGCAGTGGCTTTACTTGCCCTTTATTTCATTGAGGAAACATTTACAAAAGATATGGACTTCATTGAAAAGGAATAGAACAACTTTCTTTTTACTATCCAAAAGAGCTTCCGGCAAAACCGGGAGCTCTTTTTATGACCGTTTAATTGCCCGGAGCTCATAATTTCCGTTCGTCACCAAACAACAACCATTCGTGTACTTTGTTATGCATAGTACCTTCCATAGCCCTTACATTTGTCATGTTCTTTTAATTATAACAGCCAGAAAAATAAAATATAAAAAGCCATGAAAAATTCAATCAAAACCTTCGTTTGCGCATTGGCGCTTGTTGCAACTGCTTTCACTGCAAATGCTGAAGATAAAGAAACCAAAAAAGCTGCCGGATTCGGAACGGGCATTTATTCTACCAAAAGTGGAAAAATCAATGTGTTGGTAGCCAAAAATTCTTCTGATGCAGCAACGACCCTTTTACTTAAAAATGAAAAAGGCGAAGTGGTATACCACGAGACAGTTGCCAAAAACAACCAGAAATTCGGCCGGACATTAAATGTGGATGATCTGGAAAGCGGTAAATACGAAATCGAAGTAATCAGCAAAGGTGAAAAGCAAACCAAAACCTTCGAAGTATCCGAGCAAAAATCGGAAAGAATCTTAGCAATCAAATAAACACTTCAAACCAGATAAGCAGAAAGGCTCCGGATTTAGTTCCGGGGCCTTTTCTGTTGTGTACACCAAACCTAATTCCCTTTAAACATCTGACAGTCTTGTAATTATAATCAGAACCTTTAATTAACGGTGACCCAAGAATAATTATTTTGGTTTTTCCTGGTATGATTTATTTATATTTATGTACTTGTCATATATGAAATTTCCGGCGTCGGTAACGTGTTAGAACTAATAAAACAGAGCTTATAAAAAAAATACTACACATGATACGAATTGGCGAAAACATACGCTTAGCCCGAAATAAAAAAGGCTATTCTCAGGAGTACATGGCTGAGAAATTATCAGTTTCTGCACAAGCCTACGATGAACTCGAAAGTAAAAATCAAAATTCCCTGACCTGGGGACAAATATTTGAAATAGCAACGCTGCTGGATACAGATGTTGAATCGCTTGTTATTTCTCATTCTGACCTAAATAATTCCAATCAACCTGAAAAAAAACCTGGTGAAGAACAGGAAGTGGATCAACTCAGAGAACTGGTACGTATGCAGAAAGAACTTCTTACTGCCCTGAAAAAAAATGTTGAAGTGAAAATACTTACCTGATTCAATTCAAAGAGGTCAACTTTTTACCGCATTCATTCTTCTTTCGCCAAAGTCCGACTATATCAAAAAGCCACTTTGAAGGGGTCAAAAAAAGCATTCTTTCTCTTACTTCTTTAGAACGTTATTCTTCAAAAAATTTACTAACCTTCATTTTTGCCACTGGTCATAATCGCTGACCACTCATGTACTTTGTTATACATAGTACCTGCCATAGCCCTTATATTTGTTCTGTTCTTTTAGTTATAACAATCACCGCTAAGGCGGCTCACAAATAAAATAAATATAGCCATGAAAAATTCAATCAAAACCTTCGTTTACGCATTAGCACTTGTTGCATCTGCTTCTTTTACTGCGAACGCAGAAGATAAAGAAACCAAAAAAGCAGCAGGATTTGGAACAGGAATCTATTCTACCAAAAGCGGAAAAATCAATGTTCTTGTGAACAAAGTCAATGTCGATGCTTCCACTACGATTTTGCTGAGAAACGAAAAGGGCGAAATTGTATATCGTGAAACAATAAACAAAAGCAGCCAGAAATTTGGCCGTACCTTAAATGTTGACGATCTGGAATCCGGTAAATATGAAATTGAAATCAGCAGCAAAGGCGAAAAACAAACGAAGTTTTTCGAACTTTCTGAACAGCAATCGGAAAGAATACTTGCAGTAAAATAACACTTCAACGTATAAATTTAAAAGCTCCGGATTTACATTCGGGGCTTTTTTTTGCTCTCTTCGTCATGCTCAGCTGTAGATGTGCTGACAACACTTAAAGGAGATTCGGGATTAATTTCCCTTTTCAGAATAACAGAAACTATTTCCTGAATAATCTTAACACTGCAACTATGAATTCCCGTCGTGATTTTCTTCAAAAAGTTTCATTAGGACTTGGAGTGACTGCTCTGTCGGGTTTGCCCGCGGCCGCTTCAGACTTTGCAAAAATACCAATGGCGGATAAACCATTACGTGTGGCGATGATGGGTTTGGGTGGTTATGCCAATATTGTTGCAAAAGGAATGCAGGAATGTAAACTGGCAAAAATAACCGGCGTTATTTCCGGTACGCCTTCAAAAGTGGATACATGGAAACAGAAATACGGAATTCCTGACGGAAATGTTTACAATTACGACACGGTAAACCAGTTAAAAAATAATCCGGATATAGATCTGGTGTATGTTACAACACCCAATTCCCTGCACCATAAACATGTACTTCAAATCGCGGCGGCAGGCAAACATGTCATTTGTGAAAAGCCGGTAGCCGACAATGCCAAACAAGCGAGAGAAATGATTGCTGCCTGTGAAAAAGCGGGCGTGCGTTTTTATATTGGTTACCGGCTTCATTTTGAACCTCATACGCGTGAAGTAATCCGGATGCGCGAAGCGGGAGAATTTGGCAAAATTATGCACGTTAATAATTTTATGGGTTTCAAGATCGGGGATCCTACGCAATGGAGATTGAAAAAAGAATTGGCCGGTGGTGGAGCAATGATGGATGTGGGCGTATATGCACTGAATGGTGCACGTTACAGCACTGGAGAAGAACCTGTTTGGGTGACTGCACAGGAAAGCAAAACAGATCCGGTTAAATTTAAAGACGTTGATGAAACGATCACTTTCCAACTCGGCTTTCCCAGTGGAATTATTGCCAATTGCGGCTGTACCTATAACTTCAACCATGGCGAAAGACTGCATTTAATGGGCGATAAAGGCTGGGCTGAAATGGTCCCGGCCTTTGGTTACGGGCCTATCCGGGGAAATACACATCTTGGCCCGATCAACCAACCCGACGTAAATCATCAGGCTTACCAGATGGATGGAATTGCAGATTGCATTTTAAATAACAAGCCTGATCCAAATGTTACCGGACATGAAGGGCTTAAAGATATGATCGTCGTAGACGCAGTTTACGAATCGATCCGGAAGGGCGGTGCAAAGATTTTTATAAATAAATAACCTATATTCATTACCTAAATCAATCCCGATTTGCTGATGAAGTTTGTCTTTACCTTAGCCCTTATTCTTACCGCAGGCTTTCAACTTGCTGCTCAAACAATTAATATCCCTTTAAAAAAGGAGTTAGATAGCATTTATGTACTTGACCAAAAATATAGGGAATTACTCTCAATCGCTCAGAAACCAAAAGAAGCAGATTCCCTTGCGGCTGTTTACCATGTTCAGAAAGAGCGGTTATCTGACCATCTCTGGACGTTACAAACAGAAGTCGATGAATCCAATATAACCAGAATCGACGCGATTGTGAAACAATATGGATACCCCGGTGAATCACTGGTAGGCTCTCCTGCCAATGAAGCTGTATTTTACGTGATCCAGCATTCTGAAAAAATTGATCAGTATTTACCTGTTGTTGAGAAGGCAGCGAAGGAAAATCAATTGCCTTTTAGATTATTTGCAATGATGAAGGACCGTTCGCTTATGCAAAATGAAAAAGAGCAGATCTACGGAACGCAGGCGAGCGGATTTAGCGCCATCAATAAAGCAACCGGAAAAGCAGAATGGACATGGATTATCTGGCCCATTATAGATCCTGTGAATGTAAACAAAAGACGAAAAGAAGCCGGTTTTGAACAGACAGTTGAAGAAAATGCTAAAAGATTGAATGTCGATTATAAGGTTTTGACCATTGAGGAAGTGAACAAGATGAAAGTGAGATAACCCGATGAAAAACTTTAAATATGTCCGGATCAGATTCTTCATTTTTGCCGTATTGATCATTTCAGGGTGCAGTAAAAAACCTTTGGCAATTATTGGTCAGGGAAGAACCTTCCGCGTTATCGGCTATTTACCCCGCCAGCAAAACCTGCTTTTGGGCGCCAATTCCATTGATTATTCTAAAATTACCCATTTGAATATTGCCTTTATCAATCCGGATTCAACCGGAAAACTAATAGGTATTGAAAATCTGAAAGCGGCAGCAGAAATTGCTCATTCCAAAAAAGTAAAAATAATGGCTTCCATTGGCGGCGGAAGCGCACCTGCCTATTATCCGGCGTTTTTAGTCGGTGAAAAACAAGTCAAATTGATAGCTGATTTAGTAAGATTGGCCGTTGATAGCGATCTGGATGGAATTGATGTCGATCTGGAAGGCGGATTAATTGATGCTAATTATGAACAGTTTGTCGTTAATCTGGCAGCAGCATTAAAACAAAAAAATAAAATGATAACCGCAGCCATTGCGACCGTTTACAAAGACCAGTTTACCGATAAAGCTTTAAAGCAGTTTGACTTCGTAAATATCATGTCCTATGACAAAACCGGCCCCTGGAACCCAGCCAGAAGCGGCCAGCATGCACCCTACAAAATGGCGGTATCTGACCTGGATTATTGGACAAATATCCGTGGAATTGCAAAAGAAAAATTAAGTCTCGGTGTACCGTTTTATGGATATGGTTTTGGCGGCACTGCTCCGGAAAGTATTTCCTGGAAAGAGGTTCTGCGAAATTATCCGTCTGGTGTTCAGTCAGATGAATTAACTTTAAACGGTGGAATCATTTACTACAATGGCATTCCTACCATCAGAAAAAAGGCGGTACTTGCAGCTGAACAAGCAGGCGGTATCATGATCTGGCAATTGCTGCATGATACAACCGGGGCACAATCGCTGCTCAATAATATTGATGAAGTAGTAAAATCCAAAACCAGGTAACAGACCATGTTCAAATATTTTCTGATACCTGCCTTTCTACTTTTTACAAACTCATCTACATATTCCCAAAAAGTAAACTTATCGCTGGTCAGTCCGAGGGAATTAAGAGGACGTAAAGCCGTTTTGCTGACCCGCGAAAAAGGTTTCGCCGCAATCGTGCATTCCGTAAAGCTGGGTTCGGATACCATTCATCTTGACCTTGCTCAGGACCTTTTACCCGATTTGTATCAACTCCACGTTTCCCAGGTCAGCGGATCGCTGTTTTTCTTTCTTGAATCAGGCACACAGATAAAACTGGATACCGTTGATCTTTCGCAATCTGTAGTAACAAAATCGGGAAGCAACCCTGACTGGCAGTTATTCAGTGAAAGAATTCAGATGCCTTCGGATAAAAGACTCAAAGTTTTCTCTGTCGGGGAAAAAGAAGCACGTAGAAAAAACGACACAGACAGCCTGAATTACTGGGTTGAAAAACAGCTGGCAGAAAAACAGGATTTGATGAACAAAACCGGTGAGTTTATATCTGCACATCCGGCATCTTATGTCAGTTTGTATTTACTAAAAGCCAACTGGTTCGCATTTCAGGACAAAGGGATGTTCGAAAAACTGGATATATCCATGGCCGGGCACCGGAATTACAGGTTGCTGAAAGGACGAAGAAGGGGAATTGCGGCTACAAACGGGAAGTGAAACATTTTGGAAAATTTTGCTGTTTTGTCCGGTTTATGCTTGCAATAGTGTCTTGTATATATTCAAAAACATTCACTTGTTAAAGATAACCTCGTCAATAAAAACATGAAAAAAAATCCAGAAGTCAACAACTACATTTCTGGTTTCCCAAAAGAAACACAGGATAAACTGGAAGAGCTTCGCGCCGTTATAAGCAAAGCCGCACCTGACGCAGAAGAAGTAATCAATTATGCAATGCCCACTTTCACTCTGCAAGGTAATCTGGTACATTTTGCAGGTTATAAAAATCACATAGGGTTTTATCCGGCTCCATCAGGAATTAAGATTTTTAAGGAAGAACTATCTATTTATAAAAATGCAAAAGGCTCGGTGCAATTCCCATTGGATCAGCCGATTCCTGTGGATTTGGTTAGTAGAATTGTAAAATTCAGGGTGGATGAAAATATTGAAATAGCACAATCAAAAGTTAAAAAGAAGATTCCTGCGAAGTCATCAAAGTTATCTGACGAGGACCAGGTTTCAGCACACATTCAAAAGCTGGATCCGAAAATAGCAGAAACAGTTGAATATATCAGAAAGGTTATTCTATCAGCGGATAAGGAAATCGCAGAACAAATTAAGTGGAACAGTCCGAGTTTTTATTACACCGGTGAAATGAAACCTTTCGATCCGAAGGAATACAAAAGAGACATCGTGGTTTTAAACCTCAACAAAGGAAAAATCCTGCTGGTGTTTCCATCGGGGGCGAAAGTAAATGATAAATCAGGTTTTTTAGAAGGAGATTACAAAGATGGCCGGCGGCTAGTTCATTTTAAAGACATTGATGACGTTAAATCAAAAGAGAAAAATCTGCAACAGGTGATTAAGGAGTGGATTGCCGGTGTAGAAAAATGAAACCAACCAGAATGATTCCGGTAATAATGTTTCATTAACCAATAAATGCAAAAGGCAATGGTTTATTCTTTCCCTTCACCAGTAATAAACGCATCCTGGCAGGCTTTTTAAGTCATCTTCAATACAGGAATATAACTCATGCCAAAAACAACCAGAAGTTTAGTTATTAAAATTGTAGCAGCGGTATTTTTCTCGCCGCTTTTACTGAAAGCACAAATTATGGATTCAAAGTCAATAGTAGCACCTGGTGCCCAGGTCGAAAAACTTGGAGAAGGGTATAAATTTACAGAAGGCCCTGTGGCAGATAAACAGGGAAATGTTTTCTTCACCGACCAACCTAACAACACAATCATTCGCTGGGATGCTGAAACGGGTAAGTTCAGTACATTTTCTGACAAAGCCGGAAGATCCAACGGTATGTATTTTGATGCAAAAGACAACCTTGTAACCTGCGCCGATGAAGATAATCAGATATGGTCATTTGATAAAAACGGCAAAGCGACTGTGCTTGTAAAAGACTATGACAACAAGCTGTTAAATGGTCCCAATGACCTTTGGATTGACAAAAAAGGCGGTATTTACATGACTGACCCGTTGTACAAAAGAGACTATTGGAAACGTGATCCGGCTATGCAACAGGACGGCGAACATGTTTATTACCTTAGCCCGGACCATAAAAAACTCGTTCGTGTTGATGATAAGCTAAAAAAACCCAATGGTATAATTGGCACAAAGGATGGCAAAAAACTCTACGTTGCAGATATCGGAGCTAACAAAACGTTTGTTTACCATATTTCAAAAGATGGCTCACTGACGAATAAAACGCTTTTTGTGTCAAAAGGCTCAGACGGAATGATTTTGGACGAAGAAGGGAATTTGTACCTCACCGGCGACGGCGTAACTGTTTTCGATAAAACCGGAGAAAAAATCGCACATTTCCCCGTACATAAAGGCTGGACCGCAAATGTTTGTTTCGGCGGCAAAAACCGTGACCTGCTTTTTATCACGGCTGAAAGAGCTGTTTATGGTCTAAAAATGAAAGTGAAAGGAGTTAAGTAGCTGTTCCACAAAAAGCAAAATCGAGTTAAGTAAACCGGGCAAACGGGTGCGATTCAATACCGTTTATCCGGTTAAGCAACCGTTAAATCATTTTAGAGGAAATTTTCATTTTTCATTCCAACTTTTTGATTTTGTTTGGTTTCCTGCTAAATATAAATCAACCAGTTAGCCATGAAAAATAAATTCACAAATTTATCTTTTGCCGGAAAGACTGTTCTTTTCGGTCTTTTTATCTCTGTTTTTTCCTGCCGTACTGCCGAACTTGCGGTAAACAATGACCTCAAAAACGAAACTGAAACCTACGCCGTTAAAGGCAGACAGGGTTTTCAGGTTGGGCAGGTACTTTCATTTGGAGATTTCAAAACCAGCAAGGTGAAACGAGGCTGGACCTCCGGTTACTCCATTCCCTTCATTGTGAATTTTCAGGGAGCAAAAGAAAAACTGAGTTTTCAGCAATTTTCAGCTAATGGAAGCTCAGCCGAAGTTGCACTTGTAAGCCGGTTTAACGAAACGGAATACGAACCGATCAAAAACTATTTCTCGGTTTCGCTGAAATACAGAAATTACTTCGCAGGATCCGTAAAACCAGCCGGAGACAACGCTGTCTGGGATTTTATTGTCCACAATGTTGATGGCAACAGCCGCAGTCTGAAAAATAATTCTACCGTTGGTTTTGTACGTAACAACAATATCAAAATCGATATCTCAGGCATTCGCGAACTGGAAGGATCGCCGTCGCTGGTAACGCTGGGTAATGTGTATGGTTATGAATTCGTGCTGAATGGCAAAGTTATCGGTGCGGTTTCAACGGTTAACAATGGGAAGGTCTGGTTCAAAAAAGATCTTGATGTAGATTTAAAACTTGTCCTTGCAAGCATTTCGTCAGGATTGATGTTAAGAAACAGCGTGGAGGAAAATGCTTTGAGCATGCAGTAAGCAACAGGTTTTGTAGCTGGTCGTTCAAATGGTAAATTGCAATCCGAAGTACAAACCGTATTTCAATTTATCAGTTTAAATTTGAATTACCAGCATGACAGCATCCGATAATGGCGCATTTGAAGCGTCAGACATACATAATCCATTTTTCATCACCGACCACACCATTCCTTTTCAGGTTCCTCCGTTTGAAAAAATCAAACCTGAACATTTTATGCCGGCATTTTTGCAGGGAATGAAAGAAGAGGAAGATAAAATAAAGGCTATTTATACACAGGAAGCTTCTCCGACTTTTGAAAATACCATTGAAGCACTGGAAAAAAGTGGTGAATTACTCAAACGGGTAAGCACCGTTTTTTTTAATCTGAGCTCTGCCAATACGTCAACAGAAATTGAAAAGATAGCGCCTGAAATTGCTCCACAGTTATCCCATCACGGTGATGACATTTATCTCAATGCTGCTCTTTTTGAACGGGTAAAATTTCTTCAGGACGAACAACATCCGGATTTAAGTGCCGAACAGGTGCAGTTGCTGGATAAAACGTATAAAGCTTTTGTAAGAAGCGGCGCAAATCTGGATGATTCCCAACAGGCCAGAACACGTGAAATCAATAAAGAACTATCCGTTTTAACCGTAAAATTCGGACAGAATCTGCTGGCAGAAACCAATAAATTCGAACTCATTGTTACGGATCAAAATGATCTGGCAGGCCTCCCCGATTCGCTCCTTGCCGCTGCGGCACGATCTGCGGAAAATGCAGGACAACCGGGATCCTGGAAGTTCACACTGCACAACCCAAGTGTGATGCCCTTTTTACAGTATGCTGAAAACCGGCAGCTTCGTAAACAAATGTATGAGGCGTACATCAACCGCTGCAATTATGGCGATGAGTTTGACAACAAAAATATTGTTCATAAAATCACTTCTTTAAGGGCAGAAAAGGCAGGTTTGCTCGGCTACAAATCACATGCAGATTATGTGTTGGAAGAAAGCATGGCCAAAACACCGGACAAGGTTTTTAAACTGCTGAATGATCTTTGGATACCGGCATTGTTGGTTGCAAAACAAGAGTCTTACGAGATGCAGGAAGTGATGAACAGGGAAGGCGAAAAAGGCAGACTTGAAGCGTGGGACTGGGCTTTTTTCGCAGATAAGGTGAGAAAAGAAAAATACAATTATCATGCAGAAGAGTTAAAGCCATACTTCAAACTTGAAAATGCGCGCAATGGGATTTTTAGCGTTGCAGGAAACCTTTACGGATTAACATTTACCGAAATTACAGACATACCTAAATACCATGAGGATGTTATTGTGTATGAAGTAAATGAGGCCGATGGGACACATGTTGGCGTGTTATACATGGATTTTTTCACAAGAGAATCAAAACGCGGCGGCGCCTGGATGACGTCATATCGCAGACAGTCTAAAAAAGACGATTTGCGTATTTCACCCATTATTTCTATTGTTTGCAATTATGCCAAACCCGCTGCCGGTCAGTCGGCATTACTGACTCCGGATGAAGTAGAGACACTTTTTCACGAATTCGGCCACGCGCTGCATGGTTTGTTATCTAACGTAAAGTACGAGTCGCTTTCCGGAACTTCTGTCCCCCGGGATTTCGTAGAATTGCCGTCGCAAATTATGGAGCATTGGGCATTCGAGCCGGAAGTTATCCGGAACTATGCTTTGCATGATCAAACAAGCGAAGTCATTCCCGACCAATTAATTAAAAAAATGAAAAGTGCTTCCAAATTTAACCAGGGCTTTTCCACGGTTGAATATCTGGCCGCTTCATTTTTAGACATGGGTTATCATACCCTTACCTCAGGTGAAAGCGTTGATGTGTCTGTTTTTGAAAAAGAACAAATGGATAACCTGGAGCTGATCGACCAGATTTCGCCCCGATACCGCAGCACCTATTTTCAGCATGTATTTTCAGGCGGATACTCTGCTGGTTATTACAGCTATATCTGGTCGGAAGTATTGGATAGTGATGCGTATGCAGCTTTTAAAGAAGCGGGAAGTATATTCGATCCGGTTGTCTCCACTTCGTTCAGAAAAAATATTCTTGAAAAAGGCGGAACAGTCGATCCGATGACGTTATACAAATCCTTTCGGGGCAGGGAACCGGACGTGAAATTTTTGTTGGAAAACCGTGGATTAGATAAGGTTTGATTTTGATATGGGCCGTGGACTAATGTTTACGGCCCTATCATTTGTATAAAATCACTAACAGTTTCACCTCATATACTTATTGGCCCCTCTTAATCGTTAAACCCGGAGCACATAACAGAACACATGCACTTTCACTTTACTGCTTTCCTGCTGCTTATTTCTTTGTTTACCTCTGCCCAGGAACGGATTACAATTAGTGGATATGTAAAAGAAGCAGGAAGCCAGGAGCAATTGCCAGGCGTTAATGTCTATATTCCCGACACACCTTACGGCGCGGTAACCAATACATACGGTTTTTATTCTCTCACCATTCCTGCTGCTGATTCGGCTACGATATCATTTTCCTTTGTCGGTTATAACAAAATTGAAAAGCAGATAAACCTTTCTAAAAATTTACAGATCAACATTTTTCTGGCCGTTATCAATCAGCTTGAAGAAGTAACGGTATCTGCGCGCCGGCAGGAAGATTACGTCAGCCGTTCTGCCCAGATGAGCCAGGTGGAGATTCCCATTCAGCAGATTAAAAAGATCCCTGCCTTTTTTGGTGAAAAAGATGTACTGAAAGTTTTACAGCTCATGCCCGGTGTGCAAAAAGGAACAGAAGGACAAACCGGTTTGTATGTGCGGGGCGGCGGTCCGGACCAAAACCTGATCATTCTTGATGACGCGGTAGTTTACAATGCCAATCACCTTTTCGGCTTCTTTTCCATCTTTAATAGCGATGCACTCAGAAGCGTGGAACTTACCAAAGGCGGATTTCCTGCCCGTTTTGGAGGACGGCTTTCATCTGTTTTGGATATGAACATGAAAGAGGGAAGCAAAGATAAACTTCACGGCGAAGGAGGAATCGGGCTGATATCTTCACGACTCACATTGGAAGGTCCTGTTTCAAAAGGAAGGTCTTCTTTCCTGATCTCCGGGAGAAGAACTTACATCGATTTTCTTGCCAAACCACTCATAGCGCAACAACAAAAAGGAGAAGACAGCCAGGTAAAACCCGGTTATTATTTTTATGATCTGAATGCCAAAATGAATTATGATTTCGGCCAGAAAGACAAACTTTATATCAGCGGTTACTTCGGCAGGGATAAATTTTATGCAAACGAAAAAAGCTCTACAACAGAAGCACGAGCCGGGCTCGACTGGGGAAATGCAACTGCGACAATGCGCTGGAACCACTTGTTAAACCATAAACTCTTTGTCAATACTTCGTTCATTTACAGCAACTTTAATTTTGGTGTATCCAGTTATTCAAAGGAAAATTCTGATGCTGACGAATTCAGTTTGCGGTACGATTCCCGTATTCGTGATTATGGTGTAAAAACAGATTTCGACTTTTTCCCTTCTACAAAACATACTGTAAAATTTGGTGCACAGGCAACCTTTCACAAGTTTGTGCCTTCTGCCATTGCCATCGCAGGTTCATTTATAAGTGAGCCGATCATACGTTCTGTGAAACCGGTAAATACAATTGAAGGTGGTGTGTACATTGAAGACACCTGGCAGGTGCTGGATGCTTTGAAAATGAATGTCGGCTTTCGGTTGAGTTCTTTTCAGACAGAAACAAAAAACTATATAAAACCGGAACCTCGCTTTTCAGCCGCGTTACGGCTAGCTCAGGATTTTTCATTCAAAGCTTCTTATGCACAAATGAACCAATACGTTCATTTACTTTCCAACACCGGTCTTGGATTACCGACGGATTTATGGGTTCCAACCACAGATAAAGTTGCTCCCCAGCAATCGAAACAAATTGCACTTGGTCTTGCAAAAGATCTTGAAAAGCCTGCTTTAACACTAACTCTGGAAGGTTATTATAAAATCATGAATAACATTCTGAATTACAAAGAAGGCTCTTCCTTTTTAAGCATCAACGGTGAAAATGCGGGTGAGCTTAGCTGGGAAGATAATGTAACGGCAGGTAAAGGCTGGTCATACGGTATGGAATTCCTAATTCAGAAAAAAATAGGAAGGCTTTCGGGATGGGTTGGTTATACTTTGTCATGGACAAAATGGCAATTTCCGGAGCTTAATTTTGGTAAAACCTTTTATCCAAGATACGACCGGCGTCATGATCTCTCGGTTGTTGGAATTTATGAAATCAGTAAAAGGATTACCCTGTCTGCTACCTGGGTTTATGGAACCGGGAATGCGCTTACATTGCCGATTTCACGTTATACAGGGGTGAGTGACAACCTTGTTTCGGTTACCAATAATGGTAAAACTTATACAACCTGGCGCGGTCCGAGGGTAAGCGAATACGGAGAGAAAAACAGTTTCCGGGCGGAAGCTTTTCACCGTATGGATGTGGCAATTCAGTTTCACAAGAAAAAGAAACATCATGAACGGACCTGGGAATTTGGCGTTTATAACGTCTACAATCGCCGGAACCCATTTTTTTATGATATTTCGGAGGAAAAGAATACGAACGGAACAACTACAAATACACTGAAAAGGTATTCGCTTTTCCCCTTTCTTCCCTCGTTCAGTTATAACTTTAAGTTTTAAAATTATGAAACTGATACATTGCTTACTGCTATGTTTTGCCGTGATGCTTTCTGCATGTGAGTCTCTGGTGACGGTTGTTTCCCAGGATAAACTACCGGACACCGAAGCAAAACTTGTAGTTCAGGCATTTCTCAATCCGCAAGCGGCCCGTACGACTGTCATTGTTACAGAGTCAGCTCCTCTGTTTGGAACATCTCCGGACAGAGGGAACGTCATCAAAAATGCAATTGTTAAACTTTCAGACGGTACGAAAGAAGTCACGCTGTCCTTTGATTCCGCCGGAGCTTCATATGGTATCGATAAAGCGCGATTTGCGATTGTAGCCGGGAAAACTTATAGCCTTTCTGTTTCGGACGGTCAAAGAAGTATTCAGGCAACTTGTGTTGTTCCTGCCAAGCAGGTTATCGTTAAAAGTTTTGTCATTGATACCATTTTTTCAAACAATGGATTTTTAATTGATACTTCACTGACTGTCAAAATGAGCTGGCAGGACATTGCCGGAGAAGCAAATTATTACCGGCTGAGGGCATATCTTGAACTTGAATACACCCATGGAGAAGGAAATAGTGTAGAAACCTTTCGTGAAAGACGCGTACGAAATCGTTTTAATGTAGATTGGGACCGGACAATCGGAAGGAACGATTACCAAAGCGATGCAAACCTTGATGGAGCTATTCTGACATCTCCATTAGGAACATTTGAACTACCCGAAACCATCACTTACGATTTTGGAACCGGCAAAAAGTTTGTAGTCAGACCCAAAAATAAGATCGTTTCCATAACCTTTGACTTATATAATGCAGACGAGGCTTACTTTAAATACCACCGGTCCCTTCAACTAAGAAACAATGAAAATCCGTTTTCGGAACCTTCCCTGATCTTTACCAACATTAACGGCGGATTGGGATGTTTCTCGGCATATAACATAGGCACCCGGATTTACAAACCTTAGAAAACTTCCCAAGGTCAGCTTCCACATTTTATGGCATATTGAGGTTAAAGCACCTCAACATGTCCTTAAGATTTATTAGATTTTATTTCAAAATTGCATAATTTAAACAAGAATATAAAAAGGATTTGTTTAAGCATCTTTATAAACTAACAAACTGACCAACAGATACTTAGTTTATTTTATAATTTTAATTTTAATAAACCAAAGCAAGCATTTCCTGTCATTTCGAATCCGCATATTTATCGCTTTAACCAAACTCAATGACGGCATAGTTTTTTGATCAAAAGTAGCAGATCGCGAAATATGTGTATTGAAGATTAATCATTTACAAATATTGATTAGTTCCGGACATCATACTGTTTCTCGATCATGTTACAATCTTAACCTTAAACTAACTCTCGCCATGGACTTACAGGAAACCGATATGTCACAGGAAAAAAGCAATAATCCGGAACATCAGGACACGAACGAACCGGATACATTGATAGAAACTCTGGAAGAGTTAAAAAAGAGAGGGTATACATACGATTTTAACTTAACTGCCCATTCTCTGGAATTGCAAAAAGAAGATGGCATTCGTCTCAATCTTTCTCCAGAAGACTTCAATATTGTTGAATTTTTCAGATTCGAGGGAATGAGCAATCCATCGGATACGTCAATTTTGTACGCAATCGAATCATGCGACGGACTTAAAGGAACTTTGGTCAGTAGCTACGGGGTATATGCCGATGCAATGTCAAATGAAATGATTCAAAAATTAGATACAAGGAGTTCATTGATAGTCCATCACGAGGACGATGACATGGCTCACTGAAATATATTATACTTCACAGGAAATTAAATACCAGATAAAGGAGATGTTACCCGGCTCAAAGAGGTCAGGGTAACATCTTTTTTTATAAGACAAATAGACTTATAAACAATGAAAGATATCTTCGAATGGGAACGAGTTTTACTAAATGAACTTCCTGCCGAATTCATTTTTGAGGTAATTTTTCGCTCAGCAATCATGTTTACCATTGTCCTGATTGCATTGAGGGCAACGGGCAAAAGAGGTGTAAAACAATTATCAATTTTTGAAACGGTAATTATTATTGCACTCGGTTCTGCTGCGGGTGATCCTATGTTTTATGAAGATGTTGGCATTTTGCCGGCACTTGTTGTTTTTACCACGGTAATCCTGCTTTATCGGGGCGTAACCTGGCTGACAGGTAAAAGCAAATGGTTCGAAAAACTGGTGGAAGGCGAAACTGTCTGTCTTATTAAAGAAGGTAATTTTTCAATTACAGAATTTAAAAAGGAAAGCTTAGCCCAGGATGAATTTTTTTCTGAACTGCGCCTGAAAAGCATCGAACATCTTGGTCAGATAAAAAATGCATATCTGGAGCCTTCTGGTGAAGTGAGCGTATTTTTTTACGACGATGAGGAAGTCCTTGCCGGTTTACCGATCCTACCGCATTTATATGGAAAGAAAAGTAAACTGATCGAGGTAAAAGGATGTTATGCCTGTTCCTTCTGCGGTAATACCGAAAACCTCGAACCCGGAATGGCGGTATGCTCCAGATGTAAAAGAGAAGAATGGGTGATTGCGATTAAAACGTTGCGAAAATCGTGATATATGTCAGCAAACGCGGTTTTTGCAACTTCATTGGCATTCATTTATTATATTTGAAATAGGCATCTAACCTTCGACACTCCAAAATTATTAAGCTATGGAAAATATCACGTTAACAGAAGAGCTGATTATTTCAGCCGAAAACAGGGCGGAAGGACAGGCCTACCCCTACCTGATAAAAAATTTAAAAGCCATCGGGATTGATAACTACTTTGTGAAAGTCAGTAATCACAAACGAACATACACGGCTACAAACGGTGAAAAGCTTATAATTCCACCGGATATGCCGGAGTTTGAGCCAGCTGAAACATTTGAATTAGAGGCGGTTAAAGCGGCTATTAAAAAAATTCAGGAAAAGTCGATTGATTATCACACTTTTTTAAAGGAGATTGGAGACGCAGGGATACATACATATGTGGCGGATATTACCGGAATGAAAGTCATTTACCAGGGTCCCAACTCCGAATACGAATACGAAGAAATCATCCCCGAGGTTTAACATCCGGGTTTGTTTTTTTAATTGCATCCTGAGACATTTTAGTACACCTGAGTTTCTAATTCGTTAAATTATAATTGAGGCGTGCTAAGGTGTCTCAGATGTTTAAAATAAACCCGAGGTTTAACATTTGAGGCTTGGTATTATATTTACCACCTGAGACATTTTAGTGAAGCTGAGTTTTTTAGAATAAAATAATAAAACTAACCTGTGCCAAGGTGTCTCAGGTGGTAAAAAATAACCCGATCGTTAGCTAAGAAGTTTTTTCTGCATCAGATCCATTTGGTCGTCGGTGAAATTGAGGTGGGTAACGAAACGTACCAGATTTTTGCCAAAAGAAACAGCCAGAATACCCATGTCTGCCAGTTTTTTAACATAGTCTTTCTCTGATATTTTTTCCTGAAGTCGAATGATCACAATATTCGTATCTACCTGGAAAATTTCTTCCACTTCTGCTTTCTGTCTAAAAATTTCTCCGATTACCCGGGCTCGTAAATGATCTTCGGCCAGACGGCCAACGTGATTGTCCAGTGCGTAAATACCTGCAGCCGCCAAAAAACCAGCCTGTCTCCAGCCGCCACCCATTACTTTCCTGAAGCGTCGTGCTTCACTGATTGTTTGTTTTGAACCAAGCAAAATAGATCCAACCGGACAGCCAAGGCCTTTTGATAAACAGATACTGATGCTGTCAAAAAGCTGTCCGTATTGAGAAGGATCCTCTCCTGTTTCTACTAACGCATTAAATATTCTTGCTCCATCGAGATGAAGCGGAATTTTATGATCCCAGCATACCTGCCGGATATTTTTAATTTCATTAATGTCATAATAAGCCCCGCCACCCTTATTCATCGTATTTTCCAATGACACCAAACAGGTACGGGTCGAATGTATGTCGTTTTCAGGACTGATGGAATCGGCAACCTGAGAAGCTGTTATCCGGCCACGGTCACCGTCGATTAGTTTAACAGAAGAAAAGGAATTCAGCATTATTCCGCCTCCTTCATAAAGATAAATGTGGGAGTATTTATCACATATTACATCACTTCCCGGCTTCGTATGTACACGAATGGCCAGCTGATTTGTCATCGTTCCGGACGGACAAAAAAGTGCGTCTTCCATTCCAAATAATCTGGCGGCCTTTTCCTGCAATGCATTCACTGTCGGGTCGTCACCGAGTACATCGTCTCCTACCTCTGCCTCCCACATTGCTTCTTTCATCTGAGCGGTTGGCTTGGTTACCGTATCACTTCGTAAGTCGATTATCATAGCTTAATATTCCAAAAGTTTGTTGTCCGGAATAATCCGGCAGAATGTGAAGATATAAACGAATTGCGAAAAGCCGTTAACGTTAACGGGTACTTTTAACCTAAACTGATATATTGCATCAAAATTGAAAACTATGGAGTTTGACGAATACCTTAAATTAAAGAAAATTGATGCTTCCTCTTTTAGAAAGGCGGATACTAACCGGTTTGAAGAATGGAGTAATTTATTTAAAACAATGCATCCGGACAGCTTCACAGCGCAAAAGAAATTCCTTATTAACGAGACACGCAGGAGATATCTGCCGACAGAATCCCCTGCGAAACCTGAATAAGTTTTTTCAATCCATACCTTCCCAGGCTGGCGGCTCAACACCCAGGAGATGTTTTACAAAAAAATCTCTTCTTTTATGTTCGCCATAATCTCCGCCTAAGGAATGGCCCATGCCCGGTACCATCAGGAAGTCAAATGGTTTATTGGCTTTAATAAGTGCATCCATAAATTGCATCGTAGAAGCAGGATCCACGTTATCATCCATCTCTCCCAAAATAAGCAACAGCTTTCCTTTTAATTTTGCTGCGTGCGTTGAATTTGACGATTCAGTATATTGCGGTCCGATCGGATAACCCATCCATTGCTCATTCCACCATATTTTGTCCATACGATTGTCGTGGCAGCCTGATGAAGAAACGGCAACTTTGTAAAAATCAGGATGCAATAACAGCGCTGCCGCCGAATTTTGTCCACCCGCAGAATTACCAAATACACCAACTCTTGTTGCATCCATATAAGGATACTTAGCGGCTGCGGCTTTAATCCATTTAATTCGATCCGGAAAACCAGCATCCTTAATATTCTGCCAGCAAACGTCGTGAAAAGCCTTGGAACGATTTGATGTCCCCATACCGTCAAGCTGAACTACAACAAAACCAAGCTCGGCCAATTCATGCAAAAACCGATAACGAAAATCTGAATTGAACACTTTCGGCGCGTGTGAACTGTGCGGCCCGGCGTAAATAAGCTCTATTACCGGATAGCTCTTTTTAGGATTGTAATTGATCGGACGAACGATAATTCCATAAATATCAGTTTTATCGTCTCTCGCCTTGGCAACAAAAACTTCCGGTGCTTTCCAGCCCATTTTTTGTAGTTCTGTTATATCTGCCTTTTCCAGTTCCTGCAAAATTTTACCGTCAACAGCACTTTTAACAGTTGTTACCGGCGGCAGATCCACCCGGGAATAGGTATCTACAAAATACTGATAATCCGAAGAAAAAGTAGCAGCATGTGTTCCGTTTTCGGAGGTTAATGCCGTTAACCCGGAGCCGTCGAAATGGACTTTATAATATTGAATCAGATATGGGTCCTGGCCTTTTTCCCGGCCACTACCTTCAAAAATAATTGTTTGTTTTGCTTCGTCAACTTTTACAACTTTTCTTACAACCCACTCTCCTTTTGTGATCTGGTTTTTTACTTTTCCTGTCAAACCGTCATACAGATAAAGATGATTCCAGCCATCACGTTCCGATGCCCAGATAATTTCTTTTCCGTCATTTATATCCTGCCGATATTTTTTTCCGCTGTAATCAATAAACGTTTTGCTTGTTTCCGAAATCAGGTCAACTGCTTTCCCGTCCGCATCCACACTAATAACCCTGTATGCCTGATGTCCTCTTTGATTGTACTCAAAAGTAAATCCACGGCTATCCTTCCACCATTTCGGATTGGTAACGGCATACTGGTGACCCATACCTGTTTCAACCTCAATGTGTTTCTTCGAATCGATAAGAAAAAGGTGTGGCTGTTTCTGTGGCAAAGCATCACCTGGTTTCAGATAATTGCGGGAATGAAGTTTAGGCTGAAACTGATCATTTGGCGTGGATTCAATAAAATAGATCAGGTGTGGTTTATTGGGGCGAATTTTATAAGCGACAAGTTTCTTTGAGTCCGGCGACCAAGACAGAACAGGCGAATAATAATCCCCTTCCGATCCGTCAAAACTCATGGCAAATTCCTTCACGGATTTGTCGGTAGCCTCAACATAAACATTGTAACTTTTGACAAAAGCAGTCCATTTACCATCCGGAGAAACGATGTTTTGTCTTGTATTATCCTCACCATTGTCACCCCAGAATCCCCTCCGCCGTACATCAGGTCGTTTAACAGTCTTTGTGCAAACATAAGAATCAAGCGAACATTTCCAAGCCGTTTCATTAACTGTAAACTCCAGTGCTTTACCGTTATCTACAAAAGCAATGTCCGTAAACGGAAGGCTATCTGGATTCACTTTCATCCCGGAAGCAATTGCCAGTCCCGATGCAAGTTTCTGGTGATCGAAAGCAGGTTGTTTTGTTTTATTTTTTACATCAGCCAAAACAAATTTCTTACCTGTCGGGGTCGAATTTGCATACCAGACCTTTGCGTTATCTTCAAGCCAGTGAAACGCAGACGGCGCATAAAACACCTTTGTGTCCATCACTTGTTTCACTTTTTCCGCGCGTTGGTAATCTGCTTTTTTACCCTGGGCAAATGTGGACGTAAGTGAACAAAAAAGTAAAAAGAATGTCAATAATAAGTGATAATTTGAAACGTGACAAAACGTTCCGGCAGATTCAGACTTCCAAAAGTTGCGGGACATATAAAATTTAGGATTTATAAACAGGTAAGTAAAGGCAATATGGATGCTTTAATGTACAGTTTGGGAGCTTGCTCAGGTAATCGATATTTAACCATACAATACTAGTGAACATCGTGTAGAGTTTGTCGTTGAAAATTAACGCTTCATCATACAATTTTAACCTTTGTGATTTTACACCATTTTTACAATGTCCTTTGACCAAAAAAGTTACTTTTAATTTTGCAATTAATTAATTCTGAAAAACAATGAGAAAATTAAGTTTAATCATATTCTGCCTTCTTCCACTCATTTCCAGCGCCCAGCAGGGGATGATTAAAGAAAGCCTGAAAATTAAGAGCAGCCTGATGGGCAAAGAGATGGAATACAGCATTTATCTTCCTGCCGATTATGATAAAACAAACCGCAGCTATCCTGTATTGTATCTGTTGCATGGTTATTCCGATGATGAAACCGGGTGGACTCAATTTGGCGAGGCACAGCATATTGCTGATGAGGCAATTAATAATGGAACCGCTCCTGCAATGATTATTGTCATGCCGGATGCCGGAGTTACTTTTTATATCAACAATGCAGATGGCAAGGAAAAATATGAAGATTATTTCTTAAAAGAGCTTATTCCGCATATTGAATCCACTTATCGTGCCCGTACGAAAAAGGAATTCCGTGCGGTTGCGGGATTATCGATGGGCGGTTACGGAACGATGCTTCTTGCAACAAAACATCCGGATTTATTTGCGGCGGCAGCGCCTCTAAGCGGCGCTTTCTGGACTGACAATGATATATCCACCATGCCAGCAGAACGCTGGAACGGATTATTTGCAGGGCTTTTTGGCAAATCTGATCCCGGCCCCGGACGCCTCACTGAGCAGTGGTACAAAAATTCAATTTTAAAAATCATAGAAACCACACCGCTGGACAAGCTAAAATCGGTTCGTTATTACATTGATTGCGGAGATGATGATTTCCTCGTAAAAGGCAATATGACCCTTCATGCTGCCATGATCGACAAAGCCGTTCCTCATGAATTCAGAATCCGTGATGGCGCTCATACCTGGACATACTGGCGGACGGCACTACCAGAGGTGATGAAGTTTGTCGGGCAAAGTTTTCAGCGATAGACTACCTACAAGTCACAGAACGTAAAAATACCAGTAGAACCTAGTCAGGAAACCGTTTTTATAGGTGCTGAGCACCGAAATTTAAATAACATTAAATGAAAAAATTCCTTTGTTCCTTCCTGCTGTTTATCTCATTTTTCGCTAACGCGCAACAGGGCCTTATCAAAGAAAGCCTGAAAGTGAAAAGTAAATTGATGGGTAAGGAGATGAAATACAGCATTTATCTTCCCTCAGATTACGATAAAAACAACCGCAGTTATCCTGTTTTGTATTTACTGCATGGCTATTCCGATGATGAAACCGGCTGGCCTCAATTTGGAAATTCAGGAATGATTGCAGACCAATCGATTAATGGTGGCGACGCTCCGGCAATGATTATTGTGATGCCGGATGCAGAAGTGACCTGGTACATGAACAGCTACGACGGGAAAATCAGGTACGAGGATTTCTTCATCTCTGAATTCATTCCTTTTATAGAATCAACCTACCGAGCAAGAGCTAAAAAGGAATTCCGCGCTGTAGCAGGTTTGTCTATGGGGGGATACGGGACTTTGCTTTTTGCCATGAAACATCCTGAACTATTTGCAACGGCGGCACCCTTAAGCGCGGCGGTGAGAACAGACGGTGAAATGACTTCAATGGAAGATGATCGCTGGGAAAGCAGATACAAAATGCTTTATGGCCCTAATTTAAAAGGCAACGCCAGACTAACGGATCATTACTACAGAAATTCAATTCTAAAAATTATAGAAACAACTCCGGCTGAAAAGTTGAAATCAGTAAAATATTACATCGACTGCGGCGACGATGATCACCTGATTAAAGGCAATATGGTTCTGCATGCTTCTTTGATTGACAAAGGTGTACCACACGAGTTCCGGGTTCGTGACGGCGGACATACCTGGCCTTATTGGCGAACAGCCCTACCGGAAGTTCTGAAATTTGTAGGACAGAGTTTTAGAAGATAAATAACACAAATTTGAAAACGCTTAACATAATAGCTAATAAGACTAATAACCCCAGGTTGAAACCTGGGGCCACCAAAGCATAACCTGATTCACGGCTTTGGCCAAAGCCGGTAGTTATTTACAAAGTCTCATTTAGCCAGCTAAAAAATTCCCTTTGCCAAACCAGTGCATTTTGCGCACTTAACACCCAGTGGTTTTCATCCGGCAGATACAACAATTTACTTTTAATGCCCTTTAATTGAGCAGCCTGGAAAGCCTGAAGGCCCTGTTCGATGGGGACACGATAATCTTTTCCACCCTGAATAATAAAAATCGGAGTTTTCCACTGGTCTACAAAATTGCTGGGCGACTGGCTGAACGAACGCTGCGCAACCGTATTTTTCTTATCCCAGTAATTTCCGCCTTTTTCCCAGTTTTCAAAAAACATTTCATCAGTTGTTCCATACATACTTCTAAAATCAAAAATTCCGTCGTGAGAAACGAAGGTTTTGAAACGTCCGTTGTGCTGAGATTCCAGGGCAAATACCGAAAACCCTCCAAAACTTGCACCAACACAACCCAAACGACTTTTGTCAACATAAGACTGTTTTGCTTCTGCATCAATCGCACTCAAATAATCTTTGATCACCTGCCCTCCCCAGTCTTTACTCACCTGCTCATTCCATTGCGTACCATGCCCCGGCATCCCTCTCCGATTGGGTGCCACAACAATATAACCCTGAGAAGCAATCAACTGCATATTCCAGCGATAGGAATAAAATTGAGTCAATGCTGCCTGCGGTCCGCCCTGGCAATAAAGCAGTGTAGGATATTTTTTTGCAGAATCGAAACCGGGAGGATAAATAACCCAAACGAGCATCTTCTTACCATCTGTGGTAGCTACCCATTTTCTTTCTGTTTTGCATACACCCAGTTTGGAGTATGTATCATCGTTTACATGCGTGAGCTGCTTCATTACCCCCGATTCAGCATCGACAGAAAAAAGCTCAGCAGCATGATTCATATCGCTTCTTGAAACAATGAGGGTGTTACCAACTTGCCCGTGAACTCCATTAATATCAAAATCGCCTTTTGTAATTTGTGTAATTACAACGGCCATCCTCGTCAACCCGGGATAATTTACCTTAAACAACTGTATCGTCCCGTCAGTCGCTGACCAGAAAAAAATCGTTTTACCATCTTCTGCCCATTTGAAACCGTCAACATGTATATCGTCCCGCTGGGCTGTAAGGTTCATCTTGGTTTTGCCATTGCTCACGATCAGATCCTGCTTGTCGGATTCATAGCCATCCCGCTTCATCTGTAGCCAGGCAAGTTCTCCTTTTTCATTATAGGCAGGAGCTACGTCGTAGCCTTTGTTTTCTTCGGTCAGGTTTGCTGTTGTTCCTTTTTCAATATCATATTCATACAGGTCGGTGTTAGTACTCACAGCATAATCTGTACCGAATTTCTTTTTGGTAACATATAAAATCCGCTTGCTGTCCGGACTCCAGATAAAATCTTCATCACCGCCAAATGGTTTTTGCGGACAATCGAATTTTTCTCCTGCCATGATATCTTTTGCTTTACCGGCCTTCCCGTTAACATAAGGTGCAACAAACACATGATCAAATTTTCCATCTTCCCAGGTATCCCAGTGCCGATAATTCAGTGACGTAAAAACATAAGCATTTGATTTTGAAAGATCTTTATATTTATCCGCTCCGGTAATTTCCGTCTCCTTTACTGCGTCGCTGCTGATGATGTATTTCCCGTCCGAGGAAATGCGGTCATTCATCAAAAACTCATCCGTATTCTTTATTTCAACTGGTTCACCCCCCGCTACCGGTATGCGATATGATTTTCGGATGGTTTTATTAGTTTCAATATCAGGGACCCCGACAGAATAGATTACATATTTTTTATCCTTGGAAAGCCCGGACGCCGAAACACGGCCAAGTTTCCAAAGCTGTTCCGGAGTAATATTCGTTTGTGCCTTTATCGTAAGCGATAATAAGATTAAGGCACCTGCGTATGCTATTTTTTTCATTTTATTGACGATTATGCTTGACTGTGAAGCTCGTGGCGAGCTTGTTCCGTACTTCGTAGTCCCAGGGCGCTGCCCTCGGCTGAGGGATTAAGCCGTTTCAGGGCACGGTGCTTCATTGCCCATTCTTAATTCCTCACTCTTAATTCTTAACTCTTAATTCACGACTCCTTACCCTCTCATTTCCTGCATCAGCTTTTGCAGAATGCCTACTGTTTTTTCGGTTTGTTCTTTACTTGGTGTGGTATCCCAATTACCCACGATGCCGTTTCCACCGATATAGATCCCATCTTTGCGGGATATAAAACTGGCTCCCTGTGTATATAATTTATAATTGACTTCGCTTTGCGGAATCAGGCACGAAAGCTGCCCTGAAACCGGCGTCAGTTCCTGATCGTTGAAAACAGGTTTCGCTCCAAGGCCCATACAATTCACAATCACCTTTTCAGGAAGCGCATCAATGTCCTCAGGTTTCTTTATTTCCTGAATTTTTATCTTTCCTCCAAATATCAAAAAATCATTGAGATGATGGCGAAGATAAGAAGGAATATTAAACATGAGATTAGCACGACGGGTAACATGATCTGCCTTAAAAGGATGCTCCTTTTTACTTAATCTGACACGTTCAGGTACGAGTCCGTGTATTTCAAAATCTTCACCGCCGGCTCCCGGGATGTAAACTGGTGCCTGGTTAAAAACACTATATTCTTCAGCCCAGCAGGCAATGTCATCCATTCCTAAAAGAAACTGAAAACGGCGAAATGAGAAACGTGCTGCTTCTTCAATAATTCCCTGAAGCTCGGGCTTTGCAACTTTCATATCACATACCCGGGAAGCCGGCGACCAGGTTCCGGTTGCCAGGTTACTTGTGATATTTGGAGGTACATCTTTGGTGTAAATTGTTACTTCACAGCCGCTCTCCTGCAACAAACGAGCCGTCGCAATTCCGACTGCGCCACATCCTAGAAGAGCGATTTTCTTTTCCTTTGTCGCTAACACATTATTTCTGGCAATATTACCTGTTCCCCACGATAAGGACCAGCCGCTTCCGCCATGTCCATAATTGTGAACAATGGTTTTGCTGCCCAGTGTTTCAACATCCAGCCTCGGTCCTGAAGCACGAAAGGGACGCAAACCCACCGTTTCCTTTACGATACGATCCATCGACAATCTCAGTTTTGGAATCTGATGATAGCCTTTGTTGATATAATAATGTTTGTCGGTATACAACCGCTGGGCTTTCGGGGCGCAGGAGGAAGCCACCGCGCCAACTGCCAGGCTTGCCGGGATTACTTTTTCAAAAAAGTTTCTGCGATTCATTTTGAAAACCTGAAAAGAATGGATTCTGACGGAATTTAAAGAAGACCGCCATTCTTTGCAAGTTTTTCGATTTTCTGGTAAAAATAGCTCTCTTACTTAGACAAAGAAGGCGGAGCATCTTTGGCATCTGCTCCCCATTTTACGTTGGGTTTGCTTCCCATTTGCAAAGTCAGTCTGCCGCCCTGTGTCAGCTCGGTGTGGGTTAAATATGTTTTTGTAAATACCTTTCCATTTAATGTAGCCGACTGGATATAGGGAGCATTATCTGAAACACCTTTGGCCTCGATCACAAACTTTTTCCCTTTGCCTGTATTCAAAGTAACCTCCTGAAAAACCGGGCTTCCCAACACATAATCCGGCGTTCCCGGCGTGACAGGATACATACCAATCATACTAAACGCGAGCCAGGCAGACATTTGTCCCCCATCTTCATTTCCACTCAATCCACCCATGCTGGTATCGTATTCTTCACGAATAATCTTTCTTACCCATTTCTGCGTTTTCCAAGGCTCGCCTGCGAAGGCATACAAGTACGCAATCTGGTGGTTGGGTTCGTTGCCATGCCAGTAATATCCCTGCTCAAAAAGTGTATCCAGTTTATTGGTAAATGCCTTGTTACCACCCATTATTTTTGATAAACCTGCAATATCCTGAGGCACGAACCAGGTGTACTGCGCTGGTGAACCTTCTGTTATAAATGAAACCCTTTTTGCAAACGGATCAAAAGACTTGATCCAGCTTCCATCAGCATAGCGCCCACGTGCATAACCAGTTGAAGGGTCGATAACGTTTTTATAATTCAGCGAATGTTTTCTTAAAATATCAGCGTCCTCTTTATGCCCAAGCCCGGCTGCTAAAACCGACAGGGTAAAATCATCATAAGCATATTCAAGTGTTCGTGAAACCTGTTCCCGTTTGTGAAATGCCTGCCAGACACTGTCTTCCAAAGGAACAAAACCATATTTCAGATAACTCTCCATACCCCGGCGCCCCTTACCCTCAGCGTAACTTTTCGCGCTGGAATTTACTTCAAAAGCATTTTTTCGCAGGTAGGTGTAAGCAGATTTCAAGTCAAAATTTCTGATATTTTTTACATAAGCATCTGCAATAACTGAGGAAGAGTGGTCGCCGATCATGGCAGCGGTATAGTGGTTCCAGCATGGAAAAATAGGCATCCACCCACCCTGTTCTGCTTTTTTAACCAACGACTGCATCATGTCCCCGGATTGTTTTGGTTCAAGCAAATGGTGCAGCGGCATGGCGCCCCGGAACGTATCCCACATGCTGTAATCACAATAGTAGTCAAAACCCTCAGCATTTTGCATGGGCGTTCCACCCGCGAAAGATGGGTATTTGCCATCAATATCGGAATATAGCCTGGGTGACAATTTGGTCCGGTACAAAGCACTGTAAAATAAAACTTTGTCTTTTTCGTCACCTGTCACGATTACTTTACCAAGTGCGTCGTTCCATTGTTTTTTTGTATTGTTTTGAACTACTTCGAAACTCCTGCCTGTCAATTCTTTTTCCATATTCAGCCTGGCTCCTTCCAGACTTGTAAATGACGTCCCTATCTGAACCAACACGGTTTGAGCAGAAGCACCAAATCCAATGTAAGCACCCAGTTTCTCCCGCTTACCTTTACCCTGAAGCTCTTTGCCGCCGGGAACAATTGTATCTCCCTTCCAGACACCGAACTGCGTAATTTTTTTATCAAATTTTAAAACAAAATATCCGCTGAAACCTGCCGGCTGACCTGATCCCTGATAGATACGATGTACAGGATTATAACCCACAATTTCTCCTTTCTCCGGAAACACTTCAACAAAACCCTGCCCTTCATCGCTGTTGGGTTCAATGACAATAAAAGTTTCCTCATCACCTTCAAACTTAAAACGCATCATTGCGGAACGTGGTGACGCTGTTACTTCTGCATTGATTTTATATTCGTCGAGATATATTCCGTAATAATCGGGAGAAGTTTTTTCTTTATCATGAGAGAAAGCAGAAGCTCTTAATTCCGGATTTACCTTTAATTCTCCTGACATAGGCATAACCGTCAGCGTTCCGTAATCCTGCACACAGGAACCGTTTAACCAGTGCGTTCCTCTGAATCCCTGAAATCTGGTGTCGGTAAAATAGTAAGGCGAAATACATTTTGTCTCCGTGGATCGAGTTTGTGGTGTCCACTGCGTCATGCCATGCGGCGCTCCTACGGCCGGAATGGTTTGCCCTTTGAGTTCACTTCCGGCTTCACTGTGCGACTGTGCACTTTCTGTCGTCGAAGGAGCGGTGCCAATCCTGGTTTCTACATATTCAACAGGGGTTTTCTGAGCGAAGCTTTGCTGACTAGAAACAAAACCAAGCAACAGAAACAAACAGAAAGGCACTTTCATGAAATCGGGACTAAACATATTGGGCAGGTTTTACCTGATAAAAAACACGAAGATTGGAAAAATATTGATAAGTTTAGGCAGCTGCCAACAGTTAACCTATAAATGTAAGACGATTTTATTTGATCTTTCCCCTATGAACATACATATCATCGATACAGGCTTTTTCAAATTGGATGGAGGTGCTATGTTCGGTGTAGTCCCAAAAACTTTGTGGAACCGTCACAATCCATCTGACGAAAAAAATCTTTGCAGCTGGGCAATGCGATGCCTGCTCATTGAGGACGGCGACAAGCTGATTCTGATCGATACGGGACTTGGTGATAAGCAGGATGATAAATTTTTTGGTTTTTATGATTTACACGGAGATGCCACGCTCCAATCTTCCATCCGAAGTAAAGGGTTTGATTTGACTGACGTAACCGATGTAGTCCTGACGCATCTCCATTTCGACCATGTGGGCGGAGCAGTGAAGTTTAACAGCGACCGGTCCTTGCTCGTCCCGACTTTCCCGACTGCAACGTATTGGTCCAATGAAGCGCACTGGTTATGGGCTACCAATCCGAATCCGAGGGAAAAAGCATCGTTTTTAAAAGAAAATATTCTTCCGATTAAAGAATCCGGGCAACTTAAGTTTTTAGAAAAAGGCGAATCTCCTTTTAAGTTTATCGATTTTATACACGTTGACGGGCACACTGAACAAATGATGCTTCCGGTAATAAGTTATAAAAACCAAAAGGTAATTTATGTTGCTGATCTTATTCCTTCGTCTTTCCACATTCCATTGCCCTGGATCATGAGTTATGATGTAAGACCTTTGCTCACCATGCAGGAAAAAGAACAGGTTTTGCACAATGCTGTTGCTGAAAAACATATACTGCTTTTTGAACACGATCCGTTTTATGAGGCGGCCATTGTGGAGCAAACGGAAAAAGGAATTAAGATACTGGAACGCGGAGATTTATCCGGGTTCATTTAAATTGGTTTTAATTGGACACGGAGCCTCACAGAGATGAAAGGAGGTTCATGGAGAAAATTAGATTTAAGTTTAAAGTTAATATTTAATAAAAAGAACTGATAACACGCGGATAGCGGCTAACACCTGGAATTATCAAGACATAACTCCTTGTAAATCTGCGTAAACCTCAACTAAACTCTGTGTTTAAACCCAGCATCACAAATGACTAAAATAGGCTTAGTACTTTCCGGAGGCGGCGCACGCGGGATTTCTCATATCGGAGCGATTAAAGCACTTGCTGAACAGGGCATTCGTCCGGATATTATCAGCGGAACCAGTGCAGGCGCTTTTATAGGTGCACTGCTGGCCTATGGTTATTCTCCTGATGAAATTTATAATATATTTTTAAAAACAAAATTCTCCGGTTATCTGCGGTTCGGATTTAGTCTGGGTGGACTTCTTAAAATTGACCGTGCCGAAGAAATACTAAAAAAATATATTCCTGAAAATTCTTTCGAGTCTTTAAAAATCCCGCTTGCTGTAACAGCAACAGATATTAACGCAGGAGAAGAAGTATGTTTTCGCAAGGGCGAATTATTCAAACCAATACTTGCTTCCTGCTGCCTTCCCGGGATATTTAAGCCTATAAACTTTCAGGGCCGGGAGTTGGTTGATGGAGCGATTTTTAACAATCTTCCCGTTGCCGCCATCGAAAATGATGCAGATTATTTGATCGGGATTCATTGCAATCCTATTTCCTTTAACAAATCTGCATCTTCAAACGTCCATCAGATAACCTACCGAAGTTTCCGCCTCGCCATGCGCGGCAAAGCCAAAGCCAGCCTGGACCGCTGCAATCTGCTGATCGAAGCACCGGAGTTATCTGCATTTAATCCTTTTGACTTTCGGCATACGGAAAAACTGTTTGAGATCGGGTATCGGTATACGAAGGAGTTGTTGGCCAATAATCCTGTTTTAATTTAAAGTACCGGAATAACTTAAATTACCCCTGAATTCCACAGTACAATTGCTGAACCTTACTTCTGAAATCTATAAGCCACGACTTATCATATCTTTCATTTAAAACAGAAGAGGAAAAAACCTTATCATACCATTCTTTAAGCTCCTTCTGTTTTTCTTTGGCAATAAAAAGTTTTGGTCCTGCTCCAAAGCTGACTGCTCCATGAAGCATGAGCTCCTGAGCTGAATGAGAAACTTTTAGTTTATCGAGTTCTCTTGAAAGCAACCTCAAAACAGCCGTTTTTAATTCTTTTTGCTTACGATTACAGCTGTTGCCGGAGTACCAGCGATAGGAAAGATATTGTTCAGGAAGATTAGTAACCTTGCAAACCTCGGAAAAACGGATCCATAAATCATGGTCTTCACAATACTGAAATTCGGGATCATAGGCTAATTCTCTTACTATGGCAGTGCGCATAGTGACTGCCGGGTGAGCGAACTGGTTTCTAAAGATTAGGCCAAGCTTTAGAAAATCGGAGTCCTGATGTGTTTTGGAGGTACTTAAAAACCGGCCATTTTCATCCATGATCCTGTACCACCCACCTACCATTCCAAAATCAGCATTTTTCTGCAAAAAACTTATCTGTTCTTCTAACCTGTTACCCAGCATTACATCATCAGCATCCATACGGGCAATGAATTCGCTATTTGCGATTTTCAACCCATGGTTTAAGGTTTCAACAATGCCTGCATTTTCAGAATTTCTGAGGTATTTTATTTTCTTATTTTTAAAAGTGTCAATAACCTGACTAGTGTTATCTGTGCTTCCGTCATCTATAATGAGAATTTCGTAGTCTTTATATTTCTGTTTCAAAACACTGTCCAATGTTTCTTTTATGTATTTCCCGCAGTTATAGGCAGGAATTAAAACTGTGGTCTCGGGCATATTGAATGTTGATGCGTGTATGTATATGTATCCTTAAATGGTCAAGTCAGCAACTGTTGTTATTAAACCAGATTCCGCGCTTCCCTATCTTTAGCAGTTACCAACAAATTTCTGTAATGCCTTAGCATAAATGCCTGATTGTAATTTTTTTGTTTGCTGTTCGCATTTACGATCAGGTTTACAATGCTGTAGACATTCTCTATTTCAGTTGAGATAAATTCCGATGTGTTGTCAAATAATTTCAAGTAAACAGCCTGCTCCTCCAAAGTGAGGTTTATATCAAATTTATTCAGCTGGCTTAATCTTATTTTATCCGCACACGCCTTCTGAGACAACTTTTTATCAGATGAAATTTGAGATGCGTGCTTGCGATAATACATCAGGCTCTCTGCTGTGTTGACTACCGGAAAATACTGAGCACACCGGCTCACAAAGTCAAAATCTGAGGCATACAGATACGATTCATCATAAAATAGCTGAAATCTTTTCAGCAAGCTGTGCCTTAACATCAATGACGGATGCAGGGTAAAGTTATCGATCAGAAACAAAACAGCAAGTTCTTCGGCGCCGACAACAGGCTTAAAAATTCTTCCCGAACCATTTCCTGCCTCATCTATAACGGTTGCCTGCGAACCCACACAGCCAACATCCTGATTATTTTTCAAGAATTCAAGCTGCCTTTGAAGTCGTTCCGGCCTGGCAACATCATCGGCATCCATTACGCAAATATATTCTCCGCTGGCAGCTTTCATCCCAATATTGCGCGCAGCATAATTACCCCGGTTCTGTTTTAATCCGATTAGGCATATACGTGAGTCCCGGAAGTCTTTAATTTTACCTAGTGTACCATCTGTTGACCCATCATCGATCACGATTAATTCAAGATTAGCATACGATTGATCCAGAATACTTTTTATAGCAGAAGTAACATACTTTTCACAGTTATAACAGGGCATCACAACAGATACAAGATTTGCGTGCATGACAATTATCTGTTTAAATCTTAAAATAACGACTGACTTTGGCAGTAATGGAATTTCATACTTTACTGTCAAAGTCCAGAAGCCAATAGTTCAGACGATTACAAAACTCAGGCTAATCACTTCTTGCAAAGTATGATAGAGCAAAATATGAACTCTATCATACTTTCGTTAATACCAATACCCGTGAACGATTTTATTTACTAATAATATTAAACCATATGGAGAAATAACAATTAATAGAGCAATACTCCAATACATCCATTTACCTGCCTTGCTGTTAAGGAATTTATTACCTCTAAAACGATTATATACTTTAAGATATCTTTTGTTAATAACAAACAACAAATAGACGGTAACCGCAGATATTAAAAGCATTAAGTAAGCAGCTGGCTTCGAGATTCCGGTAGACTTTCGATCTATATCCTGAATGTATGACATAATCATAGCTGAAAATAAAAGAAACGAACATATAAGAAAAGTAAAAATAAAATAAACCGTGATAACGGGGGTATCAATTTTATGGTTTGTATTTCGCGAATAATAGCTTAAAAGCACATAGAACAGTTTGTCTATCATCTCTTAATGTGTAATAAAACCCTTTCAAATATCTTTATTTAATCTAATCACTGGCCATTTAAGATAAACGGTCAATGATTAAGTTAAAAAGTTAATTGCAAAAATTCCAAATATGGAGGTGATCCAAAAGATCCAGACAAATACTTTTACAGACTGCGTGACATTAAAATGATACCTTTCCGTAAGGCCTGTTTCTTTTGATACACCATAAACTTTAAAAAGAAGATAATATACCAGGCAGCCCAGCGTAATACATAATCCTAATGATATTATATATTTATTAGACTAAAAAAACTTATCCGTTTATGCGTCACTTCCGCCAATATTTTTAAAAATAGAAATATTAGCCCAATAAGCCCGGCACATATCTGAAGAAGTGATGAATACCAGGCCGGACCACTATCCGTCCCATTTAGACTAGCTTTATAATGCATTGTGAAAAAGGTATAGTAGTACATGTATAGTAACTTGATCATTAATATTTAGTTGTCCAAGTGAAAAATAATATCGAAGAACTTAGGCAATTAAGAATTTCATTCTTAATTGCCTAAGTCTTTAAACTCGACTAACTGTTAACAGTTTAAATATTCCCCGATGCTAAAATGAAAAATGGATCAATTATCATTGTCAATATCAAATAAACACCTTATATACTACTAATCAATAAATTTATCAAAATCCCTTTGCCAATCTATGGGTTATCGCAGTTAATATAAATGGAGAACATAATAATATAAAGAACAGCACCCAATAACTCCATTTACCTAATTTGCTGTTTAGGAACAAATCAGATCGATATCTTTTGTATACAGCAACATGTCTCTTTTTATAAATAAACAAAGCATAGTCAATTATCGCAGCTAAAATTCCAAGTGTCCAGGTTATAAAATGTTTAGTTGGAATCCAGCCCCAATCATCAAGAACTATTGTTCTAAGTATATGGTACACAGCTAGCAGCATACAAAAAAACAACAAAACAAATATAAAAAATACGGTGATGACTGGTGTATCCTTTTCATGATCAGTATTTCGCGAATAATAGCTAAGCAGAACGTAAAAAAGTTTGTCTATCATTTATGAAGCAATAATCAGTCCATTTTCTTGATAAAAGAATATCGTTGACCGCTATCAGGATCTCCTCTCCAAACAAACAAACTAATACTAAATCCAATTTAAATAGACGTATTTCTGATATAGGGAAAACAAGTAAGTGAAATCACGTTGTCAATGGATTCTGAAATGTTCTCTACTACTTTCTGAATTTTTTGTTGTGCGAGTTCTAGGCTGTCAAAAACTTTGTTTTTCAGATACCTCCGCACTTCCTTGAAAAATCTTTCAATAGGATTTAGTTCAGGACAAGCGGGCGGCAATTTTTTAAATACTAATTTGTTGGCATCAAAAAGTTCGTCTTTATGAGCTTTCGCACCGTCGGCTATAAAAAGAGACTTTTGGTT
>NZ_SMFL01000010.1 GCF_004349265.1 Dyadobacter psychrotolerans
ACTTCCGCAACCTCCTGTCTTACTTCCGCAACCTCCTGTCTTACTTCCGCAACCTCCTGTTTTACTTCTGCAACCTCCTGTCTTACTTCTGCAACTTCCTGTTTTACTTCTGCAACCTCCTGTCTTACTTCTGCAACCTCCTGTCTTACTTCCGCAACCTCCTGTCTTACTTCCGCAACCTCCTGTCTTACTTCTGCAACTTCCTGTCTTACTTCTGCAACTTCCTGTCTTACTTCTGAAACCTCCTGTCTTACTTCTGAAACCTCCTGTCTTACTTCTGAAACCTCCTGTCTTACTTCTGAAACCTCCTGTCTTACTTCTGAAATTTCCTGCTTAAACTCCTGCCTTAGCTCAGTAATCTCTTCCTTCACTTTAACAATTTCCTGTCTTACTTCAATAAAACCTTTTCTCGTCTCCACGGTCAGCTTCGCTATTCCATTTGCCACAATCTCAACTTGTTTGCTGTTATCCACGGCTAAGTTCTCTAATTGATCAACGCGGTTTGTCAAATTCATGTGTGTTTGTGTAGAAATTAATGTCAATGAATTTATTGAATCATGAATATCGGAAAGAAAAAAATTGCCTGCAAGTTCTAATCGGGAAACTCTTAAACAAGTGAAATATAACTTCGAACAATTTTGTAAAGCTATATCTTCAGCTCCTTTGCCTTATTCCAATAAACATCCATTTCATTCAATGTCATCTCACCAAGTGCTTTACCATCCGCTTTTGACGCTTCTTCGAGATATTGAAATCTTTTTATAAACTTCTTATTTGTGCGTTCCAAGGCAGTTTCCGGATTTATATCTACAAATCTTGAATAATTTACCAGCGAAAACAACAGGTCTCCGAATTCTCCTTCTGCTTCTTTCTGATCAATTACCTGTTCCGTCTCAATATTGAAATTGTCTTTAAATTCCTGCAATTCCTCCTCCACTTTCTCCCATACCTGCTGTTTTTCATCCCAGTCAAATCCGGCACCGCGCGCTTTTTCCTGAATACGCATTGCTTTTACCAACGCCGGTAAGGAAGCAGGAACACCCGATAAAACCGATTTATTGCCTTCTTTAAGTTTAAGTTTCTCCCAGTTCTGCTTCACTGCTTCCGCTGTATCTGCCACTGCATCGCCGTAAATGTGCGGATGACGGGAAATGAGCTTATCACAGATTCCGTTCAAAACATCTCTTATATCAAATTGGAAAGTACCTTCCGTTTTCGCTTCTGAAGCTATTTTGGCATAAAAAACAATATGCAAAAGTACGTCACCAAGCTCCTTTTTTATTTCAGGCAAATCATTTTCCAGAATAGCATCCGACAACTCGTAGGTTTCCTCGATTGTAAGATGCCGAAGACTTTCCAGGGTTTGCTTGCGATCCCATGGACACTGTTCACGAAGTTCATCCATGATTGTCAACAAACGATCAAAAGCCATTAACTGCTGCTTCCGGCTTTCCGGCAGCGAATCAAAATTCTTTTCCATAAAACAAAGATAGAGAAGTCACAACACGATATAAACAATCAGGTCGCGAAAGTCGGTTATACCTGCTGGTTAGAGATGAAACAGTCAAACGAACTTTTTCTTTACAAAATCGATTTATCCAAAGTCACTAACTAATTATTCATTGCGGAAACCTCCTGTTAAAGAATCTCTTAAACCCAACTCTTCCGGCTCTCAGTCACTAAAAAAGCGCTTTTCTGCTTTACAAAATCTTCCCCGTTTCTTTCGTCTGGTTTGGAAAACCAACAAAACACTTACCATTGGCAACATCTTGTTCCGTTTAATCAAATCGGGCCTGCCGCTGCTTATGCTTTATGTTGGTAAAGAACTAATCGATGAAGTGATCCGGTTAATGGATCACCGAACTGATTCACATCAATATCTCTGGACTTTAGTCGGAACTGAACTGGGCCTGACAATTCTTTCCGACTTACTTAATCGCTGCATAAACCTGTTTGATAGTTTGCTGGGGGATCTGGTTGCTAACAAAACGTCTGTTGATCTCGTGCATCATGCAGCAAAACTGGACCTTTATCAGTTTGAAAACCCCATTTTTTACGATAAACTGGAACGCGCCAGAAGACAAACTTCCGGACGAACCGTGCTGCTGTCGCAAACCCTTGCCCAGATGCAGGACATTGTCACACTGCTTTCGTTGGGAGCCGGTTTAGTCATTTTTAACCCATGGCTGATTTTGATTCTCATTATTGCCGTCATACCCTCCTTTTTGGGAGAAACACATTTTAATGAACGAACTTACTCCCTAACCAGAAGCTGGACACCGGAGCGCAGGGAACTCGATTATCTTCGTTATCTCGGTTCCAGTTCTGAAACAGCAAAAGAGGTAAAGGTTTTTGGCTTGGAAAATTATCTTGCCGACAGGTTCAAATCGCTTTCGGATGAATATTACCTTGCCAACCGCCGGATTTCGATCAGCCGTGCTTCGTGGGGTTATTTCCTCTCCGCTATTGGTACTATTGCTTATTATGGTGCATATGTATTCGTACTCGTACAAACTTTAAGCGGGCTGATTACTGTCGGAACAATGACTTTTCTTTCCGGCTCCTTCCAAAGAATGCATGGTATGCTTCAGGGAATTATGAGCCGGTTTTCCGGAATTGCTGAAAACGCTTTGTATCTGCAGGACCTTTTTGACTTTTTTGAAATCCGGCCAACCATTCTTGCCAATGAAAACGGGAAACTGATTCCAAATCCGGTTAGGAAAGGAATCACTTTTGAAAATGTTGGTTTCAAATATCCTGATACAGAATTCTGGGCTCTGCGAAATCTATCGTTTTCGATTAAGCCGGGTGAAAAATTGGCCCTTGTTGGAGAAAATGGCGCAGGAAAAACAACCTTGGTGAAATTGTTGGCCTGCCTCTACAAACCGACCGAAGGACGTATTCTTATAGATGGTGTTGACTTACTGGATTATCAGCTGGCAGACCTTCGCGCCAATATCGGCATTATTTTTCAGGACTATATCCGCTACGAAATGACGGTGTCAGACAACATTGCAGTAGGAGATATCGAACAGCAAAATGATAGCAAAGCAATTGAAAACGCAGCCAACATGAGCATGGCTTTTGAAGTTGTAGACCATCTTCCTAATAAATTTCAGCAGGTTTTGGGTAAAAGATTTAAAGACGGCACAGAACTTTCGGGAGGACAGTGGCAAAAAATTGCTCTGGCCAGAGCTTACATGCGGGACGCACAGCTTATCGTTTTGGATGAACCTACATCGGCATTGGATGCAAGAGCAGAACATGAGGTTTTTAAACGTTTCACCAGTTTAATTGAAGGGAAAATGGCGGTACTTATTTCTCACCGTTTTTCTACCGTCAGAATGGCTGACAGAATCCTTTTCCTTGAAAATGGCCGGTTAATAGAATATGGTTCGCACGAACAGCTATTAATTCAGGACGGAAAATATGCTGAATTATTTCAACTCCAGGCGCAAGGCTATCTGTGATCAGGATGGAATTTTGAAACTTGTTTGTATCAGGTTACTTGCGCATTTGGCAATAATTTTTCCTTCTTCATTAAATATTACGCCTTCCACATGAATTATATTTCTCCCGGCCCTGATTACCCTGGCGCTCGCTATAATTACCTCACCTAACCGGGCAGCATGTAGAAAATCGCAATTCAGGTTAACTGATGTATAGGCAAATTCCCGTCCCAAAGCGTAAACCATTGTACCGACAACATCATCAAGAATGGTGGAAGCAATTCCGCCGTGCAGAACGCCCAGAGGATTGGTCATGTCTTCTCGCACCGCAAATTCGGTTTCCATACTGCCTTCCTGAATGTCTATCAGCTTCCCATTCAGCCACCTTCCTACGGGTGAGATACTCTCGGTCATATGTTCTCCAATGTACTTTTGCAAAAAAGCAAGTCGTTTATTTTCTATAACCGGTAAAGAATCAGGTTGGTCAATCATCTGAAATGGGAATGTTGCGTTATCTATATTAAAGATCAATATATTTGAAAAATAGTAATTATCATAGATATATCTATGGTTTGGTGTCAATTGTATGGATTTAATTGCTACGTATTAAAGGTTATTGCTACCTTTGCCGGAGTTTTTGCCTGAGTTAACCGTTTACCTTTATATGAATTTTACGCTATCACAAGTTCCTGCCCGCACAGAAAAACCCCGTGAAAAGGGCATTACAATGGTAATGGATAAGGGACTAAGTATCAGGGAGACCGAAGATATGATTTCCACTGCCTCTCCTTTCATTGATATCGTAAAGCTTGGATGGGCGACATCTTTTGTGAGTCAGAATCTTGACGACAAACTTGCTGTTTACAAAAACGCAAATATTCCGGTTTACTTTGGAGGTACTTTGTTTGAAGCCTTTGTAGTAAGAAACCAGTTCGATGACTACCGTAAATTGCTGGATAAGTATGATCTGAAATATGCCGAGGTATCGGACGGTTCCATTGAAATGGCTCAGGATGTTAAATGTGAATACATTCGTACGCTTGCACAACAGGTAACCGTACTTTCGGAAGTAGGATCGAAAGATGAAAATAAAATTATACCTCCTTATAAATGGATTCAGCTGATCAAATCTGAACTTGAAGCCGGGGCGTGGAAAGTGATTGGTGAAGCCCGTGAATCCGGTAATGTTGGACTTTTCAGGGCAAGTGGAGAAGTGCGTCAGGGTTTGGTAGAAGAAATATTGACCGAAATAGCATTTGAAGACATGCTGTGGGAGGCCCCTCAAAAATCACAGCAGGTTTGGTTTGTAAAACTTTTAGGTGCTAACGTTAACCTTGGGAACATCGCTCCTGCTGAACTTATACCACTGGAAACGATTCGACTGGGACTTAGAGGGGATACATTCAATCACTTTCTGAATGCAAAAACAAAGTCGAAATGGAAAATTGATTCGAAATCCTAAACACCCACATTAAACATACAACTATCATCTAATTATAGCAATGGAATTTATTAAGCAGTTTATAGACATCTTCCTTCACCTGGACAAGCACTTGTTCGATATCGTGCAGGAATACGGTACACTTACTTACCTGATCCTTTTTCTGATTGTATTTACAGAAACCGGTTTGGTTATTATGCCTTTGCTGCCAGGAGATTCACTTCTTTTTGCCGCGGGTGCGCTTGCTGCGAATCCGGATACCGGCCTGAATGTCTGGCTGATTATTATCATTTTGATCATCGCTGCACTTTTGGGAGACAATGTCAACTATTTTATGGGTAAAAAGTTTGGCGGAGAAATTAAGAAACGGGAAAGGATTCTTTTTCTAAAAAGAGAATATCTTGAAAAAACGGAGGCTTTCTATGCAAAACATGGTGGCAGCACGGTAATTATGGCTCGTTTTATCCCTATTGTACGTACCGTTGCGCCTTTCGTTGCCGGTGCCGGAAGCATGACTTATTCAAAATACATAACTTTCTGTATTATCGGAGCATTTCTTTGGGTGCCAACGTTAACACTTCTGGGTTACTTCTTCGGAGGTTTTGATATCGTTAAAAATAATTTTGAACTGGTTGTTTTTGCAATCATCGGTTTCTCTATTCTGCCAATGATATTTCAGTTTCTAAAAAGTAAATTCTCGAAACCGACAGTAGCGTAATTAGCTTTTAGCTTACAAATACTTTGGAATCTCCTTATACAAAAAATGCCTCGCGTAACTGCAAGGCATTTTTTGTATAAGGAGATTCTGATACATATATTATCCGTAATCCTAACATCCAGTTCAACAAGCTAAATGCCAATACCTAACAGCTACAACCCAATCAAGCTTTCGAAGAATAATTGGGAGCTTCCTTTTGAATCATGATGTCATGCGGATGACTTTCACGTACACCGGCTGAAGTTATTTTTACAAACTGCGCTTTTTGTAGAGCACCTATATCACCTGCACCGCAGTATCCCATTCCTGCTTTCAACCCGCCTACCATCTGATAGACAATTTCTGAAACTTTTCCTTTGAACGGAACACGGCCGACGATTCCCTCAGGTACCAGCTTTTTCACATCTTCCTCCGCATCCTGAAAATACCGGTCTTTTGAACCTTCTTCCATTGCTTCTACCGACCCCATCCCACGGTAGGACTTAAATTTCCGGCCTTCATAAATAACAATTTCACCAGGAGCTTCATCACTTCCCGCGAGCATAGAGCCAATCATGATCGTGCTTGCACCACCTGCCAGGGCTTTTGTCATATCTCCTGAAAACCTGATTCCGCCATCGGCGATTACGGGAACTCCACTTCCTTCCAAAGCTTTTGCTGCCCACATTACGGCAGTCAGCTGAGGAACACCAATACCAGCGATAATTCGCGTGGTACAAATACTTCCCGGCCCAACCCCTACCTTTACCGCATCAGCCCCGGCTTCTGCTAATGCCAGTGCAGCTTGACCGGTTGCTATATTTCCTGCGATTACATCCAGTTTGGGGAATTTTTGTTTAACCGATTTCAGGGCATCAATTACTCCCTTTGAATGTCCATGGGCTGTATCCAGGCTAATAACATCCACGCCGGCTTTCACAAGCGCTTCAACTCTTTGCAGTAAATCGGCGGTTACGCCAACAGCTGCCCCTACCCGTAACCGGCCATATTCGTCTTTACAGGCATTTGGATGAGATTTCCTCTTTAAAATATCCTTGTATGTGATCAGTCCTGCGAGCCGGTATTGTGCATCTACGATCGGAAGTTTTTCGATTTTATACTCCTGGAGAATTTGTTCCGCGTCATCCAGAGACAAACCATCAGATGCGGTTATCAGGTTATGTTTTGTCATGATCTCTGTTACAGGCTTTGCCATTTCTTTTTCAAAGCGAAGATCTCTGTTGGTCAAAATCCCGATTAATTTATGATCCTTGTCGACTACCGGTATTCCGCCGATTTTAAATTCACGCATGATCTGGTGCGCATCTCCAAGAGTTGCCGTATCCGACAGTGTAATCGGGTCCAGAATCATACCACTTTCCGAACGCTTTACTTTCCGAACCTGCTCAGCCTGGGCCTCCAGACTCATGTTTTTATGAATAATGCCAATTCCGCCTTCCTGCGCCATCGCAATAGCCAAATCAAACTCAGTTACCGTATCCATGGCAGCGGAAACAAGTGGGATGTTGAGTTCAATATTACGGGTAAGCTTTGTTTTTGTAGAAGTGTTGCGAGGCAGAATTTCCGAATACCCGGGGATGAGAAGAACGTCGTCGTAGGTAAGTGCCTCAGAGAGGACCTGGGATGGAGATGTGATCATAGCAAATAATTTATAGTTATTTGCCAGGTAAAATTAAGAAGAAGTTTTGGAGAAATAAAAATGTCCGTAAATCTTTCACGGCGATATGTCATCAAAAAAAAGTTAGAAACTAAATTTAAAAAGTCGAAAAATCTTACGAAACCAGCACTCTCACCTTCTTAATACGCTTTTTATCAGCCGATTGCACTTTAAAAGTAATTTCTTTGTGTGTAGTTATTTCACCGGTTCGCGGTAATCTTGAAAATAATTCCAAAAGCAGCCCGGCAAGCGATTCGCTATTCCCGCGAACTTCGTCAAAATAATCTGTTTCCAGATTTAATAGCCTGCACAAATCATTGATTAGTACCTTTCCCTCAAAGACATAGGTATTTTCATCAACCTGTGTATAGTTTACTTCTTCGTCTTCATCATATTCGTCATTGATATCCCCGAAAATTTCTTCGATAATATCTTCCAGAGTGATCAGCCCGCTTGTTCCTCCATATTCGTCCACAACAATAGCCATGTGCACACGACGGCTCTGGAAATCTTTCATCAGGTCATCCAGCCGTTTGCTTTCGGGGATAAAATAAACCGGACGAATTAATTTCTGCCAGTTGAAATGTTCGTTCAAATGCAAATGCGGAAGCAAATCCTTAACATTTAAAATTCCCTCAATATGGTCCAGATCTTCACGAAAAACAGGAACCCGCGAATATCCCGACTTATTGATTTTATCCATCAGTTCATGGAAATTGGCTTCAATGTCGAATGCTGTAATGTGTAAACGGGCCTGCATCGCTTTCCTCGCATTTGTCTGCCGGAAATTGGCAAGTCCGCGCAAAAGATCCGTTTCCTCTTCACTTTCAGCCTTTGCTTCTAATCTTTCGGTGGATATTTCAGACCCTTCGGGTGTGAGTATGCCAAAAGCAAATCCCATTTTCATGACGGGCTGCGTGAGCGGCTTGCAAACTTTTACCAAAACCCTGGTAACTCCGGCTATTCTCGGGATAAATTCCAGTGCTTTACGTGCACTGTTGTAACGTACAATTGCATCCAGCCAAATCCATAGTACCAGACAACACAGAGCTGTCCACCGGACAATGTTATGCGGATCGTTTTGAAGATAAATCCAGGCGAGTCTTGCGGCCAGAAGCACTGCAAGTAAGGTGACCGCCCTTTGCATGAGTGACAACGTCAACTGCTGGATCCGGTTTGGAAGAAGACTTTCCGTATCGCTTTTTCTTTCCCAGGGATTTTCCATCGCACCCGCAGCAGAATATGCAGCCCGTATGCCAGAGAAAAAAAGAGATAAAATAAAGAGGAAGACTACAAAACTAAGGTCGTAAACCAGGAATTTATTTATTGGGATTTCAAAACCTGCAATAAGCGGAATTCCTTTTACCCAAAAATTATCAGACTTGCAGAAATATTGATTTTCAGACAGATCGTTGCCTGTTAAGAAATTTATCTTTTGGGGATACAGCATCCCCATACGCTTTCGGGGAAGAGGATCTTCATTATCGGTTTTTTCTTTCACAGAAAGTTGGAAAACGTTTGTAATAAGCCATGACAATATAAATGTAACGATTCTGAGCAAAAATTTTATGATATTTTCAGCTGTGTAAAAAAATACAATTTTTCATATCAATATCTTGTTCATAATATTATTGTTCACCCATCTTAAACAGTCCCAAGAAACTTCTTAGCTTAGATATCCTTCTTCTTTCTTTTAGGTTTGCAATCTTTGCAAAAATCTCTAAGATCATCAATTTCTGATAATATCATTACATGTTGCTCCTGTAATCTTACTTCGGCCATTCCCATATTGGTACTTTGCCCTAGTTCGGAAGATTTTACAGCATATTCAGATTGCATATTGTCGTACAACTTCTGATAAAAGGATGGATCCGAAAAAGCCTTTTTGTTTTCATACATTGATTTCCTGAATTTACGGGCAAATAATTCAGCTAAATCAAATTCCGCCTGCGCAAAGTTCAGAAGTTTTTTACTGACAATACTATCAGGAGCTATAATATAGGAAGCATTTCGGTTAAAGGTTGTAGTAACTTTTGAATTAAAATTTTTCGAAAACATAAATTCATAGTTACTCATTTGAAAAGCAAGATTGATCGTACAAGCAGCATAAATAGTATAAATATCTCCGCCAGTTCCTGATCGGGAGGCAGCAAAGTCTGATTCACTAAGTTTATAACTGCCATTCCAATCAAATACAGATTGTCCTGAAACGTTCGAAATAATAAACAGACAGCTTAAAATGCTAATGATATTTCGTTGATAAGCGAAAACTATTCTTTTTTTAAAATTCAGTTTGAAGTTCAAAGTATTAAGAAGTTCTAAATAAGTTACTTAAGTACAAAAATTACCCGTAACATTGTACGGGTAATTAACAGAAAAAAAAATATTTTTTTTTAAAACGGAAGATCGTCATCATCACTTCCAGATGCCATGGAAGGTGGAACCGGATCAGCAGGACGAGGTGTTTGAGCGGGCCTCGGTGCAGATGGCTGAGCGTAACCTTGGGCCTGCCCGCTATTCTCACCACCAGAACCGGATCCCGATGGTCCGCCGAGCAGCGTCATACTATTGGCGCGGATTGTAACGCCCGTTCTTTGCTGCCCTTCCTTATCCGTCCAGCTGTCTGTGCGGATACGCCCTTCAATATAAACCTGATTCCCTTTTTTTAGATATTTTTCGGCCACTTTTGCAAGTCCCTCCCACAATTCGATACGGTGCCATTCGGTGTTATCAACACGTTCACCGCTTTTATTGGTATAACTTTCGGTTGTTGCAATATTAAATTTGGCGACTGCCGAGCCGCTTTCAAGATAACGTACTTCGGGATCAGCCCCCAAATTTCCTATCAGAATAACCTTATTAACACTTCCTGCCATGATTCTTGCTTGTATTAAACTTTGTTGTAGGTTTAAATATAACAGATGTTCCTGTAAAATAGAAGTCAAATATTATTAACAGACGATAATCTTCTTTTTAGGTAACATCATACTTTGGAAATACATCGGTTGATACCTATCCATGAAAGTATCTGCCTCATAAATAATCCTCTTCCCTCAGCACCGTATCCACCAGAATTGGTTTTGGAAGCGAATGGATTTCCTCCGGTGAATAAAAATAAAGTCCTTCCGGCAGATTAATATCAGAATTCATTGGAATATCAACCCACCAAAATCTCACATTAAGCCTTTGATGTGTGAGCAGGTGCTGATAAACTTTCGGGATCTCTCTGATGCGCCCTTTTGAAAGAATATTATACATCACGATGTCATCAAAAAAGACATCGGGTGAATCAACCAGTTCTGTCGATTCAGTCATCAGAAAATCATATAAACCTTTCCAGATGTCCTTTCCTTTACGCTCCTGCATAGCGAGCTGATCACCTTTTTGAAGAATAAAATAATTAAAAAACCTGTTTCGTACGGCCGCTTTTTTTGTTTTGACAGGAAGCTTTGCCTGCATGTCAAACTTAAAAGCATAACAAATATCGTTAAAGGGACAAACCTTACAATCCGGAGCAACGGGAACACACTGAAGCGCTCCAAATTCAATCATCGCCTGGTTGTATGTAGCTGGATCTTCGTGTGAGACAAGCTGAACTGCAACTGCAGCAAATTCCTTTTTCCCTTCATTACTAAGTGTGTCCGTAAATATGCCAAACAACCTCGCCATTACACGATACACATTTCCGTCAATGGCAGGAATGGCCTCACCAAAAGCAAAAGATGCAATTGCGGCGGCCGTGTAATTTCCAAGACCTTTCAGTTTCGCCAGCTGCACAGCCGTTTGCGGAAATTTCCCCTCAAATTCAGCAACGATCTGCCTGGCCGTGAAATGCATATTACGTGCTCTGGAATAATATCCCAGCCCCTGCCAAAGCCGGAGCACATCCCGTTCGTCCGCAGCGGCCAGGTCAAAAACGGTGGGATAGTCCGATATAAATTTTTCATAGTATGGTGTACCCTGCGCAACGCGTGTCTGCTGCAGAATAATTTCCGATAACCAGATTTTATACGGGTCAGATGTTTGCCTCCAAAGCAGTGGCCGGTGATTTTGAAGATACCATGATTTCAGTTTTTTATTAAAATCAAATACCTGTAAATGATCAGATAGCATAACGTTTTTACTTATGTACACTGTTTTTTAACCGATTATAAAAAAAATGAAAATGCCATCCTTTTAAATTAAGGTAAAAATAGCGTACCTTTGTGTTCCCAAAATTTAGAGGAGCAAGTAAATAAATGAAATAATATCCACTTAAAGTAAACAATCAAAGTGACTAAGGCAGACGTAATCGCACAAATTTCTGAGAAAACAGGCGTAGACAAGGGCGATGTTCAACAAACGCTAGAATCGTTTTTCACCGTGGTAAAGGACTCGCTGTCGGATGGTGAGAACCTTTATGTAAGAGGTTTTGGTAGCTTCATTAATAAAAAACGTGCACGTAAAGTTGCCCGTAATATCTCGAAAGGAACTTCAATGATCATTGACGAGCATTTTGTACCAAGCTTCAAACCTGCCAAAGTTTTTGTTGAACAGGTAAAGGAAAGTGACAAATTGAAACTTGTCGCAGAAAAGTAATTGCCTATTACAGGTTTGGTTATAACAGTATGAAAAAATCCATCATTCTTTCTTGTGTATTAGCAGTGGCTTTGGTTGGCACCTTATTCAGTCTTCCAAAGGTTGTTGTTAATAATAAAGGAAAAGAAATGGAAACTGAGAAGGCCCAGACGGAAGAGGCTTCAAAGGCACCGTCTGAGACCCCTGCAAATTCGCACGATGGAGCCACTTTTACTCCTGAACAGCAAAAGATCGTTGATCAGCTTAGAAGTGGCTTCGTTCTTGCAAAAGAAAGTGAAAAAGCGGCTGCCGGTTTGAAACTATCAGATAAGTTTGCTCAGCTTCAAAAATTTGACAGTGCAGCTTTTTATGCTGAAAAAGTAGCTCTTTTGTCTCCAACCGTTGAAAATCTGGTTCGGACAGGAGATCGTTATTATGAGGCATACGGTTTTGCGGTAGATGATCAAAAGGCAAAAAACCTTGGCATCAAAACCCGAGAATATTACCAGAAAGCAATTGATAAAAATCCGGGTTTGCTCGCTGCAAAAGCCAACATGGCTATGACTTATGTAAACACAGAAAACCCGATGCAGGGAATTCTGATGCTTCGTGAAGTGATAGATACGGATCCTACCAATGAACTGGCTTTGTTCAATTTGGGTATTTTGTCCATGCGTTCAAACCAATACAGTAAAGCAGCCGACAGGTTTAGACAAATCCTGACTAACAATCCTGCTAATACCAAAGCGAAATTCTATTTAGGATTAACATTGGTTGAACTGGGTAATAAAGAGGAAGCACGTAAAGTACTTTCAGAGGTTAAAAAGGAAGAGAAAGATCCTGTAATCCAGCAAGCAATTGGCGAACTGGAAGGTCGGCTGAACAATTGACGAACAAAATTTAAGAATACAATTATTTATTTATAAACGATATATTTATGCCTTGCGGAAAAAAAAGAAAGAGACATAAGATCTCCACTCATAAGAGAAAGAAACGCCTTAGAAAAAACAGACATAAGAAGAAATAATTGGTAAATGACCGGATTTATGCTAAATTGATCCGGTCATACCATCTTCACCCTGTTGTGTTGCCCGGATTTCTTGTATAACCGGGAGGTCAAGTATTAACTTTATATAGCCATTCAGTTGGTTGAACATTGAGTAACGAATTACTAATCAATTCTACTCAAAAGGGAGAACGTATAGCCCTTTTGCAGGATAAACGTCTTTTAGAATATCACGTTGAAACACCGGATCAAAGCTTTACCGTAGGTGACATCTACCTTGGTACAGTGAGGAAACTTGTGGCAGGGCTAAATGCAGCCTTTGTAGACGTGGGATTTGAGAAAGATGCTTTTTTGCATTACCTCGATTTAGGGCCGAACATCAATTCTCTTAACAAAATAACCAAAGACGTTATATCCAAACGCGTTAATTCAGGCAAATTGAGTAACTTCAAGATGGAGCCTGAAATTGAAAAGTTAGGAAAAATTGACAAAGTTCTTTCGAAGAATCAGCCAATCCTGGTTCAGATTGTGAAGGAACCTATCTCTACAAAGGGTCCCCGCCTGTCCTGTGACATTTCCATTGCAGGACGTTATATCGTGCTTGTTCCCTTTTCCAACTCTGTTAACCTTTCAAAAAAGATTACAGATAAACAGGAAAGAAACCGCCTTCAGCGGCTGATGTCTTCCATTAAACCTGCAAACTTCGGTGTGATTATCCGTACCGTAGCAACAGGAAAAGATGTTGACGAGCTGAATAAGGATCTTCAGGACTGTCTGGATAAATGGGAAAACGGGATTAAAACGCTTCGCGATGCCAAACCACGGGACCGCGTGATAGGTGAAATGAACCGTGCCTCTTCAATCATTCGCGACATGTTAAACGAATCGTTTGACAGTATTACGGTTGATTCAAAAGAAGTTTACGACGACATTAAGGCGTACATTCACAATATTGCTCCGGATAAAGAGAATATTCTTAAACTGCATAATGGCAAGAATAAGATATTTGAACAATTCGGTCTTGAAAAACAGATCAAAGGTCTTTTTGGACGTTCGGTCAGTCTGCCTAACGGTGGTTACCTGATCATTGAACATACCGAAGCTCTGCACGTTATCGACGTAAACAGCGGTAACAAATCAAATTCTGAGGAAGACCAGGAAGCTACCGCTTTGAGTGTCAACCTGGAAGCAGCCAAAGAAGTAGCACGCCAGTTGCGTTTACGTGATATGGGTGGTATCATTGTCGTGGATTTTATCGATATGAAGAAAGCGGAAAATAAACGCGTTCTTTTCGATACTATGCGTGATGAGATGAAGGGAGACAGATCTAAATACACGGTTCTGCCACTTTCTAAATTCGGTTTGCTGCAAATTACACGTCAGCGTGTAAGACCGGAAATGAACATTGTTACCCGTGAAACCTGCCCTACCTGCGGCGGTACCGGTACGATTCAGGCAAGTATTCTTGTTTCCGATGTAATCGCTAACAATCTGGATTACATTTTAACCAAACAAAACGAAAGAGGAATCACCATTTCTCTTCATCCGTTCCTGCATTCTTTCTTTACCAAAGGACTTATATCTGAACAGGTAAAATGGCTTTTTCAATATAAAACCTGGGTAAAGCTAATTAAAGATACTTCGCTGGGAGTGGTTGACTTCAAATTCCATAACCGCTACGGAGAGGAAATCGAAATTGTTCCGGGAAATTGATTAGCTGTTAACTAAAAAAAAGCCTTCTTGTGCTTATCTACCTTTCCAAACCGGATTTCTTTTCTGTTTAAAAGCCAGAGCACCTTCTTGTGCGTCTTCAGATTCAAGAAGTTTATCCAGTTGACTTTTCAGGTAACTGTGATGTTCGATTTTTGGAATATTGCTTAGATTTTGACAGGCTTCCATTCCTGATTGAATGGCGTAGGGAGCATTGTTACATATGGTTTTAGCAAGAACCTTTGCTTCCCAGGAAATTTTCTCAAGATCAATTATACTGGTAATCAAACCCATTCCCAGGGCTTCATTTGCATTATAACTTCTTCCGGTTATAGCCATTTCCAGAATTTTTCGACTGGGAATAATTGGCATTAATGACGCCATTACCTGCATTGGCCAAATCCCCCTTTTTACTTCGGGCAAGCTGAAGGTCGCTTCCGGAACACTTAAAACAAAATTACATCCGCAGATCAGCAAAAATCCTCCTGCAAGAACAGGGCCTTCGACTACCGCAATGCTGGGTTTTAAAAGCTGAGCAAAAGCATCACCCAATCTAATCTCCTGATTTGGCACAGGCAAATTATGATTTACAGTATCCGCAATTGCATCATGAAAGGCATTTAAATCAGCACCTGCACAAAAAACAGGTCCTTTTGCATCAAGTATTACACAACGCACGTGTGGATGATGGTGTGCATAAGCAAGAGAAAAAGTGATTTCCGCAGCCATGGTCGGTGTAAACGCATTACGTTTTTCCGGTCTGTTTAGTGTGATCCTAAAGATATGGTCTTCCAGTGATGTTTGGATAAACAGCAACGGTATATCGTCGAACTTTTCAACATCCTGTTTTGTATAAAACTGCATATCTGTAAGATTTCTACTGCTGACTTAATATCCTTCCTTCACTAATTCGTCCCTATAATTTTAACACCTCTTCCAACATGGCAATATACTGCACAATTCCCTCTTCAATTTCCCACAAATAAATAAACTCATCCGCACTATGGGAGCGCCCGGAATGACCTGGCCCCATCTTTAATGACGGACAGTCGAGCAGTGCCTGATCAGATGTTGTTGGCGAACCATAAGCGCTTCGTCCCATCCGCAAGCCTGCCTGCACAATGGGATGTTCCATAGGAATACTCGAAGGTCTTAAACGAATCGAACGTGCATTTACTTCCGATTCCACATGTTCCTGAATGACATCTATGATTTCTTCAAGTGTATATTGATCAGTCGCCCGAACATCAATCGTAAACGTGCAAACATCCGGCACTACATTATGCTGTGTCCCGGCATTGATGATCGTAACGGACATTTTTACCGGCCCTAAGGTCGGAGAAACCTTTGGAAACTGATAGCGGGTAATCCAGCTGATATCCTTTAACGCTTTATAAATTGCATTGTCTCCTTCTTCCCTCGCTGCATGTCCGGATTTTCCCTTTGCTGTACAATCCAGCACCAGCAATCCTTTTTCCGCAACTGCAAGCTGCATATCGGTAGGCTCTCCCACTATTGCAAAGGAAATCTCAGGTAATTCAGGTACCACAATTTCCAGACCTTCTTTACCTGAAACTTCTTCCTCTGCTGTTGCTGCTATCACAATATTGTATGCAAGATCTGCACGATCATAAAAATAACAAAACGTAGCTATCAGCGAGACCAGGCAACCTCCTGCATCATTGCTACCCAACCCAAACATTTTTTGGTCCTGAACCAGTGCTTCGAAAGGATCCAGCGTCCAGGATTTATTTGGTTTTACCGTGTCATGATGAGAATTCAAAAGCAAAGTTGGCCTGCTCGCATCAAAATGAAGATTATAAGCCCAGATGTTATTTTTCTTTCGCTGGAAAGGAATATTTTTTCTTTTAAAAAAAGCTTCAATTAAAAGCGCTGTATCATCTTCTTCTCTACTGAATGACTGTGTTTCGATCAGCTGTTTTAGAAGAACAATTGCCTCACTGGTCAATATTTTTATATTTTTAATGGCTGCCAATGTGTCCATAACGGGTGGGTTATTCTCAGATTATTTTGCGCAAAGGTATGAAAAAAGGGAGTCGTACCGATCAGCACAACTCCCTTAGAATTCAATTAGAAATTTCAGTCAGTTACCATCTTACCTGACCATCACCCCTGACAACCCATTTTTCGGTAACCAGTTTTTCCAACGCAAACGGGCCGCGTGCATGTAGTTTTTGTGTGGAGATACCAATTTCCGCTCCCAGGGCAAATACACCGCCATCGGTAAAGCGTGTTGAGGCATTTGCATAAACAGCAGCCGCATCAACTTCATTAAGGAAGGTTTCAATCGCCTCAGCATCACGGGAAATAATTGCTTCCGAATGACGGGAGGAATGATTTCTGATATGCTCCAATGCTTCATCAAGTCCGTTTAAAACCCTTACAGAACATTTATAGTCAAGAAACTCCCTTCCGAAATCTTCCGGCTGCGCCTTTTTCAGGAAAGGATATTCTGCTTTTTGAAAGATACTGAAAGACGTTTCATCGGCAAAAACCTCCACGTTCCATTTTACAAATTCTTCTTTTAGCTTTGGTAAAAATGCTTCCGCAACAGCAGCATCAACCAAAATCGTGTCAAGCGAATTACACACCGAAGGACGGGAAACCTTAGCATTTACTACAATATTCGCAGCCTTATCCAGATCTGCGGTTTTTTCTACATAGGTATGGCAAACGCCTGCACCCGTTTCAATTGTAGGAACCCGTGAATTCTCCCGGACATATTTAATCAGGCTTTCGGAACCTCTCGGAATAATAATATCAACATACTTGGTTGCAGTTAGCAATTCACTCACAAATCCCCTTCCTGTTGGCAATAAATTTACCGCTGCACGATCAACATCAGCTTCTTCCAGACTTTCATGAATGAGGCTTACGAGATAGCTGTTGGAAAAATGAGCTTCCTTTCCTCCTTTTAAAACACAGGCATTGGCTGAGCGAAGGCAAAGTGCGGCAACGTCCAATGTTACATTTGGCCGGGATTCATAAATAACACCCACGACGCCTAGCGGGACCGCAATTTTCCGAAGAGAAAGTCCCTGCTCGATCGTCTTTTCGAGCAGCACTTCTCCGGTTGGATCGGGTAAAGAAGCAATATCCTTCAAACTTTGGACCAGACCTTTTATCCTGCCTTCATTTAATAGGAGACGATCCTTTTTGGGATCTGCATCATCCATCAATTCGAGATCCTTTTGATTTTCTTCAATGATCCGATTCGTATTTGACAAAACTTTTTCAGAAAGTGAAATCAGCAAATCAGCACGTTGCTGGCCTGATAATTTCCTGACTGTACTTGCCGCTTCCTGCGTAGCTTTTAAAAGTGGTATGATGGATTCCATTATAATAGTACTATATCGTTGGCATGTGCCACTTCAAAATTCAGTGTCTTCAAATTCTCTTTAATTGCAACCGAGGTTTCTCTGGCGCGGGCAACGGCAATCATTTCCTGGTCGGGAGAATATATTTCGATGATCTCGCCGGCTTCAAACTCGCCTTCCACTTCCGTAACACCAACGGCCAAAAGACTTTTCCTTTTTAGCAAAGCTGTTGATGCCCCTTCATCGATCTGCAGTCTGCCTGAAACAAGTCCGCCGCTTCCCAGCCACCTGTTTCTTGCCGAAAGGGTGCTTTTTCCTGCGCCAATTACGGTTCCGGCATTTCCTTCCAAAGCAAGCAAAAGTTCATCCTGCTGATTCATTCCAAAAATGACAACCCTGATTGCCATACGCGCAGCCAGTTTCGCAAAGGTCAGCTTGGACGCCATACCGCCAAGACCAAGAAAGGATTTGTCAGTACGTACAAACTTAAAAACCTCATTGACATTGGATACGTTCCTCAGGATTTTTCCGTGCTCATCAAGCAAGCCACCGACAGAGGTACAAAACATCAAAGATTCCGCCCCAAATCCGACTGCCAGTAAAGTTGCCAGTTCGTCATTGTCCGAAAACTTCAGTTCCCGGTCACTGACAACGTCGTTTTCATTCACAATCGGAATAATGTTGTTTGCCCAGAGTTCTTCAAATGTTTCTTTTAATTGTAAAAACTTTGGACGGTTCGCAAAGTGCTGACGCTCGCAGAGGCTTTGGGCAATGTAAATATTATTTGGGGCAAAATAGTTTGCATACAACCCTACCAGTAACGGATTACCTACCGAAGCCGCAGCCTTACGCTGAGTCATCGTTCCTTTATAATCCTGTATGTAAGCTTTACCAGCTCCAACTGCACCGGATGAAACAATGATGATTCTATAATCGGCATGAATCGCTGAAACCTGTCTTGCGATTTCAGCAATGATCCTGACGTCGGGCTCACCGGAAGGAAGCGTAATAGACGCGGTCCCGAATTTTATAACAAGTATTGGCTTTGACACTTTGGGTATTCAGTAAACGAAATGCATTCGGTGACGCACCTCTTAAATCAATTTTGTGCCAAAATTAATTTATTTCAGACACAAAGGGCAGATAAGTTTGTACTATTGACAGGAAGAAGGTTTAAAAATGATCCCCGAGAAAGGTAGGATCAAATTTCACCTTTTGGGTTAAAGCCTCCTGAAGACGGGTGATGTATTCCGTCTGAGGAATTTCAATGGCTCCGTACCGAAGCACATTGTCATTAATAAACTGCGTATCAAGAAGTGAAAATTTATTAAAACGCAAGATCTCGATCAGATAGTAAAAAGCGGTTTTGGAAGCGTTGCTTTCTCTCGAAAACATCGATTCACCAAAGAATACGCCGTTTATTGAAACACCGTATAGGCCACCAGCCAGCTTACCGTCACGCCAGGCTTCCACACTGTGGGCGTATCCAAGTTGGTGCAGAGCAGTATAAGCAGAAATAATTTCTTCCGAAATCCAGGTACCTTCCTCAGCGGATCTTGGCGCGGAACAACCACGCATCACTTCCTCAAAATTAAAGTTTACCCGTATCTCAAATACTTTTTTATTTAAAACAGGCCTCAGCGATTTAGAAGGCTTATAAGTTTTGATAGGAATAATCGCTCTGGGATCCGGAGAATACCAGTAAATGGTACCATCCGCTTCTGCCATAGGGAAGATTCCGTTCATATAGCCATAAAGAAGGTCGTCTGTGCTTAATTCTGACATTGGACTATGATTGATCTGCTTTTTCAAACTTTTAAACAGATAAACCAAATATAGTTAATCAGAAACTTTTGCCCAATCGCTGCGTCTAAAACCCACGTTATTACACTTCTGATCTCAAATTATTTTCATCAAAGCTGAACTATAAAAATATATGCACTGTTTCTTTGTCATAATAATATTTTTTGCAAAATTTGCATCCTCTTAGACGACCAACAAAGTAAATGAATAGCAACGGCATACATACTGTTCTTCATACTACACCTTTCAGGTTTAGGTCCCCCAGGACCGTCTAACTCTATTTTGCCTACGTGGTAAAACTTTCCCCGCCTTTTTTATTAAATTTTTGAAACGTCCCATCGTAATTTTCTGGGGATTTAATTTTTGTTTCGAACAATTTTTGCAGTCTAGCCATCAATGAAAAATACCGAAGTAGTAGTGGGCAGTAAGTTTATTATACAAACTGCCAATGAAAATCATCTCCATTTTGCAGAAACAATTTGTGCAGAAATGGAAGAGAGTGCCAAAAAACGTGGCACTGGTATAGCCAAACGTTCTCCTGTTTATATCATGGAAAAAATGGTGGAGGGAAAAGCAATTATTGCAACCACCGATACCGACGAATGGGTAGGCTTTTGTTACATAGAGACATGGGAACATGGAAAATTTGTAGCTAATTCCGGCCTGATCGTTCACCCTGATTTCAGAAACAGCGGAATGGCAAAGGCAATTAAACAAAAGGCCTTTGAACTTTCACGTAAGAAATATCCGGATGCCAAGATAATAGGCATCACGACCAGCCTCCCGGTGATGAAAATCAATTCGGATCTTGGTTATGAACCGGTTACTTTTAGCGAATTACCTGCGGACGATGCGTTCTGGAAGGGATGTGGCAGCTGTGTGAATTACGACGTACTAACCCGTACTGGCAGAAAACACTGTCTTTGCACCGGTATGATGTACAACCCGGAAGAACATAAAAAAACAGAAGCTCAGCCTGAAAAGGATACCTGGGACTTTTTGAAGGAATCCAGCCTGTATGAGCGTTGGATGCGTATCAAACAACGCATTTTATTGCGAAGGGAAGAACGCGCCAAAAAGAAAAACGCCGAGGCTGTGCTTGTACACTAGTACCTGCATTCATTTACAGATTACTTATATCTTTTAAATACCTCGCCCGGCAGCCCGAAAAGCCCGATGCGAGGTATTTTTTTGTTTCTTTGTAGTTCCAATTTAAAAGTCAATAAGAACATATATTCCATAATGTCACAGCCAAAAGTAGTATTAGCGTTTAGCGGAGGATTGGATACCTCGTTTTGTGTAAAATATTTAGCCGAAGACAAAGGCTATGAAGTTTATTCTGTCCTGGTGGATACAGGCGGTTTTTCAGATGAGGATCTGAAAACAATTGAAGCTAATGCTTATTCCCTTGGTGTGAAAAAGCATGCTACAATTTCTAAAACAGCGGATTATTACAACGACTGTATCAAATATCTGATTTTTGGAAACGTACTTAAAAACAATACTTACCCCCTGTCTGTAAGTGCTGAACGTGTTTTTCAGGCAGTCGCTGTTGCTGAATATGCAAAAGAAATTGGTGCTACCGCTATTGCGCATGGAAGTACCGGTGCCGGAAATGATCAGGTTCGTTTTGATATGGCTTTTCGTATCATCATTCCGGAGGCAGAAATCATTACGCCGATCCGTGATCTAAAACTTTCGCGTGAGGCAGAAATTGAATACCTGACAAAAAAAGGCGTTGGCCGCGAATGGGCTAAGGCTGCATATAGTATCAATAAAGGACTTTGGGGAACTTCGGTTGGAGGAAAAGAAACTTTAACTTCTGAAAAGTATCTTCCGGAAGAAGCTTGGCCAACACAGGTTTCTAAAACTGAACCTGAAACCATCACCCTGGAATTTGTTGAAGGTGAATTAAAAAGTGTTGCCGGTGAAACTTTTGACGATCCGGTTCATGCAATTCAAAAACTGGCAGCGATAGCACAGCCATTCGGAATTGGCCGTGATATCCACGTAGGTGATACGATCATTGGTATCAAAGGTCGCGTCGGTTTCGAAGCTGCGGCTCCTTTGATCATCATCAAAGCGCATCATACACTTGAAAAACACGTTTTGAGCGAGCAACAGCTTTACTGGAAAGAACAACTTTCTAATACTTATGGGACTCTTCTCCACAAAGGCCAGTTCGTTGAGCCGGTTATGCGTAATATTGAAGCGTTCTTATCTGATACACAGTCTCATGTAACCGGAAAAGTACATGTTCATCTTGCTCCATACCGCTTCTACGTAGAAGGAATTGAATCTCCATTTGATTTGATGTCTTCGAAATTTGGAAGTTATGGTGAAATGAACAACGCCTGGACAGGAGACGACGTAAGAGGATTCTCAAAAGTTGCTTCGAACCAGGTGATGATCTATCAGAAGGTAAGCGAGAGTAATGATTAAGGGTTAGAGGTTAGTGGCAATGATTGGAAAGTGAAAAAATCAAGTATTGCTAGAAAGTAATTTCCATAATGGATTAAAACGTATTTCAGCAATATTTTCTAAATACTTTTAAGATGAGCAAGAGCGAACTTCAAAATGAGATTGTAAAAGCAACTGAAGAATTACCGGAATCGCTGGTAAAGGAAATTCTTGATTTTGCAGAATTCTTGATAAACAAGCAAGCAAAATTGTCTAATGAACAAATAAGATTGGAACTAGACGGCTTGTCTCAATCTGAAATCTCTCACTTAGAAGAAGAATTCACCGGATATAAATTAGCTTATCCCAAAATAAATGACTGACATTCCTCGGGAATATGTAGCCGATACTATGGCGGTAGTAATTTGGTTAGAGCAAAGAAAATTACCGCTTACAGTTACCGAAATATTTGAAATGTCAAATCATATTGATAGTAAAATATCAATTTGGATTCCTGCTATTGTCTTGGCAGAAATTGGATATTTGTTTGAAAAGGGAAGAATTGAAACTTCGCTTACAGATGTCCAGGCGCTAATAGCATTTAATAAGAGATTTAAAATAGCTGATCTGACAAATGACATTATTCTCAAATCTCTTGAAATAAAAGATATTCCGGAGTTGCACGATCGGCTGATTGCCGGAACGGCATATACATTTAATTGCCTGGTGTTAACAAATGATCCTAAAATTGAAAAATCGTCATTTGTAAAAACAATCTTGAAATGAACAAATTATGGACAATAAAATAAATATAGGCATCATTGGTGCTGCAGGATATACAGGAGGAGAACTACTAAGAATTGTCATTAACCATCCGAACGTAAATATTGCCTTTGCACATAGTAAAAGCCAGATCGAGAAACCGGTTTATGCTACGCATACAGATTTATTGGGTGATACGGAACTGACTTTTTCGGGAGAAGATATTCAAACGCTTTTGAATCAGCAGGATTTACAGGCGATTTTCCTTTGTTCCGGACATGGAGAATCGAAGAAGTTTTTGACTGAATATCAAGTTCCTGAAACATTAAAAATCATAGACTTGAGTACCGATTTCCGGGATGAGTCGAATGGTTTTACTTATGGCTTGCCTGAACTTCAGAAAGAAACCATCAGAGGTGCGACTAAAATTGCTAATCCTGGCTGCTTCGCGACGAGTATTGAGCTGGCGATTTTACCGTTGGCGAATGCTGGTTTGTTGAAGGACGATGTTCATGTAAGCGCCGTGACAGGAAGTACCGGAGCAGGTCAGTCGCTGAGTGCAACAACACATTTTTCATGGAGAAATAATAACCTGTCGATCTACAAGGCATTCAGTCACCAACATTTGACTGAAATAAAAATGAGCCTGAAGAAATTACAAGCTGGTTTTGACAATTCGGTGAATTTCGTTCCGTATCGTGGTGATTTTACCCGTGGAATTATGGCTAATGTTTACACGCCTTATTCAGGAACAATTGAAGAAGCGAAAGAATTATATAAAAACTATTACGCTGAACATCCTTTTACGCATGTAAGCGATTCGCCTATTGATGTGAAACAAGTCGTTAATACCAATAAATGTTTTATTCATTTGGAGGTACATGAAGGTCAATTGTTGATCAGCAGTATCATTGATAATTTAACAAAAGGTGCATCTGGACAAGCCGTTCAAAACCTGAACCTGATCTTCGGATTACCGGAAGATGCTGGATTAAGGTTAAAGGCTCCTTCTTTTTAAGAAATTTTTACTTTTGCAAGAAGTTGAAATGATTAATTTTCATTATTATGAACGATTTACTTCTGGCCTATAACCAGCTCGATGAGATTCAGCGGAGGCAATTAATTGCTTATGCAGATACCTTGTTGGCACAACAGAAAGCTAAGCAGTCAGAGGGAAACCTCGCAGTATGGAAAGACAAAATTAAGTCTGTTTCAATTTGGAGCGATAATGAAATTAAGATTATTGAAGAAAGTAGCAAAAAATTGAATCAATGGGAAATTCCGGAATGGTAATCGATACCGGTATATTCATTGAATATCTCAGGAAACAAGATAAGTCAAAAACTATTTTAGCGTCATTACCAAACAACACGGTGCTTTTTGTATCAGCAGTAACTGTTTATGAACTAATGATGGGAGCAACCGATTTGCAAAAGAAAAGTGACGTTGAAATATTACTGGATGGTGTATCCGTGTTGCCATTTACAGCCGAAGTTTCATTAAAAGCTGCTGAAATTTATCATAGCCTGCGAAGGCAAAATTTGTTGATTGAGTTTCGGGATATTTTCATCGCAGCAACCGCGTTAACTTTTCAATTACCTGTAAAGACCTTAAATCAAAAACATTTTCAGAGAATCGATTTTTTGGAATTGATCTGATAAACAAATATTACTATGTCACATTTATTTGATGTTTATCCACTTTACGATATAGAACCTGTAAAAGCTGAGGGCAGCTATTTATGGGATACGAATGGCACTAAATACCTGGATCTTTATGGCGGTCACGCTGTGATTTCCGTTGGACATTGTCATCCGTATTATGTAGATATGCTGAGCAAGCAGCTTCATGCGATTAACTTTTACTCCAATTCAGTAAAAATATCGTTACAGGAAGAACTGGCTGAGAAGCTGGGAGATTTGTCAGGTTATCCCGACTACAAACTTTTCCTGGTCAATTCTGGTGCAGAGGCGAATGAAAATGCATTAAAACTGGCTTCATTTCATACAGGTCGTTCAAAAGTTGTCGCTTTTACAAAAGCATTCCATGGACGTACTGCCGGAGCTGTTGCAGCGACGGACAATCCATCCATCGTTGCTCCTGTGAATTATAATAAACACGTTACATTTCTTCCATTTAATGACGTTGACGCACTTCAGGAAGGTATTACGGATGAAGTTTGTGCGGTAATCGTTGAAGGAATCCAGGGCGTTGGCGGAATTCAGGTGAGCAGTGATACGTTTCTTCAGGCTTTACGTAAGCGTTGTGATGAAACCGGAGCTGTTTTAATTCTGGATAGCGTGCAATGTGGTTATGGTCGTACCGGAAAATTCTTCTCGCACCAATTTAGTGGAATCCATCCGGATCTAATGACTATGGCGAAAGGAATGGGCAACGGATTTCCAATTGGAGGTGTTTTGATATCTCCAAAGTTCAAAGCCAGCTATGGTTTGCTCGGCACCACTTTTGGAGGAAATCACATGGCATGTGCTGCGGGAATCGCTGTGCTTGATATCATGAAAAACGAAAACCTGCTGGATAATGCAGCTGAAATCGGCAACTACCTAATGAAAGGCATTGAAGAAATCGGTGGATACAAAGAACTCCGGGGACGTGGGTTAATGATTGGTATTGAGTACGATTTCCCGGTGAAGGATCTTCGGAACAAGTTGCTGTTTGAACATAAAATGTTTACCGGTGTGGCCGGAGCAAATACGATCAGATTATTACCCTCACTGGCTTTGGGGAAAGAGGAGGCGGATATGTTTCTGGAGGCATTGCGTTTGGAAGTTGTCAGTTTGACTTAATGATTTAACCGCAATGGGCGCTATAGATTTCGCTATGGACGCAATAGAACTTCCTGAAAATAAAATTGCCCGCGAAATTTATTTTGTGCCTTAAAGGTTCATAAAGCTTTGGGCTCAGGTTTACTTGAATCAGCATATGAGGAATGCTTGTATTACGAACTACGAAAGAAGGATTTTTTGTAGAAAAGCAAAAGGCATTACTATTAGTGTATGAAGAAATAATTCTGGAAGTTGGATATAGAATCGATCTACTAGTGGAGAACTGCGTCATAGTTGAGGTAAAAGCTGTTGATGCTCTTAATGACGTGCACACCGCTCAAATATTAACTTATTTTAAAATTGACGAAGTGCAAATTGGGGCTCTTAATTAATTTTAACGTTTCACTCTTAAAGAAGGGAGTAAAAAGATTAGCCAACGGATTATAGTGCCTTTGCGTCAATTGCGGAAACCATAGCGTCCATCGCGGTTAATTAACTAATAAACATCTGTATTGTGCCCTCATTAAAGAACGGAGTAAAAAGATTAGCGAACAGATTGTAATATCTTTGCGTCAATTGCGAAAACCATAGCGCCCATTGCGGTTAACAACACCATAAATAAATGAAACATTTCCTATCCATAAACGACGTTACAGATCTTAATCAACTTATAACCAGCGGTATTATTTCAAAACGAAACCCCTTTGGAGATAATGACCTGGGAAAAAACAAAACCATTGGTTTGCTGTTTTTTAATTCCAGTCTTCGTACGCGTATCAGCACACAAAAAGCTGCACAAAATCTTGGGCTGAATGTGATCATGATGAACGTTGGACAGGATGGCTGGGGACTGGAAATGGAAGAAGGCGTGATCATGAACGGCGATAAAGCGGAACATGTAAAAGAAGCTGCCGCTGTAATTGGTCGGTATTGCGACATTATCGGTATTCGTTCTTTTGCCGGTTTGCAGGATCGCGAAAAAGATTATCAGGAAATTGTGTTTCAGCAATTTAAAAAATACGCAGAGGTTCCTATTGTTAACCTGGAATCTGCAACCCGCCACCCGTTACAATCCCTTGCAGACTGTATTACTATTGAAGAGTTCCGCCTTAAAGAGCGCCCAAAAGTGGTATTGACCTGGCTGCCCCATTTTAAAGCTTTACCACAAGCGGTTGCAAATTCTTTTTGCGAATGGATGAACCCGATGAATGTGGAACTGGTTATTACACATCCCGAAGGTTACGATCTGGCGCCTGAGTTTGTAGGCAAAGGACAGGTTATTTACGATCAAAATAAAGCACTGGAAGGTGCAGACTTTGTTTATGGCAAGAACTGGTCATCTTATGAGCATTATGGACAGGTGCTTAACAGCGATCCGTCCTGGATGATGACCGAAGCAAAAATGGGACTGACCGACAATGGTAAGTTTATGCACTGTCTGCCGCTGAGAAGAAACATGAAGGTAGCCGACGAAGTACTGGACGGACCGCGCTCCCTGGTCATCGAACAAGCTGCAAACAGGGAATGGTCTGCACAGGCGGTTTTACGCGAAATTCTTATTGGTATGTAACTGTACCCTAACCGAACTTTTATTAGTTTGACTATGGTTATCGATGCACAATACTTCACCTTGAATTAAAAAATACTGGTAATGCATACCGAAACGTTAACATATTCTTCAACCTCAACTGAAAAACCTTTTAAAAAAACCGGCGTACTGATTGTCAATCTGGGTACTCCGGATAGTCCTTCGGTTCCGGATGTCAGGAAATACCTGAGAGAATTTTTAATGGATGAGCGGGTTATTGATATACCCTACTTAAACCGCTGGCTATTAATTAATTTGATTATTGCACCATTCCGCGCTCCTAAATCGGCGAAGATTTATCGGGAGTTGTGGACTCCTGAGGGATCTCCCTTAAAGATTTACGGTTATTCGGTTGAAGAAAAACTACAGAAGGTACTTGGTGAAAACTACGTGGTGAAACTAGCCATGCGTTACCAAAGCCCGAGTATCGAAAGCGGTCTTACGGAATTAAGAAAGAAATGCCTTTCCGAAATCATAGTGGTTCCCTTTTTTCCTCAATATGCTTCTGCTTCTACCGGATCTGTTTACAAAAAGGTGATGGAAGTGGTAAAGGACTGGGAAGTACTTCCTGAAATTAAGTTTATTAACCGGTTTCTCGACCACCCGAAGTTCGTAGAGGGTTTTGTGAATCTTGGCAAAAAATACATGGCGCAAAGGGAGTATGATCACTTTGTGTTTAGTTATCACGGAATTCCTGAAAGACAAATTACCAAAGGAGATGTAGCGAATTACTGTCAGTTCGGCACCTGCTGCGATACTTTAAATGCGAAAAATCAGCATTGCTACCGTGCACAATGTTATGAAACAACCCGTTTGTTTGTAAAAGGCATGGGAATTCCCGAAGGAAAATATACCGTAGCTTTCCAGTCACGACTTGGAAAAACACCCTGGATAAAACCTTACACCGACGAATTGATTCCGGAGCTGGCAAAAAAAGGTGTGAAATCTGTTCTTGCCTTCTCACCTGCTTTTGTAGCTGATTGCCTTGAAACAACGATCGAAGTAGGTGAAGAATACAAAGAGATTTTCGAAAAAGAAGGCGGAGAACACTGGCAGCTTGTCGAAAGCCTGAACGACAGTGATATCTGGATCGAGGCTTTGGAAGATATGGTTAAAAATGCCTGATGAAGTTATAAGAATAAAAAAGAGAAGTTAAAGCTGAAATGTAAATCTCACTTTAACTTCTCTTTTTTGTAAATCAATCATAATATAACTGCCTCTTTCCGATATAACTCTGAAAGCGTATTGACGGCAAAGTCCACCTCTTCTTCCGTATTATATTTTCCAAAAGAAAATCTGACGTTGGCTCTTTCAGGATCGATTTGAAGTTCATTCAACACATGTGATCCGATTTCAGTACCACTTGAACAGGCACTGCCACCTGAGACTGAAATTCCTGCAATATCCAGATTAAACAACAGCATATCACTGATTTCAGAAGCTGGTAGACTAACATTTAATACAGTATAAAGACTTTTACCCATTTCCGCTGATTGTCCGTTAAACCGGACACCGTGAATGCTTTCACCAAGCCTATGGATCATCCTGTTTTTAAGGCCTTCAATATGTGAGCGATGTTCATCCATATCACGGTAAGCGATCTCCAACGCCTTTGCCAAGCCGACAATCCCATAAACATTTTCAGTTCCGCCGCGCATGTTGCGTTCCTGTGCTCCTCCATGAAGAAAAGGATAAATCTTTATTCCAGGCCTAACATAAAGAAAACCTATACCTTTTGGTCCATGAAACTTATGTGCAGCACCAACAACAAAATTGGCTTTCATCTGCTGAAGGTCATGACGATAGTGCCCCATAGTTTGAACCGTATCCGTATGAAAAACAGCGTTATATTTTTGACAAATATCCCCGGCAAAATCAAGATCCAATAAATTTCCAATCTCATTGTTCCCATGCATCAGAGAGACCAGGCTTTTTGGTTTGGTCTGCAGGAGCGTTTCTAAATGCTGAAGATTTACAACACCACGCTCGTCCAGATCAACATAACTTAGTTCGATCTGACCGGTTTTTTGAAGATGTTCCAGTGTATGAAGCACAGCATGGTGCTCGATACGGGATGTGATGGCATGTTTTAAACCCAGTGTTTCAATGCTGGAACGAATTGCCGTATTGTCCGCCTCAGTTCCGCCTGATGTAAAAAATATTTCAGCAGGCGCAGCATTCAATATTCCGGCAATGGATTTCCTTGCCCGCTCAATCAACGAACGTGCAGCACGGCCATTTGCATGAATCGACGATGGATTACCATACTGTTCCGCCATAACAGGAATCATGGCCTCCAATACCTCAGGATCCAAGCGGGTTGTAGCAGCATTATCCAGATACACCTTCATTGCTTATTTCTTAGGTTCTGAAATGATCTCTTTTATATCAGAGATAATTTTATTAGCGAGATTGATTGCGGTAGTTTGCGTCTCTGATTCCGAATAAATCCGGATAATCGGTTCAGTATTGGATTTACGCAAATGAACCCATTCGCGGTCAAATTCAATGCGTACACCGTCAATTGTACTCAGCGGCTGTTTAGAATATTTTGTCTGAATCCGGCTTAAAATATTATCAACATTGATGTCCGGAGTCAGTTCTATTTTATTTTTTGAAATATAATAGCTTGGATAAGACTTCCGCATGACCGAAACCGTCTTACCAAATTTCGCGAGATGTGTCAGAAAAAGAGCGATTCCAACCAAAGCATCGCGACCATAGTGACTTTCGGGATAAATAACCCCTCCATTTCCCTCTCCGCCAATAATGGCATTTTGCTCTTTCATTTTCGTCACCACATTCACCTCACCCACAGCAGAAGCAAAATAATTACCGCCAGCTTTCACTGTTACATCACGTAAAGCAGCTGTCGACGACAGATTGGATACGGTATTTCCGGGTGTATTTTTCAATACAAAATCTGCGACGGCAACGAGTGTATATTCTTCTCCAAACGGACTTCCATCTTCACACATCAACGCCAGTCTGTCCACATCCGGGTCTACAACAATGCCCAGATTGAACGAACCATCATTAAGCGCTTTGCTTATTTCCCGCAAATGCTCAGGAAGCGGCTCAGGATTGTGTGCAAAATTCCCGGTCGGATCGCAGTTCAGTTTTTTAATATTCTTGGTTTGAACCCCTAAGGCTTCCAGCAAGGCAGGGACAAATATTCCGCCGGTCGAATTAACCGCATCAACCACAATCCGGAAATTAGCAGCAGTAATTGCGGCAACATCTACCAAAGGCAAGGCCAGAATATGATCAATGTGTTTTTGGAGATAAGTGTCGTCGGTAGTGTAACTTCCAAGTTTTTTGACGTCAACGAAAATAAAATCTTCTGCATCAGCTATCCTCAAAACCTCTTCCCCCTCAGCCTCATTAATAAACTGACCTTCGTGATTAAGCAGTTTAAGCGCATTCCATTGTATCGGATTATGGCTCGCGGTAAGAATGATACCTCCGCCTGCATTTTCCATGGTAACGGCAATTTCTACGGTTGGGGTTGTAGAAAGTCCTAAGTCGATGACACTTAGGCCAACACCCTGCAAAGTAGCAGCAACAAGACGACTTACCATTTCACCGGAAAGACGTGCATCTCTGCCAATTACAACCTTTAAATTCTGCGGATTAGTACGTCGCAGCCAGGTGCCGTAGGCAGCTGCAAACTTTACAACATCAATCGGAGTCAGCGCCTCGCCGGATTTTCCACCCACAATTCCTCTGATCCCTGATATAGATTTTATTAACGTCACGATCTTAAAGTCCTCTGTTTGTTTGGGTACAAAAATACGAAATTTCCCACGCCTTAGGAGGTTTTTTCTCAAACAAAAGTTCGTATTGATTAAATGGACATCCGGAATTATACCATCTCAATATCCACGCGCGTTACCAGTGACGCATTAGCAAATCCACGAAAGGAGCCCATAACAGGAGCCAGCTGGTCAAAATCAGCGGAAGCACCCAGACTGATGTGGTTGTTAATGATTGCTTTACCTTCTGTGGGATCAAAACCGCGCCAGCCTGCACCGGGGAGATACACTTCCACCCAGGCATGCAGTTCATGTGCCTGCAAAGGATTTCCGTACAAATAACCACTTACAAATCGCGCTGCAATTCCCAGACTGCGGCAGGCACTGATAAAAAGACGGGAATAGTCCCTGCAGGATCCCATGCGGTCCCGTAGGGTATCATCGGGTGGATAAGCCATTCCGAACTCACGGTTCCGGTAGATAAAATTCTCGCTGATATACTGACTTAACTGAACCAAAAACGGCACGGTTTCCCAATTTACACCGGCAGCAATTTTCCTTGCAAACTGCTCGACATTATTGGTGACGTCGTTTCTGCTCAGATAAGGTATCAGATATTTATAAATCCTGTCTTCATATAAAAACGGAAAGTTTTTGGTAGAAAAAGGGAAAAGAACAAAGTCAAAAACGTTAAACGGTTCCGAAGTAACCGTCATGACAACATCAACTGTAAGCCCGGTAACTGGCCCGTTAAAAAAAAAGGCAACCTGCTGCGAATTGCCTTCTGTATCTACATTCCGGACAATATTCGAGGGACGCGGATCGATAAAAAGTGAATAGTCAATAACACGCTGGTTGGGGTACGGGCGCGGGTAGATGTATAAAGTATGCTGATCCAGAACGACCGGATTGTCATATGTATAATGCAGCGAATGATGAACTTTCAGGTTCATAAAAGTTCTTTTTTGAGAAATACTATGTGTCTGGACATGTCTGATATAGAAATAGTGGCCGGCCTGATCACCGCCACTATTTCTATCCGGGCAATAATTATGCCTGAAACCTTAGCCGTAATTTATTTTATCAGTTCATCCATTGGCTTGAAGAAGACTTGCCCATGCTTTGTCCCATCGACTGGCTTTGCGATTTTTCAGTTTCAAGACCAAAATACATGTCAAAAATGGCGCTGTCTACCTCGTTGTTTTTTGTCTGAAATTTATCCAGATATTCATGAAGACCCATTTTAAAAACATCTTCCACATCTGTAAATTCCAGCTCGCTGCGCATTTTGCTTAATGCTCTTTCGGCAGGATCTGTATGCCCTCTTTCAGGTATGGAACCACGGATCGCATATAATGAAAGTTCCGCCTGACGAACACTGTATGCAATCGAACGGGGAAATAATTTATCAAGAATCAAAAACGCAACAATGTTCATGGGTGTCAGCGCGCGGTGGGTCTGGCGATACATATTGTACGCACTCACCGATTTTAACACTGCAGTCCACATCATCAAATCAAGTGTGGAACCGGAAGTACTGGTATCCTGCATCAATGTAAAATACTTCACATCCAGGAATCTCGAACATTTATCAGCCCGTTCAATATGACGCCCTAAACGACCAAAATGCCAGGCTTCGTTACGGGTAATTGAAGAATCAACAACACCATGAAACAATTGACAGCTTTTACGTATGTCGGTAAAATATGACTGCATGTGATCCATATTACGGAAGTGATCAGCAGAAGTTCCTTTGATGGTCAGGTAAAACGTATTGATACTCTCCCACATTTCTTTCGAAATCGTTTCGCGTATCGTCCGTGCGTTTTCTCTTGCCTCATAGAGACAACTGATAATCGAATTCGGATTACGTTTATCAAAAGTCATGAAATGGATTACATCCTCTTTCGTAGGCTTTTCATAATATTTATAAAAGGTAAAATGGTCTGCCGTGGCAATAAGGAGGGGTTCCCACTGTTCGTCGACATCAGGAGGAAGATCTAGCGCAAGGTTAAAATTTACTCCGACAAAACGGGAATAGTTTTCAACCCGTTCCATATAACGATTCATCCAGTAAATTGAATTGGCAACTCTACTAAGCATATACGGGCAAATATTGTGGTTCCAGAAATTAAAATCAGAATAATTACATAGTGAATTCGCTAAAATACCTAATAAAATTTCGCAAATACAAGTCACTACGAAAAATAATATATCTTCTTAAAAGATTATTATAATCCTGTAAATATTCATATTACTGCAAGGTTTCTTTTCAAAAGATATAAATTTGGTAAATTAACGCGTCATTAACAATAACAACTTACGCCTGTGTCTAAAAGAGATCTTTTTGTAGCAGCTATCCAGAAATCGTACCAAACCACCCAGCCTGCGATTCATTTGGGTTCGGCAATTCTGGATGGAGAAATCATTACAGAAGCCAAAGTAAACCTTCCCCTTCGGATGATGAACCGGCACGGACTCGTTGCCGGTGCAACCGGTTCCGGAAAAACCCGTACGCTTCAGGTCCTTGCCGAGCAGTTATCAGCAGCCGGAGTTCCTGTTTTTATGTCTGACATCAAAGGTGACTTATCCGGAATTGCACAGCCGGGTAAAACCAACGCCGCCATAGAAGAACGCTCTCAGGTACTCGGAAATGTGTTCGAAGCAAAAGGTTATCCGATAGAACTCTATTCGCTAAGTGGCAAAAAGGGCGCTCAAATGCGGGCAACCATCCTGGAATTTGGCCCGATTTTACTGTCCAAAATATTTGAATTAAACGATACGCAATCGGGTGTATTGGCTATTCTTTTCAAATATGCCGATGATAAAGACCTGCCAATGGTAGATCTTAACGACTTAAAAAAAGTACTCGCCTACCTTTCCGAAGGTCCCGGTGCAGCGGAGATCAAATCAGATTACGGGTCCATATCTTCTTCTACCGCCGGCACCATATTGCGTAAAATCGTAGCACTTGAGCAACAGGGAGTAGGAAGTATTTTCGGGGAAAAATCTTTTGATATCACCGATCTGATCAACCGCGTAGACGGCCAGGGTGTCATCAGTCTTTTAAATATTTCTGACGTACAGGATAAACCGGCATTGTTTTCAACCTTTATGCTCAGCCTGCTGGCAGAATTATACCAAAAACTGCCCGAAGCCGGAGATCTCGATAAACCCAAGCTGGTTTTCTTTCTGGATGAAGCTCATCTGTTGTTTAAAGACGCACCGAAAGCATTTTTAGACCAGATTGAACAGGTTATTCGTCTGATCAGGTCAAAGGGCGTCGGTATTTTCTTCTGTACGCAAATGGCGCAGGATGTACCGGTTTCCGTACTCGGACAATTGGGAAACCGCGTCCAGCACGTGTTACGCGCTTTTACACCTCAGGATGCCGATGCTTTAAAGCAAACGGTTAAAACTTATCCGCGTTCTCAGTTTTATGAGATCGATCAAATCTTAACAACGTTAGGTATCGGTCAGGCACTGATTACGGTTTTGAATGAAAAAGGTATCCCGACAGAAGTAGCTGCAACACATTTACTCCCACCCGCCTCAATTATGGGCCCGATGATGCAGGCTGATTACGAAAATCACGTGCAGCAATCGGATGTGTATGCCAAATATAAAGATCCGATCGACCCGGATAGCGCCTACGAGATGCTTACCCGCAGAATGGAGGAACATGCTCAGGCGCAGGTACAGGCAAAGGAAGAGGTAATACAGGCAAAAAATCAGAAAGAAGAAAAAGGAATGATTTCTGAGGCTCTGAATTCCCCTTTGGCAAAACAAATCGGAAGGGAAGTTGTGAGAGGGGTTTTTGGTATGTTATTTGGTAAAAAGACAACTTCCACCCGAAAGAAAAGCGGCGGACTTTTCGGGTTCTGATATTTAACTTAGATACTTTGGCTAAAGCCGCTAATCGTCTTGGACGCTGTAATCCAGCGATATCCGGAACTAAGGCGGCTTTAGCCAAAGAGCATTCTTAGTCCGTCAATTTCACCGAGATGGATTTACCGGATGCCGGTAAATCAAACGCACAATCTTCAAACGAAGGTGCGGACAATTTTGGCCGGAAATCCTTACTGAATCCATAAGGCTCTTTTGGAATGCCTACAAAATTTTTGTCCATGACTCCATTCCCGTTCAAATCATGATACAGCGCGATAGCATATCGACCTGGTTCGAGAGCAAAAGTTGCTAACTGATTACTTTTGGAATTCACCTCAATGATTTTGGATTCAACAGGTTTCCCGTCCGTAAACTTACCTCCGGGTTTATAAATTCCTATCAGCAGCTTTCCTTTACTGCTTTTCAAATTGCCAATTTCTACCTTTAAAGTAACAGCTGGTTCCGAAAACACAGAACCAAAAAATGTCAAAAAACTAAAAAGAAAAGCAGTCATATCATTTTACGTTTTATTGTTCCCAGGCAAGTACGCAGCGTTGCTGAGCAAGTTTCTCAATATTTCCCCCTAAATCAAGCCGGGTCTTTGCATTATCAAAGGCATTTCGGTAAGTTTCTTTCAGTTCTTTCCTTTTCATAGCTTCTAAAAAACGTCTTGCATCTCCCTCATTTTCCAACAACAAAGGAGGAACCAGCGCCGGCTTATCATCTTCGCCTTTTGCAACCATTGTTACATAAGAAGTATTGGTATGCCGCTGTGTTCCGTTTCTCACATTTTCAGCTATGACTTTAATTCCAATAACCAGCGAAGTACGGCCAACATAATTTACCGAAGCCATCAGCGATACCAGGTCCCCCACTTCTACCGGCTCCAGAAAATCGACTGCATCTACCGAAACCGTTACACAATAGTTTGCTGCGTGACGTGAAGCGCAGGCATAGGCCACTTTATCAATCAGTGAAAGTAATATCCCTCCATGTATTTTTCCGCCAAAATTAGCGTAAGACGGGATCATCAGTTCAGTCAGGGTTGTTTGTGAAAAACGAACAGAACGGGCAGTCAATTCCATATAAATCAATCATTTGACAAAGAATTCTTTGCCGTTTATTTTAAGATAATCGTTTTCCCCGTTTTTGCGGACTGCTTTGCAGCTTCCAGAATCTCAACTACCGTTACATTCACCGGCAATCCATACATATCATGCTCTCCTAATCTCAGTCTTCCGCTGACCACATCTGCAAGTACTGAAAAAGGATCTGTAAAAGGTGCAGGGCGAGGATCGATTTTTACGGTTTCTTCAGGAGATTTCTCCTGAAGACGCTGGCGAATTGTTGTAGGATTCACAGCAACCGCATATCCTTTTGTACCAAAAACTTCCATATCCTTACGGGCAAAAGTCCAGTTCCAGGATGCCTGGATGACACATTGGGCTTTGGGATATTGTAAAATAATTGTGGCATCGTCATCCACTTTCTGATAAATATCAGGTTTGTTTTGATGAGCTACCGCGGTTACTGAAAGAGGTTTTTGTCCTTTTAAAAGCCAGGTCATCAAATTGGCACCGTAACATCCGAAGTCATTCAGGGCACCAGCTCCGTTTTTCCCGGGGTCGGTTAAAAAAGCAAAAAACTCTTTGCTCACACCAATTTCCTTAGGTCCCTGATGACCATCATTCACCATTACTTTTCGAATTTCCCCGAGTTTTCCCTGTTCAACCAGATCGTTTACATATTGATTACTCGCATACCAGGAAGTTTCGAAATTAGTAAGTACCTGTATTGAATTTTTATCGGCCAGTTTTTCAATCTCTCTTGCATCTGCGAGCGTCGTAGCCAAAGGTTTTTCAACCATGACATGTATTTTCCTTGGCGCACAGGCTTTGACCACCATAATATGTTCATTGATAGGGCCAAAAGCAGAAACGGCCTCCGGTTTAACCTGATCAAGCATTTTGCTCAAGTCACTAAAAAACAAGCTTTTATCAAGCTTATATTTTTCAGAAAAACGGTCCACAAGCTCCGGATTCGTTTCATAAATCCCGACCAGCTCAATATCTTTTTTATCCTTCCTGTTAAAGACCCAGCCGACGTGTCCGTGACTTAATCCGGCAATAGCCAGTCGTAGCGGTTTTTGGGCAAAGGTTTGCGTTGAAACTAAAATACATAGAAGAATAACTAATGTTTTCATGTAGGCTCAGGATAATTTTGATGTTGTAAGGAGGCTCCGATGGAGCTAATTAAATCTTGTCCCTCCCAAATCTCTATAAACAGGAGGCCACTTTGTGGCCACAAGGCTACTACTTACTTTAAGTTCTTAACTTAAAACTACGACATTTTATCAATTATATCCCGAATTACTTCCTGCAGATAAGCACCGTTATAGGGACCGTACCAGCTCATCGTTTTTGTTTCGTACTTGTCTCTATCGAAATATTTGTCGTGGGTAATGTAACCGATATATCCTCCGTTAAAACTGGTTACCATCAGATTTAATCCTTTTGTTTTAGCATAGGCATCCAAACCCGCTACAAGTTCACCCGAAAAATCACAGGGCATGCCTACCATCAATACATTACCAATACGCAATGCTTTTACAAATACCGGATACTCGCCAAAAGCCTTTTTAAATGCCCATGGACGAAGGACAATATCCATCGTCAGCCGGGGAGATGGCTCCCTCAAAGGTAAAGGAATTGTAACCGATTGTAAAAAGGCTTGTTTTGAAAGAGACACTGTATCAGATGCAAGAAGCGCTTTTTGAACACCAAAAGCCTGATTTTTCATTTCGTCAAAATCATCTGTGCCTTTTTCGATGGGAGCCATACTTCCAACTGCGCCGGCCATGTACATTGCAAAATTGTAATGTCCGTTTTCCAAAGAATCCACAAGTACGCCTGGGTAATCGCGGGAAAGAACCATGTTTTTAGACTGAATTACTGTCGAATGCGCCCCGTAAGAAGTTAATATTGCTTTTTTGCCACTATCCGTAACAAAACCTATTGACCGTATTTCAGGATCTACACTCCCTTCTTCCCCTACCAACCGGTTTTGAATATCAGCTTTATCAACCGATTCCATGTAAGTCAGCCTGGCAGGTTCCAGCTTTGCTTTGGCCTGTACGATCGCCTGAAAAATGGCATCGGCGATTTTATCAACACTCTTTTGATCATATTTTCCGGAAAAAAATAAACCCGAAATACCGGTTCCCCAGCCGCCGACGCTATTGTGACTATGCGTTGCACCAAAAAATACTTTATCAAAAGAAATTTCATTCTCCGTTAATTTTGCCTGTAATATTTTAGTTACTGTTGGCGGAATAATGAGCAGATCTGCTGCGATGATGGCTGCCTGGGTAATGCCATTATCAATCACCATGGCCCTTACATAAACCGAATCATGCACCGAAACATAAGGTCTGCCGCGACGATTACCATAACCTGCCATTGGTGTTGGTGAGGAAGGAGTTATGTTAATTTTTGACCAGCCAACTTTAAAAGATTCGGTGCGTAGCGTATCTGCCTTTACCTTACCAATTAAGCTTTTCCACTGTTTATAATATGGCATTTGCTGATAAGGCGTCTGATCCATTGTCGTGATCATCGTAGCAATGGCGAGCAATAAAATCAGAAAGAAAGAACCAATTATTTTCAGGAGGATTTTGACAAATTTCATCGAAGGCGCATTTTGGATAAATCAGTTTGTAAAGATATGGAAGGAAGGGAAGATATTTAAAAAACCTGATTTTACGGAAAACTACTATAAAGCCCCGCGGTCTTTCAGTTCCAGATATTTATTAATTGTATTTACAGACAGCTGCTGTGGAGAAGTTAATATTGACTGAATGCCAAAACGGCTTAACTCAGCTGTAATTTTTTTCTTTTGATAATAAAACCGCTGTGCGATGGTTTTCAAATAAACCTGCTCAACGTCATGAGCAGGCGTATTTATGAGTTGCTTTGTTTCTGTATTTTCAAATAAAATGACGACCAAAAGGTGATCCTTTGCCAGCCGGCGTAAATAAGGAAGCTGCCGCTGTAATGCTGCAAGTGTTTCGAAATTGGTAAATAACAGAAGTAAACTTCGCTGCTTTACATGATGACGAACGGTGATAGCAAGCCGCTCAAAATCTGTTTCTAAAAACCTGGTTTTCTGTCTGTAAAGCACTTCCAGTATTTTTTGCAGATGCCCCGAACGGCGGTCAGCTGCCACAAGCTGCCCGTTTGTATCCGAAAAAGTGATGAGCCCTGCTTTGTCTTCTTTCATCAAAGCGATGTTGCTCATAACGAGCGTTGCATTAATTGCATAGTCCAGCAAAGTCAGTCCCTCAAAAGGCGACTGCATCACACGACCTTTGTCGATCAGACAATATACTGTTTGTTGTTTTTCGTCCTGATAAGCATTCACCATCATCTCACCTCGTCTGGCGCTGGCTTTCCAGTTTACCGAACGCCGGTCATCTCCTGGCACATAACTCCGCACCTGGTCAAATTCCATCGAATGTCCCACTTTCCGGATTCGTTTTACGCCTGCTTCACTCAGTCTGTTTGCCACAGCGAGCAAAGCGTATTGCCGCATCTGGAGATAAGACGGATAGACGGCAGTAACTTTTGGATCTTCAAACTGAAATCTTCTTTTTACCAGCCGTAACGGTGTAAGTGTAAAAACATTAATATGCCCGAATTCATATTCTCCCCGCTTTACAGGGCGTAAATCATAATGAATCTGTTTTTCGGAAAAAGCCGGTAAATCTGCATTGAACAACACATCACGGCGCTGAAACTGATGTGGAATTTCATCAACCACTTCAACCTGTACCTGAAAAGGATATCTGCTTTCCAGATAAATCGTTACCGGATTTTCATCTCCGTTAGAAAGCCGGTCGGGAACACTTCTTCTCGCAAAAACTCCTGCTTTGATTCTGTATAATGCAAAAGTATCTCCGATAAAGAGCAGCACGAAAACAATCAGGAGTATGTTAAAAATGGCCAGTACCGAAGGAAAAACATATCCTACGACAAAGCCTGTAACCAGGAAAATCCAGATTATCCAGAAGACCTTGGTAAAATACAATGTCCTTAAAAAGCGGAGTAAAATCATTTTAAACTACTGTTCGCTACTAATGTATAATCTGCGAAATCTATCTTGGAACCTCTGTCTTTTCCAGGATCAGCCGAATGACCTCGTCCGGTGTGGAGCCTTCCATTTCTCTTTCAGGAGTTAAAATAATGCGGTGCCTCAAAACAGGATAAGCCAGTTCCTGCACATCATCAGGTATTATAAAATCCCTCCCTCTTAATGCTGCCAGTGCTTTGCAGCTATTTAGCAGTGCCACAGATGCACGCGGAGAAGCACCCAGAAACAAAGCCGGATGCGAACGAGTGGCGCCGACAATTTTCACAATATATTCCAGCAGATTTTCTTCCACATGAACATGAAGAATGATATCCCGTAAAGCAGAAAGCTGAGAAGCCGTAATTACAGATTTCACCTCATTAACAGCCTCGCTCAATCTGCGCCGTTCGTTATGGCCTTTCAGAATTTGTGCTTCTTCCGCAACCGACGGATAACCAATGTTGAGCTTAAACAGAAACCTGTCAAGCTGTGCTTCCGGCAGGCGGTAAGTTCCTTCGTGCTCCACAGGATTTTGTGTAGCTAGAATCAGAAATGGCTCAGACATGGGATAAGTCGTTCCGTCGACCGTTACCTGTCTTTCTTCCATCACTTCAAAAAGCGCTGACTGCGTTTTTGCCGGTGCGCGGTTTACTTCATCTACCAAAACTATGTTGGCAAATACGGGCCCCTGACGAAATTCAAATTCAGTACTTTTGGTATTGTATAAAGAAGTACCCAGCACATCCGTTGGCATCAGATCCGGGGTGAACTGTATCCTGCCAAAATCAACGTCAATTGTTTTGGCTATTACTTTGGCAATTAGTGTTTTTGCTACGCCGGGAACTCCTTCAAGCAGGATGTGCCCGTCGGCCAACAATGCTGTGAGGATATATTCAATCGTTGACTGCTGCCCGATTACGATCTGTGCGATTTCGGCTTTGATCTTTTCGGCTGCTTCTTTTAGGCTGGTTAACTCGATTCTGTTTGTGAATTCCATTTTTTTCCTGGTTCATCGGGCGGTGCCCGACCTGTTGTTCGTTATGATCATCGGGCGGTGCCCAATGATCAGATATGTATGCCTTTCAGGCAAATGTTGATCGTACGTATTCCCCACGCCCTCATCTCCATGTCCCCTGCTACCTCACCTCGTCCTTTCGTAAAATTCTTCCAGTTTATGATTTAATTCTATTAAGCGCTCGCCGGTCCATTTTCCATGTTCATCCGAAATTTCGCGAAGTAAATCTTCGGTTTCCAGGTTGGACAATCCCCCCTTTTGTGAAATTAATGCTGATAATTCTTCATCCGAGTGCGTCGCTGTATTTACCCCAAATCTCTCTCTCAGATACATCCTGAAATGCTGAACCAGTTTTCCGGCCATGTTTGCATGATTACCCTTTCGATAATACATGTTGCCGATTGTCTTCACAAATTCAAGAGAAACATTTTTCGGAGAATTCATTATTGGAATAACCCTCTGTCTTCTTTTGCCCGAAAAAATCACGTATAAAAGCAAACCGCTCAGAGCGAGGTAATAAGCGGTTTTTAACCCTGGCGAAGTTACAATGTATCTGAAAACAGAATGCTGATTTTCGCCAAAACGTCCTTTCTTTTGATATTCATCCCAATAAACCGGCTGTTTTGGTAAATACGAAATTGCTTTAAATGCGTGCTGGCTGGTTAAAGAATCGAGCACATAATAGTTTGTAAAAGCCAGAGCTAAGTTGTGTATGTAAATCTGCCCTTTTCCATAAGTAACTTTTACAAAAACCGGTTCATTATCCTCATTCACTGCCAATACAACTGCATCAGTTCCTTTTTTTATCTGTAGATAATTGGTGCCGTCATCCTTGCTAAATTTAAATCCTTTTTTATCTCTCAGCAAAGGGTTAACAAAGTTGAACACTTTCGCTGAGTCTCTAAGTGACGGTCCATGCTGTGGCGCTTTTACACCAATATCTTTTAAAAAATCCCCTGAAAACCGGTAAGCCGAAATAAAAACGACATTGCCCTTTTTTACATAATCCAGCAAGGCTTTTCTATCATTGGCATCAATCTGAAAAAGCGATTTTATAAAGATATAACTGCTTTTAGCTTTGTCAGCTGAATCTTCCGCCAGCCAGTTATAAGGTGGAATCCTCACACTTTCTACATTATGACCGCCCACTAGTTCCGGCATCAGATCAAAAAGCACCTCTGTTCCAAAAGGAATTTTATCCTCATTTGAATACGATTCTTTCCAATCTACCGGTTTGGGGCGATAATATTCAAACAGCCCGTATCCAAGGACTATCAGAAATAAAAAAAGCCAGTACCGGTTGAGGTTAAAAAACATGTTTGTACACTGAAAAACCGATGATCATTTAAGTGTTGATCTTTTTTACAAAAGAATCGGAAAACGCTTTCATTTCTTCAAAACCTGATTCATTAACCTGGAAATCACCGTACCAGGCAAATTCAAAATAACGGGTGATCTGCACAAAATCGGGATGGTAAGGATATTTTTCTAGCTCCTGCACGTAAACCTGGTTCGTTAAATTTGGCTTCCAGTGAATCAGCTCTTTTGTGGTGAGCAATTTCAGTATCCGGAGATATTGCAAACGTATCGCCAAACGAAAATCCTTTTGATTTAAAGCGCCGCCAATGGCATCTTCAAAATTGATTTCGTGAATATTTTCCTGTCCCACAACATAGTCTGCCGAAGCACGAACGCCTTTCGAAGGAAATACGTAATCAAGCACTTTTGCCTTATACAACAGATACAACACCAGTCCCGCAGTGACTGCCATAATCACGTACTGCCAAAAGTTGTCGTAAGATTTGGATCCAAAAAATGACCTGATCTTTCTGTTTAACCAATCGATCCAGCGCCCGAGTGGATTATCCGCTGGCATCGGACGCTCATTGTAATTATAATCGTGATCATTTTTGTATTTTTCAAGATGCCCGGGATCAGGATATCTCGGCGTAATCAGACTGTTGTCATTTTTAATTGTTTTGAGAGAATCCTTTTGAGCGGAAACAGTTGATAACGAAATTATAACAAGCATAAAAATTCCCAACAGGCCACAAATGTGGCACACGAGTATTTTTTTCAACTTTCCCAAAACTGAATTCACCGCAAATTCTTTATATTCTAAAAATAACCTTCGTCCGCTGGTCGTTCCGTTTCCCCGCTTCCCATAGATTCAATATCCGCCAAAAGTCCTGAACCGTCCAGCCGCTCAACCAGATTATAATACTGAAACGCAATTGCAATCCAGATTAGTCCCTGAACGATCGTAGAACCAACCATGGAGATAATAGTTAGGATAACGGTTAAAATTTTTGAGTCAGTGAGCCCGTTTCCGAAACCCATTGTTGTCATGATCATGGAAACAAAAAGAGGGAACTGAAAAACGATCGCTATAATGGATGCAATGATCGACATGATTAAAATAAGCCCGAACGTGGACCACCACTTGCCGATGGTTAGTTTATAACTTCTTTTGAGCGTATCTGTTACAGACAATTTTTCACGGATCGATATAATCACTACAAATTGAAAACAAATGGCAAGATAAATACCCGGGATAAGGAAAAATAAGGTTGCGATCAGGATCAACAGAAAAGATAATAATTGTGCACCAATATTTGTCGGAATGTTTTCAAGAATCTTCTGCCAAACCTCTGCGGTTTTCGGTTTTTCTGATGGCCCTTTCTGTTCATATAAAACCATATAGGCACTTACACTTGCATATGCCAGAAAGTATGTGATCACTCCGAAAACACCGACGAAGAAATATTCGATTGTGAGGTATTGATACAATGTGCCCATTGGATTGGCCTGTGTACCCACTCTGACCAAATTTGACTGAAAAAGGCCCTGGGCAACGCCGGCAAGTAATGCCGAAGGTCCTGCGATAGAAAAAATCACTTTAAGCAGCGGACCGAAATTTTTGATCGCAAAGTCAAAGGAAGCATTTATTTTCTGACCAAAATCCCGCTGCTGGAGTAATACTATTGGCGTTTCTTTCATGTGGATGGGTGTTAGATGAGTTTAATTTAGTCGTGTGTGATTTTGAATATCGATTCTATTTTTTGAGCCGTACAAGCGCTGCGGATAAATCACAAAATACCAGATAATAAAAGCCGCCGAAACGCCGATAATGGATACACTTCCCCATGTGGGCAAAGTAAGCCTTGTTACAAAACTTTCCAGAAAACCAGCGGCAATAAAAACCGGAACCAATCCAATAGCTAATTTTAAGCCTTTCTTCGCACCGCCTTTAAATGATTCCAGTCTTGAATAGGTTCCCGGAAAAAGCAGGCTGTTTCCGATAAGCAGTCCCGCTGCTCCAGCAATGATGATTGCCGATATTTCCAGCGTACCATGAATCCAGATTTTCAGAACAGATTGAAGCAATAAGCCTCTTTCATAAAAGAAATACTGAAACGCTCCCAACATAATCCCGTTTTGAGTAATGACATAAAGCGTCCCGGCTGAAAAAAGAAGTCCGGCTGAAAATGCCATAAATGATACACGAATGTTGTTAACCGTTATGGACAGAAACATATCCGCTGAACCTTCGGACTTGTAAATAGCAAGCGGATCTCCATTTTTGATATTTTCAAGCGTTTGGTTTACATAGCCATCCCCAAGGATTAACCGGACGAAGGTTTCATCATTGGCGGCCGAAATACTTCCGATAAAAAACGCGGCTGTGAAGAATAAAAAAGCATAAAGCAGATTGTACCTGGCCTGAAAAGAAATGAGCGGTAATTCATACATCCAGAAAGTTTTGATCCGGCCATGATCTTCACGACGGTTGCTGTATAATTTCCGGTGAAGATGAGAAGTAAGCCCGTTCAGATATTTTAATACCGGCGAGCCGGGGTAAAATGTTCTCGCATACGAAAGATCATCAGTTAAAGCGATAAAACGGGATGTAAGCTCGTCCGGATCTTCGGCCTGACTTTCTTCGTAGGAGCGCCAGCGTTCGGAATTTCGTTTTACAAAAACTGCTTCTTTCATAGGCTGCTGTCCGGGAATTGGAAAGTAGGTAGGATTACACTATTTTTCTTGCAATATATAGGAATTTTTGTCCTGATAAACTTTTGATGCTTAATGAGCTTACAAATTGAAACCGCCCAAAATGTTGGTGTAGACTATGAAATCGCCAGTATAGGAGAACGTATCCTGGCACAGATTGTGGATTACGCCGTGTACTTTGGCTGGATACTAACCGTTTTTGGAATAAAAATCCTTTTTGACCCAAACAACAGACTGTTTTCTGAAACTTGGATGCTTACTGCCGGCATCTTTCTGCCTATAGTCCTTTGCCCGCTCCTGTGTGAATATTATCTGGATGGCCAGACTGTCGGCAAAATGGCGCTTAAAATAAAAGTGATTCAGCTCGACGGAAATAAAGCAACGCTGAGCTCCTACTTACTGCGCTGGCTTCTGGCGGCAGTTGATATAAGTACTTTTTCAGGAATGATCGCAATCCTGACCATCGCAATTAACGGTAAAGGCCAGCGGTTAGGTGACATTGCTGCCGGTACTGCCGTGATCAAAACACAGCCAACCGTTAAACTTGAACATATTCTGACTCCGGATTTTGATACAACTTATCAGCCGAAATATCGTGGTGCGGCTCAGCTTTCGGACAAAGATATCCGGACGATCAAAAAAGTACTGGCAAGCGGCAATGATGAACTAATAGAAAAAACCATGCATAAAGTGGAAGTGCTGCTTGGCGTTAATAGTCTCGATACAGGGAATGTATTTTTACGGACTGTTGTGAATGATTATAATTTTTATGCAAACGCTGATTTGTGAACAACTTTATTAACCCCTTTGATTTATTGGTTCACCTGAGTTGTAAGTTTTCCTGAGTTGTAAAACATTTGTATTATTAATTACGCTTTGGATACAAGCCAATTTCCTGTAGAGCGTCTCTTTCCATTCTTCTTTCTATTTCGTTAAACCGAAATATTCTGGCAGTCACTTTTCCAATTTCGTTTACAGGGATAATGGCATTGCCTTGAATCAAAAAATGTTCATTCCAATTGTCAATTCGGGGATTATAAAAGCGGATTAGTTTACCAGTTTCTGTTATACTTCCTAAATCACTCCCTTTATAAAGGTTGCAGATCATACAGGAGTAGGCAAGATTTTGTAAGACTGAACTACCACCATGTTTTATACTTACTACATGGTCAATTTCACAGCCAAAATAGGCATCCTTTTCGTGAATCAGGCAATATTCACACTGAAAACCAGCGGCTTCGGCAACCTGCTTACGCATGAATTCGGTAACATAATCGCTAGCTCTGGACATAATTATGTGCACGGGCTTTTGTCAATCGCATTAGATGTTCCAACTGAAAATAACTGTCCAACTCTGATCGTTCTTCTTCATTAAGTTCTCCACTTTTCTCTTTACCTATCAGTTCACGAACGCGGAGCGAGGATTCTGTGGACGGCTTAAACAATAATACCCTTTCAGGAGTAGTTCCCGAAGCTAAAAAATCAATGAGTTCATCGTAAGCTTTCATAATATCTGATATTTAGATAAAACAAATATACACTTTTAACAGAACTGTAAAACAGTAATTTAGTCAACAGCTATCTGCATTTCAAAAGGTTAAATTGCTCTTTTACAAAACAGAATTTACCACATCTATTTTCGGAGGTAAAAGTTTATACAAAACCGGTGTAACGATCCGTGAAAGTAAGGTTGAACTTACCAATCCGCCGATTAAAACCCAGGCAAGCGGAGAATACAGCGGGTTGCCTTCGACTGCCAGTGGAATAAGCCCGCCGATCGCTGTAAAGGAAGTGAGCACAATGGGTACAAAACGAATCTCTCCGGCTTCCTGAATTGCATCAATCAGCGACATGCCTTCTGAACGTAACTGATTTGTAAAGTCAACGAGTAATATCGAGTTTTTTACTTCAATTCCGATTAAAGCGATCAACCCGATGATGGCAACAAATGACAACGGATAACCGACCAAAAACAGGGCCGTCAATGCACCAATGATACCCAGCGGAATAACAGAAAGTACAATCAGCGAACTTTTGAATGTGCCAAATTCTAAAACCAGTACACCTAAAAAGCCGAATGCCGTAATCAGAATGATGGTGCCCAAACCGCCAAATGATTTTTCTCTGGCTTCCAGTTCACCGGCAGCTTTATAGGTAAAACCTTTGGGAAACTGATATTTGTCGAGCTTGGCAATGATCTGATTATAAACCGCATCGACAAGAAAACCTTTTTTGACATAAGCCGTAATGGTTACGTACCGGTCCTGATCATAATGACGAATCTGATTTACGGAACTTTCGAATTGCAGGTCAGCAATTTGTTTTAAAGGTACGGACGTACCGGTCATCGTATTGACATATAAATTATTAAGTACACTTTGGTCGGCAACTTTACCTTTCGGCATCGTCAGATTAATCGCATAATCATCTCCGTTTTCGTCTTTGAACATTCCGATATTTAAACCGGCAACAGCAAGCCTGATCGTCCGGTTTACCTCAGCAACCGAAATTCCCAGCATACTTGCTTTTTCCTTGTTGATTTTCACGCGAATATCTGTCTTTCTTGTTGCGATCGGGTTGTTTACATAAATTGTCCCGGCTGTACTTTTCAGTGTTTTCTCCACAGCAGCAGCGGCAGACCTAAGCTCATCCAGATCTTCGCCAAAAATCCGGATTGCAATCGGCGCCTCTGTATTTGGTCCTTGCTCAAAATCTTTCACTTCTACTTTCGCGTTTATAACATTGGCAAAACGGTTTCTTAGTTTTTCAATAATCAACTCCTTTTCCGAAGGTTTCATATCGGTAAGCTGAACAAAAAACTCAGCATAATTAGTCGCATCTGAACGCTGAATGACATTGTAATAAATTCTTGGATTTCCTTTGCCAACGTTGGTTGTGATGTAACGGATTTCAGGAATTGCTTTCACCTCACGTTCTACAAATCGTGCTACTCGATCGGTTTCCGTCAACGCTGTGCCGTCAGGCGTTTCGACAGTGATTAAAAACATAGGTTTCTCTGATTTTGGAAAAAGGGCGAAACCAATCACTTTGGTTAATCCCAGAGAAGCCACAAACAAGACCAAAGCAAAACCAAGTGTCGGGAACGGATTACGTAAAGCCCAATGTAAAAGCTTGCTGTAAGATCCGCTGATCACTTTTTTTAATGAACGCATAAATATATTTCCTTCCGGATTATGTGATTCTTTTAAAAGCCTGCTGCTTAAAAAAGGCACGATGGTCAGCGACACAATCATGGATGCGACGATCGTCATGCTTACTGCCATTGGTAAGCTGCGAATGAAATCACCAGAAGCTTCGGGTAGAAAGTTGAGCGGAAGAAATGCGAGAACCAGCGTAATTGTACAGCCAATTACTGCCAAAGTGATTTGTTTGGTTGCTTTGACGGCTGCTTCCCGTTTCGGATAACCGTCGCGCATCCAGCGTTCTATATTCTCAACCACCACAATGGAATCATCAACCAAAATACCAAGAGAAACAATTAACCCGACAATGCTTAGTTGATTGATACTAAAACCCAGATAATCTATTGCTGCCAGACCCATTGCCAGTGAAAGCGGGATAGAAATCATGACAACCAATGCTGCACGGAATCCTAAAGGAAGTAATGTGAGTGAAACCAGAAAAATAGCAATGGCAAAGTCTTTGGCAAAACGGCCGAGTCTCTTGCTGACACTTTCTGCCTGATCAAAACTCTTGATGAGTTTGATGTTGGATGGAAGCGTTTTTTCGAATTTCTCAACAACGGGATTTAAAACTTTACCTACCTGCTCTATATTCTGCCCTTCTTTTTGTGCAGCGGTAACCAACACACAGCGATGCCCGTTGAGCCTGGTAATGTGAGATTCTTCTGCTTCATCATAGTCAACATTAGCAATATCGGCCAGATAAATGACTTTTTGAGATGTTGTCCCAAACCCTGTGCTTGCTACAACGGTGTTTCTTATTTCCTGAAGTGAAGTATAATCTCCGGATGTTTTGACATTAAATTTTCTTGTATTTGCCTGAATGCTCCCTCCCGGAATATTGTAGTTCTCAGCCTGTAAGGCCTGTATCACCTGATTAACCGGAACGCCTTCCAGTGCCAGTTTTTCTAAATTTAAAGAAATGCGGACCGTTCTGGCAGGATAACCCCAGTTCTCAACACTTTTCAAACTTTTGATTTTTGAAAGTTCATCTTTCAGATCATCGGCTCTGTCGCCCAGTTCTTTGTTGGAAGCCGTTTCCGATACAAGCGCAACCTGTACGATATTTACATCAGTTGGAGAAAAGCGGCGGATTTCGGTTCTGAAAATATCCTTCGGTAATTCGGCCGCCATTGCACCCACTTCGCGAACAAGCTCCTGATATTTTTCGTCCGGATCTTCGCTGTAATCGTATTCAATCACAACAACTGCCAGACCATCATCGACATTGGTTTTGATGTTGTTCACATTTTCCAATGCGGTGAGTCTCTTTTCGACTTTGTCCACCACCAGTTCCTCCATATCCAGCGCATCCGTTCCCGGATAAACATAGACAATTGCGAAAGAAGGAGCGAAAAATTCAGGATCTTCACCTCTTGGCATGTTGAAAAGGGAGTTCAGTCCCAAAGCGACAACGCCTATAAACATGACCAGCATAAACTGCCAGTTCTTTACGGAAAACTCAGATAAATTCATGTCTATTTAGTATTTTTGTTCAAATGCCAATGAATATGGAAACCTTGTTAGTTACTGTTCGCGAGAACGTTGATTTAAAAACAATAGAAAAAGCACTTCAGGAAATTGAAGGCGTTTCTCTTGTAAAACGAATTATTCAAACAGACGAAACCAGTCTACTTTCTGAAACTTCACTGTCTGACGAATGGGAAAGTGAAGAAGACCAGCGTTGGGATAAACTGATTTAACGAAATGGCACTTTATAAACGTGGTGACATTGTTGCCGTCCAATTCCCATTCACCGATATTTCCCAAACCAAGAAAAGACCCGCACTTGTTATCTCCAATGAAATCGTAAATGATACTGGTGACTATCTTTTGGTTCAAATCACCAGTCAGGTAAAAAAGGACAGTTTGTCAATTCCAATTAACGAATCTGACTTTGAAGGGAACTCCTTGCCACTTCATAGTTTTTTGCGTATTCATAAGGTTTTCCTCTTAAATGAATCACTCATTATCAGTAAAATCACATCTGCAAAGCCCTCATTTTTGAGTTTAATTATTACTGATTTCTCAAAATTGATAAGCTAAATCAATTCTTGATTAGCAGAGCAGAAGAATCTGTCAAAAATGCCGAACCGGAAGTAATCACTTCTTTAATACCTTCCAATCCACTGGTAACTAAAACCCTGTCACCGTCCAGGTACCCTATCATAATCGGTATCCGTTTTGCTTTTCCATTTTGATTGACAAATACAAAACCTTTGTTGCCGTTGCCTTCAATGACTGCTTCAACCGGAATTACGGCGTAATTTCTGCTTTGAGATGCCGTCAGTTCAACTTTGCCATAAAGGCCGCTTGCAAACTTTTTCCCGGCTGGATCAATCCTGACTTCGACCTGGTAAAGCTTGCTCGCGGGATCCGCAGACTGAGCCAGGTTTGTGATCGTCCCTTTGAAAGACTCTTCCGGATAAGCATCCAATTGCACATTGGCCTGATCGCCCAACTGTAATCTTGCCCAATCCTTATCGGACACGCCCACACGGACAACCCAGTCGTTTCTCCGGTTTGAGGCAATGATCAGTCCGGGTGTTCCGGCACCCGCAAATTCTCCTTCATTAATTTGTTTACGTGTAACTGTTCCGTCGATAGGCGAAACAATTTTGGCATAAGACTGATTGAATTTTGCAATTTTCAGGTTCTGCTGCGATACATCATAACCGGTTGTTGCATTCTGCAGCTGTTCCAGCGTTGCAGCTGTATCTTTCAGCATATTTTTAACCCGCTGCATATCCCGTTCCGATTTTTCTGCTGAATAGGTTGCCTGACTCACCTGGGCATCAATTTCGGTCATATCCAAAACTGCCAGAAGTTGCCCCTTTCTAACAGTCTGGCCTTCTTTTACATACACTTTCGATACGATACCTCCCACCTTGAAAGACAATCTGGCTTCTTCTGACGAAGCAACTGTGCCGGCAACGCGTATCGGCTCCGATCTTACAGCTGATTCCACATTCGCTGTTTTCACAGAAATAACCGTTTCATCTACGATTCCGTTATCCTGTTTTTTCTCTTCCTTTCCACAGCCCCAAAGTGTCCAAAGAACAGCGATGGACATTAAAGTTTTTATCTGATACTTTTTCATATAAATTTCATTTAAACTGTGTTCCATAGTTTTTTACTTTTTTAAGGTCCGGTAACGCTCCCTTCTTATACGCATCTGCCAGGGCGGTACCTTAGCTGGTAAAATCAGGAGCCCGGTTGATGATCAAAATCTTTTTCATGGCTCTGAGATAATTTTGTTTAGAATTGATTTTTTGATCAATACATCATATTTATTGATCGATTGCTGCAAACGGGCAGTTTGAATGTCGTTTTGTGCTTTGATGAATTCAATCAGCAGCACGTTCCCGTTTCGATATCTGCTGTCGATGATTTTGAAATACTGTGATGCATTCATCAATCCGTCCTGTGCCGCTTTCTGCGCTTCGGTGGCAGAGAGAAGATCATAGTAAGCCTGGGTTGTTTGCAGCCCGATTTGCTTTTCTACCTCAGTTTTCTTCGTCAGCAGCAAATCAGTCTGGATTTTGGCTTGTTGAATTTTTGACTTTTTCTCAAAACCTTTAAAAATATCCAATTGCAAACCTACCTGACCAACCATGTATGCCTGATCCTTAAAAGTGTATCCATATCCCTGAAACCCAACATTTCCGCCAACAAACAGTGAAGGCCGTGATGCTGCTTTCTGCTGAAGCTCAACCGCTTGTCTGGATGCCTCAATAGACAAGTCGAGTTGCTTTAATTCCTGCCTGCCCGCCACCGCCTGATCGGTCAGGCCCGGAAGTGCGTTTAATGAAAAATCGATATTTCCGGAATTAATCAGCATAGTATCTACCAGGATGTCACTGGTCAACTCCCTATTGATCAAAAAATTAAAATAAGCTCTCGCTACTTTATTCGTGTTTTCCGCTTCAACCTTTTGCTGTAAAAGCTTGCTTACTTCATATTCAGAAGAGAACACCACGTCTTTTGTCAGCGTATTATTGGCAACCAGTTTTTTATTTAGCCGTACCAGTTCATTTAAAGATAAACCACTGTTTTCAAAGATTTTAACCGCTTCCAGCGATTGCAGATACTGGTAATACGCCGTTTCAATATTGTAACGCAGCTCATTTTCAACCACCTTTTTTTTCGCCTCCTGTGCTGATAGTAAAGTTTTCTGGATCAGGTAATTGTATTTTATTTCAGGATTATAAACAGAATATTGCACGGCTACTTTTGTGTCATGAAAATTGGTTGGTGCAAGCAGCTCATTGACGTTCTCAATATTGGTTGGAAACTGGTTTTTTCCTGTAAGTTCATTCAGCGATTTATAGGCAGGATTTAGAAGGTCACCCACAGGAAAGTTTAGCCGGCGCCCTCCTGCCGCGTAAGAATAAGTCGGCGCAAAAGTAAGCCGTGGATAAAAAAGTGCTTTTGCCTGCCGGATCATTTCCATTGCCTTTTTAATTTCCAAAGATTCCTGCTGCAGTGACAGGTTATTCGTCAACCCTTCCTCAACATAATCATCCAGAATCGCAGATTTCTGTGCAGCTACAAGCATGGGCGCTGCTGAAAAAAGGACCAGAAAAATCGTTTTATTAATCATGACATATTTAATTAACAGTGTTTAGTAACAGGGCAAATTTTTTTACTTTCCTATTTTTCCTAAATGCGTACTTGAAAAATCATCATCATACTTTAAACCATAACCAAAAAGCCTGTCCATTGCCGAATGCCCAAAAAGAATGGCACCCGATAGAATCAAAACTTCCTGTCCCAACACAAATCCACCAATACCGATTAGTATTCCTAAACCTTTATGGTGGACAAAATTATAGAGCGAAGCACCCACTTTTGGGTTCACCACGTAGCCTATCATACTCAGATCCGGCAGCAAAATTAAAGCAGGATACCACCACCAGCCAAAGTCAAGATGTGAAAAAACAAAAATCGAAAGAACCAATTCTGCAAGATCTTCCAGTTTTAGCAGCGTTTTCATAACCAAGATGTTATTTAAAAGACACTTTTAGCATTTCTATAAAGAGCTGAAAAGACTCCTGCATCCGGTCCATCTGACGATCGTCTTCAAACATATCCATCCTGTTTTTAAGGTAGATGGTGATAAGCCCGTGCATATAGCTCCATATGGTTAAACAAACCGTATCCACATCCAGGTTTTCTCTGAAATGACCTTTATTTTTACACTCAGTTACTATAATTCTCAGAAAATCAAACGATTTCATCCCGTCTTCCCAAACTTCATCTTTACAGGCAAGGGCTTCAATGGGAGCCTGCATGATAAACATCAAATCATAAAGTCCGGGATTTTCTATTGCGAACTTAATGTATTGTTTTCCCAGCGATACCAGCCTTTCAAAAGAATTTTCAACAACTGCCACCTCTGAAAATTCCTGCATCATTTTCTGAAATGCTACCACGTGCAAAGCCAGCAAAAGCTCGTTTTTATCCTTGTAATAAAGATAAATTGTAGCCGGACTGTATTCTATCACATCTGCTATTCCCCGGATGCTCGTTTTTTCGTAACCGTTTTCCAAAAACAACTTTTGCGCCGCATTTAAAATCAAATGACGCATCTCTTCCCTTTCCCGCTCTTTTCTTTCTGTAATTCCCATTCCTTGTTTTTACTTACAGCGCAAATATACTAAACAGTGTTTATTAAAAACAAATCGTTCAGTAGATTTTTTATGAATGCTGTTTTTTTTATGATAAGCGGAAAAATAAAAAATTGAATAAAGGCCGTAACATTCCGGATGGAGCCGGTATCTAATCTAAAAAAAACAACAATCATGAAAGAAATCATCTTCATCCTGTTCTATTTTGCGGTGATCACAACAACAACCGCACAAGATTTATACGTAAAAACTTTTGGCAACAAAAGCGACGAACCTGTCCTGTTTCTGCATGGCGGGCCGGGTTACAATTCAGCCGTTTTTGAAGCAACCACAGCCAAAACGCTTTCAGAAAAAGGTTACTATGTGATTGTATATGACCGACGCGGGGAAGGACGGTCAGCAAACGTTTCGCCTGCCGAGTTTACTTTTAGCCAAACCTTTGATGATATTAATAAAATTCTCAAAGGGCAGAATATAAAAAAGGTAACGCTGATTGGCCATAGTTTTGGAGGAATTGTGGCAACGCTTTTTGCAGAAAAGCATCCGGGTGTCGTAGAAAAATTATTCCTTATTTCAACGCCGGTTGTAATGCAGGAAACTTTCAGGACGATTTTAGATTCATCCCAAAAACTGTATGAAAGCAAAAAAGACACGACCAATCTTTATTACCTTGGACTGATCCGTAAAATGGATACAACTTCCATCGCTTACAGTTCTTATACCTTTATGCACGCTATGCAAAACGGTTTTTACGCAACAAAAACGCCTGATGAGACCGCGAAAAAGCTTTACACTGAATTTGGAAAAGACAGTCTTGCAAAATATGCCAGCCAGATGACACAGCAGGCACCACTGGGTTTCCTGAAAAACGAACATTATACTACTTTAAACCTGACCGCCGCTATTCAAAATGTGAAGCGTAAAGGGATAAAAATATATGCTATGTATGGAAAAGATGATGGATTGTATTCTCCTGAGCAGGTTGCAGCAGCCGGAAATTTAATCGGTAAAGAGAATGTGTTGTATCTCGGCAATTGCTCTCATAATCTTTTCATGGACAGGCAGGAACAGTTTATTTCTACGATTTATGGTTTTTGAAGAAATATATAAACACTACTGGAAAAAGGTCTTCCGGATTTGCATGGGTTATGTAAACGACCGCGATTGGGCGCAGGATATTGCTCAGGAAACATTCATCACCGTCTGGCAGCAGCTGCCAAATTTCCGGAACGAATCAGCCATCGGTACCTGGCTTTTCAGAATTGCTGCCAACCATTGTCTGAGACAGCTTGAAAAATCAAAAAAACATCCAAAGGAAGAGTTTCCTCCTCAAATTGCGGAGCAGGAGGAACCTTCAACTGACGAAAATGTGCGTTTGCTTTATCAGTATATCTCGGAATTAGAGGAAGTTGACCGGTTAATCATCTCCATGGAACTGGAAGAAATCCCACAGGCGGAAATCTCAAAAGTTTTAGGGATGACCGAATCTAATATCAGGGTAAGAATTCATCGGATTAAAGAAAAACTATCTCAAAAATTCAATTCAAATGGACACGAATAATTTGAAAGACCTTTGGAATAAGCAGGATGCCATTCCGCAACCAGATTTAAATGAATTACTCAAATCAGCATTAAAGCTTAAAAACAAAAATCGCAACCAGATGCTGCTTGTAATGGCCATGGGTGTTGCAACCATGCTATTTATCCTGACTATCGGTTACTTTATTGAACCGGAGCTGATAACGACGCGAATTGGTGTAGCACTGATCATACTTGCAATCATATTTTTCCTCGTTTCTTCGGGCGGACTGCTTCGTTTACTGATGAAAGACGCAGACCAGTCACTTAACGCTGCTGACTATTTACAATTGCTGATCACAATAAAGGAAAAACAGCTTGTATTGGGAACACGAATTATGAACCTTTATTTTGCGGCACTCGGTATGGGACTTTTACTTTATATGATTGAGTATACTTTAAAAATGCCCCTGATAGGAGGATTAATCGCTTACGGGATCACGGCTGCCTGGATTTTGTTCAACTGGGTTTACCTCAGACCAAGAATTTTAAGTAAGCAGCAGGCGAAAATCAGTGAGGTTATTAAAAACCTGGAAAAGGTGAACAACCAGCTATCCTAAAAAAGCAACCCTTCACACCGAAAGGCAGGAAGGGATGCTTTATTTATTCATCCTTATATCAATCAATCATTACTACTCGTGCCGCATCAGCTGAATGTTTGCGATCAGCCTCACATCCTCGCCAATAAGCATACCGCCGGAATCTGTTAGCTGCATATAATTCAGTCCGAATTCCTGTCTGCTCAGCAAACCTGTTACTTCAAAACCGATTCTGATATTTCCCTGTGCATCTCTTTCAGTTCCACCATATTCTGCGTCCAGCTCTATTGGTTTGGTGATGCCTTTCAAAGTAAGCAAACCTGATAATTTGTAGTTATCACCTTTTACTTTATGAAAATAATTTGATTGAAAGGTGATGTGAGGAAATTGTTCAGCGTCAAAAAAATCGGCCGATTTGAGGTGATTATCACGCATTTCCACATTTGTATCAATACTGTTTACATCCAATGAGAAGTGAATTTCAGCACTTTCGAAGTCGTTTTGGTCCGAAGTTGCACCGCCTTCAAAATTATTAAAAGAACCTGTTATAGTGGAGATTACCAGATGTTTAATCTTAAACTGAACTTCGGAGTGTGCAGGATCTACGACCCATTTTGTTGTTGCCATGACTATCTATTTTTAAAACGAAAACTATGATTTAAAGACATTAAGTTAAAAATTCGTTCTTACCAAACATTGGAAAGATCCCTTTTTAATGAAAATCTAACGTCATCACACCTATAAGATGCTATGTATATCATGATTTATATAAAAAATAATCCTAAAACAAGAAAACGGAAAAATGTCTGCAAAACGCAGAAAAATCGCTGAATTAATTAATGGCACCAGAATTTAAGACCCGTAAGCATTCTATATTTACTAAACTTTAATCAGCGAATTCATGAAAATGCAGGGAAGAAGCGTATTCACCTACGACGTATATGCCCCCACTACAATTACAACAATGCTCCGCCCGCGCCGTCAGGAAGGTCAGGCTATTCTGGAAGAAGGCTTTAACATTGAACCATCCGTACCATTTTCTGAGTACACTGATTTATACGGCAATCCATGCCAACGCACTATTTTGCCGGTTGGCCAGGTTACGATAACTACCGAAGTACAGGCACAGGTAAATAAAACAAAAGAGATTCCAAGCCCTGCGCCGGGTTATGTACTTGTAGGCGATCTGCCCGACGATATTATGCATTATATTTTACCAAGCAGGTATTGTGAGTCGGACCTGCACGAAATAAATATGCTGGCTCTGGAGATTGCCGGAAATTTAACGCCGGGGTACGATCAGGTTGAAGCGATCAGGAGCTGGATTCATCAAAATGTGAAGTATCAATATGGAATGACAGATTCCAGCACCACCGCACTGGACCTTGCCCGTAACCGTATAGGCGTTTGCCGCGATTTTACACATCTGGCCATTGCCTTATGCAGAAACTTGTGTATCCCAACCCGTATGACGGTAGGTTATCTGGATAAACTTAAAGACATGGATCTGCATGCCTGGTTTGATGTTTATATCGGGGGAGATTGGTACACTTTCGACGCCGTTCAGGAAAAGACAGAAGGTTACAGAATTGAAATAGCCCACGGACGTGACGCAGCCGACGTAGCCATGGTTACGCAATATGGTAACGCTACTTTACAATCCTTGCACGTTGAAGTGCATTTGCTTGAAGAAGAAGAAGAAGTGTAATTTTTCAAACAACTTCTTCACTATCGGATATATATTCCCGTAATTATTTAATAGTAAATCGCTTATTAAAAGTGCGTTTTGCATTGTGACTTATGGCTGGAAGTCCAGTCTTAAAATTATTTAAGTCCAATATGAAACTATTATTACATTACGATGAACAAAACGCCGAACTATTTATCAAATCTGTTAATGCTAACCCTGCTTGCTGGGGCTGCATGTAATCGGAACGAGTTAGCCGTTCAGCCTGTGCCAATCGCCCAAGCCATAGTTCCTGATGAGATTTCTGTGGAACGGGCAAAGGCTCTGTATGAAAGTGCAAACAAGGCAGGCGAAGCAATAGCAAATACGAGGAAAAAGAAACTCGGAGAGGCTCCGGACTGGGACAGACCTAAAAGGCTTAAATTTAAAGGTGGAACCAGTGCGTTAGTGATCCCGATTTTGAAATGCAGGAATCAGCTACACTTACCACTATGGGCTTCATAAAAGACAAGTCCAAAATTGCGGAGGAGGATTTGATAACCCCTGTTCAGCTGGTGGTGTACCTAGACGGAGATGGAAAAGAAGTGGTGGAACGTATGTATACCAAGACTGATGCAGAATACCGGAAGCAGAAAAAATCAAAAGACAAGGATTTCACTGGTATGCACTGGTTTGAAGACACGGAAGGGCATTTTAAACGTGGATTCGTATACAAGAATGGAGAGCTTGTTCAGACCTTGTTGCCGAAGGACATTGGACAGCAAGGAAACTTACGAACTAGTTGCGGGCTGATATTGCAATCAACAACCATTGATTATTATTCGATCGCGTGCTCGTCAAACGGTTGTGGGCCTCCCCAATTTATGTACACCGAAAGTTTTTCCTACTATGTTGCTGACAGAAATTGTGAGCAAAATAAGCATGACACGGAGTATGCACCTTCTGGCAGTGGCGGCAGCGGAGGAGACACCTCAGGCGGGGATCAGAATCAAGATGACACGGTTACTGAGGGATGGGCGGTACCTGAAGACAGGATCAGCCAATTTAATGCCTGGCTTCGAGACTTGAATCCCCGTGAAACTGCATGGCTGAAAGCTAACCCTGGGAAAGCTCCTGCGGCCTGGTTCAATACCCAAAAGGCTGAGAATCAATCCAGGTCTGAATATATGTGCCAAAAGGATGGCATTTTCAGTGACTGGATTGTAGATATTGACGGGACAAATCAAAATGCCTTTAAGCATGCCTATTGGAATGCTATGAATTATAATTCGTTCGGAGAAGAGGAAGCTAAGATAATAGGAGATAACCACGAAGGAGACTGGACCGTTAAAACTTTGGATATTGATATGGATCTCCAAAATAATGCTCTTGGACGCAAAGTAGCTCAAACCTGCGGATGCTCGGGAATTGCACTACGTGATGCCGTTTTGAAGGCAATAAAGGATGGACGTGGAAAACGTAACTCCATAGGCGTCACGGGTAAAAAGGAAGAACGTCTAATCTCCACTAGCTCAGCAACCACTTTCTGCAATGACAATTAAGCAATTTTTTTCGACCGTTTTCTTATTACTGGTGGGTTGTGGTCGTTCTGACATTATAGAGCGGCACATCATAACAGATCTGTCGAGATCACATTCTTTTTTTCATACTATTCAAAGAGAAAATAGTATTGTAAGCTATCATATGAAAGGCACTATGAATGGAACGGTTGGAAGAATAGAAGGAACCTGCTTTAACCAGGATGAATTTTTCATCTCCGCAGGAAACCTCACGGAAGTTGACAGTGTCTCATTAAGAAGATACTTCAGAATTTTTAAAGACTCGGTGAATACGGAAGGAGGCTGTGAAGGAACCCAATCAGGTGCAATGTATTGCCTGCAGATTATCCCCGGCACAGCAACAAAAGGGAAGATTGAGGTGGAATTCAGGGAGTATGGATATGGCTTTTAGTGCCTACGCTTACTGTATCTCTGCAAGCTGTTCATTATTGCAGCATGCAGTTTTATATTCAGTTGTGATTATTTTTTCTGGATCATAAACATGAATCAAATGCCTTTTAGAATGCTATGAATTATAATTCGTTCGGAGAAGAGGAAGCTAAGATAATAGGAGATAACCATGAAGGAGACTGGACCGTTAAAACTTTGGATATTGATATGGATCTCCAAAATAATGCCCTTGGACGCAAAGTAGCTCAAACCTGCGGATGCTCGGGAATTGCACTACGTGATGCAGTTCTGAAGGCAATAAAAGATGGACGTGGAAAACGACGATTTGTTAGCCCCGACACTCAATTAAATAAACTAATTAATACAAATAACGCAACCAGCTTTTGTAATGATCACCTTTAAGCTGATTCTCACTATTTTAATGGTAGCGGTGGTTGGATGCGGGAGACCCGACATCATCGAAGTCCAAACGATTACCGACTTTTCCGAGCCACAATCTTTGTATTATGCAATAAAAAGAGATGGGAGCAAAGTTGATTGTAGAATCAAGGGAAAGATGAACGGGACTTTGGGTTATTATGGCAACAATTGCTTTAACCCTGAAAAGTTCTCATCGGTCATTGCTAGCAATCACCTTAGCGATGTTGACAGCGTTACTCAACTCAATTACTTAATAGTCTTCAAGGATTCAATTTCAACGGAAGAAGGTATTGAGACCAGCCAAAAGGGCTCTTTATTTTGTGTGAGATTTATTCCTGGCACAGCAACAAAGGGCAAAATTAAGGTGGAATTCCGTGAACATGGATATGGCTTTTAGTGCCTACGCTTACTGTATCTCTGCAAGCTGTTCATTATTGCAGCATGCAGTTTTATATTCAGTTGTGATTATTTTTTCTGGATCATAAACATGAATCAAATGCCTTTTAGAATCCTATGAATTATAATTCGTTCGGAGAAGAGGAAGCTAAGATAATAGGAGATAACCATGAAGGAGACTGGACCGTTAAAACTTTGGATATTGATATGGATCTCCAAAATAATGCTCTTGGACGCAAAGTAGCTCAAACCTGCGGATGCTCGGGAATTGCACTGCGTGATGCCGTTCTGAAGGCAATAAAAGATGGACGTGGAAAAAGGCTCTCAAAAGGCACTACTGGCGATAAAGAAGCTCAATTATTCCCCACAAGCTCAGCCACAACTTTTTGCAATGACAATTAAAGAAATCCTTATACCTATGCTACTGGCACTAGCAGTAAGCTGTCGACGCCAGGATCTTACAGAAGTCCAAACGATAACAGACATATCGAAACCTCAGGCTTTGTTTTACAAAATACGAAGAGACCAAAGTAAGGTTAGTTATAAAATCAAAGGAGTCATGAATGGGACGTTGGGTTTTCACGAAGGTAATTGTCGCGATAATAATAGATTTTCTACGTTTATACATGGCAATAATCTTAGTGAAGTAGATATTATCATGAGACGGAGATTTATAAAAACATACAAAGACTCCATAGTTGTTGAAGGAGGAGTAGATACCAGCCAAGAAGGGACCATGTATTGTATACGATTCATACCCGGCACAGCAACAAAAGGGAAGATTGAGGTGGAATTCAGGGAGTATGGATATGGCTTTTAGTGCGATAAGTTAATTTAATTCCGCAAGCTGCCAACCTACAGCAGCTTGCGGTTTTTCTCCTTTATATATACTTAATACAAAGCTATCAAATTACCCCAAGCTCCTTCCCCACTTTCGTAAAGGCGGCGACGGCGGTTTCCAGGTGAGACTGATCATGTCCGGCTGAAATTTGTACACGAATCCTTGCTTTTCCCTGAGGTACAACCGGATAGAAGAAGCCGATTACGTAAATTCCTTCATCCAAAAGTTTGGCTGCAAATTCCTGTGCAAGTTTTGCGTCGTACAGCATAATCGGTACAATCGGATGCTCGCCGGGAAGAATATCAAAACCTGCTTCCGTCATTTCCTTACGGAAGTAGGCCGTGTTGGTTTCCAGTTTATCACGAAGTGCAGTTGATGACGACAATATATCCAATACCGCAATAGAAGCACCCACGATGGACGGAGCCAGTGTATTGGAAAATAAATAAGGACGTGAACGCTGGCGCAGAATTTCAACAATCTCTTTTTTAGCAGCCGTGAAACCACCCGACGCACCGCCCAATGCTTTGCCGTAAGTTCCGGTAATGATGTCAATCCGTCCCATTACGTTTCGGAACTCATGTGTGCCGCGACCCGTTTTTCCGATAAAACCGGACGCATGACACTCATCGATCATCACCATTGAACCGTACTGTTCGGCGAGGTCGCAAATTTTGTCAAGCTGTGCAATTGTTCCGTCCATTGAAAAAACACCATCTGTTACCACCAGAATCCGGCGGCTTCCCTGTGCTGCTTTCAATTGCGTTTCAAGATCATTCAGGTCGTTATGTTTGTAGCGAAAACGTTTTGCTTTACACAAACGAATACCATCAATTAAAGAAGCGTGATTCAGTTCATCGGAAATGATGGCATCGTTTTCTCCTAACAGCGGTTCAAAAACCCCACCGTTTGCATCAAATGCAGCGGCGTAAAGTATGCAATCCTCAGTACCCAGAAACTCAGCAGTTTTGCGTTCAAGTTCTTTGTGGATATCCTGGGTTCCGCAGATAAAACGTACCGATGACATACCGAAACCATGTGTTTTTATCGCCTCGATTCCAGCTTTAATTACATCCGGATGTGAAGAAAGCCCCAGGTAATTATTCGCACAAAAATTAAGCACCTCTTTACCATTGTCGGTAGAGATCAGTGCAGACTGGGGCGTTGTGATGATACGCTCCTTTTTATACAGTCCTGCTTCTTTGATTGCGTCCAGTTCCTGCTGAAGTTCCTGCTGAATATTTCCGTACATGATTGGTATATTTTAAAATGTTGCGGCCGGTCACAGCCAAAAATTACTGCAAAGGTCAGATTTTAACCGTTTTATATTTTTTCTGTAATTCAGAAATCATTTCTTCAGTCATTTTATCAAGGGTATAGGTTGGTCGCCAGCCCCAGTCTTTTTTAGCAAAGGAATCATCTATCTGCTGTGGCCATGATTCTGCAATACCCTGCCGAAAATCCGGTTTGTAGCTAATCTCAAAATCCAGAATTAGTTTTCTAATACTTGCAGCAATTTCTTTGGGAGAAAAGCTCATTCCCGCCAGATTGTAACTCGTGCGGACATTAATTTTATCACTTGCAGCTTCCATGAGACGCACCGTTGCATCCATGGCGTCGCTCATGTAAATCATAGGAAGCGTAGTATCTTCTTTCAGGAAACATTCAAAATGTTCACCTTTAACTGCTTTGTGATAAATATCAACAGCATAATCCGTAGTGCCGCCACCAGGCATCGACTGATAACTAATGATTCCCGGATAACGCAAAGAACGAATATCGAGGCCATATCTTTTAAAGTAGTAATTCGACCAATTCTCCCCTGCTGCTTTGCTGATACCATAAACCGTTGCCGGATCCAGGAAAGAATACTGTTCAGCGGTAACATCCACATTTACTCCGAAAACTGCGATTGAACTTGGATAAAATATCTTTTTCACCCCATTTTCGCGCGCTGCTTCCAACACGTTAAAATAAGTCTGCATATTAATATCCCAGGTTTTCAACGGTTCCTTTTCTCCGTTTGCAGAAAGGATTGCAGCCAGATGGTATATCTGGGTAATTTTGTGTTTGCGAACAATACTTGAAAGACCGGCCGCATCGGTAGCATCCAGTTTTTCAAAATAATCTGTCTTTAACTCCGGCTCACGTAAATCAGAAGCGATAATCCTGTTTTCTCCGTAAATTCCACGAAGATATTCCACCAGTACGGAACCGATCTGCCCGTTTGCACCAATTACTAAAATACGTTCTGATTTCATTTTGTCGAGCGTTTATTAAAAGCATAAATCACTTGCAATTTTACCTTTTCAGATATAATTTTCAATATTACAGCACTTTGTCAGCAAATATTCCCAGACTATGTTAATTTTAAAGTAAATATTACTTTGATCACTTGTATTCGTAATTAACTGCAGTAAATATTATTCCATTATGGAGCAACTTGATAAAATCGATACTAAAATCCTCAGGATCCTGCAAAAAGATGCAAAAAAGACAACCAAGGAAATAGCTACCATGCTGAACCTGACCATCTCACCAATCTACGAGCGGATCAGAAGACTGGAAAGCCTGGGATTTATCAAACAGTATGTGGCCATTTTGGACAAAAAGCTTATTAACCGCTCGGTAACAACCATCTGTCAGGTTTCCATGCGCTACCACAATGAAGCTTTTATTGAAAAATTCGAGCAGGAAATTCAAAATCTGGAGGAAGTACAGGAATGTTATCACATGGCCGGTCAGGTTGATTTTTTGCTTAAAATAAATGTTGGAAGTCTGGATGAATACCATGATTTCGTAAAATATAAACTATCTAAAATCGATAATATCGGTGTACTGAACAGCACATTTGTACTTAAAGAAATTAAGCACACGTCAGAATTTTATATTTAAGAATAACCTCTTTTATGCAAGAAAGGCTGTTCAAAAAATGACAGCCTTTCTTATTAATGAATTCTCTGTTCTACGCCATTATTACTACTCCACGTTCGTCAGTAAACCTTCGCAAGAACACCAGCCAGCCAGGCTGAAAGTTCTATGGCGGCGGCATCTGTATTATGGCTTTCAACATCTCCTGTCTGGCTAAGCAGAATTGGTGTATAAATCAATTTTTCCGCGTCGTAACGATAAGCATAAAACAGAGTTTGCCCCTGATCTGCTCCTTTTGCTACCGGTTTGGAAAAACTGTTTCCTATCGAGCTTATTTTTGAAATATTCTCTTTTAACTCCGCCATAGAAACACTTTTATCTGTATTGACAGAATTTGAAAGATTTTCTTTGAGCTGGGCTACAGACAACCCCGATTTTTCAGTTACTTTATTCCACTGAGCCGGTTTATCATACGTTTTGATTTTCCCATCCTTGTCTATTAAAAAACCTCTGAACTGCTCTCCCCAGGCAAAATTGGTATAAGAAACTTCAAAGTATACCTCCTGATCAGACACTGGTTTTACCATATTGTCATCACATGCAGTGCTAACAAATAATAAAGTTACGAAGAGACAATACAGTGCGGCTTTCATGGATACAGGATGATTGAATAAATAAATTTAATAAAATAATCTGGTTACATTATTAAAAAGAAGCTGACAACAAACTGATTATCTTGAATTTACACCAGATTCTTATTAAAAGGCATCAATTCCTGTATTTATCGACTTCTATGTAGAGCACCTTGCCATCCTTAAAATGGATTTTTATCAATTCCCAAAGACCAGCTCCAGTTCTTCGAACAAAGTACCACTGTGGCGAACGGGCCATCAATACGTCGTAAGGTGTTGAAAGCGTTTTGGTTGCCAGCAACAATCGCTCAAACTTGTGGGCGTATGTACCATTGTTGCGGATTTTTACCAGTTTTGGATAAACATCAGTTGCTCGGTCGCCGATACGGACCGACAGTTCCACCGTTGAATTAGACGGCCACTGCTTAATAGACTTTCCGCTGTTCAGGTAAATACTTTTAACCTTTCCGGATTCAAACGATAATTGTACTCCCGAATCCGTTCCTTTTGCCTCATCGAATACAATGTAATCATAAAGCGGAATGCGGCCCTGTAAATCTGCAAGGTTTACCGAAAAATTACTGACAATGTTGATATGTGTAATACTGTCTGTTTGCCCCAGCGATTGCGTTGCAGAATAAATCTTTTGAGCTTCTTCGTTAATTCCAATTCCCAAATAATTCCCGGAAGTGATACTATCCTTGCCAATAAGTGTAGCAAAAGGCGGATCAACGATAATAATTGGATCAGGCTGTAAATTGTCTAACTGGCAGCTGCTGCCGGTAAGCACAAGAAAAAGCAGAATTGCAGCGGTAATATTTTTCATTTGCTAAGGATAAAGATTAATAGGTAATCAGGAGACCCTTTCGCTTTTGATTTGGTTGTAGTGAGGACGGATTTTTTTCTTAAATTTTCGTATTACAAATAATGAATAGGCCGTATTCGCAATTTTACTAGCTTTTACACCCGGGTTTCTTTACCGCACAAATGTCGATGTATAACTTCAGAGCTTAGCCAGCTTCATAATGCACTTTATTTTTTAATATAAATTATATCGATATCTGCCAATTGATCAACTTTAGTAAATACTCTGGCCTTCCCATCATATTCAATTTCTAATGTTCGATCATTGATCCACAAGACTTGGATATCAATGAGCGTTTGATATTGCTCATGTGCCTTAGCACGGCCATGATCACTATCCGCAACAAACAAATTACCACCGCTACTTGTAGCCTCACTGGTATCTAATAATGTAACATGTGTTGAAAAACCCGTTATAGCACCACAATCTCTATCATAAACTAAAACTTTTTTTAAATGATCAGGAGAATAGATGGTTTGGTAAATCTCATTTCCACAACCTGCATCACCAAAATAAATAAAGATAAAGATGAAAATACTCAGAACCAAGATCATGCTACCAAGTATTACGCCTAGAATTTTAAGTGTCGTGATCACTTTACTTTTTATCATCAGATAAGTACCCACTATTAAAATAAATTCGTAATAGTCCCTTAAGCCGCCCTTCCCCTACAAACTCCGCTTCCCAACATAAAAATTAAAAGTCTTGCTGCCGGCAACACCCTTTTCAGTAATACCCTGCACCACAACTTTATAAGAGCCTGTTTGTTCGGAGGTAAAAAACTGAATTTGCGCTTTTCCGGTTTGGTCCGTCACTACATTCGGAGCCCAGTGAAGTAAATTTCGGAAGTCGGGCAGGCGGCTGACAAGTTCCGTCTGGCTGTCATATTTTGGCGCATAAAATTCCCGTTGCGCCTGCACACCTTCGTATTGCGTAATGAGCACACGCGGATCAGGTTCGAAACCGGCAAGATCATTTTTGTAGGTAGAAAAACTGACAATACCCGTAAAATTCATTGCACCCAACAGATACCAGGAACTCAGCAATTCTACTTTTTTAATTTTAAGGGGATCAATTTCCATGATTTTATCTACGTTAAAAACCGGGATACCGTCCAGCAAAACAAGTGGATCTGTTTTGTAAAACGTATTAGGCAGCAACTTATCCACCATCCGGAAGTGAAAACCTTTATCTCTTCTTCTGACCACAACTCCTCTTACATATTCCCTCAAAACTTCTTCCATTGTTGGGAAACGGGTAAAATCATCCAGAAAATACTTCTCATCAGGCACACCAAAAAACGCCAGAGAATCTGTCAGAACTGCTTTACGGGTTGTAAACAAACGTGGCAAGAAGGAGTTGCCGCTCTGCATATTGATGCTGCGTGTCAACAACGGATTACCCAGATTTTTATCAAACTTAAAAGCAGGAACAGCAGCCTGAGAAAACTGTTTTGAAAAGGGATTACTGATCTCAAATTTATAGGTAGAATCGCGCAGCAGATTGGTTTGCAGCGTGACCTCTTTTGCACCGGTAAAATTTTTAAGTTCAAACATAAAATTACCTTCCGCATCACTATGGTTCACATAAAGCTTTGCAGGAAAATCCAGCGCTGCAAGGTAGGAATCAATCCCCGGAGCCGGACTGTTGTCGGATATGTTCAATACTTTGCCCAAAACCAGATGTCCGTCAAATTCAGGAAGATGCTGGTATTTGGGTAATGTTCCGCCAAAGACATCTTCCCATTTAAACCTGCGCCAGCCATGCGAAATAATCAGATCATCCAGTTGACGATCCGTTTCCTTTGTATTGTTTTGAAAGTAATAGGCGGGATCTTCAATACGCCCTTTCAGGTCCGAAGTAAGAAAGAAATAACTTGAAATATCATTTTGTGCTAAGGCCTGGATACTGTCGGTCAGAAAAACCGAAACGGACATATTCGTCAAACTGCCTGTTGTTTCAGCAGACAAATTCATTGTTACTTTTTCCCTTGTAGCAAATTCAGGCTTGCCCACGCCCGCTTCAATATTCAGCCGTTTTTCAGGCCTTTTGAAATACAGTCTTTCACAAACTGGTTTGAGTTTTTCATTGAGAATAGTCATATGAGAAATGCCTTCGCCCAGCTGTGCGCGGTTGATCAGGAACTCAGTCCTGTTTCCTGCAAAGCTTTTTTTATCTGCAATCGGGTTGATTTGTCTTGTATGAGCTAGTAGATAAACCACGGATTGCTCCTCTTCTGCCGGACGGATTACACTTACCTTAATCAAATTGGAAGTCGAATCAGTCACGCGCATCACATAACCTCTTTCCTGTACCTGAGGCAATGGATAGGTATGTTCTTTGCCCTGGCTGTCGGTAATTATTGCACGGTAAGTGTCGGTTGTCTGAGGTTTAAAAATAAAACTTCCGATACCAAATTTACCAGGCTGAAACTTTACGATTTCATCATTTTGCCCACTGACAACAACCCCTTTAAATTGGATCCCTTTTCCATCCGGTCCTGCTGCACGAAACGCAACCTTACTTTCAAGACCTTTTACCAGATATCCGCCTTCCGGGAAAAACTGTACGTCATACGTGATTTCCTTTTTAGCATCCGGCTCGGGATCAAATTTCAGAAATGGGTTTACAACCGTAATATCGGTTTCAAAGAAATAATCTGCACCGAAATTTTTCATCCAGTTGGAATAACATCTTACTTTATAATTCCCGCTTACAACCGAAGCCGGAATCAGCAGCGATCCGTTTCCTTTGCCTTTCAGAAGAGAAAACTTGGTCTGAGCGACGGCATTATTCTCTTTGTCGAGTATTTCCAGGTAAGCCACTTTGCTCATATCCAGAAAACGATGGCGGGACCCGTCCAGATTATATGCCTTAAACCAGATCGTTTCTCCTATCAGATAGAAAGAGCGGTCAAGATGCACATATATTTTTTCCTGTAAAGCAGTAGTGCTGTAAAGATTAAACCTGTCTTTCAGCGATTTTACCATCGGATCATCCTGCCCGTAACTCCTGGCAGAACCAACAGCCAAGGTTAAAAAGAGGAGCAATATTTTTTTATATCTTTTTATCATAATCTTCACCGATATAGTTATTGCCAAAAAGGAGGTCTGATATTTGTTCCACCCTGTGCACGGCAATCCGCGCAAAAGCTGGAAGTTGTTAAAACGCTATCCATTCTTTCACCCTGATAACTGATTAGCATAATGCCGCTGGCTTTAAGCGCATCTGCCACCGACAAAGTATCAGGCGGATCGCACCTTGGATACAGTCCGCGGTTAGGCGTCAGGAAAATCCGTTTTGAAGTTTCCCGGGAAGCACTGAAATAGCCGAATACCAGTTCTTTTGGATTCGCAATATTTTTAATATTACCGGTTACCTGTGATGGCTGCGGGTCAAAAAGACTTCCGGTTCCCTGAGTCGTTTTGGCCAGCGCCGTCCAGTACTCAAAAGCGTCCTGCGTTAGACCAAACTGCTTGACCAGAATACTATATTTGATATAAAATTTATTGGTACTGATCGGTACGACGTTGATCGGCAAATCCCGTATCGCGTCGGCGCTCAGCTTGATGGTAGAACCCAGTGTGATGTTCGTAGAAAATGCCGATTTCCAGCACAGATTAATGTCTTCATTCCGATAGACGATCTCATTCTTTTTTGTATCAATAACCAGCGTAGAATAATACGCTGCCCTGTACTGATAGGTTTCTTCAAACTTCCATTTGTAAAACCGTGTTTTGTTGGTCGGGTCGTGTGTATTTACCTTAATAACCATAGCATCCCGTTCGGCATCGTAAACAGAACCCAGACTGTCAATCGGAGGTGTTGTCGTAACAGGAACATAATCCGACATATATTCCTTCCCGCCGGCAGTTTTGATCCTGAGCCGGTATTTTCCTGAAAGATTTACATTAATCGGAGGAAGAAAATAAGCCCCTTTTCCTTTTTCAGTGAAAGAATAGGCCGTCCCGGATTCCATCTCAACAGAAATCTTGGCACCGGTTTCAACCGATATCGCCGATCCGTCATTTGTATTTTGTGTCCGGCGAAGTTCAATTTTACTTGTATCGCTGCCTGCATTCAGAAAACCATCAACAACCAGATATTTTTCATCCGAATTTACTTCCGGCGGAGAGAAGGGTTCGATACAGCTATCCACACAGAGGAGCAGGATAAAAAAGCTAAATTTCAATAAATTATATTTCATAACATTCCTGCTTAGAATCTGAAATTGTAAGTAATCGTAGGAATAGGCTGTCCAAAAATCGAAAGCTGATAACCGTTGACCTGGCCATTAACTGTTTGAAAATAAACCGAACTCGGGTTTTTTCTCCCAAATAAATTATAAACTGCCAGCGTCCACGAGCTGTGTGCCAGCTTTTTGATCTTATGATTGCCTTCGATGTTCATGGCAAGATCCGTCCGGTAGTAATTTGGAATACGGAACTGGTTACGATCTGCATAATAAACTCTTTGTGCTCCATCGATGTAATATTTCCCGATCGGAGGCGTGTAAGGCCTGCCGGTGCTGTAAGTAAAGTTTAGAGAAACACTGAAACGATGTGAGAAGCGGTAATTGCTGATCATCGTAAAATCGTGGGGTTTATCGTAGTTGCTCGGGTACCAGTTGCCTTTATTCGGCGCATCTACCGACTCACGATCCGTTGCCCTTAGCAGCGTGCGGGAGTAAGTGTAACCCAGCCATCCGTTAAGCTTTCCGGTCATTTTTTTTACCATAAATTCAACACCGTACGCCTTGGCTTTCGTATTTAGCACAGCCGCTTCGATGTTGTGGTTCATGATCAGCGAATCACCGCCTTTGTAATCGAGGAAGTTTTTGATGTTTTTGTAATAACCCTCCAAAGAAACCTCAATCTTATTTCCTCTGAAATTACGGTACAGCCCAAGCGAAACCTGATCCCCGATTTGTGGCTTCACATACTTGTCACTTAACTTCCAGATGTCAGTCGGAGAAACCGTCATCGTGTTGGTCAGCAAGTGGATGTATTGCCGTAAAGTGTTATAACTGAGTTTCAGGGAAAGATTGTCCAAAACACTGTAACGCATCGAAGCCCGGTACTCGGGTCCGCCATAGTTCTTGATCGTCTTTCCTGAACCGAATTTTTCTGTTCCGTTTTCATAGATGTAGTCAACCGGAAAACCTGGCAGATAATTGTTAACCGTTTTGGGTCCAAGATATTGGTAAAAAGAAAAACGGATACCGGCTGTGATGGAAAGGCGGGGATTAACCTCAAATTTGTCTTCAATATAAATCGCGCTTTCGAGAGCCTGCTCCGGCTGCAGTGTATCCGGAATGATCAGAGATTCGGCACCCCGCGGAGTAAATGTTCCGGGCTTTAATTTGTAATATATTGAGCTTACACCAAAATCAAGCGTATGTCTTGGATCAATAACATAACTGAGATCGGCCTTAAAGTTGGACTGCTGAATATTAAATTTCAGGTCAAAGGAGTTAAGCGGTAGACCCGAAGCACCCATGGAATATTTGTACTGACTGTGCGAAACGGTATAAACGCTGTAAAGTTTCGGGTTAAAAGTATGTTTCCATTTTAAAGCAGCAAGCTGATTCTGATAGGTGTAAAGTGTATCACCATACAATCTGAAACGGTCATCGCTGACATAACCGGTTAAAAACAAACTATTTTTCTCATTGATCTCATGGCTCACATGCAGGTTGACATCATAAAACGAGGCTGAACTTTTGTTGTAAGCTGGATTATCCAGTGCTTTAATTACCCAATTGGAATAGGTTGAACGCCCGCCAAGCAGAAAAGACGTTTTATCTTTAACTATCGGGCCTTCTACGGTTAATCGCCCTGTTACCAGTCCGATCCCACCGGAAGCCACAAATTTTTTCTTATTTCCGTCACGGCTGTTGATATCAAGTACGGAAGATAACCTACCGCCAAATTTGGAAGGAATTGTACTTTTATATAACTCCACATCCCTTAATACATCAGGATTAAACGCAGAGAAAAACCCAAAAAGGTGGGAAGGATTGTAAATTACTGCATCGTTAAAAAGGATCAGGTTTTGATCCGTAGACCCTCCGCGAACGTTTAGCCCTGTGCTATTTTCACCAACAGATTTAATACCAGGCAGGGTAAGAATCGTACGAAGCAAATCTGTTTCACCAAAAACAGTTGGTACTTGCTTGAGATTTTTAATGGTCAGTTTCACCTGTCCCATCTGCGTGCTTACCACGTTTTTGTCCATTCCTGCTTTTACGGAAACTTCTTTTAGCGCAATCACGCTTTCGCGCATTTCGATGTCCAGTTTTCCATCGGAATAGAGGATAACCTGACGCTGGGTTTCGCGCATTCCAAAACTTTTAATTCTGACAAGTTGCTTGCCCCGCGGAATGCTTAAAGCATACAATCCAAGCGCATCCGTAGTCACACCAATCGAGGGTGACTCGATATAAACAGCAGCTCCGATCACAGGTTCACCTGTAATGGCATTTCTGACATAACCCGTGAGCGTGGAATTACCCGGTGTAATTTTTGTCTTTTTTATGCCAATTTCATGGACTTTACTCTCAGCGGAAGAAAGCAGCTTTTCCCTCACGCCGTCTTCCGGCCCGGCATAAGTTACCGCACCATTTTCAACAGCATTAGGATCGAACAGCCCAGGCTGAAGTTGTGTAATGATCCTCGGCCCCTGGGTAATATATATACGTTTTTGGCCATCGATGGCATATTCAAATTCAGAACCTTTGAAAACCTGGTCCAAAACCTCCCGGATAGTTTGATTTTCAACATTCAGGTCCAGTGAAAGCGAGTCGAAACGGACGGCATCGTAATAAAAGAAGTATTCGGTTTGTGATTCAACCTGTTTTACAAAATCATGAAAACGGGCAGAATCAAGACGCATTGTAATCTTTTTCTCAGGCACATTTTGTCCAAAGGAATTTTGGAGACACAATACTGAACAAAAGAGAAAGGTGAAGAGTAAAAGTTTTTTCATGGTTTGGCTAATGCGTCATACGTTGCAACCATCTTGGCAATGGCTGTTTCTCTTTCTGGTCTAAAAGCAATATTTTCGTCCCGCAGTGCTTTTCTGAGTTGTTTTTTGTATTCAGGAAACAAAGCAAGTACCGATTTTTTTGAACGGACGAAATTATACTTTCCATTTTTTCTGATGTAGAAAAAGCTTTTCTCAGGGAAATAAGCGATCACCCGTTTGTCCACAATTTTCTCCTGACGCTGTTTTGTCCTGCGTACCAGAAGCTGCGATTCGCCATTATATACAAGATCATAAAAACCGGTACGCATCTGCGGAGTGATATCCTTTCCAGATTCAAATCGTTTGAAGGTGTGCCCCTCATTCCAGAAATAATCAACCTTTTCAGACTGTAATAACATCGGATCGCCGTTCAAATGTTTTATAACCAGCTCATCCCTAACCAGATCATACATCAAAGCGACACTGTCAAACCGCTGTCCTTCATAAAAGACAATTCCCTTTTTCCACTTCCTTTCTTCGAAAAACTGGTGTTCTTCCATTCGGGAATCGTAGATATAGTAAAGCCGGCCGTTGTAGAGGTTTTGAGATTGGGCCGTAGCGGTCTTATAAAGTGAAACCGGATAGCTGGTTTCCGGCGGAGTTTCTAAAGAAATTCCGTTTGGTTCTGACGACGCTGTCTGCCCAAAAGAACATACCGATTTCAGTACCAAAACAGATAAAACAATGGTAAAAACGCGCATAAATAAACTGGTTTTATTCCTTTTACGCCACAGAACCGACTTTTGTGGCAGAGCGGGTATCAACCCATTAAAGAAGTGAACGCAAGTTACTTACTATTTAAAGACAATAATTATTTAGCAGGAAGCAAAAGCACGATTTCTTTCCAAAAACACAAAAAATGTGACGTTAACTATCCATTCTTATTGAATGATCCTAACTTTGGACTTTGGTTCATCACACATTCACTTTCATTCAATCACCAATTTCTTTTATGAAGATACTAATTACAGGAGGTGCAGGTTTCGTAGGCTCCGCCTTAGCAATATCACTTAAACTTAATTATCCTGACTACCAGATATTTGCTCTCGACAATTTAAAACGCCGTGGCTCCGAGCTTAACCTGACCCGGTTAAAAAAAGCTGGTGTTGAATTTGTTCACGGAGACATAAGAAATAAAGAAGATTTTGACAGTATTCCGGCTGTGGATACCGTTATTGAAGCTTCTGCGGAACCTTCGGTGCTTGCAGGATTGGACGGCACACCCGATTATCTGATCAATACCAATTTGGTGGGAACGGTGAACTGCCTTAATTACGCGCTGAAACATAAAGCTGCATTTATATTTCTGTCGACAAGCCGGGTGTATCCGATCAAAACGATTGAAACTTTAAATTTTGTTGAAGAAGAAACCCGTTTTGCACTATCCGACGACCAGCCGGTTCCGGGTGTTTCTTCAAAGGGAATAGCCGAAGACTTTCCGTTGAATGGCGCAAGATCATTGTATGGAACCACCAAGCTTGCTTCCGAACTGATCATTCAGGAATACAACGAGTTTTACAACCTTAAAACAGTAATTAACCGTTGCGGTGTTATTACCGGTCCCTGGCAAATGGGTAAGGTTGATCAGGGCGTAATGGTCTTATGGATTGCAAAACACTATTTTAATCAGCAGCTGGGTTATTTTGGCTACGGTGGAACCGGCAAACAAACCCGTGATATGCTGCACGTAGCTGATCTTTATCGTTTGATCGACTGGCAGCTTCATAATCTTGACAAAGTAAACGGAGAAATCCTGAATGCCGGCGGCGGACTTGAAAGCAGTGCGTCGTTGCAGGAACTTACAAAAGTTTGTCAGGAAGTAACCGGAAAGACAATTCCGATTAAGGTGGTTCCGGAAAACCGCACTGCAGATATTCGTTTGTACGTAACTGATAACACAAAAGTTACCGCTTTAACCGGCTGGAAACCCGAAATTGGCATACGTCTGATTGTGGAAGAGATCACGGCCTGGCTGGCAGAAAATGAGAAAGACCTTGCTCCTATTTTGATGTAATATTTAGGAATTTTAAGGTAGCTTTTGAACTGGAATTTTAAATTCTGATTCAAAAGCTGCCCAAAGGGCATCCTGTTTATAGAAAAGAATTCATAGACCTTCTCAACTCCGCAGGAGTTTCCTGTCCGAAGGAATTTTCTTTAAAATTTAAATTCAATCTTCCTGCAAAAACGGTACGATCATTTAAATTGCAAAACATGAAAATTATCGAATGCCCGAGAGACGCCTGGCAGGGCTATCATCCGTTTATCCCTACTGATCAAAAAATCGCTTACCTCAACCAACTGCTTCGGGTTGGTTTTGATACCATTGACTTTGGCAGTTTCGTATCTGCAACAGCCATGCCGCAGGTGAGTGACACAGCTGCGCTTCTTGAAAAACTTGATCTTTCGGTATCGGCTTCAAAATTGCTGGCCATTGTTGCAAACGAGCGTGGTGCACAGGAAGCCTGTACGTTTGAAAAAATAACCTATCTGGGCTACCCTTTTTCAATTTCTGAAACATTTCAGCTTAGAAATACCAACGCAACAATTGAGGAATCACTTCTTCGTGTTCAGCGCATTGCGGCGCTTTGCGAAAAAGCCGGAAAGGAACTGGTTATTTATCTTTCAATGGGTTTCGGGAATCCGTATGGCGACGTATGGAATCCGGAAATTGTAATGCAGTGGGTTGAAAAACTTAGTCAGTTTGGAATCAAAATTTTCTCCCTCGCTGATACAGTTGGCGTTGCAAAAACAGAAGATATTCAAGCACTTTTTTCAGCACTTATTCCAAAATGGCCTGATCTGGAATTTGGAGCACACTTCCATACAACCCAAGATCGTTGGGAAGAAAAAACAGAAACCGCCTATCTTGCCGGCTGCCGGCGTTTTGATGGTGCACTGCTGGGTTACGGCGGCTGTCCGATGGCTCAAAACGATCTGATTGGAAACATGCCAAGCGAAAGACTGATCGACTTTGCAAAAGAAAAAAATGAATTGATTAATATTGATTTGGAAGCGCTGGATCAGGCAAAGAGGATGTTTTTGGAATTAATTAGCAACTAGTTTTTTACCGGTCGGATGGCAAAAAAGCCATGCGACCGGAGAGGCTACCCGTCCCACGGCTTTTTCGCCGTCGGACGGGTAAAAGAATGTTATTTCAGAATAAAAAATTTACTCTTCCTCCTTTTTTTTCCAAAAACAATAACCCAGTGAAAAGTGATGCGACCAGCCAAGCTGCGCATGTGAATGCACCGCATAATCGAAGTAAAACTTCCCACCTTTAAAACCTGCACCAAAATGATTAGTCAGCGGGCGGGAATTTAAGCCGGTTCTGATGAATAGTTTTTTCAAGAACTGATATTCCAAACCTCCTTTTACAGAAACAGGCAAATCTGTGTTTTTATCAATTTCGGCAGTCAGTACCAGACTCTTTTGTGGTTTGTAAAGAAATCCGGCACGCAGCAAAGTAGGGACGCGATTTCCATAATCGCCGGAATAAGAGAATTGTGTCAGATTAAAAACATGTGCACCAAACGAAAAACGGGGCGAGAACTGAACAATTCCACCAAACTCGATTGCAATAGCATGTCGGCTGATGGTCAATGAAGGTGCATTAACAGCATTTTGAAGATAATTGACCTTCGCACCCAAACTGAATCGCCCTACTCTATGGCCGGCTCCAATTCCCAAAGCCAGCTGGTTGTAAAGTTTATCACCAAATCGTTGAACAGTAAATCCCGCTCCAAAATCATCACTTAACGGTAAAACGCCGCCAAATCCGATCGTGCTGATACCGTCAAAACCATAATGTGAATCGTAGGTAGAAATAACAACCGCTTCCTGAATACCGGCAAGTCCGGCAATATTGCTGAAGACAGAACTATTATCGGAATTAGCAACCGTTGCGCTGCCCATACCCCAGGATCTGGCACCGGCAGGAAAAGGAAAATCCTGACCGGGAGTTCTGCACGGTAGAAAAACAAAAATGAAGATTATTATGATGAAGTTTTTCTGTCGAGATAAATATCCAGATCGCTCTTTCATATTTACTGCGGCAGTTAAAAAGCTGCCGGTTATTTACCGGCAGCCCACTATGCTGAATATCAGCTAAATTTTCTTTTTACAATATTCAATAAAGCAGTAACGGCTTCTCCATTGACATCCCATGCATATTTTGAAGCATATCTATGCCAGATCAGATTTTGCGCCTCTTCATAACTTTTTACCATATCAAGCTCATAAATCGCTTTTTCGAAATGCTCGCTATTTTTGCTAAAAAGCTGATTTACAAACATAAACCTTTGACCCAACGGAATGGAAGCTGCAATGCTTTCCACTTTTACAGGTATCGTTCCATAAGATTTATCTTCACCCGGTTCGGGCATATTAGACTTAAAACGGTTATTAAGCGATTCCCGCTCTGTTGAATTGGTTTTAGCTACAATTTCGGATAAAACAGCTACACCAGGTTCGGCACGCTGCGGAGCGGCGGCAGGTTCAGGTCTTACGGTTTCACTTTCTCCAAAAGCGGCGTCAAAAAAAGATTTTGATTCAGATTTTAATGGAGCAACGTTTGCCTTTTGTTCTTCCTTCGGAAGCAGTTCAGAAAGGTTAAGCGGGAAGATCTCTGAAAACTGTATAAGATAAGGGTCTCTGTCATCCAGCAGATCTGCATTATTTTTAACTTCAAAAACCCAGCTAATAGCCTGCGTCTGATAAACAGATTCAGAACCGCTTTCCACCAGTTTTTGCAGCAAAGCTTCACCCATGGCGCGATGGATATGAGTGTATTTCACAAGCTGTTCTGCCTTTTCCTGTGTAAATTCGGAATCGGCAGGTAATCTTATTTTTTCCTCAAAGTAAACTTCCGGAGTAAATAATAATTTCAGCGCATCCTTCACAGAATCAAGCAGCAATGGTTCCAGGTCAGTGCGTTTTACTGCAATGTGTTGGGAAGCAGTGTTCATAAAAGCCTGAAGTGCCTGTTTTACTTCATCATTATCAAAATCAAAAAACACACTGCGGAAAGACTCCGCATTGCTTTTCCACTGTTCGAATAAACGATTAAGCATTCCAAGGTTCACCTGGCGTACCGGTGTAAGTTTTAGCAGCTGGGCACCGGTAACTATATCCTGCGACCGGTAGACTTCGTTCAAAACCGTAGTCGAGAACCGGGCAGCGTATTGATTGAGAGCAATTGAATTCAAACTATTCGACATACGAATAAGATCTTTTTAACGAAAGTGTTTAATAAAAATATGTTTGCTTTGTAAAGATAAATAAAATTAGCTGTTACGTCAGGTCTGCCTGATTCAATTATACCACTTACATGTTCATCGAACCATTAAACAGGAAAGCAAATCAGATCCCCAGAACCGGCTGGGTTGAAGTGATCTGTGGCTCCATGTTCTCGGGAAAAACCGAAGAATTGATCCGCAGACTCAACAGAGCCAAAATTGCGCGTCAAAAAATACAAATCTTTAAACCTGCTTTGGATCAACGTTACCATGTCGAGAACATTGTTTCTCACAACGACAATTATATCCGTTCCACACCGGTTTCATCCTCGGCACAAATCCTCGAATTGGCCGAAGATTGCGAAGTTGTCGGAATTGATGAAGTACAGTTTTTTGACGAAAATATTGTCGGAGTGGTTGATGGACTGGCAAATTCAGGAAAACGCGTGATCGTTGCCGGGCTGGATATGGATTACTTGGGTAAACCATTTGGCTGCATGCCGCAGCTGATGGCCATTGCGGAATTTGTCACCAAAGTGCATGCAATCTGCATGGTTTGCGGTGAAGTAGCCTCGCATTCATACCGCCTTTCAGAATCCAATGAACGTGTATTATTGGGAGAAACAGATCTTTACGAAGCGCGTTGCCGGAGATGTTTTAATTTAGGAGAGGAAGTTTCGCATCGGGAGTAGATTTGGTTTTCGGAAAATATTGTGTCATAGATGACAAGCTGCCCTGATAGAAAGAAGGCTCCTAAGGAGCCCGCCACCACTCTGGTTGTGACGGCTCTTCTATAAACAGGTGGCTTCTATGAAGCAGCAATCGCAACACAGAATTTGCCCCATCGGGGCATCCTGTTTATAGAAAAACATTAAAACAACATCCCAATTAACTCCATAGGAGTTTCCCTGTTAGCACCCTCACCCCTTCAACTCCTCTTTCAAAAAATGTCCGGTATAACTGCCTTTCACCTTTGAAACCTTTTCCGGGGTACCTTCTGCGATAATACGGCCGCCTAATGCCCCGCCTTCGGGTCCTACATCAATTACATGGTCAGCCACTTTAATTACATCCAGATTGTGCTCAATTGTCAAAACCGTATTTCCTTTCTCGACGAGTTTGTTCAAAACATTGAGCAAATGGCGGATGTCCTGAAAATGAAGCCCGGTTGTAGGTTCATCCAGAATGTAAAGTGTCTTACCGGTATCTCTTTTCGACAATTCTTCCGAAAGTTTCACACGCTGTGCTTCTCCGCCGGAAAGCGTAGTAGCATGCTGCCCAAGCGTAATATAACCCAGGCCGACGTCGTTCAATGTCTGTACCTTTCTCAAAATACGGGGCTGATTTTCAAAGAATTCAAGTGCTGTTTCCACTGTCATATCCAAAATATCCGCCACCGATTTTCCTTTAAAACGAACTTCCAAAGTCTCACGGTTGAACCGTTTTCCTTTGCAGGTTTCGCAATTGACATGTACATCCGGCAGGAAATCCATCTCAATTTTTTTCATACCCGCTCCCTCACAATCCTCACATCTTCCGCCTTTCACATTAAATGAAAAACGACCAGGTTTGTAACCACGGATCTTCGCCTCGGGAAGCTCTGCAAATAGGATACGGATGTCACTGAAAAGATTGGTATATGTAGCCGGATTTGAACGTGGTGTCCGTCCGATCGGAGACTGGTCCACCTCAATTACCTTATCAATATGTTCAAGTCCTTCAATGCTTTTGTAGGCAAGAGGTTCACGTCTTGATTTATAAATATACTGATTTAACAGCGGGAACAGCGTTTCATGAATCAGCGACGATTTCCCGCTTCCGCTCACACCGGTAACACAAACCATTGTCCCCAGCGGGAATGACAGATTTACATTTTTAAGATTGTGACCCGTGCAGCCTTTCAGCGAAATAACATTTCCGTTTCCTTTCCTGCGTTTTTTGGGTACTGCAATACTTTCCCGTCCACTCAGATATTCTGCAGTCAGTGAGCCGTTTTTAATAAATTCTTCCGGCGTACCCGCACCTACAACATTTCCGCCATGCCTTCCGGCTCCCGGCCCGATGTCCAGGATATAATCGGATGCAAGCATCATGTCTTTATCATGTTCAACCACCAAGACCGTATTGCCCAGATCACGCAGACTTTTCAGCGAATTAATCAAACGTACGTTGTCCCGTTGGTGTAATCCGATGCTTGGCTCATCCATGATATACAAAACGCCTGTCAGCTGTGTTCCAATCTGTGTAGCCAACCTGATCCTTTGTGCTTCACCGCCCGAAAGCGTTCTTAAAGCTCTGTTTAAAGTCAGATAATCCAATCCGACATCCAGCAGAAAACCAACCCTTTTACGGATTTCTTTCAAAACCTCATGACCGATCACACGCTGTCTTTCTTCAAGGCGGTCTTCCAGATTCACCAGCCAGTCGGCCAGCACGCGGATATCGCTATTGGAAAGCTCGGCAATGTCCTTTCCGTCTACTTTAAAATGCAGGGATTCCTTTCTTAATCGTTTCCCGTTACATTCAGGACAGGTTTGAATAACCAGAAAATCTTTCAACCAATCCTGGATTTTATCGTTTCCGGTTTCCTGCTGGCGTTTCAAAAAGTTAATAATCCCGTCAAACTTCGTTTCCCATTCTGTTCCCGGATATTTTTTTGAAGGAACAGGAACCGCATCTTCACTTCCAAAAAGAACCATTTTGATTGCTTCCTCCGGAAATTTATTCAAAGGCGTGGACATGTTTACCTTGAACGGTTTCAGCAATACTTCCAGCTGCTTGAAAATCCAGGCTTCCCTGTATTCTCCCATTGGCGCAATACCTCCCTTGCTAATGCTCAGGGATTTATCCGGCATGATGGATTCTTCCGTAATTTCCTCTACAACGCCCAAACCCTGGCAGGTCGGACACCAGCCATAAGGTGAGTTAAACGAAAATGCATTCGGTGCAGGATCGTCATAACTGATACCCGATTCCGGATCCATCAGGTTTTGGGAGAAATAATAGGTTTCGCCTTTTTGGTCTAAAACCATAAGCGCACCTTTTCCTTGTTTAATAGCCGTAGCAACCGACTGGCTCAAACGATACCGTGACTGTGGATCATCTTCTTCCTTTTTAGGAACCACACGGTCGACGACTATTTCAATATCATGGACCTTGTAACGGTCCAGCTGCATTTTTGGAACGATATCCTGTACTTCCCCGTCCACACGCACTTTGGTATAACCCATCCTTGCAATCTGGACAAAAAGCTCGCGGTAATGCCCTTTACGGCCTTTCACAGCAGGTGCAAGCAACACCGTTTTCTGTCCCAGAAACTGCGTCATCAGCTGATTGACAATCTGGTCCTGGGACTGTTTCACCATTTTCCTGCCCGTTACATACGAATAGGCCTCACCCGCTCTCGCATACAGCAAACGCAGGAAGTCATAAATTTCAGTTACCGTACCAACCGTAGATCGCGGGTTTCGTGAAGTCGTTTTTTGCTCGATGCTGATTACCGGAGAAAGGCCACTGATCTTATCAACATCGGGACGTTCCATTTCTCCAATAAAGCCTCGGGCATAAGCCGAAAAACTTTCCATGTAACGTCTTTGCCCTTCCGCATAAATCGTATCGAAGGCAAGAGAAGATTTCCCGCTTCCGCTGATACCGGTTACAACAACCAGTTTGTTGCGGGGAATGCTGACGTCAATATTTTTTAAATTATGCTCTCTGGCTCCCTGCACTTCTATCAGATCCTGGCCTTCAAGTGTAACATCAATCGTTTGTTCCAATTCCATCCAATCCGTTTTTTTCCTCTTTTTCACCCGAGGTTAATAGAATAACCACAAATGTAATCCTTGAGTTGCAAAAATCTGTGCCCAATATTTTGGTTAAAAACGTATAGTCCACTTAGCATGAAATCAAGATTATGACGGTAAGTGCAAACGTTTGTTTAGTAGGATAATAATCAGAAACACTCATTTTGTAACCATTATTATATTTATATTTTTTCTTATTTTAATCCTTTATTAATTTCTATTTGTCACCGATTAATGTAATTTTGAAAGTATTTTGATAAAAACTTATACATTTTTAACACGAACAAATTTACTATGAAAGAAAATCTACGAAGCCACTTATGGTTAATCATCCTCTTACTGACGACGCTATGCTGTACGGTCAGTTATGCGCAGGAAAAGAAAGTTACAGGTAAAGTTTCGTCTGCTATTGACGGAACAGGAATCCCCGGAGTAAACGTCCAACTGAAAGGTACCAATGTCGGAACAGTAACCGACGCTGACGGACAGTATTCTATTGAAGCCAGCGGCGCAGACGCTACACTGGTCTTTTCTTCGATCGGTTATATTAAGCAGGAAATTACGGTTGGTACCAGATCGGTGATTGACACGAAGCTCTCCGACGACATTAAAAGTTTAACTGAAGTGGTAGTAACCGGCTACGCTTCTCAGCGCAAGCAGGATATAACCGGGGCTGTAACAGTAATTAATACAAAGGAGCTTACCGCAGTTCCTGCCGCCAGTGTTACGCAAATGCTTCAGGGACGTGCTGCCGGAGTTACAGTAGGTAACGACAACTCTCCGGGAGGTGGCACCATGGTACGTATCAGAGGATTCGGATCTATTAATAATAACAGTCCGCTGTATGTAGTTGATGGTGTGCCAACACAGGGAACTCTAAATCAGATCAACCCAAATGATATCGAATCCATGCAGGTACTGAAGGATGCATCAGCTGCTTCAATTTACGGTGCCCGTGCTGCAAACGGTGTTGTGATTATTACAACTAAAAAAGGAAAACCGGGAGCGCCAAGTATGACATTTGACTTTTACACAGGTACTCAGCGCCCTGGTAAAATGCTGGATCTCTTAAATACAAAAGAACTGGGGCAATATTTGTACTTGTCTGACCTAGGTGCCGGCAAAAATCCGTCGGCTACTTCTCCATCAGCTCAGTATAAATTTGATGAAAATGGAAACCAGACTATTGCAGATTATATTTATCCCAATGTATTTGGAACGCTTCCCAGTAATTATACCTACACCAATGACATCGCCGATCCTAAACTGGGGACTACCGCTTTTAACATAACAAAGGCAAATAAGGAAGGCACTGATTGGCAGGATGTTATTTTTGATCCGGCTCCTATTACCAATTATCAGATAGGTGCAAGCGGAGGTTCTCAAAATGCGAAATATGCCATTTCTGCTAACTACTTCAAACAAGATGGTATTCTGAAATACACGAATTACAAGCGTTACTCCATCCGTGCAAACACTGAATTTACCAAAGGAAAAGTAACAGTAGGAGAAAACCTGACCTTCTCTTATGACGAAAGACAGGGAATAACGAACAATGACGAAAGTAATCCAATCATGTTTGCCATTCGTGTCCACCCTATTATTCCGGTTTATGACATCACCGGAGGTCCGAAAGAACTTGGAGGCGAGAATACATCTGCATACAATGGTTTTGCAGGAAGCCGGGGAAGTAATTTAGGAAATGCACCCAACCCATTTGCACGGCTTTATCGTGAAAAAGATAATATTACCAAAGGGACACACGTCTTTGGGAACGCATATGCTCAGGTTGACATTTTGCCGGGACTTACCGGTCGAACCAGTTTCGGTCTTGAGTATAACCAGTCGAACCGTTCGGAATATTTTCACCGGGATATTGAAGCTGCTGAGGCAAGAAATGCGAACAGCCTGAACGTAATTAATAACCTGGATCGCTCATTTACCTGGTTCAATACATTAAATTACACTAAAATATTCGCAGGATCTCACAACATCAACATTTTAGTAGGTACCGAGGCTGTTAAGACTTATGAAGCAGCATTTCAGGCAAGCAGAAGCGGATTCGCCTTTGACGACCTTGACTACCGTTATCTGGATGCAGGTTCTGCGGCTGGTTTGGCAAATGCAGGTGCAGGAGCTATCAGGAGTGCCCTCTTTTCGCAATTCGGCAAAATCAACTACGGTTATAAAGACCTCTTACTAGCGGATTTCACCCTGCGCCGTGATGGATCATCCCGTTTTTCAGAAGCCTATCGTTATGGTATCTTCCCGGCGTTTTCTGTAGGTATGCGTATGACTGAGTTGGGTTTTATGAAACCAACACGCAAAGTTTTGGATGATTTGAAACTTCGTTTCGGCTGGGGTAAAACAGGGAATCAGCTGATTCCAAATGTTTATAACGCATATACACTATATGCAGCTGATCCTCTTAACAATGGGTACGATATTAACGGTACCGGCTCATCCATTGTCGGCGGATTTGACCTTGTCCAATTCGGTAATGCAGCTGGAAAATGGGAAACCAATACTTCTACAAACATTGGTATCGACGCGGTTTTATTAAAGAGTAAACTTGAAGTCGTACTCGATTTTTACAACCGCAAAACTACAGACATGCTTACGCAGATAGCGATGCCCCGTACCGCCGGTACAGGAACGATTCCTTATACCAATATCGGAGAAGTGTCCAACAAGGGTTTTGATATCGGAATCAACTACCGCGACAGAAGAGGTGACTTCTACTACACATTGGGTGTAAATTTTGGCCATTATAAAAACAACGTTGAAAAGCTGAACAATGACCCTAACTCAACCATTTTTGGATTTGCAACCAGACTTCCTGCCATGTCAGCTACCAAGGCCGGATATCCAATCGCCAGCTACTACGGATACTTTGTTGATGGTGTAATAAAAGACCAGGCAGAAGCTGACGCCGCTCCGAAATTTGGTTCGTACACCCGTGAAGGTGTTTTCAAATTCAGAGATGTAAACGGAGACGGAATCATCACTGCTGCCGACAGAACTATTATCGGCAGCCCCCATCCGGACTTCAACTACGGTGTGAACCTGAACGTAGGATACAAGGCGTTTGACCTGACAGCATTTGGACAGGGTGTATATGGAAATGAGATATTCAACTACACCAGATACTGGACAGATTTCAACGTGTTTCAGGGTAACAGATCGAAGGACATGTTATATAACTCCTGGAAACAATCCGGTGATAACGCCAAGCTTCCAAGACTTAACTCTGGTGATGCTACCAGTCAGCAGGTATCCTCTTACTTCCTGGAAGATGGCTCTTATTTCCGTATCAAAAACATTCAGCTGACGTATACAATACCGCCGATGCTTTTGAAAAAAATCAAAATTGCTTCCGCACAGGTATACATACAAGGTCAAAACATGTTCACATTCACCAAATACACAGGTCTTGATCCTGACATTAACCTGAGAAGATCGGGCAATAACAACGAGGACAAACACCTGGGTGTAGATGAAGGTGCTTATCCTGTTTCAAAATCCTACCTGGTCGGTCTGCGTTTTGGTTTCTAATTTCTGACATTAACGAAATTCATAAAATACAATGAAAAAAATAGCAATCATTCTCCTGCTGACCGGACTGAGCTTTTCATGCTCCGACAGTTTTTTCGATCTGAAACCGCAGGGACGGGCATCAGTGGAACAGTTAAGCAACAAAAATGGGGTGAATGCCCTTTTGATAGGTGCCTATTCGCTTGTTGACGGAGTTGGATCAGGTAACACCGGTCGACAGTCTACAGTCTCAAATTATGTTTTTGGTGGAATTGCCAGCGATGATGCCGTAAAAGGAACGGATGCAGGTGACCAGCCTGAGCAGTCATTTATCGAGCAATACAACTGGCTTTCCGACAACACTTACTTTTTGGGTAAATGGTGGCATCAGTATGATGGCGTTGCAAGATGTAACGAGGTAATTCAGATTGCGAATAGCGATTTGATTAAGGATATGACCAAAGAGGAAATCCTTCAGGTTACAGCAGAGGCACGTTTTCTGAGAGGATTCTTCCATTTTGAAGCAAAAAAAATGTGGAACAAAATCCCTTTCATTGACGAAGTTATTTACAAGTCGGCTGATCCAAATTCTACCAAAGTACCTAATACCGAAGATATTTGGCCTAAAATTGAAGCTGATTTTGATTTCGCTGCTAAAACTTTACCCGGAGTACAATCCCAAAAAGGAAGAGCTACACAATGGGCGGCGAAATCTTTCCTTGCCAAAACCTATTTGTTCCAGAAAAAATGGGCTCAAGCAAAAACTTTACTTACCGATGTATTAACAAATTCAGGAAAAAAATTGGTTGCAAACTATCATGACAACTACCGTACTACCGGAAACAACAATACTGAATCAATCTTTGAAATTCAATTTTCGGTAAATGATGGGACAAACGGAAATAATGGAAATGCCGGTGATAACTTAAACTGGCCGTACTCAGCCGGAGCTCCCGGACGAGGTTGCTGTGGATTTTATCAGGCTTCTCATAATCTGGTGAATGCATTTAAAACTGAAAATGGTTTACCAATGATCGGTAGTGCCGCGGACGGAACAGCGGATACCTACAATAAGGTTGATTTACCAAGCGATCAGGGTATAAATGCAACCACAGCATTTACTTTGGATAAAACTATCCCTGTAGATCCCCGCCTTGACTGGACCGTAGGACGCAGAGGTGTCAACTTCCTCGATTGGGGCCAGATGCCCGGTTCTTCATGGATTCGTGACCAGGCTTATGCAGGACCTTTCACAGGTAAAAAATGGATGTATTATGTAGGTGAAGAAAATAGTACGACCCATTCAACCAGCAGACGTAACGTAAATAACAACTTCCGTATGATCAAACTTTCTCACATAATACTATGGCTAGCGGAATGTGAAACAGAGCTTGGAAATCTTGCAGCTGCAGAAAGCTTGGTAAACCAAATCCGAAACCGTGCAAAAACAGGTTCAGTACAGGACGCAACAGTTAAATATGTGGTGGAACCGTATCCGGCAGGTACTTTTGCGGGCAAAGGAGCCGACTATGCAAGAAACGCTGTCCGAATGGAACAACGACTTGAGTTTGCCATGGAAGGTCATCGTTTCTTCGACCTGGTTCGCTGGGGAATTGCCGCAAAAGTGCTGAATAAATACGCCGCCGAAGAATCGGTGCCAGGAAAAGAGCCTTCCGGACGTACGTTCAGCAAAAGAGGATACATGGTTGGAAAAACATTTACTGAAAAAAATAACTACTATCCACTGCCTCAGGATGAAATTCTGAATAGCCAGTTAGATGGCAAACCAACGCTGACACAAAACCCCGGATATTAACTAAAAACCAAACATAACGCAGAACGCCGGTCGAATATCTGACCGGCGTTTCTGTTTTAATATAATCTTGGGAAAATTACTTTCTGTAATCCAATGCCGGTTTCCTGTTCCCCACCATCGCTTCGTATTTGAAGTTTTGTCCTCTTGCTTTAAGCCAGTCGGCTTGTGCAGTTTTGATCAAAGCAGGATCTTTGAAAAGATCAATAGCCGTAAGCGCTAACGTTTTGGCGGCAACCATCATTCCTTTTGGGCCGATGGTCATTCCGCCTGCGGCAACTGCCTGCCAGCTATGTGCAGGCGTACCCGGCACCCAGGTAGCCGCAGCAAGACCAACCGTTGGTACTGCCCAGCTTACATCACCAACGTCTGTTGAGCCACCCATGCTTTCCGGATCTGTTGAAAACGGAGCAACTTTTTCGGCCATTGAATAAAGCGGGCTCATTTTACCGGGGACAACCAGTGATGGAATCAATTTTTCAGCAAAAGCAATTTCTTCCGGACTGTATTTTAATCCACCCACAACGTCAAGATTTTTATGCATTGCTCTGGCCAGCGATTCTATTGGCAAGAGATCATAAGCGCCGCCGGTAACTTCCAGTTCCACTTTTGTTCCTGTTCCCATCGCTGCGCCCTCAGCAGCCTTCACCATTCTGCTCCATACATCACGCACCACTTCACGGTTTGGATGGCGGGCATAATAATAAACTTCTGCAAAAGCAGGAACAACATTTGGTGCTTCTCCACCCCTGGTAATTACATAGTGAATTCTTGTTTCCTGAGGTACGTGCTCACGCATCATGTTCACCATGTTGTTCATAGCTTCAACGCCGTCAAGCGCAGAACGTCCGCGTTCAGGAGCACCGGCAGCATGTGCTGCGATACCTGTAAACCGGAATTTACCTGAAATATTGGCAAGGGAACTGGACGGATTTGCACCGTTACGGTCGGCTGGATGCCAGTGAAGAACAATATCTGAATCTTTGAAAACGCCTTCGCGAACCATATAAACTTTTCCTGAACCGCCTTCTTCCGCAGGACAGCCCATGAGTTTGATCGTTCCCGTTTTCCCTCCTTTTTTAAGCCAGTCCTTTACAGCAATGGCAGCAGCAGATGAGCCGGTACCAAACAAATGATGCCCGCAGGCATGTCCTGCTTTTTGCCCTTCGATAACCTTGCGGTCGGCTACAGCCTCCTGCGCCATACCTGGAAGTGCATCAAACTCAGCAAGAATACTGATCACTGGTTTGCCGCTTCCGTATGTCGCCACAAAAGCAGTAGGGATTCCTGCAACGCCTTTTTCAACTGCAAAACCTTCCCTTTTTAATTCTTCCTGAAGAATTTCAGAACTTTTGTATTCCTGATAACCCACCTCTGCCAGATCCCATATTTTTTTTGAAATCTCTGCATAATGATCCTTTTTCGCTTCCAATCCCCCGATGACTTCCTTCTGTTCCTTATTAAATGTAGTTTGCGCTTCAAGGGTAAAGACACTCAAACACATTAGTATTGAAACGCCTAATTTATTTCTTTTCATAAAAATAACTTTTATCATCAATGTGGCATTGACGAAATTAAACATTGTGATACAAAAGAAAAACATGACGATAGTTTTATCCATCTTCATGCTCCCCTTTATCGCGCATTAATTGAACTCCGTTTATTGATTTCTAGAAATTCGGGTTCTTAATTGCTGCTCCGGTTGTCGGATTAAGTTCGGCTTCATCAGCAGGCACATCCCAATAATCCATGAAGTTGTAGTTGACGGTAACGTTGGTATGTACCTTCTCATTCAGGTAAAACGTATTTCCATAACCACCTCCGCCTTTAGAAATATCATAGGTAATCCCCCACCTTCTATAGTTGTAGAACGACAACCCTCTGAATGCAAGCGCTACTCTACTTTCCAAAAAAAGCTCCTTCATCGCTGCGGCTTCCGTAGTAACTGTCACCGCTACCGGAGCTATACCGGCTCCCATATGGCTCCGAACGGCGTCAACATAACCTAAGCCAGTTGCAATGGAGCCCAGTCTGATGTTTGCCTCTGCCAGCATCAGGGCATTTTCTTCATAGCTTCCAGCAATGAAAAGCTCGTACTCACCTATCTCACGGCTTCCATAATCATAAATACCCTTACCCACGAGGCCATTGGTATTGGTATGCCGGGTACCAAAGAACGTATGCCCAAACGACGCAGTCCCAAAATTCCCCAACCGGGCATCGCCGGCCTTGAAATTTTGAACGAACCGCTCACTGATATGGAAGGTTGGACTAGGGCCGACAGACAACGAAGCTGCGGTTCCTCCGCCGGCAGTAAAGAAGCCATTGGTGGATAAGGATCTACCGGTAAAGACGACATCTCCCTGCTGGATGCCATTAGTTGCCAGTTTTAATACCTCCTGCCAATTTGCAGCGGTCATCTTTGGGATGGTTGCTCCAGTGATCGTGGCCGAAGGATTGCCGTTGACAAACGGGGCAAGGTGGTTGACCAGGATGTTGCGGGCCAGCATCGTGTTTACATTACGTTTCCATACTGCAACCGAAGGCACCCCGCCATTCCCCGTTTGCGTAAAAGCCGGAATGAGACTGGTAAGAATATTGGAATAGGTGGATTGATCACTTACACCGTCCAATGTAGTAGCAGCCAATTTAAAATAATAGTTGGATCTTTCAATCACCGCATCCTGGGTTACGTAATTACTGGAGGTCGCCCCGAATTCATCAATAATCAGACCTGAGTAGTACATTGAGCCAATGGACGCATAAGCGTACCCTTTCCACCAATAGCACCAAGCTTCAAAAGTTGCCTTTGTTGATGCATCGCTGGTAATCGTTGGAATGAGAGTAAGCACTTGGTTGCAACCGTTGTTGAGCGCATACATATTTAGCCATTGATAATAAGTGGCATTGTAGCCCGAGCCCGTACGGGCACGCGTATTATTATCTCTCATTTCAGTAACATTAGAAATGGCGGTTTCAACTTTGGTACCGTCTGGAAGGGTAAAATAATTGGCCTGCCCTATCCGGTTTATGTTCTGGTTGAGGGCAGTTATTGCCCCCACCATATCACCCAATAACTCCTGGTAACCGTACGGCAGCGAAAAATAACTATTTCCCAACCAGTCATCGCCGTCGTAAAAACCATCGCGATAAACCACCCCCTGTGCAAGGGAGCTCAGACCACTCACCGAAGTGACGTTAGCGGACAGGGTAGGAGAATTTGGGTTACCTACCTCAAGCTGATCTTTGCAGGCAAAATTGCCTCCCATCACGAATGCTATCATCAGCACCCAAATGAATTTGCTTTTTATTATCATAATTCGATTTGTTAATGTATCAGAATGAAAGATTTAAACCGGCCTGATATGATTTGGTGTTTGGCATAGTTCCGTTATCAACACCACGGTCGAAGGAAGAATTGGCGGTCGTAGCTGAACTAATCTCCGGATCAAAGCCTGTATACTTCGTAAAGGTGAGAATGTTCCTGCCGGTCAATATCAGTTCAATCTTTTTGAAGTATTTCAGTTTCACAAATCGAGTCACATCGAAGCCGAGCGATACGTTACGCAGCCTAACAAAAGAAGCATCTTCGTAGTAATAATCTTTTGTTGCATTACCTCCACCGTTACGGCTATTGCTCGCACCTGCACCTGCACCTGCATAAGCGCTCATGTAATATGCCGTGTAGGCTGCTGTTTGTCCACCAATGGTTACAGGCGTTGCAAAATCTTTATGGATTGCGTCGCGGTACATCCACTCCCTTACTTGGTTGTACAGATGGCTTTTATACACCCAGTCGAACTGGAAGCCCAATGACAACCCCTTATATCGCAAATTATTGATAAACGAGGAGTTGAATTTAGGGTTAGGGTCGCCAAACGAAGTAGCGGTCGATTCCCATTGGATTGCCTTGGTATTGATGTTGACCACACGCCCGTCCACAATGTCGTAGTTGTTCACGTCTGCTTCTTGGATGAAACGGGTTCCATCCGCCTTCAATTGATTGACGCTGGTCAGTGCTTTATATCCGAATATCTGCCCTATTTTTTGTCCCGCACTCAAGGTGAGCGCCGAGCTTCCAGCCGATGAGGTCAGGATAATGTCCGCCCCGCCCGCAATAGCATCGACTTTCGATGTTTGCTTGCCGAAGTTGGCGGTAAAATCCCACCTAAGATCCTTTGTTCTAATCACGGGCAAATTCAACGAAAACTGTATCCCATGAGAAGACATCTCGATGGCATTGGTCAACGATCTTACGGTACCGGTGGAAATAGGTTGGCTGACCGAATAGATCACATCCTCACTGGATCTCTTCCAATAAGTAAAAGAAAAATTCACTTCCTTTAACCAGTTGCTGTTTTTGTTCAATACCAACGTGAGATCCGTCCCTAATTCGAGCTCTTTCGAAATTTCCACTTTCAGGTTCGGGTTATTAACTGTCGAAGGATTGGCATAATAAATCTGATCACCCAGGTTACCCTGGCTCAGCACCGGGTAACGGTCGAATGCCCCTGGCTGGATACCGGCTTCGCCGTAAGCCGCCCTGAGCTTAAAATAAGGGAGAATGGGTTCTATGCCACGCCAAAAATTAAAAGCAGAAGGTGCAAAGAACCCGTCATAATGTGGAAAGGTAGCAGGCTTGGAGCCTCCGCCAAATGCGGAAGACCAATCGCTCCGAAAACCAACAGTTACTCCTGCATAATCTCCGAAATTAATTTTCTGATTGACTAAATAGCCGTAGGTGACAAATTTTTGCTCGTAATCGCGCAAAACTGACTGCTCGCTGGTGGACGACATATTGATTGGTGGTACCAGTGGCAGCGCATAACCGTATGTATTATACTCAGCATACAACTTCTTCCGATAATCGAACGAAACCTGCGTTGAAGTTTCGATAGGGATATTCCAACCGAAATCCTTCTTAAAATCGGTGTAAATGAAAGCGCTGCCCAGGAAATTCTGGAAACTATTCTTGTACTGATAATTATAAATGTCACCTGCCAGGTCGGAAGCAGCACTATAAAAGCTGGTGTTAATGTTTTCCGTCTGGTTCAAAGTTGTCTGGCGCACGCTTTGGTTTTTGTAGTTGATCCCGTAGGATGCATCCAGCGTCAAAAACTTATTGACCATGTAGTTCGCATTGAAATTCTGGATCACGTCCACCTTCTGGTCGTCAGAGGATTTATAGTAAGCGTCATAGTACGGATTCCACGCATTGACCGACACAATGCCTGCACGTTGTTGACCGATTGGCGTACCATCGTCATACGTTTTATAAAGGTCGAAGAAAGGTGAAGTATTTAAGAAGCTCCAGACCAGTCCTGTATCGCCCGGTCGGTCTCCCAAGCCGAAATCGGTTCCTCCTCCTCCTCCAAGTCCTGCATCTATATTATTTGTCGTATATACGAGCTGGGTAGTGGACCGTATTTTAAAGTTCTTAAAAAGCTCGGTTCCTATGTTGGCACTCAGATTGGTCCGCTTATAGTGCCCATTATTCATGATAGGCGTCAGCGCATCGCTATGCGAAAGCGAAAGCGAATAATCCGATTTGTCGCCACCACCTGAAACACTTAAGTTATGGTTCCACGTATTGCCAGTTTTAAATATCTGCTTGAAGTGATCGTAAAACTTCAGGTTGGCATTGTATGGCTTATCTGAGATATTTTCCGGCGAAAGCACCGCCCATCTCGTGTTCCTGGCGCCCAAAGTACCACCGCTAGGCGACAGCCACGGGTTCTCATAGGCTATCCCGGTTATTGCGTCCACCTCGCTATACTCAAGAATCTTTCCATTAACATCAACTATGTTATTGCTTGCGTCTGTTAGCCAGGAGTGTAGGTTGGCTTTGTTCACATTACCGCTATTAATAAAGGTATTTTGAGAGTAACTGGCAGAATAATTGATTGATACAGGTCCCTTCTTACCCTTTTTTGAGAAGATTTGTATTACACCATTAGCACCTTGCGCTCCATAAAGAGCCGAAGCTGCAGCACCTTGGACAACTTCTACACGTTCGACATTGCTCAGGTCCAACGAATTCATGTCTGTCGCCCCCAATTGGATACCATCCAGCATGATCAGGGGTTTGGTACCACCTTGCACGGAATTGATACCTCTCAGCACGATATTGACCGGGTCGCCGGGGTTTCCACTGGTCGTAGATATCTGAGCACCAGGGATTTTACCGATCAAAGCCTGATCAATGGAAGCTGTGGGCGCCTGGGGAAGATCCTTGGCTGAGACACTCTCCACGGCAATACCCAGCCTTGCTTTGGAAGTAGCAACGCCACTACCTGTCACCACGACTTCTGCTAAGCTTTGGATGTCACTCACAAGCTTCACGTCAATGATTGTTTGGTTCGCAATTGAAACCTCTTTGGTCACCATCCCAACGAAGCTGAAAATTAGCTTGGCATTAACAGGAACCTGAATCTTGTAAAAGCCATCCATACCCGTTGTAGTACCAATGTTAGTACCTAATACCAAAATGCTAACTCCCGGTATCGCCGACTCGTCGTCCGCCGCTGTCACTTTCCCTGAGATCGCTTTTTCCTGCGCCCGGAGCAATGAAGGAATCATCAGAAAGCATAACATGCCCAATAATAAAATACGCATCATAAAACTTTAAGTTAGGTTAATAGATAAAAAAACTCCTTGGACAAACACATTACTTAAAAAACACAACAATACTTCGTTGGACGCTGATATGAGTTCGCAAGAACCCATTCTCAAATTCCGGAACACATGTACCAGACAGAAAAAAAGTGCGATAGATGAATTTTCCCACAGATGGCCGCCGGTTGCAGGTCGCTCCGATTTAAGAAAGGTTACCACCGACAAACCAAAAGAGCGATATGATATTGATTACGGACCTGAAAATACCATAGCACTCTCCACGTCCCGGCATTCACTGCCAAACATCATACAGTGTCGATCAATTAGCCAAATGAAGTATCAACTCCATACCTTACATGGCTAGCTCCATGGAATGAAAAAACGATGCTCAACTTTAAAACTCATTTCATCCGCGTTATAGTTAGGTTACTGACAGTACAAATACTTAAATCGAAAGTAAATAAAGAAAAATACAATACAAAAATTTATATATTTACGATTTTCCAAAATTTTACACTAATAAGTGTCCTGTATAACAATATTTTATTCTGTAAAAATTGAATTTTACCCACTTTTGCGTCAAATTAAATAATATATTCCTGTTAAATATTTAATTAATACCAATAATCTGGATTTTGTAACTGATAAGCACATTTATGAGACCTAAAAAAATATTTATTTTATCCTACTAATACTTTCATAAACAATAAAATAATTTTCCCCTCCTCACATATTTTGCAGGTATAATATAAACATTTTGAGGTACTTAGATGTAACTATCGGTTAGTTTCGATCGATGTTATCCAGTTAAAAGATCGCAGAATAATATAAGTTCACGTGATATTTCACCAAGCAATAGGTTGTTACAATAAAAAATAAGTGGAGACTAAGAATTCGAAAGAGTTTCCGGGAAGAACTGGCACTTTTCCACAGCTTTTCTTAGGTTTGTCGGTATCAAACCAAAACAGCTATGACTATTAAAAACGAAAGTGAATACGAAAAGGCTTCGGAGCGGGCCGATGAGATTTTTGGAGCTAAAAAAGGAAGCCCGGAGGATATAGAATTACAGGAGTTACTTAAAGCGATAAAGGCTTATGAGGATGATTTTGTGAAGATGCTGAAGGGGGAGAATTAGAGAGCTTAATATTTCAATTAAATGGATTGGAAATAGTTAGTGTGCCACTAACAATGAGGCCATCCTGCATAGCTTCTGAAAACAAGGTGGAACACTTTACTTCAATCGCCGAAGCAACGATTATTGAGTCGAAGAATTGAAAATCATAGCGTTTGATCAAATCTATTGCTGCCTTCATGGTGGACTCTTCTAAACCAACACATAAACAATCACTTATTAGATCAGCCCAAATACCGATAATATCACTTTTGGAGTAACCAAATTTCTTTTTACATACATTTCCGACTTCTACTAGAACCTGAGAATTAATATATGGAGAGCCTGCAATTATTCTTTCTGCAATTTCTTTCTTGGCACCGTCTTTATCGAATAGATAAAGAATAACATTGGAGTCAACAAAAACGTTAGTCGAAGTCATTAGCTTCCTCACGGTCAAAAGTAAAATCGGACAGATTTACCCGCGGATAAACTGAATACTTATCTTTTACAGCTTTTAGCCTATCAGACAAACTCTTCATAACATCTGTTTTTTTCTCAACAACAGCTATTACCCGTACCTCCTCACCAACAAAACTCTCTGGAAGCTGAATGGTAATCGAAGCCTTATCCGGTATAATTGTTTGCGTAAACATGACTAAAACCTGGTTATTTGAACAGTCAACAAAACGAAGTTACAAAACTATCAGACAATTAATAAACCTTAACCTAATTGAATTCGGTCACAAAAGGTTTAGTTTCAGCCCTTCCACCTTTTCACAACGGGAGACGAAACGTTCAATAAGTGTTGTCCGAACTTCCACAACCATGCTGCATTCCATTTCAAAATGCTGTTCGGTAACAGGGAGTTCCATCTCTTTTACAATCCGCATCACATCGTTCATCTGTATATAAGAAAATATCAGCTTATAATTTTGAAACAGATGAGAAGTGATTATTTCTGCTTCTTCCAAAGCCAGTTCCGTTGCCGTTTTGTACGCATTGATCAAGCCCGGCACACCAAGCAGAGTTCCGCCAAAGTAGCGCACCACCACAACCAGAATATTGGTAACATCTTTTGAGTAAAGTGTATTCAGAATCGGCCGCCCGGCTGTTCCGGACGGTTCTCCGTCGTCGCTCATGCGGTAACTCATACGATCCAATCCCAGTCGGTAGGCATAACAATGATGCACCGCTTTGGGATGCAGTTCACGTAATTCGGCAAGGTTTAATTTTGCTTCATTTTCATTTCGGACCGGAAAAGCGTATGATAGAAACTTGCTGCCCTTGTCTTTGAAAAATCCTTCGGCATTTCCCGAAATGGTCCTGTAAGTATCGTCAAATAACACGATTGGCGCGTCTTTTATATTGCTGAACAAAAATGGTATAAACTAGCGCAGCAGCTGCAAATCCTGCCATACAAAGAAAAACCAAAGGAAGATTTGTACGTTTGTTCGCAAACAGCGCGGCCGACAAAAATGCACCAAGGCCGATACCAGCTTCCAGCGAAATGTACATCGTCGCCAAAGCACGTCCCCGGTTATGTTCCGCGCTCAGGTCAACCGTCCAGGCAGAAAGAACAGGTGAAAGCACGCCCATAGCCATGCCGAAAAAAGCAGCACCAACTAAAAACATAACAACTGAATTTGCATAACCGGTAATAACCATTGATAAAATCAAAATGGAACATCCGGCGATAGTAACCGGAATACGACCATGTTTGTCCGAAATTTTTCCCGCTGCAAGACGAATTAGTATAGAAAACAGTGTAAAGACCATAAAGTATATACCCCTATTTTTCAATCCTAAATAGCCGCTAAAATCAGGAGCCAAGGTTGCTACTGCACCAAAACCGAAGTATACCAGGAATGTAATCAGTGCCGGATTCAGCACATCAGGTTCAAAGATATCGCGCCAGGTAATCTGAAACGCCTTCACGGACAGCGGCTCCTTCACTTTCAAGGTTTCCTTCATATTGAACAGGATCACAATGGAAAGCAGAGCAAATGCGGAAGAAGTATAAAAAAGCACATTCAGTGAAAATAACTGGCTGATCATACTGCCTACTGCCGGCCCAAAGGCAGAGCCAACACCCATACACATTCCATGTATTCCCATAGCCTCTCCGCGCCTGTCGGCAGGAACAATATCGGCAACATAAGCGGAAGTACCGGTTGGCTTAAAACCTGTGGAAAAGCCATGAACCAACCTTAAAAGTAAAAACGGCAAAACTGTAGTAAAAACAGGATAGAGAAAGCCGCACACAAAACACACAATGGACCCGACAGCCATCACCGGAACCCTTCCGATCCGGTCGGTGAGGCGTCCGCTGAATGGTCTGGACAAGCCTGCTGTTAATGTAAAGAGCCCAATAATATAACCTTTGTACTCCGCTCCGCCCATCGCAGACAAGTAGCTCGGCAGCTCAGGAATAAGCATGTTAAAACTGGAAGAAAAAAGAAACGAACTCAGACCCAGCAGCCAGAATTGTGTTGTGAAGATCCCCTTGGAAGCGGTATTTTGCATCGTGCAAAAATAGGAATAATATGGAGAAAAGGGATTAAGGAAGACGGAGGATGTCTAAATAACGTAACCCGTAGATTGATAAACTTTAATTAAAACATAAAATTCCTGCTACATTGTAAATACCCTCTGTTTTCCTTACTCCTTTCTTCCTTTCTCCTTTTTTACCTCCGTCTTTTTTCCCAATTTTAAAAAATGGTACGTATTTTCTATAAAGACGGGCGTTTAATTAGACGCGAAAATGACATGAGAGAACTCGGCAAGGTGAAAAATCTTGTTTGGGTGGATTTGCAATCACCTACTCCCGAGGAAGAGGAATGGGTTGAGAATAAATGTGATATCAGTTTTCAGACGCCCCAGGAAATCGTTGAAATTGAAAGCAGTTCGCGTTTCTTCGAACAAAATGACACCATCAACGCCAACTCTAACTTTCTGAAAGTTGATCAGAATGGTTATGAAACCTATCCTGTTTCTTTTATCCTGAATAAAAATATTCTTTTTACCTATCGCAGAGGAGATTCGAAAACCTTTGCCGACGCCGTAAAAAAAATGAAGGTCAGCCCGGATACGTTTCAGACCGGAGTGGACTTAATGCTTTTACTTTTGGAAACCCGGATTGAAGCAGATGCGGATTCACTTGAGGCCATATCAAGGGATATTTCGGCGATCAGTAAGGACCTTAGCCACGAGCAAAAAGCAAGACAGGAAGTGCTGATCCGAATAAGCGGACTTCAGGAAATTACGATGATGCTGCGCGAAACAAGTATTGACAAACAGCGGGTACTCTCTGGCATATTACGAAGCCAGTATTTCCCGGAAGACCGGAAAGAACATTTACGGATAATATTAAAGGACATCAGTTCCCTGCTCGAATACACCACCTTCAACTTTGAACGCCTGGAGTATCTGCAGAATACGTTTATGGGTTTAATCAACCTGGAACAGAGTCAGGTGATCAAAATTTTCACCGTGGTGACGATTATATTTATGCCGCCAACGCTTATTGCAGGAATTTTTGGAATGAACTACACGCATATCCCATCAACCGGTGAACCCTGGGGATTTTATGTTTCGCTACTGCTGATGGTATTATCCTCCGCGATTGTACTTTGGTTTTTCAGACGAAAACGCTGGATATAAAAAAAACGGGAGGGCTTTTTATTAATTTAAAAAGTACCTCTAATCCTTTTCATCAGATTTTTAAAACGGATCGGAAGCGGTATATCCAGTTCGCTGAGCGGTCCGTCAAACCCCTTTCCTCTTCTGAGGTAATATCTGGAAAATGTCCCGGAAGTAAGTCCCCATTTGTTGATAAATGTGTAGTAACCATTATTTTTCTTCACCCTTTTCACGGATGTTGAACCAAAATGATAAACACGGCTTTTACTTACACCTTTAAAAAGCCGGATACCCATCTTCCATAATTTCATCGAAAAGTCCGGATCGGAATACATTCCCGGTGAAAACTCGATGCTATATCCACCAACAGTATCCCAGATGTCCTTATGCACGACATTAGGAGGCCAGGTTGCACCCTGCCAGTCGGCCATCGGTAATTTGTCATATTCAGCAAGTAATTTATCCTCCTGAAAAGAGCCGATATCCTGCCCAAAATCTCCTTTTATTGAGCAGATGCTTTGGGGAAAAGCTTCAATGGATGTCCCTGAAATAAAAAACCGGTTATGTCCGATGGTTTTTATTTCCTCATAAAGGTCTTTATCCCAGCCGGGGCAAACATACATGTCATCATTTAGATATAAAATGTAGTCTGTAACAGCCAGGGTGGCGGCGGTATTCAGCGCATAACAGACACCAATATTTTGTTTGCTTGATGAATAATCCAGATCTCCCTGCGCTTTTACCCAGTCGAGAGTACCGTCGACGCCTTCGTTTACATGGACAATAATCTGGTGTTTATAACCCGAATTTTTCCTGATACTCGCAATACAAAGTTTAAGATACGCCAAATTGTTCCATGAAGGAATCAGTATTGAAAACAGAAAATCCTTTTGGTCACACGACTTTTGACATATTACTTTTTCTTCAATCATCTGCGGGTTAACTTTTAATCCTGATAACACATGTTCGGGTTATCTGTGATTTCCATCAACTGGAAAATTATTCAATTTTATAAAACATTTTCAGGCAAAACAGCCATCTCCTGAATTCACTTCTCTTTTTATAAGCTGTAATTTCCTTTCGGTACCTGAAAAAGATCGTCATTCTCGTAAAGTTATTACTGAAAGAAAAATTCTGGTAGCTTTTGCTCAGGGAATAAAAAACTTTTTTTATTTCAACAGGCTGCTCCGGGCATTTTTCGTACATCAACTTCATCCGCTGACGAACTAATTCGTCACGCTCCTCTTTACTTATTTTCCTCTTTTTAGTCGCTTTGGACCCGCCGCCGTTTACGCCTATCACATTACCCCCGTGCTGTCTGTACAACACAAGTACTTCGTGTACAAACTTCATTGGAGCAGATAAGGTAGCCACAAATCCAATCCAATAATCGTGTGTCACCATGGAAGGCAGAGGAACACTTTGCAGGATAACCTCTCTTTTTACAAGCATGGCATGGCCGGAAGCGGTACCTCCCACGACATAATTCAGCGGAGTCCAGAAATCAAGCAGATTTTTTAGATCGTTTAATTTAACCCCCGACCTCTCACCTGCTGCATCTATCAATTCCGAATTGCAATAAATCAGCGAATGGTGTCCTCTCTGCCTCATCAGAATACTTATCTTTTCAGCAAGCCAGATATCGTCCTGATCACAAAGTGCAATATATTCGCCCTGGCAAAGTAACAGTCCCTTTTCAAAATTTCGGATGTACCCAAGATTTTGCTCAGCTTTATATACTTGTATGTTTGAATAAACGGCTACATACTCATCCAGTATCGCAGGAGTTTGATCCGTTGACGCATCGTCTACAATAACAATTTCCAGATTGGGGTAAGTTTGTGCAACCAGACTATCTAATTGCTCCCTTAAAAAACGTCCTCCATTATAAGTCGCCATCACAATGGAAACAAGCGGGGTTGAACGTGACGGTTCTGCGGGAGTAATCATTTTATAAATCAAATTGAACTTAACTGTTTTTAAACCTGCCTTCACCAACACATTCTGACTAAATAAGATGTAATTTTTGAAGCCAGTCGGCACGGACAAAGTTAAGCCATTCCGTAAAGAATTTTTCTAAATAAGATTTGAAATTGATCCGCTCTGATTTGAGATTGTAAAGCAAAGCATGTAGATTTGCTAACCCTCAAACACGGCCCACCCAATCGGGCCGGCCATAAAAATACTAAATCTGATCCAAGTAAATAATTAAACTAATTATGTCACAAGAGCTTAGCAAACAGGAGGGCCCGGCTCCGGAACCTTTGCTGATAGAAGATCCTTTGCGTTTTGTATTATTCCCGATCAAACATGGAGATATATGGGAAATGTACAAACGTCATGAAGCGTCGTTTTGGACGGCAGAAGAAATTGACCTTTCGCAGGATCAGAAAGACTGGGAAAACCTGAATGATGGCGAACGTCATTTCATTTCCCATGTTTTGGCTTTCTTCGCTGCTTCAGATGGTATTGTAAATGAAAACCTTGCGGTGAATTTCCTGAGTGAAGTGCAATATGCAGAGGCAAAATGTTTTTATGGCTTTCAGATCGCCATGGAAAACATTCATTCTGAGACCTACTCGCTGCTGATCGATACCTACATTAAAGATCCTGCTGAAAAAGACCATTTACTTCGTGCAATCGATACAATCCCTTGTGTGCAGAAAAAAGCTGACTGGGCTTTGAAATGGATCAACAGCCCTGTTTTTGCCGAAAGAATTATCGCCTTTGCTGCTGTGGAAGGAATCTTCTTTTCAGGTTCTTTCTGTTCCATTTTCTGGTTAAAGAAACGCGGTTTGATGCCGGGACTTTCATTCTCCAACGAGCTTATTTCCCGTGACGAAGGTCTGCATTGTGAATTTGCATGTTTGCTTTACACCCGCCACATTGTAAATCAGCTTCCTCAGGAGCGCGTGATCGAGATCATGCTGGATGCAGTTCGTATTGAGCAGGAATTTGTTACGGATGCTTTGCCTGTATCGCTGATCGGTATGAATGCGGAACTGATGAACCAATACATCGAATACATTGCAGACTTCTGGCTGGAACGCCTGGGTTGCCCTAAACAATTTGGTTCGGCAAATCCATTTGATTTCATGGAGTTGATCTCACTTCCGGGAAAAACGAATTTCTTTGAAAAACGTGTTGGTGAATACCAAAAAGCCGGTGTAATGAGCGGTTTAAACGATAAAGATTCCGGACATAAAATATCTTTTGATTCTGATTTTTAGCTATTAGCAGTTAGCGGTTGGCTGATAGCTTGCCGCTAATTGTTAAAATCTTCCATCTCCCCTATCGTCTTCCAAACCAGTTCGCTTTCGTATCCTTTGCCTAATGCGAACCTGGCCAGTTTTTGTTTAAGCTTAAAAACATCCGTTTCTGTGCGGGAAAGGAGATCTTTCTTTTTTTGTAAAAGCTCTTTCAATCCGGTTAAATAAACTTCATCGCCAATTTCCCCCATTCCTTTGGCAATGCTGTAATCACTTAGTCCCCGCCGGTGTAGCTCCTGTTTAATTTTCATTCTTCCCCAGTTTTTCATCCTGAACTTACCGCCGGCGTAGGTTTTGGCGAACCGCTCTTCGCTCAGGTAATTCATCGAGATCAACTCCGCAATAATTTCGTCCGCTTCATCACCCCATACATCCCACTTTTTAAGACGCTGTTTTACTTCGTCCTGGGTCCGTTCCTGATAGGCACAGTAAGATGCTGCTTTTTGAAGAATGAGACGATCCATGACTAGTACGTATTAAATATTGTTAACAAGATGCAAGATTAAAGAAAATATCAATGACGATTAGCTATTTTTGAGAGAAGATAACATCCCGAACTACGACCTGCTAAATACCAAATGACTTTTAAAAGACGTTCTTTCCTGAAGATGCTTCCCGTACTTCCGGGTGTTTCCATTTTAACCGATTTGACTAATACCTCTTTGCCACCAAGCGTAACAATGCGGTTTATTATAGCTTCGGACGGCCATTTCGGACAACCCGGCACTGATTATACAACAATGCATACGGATCTTATTGGCTGGGTAAACAGAGAAAAAATGCAGCGCGGGGCTGACTTTATTTTCTTTAACGGAGATTTGATTCATGACGAACCAACGCTTTTGTACGATCTGAAAACCATGTTTGGCAAACTGCGCGTACCGTATTATGTTGGCAGGGGAAATCATGACAAAGTAGGGCTGGACGTGTGGCAAAGTACCTGGGGCTACGGAACCAACCACAGTTTTGTAAAGGGAGACTACGCTTTCATTGCTGGTGATACATCAAACGAAAAAGGGCAATATGTTTGTCCGGATATAAACTGGCTGCGTAGCGAAATCACAAAATATGCCAACAAAAAAGGCATTTTCATATTCCTTCACATTACCCCTGAAAAGTGGACAGACAACGGAATTGACTGCAAAGAAGTTGTTGAACTCTTTGAAAATACACCCAATGTAAAAGCCATTTTTAACGGCCACGATCACGATCAGGACAGCAAAAAACAAAAAGGGAAAATGCCCTATTTCTTCGATGGACACTTTGGAGGAAACTGGGGAACAGCATACAAGGGTTACCGTATTGTAGAAATTTTCGAAGACGATACCTGGCAAACCTATCAGTACAACCCAACCGCTGCACCGGTATTGAATTCATTTACGGGGAAGTGATTCCTGAATTTGAAAGAAGTGATTTGAGCAGACTTTATTATCCCTGAATCAATGGATTAGGCTGGGTATGCAAAACAGATGACGAAGATTTTGTTTGACCGAATATGGAATTGTGTTACCTTGGGACACATAAATACCTCCATAAATCAGTGAACCCTAACAAATCTTTTGAAACATTTATACATCTCACTATTTCTATTCCTGTTTAGTGTAATCGCCAAGGCTCAGGAACGGGTAGATATCACCACCTGTGAGGGAACCGGAACCGGTATCGTATGTGTCGCTCCGCGCGATTCGCTCTACAAGCTTTGTGTAAAGGTAACTCCCGGCCCATGTGTAGACAAAAATTACACCATCGACTGGGGTGACGGCAAAATAGAACCAATTGTTCTAAACAGCGCACTTACCCTCACCCATGAGTATGATTTGAGAAACTTTGTCAGAAGTTGCTCAACAGGAGAATACAAGGTTAGTATTTTTGTTGAAAACAAAACCTGCCCAAATGATAACAAAGGTTTTCGCGTAACATTTAATAAAAATCCTCAGGCAAAACCCGCAGTACAGATGGCCTGCGAAGGTTCATCCGTCTCATTCATTAATAACAGCTGCCCCACTTCTTCTGATATCAGGTTTCTTTGGGAATTCAGTGACGGGCAGACCAGTACTGCCACTTACCCCAATGTTTCTTTTACCGATCCTGATAAAACCTACAAAATAAAACTTACCGCCACTTCACAAACCTGCGGAACAAGCACCAACGAAGTTGATTTTAAAATGACCAGACGCCCCGTTCCTCAATTCAAAACTACGGGTGTCAATATACTTGGGCAAGACACCGTCGTCTGTATTTCCGGTGGGGGAATTGTGACGATGGACGGCACTGTTTCAACAGATGAGACCAACTACTATTGGCAGATCTCAGGCGGAAAATATACCTACGAAGATAAGACGCACAGCAGTTCGGGCACAATAAAAGTAAAGTTCGAAGAGGCAAAGGAATACACGATCAGCCTTGTCGCAGGCAATAATTGTGGCTCCTCAAAAGCGTTGGTAAGAAAGATCAAAGTGGTTAATCTTGCAACGTTAACACTGGTACCTCAGGCAGATGTATGCGAGGAAATAAAATATAAAATTGCGTCTCCATTATCAGGAGCAATATACACACTTAACGGAAAAACGGTCGATCCGAATCAGGAAATTACCTTACCGCTTTCATCCAGTCCTTATATCATCAACGCGAGTCTATCCAATGCGTGCGGTAACCAAATATTGTCGGACACCTTCACAGTTTCTGCTCCACAGCCGGTCAAAATTTTGAATTTCCCAAAAGATACAATTATCTGTTTAAGCAATACAGCAATACCCCTTATTGCCAATATCGCCGGAGGAAGCTGGAGTACGCAGGGTGTTGAAACACAAAATGGAAGAAGTTTTTTTGTACCAAAAACCGCAGGGACCTACACACTCACTTATTCCAGAGGAACAGGAAAATGCCTGATGACCGATGCTGTTACCATTAAAGTGGATGGAATTCAGGTCACTACCACCGATCAGACGATCTGCTCAGGAACTCCGTTCACAAAACTTTTGGCAACACCCTCTGGCGGAACCTGGTCGACGTCGAACTGTTTAAATTGTATTAAAGGCGACACACTTTTATCAGGAGGATTAACAGTTACCCAGCTCACGCTAACCTACGAAACCGGAAACCAGAATGGGTGTAAAGCATCGGCAACTTCTAAAATTACGATTGGGCAGCCTAAAGCATTTTTCGACCTTGCAGCTGGCTGCGCGGGAACATTTAAACCCACCAACAATTCTACCGGTGCAGGATCTTATACATGGCTTGTGAACGGAGTCATCGCGTCTTCCCTTGCCAATCCCGAACTTAAACTCACTTCCGGAATCCAAAATATTACACTCGTAGCCAAATCGGGAAATTGTGCTGATACGCTAAGGAAGCAGATAAAGATCACCTCAGCTCCTGCACCAGTTGCCTTCACACCAAGTGAAACGCTGGGCTGTGCACCTTTAAAAACAACTTTTTTGTTAAACGGAGCCGCCGATAACGATGCCACTTATACCTGGTCATTTGGGAATTCAACCTCTTACACAGGAACCCAGCCTCCAGCGCAGACGTTCCAAAATCCGGATAAAATCGACAGGACATACACCGTTACGCTAACATCCGGCAATACCTGCGGGCAGCAGACTTTCAGTAAGGATATCATCGTAAGGCCATTTGTTAGGGCTGAAATTGGCGTTGATTCGACCACGCTGCGCTGCACACCGGCGCAAATGTTATTTTCGAACCGGTCTGTCGGACATGACAAAAATCTATCCAGATGGATCTTCGGGGATGGCACGTCTTTTATTTCAGCAAACGACACTTTGTATCATACCTACACCGCAAAGGACAGTGCCAGAACTTACCAGGTGAAGCTGGAAATTTCAAGTGCCTGCGGACTCGATACCGCGGAAATTTCAATCCGTGTATATCCTACCTCCGTTAAAGCACTTTATACGATTTCCAAATCCATTGTTTGTCCCGGAGAGTCGGTTCAGTTTACAGATGCGACCGTTCCAAAACCGAACCGGTGGCTTTGGAAATTTGGTGACGGAACTATTTCCACTCTTGAAAACCCAACCCATGTGTTTGCCAAATCACAAAGCGAATTCAAAGTAACGCTTCTGGCTTATACCTCCTGCGGCTACGATTCTACTCAATTGACTGTCAAAACCACGGCAGCGCCATCAGGAACTTTTGATGACGTTCCTATTGCCTGCCAGGGATCTGCTGTACAATTTAACAACAAGTCAGACTTTCAACTTGGTTTCATCTGGGATTTTGGTGATGGTTCGCCGCTTGACTCAGCCAACCATTCGCCTCTGCACATTTATGACAGATCAGGAAACTTTACCGCCTCCCTGTTCCTCTACCGGGGTGTACAGTCATGTAAAATTTTAGCAAAAAAAGCCGTCGTATCTGTCGTTTCATCGCCCGTTGCAGACTTTGGCTTTCGAACTGACTCCTTATTCTGTGCGCCCGGCCCGGTCAGCCTGATCAACCGTTCTGAAAATGCCGATGCTTACCAATGGACTTTCAGCGACGGAAGAACCACCGACGCAGCAAGCCCTTCTCTACCTTTTGATGAAGGCTTGTACCACGTTAAGCTTATTGCGACCAAAGGCGGAGTTTGTAAGGATTCAGTAGAACGAATGGCAGCATTTGTTGTACGCAGGTGTGAGGTAAACATCCCGGAAGCTTTTACACCTAACGGAGACGGAATTGGAGACCGGTACACAATTTTTGGAAGCGGAATACTTAAAATTAACGCGCTCCGGATCCGTAACCGCTGGGGAGAGATGGTTTTTGAGGCAAAAAATATTCCTTCCGGAAGCCAGCAACCAGGAGAATCATGGGACGGCACTTTCGGAGGAAAACCGATGCCGGCAGATATGTACATTTACGAGGCCGAAATCCTGTATGCCGACAACCGCATATCGGAAAAATTGAGAGGAAACATTTATCTGGTGCGGTAGTCTATGAAAAAAACATTATTAATACTCATTTTTTTATTTTCTGGGGGCACAGGAATTCTGGCCCAGTCTCCGCAGTTTTCGCAATTCTACTCAAATCCGATTTATACAAATCCTGCTTTTGCCGGAGACGCGGGAACGCCACGGTTCATTGCCAACTATCGTAATCAATGGGCGTCTGTTGGCACTCCTTTCCAGACAGCGGCATTCTCGTTTGATACCTACGCCGAAGACGCAGGCATCGGTTTTGGGATGCAGGCACTGCATGATCAGCGTGGTTCTGCACTAAAAAGTGATCAGCTGTCCGCTCAGGTTTCAAAACTGGTATTTTTAGACGGACAGAAAGAATATCGGTTGATAGGAGGATTACAGGGAGCATGGACTTCCAACCGCTGGAATGGAGATGATCTTTCTTATGTTTCCCAGTTTCTGGGCAGCAGCGATCCCATGGCAGCCGTTGGTATTACTACCAACCGGGTTACCGCCTCTGCAGGAGTTCTTCTTGAATATGTTCCCAAGTCGGACTATGACGCTACCTACTGGATTTCCAGTGCATGGCATAACATCGGTGTTAATGAAGACATCAGCATTGAACATCAGAACGTAAATTTTCAGGTTGGAACCAAGATACCCATTGAAATTCCGTCCTTTTTCGGCAACAACCTGGGAAGAGACCTTGAACGGGAAAGCGCAGTGACGCTGGCCATGCAAGTAAGAAAACAAGGAACCAGCCGGCAACTGGACGCCGGATTTAACATCATCACTTCACCGCTTTTATTTGGCGTTTGGTATCGCGGAATGATTTTCGGTCCGACGCGCCGGGATGCGCTGATTGGAACCGTTGGCTGGGCGATGGGAAATGTAATGCTGCAAACTAGTTACGATTTACCTGTTTCTTCCCTTGGACAGGACACAGGTTCTTTCGAAGTTTCTGTTTGGTACGGCATTGATGCGCTTTTTCGGTTTACAGGCAAAGGCAGCCACGACAGGCGATCGAGAAAGTGCCTGAGGTACTAACCCCCAGAACAAATTTGCCCGGGGGTTTTAATTTCAATTCACTCGTATCAAATGATTTTTCTTCCCCTTCGATATCAGCACAAAGCGATTTTGCAGTAAATTAAAATCTGCCAGAGACTGTTCGGCCGAAGTAACTTTTTCTTTATTGACACTAACTGCGTTTTGCTGGATGGCACGGCGCGCTTCGCTTTTTGAAACATACACTTCTGCCCTGGTTGCGGTAGAAATCAGATCAGTAATGTTTGTACAGCTCTCCCACTCTTCACGGGAAATATCTGTTTGCGGCACTCCATCGAAAATCGTATCAAATTCATCCAGTGCAATACTTTGCAAAGTTTCCAGTGTGGCTTTACCAAAAAGAACTTCTGTTGCTTTCAAAACCAGCTGGTAAGCTTTTTCAGAATGAACACGAACGGTAAGCTCTTCGGCAAGCGCTTTTTGTAAAATTCTCAGATGCGGCGCTTCGGCATGCTGTGCTTCCAGTGCTTCAATTTCTTCCTTATTACGGAATGAATAAACTCTCAGATAGCGGGGACAATCTTCGTCGCTCTGGCCAAGCCAAAACTGATAAAATGTATATGGTGATGTTTTCTCAGGATCCAGCCAGATATTTCCGCCTTCGCTTTTACCAAATTTAGATCCGTCGGATTTTGTCAAAAGCGGTGTGGTCAAAGCATAAGCCTTGAAGTATCCCTCCTCATCTCCTTCTTTTCTACGGATAATTTCAGTTCCTGTAGTAATATTGCCCCATTGGTCCGAACCGCCCATCTGGAGACGGATATTTTTATGTTTGTATAAATGGTAAAAATCATAACCCTGTAAAAGCTGGTAGGAAAATTCTGTAAAAGATATTCCGGTTTCCAGACGTTTTTTTACCGAATCTTTGGACATCATATAATTGACGCTCAGAAACTTGCCAGCCTCGCGAAGAAACTGCAGAAAACCCATGTCTTTGAACCAGTCATAATTATTGACCATTTCAGCCGAATTTTCGCCGCAGTCAAAATCAAGAAATTGTTCCAGCTGTTTACGGATACCTTCCTGATTGAAACGCAAAGTATCTTCATCTAAAAATGAGCGCTCAGAAGCTTTAAAAGACGGATCACCGATCATTCCGGTTGCGCCCCCAACCAGTGCGAAAGGCTTGTGCCCGGCGCGCTGAAAATGAACCAGAAGCATGATCGTTGCCAGATTGCCGATGTGCAGAGAAGAAGCTGTCGGATCAAAACCGATATAGCCGGCCGTCATTTCTTTTTTTAGCTGCTCATCTGTTCCCGGCATCATGTCATGCAACATTCCACGCCAGCGCAATTCTTCAATAAAATCAGTCTTCATTATTTCCTTTTACTAAATGTTTATCCCCACAGGTCTCACCTGCAAAATTGAACCGCAAAGGTAAAGGTTATGATTCTTAAAACCGAGATGAGATAAACTTAAAGGTGAATATGCCGTAAAGGCTTAGAGCTTATTGATGTATGATTGTTCATTTCTAATTGTTTGAATATATTTAACCCAGATATAATCTTCATCAACAACTTAATATCCACAAAAATGAGCAACATCAAATTGTTTGAAAGCAAACAGGTTAGAACACATTGGGACGCGAAAGATGAAAAATGGTATTTTGCAATCGCAGACGTCATATTCGTACTAACGGATAGCCCAAACCCGCAGGTTTATTGGCGGGTAATGAAAAAAAGATTAAAAGATGAGGGAAATGAAAGCGTTACAAATTGTAACGCTTTGAAAATGGTTGCGGCTGACGGCAAAATGCGCATGACCGATGTCGCTGATACAGAGCAACTTCTAAGAATAATCCAATCCATCCCCTCTCCAAAAGCAGAACCTTTCAAACAATGGCTTGCAAAGGTGGGGTATGAACGCATGCAGGAAATAGCCGATCCTGAACAAAGTCTGGACAGGGCAAGGGAAAACTGGCAAAAGCTGGGGCGAAGTGAGAAATGGATACAGCAGCGCATGACCGGGCGGGAAACGCGTAATAAATTAACTGACTATTGGAAAGAAAGCGGTATTGAGAAAAAGGACGAATTTGCTTTTTTGACAAATATCATTCACCAGGAGTGGACCGGACTAACTGTTAAAAAACACAAGGATCTCAAAGAACTTAAATCACAAAACCTAAGAGATCACATGTCTGAAGCGGAACTGATATTCACTGCACTGGCAGAGCTGTCGACCCGACAAATAGCAGAATCAGAGGAAGCAACAGGTTTGCAGGAAAATGCAGATGCAAGTAAAAAAGGAGGTTCTGTTGCTAAAAATGCCAGAAAAGAACTTGAAAGTCAGACCGGTAAAAGCGTAGTTACAGGCGAGAATTTTTTACCACCGGCTCAAAAGATGAAAATAATAAAGTCCGGTGGTGAAGAATAATTTTAAGATAAAGCACCATTAGCCGGCATTCCCTTTTCCTCCACAAACACAATTCCATCATAAATTGCAGAAACAGGCATTGTAAAACCAAGAAGATCGAAAGTTATAAACGATTCCATCGATTCGAATGACTGGTATGTCCAGATTCCTTCCTGAGCAGTACGGGTGTAAAGCTCAACATAACATTCATACTGAGAAAACAGCATGTAGTAGTTAAGAGAAGGAATTTCTTTGTATCGTCTTAGCTTAAATTCCCGGTCGTATGTAGCCGAAGATTTGGATAAAACCTCTACTAAAATGCCCGGATGCCGTACAATATATGTTCCGGAGATATCGTCCGGCGCACAGGTAACGACTACATCCGGATACGGATAATAGAAATTAGCTATTGCTTCAACCTTTACGTTTTCTGCAAAAACCCTGCATCCTTTCGGTCTGAAAATTTCTTTAAACAATGTTCGTACATTTCCCACAATGTCGTTATGGTTCATTGTAGTGCCAGCCATAGCGAAAATCTCTCCGTCATAATATTCGTGACGGATTTCACTCTTCTCTTCCATTTCCAGATATTCTTCCAAAGAATATTTTTGTTCGGCTATTTGTGCTAGTTCCATGTGATGATCTACATAAATGCATGACAAATTACACTAAAAACCGATTATTTACAAAAGACTATATATCTGATATTTGGGTGAATTTATGCAGGCGGGTTATCTTTATTCCACAATAAAGAAGAATCTCCGTAACTAAGAAAGCGATAATCCTTGTTCAGAGCTTCATCATAAATGCTAGTCCAATCCTCACCGACCAATGCAGCAACAAGTAAAATCAATGTGGAACCCGGCTGATGATAATTGGTGATAAGTCCTTTACATAACCTGAATTTATAGCCCGGAAAAATAAAGATCTCAGTTTCCCCAACAATGTGATCCAGTTTTTCCTTGTCCATAAATTTTGCAATGGCAAGAAGCGATTGTTCAGCTGATGGTAAATCTGTTTCTTCAAACGGATACGGATATAATTTTTCTATTTGAAATTCAGTCGTTTCGGAGCGGAATAATTTCACTCCAAACCAATACAGACTTTCGAGCGAACGGAGAGAAGTGGTTCCTACCGGAACAATTGTTTTTACACTTCGAAGCAAATTTTCAATCAGTTGCCGGGTAAAAACGACCTGCTCTGAATGCATCCGGTGTTCGGTAACTGAACTGACTTTTATCGGCTGAAAGGTTCCGGCACCCACATGTAGTGTAAGAAAGGCAGTATTAATACCTTTATTTTTGAGCTGCCTGAAAACATTTTCCGTAAAATGAAGACCGGCAGTAGGTGCAGCGACGGCTCCGTCCTGATCTGCATATACGGTTTGATAAGTCGTCTTATCTGTTTCTTCTGTATTGCGGTTTAAATAAGGTGGTAACGGAATTTCACCCAGTGCTTTTACAATATCAAGAAACACAGCTTCCGAATTCCATGATAACCTGATGTGGTTTTTGTCGTAGTCAACATATTCTACCGACAATTTTACCGCCTCACCTCCGAGTTCAATATTGGTTGTTAAAATATCCGATTTTTTCCAGCGCTTTTTATTTCCGATCATACATTCCCATACGCAGGTATGCTGCACCAGCATAGCATCGTTGATAACCTGCGTTGGCTGTTCAGGATGTAAAAGCAGTATTTCAATGGTCGCACCGGTTTGCTTTTGAAAGTATGCTCTCGCCGGAATAACTCTTGTATTGTTAAAAACGAGAAGCGTGTCAGCTGGCAGATTTTCAGTCAGGTCTTTGAAACGTTTGTGTACAATTCCACCATCCTTGTAAACCAGAAGTTTGGAGCTGTCGCGCGGATCTAGCGGATAACGGGCGATCCGTTCATCGGGCAGGTCATAAAAATAGCTTTCCAGACGAATCGACTCCGCCTGTTCTAACCAGTTATTTTTCATGTGAGAAATAAGTAGCAGGAAGATTTACCTGATTTGCAAAAAACTATCTTACAATTTATCCTCAGGAACGGGCGTCCAGAGCAAACGCAAAGGCATGATAAACACAATGATCATCAGCGTCATACCGACATAGTATATCCATGAAAAATCAAAGACATCCATTTTATACTGGGTACTGTTGATTGTCGCCAATGCAAAAAGACTAAACCCGATAATCGTGTTGATCACTGCTACCAGGCAGTAAAGCCAGTTCGTCAGGTGTTCGTTTAAAGCTGCCCGGTGCTGCGCCCAGATCTCACGTTTTAAAATAGGCAGATGCATGGCATCCATATTTGGAATTTGTTTTGCAAGTCCTGCGATAATCACATTATTTACTAAAAACAAACCCATTACAATATAAAAGACATTTTCCTTTCCTACATATTTTTCGGCAAGGCCCGTCTCCGAAAAATCCACTGCAACCATTTCCGGAAATAAGGAGTAGGTCCAAACCAAGGCTCCGATTACCAGAAAAACAGATAACCAGCGCCATATCTTAATAACAAATGTTCCAACTTTCATGAATAAACAACCCTCGCAGGTTTTCTTTTTTTCGCCATAGTAAATTTGGCTGCAAAATTAGGTCGGGGAGTTTCTAAAACCTAATTGACAAATCACGAATATTGGATTAATTGCAGCAGAACATGTTAAACGACTTGTTGCCATTTCCAAAGAAGTCGTTTAACCTTGATATATTCGCCTTGTTTATCATTACTCGCAAAAACGTAGTTTTTAATTTTTTTGAAATAATCATCAAATGAAAATATATACAAAAACAGGGGACAAAGGAACGACCTCACTCATTGGCGGAACGCGTCTTAGCAAAGCCCACAGACGTATTGAGGCATACGGAACAGTTGACGAACTTAATAGTTACATTGGTTTGCTGGGTGACCAGGCTGTTAATCAAAACCGAAAGATTTTATTAAAAGAAGTTCAGGACAGGCTTTTTACCATAGGATCACACCTTGCTTCTGAACCCGAAAAATCAAAAAGAATATTACCGGATCTGGAAGCGGAGGATATTCTTTTACTGGAAAAAGAAATGGATTTAATTGATAATCAGGTAACTGCGCTGCGTGCATTTGTACTCCCCGGTGGCCATCCCTCAGTATCATTCGGACATGTAGCCAGAACGGTATGCCGCCGTGCCGAACGCGCGGTTATTCATTTACAGCAGCAGGAAGAGGTGGAGGATATCGTTGTCCGTTATCTCAACCGGCTGTCAGATTATCTTTTTATGCTTTGCAGAATTATGACTGTTGAACTGGGAATTGAAGAAGTTGTATGGAAGCCCAGAGTAGGCAAATAATTAATTGTTACACTAAATACTCTAAGATTGTTAATATAATTTCTTTAAATTGCAAGACAATTTAAAGAAGTAAAGAGTCTATAACATTCAGCAAAAATTTCAGGCATTATGACAGCCGATACGTTGCAAATAGAGATACAGCAAACACAAAAATCACGTTTGCAGGAGGTTGATTTTAACAACCTGGTTTTCGGAAGAAACATTTCCGACCACATGTTTATTGCAGAATACCGTGACGGCCAATGGCAGGATACGCGTATTGTCCCTTACGGAGATCTCTCACTAAGCCCTGCTACGGCAGCACTTCACTATGGTCAGGCTATATTTGAAGGTATGAAGGCTTATAAAAATGCAGAAGGTGAAGTACTTCTTTTCCGCGCAGTGGATAACTGGAAAAGGATGAACAAATCTGCTGAGCGCCTTTGTATGCCAACAATTCCTGAAGAAATCTTTATGGGTGGCCTTACAGAACTGCTTCGCCTGGATTCGGGATGGGTGCCTTCGCAGGATGGCTGCTCGCTTTATATCCGTCCGTATATGTTTGCCACTGATCCATATATCGGTGTAAAACCATCTGACAGTTACTATTTTATTATTTTCACCAGCCCGGTTGGCACCTATTACGCCAAACCTCCGCGTGTGAAAGTGGAAACACAATATATCCGTGCGGCAGAAGGCGGCGTGGGCGGAACAAAATGTGCAGGAAACTATGCTGGTTCTCTGTATCCTGCTAAACTTGCTCAGGAAGAAGGTTATGATCAGCTGATCTGGACGGATGCCCGTGAACATGCTTACATCGAGGAATCAGGTACGATGAATATCATGTTTATTCTAAACGGAAAACTGGTTACTCCTTATGTGTCGGAAACAACACTTGACGGCGTAACCCGTAAAAGTATCGTAGCCATTGCACATCACTGGGGTATTCCGGTAGAGGAAAGAAGAATTAGTGTGAAGGAAATCATAGATGCTTTAAAAGACGGAAGTCTTGAAGCAGCATTTGGTGCAGGAACTGCAGTTGTTATTTCTCCATTTGCGACAATCGCTTACGAAGGCGTGGATTATCCGCTTCCGGAAGTAAAGGAAGATTCTTTCGTTGCAAAAGTTAAAAACTACCTTACCGACCTGCGTACCGGCAAAGTTGAGGATGTTTTTGGCTGGACGCTTAAAGTTTAACAGACGCAAACGACAGTAAAGTTGCTCAAATAATAAATTTAACAGAGATGCCCTGAATTTTCGGGGCATCTTTTTGCTTTTTATCCTAATTTTGAAAATCAACCCGGTTTAACCCTTTTAGCATGATACAATCATTTAGCGCAACAGCCGATAAGGATGTCGTTTTTGAAAAAGTAGGACAATTTATCAAAGAACAGGGCTTTACTGTCGTAAGTAAAGATCACTCCCGCCCGTGGGGTGGATTTTTTGTTTTGGAAGAAACAGAAGCACCAAAGTTCATTTCAACATTCTTCCCTCACCTGTCACTTGAAGATTTTGCAGGCTACGAAAAATTAAGCCCAAAAATCCTGGTTGTGGCTCCTAACAAACGTCTGTCGTGGCAATATCACCACCGCCGTGCCGAAATATGGAAGGTAGTAGGCGGAAATGCAGGTATTGTAATCAGTGATACGGACGAAGAGACAGAATTGCGTCAACTTCCAATCGGCACGGTAATTGACCTTAAAAAAGGAGAACGTCACCGCCTTGTAGGTGTTGATGAATGGGGAATTGTAGCCGAAATCTGGCAGCATACCGATCCTTCGAACCCATCTGATGAAGATGATATCGTTCGTGTTCAGGATGATTTTGGACGGTAGTATTTCAACACGGAGTTAACGAAGTTAAGCACAGAGTTCGCGAAGCTTTACTTTTTACTCGGTGGAACTCTGTGTTAAACTCATAATAACTCTGTGTTAAATTTATCTTAAATAATAACTAGCCATGAAATTCGGAAAAGTTGACAATCCGTCGGAGATAGATTTTACATTACCGAAAGACCACCAGGACACAAAAAAAGTTTTGGGTTCTAAGGGAAAACCCAATATTTACATTGGCTGCGCGAAATGGAATAAGGCCGACCTGAAAAGTTTTTACCCAAAAGGGACAAAAGATGAACTTGCTTATTATGCGACGCAGTTCAACAGCATTGAATTAAATGCTACTTTTTATAACAACTTTCCCATTGAGACTATCGAAGGATGGTATAACAAAACACCAGCTGAATTCCGTTTTTTTCCAAAATTACACCAGGGAATCAGTCATTGGAAAAGACTAAAAGATGCCAAACAGCCAACAGATCTGTATCTGGATGGCATTGCGCATTTACAGGAAAAACTGGGCATGCTCTTTCTCCAGATGCCGGATAACTTTGGCCCAAAAAACTGGGAAACGCTCAGAGACTACCTGGAAGAATGGCCATCAGGTTTTCCGCTGGCGCTTGAACTTCGGCATACGGGCTGGTACGACGGTACCTGGAACAGTGATGACCTTTACGCGTTACTGGAAAGAAAAAATATTTCTCATATCATCACAGACTCAGCAGGAAGGCGCGATTTGCTGCACATGAGGCTTACCACGCCTACTGCTTTTGTACGTTATAACGGCGCAAATGTAGATTCAGATTATACACGGCTGGATGACTGGCTCGAGCGCCTGAAAGAATGGTCGGAAGCAGGAATACAGAATATCTATTTCTTCGTACATCAAAACCATGAAGAAGCTTCTCCTCTTTTATCAGCGCATTTGATCAAACGAATGAACGATGAACTTGGAACAACGATAAAAATTCCGGTTAACCCAGTAAAACCTGGCGCAGATCAGCCGGATCTGTTTGCAAAAAAATAACAAGTCCGGCGCGAACCTCATGTTCGCGCCATTTTTATTTCCCAATATTTCTGTCACCCTGCCCTAACAATCCATGGTAATAAGCCATATAATAGGGCAGCAGAAAAAACGTACCTTCATGTTCGTCGTGTCCGTCTCCCTCAGAGGCTAGTAAGGCAAAGCCATCACGATCCTGACGAACATGCCCACGCTCGTCTACCGGTAATGCGTAACCATCCACACGCCAGCCCACATTTTCATTTTGTAACGGCGATGAGTCAAACACAACATCCAGCCGATGCGTATTATCCATCGTGTAGCCAATAAGATCAAGCGGTATTTTATGCAGATTTTCCAGAATGTAAGCCGGATTGTTGCTGCCTTTGTATAAACTCTTCACGACTTTTGGTGCGTAAAGCCTGTTTTCGGGAAAGAGATTTTTGTTTTCGAACATCTTCTTGTCGGCCAGCTCGGTAAAGCGATTAGCCAGCGATCCATAAATTGCGTCCCAAAAAGCATTCTTCTGTTTGCTGATATGCTGCCAGGCGCTTTCCAGCGATTGACGATACATAAGCAGCAACGCAGGATCGGTTTCATATTTAATCAATCCATACATGCTCATCAGACAAAGATTGTTATCCCAGGGCACTACGTTTTCGGGAGGGAAAAACTCTTTTGGATGCAATGCATAGATATGGTAATTGTATTTGTCACGAAGGATTTTAGCTTCCCTGTCATATTTTGGATCACCGGTTACGTGTTTTGCTACATTCAGGAAAGACAGCATAATCATTGAATTTAACCCGCGCTGGTCGTAGCCGTAAACCGAAGCAAAGTATTCAGGAGAAAAATCGCCCCAACGCGTAACCTTTCCATCATGATCTACCAGCTTGTAGCCATGACGAACAAGATGATCGGTAATGTCGCCAACCACTTCTCGAACCGCTTGTTTCTCATCTTCTGTTTTAGCTACCAGATCATAGTAAATTCCGTAGAAAAAGAAGTGGCCCGCAAGTTCATCCGAGCTTGTATCGCATTTCCACAAATATTTACCATCCTTACTTTTTGGAAAACGCGGATAAATATTTTTCCACATCGGATCTGTTTTCTGATGTTTTAAATTCGCCTCCACACTATATATTTCGTTTATGGGTTCATGCCAGTCGGCAGGAATAATGACCCGTGCAGGAAATCCTTTTTCATGTGTAATATCAACCAGCCACTTGCAGGCTTTGAAGCTTCGGTCAGCCAGCATTTTTGCTTCCGGATCGCCGGTGGCAGCATAGCGAAATGCCTGCGCCGCACCATACATGGCTGTATACATGCCATCATTATCGGAAATCGCGACTTCTGACGAATCCACATTAAATTGTTCTTTCAGATGACTTTGTGCAATAAAACCCATCCGGTTGTGGCGTTCTTCCACCTGTTTTGTGAAAAACTTTGCTTTCTCTTCCAATGACATCGTTACAGGAGAAATCTGGCTGATACCCATATCCGTTGCGATCCATGCCGTTCCGTCTTTCTGGATTGCAATATCATTCACCTGATCCGATGGCAACCACCGGCGGCTTGCTCTGTATTTGAAATAATCATTATCTACCTCAATTGCTCCCTTTTGCGTTCCAAACCAAACAATTCCGTTAGGTCCGGCCGCAGCGCAGGTAAACTTATTAAAAGGCAAACCATCCTTTCCGGTAAATAACTTCCAGGTTTCGCCGTCGAGATATCCCACACCCTCCTCTGCACCAAACCAAAGCCGGCCCTTAGAATCCGTGACAAGAGCGGAAACAATTTTTAACGACCAGTTATATTTTTCATTTTCAGGAAAAATTCTTTCCGGTTTTTTACCATTTTTATAGATATAAAGACCTTTATCACAGCCTATTGCAAAACCACCTTTAAACGGAACCAAAGCTAATATCTTTGCTCCGGGAATGACGGGAAGTTTTGAAACACCTTCCGCCTTTAAACCTGAAGCAAATAAATTCCACTTTCCATTTTCAAACTGAAAATATTGTTTCGATTGTCTTGCCACAGGTTTATTGTTTACCATCGAAAGAAGATCAATTGGTCCTGAGGGCAATCCGTCTTTGAAGGAGTGTATTTTTACAACTTCCTGTATGAATATCTGATCACCAACAGTTTGCGCTGGTAAACAGAATGGGAATAATAACAGCCAATAAAGGAAAAACTTCATTTTAAGCAGGGATTAGATTTAAATGGCCGTTTGGCAGACAGGATTAATACTTGTTTTGCAAACAAAGAGGCTATAAAAGCTAAAAAATGAAGGAGTTTATGTTTCTTGCTTAATAAATGGAAATGGCCAGTTCCAGACCTGCCGGAAGATATTCTAAAACCAAACCTTGAAACAAAATGAGCAGTATTTTAGGACTTCGAACTACAATTTACAAAGTACCCGACGTAACCCTGGCTAAGGAATGGTACGCCAAAGCTTTTGAAACACCTCCTTACTTTGATGAACCTTTTTATGTCGGTTTTAACATCGGAGGTTATGAACTCGGGTTGATCCCTGATGTCTCACCGGAACCCAAATCCGGAAATGTAGTTACTTACTGGGGGGTGAAAGACATTCACACGGAATTTCGCAGGTTTATTGAATTAGGAGCAAAATCCAATGAAATACCAGAAAACGTGGGCGGCGAAATTATGACTGCTACGGTTAAAGATCCCTGGGATAACGTAATTGGAATTATTTACAACCCGGAATTTGTGCCGGAGAACCAGCTTTAAATCTCTTTGATGGAACCTACCTCTGCCAAACCATTTTATCACCAGCTTTCACACTCGCTGATTGCCATTGCCCTGATAACGCTTGCCATTTATCTTGGACAGGATATTTTGGTTCCGCTTGCGATGGCCGTACTTCTCGCGGTTTTGCTTCGGCCAGTGGAAGGATGGCTGACGCGCCATGGTGTGCCCAAGGTCCTTTCCATAAGCATAGCTGTAACTGCTGCCGTATTGCTTCTTGCAGGTTTAACAATCCTGCTGTCCATGCAGCTTTCTGATTTTTCTGATGAATGGCCTAAACTGAAACGTAACATCAACGACTCTTACAGAGACATAAGACGCTGGATAAGAAGAGAATACAGCGTAAGCTATCGTCAGCAGGATCAGTACATCAAAAAGGCACAGACCCAGACACTGGAAAACTTTCAGAGCGCAGAAACGATAGGCGTTGTTACCGGACCACTTGGATCTTTGATATTAATCCCCATTTATGTTTTTCTGTTTTTGTACTACCGTGCAATGCTTTTGCATTTTATGATCGTATTGTTTGCAGAAAAATACAAAGCGCAGGTGATGGAAATTGTAGGTGAAATCAAAAGTATCATCCAAAGCTACATGGTCGGATTGCTGCTGGAAACAGGCGCTGTTGCAATTCTAAACTCTGTTGGTTTATTAATTTTAAATGTTCAGTACGCAATTCTGCTTGGTGTGATGGCCGCAATCCTAAACCTAGTTCCATACATAGGCGGGCTGGTAGCAACCGCCCTGGCGGTGATGGTTACCTTCATCAATCATCCGGACGGATACACGCTGGCAGGTGTCGTGGGTGTATTTCTGACGGTTCAGTTTATTGATAATAATTTACTTGTACCTCTGGTTGTTGGCTCGAAGGTTAGGATCAACGCGCTGGTATCTATTGTAGGCGTTTTAATCGGCGGTGCACTGGCAGGAATTTCGGGAATGTTTCTATCTATTCCTGCGATCGCCATGATGAAGGTTGTTTTTGACCGTGTCGATGGCCTGAAACCCTGGGGAATATTACTTGGAGACCAGACACCTGAACAGGCTAACAATAATTTGTTCAGGATGGTGAAGAAGAAAAGTAAGGAATAGCAAAAAAATTAGCCTGCCGCATCAGGAAGGGACAGGCTAATTCCAAAAAACGTCGACTAAATCAAAACATTAACATGCCTGTTCTGCCCCGTATTAACCGTCGCCTTCAAATCGTGAAGCAGGCTGAATAAGCCGAAAAATGTACGGTTGATGTAAATAAAGTGTTTTGAACCGCGGTTTACGTTCATCTTTTTCAACTCCTTGTCATTCGCATATCTTTCGCCCAGTTCAGCAAGTTTTCCAAAGAAAGTTTCGTCAGAAAAATCAAATGTTTCCGATTGGAAAGGCTGCGTCAGCAACGATAAAACGTCATAAAACAGGTTTGAAAAATAGACAGTTTCAGCTGGTGTATCCTTATCAAGCAAAATTTCAAGTTCAATTAATTTTGCCTTGTAAATAGCCGGATTATCCAGATTTTCTTTTTCCGCCAGCTCAAAATAGGGATGATAAAAGGAATCAGGAATTGCTTTCATACAGCCAAAATCGATCGCGATCAGGTTTTCATCAGCATCAACGAGGAAATTTCCCGGATGCGGATCCGCATGTACTTTTTTAAGCTGGTGAACCTGAAACATGTAAAAGTCCCATAGTGCCTGTGCAACTTTATTGGCAGATTCCTGGGAAGGGTTGGTTTTGCACCATTCAGACAAATGTTTGCCTGTCATCCAATCCATCGTGAGTACACGCTCACAGGAATATTCTGCATAATATTTGGGGAAAATCAGATTCGGAATGTGTGCGCAGGCTCTTGCTACTTCATTACTCTGAGCCAGTTCAAGCGTATAATTTGTTTCTTCAAAAAGTTTGGTCTCAACCTCTTTGAAATACTTATCCGAATCTTTTGCCTGAATATTAAACATTGACATGGCAATCGGTTTTACCAAAGCCAGGTCAGAAGATATACTTTCAGCAACCCCGGGATATTGTATTTTCACCGCGAGCTGTTTTCCGTCAGCAGTGGCTTTATGCACCTGTCCGATACTTGCTGCGTTAATTGCATTGGCATCAAAAGTGTCAAACATGTCCAAAGGTGATTTGCCAAAATACTTTCTGAACGTTTTGATAACCAGCGGAGCAGAAAGCGGCGGAACGGAAAATTGTGATAGCGAAAATTTCTCGACATAAGCCTGAGGCAGAAAATTCTTCTCCATACTCAGCATCTGAGCAAATTTCAGGGCACTTCCTTTCAGGTTTTTCAGCCCGTCATAAATATCCTCCGCGTTGTTGGTATTCAGGTTGTCGCGGGCAGTTTCCGGACTTGTGATTTTCTCACCGTAATATTTTAAATAATTACCTCCGATTTTCACGCCGGTGGTGATCAGTTTACTTGCACGCTGTATTTTCGATGTTGGAATTCTGTCTATGGTCTCCATTCGTTACCTCAGTCTTTCTTTAATTAAAAATTTACCAAAATCGATCACGCTTTCAAGCGGTGTGGTGTCGATCAGGTCAAACGTTGCACGGATTGATTTTTCGATAAAAAGGTCTGTTTTTTCAAAACCCAGGGATTCATCGTCCAGCCAAAATTTCAGTGTAACCAGAAATTGTATCCAGGCACCCTCTTCCAGTGCATCCTGCTGTGCTTTGCGGATCCGCTCGCTTTTTACTTTAAGATAACCCGCGCTCGTTTCTGAAATATATTGTTTAAAATGAGCCCTGAATTCTTTTAGTTTCAGAAGCCCGTTCAGCCTGTTTTTATCCTGGCTCAAAGCAAACACGACGTAACTTCTGTTTGCTGTAAGTATTTCAAAATAAGTGTAATAGTAAGTCAGCAGTTTGTCGCGAAAGCTAAGTGAAGTAAGGTCACCGCTCTGGTTAATAAGCTGTAATGTTAATCCGTGAAAACTTACAAAAACACTTTTTTCTATCGAATCGATGGAAGAAAAATATTTGTAAAAGTCCTTTTCTACAATGCCATTTTGTTTACAGAATAAATAAACCGATTCCGGCTTTTTATTATTCTCCAGACAATAATGCATGTACAATTCTGTAATTTTGTCTGCCGTGAGTTCCTGTGGAGTCGCAGTTACTTCTTTGATTTTTGTTGCCATTATGATATGTATGATAAGTCAGTCTGATGATTCCAAATAAATTTAACGAAAAACCCGGTCTTTTCTTACGAACAGTTTTCCGGTGAAGTCCTCATAATTACCAGCAAGTCAGGTTTATTTCGCATTGTTGGCTCGTAGTTAAACAACAAAAAATTCTCTGGTAAGTATCCATTCATAGCATTTATTTTAATTATTATTTCAAAACCTTTTTAACCCGTCCGACGGCAAAAAAGCCGTCGGACGGGGCGGGCCACCGGTCTATGGTGAAATAACCGCCAAACCGGTAATGAAAACCTGCTAATCCTATACAAATTTTCCTATGCTTCAGATAGTAAGAACCAACAGTGACAACCCCGATTTTCAACTTTTAACGCAGCAGCTTGATGTGCAGCTTTGCGAAATTTACGGCACCAAAAAGGAAGATTTTGAAGAATACAATCGCATCGAAAATCTGGAAACGGTTGTAGTTGCATACGAAGATGAAGTGCCCGTCGGCTGCGGATGTTTCAAAAAATTCAATGAAGATTCAGTTGAAATAAAACGCATGTTTGTCGTTCCCGAACGCCGGGGAGAAGGAATTGCTTCGAGGATTCTTTATGAGCTGGAAACCTGGGCAATTGTATTAAAATATACCTATTCGGCTCTGGAAACCGGTAAAGGGCAGCCTGCTGCTATTGAGCTTTACCAAAAGAGCGGATACACCATTACAAACAATTTCACTCAATATGCCGATCAGGATCGCAGTGTTTGTATGTTAAAGGCTTTGTGGACGGATTAAAATGTTTCACCACATTCAGTTTTTGGGTGACCAGGGAATTTCAGAGAGATTTGAAAAACCGTATCCATTTGCAATTAAGGCCACATAAAAGGGTAGAAAGCAGGAAGCTACCCAAAATATCCAAAAGAAGACTTTCCAGAACCGGGTAATCTCGTAATTTGAATTATCAGTCCTGCCCGTTTCTTTTGAAACCCGGAAATAATTAAAAAGTAAGTTATAAAGAAGTGAAAAAGGACCAGCTGTAAATACAAGAAAAATTATAAGTCTGGAAGTTTTATATTCCTTTGATACCTCAACTAAATCTGTCAGGTGTAATATTAACATTGTGGCACCCATCATTAGACAACCAATCCCAACGGTTAGCTGAAACATCGTAGACAACCAGGCCAGACCGGGTTTTCTGCCTTCGGTTACATCCTTTTGATGTAAAACATAAAAGGTGTAATAGTATTTATATAAAAATTCCATAAGCTTAAATCTGTTTGATAAAAATTGATTTTTGAACAGACATTACTTATATATTTTTACCCATCTCCGGATCACTCACACCATTTTTGCCTGTTTCCACCCGGCCTGCAAACCTGCGCTGATAATTCCTATCTCCGGAAATGGTTGCCGTGAAATCGTACCAGTTACCGCTTTTATCCAACAGCCAGGTTTTTTCAGAGGTTGATTTTAATGTCCAGGGACCATCGTTCCGGTAAGCATTTGATGTTATAGTCAGCACGTCCGAAGTCTTATTTCCAATAACCTTTAAAGTGATGGCACCTTTCACAGGAACATAAACAATTTTCACTTCCGGTTCAGGCTGATCTGCATTTCCTGAAAAAGACCGGAAATAACCATTTGGTCCAAAAACTTCCAGCGAGTACGCTCCAATGTTTTCGTCAACATTCCAGTCGTCAGTTAACATTTTACCTGCTTCCACGGTGTAGCGGCGGGGAATTCTATTGAGATGTAAAAGATCGTAAACATGGAAAACTGCCCCTGCCTTCCCTGTATTTTCAAAGTGAAGCCTGAGTTTTCCCTTTGAAATGACTGTTGCATGCGTGTGCAGCTCATAAGGCAAAGCCCGCGAAAACCGTGTTCCTTTCTCCTGATATAATCTTGCAGGAATGTCTGGTGCTGATGCCCGCGGCAGCGATTTTGAAGATTCTTCTATTTCCCTGTATTTGCTCGTATCGGGTAATTTTGGAAAAACAGGATCATTGGGGTTAATGAAATCAAAAGCCGAAGTAAGGTCGCCGCTTATCGCCCGGTGCCATGGACTGATCGCAGGGATTGATACACCAAACCGCTTCTCAATGAACTGCCCGACAGAAGTATGATCAGTTACCTGAGAATCCACCCAGCCACCTTTGCTCCATGGCGAAATGATATACATGGGCACACGGGGGCCCATTCCCCACGGCCTTATATTTCCTGAAATGGTATCTCTTTTGTCCTGATAAAACCGGGTTCGCTGCGTACTGCCAGCCTGAAATGGATCCGGAAATTTCTCCGTTCCATGTTGGTTGTTGAAATACATTCCCGCAAGATCCATCGTAGATTTTCCCGCCAGAGATCCGTCCAAATTATATGAAGGCACAGCCGGTGCAGGCAGGTGATCGAATAAACCATCGTTTTCATCAAAGGTTAAAAAGAAAACGGTTTTACTCCAGACTTCCGGGTTGGAAGTGATTGCTTTTAAAACCTGTTGTGTAAAGTCCCCTCCTCTTGTCGGACTGGAAGGACCGCTGGGATGTTCAGATGCACTTTGGGACGGAAGTATCCAGCTAATCTGCGGCAAAGTTTTATTTTTTACGTGTGTGGTCAGGTCATCCAGAGACCAGTGTTTCATTCCGTTTTCGTAAATGGGGGAACCGGGTTTGGCAGTTCTAAAACTTTCAAAAGCCAGACAGCCATGCATGGCCCCCTGCCAGTTATCATTCGGATCCTGATAAATACGCCAGCTTATCCCTGCCTTTTCCAGCACATCCGGAATTGTATCCCACTTAAATGATGAACCGCGGTAAGTATAACCCGGCTCAGGCATGTTTCCCGGCTTTTCGGTACCTGCCACATGCTCGGGCCAGCACCGCAGGTTTACAGGTTCAGAGTCTGCATCCGTACAATTTATTCCGGCAGCTCTTTTTTCAGGGTTGAAGTTTGAACCAGACCAAAACATAATCCTGTTTGGATCTGTGCCGGTTGCTACCGAACAATGATAGGCATCTGAAATGGTGAAAGATTCAGCAAGTGCATATTGAAACGGAATTTCTTCACGGGTGTAATAAGCCATTGAATACGGAGTCTTGAACATAGGCCAGAAGCCGTATTTTCCCTGGTTCCATGCGGCCTGGGTATCCGGAAAATCATGTGGCGTTCCATTAATCAAAGCTGCATTAACCGTTTTTTTATCGGCGCGGTAAGGAGCTATTTCTCTTTTTCCATCCGACTGCAGAAAAACACGTTTGCCGCTCTCCAGGGGAATAGGAAAACGGTCACCAAAACCGCGAACTCCTTTCATGGAACCAAAATAATGGTCAAAGGAGCGGTTTTCCTGCATCAGGATCACAATGTGTTCAACATCTTTAATTGACTTGCTGAGATTGTGCGCATCCACAGCAAGCGCTTTTCGAATGAGCGGAGGCAGCATATTGAGAGCGGCGCCTGCAGTGGCCGACATACGGAGGAATTTGCGACGATTCATGAAGATGTCCCGTTTTGGTAATGGGTAACTTCAAAAAAAGCCGGTTTTACACAAATTATACTGCCAGCCGGAGATTACGAAATCGTAAAGTAATGTGTATTATTTCTTTACGGCTTGCTCCAAAATATCGAGTGCCCTTTTCATTTCAACTTCATCAAGATTTCCAAAACCCAGCCTGACGGCACTGAGTTTCCCCGTCTGAAACAAAAGAGTTTGGGGTAAATGAAGATCTTTCTTAAGACACTCCCGGCTTACTTTCATAAGGTTGATATCCTTTCGCCATTCTGTCCAAACGGCCAGACCTCCGGGTGGCAGGCTATGTATAAGCTCATTTTCAAACTTGTCTTTCAGTAAACTGCAAAGCAAATCTCGGCGTTCATGATAAACCTTTTGCGCCTTTTTCAGATGTCTTTGAATTTCACCTTCGCGCAGCATTTCTCCCAATGCCTGTTCCATCATCAAATCACCCTGACGGTCAATAATTCGTCTCAGTTTTGCCAATTCCACGATAAAATTCTCCGGCGCAACGATGTAACCGGCACGCAGCCCCGGAGCCATCGCTTTACAAAACGATCCTACATATACCACCATCCCCGAAGCATCTGCACTTGCCAAAGGTAAAACCGGGCTGCTGTGGTAATGAAAATCATAGTCGTAATCGTCTTCCAGAATAACAAAACCATACTGAACCGACAAATTTAAAAGTGCTACCCTCCTCTCGGCACTTAACGTCACCGTGGTCGGATAGTGATGATGTGGCGTCAGGTACAACAAACGGATCTTTTTCGTTTCGCACAGTTTTTTGACCGATTCAACGGAAATACCGTGCTCGTCCACCGGCACAGAAAGTATGTTTGCCCCGGCCTGTTGAAAAATCATGTTTGCAACATAGTAACTCAGATCACCAACCACCACATGATCACCCCGTTCGAGCAGAAGCATGGATGCCAGGTAAATACCCATCTGAATTCCGCGGGTCGTCATCACGTTCTCCTTTTTGATATGAAGTCCACGCGTATTGTTCAGGTAAGATTTGAGTTCTTCCCTGTAAAATTCGTTTCCCTCCACATGCGAATAACCCAGCAAGCGGCTATTGTTTTTTCTTTTTAGCACACTTGCGTAAGCCTTTGAAAGTTTGTCAAGCGGAGCAAGACGTACATCCGGAAGACCGTCCGTAAATTCAAGCTCGGTTCTGGAAACGGAAACAGACCGGTCCAGCAACATGCTTTCCCTAAATAAAAAACCTGCTCTTTGGGGATGAGAAGAAATATAATCCAAACCATTTTTTAAGGGTTCGGAGGGAATGACAAGTGCCTTTTTGGTAACAAAGGTTCCCCTGTTCGGTAAGGTTTCTATCCAACCCTGCGCGTCAATTTCGTTGTAAGCGGCGACTATTGTCTTTCGGTGAACTTCCAGCATTTCAGCCAGCATCCTCGTTCCGGGAAGTTTAACACCTGGCACAAGCACACCACGCTGGATAGCACTCGTCATTTTACGCGCAATTTGAATATAAACCGGCGTAACAGACAACCTGTCTATTACCAGCAAGCTTTTAAGCAGAATTTCAACCGGACTACTCATAATATCAAAACCGGAGCATGTTAACAGTCCGGCAAGATAGTAGTTTTGTATCAGACAGCTCGCAATAAGCTTTTTGAAATTATCACTAAATCAATACCCAGGTTATTTTAATGCAAAATGAAAAATTATTTACCAAAGGTTTTACTTGTACTTTCCATTCTGTTTTCCCAAAATATCATTGCACAGGAAATTTCTCTTGACCCGGTTACTGTAACCTCTTCCCTGACTGAAAAACGCGCCTCGGAAACGGGGAGAAATATTGCGGTGATCAAAGGAGAATATTTTCAAAATTTGCCGGTTCATTCCATCGATGATCTGCTACGGTATGTTCCGGGTCTGGAAATTCAGGCGCGCGGGCCGATGGGATCACAGAGTGATATTGTACTTCGTGGCGGAACGTTTCAGCAAGTGTTGGTTGTGTTGGATGGCTTGCGGCTAAACGATCCCAATACAGGACATTTTAATAGTTACATCCCCATTGCTTCCTCTGAAATTGAAAGAATCGAAGTTTTGAAAGGAGCATCTTCATCTATTTATGGTTCTGAGGCCGTTGGCGGAGTTGTTCATGTTATTTCAAAAGCATTTGCCGCAAAACTGAAATCCGGTGATCAGGAGGCCGGTTCCTCAAACAAAGCAGCTTTGAACCTCGGATTAACAGGTGGTGAATATGGTTTAAGAAATGCCAATGTTGGCGCTTTTGTTCAAAGAAATAAACTGGCTGTTTCGGGCGGGTTGGTTTCTAACAATGCCGATGGTGTTCAGCAGCGGGGCTCACGTGGGTATTTTCATAACAATACGGCTTCGGTTTCTGCCAATTATGCACTCTCAAATGATTGGAACGTCGCGGTTCGGAGTTCTTATGATCGCCGGGATTTTGCTGCGCAGAATTTTTATACGACTTCAATTGCCGACACAGCAAACGAACAGGTAAAAACTTCCTGGAACCAGTTAAAAGTCGGATATAAAAAAGGTAAATCTGCTTTTTCCCTGGATGGAGGTTATAAATATGTGAAAGATCAATATCTGTTTAATACCCGGTCCATTCAAAATATCAGCAAATCGCAGCTTTGGCAGGGACTTTTCACCTGGCAGCAGACTTTCACAGAAAACACAACACTGGTAACCGGATTGAATTATCAGAATAAAAACATCTCTTCAAACGACAGAGGTGATCATTCAATTAATCAGCTGGCTCCTTTCGTTTCATTTTCCCAACGAATCGGAAGATATTTGACAGTGAGTCCGTCTATCCGTTTTGACTGGCGGGAGCGGATCGGCACCGAAGCTGTGCCGCAGGTTAATATTTCCTACAAAAAAGACATACTTCAAATTCGTGGAAGCGCCGGAAAAACAATTCGTGATGCTGATTTTACCGAGCGGTACAATAATTACAACAAACCTATTGTAACAACAGGAAACAAAATAGGCAGCCCCGACCTGAAAGCAGAACGGTCGTTTAGCTATGAAGCAGGAGCTGATTTATTTCTCCGCGATTTCAAACTTTCAGGTACATTTTTTCAAAGACTTCAAAAAGACCTGATCGACTACACCAATACGCCTTATGCTCAAATGCCAAGAAATGAGAACCTGACTCCCGCTGGTACTTATGCATTAGCCAAAAATATAGCGACAGTCAACACAACCGGATTTGAGGTTGACGTACAATACACCCGGTTAATTGCTGAAAACCAAAAACTGTGGCTTACGGCGGGGTTTACGCAACTGAGCAGTGAAAGCAGTGATGTTACACCCACTTTTTATATTTCTTCTCACGCCAAATTGCTGACCAATTTTTCTGTTCTGTACCAATATGCAGGTTTTTCGTTTAGTGTAAACGGTCTGTATAAAAGCAGGGCAAAACAAGAGGCTACTTCTTTGCAGGCCGTTGTTTCAAAAGAATATTTTGTCATGAATGCAAAAGCTGAATATGCCTTTTTGAAGAAAACGCTGGGCATTTTTGTTCAGGCCGATAATGTATTTGACAAAAACTATAGTGATTTATTAGGCTCACCGATGCCCGGAAGATGGCTCATGGGTGGAATCAGGTACAGTTTCGTAAAATAAGTATCATTTTCTGATAAAATCGACCTCATAAAACTTATTTAGCTTTATTATCAAATTAATTCTATTTAATTTAGCAGCCGATGTAATAATTATCTTACATCAATATAGAAACGGACAAGAAAAGTGATGATTTAATTCGCTTTTGGGGCCGATCAACGCAGCTAGAAATCTTCGATATTACATTGACAGGAATGATGTCGATGAGTGCTTTTCAACCAATAGCGAAGATGGACACGACTTCTGATATTAATAAGGGTCTGCATTACAGGATATTGCAAAATATACCTGTGGCAATACTTCTCATTGATCAGAATTATGACTTTCTGTTTGCCAACTCCCTTTTCCGGAATTTAACAGGCCTTAGTCTATCACAGACCTCAGGAACAGACTGGACAGATTTCATCGCTTCTGATAAAAGACAGCATCTTTTTCAGGTGCTATCCGAATTAAAAAATCAAACATTTTCTTCAAAAAAATTATCAATACAATTAACATCCAAGCCGGATAGCCGAACCAGTTTGATGATTACCTCGGAGCAGGACGATAAGCTGGGCTGGTTATATTCTCTGACGTTTTTGCCCTCCGAAACCAAAATCATTGTTCCTGAAATAGATATTTTGGATCTGAAATCAAATGAATCAGATTTAAACCAACATACGGACAGAACTAGGGAAATAAGTTTAATTGGTAAAAATGATGAAGCAACAGAAGTTAAACTTGCGGACCGTCAGGCTCTTTCAGAAAAGTACATTGCTGAATTAAAAGCATCCAACCGGTTAAAAGATAAAATTCTGGCAATCATTTCTCATGACATGAGCGCCCCGATTGCTTCACTAAAGGGACTTACTTCTTCACTTCTGGATGAAGAACTTAGCGAGAAGGAACGGGCACTTGTGAGAGAAAGTTTACTAAAACAGCTGGACTCAGTTAGCGAGCTTACGGAAAATTTATTACGCTGGGCTACGAATTCGTTTACAAAACAGGGTCCGGGAAAAACGGAGCCGATTAAACTGCTTGATGTTGTTGACCGTAACGTTCAGCTTATCGCTCCCCAGGCATTTACCAAAAAAATTAAAATAACCTCCAAAATTCCGGCTGGTTTATTTGTGCGTGCAAACAAAGACCAGTTGCATATCGTAATCAGAAATATCATCACCAATTCGATGAAATACACACCGGCTAACGGTGAAATTGATATTTCAGGAAATGCGCTGAAATCAATTGTACAGATACGTGTAAAAGACACCGGCATCGGAATAACGAGTGAACAGCTGGCAACACTGTTTACCTACACGCAGAACAGCACCTATGGCACGAATGGTGAAAAGGGAATCGGACTTGGACTGATGCTTTGCAAAGAATATGTTGAAGCAAATGGCGGAAAAATAAGCGTTTCAAGTATTGTGCATTCGGGAACAACCGTGCTTATTGAGCTGCCCGCTGACTGACAAATCAGAAGCTCTAATCTTAAATCCGGATTGGTGCGTATATCTAGCCTAATCCGTGTTTTACTATGAATTCATCTGTCGGGCATCTGTTCATTTTAATATTCACAATTATTATCACTACCACTTTCGCAAGCGCTCAGAATTCAGTGTCTTTGCCGGAGCCTGACAGCAAAACCTCAGAATCTGGTAATTCACTTTCTATCAGTTCAAATCCAACGGTCAATGTTTATTTCCTAAGCGGATTGGGCGCTGACAAGCGTGTTTTCAGCAGGTTAAAGCTAGACAGCCGGATTTCAGTTAACCACATCGAATGGATAAAACCTGAAAGAAGAGAAACTTTGAAACATTACGCAGGACGGCTGGTGACACAGATCGACACCGCCAAACCTTTTCGGCTGGTTGGTCTTTCCTTTGGCGGAATCATCGCGTCGGAGCTTTCTGAAATTGTACATCCTCAACAGGTTATCATTATTTCGAGCACATCAACGGGCGTACCTGTTTCTAAATTTAACCGCGGATTAATCCGGTTTTTGTTACTTTCTCCTTTCGCAGCGCCTATACTGAAATCCGCCAACAAACAGACTTACAAATATTTTGGCGCCGACACGCCGGAACTTAAAACACTTCTTAAAGATATCCTGCACGATACGGACAGCCGGTTTCTGAAATGGGCACTTGCCAGGATGAGTGGTTGGAAGCGGGAAGAAAAAGCACCAAACCTGTTTCATATTCACGGAACGGCCGACAGATTAATTCCGATCAACCTTGTACAGCCCGACATAAGAATTGAGGGAGGGGGGCATTTGATGGTTTACGGACAGCCGGAAGAAGTATCACGTCTGCTCAATGAACATTTGAAATAACGGCAATTTAATCACAGCACTTAAATCCGGGATAATTGTTCAATTTTGCGGAAGTTTCAATTTCCGCCACCAATGAGTTCCCATCGTTATTTTATTATCAACAAACCTGCCAACATGGTTTCCCAGTTTGTCAGTCCTGATGACGTGGGTCTGCTGGGAAATCTTAAGTTCGAATTCCCGGAAGGAATACACGCAATCGGCCGCCTCGACAGCCATTCGGAAGGATTGTTAATTCTCACAACAAACAAAAAGGTTACCAATCTTCTCTTTCAGGGAGAAGCGCCGCACGAAAGAGTTTATCTGGTTTTGGTGGGCCATTTGGTTAGTCAGGAAACGCTGGAACTGCTTCGTTCGGGAATCGCTATCAGGATCAAAGGCGGTATCAATTATACTACTTCTCCCTGTGATGTTCAGATTATAGATCGCCCTGAATGGCTTCCAAAAGCCAAAGCCGAACTGTGGAATGTACCGGTAACCTGGCTAAAAATCACCCTGACCGAAGGGAAATATCATCAGGTTAGAAAAATGGTGCGCGTCGCCGGCCACCGCTGCAAAAGACTGATCCGCGTTAGTATTGAGAATCTCGAATTAGGAGATTTACAGCCAGGTGAAGTAAGGGAAATTGAGGAAACTGATTTTTTTGAAAAACTAAAAATCAACAACTGGAAGTAATCCGTTGAATAACTGGTTAAAAGCCCGATGAAATAATCTTCTGTCCGTCTGTCAAAAATAAATTTCCTTTTCGGTTAAAGAAGCTATCATTGCAGGCAAATAACATCATTAGTTATGAACTTAATAGGTAACATTATCTGGCTCGTCTTTGGCGGATTTCTCGTTTTTCTGCAATACATTCTTTCCGGATTTGTACTTTGTCTTACGATCATCGGTATTCCTTTTGGTATTCAGTGCTTTAAAATTGGTTTTTTAACTCTGTTTCCTTTTGGAAGAGAAGTGCGGGAAGTGCCTGGTAATACAGGCTGTTTGTCTACGATCTTTAATATCATCTGGATTGTGATCGGCGGTATCTGGATTGCGCTGACCCATTTGTTCTTTGGAATACTTCTTGCCATAACCATAATCGGACTACCCTTTGCAAAACAGCACTTCAAGCTGATGAGCCTGTCTTTCACACCGTTCGGGAAAGAGGTTGTCTGAAACAAACTTAAATGGAAGTATGGATAACCAAATGAATGCCGTCGTTATTACCCGGCCAGGCGGGCCGGAAGTTTTACAGATACAAAAAAGACCAATTCCGGAACCCTCGGCAAACGAGGTTCTCATCAAAATATATGCGGCTGGCGTCAATCGTCCGGATGTGTTTCAGCGCAAAGGATCTTATCCGCCTCCTCCTGGTGCTTCTGTTGACATTCCCGGCCTGGAAGTTTCAGGTATCATCGAAAAATGCGGAGAGGCGGTCACCGGATGGAAAGAGGGTGATGCGGTTTGTGCGCTTTTGCAGGGAGGTGGTTATAATGAATATGCAGCTGTCAGCGCAGGACAATGTTTACCCATCCCGTCAAATTTCAGTTTTGCAGAAGCTGCTTCTTTACCTGAAACGGTTTTTACCGTCTGGCAAAATGTATTTCAAAGAGGGGATTTAAAGGCAAGCGAACATTTTCTGGTACACGGCGGAAGCAGCGGAATCGGGATTACGGCAATTCAATTAACCAAGGCCTTTGGTGCCAAAGTTTTTGCGACAGCCGGAAACGATGAAAAATGTGATGCGTGTTTAAAACTTGGAGCAGATAAATGTATTAACTACAAAATGCAGGATTTTGAAAAAGAACTCAAAGACGACGGCGTGGATGTGATTCTCGATATGGTTGGCGGTGATTACATCTCCAAAAATCTCAGGTTACTTCGTGAAGAAGGCCGGATGATTTTCATTAATCTGATGAAAGGAAATAAGCCCGACCCCGCCGATCCTGTTGATTTTGGACTGGTTATGAAAAAACGCCTGATTATTTCCGGAAGCATGTTGCGCAGCCGGGATGCTGAGTTCAAGCGTGCACTAACCGCAGACATTCTAAAAAATGTATGGCCGGTAATAGAATCCGGAAAGTTTAAACCGGTAATTTTTAAACAATTCAAAATGGCGGAAGCACATCTGGCTCATGAACTGATCGATGGCGGCAGTCATATCGGCAAAATTGTGTTGACTAATAGTTGGGACTAATCAGCGATGTGCTTTGGCATAATGCGCCTTTAACATATCTTCTCCAAAATCATTGGTAAGATCCCGTACGACGGAATGGATATGATTTCCTCCGTTTTGGGTGTTATCAAATTCTATCAGAAATGTGGGTCCGTGGATTCGGTAATAATGCCCGTGTCCCGCACCAATTATCGGAGTTTGGTCGCCCATCCAGGCAAAGTGGATATTGTCCAGACCTGCTTTTGCCAATTGGCTTAATTGTTGGTTTCTCAATGTAACATGGTAGCGCTTTAAATATGAGAGAATCAGGTTTCCGAAAATCACTTTTTGCTCCGCGTTCATTTCTTTCATAGAAATCCCCTGTATTTTTTCAAGTGAAGCTTTCCGGCTGTTTGATGTAAAAATTTCGTTGGGAGCACTTTTTCCTATCAGTACTTTTTCAAGCTGAACCGGGCTCATTGTACGTAATAAATCGAATGCAATATTTTGTTCATCGGCCAATATTGTTCTTCCTTTTTGCGGAACATCAGCCAGAACCTTACCCGGATTACTTCCCATAAATCCGGGAGTAAAATCGACATTGCCATCGATTACGGTAAAATGCAGCGACAAATGATGCCCTTCTACCCGCCATCCCCAGGGATCTTTACCCGGAATACCATAAACAAGAAAAGCATAATTCTCAGGGTCTCGATACGTGTCATCCGCCGGACGGTTTTCAATCACCCGCAAAACGTTTTCAAGATCGATGATCTGCTGTGCTTTGCCATATCCTTCATCACTTAAAACCAAACGGATCATAGCCATTGCGGACTTCTGCTGCTCTGCATCCATTTTTTTGAGTGGAAGCCCTTTCCGGTCTCTGGGCGTAAAATGCCAGTCAAAACGAAGAGCGTCTTCAAATTCAATAGCCGCCAGCTGCCTTTGTTCCGTATTTAATGTTTTCAAAAAACCGCTTACAACCTCCGCCATTTTCACAGCCAAAACCGGATCCTTTTTTTTTACCTGTGCCTTTACCGAAAACGACAGAGTAAAAAACAGAGCAATGAGACCTAAGTTTTTAATCAGTAAATATTTGGAAAACCGCATATTCATTTTAATTAACGTCTGGTTTGAAAGAGTGATAAGAAGTATAAAATTTCATCTGTTTTCAAAAGGAAATTAATCCGGAAAACTACCACTCCTGAACTCAGATCGAACCTGTTTCAGACTTTCGTGATCATTATCATTAACCGTATTATTTCGCCAAAAGCAGTTAGATTTGCTTTATATAAACGTTGAACAATGAAGTGGGAAAAATTACTCTCTGCAAAAAGGTGGGGAAGCGAAGACAAATACATAGAAGACCAGGCCGAGGCAAGATCCGAATTCCAGCGCGACTACGACCGGCTGATTTTTTCATCCCCCTTTCGCAGGCTTCAGAATAAAACACAGGTATTTCCCTTACCAGGAAGCGTTTTTGTTCACAACCGGCTCACACACAGTCTGGAAGTTGCCAGTGTGGGAAGGTCTTTGGGAAGGATTTTTTATAATAAATTAAAAAAGGAAGAACCAGGAATCGACGACCGGCTTCCTTTGATCAGTGAAATTGGAAACATTGTTGCGGCAGCCTGCCTGGCGCATGATCTGGGAAACCCAGCTTTCGGACACTCTGGTGAAGCAGCAATTTCCCATTATTTTACACATGATAAAGGCCTGATTTATAAAGATAAAGTTACCGGGGCACAATGGGCCGACCTGACTCATTTTGAAGGAAACGCCAATGCTTTCAGGATTTTAACACATCCTTATGCAGGAAAAGGTTATGGCAGTTTTGCTCTCACCTACTCCACCCTTGCCTCTATTGCGAAGTACCCCTGCGAAGCAGCAGCGGGCCACGACAAGTCAAAAATTTACACCAAAAAATACGGTTTCTTTCAATCCGAACAGCAGGGTTTTCAGCGGATAGCGATGGATCTTGGTCTGGAAAAGGTGCAGGATTCTCCGCTGGTTTACAAAAGACACCCGATTGTATATCTGGTGGAAGCAGCCGACGATATTTGTTATAACATTATTGATCTGGAAGACGCGCACCGGCTTAAAATTTTGTCATACAACGATGTGGAAAGTTTGTTGTTACGTTTGTGCAACGACCCGAATCTTCCTGCACGACTCGCCGACATTGACGACGACGATGCCAAAATCAGTTTGCTTCGGGCAAAAGCCATCAACATTCTGATCACAACGTGCTCAGAGCTTTTTTACAGGGAACAGGAAAGTATCTTAAACGGAGACTTCAATTACAGTCTTATTGACGAAATTGATGAGCCTTACAGGTCTGTCATGAAGGATATTGAACACATATCAATAAAAAAAATCTACAATTACTCTTCTGTTGTACAAATTGAAGTTGCCGGTTATAAGGTGATGGGCGGATTGCTGGAAGAATTTATACCTGCTTATCTGAACAATAATTCTCATTATACCAGAAAGCTGGTCGAGCTTATTCCAAAGCAATTTATCACAAAAAATACAGACGAGTATTCCCGGATTCAGACCGTCCTGGATTTCATTTCCGGTATGACGGATCTTTATGCAGTTGAACTTTTCAGGAAAATAAAAGGGATTTCGTTTCCTTCAATTAGTTAAAAGCAAGTATCATTTAACTGAAATCTCCTTCTTAAAACAAAGTATATTTCCGGGCCTTGCTGCCACTTTTTTTTACGGCGAAACTTTTTGTAACTTGTTCATCTAAAACTCAACACCTCCTTCTCAGCATGAAAACCCAACAGCTTGTCTATACAGGAGAAACTTCTGTTAAACCATTCTCTTTTGCTCCTGATTTAATCTTTGTTTTTGGAAACAGAGAACTTCTTGAGAATACCAATCTTACCGTTCAGCTTCACGAATTGTATCCGGATGCCATCTTTTCAGGTTGCTCCACCGCAGGTGAAATTGCTGGTGAATCTGTTACTGACAATACCATCGTTATTTCTGCGATTCAGTTCGACAACACGCCGCTCGCTTCCGCAAAAGTATCGCTTACGGATGTTGACTTTAACAGCTTTGAAACAGGAAAAACACTGGTTTCCCATCTTCCGACAGAAAACCTTAAACACGTTTTTGTTGTTTCCGACGGTTTGCGCGTAAACGGCACCGATCTGGTGAAAGGTATGCGTGCCGGACTTGCTACCAATGTTACCATTACGGGCGGACTGGCAGGTGACGGCGCCAAATTCAGCAAAACAGTTATCGTTGAGCCAGACGGTGTTATTACCACAGAAAACGTTGCTGCCATTGGTTTTTATGGCGATTCTATTTCCATAGATTTTGGCTCTCGCGGTGGCTGGGACAGCTTTGGACTCGACAGGCTGGTGACCCGGTCACACGAAAATGTTCTCTTCGAAATCGATGGCGAACCGGCTCTTGACCTTTATAAATCTTTCCTGGGAGACCGTGCAAAAGACCTTCCTGCATCGGGACTTTTATTTCCGCTTAGTATGCGCGACAGTGAAGACCGTGCGCCGGTAGTAAGGACAATACTTGGAATTAACGAAGAGGAGAAAAGCCTGACCTTCGCAGGTGATATCCCTCAGGGTTCGTTTGTAAGGCTGATGAAAGCCAATAACGACCGCCTGATCACGGGAGCCGAAGAGGCCGCAGGAATTGCCATGGAAGGCCGCGGAGAAGCACCGGAATTTGCTATTCTGGTAAGCTGCGTTGGCCGCAAACTGGTATTAAAACAGATTGTGGAAGAAGAGGTGGAAAGTGTTTCAGAAGTATTGGGAAAACCTTCGATAGCCGGTTTTTACTCTTACGGCGAGCTTGCTCCTTTCAATAAAAATGTCTTTTGCGAGCTGCATAATCAAACAATGACAATCACTACATTCAGGGAAGAATAAAAATGCTAACCTCAGACTCAACGGAACTAAGTTATCATCGTCTTTTAAAACGGCAGATCCGAAAATCACTTCCATGCGAACTGGCCGAAGATCCGCGGCTTCACGAATTTCTAAGTTCCGTAAGCCAGGCATACCTGGAGTTTCAGGAAGACCTTGGCCGGGTTGAACATATTCTGGAACAGAGTTCAAACGAACTGTTTAAAACCAACCGTGAGCTAAGCCGGATAGCGGAGGAAAAAACCAAAGAGGCCGCTTTTTCTAATCAAAGGCTTGAAGAAGTAGTAAGCAGCATTTCGGAAGTGCTGGTGCAGCTGGACAAAGATGGCAATCTGGTTTATCTGAACAGCGCCTGGGAATCGGTGACAGGTTATAGCGTGGCTGAAAGTCTGGGTAAAAACTGGATGACATTCATTCCCGCCGAAGCAGGAAACGGTATTGCCGAATTACTTGATTCTGAAATAAAAACCATGGAGGCCACGGTTCAGATTTCCACCGCCGACCGAACCGAAAAATGGCTTGGCATTACACTGAGTCACCACATGTCGGCTGATGCTACCCATGTTGGTTACATCGGTACTTTTGTTGATATAACCCAGCGTGTTGAATCTGAGAAAAAATTAAAATCCTACATGCGGGATCTCGAAAAAATCAACGCAGAACTGGATCAGTTTGCTTACGTAGTTAGCCACGATTTAAAGGCCCCTCTCCGCGCGATCAATAATTTGTCGGAATGGATCGAAGAAGATATAACAGATCTGATTGAAGGAGATACAAAAGATCAGTTTAAATTACTTCGCGGGCGCGTTCACAGGATGGAAAGTCTCATCAACGGTATTTTGTCCTATTCCCGCGCCGGTCGTATCAAAACAACCAAAGAGCGTTTTTTGGTAAAAAGTATTGTGGATGATCTTTGTGAAACTTTTGGCACAAAAAAATCGGTCAGTTTTAACCTTGAGGGCGATCCGGAGCTTGAACTGGTTTCAGAAAAGATCACTTTGATGCAGATCCTGCAAAATTTCATGTCCAACGGTATCAAATATAATGATAAGCAGGACGTCGTTATTACCGTAGGCTGGCAGGAAACAGATTCTTTTATCCAGTTTTTTGTAGCTGATAACGGACCCGGAATCAGTCCGGAGTTTCATGACAAAATTTTTGTCATTTTCCAGACTCTACAATCCCGTGATGAAGTGGAAAGTACAGGGGTTGGACTCGCCATTGTCAAAAAAATAATGGATGAAAAAGGCGGAATAATACGTGTGGAATCTATAATGAAAGAGGGTACAACTTTCTTTTTCACCTGGCCTAAAAACGAAGTCAAAGATACTGATGCTCAACCCTAACCATTACGGAGCAGTATAATAAACCAAATTTATAAAAGTATTACAATGTTAATTTCAAATCCAATTCCCATGACGATCTTGTTGGTAGAAGATGACGAGGTAGATATCATGAATGTGAAGCGTGCATTCAAAAAAAATAACATTTCCAATCCCCTTTTGGTAGCCCATAACGGAATCGAAGCACTGGAGTTGTTACGTTCCAAAGCAGTGGACGCTCCAAAACCAAAAATTGTTTTGCTCGACCTGAATATGCCAAGAATGGGCGGAATTGAGTTTTTAAAAGAAATTCGTCAGGATCAGGAATTGAGCGCATTATCCGTTTTTATCATGACAACTTCCAATGAAGATGGTGATAAAATCGATGCATTTAACCTTAATGTAGCGGGTTACATTTTAAAGCCACTGTCAATGGACCGTTTCATTGCAGCTGTGTCGACTCTGAACAGTTACTGGACACTTTGCGAATTCCCTGAATAAATAAAAACTGCCTTTCTCGCTCCTTTATGACACCCCTTACCATTCTTTTAGTAGAAGATGACAACATTGATGCAATGGAGTTCAGGCGTGCGTTGAAAAAAAGTCAGGTCGAAATAGCCGAGATCAGAGTTTGTAAATATGCCGAAGAAGCATTGCAGACTTTGGAAGCCTGGCAGCCTGGCTGTGTTTTTATCGACTACCAGCTTCCTAAAACCAATGGATTGGAGCTGCTGAAAAAGATTAAGAGAATGGCGCCAAATCTGCCGGTAATTGTGCTCACTTCACAGGGTGATGAGCGCATTGCGGTGGAAATGATGAAAGCGGGTGCGATGGATTATTTTCCAAAGTCCGAAATTAATGCCGAGAAGCTGACAAAGGCTTTCCATACAATGAACCAAATGTTCGAAATGGAAAGACAACGGGTTGAAACGCAGAAAGAACTCTCAGAAAAGGAAGAGTTTATAGATAAAATTGCCCTCTTATCTCCCAATATTATTTATGTAATTGACATAGAAAAATGGACAGATATCTTCCATAACAAGCAGATTTGGGATATTTTAGGTTATACCGAGGAAGATCTTATGGCAGAAACTGACAGTATTTTTCTTAAAATTATCAACATACAGGATCAGATTCGTTTCCGTCAGCATTACAGACATATCCGTCAATCGGTCAGGGACGGAGAAGTGGTTGAAAAAGAATTTCGCCTGAAACATAAAAATGGATCGGAAGTTTGGATTATCACCCGGGAAGTTCCGTTTAAACGTAATGAAAAAGGCGAAGTTCAGGAAGTATTGGGGACCGCTATTGATATTACCCGCAGAAAGTTTGTTGAAAATGAACTGATACGTGCGAAAAAGGATGCAGAAGAAGCTTCACGGATTAAATCCGATTTCCTGTCAACCATGAGCCACGAGATCCGTACCCCGATGAATGCCATAATCGGTTTTACGGATTTACTGCTCGACAGTGACTTTACAGGACAAAATCAGCAATACCTTAATACGATTAAATATTCTGCTGATAATCTGATGGTTATCCTGAATGATATCCTCGACTTTTCAAAGATTGAAGCCGGCAAATTTGATCTTGAGAACTTCGAATTTGACCTGCGGGAAAAACTGGGATACCTGCAGCAAACCTTCGAAGTAAAAGCAAAACAAAAGAATATTGAGCTTGCATTTAAGGTAGATCAGGACGTTCCGGAATTCCTGGTTGGTGATGCTTACCGGCTGAATCAGATTTTGGTGAATTTACTTGGTAATGCTCTCAAATTCACTTCCGTTGGATTTGTACGCCTTTGGGTGATGGTTGAAAAAGATCACGGAGATAATGTGGATCTTAAAATCGAAGTTTCCGACTCAGGAATTGGTATTTCGGAAGATAAGCTGAATATCATTTTTGACAGTTTCTCGCAGGCACATCAAAACAATGCCTCCAAATATTTCGGAGGTACCGGGCTGGGATTGACCATTACCCGTAAGATCACCGAAATGATGAATGGCTCCATTTCTGCCCGAAGCGAGCTGGGCCAGGGCGCTACGTTCTGTGTTTACCTGAATTTCAGAAAAAGTGTCAAACCAATGGTGAAATCCAATGTCAATATCACCGCCAACTTTACATTGAAAGGCTATCGAATTTTGGCAGCAGAAGATATTCTGGCGAATCAGATTTTACTGAAACATTTGTTAAAAAAATGGGAGGCTGATTTTATCATTTGTAATAACGGGCAGGAAGTGCTGGACACGATAGAAACACAGCAATTTGACCTCATCCTGATGGATATTCAAATGCCCGTAATGGATGGAATTGTGGCAATGAAAACGATCCGGAAGCTTCATCCGGGTTATGTAAATGTGCCCGTAATTGCATTTACAGCAGATACATTTGCCGAACGAACTCCAGAAATTGCAGAATGTTTTTTTAATGATTTTGTAACAAAACCCTTTAAAACAGAAGAACTTATCAAGAAAATCTCACGTCATTTATTGCCAGTTTAAAACGCTTCCCCCACAGAAAATGTATTTGTACTAATCCTAAACTGCATTTTGCTGCTTCCGGCTTCAATCAGGACCCTTACCTTTGTCATAAAAATTCATCATGACGAAAGTAAAACTTACAATAAACAACAACGGTTCGGTTAAGATAGACGGAGATTTCGAGATCGTCGACATGCAGGGAAACAATTATGGTTTGCAGGGAAGGACGGTAGTATCAATATGCAGATGCGGAATGTCGGCTAACAAACCTTTTTGCGACGGATCGCATAAAGGTCACTTCGAACACAATGCAGTAGCCTTTGATTTACCTCCAAAAAAGGCTTAATCTCCAATCAAATCGATTTCTGATTTCGCAACGTAAGTATGTTAATACATTATAACACCTATCGTTGTGAAACCAGAAATCCGCATTACATTCCTCATACTTTCGATAATTATCGGCGCGATCTTGCTGACCCTTTCCGGTTGTTCATTAAAAAGAATAAACCGGACAAAGGACCTCGTTTATACAGAAGCTGGCAAAATTGTTGAAACAGATCAGCAGCTTAGCATCTTCGCTCCCGGAAAATCCAAAACGCCAGATGATGTTCTGGTTTTTATTCATGGCGGAAACTGGAATTCAGGAAAAAAATCTCAGTACAATATCATTGGAAGTCACTGGGCGAAAAAAGGTGTCGTATATGTTATTATCGATTATCCGCTTAGTCCTGCTGCCGATTACAGAGAAATGGCGATGGCATCCGCTATATCCGTAAAATGGGTGAAGGAAAATATTAGCCGCTATGGAGGAAATCCTGAGAGGATTTTTGTGTCCGGGCACTCGGCAGGCGGCCATCTGGCTGCTCTAATTTCCACGGATGATCAATATTTTGAACAGCTTGGAATAAAAAATCCAATTGCCGGAACTGTGCTTATCGACGCAGCCGGATTGGATATGTATGGTTATTTGATGGAAGAAAAATTTGCAAAAGGCCACACTTATTTAAAAACTTTCACCGACGACCCCAAAACCTGGAAAGAAGCTACACCACTTTATCATTTACACAAAAACATGCCGCCTATGTTGATTTACCGCGGTGGAAAAACCTACGAATCAATTTTAGAAAGCAACGAAAAATTCATAAAAGCTTTGCAGGATTATGCTCCCGGAACGCCTTATCACATCCAGGAAAAGAAAAAACACATCCCTATGATCACCCAGTTTTTCAATCCCTGGAATGATCGTTATGATGAGATCATTGAATTCATGGGGAAGGTTGATGAAAGAAAGAATTCATCGGAATCAGATATTGTTAAGAAAAATTAAGATTTTAAAACACTAAATATTGCTTCTAACCATTGACAGCCAGTTCATAACATTTATTCCGTTTGATCTTTCTTCCTCCTGATCACCTGCATAAACAATCAAGCCCGATTTTTGCCCGCTTAATTTATTCCAATAAATTAAGCTTTTGAAAAATTCACTGTTTATGGTTTTACCAGCTTTTATTTCAACAGGCAATAACGAAGTGCCATTGTCGATAATCACATCAACTTCATGCCCGGTTTTATCACGCCAATAGTATAAATTGATTTGTTTCCCTGTATTGGTTCGTTTTTTTACCAATTCTGTTACTACCAAACTTTCAAACAAACTGCCTCTCAACGGGTGTTGTAATAATTGATCTTTTGAAATAATACCTAGTAACGAGCAAACCAGACCTGTATCATAAAAATAAATTTTGGGCCTTTTTATCAAAGTTTTATTAAAGTTTTTATAATGTGGTCTTAACAGATAAATAATAAAACTACTTTCAAGAATTCCAATCCACGACTGAATCGTTTTAGTATCCACACCTGTTTCCACGGCTAGCGAAGTCAGGTTCAGTTCCTGACCGGATCTCCCGGCCAGGAAGCGCATGAAACGTTCAAAAACAATCAGATCAGTTATATTTTTTATCTGCCTGACATCTCTGTCAATGTAGGTTCTTAAATAATTTGGATACCAGTCCTCAGGAGGGATACCCATGTCATAGATCGGCGGATATAAGCCCTTTAATATCAATTCGTTTTCATCCGGTGCCGCTTTACTGCCAGCAAATAACTCATCTGTGCTGAACGGTAAGAGATTCAGAATTGCGACACGCCCGGCAAGGCTTTGCGAAATATTTTGCTGTAAAAGAAAATTATTGGAACCTGTAAGTATAAAACGTCCGGCCTCTTGCGAAGAGTCGAGAATCTCCTGGAGATAGGAGAACAATTCCGGAGTTCGCTGAACTTCGTCAAAAATTGCGCCGGATTCGTAACCATTTAAAAATCCTCTGGGATCTTCAATAGCAAATCTTCTTGTGTCGGGATTCTCCAGTGATAAATAAACCTTCTCAGGAAAAAGTGATTTGACAAGTGTTGTTTTACCGGATTGTCTTGGCCCGGTAATAGCCACCGACTTAAACACCTTTGACAATTGAAGGACTTTTTGACTTGCAATTCGTTCTATCATAAGCAAATATACCAAAAACCGGAAAAATATGGAATCTGATTCCATATTTTTCCGGTTTTATCATAACAAGCTTATAAACAAATAATTATCCTACCCGAAAAACCTTTGTTTCAGTTGTGATAAATATGTTTCTCCTGTCAGCCAGATCCATCTGAAACCCTCCTGTAAAAACGCCGAAGCTTGGCAAAATGGCCTGATTGGGATCAACTACAAAACAGGGTAAACGAAAACTCTGCCGGCCTTTTCCGTAGGTAGTAAAAACAGGATGCACATGTCCTGCAAATACAAATTTCTCCGGATCAGGTTCTACCTTGGGATGATGAGTAAAAACAAAATTCTCTTCTTCAAAGTCGTTGATAAAAACCCGTAAGTCAGCTTCAAGAAACATACTTACCGGCAAAATATCGTGATTGCCCATTACGATAAGCATGTCGATGTAGTGATGCTTATTTCGCCAGGTTACAAAAGTGTCCCACTCGGAATTGTAATCGCTGTGAAACAAATCGCCCAGGAAAATAATGCGGCTTGCTCCTGTATTCTGAACCAGATGATTGAGTCTTTCAAAATTATTATCAGCGGCGATCGTTGGAACCGCAATACCTTCTTTTCTGAAATGTGTGATTTTCCCTAAATGCAGATCTCCGATTAATAATGTTTGTGTTTCTTCCCAAAAAATGGCACGCTGTGAAAGTAATATAAAATGGTTTCCTCTAATTTCAATCTGCATCACTATACTGTTTTAACATCTTCTGGATACGGTCTTCCAGCTTCTCCGAAGTTAGCTGTTCCCGAAGCCGGTCCACCATTATAGGGAACGAAAAAGGCGTCGGCTTTCTCGTTATTTTTATAATTATTTTTTGAGTTGCAATCCGGTCAAGCGCCCTTCGCATCCGGACTTCTTCCAACTGATAGGTCAACACTTCCTGAAATGCCTGATTTACAAGCAAATTATTATTTTCATATTTTGTCATCACTGTAAACAGCAATGAGCTGGAGGCTTGTATATGTTTGGTTTTCATAAATTTCCCGGGATAACCCTGAAACATGAGTCCTGCAATAGCTGCAATTTCCCGGAACTTTCGTTTTGCCATCTCTGTCGCGTTGACACTTTGGTAAATGTCGTCAACCAAATGAGCCGTTGAAAACAAGTCCGTTTGTTTCATGACTTTTTCAAGATCGACATACTGGTCGCTCAGCAATTCAAAACCATAGTCATTCATGGCAAGCGAGAATGTGATCGGAGACAATTTACTGATCCGGTAAGCCAAAATGATCGCCATACCTTCATGAACCAGTCGCCCTTCAAACGGAAAAACAAAAATATGATGTCCTTCCCGTGTTTCGCATTGTTCAATTAACAATTCCGTTTTTTTAGGAATGGCTGAACGCTCTCTTTGTAATTCGAGAAGCGGCTTAAGTTTCGTAAGTTCTTTTTCGTTCAACGGATTTTCAATGGCACTGTCGATCCTGTCCCTGATAAAAGTCGATAATTGAGACGACAGTGCCATACGGCTTCCCGCCCAGCGTATTAAAAATCCCTTTTTGCCTTCGGCTTTTTTAACAGTAACCGTCATTTCATGAATCCGTACAAATTCCAGGCTCATACCACCAAAGTAAAATGTATCGCCGGCTTTCATACGGGTAGCAAATGTTTCCTCTATTGAACCTATATATTTTCCATGCTGAAATTTTACTTTTAAAACCGTATCCGAGACAATCGTACCCATGCTCAGCATGTGCCTGTGTGCTATGCGACGGCTGGTTACTACATATCGCCCATCTATTCTTTCTACCTTTTTGTATTCGTCATATACTTCCAAAGACGGACTTCCGGTTGTAATATAACCCAGCAGCCACTCCCATTCCTGACGATTGATAAACTGATAGCCATAACAATTTCTGACTTCCTCAAACAATTGCTTTTCTTCAAAACCTCCGCCAACTGCAAGAGTAATCATCCATTGTGCTAAAACATCAAAAGCATGAATAACAGGCGGACGATCTTCAATCATTTTCTTTTCAACACCATCTCTCAGTGAAACAGCTTCTACCAGCTCCAATGCATTGGTTGGACAAAAATAAATTTTACTGGCAACGCCTGGCCTGTGCCCACTCCTGCCCGCACGCTGAATAAACCTGGCGATACTTTTAGGACTTCCCACCTGAATAACGGTATCAACCGGACGAAAATCGACACCCAAATCCAGACTTGCCGTGCAGATTACCAGTTTTAATCTTTCATCATGCAAGGCCTCCTCAACCCAATCACGCACCTCCCTGTCAAGTGATGCATGATGAAGCGCCATAATACCGGCAAATTCCGGATATTTTTCAATAACCGTCCGGTACCAGACTTCTGCCTGCGCACGGGTATTTGTGAAAATTAAAGTTGTTTTACTTTTTTGAACAATTTGGACAACATAATCAACCAGTTTCGTTCCCATATATCCGGCCCAGGGAAGCGTTTCCACTTTTTCAGGCAAGATGCTTTCGACAAGAATTTTCTTTTCTGTTTTTGATTTAATAATCACATTGTCTTCTTCCGCAGAATCCATACCAACAATCACCTGTTTTGCTTCTTCCAGATTGCCAATGGTCGCTGAAATCCCCCAGGTTTGCAAATGAGGATTAATCGTTCTTAATCTTGCTATGGCAAGTTCAGTTTGTGTACCACGCTTGCTCCCCATGAGCTCATGCCATTCATCGACGACAATGGTATGCAGGTTTTTAAAAGTTTCTGAACTGTCTTTTTGTGCAAATAAAAGATGTAGACTTTCCGGCGTGATCAGCAAAGCTTCCGGCATTTGCTTTTTTTGGCTGGCTCTTTCTTTGGTACTGGTATCGCCGGAACGGACACCAATCCGTAAATTCAGATTCATTTCCAAAGCGGCTGCCTCCATGTTTCTGAAGAGGTCTTTGGAAAGCGCACGCAAAGGCGTAACCCATAAAATCTGCAATCCTTTACTTCTTTTTGCAGGATTTTTGGGTAAAGAATTGATGTATCGTATCAAAAAAGGAATCCACAAAGAATAAGTTTTCCCGCTGCCGGTAGGCGCATTTACCAACCCACTTTTGCCCGAAAGATATGCTGCAGCTGCCTCCTTTTGAAAAGCCGCCCACTTCCAGTTTTTCGATTTAAACCATTGCTCAACAATGATATGTCCGCGGGATTTTGTCAAAGGGGATAAAGTTACAAATGACTCAATATTTACATGTCAGTTGATTTAAAAATGTTGTTCCAAACAAAATGATGTGTTACAATTCATTTAAAATCTATTTATTTAACAACTCTTCCATCAACGAAAATAAAGATATTGCCATAATTCCCTCTCCCATGGAAAAAGTATCCCTCCCTGCGTAAACTACAAATTTGCGATCTGGCTTTACATCTTCACAGGCAGTATGAAATCCTCTTGACAGCTTTGGCGCTGAGTTTCTCTTTATTTCAATTGCCCATTTTTCGCCCCCGGCAAATTCCAGTATTAAATCAATTTCTGCTCCACCAGGACTTCGATAGTAAAATGATTGTGTCCGGGATGGAGCTACTCCAATTATATTCTCTATCACAAACCCTTCCCAGCTACCACCAACCACGGGATGCCCAAGCAAACTATTATAGTCACCGATGTTGAGCAAAGCATGTGTAATGCCGCTGTCTCTTAGGTATATTTTTGGACTGCGCACTAATCTTTTACCAACGTTAGTCGTCCAGGGTCGTAAACGCCTTACCAAAAGCAGGTCGGCCATCAGATCCAGATACCTGCCAATAGTAACTCCTGAAACTTCCAGGTTCCGGGCTAAATGGGCTGCATTTAAAACACTACCCTGATTATGAGCGAGCATAGTCCAAAATCTTTCTAAAGTGGCCGCAGGTATTCGGGGACCAAACTGAGGAATATCTCGTTCTAAATAAGTTTTGATGAAATCCAACCGCCACTCCATACTGTCTGAATCTGAGCTGGTAAGAAGACTTTCAGGAAAACCTCCTCTTAACCAGAGGACATTCATCTTTTCCACATCGTCTCCTGCATACTCCAAAATATCAATCGGATAAAGCTCAATGTAAGAAATACGCCCTGCAAGAGATTCTCCAGATTGTTGTAGCAGATCCATTGAAGCAGATCCAAGAAATAGAAACATGCCGTATCTATTATCCTTCCTACGCTCCTGATCAATGATACCACGAAGTTCCATAAATAATTCCGGAAGTTTTTGTACCTCGTCCAGAATGATCAGGCTTTCACGGTTGGCTTCATGAAAAGTTCTAAAATCCTTTACTTTTTCAAGATCCAATCGATTTTCTAAGTCGAGGTATATAGAAGGTTTTGATTCCGAAACGCTGAGGGCAATCGTCGTTTTTCCGATTTGGCGTGGCCCCATCAGTGCGACAGATGCACTTCTTCTTAACGCATCTTTTAATTTTGCTTCTATTCTTCTATCTATCATCTCTGCAAATCTAACATTAAATGTAAGATTTGCAGACTTATTTACTTATAAACCTCCAATATTCCCTTCAAATTCGCGAGTGTATCCGCCTCGGCAGCTTTTTTGTCTTTTCTCCATCTTAAAATCCTGGGAAAACGAACGGCAATGCCCGATTTATGTCTTGAAGATTCATTGATTCCTTCAAATCCGATTTCAAAAACCAGTTCGGGTTTTACGGTACGCACAGGGCCGAATTTTTCGAGAATATTACGTTTGATAAAATAATCAACCTGCCCGATCTCCGCATCCGTTAATCCGGAATATGCCTTTGCAAATGGAATCAGTTTGCCATCTTCGCCCCAAACAGCGAATGTATAATCCGTGAATAGCTCGGCTCTTCGTCCCGAACCCTTTTGGGCATAAATCAAAACAGCATCAATACTTAGCGGATCAATTTTCCATTTCCACCAGTCCCCTTTTTTTCGCCCCACCTGGTAGGTACTGCTTTTTCTTTTGATCATAAATCCTTCCGCAATATTTTCCCTCGACGTTGGATGCAGGTCATGCAAGTCGCTCCATTGCGAAAATTCAACCAGCCGAGAAAGGTTGAAAACATTTTGCACCGGAATATCAGCATGGATTTGTTCAAGCTGTGCGCGTCTTTCCTGTTGAGAATTGCTGCGAATGTCAATTCCGTTGGCTTCCATTATATCGTAGGCAATAAAAGCAACCGGCGCTTCTTCCAATACTTTTTTTGATAAATTTTTACGACCTATCCTGGTTTGCAAAACACTGAATGGCATCGGTTTATTCTCAAAATAACTTACAATTTCTCCATCCAGAACCGTTCCGTCCGGAAGTACCGAGCTCAGAAAATGAAGTTCCGGAAATTTATCGGTTGATAATTCTTCGCCCCGTGTCCAGATAAATAATTCATTGTTTCTGTAAATGATCTGCGACCTGATACCATCCCATTTCCATTCAACAAACCAGTCTTCAGCGTTTCCCAAACCAGACACATCGCCCTCGATCGGATAAGCCAGAAAAAACGGATAGGGTCTTGAAGCATTGTCGTTTTCGCCTTCATCCAGAATCAGGTTTTTGAAATTTGTATCCAGCGGATCCCAGTTTCCCATCACACGGTGCGCTACTACACTCGGATCAGTAGAAGTTGCTTCTGCCAGGGCACGTACTACCAACGTCTGCGAAACGCCAATACGAAAACTGCCCATTAATAACTTATTGAAAACGAAAGTTTCATGCTGTGACAATTGGGACCAGGCCTGAAGAATATGATCATGCTTTTCTTCGTCCGTCATTTTTGGTAATAATCCCAGATAGTGAAACCAGTCTGACAACGATTTATCAGAATCCTCTGATTTCGTTCTGGGTAAAATCAGCGAAATTGTTTCGCCCAAATCTCCTACACTTTGATAACTTTCCTGGAAAAGCCACATGGGAATGTTCGCTTCTGCCGCCGCCCATTCTTTCACCTGTGTCCGGTTGACCTTAAAAGATGGCCGCCTGCCTGTAAACAAAGTCAGTGCCCACATCTTGTCTTCATCCGACGCAGTTTGAAAGTACTGTTTCATCAACTCCACCTTTGCATTGGTTTTGTTGGTCCGGTCGAGGTTCATGAAAAGTTCAGCGAATTGTTTCATTGTCGGCGATTGGCTTTTAGCGGTTAGGGATTAGCTTAGTTTCAGATCGGGATCGTCCGGAACTGGCGATATGTCTTTGTTATTCTCAATCCCTTCTGCTTCCGGTCCTTCTCCTGTTGCACGGTCTTCTGTTTCCTCTTCATTACCGTACATGGTTGTTACCTCTCCCGCTTCAATTCCGTTTTCATTCAGCCAGCGGGAATATATGCTGGTATAACCATGCGTAACATAAACCTTTTCTGCCCCTGATTCAATCACAGCGGTATTCAGATCGGGCCAGTCTACATGATCACTCAAAATAAACCCCTGGTCAACGGCTCTTCGGTTTTTTGCACCCCGCAAAGCCATCCAACCCGAGCAATATCCAAGAGAATAAGGATTAAACTTACTGATCCAGGTGCTGCTGTCTACGGACGGAGGAGCCAACACAAGTGATCCTCTGAAAAGCTTTTTGTCTGTTTCCTTCGTCACCAGGGTTAGTTCCGGCAGGTCATGGCCAGCTTCTCTGAGTCTTTCGTTTAAAATATAAATAGCTCCGTGGGCGTAAATAGGCCCATCAGGCAACTGAATTCCTTTTAAAATCCGCTGCATTTTTCCCAATGAATAACCCATGAGAATACTGGCTTTGTCCTCCTGCTTGTTTTGGGCAAACCAGTTATCTATCTCCGAAAAGATTTCCTGTTGCGGCTGCCACTTGTAAATGGGCAAACCGAAGGTAGACTCTGTTATAAAAACATTACATTTTACCGGCTCGAAGGGCGCAGCAAATCCATCATCTTCAAGCTTGTAATCGCCACTTGCTACCCAAACTTCTCCTTTGTATTCTACCCGAACCTGGGCAGAGCCGATAATATGGCCCGCCGGATGTAATGAAAAAACAACACCGTTGATGACAAATTTCTCACCATATTCAACCGTTTGCAAAGAAATATCGGGACCAAGGCGAAGGCGTAAGATAGCCTCACTGTCTTTATGGGCAAGATAATGTTTGCTTCCCCAGCGTGCATGGTCGCTGTGCGCGTGTGTGATGATCGCACGGTCCACAGGTATCCACGGATCGATGTGTGCATCTGCCTGAGCACAGTAAATACTTTTGCCGGTAAATTGTAAAACGGGTTGTGATGCCATGACGACGAATTCAATAAAAGCATGCCAATAATAATCACTACTCACGTCCGGTGTTTAGTAAAAAAATAGTGTTATTTTCGAGATTACTTTTCTGAAAATTGTAGTCAGATCAATAAATTCATTTTCACTAAGTCTTGATTATGACAAACGAAAACACTGAAATAACAACTCTGCCTGCTCAGGAAGCTGCAAGATATCTGCAAAATGCCCGTGAAATACTGAGCGAAAAAGCGGGTAAAAAAGATGGCTTGTATGCTGATGTAAAATATGTGAAAATGGCCGCGGGAACTGCTTATTCAGCGGCTTTGCTTATTTTGGATGAATACTTAAAACAAAAAGAAGGAATCAAATTTATCAAGCCTAAAAGTATTGAAGACTACATAAGTCGTATTAGAAAATACGACAAGAAGTTGTTATCGTTGCTTGTAGATATATATGATGAACTTCATTTAGCCGGTTATTATCACGGGACAAGATCAGTTAATACCATCCAAACCGGTTTAAACAATGTAACCAAAATGCTTGCTTATATTTAACTCCTGCCCATCGGTGTTTATTCCAATTCAATTCTTACTACTTTTGCCCGTAACAAGGTTCAAGACGTAATGAGAGAATGACAAGATGAAGGAATTTACAATCCGCCCTTTTTTATCAGTTCTGATTATATATCTTCTTTTAGCAGGATGTACATCAAACACTTCCGAAAAAACTGAGCAGAAATCAACTGGCTCTAAAAAAGATTACTACTCTGAAAAACTAGAAATAAAGCACGCAAAAGGTTTTAGAATCAAATATTTCAACAATTATAAAATCGTTGAAATTCTAAATCCATTTGAAAAAAATACGGATACAACCAGGTATCTGCTTCTTCAGAGACGAACAGTCCGCCCCACGGGTTTTACCGGTCATCAGGTTATAGAAATTCCTATACGCAGTTTGGCAACTACTTCTTCCATGCACGTTGGTTTGCTCGACTTTCTCGAATCCATTGAAGTACTCAAAGGAATTGGGGGAACCCAATATATCTATTCGCCAAAAGTAATCCAGTTAATCAAAGAAGGAAAAATCCCGGAAGTTGGAAAAGATCAGGGGCTCAATGAGGAGAAACTCGTAAGCATGCATCCAGATCTGATCATGGCCATGGGAAGCCCGGGAGCCGGGATGAGCAAATATCAAACGCTTGCAGATGCCGGAATTCCTGTTCTGATAAACTCAGAATGGGTAGAAACAACTCCGCTTGCTCGCGCTGAATGGGTAAAACTCCTGGCCGCATTGCTCAACAAGGAAGAACTGGCTAACCGGAAATTTTCCGTGATTGAAAATGAATATCAAAGATTAGCTACTCTTGTCAAACAGGCAAAAACCAAACCGTCGGTGATCTCAGGCTTAAATACAAAAGATACCTGGTTCTTGCCAAGCGGTGATAGCTACATGGCCCGGTTTTTCAAAGATGCCGGCGCTGATTATCATTGGGCCGAAACAAAAGCAACCGGAAGTCTTGCTTTGGGTTTTGAGACGGTTTACCCGATCGCGCTCAAAGCCGATTACTGGCTGAATGTGGGTTTTAACAGCAGTGATTCAAAAAAAGACATTCTCGCACAAGATTCCCGTTACGATGACTTTAATGCTTACAAATCTGGTCATATGTACAGTTACAATAACCGGGTAAATGATAAAGGTGCAAATGATTTTTTCGAATCAGGAAATGTAAATCCGCAAAGGGTACTGGCCGACCTGATTAAAATATTTCATCCTGAATTACTTCCGGAACATCAGCTGTTCTACTATAAAAATTTGAAATAAATACACCTGAATTCCACTTGTCACTAAACGGATCTAACTTTTTAACTCAAAAAATGCAAATTGATTCTGCCGTTCCGGGAACATCGCATAAACTGGTCATGATTGGTCTGGTAGTTCTGGCTGCGTTTTTTTTCATGGTCGATGTGCTGCTGGGTTCCGTGAGAATCCCTTTCAGCGAAGTTGTAAGTATTATTTTTTCAGGAAAATCAGAAAATACAGCATGGCTGTTTATCATTGAAAAGATAAGATTACCAAAAGCAGTTACGGCCGTTTTAGTCGGCTGCGGCCTCTCTGTCAGCGGATTACAAATGCAGACGCTATTCAGAAATCCATTGGCGGGACCCTCCGAACTGGGCATTACCGCAGGGGCAGGGCTCGGTGTAGCCGCCGTGATGCTTACTGCCGGAAGCAGCACAAGTATTTATGCGATCAGGCAACTGGGCATATCCGGAAGCTGGCTCATTATTGTCATGGCTTCACTGGGATCCGCATTGGTCCTCTCTCTTATTTTACTGATTGCAGGAAGGATCCGTGATAATGTCATTTTACTTATTGTAGGTGTTATGATCGGTACAATAACCATTTCCGTCATCAGCATCTGGCAATATTTCAGTCAGCCGGAGCAGTTGCAGGAATACATTATGTGGACTTTTGGATCATTGGGCGGTGTTGTCCACTATCACTTGTATGTTCTTTCCGCTGTTGTGATTTTCGGGTTACTGCTGGCATTTGTTTCCTCCAAAGCACTCAATGCACTTTTATTGGGTGAAAACTATGCAAGAAGTATGGGGCTTACAGTGAGCCGAACGCGTTTAATGATCATGGCCAGTACCAGTTTGTTAACCGGCAGTATCACAGCATTCTGCGGACCAATTGGTTTCATTGGTATTGCCATTCCACACATTACCCGTTCCTTACTCGGCACCTCCGATCACCGGATTTTGATTCCCGGCACCTGCCTCGTCGGTACGGTGCTGATGCTGATTTGTGATATCATCGCACAAATGCCGGGTACTCAAACCGTGTTGCCCATCAATGTTGTAACCTCACTATTAGGCGCGCCGGTTGTCATCTGGATCATTATCAGCCGTAATAACATGCGCTCTTCATTCTCATGAGTAAATCCACATCCTTACTGGCCACCCGGAACTTAACGATTGGATATAAATCGGGGAACACAACCAAAGTAATTTCAGAGAATTTAAACCTGACTCTCGAGGCAGGAAAAATGGTTTGTTTGCTGGGGCCCAACGGTGCCGGAAAATCTACATTGATGCGTTCGCTGGCGGGTTTACAAAATGTTTTATCAGGAGATATCCGTATTGAAGGTGAATTACTTTCTGATTTAAAACCTTCTGATCTTGCAAAAAAACTAAGTCTGGTGCTCACTGAACGTATTGAAGCCGGTAATCTTACTGTTCAGGAAGTGGTTACGCTGGGCCGCACACCTTACACCGGCTGGTTAGGCAATTTGAGTAATTATGATAGAGAAAGAATTAACCTGGCGCTTGAAGCAACAGGAATCCCGGAATATAAACTTCGCCGTATTCATCAGCTGAGCGACGGAGAAAGACAAAAAGTAATGCTTGCCAGGGCGCTCGCACAGGATACAAATATCATTTTGCTGGACGAACCCACGGCACACCTGGATTTGCCAAGCCGGGTGGAAATGATGCATTTGCTGCATAACCTGGCCCGGAAGAGTAACAAAGCGATCCTGTTAAGTACCCATGAACTTGATTTGGCTTTACAAACGGCGGATCAGTTGTGGCTGATGAAACAGGGAGGAGAAATTGCAACCGGAGTTCCGGAAGACCTTGTGTTAAATGGTGCTTTTGAATCTGCCTTTGCGAAAAAAGACTTTTATTTTAACAGAAGCTCCGGCACATTCTCCATTCAAGAAAGCACGTTTCCTTTAAACATAAGTCTGTCAGGAAATCAGGATCTTATATTTTGGACTAAAAGGGCATTAGAGCGCGAAGAAATCGGAACTTTGACAGACGCGGTATTTCGTTATCATATCGACATCACAGAAACGTCGTCAGGAATTGTCTGGCAGCTAAAATGGGATGAAAATATATCAATGGTTACTTCTCTGGAATCACTGGCCAATGAGCTCAGAGTAATAAAAAATGCGGTGACTCCCTAAACCAGGGCACTGAAAGAACTGAAACGCTATTCGGCCGGTTCTTTCCATATCCAACAATAGTAATCATGACAAAAAAGAAACGCAGTTATATCATTTTCGCAGTTATTGCCCTGGTGATTGGTTATATCATTTTCGATTCAACGTCTCAGCCCAATGTGAATGATCTGAAAGGTAATTTCAAAGAAGTAGCGGTATATAGAAACGAAAACAATACAGGACCAATCGTCCGGGTGTACGCTGTCACCGTTCAGGGAGAACCGTGGGAAGAAATGCAGAAATATGGCGATTTGATGCCCTATACAAAGTATGGGAGCACAAAAGTTTATTTCTTTGATGAACAAAAGCCCTTTCCGAAAACACTCAAACCGGGAGAACAAAACTTTGAATCATCATTTAATTCTGCCTGTATCGCTTCGTATACAAAAGATCCAAACGGACAGGTTTCTTTAAATAAAAACCCGTTTTAAATATCTGGCTGCAATTATCTTTGTGTTTGTAAAATTTCAATTCTGTTAAAATTCTCAAATGGCTGCATTAGAAATCGTTCAGGAATATTATTCCAATTTTAATAATAAAGACTGGCAGGGAATGCTGGGGCTGCTTCATGAAGAAATCCGTCATGAACCTAACCAGGGTGATCCACGTATCGGTCTGGAAAAATTCACGGAGTTTCTTCAAACGATGGATACATCTTACGAAGAAACGCTGACCAACATGACTTTTTTTACTACTCCAGATGGTACACGCGTCGCGGCTGAGTTTACGGTAAATGGTATTTACAAAAAAGGAGAAGAAGGCATGCCGGAAGCGCACGGACAGTCGTATGTTTTACCAGCTGCTGCTTTTCTGGAAGTAAAAGATGGAAAGGTCAGCCGTGTAACTACCTATTACAACCTCCCGCATTGGATCAGCCTTGTATCCTGACCCAATGTCAACTTTAACTTATATTACAAAAAAAGGCAGCGAAATTGAATCCGTTTTTGACGACCTTGCAGCGTTGCGCATAGCTGTTTTTCATGATTATCCTTATTTGTACGAAGGAAATACTGCGTATGAAAAGGAATATCTGAAAACTTATTCAGATTCTGAGAACTCATTTTTGTTTGCTGTTTATGACGCGCAAAAGATGGTGGGTGCAACTACATGTATTCCTCTGAAAAATGAAACAGCCGAAATACGCAAACCTTTCGAGGATGCCGGTTTTGATATTAATACAATTTTCTATTTTGGCGAAAGCATCCTTTTACCTCAATATCGGGGAAATGGCCTGGGACATCGTTTCTTTGATGAACGGGAAGCGCACGCACGCAGCTTCGGGAATTTTAAAATAACCTGCTTTTGCTCGGTCGACCGTGGAGAACATCATCCGTCGCAGCCGGAAAATTATCGTCCAAATGACGTTTTCTGGCAAAAGCGTGGTTATATAAAAGAACCATCTCTGCAAAGTTTTATGGATTGGCCCGATATCGGCGAAAGTGAATCATCAGGTAAAAAAATGGTTTTCTGGGTTAGAGAACTAGACTATTAATTTCACGCGGAGTAAGGAGAGAAAGGCTCAGAGTGCGCGGAGATTCAATATTTTGTGCTCTGCGTTTTTCTTATTTGGCTCTGCGTGAAAAATTATATGATATTATGGAAGTAAAAATTGCCGCTGCTCAATATCCGATCACTGAACACGCTTCATTTTCTCAATGGGAATTACATGTTGAAAAGTGGGTTACTGATGCTGTAAACCGGGGAGCACAATTATTGGTTTTTCCTGAATACGGCGCTATGGAGCTGGTTAGTATTTTTTCTCAGGAAATTAGAAATGACATCAGACAGCAGGTTAACGAACTCGATTCACTGAAAGCAGATTTTTGCGAAGTGTTTTCTGATTTGGCAAAAAAACATAGAACGATCATCGTAGCGCCCAGTATTCCTGTCATCGACAATAGCAGAAATGTAAACCGTGTTTATGTTTTTTCTGACAAAGGACTGGTTGGTTACCAGGATAAGTTTTTCATGACCCGTTTTGAAAATGAAGAGTGGGGTATTCAAAGCGGCGAAAAACAATTGACCGTTTTCGAGGCATCCTGGGGCAGTTTTGGCGTTCAAATTTGTTATGATGTGGAATTTCCGCTTGGATCCCATCTGCTGAGTTCAGCCGGTATTTCGCTGATTGTAGCCCCAAGTTGTACAGAAACGATACGTGGTGCTACGCGCGTACACATTGGTGCACGGGCTAGAGCGCTTGAAAACCAAATCTATACTGCCGTTTCCCAAACCGTTGGTAATGCACAGTGGTCGCCGGCGGTAGATATTAACTATGGCTTCTCAGCCTTTTACAGCACGCCGGATAATGATCTTCCCGAAGAAGGTATTATTTCAACAATGAAGCCTCAGGAAGAGGGCTGGCTCATTCAATCGCTGGATTTCGCAAAAATTCAGGTGGTCAGGAGTGAGGGCCAGGTTTTCAATTACAAGGATCAGCAGTTACTCCTGACGGGGTTTCAGGAAGAAAAAATTACGATCTCCAGGAAAGCTGTCTGAATACATCTTTATCAGACAATTATATTTAACAAAGACATAACAGCAAAAATGATACACTGGCCTCATTTTTGTAAATATTTGACTTACATTCAATGATTAACCAAATCTAAAACCAGCGTTATGAACATAGGAAACATTGATATATTGGGAGACCAGGAAGAAACACTTGGTACCGCGGAAGATTTGACTGAGGAAATATCAATGGATACGCAAATCCAGGAAAGTTTGGGTAGCCGGATCAGGATTGAGTTCGAGACATCCCGCGGTTTTTGTGTCGGTTATTATACAACCAATGATGTTGGGCATGAGGAGCTGACTATGGAACCGGAGTCCGTCATTACACTCACATCTCTTTTCCCAGCTTACTACGGAGCTTACATTAATGCACTTAACCGTGATTGGGTTGATATCGATTTATCAGAAAAATATGATGGCTGTCCGGAATATAAGATCTACAACCGCACTATCGAAACCGGATCAGCTCAATAAAAACAAAGGCCGGATAAAATCCGACCCTGTTCTATGCTAGCGTGCTGTGTGAAACTTCTTTAAATATTAAAAGTAAAATGACTTCGTTTCTGCGTAAACCAATGCGAACAGCAAAAACGATACGATCAAAATAATCAGGTCTTTAAATGATTCTGTTTTTTTCGAGGCTTCCATGTTTATTTCAATTGAACCCTAACTTCCTGTTCTTCAAATTTGAAAGTGAGCGGGTAGGTTTTAACCATTAATTTGAGGTTAAGACTGCCTTAGAAACAACTGGTCACATTCTTTTTAAAATAAATATCAGATTACTGATAAGTAAAAATTTCCAAACCGAATTGAATGTATATTTTACAACTTGGATAAATGAAAAAGCTGCTCACAACGTAACCATTAGGTTGTCGTAAGCAGCTTTAAAATTACTGAGATATTACGCTACGATCTCTTTCCTGGCAATCAGATAATAAACCGGGATACCCAGCAACACGATGATCAGTCCCGGCCAGGTATACTCAGGTTTATAAATGATCAGAAGGATACAAAATGCAAGCCCCATTACGATGTAGATAATCGGAAGAAACGGATAACCGAAAGCTTTGTATGGTCGTGGTGCATCCGGTCTTTGCTTACGCAGAATAAAAATCCCGACAATAGTAAGCATATAAAAAACAACAACTACAAAAGAAATCATATCCAGCAGGTTGCCATACTTTCCGCTCAATGCCCAAAGAGAAGCGATAATACATTGAATCCAAAGCCCGAACTCAGGAACTGAGTTTTTGTTCAGCACACCAACCTTTTTAAAGAAAAGACCATCTTTCGCCATGGAGTAATAAACCCGCGCTCCGGACATGATCAAACCATTGTTACATCCAAAAGTTGAGATCATAATCATCACCGCAATAATGATCGTTCCGGCACCTCCAAAAATTGCTTGTGATGCCGCTACACCAACACGATCTTTATCAGCCGAAGCAATGTCCTGCAAAGACAAAACGCCTGTGTACATCACGTTTGTCAAAAGATAAATCACTGTTACGATGATTGTTCCCAAGGCAAGACTTAAGCCGATATTACGCTGTGGATTTTTAATTTCACCTGCTATAAAGGTTACGTTATTCCACGAATCACTACTAAAAATAGAGCCTACCATCGAAGCGGCAATTGCACCGAATGCTGCAATGGTGGTATAAGATTCAACACTTCCGTCAAGATTCAGTTTATGCAGATCCCACATCGTTGCGGAATTCCAGTTAGCGGCCCATATTTCAGGATTCATGAAAAGCAGACCAAAAACGATCAAACCCAGAAGACTTAACAACTTGGTCAACGTAAAGGTTGTCTGAATAATTTTACCACTGTTTACTCCACGGGTATTAATAAACGTAAGCAGCACAATGACGACAATGGACAGTAACTGCGCCGACGAAATTTTTAAAAATCCCAAATTGAGCGCTACAATATCCTCACTAAAAAACGGAAGCAAATAAGCGGTAAACTTTGCAAATGCAACAGCAACGGCAGCGATGGTGGCGGTTTGGATTACAGTAAAAAAGCTCCATCCGTACAGAAAACTAATCAGAGGATTGTATGCTTCTTTCAGATAAACATACTGCCCGCCTGCTTTTGGAAACATGGCACTAAGCTCCCCGTAACTTAAAGCAGCGGTTAGTGTCATGAAACCGGTAATTACCCAAACAAAGATAAGCCAGCCCACACTTCCCGTATTTCGGGTGATGTCCGCGCTCACGATAAAAATCCCGGAGCCGATCATACTTCCGGCAACCAGCATGGTGGCATCTACCAGTCCTAATGTGGGTTTAAATGAAGTTGTTTCTGCGTTACTTTCTAGTGACATAAAAGGTTTTAGGTTAAACAGGCCAGGTTATTACTCTTGTAAGCTACAATATTATTTGAAACTATAAAACTTCCATTTCGTTTTAAAATCGGGAGTTAAAGCCTGATTTGTCAGCGTAGCACGAACCATTTCTATCGGCATGTTATTCTCTTTCATTATAGCATCATGAAATTGTTTAAAACTCATTTTGCCACCATCAACCAGTTCCTTTTTCAGGTTGTATATCTGAAGACCGCCAACCAGATAAGCAAGCTGATAAAGTGGACCATAATTACCTTCAAATGAACGCCTTACTTCACCCTCTGCATTTGCTCTTTCATGTCCAACCCTGTCAACAAGGAAGTCTATACATTGCTGTGGAGTCCATTTACCCAAATGGTAATTTAAGGAGAAGATAATCCTTGCGCAGCGGTGCATTCTCCAGAAAAGCATCCCGATTCTTTCTTCCGGTGTTTTGGCAAATCCTTTTTCGTATAACAACAGTTCCCAGTACAATGCCCAGCCTTCCGTCCAGAACGGTGTACGGAAATCACCGCGGTAAGATTTATAGCGGCTGTTCATGTAATACTGAAGATGGTGACCCGGTACAAGTTCATGATGAACCGTCGAGCGCGAAAAATACGGATTATTACCACGCATACTCATCAGCTTATCTTCATGCGCCATGGTGTTGGTCGGATAGGAGATAATAATGTCACGACCACCAAGGAAAAACGGAGATGTCAGCTGACGCTCCGGCGTCATCATTTGCATACCCCAGGTTTCATCAGCAATTTCAGGATATTCGCCCAGATTATTTTTGATGATAAAATCTTTCGCATCATTGTACAATTTCATAATCAGCTCAGGCTGCGCTCCTGCCGGAACAAAACTGTTTTTTACTTTTTCCTGTGCTTTTTTCCAGTCGTTTCCAAAACCCATTTCCTGTGACGCTTTCAGCAATTCTTTATCGCACCAGGCAAATTCTTTGTTGGCAAGTTCAACCAATTCATCCGGAGAGTAAACGATCATTTCCCTTCCAAGCTGGCGAATCAGTTCTTCGCGGCCAATCGGAACACCTTTGATTCCGCTTCCGTCTTCTTTTTGGGTTGAGTTAAGTTTGCCCTTGCTTTTCATTACTTTGGCATATACGATAAGCGTACTGTCCAGTGTTTTGAAAGGCTTTGGCACCCACCAGGTAAACAATGGATCATAGCCGTTGTAAAATTCATAGGTGCTTTTCAGGCGTGCTTCAATTCCGCTGATCGCTTCTTCTCCGCAAAGAGCCAAAGGCATATCAAGCGATTCAATTTTTCTTGCTGATTCCAAAGCTGTTTTCACTTCCTTTAGAATAGAATTCAGCTCACCTGCAACCTGCTCTCCGTCCATCTTCGCACCGCGGCGTCTTGCTTTTTCAAGCTGATAAATTCTGTCAGCAAAAGGAATGTACTTAGCGATCTGGTTGTACTCCTTTTCTTCCTGAGAAAGAGTCAGCAAATGATCTTCAACATTTCTTTTAAGCAAAATGTAGTCAACTTTACCATAAGTGCTCATGGCGTTGAAATCCATCTTTGCAAGTTTGTCAAGATAATCCTTATCAATTTCGTTCAGCCGTTTCCGCTGTTCAGGAGAGTTAAGGGTATTGGACATTCCGCCAAAGCCGCCGCGCGTCTGCACCATTGGCGAATAAAAATAACGTACGGCTCTGATATCCTGACCATATTGAATGATAAGACCGGCAGTTTCGCTGGACTGTTCATAAAGGTTAAATTTGCTTTTTGGTGTTTGCCCGAAAACCAGGTTTATACTTAAAAACAAAAAGATAAAAGTGCCTGAATAAAGGGACAGGAGTCGTTTTTTCATAGGTTGGGTTAAAGATTTAATTGGTAGGTCAGTCTGAATAGTTATTGATTTTATATTCTTTGTACAAAAAAACAGTGAGCCATTTTCACGGCTCACTGGTATCTTTCAGGGTCATAAAGTTTGATGTCTGCGGAAAGTGCAGCTCTGTTGGCCAGTTCTGCTACCAGCTTACCGGTTGCAGGGCCTAAGCTAATTCCCATCATGCCATGCCCGCCGGCAACGATCAGGTTTCTTAGCTTTTTGCTGTAACCCAAATAAGGAAGACCATCCGGAGAACACGGCCTGAAACCGTACCAGATATTTTCCTTTGCCGGTACTTCAACCGGCAACTCAGGATAGTACTGAGGTATTGAATTAACAATCCCTTCTACCCGGTTCATATTGATCTTATCATTTAAAGCAGCCAACTCCATTGTTCCTCCGAAGCGCACCTGGCCGTTCATTGGTGTAACTGCCACACGTGCTTCGATCAGCAATGCAGGATGTTTAATCGGGTGTGCACTGTTAGGCTCCATAAAAGAGTAACCTTTTCCAGGCATCACAGGAATAGACAAACCTGCCAGTTTCGAAAGCTGGGGAAGCCAGGATCCTCCTGTCATAATCACAAGATCTCCTGATACTGTTCCACTCGCTGTATTTACAGCTTTTATCTCTCCGGCCTGAATCTCATAACCCGTTACTTCTGTGTTGGTAAGAATCTCACCTCCATTACTTTCAACAAATTTTACAAGCTGCGAGATAAGTGCATGGGGATATAGGTGTGCGTCGCAATGATAATGAACAGCGCCCATTACGTCAAGCTTCACGCCAGGTTCACGTTCCTGAACCTGCTCTTTTGATAGCATTTCAACATCAAGACCCAACTTCTGCGCATCTTTTCCAACATGAATTTCTTCTTCACCGGCTTTGGCAGTTTTATAAAGCATTAATATGCCTTTTTTCTCCAACCCAAAATCGAAACCTTCTTCTTTGGAAAGATCTTCATAAAGCTGTTTACTCAGCAAATGATAATCTCTTAAAAACGGCGCTGCCTTTTCCACATTGGCCTGGGTAGCGCTTTTCAAAAATTTAAGTCCCCACGAGATCAACGCGAAGTCAAGGGAAGGTTTTACATAAAAAGGACTGCGGCTGTTAAACATCCATTTGATTCCTTTCGAAACCATTCCGGGTGCAGCCAGAGGAATAAAGTGGCTGGGTACGATCATTCCTGCATTCCCATGAGAGCAGTTGTCTCTCAAATCGTCTTTATCGATCAATGTAATTTTCCACCCGCTTTTAATCAGATAGTAAGCCGAAGCCAGTCCCATGATGCCTCCCCCGATGATTACGGCTTTGCCTTTATTTGCATTCATTTGTTGTTGTTAATAGCCAATTCTATTATTAATATGTTCAAGAACCCTAAAAGGGTTGAATATTCGTTCGTTTAACATTCAACTCTTTCAGGGTTGTGTCTGATGTTTCGCCTATTATATTCCAGGGGCGATGCCCCTGGCTATTGAATTTAACCCTTTCAGGGTATATTTCGGAACAAAGGTCAACCCGGATTTTCAACCGTAATTATTCCATGCTCACCAAATCATGTATCCCGGGCTAACAGCTAATAGCCATCAGCTCCTTAAATTACCTGAAAACCATAAGCATATGGATCCTCTTCATCGTCAATGAAAATGTTATTGTATCCGGTCACCACTGCCCATCCTTCGATACCAGGGATAATGGCGGGTTTATCTCCGATCATCACTTCTTCTTCAACAGTTCCTGTGAATTTGGAGCCGATGATGCTTTCGTGGATAAATTTGTCTCCTTTTTTAAGTTTTCCTTTTGCATGCCATTGTGCCATGCGGGCAGACGTTCCGGTACCGCAAGGTGATCTGTCGATTGCTTTATCTCCGTAAAAAACTGCATTACGCGCAGTCGATGTCGGGTCTAAAACTGCACCGGCCCACAGAAAATGGCTTAGTCCGTTTATGTGCTCGTTTTCTGGATGTACAAATTTATATTGCTCATTCATCCGTTTTCTGCACACGCGGCTCCAGCTGATCAGCTGATCGGCAGTGTAATTTTCCAGTCCTTTGAAGTTCTCCTGCGGATCAACGATCGCGTAGAAATTTCCTCCGTAGGATACATCCACAGTCAGCGTACCAAGATCCGGGCATTCAACGGTTAATTTCTCAGCCGCCAAAAATGATTTGATATTGATCAGCTTAACTGATTTTACTTTTTTACCAACCTGTACATATTCAACCAGTACCAGCCCGGCCGGTGTTTCCAAACGAAGTTTTCCCGGAACTTTTGGTATTACCAATCCTTCTTCGATCGCAATGGTTACCGTACCAATCGTACCATGGCCGCACATAGGCAAACATCCGCTGGTTTCGATATACAAAACACCAATATCATTTGCAGGATCAATCGGCGGATACAAAATGCTTCCGCTCATCATGTCGTGACCACGGGGTTCAAACATCAGCCCTTTTCTGATCCAGTCGAACTCTTCCAGAAAGTGAAGGCGCCTTTCCATCATGCTGTTTCCATTCAGCAAAGGACCGCCGCCTGCAACCACACGAACAGGGTTCCCACAGGTGTGGGCATCTATACAAAAAAATGTTTTACGCATAACTATATGGCTTTCGGCAGTCAGCTTTCGGCACGAATCAAATGAAAGTTTTAGTATAGTAGACTTGGAAAGTCTTGAAGACTTTCCAAGTCTGGAATCTTAACTTATCGCTTCTTTTGTCAATTCATTATTAACAGTTCTCCAGATATTCAATGGATTACTGTTTTTCAATTCCTCAGGTAAAAACTCATCCGGCCAGTTTTGAAAACTTAGCGGACGCACAAAACGTTTGATAGAATCTGCTCCTACCGAAGTATACTGGTTATTGCTTGCAGAAGGAAATGGACCTCCATGATGCATCGATTTGCAAACTTCAACACCTGTTGGAAAGTTGTTGAAAATTATCCTTCCGCATTTGGTACCGATCAAAGAAACAAGCGCTTCATTTTCAGCCAGATCTACGCTGGTCGCAAGTAACGTCGCAGTGAGTTGTCCGTGAATTTTTGCTGTTACTGCAAGTGCCTCTTCTGCATCTTTGCATTTTACAATTAACGCAAAAGGACCAAATACTTCATTTTGCAAGGCATCATTCAGCAGAAAATCCAGACCGGATACCGAAGCAACTGTTGCAGAACCCTGTCCTTCCGAAGCTTCCGCAGTCGCAACAGCAAGTACCTCAACGCCGTTCTGCGAAATCATTTTATCCAAATTACCCGCGTAACCTTTTGCAATACCTGCATTTAACATGGGAGCAGGAACAACTTTCAGGATTTCTTCCTGTAAAGTATCTGTAAACAGATTTAGATCCTCACTTTCCACACTGATAACCAAACCCGGATTGGTACAAAACTGGCCAACTCCCAAAGTAAGGGAAGCTGCGTATTGTTTTGCCAATTCGGATGCGGAGGTACTTAGTTTTTCAGGTAAAAGAAAAACGGGATTGATACTTCCCATTTCGGCATAAACCGGAATCGGATCAGGTCGTTTATTTGCAACCTCTACCAATGCCATTCCTCCCTGATAAGAACCTGTAAAACCAACCGCTTTGATAAACGGGTGACTTACAAGAATTTGCGCTTCTTCATAAGTTTCACAAACAATGTGTGAAAATGTTCCTTCGGGGAAACCGCTTTTTTCAACACCTCTGCTAATCGCATCAGCCATCATTTTTGATGTTTTCGGATGTCCCGGATGCGCTTTCACGATAACCGTACAACCGGCAGCTATTGCACCTGCTGTGTCTCCGCCGGCAGTTGAAAATGCAAAAGGAAAATTACTCGCGCCGAAAACAGTAACCGGGCCTAAGCCAACGTTCGTTTTTCTGATATCTGGTTTCGGAGGCGTACGTTCCGTATTGGCTGTATCAATGCTTGCGTCAAGCGAACTTCCTTTTTCAAGCGCATCTGCATAACTTCTCCACTGAAAAATCGTCCGCCCTTTTTCTCCGACAAGACGTCCTTCAGGTAAATGTGATTCTTCCTGAGCCGTAGAAATCAGTTCAGGACCGAGAGATTCAATTTCATCTGCAACAGTGCGCATCAATGCTACCCTTTGAGAAATACTGAATTTCCCAAGAGCAGTGAAAGCGTCCTGTGCTTTTTCCAATGTACTTTCTATTTCTTTTGTCAAAACTTTGATGTTTAAAACGACATATTCTGTGGACGAAAACATTTTATTCTTCGCCTGAAACAGATAAAAGGAGGCTCCTAACGGAGCCTGCTATGTATCTGGTTAACTTTTTCTATAAACAGGATGCCATTTTGCGGCACGATTACGGGAATAAGCTGCGAAACATTAATAACAAAATTTCACCCCGAATGTTCTGTTTTAAGTCAGGAGTCTCCTGATTTATGTTTATGCCAAAGAAGCGTCAGCTGTCAGATTCAGATATTCCGGTAAAACAGGCTGAGTTTCTATTGATTTATTGATTACATTCAAAACATGCTCTCTTTCAGCACCAGTCAAAACCATACGCGGAGCTCTTACATACTCCGAACCAATGCCCACAACAGTAGCAGCCAGTTTAATGTTCTGAACCAATTTTGGATGAATGTCAAGTTCTAAAAGAGGCAGATACCAACGGTAGATAGCCAATGCTTCCTTACAACGGTCCGCTTTTACGAGATTGAAAATAGCAACAGTTTCTTTCGGGAATGCATCGACCAAACCGCCAACTACTCCGTCAACACCCAGCATCACTTCTTCCATGATAAGCGTATCAACACCACAGAAAACTTTGAAGCGGTCACCGAAACGAGTGAAAAGACGTGTTACATTACTTACATCACGTGTCGATTCTTTAATTGCATGAATGTTTTCAATTTTTGCCAGTTCCTCAAACATAGCCAGGGTAACTTCAATTTTGTAGTCAACCGGGTTGTTATAGATCATCAACGGCAAAGAAGTACTGTTTGCGATCGTCTTGAAATAAGCTACTGTTTCATCATCATCCGCTTTATAACGCATTGGAGGAAGTACCATAAATCCGTCAGCGCCGATAGACTCTGCTTCTTTTGCGATACTTACTGCTTCGGCAGTTGACTGTTCTGCGATACACAAAACAACTGGCATTCCAGCTGGAAGCGCACTTTTCGCAAACTTAACCAGTTCATTTTTTTCAGCACGTGTAAGTGTACTTGCTTCTCCAAGAGACCCCGCAATGATCACACCGGTAATTCCGGCTTCAACCTGTGCCTTTAAATTCTTGTCAAAAAGATCGAAATCAATTGTGTCTTCAGCAGTAAAGGGGGTTACTAGTGCAGGAAATACGCCCTGCCATGATTCTTTGTTCATATAGGTATTAATTAAATATTGTACCAATTCTTTTCATCAAAAGTACTAGAAGGATATGCAGGAAACATTTCGTGTTTTAATCAATTATATACAGATTTTAACATAAATGAATTTTCACCCCCTTATAAAACAAATGACATATATAAGTCAGGAACACAGACTTTATATATGCCATTTACCAAAATTGCAATAAAATATTTGGAATCGGGATTATTCCTTGTTTGCTACAAACACTACCTGAGCGCGGTCTGCCTTCCTAACTTTTTTCAAAAACTCGATCCAGGCAGTATAATCTTTGGCGGGATAGCGCCCGCCGTTTAATACAACTTTCCTTGAACAAAGCAGCTGATCGCCTGTAAAAGCAGTTTTTGTCTCAAAACTTCCAAAAATAGACTTAACCTGAACTGCCGGCAGAAGCGACTCCGGCTTATAACCGGGCGGAATTGTATAAGCAATCGTGTCAAGATCGGTAAAGTCGTATTCAGAGGGCGGCAGATAAAAATCTGTGTTTCGTTCGGTAATAGCCGGCATTTCAAATGGCCTGCTGAGCAAACTTGTTTTTACAAACAAGCGTGTCCCGGTCTTAGTAGCACAGTTACGGACATTCAAATTTAACTTTTCGGTAACCGACGGCTCTTCGTCTTTTCCCTCGGTAAGCTCAAAGCGTTCGAGGTCGAGACTGGGCAGATTGATGTGACTGATAATCCATTTTTTCTGAGCTTCCCCGCTGCTGTTGTGCAGAATACTTGTTCTAGATTCCTGCTGCAAGCCCGTGTATAAGGTATGCACCTGTATCTTACCGTCGCCGGTTGCTTCGAGTTTTACGTCAGCACGGCTTTTACGCAGATTGTGATGCGATCTGTAATCCGGCGTTGTTATCAGCTTTCCTCCTTTTGGCATTACAAGTAAGGCAGGGCGCCCACCTGTGAACGTTCCCATAAAATTGGCAGGTGTAGTCTGGCTTGTACATTCGAGCCAGATGGTATCTTTTTCAGCGATAGCGCAGGCAATGACGTGATTGAACTGGCTGCTGGGAAAATCCGGTTTGATCTTCACTTCTTCCCCGGCTTTGATCAGCGCTGCATAACACGGAATGCCAACCTGCCGGAGTGCCGCCAACGTGAAGTTTGTCAAAGCTTTGCAGTCTCCATAACCTTTGTTTGCTACCGTCGCCGCATCAATGGTTTGCCAGCCACCAATGCCCAACTGAATACTTACGTACCGGGACCTGCCCTGCATCCACTTATAAACAAGTAAAATCTTTTCCCTGTCGGACTTCGCATTTTTTACTAATTCCTGAATTTCTGCCTGCGTTGCCGCCGGAAGCAGATCCCGTCCTGCATTAAGTGTATAATAAAACTTACTCAAGTCCTCCCAGCTCGTAAAACTTCCCTGATAATCCTGGATTTCAAAATCAGAAGGAGCTGTAAGAATCATCATAGCTGACTCAATCAATGGTAAAGGGTAAGAATCTGTCGTTTTAACAGCTGGCCTGTTATCGATTTTCCAAATATACAAATCCGATCCATCCGCGTCTTTGCTCTTCACAACTGCAGGCGCTTCATTATATCCTTTATACCTGAATTGAAAACCTGCGGGCATTTTTACCATGTAAGTACAATGCTCAACCGATGATTCCGAATTCTGTGCTACCATCCATCTTGGATAAAACATCATGTTACGGTCACGGATGTCGTAGCTGTACTCAATAGTGTACGGATAGGCATAACTTTTCCTGCCAAAATCAGCAGTCTTAACTCTGGCATCTGTGATATCATCTCCGCCTGCACCATAGCCGTAATCTTCGATGTCTGCGTTTTTTAGCCTTTTTATTACCTTTCCCGTTGCATCGTATAGGTTACCGCTGATGTCGGTAATTTTGGTAAACTTATCGTAGCGGACCATTAATTGGCTATGTCTTTCCTCTCCTTTCTCATTCAGGATAGTAACTACCAATCGATTATGTTGCTTTGCTTCTCCTTTTGAAATAATTTCCCAATAACTTTCATCCAGCCTGATCACTGCGTTGGCTTCTGTGAGTAGTGTAGAATTTATTTTGGATACACTAAAATCTTCCTGGCTAAAAACGGGAAAACTGAATAAACAACAAACCAGTAAAAACAGGTTTTTAAAAGTAAATGTTTTCATGACAGGTAGTAATCAGTTGACTTTTTTCTTAATAACCAGCGGCTGCGCGTGCTTCTGGACAACTCTTTCGAAGAACTCTTTGAGATCGTGGTATTCCTCTGCCATGAAGTGGACCTTATTTACGATAATCGTACTATTTACCTGGATCACATTTCCGGTTTGAGATACCTGATAGGCAAATCGGCCTCCCTTTTCAGGAAGGGCAATCACCTCCGATTTAGGAATTTCTTCCAGCGCATATCCGTCAGGCAGTTTGAAACTACCTATATATGAAGAGGAAATCCCGCTCCCAAAGTCAAGCGGGTAAATTCTCTCACTGGACTTTAAGGGGTTAGTACCCCATCGTCCTACCAAAAGCGGATTAAAATAAAACAGCCCTTCCGAAACATTATCATCCTCGTAGCTAAAATCACAGGCGATATTTACAGTTCCTTTCAAATCACCATCCTTATTTTTGATAGCGATGTTCTTTACCTCCCATTCCGGAAGCTCCTTTTTCAGATTTTCATGATAAACACTTTCCTTTTCAATACCATACTTTTCGCGCCAGCTTAAAGCCTCATATCCACCGTAAGATATTGTATAACTTCCTTTAACTGTACCTTCCTCCGGATTAATCTCCGCACTGATCATTTCAAGTTTGCTTTTCGAATCCCTGGGAAGAAGTTCGATAAAACGCCCGGGACCTTTTTTGGGAATGAGGCGACCAGATCCATTCAAAGCATATTCAGGAAGCAATCCCATTCTGGCATAGGGCTGCGTGGCGTCCAGCAGATATTCCTTTTCACCAATTTTAACATGGGTGACTACGTAATTAAAACTTTCCATAAGAGGAATCGCCTGATGAATTTTACCATTCGACCTGGTGCTGAGGATTACGGGATTGCTATCCAGATCAAGTTCGCGGAGCAGAGTGGTCAGGGAAAGATTAATATCACTCGCATTACCCTTTTTATTGTCATAAGCCTTTTTCACTCCTTCCTTTGAACCCGTACCTGTATACCCATCCCATTTTGTATGGTTCTGTATATGTGTATAGGCGAGTGCAAGCCGCTCTTCCGGATCATTGGTCTTCTTGATAATCTCTTCTTTTATTTCTTTTAAGTAACCCGACTTTCTTAATTCTCCTCCAAACCAGGGCATCTGGTCGAGCGTTCTGTCCACATTTTCCCAGGTTTGGGAGTAACGCTTGATAACCTCCCCGGGAATTGCATAACTGGATAGTTCGAATTCGATTTTAGAAAGATAATCCCTGGCTGTTGTTATATAAGGTTCATTGACAAATGCAGGAGCATCCTTTACAACAAAGCGATAAGCCATCCCGTCTCCGTTAAATTTGCTGTGTCCAACATCGGTATTTACCCGCTCATGTTTGTTGATAAATAGCGGCAGATAACCTCCCATCGTCATTTTGTATTCGAGAAAAGCAGGAATATTTATACGAAATTCACTCCATTTAAACGGAATGGAACCCTGGAAGGTCCAGGTTTCAGGTTTGTCGCGAACGCTAAGCGGCGTCTTTTTGGTATAAGAATACTCAATTACCGACCCTTTTTTAACATTTGGCAAATTAAATTTCATTGTCCAGTATGTATCCGACGACTTTTCATCTTTCACCGACTTTTTGTCAAGCGGCGTCGTAACGATCTGGTTTGCTTCCAGGTTGTGGGTAAATCCTTTCAGATCATAAATCCGTTCTTTTTTATCGGCAGAGGGGCCATCGTAATAGGAAAGAGAAACAGACGCCCTGTCGAGCGCCGATTCCTTTAAAATCTTGATTCTTGCCCAGCAGTCCATGATCATAACCAGCCCCTGGTGATCATCATAGGAGAACCGCACGTTTCCATAATCATAAAGATAAACGGCATCAGCTGTACTGTCGCCGGGATAGGCAACCATGTCCAGTGAAGGGCGATCGATGAAACCAAGTTTGGGTTTGAAATCTTCCTGGGAAAAAGCCAGGAACGAAACATTGAGTAGCAAAATCAGCACAAAAGCTGTCCTGATAACACGGAATAGTCCATGCGGTTTTGTAATAACAAGCATTGATAGATGTGAAGGGGTAAATTTGTGCATAATTGCATGTTTATTTTGAATTTTAAAAATTTATTTGTCACCGATCATAGATTAAATTTTCGTCAGAAAAGACCATCCGGTGAAAACGGATTATAATTCTTATTTTTGACACGAAATTGAAGACAGCTTTGTTGAGCTTATATCATTCCTAATAACCCAAAATCATTACAATTACCAATTACTTTATGTCATCTTCATTAAATGAAAATCCACTTCGCGTACTGGTTGTCGGCTGTGGTAACATGGGAGCATCCCACGCTTTTGCCTATCAATTACTGGACGAATTTGAAATTTGCGGAATCGTATCAACGGGAAAAAGCAAAGACGTTTTGAATGAAAAACTCGGAGGCGGATACAGCCTTTTCAGTGATTATGAAACTGCATTAAAGGAAACGAAACCGGATGCAGTATGTATTTCAACATATCCGGATACACACGAAGAATTTGCGATTCTTGCTTTACAAAGCGGAGCGCATGTATTTATAGAGAAACCACTGGCTGCTACGGTTGAAGGGGCAAAGAATGTAGTTGCTGCTGCGAAAGAAGCAGGAAAACAAGTGGTGGTTGGCTACATTTTGCGTCACCATCCTTCGTGGGAACGCTTTGTTGCAGAAGCACAAAACCTTGGAAAACCGCTGGTCATGCGCATGAACCTGAACCAGCAAAGCCATGGATATATGTGGGGCGTGCACCGTAACCTAATGAAAAGCCTGAGCCCGATCGTGGACTGCGGCGTACATTATATAGACGTAATGTGCCAGATGACGCGTTCGAAACCCCTTCGTGTAAATGCAATCGGTGCGCGTTTGACAGAAGATATCCCGGCAGGAAATTACAATTACGGTCAGCTTCAGATCTGGTTTGAAGACGGTTCGGTTGGCTGGTACGAAGCAGGGTGGGGACCGATGATCAGTGAAACTGCATTTTTTGTAAAAGATGTGATCGGACCAAAAGGATCTGTATCCATTGTAGCAAAAGATGCCGGAGCAACCGGCAAATCAGCATCAGTTGAGGCCCATACAAAAACAGAGTCCATCCGTGTTCACCATGCTGCACTGAACGAAAAAGATGAATTCGTACAGGAGGATTCATGGATTAACCTGGAAGACGAGCCGGATCATCAGGAACTTTGCAACCGCGAACAGCGCTTTTTCCTGAAAGCCATTCTCGAAAACACAGATTTAACAGACCACTTACAGGATGCTGTAACCAGTCTGCAGATCGCTTTTGCATGTGACGAATCAGTTCGGACCGGAAGAACGGTGGATTTGGAATAAAAGCATATTACCTTATATAAAAAAGCTCTGTAGGTTTGAAACTTGCAGGGCTTTTTTTGCACATATACAATACCCGAGTTTTTAATTTTTTTTAAGATTAAAAAGTGATTTTCATTTTTGCAAACGTTTGCAATGTTATCTTTATGTTAAAGTGCATTAAATAATGAAAATATTAATGTTATTTGGCACCAGATTACTTCACAGCCTTGAACTGATATCCTAAATATTCAAGTTTCAGGCCCCACCCTCAGATTTTATTATCATCAAAAATTCACAATAAGATTTAATTATACCAAAAATCGAATTGCACTTTTTGATTATTAACTATAACTAACCATTTAACCTTTTATCTATGATAAAACTTACCAGGTCAATGTAACCTGCGCATCGCAAACTCAATAGATACCAAATTACCAGTTTACCTAACAAATCTAATTAATGAAAAAAATCACTACCTCTCCAGGTATGACCCGAAACAGGGCCGTACTTTCGAAGTGTGTGCCATTCTTCCTGGCACTCATGTGTGCCACACAGGCCGAAGCAAATTTCCGGAATATAACAAGTGGCAATTTCGGCATCAATATTATTGCAGAAAGATCTATTAAGGGCAAAGTAGTTGACAAAAGCAATGGAGAAGGGCTTCCAGGTGTTAACGTTATTGTGAAAGGTACAAGCACCGGAACAACTACCGACGCAGAAGGGAACTACACCATTACAGTTGCTGATGACGGCACAACGCTCGTTTTCAGCTTTGTTGGCTATATCAGCCAGGAGGTTGCCGTTGGAACCAAAAGTGTTGTAGATGTAACGATCGAATCCGATTCAAAAGCCCTTAGCGAAGTGGTGGTAATCGGATACGGTACTGCCAGAAAATCAGATCTAACTGGTTCTGTCGGTTCGGTAAAAGAAGCCGAATTAAGAGAACGTCCTGTTCCTTCATTGAATCAGGCGTTACAGGGAAAAGTTTCCGGAGTACAGGTTAACGTTAATTCAGGACGCCCGGGTGGACGTTCAAACGTACGTATTCGTGGTTTTAGCTCAATTAACTCATCTAATAACCCATTGTATGTGGTGGATGGTGTGATGCTGCCCCAGGGTAATCAGAACCAGTCAAGCCAGGCTATCGACTTTATCAACCCTAACGACATTGTATCGGTTGAAGTTTTAAAAGATGCCTCATCCACAGCCATTTATGGAGCACGAGGCGCAAATGGTGTAATTATGATCACCACCAGGAGAGGTAAATCCGGTGATGGAATCATTACCTATAACCTGGATCTGAGCGTACCAACAGCAGGACCAAAGCGTGCCAAAGTATTGAATGCACAGCAATATCTGGACGTAGAAGATCTTTCTTACAAAAACATGCAGAAGTATGATCCTGCAGGATGGGCAGAGGGAAAATACGCCAGCCATAATCCACAGGTTCGCCGTCAACAATTGCAGGATAAGTATCCTGAAATTTTCACGGTTACCACCAATCCTGACGGCACCAAAAAATTTGCCCCTAACTATGATACAAACTGGTTTGATGAAGCCACACAAAACAGAGTTTCTCAAAACCATCAGCTTGGATTTAGCGGAGGTAATAATAAAACAACCTACTCGCTTTCACTTGGCTACCGCGATGACCAGGGTTTGATCAAAACATCTTATCTGAAGCGTTATTCGTCCCGATTCAGTATTGATGATCAGGTAAAAAAATGGCTGCGGATCGGCGGAACGCTTAGCTATAATAATCAGGCTGAAAATCTGGTCGATATCAATGACGCGGTTCCACGCCAGATGGTTGAAGATTTTCCGTTTCTTCCTGTAAAATACAAGGATGGTGTTTATGCCAACAACCGCGATTATCCCGGAGCAGAGGGAGCGTTTAGCTCCGTTCACCGCCTGATGGGACGTAAATACAACCTGAATACTCAAACAACGCTCGGTAGCCTTTATGGCAACGTAACTCTCGCAAAAGGCCTTGAACTGCGATCGGTTTTGGGAATTAATGTAATTAACCAGGACATAAATCAATCTCAGACACGCTCCCTCACTCCGAATGAATTGGGAACAGCGAGAAAAGAAAACAGAAAAGAAACGTTCTGGTCATGGGAAAACTATTTAACTTATAATAAAACGGTCGGAATTCATTCTTTTAATGTTCTTGCGGGTATATCCTGGCAAGAAACCAATATCTCAACTTCCGGGGTTGGATCTCAAAATTTCGCAACGGATTACTTTGGATATGATAACCTTGGCGCAGGAGCAACGCTTCCTTCATCAAATCCTTACGTATCGGGAGCGTCACGATTTGCATTTAATTCCTACTTTGGACGTATTAATTATACACTGCTGGAAAAATACCTTTTCACAGTGACTGGCCGTGCGGACGGTTCATCCAAATTCGGTCGGGACCATAAATTTGCATTCTTCCCATCTGCTGCATTTGCATGGAAAGTATCGGATGAGGAATTCCTGAAAAACAATACACTTATTTCCAATCTTAAGCTACGCACAAGCTACGGTGTGACTGGTAACTCTGAAATTCCTCCGTATTCTTCTTTGCCTCTTTTAAGTTCTACTTATGCAAGTGTATTTAGTGAATCAAGAGTGAGTGGAACGGGTATCAGCGTTTTACCAAACCCGGATCTGAGATGGGAAAAAACGGCTCAGACAGATGCCGGACTGGAAATCAGCTTTTTGAAAGGAAGAATAAATCTGGAAGCTGATTATTATTACAGAAAAACCACTGACATGCTTCTGGACGCACCCGTGCCCCGCACAAGTGGTTATGCTACCATCCGCAAGAACGTAGGTTCGATGGAAAACAAAGGATTTGAATTTGGCTTGAACACTGTAAATATTGAAAATTCAAAATTCTCCTGGAATACCAGTTTCAATATTTCATTTAACCGTAACAAAGTATTGTCACTGGCTACACCGTCAGATATTTTTGGTGTGGGTGGCCCTTCTATCACAAACCAAACAAGTATTATTCGGATCGGCGAACCTGTTGGCGCATTCTGGGGACTTACCCGGCTGGGAACATGGTCGGAAGCTGAAAGGGATGAAGCGGCCAGATTCACAAGCTACCGTGGTAACCTGAAAATGCTTCCGGGCGATATTAAGTATAAAGATGTGAATGGTGATGGAGCTATCACAGATGCGGATCGCAGCATTATCGGAAATGGCAGCCCGAAAGGTTGGGGAACCCTGGCAAACACAATACGATACGGAAATTTTGACCTTACGTTTGACATGCAATTTTCTTACGGAAATGACCTGATGGATATGAACCTGCACGCCAGTGAAGACCGTGTATCACTTGCTAACAGTTATGCCACCGTATTGGGAGCCTGGACACCAACCAACCAAAACTCACAAATAGCTGAGCTGCGCGATACCAAAGCGGGATATGTAACCAATGTAGATACACACTGGATCTTTGACGGATCATTTATCCGCGGACGTAACCTGCTTCTGGGATACTCGTTCCCGTCGGAACTGGCGAGCAAGTTGAAAATGAGCAAATTGAGAGTTTATTTATCTGCTCAAAACTTCTTCCTGATCAGCAAGTATCCTCATGGCGATCCTGAACAAACACCTATTCGTGGTAACTTTGACACGGAAAATGTATTCTCACAAGGTATGATCTGGCACGGATACCCACGACCAACGACTTACACGGCTGGTTTGCAGATTGCATTCTAAAAGGTCAGACTCATTGAACATTAAATGACATTGAAAATGAAACTATTTAATAGAAAAAATCTTACAAAAATACTCTTGTGCGGAGCTGTGCTTCTTGGTCCTTCCAGTTGCAGCGACTTTCTGGATGAGAAAAACCCTTCTGCTTTACAGCCGGATGACTTTTTTACACTTCCCGATCATGCACAATCCGTTGTAAATGCAACCTATGCCGGCTTGCGATTCTATGGTGAAGGAGCGGGTATTTTTTCGGCCAACTGGCAATTGCTGGAAGCCGTAACTGGTACTGCAACTACTCAGACAGGTCAAAACTCTGATCTGAACAACCTGTATTCGCTGACCTACGACGGCAATACAGGCCATGTAAACAACTGGTGGAATGGACTTTACCGGATCATTGCAAATGCTAATTTGGGTATTGAAAAGATACCCGGCATTACTTTCCCGGCAGCAGATGAACCAGTGAAAAAAAGATTAATTGGTGAAGCCCGATTTCTCAGAGCCTGGGCCTACTTTTATGTTGTGCGTATGTGGGGAGATGCTCCGCTGGTCACAAAGCCACAGACAACCGAATCAGCAGACTTTAGCCCTTCCAGAACGTCACAGGAAGAAATCTACAAACTTATCGTAGAAGACCTTATTGCGGCAGAAGCGGCAGGGTTACCGGCAACTGCAACTACGGGACGAGCTACACAAATGGCAGCGAAATCACTGTTGGCGAAAGTTTATCTCACTATGGCAGGGTTTCCGCTGAGCAAAGGTGCCTCGCATTATAAGCTAGCGGCAGACAAGGCACTGGAAGTAATTACGTATTCAAAAGCAAATTCAAGTACACTGGGTTTGTTCCCTACTTACAGAGAGCTGCATCAGGAAACCCTGAAAAACCGTGTTGAGCATATATTCCAGATTCAGTACAACAGTTCGGTGGCCCAGTTTCCTTTAAATGACTTCTTCCCGAACTTTAAGCCTGTAACTTACTCAGGTCCCAGCGGAACCGGAAGTACGGTTCCAACCACGTCATTTTACAATTCTTACGATGACAAAGACCTGAGAAAGAAAAATCAGGATGGCTGGTTCTATACTTCCTATTACACCAACGGGACCGGGGCCGAATTTCAGCTGGAAGCCCCTTATGTGTTTAAATACTTTAACATTGCAGCACTGGGCGGGCCGGGCATTACACCTACCAGATTAAACAATCTGAATGTAAACCTGATCCGTTACGCAGAAGTTCTGTTGATTTATGCAGAAGCTCAGAATGAAGTTGGACTGAATCAGGAAGCTTACGATGCCTTTAAACGCATTCGTGACCGTGCACAGCTAACTACACCAGCACTGGGAACTTACACCCAGGCAACATTCCGCGAAGCAGTATGGAAAGAGCGATGGTATGAATTCGCCTATGAAGGTATTACCTGGTTTGACATGGTTCGTCTAAGAAAAGTTTTCAATGAAAAGACCAAGGGTTTTGATAATTTCATTGGGCATCTCAACCTGAACGTAGGAGCCGGAGTCGAGTTAAAAGAAAAACATCTGTTGTTTCCGCTTGGTATTCAGGAAATGCTGAATAACCCTAATCTGAAACCTCAGAATCCGGGTTACAATTAATTGATTTAAGTTTGCTTTAAAGAGCCGGTTGCCGATCAAAAACGGGACCGGCTCTTTGCTTTATTAAAAAACCTGACATTTTTCCCTGCCAAATAACTTAACTTCATAAAACCACCGAGAAAGATAACCCGATGCCGCATGGTAAAAAAGATTTTAAGACATCGTTTCCATTTTGTCAGGGAGTTGTTTTTTTTCAAAACGACCATCTTTACACTGTTTATCCTCAATCCGGCTGTAAGTCAACCGCATGCACAGCTTATCATTACCAGTCCGCTAAACAATCAGGTTCAACAGCGTAACAATCTGGGCGTTGCATCCATTTCTATCACAGCATATTCTTACTTTCCATATTCCAAAGTTGAAGCCCAACTACTACCCGAAGAAGGTAACAAACATCCAAAAGTCGAATGGGTTTTTGACCAGCAGCAAATTCAACAAGGTTTTTTAAATACTACAATTCAGGCAAAAACCGGTTGGTATAAACTAAAATTACGTGGCTATGCAGCCAACGGAATCACCGACACTGCAATCGTATCCCGCGTAGGTGTAGGAGAAGTTTTCTTAGTAGCGGGAAACTCTAACGCCATGGGAATCCCGGGACTTGGATCTAAAAATGCATCAGGAAATGTCGTTGCCTTTAATGCAACCAACAAAATGCTGAATCAGGAAATTATCACAGTCGCTCCGGATGAACCTATGCAGCTTCCGAAATTTACTCCGGTTATTTCTGATAACTTAATTTTCCCGTCCGGTGAAGCTTCCTGGTATTGGGGCGAACTGGGAGATTTGCTTTTCAAAAAAATGAATACCCCTGTTTTATTTCTAAATGCAGCCTGGGCTGCCGCCAATTCTGAAAATTACAGGGACGCGGCTTCCGGGAAGGATGCCTATAATTTATACGTCGGGAAAAACTGGCCCAACCGGCAACCCTACACCAATCTCATCAACACCATACGATATTTCAATTCATGGCTCGGAGCCAGGGCTGTATTGTGGTCACATGGTGAAAACGACGGTCAGCTGGGATTTACCGAGGACAACTATTTCAACAATATTAAAACGCTGATTGAAAACAGCAGACGGGATTCGGGATATGATCTGCCTTGGTTCATTGCAAGAAATTCGGTTAGTTATACCTCTGATCGTCCTTACCAGCCGGTTATCAATGCACAAAACCAGCTTTCCATTTTAAAAAATCTAAACACTTTTCCAGGACCAAATCTCGACACCATTCAGGTTCCCCGGCCCGGACACGGGCATTTTGAAAACATCAAAGGCGGAACGCAGGGTTTATCATTGGCAGCCGCAGCCTGGAACCGTACCTTAACCGACTCAGTATTTCAAAAAGTCATTCCGTTTGAACCAAAAACCGTTATTTATACAGGTATTGTTCCCTCCGCTTTAAAACCCGGAGCAAGTTTTTTACTTCCATTTCGTGTTAGCGGATCCAACGATTCACCGGCTGAGATACATGCAGAATTACTAAATGAAGAAGGGAAATTTGTTGAAACAGTAGGCATTGGAAATGAAAGTCCGCTAAGCGTAACTCTCCCTGAAAATATCAAAAATGGAATATATAAACTCAGGGTTGTCGGTAGGCGTCCCATCTTAGCAGGCAGCAGGTCAACCGAATTTTATGTAGATAAATCTTTATCGGAAAATGACTTTATCCATCACATCTCAGCACGCCTTATGGGTCAGCAGATTGTGATTTCCTGGCTGATGGCTGCAAATCCTGAACTAACACAAATGGTTTTGCAGAAGACAACCGATGGTGAAACCTATTCTGACCTGCAAACAGTAGCGGCCATAAACAATCAGAATGATTCTCGTCTTTATTACTTTTCTGATTTAAATGCAGATGAAAGTACCATCTTTTATCGGATACGTTTGGAGCACCAAAATGGAAAGATATCACATTCTCCTGTTGTTACTGTTTTTCAAAAAGGAGCACCGCCACGTTTTATTGTTTTTCCAAATCCGGTTGTCAAAGAGTTCTACCTGCGATCCGATGAAGCAGAACCGATCTTAAAATGCAATTTGTTTGATGTTTTGGGGCGTGAACATCCCGTACTTACAAATCAACGCGAAGTAATCGGTGTGACTACGGCAAGACCGGTTTATGAACTTCCTGCCGGAAACTACTTCCTTAGGATTGTCAGTCAAACAGGTGTAAGCACACAGACTGTTCTGTTTCGGTGAAGCAATTAGACTGACTTAAAAAAGTAAAAGAGGCAAGCACAAAGCACTTACCTCTTTCAAAAACTATATAAAACTGAACCTTATTAATCTTCAAACAAATTGCCCAATCCTCCGATGATCGAGCCGCTTTCTTTTCTGGAGTTCGGGCCGCCTATCGACAAGCGCTGAATCAGTTTGGATATCGGCATAGACTGTATCCAGCAACGTCCGGTGCCCTTAAGCGTTGCCAGGAACATTCCTTCACCGCCAAAAACCATCGATTTCAAACCACCTGAACGTTGAATATCAAAACTCAGTGATTGCTCAAAAGCAACAACACAACCCGTGTCAACCCTAAGTGTTTCGTTATTCAGCTGACGTTCCATCACCACACCACCGGCATGAACGAAGATCATTCCATCGCCTTTCAGTTTTTGCAGGATAAAACCTTCACCACCAAATAAGCCTGAACCAAAGCGCTGGTTGAAGTGGATTTTCATACTTGTTCCCATTGCAGCACAAAGAAATCCATCCTTCTGAACAATCAGTTCGTTACCGTAGATTTTGGAAAGGTCAACCGGCATGATCGTTCCCGGATAGGGCGCTGAAAAAGCTACCTTTCTCTTACCAACACCATGATTTGTAAAATGCGTCATAAACAGTGACTCACCGGTAAGTACCCGCGTTCCAGCCTGAAATATTTTACCCATGATACTTTGGTTAGGCTCAGAACCGTCGCCCATTTTGGTCTGGAACTGAATTCCGTCTTCCATATAAAGCATAGCTCCGGCCTCAGCGATGACCGTTTCGTTAGGATCCAGTTCAACTTCAACGACCTGAATATCGTCGCCGATAATTTTGTAATCAATCTCGTGTGAAATCATTTCAAATTTTAAGGTTTATTGTTTTACAAGTTTGAATCAGAACTGGTATCCGTCAGCAATTGTCACTCCTCTTCTTCCTCGCCGGTTGCTTTTGGCTTTACCTTACGGGTTTTCCGGCCCGGTATGTCCTCACGGTCGCGAAGCTTTTTATCGTCTACATTTTTATTTAAAAATGCATTAATACGATCCATATCAAAACTGGTAGAGATTTCACCAAACGAATTGATCTGAATGTCGAACCCTTCCAGGTCTTTATGCACTCTTGGCTTTTCGTTAACCGGTTTAGCCGCATCGGTTTGTTTTTTCTTCGCCATACATTTTTGGGCTTTCGGCCCGGTCAGAACTGCTTTTCGATTGCCTGACCAAACCTGGTAAATAAAAATTTACTGTAACGAAAGTATACAACCAGCGGCCGTATATCAAATCAAATTGATCAAACGGTATATTTAAAACTATGCCAGGCGAATTTGGGCAGGTAAGCGGTTAAGGGCATTATTCAGCCTGTTCACAACTTCTTCCTTACCTAAAATTTCCATGATCACCATCAGATCCGGACCAGCTCCCGCGCCAGTTACTGCCAGACGCAAAGCCTGCATGATCTTACCCATTTTAATGCCGAGCAATTCCATCGTCGAAGAAAGTGTTGCTTTGATTTGATCCGCTACAAAATCTCCTTCAAACGCTTCCAAAGCATCTTTAAAACCAGAAATACCGTTTACCGCCTCTTCATTCCATTTTTTTACAACAACATCCTGATCGTAAATCTCGGGAGCATTAAAAAGGAATACCGATTCATCTGCGATTTCCTTTACAAAATGAACACGGTCTTTAAGCAGGTGAACGATCTGTGCTACCTGCTCATCACTTACATTAATTCCCTTAGCTGCAAAAAATGGCTTTACTTCCTCCGCAATCACCGTATCATCTTTCAGTTTCAGGTATTGCTGATTAAACCAGTTCGCTTTCTGAATGTCAAAACGCGCGCCGGCTTTATGTACACGATCAAAACTAAATGATTTGATCAGGTCATCCATACTGAATATTTCCTGCTCCGTGCCGGCATTCCATCCAAGCAGGGCAAGAAAGTTTGCTGTTGCTTCCGGAGAATACCCTTCTTCACGGAAACCCTTAGCCTTATCACCTGTTTTCGGATCGGTCCATTCCAATGGGAAAATAGGAAATCCACCCAGATCAGCATCACGTTTTGACAACTTACCGTTTCCATCTGGTTTCAAAAGCAGCGGAAGATGGGCAAATTGCGGCATGGTGTTTTCCCAGCCAAAATAACGATAAAGCAAAACATGCAGCGGAGCCGAAGGAAGCCATTCTTCACCACGGATCACATGCGTAATTCCCATCAAATGGTCATCGACGATGTTGGCCAAATGATAAGTAGGCATTCCGTCCGATTTCAGCAGAACCTTATCATCGATCTGCGACGAATGAACAACCACCCATCCGCGAATCAGGTCATTGAAACGAATATCCTCTTTCGGCATGATTTTCATCCGGATTACATAAGGTTCCCCGCTTTCCAGTCTTGCCTTTGTTTCTTCCGCAGAAAGCGTCAGCGAATTTTTCATCTCCTGGCGTGTGATGGCATTGTACTGCACCGCAGCCACTTTTGCCTCTTCCAGGCGCTTACGCATGATTTCAAGATCTTCTGCTGTATCAAAAGCGTAGTATGCTTTACCTTCGCTAACAAGTCTTTCAGCATATTCGCGATACATTTCCTTTCTTTCCGACTGGCGGTAAGGTGCATGCGGCCCGCCGGTTTGCGGCCCTTCATCTATTGTAATTCCCAGCCATTCAAGTGCTTCCAGGATGTATGCTTCTGCACCGGGAACGTACCTGTTCTGATCTGTATCTTCAATACGAAGCAGCATTTGTCCGCCTTGCTGACGGGCAAAAAGATAATTATATAAAGCCGTACGGACACCACCTGCATGAAGCGGACCCGTTGGACTGGGGGCGAATCTCACCCGAACTGGTAACTTATTCATTATTTGAACATTAACTTATTTAATTTGTCAGGAATTGTCATAATTTGTCAGGGGTTGTCATTTGTTGTTCATCACAAGTAAAGACTAAACCTAACCACATCATGACAACACTTGACTATCACCTGACTACCCTTGGCTATTCCCTACTCCACCGCAATCACCGAAATTTCAACATTCACATCCTTCGGAAGACGGGCTACCTGAACAGTTTCACGTGCAGGCGGTTCGCTCTTAAAAAAAGAACCATAAATTTCGTTCACTGCTGCAAAGTCATTCATATCTTTTAGGAAAATACTGGATTTTACCACATTGCCAAAGCTAAGTCCGGCTGCACCCAGAATGTGACCAATGTTTTGCATTACGACACCAGCTTCTGCCTTGATATCACCAGATTGCGCCAGTTCCGCTGCGATTTGACCGGAAACATATAGTGTTCCGTTCACTTTTACAGCCTGACTGTAAGGTCCGATCGGTGCCGGTGCTTTATCTGAAAAAATAATTTCTTTTGCCATGAAAATATATGATGAGTGAGAGAATGACCGAATGTGCAAAAAAGCGCGTACGATATCATGCTCTGCAGTTATTTAATCCTGCAAAAGTATCAAAAAAATACGGGATGAGGGCTTCCTTATTGCACTTCGAATAATGCTTTTAATTCAGTGGCTTCGGATGGATTCATTCTTCCTGCCAAAACCAGCCTAAGCTGACGGCGACGCAATGCGCTGATAAAAAGCTCATTCTCTTCATCGGATTCCGGTTCCAGGGGCGGAACTTCAATAGGACGTCCGTTCTGGTCTACGGCTACAAAGGTGTAAAAAGCACGATTGGTGCTCACCCGTACCCCTGCTGGGATATCTTCTGCCCACACTTCCAGAAAAACTTCCATGGAAGAATTAAAAGACCGGGTCACTTTTGCCTTCATTGTAACAATGTTTCCCAGCCTGATCGGTTCAGTGAAAGAAACATTGTCGACAGAAGCAGTAACGACAATACGATTTGAATGTTTCTGTGCTGCAATAGCCGCGCAGATGTCCATCCAGTGAAGCAGCCGTCCGCCCATTAGATTGTTTAGCGTATTGGTGTCATTGGGAAGTACCATTTCAGTCATGATGACTTCTGACTGATGCGGATGTTTGGCCTTGAGCATGTTCAATTTATTATTCAGAAAAATATTAAAGGCTTAACCTTCTTAAAAACCTAGAATTTAGGGCAGCGCGTTTTTTTACGTTCAATAGCCTGCATTCTTGTCCCGATCAGATAAGTTGCACGAACCTGAAAGAACGTGTAGATGTCTTTCATATCCCCTACACCACGGTGCCAACCGGCCTCCTTGGGAGTAAGTCCGATTTCAGAAGAACGGTCTGAAAGCTGTCTTGCCAGGTCACTGGGTAACAAATCCGGATTGGGATAAACCGTAGCAACATCGTCGAGATAATCGGAAAACATAAAATTGCTGTTTAATTCGAGCCCGATACTCAGCCGCTCAAACGCCTGAAACGAAATTCCGGCACCTCCGCTTACTGAAAGCGGCAAACGGCTGTACTTCACTCCTTCGGTCGTAAGTGGAGGAAGGCTTACCCAATCACCATTAAAATTGGTTTTTGTATTCAGGAAAGTTGCACTCATACCCAGAAAAAGGTAAGGATTTACTTTCGAGCGGCGGTTAAAGGAAAACAAATCAGCCTGTATACCTAAATTGACATCCGGATTTCGGGAGCGGAATGAAAGATTATCGATTGGAAACTGGGAATACTTTTGATCACCGGATACCTGATAAAAACGAACTTCGCCTCTGGCACTGAAATGCTCGGTAACCCTGTAAAGCGCCCCGACAGAAATCGCCGGACCAAGCCCCAAATGTTTTAAACTTGGTTTATTGTTTAAGTCCCCATAGTAATAGGCAACCCCAAGGCTACCCGTGAGGCTTAGTACACCAAACGGAGGAATGTATTTGCCATTAAACTGTGAACGCTTCTGAGAAAACACATCCTGAGAAAAAATACAAAAGCAAAGTAAAATCAGTAGTATAGATGTATAGCGTATCATTTAAATTCAGATTTCTTCTTATTAAAAATATTTTCAAAATTTCTAAAAGTGAAGAAGAAGGTATATTGTCCGTAAATATATTACTCTTAAAATAATAAGTTGCTTTTCAACAGGATTTCTGGCAAAAGAAAAAGCCGGCATATACCGGCTTTTTCTCTAAACGTACATTTCTATGGTGAATTATTGTCTTTTCACAGAACTAGCTCCGGATGTGCTTGAATGAATATCTTTCGCATTTCCCGAATATCTGATGCTGCTTGCACCGCTTGCTTCGGCATGAATAGAAGTGCTTGCAGCAACCGCCGCACTGCTGGCTCCGGAAGCATCGATATTCACTTCTTTTGCAGGAAAATCTTTCCCTTTAAATGAAGAAGCACCCGAAACTTCACCGTTCAGAACATCACATTGTCCCGTTAGCAACAGCTGTGATGCGCCTGATAAATCCATTGAAACTTTCGTAGCAGCCAGATCCATCGTTACCTGCGAAGCACCTGAAACCTCGATATCCATTGTTTTTACACCTGAAAATCTTTCAACATTTACCTTACTGGCACCTGAAAAATCGACGCCCTGTAAAGCAGGCATGGTAATACTCACAATGACAGTCTTGCGGTTTTTACCCCAGTTTTTATCTTTATATCCAAGTTTCAGAGTTCCGCCTGAAACGTTTGCTTCCAGATCATTCAGGTCTTCGCTTCTGCCCGAAGTTGTTACGCTGTATTTACTTCCTTGTTTTACATCAACTTTAAATGCGCTCCCCATTTCCAGTTTGCTAAAACCGGAAACTGAAAAACTGCGGCTTTCCTGTGCAAAAGCGGTTAGAGATACCATAACAAGCATCAAACCCGAAATTCCTGATAAAAATAGTTTTTTCATGATCTGTCAATTTTTGTGAGTTTTAACAAGGATGTTTATCTATCATCAAAAGTTGCATCCGGAACTGCTTTTATCACAGCTCCGGATGTATTCAGATTATTCTCTTACTTCAATTTTACTTGCACCACTCGTGCTTTTCTTAATATGAACTACTCTTCCAAACTCTGCCTTAGAGGCTCCGGAAGCATCGATATCCACATTTTCGAAGTTCATTGCAGTTGCATCCAGTTTGCAGGCACCTGACAAATCAAAGTTAGCCGACTTGGCATTTCCTGTAAATTTGGCTTTTGATGCACCGGTGAGTTCTACAACCAGTTCGCTTACTCCCACGTTAACTTCCGTTTTAGAAGCACCCGAAACATCAATGTTTAATTTGGACAAACCGGTAAAGCCTGAAATCCGCGCTTTATTTGCTCCTGATAAACTCACACTTTCAATCGTTGGCATTGTGATAATTAACCCGACACGGTTCCAGCTCTTATTGTCGAACAAACTAAAACCTTTCGAGCGTTTTACATGCAGCGTACCATTCTCAACACTCACCTGCAAATCATCCACATCTTCTTCTTCACCATCGGCAGAAACATTAAATTCTGCTCCCTGCCTGATACTGATTGAATAAGCACCGCCCATATCCAGTTTTTGAAAATCACCAACCGGGAATTTTTTAATATAATTTCCGCGCTCTCCCAGATTTAGTTCGCTGTTTTCGTCATCATAATTATATTCTTCACGGTCTTCCTGATTGTCCGAATTATTTTTGCTGATAAATTTCTCAGGTAAATTAATACAAACCAGGCCTGAATCGCGGCGCATCACCCAGCGAAGTGTAGTCCAGTTTACATCATCATCATTTAAGTCATAATTATCAAGATGATGATAGCTGTTATTTCGGTGGGAAACCGAATTCCAGAAACTGCTCGTCATGGCAAACGGCCTGTCATAAGGGATATGCAGTGTTACGTCAATTTCCTGATTACGGAACGGATCACCTTTACCAAACTCAGGTCCTTCGCGAAACAGAAAGACTGAATCTTTAACTTCCGGTTCATATTGCATTTCCGAAGCCAGTTTACCTGCGTCTTCTCTCGTGCGTCCTCTTGAGTATGCTTTTTTCTCTAGTTTAAGACTATCGGTACTGCTGAAACCCGCGAGATAAATATCAACATCCACATTTTCGTCGTCGTCTTCATCATTCTGATCGAGCGTTAATGTACCGTTTGGAACCGGGTAATAGGCTGTGGTAACAAAATCACCTCGTTTTGCAAAGTTGCGTGAGAAGGAAATTCCTTGAACGGTGCTGACGATACTACCTACGATCCAAAGGCCAAGCAGTGTAAGCCACACCGAGCTGCCTACGATTTTTTTGTTTGATAAAAGCGTAAGTCCTAATAAAAGAAAGGTTGCCAAAGGAACTGCTGCTACAAGAAATCCGGATAAAGTCAGGCTTGCAGGTATTTCCTGTAAAATCCGCATAGGAATTGGCATATCTTCAAAAGGCGCCGCATTCGTAAATCCAAGCATAATTCCGCCGGCGATAACCAGGCTAATCAGAGCAAGTGCTGAAACACCTACCAGAAAAATACCAACCAGAATTCTTAAAACAGGTCCTAAACCTTTAAGCAACTTGCCCAGCGCACCGATAATTAACGCAATGGCACGGAAAGGGAAAAGTAAAATTTTGGACAGTGCATTTTCTTCACCTGTTTTTTCATCAAGGTTCAGGCTTTGTTTAATATTCGATTCGATGTTGGACAGTGTTATCGGTTCACCCTGCATTTCCATTTTCTCGGTCAAGGTATGCGCAACCGGCGCGATAATCCACAGCACAATATAAATCAGGAATCCTGTACCAAAGAACAAAATAGAAAGTACCCAAAGGAAACGGACGACACCCAGATCAACCCCGAAATAGGAAGCAACACCGGCAGCTACACCACCCACAACCTTACGATCGGGATCACGATAAAATTTCTTGATTTTGGTATCTTCTTCCAAAGTTGAAGAACCGGGAAAGGCAACCCACATGGCTATATACACCAGCACCATAAAACCTGAAAAGGGTCCAAATTCATCTTCCATGTCCAGGTTAAAAATACCGGAACCGGCAGGAAGACCGATCACTGCAAACAAAAATGCAAGTCTTACCCAAAGCGGATCAATCGTGAAGTAATGTGCCAGACCAGCAGCTACACCACCAGCCAGTTTTCTGCGTAAATCTCTGTAAAGCTTTTTGGGATTTGTGGATTTAAAGTTCTCTGTTTTAGGTGTTTCAAAAGTAGAAGATGTAAATATTTCTTCTCGCGGAGCGCTTTTTGGAGCCGCTGCTGCCAATGGATCTGCGAGGATATCTTCTGCCTGTTCGATGGCTTCAAAATCGGCAACGGTACCCATCGCGGCGATCAGTTCGTCTACATCGGTAAGGGAAATAACCTGTTTGCTTTCCGCTTTTTGTTTGTTCAGGAAACGTTCCGCAATTCTGCCTTCTATATCGGAGAGGATTTCTTTGCTGTCTTCAAAAGAAGAAAAATACTTTTGTATTGCAGAAAGGTAACCTTTCAATTTCTCGTAGCCATCTTCCTCTATATGGAAAATACTGCCACCTATATTTATGCTGATTGTCTTTTTCATGATTGTAATAATCGAATGTCTTTAATTGATCAGTTAGGATTGGATGTGCCGGTTTTGCTTAATTCTTCACTGCGGTGAATAATTGTTTGCACAGAATCAGCCAGTTCAAACCATGTTGCCTGCATTGCATCCAGAAATATCTTCCCCTCATCAGTCAAAACATAGTATTTTCTTGGAGGCCCCGATGAAGATTCCACCCATTTGTAGTCCAGCCAGCCGGAGTTTTTAAGCCGGGTCAACAGCGGGTAAAGCGTACCCTCCACAACCATGATCCGGGCGGATGTCAGTTCATCCAACATATCCGAAGCGTATACTTCGCCTCTGGATATGATGTGCAGAATACAGAATTCCAGGATCCCTTTCCGCATCTGCACTTGGGCATTTTCAATATTCATATTGGGTTCATGTGTTTATTAATGATATAATTTCATGGCTGATAGATAAGATTCTCACTTTCTACGTTACAAAGGTATACACAGGTACTTTGCGATGCAAGGTACCATGTTAATAAATTTTTACAGATTTGATGAGTGGTTGATAATCAGGGTTAACCGGCAAATTTTCGGTGTTGATTTTAAATGTTGCTGAATTGATTTATATTTTGAGAAAATCATCAGTCAACGGACATCATGTTGGATAACCAACCAAAACTTTACCTGATCGCTGCCATGAGCGAAAATCATGTGATTGGAAAGGAAAATCACCTTCCATGGCATTTGCCGGACGAATGGAAACACTTCAAAAAGGTTACAAACGGAAAGCCATTTTTAATGGGCCGAAAAAGTTATGATGCGCCGGACGCGCTGCATTCTACCTACCGGAATGTCATTCTGACCGAACATCCTGAGACGTATCCAAATCCGGAAACACAGTTCGCCACAGACCTTCACACTGCGATGGCGTTACTTCGGGAGGAAAACGAAGTATTTGTATTGGGAGGAGCATCGGTTTTTGTGCAGACATTACCATTGGCCGAAAAGCTCTTCCTGACCATCGTCCACGCAGAAGTTGAAGGAGACGCCTATTTCCCGGAATTTGATTTAAAAGACTGGGATCTGATTTCTTCTGAATTCCATGGCATCGACGAGGACCATAAACACGCCTTTTCGATGAATTTGTATGTCCGGAAGAAACCAGAAATATAAAAGCTTCAATATAAAAAATACCTTTCGGATAAGGAGGGCGGGGATTTGTTTAAGTTTTATACTTTTTGCTTTTATCAGCTCCCGTTTACAATCCCAGCCGTTATTTGGTGACGAATGGATCAATGTCAGCCAGACTTACCTTCGTATCCCAATTACCCAAACCGGGTTTTATAAAATTACCAGCCAGGAATTACGTTCAGCCGGACTGCCGTTGGACAATATTACTGCGGCTTCCATTCAAATGTTCAGGCGTGGAAAAGAACTGGCCATTGAAGTTGAAAGCGACACTTCCGGCATGTCGGGTTTTAACGGCTCGATCGGATTTTACGGTCAGCGAAACGACGGCATGCCGGATTCAGCGTTTTATGTAAAACCGGAAGCGATCCCGCATTTGTATTATAGTCTTTATTCCGACACCGCAGCGTACTTTTTAACCTGGCGGTTGGATGGATTATCTGGCAAAAGAATTGCGAAATCACCAGTTGAAAAATCAACGCAAGCCATCAACTATCACTATGAGGAAACTTCTGCGCTCTTTAACAGTCACTATTCCACTGGTAATTTTTATCCCCTGGGAACCGGTTTTGAAGACGGCACCGCATTGACTGCTTACGACACAGGAGAAGGATGGACAGGCAAAGAGTTAAATTACTCCTGGCAAACCGTTGATATCAATACCTCCAATCTGCTTTCCGAAAACATAGATCAGATTGAAATTGAGCTGGTAATAGTGGGGCGAAAGGCAGGCCAGCACGAAGTTGAAATCCATGCAGGTAATTCCGGCAACCTTGGGCGGCAGATCAACACAATTAAATTCTCTGATTATCAGCCTGTCACATACAGCTTTCATCTGACAAGGGATGATATGGGTAAGGCACTCCAAAACGGCAAACTCGTTTTTTCGGTTTATGCAAAAAAAGGAACGATATCTGTCTCTCATGTTAAATGGAGGTATCCTCAGAAAACAACTTTGACTTCCGCCGGTTCACAGAATATTTTTCATTTTAACAGCGCAAGTGAAAATACATTTTGGGAAATAGGAAATGCTAACGGATGGCGGTTTTATGATTGTTCTGACCCTTACAACCTCCGTAAACTAAATAGTACCGAATCAGGAATTGAAACCACAGGAGCGCGCAGTGTAATTGGCCTGAAAGAAACTTTAAAAGCCGTTTCGCTTAAAACCATACACTTTCAGCCGATCAATACATTACAAACCGACTATCTGATTATTTCCCATCCGTTAGTCCGAAAGCCGGTCGACGATCTGGATCCGGTTGCAGCTTATGCTCTTTACCGGGCCTCGAAGGAAGGAGGCGGCTACAAAACAATTGTGATAAACAGTGAAGAAATTTTTGACCGTTTTAATTATGGAGAGCCGGGTCCTTCGGGTATTCGAAATATGATTAACCGGTTATTTCAAAACGGGAAACTGAAATTTGTATTTATCATCGGCCATTCCATTGATCCGCAAACAGCCCGCAAATTGCGTAATGCAAGATCGGTTGATATGGTCCCCAATGCTGGCTGGCCGGGATCCGATCTGGCTTTGTCGGTGAATTTAAATAAAAATCAACCTTTTGTTCCAATCGTTCCTATTGGCAGGATCAATGCAGAAACGCCTGAACAGGTTTGGACTTATTTACAAAAAGTAAGAGCCATGGAGGCGCAGCCTGTTTCAGCGCCCTGGCGAAAAAATATACTTCATTTAAGCGGCGGACGATCTGCTTCTGAGCGTGTTGATTTTCGCGGTTATGTCAATTCCTTTGAAAAAACAATTTCCAACTCATCTTTGGGAGCCAGTGTGCAAACCCTTTCCAAGCGAAACGATTCAGAAGTAGAACAATTTCCATTGTTTAATTACCTCAATAAAGGATTGGCTCTGATGACACTTTACGGTCATTCAGGAATTGATGTTTCTGATATCGATCTGGGTTATGCCAGCGACGAAAGCCGGAAATATCAGAATGATCCTTTTTATCCCGCCGTCATTGTAAATGGCTGTGCGATAGGAAGTATTTTTTATTCCAATAAAACCATCAGCACCGACTGGATATTTTCTCAAAAGAACGGAGCGGTGCTCTTTCTTGCACATACTTTTAACGGCGTGTCTTCATCTCTTAAACATTATACCGATGCATTTTACGAAGTACTTGCCGACTCCGCTTTTACGAGTGAACCATTTGGCACAATACAAAAGGAAGCAATTCGCAGAAACATGCTGGCATACCCAACTTTGTCTGACGGGATCACCGCCCAGCAAATGAACCTGCATGGCGATCCGGCGATCAGAATATTTCCTGCAAAACTGCCTGATTACACATTCGATTCTACGGCAATCACGATAACTGATGTTTCGGGCAAACAACTCACTTCATGGAGCGATTCAATCAGCATCCGGATTGGCGTTTTAAATAATGGACGGTTTAAAAAAGAAAACTGTAAGCTGACTATTAAAGCTACCGACGCCAGTCTTAATACATTTTCATACCCTTCCCTTTTTGATCCTGTGGTCTTTGCGGATACTTTAATTATCAAAACTAAAAATCCGTTTCGTAATCCAGGCGAATGTTCCATTGCATTCACACTGGACCCGGACAATGCGTTACCAGAGGAAATTGAATCAAATAATAGTTTTGAAAAAAAACTATTAATTCCGCAAGGTGGTGCTTTTCCGCTACTTCCGCCGAATGGTCATAGTACGAGCCAGCGTGAAATTGAATTGATTGCGCAAATACCCTTCGACAGAAATACCAAAACAATCATTTTTGAATGGGATACGGTAAACACGTTTAGTTCTTCTCAAAAAAACACCGCATCGGTAAACAACTTTACAGCCATTCAAAAGATTACTTTTTCTGACAAATCAAAAAAGTTTTTCTGGCGTGTGTACATTCCGGGAGGCGAAAACCGGCCACTGGAAAGCCGTTCTGTTATTTACGATCCGGATTTCCCAAACATAGAAAACCTGCCGGAAGGCATTGCATTTTTGCAGCAGGCGATTCCGCCAGAAATTCAGGAGGGAGAACAGTTTACAGCGAATATTTACTATCAAAATATCAGTAAAACGGCATTCAAGGATTCTGTTGACGTTTTTGTAACACATTCAGGCATTAAAAAAAATGAGCGGTTCAAGATCAAAGGCCCTGCGCTGTCAGCAAATGATGTTTTTGATTTACCACTTAGTTTTTTAACCCTGGGAGAAACCGGAGCACATCAGATTTCGGTAACTTTTAATTCTAAAAAGCTTCCGGAAGAAATTTACACGAACAACCAGATACAATTCTCCTATCAGGTAATTCCTGATAGGATTAAACCCATTCTCCATGTAAGCATTGATGATCGTCTGCTGGCGGATGGCGATTTTGTTTCAGCTGAACCGGTTGTTGGCATACAGCTCATTGACGAAAATAAATTTCTCATCCGAAACGATACGACAGATATTGAAGTATGGCTGACAAAGGACTGTTTAACTTGTAAAGAGCAGAAAATTTCTCTTTCGGAAGCTATCATTCACGCACCTGCTCCCAATGACTTCCGGATATTACTTACTCTTGCAAATTTGCCCCCCGGGAGCTACCGGCTCCGCGTCAAAGCGATGGATCTGAGTGGAAACCAGGTACCGGATTATATTATCAATTTTAATATATCGGATCAGGTTAAACTGATCAATGCAGGCGTCGGACCAAATCCTTCCGGCGACTGGTTTCGGTTTTATGTTGATTTAGAAACAATATTACCTGAAAATGAAATTGTCATCACGGTTTATGATTTGCAGGGAAGAGAATTTAAAAGAATATCGGGTACGTTACATGCAGGCAAAAACGAATGGTTTTGGTTTCCGGAAAATCTTCCCGTAGGAATTTATTTGTACCGAATGGAATTAAAAGGTGGCAATGCCGTTATGTCTTCCGTAGCTATTGAAGGACCGCAGGGAAAATTAATTTGGGTAAGATAATTTTATCGGAACTATTAATTTCGTCCCCTCTTTTAAGCATCTTATTCTGTTACTTTCACGAACCTATTTGACACACTGGTCGCAGCGTTTCGGTTTCCGTGACGCTCATTCCTTTTCTTTCGGTAAAATCTTCTTATTTTTGTCAATTATAAAATAATTCAAGCCCTTGAAAGAATACGGCAGTAACGTACAAAAACTTACCGAACATATCGTACAGATAGAGGATCGGACAAAACGCACGCTTTATGCGCATATTTTGGTAGAACTCATGCGGCAGATACACCCGAACATGAGGGACAACCAGGATTATACTAATAAGCTTTGGGATGACCTATATATTATATCAGGATTCGAATTGGATGTTGACAGTCCATATCCACCTCCTTCTGCCGAATCTTTAGGAAAAAAACCACTTACAGTTGGCTACAATCAGCATAATCTGATCTATCGTCACTACGGTAGAAATATCGATCTTTTGCTGGACAAAGCGGTTAATACGGAAAATGATGAGGATCGCCTTGCGTTCGTTTCCTATATTTTCCGTTTAATGAGGTCGTTTTTCAATACCTGGAACAAAGACAATCCGGAAGACCATGTTCTTTTGGGTCAGCTGGAACAAATCGCTAAAGGAAAATTGAAAGAAGAGATAGACTACATCCGTAAAAATGGGCCTGTAGATGCATCTCCGAAAGACCGCAACAGCAACCAGGAACGTAATCGTGGGAATCACCAGGGCGGATTTAAGACGCAGCCCGGGCATAACCAGGAGCGTCAGGGGCCAAATAACCAAAATAATCCAAGCCGGAACCGCCCAAATAATAACAAGTTTGCCGGAAGAAATAATAACAACAATAACAACCGCAACAATAATAACAACCGCAGAAAGCCAGGTATCTAACCTGACTTCTCTTGTTTGTTAAACCTGGTGACCCGGAATTTATTCATGGATCATTGGCATAATCGTTTCTTAACTTAGACGGACTTTTTCGTCACAAACCTTTCAGCAAACTGCTGCCCAATACAAAAATGGCTTCATTTAAAATAACAGGAGATAGGCGTCTTAAGGGAGAAATCATACCTCAGGGAGCAAAAAATGAGGCGCTGCAAATCATTTGCGCAGTGCTTTTAACCAAAGAGCCGGTAACAATCCATAACATTCCAAACATTCGTGATGTAAATCAACTGATCGATCTTTTGGGAGATTTGGGCGTTCGCCGTACCAGCCTGAGTGAATCATCTATTCGTTTTGAAGCAAGTGATATCAATCTGGACTATCTTGAATCAGATTCTTTCCGCCAAAAGGCAGCGGCTTTGAGAGGCTCTGTCATGTTGCTGGGACCCATGCTTGCACGGTTCCGCAAGGGACGCATTCCAAGGCCGGGTGGTGATAAAATTGGAAGGAGACGATTGGATACACACTTCCTTGGTTTTGAAAAATTAGGTGCGGAATTCAGTTATGATGGTGAGGATGGCGGATTTTATAAGGTGGATGCAGCAAATCTGAAAGGTGCATTTATGCTTTTGGATGAAGCTTCGGTTACCGGAACTGCCAATGTATTGATGGCAGCCGTGATGGCCGAAGGAACTACCACCATCTATAATGCAGCCTGTGAGCCTTATCTTCAGCAATTGTGTAAAATGCTGAACCGGATGGGAGCAAAAATTTCCGGCATTTCGTCCAACTTACTCATCGTTGAAGGAGTTACTGAACTTACGGGAACAGAACATACCATGCTTCCGGATATGATTGAGATTGGTAGTTTCATCGGACTTGCTGCGATGACACAATCTGAGATTACCATCAAAAATTGCCAGATCGCACAACTGGGAATTATTCCTGAAGTGTTTCAAAAACTGGGCATCAAACTGGAATTCCGGGGCGATGATATATTTGTACCCGCTCAGGATCATTACCGCATCGAAAACTACATGGACGGCTCTACATTAACCGTAGCCGATGCGCCATGGCCTGGCTTCACTCCTGATTTGCTGAGTATCGTTCTCGTGACTGCCATTCAATCGCAGGGAACCGTGCTGATTCACCAGAAAATGTTTGAAAGCCGCCTTTTCTTTGTTGATAAACTGATCGAAATGGGTGCGCAGATCATTCTTTGCGATCCGCACCGCGCCACGGTTATCGGCCACAACCGCGAAACACAGTTACGCGGTATTCGTATGACATCCCCCGACATCCGTGCAGGTGTTGCACTGCTGATTGCAGCCTTGTCCGCAAAAGGCGTCAGCATTATCGATAACATTGAACAAATAGACAGAGGTTATCAGAACATCGATACCCGTCTCAACGCAATTGGTGCTGAGATTATAAGACTGTAATTGATAACACGAATACCAGAAACAAAAAGACGGAGCCTGCGAGGACTCCGTCTTTTTGTTTACCTCCCACTTCTCACCACCTCAAGGCGATGCGCGGGGCTGAAGGATGGAAGGCTTTTCAGGCTAAACAGCTTTTCACATTTTAAATCTCGCTTTTCACTTCCTTACTTTTTCTTACCGTAAGTGCAGGCCGTGTTGTCTTCCTTCACATAGTACGACTTGTAATTGGTCGCCTTTGGATCCATACATCCTTTCAGGTCAAGCAGCTCCACTTTTCTGAACTCTACAGGATGACTTTCACTTTGCAGCGAAATTGAACCGTGATCCAATAATTTACCTGCGATTACAACAGCAGGGTCATGCCCGCTCACGTTTCCGCCTCCTAACTGTGGCTTGTTATAGGCAAGGACCATTTCGCCATTGGCATAATGCTGTATCAGAGAATCACCCAAAACAAGCACTTCTGCACGCACCCACTGGTCGCCGGCATAAGTCTGCGATTTGGAGTTGATACAATGCGCTGTGATCAGTTTTCCATCAATTACCACATTGGTTCCGGGCGTACACAAGTTACAGGTAGTTCTTTTATTTGTTCCATCACCTCCCAAAAGCTGTACTTCAATTGAGGCAGGAAAATCCTGGTCTTTACCCATCGTTGCAGCCGGCTGGCCATGAACCATTATACCGCTGTTACGAAGCGCCCAACCTTCACCCTTTGGAGCCTGATCGCCTACAAAACGGTACTCAACAGCAATACGATAATATGAGAAATCCCCTTTGTAGAAGATGTGACCATATTTTTGCTTAAAATCGTCATACTTATCGTAACGTACTACCATCTTTCCGTCTTCAACCCTGAATGTATTTCCGAAATTATCATTAAGGTCATTACCACGGATTTTAACGTCCCATCCATCCAGGTTTTTACCATTAAAAAGTTGTTTCCATTCCTGCTTTTCTGATTTTTTCTGTCCGAAAGAGAGAATACTGATCAGACAGAACAATGCAGTCAATTTTAATTTCATAGGTTGATTTTTTAAAAGATTGTAAACTAATAATTGCCGGAGATAAAAGGTAAACCGTACATTCGTGCGAATTATCCTCCTATTTTCCGTGTTGTTTTTTAACCAGGACGTACTCCGCGAAGTCAATGGCGGAGTAAATATACTATGAGAACGAATAATATAAAGCGCAAAGGGCATTCAGAAGATTTTTTTGGCACATATCGCAACTTTTGGTGGAATGAAGGTTTCCTGAATTTACTTAACAAACGACTGCAGTTACAGACACATCACAACATGCTTGATGTGGGCTGCGGACAATGCCACTGGAGTAAAATTCTGGCCGACTATCTGGGCAAACCTGCCAAAGTCTACGCCGTAGACAACGATCGCAAGTGGTCGAAAGGAGAGAAGGAAATCCGTAGTTACTTTCAGGAAAAGAATATTGATTTTGAATTAAAAAAAGGAGATGCGCATGAACTGCCTTATAACGACAATTCTTTTGATCTCGTAACCTGCCAAACGCTCCTTATACACGTTGAGTATCCAAAAAATGTAATTAATGAAATGAAGCGGGTGCTCAAGCCCGGTGGCACAATTCTTTGCGTAGAGCCAAATAATCTCGTACAAAGTCTGACTCAAAGTTCGGTTTCGACCAACGATCCGATTGACGAAGTGCTGGATCATGTAAAGTATGCGCTGATTTTTGAGAGAGGGAAAAAGAAACTGGGTCTGGGGGACAATTCACTGGGTGATCTGGTTCCCGGATTTTTATCGCAGGCCGGTTTTGAAAATGTGGAAGTCAGGCTTTCGGATAAAGCAATAGCCATGTATCCTCCTTATAACACCGATGAGCAGCTGGCTACCATGAAACAGTGGCAAAATGGCAATACCTGGAGCAACGAGCAATTCAGCGATTACGATTATTTCAGGGCCATTGGAAAGGACAGCCTGGAATTTTATGAACGTTATAAAGTTAAATATGCGCATCTGGGAGAACGGATTCTTCGTAACATCGATGCCAACAAGTATCACTCTGCCGGCGGTGCCATGATGTACATTATTTCAGGTACCAAACCGCAGTAATCCGATTTAGTTAATATGAGTTCACCATCAAAAGAGAAAATTGCTGTATTCTGGCACCGGAGGGATTTGAGGTTGCATGATAACGCCGGTCTTTACCGTGCACTTCGGTCGGGATATAAAGTGCTTCCTCTTTTCATCTTTGATCGTAAAATTCTGGATGCACTCGAGAATAAAGAAGACAAACGTGTCATGTTTATTTACGATGCCATTCTTGAAATAAAGGATAAACTGAATAAAATGGATTCGGATATTCTTGTTGAGCATGGTTTTGCTGCGAATGTCTGGAAAGAACTAATCACAAAATATAACATAGCCGAAGTATATACAAACGGGGATTACGAACCTTATGCAACTGAGCGGGATCAGGAAATCACTGATATTTTAGCAAAAGAGAATATTCCTTTTAAGTCTTTCAAGGATCAGGTAATTTTTGAAAAAAAGGAAATACTGTCCGGCCAGCATACACCATACACGGTTTTTACACCATACAGCCGCGCCTGGAAAGACAAGTGTAACAAATTTTTTCTTTCCTCTTATCCTACCGAAAAGTACTTCTCAAACTTTTTCAGCCACACAAAACCCGACATTCCTTCCTTAAAAGAAATGGGATTTGAGAAAACGGATGAGGATTTCCCTTCTGATAAGGTACGGGATGAGTTGTTGGAAAAATATGAAGAACAGCGCAATTATCCTGCTTTACCTGGAACTTCCCGACTTGGTATTCACTTGCGTTTTGGTACAATCAGCATCCGTGACATGGCGCGCAAAGCTTTTGACACCAGCAATACCTGGCTTAATGAATTAATATGGCGGGATTTTTACCAGCAAATACTCTGGAATTTTCCTCAGGTAGGTAAAGGCAAAGCGTTCCGTCCTGATTATGATAAAATTAAGTGGCGTAATAATGAAGAAGAATTTAAAGCCTGGTGTGAAGGAAGAACGGGTTATCCGCTGGTGGACGCAGGGATGCACCAGATAAATGCAACCGGTTTTATGCACAACCGCATACGCATGGTCACAGCAAGTTTTTTAACCAAACATCTTTTAATCGACTGGCGATGGGGTGAAGCTTATTTTGCTGAGAAATTACTGGATTATGATTTAGCGGCTAATAACGGTGGCTGGCAATGGGCCGCGGGTTCCGGCACGGATGCAGCCCCTTATTTCCGGATTTTCAACCCCACAGCACAGGCTGAAAAATTTGACAAAAAAGGAGAATACATAAAAAAATGGGTTCCTGAACTCAACTCTCTCAACTACCCTGATCCGATCGTAGATCATAAATTTGCGCGCGAACGCTGCCTGAAAGCTTATAAGGACGCGCTGGATAAAAGTTAGAAGCCCTAAGTTCACAGTTTTTAGCAGACAGTTTACAGCAGCACAACCTTACCGGTTAACTAGAAACTGTTTACTGTAAACTTAAAACTGTGAACTAAAAGCTACTTCCCCCCTACCACAACTTCAAGCATATCCTCGGGTTTCAACCAGGTGTTTGCCATTTCCATCACATCTTCGCTGGTTGTTGCATGAATCTGGTTAATGTATTGGCTAAAAAAATCAGTAGGTAAACCGTCCAGCAAAAGCACTTTTCTCCTGTCTGCTACCTCAAAAGCTGTATTTAGAGAACCTGCAAATTCTCCTGTCATAAAGTTTTTAACAGTTTGTAATTCTTCGTCATCAACCAGTTCTGTCTGCAGACGGTAAATTTCCTTTTTGATTTCATCAATAGTTTGCTGGGTAAACTCCTTTTTTACATCAGTACCGATCATAAAATAACCATCTTGGCGCAACGTAATCAGGTGTGACGAGATTCCGTAAGTAAGTCCTTTTTCTTCTCTAATATTTTTCATCAGGCGCGATCCGAAATATCCGCCCAAAATTTCATTGGTAACCAGGAGTTTAAAATAGTCGCGATGATGACGTGTAAACATTTTACGGCCCATCCGGATGGTAGACTGCACCCCGTCCTTTTCAACCAATATCTGTTTGTTCGCATAAGAAAACTGTGGATCATGTACTGTAACAGTCGATTCCGTTCCTGCCTGATCCTGTCCCAAAAATTCCTTAACAACCTCAACATCTGCCGCAGTAACCTGTCCGGCTAAAACCAGCGTACATTTACCGTTTTTTATATACTGATCAAAATGGGCAACTATTTGTTCTTTTTTCAGTGATTCCAGATCAGCTTCATTTTGATTCCGGCCATAAGGATGATTATCACCAAACAACGCTGCCCGAAATTCGGTTGTAGCCAGATATGCCGTTTTTTCTTTGTTAACACGGAGATTCTGCATTGTAATATTTCTCAGCTCTTCCAATTCCTTGTCGGGAAAATTCGCTTTCTGAATCATTTCCTGAACAAGCGGAAGTACATCCGGAAGGAATTTGGACAAACAGTAAATGACAATTCCGGTACGATCTGAGGTATTGTTAAGATCAATAAAAGCACCGACTTTGTCAAATGCTTCGCTTATTTCCGAGGAAGTGAAGTTTTCAGTTCCTTCCGAAAGCATTTTTATTGCAAAAAATGAAGCACCGTTATACTCTTCCTGCCAGCTACCTGCGTCGAAAATACACTCCAGCCTCACCACTGGTTGCTCGCCGATATTGATGACATGAAGTGGAATACCGTTATCGAGTATATGTGTTTTTGTTTCAGGTAAGTTAATAGAATCGATTACCTTGAAATCAGGGGCAATGGTACGGTCAAGAATCATATCAGTAATATAAAAAAGCGAATGACGTTGCAATAACGCCATTCGCCCTGGAAAAAGAAAAATACCTTATTTTAGTTTTCAGTATCGCTCACATCAAGCTTTTCTGCTTTATTCAGGCCAAGAGAAAGCGTGATACGTAAAGTCTGTGCAAGAGGACTTCCCTGAGTAACCGGGAACAAATATGCAAAGTCAACTGCATAACGGTCTGCAAAGCGAATACCGGCACCAGCTGTGAAAAATTTACGGTCACCTTTGTTTTTGTTTTCACCGAAGTAACCAGCACGGAGTGCAAAAATATCGTTGTACCAGTACTCAGCACCAATTGCCAGAGCGACTTCCTGTAATTCTTCTTTAAAACCATCAGGCGCATCAGAGAACGACCCAAAGGCACCGGCTAATGCTCCCTGCGTATTGATATTCGTAACGCCATCCGGGGTTGGTACCATTAACTTGCTTGCATCAACGATAAAGTTAAACTTATTACGTCCGTCAGCCGAGTAAGTAATACCACCACCCAGTTTAAGGTTAGTTGGAATAAAGTTTTCTGTTTCTGTACCGGAACCGTAGTTTACTTTACCTCCAAGATTTGAAAGTACAGCACCAAGAGACCAGGTAAATTCTCCTCCATTCTCGTCATTTTTGTATTGTTTTCTATAAAACGCGCTGATATCACCAGCCGCGGTTCTTGCAGTACGTAACGAAACATTGTTAATTACAGCGTTTCCTGACAAGTTGGAAGAAATATATTTCAAGGTAAGCCCCATAGAGAAGTTTTTACCTAACTGGCGCGAGTAAGTTCCGTTAATGGCAAATTCCTTGGAATTGAAATAACCATTTTGGCCGCCTTGTGCATCCCGCAAATCAAGTCTTCCGTTATCAAAATAATTGGCAGAAATCGCAACTGCAGAGCTCTTGTCCAGCTTTTTGTAAGCTGATAAATAACCCAGCCACATATCGTCAACAAGGTTACGCAGCCATGGCGTGTAAGATGCCGAAACACCGAAATCTTTAGTATTGTAAGGAAGCTTGGCAGCATTCCAGTAGGTTGAGTTGGCATCGGGGCTTAATGCAACACCTGCTTCTCCCATACCTGCACTTCTCGCATCAGGAGCAAAAGTCAAAAAAGATAGTGGTGAATGTGGAATTCGTGTACCCTGTTGGGCCTTTACTACCCCACTTGTTAAGATAAATAAAGAGGATAACGTAACAAAAAAAATTCTCATAGAAATTGGATTTGCGATAGGAAGTGCTTTTAATCAGCTTCTTTAAAGGGTCAAAAGTACAATGAAAGATAGTTAATACTAAAAAATTTTATAAGTTTTCTTCAAATCTAAGGCGAACGAATGATCTTACCCGACCGTTTATCAACAGTGTTATCCTTCAAAGATCGTATTTCAATGGTATAAACATATAAAATCGCCGGTAACAGCAATGATCCGATACGGGTAGAAGTAACCAATTCACTGATAACTGCTTCGCTATTATAATATTGCCAGTTGAAAGCTCCAAGCTGCTGTCCGTTACCAAGCAATAGCCGAAAAGTCACCTCGACGTCCTCATTAACCCGGTCATGATTCAGTTCAAAAGAAAGCTCCCGGTCAAAAGGATTTGGATAAACCTTGAAATTAGTCAATTTAATCCCACTGGCTAAACTTACCTGAAATCCGAACGCAGATTCTGAAAAGTTAGTATATGTATCCCAGACTTTTATGCGAACGGTATAATTACCCGCAGGCAGGTCTTCAAACGGATACCGGATTGAGCCGGACTTATAGGTATCAACGTCAGCTGTATAATAGTCATTCAGCACAATAACCAGGGTATCATTTAATGTCATGACAATATCATGGCCAATTCCGGTTTTAGACACGTTAATGCCGCTGTCGTCACTTAGCTTTACATAAAGGATGGGCGAACTGGTTACTACATCTCCGGTTTTAAAATCTGTATGATTAAGATAAGTACTTATTTTAGGAGAAGTTTTGTCTTCGGTTAAGGCTACGCTTCCTCCGACCAGTATGTCCAGCTGGCCGCCCGCATCCGTCAGACTGTCAGAGTGCACAGCGTAAATACTGATTCTGCCCATACCTGTCCTGTAATCAATATCCTTAGGCATAATAAATTCAAAAGAAGCTACACCGTTACGAACAGTGACGTTACCATCAAATAACTTACTCTGGAACTCGGAATAACTTTCGGGATCTCCTTCGTTGCCCTGTGTTTTAAAAACAGATTGTTTATCGAAAACAGACACCCTGGCAGAACCGGAAAAATTTTCATCCCGGCTGCCATTTTCTTTATCATAAACCTCAAATTGCAGTTTAACTTTTTGAAGCGCACGAAGTGTATCGGGCTTTTGAACAAATCTGACACTTTTCTTAGGTTTTGCCAGTCGCATGGACGGATCTCCGAGCAGAGCAAAGTTGCGGTTGAGCGCACCAACCAAACCCTTGTTTTTTGTCTCACGGAAAATATCCCCCAGCCTTGTTTTGACATCAGCCTGTGAAAGGGCTTCGTAAAAGGCTTTATTAAGTGTAAAATTGGTACTTGAATACACCGGCCGCGTTGTACTTACTGCACCTATCGCCCCGCCCTTGGGACTTAACACCATAAGTTCCGCTCCTGAAACCAGACCCAAATCATCGTACCGTCCGAAATCACAGGTTGCGGTCAGGAGTAGCGGCAGGTTATCCAACCCGCGTGCTGAGAGCATATCGCCGATCGTAAGCACTTGTTCCTCTGCCCAGCCACTGGTGCCTCCATGCCCGGTATAGTTCAAAACCAGTGTTCCGTTTTTGATGCTTTTTTTAATAGCAGCATTTACGGCAGGTACTTTCTGACCGCCGCTGGTTGTGGTTTGAGGAAAAGCGTCAAGGAATATCCGGGTTGGAAGAAAATCATTATTAATGAGCTGTGCCAGCTGGTCGGCATGACGCTGATGCACGTTGCCGTCACCATCGTCTGCTACAAAACTGACTGTATTTCGCCAACTGTCTAAACCTTTTGGTGAAGACCCGTACCGTATCAACTTGTCCACTACAATTTTAGCTTCCTGCACCGATTTCACCGGAAGTCTCCCAACGCCTATATCCATCGTATGATCACCCGAAGCTGATTCCGGCCAATTGCCTTCGCCATCTTCCATGAAGCCATAATAATCATCAGAAGAATAGGTATAAACAGGATTTAACGACTCCCTGCTTTCGTAAACCGGCAACCAGCCTTCACGCTGTGCTTCCGTTTGGTTTTCAAGATTGTTTTTATAATCATAGGTTGCGTCTCCAAACAGCAACAGGTACTTCAATTTTCCGGGCTGTTTTTTAAAGAGTTGTTTCGCAAAATCCCTGATCGCCGTCAGATCGGGTTTACCTGATGCGTACTCGTTGTATACCTGAGGCGTCGTTACGACCAAAACATCCAAACCATCATTTTCTCCACGAAAAGATGCCAGTCGTTTCGCCTGACTTTCCCAAGAAGCAGGTGTGATAATTAACAGATCCGGAACAGTACTGGCTGACAGATTTTGATTAGAAACCGATTCCCATCCGTCCGGGACAAAGGCTTGTGAAATAGTAAAACCCACATACTTTCTCAATTTCAAACCACCACCAACAGTTACGGATGAAGTACTATTAAAGTTTGTAGACGATGGATTATAAATGTCTGTAATATTCCAGAACAGCCAGTCGGCCCGAATATTTTTTATTTGATAGGTAACTGTACCTTGTGTTTCGGGAAGAAAATGATAAACCTGCTGCTGATCATAAGCGCGAAGTTCTCTTTTAACCTGGATTCCTGCATAATTCAAATAAGCCTGTGCTGAACCCTGCCCGCTTCGGTCATACTGAACTCCAACAGTGAATGCTGATGGAGGCTGAGCACCGGTTATTGTATTAAAAATAACATCGGATCGCTGGCCTTTAATATCATACGTATTTGCGCCAACAGTCCCGATTGTGCTTTCTCCAACAGATTGCCCGTTCATCTGCCAGATAAAACGGGTGCCTACCTGTGCTGCACCAACTGCCGAACCTACAAATCTGACAGGTGATGAAGGCAAAATACCTGGCATGTCCGCCTGCACCGTAAACGCAGTTGATCCGGCAAGATATTCTCCCAGCCACTCCCGGCCAGAGCGCAGCATATTCACAGATTCTTTTTCGTGGTACCAGTAGTCGGTAAAGTCGGTTACAACTTTACTGCCTGCATCAGGTACACTTACAGCATTTTTAATTCTTAATCCGTTGGCAGAACCAACCCTGAGAAAATAGTAATTTGAACCCGTATAAATATTTGTTTGATGACTCAGAACGGTGTTAACAGAGTCGTACAAAATGACATTCGGACCCTCCGCATAAAAAAATACAGCATCCTCCGAATCAAAACGTCCGTCATCACCGCCCTTTACCCAAATCGCATTTTCTTTCAGATCTGTATTGCGTACAACAGAATTTCCCTGCGGCAGCATGCCTCCCCCATTTCCGAATATCTGAATTTTTGCAGGATCAATATCTGAAACCCGCAGACCCATTGATTTTAACAGGTTAGCATCAATTTTATAGACTCCGGTTTTGGTTACTTCCAGCTTAAACCAATTTCCCGACGACAAAACAGATGACTGCTGACCAAAAGCGGACAGGCATACAGATAATCCAAAAAGGCAAAAAATGCTTCTGGAAAGTATCCCGTTAAAATCAACATGCTTCAACCAGTGCATGGGCAGGGATGGTATATCTACGTTGTGAAATTTTATCTGTACAAAGCACCCTTGTCCGGCGAACTGAACCTCTGACAAACAACCTGTTCTGAAAAACGAAATCAGCTCCTTCATGCAGATGTATCAGAGCAGTTTTATTTAACAGAATGGAAGGATCATCGTACTTTTTTAATGCATTGTAAAGTATCTGATCTGCACCGGTGGAGGCTTTTGGACTAACCGCATAGGCCAGCAGCGGCTTTAAGATGTCAGCGGGAAACACATTTTCATTCATAACCGGCTGTAAAAGAACACTAAACTCTCTTTTCCATTCTACGCCGTGAGGTGCCGGTTTTTTACGAAACGGACGTTTATAATTTTGATAAACAACATAATGTGCAACTTCATGAAGATACGTAATCAGGAAATTGTAGGGATTAAGATTGATATTGACCGTTATGCGGGGAGTAAATCCTGGCCTGATGGTAAAATCACCCAGACGGGTACGACGCGGACGCGAGAGAAAAAAATCAAAATTATAGTTTTGAAACAGATGTTCACAATAAGCAAGCGCTTCATGCGGCACATAAGGCTCTAAGGATACTTTCTTTACCATTCCTTAAATAAAAAAAGAAAAGCCCTATTTTCATAGGGCTTTTCAAAACTTTTACAAGTCTTCTGTGAAATTACTTCACTGAATCAGCAGCAGCTGAATCAACAGTAACAGTATCAACAGCGATTGTATCAACTGGAGTTTCAACAGTTACAGCAGTAGAATCAGCAGATTCTTCAGCTGGCTTGCTAGTACAAGAAGCGAATGCTACCATCCCGGCAACGAACGCAAGAGCGAATATTTTTTTCATTTCTTGGGTGTAATTAAGGTTCGATGCAAAGGTAACAGGAATGGTTTGAATAATCCCAACATTTTGGATTGTATTTTTCCAAGAACTTAAAATTTCCTTAGAAATTACCTCAATCCCTTTATTTTGTACAATATATTCCTCTATTTTTCTTCTAAACCTTTTGCAATTCGCTGTTAAAAGCGCTGACGCTCGCAGCAACTTCGGGAAGCAAGGCCTGATTTTGCTCTATCCCATTTCCGACAACCACCACATCTGCGCCGGCCGCTAGTGCTGCGTATGCTTTTTCATAGGAATCAATTCCGCCGCCTACAATGATAGGTGTATCTACAGCCTTACTTACTGCCGAAATAATTTCCTGCGGCACGGGATATAATGCTCCGCTACCTGCATCCAGAAACATATTCCTTAGCCCAAGCATCTCGCCCGCAAGTGCCGTACATGCAGCGATACCAGGTTTGTCTCTTGGCATTGGTGTGGTGTTACTGATGTAGGATACCGTTGTAAGTTTCCCGCTTTCAATCAGCATGTAACCCGTAGGCAAAATTTCAATTCCGCTTTTTCGAAGCAATGGCGCAGCAATAACCTGTTGACCAATTAAAAAATCAGGATTTCTGCCAGAAATAAGGGACAGAAAAAGTATGGCATCTGCGGAGGGATCAATATGAAGACTGCTTCCAGGAAAAAGGATAGCAGGGATTTTCGTATGCTGATGAATGGATGCAATAAGCTGATCAATCGCGTAATGGGTTATCAGACTTCCACCCACAAAAAAAAAGTCAACACCATTCCGTTCTGCGTATTCCAGAAATTCGGGAAAGGTGTCAAAGTCTACTTTATCAGGATCTAAGAGAACAGCAAACGATTTCCTTTTTTCACTTTTTCTGGCTAAAAGAAGGTCTGCAATTTTATGATTCGCTGTTTTCATTCGGTTTTACGGTCATCTGCAATATATTTCTCAAGCTTCTGTCGCGCCCATCCTATTGCTAACGTCCAGGCCAAGCTTTGAACGGCACTTTTTACCGTATTCTCACTGCTTTTTTTCACCTTCACTTCCTTTGCAACCGGCTGAGGACGTTCAGTATTTTTTCCTTTTATTTCCTTTTCTTTCTTTTTTGTATCGGGTAGTAATGCATTAAGCACCAAAAAAGTAGTCGTAACAACACCTCCGATGATTAATGCCTGTTTGCCATATTGTTTTGCATCACTTTTAAGATCGCCCCACTGGTCTTCCAGCTTATCGCGATAAAGATTTGCCTCATATATCAGAGACTCCTTTTCTTCGTCTGTGTTGGAAGAAAAAGGTTTTGACAGTTTTACGGAAGAATCCAATGATTGACTCATTTCAAACCTGTTTATGTGTGTCAGGAACCGTAATGATTCCAAAAATAACAATTTTAAACGAAATCTATTTCCTAAATACGATCTAAAGGTATCAGTCTTCCTTTACCTGAACAAAACGAACGATAAATTTTCGCACAAAACGAATAAGTCTTTCGCGGAAAACAATACACAAAACCAGTTTGAGAACAAACACGCCAAGCAGGATCAAAAATCCGAGGTAATCGCTGTGAAGCCATTTATTTAAAAAGGTCCCTAACAAAATTACGATCAGAATAAGTATCGTAAGACCTATGCAAAGCAATGCAGCGGCATAAATTGCCATAATAACTGCACGCTCAATTTTATCTCTTATTTCGATTTTAAATAAATCGATCCGGGTTTCGAAATACTTGAAGAGTGTATCTTTGATTTCCTCGAGTTGACTTATCATAAGGCAGTAGTTTTCAAATCATGTGTAAAATAAACGCTCTGACTGAGTTCGCTTTTGTACACTAATCTAAAAACATACCAAGAATGGCCGAAACGACCGAAACAACAAATCCAAATAATAACGCGGCAATAAATCCATCTACTCTGAAGCCCGAAACAAGGTAGGCAGCGAGGTAGATTATCAATACATTAATCACAAAATAGAAAAGCCCGAGTGTCAGGATTGTTATCGGCAATGCCAATATCTGCAGAACGGGTTTTAAAAATGTATTTAAAATACCTAAAACAATGGCAACAACCACGGCTGTGGTGAAATTGGCAACCACTACTCCGGGTATTAAATGGGCTGCAACAAGAACAGCTAATGTGCTGACAATTAGACGTATGATTAAATTCATATTCAATTTGGTTTTAAGAGTGTCGGCTACGAAGTACGCTAATTACCTCATCTAAGTCAATGTTTTTTTGCTCCAAAAGCACAAGAAGATGGAATAACAGGTCAGAAACTTCTCCTTTGAAGAGATCTGCATCGTCATCTTTTGCTTCGATAACGACTTCAACCGCCTCTTCGCCAACCTTTTGAGCAATTTTATTTATACCTCTTTTGAATAAACTACTTGTATACGACTCATCAGAAGGGTTTATTTTTCTCTCTCTGATTACCTGCTTTTGCAAATAGTTCAGAAATGCCGCTTCCCCGATTCGTGTATCCTGACTATTTTTTTCCCCAAAACAAGTATCGGCTCCGGTATGACAGGTTGGCCCTGCCGGCGTTGCTTTTATAAGAATCGTATCGCCGTCACAGTCAACAAGAATTTCCTTTACAAAAAGAAAGTTGTTCGATGTTTCTCCCTTTGTCCAGAGACGTTGTTTGCTGCGACTGAAAAACGTCACCGTACCTTCATCCTGGGTTTTTTCAAGTGCTTCTTCATTCATATATCCTACCATAAGCACTTTGCCCGTAGCGGCATCCTGAATAACAGCCGGCAATAGACCGTCCGCTGATTTAGAAAAATCAAGGTCTGAAACTGTATTAGTCATTAAATCACTCATTTATAAATATTGTGAATTTCTTGTAAACTCGGACTATTAAATTGTCATTCTCATGGCAAGATCCTTACCTGCCAGGTACTCTTTCAGGTCAGGAATATCAATTTCCCGAAAGTGGAAAATACTTGCCGCCAATCCCGCATCGGCCTTCCCTGTTGTGAAAACATCGTAAAAGTGCTCCATATTACCTGCTCCTCCGGAAGCAATTACCGGTATATTGGCATTTCCGGAAACAGTTGCAGTCAGTTCAAGCGCAAAGCCGTTTTTAGTGCCATCGGTATCCATTGATGTAAGTAAAATTTCTCCCGCTCCCCGGTCTTCAACTTCCTTTGCCCAGGGAATAGTCCGCAAATCCGTAGGTTTACGTCCGCCATGGGTGTGTACGATATGCTCTCTTCCGTTTTCAGTTTCAATGTATCTGGTATCAATGGCAACAACAATGCACTGACTCCCAAATTCGAGCGATAACTCATTGATCAGATCAGGATTGCGAACCGCCGACGAATTAATTGAAACCTTGTCGGCACCTGCATGCAGCAAAGCCGAAACATCCGCGATGGAAGAAATTCCTCCGCCGACTGTAAAAGGAATATTGATGGTGTGCGCTACTCTTCTAACCAGATCTATAAAAGTAGAACGGCCTTCAACGGTAGCCGTAATGTCAAGGTAAACCAACTCATCCGCGCCCTGGGCCGCATACATCGCGCCCAGCTCCACAGCGTCTCCGGCATCCCGCAGGTTTACGAAATTAACCCCTTTTACAGTTCTGCCCTCTTTAACATCGAGGCAGGGAATAATGCGTTTTGTAAGCATTTTATTAATTTAACAATAAACAGGTTACTATGGTACTAAATCATAAACCTTTGTAATTCCGGCAGGCTAATACGGTTTTCGTAAATGGCTTTGCCAATAATCACGCCATAAATATTCATTTCGGCCAGTTTTTCAACATCACCGATATTACTTACGCCTCCGCTGGCTATTATTTTCAGATCCGGACATTTATCGTGTAAATTTTTGTAAAGATCAAAAGAAGGCCCCTGCAGCAAACCGTCTTTGGCCACATCAGTACTAATCGCATACTTTATACCTAAATCAACATAGTTTTCCACGAAGTCATAAACCCAAAGTTCCGTTCCTTCTTCCCAACCGCTAACCGCTACTTTTTCATTTTTCGCATCAGCACCGAGAATTATTTTATCACCTCCGTAAACGGATAGCCATTCCTTAAATAAATCCGGCTGTTTGACGGCAACACTTCCGCCGGTCACCTGTTTTGCGCCACTTTCAAAAACAATCCTGATATCTTCTTCTGACTGAACACCGCCTCCAAAGTCAATATGAAGTGAAGTTCTGGAAGAAATCTTTTCGAGAACTTTCCAATTGATCACCTTTTTTGCCTTCGCGCCATCCAGGTCAACCAAATGCAAACGTTTCAGTCCGGCATCTTCAAACTCCATCGCCACTTCCAGCGGATTTTCATTGTATATCGTCTTTTTTCCATAATCGCCCTGCGTTAATCTTACGCATTTTCCGTCGATCATGTCTATGGCCGGGATAATTTCAATCATATTATTTAGTTTCCCGGGCCGCTGGCCTGGGTTAAGATATTTAAAGCCTTTCAGGCTATTGATATTTTATATTTTTAAAAAATTTTCGATAATCTGCTGTCCTACATTTCCGCTGATTTCGCAGTGAAACTGGGCAGCGTAAAAATTATCCTTTTGCAGCATCGCGCTGAAAGGAGTTACATAATCACAACTGGCCACGGTATATTCACAAACCGGTGCCGCGTAACTATGTACGAAATAAACATAAGCATCATCGGTTAACCCTTTGGTTAGCTCTCCTTTGTATCCGGAGATGTTGTTCCATCCCATGTGCGGTACTTTAAAGCCAGGCGTCGCAGGAAAACGTTTTACATCGACATCAAAAATACCCATACATTTGGTATCGTTTTCCTCGGAATATTTACACATCAGCTGCATCCCGATACAGGTACCAAAAACCGGTTGTTTTAACGAAGGGATCACAAGATCCAGTCCTGTTTTTTTCAAATAGGACATTGCCGTACTTGCTTCTCCGACACCCGGAAAAATAACTTTATCGGCAGACCTTATTTCTTCCTCATCATCTGTGTACAAATAACTTGTTCCGATCCGTTCCAGGGCATACATTACCGACTGGACATTTCCTGCGTTGTATTTGATAATTACGGTTTTCATTAAAATAGGATGTGACGGTCCGGGATTGCGATAAATAAAAAAGCCCGATTCTTTAAAAATCGGGCTTCTGGGATACTATGTATTCAACCTTATTACAACACTACTTGCAAAAACATGTCATCCAAGACGTCCGAAAGCCAAAAGACTATGATGAAATTGATGATATGTTTTAGCTGTTATCATGCAGCAAATGTAAATAATTTTTACTTTAGATGAAAACGGAACAATTAAATATTATATTAAAATTTCGTTAGAATAAGTTCAAACAAAGCTAGCTTACCTCGTATTTAAGCCATGTCAGAAATTCACAGAGATTTGACTTCGCAATTATTCTATTCGTAAATTGCACGGCTAACCACACGGCAGACCTGGTTATGTCCGGGGTCGATAATGTTTAAAACCCATGAGATCATTCATTTCAAAACTTCTTTTTTCTTTTTTAATCTTGACAACCTCACTGGCCATGGCGCAGTCTGCAGATCAGGCACGGCGCTTATTTGACGCACACAAAAACTATAAAGAAACGACATTGACACAACGCCGTTTCAAACAAAAAGACATTCTTCCGCTTATTGAAAAAAGGAAAGCTGATCCTTTGTATGAAGTCCAAAGCGTTGGAACCTCTTTCGAAGGCAGAAACATACAAATGCTTAAAATAGGTACCGGAAAAAAGAAGGTGCTGCTATGGACCCAAATGCATGGTGACGAACCCACGGCTACCATGGCCAGCTTTGATATCTTTAATTTCTTTGAAGGAAAAAACGACGGCTTTGACGATTTCAGAAAAAAAATCCTGGAAAACACGACCTTATATTTTGTCCCGATGCTCAACCCGGACGGAGCAGAAAAATATCAGCGACGTACCATGCAGGGAATTGACATGAACCGTGACGCAGCTGCCAGGCAGACACCGGAAGCAGTTATTTTAAAAGGTCTTGTAGACAAACTGGCACCGGATTATGGCTTCAATCTTCACGACCAGAGTCCACGATATTCTGCCGGGCGCAGTCCCAGGGTTGCCACGATTTCCTTTTTGGCTACCTCTTACGATTATGAACTTTCAATCAACAAGGTGCGGGAACGCTCTATGCAGCTGATTGTTGGGATGAATAAGATATTGCAGGATTACATTCCGGGCCAGGTTGCCCGTTACAGCGACGACCACGAACCACGGGGATTTGGTGATAATGTTCAAAAATGGGGAACCACACTGGTACTGATCGAATCGGGCGGCTATGTGGGCGATCCTGAAAAACAATACATCCGCCAGCTGAACTTCATGGCTATCCTTTCGGCATTGGGCTCAATTTCAGATAATTCGCTAACAAAGGAAAACCGGGAAGATTATTACAAAATACCTGAAAACGGCCGCTGGTTATATGACCTCGTAGTCCGCAACGCAACCGTGAAGCAGTCAGGCAAAACGTTTACGACGGATTTAGGCATCAACCGGAATGAGGTAAGTTATTCCAACGCGACTAAGTTTTTCTATTATAGCAAAATAGAAGACTTCGGAGATTTGCACCCGCAATACGGAAGTGAAGAACTTGATGCAGCCGGACTCACTGTTGAAAAGGGCAAGGTTTATCCAACCGTTTACAAAAATGTAAGTGAGGTCAGCAAACTCAACGCGCTGAATTTGTTAAAAGAAGGATATACTTATGTTCGCCTCGCCCCGGACAGTAATACCCGAACACTCGGACTTTATTTTACGACATCACCCCTGCACATTTTACGCGGCGGACAGCCTGCACCTTCCGGCGTTCCCGGACTGGGTAACACCGCTACGTTCATACTTAAAAAGGGAAGCAAAGTGAAGTATGCCGTGATCAACGGTTTTGTTTACGATCTGGACAATTTTAAAGGTAATACGGGAAATGGTATTATAGAGTAAAGCGTAAAGCTCATAATACGAGCTTTACGATCACTCAGGCTATTATCAGCTTCTCTATTATTTTACCAAAAATCATAAAATATTGATTTTCAGCCCAAATCAGTATTTTTAAATAACCAAGCCATAACATACGGTTAACATTGGGGTAATATTGGAAGTCTACTTTTGTGTCGAAAATATGACACCTTAAAGTATGAAAACCAAATTATTTACCATCCTCCTGTTTTTCTTCACCGTATCTTTTGCATTTGCCGATCCAGGCACGATACGCGGCACAATTAAAGATGCCAAAACCAAAGATGCACTTATTGGCGCTACCGTTCTGATCGAAGGAACACAAATCGGCGCTGCAGCAGATGTTGACGGAAACTTCACCCTGCCAGGTGTACCTGCAGGAAGTTATAAAATCATCATTTCCTTCGTTTCCTACAAAACCAAAGAAATCCCTAATGTAAGAGTTGAATCCGGAAACACGACGGTAATTGACACCGAAATGGACGAAGAAGGAACGGCTTTACAGGAAGTGGTTGTAAGAAGCGCCCGGGTTACCAATACGGAAGTTGCGGTTATCAGTGAGATCAAGCAATTAAAGCCGATCGCAGTTGGTATTTCCGCTGCACAGATCCAGAAATCACAGGATCGTGACGCAGCTGCAGCCATGCGCCGTATTCCGGGTGTGAGCATTGTTGACAACCGGTTCGTGATGATCCGCGGTCTGGGCTCACGTTACAACGCGGTTTTGATCAATGATGTAATCACACCTTCATCAGAAGTGGATACACGTTCTTTTTCTTTCGACCTCGTTCCAAGTAATATCATTGACCGGATGATCGTCTATAAATCAGGGTCAGCCGAATCACCTGGTGATTTTGCCGGCGGAATTATTAAGATCTATACAAAAAAACGACCTGAACAAAATTTCATAGATGCAGCGGCGACCATTGGGTACAGAGGTAATACTACTTTCCAAAATGCACAGACACACGAGCGGGGCGGATTAAATTTCCTTGGACTTTGGAGTAAAGACCAAAGTTTATCAAGTGCTTTCCCTGCAAGATCGGCCGATTTCAATGTATTGAGCAATCAGGAAAGAGCATCTTTTGCAAGACTTTTTCCAAACAACTGGGCACTTAAAAATGTTAACATTGCTCCTGACCTTCGCCTGGCTTTGAATATAGGTAAGCGTTTCGAGATCGGAAATGTAGATGTGAGCAATATTACAAACATCAATTACTCTCTCACCAACCAACGCGCAGATGTAAACCTTTCCCTTTACCAAAATGGTTTGATCGCCAATGAGGTTTTTGAAAAATATACAGATGCAAGCTACCAGCGCCAGTCACGCATCGGCTTGCTTCATAACTGGACTTTCCGTTTCTCTCCTGTTTTCACAATGGAATGGAAAACCCTTTTAAACCAATTGGGAAATACAGAAACCGTTGTGCGTAACGGACAAAAAGTGATTGATGGTTACGATGCATTAAGCTATTCACAAAGATTTGAAAACAGAACTATTGTTACAACCCAGGTATCAGGTGATCATAAATTAGGTGAGCTTACAAAGCTGAACTGGATCACAGGTTATGGTTACACAGGTCGCTGGGAGCCAGACTGGAAAAGAATCCGCTTCCAGCGTATTACAGGAGCAACCGGAGCTGACGGCCAGCCTGCCCCATTTGCAGCAGTAACACCCAATGACCCGACCGCTAACGAAGTTGGACATTTCTTCTCAAAACTGGGTGAACGTGTTCTAACCCTTTCGGTAAACGGAGAGCATAGTTTTGGTAACCCAACAGACCGCGAACCAAACCGCATTCGTTTCGGACTTTACGGAGAAAGAAAAGACCGTGACTATGAAAATCATTTCTACGGTTACAACAACATTGGAAATGCAAGTGCTATTCTAACACAGGGTATCGGTTCTATTTTTACGCCTGAAAATGTAAACGGACAAACAGGCGGACTTACAATAAAGGACGGAACAAAAGACCTTGATTCTTACGAAGGGATTAACAATTACACAGCAGCTTATCTTAGTGGTGATGTTAATTTCGGAAGCAAAGCGATTCTTACCATAGGCTTCCGCGGTGAATACAACAATCAGCAACTACATTCATATATTGTGAATGAGAGGAAAGAGCTGGTTAACAATAAAATATTCATCCCGCTTCCTTCTCTGAACTTTACTTACAGAGTTTCGGAAAAGCAAAATTTAAGACTTGCTTTCTCTTCAACGCTGAACCGTCCTGAATTCCGCGAACTTGCTCCTTACGCATATTATGATTTTAACCTGCAGGCTGACATCCGCGGAAATACAACTTTAAAAACTGCGAAAATTCAGAACCTCGATGCTAAGTGGGAATTCTATCCGTCTGCAAATGAACTGATCTCGGTAACAGGATTTTACAAACATTTCAAAGATCCGATTGAGTCTTTCCTTCTGCCGGTTGGTGGTAATGGTCTTGCTTATACTTTCATCAACGCAGGTTCAGCAGAAAACTACGGAGTGGAAATGGAAGTTCGTAAAGGTTTCGTAAACGCAGTAAGCCCTTTCATTCAAAATCTGACTTTGGTAGGTAATGTTTCTTTCATCAAAAGCACAGTAAATCTGGGTGAATTTGTTCAGGGACCTGATTTGGGCGGAGAAATCCAGAATTATGACCTGACAGGCCTAACTGACAAAAAACGCCCGATGGCTAATCAGTCCCCTTACCTGATCAATGCCGGAGTTTACTATGCAGACCCGGCTACGGGATGGCAGTGGAACGTGCTGTACAATGTATTTGGACAAAGAATCTTCGCTGTTGGTAACCAAAACAACCCAACAGTTTACGAAACACCGAGAAACGTAATCGACCTGAACATCAGCAAAAGGATCAAACAAAACCTGGAAATCAGATTAGGTATCCAGGATATCCTGAACCAGCCGGTTCGTTTTGCACAGGACTTTAACCGCAACGGAAAAATCGATAAGGATATCACTTCCATGACCGCAAACGCCGATCAGGATATCCGCAAGTTCAAACGCGGCAGCTACTTCACTTTAACAGCGGCTTATACTTTCGGAAGAAGAACAGTTATTCCATAATTACACAATCAAGAAAATTACCAATCAAACAATTATCCCTTTTGCAAACCAATTTCAATTCGCTATGAATATTATTAAAAACCGGCTGTACTTTCTATTCCTTTTGGGAGGTATGTTTGCAGCCACAACTTCCTGCAAAAACGACGACACACCTACTCCTGTTGAGGAAGTACTGGCGGTGAAAACAATAGTTCCGGCATCAGGGCCGGTTGGCACCAAGGTGGTTATTACAGGTACAAAATTCGATGCAACTCCTGCCAATAACACGGTTTTATTTAATACAACGCCTGCAACAGTAACAGCTGCAACCACAACATCACTCGAAGTAACCGTTCCTGCCGGTGCTACAAGCGGCTTGGTTTCTGTTACCGTAGGGGGAAAAACAGTAAAAAGTGCTTCCAATTTTGATCTTGCCGCACGTGCAGTTGTTGAAAAACAAGGTAACATCACCGCAAGCGAAACCTGGACAAAAGATAAAATTTACTTGCTTAAAGGTTTTGTATATGTAACAACAGGCGCTACACTAACTATTGAACCGGGAACGGTTATCAAAGGTGGTGGAATTGCCCTTGACCCGGCCGGACTTGGAAAAGGCGGAACGTTGATCATCAATGCAGGTGCAAAAATCATGGCAGTTGGTACCGCCGCTGAACCTATCGTATTTACCTCAAACGCTGCTCCGGGAGCACGTAAATATGGTGACTGGGGTGGCTTGGTTATCATTGGGAAAGCGCCTCACAATCAATTGGGCAGCAAAGGACCGGAAGGTGGTATTTCAGGCCAATTAGGTACAGATAATATTGCTGATGACAACTCAGGTAAACTTCAGTATGTAAGAGTTGAATTCCCGGGTATCGCACTTACAGCAGGCAACGAAATCAATGGTATTACATTTTATGCAGTAGGTTCAGGTACAACAGTTGACCACGTACAGGTTTCTTACAGTGGTGACGATTCATACGAATGGTTTGGCGGAACAGTAAACGCTAAAAACCTGGTTGCTTTCCGTGGATTTGATGATGATTGGGATACTGACTGGGGTTTTGTTGGTAAAGTTCAGTATGCGCTTTCATTGCGTGACCCTGAGTATGCTGATCAGTCGGGATCAAACGGATTTGAATCTGATAACTTCGCAGGAACGGGTGAACCAGCTACGGCACCAAATAATGGATTTCCATTAACTGCTCCTGTTTTTGCTAACGTTAGTAATTTCGTTTTTCCGGGAACACCAAATACTAATCCGGGATCAGGATCAGGATTATACCAGTCAGCAATGCACTTACGTCGTAACACAGATATCAGCATTTACAACTCAGTTTTTTCAGGATATCCTGAAGGGCTTCGTTTGGATGGTGCAAATACATTGGCTCATGCTACAGCCGGAACTTTGGATTTGAAAGGAATTGTATTGGCTAACACTACTATTTCAGTTCGTGGAGACCGCGCGACAACAGGCGTTTCTGATGCACAGGCACTGGCTTATTTTAGTGCAGCGACTCGTAAAAACACAATTCTTACAGATGCTTCTACATTGCTTTTAAACGCTGATAACTTCAAACTTACAGCACCGAAATTCTTGCCACAGGCAACATCTCCTTTGTTGAAAGATGCTGTTTGGGAAGGAAAAGGTGCAGATGCATTTTTCACAAAAGAACTTTTCAGAGGTGCCTTCGGAACAACAGACTGGACAACAGGCTGGACAAACTTCGATCCTCAGAACACTCCGTACAACTAAGTAACAGGAGAAAAACCTTATAATTGGTGTCAGAATTTAAAAAGGCCGGGAGCAGATGCTTCCGGTTTTTTTTATTTTTTACGCTCTGTAAACAATGCAGAAATTCCCATCTTTCAAATTCAAAGTGGCGTTTGCTCCAGTCATAATTGGAGTGAAGCGGATAACAAGGCTAATTTTCGAAAGTTAACAATTTGATAACCCAATATAATATTTGATAAATTATATTTTCAATAACTTCAAGTACTCAACTTTTCCTAACACAGAACGATGACTCTGAAACATTTATTTATCAGTTTTTTAATCTTATGCCAGATGCTTAGTTGCAAATCAAAAGATTCATCCCCTTTGCTTAATGATAATTTTGAAGCTATTTATCAACAGTTTCACGGTAAGTATAAAATTGTCAGCTCAGTGAGCAGTGAACCGTTGGATATAAATCTGGACGGCTCATCTTCCTCGGATTTGCTTACTGAAATTGACGAACTCACAACCGGAACTTTAACAAGCCCCTATTTGCAAATTGCTATCAATCGTTCGTCAAAGGTGAATGTGAAGCCCTCATATTTATTTATACAGGCCTGGCCCGAACAATTTGTAAGAATGGGATCAGGTAAAGTGTGGGATGGAACTGAAATGATTCCATTTCATCCTGATTATAGCTTTGCCTATGATATGAAAGTAGTTTTCCGAGAATTTGAATTTTCAAAAGACAGAAAAAATCTTACTGTGAAAATAGATGATTCAGAAAAACCACTTTTTTCACAATCTGCCCCAAACACTGTTACAGTACTGAATGACGGTAAACTTGTAGTAGTAGCCAATCGTAAGATTTATACGAGTTTAGGAGTAAAGCAGGTTACTGTAACAACAACTACGAACGATTTACCAGGTTAATTTAGAATATTTTTATTGGTACCGATTGGGTGAAAATATTAACAACTTTAAAAATCAAGAAAAAAACCGGAAGCACATACTTTCGGTTTTTTTGCTTAAAACTGATAGTTTATCACTTTTCCGGATTTACATAAGTGCTGTTGCAATCCTGCTGCAAAACCGATAACTTCGGATCTCGATTTTTGTCCTGACAATTATTAGAATTCAAACTTTTATTTATTAATATTTTCTGAATGTCCGAATTTCAGGCTTACCTCCAGTTGGGTTTTGAACATATTACAGATTCCAAAGGATATGATCACATTTTGTTTATCATGGCACTTTGTACGGTTTACACCCTGATGGATTGGAAAAAGGTCACAATCCTGGTCACTGCTTTTACCATCGGTCACTCAGTTACACTCGCGTTATCAACCCTGGGATTGGTCAATATTGATCCTGCTGTTATTGAGCTTCTTATTCCTGTGACAATATTGATCACCGCCTCTCTTAATTTTTTTTACAAAGAAAAAAAAACGACTTACGCGAAACAAGGGACTACTTATACGGCCCGGTATCCGTTAGCTTTATTTTTTGGATTAATCCACGGTCTTGGCTTTTCTAACTATTTAAGAGCGTTGCTGGGAAAAGAAGCTGATATCATTAATCCCCTGCTGGGCTTCAACATCGGCCTGGAACTGGGACAGCTGGTTATTGTATTTATTGTTCTGACTATTGCCTTTGTACTGATTGAAATTTTACGAATCACAAAATTGACCTGGGTTCATATTCTGTCCGGAATTATAGCCGGAATGTCGTTATCGCTGATTATCAACAATGAGTTTTTACAAAACAGTTTATAATTTTGAGATCAGCGAAGAAAATTTTTCAAAAAAATCTCTGGACTCTCATGTTAACTCTGTCCACCTCTGTGTAACTAACAACTTCCTGACATCGTAACAAAAACAACCTGCTAATCAAATGAAAAAACTATTGCTTCCGTTGGTCATGCTGCTGATCCCGATGGCGACGATCGCCCAGCAAATGCCCGCCAACCCAAATTACAAGGCGAACGACCGCTTTGAGCAATTGGGGACTGTCTTACCGACGCCCAATTCGTTCAGGTCCGCTTCCGGAGCGCCTGGCCGTGAGTACTGGCAAATGCGCGCAGACTATGATATCAAGGCAGAACTTGATGATGAGAAAAGAAGAATCACTGGTTCTGAAACCATCACTTTTTTTAACAACTCTCCGGACGAACTGAAATACGTCTGGATGCAGCTGGATCAAAACCTTTTCAAAAAAGACGGAATTGGCGCAACTTCCCGTACCGGAACGCTGAACGAAAAAGGCATGAGCATTGCCCAGCTTCAATCCATGAACAACGGAAGAGGTTCTTCCCTGGATCCAAAGACGGAATATGGTTATGAAATTGGCGCCGTAAAAGACAAAGCTGGTAAAGCATTGCCTTACAAGATCGTCAATACCATGATGCGGATCGATCTTCCGGTTGGACTAAAGCCCGGAGCTAATGTTGTTTTCTCAGTAGACTGGGGTTACAATATCACTGAATATTATGGCCGCAGCGGTTATGAGTTTTTTGCCAAAGACGGCAATACCAATTATTTCATCGCACACTGGTTCCCACGCCTTGCACCTTATGATGATGTAAACGGCTGGAACCATAAACAATTTCTGGGACAGGGTGAATTTGCGCTGATCTTCGGAAATTACAAAGTGGCGATTACCGTTCCTTCGGATCACGTAGTGGTAGCGAGCGGCGAATGCCAGAATTACGCACAGGTTTTAACGGCTTCGCAAAAACAGCGTCTTAAACAAGCTGAAACTTCCAAAACGCCCGTGATGATCGTTACCCAGGCAGAGGCAGAAAAAGCAGAAAAACGCGAAAACAAAAAGCCTGGCAAAAAAACATGGATCTACAAAGCTGATAACGTTCGTGACTTTGCTTTTGCAAGCAGCCGGAAGTTTATCTGGGATGCGATGTTAAGTGATGTTTATAAAAACGGTAAAAAGATCTGGTGTATGTCGGTTTATCCTAAGGAAGGCAATCCGCTTTGGGAGCAATATTCAACCCGCACTATTGAACATACGTTGAAGTCTTACGGTAACCGCACTTTTGAATATCCTTATCCGGTTGCGATCTCCTGTCACTCTACTTCCGGCGGCGGAATGGAATATCCGATGATCAGCTTTAACGGCGGTCGCCCGGAAGAAGATGGAACTTACAGTGAAGCAACCAAATATGGTATGATCGGTGTAATCATCCATGAAGTGGGCCACAACTTTTTCCCGATGATCGTCAATTCCGACGAGCGCCAGTGGGCATGGATGGATGAAGGCATCAACACTTTCTGCCAGTATCTTGCTGAAAAAGAATGGGATTATAACTTCCCTACCCGCCGCGGCGAACCTAGCCAGATCACGGACTATATGTCATCCGACAAATCGGTTCTTTCTCCGATCATGAGTTCGGCTGAAAACGTAATAGGTCTTGGGCCAAATGCTTATGCAAAACCAGCTACCGCCCTGAATATTCTGCGTGAAACGGTAATGGGCCGCGAATTGTTTGATCATGCCTTTAAAGAATATGCCACACGCTGGAGATTCAAAAACCCAACTCCTTCCGATTTTTTCAGAACAATGGAAGATGCCTCCGGCATTGACCTTGATTGGTTCTGGAAAGGCTGGTTCTATGGGGTTGAGCCCGTTGACCAGGATCTGGTGAGTGTAGACTGGTTTAGTATCGATACACAAAACCCTGAAATCGAAAAGGAGCTTGCACGTAAGGAAGCTGCCAGAAAAGCGAGTACAATCAGCAAAGAGCGTGATCTTGCGAACAAATCCAATACCGTCGTTGCTCAGGATTCGACCATGGCCGATTTCTACAACCGTTATGATCCTTTTAAAGTTACAGCAGCCGATCGCCAGAAATACGAGCAATATCTTGCCGGACTTTCTCAGAGCGAACGTGATCTGATTCAGAACAACACCAACTTTTATACACTTTCTGTTAAAAATAAAGGTGGGCTCGTAATGCCGGTTATTGTTAAAATGGACTTTGAAGACGGTACAGATTCGACGGTTACATTCCCGGCTGAAATCTGGCGGTTCAACGACGGGCAGATTAACAAAATAATCTCAACCTCGAAAAAGGTGTCACAATGGACGCTTGATCCTTATTTCCAGATCGCGGATATTGATGCAGCAAATAACTCATTCCCAAGAGTTGCCAAACCAACACGTTTCCAAATTTATAAACAGCAGCAGATGCGCCGTCCGCCAAACCCAATGCAGGCAGAAGGTGCAGGAAAAATTGGCACAACGCCCAAGAATTAGGATTTCAATATAAAACCAGAAAACCTTCCGGATTCAATTCGGAAGGCTTTTTTATGCAATTTCAAAAGTAATTTTATGTAACTTCAAAATAGAAGTTATGTAATTTCAAAGTTTGATAATTACAAATGAATTTTTAGTCAGTTTAGGCTGCACTAATCTATTCAGAGTAAAACTTTACCAAAATTATGAACATCGTTATTCTCGACAACTTTACTTTAAATCCAGGCGACCTGGATGATTCTCCTCTGCAGGCTTTGGGAAATGTTACCATTTACGACCGGACTTCAAAAGAACAAATTGTTGACCGTGCTGCAAATGCGGAAATTCTTATTGTAAACAAAGTTGTGCTCAACGAAGAAACTCTGGATCGGTTGCCTGCTTTAAAATATATCGGCGTGGTGGCCACGGGATATAACAATATCGATATTGAAGCCGCTAAAAAGCACAATGTCATCGTCACAAATGTAAAAGCTTATGGTCCGGCCTCTGTGGCCCAGCATACTTTTGCTTTGCTGTTGGCTTTAATGAATCGCATTGAAACACACAGTCAAAGCGTTTTTGCGGGTGAATGGGCAGCATCAAAAGACTTTGCTTATACCAAAAGTCCGCTTACAGAACTGGCAGGAAAAACGATGGGATTAATCGGACTGGGAGACATCGGATCGCAGGTTGCGAACATAGCATCTGCTTTTGGAATGAAAGTAATTGCTTACCGCAAAAATCCTAACAGGACGCAGAACAACGACATTACAATGGTTACACTGGAAGCCATTTTTAAAAACAGCGATATCGTCAGCCTGCATTGTCCGCTGAATGATGAAACCCGAGAAATCATCAATGCTTCTACGCTTTCACAAATGAAGAAAACTGCCGTTTTGCTAAACACAGGAAGAGGGCCGTTGATTAATGAAACAGATCTTGCCGAAGCACTTAAAACCGAAACGATTGGCGGAGCAGGACTGGATGTACTTTCTACCGAACCACCTGCTGCAAGCAACCCGTTGTTATCCGCACCAAATTGTGTGATTACGCCACACATTGCCTGGGCATCCTTCGAAGCAAGAACACGTCTGCTACAAATGGCAACGGATAATTTAAAAGCATTTATCGACGGCAAGCCTTTGAATGTTGTTTCCTGACCTGTTAATTAAAAACATTTTCCGCATATGCTTTCAAAATTGCATCGATCATCTCATTGTAACCTTCAAGTGAAACCGGTTTAGGCTGCACGGTTAAAGCGCCAAGAAGCCTGCAATCATCAATCAGTTTTTGATCTGTGTAGGTGGAGTAGATAACAATAGCGATTTCGCTGTAACGCGGATTCGCTTTTAATTCACAAAGCGTTTCCTTTCCGCTCAGCTTCGGCATATTCTGATCCAGGATAATAACGTGAGGAAAATCAGAATCAGCTTCCACCGAATTAAGGTATTCCAAAACCTCGACACCATCCGTTACACTTGGGAAAAAGGCAACATCAGTCCGGTGTTTCAAAAAATCCTGAAAAAACCAGCGGTCATCGGTGTCGTCGTCTGCTAACAATATCTTCATCAGAAAATAACAGATTGCTATATGTTTTTGTTGTGCCTTACCGGCAGGGTGATCGTAAATTCCGCCCCCTCTCCCTCCTTACTAACAGCGGCTATTTTGCCATAATGTTTGTCTATAATCTTCTTCGTAATGGCCAGCCCGATTCCTGATCCTTCATACTTATCCTTGGTATTCAGTCTCTGAAACAGCGAAAAAATCTTTTCAACATACAGATCATCAAAACCAATTCCATTATCGGTTACTGTAATGGTACATTGCTCCTTATTACCGGATTCTGTGTGTTCATCAAAAACTATCTTAGGTTCAATTTTGATAACAGGCGGCTCATCCGGTTTGGCAAATTTTAAAGCATTGCTGATTAAATTCTGGAAAACCTGTCTGATCTGACCGCGGTTTACTTCAATAGTAGGTAAGTTTCCCACTGTGACCAATGCTTTCTTTTCTGCAATAACGATCTCATAATCTTCCAGAACTTCTGAAACGACTTCTCTCAGATCGGTTTTCACGAAATTATCGTTGTTGGCTGCAAGCCGGGAATAACTGAGGATATCAAAAATCATCGTCTTCATCCGATTGGACGAAGCAATGATTTTATCCAGAAACAGCGGCCCGTCTCCGCTCAGTTCCAAAGCATGTTTATCACGCAGCAAGGTAGCGAAGATCAGTATTTTACGTAAAGGTTCCTGAAGATCGTGTGAGGCAACGGAAGCAAACTGCTGCAAATCGTGATTGCTTTTTTCAAGTTCTACATTCGTTTCCGCAAGCTTTTGATTGTTCAGGATCAACAGTTTTTCGATGTCCTTCTGAAATGTAAGATCAGTAAGAATGACACTCATAGAAAAACCCTCATCCAGATCCAGCGTTGTTACTGAAAGCTGAAAAGGAATTTGTCTTTCTTCACCAATGATAAAAACTTCTGCTTTGCCATCTGCAATCCACCCATCCTCGAAAATACTGTTATAAATTTCGAGATATTCTTTTGCAATAAAAGACCGGAACGACAGCCCAATCACCTTGTATAATGGAAGTCCAACGGTGGAGGCAAATTTACTGTTGCAATATAAAATGACGCCATCCCTGTTTAAGGTAACGGCTCCTTCGTTCATTTTTTCAATAAAAACCCTGTAAGTCTGATCGGCCGTTTTTAGCGTATACAGCTGATGCCCGTCTGCTCCGTTTACCACCAGGGCATCCACCTGGCCGGTACGGATTGCAGTAATCGTCTCGGTCGCCTCTTCCAGCTGATCGTGAAGAATCCTGTTTTCTTCGAGAAGTTGTTCGTATGTTTTTCCCTCTTTCATTAAAAATCAAATTGAAAGTCCTAATCCTTTGAGAACCTTGCGGGTGTCGGACATGTCTCCAACCATTCTTCGTTCGGGTAAGGGAAAACTTTTAATCAGAAGCGGCAGCGCAATAATATTCTCCCGTTCTGCCAAAGACTTTTGCTGGTAAACGTCAATAATTTCAAGAACATAGTTACCATCCAGATATATCTCACATATTTCTTTCAGGTTATTTACAGCCCTGAGAGAATTAATAGACGCTCCGGCAACAAACAGACGCAACGCGTACGGACGGTTTTCATCGTTCTGTTCATCACCCTGCTGTATATCTAAATGTTGACTCATTCGTTATTTTTTTGCGGGACGAATGTTCAGTCCAACCAGTACTTTTTCTTCGTTTGACAAATCGCCGATAATCTTTCTGATCGGTTCAGGCACCTTTTTTACAAGCGTTGGGATGGCAAGAATCTGATCCCCTTCGGCAAGCTGTGGCTCTACCAACAAATCAATTACTTCAATTACATATTTATCTTTTAAATGCTCCTCGCAATACCTTTTTAAATTCGAGAGAGCCGCTACCGACTTTGCGGTTTTGCCGGCTACATATAATCTGAGTTCCCAGATATCTTCAGTTACTTCCATTCTGCTAAGCTATATTAATTCATTTCGGACAGGTTTACTCCTTGCCATCTCTTTTCTGTGTAAGTTCCGTTCGGTTCTTTTCCAATACAGATTTTCTTAACTCATCTTCCACATAACTCCGGTTAAGATCTTCCTGGAATGATTCGAATTCTTCTTTCAGGCTTCCGATTTTAGCCTCCAGAACCATTCGTTTTCTTTCAATTTCCCTATCCTTCATCGAAACGGCATGATCCTTAATCACAACACCTGTTTTTTCCTGAAGCTGTTGTGCTTCCCGCGCCGAACCTGTCAGCACACCATCCGGACCAAGATAAACATCCACCATATCCAGGCCGTTATCTGAGATCACAAATTCTCTGATCTGGTTTGAATGTTTCATTCCCCTTGATTTCATCACATAAAGACCGCGGTTTCTTTCTCCGTTAAATTCAATATCCCGTACCAAAAGCCAGGCATCAACCAGTGATGAAATACTTTCATCCGTTTGGCCGGTTACATTGTCATTCAATGTAAGTGCTGTGAACATAACAGTGATCTGTTCCGCCTGAAGAAAATCTATTAATCTGATTAGCAGACTTTTAACCTCACTAACCGACCCTACAGTGATTAGATTGGTTATAGGATCAAGAATGACAGCGTTCGGTTTAATCTGCTTCACCATTTTATGAATAGCGACCAGATGCATTTCCAATCCGTTAAGTGTAGGCCGGGATGCATGAAATTTCAAATGCCCGTCATCCACATGTTTTTGCAGATCAATATTAATCGAGCTCATGTTACGGACAATCTGCTTTGGCGATTCTTCAAAAGCGAAGTAAATGCAGCGACCACCTTTCCGGCATACTTCATTTGCAAAACATCCTGCAATACTTGTTTTACCAGTTCCTGCTGTTCCGGAAACTAATATACTGCTTCCCTTAAAAAATCCTTTTCCACTCAGCATTTTATCAAGCCCTGAAATTCCGGAAGAAACTCTTTCCGAAGAAACGTCGTGGTGAAGCGTGAGGGAAGTTACCGGTAATACAGAAATACCATCCTCATCGATCAGAAAAGGATATTCATTTGTACCATGTACCGAGCCCCGGTATTTTACAATACGAAGCAGACGGGTTGAAATTTTATTACTCACGCGGTGATCAAGCAGGATCACACAATCGGAAACATATTCTTCCAGACCATGCCTGGTTAAAGTACCATCGCCTTTTTCGCCGGTAATAATTGTCGTTACTTTTTTACTTTTAAGCCAGCCGAAAAGCCTGCGAAGTTCCGCCCGAATAATTCCCTGATTATTGAGGCCTGAAAAAAGATTTTCTATTGTATCCAGAACAACTCTTTTTGCTCCGATACTGTCAATGGCATGGCCCAGCCTGATAAACAGACCATCCAGATCATATTCTCCCGTTTCTTCTATTTCGCTTCGTTCAATATGTACATGATCCAGCTTTATTAATTTATCATTTTGAAGCTTCTCAAGGTCGTAACCTAACGAAGCAACATTCATGGCAAGCTCTTCCGCTTTTTCCTCAAAAGCCATGAAGACACCCGGTTCATTGTATTTTAATGCACCATGAACAATAAATTCTATTGAAAAAAGAGTCTTACCAGACCCCGCTGCCCCACAGATGAGCGTTGGTCTGTCTTTGGGAAGGCCGCCTTCTGTAATCTCATCTAATCCCGTAATACCTGTATGTGATTTTGGAAGAGATCTGGCTGTTAAATTTGTATTTCCTGAGGGTTCTAAGCTCATTTAAATTCGGTAGTTTTTCAAATATTAAAAAAATCAAATCCTCATTAACGGAGTCAGATAGTAAAAAATCATGCCAGCATTTAAACCAAAACTAACTGTAACCTATATACCCGACCTCATTATATGCATTTTAAAAGACAAGAATCTAACTTTCATCCAGCGAAATGTGTATCTGAGATATGCTGAAAACAGGCTTTGACAGATGGATTCAGATTGCATTATTTTTTGACGCTTCCCTGTCGAGAATGTAAATGAGCTTGGACGCATCGCTTACCACTTTGACTACCAAACCCTTTTTGTTGATAACGATATGTGTCGGGTATTGTCTGACATTCAATTCTTCATTCAGATATTTTTCCTGGTCAGCGACTACCGGGTAGTCAAATTTTACCCTGCTTAGAAATTTTTCCAGTTTTTCTTTTGAATCAAGCGCAAGACTCAGAAAAACAACATCATCCCGGTTTTTATATCGTGCCACCAGCTTATTAAGTTCAGGCATTTCTTCTACACAGGGCTGACAACCAACAAACCAGAATTTCAGTACTACGATTTTACCCTTAAGCGTTTCAGAGTTATAAGCCTTTCCATTTATATCTGTATAATTAAAGCCCGACAGTGGCTTTCCTTCCCGCTTGTAGTGGGTAAATTGGGTATAAGCCCAATCTTTCAAAACCATTTTTACCTCATCATTAACCGACGGAGCCAACCGATAAAGCTGGTAGTAAACTGATGAATCCCTTGCTATTCTTTTTAAGGGAAGAAAATCACCGGATGAAAGTTTTTCCATAAATTTCCCTGTCTCCATTGTTTTCCCCGCCGTGTCCAGAGCCACATACTCTCTATATAGTTTCACGTGCCGGGAAGTGTAATTCCAATAGCTGTTAAAGCTCCCTAAAATAACCTCAGGCTTTTCAACTGGCTTTCCATAAAGGTTTTTATCTCCTGATTTACCACAACTCAGAATGTAACATGTCATGGACATTATTAAAGTGATAGCAGGTAGCCTCTTCATTACCGATATTTTCATAGTTTACGCTTTAAGTTGTTAAATAAATTACGGTAGGTTGCCCAAAGTTTAAACATAACGAATTAAAGCTTAATTGTTAATTTTTAAATACATAACCTCAAAACAACGTTCTGAACGCATGCTATCATGACAAATTAATCACATTTGTGTAAAGACGCTCCCTTCGGACGCTTATTAATCTTCCACCATTGGGAGTATAAACGCCCCCTTGTTTCGCTTTTTTCTCTGTTGAATAAGGCTTTTACCCTGTTGACCTAAATCCTAAAGAATTTTTTTAAAATTGAGATGCATGAGAAATACTAAGTTACTGACTCTTCTTGGTTACATTTTATTAGTTTTTATTACGCTTCCCCAGAAATTTGCTGCTGCCCAAAACAAAACTCAAACCGTTACTGAAACACCAGGCGGCACGTTTGATCTAAAAAATGGCGACCGGGTAGTTTTCCTTGGAAGTTCGGTTTTTGAAGATGATTTCCAGTACGGCTATCTTGAGCTTGCGCTGACAACCCGCTTTCCGGACCGTAACGTCACTTTCCGAAACCTCGGATGGTCCGGCGATAATGTCTGGGGAGATGCAAGAAGCACTTTTACCAACCCGCCAACTGCTTACCAGCACTTGATGAGAAACATAGCAGAAGCACAGCCAACGATCGTTTTTCTTGCCTATGGCGGCGTGGAAGCGCAGGAAGGCCAGGCAGGACTTGCCCGTTTTCAGGATGGTTTAAATAGCCTGCTTAACAAAATTGATGAACTGGGATCCAGAGTTGTATTACTTTCACCTGTTCCTGTTTTGTCGGGCGATTCATCAGCAAATATTGCCAAACGTAATGCCGACTTAAAACTTTATTCGTCTGCCATCGCCAAAATAGCTTCCGAACGAAAGAAACGTTTTATCGATGTTTTCACTCCGATTCAGGAAGCAGGAAAAAGAGTAAAAGTTACCGAAGACGGCGTCCATCTGAACGATACCGGGTATTACTATCTGGCAGGAGCACTGGAAAAAGGACTGGGACTTTCTCAGGAAAACAAACCTGCAGAGATAACGGTTAGCAAAAGCGCTGCCGATGGAAGTCCGTCAGTCAAAATTCTGGATTCAGGTAAAGATTTTAATAATCTGAAATTTACGGTTGAAGAAAGTTATCTGTCTCTACCGATACCTTCCGCCATCACGGATCAGACAAAAAAGGTTAAAATTTCGGGTTTGAAAAAGGGAATTTATACCCTGACAGCCGATAACGAAGAGGTGGTAACTGCTTCAGCAAAAAAATGGGCTGAGGGCGTCGAAATAAAACAAGGCCCTTCGTTTGTTCAGACAAAAGCATTGCAGCAAATGATCCTGCAAAAAAACGACCTTCACTTTTTTCAGTACCGGCCAATGAACGAAACGTACATTATCGGGTTTCGCGCTTACGAACAGGGAAAGCATACCAAGGACCTGGCCGACCAAAGCATTCTTATCAAATGGATTGAGAGCCAGATAGCCCTGAACCGCAAGCCGAAAGAGCATATCTATAAACTTGTAGCTGTTGGCAATTAGTTTAAAGCAGCATTTCCCCGATTGAAGAATCAAATTATCATAACATTAAAAAAGCCGACAGCCGTTAGCTGAAAGCCGATAGCCAACAATGAAAGCATTTAAGAATATTAAGTTGTTTTACGGAGCTGCGATACTTCCAATGATCCTGCTCATGACCTCTTCGGTTAATCAGGAGAGCCGGAAAGAAAACCCGGATCCGGATGTACAAAAAGAACTGGCATCTTTTAAAGTTGCAGAAGGTTTTGAAGTCACACTCTGGGCGGCAGAACCGCTCGTGGCAAAACCAATTCAAATGAACTGGGATGCCGACGGCCGTTTATGGGTCGTAAGCAGCACGGCTTATCCACACTTGAAAACCGGGGAAGTAGCCAATGATAAAATCTTTGTCATTGAAGATACCGATGGCGACGGAAAGGCAGACAAAACCACCATTTTCGCCGAAGGGCTGATGACACCAACTGGAATTCTGCCCGGTGACGGCGGTGTGTACGTAGCCAATTCTACCGAAATCCTGCACTTTGCCGATACAGACGGAGATGGCAAAGCCGATAAAAAACGCAGGATCCTGAACGGTTTTGGAACGGGAGACGCGCATCACCTGATTCACACATTTCGCTGGGGACCGGAAGGAGATTTGTATTTCAATCAATCGATCTACATTTATAGCCACGTAGAAACACCATTTGGCACCAAAAGACTTGAAGGCGGTGGCGTATGGCAACTAAACCCTAAAACCCTGGAACTGGATGTCTATGCAAAAGGAGGGATCAATTTCTGGGGTCTGCAGTTTGACAAATGGGGACAATCGTTCCTGACCGACGGTGCAGGCGGAGAAGGAATAAATTACGCTTTCCCGGGTGCAACTTTTGTGACCGCACCGGGTGCGGAACGACTGGTACGCGGACTTAATCCCGGACAGCCTAAACACAGCGGACTGGATGTAATTTCCGGCCGTCATTTACCGGATGCGTGGCAAGGACGAATGATTGCCAATGATTTCCGTGCCAACCGTATCAACAGCTTTAAACTCACCGAACAGGGCAGCGGTTATGCTTCCAAACAAATGGAAGACCTGATGTGGACGGACAATGTTGCTTTTCGTCCGGTAGATATTAACGTGGGACCCGATGGCGCAATTTATGTTGCCGACTGGTACAACCCGATCATACAACACGGAGAAGTTGACTTTTTTGACCCGCGCCGCGACCAGGAACATGGCCGTATCTGGAAAATAACAGCTAAAAACCGCCCATTGGTAAAAACGCCGAAACTAAGTGAAGCACCTGTAAAGGAATTACTGGACGCCCTGAAAGTACCGGAAGATCTTACCAGGCTGAACGCCAGACAAACCCTGAAAGAACGCGGAGCGAAAGAGGTAATTCCTGCCCTGCAAAGCTGGGTTGGATCTCTGGATAAAAAGAACGCAGATTATGAACATAACCTACTTGAAGCACTTTGGGTATACCAGGCACTTGACGTGGTAAATCAGCCGCTTCTGGAAAGTTTGCTTAATGCGGAGAGTCATCAGGCCCGTGCGGCAGCTTTGCGTGCACTTGAACTTTGGTCTAACAAGGTTTCAAATGTACCAGCGCTTCTTGCCAAAGCTGTAAATGATAAACATGCTCAGGTTCGCCTGGAAGCAGTGATCGCCTTGCGTAAAACACCAACCGCAGAAGCTGCCCGCACAGCTCTTACAGCAGTAGAATTCCAAATGGATGAATTTCTGGATTTTGCATTATGGCAAACGACAAGGCAGTTGGAACCGCTATGGATGGCGAAATTAAAAACGCAGCCCGATTTCTTCGGAAATGCAAAAAAGACGGTATTTGCCTTAAAATCTTCGATCAATCCTGATGCCGTGACACAGCTTGTACAGCTTTATCAAAAAGGCCAGGTTCCGGAAGAATATCAGAAAGATGTCCTCAGCGCTATTGCGAAATCGGGAAAACCGGCAGATCTGAATGTGCTTTTTGAAATGGCAGTAACAGACAACAATAAAAACACCGCCGCACAGTTAAGTGCACTCGAAGATGCAGCCCGCCAAAAGGCACTCAAACCCGACGGTGATTTGAAACGCATTGCCAACTTTGCAGAAAACGACGATGAAGCCGTAGCCATGAGTGCCATTCGTTTGATCGGCCTGTGGAAACTGGACGAATTGAATGGTCAGCTTGTAACTTTAACTCAAAAAGGAGATAAAAATATTAAAAAAACAGCACTGGGCGCAATCGCAGCTCTGGACAAAGAAAAAGCTCAGAAACAGCTCATCGAAATGGCAGGAGCCAAAAACCCTGCTGAATTAAGAATATTGGCAACTGCCCAGCTTGCGACCCTGAACGCAACGGAAGCTGCAAGAATCGGAACGGATCTGATGCGTACTTTACCTGCTCAAACAGACCTGACTGATCTATACCTTGCTTTCCTGGCCAATAAGCCTGGCACGAACGCACTTGCTGCCGCGATAACAGAGAAAAAAATCCCCGAAGCTACGGCAAAAACCGCAAGGCAGCTTATGCAGAGCCGGATACCTTTTAATCGCCAGAAAGCGGAGGAAGTAGTTGCACTGAAAAAAGCCCTGGAAACTTCCGGCGGAACTTTACCGGCGGAAAAAATGCCACAGGAATTAAACGACCCGGCTATCGCCAGTCTTGCCAAAGAAGTTAAAAACTCTGCCGATCCTGAAAAAGGAGAACAGATATTCAGAAGAAGTGCCGTAAGCTGTACAACCTGTCATGCCATTGGCGGAGCGGGTGGACTTATAGGCCCTGATTTAAGCAGCCTTGGAACAAGTTCTCCTGTTGAAACCATTATCCGCTCGGTAATTTATCCTAACCTTTCTATCAAAGAAGGATACGACATGAAACGGGTAGTTAAAAAAGACGGCAGCGAGATGATGGGCTATCTGGTAAGCGACGGGTCTGCTGATATCGTAATGCGGGACGTAACTGGCAAGGAAGTATCGATATCTAAAAGTCAGGTACAGCTGATGGAAAAAGTACCGGGCTCGCTGATGCCTCCTGGCCTGACTGCCGGTCTGGACAAACAGGAGTTCATTGATCTGATTGGATTTCTTTCCAGAATGGGAGAATCGGGAAAATTCCGGGTGCCTACAACCCGTTTTGTACGCAGATGGAGCACGGTAACGCCTAATAGCCAGCTAGCAAAAAGAATTCTGGCAGAAGGCCCGGGTTATATTCTGAAAGACAACGCAAAAGTATCCTTCGAACCGCTTTACAGCAAAGTTGCCGGCGACCTGCCTTTGAACGAATTACCAGTGGTGGAAGCCAGCGCAGGCAAACGTTACAGCTTTATTCGGTTTGAAATTGAAGTAATGAACAAGGGAATTGTAAATCTGGGCTTTAATACAACCACCGGTATCACAGCCTGGGTTGGCGGAAAACCGGTGAAACTGTCCGGCTCCGGCCTGACTGCCGACCTTTCACCGGGCATTCAATCCATTACGCTTGCTGTGGACCGCGGCACATTTAAAGAAGGGAACCTTCATATCCAGTTGGTTGAAGGAGACGGTGGTGCACAAACGAGGCTTGTTATGGGAAGGTGATTTTTTGGTTATAAATTATAGAAAGAAGAGGTTCGCACGATGTACGAACCTCTTTTGATTTTAAAGGAGCAAATCTTATTGCTTAGAAGCTGAATTTGAAACCTCATTGCTACCTCCAAAATTATTCGTGTAAATTCGTGCTATCCGTGGCTAAAAATTTTATACCATAATACAGCCCGCTTTTCCAGCCTCATAACTATTCCATAAAACTATTCGTGTAAATTCGTGTATCCGTGGCAATAACCATAAAGTATATCGCCACACACAATTGCCTTTTCACCAATATCAAAATGGTGGCACGGAAGCGATCAAAATTTCAAAACAACCCCGAATCCAAAACGACATGTCAAAGAAATTACCAATCCTGCTTTTTTTTATCCTGAGTACAGTTTCGGCTTACGCACAGCAGTTTAAAGCCTTGCTGTTTACAAAAACGGCCGGTTTCCACCACGAATCGATCCATGAAGGCGTCGCCGGCATACGAAACCTGGCTGCAAGGCACAGTTTCCGTGTAGACTGGCAGGAAAACGCCTCTGTTTTTAACGAAGGACAGCTAAAAAATTATGACGTTGTTATCTTCCTGAATACGACCGGTGATGTCCTGAATGCTGAACAGCAGGCTGCTTTTGAAAAATACATACAAAGCGGCAAAGGCTGGGTAGGCGTCCACGCCGCCGCAGATACGGAGTACGACTGGCCCTGGTACACCAAGATGGTAGGTATGATGTTCAACATCCATCCGGCTCAGCAAACTGCCTACATCGATGTAGTGGACAGCAATTTCCCCGGCCTGGAACGTTTCCCGAAACGTATGTTGTGGACCGACGAATGGTATGAATACCAAAAGCCCTACAAGTCCAACGACCTGAAATTCCTGCTTAACCTGGACGAAAAAACCTACAACCCAAAAACCAACAAAGGTCCCGGCATGGGCGACCAGCATCCGATTGCCTGGTACCACAACTACGACGGCGGCAGGGCGTTTTATACCGGCCTGGGACACATCGGCCTCGTTTACTCCGACCAGACTTTCCTGGATCATTTGTACGGCGGGATCTATTGGGCTGCTACCGGGAAGGCAGTAAAATAAAGTGAACATTCGCTTACAAATCAGATAACCTGTGCATTCTAAGCAAGCAAATCACAGGTTATCTTTTAAGTCTTTAACGATGAACACCACAACCCAAACCAACCAGAAGTGGATTTTCATATTCTTCTTTCTGAATTCCAGTATTTTACAATACGGTGCTAATGTATTAACAGACTATTACAAAATCGACAGACCAGAGTTAAGTCATTATTTTCTTACAGGCCTTATCACAGCAATTTTAGCCGCAGCAATTGAATATATTACCCGAAAGAGGTCTGTCCGATTCAGATGGTTAGTAGTTGCGGCTATACTGGTGTTTACCACAATAGTCGTAATATTAAAGCACCGATTGGGCTAGCTGTTTCAATACATTTAATCAATAAAAGTTAAATTCCTGCACAATGGAAATCCTTGGAAAAATTCTCGTTGGCCTGGTGGCAGCGGAGCATTTGTATATCATGTACATGGAAATGTTTGCCTGGGAAACTCTGGGTAAAAAAACTTTCAAAGGCTCGCTGGCGCCTGAGCTTTTTAAACCTACCAAAACCCTGGCTGCTAATCAGGGGCTTTACAATGGTTTTTTAGCGGCAGGACTGATCTGGTCTTTATTCATCGAAGATCACCACTGGTCTTTTTACGTTGCCATTTTCTTTCTTACCTGTATTATCGTCGCCGGTTTATACGGTGCCGTTACAGCCAGTAAAAAGATTTTTTATGTGCAGGCTTTACCGGCTATTGTAGCGCTGGTTGTATTGCACCTGAAGTAAATATTGTTATTTCATTAGCTTATCAATCACGATCTTTCTGGCTTAAGAAAGAATATAAAGTGCATATTCAAAGACGATTAACGTAACATTATTTCCTGCTTCCGTTCTATGGAGCCGATTACGAAAGAATAAAAGGCGTTTTAAAGCAGAGCGGAACAGTCATCAATACCCGGTTATATTTCGCCGGAGGTTTTGAAAAAGACGTTATTACAGCAGGTGCAACGCGTTATATGCAATACATTTCGTCTCCTGCAGGTTTAGTGGCTATTGTGGAGAGTCAGGGAAGCAGTCATACCTTTCATTTATACCTATACCGATCATTTGGGGTCGATAGTAACAGTAACTAACAGCTCGGCCGCAATAGAAGCACAGCAAAGTTTTGATGCCTGGGGCCGGAGAAGGATTTTTGATACCTGGGCAATATTTGGGCCGACGGAAACAGTGCCTAATATTCCAGTTTGGTTGTATCGGGGCTATACAGGGCATGAACATCTGGACCGGTTCGGGTTGATTAACATGAATGGCCGGTTGTATGATCCTGTGCTTGGCAGGATGCTTTCTCCGGATAACTACATCTCAGATGCAGGATTTAGCCAGGATTATAACCGATATTCCTACGCACGCAATAATCCACTTCTTTATACGGATCCGGATGGAAATATGCCGTGGATTACAATGGCCATAGGGGCGGCTATAGGCGGGGTGATTAATGGGTATACATATGCCATACAAGGAAAAGGCTTTTTTAACGGATTTTGGCGAGGAGCTATTACTGGAGCAATTGCAGGACTCACAGGGTACTACGCTCCAATAGGAGCAATTCCTGGATTGGCGTATGGGGCGGCATCAGGAGCTGTGACCGGAGGGGTAGGTGCCGCTTTAAATGGAAATAATATTTGGAAAGGCGTGGCGATGGGAGCTGCACTTGGAGGAATAAGTGGAGGAATATCAGGAGGGATTGAAGCCCATAAATTGGGAGCAAACTGGTTGACTGGGGCTAGACCTGATCACTACAGTCTGGCATCAGATGCTTTAGTGTCAGGCGGAACTCCTGCTACCTATTCTGATGAGTATCTTTACAAATTGAAAAATGAAACTTGGGAGGAAATAGGGCCAGGTGGAAGAATGACCATGGATCCTGCAAAAATAGACCGTGGGTATACAATGGGTACGGATGGTGTAATAACCACACCGGATAAAATACGTGCCCTTGCTTATACAAAGTCAACTCCATGGAAGCATGGGTACTCGTCAAAAATCTTCTTTGGGAAGGCTGCTTTTTCTTCAAGAGAACAGTTGGCTTCAACAATGGCACACGAATTTGGACATGTTACCTTCGCAAATTCGGTATTGTATAATATGTCTAAATGGGAATTAACTAACTCCATAGCGGATAACGAGGGGCATTTGGCAATTTATCAAATGCAGAATAGACTGATAGAAATCAACGGTTGGCAAAAAATTGGTTCTCCTTATCCACTTGGTCGCGAGCCGGTTAATATGGAACTATACAAACTGATAAAACATTTAGCCAGACCTGTTACCTTCCCCAGATAATGAAAGCCAATAAGCTAATTCCCTCGATCCTTTTTTTAGTTATATTTTTTGAATCATGCTATCATGAGGGAAAAATAGATGTTTCTTTCGCTTTAGTTAAACTTAGTAAAATGGGTAATAAGAAGGCCATACGTGTTTCAATAAAAAACAACTCAGATAAAAATGTTTTTATTCTTTCAACATATCTTGTGAATAAAGTCGACTCCGCCCACCCTTGCAGAAACGATATTTTGGGAGAATACTCAAAAATTAGTTCTCATACAGGAGACGATTGTACGATGAATACGGGAACTTTACTGTTTGAATATTTACAAACGATACCGTTTACACGGGCAGACCATGCTGGGCTTAAAAAAACTCTTTCCTCTGGTTCAGGAAAGGATGAGTTTGATTTCAGCACATGGTTTTTCTACTTGATTCCGGGTTATCATCTAACGAGGCCCGCGCCGTCCTTTATTTTCATTGAGGCGAAAAAAACGACATATGTTTATTTTACCATCGACGAAGAGCTTAATGATTTAGATAAAGGTGTTTACAAATTGGAATGGTATTCTAAAGAGAGATTACAGCATGTTATTTCACCAGGCCAAGGAAAAACGTCGTTTAAAAAAACGATCGAGGGGGAAACTATAAATGGATATGAATTTTATGATGGTGATTTCGTCGTTCATCCGTTGCAAATTAGACTTTGAATTATGCAATGTTTCATCAAGATAAAGCATGATTTGCTTTGGTTGCAATTAAAACCGGAAGCGATGACTTTACAAGACTTTGGCCATCAAGCAATCCAGACCATGACTAAATATTTGGGTGCATTTCAACTCTCCGCACCTAAAAAAAACGGCAGAATTTTCTTCTGCGACTTTGAGACGGCGGAGCTAATATGGAGTAAAATCTGGTAACCATAGTCCTGGAAGGAGCCGATTGCTCCGGGTTAATCAGGCATGTGGCGAACAAAATTTGGTCATTTTCTTCTCAAGCGAAGTTTTGAAATGCACCCTCTGTTAATAGTATTTATTGTCTGTACCGCTCAAATATGCTCATCTCAGGATGATGCAAAACCCCTTTCTGATACTTACAAATCATGTTGTGGTATTGAGCCAGTTACGTTTAATGTAGGTAAAGCAAATGTGTATGTTCCAAATGTTTTTACGCCAAACGGTGATGGAATAAATGATTTGTTTTTACCAACAATAAATTCGGAGGTAAAGGCATTGATAAATTTTACGATAATAAACGTAGCTGGTGATACCGTGCTGTTCAACAGAAGAGATGTAATTCTAACGGATCCAAAGAGTTTTGCATGGGATGGCAAACGTTATGATGGTAAACAGCATGTGGGTCCGTTCAAATATGGAATGGCGGTTTATAATAAAAATAATGAGCTTGGAATTGTTGAAGGAAAGGGATGCGTAATTCCCTGCACACCTGAAATGGCTGTTTTTAGATCCAAGGAAGGTTGCTTTTATCCTATTCAGGCCGGAAAAGAAGGAACGTTGGACAAATCAATTAACACCGCAGAAAAAGGTTGTTTTTAACAAATTTTTACCTTAACCCTCATGAAAAGTATCTATCTTTTTGTTTTTCTTTTAATCACCTGCCAATATTCATTTGCGCAGGTAACCTATGAATACGACGCTGCCGGCAACCGAGTAAAACGCACGTCTTCTCCTGCTCAGCCAGGCTGTAACTTTACTGTATCGGCCTCAAACACAAATAGCAACCCGCCAACGGGTGCAGGTTTGACTTTGAATGCGGGATGCAGTGGATCAGACTGCAGCGGTGTGAGCTATTCGTGGAGCGGCAACGGTGTGAGCGGGACTTCGTCCTCGTTGAATATTACGGCCCCAGGCACGGCAGGAACCTATACATATACGGTTATAGCCAGTAAATCCGGCTGTTCATCTCAAACGTCAACTACCACGATTACGGTTGGAGGAACTGTCACAGCCTGTGCTGTCAACAAGGTTAAGATTAAATTTAGAACCCAGAACGATTGCTGCATGGACCGTTTGATCGGTGCCAAGATCCAGGCTCCAATAATGGCGGAAGCAGCTGGTCGGACATATATACATTTACCCTGGCAGGTACCGGCGCTTTTGAAAGTATCTCGTTTTCTAATTCGATGGTTTATAGCTCTTTAAGGTTTCAGGCCAGTCCGACCGGCTGGGGCGAAGTAAGAGAGCTTGAATTTTATAACGGAGATACGAAATTGACTGGAACAGGTGTCGGGTCTCCATCAAATAATTCCAGTGATACATATGCGGCGGCCTTTGATGGGAATGAAGGCACAGAATGGAATGGCCCAACGATGGGAACGGTTAATTTTGTCGGGCTGCAAAACGTAACTTGTAACAATTCGTTGAGGGTCGCGGCTTTCGAAATTATAACTCAGGACCAGAAGTCTTCCGAATCCACTGATATTGGAATTAACATATATCCTAATCCCAACGCAGGCAAATTCGATGTTAGCTTCTATCTGGCTAAAAGTGCAAAAGCAGAAATTTCCATAGTTGATGTAAAAGGTAGAAATTGGTACTCCAAAAAATTAGTTGGTATCGGAAACCATAAAGAGCAAATCATTCTTTCTGACAATGCCTCTGGTGTATACCTTGTGGTGCTTCGTAAAGAAGATGGTATTGAAGTGAAAAAGACTGTTGTTATAAAGTAAACGATCTAGCCCTGTGGGTTCATTCTACGGGGATAGATTTTTTAAAAGATGAAAGACGATTTCGATAAGTTAACAAAACACGTTTTGCTGATATTGCCTGAATGACGCTTGTATTCATACAGGATCAGCCGGTTATAATAATTCCGGCGGCTCGATAATAAGTCGGAGGCGATTGGTATGGGCCTCGGAAAACGAAGGCAAATGGGCGCTACAAACGATCCGATAAATTTTTTATTTAACACCAGCTCAGCAGCTACCTTGTGCAATGGATACTAGACTAATAGTACTTACTGCGATCCTGTTTATGATAGTTGGTTGTAAAGACCGGGACATCCGCGAGTCATATTTGATCACGGATTTATCAAACCCAACCACGCTGACTTTTAAACTCAAAAGCAGCAACGGCAATGCAGGATACAGAATTAAGGGCAGAATGAATGGAACACTGGGTTATTCTGAGGGACTTTTTTTTGAAGGTCGAAAATTCCCTTCATTTAACACAGCGAATAATTTAGATAGTCTGGCTGCACCAGTTTTACGGGATTACGTTCGGGTGTCATTAGATTCTATTACTGCGGAGAGCAATTTAAGCATCGGGCAGAGTGGCCTTATTTATGGGTTACATTTCATCCCTGGTACGGCAACCAAAGGCAAGATCGAAGTTGAGTTTTGGGAACGTCCAACCGGATTTTATTAAGCACTTAGATTCTACGGAGTTAATGAAAGGCGAAAACCATCCCAAACAGCAGTGCTTGGGATGGTTTTTCGCCTCTTTCCTTATCGTAACCTTCCCTAAGATGGAGAAAGTAATGCCAGCTGCGGCCTATAACAGATCTAAAATACTTAAAATAAGCACGTTAATCCAAGCTCCTCTTTAATGAAATGTCGCCATTAATCGGATTTTTAAGGTTGGCCTATCGGAACAGACGACCTTTCAAATTCTTTACGCAAATAAACCCGGTCTTTGCAAAACACCTGGCTCCCAGCTGGAATCGCGGCGGCGCAGGGTGCGCGCCATGGTCAAAACTTCCTCCAACCGTTCTTTTTGTTCACTGGCCGAATCCTGGCTGTGAAAATATTCTCCGATCATCTCCCACTCGAAAGTATCTCCCTTAGCATCGTAAATGCCAATCGGAATACGGTTTTCATCCGTCATCATCGTGCTCTGAACGGACTGCGCTTCTTCCTGAGATGAACAGCCAACATGATTGTAATGGCCGTTAAGCAGGTATAAAACCGAAAAACGGTTTTCTGAAACATCCTGATCAGAACTTTTGGACTTGAACCGCTGTGAAGACTTTTTACGGCTGTTAGAGGAAAGTAAACTCCTGAATGAGTTGCGGAAATATTTTTGTATTTGTGTCATAGTCTTTTCAAATTTTAAGAATTGATTCGGGAGATTCAGAAGCGATATTGTTTTTGTACAAATTTCACTTTTTTCTGAACAAGTTGAATATTCCTTCATTCAACCACTCAAATCAGTTCTTTCAGTTTACATAATATTTAAATAATCATGAATAAGGGTAAAACATGTTTTTCTCTTACTACCTTATACCAATCTATAAAATTACAAACTGATATTGTCTGTCAATAGTTTATGCAATTTAACTTTATTGACAACTTCATGAAAAGTTCTTTAACGCTTTAACAGATTACTTTGAATAATACAATTTTATCCAATTGCGAATCCGGACGATTTCTGGTAAACCAAAACAATATTCTCAGGCCACCAGTTTTAGCAAACCAGTGGTCCATTGGAATAATTATATAAAAACACACATTTACAGAGTTATTTATCTCACGAAAAGGACGACAACAGACACACTTTACGACTCCACACCAAAGAAAAGCCCGATTAAAACCAAAATCCACATAATACTCCCCAAAACGATCAGGACAATATGCCTGCCGCTAAATGAAGTTCGCTCTGTGACGATAAGGTCGGAAGCATTGACCCTTGCATAATTAAAAGCCTTAAAGGGCTGTATAAGAAATATAACGCCAAGCACTGAAACCAGCCAGTAAAAATCTGGTAACCGTGCCATGATATTGAAAATTATAAATCCTGCAACCAAAAGCTCGGAAGTGTAATCCTCCTCATAATCCTTCTCTCTCGCGAAGGACAGGATCCTTTTAAATAAAGAGTTTAGGAAAATAATTGAGAAAATCGTTCTGGCGGCAGGCATAATATCCAGTCTGTCCTTTTGTTGAAAAAAGCGCCAGGCTTTATAAATCCACCAAATTTGATACAATCCGAAGGTAAGAATGCAAAGAATGACAAACTTGTTTAAACTAATGACTTCCTGAGGTTCTACTGCTTCATCGATTTCAAGATTGTCGGGGACTTCGTACTGATTTTCCATGTAGACAATTAGAGGGTTTATTAAATGAATAATTGAAATACAGTTCAGACCGGATGTTATTTCAGGTCAATGTAACGTCGCTCAGTGGGTGAGCAGGATTATTATCTCAACCTAAAACCAACTTCCAAAGCCAGTATACCATACCTCTCACTTTTACTTTTCCCCAACTGTCCTTTAAGCCGGTTCAGCGGTGAAAGGTCATAGCGCAGATTGATCAGCGCGTTTCTAAGTTTATAACTTACTTCCAGAGGAACAACCGGCAATATTCGTTTATAATAATGATTGAGTACGATCGATTTTTCTATCTCGACGCCGTAACCATATATTTCAGGCAAGCCCGATAGCGAAGCAATCAACACATGCGTGCCTGCACCGGCACCAACAGATAAACGACCGGCGAGGTTATAGTGAATCGTGGCTCCGACGCCAAGTACATAATCAGAAGACCAGCCGTTGTAAATTCCGTTGGATGCACCGCCGGCATCTTTAATCATTAATGGCTCATCCCAGTAAGTATGCTTGGAAATATTAGTATAAACTTTCAAACTTAGATCCCTGGAAACCGGGCTCCAGAGCGACGCCCCCGTTCCAACTCCCCCTAACAATAGTTTAGGCGAGGTGTTACGATTATAACCCAAAACCGGGAATATAGATTTATCCGAATTGCCGCCAGGTACATAGGCATTGATACTGGCGTTTAAGTACCATTCCCTTTTGTTTTCCTGACCACAAACAGAAAGACTTGCCAGGAGACATAATATCAGAAAATTGATCTTTCGTGTCATATCTTCAAAAATTTCTGCGAATAGGTTACTGAATTCATTTTTACAATTGCCTGATAACTGCCTTTAGGATGGTCGGACAGATCAAGCGAAAACGAATTTATAACACTACCAGCAGGCACGTCTTCTTCAAAAATAATTTTTGCTTTGGGATTAAAAACCTGAATCTGATAAGAGACCTTTTCCTGGTTTTTTACATATAGGTTGACGCGGTTATCACTGGGATTCGGGTACGGAATAATTACTTCAATCTGCTCCTGTTCGACGGAAGGTATTTTAGAGCAACCGGCAAGCAGCATTACCAGAAATAGTAAAATGGAAAACTGTTTCATTAAACTGGGATTAGAAGATAAGGGGAATCTTGTCACAAGAAAACCAGGAGGTTGACAGGAAAAAGATCCATCACAACTCGTTTACTTTTGTAACCGTAATGATAGTAATATTATAAACTAAGTAAAAGCCTGTCTTCTAAATCTTCTGGTATTTTACAAGCCCATTTAACAATAACCGGTAATATGAACTATACTATATGAAATTTACCGCCTCGAAACGTTCCAAGCCAGAGTATTAACACTTCTTCGATAGCTTTATGCCCGAAATCTTCACCCAAGCCACCTACCATCCAATTTGCGATAAACTGGCGTTAATGGATACTGATCTAAAATATATCATTGCTACTTACGGATACCCGGTATTATGGAGCAGACCAAATACGTTTGAAAGTCTGGTACATATTATTTTAGAACAGCAGGTTTCACTGGCTTCTGCCCTGGCTGCTATCAATAAATTGAGGCAACGCGTGCCGGAAATTTCTCCGGCCAATGTTTTGGCATTATCCGATACTGAACTGAGGGAATGTTATTTCAGCCGTCAGAAAACCGTTTATGTAAGGCATCTCGCCGAAGCAATTAATTCGGGGAAAATTGATCTCGCCCGGTTCGAAAATCAGGAAGATGAAGAGATTCGCAAGGATCTGACAGAATTAAAAGGAATTGGAAACTGGACGGTTGATATTTACCTGATTATGATTTTGCACCGGACTGACATATTTCCGTTGGGCGACCTTGCAGTACTAAACGCAGTCAAAAAAGTTAAATCACTTAACGTGACCGCAACCAGGGAAGAGATCGTCAGGATATCAGCACAATGGAAACCTCACCGCACGGTGGCTTGTATGATATTGTGGCATTACTATTTGAGTAAGCCGGGCAAGCGGATTGTGGAACCTGGGAATTAAATCACAGCTGTTTTAAACCGCCTCCCCCACTAAATCCCGAATCACTACCGAAGCACAGGTAGCACCAAATACAGCCGGCAGGTAAGACATCGTACCATAAGCTGATTTCTTATAATTCGAACCGTCAGTTAATACAAGCGATTCTTTTAACTGTTCTTCGGTTGAAAAAACGGCTTTAATTCCTTTTGAAATTCCTTCTTTTTTCAGGTTTTTTCTGATTTGCTGGGCGAAATTACAGTTGTAGGTTTTGGAAATATCTACCACTTTCAGCATCGTCGGATCCATCCTTCCGCCTGCGCCCATGGAGCTAACAATACGCATTTTCCGATGAAAGGCTTCTTTCAAAAATGTGATTTTGGGTGTGACACTATCGATGGCATCAACGATATAATCATAGTTAGAACCGGAAAGAATTTCAGCAACGGCATCCGGATTGATAAAGGTTTTTATGACATGCAGAGTCACCTCGGGGTTGATAGACTTTAACCTTTCGGCCATAATATCGGCTTTGCTTTGCCCATGGTTGGTTGCGAGCGCGGGCAATTGTCTGTTTCTGTTAGTTGGATCAACGGTGTCGCCGTCGACGATCGTCATGGTACCAACGCCATTCCGGCAGATAAATTCAGCTGCGAAGGAACCTACTCCGCCCAGTCCGATCACCAGTACATGTGCTTTACTTAGCCGGATCAGGTTTTCTTTTCCAATTAACAATTCGGTTCTGGAAAGCCAGGAGAAATCCTCCATTATTTAAATACGTTTAAGAAGTTCTGTTCAAGCTGCAAAACAATCTCTTTTTCCGTAATATTCTTAATTCCTGCTGCCGATTTATAAATTTCCCTGATATCAACATCTGCATCATCAGTTTCCAAAAACACCTGTTGCAAAGGCGTAGCACGAAAAGTTTCCAGAATATAAACATGTCCGCTAAGTAGCGCTTTTCCGAAAGACAAATAGTAACCGCTTTCAATAACCGGCTGAAGAATAGACCTTTTGTTATTTATTCCATGAAATATAACAGGCACCTTTATTCCTTTTAACTCCGCAAGAACCTCCGGAAATGCTTTTACACAATGAATAATGATTGGCTTGTTAACTTCCTGTGCCAGGGCAATCTGCCATCGAAAAACTTTGAGTTGTAAATCCCAGCCGGTGGAAGTCAGTTTGTCAAGGCCGCATTCACCAACAGCAATGACACCGGGTTTTGTGATATGGTCGGTCAGAGACTTAAATTGTATTTCAGGATGCAGATTATGAAGATACCAGGGGTGCAAACCCAGACTCACTTTTTGACCTGAAATGTTATCAGCGAAATCCTGATAAATATTTTTAATGCTTATGACATCTGCCTTAGGAGTATTTTCGAGATGTGTGTGAATGTCGTAAAACATCAGATTACTTTTTTAGGAAACTTTATACAACTCTCAAAGTAGCCGAAATAACCTTTTTTAACCCAAAAAACCTATATGAAATAGTGTTGTTTAACATAGATATGATACCCGGACATGAACTATTGAAAAAAATACAGCCCGAAATTCGACAAATAATGAATCCGAGGCTGCATTTTTTTATTCTATCAAATATTGTAAGCCACTGCAAATTCCCTTGCGAAATCTTCCAGTTTGTATTCACCCAAAACCTGCGGACGGTTTTTCCAATAATCTTCCTGCAATTTCCCTTCACGAATGGCCTTACCCATGTCGGTATACAGTTTTGCAAAAACAGGGCTTAATCCTGCCTGTAACATCCCTTCCGTTGATTGTTCATCTGTAAAGGTTATCCAGGGTATTCCTGGCTTATCTACGGCAACTCCCAGAACTTCGGCAATTTCGGTCGGGCGTCTTTCATCGCTGGCAATGTAGGTGATGTTAAAACCCGTAAACGAGAGAGCAAGCAATTCCGCCGTGGCTACTTTGGCAATATCTCCTGTGTCGGTTAAGATCAGTTTCTCATCGGTATCACCAAAATTACTTCCGGTTATACCGGCATTTTTAATCAGACCTGCCTGTGAATAAAGATTATAGAAAAAATAAGAAGGACGGAGTGCGTTGACATTGATATTCTCCACCTCACGCAGTTTATCTTCCAGGTATGCTAAACCGTCGATAGGTCCAGCTCCTGTTTTCATGTGCGCGCCGATACTGCTCAGCAACACTACGTTTTTAATTTTCGCCGCAGAAACTGCTTCAACATAACGGTCTCCGATTTCCCTTTGAAACTTTGGATAATCGGCAATTGAAAAATCACTTGGCACCATCAAATAAACGGCATCTGCGCCTGCAAAAGCATTTTTAAGAAAGTCCAGGTCGTGTACAGAACCAATCGCAGCCTTTGCGCCAAGCGATTCTATTTCCACCTTTTTACTTTCACTGCTGCTGATAACTGTTACTTCATGGCCCGCGCTAATCAAGTTTTTAACAACCGGCAAACTGATATGTCCCAAAGAACCTGTGATGATATATTTCATAATTTTGATTGATTTAATGTTCTGCAAAGCTATATTTGTACTTACTTTTATACAAGTACTTACCCCAAAGTATGTATTATGACAAAGATCAAAGAAAGCTCGACCTATAATGCCAATAAGGAAATTGCTTTGCAAACCTGCCCGGTTACCTATGTTATGAATAAAATCGGCGGTCATTGGAAACCGATCATTCTGCATCACCTGCTTTCGGGCAGCAAACGGTACAGCGAGATCAAAAGGGCAATGCCGCATATTACAGAGAAGATGCTTATCCAGCATTTAAAACAACTGGAAGGTGATAACCTTTTGATCCGTGAAGCCAAACCCGTTGTACCTCCCTATGTTACGTACACGCTTACAGAAGCCGGCCAGGAACTGGAATCGGTGATTAATGCCATGGCTGCCTGGGCTTTCAGAGATATGGAACGTTCGGGTTTTGCCTGTGAAATGGACAATGGTGTAACAGCAGTTAGCAATTAGGTATAAGCGATTGGATAAATACTCCATTTTCGTTATTGCCTGAGCTCGTGAAAATCTCATCCAATACTTTATCTTGCCAAAAAAATTTAATCAATGCGAATTCTTTATACGATCCTGTTTAGCTGTTACGCCACATTTTCATTTTGTCAATCCAACAAAACCGCTGCACCTATCCCATTTGTTCTTGGATATGTTGAGCAATTAAAGTCGGTCGAATTGGGCGAAAACAGGACGTTAAATATCAATCTGCCGGAAGGTTATAATGCGCAGGACACTTTAAAATATCCGGTAGTGTATTTGCTTGACGGTTCTGCCGATGAGGATTTTATACATATCACCGGCTTGTTTCAATTCAATAATTTTTCCTGGATAGACCGCGTACCAAAATCAATCATCGTTGGGATTGCCAATGTTGACAGGAAACGGGATTTTACCTTTGCAACCACCAGTGAAGATGACAAGAAGCTGATGCCAACCTCCGGAAAATCCGATAAGTTTATCAGTTTTATTGAAAAGGAATTACAGCCTTTTATCGAAAAAAAATATAGAACGACATCCTCCAAAATGATAATCGGGCAGTCACTGGGTGGACTCCTGGCGACGGAAATTCTTTTCAAAAAACCATCTTTGTTTGATAAATATGTGATTATCAGCCCGAGCTTGTGGTGGGATAATGGTTCATTATTAAAATTAAATCCGGAGATCCTTCAAAAAACATTTACTAAAAAAACCGATATTTATATTGGTGTAGGCAAAGAAGGACTTACCCCCGGAAATTTACCCCGTGTTATGGAAGTGGATGCCAATTTACTGGCAGAAAAAATAAAGAAATCTGAAAGTAAAAATGTAAACGTGTATTTCGATTATCTGCCGCAGGAGGACCACGCAACCATAACGCACCAGGCAGTTTTTAATGCTTTAAGACTTTTGTATCCGGCAAAATAGCCAGATAAATGATAACAATTAAATAGTAACTTTCACTCCTGACAAACAGCTGTCATCCGGACATTTTAGAAAACAAAATCACCGCTATGAAAGTCCATACAACCAATTACGAAAACACGTTTATCGCAGTTGCAGACGATAGCCCCGCAACTTCCGGAGAGGTTCCACCGGTGAAAGGTGATACGAAAACGGTTGCGAACATTGCCTTTGAAATGGTGACTAAAAATCCATACAAATTCACTTCGGACGATGTACTTTTCCATGTTTACGCTGAACGTAAAGATCTGACAGCAGGTGAACTGGAAGAAGCAAGAAAACAATTTTTCTCCAAAGGTCAAGCCTGTATGCGCGCTTCGCCGTTAACCAAACGTTACGGCTGGGGAATTCACAATGATGAAAAAGGAAAGATTGCTATGTATGGCGTAGGAACGGATGACTATGAAAAATTTTCAAAAGATGAAAACATTAAAGTCGTGAAGGCAATGAAATCCAGCCGGTAAAACTGTCCTGACCGGCCCCTTTAAAAGTCTTCTTATCCCCTCCTGATCGTTGATTTTGTTTCTTAAACTTGTAGTGGTAAATAGTTCTTAAACTTTATCATACAACAAATGAACAACCAGATATATCCATGTTTGTGGTTTGATGGCAACGCCAAAGCTGCAGCAGATTTTTATGTTTCTGTTTTCAAAAACTCCCGGATTCTGACTGATAATCCGATGGTTGTTATTTTTGAAGTAAATGGATTTAAGATAATGGGACTTAACGGCGGTCCCCATTTCAATTTTAACGAAGCCGTGTCGCTTGTCGTTAACTGTGACTCACAGGAAGAAATTGATCATTACTGGGAAACACTTACTTCCGATGGCGGCAAAGAAAGCATGTGCGGCTGGCTGAAAGACAAATTTGGTTTCTCCTGGCAAATTGTACCTTCCAACCTGGGTGAACTCATGTCAGATCCTGACAGGGCACAGCGTGTCATGCAGGCAGTTATGGGCATGAAAAAGCTTGACATTGAAATACTTCAAAATGCATAAAAAAAGGTGAGGATTCTGAGCCTCACCTTTGAAATTTCCTCTGATCTATTTAAGAATTTTCACTTCCGAAATAACCGGCAGGTGATCTGAATAATACCGTCCTTCCTGCTGATCGGTGATGGTTGCGTGCTGTAATACTTTTACTTTGTCATTGACAAAAATATAATCAATTCTTCCAGGAATAGGTTTATTGCTTACCGCAAAACCACTCGATGTATTTACCGGGCCATAATGCGGCATTTCGCTGATGTGCAGTGCATCTTTCAAAGTACCGCCGGCAACCATGGTTTTATAAGGAGTGGAAGTATCAATACTGTTGAAATCTCCGGTAACGATAACCGGCATTTTTTTAGCGATCGAATCAATCTGCGACCTTAAAATCTCAGCACTTTTTTCCTTTGCAATGGATCCTCTGTGGTCAAAATGCGTATTAAAGAAGAAAAACACAGTGCCCGTTTTTTTATCTTTTAACTTACACCAGGAAGCAATCCGCGGATAAAAAGCATCCCAGCTTTTGCTTTCCTTTACATAGGGCGTTTCCGAATACCAGAATGTCCCCGAATCCAGCAAGGTAAATCGATCTTTGAGATAAAAAATAGCGGTAAACTCTCCGTTTTTACCTGCAACCCGCGGAATGCCATACCACTTATATTCGGGAAGACTTTTTTCCATATCACCGAGCTGGTCCCAGTTTGCTTCCTGTGTTCCGAAAATATCCACTTTGTGATATTTCACCAATCCGGCCACGTTTCCCTTTCGGTATTCCCAACCGTTGATGCTGTCAATTGAATTTTTGTAGCGGACATTGTAACTCATCACCCGCAAATCCTGCGCGGCAACCTCTCCGGCAAATAAAACTGCAATAAAAAACAGCAGTAACCGGACTTTAGAAAATTTCGTAAAAAAAGTCATTTTAAATTATGGTTTAGGTTTCATTTAATTAGTCGTAAACAAGCAGGTCTGTTAGTAAGAAGAATTGAGTTTATCAAACCTACTGATTAGGAATCTGACATCATGATCCTGGCAAAGTTAACCTGGAGTAGTCAGCTGTATGTTAAGACTGCATTATCGTTTACACTCCCGCCCAGACCACAATGGCACGGTTTTAGAACGTATATGCTAAACATCAAATCTCAATTATGAAATTCTTAGCTTCAATATTTTGTGCATTACTGTTCTTAACATCTTGTAACAGTGGGTCTAACCAGGAAGCAAAACTTGCAGATACCAAACAGGCCACCATCGATTCAATGAAAGTTGTATTGGCAAAACAAGCCGCAATCGACTCTATGAACGGAGTAATGGCCAAACGGGAGGAAGAAGCTGCTTTACGGGAAGAAGAACTTAAAGCGCAGAATGAGGAAAAAAACAGACAAATTGTAGCCTCTAACAACGTTGCAGCACCTGTTGCAGCTAAAAAGAAAGGTTGGAACCATACGGCTAAAGGAGCTGTAGTTGGTGCCGGAACTGGTGCCGTTACCGGTGCAATTATCAACAAAAAACGTGGTGAAGGTGCTCTTATTGGTAGTTTAATCGGAGCAGGCGTTGGTGCCGGTACCGGAGCAATTGTTGACAATTCTAAAAAGAAGAAAAACAAAGGTAATTAGGTTCAATAAATTCAAAAAAGGCGATTCGGAGTAATTCCGGATCGCCTTTTTGTTTATAATACTCATCCATTTTACTTCTCACATTTTACCAGCAACTAATATCCATCCGATAATTTAACCTCATCCTCAATTTTCTTCTTTTTCAGAAACTTATCGATATTGGAAGCAAACTTTTCAACCTTATCTCTATCACGGTCTTTATGTCCGGCACCCGTATGCTGGGTCAAAATAACATTTTCCATTTCCCACAACTTATTCCCTTTTGGCAAAGGTTCTTTTTCGGTCACATCCAGCACAGCTCCGGCAAGCTTTCCGTTTTTCAGGGTTTTTATCAATGCCGCTTCATCGGTTGTATTTCCCCTTCCAATACTTGCGTAAAGACTTCCTTCTTTTACAGCTTCAAAAAAATCAGCTGAAACATAATTTTCAAGATTTCCCGGCAGTGTATTGATCACCAGATCAGTCTCGGGCAGTTGTTTTAAAAGATCTTCAAAAGAATGAATGTCGGCATCCGGATCACTTTTAGCGGTCATTTGAACTTCGCAGCCAAAAGCAGTCAGTATTTTTTTGATATGCTCGCCGATAGCTCCCGAACCCAGAATAATAACTTTTTTCTCTCCCAAGATTTGAAGATCGTTGCTAATTTCTTCGCCAACCCAGCGTTTTTCAATTTGATTGCGCACCATGCTGTGCACACCGCGATAAAAACCCAGAATACCGCTTACAATGGTTTCGGCGCAAGGTATGGCCGACATGTCGCCAACGTTGGCCACGGTTCCTTTGAATTTTATATCCTTGTACTGCTCAAAACCAACATTTTCCAATTGCCAGAATTTGAGCCCTGAAGGAAAATCTTTCAGCAAATCAGCAGGTGGATTTCCAATTAAAATTTCAGCAGATTTTAAAGCCTCTTTTATCTCTCCTTTGGATATTTCGGAGTTGAACGTAATTTCAGCTTCCTTAGGCAGCCGCTTTTTTAACGCAGACCGGGATTCTCCGGAAAGCTCAGCAAAGACAAAAATTTTCATGTTATTTAGTTGATGATTTTCAGAAGTGGAATTTGACGCGCTATACTTTGCATTTCTTTTCCACCTTAAAATATTGTTCCATCAACTTCATTTTCTTGTCAACGCTTCTTTGAAGTGACTTCCTGAGCAGTTTTCTTTAAGATAACATCAAATTCTTCGCTTACTTTTTCAGGGCGGAATTTTAGTTTAACAGGTGATTCTTTGAATAAAAACGAATACCAGACCAACCCTCCCAAAAAGCAGCCTGCTTCATTGGCATGGTTTGCATCAAATGCAAGTTTCTGGCTATTGTCGTAACGATATCCGGCATGCAGAGAGTAAGTCTGATCGGGCAGGTTTGGCGATTGCGGTTCTTTGAAATCAAAATTCACATCAGGCTTGTAAGTAGTTGCCGGATCTGAATTTATCTTCCAGAAAGCATCTCCGACAGGAATAAGTGGAATACCCAAATCTTTTGAAACGGTATGGTAGGCAGATCTGGATTTTTCCCACATTTCTTTTGCACTTGTCGCAAACTGCTTGTCGGCAGTTTGGGTAAATTGTTTGGCATCGGAGCGGTAGGCCCAGGTTTGATGCATTACAATTTTTGCTTTTGGCTGAATGGAGCGGATCAGGTCAAAAAGCTTTTTTGCATAAGGCGAATAGGTTGTCACGTCGCCCGAGTTCATCGAATTTTGCTGGATCGTCACCACATCCCAGGTTCCGGCAGACAACAACTGACGCAGCGACTTGCCTCCATAAGCCTTTCCTTTCGGATCATCGGGATTTTTCTCTGCGGCTTCGGCTATTTCCCAGTGACGCTGTAATGAACATCCGCCAAGTTCAGCACGCCCGATTTTTAAAGGATGTCCGCCTTCCGTAGCCAGCTGAGGAAGATACCGTGTTGCATTTTGAGAAAAGCTATTTCCGATCAGAAAAAGGCGGAGTGTATCTACCTTTGCAGTTTTAGAATCAAAAGATTCTGAAAAACAGATGGTTGCAAATAAAAGGGTAAAGATGGCGGACATTCCAAATATCCTCGCCGTATGTATTATGTTAAATCTCACGTTCAAAAGTTGTTAGATTATCAAAAGCGTACTTTGATGATTATCTAATCACAGCGTTCAGACCAAAAACATTTTTATGGCAAAAAAGCCATCTGTTTGACAACACTCGCCGGACAGCTTATCTTTACTTTTTATTTTGCCCCAATAAAACTTTTGCCCTTATTTTTGTAACCATGAATGCCGCCGGCTATGAGAAGTACCGCAGCAGCAATTATCGCACTGTAAGCGATAGCCTGATTAGCATCCCAGTTGGCAACTCCCACTGCAATTAAACCCCAGGCGCCAACGGAGGCCGATTCGCGCAGATTTCTTTTCCAGACAAGCACTATGTAAATGACCACAGCTACGCAGATCATGATAATTGTCCAGCTCACGGGTGATATTCCAAAACCCGACCAGCCAATTTTAGTAAGGTAAGCCGCCACATTAGCTATTATTGCAACCATGATCCAGCCCAGATAAAAAGCAAAAGGCCACCATTCCAGCGCAACCTGTTTAAAAGTAACCAGGTCCATTTCCATCCGTGTACGATAGACAATTACCAGAAGGGAAGTTAAAAGAACACTCATCACAATTACCGAAAGACCGGTGTAGTCATAAAGCCAGGCCAGAATCCAAAGACAATTAGCAACACAGGAGAGCACAAACATCCAACCGATTTTCGTCACTACCAATGGCGTTTCCGACGAACCGAACAATCCCTTATTCTGATGAACAACAAAGGCGGCCAGGCCGATGTATATCAGGCCCCAGATGGAAAATGCATAACCGGCAGGTGTGAAAAAATTTTGATACCTGGCTGATACGCTGGCCATTGTACTATTGTTAAAAATGCCGGTATTGGATAAATAGTTCATGATTATCGTGATAATCAAAGCAAGCGAATTTGATATTTGTAAAGTCTTTTTCATACATGTAAAATCTGCCGGAGATAAAATTTTGAGATTCGGTTCGAAACTAAGTAATGTCTATCAGGCTAACTAATAAACCACAGACAGAAGTTTTGGAAGGTATCAATAAAACTGTACCTGACTAACCTGAAACAGCCGCGCTTCACTATTGGTTGGAATGATCTTTGATTAAAAAAATTCCGAAACTAATCACACAAGTTATGGACAGCATCAACCAACAGCAGGAAGAAAAAAATCACGAAGACTTATTTGGTCCGGACGCAGGTAAAAAAATCAAAGAAATGGCCAAAAGTGCAAATACATGCCATTTCTGTACCCGGATCACGACTGGAAAACCGCTCACAGTGAGACCGATGTCAATACAGAAAGTGGATGACGACGGTGTCTTCTGGTTTTTAAGTGCCGAAGACAGCAACAAAAATGTAGATATTCAGTCCGACCCAAACGTACAGTTGTTGTTTCAGGGATCGCAATACTCTGATTTTCTAAGTATTTATGGTACAGCCAAAATATTAAAAGACCGGCAAATCATAAAAGAACTTTGGGAGCCTATCCTGAAAACCTGGTTTACAGAAGGTATCGACGATCCACGTATTACGATTATCAAGGTAGAAGCAAAGGAAGGATATTATTGGGATAACAAACACGGTAATGCAGTTGCTTTCGCGAAAACGCTTGTGGGTGCAGTATTGGGAAAAACGATGGATGATTCAATTGAAGGAAATCTGATAAATCCCTGAAAGCAATATTACTTCTTAACTTTCTGTAAATCAGTTATTGATACGGCCTGACTAAGAATAATAAAAAGTTCTTAATCAGGCCGTTCCCTTTACCCAACACGATTAAATTTAAATAAATAAAAATTTATTACAAAAACTTGTTTTTGGCATTTTATGCCTTTATTTTTGAATAATGTTTAGTTAGTGCGTTAATATGGAATTTACTATAAATGATTTAAGGATCTATAATTTGAGATTAACTTACGAGGCAACTTTTTACCGTCTTCATAATAATATCTTAATATAAATTGGATAGGTGCATTAAGTAGATTGTAATATTTTCGCCTTTTCTAAATACAATACCTCTTTTCAACATTTCATTTTAATTACCTGTCTCTGTGTATCTGACTTTCCCTGAAGCATTATTTACAAAAAAATAACTTAGTGCGTTAATCATGAACTTGAATAACAGATCGTAATTTTTAACAGTAACCCCTGAATCTATGAATTAGACAAATACGCTACCTAAGAGCCGGGAAACATCATCTTCCTTCTGGTTCGTCTTCCAATATTCACAAACGTATAGTAACATCCGGCATCCTGGATGGCTGATAAACTATTGCTTTTGCTCAAACAAGAACAAATCAAATCAATGAAAAAAGATTCAGATTTTCGAAAGATCTTACATCCTCTTTTAAGATTCTCAATGATTCAGGCCTTTGCAGCGATACTAATTTCCGGTATCTCCCTGGCAAATGTATCCAGGGAATCTCACAGGACTGTCAGGACAATTGCAGCTGATATTACTGTCAGTGGTAAAGTAACGAATGATAAAGGTGAAGCGCTTCCGGGCGTGAGCATCCTCGCCAAAGGCACACAGCAAGGTGCCACAACCGATGTTGACGGAAATTTTACGATAACCGTGCGCAACAGCGACGCAACGCTGGTGTTTTCTTTCGTAGGATATATTCCTCAGGAAATTATTATAGGAAACAAAACCAAGATGGAAGTATTTCTAAAGGTGGATGAAAAAATACTGGATGAAGTCGTGGTTGTAGGTTTTGGCACGCAAAAAAAACAAAGTGTGGTCGGCTCCATCGTTCAGACTACCAATGAACAGCTAAAGCGTGCAGGTAACGTAACCGACTTAAAACAAGCCCTAACCGGGCAACTACCTGGTTTGACAACCGTTACATCCAGTGGCGAGCCGGGAGGAAACGCAAATGGTGAAAGTGCCACGCAAATTTTTATCCGCGGAAGAAACACCTGGAATGGCGGTCAGCCGCTTATCATGGTCGATGGTGTGGAAAGAGCAATGGAGAATATCGATGTAAGCGAAGTTGCCACAATTTCGGTGCTTAAGGACGCTTCTGCAACGGCCGTTTTTGGGGTGAAAGGTGCCAATGGCGTTATCCTTATCACTACCAAAAGAGGTTCAGCATCGAAACCACAGCTTTCGGTTACTTACAACGCTACGGCACTGACTGTTTCGCGTTTACCGGAAAAACTGGATTCGTACGAGGCGATCATGTTAAGAAATGAAATGATCGAGCGCGAAGGTTTGCTCAGTCCGGTTTCCTGGGGCGATTACGTTCCTTATGATGTAGCACTGCGGTATCAACAACCGCAGAGCCCAATTAACTCACTACTGTATCCTAACGTTGACTGGAAAAAGGCCATGTTCAAGGATGTGTCATGGTCGCACCGTGCAAACCTGAACGTAACCGGGGGAACCAAGTTTGTTAAGTATTTCGGTTCGCTTTCGTATCTGAATGAAAGTGATATGTTTAAAAAATATGAAAACAATAAGAATTACGACCCGAGTTATGGTTTCAACAGGTTTAACTTCCGGAGTAATCTGGATTTTAGAGTGTCGCCTACTACAAACGTAAAAGTAAACCTGGCAGGCTATTTCAGTCAGAAGAATACGAACTATTCATTTGCAAATTCTTCTTCAGGAACCAACCCGCTTGCCTGGGCTGCAGTTTACCATTTTCCTCCTGATGTAATTTTGCCGCAATATCCCGACGGTAGCTGGGGACAAAATTATGCCCTGCCTCCCGAGTCTTTACAAAACCCGGTTGCTTTGATTTATAACACGGGTGTATGGCAAAGAAGGGAAGTTGCACTAAACTCCGATTTTACGATTGACCAAAAACTGGACGCAATCACCAAAGGACTGAGCGTCACCGGTTCGCTGTTTTATGACAACAGCATGCAAACAGTAGGCGGGATTGGTGACCAGAATAACGTTCGCCCTGAAAGTAACCTTTTGGGAAAAATCGTTTATCCTTCAAGATACACAGGTGGCGATCAGGATCCTAGTGAGTACACCGAAACAACTCCGGTTACAGCAGCAAACGCCTTCGACTGGGTAGTAAGCCCCTGGACGGTTAATCCGGAAGAAGTGAACGCTACTTTTACAGGATATCTTCCAATTAAAAGGAGACTGATGTATCAGTTGCAGACCAACTATGCTAGGGATTTTGACAAACATCATGTAACTGCACTGGCTTTATTTAAAAGAGAGCAATATGCGCAGGGAAGCATGTTTCCAAGTTTCCGGGAAGACTGGATCGGCCGTGTTACCTACGACTACGATACACGTTATTTACTTGAATTTAATGGTGCTTACAACGGTTCAGAGAAATTTGGCCCGGGATACAGATTTGACTTTTTCCCATCTTATGCTATGGGATGGGTTGCTTCAAATGAAAAATTCTTCAAAGTTGACTGGATCAATCATTTGAAGTTCCGGTACAGTGCCGGTACAGTTGGGGATGACGCGGGTGGTTCAAGGTGGGCATATCAGTCACAATACGCTTATGGAAATTCAGGTTTGCTAAATGCAAACCCGAACGAAAAAAGTCCTTATATATGGTATCAGGAATCTATCGTTGGTAACCCGAATCTGCATTGGGAAAAAGCACGTAAAACCAATTATGGGGCAGAACTAGGCTTTCTGAATGACCTGGTAACCGTAAACTTCGATTATTTCACGGAGAAAAGAACCGACATCGTTATCGGAGGAACCTCACGGGCTATTGCTCCCTATTTTGGGGCCACTCCTCCGGCTGCCAACCTTGGACAGGTTAAGTCAAAAGGACTTGAACTTGAACTTAAGATTAACAAACGTTTTGCATCGGGATTGAATTTGTTTGGTAATTTCTCTTATACGCATACCGAAAACAACGTGTTGAACAGAGATGATCCGGCTTTACAAACAGCTTATCTGAAACAGGCTGGCTACCAGATCGGACAAACGAGAACGCAGTTGAACACCGGTTTCTATAACAATTGGGACGATGTATTTGCAAGTGTTCCTCAGCAAACCAATGATCTGTCAAAGCTGCCGGGATATTACAACCAGTTGGATTTTAATGGTGATGGCGTTATAACAGGTAACGACGACACCGTGCCGTACGGATATTCCGATGTTCCTCAAAATAATTACAACGCTACAATTGGCGGAGGTTATAAAGGTTTTAGTGTGATGCTTCAGTTCTTTGGGGTAAATAATGTTTCAAGAAGTGTACCTCTGGATAACTTTTATTTGTACCAAAATGTGCTTTTTTCTCATGTGAGAGATCACTGGTCGGAAGACAACCAGAACGCCAGCTCCTATCTTCCAAGATGGAAATCGCAGGGACAGTTTATCGGAAATTATTTCCTGTATGACGGTTCGTATGTGAGATTGAAAACCGCAGAGGTTTCTTACAGTTTTCAAAAACCGATGCTAAGCAGATTTGGCTTGCAGTCACTTAGACTGTTTGTAAATGGCAATAATCTGATATTCTGGTCAAAACTTCCTGATGACCGTGAATCTACATCATCAGGCGGTGCAGCCAGCGCGGGTGCATACCCAACACCAAAACGATTTAACGTCGGCATTGATTTAACTTTTTAAAGAACGGTCATGACCAGGAATTTACTTAATATTTATAGAAAGAGCATGATAAGAAGCATCGTTTTACTGGCGTTTCTTTTTGGAGGCTGCGAAAGTTACCTTGACAAATCTCCGCAGGCAACGATTACAGATACCGATGTATTTGGAAGTTTCATCAGTTTTCAGGGTTTTGTGGAAGAAATGTACGACTGTGTGATCGACATTCACAAAGTGCTTGGAGGAAACCAGTTTTACAATTTCAGTGCTTCTGACGAACTTCTGTCCACTGTACCTATTATCTGGGACGATGGCAATTATTGGAACCAGACAACTTTCCTGTATGCTGCAAGCCCTAATCTGGCATACCAGGCTAACCTCACCCGTATGCGGGTCTGGCCATTTGCCTGGTATGGAATCAGAAAGGCAAATTTGGGTTTAAGCAAACTGGATCTGCTGACAGATGTAACGGAAGAAGAAAAAAATGCGATTAAAGGGCAGCTACTGTTTTTCCGCGGATTCCTGCATTTTGAACTAATGCGTTACTACGGAGGACTGGCGTATGTCGACCAGGTTTTGTCCTCATCCGAAGAGCTGACCTTACCAAGACTTAGTTACAAAGAAACTGCGGCAAAAGTATCCGCAGATCTTGAAGCAGCCGCAGCGCTTCTACCTTTAAAATGGGATGATGCCGCAGTGGGAAAAGCAACACTTGGTAACAACGGGCAGCGGATCACGAAGATACACGCCATGTCTATGCTGGGTAAAAATCTGTTATATGCGGCAAGCCCGATGATGAACGAGAGTTCAACCGGTAGTAACACCTACGATGTTGAATTAAGCAAAAAGGCTGCCGATGTATTTACAGAAGTGATCCGGATTTGTAACGAGTCCGGCACTTACAAGTTACAAAGCTGGGCTACCTGGACAGATAATTTCTGGGTTTGGTCACCAAGTAACCGGGATAGACCGGGAGGTACTGAGGTGATTATGAATCCGACAGTTATTATCCCGAGTTATGTGCGGTTTACCACGAACAGAACCAGTAATCCGGTTCAGTATGGAGCAGGAAACAGCCGTGTGGAAGTGCCTACGCATAACTTTATCAAAAACTATGGTATGGCCAACGGCCTGCCGATTGACGACCCAGCTTCCGGATACAATCCAAATGATCCCTGGACAGGAAGAGATCCCCGGTTTTATATTGATATAGTTTATGATGGGGTGAGGCTGGTAGATAACGCAACTGCAGCGGCGGCAAAATCCAATGAATTTGCACAGCTTGCCAACAACGGTTTTCACAGAAACGGTACACCTGCAAGTGCTGGTGTCGCAGGAAGTGTAACTGGTTATTTCTACAAAAAATGGACTCCAAAAGGTAACAATCCATGGGACAACCGCTGGGGAAATTTCCAGTCTTATCACCCGCTTATGCGTTTGGCGGATGTGTACCTGATGTACGCAGAAGCAGCACTAAACGGGTATGGCACCCCTTTGTCAAAATCTCCGGCAGCAACACTTACCGCAGTTGATGCAGTAAACATGATCCGCAATCGCGCGCAATTGCCCAATCTGACAGCCAAATACACCGCATCAAAAGATGCTTTCATGAAGCAGATCATTCGTGAACGCGCTGTTGAATTCGCTTTTGAAGGACACCGCTTTTTCGATCTGCGCCGCTGGAATATTTCAGGAAACCCTGAATATCTGCAAAAAACAGCCATTGATTTTGATCGTGGTGCGAATGGAAAACCGATCAATCTAAGCGAGCGTACGGTAGTAACCAGGGTTTTTGAAAAAAGACACAACTGGCTTCCTTTCCAGTTGAAAGACGTAAAACTTTATGAAGGCTTTCCCCAAAACCCGGGATGGTAATCATTCATTTCACAAAAAGCTGACTTACATGAAGAAGATATATTGGTACTTAAGTTGTTTGTTTTTGCTGTTCCCTGCAATTACAAAAGCTCAGAAAGTTCCTGCTGCAAACCTGATGACCATAGAATCGGTCGTTGTCGATGAAAATGGCAGTCCGATCAGCGGGGCGTTTGTTTATGGAAATGAAGGCGTTGCGGTTGCAAAGACGGACGTGCGCGGAAAATTTACGCTTTATACGCCTGAGTTAAGCGATTTGCTGATCGAAGCACAGGGCTATGAATCCTTTGTTTTTGAACCGGGGCAATACCGGAATACGGAAACGCTGACATTGAAGAAATCCACCTTTTTGTATGGAGAGCGGGATGCAGTTCAAATTGCTTTTGGAAAAGTAAAAAAAGGAAACCTTGTCAATGCAGTAACTGTATTTGACCCGAAAGAGCTCCGAAAATATGATAATACGCAAAGTATTTCATCTGCTTTAACAGGCCTGATTCCGGGAATGCTGGGTGGCTCAAATATCCGTGGTATTGGCAATGCTATGTTCGTCGTTGACGGACTTCCGCGTGATATCAGTACAATTAACCTTTCCGAAGTTGAGCAGATAACGGTTTTAAAAGATATCAATTCATCTATTTTATATGGAAATGATGCAGTAAATGGTGTGGTACAAATTACTACCAAACGTGGACAGCCATTTAAAAAACAGATAAACGCTACGGCTTACTACGGAATTTCCCGTCCCAGTGCCCTGCCCGAATATTTATCTTCGGCAGACTACATGGAACTTTATAACGAAGCCAGATTAAATGACGGCCTTGGTATACAGTATGCACCCGGTGTGATAGAAAATTACCGCAGCGGAAATCAATACCGCTATCCGAGCATCGATTATTATTCCAAAGATTACCTTAAAAACCTGAAACCGTTTTCACGGGCAATGGTCGATTTTTCGGGAGGGAATAATGTAGCAACCTATTATTCCAATATCGGATGGACGCAAACGGGAAGTCTTTATAATTTCGGCGAAGGAAAGGGTTTGAAATCAAATGTATTTAACGTCCGCGGAAACATTGACCTTAAAGTAAACCGGTGGATCAAAAGCGCAATGGATGCGGTTGTGGTGCTGAACAACAACAATTCGCCAACCGGGAGTTTCTTTACCAACGCCGCAACGTTACGCCCAAATTTATTTGCTCCGCTCCTGCCTATTTCACTGATAGACCCTGAAAACGCTATTTTAAAAGGTCATAAAAATGATATCGATGACACCTATCTGATCGGCGGTACTGCAACGTATCCAACCAACCCGATTGCTGCCGGCTATTCCGGAGGTACAAACCGTCAGGTTCAAAGGACATTTTCATTCAACAACCGTATTGATTTTGATTTAGGAAGTTCGGTAAAAGGACTTGCTTTTCATACCAATTTGAGCTTTGATTACCTGACTTTGTATGATCAGTTTATCAGCAATACCTATGCATCGTATGAACCGGTATGGTCTGCAACCGAGGACAAAATCACAAGTATCAGAAAATACGGAGAGGATGTCCGCACAGGAACACAGAATGTTGGAAATGCTTCTTATCGACGCAGAATCGGGTTTTATGGCTTACTGGATTACGACCGGACTTTTAACGAGATACATCATTTTGCAGGCTCGCTTCTGGCTTATTCTACCAGTGATAAAGTGCAGACCGATTTGCAGGGAACCAAAAATGCAAACCTTGGCCTTCGTTTAGCTTATGGTTTTAAAAAAAAATACCTGGTTGACTTCAGCAGCGCTTACGTTAACTCGGCCAAACTTCCGGAAGGGAACAGGACAGCATTTTCGCCATCCCTTGGTCTTGCCTGGATGGTGAGTTCAGAAAATTTCATGTCTTCGGCTACTTTTGTGGATTACCTGAAATTGCGTGTTTCGGCCGGTTCAATGAATTCCGATAATGGCATACCCGGCTTCTTTTTATATGACGAAAAATACAGTGGCTCAGGAAGCTATTCCTGGTATGAAGGCACACGGTCAAGAGCTGGTGTGGTACCAACAAACGGAGGCAACCCTAACCTTGCTTTTGAAAAACGTAACGAGCTCAATTTCGGAGTGGAAAGTATGTTGTTCAAAAACCGTTTGTCTGTAAACGCCAACGTTTTCACCAGTGTTTATTCCGATCAGATCACAAGACCTCTAACCATTTACCCAAGTTATTACACAACCTTTATTCCTTACAGAAATTTTGAAGAAAACAGCTACAAAGGTGCCGAATTAGGTCTTTCCCTGCGGGAAACGATCGGAGATTTTTCAATCGTCTTTGGGGCAAATGTTTTGTATTCTACTTCAAAAGTGAACAAAAGAGACGAACTCTTTGCTGTAAATTCCCGTAACCGTACAGGACAATCGGTAGACGCTACTTTTGGCTTGGAATCGGAAGGGCTGTTCAGTGACATTAATGATATCGCAGGTCACGGAATACAGGCATTTGGAACAGTAAAACCCGGAGATATCAAGTACAAAGATCAAAATGCCGACGGAGTTATTGATGCAAACGACGAAGTACGCATTGGCAGATCTCAGGCTCCTTTGTCTTATGGTTTGAATCTTCGTATGTCATATAAAAACCTGACTTTGTTTGCACGAGGAAACGGCAGATCCGGTTCAAATGGCGCTTTGAGCAACAACTATTTCTGGGTTGATGGCGATGACAAATACTCAGCATATATCAAAGACCGCTGGACTGAGGCTACCAAGGCCACAGCAACTTTGCCAAGATTGAGCTCTATCTCAAACACCAATAACTACCGCAGCTCGGACTTCTGGTTATACCGCGACAATTTCTTTACGGTTGACAGACTTCAATTGACTTACGACTTTCCGATCCGGCTTACTAACAAAGCAGGGGTTAAAGCGCTTTCCGTTTTTGCAGATGCGTCCAACCTGGTAATGCTTTCAAAAGTAAGGCATATCAAGGAACTAAGCATTGGTTCTGAACCGCAGTACCGGTCTTATTCCTTAGGTCTGAACATCTCGTTTTAATTATAAAAATAAGATCTTATGAGATTATTACTAAAATATTCCCTGGTTTCTCTGGCAGCGATTTTCCTGGTTTCCTGTAGTTTGCTGGAACCCGTGGACGACAACCATAGCACCATTGACCGTATCTATGCGGATCCGGCTTATGCAGAAGGTGTTCTGATGACGGCTTATACCAAAATCCCAACCAACAGCCTCAGCTTTAATGACGTAGCCACAGATGATGCTGTGAGTAACGACAAGTTAAGTAACTACTCTCGTATGGCTACGGGACAGTGGTCGGCGATGTTCAACCCTGTGGATCAATGGAGCAACTGCATTTCCGGAATTCAGACATTAAACCAGTTTACTACGCTTATCGATACGGTAAACTGGAAAGGATCGGTTCCTGAATTAAACTGGCTTTACACCCAGCGTTTCAAAGGTGAAGCATTTGCGCTGAGAGCATTACTTCAATATCATCTGTTAGTAACTGTTGCGGGTCCGGGAGCAAACGGCCAGATGCTGGGGATCCCGATCATCGATCAGTTTTTAAACGTTAATGCAGATTTTAATATTCCCAGAGCCACATTCGAAGAGTCGGTAAACCGTATTTATTCAGATATAGATCAGTCGTTGAAATACCTGACAATGAATGATTATCTGAATGTCACAAATGCGAGTCAGCTGCCTGCCGGTTATGAAAAAGTAGCAACAACCAACTACAATATCGTTTTCGGTTCTGAGCTTAATCAACGTATCAGCGCGCGGGTTGTTAAAGGGCTGAGAGCAAAACTTGCGCTCCTTGCTGCAAGTCCTGCTTATAGTACCGATGCCACCAAATGGGTTCAGGCAGCTAACTATGCAGGAGAAGTTTTGAAAACAATCGGCGGAGTAACAGGTTTGGATCCAAACGGAAATAAATTCTATTTAAAAACCCTGGTTGACGTCCTGAACGTATCCGCAGCTACGCCAATCGACCAAAAGGAAATCCTCTGGAGAAGAGCAGTTGTAGCTTCTAACACAAGAGAAATGGCGCATTATCCTCCGTCATTGTTTGGTAAAGGAAATTTGAACCCGACACAAAATCTGGTAGATGCTTTTCCTGCCCTAAACGGATATCCGATTTCGAGAACAGAAAGCAACTTTGATAAAGCCAATCCTTATGCCAACCGTGACCCCCGCCTTCGTCAGTACATCACTTACAACGGCAATACTTTTGCAGGAAAAACCATTATAACCGGTGTTGGAGGTGGTGTTGATGCAAAAGATTCGGTTGAGTCTTCAACGAGAACAGGTTATTATCTGAAAAAACTTTTGGTTGAAGAAGTTAATTTAAATCCTGTTTCGACTACAACTCAAAAACATTACGAAACGCACATGCGCTATACAGAACTGTTTTTGATTTATGCAGAAGCAGCCAATGAAGCCTGGGGACCAACTGGAACCGGCACTTTCGGATTTTCCGCTAAGGATGTGATTGCAGCTATCCGTACCCGTGCAGGTATCGCCAAAACGGATCCTTACCTTACTTCAATTTCGACCAAAGAAGATATGAGAACATTGATCCGCAATGAACGCAGGCTCGAGCTTTGTTTCGAAGGTTTTCGTTTCTGGGATCTGCGCCGCTGGAAAAGTAATCTGACTGAACCTGCAAAGGGAATCAATATCAATAAAACAACTTACAATGTGGTAGATGTTGAGCCCCGCGCATACAGCAACGACTTTATGTACTACGGCCCTGTTCCTCAGACAGAAGTGGTAAAATATTCAGCACTTATTCAAAATAAAGGGTGGTAATCATTCTCTAATACTGAAATCATTAAATTCCTTTTTGACATGAAGAAATTATCACTTTTACTGATTTTGCTGGCCGGAATGTTCGGCTGTAAAAACCAGGAAATCGAATTTCCGGATTACGACTACACGACCGGATATTTCCCATATCAATACCCGATCCGGACTTTGGTACTGGGCGATTATATTTATGACAACACCAACGACAACGACCATAAATTCCTGATATCTGCGGCGATGGGTGGGGTTTATAAAAATGATCAGGAAAGAATATTTAAAATCCAGGTCGACAACAGTTTGGTTAACCAGGCAAAATTTGCTTCTACCAACCAGCCGATGTACGCCCTGCCTGAAAGATATTATAAACTAAGCTCCACCGATCAGCTGATCATCCCGAAAGGTGAGTTTAACGGAAACATAGAAGTGCAGCTTACCGACGCATTTTTTGATGATACCCTGGCTACAAAACTGGCCTACGTTCTACCAGTCAGGATTACCGAGGTTTCCAATCTGGATTCTCTTCTGGTAGGAAAATCAATTCTTGCCAAGCCTGATCCGAGGATCGTCAGCAATTGGGATGTAACACCGAAAAACTTCACCATGTTTGCTGTTAAATATGTCAATCCTTTTCATGGAAATTATTTTCACAGAGGAAAAAGTACATTAACTGATGCTGCCGGAAAAGTGCTGGAATCGAGCATGTACCACCAGCAATATGTAGAAAAAGATGAGGTTTGGACTTTGAATACAAAAGCCAAAAACAAGGTTACCGTTGAGGGCGTAGTTCGTGCAACTGCGGTAACTGGAAAACTAAGCATGCTTCTGACTTTCACCGGCAATGACTTCGTTATTCAAAGTGCTCCCGGCTCTGCATTTAATATCACCGGAACCGGAAAATTTGTGGACGACGCTGATGAATGGGGAAATAAAAAACGCGATGCGCTTTATTTGAATTACCAGTTTACACAGGGAGCAAATAAATATACCGCAACAGATACCCTGGTGGTTAGGGACAGAGGTGTAATTTTGGAACTGTTTCAACCTGTAATTACTCCTTAATTTTGACAACGGCAGTCTGTTATGCAGGCTGCCATTATTTTTTACCAAATGACTTTACCGTTATGAGAATTGATTTAAAAAAAGCCATTATACTGTTTACCCTTCTTTTTTTTACAGCATGCTTATCAAATATTTCTGCGCAGCAAAATAAAAAACCCGTAAAAGTCGGGGCTTATTATTACGACGGCTGGGGTGGAAAAAATGCAAAAGCAGACAATCCCAATGAGCCCTGGGCAAAAAATGCACCCAGACAGGTTACCAAAAGAATGCTCGATGAATTTGCCGACCGGGAACCTGTGTGGGGATGGAGAAGCGATTCGCAGGAAATTATGGAGCGGCAAATCGATCTTGCTGCAGATAACGGCGTTGAGTTTTTTCTTTTCTGCTGGTACTGGCGGGATAGCAAAGGCCCGATCAACCTGGAAGAAATTGCTAAACTTCCCGGGCACGAAAGCATGAACCGGTATTTGAAAGCAAAAAATAAAAACAGGATTAAGTTCGGATTACTCATTGCCAACCACCAGGGAGCAGAAATTACAGGAACTGAAAACTGGGAGAAAGCGACCGAACACTGGATGCAATATTTCAACGATCCACAGTATATCAAAGTCGACTCAAAACCGATGGTGGTTATTTTTAATGCCAAGGGAATTGAAAACGCGGACATTTCAGCTATGAAGCAAACCGCGCAAAAGCAGGGTCTAAAAAATGGACTTACCATAGCAGGCTGCGGCAATACGGAGGGAAAAAACTTCGATATCAGTACGCACTACAATGTTGTACCCGGATATTCCGCCGGTCCGGAAGAACATCCGTATTCCGAATTAGCTAACGCACAACGCGAGCGCTGGAAAGGCACGGCCGAAAAACCTTATATCCCGACAGTCATAGCCGGCTGGGACAAACGCCCCTGGGAAGATGCGAGCGGCAAAGCCACATCGGGCGGAGCCAAACAGGGCTGGTTTTACACAGGCAAAACACCTGAACAGTTCAAAACTTTTCTGTCTGATGCTGTTACCTGGATGGACAAAAATCCTGAACAGACGATTAAGGAGCGCATGGTTCTCATTTATGCCTGGAACGAGCTTGGAGAAGGCGGCTACCTGGTCCCGACAAAAGGCGACCCGAAAGCGAGTTATCTTAAAGTGGTAAAGAATGTGGTTTCAAACCAAAATAAAAAGTAGTTAGAGAAAACGTATTTTAATCTTCAAATAACAAATGAGTTTTAATTTAAAAGCCATTGCAATCACACTGATCAGCATTGGAACACTTGAATTCGCTTCTGCCCAAAAATTCACCATACCCGTTTTTCCGGATACGCAAAGTGAAGTCGGAGGAAATCACAACATGTTTACCAGCCGGATCAAATGGGTTGTTGACCATAAAGATTCGTTGAAAATTCCGATGGTTTTACACGTGGGCGACCTGGTCAATTTTGACAATTATGATCACTATGAAGTTGCCAGCAAGGGCTATGAATCTTTTGATGCCAATCACATTCCCTACGCAATTGCTCTGGGAAATCATGATACAGAGGCGGTAGGTTTTAACAGCGGCAGCGCGGCTCCCGGCAACGTAAACCAGAATTTAAGGAAAACACACAAGTTTAATTCCTACTTTCCGGTTTCCCGTTTTTCAAACCAGCGGGGAAGATACGAGGCCGACAAAAGCGATAATGCTTACTATACTTTCAAAGTGGGTAATACCAACTGGCTGGTTATAAGCCTTGAATTTTGCCCTCGAATGGGGCCGATCAACTGGGCGGGAGATATCGTTAAAGAGTTTTTCAATTACAACGTCATCATTATCACACACTATCACCTTACTCCGAAAGGAGAAATTGCTGATCGTAATGCAGGATATGGAGATTTCAGCCCGAAGGATGTTTTTGAGCGGCTGGTAAAAAAGTATTCAAACATCCGTTTTGTCCTCAGCGGCCACGTGATGAGCTCAGCATTAAAAGTTGATACGGGCGAAAATGGAAATAAAGTTTATCAGATCCTGCAAAATTACCAGAACGAAGATCTGGGAGGCGGTTACATCCGGCTTCTTTCATTTGATATTGATAAAAAATCGGTTTCGGCCAGCATGTACTCGCCTTATTACAAAAAGACAAAAGAAGACACGTCTAAATTTTCAATAGAAGGCATCGACTTCATCAAACAAAATGAAGAGAGATCGCTGAAACGCTAGATTTTAAACATTTATTCAACTGTCTTACCAGCATTTTAGACATGAAGATTTTGAGCTCACGGATTATATTGATTTTGACTTTCCTCATCGCAGGAAATGGTCTTTTATTTGCCCAAAAAGGAAAAAACAAAGTCGGCGCTTACTACTTTGACGGATGGAGCGGAACGACCTTTCACATTACCGACGACCTGAAAACAAACTACACCAATCGCGAACCGGTTTGGGGTTGGGTAACGAGCAATCAAAAAGTCGTGGATGAGCAAATTGCAATGGCAGCCGGTGCAGGTCTTTCGTTTTTTAGCTTCTGCTGGTATCACAGAAATGGAAAAACACCGGAAGAATTGCCGGAAAACCGGGCCATATCGTTTTACAAAGCTTCAAAAAATGTCAAAAAACTTGAATATTGTTTGCTGGTAGCCAATCATGGAGGTTTTGATGTAGGCCCGGAAAACTGGGATAAGCTGACGAAAATATGGCTCGAAGAATTCAAAAATCCGCAATACCTGCTGGTGAATAAAAAACCGCTGCTGATCTTTTTCGAATTCACCTCCCTGATCAAAAATTTCGGTTCTCCCCAGGCTGTGAGTGAAGCCTTTGCAAAATTGAGAAAAAGCGCCTCGGACGCAGGCCTCGACGGTGCATCCATCGCAATATGTGCAGGCTCAGCTGATGGCGTTGCCAAAGCAACCGACTGCGGCGCAGACGTCATAACAGGTTATAATTATCACAGCGTAGGTTTCAAAGGAAAAGAGCAGGCAATTCCTATCGACACTTTGCAAACAGCCGAACAAAACCTTTGGACAAAATTGGATCAGTCAGCCGCCAAGCCGTACATACCGGTTTCCACAATCGGCTGGGACCCGCGCCCATGGTCAAACGATAAAAACAGATATAACACACAGCCCTATTTCACCGGTTTTTCAGCACAATCCGTTGAAAACTCAGTTAAAGGCCTGCTAAACTGGATGAACGCAAATGTATCTTCAATGACCGGAGAACGACTGGGATTACTTTATGCCTGGAATGAAAATGGCGAAGGCGCCTGGCTCACTCCTGGGAAAACGGGGTTGAATCCTTTGACGGGTTTGAAGAAGGCTTTGAAGAAATGATTTATCACTGGTAAACCTGGAAGTTTCACCCGCGACGAAACTTCCAGGTTTACCAGTTTTTAATTTAAAACTGATCCACATTCGGCCAAACCGTTGACTTGTTATTAACGGCCTTCCAGATCACGGCATCCATGTCATTAATAAACTGGGACGAGGTGCTTCTTGTGTTACAAAGTATTACCCAGCAAAAACCATCCGGTGTCCTGACAATCTCCGTAGCGGTGCCGGGCAAACTTCCGGTATGCCACCAGTTGTTGTAAGCGTTCACCGCCAGTCCGCAGGCATAATTGACATTGGCCGTAGAACCCGTGGTCAGCGTTTTCATTGACTCAGCGTTAAGCAGATCGGGTTTGCCAGAAAAGCCATCCATGCGAACCAGCAACCTGGCCAGATCGGTAGCACTGGCAATCCAGCCGCCATGTGCATCCATTCTCGCCACATTATAGATGTAAGGATTCTCGCCACCCTGACCATAATAGGTCGTTTCATCTTCTTTTTTATCAGCCAGCGTGTTTCCTCCAATGCTCATCCGGGTTATTCCTGATGGCTGAAGAATATTGGCTTTCACCCATTGTTCATAGGTTTGCCCGGTTACTTTTTCGATGACCTTTCCCAGAACACAGTAACCGAAATTGGAATAATCGTATTTGGCACCCGGAACACTCGTCAACGGCCTGTTAGCCAAAGTCCAGCTGATCAACTGGTCCTGACTCATAGCCGCATTGGTAAACATAGGATCGTTTACGCTATTTCCCCAGCCTCCGCTCGTATGCTGAAGCAACTGCCTTACCGTGATATTGCCAACCTGACCTGCAGGGGCTGTATAAGTAGTACCAAATAAACACTGAGGCCCGAAAACCTTTTGATCGAGCGAAAGCTTTCCCGTTTCAGCCAGCTTTAAAATCGCAAGTCCGGTAACCGTTTTCGACACGCTGGCAATCCGGAATAAGGTAGCGTTGGTTAGATCTTTCCCTGATGTTTTATCCGACTTGCCATAACTTTTGGCATACACCAGTTTACCATCTTTCGTGATCGCAACGGAAACGCCGGGTACGCTATACGTTGCCATAAAACTGCTGACTGCATCATCCACCTGCGGAATATCCACCTGTGTTTTGTCAACCGGCTCAACGGTTGTATCGTCTTTGGCGCAACCAATCAATAAAAGAAAAAAGAAAACGGAAGTTAGTAACCTGGTCATAACATGAGTAATAGGATTGAATTGAATGCTACAAATTTCCGGCAGCCCCAATCCAAAACCAATCCATGTTAGCCTGGAAATTGGGTATATGAAAACATATATTTTTTTGGCTTAAACACTATCTAGCCAGTAGTGGCAGGTGGGGCTAGTCAGAAAACAAAAAGTAAATTGAGATAATCTGCTCGTTTTAGGTAATCATAGGATGTGTCAATTAAATGCATACCTTGCATAGATATAGTTCTTATCATTAGTTAGCACATTTTGTACTGCACACAATGTTCAAATAACATACTATATATCAATACGTTATGAAAAATGAAGCTTAATATTTGATTCATTTTTCCTACTTTATCAATGGATGCTTTATTACAAAATTTAATTAACCTTACCCGGTTAGAAGGAAAAGCTATTGAACCCATCTTACAATTTTTCACTCCGGTAAAGGTTTCTGCAAAAGCAATCCTCCTGGAACCTGGCTCGGTAAGTCAAACAGCCTGGTTTATTGGTCATGGTATCCTTAGAGCATATACCATTGTACAGGAGAATAAACGCTCAGGGAACCTGGATGATGGAGACCTGTTAGACCGAGAAATAACAAACTGGATAGTGCCCGAAAATGGATTCTTAACTGACATTAAAAGTTTCCTTCATCAAACACCTTCGAGATACTTCATTGAGGCTCTTGAACCCTCCAGATTATATAAGCATGACTATAAAAACTACCAGGCAATTCAGCAATCCTACCCCGAAGTAGCTCAGATTATATTCGAGAATACCCTTATAATGGCTGACCTGCGAGTACAGATGTGTAATCTCCGTAATCCCATTAATAGACTACAGATGTTTGAAAAGATGTATCCTGGTATGTCTGGTCGTATATCTGTAAGTATTCAGGCCTCATATCTAAATATTGATAGAGCTACACTGAGCCGTCTTCGCGGTAAAATAAAATAATTAACACAAATGTTACCGTCGACTGACTCGAATCAATTCATTAATTGATTCGAGTCAATCTAAGTATTCAATCTTATATATACTTTTACAAATGTATCTATATCATTAGTTAATATCTATCCGGTACGATATTAACTAATGATATGCAAAGCATAAAAAAAAAATTTAATCATTGCTAACTTTAAACTACGCTAATTATGTCAAATTTTAGTCTTCGTACTGCCGCTGTAGGTATTACCCTCTCTACAATTTCCGCTTTAGGTTTAGTTAATGGGAATCTTACTTCAATTGCTAATCGATGTGTCGGTCAAGCAGAAATCACAACTTATAAGGGAGATTTAAGCTCTTTGGATGCGGGTGTAGAACGTTTCGCTGGCTGGAAAATATTTGACTACAAAATATGGGATGGTGCAGGAAAAGTAGTGGTAGCGGCCCTATCAGCTGCCGCCTCATATTTAGCCGTTGATGCAATAAATGGACCGGGTGATACGACCAGAATGGCGCACTTATCGGACCTACAAAATTCTATTCAACAGTCCATATTAATTGAAGAGTTAAATTAATGTAGCTTAAAATGTAAGAGGTACAAACTAATGTGTACGTCTTACATTTTAATTATTCCATAAATACTTCTTTGACAAAGAAATATGACAAACATCAATAAAAATACAAGTAGATTTGATATCAATGAATATATTATTTCATTATGCAAAATATTTGTATTTTTCATATTCATAACATATTGGATAGCTACATTGATATATTGCAGTCCAAATAATTTCATAAGAATTGAGCTAAACAAATATGAAGCAGTATTTGAATCGATGTTTTATCAAAAATGGACTTTTTTCACACCCCCTCCTAAAGTTAACGAAAGGGTATATTTTTTATTTATAGACAAAACAAAAAATAAACAAGTTATAGCTTGCGAAATATTTCACACAATTAGAAAAAATAAGAGAAAAAATCCTATTTTTAATACAAAGTACGAAGCTATTGATGGGATGCTTACAGGAAGTACTTATGCACTAAATAACAGCGTATCTGACAGATTAGAAATTCTACGAAAAACCTATCCTGATTCTTCAAAAGCTTACTTTCAAAAAGAACTTAACTTGTTATTCACAAATGAAAAGTACCATTCTGTACATTTTAAAACATTAAAAAACTATGCGCAAGAAATCGCCAAAAAGTACAATATAAATAAAAATAATTATACTTTTAAGATAAGGATGGTAACCATCGAAATTCCGCCTTTTAAAGATAGGTTTAATAAAAGATTCATTCCAAAAAAGAAAATTGTCTTTGAAACATTCCCTGTTAGTATATAAAATGGAATCTATACTGTATAAACTGCAAAGGAATCCGAATAATTCAATATATCTGTCCATTTTGAGATTATTTATATGCTTTCATTTGATAAAGAAATCAATTATGTTTATTACTAGTAGTGAGCTACTTTATGGACAAAATTCATTCATATATCACAATACTGGATCATACGTTTTTGGTGTTAATAGTTCGATTTTAAGAGAAAATTATCAAATATTAATAATCATATATATTATTTTAATAACATTATATTTTTTTGGAATAGGCAAGCACTTTACCGCATTTTTAGTATTTGTTCTATTTCGAACCTTCCAAGAATTAAATGGAATGGTTTCCAATGGTGGGGACAATCTTTTGTATTTTATCTTATTATATATGATTTTTATAGATTCGTATAAATATTTCTCTGTTTCAAAAATACAATATACGACAATACGGATAGAGAAAATTTCAAACTTATTAAGCAATTTGGCCGCATATTCCATTTGTATACATTTGTGCTTTGTTTATTTTTTTTCTGCAATTGGAAAAATAAATACCTCAGAGTGGTACAAAGGTGTCGCTGTATATTACACACTAATATCAGAGAGGTTTAATGGAACAAATTATAATAGTTTATTGGCAAAAAATGGATACTTTACTACAATTTCAACATACTTTACATTAGTGTTTGAGCTTCTATTCCCATTTTTTATTTGGAATAGATATTGGAGATTCCCTCTTATTATATCTGGTATATTTCTTCATATTGGAATATATATATTTATGATGATCCATGATTTTGAAATTCTTTTCATTTCTCTCTATGGATTGTTCTTTAGTGATGATGATCTAAGATCGTTCAAGGAGCATCTGGTAAATAGTTGGAAACCGTTACTTAAAGAACAAAAATTATGAAAAATGTTGTATTTATAATTTTATTATTATCTAACTTGCCGTATTCACAGACAGTGGATAGTGTTAAATACAAAGTGCTTAAAGAAGAAATAAACTCATTTCATAAACACTTGCCATATTATTCGATATCAATAAGGAAATTTACTTCCAACGATAGCGCGAAAATAAAGGCTACAGAGATATACTACAAAACTCATACTTTATTAAATAGTACACTTGGTGCTTTTATGGTTGAAAATGAACCTTACCAAGAATATGCAAAAGATAGGAATTTATCTGAATCAATGAAGCAAGTATTGCCAATTCTATCGTCAAATTATTATGAGCCGAAAGCCATCCTGAAAATTAGAAACAATTTAAAAAAACTACCTCCGTATTATAGAGACTTATACAATTTACATAAAATTACTTATGATTTTGTAAATCTTGATACAAAAGGAAAAGTTGTGAAAAAGTCAGGCAACATAGCTGAATTGTGTGATAAGTTATATAAAACTTTATATATTAATTAACATTAAATGCTTATCAATATGAAAGTGAAATTTTGTTTGTCTATTTTGTTAATTACGACTCTATCCCGTAGCTATCTGATTGCGCAAGGCACAGAAGGTCAGCTTACTAAAAACCAACTTAGAATTGATTTTTTATTCCCTGGCATCGCGTTTGAGAGAGCAGTTTCTAAAGATATGAGCTTTGTGCTAGATTCTCACGTAGGCTTGACGTCTGCTGATAATAACGAGCTAGTTAGAAAAAATGTGGCTATGCAAACAATATCTCTGCAATACAGGTATTATTTAAATCTGCAAAAGCGATTTTCTAAAGGTAGAAGTACCTTAACAAATTCGGGATTATACACCGGCATAATTACTGAACAGGCTATTTTTTACGGGCAAAAAGAATCGACACTGTTTTCCAAAGCAGGCATAATCAGCGGATTCCAGCAAACTTTTCATAACGGGTTCAATATTAACGTTGCGGGAGGAGCCGGATATACAGATGGTATAAATTTTAAAGCTAAAATACGACCTATTATTCAGCTTTCACTTGGCATTGTTTTAGGCGCTAAAAAGAAATATCGTCAAAAGGAATAGACAAACTCATTGATGGATAAAAGTTTAATATCTTGTCTATTCTTCCTGCTTTCTTTTTCCTCTGTGTCAGGACAGTCAGTGGTTATCAATGGCTATGTTAAGGAATCTGGCAGTACTGAGCCTTTGGTCGGTGCAAACGTGCGGGTTGAAAGTGGATTAAGATCGGCGACCACAAACACATACGGGTATTTTGTACTAAATATACCTATGTCTATGGCTCAGGATTCCATTGTTATTTTTACTTCAATGGCGGGGTACCCACCATTCCGTAAAGTTATAAAATTACAACCTGTTATACGTCTTGATATTATCTTGTCGCCAATGGAACTGGATCAGGTGATAATAAAAGATAGTAGAGAAAACACGGTAGATCAGGTCCAAATGGGGCAGATCGAACTTTCTGCGGCTGAAATAAAAACGTTGCCTGCAATTGCCGGTGAAAAAGATGCTTTAAAGATACTCCAGCTCATGCCTGGTGTAGGGAAGGGTACTGAGGGAAGCAGTGGAATATTTGTGCGAGGCGGAGGGGCTGACCAAAATTTAATTATTTTGGACGAAGCAACGGTTTACAACGTCAATCATCTTTTTGGTTTTTTTTCTGTATTTAATAATGATGCTGTAAAAAATGTAACTCTTATTAAAGGAGGATTCCCAGCTCAGTATGGGGGGCGGCTCTCGTCTGTGGTGGAAGTTACAATGAGAGAAGGTAACAGACAATCATTGCATGGGGAGGGTGGAATAGGCTTAATATCTTCACGATTAACTTTGGAAGGTCCTTTAAAGAAAAATAAAAGTTCATTTATTATTTCCGGACGTCGTACATATCTGGACGTATTACTCTCACCGTTATTGAGTCTTGCATCAAACGGTAATGCAAAACTTGGATATTTTTTTTACGATCTTAACACTAAATTAAATTATGATATTGGGAAAAATGATAAAGTATACTTCAGCGGCTATTTTGGAAAAGATAAGTTTTATGCAAAACTAAAATCAGGAACTTATGAGAGCCAGGCCTTATTTCATTGGCAAAATGGCACCGCAACTGCAAGATGGAACCATTTGTTCAATGAAAAGGTATTTTCCAACATGTCACTGATATTTACCAATTATAATTTTGAACTCAACCTGAAAAATTCATTCTCTAAAAAGGATGTTCCTGAACCGTTTATAGTTAATCTAAGTAACTTGTCCTCGATCACGGATTATTCTATTAAATATGATGTCGATTATTTTACCAATCCTTCACATGCATTTCGCTTTGGTCTTCAATCCATTCTACATCAGTTTAAACCAAGTGTTATAGAGGCAATTGACACAGAGACCGGAGAGCACATTCAATCGAAACAGCAACAAAATAGTTTTGAAAGTGCTATCTATGCCAGCCATAATTGGTTTCCCGGAGCGAGATTTAAAGCAAGTACAGGACTTAGGATTGTAAGTCACGCAACAGAAGGAGCATTGTCATTTCGTGCCGAGCCAAGGATTAGTGTTTCTTACAAGCAATCTGCGTCATGGGCTGTTAAAGGCTCCTACGCTATAATGAATCAATATGTACATTTGTTATCGAATACCGGGGCAGGATTTCCCACAGATTTATGGGTACCAACTACAAAACTTTTAAAACCAGAGCAGTCTAAGCAGGTTTCTCTGGGTTTGGTTCATAATAATAAGCAATATCCTGACTACATCTTATCAACTGAGGTGTATTATAAAACAATGAATCATATTGTTACATTTAAAGAAGGAGCTAATTTACTTTCTGTCTTAGATGGACCGTCAACAATAGGAAATACTGATTGGCAAAATAATGTAACCTCAGGAAAAGGCTGGTCTTACGGAATGGAGCTCCTGCTAAGGAAAAGGGTAGGTAAATTAAGCGGATGGATTGGCTATACATGGTCCAAGACCTATTGGCAATTTCAGGAAGTTAATGATGGAAAAAAATATTTGCCCAGAAACGATAGGCGTCATGATCTGTCTGTAGTTGCTATGCTAAAGGTAAATAAAAAAATTTCCATGTCCGCAACCTGGTTATATGCAACAGGAAATCATCTGACCATAGCTCGTGAAACCTACAATGCTCCTATACATTATCCAAACCAAGACAATTATTTCGATCTTACACCTTATGAAAAAATTTTTGGGACAAAAAGTGGCGTTGGCGCTTATGGTGATAAAAACTCCTTTCAGGCAGTTAGTTATCATAGGCTGGATATCTCAGCACAGTTTGCCACTACAAGACGCAAATATGATGGAGCGTGGGATATCGGTTTATATAACGCATATAACAGGAAAAATCCGTTCTATTATTCACAAAGCACTAAAATAGTTAATAACAAGGAAGTGCAAATACTTAAAAGGGTTTCACTGTTTCCGGTTATACCTTATGTAAGCTATAATTTTAAATTTTAAAGGCATGAAACTCCAGTGGGCGGTAACCAGACAGGTAGCTCTAAATTTATTTCAGGCACTGGCTATTATTTTTTTTCAAGCCTGTAGCTTTTTTTCACCAGTCGTAGAAGTGAATCCCGATAAGTTTACCGACCAGATTGCTTCAAAATTAGTAGTTGGATGTTTTATTTCACCTCAGGATTCCGTTGTTAGAGTAAGCTTAACAGAATCAAAATTATTGTATGATACATTAAATCAATCATCAATGGTAAGTGATGCAAGAATAGTATTGTACAGTAAAAGTGACTCACTTGTTATTAGTGACACACTATCAGGATATTACATTTCTCCAATAAAAAGTTTTGTAATACAAGGTGGAGAAATATACAAATTAATAATTAAAACCCCAGACGGGCGAACTGTTAATTCTACCTGCACGGTTCCGGACCAGTCAATTCAAATTAAAAAGATAATTATTGATTCCGGTTTTGTGAGAACCGTTACAGTCGGCAATACTCCCATAGACAGTACGATGGAAAGATATGCCTCTATTCAATGGGAGGATCCGGTTGGCGTCAATTATTATCGTGTGTTTGGTGAATTAAGTCAATCAGAGACCATTCAATTGGTAAACAACTCTTTAAAAATAGACTTTAAAAAACTTCTATTCTTCAATGAAGAAAATTCGAGAACTATGATTCTCAGCGATAAGAATCAGGAAAATGGGGTTATGCAATCCGCGGATGGTATTTACTGGACCGGTACGTACAGGGGTAGCGTTATCAGACAGGAGATTGAAATGAATCTTCTAAACATCGATAAAATTTACTATGATTATTATCAAAGCATTAACCAGGCCAGTCTTGCCGACGATAATCCATTCGCCGAGCCTATCAATATTACAGGAAACATCAACGGAGGATTTGGATGTTTTGCTGCTTACAATATGAGTACGATTAAACTTAAAATCAAATAAATGAGAGATAATCAGACGTAGCCGTGTTAAAACGTATTCAAGAAAGTTATAAGGTTTTATTCATGTCTATATAATAAAATTTGCTAAATGAAAAACCGACCTTACGGTAAAGTTTCATAGCTGATTTATTTTTTGTATTCACCGTAAGAATCGTTTCTTTGCAATTTTCACTCTTTAACCATTTAAGGCTTTCAAGCAATAATAATACTAATTTCAAAATAAAAAGTCGTATATTTATATATGAAATATGCTGACATTATTAAGGAAAGTATAGCTGATTTGCTTTTCATGGAAAAGCGTGAAAAGAATGCAATGCGTCGTGATCGAATTCGATTTATAAGATCGCTAAAAATGGGAGAGTATCGTAGCCAAGCTCGTGCAGGTGCTGCGATTGGATTGGGCGAACGACAATCACAACGGCTTTGGAATAGTTATGTTAAGGGCGGAATTAAGGAATTACTATCAACATATTCAGACCGTTGGTGGGGCAAACTCAGCAG
>NZ_SMFL01000011.1 GCF_004349265.1 Dyadobacter psychrotolerans
ACTGCTGAGTTTGCCCCACCAACGGTCTGAATATGTTGATAGTAATTCCTTAATTCCGCCCTTAACATAACTATTCCAAAGCCGTTGTGATTGTCGTTCGCCCAATCCAATCGCAGCACCTGCACGAGCTTGGCTACGATACTCTCCCATTTTTAGCGATCTTATAAATCGAATTCGATCACGACGCATTGCATTCTTTTCACGCTTTTCCATGAAAAGCAAATCAGCTATACTTTCCTTAATAATGTCAGCATATTTCATATATAAATATACGACTTTTTATTTTGAAATTAGTATTACTATTGATCTCTCCGGCGCGCAAATGGTATGTAGTTTGCATATCTAATCTTATTTACAAATCTCAAACAGACTATCAGAATACTAATATAACTCATCCTATTTTTATTTTAACGAAGTGCCTATTTAAATGATTGAAACGCGGAGCTAAAAGTGAGTTTCGCGGAGTTACGCAGAGTTTATAAAATTATCTCTGCGAAACTCTGCGCAAAACTCAATTAACTCTGCGTTGAAAACTCAAAACTTAAAATTCACCCCAACCAGAAAATTGGTCCCTGCCTGTGGGAAGTAGAAATTCTCCTGAGTAAGAACATCACCAGCAAAATAACCATAGGTGTAGCCATTCGACTCATATTTCTCATTCAAAATATTATTCACCAATAAATTGAATCCGATTTCTTTTATCCAGGTTGGTTTGATCGTCCAGGTTAACCGGATATCATTGGTAAAGTATGCATCCAGTTTCCGGGTTTCGCTTGAGGTGTTATCGAGATATTGCTTTCCTACATATTTAGTCAGCAAAGCCAATTCGAAATTCTTTTTGGGGCTATACACAAACTGACTGCCGACGATTACGTTCGGTGAGAATGAAATATCCGATTTTCCGTGATTTATAGTTCTGTATTCATAGGTATCGTAATCGATTACGTACTCAGTGAAATTATCAATTTTGTTTTGGCTGAAGGTTGCGTTTGCGTTCCATTTCAGGAATTTGCTAAATGCTATTGCGCCTTCAAGTTCAATACCGGTGCGATAACTTTTCGGCACATTTACGCGTATTGAATTTCCGACATCGTTAATTTGTCCGGTTAATACCAATTGATTTTTGTAGCTCATCAGGTAATAATTCGCTGCAACTGCCCAGATTCCCCTTTGCGTACGAAAACCCGCCTCCACATTATGCATTGTTTCATTTTTTGGAAATAATTGTGCGGTCGAATTGGTAAAATCATCACGGTTCGGTTCACGGTTACCCAGGCTATACGAGGCGTAAACAGAACTCTGATCAGCAATCCGGTAAGTTAAACCTGCCTTTGGATTTACAAAAGAGTAAGACTGGTCAACGGCGTGCAGGATCAAGTCATTATCCGTTCCGTCGATCGTATGGCTGACCTGGCGGAACTGAATGTCGGCGAAGGCATTCAGTTTTTCGGTAAGCTGATAATAAAGTTTACCATAAATATTAAAATCCTTTTTTACGGCCTTATTGTAATAATACTGATGTTCGTTCTCAATGTTTCCAGCATTCCGTGCCCAGATAATCTGTCCGTAATGCTTGCCATCGTACCGGTTCCATCCGCCGCCAATGCTTGCTGTAAGTTTTTTGAAACTGTTATAATCAAATGAGAAGGTGGTTCCATAGAAGTAATTATCCAGCCAGCGACGGCGGATCAGATCGGTGCGGGCAAGTGTATCACTGCCAATAATGGTGTTGGAAAGATTGTAATTGCTGTATTTGTCATTTGTCCGGTATTGCTCGTAGTAACCCAATCCGCGGACCAGGAATCCGTTGACATTAAATGTAAGTTTGTCACTCAGTGTGTGGGAAGAAACCAGCTGATAATGATCCTGGCGGTAGTTATCTACTTCGTTTTTATAAGTATATGAATTGAAGGTCCGTTCATCAGAATTCAGTAAATTCTCAGCATCTTTTTCACCTATTCCATTTCTGTCGATGTATTCCAGAATACCTTCGCGGTTTCCTTTTAATTTTGCCTCAGGCACGCCATTCCAGGATTGATAAGTTCTTTCTTTTCCTGAAAAGACATTGGCACGTACAAAACTTTTCTTGCCAAAATAAGCTCCTGATAAATAATAAGAGTGTAATTCCGAAGAAGCGCGATCTACAAAACCGTCGGACGAAACCCGTGAGAGACGAGCGTCAACTGTAAATTTGTCTTTAAGAAGTCCGGTACCAAGTTTGATTGTATTCTTAAAAGTATTGAAAGAACCATATGAGTTGTTTAACTCCGCATAAGCTTCCTGGCGAAAAGCATTGGTATTAATATTCACTGAAGCACCAAAAGCACCTGCGCCATTTGTGGAAGTCCCTACGCCTCGCTGAATTTGAACACTGCTGACAGATGAGGCAAAATCAGGCATATTCACCCAAAAAACGCCCTGACTTTCAGCATCATTGTAAGGAATTCCATTTACCGTGACATTGATACGTGTCGCATCGGAACCACGGATACGGATTCCTGTGTAACCAACACCTCCGCCCGCATCACTTGTGCTGACCAGCGAAGGAGTAAAGTTTAACAAAACCGGCAAATCCTGGCCAAGATTTTGTTTTTCAATTGCCTCAGCACTTACATTGGTGTAAGCCATGCCGTTTTTGTCGGTAACCCGCGTGGCACTGATAATTACCTCATCGGCCTGGTAAGTACTTTTGTTTAACTTAATTTCCAGAGCGTTGCCGGATTCTGAAATGCCAAATTTTACGGACTGATACCCAATGTAGGAAACGTCCAGCGACTGAACATTCTCAGAAATGTTTTTTAACGTAAAATTTCCGTCTTTATCAGAAGCTGCACCCCGGATCTCCCCGGCGCGGATGGTAGCACCAGGCAATGGTTTGCCGTCGGCAACATCGGTTATTCTTCCGGAAATGGATTTTTGAGCCCAAACAGGCAAAATGGATAGAGCGCTGAACATCAGCATCAACAGATAGGTCGTAACTTTTCGCACGGCGATAAAGTGGTTACGAACAGGCAGGGGCCACCTATCCTTGGTTAAATTATAAAAAATTGAAAACAGCTAAAATTGGTAATGGCTTGAAAGTCAGTAAAACGAACATTCTTTCCTTACGTTAAGCTTTCTCTCCCTACGCCGGCATTATCCGGATCAGGTAGTATGGGTATGATCTCAGCCCGTTCGGTTGGGCACCCCTATGAGATTCTCGTGCAAAGTTAGGTCAGATATCTGAATGATTCAATGGACACCAAAGATTATTGTATTTTAAATACCGGATCATCTTCGGTAAATGACTTAAAATAAACTCATTTTACGTATTTTTACTAACGAAATCGAACTTCTTATTTAAGACGTATATAAAAATATGGCACACTATACCGACGCTGCTTTCGACACCGCGCAGCATGCAATGGAACTGGAATATAAGTACGGAGCTCATAATTATAAACCGATGCCGGTGGTGCTGACCAAAGGATTGGGTGTGCACCTGTGGGATGTGGAGGGGAAAAAATATCTGGATTTTCTTTCTGCATACAGCGCGGTAAGCCAGGGGCATTGTCATCCGAAGATTGTGAATGCGTTAATCGAGCAGGCGCAAAAACTAACTTTAACCTCACGGGCTTTTTACAACGATCGTTTGGGTGAATGTGAAAAGTTCCTTTGCGAATATTTTGGATATGATAAAGTCCTGATGATGAATTCAGGCGTAGAGGGTGGTGAAACTGCTTTGAAGCTAACCCGTAAATGGGCTTACAAAGTAAAAGGAATTGCTCCTGATAAAGCCAAAACATTGTATGCATCCGGTAATTTCTGGGGAAGGACGCTGGCTGCAATTTCTTCTTCAACGGATCCTTCGAGTACGGATGATTACGGGCCATTTTTGCCGGGTGTTGTGATCATTCCTTATGATGATCTGGATTCATTGGAAAATACATTAAAGAATGATGCGGACATTGCCGGATTTATGGTTGAACCGATTCAGGGTGAAGCTGGTGTGGTTGTTCCAAAAGATGGATATCTTAAAGGCGTTCGTGAACTGTGTACCAAATACAATGTTCTCTTTATTGCGGATGAGGTACAAACGGGCATCGGCCGGACAGGAAAAAGACTCGCCTGCGATTGGGAAAATGTAAAACCGGATATTTTGGTCCTTGGAAAAGCGTTATCAGGTGGAACAATCCCTGTTTCAGCTGCGTTTGCAAACGACGAAATTATGCTGACGATCGCACCCGGAGAACATGGGTCTACTTATGGCGGAAATCCTTTGGCATGTGCAGTAACGATCGCTGCCTTGCAGGTTGTTGAAGAGGAAGACCTGGCAGAAAATGCAGAATTTATGGGTCAGCTTTTCCGTAGCAGAATGTTTGTTCTGCAAACGCAATGTTCACTGATTGAAAACGTTAGAGGAAAGGGTCTTTTGAACGCAGTCGTAATTAACGATACAGAAGACAGCCCCACAGCCATGGACCTTTGTTATAAAATGATGGACAGAGGGTTGCTTTGCAAACCTACTCATGGAAATAAAATACGTTTTGCCCCTCCGCTTGTGATTAATGAAGTACAAATGAATGAAGCTTGTGATATAATCAGTGAGGTTTTTCTCAATTACAAACAATGACGTTATGCTTTTAAAAAGAATCTTTCTGGTTATGCTGCTGGCAGGTGTGTTGTATGCCTGTAAAGACAAAGTTGTGGAGCCAGCCACCGAAACACAAACCAACAAGTGGATTCTGGAGCAGATGAACTACTGGTATTACTGGAATGATAAAATTCCTGCTAGTCCGGATATGACTTTGGAGCCGTCTGCTTTTTTTACTTCGTTGCTGAACAAGTATGACGCAGCAACCAATCCTGACGGAGATCGTTTTTCGTGGATACAGGAAAGTGCGGATGAACTGACTTCGTCCCTGAACGGTAATTCCAAGACGACCGGCATGGACTACAAGCTGGTTTATTATCCAAGAAACACGACAAACGTTGTCGGGATTGTATTGTACACACTACCAAATTCACCTGCCTCAAAAGCAGGCATTAGACGTGGAGATGTATTTACAAGCGTAAACGACCAAAAGCTTACCAGCACAAACTACAGCCAGCTTCTTAACGCATCCGGTACGCTCTCGTTTACCTTTGGCTCAATAACCGATGATGGTACAATTACCGAAGGGACTACGAAAAAATCACTCGAAAAACTTTCTATTCAGGAGGACCCTGTTTATTATGATACCACTTTTCAGTTTGGTGCAAACAAGGTAGCCTATCTGGTATATCACCACTTTGTGCGCGGCCCGGACAGCGTTAAAAATTCGGTTGCTTACGATCAGAAACTTGAAACGGTTTTTGCCAGATTCAAGGCAAATAACGTTAATTCCCTTATTCTGGATCTCCGTTACAATGGCGGTGGCTATGTGAGTTCGGCAACCAACCTGGCCAGTCTTATTGGCAAGGTTACAACCAATGATGTGTTTTATTATAAAGAATACAACAAGACTGTTACGCCAGTGCTCGAAAAACAATACGGAGCGAATTTCTTCTTTGAGAAATTCCAGTCCAAGCCTCAGAACATTGGTTCAAGTCTTAACAACTTCATCATCCTTGTCTCCGGAAATTCTGCTTCCGCGAGTGAACTGGTAATTAACGGGCTGAAACCTTTTATGAATGTAACTTTGGTAGGTGCTAAAACGTATGGAAAAAACGTAGGTTCAATTACCATAACCGGAGAGGATGAAGGTATCAAGTGGGGATTGCAGCCAATTGTTACCAAATCTTTCAATAGTCTTCGCAAATCGGATTATTCGGTAGGTTTCACGCCGGACTACGCCGTTGCGGAAGGTACCAAACTTTACCCATACGGAAATCCAAGAGATCCTTTGCTAGGAGAAGCCTTGTTTAGAATTGTGGGTTCACGTGTTGTGAGGCAAAGCACTTTGCAGGCAGCAAGAACAAATGCTGATGTTCAGGAAATTGAATCGACGGTTAGTAAAAAGGCTGGCGGGAGTAATATGTTTTTTGATAAATAAAAAAAGCTGTCCGAATTAAATATCGCATCTGCCTTTTTGTAAGGCACAGTTTTTATATTATTGAAATATACATTTCACAATAAACTAAAAACATAATGGGAATTTTAACCTGGATCATCGTCGGCCTCCTTGCCGGAGCAATTGCAAAAGCACTTCACCCTGGTAAGGATCCGGGCGGCTTTATCGTTACTATTCTGATCGGTATCGCCGGTGCAGTTGTCGGCGGCTGGATTTCATCCATGCTTGGTTATGGCACTGTTGACGGGTTCGATATCGGAAGCCTTTTTATTGCAATTCTTGGGGCTGTGTTACTTCTTTTTCTTTACAGGAAGTTCAGTACCAAAGCTTAAAGAAATAATTCACAAGCCAGTGGTGAGGGAAACAGTTTTAGTCTGTTCTCTCACCATTTTTATTTACTAATTTTACTAAATTTCCCAATTGAAATCTTAACCAACCGATCACGTTATGAAGCTGGTGAACGATATGACCGTCTGGTTTTTAAAGCGGCGCTTTGAAAGGATTGAACAGTTTATGAAAACCCCCGTTGAAACCCAGCAACGCATATTTTCTGAACTGATAGAAACTGCACGTTACACAGAGTGGGGATCAAAGCACAATTATGGCCAGATCAAAACCATAAAGGAATTTCAGGATCAGGTTCCGGTTTCTTCTTATGAGGAGCTGTATCCATATATAGAGAGAGTTTTAAAAGGGGAGCCAAACGTACTTTGGCCCTCACCGATTGAGTGGTTTTCCAAATCTTCCGGAACAACCAACGCGAGAAGCAAATACCTGCCGGTATCGCCGGAGGCGCTGGAAGAATGCCATTATGAAGGCGGCAAGGACATGATGACGCTGCTCATCCATAACCGTCCGGAAACAAGGGTTTTTGACGGAAAAGGCCTCTCGATAGGCGGAACACTTCATGCAAATCCCTTCGATGATCATACCCAGGTTGGAGATGTATCTGCTGTTATTATGCAAAATTTACCTGCATGGGGAGAGTTTATGCGTACGCCGCCGCTTGAGGTAGCACTGATGGATCATTGGGAAAGCAAGCTGGAAAAAATGGCTGCGATCTGTTCGCAGGAAAACGTTACGAGTATTCTGGGCGTGCCAACCTGGACCATTGTCCTTCTTGACCAGATTCTTGAACTGACAAAAAAAGAAAACATGCTCGAAGTCTGGCCCGACTTTGAGGTTTTCGTGCACGGAGCAGTTTCTTTTGAGCCTTATCGCGATCTGTTCACAAAAAAATATTTTCCTTCCGACCAGGTAACCTATCTGGAAACGTACAGCGCATCCGAAGGCTTTTTTGCTATTCAGGATGATCTGAGCAAAGTGGGCGAAATGCTGTTGATGCTCGATTATGGCATTTTCTACGAATTTATCCCGATGGATGAAGTGGGTAAAACCCATCCGAAAGCACTGTTGCTGGATGAAGTCGAAGTGGGCGTAAACTATGCTCTGGTAATTTCAACCAACGCAGGTTTATGGCGTTACCTGATTGGTGACACGATTAAATTTACTTCTAAAAATCCATTTCGGGTAAAAGTGAGTGGCCGAACCAAACATTTTATCAATGCTTTTGGAGAGGAGGTCATTGTCGAAAATGCGGATCATGCGATAAAAATGGCTACGCAGAAAACCAATTCACTGGTAGCCAACTATACCGCCGGGCCGGTTTACATGGGCGACGGATCACGTGGAAGACATGAATGGGTGATAGAATTTACAGAAGAGCCAGGCAGTCAGAAGGAATTTGCAAAAATTCTGGACGAATCGCTCAGGGAGGTAAATTCGGATTATGATGCCAAACGTTACAAAGATATGGCACTTTTAGAGCCGGTTATTCATTTTGTACCTGCCGGGACGTTTTATGCATGGATGGGGAAACGCCAGAAACTTGGAGGCCAGAATAAGGTTCCGCGACTAAGTAATGACCGTCTTTATCTGGACGATCTGCTGGCCATGCTCAAAGATGGGCTGTCAGCAGTCGGCTATCAGCAATCGGCAGAAAGCTGATAACCCGATTGAACTATTCCGTCATGGGTAAATAAGCAACTCAAAATATTGAACAACATGTAGCCGAAAGCTGACGGCTAACAGCCTTAAAAATGATCCCCAAATATCTTAAAATAAAGGGTTTATACTCTTATCAAACCGAGCAGGAAATTCATTTTGATGCACTTACGGACGCATCGCTGTTCGGCATTTTCGGATCTGTGGGAAGCGGCAAATCATCCATTCTGGAAGCAATCACTTTTGCTTTGTACGGAGACACGGAACGCCTGAACAAATCGGGAGACGACCGGACGTACAACATGATGAACCTGCGGTCGGACGAATTGCTGATCGATTTTGAATGCATAGCAGGAAAAAGTGGTGATCTCTATCGTTTCACGGTAAGAGGAAAACGAAACAGTAAAAATTTTAAAGAGGTAAAGACATTTGAGCGGAAGGCTTATATCAGAAAAGACAACTTCTGGGTACCTCTTTCAGAAAATGAAACCACTGAGCATATCATTGGTCTGAGTTATGATAATTTCCGCCGGACGATTATCATACCGCAAGGACGTTTTCAGGAATTTATTGAACTGAAAGATGCGGAACGAACCCGCATGATGAAAGAGCTTTTTCAGCTCGAAAAATATGACTTAAGCAGAAATGTTGGAACGCTGAATAAAAAGAATGACATGGAGCTGTCGAATGTTGACGGGCAGCTGCAGGGGCTTGGGGAAGTAACTCCGGAGATGATTGAAGAGGAAGAGAAAAAGAGGGAGGAGGTCCGGTCGAAAATCAAAGTTGCCAACGAACAGTTGGTGAATTTAACTGCTCAGCTGGATCAGTTTCAGAAACTGAAAGAGGTTTTTGAAAAAGTAAAAACACTTCAGATTCAACTGGCTGAACTGGAATCGCAGCGTTCAGGTATAGAAATCAGGGAGGAAAAACTCCGTATTTTCGAAATTTGTTTGCTTCACTTTAAGACCTTTTTTGAACAACAAAAGTCTTTATCCAATGCCATCCTTCGTGATCAGTTGTCATTTGATAAAAACAAGGTACGGGACATCGAACTAACTGCGCTTTTAGCAAGTGAGAAGGAAATTCTTGATAGCCTTCATCAGCAGTATGAAAAACGGCATGAATTGCTTGATATGGCCGAAGAGCTGGAAAAAGTAGTTCAAATTCAGGATCTTTTTTCTCAGGCAGAAAAGAGCAAAAGTGCTTTGGTGAGAGATGAAGAAAAGCTGAAAGAAAAGGAAGAAGTCATAGCGAAACTCAAAAAAGAAAAAGCCGCCAAAGAAGAAGATAACGAAGTAAAGAAAAGCCTTCAAACAGATATTCAGGCGTTAAGTCAGATTAAGTCCTGGTTTGCAACATCTGATGAAATTCAGGAGAACAGGAAAAACGTGCTGAAAGAAGCAGATGATCTGAAAAGAGAAATTACGCAGGTACAAGTGCAGCTGACCGAAAAAATAAATGCTGCCAACCTGCGTTTCGCGACCGATTTTACGGCTACTTCTACCTTGGGAAATTTGTCTGACTTTACCCGTAGTTATCTGGAAAATAATGAGAAATTAAGAGAAAATATTTCGAAACAAACCATTGTTATTCAGACGCAACTGGCTTTAAATCAATATGCCGCAGGTCTTTCAGAAGGAGATGCCTGTCCGCTTTGCGGCGCTGTACATCACCCGGCTGTTTTACATGCAGACAACAGTCTGGAGCAGCAGATTATTAAAAAGGATGAAGAACGAAATCAACTACTAAAAGATGATCAGCTCATTCGCAGGTTCCAGTCTGCAATTGAAAGGGATTTTAGTCAGATTGAGCATCTGGAAAAGCAGAAAATAACGATAAATTCAAAGTATAAGGAAATCAAAGAGCGCGTTTCAGAGCATGATCTGCTTTTTGTGTGGGAAAAATTTGACAGGAATAACCGCAGCGCCTTTGACCAGCATTTTGCAGATGTAGAACGTAATCAAAAGTTAATCAGGGAAAATGAATTACTGATCAAAAGCAAAGCCGCAGCCATAGAAACAGCGACTCAGGAAAAGGCTGAGAAAATAGAAAAGTCGCTGCAAAACCTTAAAAATGAAATTCTGAAAATTGAAAGTACCGTTTCAACACTTTCGGAACAATTGATACTTGTTAAAATAACGGATTTCGCCGGTCAGGATAAAATGGCTATTTCCTTAAAAGTTAATGAACTGAAAGGCAGTCACGAAAAGATAAAACAGCTCTACGAACAGACTGAAACTCAGATTGATCTGCTCTACAAAGAAAAAAATACGATTTCGGGAAGCCAGACTACCTTATTCGCAGCTTTGGAAACCAATCAAAAGGAATTAGACCAGGTTCAAAAGTCTATTTGGGAACAACTCGCGGTTCACGGCTTCGAAAATGAAAGCAAGGTGCAGGAAATTCTTTCCGACACAATCCAGACCGTTTCTGAAAGGAAACTGATCGATGCTTTTAAAACTGGGTTGAGTTTAACCAAAAGAGACCTTGAAACGCTGAAAACTGAAAATCAGGACCAGGTTTACGATCCGGAAAAACATGAAAAGCTGGCAAAGGAAAAGGATTCTCTTAACCAAAATCTAAATTCTCTTCGAAAAGAAGAAGGCTTACTGGAAGGTTTGCTCAAAAAAATGGCAGAAAATCTGGCCAGAAAAGCTTTGCTCTTAAAAGAGAAAGAGCGCCTTCAGCTTCGTAAGGAACACCTGGACGACCTTGCAAGACTGTTCCGGTCCAGTGGTTTTGTTGATTATGCGTCAAGTATTTATCTGCAAAATCTTATTCAGGCCGCTAATCACCGTTTTCATCAAATGACCCACCAGCAGCTGCACCTTGAACTGGGTGAAGGAAACAGCTTCTGGGTTCGTGATTTGTTAAACGGGGGCCATATCCGGTTATTAAAAACTTTATCAGGCGGGCAGAAGTTTCAGGCAGCATTGTCTCTTGCCCTTGCCCTCGCAGACCACATTCACGTAAGAAACGAATCAAAGCATAACTTCTTCTTCCTGGATGAAGGTTTTGGATCCTTGGATAAAAATGCATTACAAACGGTTTTCGAAACCCTCAAATCGCTTCGTAAGGAAAACCGCATCGTTGGTATTATCAGCCACGTTGAAGATCTTCAGCAGGAAATTCAAACCTACCTCAAAATTGAACAAACCGAAGATGGAAGTAAAATTTTGCCAAGTTGGAAATAGTAGAATTACTTTATTTGCAGAATAGTACTATTTGATACTGTGCGTAGCACTATTATCACAACCAAACGTTTTGTATCTGAATAAGTTATATTCTCTAAAACTTAGCTGTTGAAGAGACGATTAAATTCCCTAACTTTCCATTGGTAGCATTTGTTTTATAACGCAAAGCAGATATTTTTGTAGTAAAGCATAAAATGTTTATCTCCCTCTGTATTTATAAAATGTAACTTAAATTATACTATTTGAAAATTTTATACATCCCCTAACTGACAAATATGCCAAACTTAATTGAGCTGAAAACGTTTAGCTCTGGCACGGGCAATCTTACGGTTTTTGAAAATATTATCCCCGGAGCGATCAAACGTGTTTTCTATATTTACGGAGCAGGAGATACAAAAAGAGGCGGACACCGGCATCATAAAGCCTGGAATGCGTTAATCTGTATTCATGGCAGTTGCCGCGTTTATTCCAACGATGGCGAAGAGGAAGAATATTTTTTACTTGATAATCCCGAAGTTTGCCTTATTCTCGAACCCAAAGACTGGCACATCATGGATTCATTTTCAAAAGACGCAATCCTGCTAGTTCTTTCCAATGAGCATTACGACCAGGCGGATTATATTGACGAGCCTTATTTATTGAACCATCTAATTTCCCAATGATTCCCTTTCTGGATTTAAATCAGATCAATGAGCCCCATTTACCGGCGATTGAAGAGGCCACGCTGCGTGTGCTTCGGTCGGGTTGGTATATTTTGGGAAATGAATTAAAAGCATTTGAAAAATCTTTCGCTGACTATTGTGAAGCCGGCTATTGTGTAGGCGTAGCCAATGGCCTGGATGCGATTACCTTAATATTAAAAGCGTTTGACTTTCCTGCAGGCAGTGAGATTATTGTTCCTGCGAATACCTATATCGCTTCTGTTTTGCCGGTAAGTGCTTTAAATCTGGTTCCCGTATTTGTGGAGCCCGATCCGGTAACGATGCTTATTGACCCTCTAAAAATTGAAGAGAAAATAAGTCCGCTGACCAGAGCGATAATTACCACAGATCTTTACGGACGGTGTTGTGAGATGGACACCATCATGCAAATTGCGCAGCGCCATCAATTGAAGGTTGTTACAGATGCGGCGCAGGCTCATGGAGCGCTTTTTCAGGGGAAAAAAACCGGAGGCATTGCAGATGCTACGGCTTTTAGTTTTTATCCTACCAAAAATCTGGGGGCGTTTGGCGATGCAGGAGCTGTAACCACCCTGGACAAATCGCTTGCTGAAAAAATAGCTTACCTGCGGAACTATGGTTCTCAGGAACGTTATAAAAACGACTATCAGGGGGTGAATAGCAGACTAGACGAAATGCAGGCAGCTATTCTTAGTGTTAAACTTCCTTTTCTGGATGAAGAAAATAAACGACGGAAAGAAATTGCAGCTCGTTATCTAAACGAAATAAAATTACCGGACCTGATTCTCCCACCCGGAGACCGCATCAATGAAGATGTCTGGCATTTGTTTGTAGTCCGGCATAACAGGCGTCAGGATCTTGTTAAATATTTGGAAAACAAAGGTATACAAACCAATATACACTATCCGCTTCCGATTCATAAACAGCAGGCTTATGCACATCTCAATGACGAACAACTGCCTTTGACAGAAAAAATTCATCGCGAAGTAATTAGTCTGCCATTGCATCCGCGGCTCACAGATGATGAAATCTCGTATGTAATTCAATCGGTGAATCAGTTTGATTCGTAAATAAGTTGTTATCAATCAAATTACTTTATGAAGTTATCTGTCGTCATCCCGGTTTACAATAGCCAATCCACCATAAGGTTACTTGTGGAAAGGTTACAGTCTGAGCTTTCTGCCATCTCCTTCGAAATTGTGATGGTGAATGATGGCAGCAGGGATGCTTCGGAAAGAATTGGTCAACAACTGGCTGACCAATATTCCAACGTTCGTTTTATATCACTGCGCAGGAACTATGGAGAGTTTAATGCTGTGATGTGCGGACTAAACTGGGCTTATGGTGATTATTGCGTGATGATCGACGATGATTTTCAAAATCCTCCTGAGGAAATATTTAAACTTTTAGCTACCGCAGAAAAAGGGGATCATGATGTTGTTTACACCTACTATGAGAAAAAACAGCATTCAAAACGCCGGAATATGGGCAGCAAGCTTGTAAACTGGATTACCGGGTATTTGTTAAATAAACCAAAAGATCTTTATTTGTCAAGCTTCAAGCTCATCAAACACGAGGTTGTGCAGGAAATAATCAAATATCAGGGGCCGTATCCATACATCGACGGGTTGATTTTCCGGATTACAAACAACATCGGAACTGTGCAGGTATCTCACTTGAAGCGAGAAGAAGGAGCTTCCAACTATACCTGGCGAAAACTTATTTCGCTTTTCCTGAACATTCTTTTTTGTTATTCTTCCCTTCCGATCAGGGTTTTTATGCCAATCGGGCTGGGGTTGTTTGGGCTTGGTTTTATTTTACTGACATTCCTTTTCGGTCAGTGGATTTTAGGTCCGGACCCAAAGGGTTGGCAGGTGGTTACGGCTGCTTTTATTTTTATCGGAGGTATTCAATGTACGCTTTTAAGTGTTTTGGGTGAATATATCGGCAAAAGTTTCATGGCACAAAGCGGGCAGCCCCAATATGTGATCAAGTACAATAGCACGGTAACAGCATGATCGGCAACCGGCTAGAATACCAGCGAATGTACGAGGTAGAGCAAAAGCTCTGGTGGTATCAAACACTCCATGGAAAGGTTTTGAAACAAATCAATAAACGTTTTAAAACCTTTAATCCGGATCTGAAAATCCTCGATGCAGCCTGCGGAACTGGTGGCCTGCTTTCATTTTTAAAGGAAAAAGGATATCGTGATACAACCGGTTTTGACTATTCACAGCATGCGATCGATTTTTCGCTGGAACGAAATCTGAGTGTAAGCTTTGGCGATCTTAAAAATGTAGAAGCTTTTAAACCGGAAGAAACTTTTGATGTGATTATCTGTAACGACGCTCTGTATTTTCTAAACGATCAGGAGATTATCCGCGCATTACAGAACTTCCGAAAGAAACTGAAACCGGGAGGAATTATCCTGATAAATATCCACGCATTTGAAGCATTTTCTGGTACGCATGATATTGCAGTTGGCAGCTCCCGGCGGTTTGAATTTAAGGACTTTGCCGCTTATGCTCATTCGTCCGGGTTAATTGTCGAATACAAAACCTACTGGCCCTTTGCACTTTCCCTTCCTATCTGGCTTGTCAGAAGCTGGCAAAGATATCAGATCAAAAAAAAACATATGAATCATGCCGGTCCCGATTCGGACGTAAGTTATCCAGGAGACCTTGTCAACGGCCTATTAAGGTCGGTCATGCGTATGGAAGAAAACATTCTCAGTACAGCACCTTTCGGCAGTTCTCTATTTATGGTACTCAGATAAATAATTTGTACTTGCCGAATAATAAGTAAATGATTATCAATGAGTTTTTGAAAATCTATATCATTAAATTTATTGTCAGCTCTGCCAGAGTTCTAATTCAACAATAAATTTCAATGATGGAAAGCGTAAACCTTACTACTCCTAAAACGGAAAAAGTCTTCTTTTCTCCTGTTTCACAATTAAACCGTATTGATTCAATAGATATCCTGCGCGGGATTGCGCTGCTGGGTATTCTGCTCATGAACATTCCGGCATTTTCGATGCCGCAACGCTTTTCCGAGCCATTCCGGACCGACTTGGAAAGTCTTAATTTCTGGGTACGAGGATTTATAACTGTCGTTTTTGAGGGTAAAATGCGAGCGCTGTTTTCAATGATTTTCGGAGCGGGAATTTTATTGTTTACAACAAAAAAAGAAGCAGCAGGTAAATCGACTACATTTTTATACTATCGCCGGATGGCGTGGCTGGTAGTTTTCGGCCTTGCTGATGCCCATTTACTGCTTTGGGAGGGAGACATTTTGTATTCATACGGTGTAATCGGCATGATTGCTTTTCTGTTCAGGAAAGTGAAGCCGCAATATCTCGCCCTGGGCGTACCGCTTGTGGCAATATTGGATTTTGGTATGGGATACATGTTTTATAAAGATATGCGTCAGAAGCGGCTGGATTATGTCAGGGTTAAAACAGAATTGCTCTCCAATAAAACCCCGGATGCAACGCAGAAAAAGGTTCTGGCAGATTGGCGGGAAGTTGAAAAAGATTTCATTCCTAATGAACAGGACATTAAGGACAATACAAAAAAGATGAAGTCGGATTATGCCACAGTGGCTAAAAAGATCCGTAAAACATCGTTTGACTGGCAATTTAAGTATTTTATGTACGGAATTGCCGATCCATTAGCTTTGATGCTGTTGGGCATAGCGCTGTTTAAATGGGGATTTTTTACTGGTCAATGGAAAAAGAAGCAGTATAAGCTAACGATGCTGATTGGCTACGGAGTTGGTTTGCCGCTGGTCTTATATGATTTTTATTACAGTTTTATCCATTTCCCAAATCTGGCAGCTTCCTTTGTTCACATGGAAAATAATCCGGTTGTCTGGGTTAATATCATTTATCCTTTCCAGCGTATTTTACTGGTTATGGCGCATGCATCTGTTGTTATTCTTATTGTTCAGTCTGGAGTGGCTCAGAAATTTTTTAACCGGTTAGCAGCTGTGGGACAAATGGCGCTGACCAATTACGTCATGCACACGATAATATGTACACTTTTCTTTTTCGGATACGGGCTTAATTATTATGCAACCCTGGAATACTATCAGATTTTCTACCTGGTTTTCTGCATCTGGATTTTACAAATTATCATCAGCCCGATCTGGCTCCGTTACTTTTATTTTGGTCCGCTGGAATGGTTATGGAGAAGTCTGACTTACTGGAAATTTCAACCCATTCGAAAAACGAACCCCTGATCCGGACCGATTGGTGAACATCGGCGAAACGTAGAAATGAGATCCGGAGTTGACATCTCCGGATTATTTTTTGGAATTAGAAATTATTTCGACTCCCTGAATAGAATTTTAGTAATAAAAAAACAAAAAATAACACCAAAATTATTTACTTTGGAGTCTTTGTTTGCCTCGAATCATACAAATATTGAGATGCCTGAAAAGTGTTAGATCTCAGTCTGTTGCATGCAAGCAACAGGATACTTTCAAAAATCGAAAATTTGAAAGTGGAATAATTAAAAATGGGAAACTTTGCCAGAGTAACCAGCAACAAATAAATTATCAGGTTTTGACAAGGTTACTATGCTCACGATAGCGCTAATTGACAAATTTCCGATCTTACGCAAAGGATTAAGCCTGTATCTTGAAGAGCATTATGAAGGTGTAACCGTCCTGTCTTGCGAAAGCGCAGAGATTTTTTCAACACAATATCCTGGCCAAAATCCGGATCTTGTCATTTTGGGAATCAACCAGCATCCAAGTTCCGGAGAAACCGAAAATATCGGGACGGTGAAAAAATGGAATGTAAACGGTAAAGTGATTGTCTACGACGAAAAGGCGGATCCTACCATGATTGCGGACTATCTGAAAGCAGAAGTAAACGGATATGTTTCAAAACAAAATCCCATCTCAGAACTGGATGAATGTATTCAGGCCGTCCTCAAAGGGAAACGTTATATATGCCCGCAGGTACTGGATTCTGTTTCTGATAAAAGTCTGGTGAAAAGAAATGCAAGTCCGGAGGATAGCACACCCTGAAAGCGGATTATGTTTTATATCTGAAAATCACTAGCTTTAAAGAACTTACCGGAAACGATTCAGGTTTGGTTACACGATTTACCCAATGAGGCTGCACATTAAACACATGGTAAGCCTTCGCGAACGGAAAATCGTTGAAGAAGAACTCGACAAACTAAGTCTGGTCTTCTTACCCGCAGAGCAGGGAGAGATTGAATTGACAGGCGCTATCCTGGACGAAGATATTCTCAGAATAAAAACGGCTCTCGCTGTTCATGGGCTGGAATTGCTGGAAGACAAAAAAAGCCAGCTGATTGAAAAAATCAAGACCAGTATCATTGAAATGGTCAACGATGCTGAAAAGCCACTGCGTACCAATTTCTCAAATTATCTCAGTAGCAGACTCATGTATGATTACACCTACATGGCTAATCTGTTCTCGAAAGTACAGGGAATTACGATTGAACACTATATCATGTTCCATAAGATTGAACGTGTGAAGGAACTCCTTTCACTAGGGCAGCTTACACTTACCGAGATTTCCTACAAGCTGCATTACAGCAGCGTTGCCCATTTATCCAGTCAGTTTAAAAAAGTAACTGGTTTTACGCCCAGTTATTTTAAACAATCAGGGAATAAAGGATGGCTTACAGCGGATAATGTGTGAATCATGTAACACTTAGTGGCAGTTTGGTAGCCAATGCGACCAACGTTATAGTTATCTTTGGTCTGTAATTATTTTGATTACAAATCTAAATATCACAAACATGTCAATGATATCCGGCCTGGTCAAAAATCTGAGAGAACTGATCGGGCAATCAAATAATCAGGAAGTTTCTGCAAACCATCCTGACCATCTGTTGAAAGAAAACCGCATCTACAAAATATTTACACCGGTACGCTACACGCCAACAAAGGATAGTGAAATGAAGCTACAGGAAGTAAGAAATAACCGCAACTTCTAAGAAGTTAAAACGCAAAAACAGGGCAGCTCAAATTTTGGGTTGCCCTGTTTTTATTCTGAAGCTGTTTGTTCAGCGATCAGGCACTTATGCTGCATTTTGTGAAAATAATCATATAATAAAATAATAACCGGCTCGATTGTTCTAATTAAAAACAATAGCCTCGCAATAAAGCGCTACCTTTAATAAGCTTTCACCTCTCATGCGGACTTCGGTTCCTGTAACAGACGAAAGGATTGCCAAGCCCGGCACCTGCTTATCCTTGTTACCATGCCTACTACCAAGACTATTTACCTCGTTGACGACGACGACGACGACCGGATGCTTTTTAGAGAAGCAATTGAAAGTGTTATTGATGATATCAGAATCATAGAAGTAACTGACGGAAAAGAGTTGCTTGACATGATCAAAAAGAAGGAATTAAGCCGGTTCCCAATGCTTATCCTGATGGACATGAACATGCCCCGTGTAAGCGGTCTTGAAGCGATTGCAGTTCTTAAAGCAGATCCGTACTGTCAGGATATTCCGGTTGTAATGATTTCAACAACCTCGAATCCCGAACTTGTAAGACAGGCCTATGAGGCAGGAATTAACGCCTACATGACCAAACCAGTCCTGATTGAGGACTATATTCAAATGGCAGAAGCAATTAATGTTTGCTTTCTGAATCAGTATCCGGCTTTTAAAGGTTTAGCTATCTCGAAAACATATAAAGCAACGAGTATTCTTTTTGTTGAAGATAATGCCGACCATTGGGGTTTGATGGATGTGGCTTTGAAGGAGAGCATGCCTAATGTCAAAATTAGCGGCACAACAAACAGACAAAGTACTCTGGAATTTCTGGCTTCCGGTTGGAAAGCGCGCGAGCCATTTCCGCAGTTGATTTTATTGGATCTTTATTTACCTACAAGGGAGGAAGGATTGAATTTACTGGATGATATAAAGGGGTTTTTCAGTTCAAATAATCTCAGCACCGTTCCTATTATCGTTCTAAGTAATTCCGATCACCAGGATGATATCAAAGCCAGTTATCAGCACAAGGCAAACGCCTACATGATCAAATCCACGGAACTCGATAAATGGTTTCCGTATTTTCAGGACTTATGCCATTTTTGGTGGCGGACTATTGTACTTCCCAAAAGTAAATTTCAAAGCTGATTTACACTCTTATTACCCAAATTTTCCAATCCGGATGCGATTTATTCCGGCATAACCGATCTGAACTGCTGGATGGGTAAGATGATATGGAAAGTCGCGCCCGCTTTTTCCTTTGCCTCCACATAAATTTCACCATGGTGATTTTCAACTATTTTCTTGCTGAGGGCCAGTCCGATACCCGTTCCCTGATACAAACCGGGTTGGTTCAGTCGCTGAAAAATTGTGAAGATCTGTTCACCGTATTTTTGTTCAAAACCAATCCCGTTATCCTTAATGATGATTTCGCAATAGGTAATTTTTCGGTTTAGGGCGGGATGCTTTTTTATTTCTTTTTCAGTCAGTTTTTTTAGAGAGATATCAATAACAGGGGGTGTGCCTTCAATGGAGAATTTAAGTGCGTTGCTGATCAGATTGTAAAAAAGCTGATTCATCTGAAGAGGTATAGCTTCAATAATGGGCAGGGTGTCACTGTTGATTATAGCCTGTTTTTGGTCAATAAGCAACTCAAAATCGTTCATGATATCTTTCAGCGTTTCATCCAGGTCTGTCGGAGCAAAAAGCTTTTCATGATTAATCAGGTAAGAATAATTCAGTAAATCCTGGATCAGCTTACTCATCCGGGAAGAGGCAGTCTCGATTTTTTTGAGATAATCGCTTACATCATCCGAAAATTCACCTTTGTGTTTTGCCTGTAAACGATTGGAAAATGTAACAATTTTCCGGAGCGGCTCCTGCAAATCGTGGCTAGCTGCGTGGGCAAACTGTTCGAGCTGCATGTTGGTTTGCTGAAGATCGGCGGTGCGCTCTTTTACTTTGGTTTCCAGTTCGTCGGAAAAAGACTGCAATTTCTGTTCAGTTGTTTTTCTTTCTGTAATATCTTCAATAGCAAGCAGTATCAGTCTTTCGGCGGTATTTTCATTTAAAATCTGTCTCGCGTTCAACAGCATCGTTCGTTCTCCGATGGAAGGGAAGTTAAGAATGATTTCAAAATCTTCCAGTCTTGTTTTCTGAGGCAGAATCTTTTCAAGAAGCGAACGCAGCAAATGATCATCCCACTGATTATCCTGCAACTCGTAGAACAGCTTATCCTCGGTTTCCTGCTCTGTAAAATTGAATTTTTTGTAAAACGAAGTATTAGCCGTTTTTACACGAAGATTTTTATCCAGAATGATCAGCGGCTCCCGGATGGTGGTAACAATTGCCTCCGCGTACAGGCGTTCGGTGTTGAGCAATTCCTGTTTTTCAAGCAGCTCCTGATTCAGGATCACCAGCTCTTCATTGCTTGATTGCAGCTCTTCCCGCGACGTTTCCAGTTCTTCGTTCAGGCTTTGCATTTCCTCACTGCTGCTTTGCAGTTCTTCACTTGCACTTTGCAATTCTTCGTTTGCAGCTTCCTGTTCCTCTGTAATACTGCGCATGTCTTCTCTGGTCTGCGCGAGCTCATTTTCCACCTGCAAAATACGCAGCTGTGCTTCACGCGCTTCTACGCCGGGTGTCTTGCGTGCAGGTGAAGCCGAAAAAGTTTGTGTTTTATTAAAAACAATCAGAAAATGCGGCTCTACCGTATTGATCAGGGGAATGATTTCAATGGTTACCAATTGTTGTTTGCCATTCAGAACGGAAGGAATTCCTTCTTTAATCACCGGTATATTACTGGCTCTGGCTTTATGCAGGGCATTTCTCAGCTCAAATCCCAAACCTTCTCTGGCCATTTTAAAAAGATTAAAAGTGGGCTTGCCGGGCGAAGGTTCAAGAAAAGGCGTGATGATGCCGTGAATGTGCACGATATCCATTTGTTCATTCACGATCACGCTGGGCGGCGTATAATTGGAAAGCAGAATGGCCTCCGCTGTTTTACGAAAACCAGCAAGCGGTATCTCGGGTTTCACAACTTTGGTATCTTTTTTAACTACAGCTTCTTCCTTTCGCTCAGTGGCAACATGCATAAAACGGCCGGGTACTGACTTACGGCTGTAAATTTTGAAGTTTTTGGTAAAAGCCAGAAACGATTCCGAAACAACACTCGGCGTTTCGGATTTACCTAGCATCAGAAATCCATTTTTTTGTAATGCGTAGTGAAAAGTCGTAAGTGCTTTTTTCTGCAAAAAACTGTCCATATAGATCAGTACATTCCTGCAGCTTATCAGGTCAATTTTGGCAAATGGCGGATCTTTAAGGAAATTCTGAACGGCAAATACACACATATCGCGTATATTTTTGTTCACCACATAACTGCCGTTGAGTTCTGTAAAATATTCGGTAAGCCTTGCTTCAGAGACCATCTGGACTTCTGCCTTGGAGTACTTTGCCGCTCTTGCTTTGTGGATGGCTATTTCAGAAATATCAGAAGCGAAAATCTGAATGCGGTGGTCGGGTAACTTACTATTTAAAAACTCACTAAGACAAATAGCCATCGTGAAAGCTTCCTGGCCCGTGGAGCATCCGGCAATCCAGATCCGGACAGGTTCGTTGGCAGCCTTATTTTTAAAAAGAACAGGAAAGACCGTTTCTCTTAAAGCATCAAAAGTATTGGGATCTCTGAAAAATGAGGTAACCGGGATTAACAGATCCTGAAATAAAGATTGTTGTTCCGTTTTATTTTCACGCAGGTTTTTCAGGTAATCAGCTGCATTTTTAATTTTACCAATTGCCATTCTTCTGGCAATCCGCCTTCTAATTGTTGTTTGTTTGTAGTATGTAAAATCGACACCGCTTCTCTGAAGCAGCAGGGAAAGTATTTGTTTAAAAACAATTTCATCCTTAGAGGCTACATCGTTATTGATTTTCAAAATTTGCAAAAGTTTTTCCGGAATTTTGGAGGGAGTCAAAACGAAATCAACTACTCCTGCATTCACTGCATTTAACGGCATGTCGCCATACGTGGCGGAATGTTTGTCCTGAGCAAAAGTAACACCACCATGTTCTTTAATAGCCTGTAAACCAAGCGTCCCATCGGAGCCGTTACCGGAAAGCACCACGCCGACTGCCAATCCCTTATGTACATCTGCAAGCGAAGTAAAAAATACATCTATCGCCAGATTGGTTTTTAGTTTTTCCCGCGGAGTAAGTTTCAGCACACCATCAAAGGTCGTAAGTATCTTATTGGAAGGAATAACGTAGATATGATTGGGTGCAAGATGGATATCATCTGTGATCTCGTTTACCGGAATGCCGGCAATTTTGGCAAGAATTTCAGGTAAAATACTTTCATGATGAGGATCCAGATGTTGTACCAGAACATATGCCATTCCAGAGTCTGTTGGAATTGCTTTTAGTAACTGTTTGAATGCATCAAGTCCACCGGCAGATGCACCAATGCCTACAATCGGGAAATTCTGTGGTGTGGCCGGAGGCTGTATTTTATTGTTTTTGGAAGATGCCATATCGGTGGGAAACATAAAGATAGGCAAATACGGCCAATGAAAGCCTGTTTTGTTTTTGGTCAAGATTTGTCGTTAACCTGCCCGATAAATTGTGTAACTTGCCTCAAACTCCAATAAAATGAATGGCGCCCTTATCTATCTGATCGTCGATGATGATGCGGACGATCGTGAATTCTTTCGCGAAGCCGTGGCAGAGATCAACTCTTCTTCTGTCTGTCTCATGGCCGACAACGGAGCAGAAGCGCTTCGGAAACTTCGCAGCGGAATAAAACACTTGCCTGATTACATATTCTTAGACCTGAATATGCACCTCATGGATGGAAGAAAGTGTCTTGTAGAACTGAAAAAGGATATAAACCTTAAGAATATTCCGGTAATCATTCTTACTACATCGTCTGCACAAAAGGATATAGATGAAACCCGCAATCTCGGCGCGTCGGATTTTTTAACAAAACCTTCGGAATATCAAAAATTGCGCAGTGAAATTATTGCAGTTACGCAAAAAGACCGTTCCCCGCAACCTTACCGGCCAACTGTATAAAGGAAATCTTTTTGAATTAATAATACACTTGCAGTCTTACGTTTACAAACCAGGGGTAAAAGATCTGACGGCATTCTTCTTTTTTTTAATCAACAAATACGTCTTAAATATCAAACAAACCTGTTTCTGGGGATTGATTTCATTCGTCTCCGTGTTAGACATGTTTGAATGTTCTACTTAAAACGTGTGAAATGGATTTACAATTAGCGGGGAAAACAGCTTTTATAAGCGGTTCAACACAAGGAATTGGTTTTGCCATTGCCAAACAATTATTGCAGGAAGGTGCAACGGTTATCATTAACGGAAGATCGGAAAACAGGATGGTCGAAGCTATTGAAAAATTGCGGCTTCTTGTACCCGAAGGAAATATTTCCGGCGCAGCAGCGGATTTTTCCAAAGTTGAAGAAGTGAATACATTGCTTGAAAATCTTCCTGACGTTGACATCCTGATCAATAATGCCGGCATTTTTGAACCTAAGCCTTTTGTTGAAATTACAGATGAAGATTGGTTTAAATTCTTCGAAGTGAATGTATTAAGCGGAGTGCGTTTATCCAGATATTTCTTTCCCAAAATGATCGCGAAAGACTGGGGAAGAATCATATTTATTTCAAGTGAGTCGGCCGTGAATATCCCGGAGGAAATGATTCATTACGGTACAACCAAAACAGCCCAGCTATCCATAAGCCGCGGCCTGGCGGAACTTACCAAAGGTACCAATGTAACAGTCAACTCCGTTTTACCGGGTCCGACCAAATCTGAGGGTGTTGGTGAATTTGTAAAACAAATGGCTGCCGGCGCAAATATTACGCCTGAGGAAGCTGAGAAGGACTTTTTCAAAACGGCACGGCCAACGTCTTTACTTCAGCGTTTTGCTTCGGTTGAAGAAATTGCAAATCTCGTCACTTATATTGCAAGCCCGTTATCATCCGGTACCAACGGTTCGGCCCTGAAAGTTGACGGTGGCGTTGCAAAATCGATTATGTAAAAAGTAAATGTTTGTGGTTCGCCTGTTTTAAAGCATCCGGCATCAAACAAAAAACAGTAAATTAAATATGTCAGAGCAAAGAATTGTAAAAACCGCCCTGCTTTCTTACGGAATGTCGGGCAAGATTTTTCACGCACCTTTTCTTGATTTGCATCCTGGATTTGAAATTACAGGATCCTGGGAAAGAAGTAAAAAACTGATTCAGCAGGATTACCCGAATGTAAAAAGTTATCCTTCCCTGGAATCCATTCTCGAAGACGAAGAAGTTGAACTGGTGATCGTGAACACACCAATCGACTCTCATTTTGAATATACCAAAAAAGTATTGCTTGCCGGTAAACATGCCGTTGTTGAAAAAGCATTTACGGTTACTGCCGCAGAAGCCAAGGAATTAAAAGCTTTGGCAGATGCAAAAGGATTAAAACTGTCTGTTTTCCAGAACCGCAGATGGGACAGCGATTTTAAAACAGTAAAAAAAGTTGTGAAGGAAGGGCTTTTGGGAGAACTTGTTGAAGTGACTTTTTCTTACGAGCAGCACAGCCCTGAACTGAATGCTAAAGCGCATCTGGAAACACCTTCACCGGGCTCCGGACTTTTGAGAGACCGGGGATCGCACATAACAGATCAGGCCCTGTATCTTTTTGGAATACCGGATGCAGTTTACGCAGACCTTCGGATAGTACGTCCGGGCTCGCAGGTGAATGATTATTTTGAGCTTTTACTGTTCTACGACAAACTGCGTGTGCGTTTAAAAGGTGGGTTTGTAGCCAGGGAAGCTGTGCCGGCTTATGTCCTTCAGGGATTAAAAGGTTCGTTCCTGAAAAGCAGAGGGGATTTACAGGAAGATAAACTGGTTGCCGGTGAAAAACCAAATTCAGATGATTGGTGTACGGAACCCGAAGAAAAACAGGGGGTCCTGCATACAGAAGTGGATGGTAGGATTGTCAGAGAAAAAGTGCCAACCGAGAAGGGTAATTACCTCGATTATTTCGAAGGGGTTTACCAGTCGATCGCGCATAACAAAACAGAACCGGTCACGGCTGCTGACGGAGTAAATACGATGAAAGTATTGGAAGCAGCTATTCTCAGCAATGATGAAAAAAGAGTAGTTCAGCTTTAAATAGCCGCCCGATTTATATTGGGAACGCCGACAGGAAAGAACGATTTGTTCAAAACCCTGTCGGCGTTTTTTGTTATATTTACATCAATCGACAAATCAAGAAGTTGTTAAAAATAGATTATGGCAAAAGTTCTTATTCAGTTTGCACATCCTACATTAAGTAAATCAAGTATTCAAAAAACGTTGGAAACCTATTGCCGGAAAGTAAAAGGAGTGACTTTCAACGACCTGTATGAATATTATCCCGATTTGTATATCGACGTGAAGAGAGAACAGAAATTGCTTTCACAACACGACATCATTATTTTCCAGCATCCGTTTTACTGGTACAGCAGCCCGCCTATTCTGAAACAATGGCAGGATCTGGTTTTGGAATACAATTGGGCATACGGTCCGGAAGGTAATGCGCTGGCCGGCAAACAAATGCTGAACGCGATCTCCTGCGGGGGTGGGCGCGAAGCGTATAAGGAAACAGGTTACAACCGCTTTCCGGTAACTCAGTTTCTGCTGCCATTTAACCAGACTGCTCACTTATGTAAAATGGAATACCTCCCGCCATTTGTTGTGCATGAAACTTATAACATGAGTGAAGATATGATTAACAGTTACGGCGAGAATTATGCCAGAGTGCTGCAATCACTCGTTAATGAAGAATTTCAACCGATACATTATCAGGATGTTGAATATATAAATGAACTTACTCCGGTGCCTTCGTTCAGTCACTGAGTTGCTTGGAAATTAGAAAAATCTATCCGGTGAATTTGCCGAAATCTTCAATTAGTTATTAAAATATTGAGTTATACATGCAGCAAACATTTTTCTTTCAGGCCATGATTTATCTGGCGGCAGCTGTCATTATGGTGCCCATTGCCAAGCGTCTCGGACTTGGATCGGTATTGGGTTATCTGGTGGCCGGAATTATCATCGGTCCTGCCTGCCTTAAATTTATCGGAACGGAAGGCCAGGACATCATGCACTTTGCAGAGTTTGGTGTTGTGATGATGCTTTTTGTGATCGGACTTGAACTCGAACCTTCCCGTCTGTGGAGAATGCGCAAAAATATTGCTGGTTTGGGTGGCTTGCAGGTTGGACTTACCAGTATTGTTGTAGCCGGTTTGGCCATATTATTTCAGGTTGGCTGGAAAGAAGCAATTGCTTTGGGAATGATCGTGGCGATGTCGTCGACCGCTATCGTAATGCAGACTTTAGATGAAAAAGGCTGGCTCAAAACAGTTGCCGGACAAAGTTCATTTGCAGTGCTTTTGTTTCAGGATCTGGCCATTATTCCTATGTTGGCCCTGTTTCCGTTACTGGCCGATCATCTGCCTGCCGGCGAAGCCCACGGAGCAAGTCATGAAACACTGGTAAGCGGACTTCCTGCCTGGATTCAGGCAATTGTTGTTTTATCTTCCGTGGCGGTTGTTATTGTTACAGGTAAATATCTGCTGCGCCCGGTATTCCGGCTAATGGCTAAAACCGGTATGCGGGAGATGTTCACGGCTACGGCACTTTTGCTTGTGGTTGGTATTGCCGTTTTAATGACTTCTGTCGGATTAAGCCCGGCTTTGGGTGCATTTGTGGCTGGTGTGGTTTTGGCCAATAGTGAATACAGGCACGAGCTGGAAAGTTCGATTGATCCGTTTAAAGGGTTGTTGCTCGGATTGTTTTTCATCTCAGTCGGAACTTCGATAGATTTTCCGCTGATCATGTCTAAGCCACTCACAGTTTTAGGTTTGGTTACCGGATTTATGGTGATCAAAATGGCGGTTCTGTTTGGGTTGGGGAAAACCTTTGAAGTAAGAAATGCACAGAATTTTATTTTCAGTTTCGGGCTTTGCCAGATCGGCGAGTTTGCTTTTGTGCTGCTGAGTTTTTCGGCACAGCAAGGTGTTTTAACCAAAGAAACCACCGATACAATGATGGCCGTTGTGGCGATTAGCATGGCGCTAACTCCGCTCGTAATGATGCTGAATGAAAAGCTGATCCTGCCAGGACTGTGTTCCATGGCGGATGGAACGGAAGTTCAGAAGGTAAGTGATGTGGAAGAAGAGGATAATCCGGTAATCATTGCGGGATACGGGCATTTTGGAAATACCATCGGAAGGTTTTTGCGGGCTAATAATGTTACTGCAACGGTATTGGATAACGACAGCGATAATGTTGATTTTTTAAGGCGGATGGGTTTGAAAGTCTATTATGGTGATGCAACCCGTTATGAACTTCTCGAAATCGCCGGAGCCAATAAAGCGCAGATTATCATCATCGCGATCAGTGATGAGGAGAAAAGATTGGAAATGATTGAAACGATTAAAAAACATTTTCCGAATCTTTACATACTCGTGCGCTCAACCAACCGGAATGATGCTTACGACCTGATGAATGCCGGTATGATGCACATTTACCGCGAAACATTTGATACGAGTTTAAGAGTTGGGATTGATGCTTTGAAACTTCTTGGGCATCGTGCACATGAAGCGACGCGGTCAGCGAAAACATTTTTTATTCATGATGAAAGAACGTTAAAACACCTTTCCAGTATCCGTAATGAGCAGGAATATGTAAATGCTGTCAGGGAACATATCGAGGAACTGGAACTCATCATGCAGGCAGACAGGGATGCAACGGATATTCGTTCGCTGGGAGGATGGGACAGGAAGGCGGAAGTGGAGGAAGGGGTTGAGAAGGGCTAACGGAGGAAGAAGGAAAAGGAGAAGGAATGAAAGGAGGATGAGGGAATAATTAAATTTTTTCCTTTAAGCCAAAGACTGATACCGGTAACAAGATTCCTGTTAACATGCCTGTAAAACTAGCCAGTAGTCCATATAATATGGGTGGATATGAAGTTTCTATTTTAAGGCAGAATAACCAGACAGCCAGCCCGGCGATCATCGAAAGAATACATCCTGTTTGATTTGATTTTTTCCAGTAAATTCCTGCTGCCAGGGGAATAAATAACGATACAAGACTGAAAGCAGACGATTCGGCAACGAGTTCAAAAATGCTTTCCCTTGTTGCAGCCATAGAAATACAAATGGCCGTGATCGCAAAAATGCTGATCCGGATGATTTTTAGGAGTTCTTTATCCGATAATTCAGGTCTGAAAAACTTCACTACATTTTCCGCAAGTACCGTGGCAGGTGCCATAATCGCACTGCTTGTCGTACTCAGAATAGCTGAAACCAACGCACCAAAAAACATAATCTGAAGCGGAATGCCCATGTGCTCAAGAACCATATTCGGGATGATCATCTGGCCATCTGTTCCGGTTTCATTCGGATAAAGATGATGACCGCAAAGTCCGATAAACAAGGGTAAAAGCGCAATGGTCAGGTACATGAATGCAGAAAGCAGCGTTGCGTTAACAGATACATCGGCAGACTTTGCAGACATAACCCTCTGAAAAACATCCTGCTGCGGAATGGAGCCCAGCCCAATTGTTATCCATGCTGCGAAATAGGCGGCGTATTCCTTAAAATCGGGTTTTGGATAAAATCTAAAAAAATCTTTGGGCGCCGCTTCAATCAACGGAGAAAATCCGCCTACTTTAAAATATAAAACCACGGCAACCACGAGCAAACCTATTATGATCATGATGGTTTGAAAAAAGTCGGTGATCGAAACGGACCACATTCCTCCCCAGATGGTATATAAAACAACAACAGCAGAACTGAGCAGGATACACTCCGTCAGCGGCCAGCCAAGTACAACTTTTAACACAATTCCCATTGCAAGCAATTGTGCGGCAATCCAGCTGAAATAGGATGGAATCAGTAAAACTGCAGATAACAGTTCTGCTTTCCTGCCAAAACGTATTCTGAAAAAATCACAGAAAGTGATGATATTCATTTTATAAAACCTTCTTGCAAAGAACAATCCTACCAAAAAAAGGCAAAGTGAAGCGCCAAACGGGTCTTCAATCACACCCAGCAGACCGTGTTCCACGAATTCGGTGGGAGCGCCCATGATCGTTTCTGAGCCAAACCAGGTTGCGAATGTAACTGATGCGGCCAGGATCAAAGGCAGGCGTCTTCCTGCTAATACAAAGTCTGTTGTGGTAGAAATTCTTTTAGAAGCCCAAAGGCCAATTCCCAGGTTCAGCAGCAAATAAACGATGATGGAAAACGCGAGCATTCAGGAAGGAATGAGGTTGAAGGTTTGTGGTACAAACAAACGTTTCCCGGATTGATAAAACAAGCGTTTTATTCAAAAAAGAGCAGATAATTAGATACTTGCATAGTTCCGGCATAAAATTCACTTTTTAAACATAAAAAACCCGGAACAATGAACTCACGGTCACTATTCCGGGGAAACTAAAAAACATTTACAACTTATCTTGGTCCACGTGATCTTTCATTGTGCCCGTATTGTCTGCTGCTGTTTTTCCTGTAACTACGAGCACTTCTTCTGTCATATCGGTTTGCATGTCCGTTGCTATGATAAACTCTTTTTGGCGGTGGGGTTGGCCTCACAACTATAACCCTTCTTGGCGGAGGCGGTGGCGGATAATGACGGTATCCGTATCCATAACCATATCCGTTGTCGTAAACCGGACCGTGTGACCTATATGTACAAGATGAAATGCTTATTGCTGCAATGAGCACCCCAATAATCGCTATTCCTATTCTGTTGTTTCTCATGACTTAATTCGTTTTTGATATAACTAAAACGTCTGCCAGAGAAGATTAGTGCCCGGTAGTTTACTAACAAATGTTAATGGTAAAATAGTTATCAACAGCTTTTTGAAGGGTTAAAAGTGTGGTAAGGTGCTGTAAATGGACTAAATGTGAATTTATTAACAAGTTATCCACAGGGTAGTTGTGGATAACTTTGTTGGTAAGTGGAAAAGTGGTTAATGGGAACTGGATTTTATAGTCGGGCATGGTCAGGGGTTGTCATTTGTGGTCAGTTACTGTCATGCATAGACAGGATTAGTCAGAGGTTGTTATTTATAGTCAGGAATAGTCATTAAATGGTCAGGGGTTGTCGCTGATAGCAGGACAACCCCTGACTACCAGTGACAACCCCTGACAACAAATGACAATACTTGTCACTTCCTGATAATGTCAATTATGCCTCCACGTCGTAGATAACCACCTTTTCCCAAAGATGGGCGCATTCTTCAACGAATTTCTTGTGAAGCGGGTGAACCTGATAAACATCATGACCGGCTTCGTCAGCAAAAACGAGAATTTCGGCAAAGCTGTATGTAGCATCAATCACCGGGCGGCGGGTTGATGCCGGCGTTCCGATATAAACGGACTCGATAGATTCAATTGCTTCCAAAGATTTTATACCAGCCAAAAGTGCCTGCTGCGCTGCTTCGTTATCTTTTTCTTTAAGCCAAAAAAATACGTTATGTACGAACATGTTTTATAAATTATTATGTGAGAATTAATAGTTGTTATTTACGGAGTTAATGTATTTACAGGAGTTAAGAAGTTTGTCCGGATTGATTTTTACTTCATTTCAATCTATACCTTCCTGTACGGTTTGTTCCGGTAGCTCAGCCGGTGCATTATTTGTTACTACTTTATCAAGTTTGAAAGAAAAAGTCGTTCCTTTATCCGGTTTCGACATAACGGCAATTTTTGTATCGTGGGCGTTAATAATGTGTTTTACAATTGCCAGGCCAAGTCCCGTGCCTCCGCGTTCCTTTGAACGGCTTTTATCCACGCGATAAAACCTTTCAAAAATGCGGTTTAAATGCTCCTGTGGTATTCCCGGACCGTTATCACGAACAGAAACTTCCACCTGTTTTTTGCTTTCATTAAAATGCACGATCACTTTTCCGCCTTCATTCCCGTATTTAATCGCGTTTTCGATCAGGTTCAGCATTACCTGCTCAATACGATCCAGATCTGCATTTACCCAAACTTCTGAAAGATCATCCGGTTTTACTTTTAGTGTTACATTTCTGTCGGAAGCGATGTTTTCCAGCCTTTCAAAAATATTCATTGTCAACAGCCTGATATCAACCGGCATCAGGTTCATCTTAATGTCGCCCGTTTCCATTTGAGAAAGTACAAGCAGATCCTTTACGAGTACATCCAGACTGTCCAGATTATTTGCCGCTTTTATTAAAAACCTTTCACGTACGTTTTCGTCATCCATTGCGCCGTCGAGCAGCGTGTGGATAAAGCCCTGTGCAGCAAAAATAGGTGTTTTGAATTCGTGAGAAACATCGGCCAGGAATTCCCTTCTGAATAATTCCAGCTTTTTAAGCTCGTCGATTTCCTTTTGTTTTTTGGTAACATATACAAAAATCTCATCATTGATCGTCTTCATCGGATTCGACTCGTGGATCAGTTTTTTCCTGGGAGTCATGTTAAAATCCTTCATTTTGAGCTTATGTATCGTTCTGTACATCTTGTTTACTTCACGAAAAACAAGAATGTCTACCGTATACAAAACAAGAAAAAATGAAGTGATAAAGGCAGAAATTGAGGTAACGAAAAGCATGCTTCTTGTAGTCCCTTCCACAAAAGCTAAAAAGGTGGTTGTAAGCAGAGAAATAAGAAAAGCCAGAATAATGGCAATGAAACGGGGACTTAGGGACATGGTGTATCGGCTATCGGCTATCGGCTATCGGCTATCGGCTATCGGCTATCGGCTATCGGCTATCGGCTATCGGCTATCGGCTATCGGCTATCGGCTAAAATAAATTAACCCATAAAGTTAAGAATCTGCTGGCAAGAAAGTGCGGTTTATTTCGCAGGATTTAAGTTTCTTAATATTATGGTAATATATAATGCTAAATTAAAAAAGGAGAAAGCCATCATGACTTCCTCCTTCGTAATCTTATCCTATCTACTAATTTTAAAATCCTCCGCGATATTTATAAGTGCTTGACACCTTGTCGATCGCAACGATGTAAGCCGCAATACGTAATGAAACCTTATATTTTAGCGAAGTTTCATATACCTTATCAAATGAATCTTTCATTATCCGGTCTGTACGGCGGTTTACTCTTTCAAGTGTCCATTTGTAACCAATTCGGTTTTGTACCCATTCAAAATACGAAACGGTAACACCGCCGGCGTTGGCCAGAATATCAGGAACAACCATAATACCCTTATCATTGATAATATCGTCGGCCTTAAATGAAGTTGGTCCGTTTGCGCCTTCCACGATCATTTTAGCCTGTATGCTTTCCACATTTCTTCTCGTGATCACATCTTCTTTGGCAGCAGGAACAAGCACATCTACCGGAATGGTAAATATGTCATCACCGGAAATCAGCTCAGCGCCGGTAAAGCCTTCCAGAGAACCCTTATTATTGTCACGATAAGCTACCGCGGCAGCAACGTCTATTCCTTTATCGTTGTAGTAAGCACCGGAAATATCGCTGATCGCATGAATAGCAACACCACGTTCTCTCAACAAAAGTGCTGCATGAGAACCCACGTTACCAAAACCCTGCACCACAGCAGTTGCGCGGTAAGGGTTGATGCGCAGTTTTTCCATCCCTGCAAGTGCAGAAACCATTACGCCGCGACCTGTAGCTTCGGTACGTCCAAGTGAGCCGCCTAGTACCAGAGGTTTTCCGGTAACAACGGCAGGAACGGTCATGCCTTTTGATTTCGAATATTCATCCATCAGCCAGGCCATTTCGCGCGGGCCGGTACCCATGTCAGGTGCGGGAATATCCTGGTCAGGACCAAAAACATCCAGCATGGCGGTTGTGTAGGCACGCATCAGCCTTTCTATTTCACCTGCAGACATTTCTCTCGGATTGCAGGCAACGCCTCCCTTTGCACCACCGTAAGGAATATCAACAACGGCGCATTTCCAGGTCATCCAGGCAGCGAGTGCACGTACTTCGTCCAGGTTAACGGCCGGATCAAAACGGATACCGCCTTTACTTGGCCCAAGAATGGTAGAGTGAATAACCCGGTAACCTTCAAAAGTTTTGATTTCACCCGAATCCATCGTCACGGGTAAACCCACGATCACCTGTTTGCGGGGCACTTTCAAAATATGATACATTTCTTCCGAAATGCCGAGAAGTTCCACGGCTTTGTCAAATCGCTGCATCATCGACTCCAGTGGATTCTCTTTATCCTTGATTGGAGCAGGTTCTATATATGACATTTTGGTTTAATTTAAAATACTGATATTAAGTATGTTAATGAATATAACTGTTTTGTAAACGTAAACTTACAGTATTTCATTTGATAAAAATAAAAAACCAGAATATCTTGAAATAGTATAAAAACCGAGGTTGCATAGATTGTTTCATACTACCGCAAATCCCTGAAATGATTCGATACTATTAAACCTGTTGCCCAAATTTATTATAAGATTTTCGGGTTATTTTAAAATGATAAAAATTAGAAACTTTTGGATAAAAATTGATAATCACATCAGCCCCAGTTCTTTCAGAAAGCTTTCCCGGTAGTTATTTCCGATAGGAATTTCCGTTTTACTGATAAATAACCGGTTACCTTCAATGTGGTCAATTTTTGATTTGCTGATAATAAATGAACGATGTACGCGCAGGAAAAATGTTTTGGGGAGCAACTCTTCAAAACTGGAGAAAGTCATGGCTGGCAAAAGCGTATTCTGTGTCGTGACGATCTTTGTATAGTTTCCACTTGCTTCTGCATACAGTAAGTCTTCGTGCCTTATTTTAAAGATTTTACCATCTGTTTTAATAAAGATAAAATCCTCAATCTTCTGTTCCGGATTTTCTACCGGAGCACCGGGTGTAATTTGAAGCCGCTCAATGGCTTTGTCAACCGCAACGATAAAACGTTCCAGCGAAAAGGGTTTTAATAAATAATCGCAGGCTGCCAGATCAAACGCATCAAGAGCGTATTCTTTGTAGGCGGTTGTGAAAATAACCTGCGGTGGATTGCGCAGCGTTTTCAAAAAGGTGACACCGTCCATAACCGGCATGTTGATATCCAGAAAAAGAATATCCACTTTTTGCTGATGTAAAATGATTTTGGCTTCCAGGGCATTTCCACTGGCTGCGACGATATGCAGATAAGGCAGATGCCCGCAATAGGTTTTTATGATGTCCCTGGCAATGGGTTCGTCGTCTACGATCAGGCAGTTGATGTTCATGTATAGCTGGTGGCTTTTAGATAATAGCTGTTAGCTCAATTAATAGAAACTAAGTTTATCTTTTGTCAAAGTATTCTTTTCCCTTTTCCTCAAATTTTACATCATGCCTTCCTCCATCCTCCCTTTTTCCATTATTTAACTTTCAATCGAAGGTTAACAACATACGTTGTTTCTTCATTTTCTATCGTCAGGTCATGTTGCCCGGGATAAAGAAGTGCCAGTCTTTTTGTGACATTTACCATTCCGAAACCACTATTTTTATCAAAATTATTGTTTTCTTTTTTCGTTTTATTGTGTGAGTTTTTGATATAAAACAGAATGGAATTTCCCCAGATTTTTAACGAAAATTCGATGTAAATTTTTTCATCCGCCGTGTTTTTGGAATGTTTGAAGGCATTTTCGATGAAGACAATCAAAAGCATAGGGGCAATTTTAACAGCAGGGTTGTTTATTTTTTCAATGTCATTTGCCAATACAAGTCTTTCGCCGATTCTTATTTTTTCAAACTCAATATAATTTTCGATATAAGCCAGCTCATCTTTCAGCGGCACAAAGGTTTCGCCGGAACTATACACCGAATAACGAAGCAGCTCAGAAAGTTTTAATAATAGCGGGGGTATTTTTTCATGCCGGGTAATCGACAAGCCATACAGGTTATTAAGGGTATTAAACAAAAAATGTGGGCTCAGCTGAGATTGTAACAGCTGCAACTCACTTTGGCTGTGCGCTGCATCTGTTTGCGCTTCTTTTAATTTCTTTTGCCCGATTGAGCGGGTAAGTTTAATAAATAATCCCAAAGCTATACTTGCAGCCAGAAATGGCAGCCAATACATAAGCAAATTAAGTGCAGGACGGTTTACAAAGGGGCGATCTCCGTGATTAAAAATCCAGCCGATACAGGTAAGTACACTGAAACCTATGCCTGTTAGCATCCCGAAGGACACATTGACACCGTTTTCAAGCCAAAGTTGTGCTAAACGTCTCCCCAAAAAAACACTCGCCAGAAAAAAGACTGTTCCTATCGTTGAAACGATTTCATCTTCGCCTACGCCAATTGCCCTGGCATAAAAACTAATCGCAAACCACATCGAAACAGCTGCAATTCCGGTGACAATTGCATACATCCCCAGTTTAAAATCACTCTCTTCGATTCCTTTTACTTTAATCATATATTATTTCAGTTGCCTGGATTGAAAACATCTGCAAAATGCAGTATTCAATTAACTATTATAAAACAAAATGGCGGACAGATAAAAATTCATGACAGAAACGATATAACTGATGATGGAATATTTGGACATCCGGAAATCACATTCCGTCAGTGAATTGGGAAGTTACAACACTATTTTTTTATGCAGCAGTTTCTACGGCCAATATTTGCTTCATACTCATAACCAATTAGGAAACAGCCATGAAAACGTTAGCCGGTTTATTAATCATATTATTTTTGTCAAACACCGTTTATGCGCAATCATCCGGCAAAATGATCTCTGGTGTGGTCAGGGATGCAAGCAATGAAGTGTTGCCCGGGTCCACCGTTCGTTTGTTAAAAGCGATGGATTCTACGATGGTAACAGGAGAAGTCACGGATGGAAATGGAAAATTCCAATTCATCAATCTGGAAAACAATACCTATTTGCTTGCTATTACTTCGCTGGGCAATAACGACTTTGTGAGTGCTCTGCTCACGATCAGTGATGTGCAGCATACGATTGTTTTACCAGCGATTATTTTGTTGCCGGCTAAGAGTGTGGAACTTAAAGAAATCACGGTCAAAGCAAAAAAGCCTTTGATTGAGCAGGATATTGATAAAACGATTGTAAATGTGGAAGCGATGATCAGTAGCGCAACCAGCAATACCATGGAAGTATTGGAAAAAACACCTGGAATTTCCGTGAATAGTAATGGTGACATAAGTCTGAATGGACGGAGCGGTGTAATGGTTTTGATTGATGGACGGAGCACGTACATGTCGGGCCAGGATTTGGCGGCATATCTCAAATCGCTTCCCGGCGGACTTTTGGATAAAATAGAATTAATCGACAATCCATCTGCCAAATATGACGCTGCGGGTAATGCAGTGATTAACATTCGTTTGAAAAAGAACAGAGCTGGTGGATTTACAGGAAGTGTATCCAAGGGTTTGACCCAGGGAAAATATGCCCGGAGTAACGATGCATTGAACCTGAATTACAGTCAAAAAAAAGTAAATCTGTTTGCCAATTTGGGTTATAATTATGAAAAGAACTATTCACTGGATATTTACGACAGGAGATTTTACAATGCTTCGTCACAATTAATTTCAACGGTGGATCTGGTGAATGACCAGGTTTATAAAAACAAAGGTTTGAACGGAAATTTTGGACTGGACTTTGCGGCAACACCTAAAACGACTTTTGGGTTAATTTTTAACTTAAACAGAACGAATAGAGATGGAATTTTTGAATATAATAGCAAAAATTCTAATGCAGATCGTTTGTTGGAATTGAGAGGTTCGGGAAGTACAGAGGGTGGTGATACAAGAACAAACGCCGGTCTTAATCTGAATATGCTTCACAAGTTCAATGCTTCGGGGCGTGAACTTTCTGCGGATGTAAATTATCTTCATTACATAACCAAAGGAAATCAAACCTTACAAAACCTGACTTTTAACCAGGATGAAGCGCTAATCAACCGAACAGATTTTGTCTATGTAACTCCTTCGGATATCAATATTTACACAGCCAAAGCTGATTATGTTCATCCGTTAAAAAACAAGGGGCGGATCGAGGCAGGTTTTAAATCCAGTTTGATTCATGACGACAATGTGTTTGATTTTTACAATGTGAAAAATGGAACACAGGTAATGGACAACGGAAATTCCAACCATTTTAAATATCAGGAAAACATCAATGCGGTTTATCTGAACGGACAAAAATCGTGGAAACGATTAGGAGCGCAATTAGGGCTACGTGTTGAAAATACGCAGATTGAAGGTAATCAACTGGGAAACGAGGAAGTGGCAGGATCGAAGTTTACCAAAAACTACACAGGTTTTTTTTCAAGTGCTTTTGTGAGTTACAAACTGGATGACAACGGAAAAAATACCTTTGTGCTGATGGCGGTCAGAAGGATCAGCCGTCCTAATTATCAGCTGCTTAATCCGTTTGTTTTTCAAAGAGATCAGTATACGTATAGTTCAGGGAATCCGGATATCAATCCGCAATATCAAAACAGATTGGAGCTGAAATATCAGCACAAGCAAATTCTTAATATGGGGTTGAGTTACAACAAATTCACGAATACCATATTACCTGCAACGCTGATAGTCGACAGCATTTTTCTGAACCGCCCTGACAACATCAAAGGAGGTTACATGCTGCTGCTGAACACGAGTGTGAACAGCCAGGTGACCAAATGGTGGTATACCAATACAACGCTGCGGCTTTCAAGAGTTGGCATCCGGGGAATATCGCAAGGCGCAAGTCTGGATTTTGATACCAACATAGCCAGGCTGGAACTCAACAATTATTTCACATTGACCAAAACGATAAGTGCGGAGTTTGGCGGATATTATGCCAGCCGGGATTTTGCGGCGCAGGCTGTAACAAAAGGCATGTATATTCTGAATGCATCAATTCAAAAAAGAATCTGGGATGGAAAAGGAAGTATCCGTATTTCTGTCAATGATATTTTCCATTCCTGGGTCTACCACAACCGTTCAATCAGTCTGTTCCAATCCGAATATTTTCAAACCAACGAGACCGATACACAACGAATTGGTATCGCTTTCACCTACCGCTTTGGAAAGGAGACGTTTGCAAGAAAACGCAGGCATAATGATAATGCTTCGGATGATGAGAAGGGGAGGCTATGATTGGAAGGAGTTAAAGAATAAGGGAAGAGGGAGCTAGGGAAGTTAAAAATAAGAAGTTTAGGAGTTATTGTTGCCGTTGCTTGTATTCTCACAAACAAGGACAACAGAGAAATAGGATTTGTTGCAGCATTGGGCATTTTTTGTGGAGTCACAAATCAAGAAAAACTCCTTATTCGTGTTAATTCGTGCAATTCGTGGCTGAAAAAGACCTGTAAACACAAAAAAAGGAAACGCAAGATGCGCCTCCTTTTTTAACTTCTCTAACTTGAAATATTTATTATGCCATTTCCATTTTAGAACCGAATCTCTTACGATCGTTTTCTTCCAAATAGATTTTACGCATACGCATGCTCGTTGGAGTAACTTCCAGGTATTCATCTTTTTGGATGTATTCCATAGATTCTTCCAAAGAGAAATTGATTTTTGGAGCAATTCTAAGACCGTCATCAGTACCTGATGCACGCATGTTAGTCAGTTTTTTAGCTTCCTGCAAGTTTACTACGATATCGTTAGGACGGTTATGTTCTCCGATTACCTGTCCGCCGTAAATTTCATCACCCGGTTCAACGAAGAAGCGGCCGCGATCCTGCAATTTATCGATGGTGTAACCAGTTGCCATACCAGTTCCTTTTGAAATGATAGAACCGCTGATACGTCCCGGGATTGGTCCGCGGAAACTACCGAATTCTTTGAAGCGGTGTGTCATAACGGCTTCTCCCTGAGTAGAAGTCAATACGTTAGAACGAAGACCGATCAAACCTCTTGAAGGAATAAGGAATTCAAGATGTTGCAAATCTCCTTTTGGCTCCATAATTAAAAGCTCACCTTTTCTTTGTGTAGCCAATTCAATTACTTTTCCGGCAGTTGATTCAGGAACGTCTACAACCAAAGTTTCGATTGGTTCAAGGCGCTCTCCTTTTTCATCTTGTTTGAACAATACCTGAGGCTGTCCCAATTGCAATTCGTAACCTTCACGACGCATCGTTTCGATCAAAACTGACAAGTGAAGAATACCACGACCGAAAACAAGGAATTTATCTTCAGTATCTGTTGGTTCAACACGCAAGGCAAGGTTTTTCTCAGTTTCTTTCAAGAGACGGTCACGTAAGTGGCGCGATGTCACAAACTTACCTTCTTTACCAAAGAAAGGAGAGTTGTTGATGGTGAACAACATATTCATTGTAGGCTCATCAACAGCAATACGTTTGATTGCTTCCGGATTTTCAAGATCAGCAATTGTATCACCAATTTCGAAATCTTCAATACCGGTCACAGCGCAAATATCACCGGCAGTAACTTCCGCTACTTTCACACGGCCAAGTCCTTCAAAAGTCTGAAGTTCTTTAACTTTTACTTTTTTGATCACACCGTCAGCTTTGCAAAGTGACAATGTTTGTCCTTCCTTGATCGTTCCGCGTTTTACACGGCCGATAGCGATCCGTCCAACGAAAGCGTTGTAATCAAGAGAAGTAATCTGCATTTGCAAAGTACCTTCTTCGATAACAGGCTCAGGTATCGAAGCGATGATTGTATCAAGCAGGAAAGTAATATTGTCAGTTGGGTGCTGCCAATCCGGCCCCATCCAGCCTTGTTTTGATGAACCATAAACGGTTGTGAAGTCAAGCTGATCTTCAGTGGCGCCTAAGTTAAACATCAAATCAAACACGCTTTCCTGAACTTCTTCAGGGCGGCAGTTTTCTTTATCAACTTTATTAACAACAACGATTGGCTTCAAACCAAGGTCGATTGCTTTCCCTAACACGAAACGTGTCTGAGGCATCGGTCCTTCGAAAGCATCCACAAGAAGCAAAACACCATCCGCCATTTTAAGCACGCGTTCTACTTCACCACCAAAGTCGGCGTGACCCGGAGTATCGATTACATTGATTTTAAAATCTTTGTAACGAACAGATACGTTTTTGGAAGTAATAGTAATTCCACGTTCCCGTTCAAGGTCATTATTATCAAGAATGAGGTCATCAAACTCCTGGTTATCGCGAAATAACTTTGAAGCGTGAATGATTTTGTCAACCAATGTTGTTTTACCGTGGTCAACGTGCGCAATGATTGCGATGTTACGAATGGCTTGCATTGTTTTATAGATCAATTGTTTACGGCTTTCACACCGCAGTGTTTGTTTTCTGCTGACTAATCGCTCTGCTGTATTCCTGGTGAAATTTCGTCAAACAGGGTGCAAATGTACGGAGTTTTTTCGCTGAATAACAGTATTTTACAATTAATTTATTGTTAACTGCGGAAAAAAGCCGTTTATGCTGAGAGAAGTACAAATAGTGAAGAAAAATATCAAATGGGTACAATTTCTGGATGTGAAATTTTGTAGAGATTGTCAGGATCAAAATCTACGCCGTTTTCCCAATACAACGTTCCATAAGAGTCCAGCTGAACAGTGTCAAAGTAACTTTTTTCTGCCAGCCTGCTGATAAGACCGTCATTAATTTTACTATATTTTTCAATAACATTTTTTAAATCGATAACGCGTACCTCGCCGGTATTAAAAAGGCAGGTTACGCTGTAATCCTGAATATTGACTATCTTCTTTATGTAGTGTAGCATAACTATTTCAGAGGTTCTATTTTGTTCCAGGTCTTAATGTCCTTGCCGAGGGTTACGAAATTTTCTAATAATTCATTTTCATGAAGAATTGTCCAAGCCTGTACTAATTTTAATTGTTTTGGTGGCAAATAGCCTTCAAGCAGCTCCGCATTTTTAATATCAATAATCGCTCTGTATTCCTGAATTCTGCATGGAAATGAGGAGGATTGTGATCGTCAAAAAACATCTTAATAATTATTCCAAGGAAACGGCTTATCTCCGGCATAATCAGTTTGTTTTGTCTTTTTAGTTATCCAAATATAAAATGCCCGGACAGATTGTGGTCTGACTCTCAGTTACACAGTGTAGGTAGTTCAATTTTGGATTAGAGAGATCGTTTAGTTTCTTTGTACAAATTACAACTATTATTTAAGCTTCAAAAATGAACAAAAACTTACTGGCAGGAATGTTCTTGTCTGTCACGACATTAACTTATGCACAGGACGATGCAGCCAAATATGCGGCGAGCATTACACCCGAAGATTTAAAGAAACATTTGGTGATCATCGCTTCCGATAGTCTGGAAGGACGTGATACCGGTTCACCGGGACAGAAAAAGGCGGCGGATTATGTGTCAAAGCATTTTAAAGAATATGGTTTACAGCCCATTGCAACGGCTGCCGACGGGTCGAAATCTTTCCTCCAGAAGTATAATCTTTATAAACGGAGCTGGGGTGATGTGTATGTAAAAGCAGATGGTAAAAAGTATGAATTTAATAAAGACTTTTATCTGAACGGGATTCTGGATATCCCTGCGGAAACGAGCAGCGCCGTTGTGCTGGCCGGTTATGGAATCGAAGAAGCTTCCTATAATGACTACGCCAATCTGGATGTAAAAGGCAAAGCGGTTATTCTTTTTGATGGCGAGCCTAAAAATACGGATGGGAAATACATTTTGAGTGGAAATGACGAAAAGTCAAAATGGAGCGCACCTGTTTCATGGCAAAACAAAGCAAAACTTGCTTTGGAAAAAGGGGCAAAGTTTGTTTTTATTATTACGGACAAAACGGGAGATGATTTAAATAAGGAAATCCGGCAGCGTGCTGTGATGGCAAGGCGGTTTAGTTCACCGACCTTAAAACCGGTTCAGGAATCAGCAAACCGCGTAACCAGTTTTGTTTTGTCTCCTGAAATAGCGTCACAGATTTTGAATACATCAGTTCAAAAGCTGATGAAAGAGAAATCCGAAATAGAGAAAACAGGGAAACCATTGTCAAAAGGTCTTTCAGGAAATGTTGCTTTTAAAGTTGAACGTGTTAATGAAACCATTGAAACTGAAAATGTTGCTGCCTTTCTTGAAGGAACAGATAAAAAAGATGAAGTACTGGTAATCAGTGCACATTTGGATCATATCGGAATTTCTCCGAATGGGGAAATCAATAATGGTGCCGACGACGATGGTTCCGGAACGGTTTCACTTCTTGAAATTGCCCAGGCTTTCAGTAAGGCAAAGGCAGACGGAAAAGGACCAAGAAGAAGTATTTTATTCCTGAATGTGACAGGTGAGGAAAAAGGACTTTTTGGTTCGGAATATTACTCCGAGCATCCTTTGCTTCCGTTGAAAAACACAATTGCGGATTTAAACATTGACATGATCGGACGTGTGGACGAAGCGCATAAAAATGATCCGAAATATGTATATGTGATTGGAGCTGATAAACTGTCATCGCAGCTGCATACGATCAGTGAAGAAGCGAACAAGAAGTATGTGAACTATAAACTGGATTATACTTTTAATGACGCGAAAGATCCGAACCGTTTTTACTATCGTTCAGATCATTACAACTTTGCCAAAATGGGCGTTCCGGTTATTTTTTACTTTACCGGTGTTCATGAAGATTATCACCGCCCGGGAGATGATGTTGAAAAAATCATGTTCGACAAACAGGCGCCTATCGTGAAACTTGTTTTCCACACAGCCTGGGAACTTGTTAACCGCAACGAACGGATTGTAGTGGATAGTAACAAACAGTAATTCCGGTCTGAACGGTAATCGAAAAAACCAACAACGAGCCCCGATCTTCCGGATCGGGGCATTTTAATTTAAATATGAAAAAGAGCATATTGTTGTTTATGGGATTAACCCTCCTGGCATTTTTTGGCAAAGCCCAGGCACCAAAAGAGAATAGTTTGCTTTGGGAAATTACCGCTCCCGGACAAGCCAAACCGTCTTATCTTTTTGGTACAATACATCTGATTTGCCCCGCCGACTTTTCGTTGAGTGATTCTCTGAAAATTGCGGTAGCAAAAACAGAACAGATTGCTCTTGAAGTTGACATGGACGATCCTGGCATGATGGCGACGATGATGAAAACCATGAACATGAAAGATGGGAACGAATTAAAGAAACTGTTTTCAGAAACAGAATACAGCCGTCTTGCTCAGTTCTATAAAGATTCAGTCGGTATTGGTTTGGCCATGTTTGAAAAAGCCAAGCCATTTGTTTTGATGGGGCCATTGTTTAATTCAGTACTTGCCTGTCAACCACAATCCTACGAAATGTCACTGGTAGAACTTGCAGGAAAGCAAAAATCGGAAGTGATCGGCTTGGAAACACTGGAAGAACAAATGGCCATCTTTGATACGATTCCATATAAAGATCAGGTTAAAATGATTGTCATGATGATTGATAGTCTGCCTCAGGCCCGCAAAGAATTTAAGGCTCTTGTCGAGCTATATAAAAAACAGGATGTCAACGGATTATACCAAATGACGATGAAAAGTGAATTCGGGATGGAAGGCAACGAAGAATTGATGTTGTTTGACAGGAATAAAAAATGGATTCCAAGAATCCAAAAAAGTATGGCTGAAAAACCTACATTCTTTGCAGTAGGCGCAGCACATTTGGGAGGAGAAAAAGGGGTGATTGCCTTATTGAGGAAGGAAGGATATAAAGTGAGAGCGATTCGATAAGTTTTCACGCAAAGGTAAAGAAGTAAAACGCAAAGTACGCGGAGTTTTGCTTTGTATGCTTTGCGTCAATCTCTTCTGCTTTGCGTGAGATAACCCTTTAAAAAGCCGAAATCCAGTGCATCAGCCATTCGGGTTTCAGGAAGAATGCAATGATAATTGTAACCAGCAAGCCTGCCATGATGTTTCCGGCAACCGCATTTATCCGGATTTTTGGTAATATTCCTGCTCCGACCTCTTTGAAGAAAAGCAGGTAAGGTAGCCGAAGATAATATGCCAGGGAAATCGCTGCATTAAGAATCCCGCCAATCAGCAACCATAACATCCAGGGAAATTGATGCTGGTGATAACTATCCCAAAGCGAAGAGAAAATTAGAAGTTTGGAAGTAAAACCTACCGTTGGAGGAAGCCCGGCCAGTGCGACCATTACAACCGTCAGTGAACCTGAAATCCACGTAAATTTCCTTCCCAACCCTTCAAAATCAGCAAGTGCCGTATCCGATTGCGGTGCGAGCAGATCGATCAGAAAAAAAGCAGCCATGTTGATAATCAGATATGCTGCTGTGTAAAAAACAGCTGTTTCAAATCCAAACCGGCTGTATGCAGCGATGCCTACCAGAAGATATCCCGCTTGTGCAATGGATGAATATGCCAACAACCGCCTCGCATTTGATTGCCACAATGCAGCAACATTCCCAACAGTTATACTGATAAGCGCAACCCCGCCCAGAATCGGGAAATAATGGGAAGGAAATATCCCGGCCAAGCGCATCAATACCAATATCACCGCAGCCTTTGGAGCAACTGATAAAAAGGAAACAAGTGGTGTAGGCGCGGCCTCATACACATCCGGCGTCCAGACATGAAACGGTACAAGGGAAAGTTTGAAAAGTAATCCGCCAATAGTCAGGACAATAACTGTGGTTATAACCAGGTCAGTGTTGTTTGAAAGTCCTATGGTCATTACCCGGCTGGTGATGTCCATAGTGCCGGTAAGTCCGTAAATAAAGGAAATGCCGTAAAGCATCACTGCGGAGCTTGCTGCACCAAAAAGGAGGTACTTAAGTCCGCCTTCCGCCGCTTTTTTGTACGGAGAAAGCGAAACCAGGATATAAGAGCTGATCGAAATAAGTTCAAGGGAAAGATAGATCGTCAGCAAATGTGTTGACATCGTCAGCAGATTCAGCCCGGCTACCGTTGCAATTAACAAGGCGTTAAACTCCGGTGGGAAATCGTATTTTAAAATCCGTACATGAATCAGTGTAAAAATCCAGGCAACGACAATCATCACCTTGAAAAAAACGGCCTGATGATCCAGAAATAACAAGGGGAAAAAGCGAAACGATGGTTTTTCGTTCCATTGCCCAAGCACCAGAACGAGTGTGATCAGGCTACCGGTAAGAGCAAGCCTGTGTAACCAGCGGGATATTTCTTCTTTACTTAACCATTTCATCAACAGTATTTCGGAGAGAAGAAAAAAACAAAAGAACAAGCCAAGGAAGATTTCAGGACCTATTCCTGCAAGGCTTTGTCGTATATGTATAAGCTGTTCGTTAATATCCAATTGAGCAGGTACAATTTTTTAAGCAAAAGTACATAAAGAAGGTAGGGATTCTAGGTGGTTAAAGGGAATAAAAAGGATGATATTTTACTTTTTTGATCGCGTTTATCCATGTTCTTCCTTTATGAAATCGAACTTTTAAAACTAAACAATCTTATTATGAATTATTTACGCGGCATTTTATGTCTTTCGATACTTTTTTCGGGATCTGAAATTATTGCTCAGGATTCAACCGGTCTGACAGGGATACCTTACCAGGAAACGGCCGATGGCGGCAATTCCTATCTGTTTAAAGAATGGTATTCTGGTTCTGTTCGTATGCAGGATGATAAGGTTTACGACGGCGTGCAGCTGCGTTATGATATCAAAAAGGACGAAATAGAGTTTAAAAAAGATTCTGCATTATACCGGATTTCGAATGGTGTACAGGAGTTTACAATTCCTTCCGGTACTGATTTATACATTTTCAGAAGCGGTTTCCCCGCCGGACAGGGACAGACTGCTAAGAGTTTTTATCGTGTTATGTATGATGGAAATACCAAGCTTTTGAAAAAATATATAAGCCCGATCAGGGTGGAGAAAGCCAGTGCAACAAAGGAAATGGACCCGGATGCAAAACTTTATGTTGTGAAGGACAACAAATTATCAGCAGTAAAACTCAGTGATAAAAACAGCTTTTTAAAACTGCTTCCCGATGAAAAAAACAAGATGTTGTATATTATTAAAGAACAGCAGCTGGATTTTGGTGCAGAAGATGATCTGGTAAGTTTACTTTCTGAGTACGATTCGTATAAGGCGGGGCGTGGGGGAAATTAACCTCTAATAAAGACTTTCCAGGTCTTTGAAACCTGGAAAGTCTAAAAGTCTACTGAAGAACTGTTACTCAACAATCCACTGATTCAGGTTGTTATATTTAGCTTCAACTACAATTTTATGAAAGCCTTTGGGCAGTTTCGAAATGTCGAGGTCAGCTTTACCATTGGTTACCGGTAGCTCATCCATCAGCAGGTAAAGATCTCTTTCGCCTTTCTTAAAATAGTTGGTGGTAGACATCCATATTTTTACGTTCCCTTCCTTATCAAGTACATTCCAGGAAACGCCTATTTTGCTTCCCTCTTTTTTAACAACCGGCTGATTGATCGAAACTTTGCCGGTAAGCGAAACGCCATCAATCTCAAATGCCTGCTCTTTAGGAATATTAATGCTCATGTGCCTGGCAAGTGTTGGCATAATGTCCACAACTCCCGGTGTGAAAGCACCTGCTGTACCTTTAAAATTAGCATTCAGGTTTTTTGCGTTTGTTACAATCCACGTGTCTCTTTCCCGGTCCGACTGCCCGCCGTGCCCTTTGCCTGCTTTCGGATCACGTCCATGGTCGGTGGTGATTACGATCAGCCAGTCTTCATTAAAGTTTTTCTCCCGATATTGAATCGCTTTGTACAGTCGCCCCATTTGATCGTCCATCATTTGGATCGCTTTGTGAAACTGGTCGCTGTCGCCATGTCGGTGACCCATGTCATCGGTGTATTCCAGATACACCCACGACAGATCCGGCGCATCGCTTCGAATGTAGCTTGCAGCCTCATCTACAACCTTTTCGTCAATTTTATGTATGTATTCAGCCTGTTTATCATGCGGAAAGTGAATGGTATCAAGCTCAAAACCGTCAAAAGGATAATCGATACGTAATCTGTCTGTCTGAGGTAAACCATCACCGATCAGTTTTGTGCGGTTGTCGAGCCAGGTTGAAAACACGGCGCTTCTTTTTTCAGGATATTGTTCTTCAAAAAAGCGAAAAATCGTCCAGTACTGGTAATTGGGATCTTTAATATCGTTGTCCCATACGTTGTGTTTATTTACCCAGGTTCCTGTTAAAAGACTGTTGTATCCAACTGCGGAAATGGTAGGCGTTTGTGAATAGGTTCCTTTTCCTCCTCCAACATGTGCGCGTGTGAAGCCACCTGCTTTTGCGATAATGTCGAGATTTGGTTTAGAGATTTTCTCAATCACATCTCCCGAAATACCATCTACAATTACAAATAATGCCTTTTTTTGTTTGGATTGGGCTTGTCCAGAATTAACACAGGTAACAAAAAGCGCAAAAGCAATCAGGATTTTTTTCATATTTAAATATTATTTCTAAAAAGGAATAGTCTTAATTTTTGGCCAAAATAGGCATTAAAAGGCGTGTGGAAAATACGTGTTGCTAACAGTGCCGTCGGCATATAATTTTAAGATAGCATATCCTGGTGGTGTTTCCTGATAATAGTTTGGGCCAGCAGATTCGGCATCGCCTTTGCCCCACCAAAAACCGCTCACAGCTCCGTTGCAGCAGTACTTTACTCCATTGTACTCCGTCTGATCCTGTAAATGCTGATGTCCGCTCAGACAAATCCTCACTTTGTCTTTATGTTTGTAAAATAAAGATTTTAGTTTTTTAAAATCAGAATGGCCGCCTCCAACCAGAATGGGCGTTGCTCCGAGAATAGGGTAGTGGGACATGATTAGTACAGGGGTTTTCTCCGGTAGTTTTTCGAGATCATCGGAAAGCCAGTTAAACTGATCTTCATCAAGTGATACATTTTTATTATTTCCATCCAGGATGATAAAATGCCAGTCCTCTTTTGAAAAACTATAAAACCGGTTTGGTACGTTCAGTCGTTTAACCACATATTCCTTTCCATACATTTCGTCTGACTTGTTACCGCCTGCCCACCAGGGATCGTGATTCCCGATGCAGCTATGCATTTCGTAATGCGCTTTTGTGTTTTTTACACAATCATCCCAGATCGCCCACTGCGCCAGCATTTGTTCACGGGTTACGTTGTCGTAATCTGCTGCATGTATGGAATCTCCGCCGTTCAGGAAGAAGTCTACCTTATGCTTTTTTACTTCTTCAAGACATTTTTTAAAACGCGCAGGAGCATTGTCGCCTTCACGAATGTGTACGTCCGTAATGTGCGCAACGGTAAGTGCAGGTTTTCGTTCAGTTATTTGTTCAGACTGCGAAAGGGGAGCAACCGCAGCTGCTCCCGTCCAGAGTCCTGTTTTTTTAATCCAGTTTCGCCTGTTCATTTTACTCAATTAGGTAATCAGATTACCAGCCAAATATTTGTTTTAACGACGGGTTAAGAAGAATCTGTTGCTGAGGAACAGGGCGGTAATAATATTTAGGTTCCTCAAATTTTCGTGGTGCCGTTTCGGTTACCAAAGCGCCTCCTGCCAAACCGTTCTTTAAATATACAGTCACATCTTCGCCGATGGCTCCTGCTTTGTAATAAATGAGCGTTACGCCGAGCGAGTTTTTTGCTTTTTGAGCTTCCACAGGAATTGAAGAACTTTTGTCAATCAGAATAATATCCTCAATGCCATCACCGGTCAAGTCATATTTTCCAAGTCCTGCGAAATACATTCCTTCTGGTATATTGGTCAGAAGTTTCCCTGCCTGCCATCTCATCAGGTCGTCATATCTGGAATTTTCAAAAGCAAATTCAACTCTGCGTTCACGTCTTATCTCCAGTATAACACCTTTATTGGCTCCGGATAAATTTGGGTACTTTTGAGCTTGTACGGCATCTGGGTTGGCATTTGAAACCGTTAAACTAAGGTCCGGCATATTAGCCCGTTTTCTTAACAAGTTAACAGATTGGTCAAGATGCGCCTGAGTAAGTGTTCCCAATTCGGCCAGCGCTTCAGCATAAATGAGTAAGGCTTCTGCATAGCGATACACCGGGAAGTCAACGCCATTAATGATTGTGCCATCTGTATTATTCAGATAACCTTTTAACTGATGGTAACCAGTGAAGTTTTTATTCAATCTTTGAACATAAGGTAACAGATCAGGTTGTCTTACCCAACCCGGATATACAATTGTCTGCGACATACGCGGATCCCGGTTTTCGAATTCTTTTACAAAACTGAATTGTTGATAGCCGGCTACATCCGTAAAACGACTTCCGTCTTTCATCAGATACGTCTGAATGAGATCCCTTGCCGGAGATTGTTCATATTCGCCGAATACTCCCGTATTTACATTTTGAGTTCTGTTTTTTGTTTGATCAAAAACATTAGTAAGAATCACCTCGGTATTATTTAGTATATCCTGGCTGTTGAAAAGCGTTGCGTAATCCTGTGCCGGTTTTCCGGTATTATAAATTGAAAACTTACCTGACGACCTGATTTCTCCGGCAACTGCAGCCGCTTTTTCCAGAAATTTGTTCGCCGTACTTTGTAGATTCAGTTCCGAATGATATTTGCGGTAGGTGCCTTCATACAAAGCAATCCGCGCATAAAGCATTTTAGCTGCCCATTTTCCCGGTGTTCCGGTTCGTACTTTTTCACGGACATTATTGGAAGCGAATTCCAGGTCAGCCATGACACTGTCCATGACCATGGCGCGTGAGTCCTGCGTTTTATACAATTCCTCGTCTCCCGGATTGAGTGTTTTGGAAAACCAGGGTACATCTGAATACCTTTTCACTTTTCCCATGTAAAACTCAGCACGGTAATATTTGGCAAGACCCGCGTAGTGATTTTTTACATCGGCAGATACGGCTGCTTTTTGATAATTATTTAAAAAGTAATTAATGTTCCGTAACCGGCCCCAATCCCAGCCCGAGTTTATGTTTTGAGCAGTAGGCGTTCCCACCATAATCGTTTTCATCTCAACGGCTCCTGTAGTCGCTGCATTGTCTGTACTCTGATCGTTGAGATAAGAATTGCGGTCGGGCAGCGAAAGCAGTCCGTTTATGTATAAAGAAAGATCCTCTTCGGTATTAAAAAATAATTCCGGTGAAATCGATGTCTGCGGGAAACGGTTGAGGTCTTCACAGGCCGACAAACCGCAAAGAAGCCCCAGGATAATAAAAAATGAATATTTTTTCATGATTATGAATATTAATATTTTGAGATCAAAATTCGATGTTAAGTCCAACGGCCATTTTTCTTTGGAAAGGGTACGTCCAGGCAGATGGTCCCGCGTTGACCGCTTCCGGGTCGATGAATTTTTTGATCTTTGAAAATTCAAAAATGTTTTCGCCCGTGACAAAAATCCTGAACCGCTGAATGTTCGCTTTTCTCAAAAGTGATGATGGTAAGGTGTAGCCCAGTGTCACATTTTTAACACGAAGATAGGCACCGCTCAAAAGGTATTTGGTTTGGGGAATGTCTAATCCGTTACCTTCATTGGCATCTGCCAGCCACGACTGCATGATCGGATACTGAGGATTTAGATTTGCGTCCGCCAGCCCTGCTGCGATATAGGAAGCAGAGTGTTTGGCTCTGTCCTGATCAGAGTCCGCCGTTGCGCGGTAGTAATCAAGATGCCATGGATAAACATTTGCATAAGGCTGCTGATAAGGTCCCCAGAATAAGTAATGATGTGGATAGTAATCACTTTTTAAAACACCTTGCAGGAAAACAGAGGCGTCGAAACCGTTCCAGTCTGCACTTAAATTAAAGCCAATCCGATAACGTTGCGTACTGTTACCAATCACTTTCATGTCCTTCGGATCCTTTGTGGTTAACCCCTTTTCAATTTTACCGTCACCGTTTAAGTCCTTGTATTTAGGCCATCCCGGTTTGATTTCAAGTGCTCCCCATGGAATAATTGCAGATTCATCCAGCTCTGCGATTTCCTTTTCATCTTTGAAAAATCCGTCACTTTCCAGTCCCCATATTTCACCTAAATCCTGCCCGACGCGGTAGCTGGAAAACAATCCTTGTTCATTTTTAAATTTGGTGATCTTTGATTTCGAGTCGGATAAAACAAGTTTTGCCTCAAATGACAATGGTTTTGCACCAACGGAATACGAATCATGATATGCCAGCGACATTTCCCAGCCTTTTGTTCTCAAATCCGCAGAGTTTTGCGCGGGAGGTGTTACTCCTAATACACCTGGTAATTCCTCTCCCGGGACCAGCATGCCGGTTGTATTTCTTACAAAATAATCGTAGGTAAGGAGAATCTTATTTTTCAACAAACCCAAATCTCCGCCAAAATTCATGGTAGAAACCCGTTCCCAGGTATATGTATTAGGGTCGATTCGTAAAATGGGTGCATTGCTGATAATACTTCGCTGTGTTCCGTCAATTAAATAACTTGACAGCCCGGTTGGCAAAGTTTGTAAATATCCAAAGTCTTCTACATTTTGATTCCCAAGGTCGCCATAGGAAGTTCTGAACTTAAGAGTAGACACAGTAGGGTTGAGAACGGCTAAGAATTTTTCTGAGCTGGCAATCCAGGCTCCTGAGATAGATGGGAAAAACCCCCAGCGGCGTAAAGTAGGAAAACGTGAAGAGCCATCTTCACGGCCATTAAATTCCAGTATATACCGGTCATTCAGCGTATAATTAATCCTGCCAAAAAAACTTCTTGTGGCATATGCTTTATATCCTGAAGTTATCCTCATATCACCGGTAGTTAAACCGATATAGGGCAACGAAGAGGAAATTAGTTGATCACGCCGCGATGTAACAGTACTGTATGAATAGCTTTCCTGATTATATCCTCCTAACAAGCTGATCGAATGAATTCCGAAATCTTTTCTGTAATTGGCATAAAGGTTGATCACATTATTTTTTATATCACCCTTAGTCTCCGTTACATATCCGTTTCCTCCTTCTTCACGGATATCGGCAGGCCCGTAACCTATTTTGTATTTACGTGAATTGGCACTGTAATTCCACATTTCTTTTTTGAAGCTGGCATCGCCATTGATCTGAAGATCTCCTTTGAAAAAAGTAGCAACTCCGCTCATGATATTTTGCAGACCAAACATATTTTCCTGGTTATTACCACCGTCGACGAGCTGTGCAGCCAGTTTTCCGGCAGCTGAGTTTGCCCAGGTTCCATCCGGATTTTGTGCTACATCGGTAGGTTTTAAGTAATACAGGTCGGTAATACTGGCAAGCGGTGTTTCTTTTTTTGTTTGATAAATGGACAAATTGTTATCAATTTTTAGCCATTTCAATGGTGAAAAGTTAACGCGGGCTTTTAAACCATACCGGTTCCAATAGTCTGCAGCTAGTTTATTTAGTCCATTTTCCTTGGTGTAATCTGCCGATAAATAGTAACCGATTGGCATCTCGTTCACCTTCGCACCACCGCTGAAAGTAAGGCTGTGTTTCTGAGAAAAACCGGATTTATTAAAAAAGTAATCATACCAATCGCTGTTTCCCATGTAAGCCCATTTGGTAGGATCGGAGGGGTCAAGCCGGGTATCGGGAAGAGATGGATTATCCGAGCGTTCCTTTGCCCATTTATAATATTCATCAGAATAATTAACATAATCCCAGGGCGTATTGTCGGTTGAGGTTTCCAGAACACGGGAAAATATGTAAGGGTCTGTAACCGGTTTTGGCAGAATAGTTGGTTTTCCCCAAGAAAAATAAGTATTGTAACTGATTGACTGACGCCCTGTTCCACCTTGTTTGGTTGTAATTAATATCACGCCAAAAGCCGCCCTTGCCCCATAAATTGCCGCCGAAGCAGCGTCACGCAAAACCGTGAAGGAGGCAATATCGGAAGGATTAAGCCTTAGCAAATCAAATCCGTCGGATGCAGGAATTCCGTCAATGACAATCAACGGAGAACCGCCGTTAATTGAAGTAAAACCACGAATGTTGATAGCCGGAACTGCTCCGGGCTGACCTCCACCATAGGTAATGTTAAGTCCGGGGCTTATTCCCTGCAAGCCCTGCATGACGTTCGCAATCGGTCGCGCCTCAAGTTGTTTTCCTGAAATCTGGTCAACGGCTCCGGCAATGTTGATTTTTTTTTGTGTACCAAAACCGACGATAATTGTTTCTTCCAGGTTGTTTGCATCTTCTTCCAGGCTTATACTCAAATCTGTTCGGCCATTCACTTCAACTTCCGCCTTCTTGTAGCCGATATACGAAAATATAAGTACGGCATTTGAAGGAACGTTGTTAAGTGTAAAGCTTCCATCGGCCTCCGTATTTGCTCCGCGCTGGGTTCCTTTTATCAGGATGTTTACCCCTGGCAAATTTTCTTTGTTCTTTTGATCGCTCACCGATCCTTTGATATTAATGCCCTGTCCGGAAGCGTGACCTAATCCGGTAAATAGCAAACTGCATATCAGCATCAGCTGACGTAACCTGATTTGCGGGAAATCTGGCAGTAATTTTTTTAACATAAAATTTTTTTGGGTTAAGGTGGTAAATCACATCCTTAAAATGAAGATTCAAATTTCTTTCATTTTAAAATGCTGTACGTTAAGGAATTGTTAAGGAATTGTAAACATATATTAATTGAACGTTCATTCAAAATATACTTAATAAATATTTCTTCGTGTTATGAGAAAATCTCCTAACTTGCTGAAAATATTTACAGTTGTTAACTCAATGGGAAGGAAGAGTATTAAAGAAGCCAGGCAGAAGGAAATTATAAAGGTGTTTTACAAACTTGCCAAAAAAGAAGGTTTGGAAAATACTTCTATTGCCAAGATTGCCAAGGAGATGGATATTAATCCAAGCCTGATCATACATTATTTTCAAACAAGAGAAGATCTTACTTACGGACTCATCGATTATATCCTCGACAAATACCAGCTGATTTATAAGGTAAGTGATAAGAAACCGAAGGATTCCAAATCGGCACTGCTGGAAATAATCGACAATTTATTTTCAAAAAAGTGGAATACGCTTTTTGATGACGGTTTGTTTTACAGCTGTTATTCACTGACTTTCAGAGAACCGAAGATCAGGGATATGTATAAAAAACTGCTGGATTCTCTGCGAAGTATTTTAAGCAGCCATATTGAGCAGTGCAGAATAGAAGGGTTACTGGATGTTGACGATTCAGATTCTGTTGCGGATAATATTTTTGTGCTTGTAGACGGAGCCTATTTTTACCTCAGCCTTGTGGCTGATAAAAAAGAACATGAAGCAAAACTTGTAAAATATAAGGAACAGGCAATCGGCATGCTAAAAATGCAGGAAGAGATATTAGGCCTGGTCGGGTGAAGAAAAAAAGAAGCGTTTGGTAATTGCAAAAAGACCAATAATCAGCCAGATTACATTGACTGCCAGATTGGGTTTATCACCATAATAAGCTGAATCTGTGATGAGTCCGGCAGCTCCTAAAATATTGAGGAAGTGAAAACGGTAGCTGTTTGCTTTTAGCTTGCCTATACTCAGCAAAAAATATGCAAAAACATAAAATATAACCCCGAGCCAGCCCGCTACTTCAACTATTTTTTCATCCATGGCTCGTTTTGATTAAGATTTGATGAAAGGAAGAAATCCTGTGATCATTGAGCGATTTCAGATTTCTTCTTTTTACCAAAGGCATAAACAATCCCAAAATGACTTTTTAAAACTCCGCTTTCAAAATCGTCTTTGACATAAGGATTCAATTCAAGCGCGAGCTGGATACGTCTGTTTTGAGGAAGCGGTGAAATACGTACACCTACATTTACTGAATATCCGTCCACAGTAATCAGGTCGGCCTTTGCATCTGCAATGCGGTATAAAGGATTAAGCCGAAGACCGCCGCCAATATACCACTGTACTACTTCTCCTCTTTTCAGATTGATCATTGGTAAAATATCAATGCTCAGACTGCTGAAAAGGGAATTTGTCTGCATCCGGGTATCCAGCCAGATTGCATTTGTGGCATTGGTGCTTACTGTTAACAAATTACTCCATGGATAATATCCGACGGAAGCCTGAGCCAGGACTTTCTCCCGGCTAATAATTGTAAACAGAACAAGCAGCAAAAATACTTTTTTCATTAATTTGTTGATAAAGACCATTGAGCCCATTGCGTCAATGACTGATTAACGGCGTAATGCTTTTCCAAGCTTACCGGCAGCCTGCATGGTGTTCATTTTCTTCATCATTTTGCGCATTTCATCAAACTGTTTAATCAGATTGTTAACCTGCAAAATGGATGTTCCGCTACCGGTGGCAATTCTTTTCTTACGGCTGCCATCAATAATATCCGGATTTTCCCTCTCTTTCTTAGTCATCGACTGAATGATCGCTTCGATGGGTTTGAACGACTCGTTGTCGATATCCATATCTTTCATGGCGTTACCCATTCCCGGGATCATGCCAATCAGATCTTTTACATTACCCATCTTTTTGATTTGCTGAAGCTGGCCCAGGAAGTCGTCAAAATCAAATTTATTCTGACGCATTTTGGCATTGATACGCTTGGCTTCATCTTCGTCGAAGGCCTGCTGCGCACGCTCAACAAGAGAAATGACGTCTCCCATACCCAGGATACGGCTTGCCATACGATCCGGGTAGAAGGAATCAAGGGCTTCCATTTTCTCTCCTGTACTGATATACTTGATCGGTTTGTCTACGATCTGACGGATTGAAAGCGCTGCTCCGCCCCGTGCATCACCGTCCAGTTTGGTGAGTACAACACCGTCAAAGTTCAGGCGTTCGTTAAAGGTTTTTGCGGTATTCACCGCATCCTGACCCGTCATCGAATCCACTACGAAAAGAATTTCCGAAGGATTAACCGCTGACTTGATGTCCTGCACTTCCTGCATCATCACTTCGTCTACCGCTAAACGACCCGCGGTATCGATGATCACAATTTTCTTGCCGATTTTACGGGCATGAGCAATTGCATTTTTAGCAATCTCAACCGGATTCTTGTTTTCAAGCTCTGAGTAAACTTCTACTCCAACCTGTTCAGCAAGTACTTTAAGCTGTTCAATCGCAGCCGGGCGGTAAACGTCACAAGCTGTCAAAAGTACTTGTCTGCCCTGTTTTTTAAGTAGATAAGCCAGTTTTCCCGTAAAGGTGGTTTTACCTGATCCCTGAAGACCAGCGATCAGAATTACAGCGGGATCACCTTTGATGTTGATGCCTTCTGCCTGGCCACCCATCAGTTCAGTCAGTTCTTCCTGAACGATTTTGACAAACATTTGTCCGGGCTCAACCGATATCAATATTTTACGGTCAAGTGCTTTTTCCCTGATCCGGTCGGTAATTTCTTTGGCAACCTTAAAGTTAACATCCGCGTCGACCAATGCTTTACGCACTTCCTTCGTTGTAGCGGCAACATTTATATCTGAAATTCTATCCTTTCCTTTTAATGTACGAAAGGCATTATTAAGCTTATCCTGTAAGTTTTCAAACATGGAATGATATGTATGATTCTGAACCCTAATTGAAATAATTCACAAAGGTATAAATAAAATAAGGAGTACAGGAAACATGGCCCCTATACTCCTGCAATTATTAACTATATGTGGAGGTTTTAATACCTATTGTTTAAGTGCAACACTCACTTCTGCAGGTTTTGGAGCCTGGATGCCATCCTGAGCGAATTGTCTGCTGATACCTTCATTGACATAATAAAAGGTATCCCAGTAATATTCGCTCGGTGTCCAGACCCGGACATCAAAAAAAATTGCATTTTCTGTAAGTTTTGTAACCAAAATATCGTGCTGAATATCTTTCAGCGCCGTTGGGCATGCATCGACCACACGCTGTACAGAAGCTCTGATTTTGTCGACACCATTATGAGATCCTGCCGCAAAAACCATATCTACACGAATTTTTCCTTTGCCGGAAATGTTTGTAACCGGTGATGTAGAAAGAGGGCCGTTTGGTAGAATAATGGTTTTGTTATCAGGTGTTACCAGCACGGTATTGAAAATCTGAACACCTTCAACAATCCCGGTAAATCCCTGTGCATTAATCAGATCTCCTACGCGGTAAGGTCTGAAAATTAAAATAAGAACACCTCCTGCAAAATTGGCAAGGCTTCCCTGCAGTGCCAGACCGACAGCCAGACCCGCTGCTCCAAGCACGGCAACAAAGGAAGAGGTTTCAATACCCACAATTCCTGCGATACTCAGCAAAAGCATCACATTTAATAAAACGGTAATCAGAGAATTCAGAAAAGGCTGAACGTCGCGATCTACCTTTCTTTTGTCCATTGCTGTTTGGACTAACGCAGTTACTTTACCGATCAGAAAACGGCCGATAATAAGTGCAACGATGGCTAGAATAATTTTACCACCATATTGAGTAACTGCGGTGATAATCTGCGCTTTAATGACGTCGAAGTTGAAAGTTCCCTGGATCATAATGAGGATTTTATCGATTTAGACTGATAGTGTTGTAAACGGTCACAGTATACAGCAAATCCTCAAAACTGTCCAGTTATTTTTGCTCCGAAGGATAAGGTTCTACAAAACAAAAAGGATGAATCGCACTTATACTAAGCGATTCATCCTTTCTTAAAAAACATTATATGATTACCGGAACTTTGCGGCGATCCAGCGGAACATTTTCTTTTCCTTTTCCCAGAAAAACGAAAACTGTCCAAGCAAAAACCCGTAGATCAGGAGCAAGCTCTGATAGGTAGGGAAAATAAACAAAATGTATGTGATGGTCTTTAGCCACATTGGTGTGGCGTCGTCATAACCTAAAAGATGAAAAAGGCCTTTTCTCAGCCAAACCACAGATGAACCTGATAAACTGAAAACAGCTAAAACAAGTAAAACTTGTCTGGTTGTTTCCAATCCCCATTTTTCCTGCATTTTACCCAACCAGGGCTGTGCACTTTTTTCTCCGCTTTGCATATTCTAATTAGCAGCTTTAAAATTTTTCACAAAGAAACAACGCATATCGCAATTTTCCTTGATTTTAATGAATGTTTAATCATGACCTTTATCATTGGACGAATGTGCCCGGGTTATCCTGATTATTATTCTTTTAATAGTATTTCGATATCTTTCATCAACTCTTTTGTGCCTTCGTCCGTTGTGCCGTCATACATTCCCCGAATTTGTTTATTTTTATCAACCAACACAAAGTGGCCGCTGTGAATATACCCACCTGCCTCGGAGGAATCTTCACGCGCACTGACCATATAATGTTTCTGCCCGATCTCATAAATCTTTTCACGATCGCCGGTTACAAACTGCCACATCGTTCCGGTGACACCCAGATCTTTTGCATACGTACTCAAAATTGGTACCGTATCATGATCCGGATCAATGGTATGGGATAGGATTTTTACTTCCGGATTATCCTGAAAAGCTTTGTAAACTTTCAGCAGGTTTCTTTTCATTGGCGGGCAAATGGTAGGGCAGGTTGTAAAGAAAAAATCTGCCACATATATTTTTCCATCAAAATCTTTGGCCGTCACCGTTTCTCCGTATTGGTTCTGAAAAGAAAAATCAGGAATGACCGGGTACACGGTTTCTTCGACTTCTTTTCCGTCAACGATCTTTTTGACGACATCGGAATCCCCAAGTATCGGTAATTTTTTAGACTGACAGCTGCTTAAAAACAGAAGTAGTAAAAACAGACATGATGTTATGTTTTTCATGAATCATTTGTTTTTTTGAAGGAAAAGCCGGGCATCGCTGATACTTTTTTGCATTAAATCGCGTACGGTAATTATTTTTCCCGTTTGCTCCTTAATGTAAATTTCTGCTTGTTTTTTATCCAGTTTGGCAAGACTGTCCGCCCGGTACTGATGCATCCAGTTCATCATTTCCTTGTCTGCCTTTTCGAGTTGTATACTTAACTCGGCCGCCTGTATAATTTTAGCTTTTAGTGTCGGATCTGATTTTATAGCGCGCAGACTATCAGCAGCCTTTATCTCCGCAGAAAGTTGTTTTTTTAAACGCATCAAAGTTTCCGTCGCCGGCATAATACTGTCATGAATTGCCATGAGTTCTTTTGTTCGGTCGTCAGGAGCAGTCTCAGGAGAATGATCGCTGTGGCCACCAGTTTCCGATTTTTCTGAGTCTTTTTTATCTGTACTGCATCCGGTCAGAAAAATGGCCAGGAATACAATTATTAAGTGCTTATTCATAGAAATTTAATTTTTGATTTATAAGCCTCGTTAGTCAGAAGGCTTAAAGAAATCGGAACGAAGGTCACTATACGATCACATGCAAATTACTTCCATGTAGGGTAGCAGAGGCTGTGATCTCAAAACCTGGTTAGATTTGAATTTAAAACAAAAAGCCTAGTTGGATAAGCACCCGTTCCTTTGTGATTACATGTCCTGAGGAACTTTTCTGGGCGATTGGCTTTTGCCCGTTGATACCAAGCATCCACCGTTCTGTGAAAAGCGTGATTCCGGCTGCGCCATTTAACAAAGTTCCGCCGGTTTCTGTTAAAACTTCTCCCTTTTGAATTCCGTGTAAGGATTTTTCACCATAAACACCGAGACTGGGTGTCAAAGAAAAATTTCCAACCTTAAAAGATCTGTAAAGATCGACGGTTCCAAAGGCTTGATTTCCAAAGCGATAATCCTGTGAATTTGTTGTGTTAAATTTTCCGGATACATTAGTCGCCAGTCCCCACTGATCTCTATTGATTGTATAAAAGGCATTCAGAATAAAATCAACACTGCCTGTTCCCAGCTGGAAATTGGCGTTTGCAACCTGGACGGTATTGTTTTCATCAAATTTAAATTTTCCGGTTGGTATCTTTAACCCCCCTCCGATCAACAGTGTATGATTGAATGCAGCAGCATTTTCTTTATCCATCAACGTATTGAGAATATTGTAGTTGGCAAGAACCGTAACATCACCCAAACCGCTTTGCTTTTTTACATCAGCCGACGTGATTTGCCAGTCTACCCGAAACGGAACGAATGCCATCACCTGAACACGTTTTATGGGAAAGAACCTTCCGTAAACTTCGGAAACTTTAAAGTGTTCTTCTGTTCGAAGCACCGGACTATCGGGGTGTGTCACAAAGTTGAGCCTTTGATATCTGATACCAACCAGGGACTTGTGCGACTGAGGCAAAAGGCCAAAGTAGGATCCGCTATTGGCACACCCGCAGATGTCGCAGGCCTGAGAAGAAATTGCTGAAAGTGAAAGCAGCAACAAATAGATATATCTTAAATTCATAATTTTTAACTTAAAATGATGTACCTACCCCAGGATCTGAAAACCTGGCATCCTGAATAAATTGCTCGTCATTCAGGGTTTTAAGAAAAGCGATAATCGATTGTTTTTCAGATGCTGTTAAGACAATTCCGGTTTTACCGTCCGGCTTTAAAAAGACCGGATCCAGGGTTGTCGTTTTATGAACACTATCCGAATAATGATCCAGGACTTCTTCCAGAGAATGATAGCGGCCATCATGCATATATGGTGCTGTAAGCCCGACGTTCCGGAGACTTGGTACTTTGAATTTATACATGTCCGGATCCAGCCCGGTAACCGCACCTCGCCCCTGATCATTGATTTTCAGAGGAATTAACCCATTATTTCTAAAACTGAAATCTGTAAACAATTCGCCGCTGTGGCAGGTGCTGCACTTGCATTTGAAAAGTCCTAAACCTTCCTTTTCCTGTGCGTTGAAAGCAGATACATCGCCCTTTACATAAAAGTCGTATTTTGAATTGGCAGACACCATGGATAGCATAAACTGAGACAGCGCTTTAAGCATCCTTTCGCTGTTGATTTCTTCGGTTCCAAATGCTTTTTTGAACATTTTCGGATAATCAACAGGCTTTTTAGCGGATGACAGCGGCGTGTTTTTCAGTTTAGTAATCACGTTTTTTACCGTTTCGCCCATTTCTACCGGATTTTCAATCGGGTTAAACGGCACCAGATCCAGGTCGTGCACACCGCCGTCCCAGAAAAAAGACGGATACCAGGCCAGGTTCTGAATGGACGGAGAATTACGCGTTCCGAGCTGGTCGTCCACACCGTGGCTTAATTCATGTCCATGGTGTGTAAAAGCCGCAACCTGCTGGTGACATGTTCCGCAGCCAATCTGGTTTGTACGTGACAGAATTCCGTCATAAAACAAAAATCTGCCCAGTTCGATGCCCTCTTCCGTCAACGGGTTTCTGCTCATGTCGTAAACGGGATCAGGAAAATTGACTGGTTTTTTCCATACAACGGGCGTTGGCGCTTTGTCCTCTTCTTCCGGTTCGGGCGTTTCAGGACTTTTGCTGCATGAAATTCCCATAATCAGAAAAGCCGCCAGAACAGGCAGGTTTAAACTAAAAAGGGATTTTATGATTTTTTCCAAAATAAAAACTGTTTAAAGCCTCACCTTAATTGTGAATGTGATCAAGCGAGAACATTTTGGAATAATTATTCGCGATTTCCTGTGACTTTTCGGGCAACTGACTCATGACGCTGCTGTACTTTGCAATCGAAAGTCTGGTGGCCGGCCCGTCAAATATTTTCAGGACATCCACCAAAAGATGTACTTCCGGAATTTCCTCCGCGGAAACGGTTGCTTTCTGACCTGCAAAGTCAATTTTGACAACCCGGGTATTGTTAACAGTCCGTGTTTGGTATCCGCCAAACAGGCCGATATGATAATAAAATTTACTGTTTGCGGAAGTGGCTGCGGGTGAGGTGCCTTCCAGTTTCATAAAAATATATCCGGAATTCCAGGCCCAGTACATACCATCTTCCATACTGCCACCCGGATCTAATACTCCTTTGCGTTTTTCAACAGGGGATACGCTTCTGGCGCTATCCACACCTACCATAAATTCCACACCGGTATAATCACCAACAGGAACGTTCTTTAATTTTACAAACTGTGATTCCTTGTTTTCCTCCATTATAAGAAAATAACTCGAATCCTGAGGTACAACATAACTGGTTCCGTTTGCGCGGGTAAGTTTGATGTTGGATATGAAGTAATTGAATTTGGTAATAACAAAATCTTCACCGGTTGAATTTACGTTCGATGGGCCATTGAGTACCAGATTTTTCGTGCCCACCACGTTGTCAAATTCTATGCTGAAACCTGCTCCGGTTGGTGTAGGATCGCTTTCGCATGAATTGAAGGATAAAAAAGTAATTCCTGAAAAAAGGTATAGACAAAAAGAAAATATTCTTTTCATGATCATAATGTTAAGCTGGCAGTTGAAGCCAGGAGATAAAATGACATTTAAGTCTTAACGACAAAACGCCGGTATGGACTAATGTATTGGAAAAATAATAAAATAAGATAGATAGCCTGTTGAAGATCAGGCCAGCGGCGGATGGAAGATATCCTGAATGTGATTGAAGGAAACAAACTGATTTTGAAAACTGAATTTAACAGGTTTCAAAAATGTAAAATTAAATTCGTTTGTATTGTTATAAGTCGAAGTCAACGGAGGCATGTCGGTAGAAACGGCCAGCAGTTTTGCCAGGAAATCACTTTCTGCCTGTTTTTCTTCCTGCTTTTTTGCTTCTGCTATTTTTTTTGCCAGATAACATTTACCGTTACAGTTAAGCTGAGGACGGTTACGGTTTTCGCAAAGATTAGCGATAATATAGTCACGGCGTATTTCAAAGTCGAGATACAACAATGGTATCACACATGCTTTAACAAGCATGAGGCCAAGCAGACCCAGTGATATCAATTGTTTTATTCTCACAAATATGTAACGTGAAAACGAAAGATCTATTTTGCAGGCAAAGGTATAAAGCGATTGAATACGGATGATGGTATTTTTAAAATTTATCCGGTCTTTTATAATTAAAATGCAACGCATGAATTGACTTTCAGGACTATGATTGCGTACGGATTTTCTTATTTTTGTTGAAACCAGAAGTTAACATGATGTCAGCAGTCGCGCAAACTTTATATTCGGAGGAAGATTACCTTCAAATGGAAACCAAAGCAGGTTATAAAAGCGAATATTTTCGTGGGGAAATTTTCATGATGGCCGGAGGTACACCCAATCATAACCGGATTAAAGAAAACGTATCCATTGAAGTTGGTATTGCCTTAAAAAAGGGAAAATCCTGCCGTAGTTATTCCAGTGACCAGCGTGTTCATATTCCTGAGAATAGCCTTTATACCTATCCTGACGTCGTTTTGGTATGCGGACCTAATCAATACTCTCAAAGGGACATTAATACGATCACCAATCCGTCGGTGATCATTGAAGTTATTTCTCAGGGGTCGGGAGCTTATGACAGAGGGGACAAATTCCGGCTTTACAGGGACATTTTGAGTTTACGGGAATACGTTCTGGTGAATTCACTTAATGTTGGCGTTGAAATTTACCGGCGGACAGAGGACAATCACTGGCTGCTAGCCCAGGATGCTTACAAGCTTTCGGATTCGGTTACCATTTCCACAATAGATACCACTCTTTTATTATCCGATTTATATTCCGGCACCGACGATGTTAAAGAAGGCTGGATTACGCCGGAAGAGTAATTTTCCTATATTTGCCCTTTAAACAATAAGCGGGAATTTACTCCGTTTATGTTCAAAGCTATTTTCTAGCCTGATTTGCCTCTTTTTATTAGCTTAACCATTCACTTTCACAATTAATATGATGCTTCTACAAGCACTTACTGACTCTACTTTGGCAGCACCTGTCGCTGACACCGGACTTTCTGTTATTGACCTTCTTGGAAAAGGAGGGATAGTGATGATCCCGCTCGGGCTGCTTTTTGTTGCTACATTATTTATTATCATTGAGCGGTACATGGGTATTGGTTCCAACGGAAAAATTGATTCCCAGTTTGTAGACAATGTCAAAGATTTCATACAGCAGGGCAATCTTAAATCTGCTGAGTCTTCATGCCGTAACCAGCGCAATGCTGCGGGCCGTATTTTCGAACGTGCAATTGGCAGAATAGGTTATCCGATTAAAGACATTGAAACTTCCATCGAAACAGCAAGCCAGATTGAAATCCAGCGTATGGAGGGAAATCTGGGTTACCTTGGGGTAATTGCAGGTATAGCGCCTATGCTTGGTTTCGTGGGTACCATTTCTGGGATTATTCGTATTTTTTATGATATTTCGGTAAGTAATGACTTCAATATCAGTACCATTGCAAGCGGGATGTATGAAAAAATGATTACGTCCGGGTCGGGTCTGATCATCGGTTTGCTTGCTTACGCAGGATATCACTTGCTGAATATGAAAATCGACCGTTTTGCCTTAAGAATACAAATGGCCGCTTCGGACTTCCTTGACGTACTTCAAAAGCCGGTTTCTTCTAAATAAGGTATCCGGAATGAGCGTTGACGGCATTATTTGTTTGCCAAAACAACAACTCATTCTATCATTCACTCATTGAAAATTGTTATATGAAGATACGTCGAAAGAGCCGGTTTGCCCCTGAGGTGTTTACAAGCTCACTCAGCGATATTATGTTTTTCCTGATGCTGTTCTTTTTGATCATTTCTACAATGTCAAATCCGAACGTGATCAAACTGATGCTGCCGAAAGCTTCTGCAACGCAGCAGATGTACAAAAAGCAGATTACACTGTCTGTTGATGATAAAAAGGTTTATTACATTGATAAACAGGCAATACCGTTTGAAAATCTGGAACTCGAATTGCAGAATCTTTTTGCAGGTGTTGAAGAACGCACCATTATTTTGAGGGTAGATAAAAACCTGGCAGTTCAGGATCTTGTCGATGTGCTCGAATTGGGTGCCAAGCAGGATATTAAAATGGTAATGGCTACTGCGAAGTAAGTGGGGTTTGGGGATTAGGGCAGGGGCTTGATACAACAATTAAAGACGCTTTGTGATTTATTTCGCAGAGCGTTTTGTTTTTTCGAGATCAGGCTTGAATTTCCGTTCAGCCGTCTGATGATACTTTTCTCAAATAGCTTTATGGAGCGCCGTCAGACGGGATTGCGCTTTGATAAATTTTCTCCACAATTTCCTGCAAAATGGCTCCCTGTTCGGCATTACAGATGTTACTTTGTTTTCCTGAACAGGCATCCAGAAAAGCCTTCGTGTTCAGTAGCTGATTATCCGTTTTATCCATGTGCGGAAAGTGGATATCGGCGAGTTCACCTTCCACCTCAGTGAAAATCGATAACGGATGTAGCACGGCACCCGCTTTACTTCCGAAGACTTCCAGATTTACGGTTTCTGCTTCCTGCATATTCAGCGCAAAGGAACTGGAAAGTGAGATACTTGCATTGTATGGAAAAGAAATATGGGCAAAACAAGCGTCTTCAACTTCGAATTTTGCCGGGTCCCAGCTTCCTTTTAGTCCTTTGCCGCCTGCTTTTCCAATAAAGTCGTAAGTATTTCCAATGATCCTGTCAGGCTTTTGATAATTCAACATACCTAATGCCAGGTCCAGAACATGAACGCCCAGGTCGATCAATGCGCCGCCGCCCTGTATTGATTTGTTTGTGAAATTTCCCCAGCCTGGAATTCCTCTTCTGCGCAGGTAAGTTGCTTTTATGTGGTAAATCTCTCCGAATTTCCCTTCTTCCAGATATTTGGCCATTAAAGCGTATTCCGGAGTTTGTCTTCTTTGAAAGTTATAGGCTAAGATTTTACCTTTCTGTTTTGCAAGATCCGCCATTTCCCGGGCTTCTCTGGCGTTCATTCCCGGTGGTTTCTCGCAGATTACATGACAATCGTTTTCTAACGCCTGCATGGTAAATTGGTGATGCAGGTTGTTTGCTGTACAGTTGATGATCAGGTTCGGTTTTAGGTCACTGTTGTACATGTCAGCAGTATTGTCGAAGGCAAGCGCAATGCCATGTTTATCCGCAAAAGCTCTGGCTTTGGTAAGATCCCGGCTGCAAACAGCGATGATTTCTACCTCTTCACGCAAAGCTTTTAACGCCGGTACATGATTTTGTTCCGCAATGTGACCGGTACCAATAATAGCTGCTTTAAAACGTGACATGATATATTATTTGTTTGAAGCAAAAGTATCGAAATCCAATTTAACCTGAAACAAAAATGCCCGGCTCCAAAGAACACGGGCATTTTTGTTATCTGATAAAGACAAAAGTATCTTATTGCCTTTGAGATTTTACTTGAAATTTTGGGATCTGGAATCCATCTGGCATAGTAGAAAAATAGCCCTTATCCCCCACCTTGTAATGTTGATCAGTGTTGTACCGATAATTTGTAAAAGTTGCTTTTGAGGTAGAATCTTTATTTGACAGCTCATTTGCAGAAGCCGGGCTATAATCGAAAAATTTTCCAAGATCGGATATCGGAACATGTTTATTTTCAGCTAGCTGTAAATTGTCTTTGGTTCTATAATTGGTGAATCCCTGTCTTTTTTCTTTGTCTTCTTTTGGCGCCTCAAGGTCAAATTTAATTGGAATTGTATACTGGACAGACACGGCTTCTCCGTTTTGGATGGCCGGGCTCCACTTCGGCATGTTCCAGACAACACGTGTAGCTTCGTCATCCAAGCCGAAGCCGAGTCCTTTAATGATTTCGGGCTTGCGAACATTTCCATATTCATTGACTGTAAATGAAATAAAAATAGTTCCTGTTACATTCGCACGGCTTGCCTGGGTGGGATATTTGATATTACGCGCAAGATATTTCATCATTTCGTCTACACCACCAGGGAATTCAGCTTGTTTTTCAATAATTACAAATTCGGGTTTCACTGCATTTGATTTGCTTTTTTCGTCCTGTGGAGGATTGTTTGTTTTTACAGTTCCATACCCTACTACCACCACTTCCTCAGTTAAATTTGAAGCAGACGCTAGTTCCACCTTGTAATCTGTTTTCGCTTTGTCAATATGTAATTCTAATGATTTATAGGAAACATGACTGATAACAATCTGGCTATTGACAGGAACTTTATCCAGAAAGAACTTTCCGTTTTTGTCAGAACTTGTCCCGGTTTTTGTGTTTTTAACAATAATTGTTGCATTTCGCACCGGAAGGCCCTGCCAGTTATTGATACTTCCTTTGATGCTGATTGTTTCATCCGTTTGCGAAAACGTATCAATAGATATTTCCACATCAGGATTTGCAGCTACATTTTTCTCTGATTCAGTGATTTTTTGAAATACAGCGTTTTCATTCTGTTTTGAAACAGCAGACTGCGCTTCCGGAAGCAGCTTCTCACGTGCAGCAGTAAGACTAATGAGTACCAGGGCAACAGGTATAATCATCGCGTATTTCCCCAGAAGCCAGCGCGACGTGCGGTTTTTATATATCATCTTGATTCGGGATTTAAGTAGTGAACTATTGAAAAAATGATTGGTAAGAGATTTAACCGGCGAGTTGAGTGCGTAAGAAACCAGAAAAGTGGCGTATTTATCACGGTTTGGAGCGTGCTCGTCGGCAAGATATTCATGAACTTCCTGAAGAGAATTTTTGTAAAACCACAAGGCCGGATTAAACCAGAATGCGGCTTTTAGCAATTCTATAAACAGAATGTCCACACTGTGCCACTGCCGGATGTGAATCGTTTCGTGATTGAGTATCGTATCCAAATGGAATTTGTAATCTCCATCACTCACTGCCAGCCATTTGAAAAAAGAAAACGACCCCGAACTATTTTGGTTGGGTGACAACAATACGATGGTATAATCTTCCATCTTAATACGTTCACTCCTGAGTATAATTGATCCCAAATCATAAAAACCCTGTAAAAGCCTAAAACCCATTACCAGTGCACCGGCAAGGTAAATAAGTCCGGTTATCTCCAGCCAGGGAATTGTTTTTTCGGGCAGTTGAGGCGCGGTAACCAAAATCTGAGTTTCTGATACACTGTAAATTACCTGCGGGAGGACCTGAGCCGGTTCGGAAAATGTAACAAGGGGAAAGGCAAATGATACGATCAGCGATCCCAGTAAAAACGCCCTGTTCCAGCGAAAGAAAGTATGTTTACGGAATAACAGCCAGTAACAGCCATAAAATAAAATCCAGCAAAAGTTAACTTTTCCGAGGTAGAGCAGGGTTTCCATGATGCTTTATTTTTTCTTGATTTCCAGTTTGATAACTCCGTTTGGAAGCTAGTTTGTGAGATCAGTTTTGTAATATTCCTGTTTCGGTGCTGCCACTTTTGACAGCTGTTTTGCTGTAAGAGCGTTTTACGTACCGTTCAATTTGTGCTGCTTCTTTTTTGTAAAACAATGACATCAAGCGTAGTTACGCCGGTCACCTCAATGGTATAGGACTCATAACTTGAATGGGCGACTGTTAAAGTGCTGCCGATTGCTACATCGGTTAATTTAAAAGTCCCTTTTTCACCGGTCGTTGTACTGTTTCTGGTTCCCTTAATACTGACCGTCGCGTCCTTAATCAGTTTTCCTTCTTCGTCGCGTACTATGCCTTCGATTGAAATATTTTCAATCAGGAAGGTTTCATAATTAACTTCTGTCTTTGTAGGGTTTCCTGAAGATAAAGTCACAAACAAACAGATTGCCGGAATAATCAGGACAAATTTTATTAGTGTCTGGCGCGTGTATCTGTTTTTATAAAGCATTTGAATAAAGTTTAAGGCCGAAAAAATGGAGTAATATGTAGGAAAGGGTTATCAATTGAAATAATACCCGTCTTTTACAGCCTGTAACACAAAGTGTTGACTTCTTTTATCAATATTTTATTTGGAAACCGGATTGTTTTTCTTTGTCGTGATTGATATCACCCCGTTTTTACCCCGTGAGCCATACATTGTGATCGCTGACTGATCTTTAAGCACCGAAATTGACTCAATGGAATTTGGGCTAATACGATTTAGAGCATTCTGGTCTTTACTGATCTCGCCATCTACTACAACAAGCGGCTGATCCCAGGGCGCACCATCACTTTTTCTTCCTATAATTCTGAGAGGCGGAGATGTTTGACTGAATAACAGCGTATCGTTCGCCTTCGGTACATATTCTTTTGCAGCGTTTTGGTTGTCTGAGGCTTTTATCGTAACCAGTTTTTTGGATTGGCCATTTGGCTCACCTGCATGTTTGCTATTTTGAATCTGAAAATTAATAGGAAGATTATATTTGACGGCAACCGGTTTGCCATCCTGTGAGCCCGGACGCCATTTGGGAAAGGATGATACCACACGTATCGCCTCCTCATCACATCCAAATCCAATTCCTTTTAAAACCTGGACATTCTGGATATTTCCCTGTGCCGTAATAATGAATGAAAGGAACACTCTTCCACTCACTTCGGCTCTGGCAGCTGCCGAAGGGTATCGTATGTTTTCTTCCAAAAAATGATACATAGCTTTTGCACCACCCGGAAAAGTTGGTTGTTTTTCAACTACGGTAAAAACTTTGGTTTCGACAGGAGCTTCCAAAGTTTGTATCTCTACTTTTCCTTGATCTACCGGTTGTAATCCTTCCGGTGTTGCATGTATAGTCTCATGGTCAGAACTTTCGCCTGCAGACAAGGCAATCCCATGGCCGGATATGCCATTTATCGGCCTCAGCTGTGTTGTGAATCCCGGAAATGAAACAATCAATGTGCTGTAAGAAGGGGCGTTAATTGCGAATTTGCCGTCGTTGTCAGTTGTGGTACCAAGCTGCATGCCTTCAACCACTATATTTACTCCGGGTATTGCCCGTTTGTCGGCTGAGTTCACAACCCATCCCTCTACCTCAATCGTTTTGGTAGAATCCATTTCCTGGGCGGCGGTGTCGTCAGAGAAATTCTTTTTAATCTTTTCGCACCCGGCAATAAGCAATGCTACCATGCCTATGAAACCAAAAGTGAGGATATAAGATGATCGCAGCCATTTTGAAGAACGGCTTTTATAAATCATCTGAATACGATTTTTGATCTGAGAAGGTTTGAAAAAATGATTAGTAAGTGCCGCGATAGGTGCATTTAGTGCATAGGAAACCAAAAAATTAGCATAATGTTCACGATTGGGCGCAGATTCATCAGCCAGGTATTCGTGTACTTCCTGCAACGAATTTTTGTACCAAAGCAAAACAGGATTGAACCAGAAAATAATTCTTAAAATTTCAACCAACAGAATATCAAAACTGTGTCCCTGGGAAGTATGGACCATCTCATGTCGTAATATGGCGTCGAAATGATTTTCGTAATCGCTGCGGTTTACTACAATCCATTTCAGAAATGAGAATGAACCGACATCATTTGAGTTAATCAGTACTACTTTACAATCTTCCAGTTCAACCAGTTCCCCCTCACGAATGAAACCGTTAAGCTGACGGATATTGCCATACATTTGATAAAACCTGCGTAAAATAGCCAGCAGATAGAAGAGAATAAGTGCGTTGGTCCAGGTAAAAACAGATTCCTGTTCCGGTCTTACGTAGTTGGCTGAGAAGGCCGCAGCACTTACTTCGTACATAACCGGAATCTCCGGTGCAGCCTCCGGATAAATAACAAAGGGGAGGGCAAATGAAATGATAAGTGAACTGATCAGATAGAAACGGTTCCATACGAAAAAGGTTTGCTGGCGAAGGAGCAACCGGTAACATACATAAAACAGCATCCAGTACAGACTGACTTTTCCTATATAAATGAGTGTTTCCATGGCTAACAGAAGTCTTATTGTTCGTTTTTATGTTGGTTGATCAGCTTCATGATTTCATCCAGATCCTTCGTTTTCAGGTCGTTTTCCTTTACAAAAAACGAAACCAGATTCGGAAGAGAATTGTCAAAATAGTTAACCATCAGCTGCTGCATTTCAAAACGTTTGTATTCTTCCTCAGTGATCAGCGGATAGTATTCGTGCGTTTTTCCATAAGCATTATATCCCACCACTTCCTTTTTCTCCAAAATGCGGATAATGGTTGATACGGTGTTGTAGGCAGGTTTTGGCTCTGGCATTTCGGCCAGTATATCTTTTACAAAGGCTTTTTTCAGCTGCCACAATATGCGCATGATCTCTTCTTCTGCGCGTGTTAATGTTCGGATTTCCATACTTTATATGTTGTATTTACAGGAGTTTAAATAGGATATTCAAAGTTAAGACTATTTTATTAGTTTTACAACTATTTTATTAGTTAATACAAAAAAATAAAAAACGATAAAGAGATGACTTCATCGTTTAGTGTCAATGCTGTTTACCTAATCAGGCAAATTCAGACCCCTTTTCTTTCAGATAATTGCCAACATTGCAAATAATTCCGTCCAGGATTTCGACATCCTTATCCCAGTCTCGTAATTGCCAATCTCCCTGAGGCACAGCAATCATTACCTTTTTTGATGCTGTCAAAAACCAGATTACTTTTTGTACACCAAAGTCAAGAAGTTTTTTTGTTTTAAGTGACATGTAACTGTGTTCTGTCCATTCGTCTAAAGCAATATCTATATCAACTTCGATCGAAATTTTTGGAGGTACATCGGCATAATGTTTATTAATCTTGTCAATTGTGAGTGTACGGTTATCAAATATCAGCAAGTCACCTGCCAAATTATTTCCGTTGTCAATATGAAGTCCTGCCTCGTTTGTCAGAATAAAATATTTATCATCGTCAATTTGTCTTCCAATCCAAATTGTCAGATAAGTGATAAGAAACGCCTGCAAAGAACTGGAACCCATAATATCTTCGATCTTTTTTGTTTTGGCCAATACTTCCCGGTAGCCTTTGCGATACAAAGGTTTTCCGTCAATTATTTCATGGATCAAAACGCTGGGTATGCTCTTTGCAGTGATTTTTGGCAAAACCTTGCGCGGACCTGGTGAAGCTATCATGGGACTCATTTTGTTTTGCTGATATTCAAATATAATGATAATTCACACAAATTTAAGGATGGTAAAAAGTAAAAATACCTTGCGCCATCTGCTTTCTTAAATACTTTGCGTGAAAGTCTTTTTTACGAATAAAGCCAGCGGAATAATTTTCCGCTGGCTCGAACTATATCCTTTAAGACTTTTTATTCTACAATACTCAGCTTAACTGTATTCGTCTTGCGCTGTTTCGAAACCGGCATGCTAAGCGTATTGATAAATACATCTCCTTTTTGCAATTCTCCTTTTTCTACCAAAAACAATTTAATGTCTTCGATCAGATCGTCGGTTGTCACACCCTGGTCGCGGTCGTAGAAAAATACTTTGGTTCCCCAGTAAAGCGCCAGCTGGTTCATCAAAACCTTGTTGGAAGTAAAGATCAGCAAACCAGCTTTCGGGCGGTGATGAGACAAACGGAAAGAAGTATATCCTGACCGTGTGATTCCGATAATAGCCGCAGCATGTGTATCACGGGCCAAACGGCAGGCACTCATCACTACGTTATCATTTAACTTGTCAGCACCAGGGCTTTCGTTTACAAATGCGTGGTATTTGAAATAAACGCTGTCTGTTGATGATTCGATCTTTTCGATTGTACGCGTCATGCTTTCAACCGCCAAAACCGGATATTTACCCGAAGCTGTTTCTGCACTTAACATTACCGCATCCGCTCCGTCCAAAACTGAGTTGGCAACGTCACTCAATTCCGCACGAGTAGCACGCGGGCTTTCGATCATGCTTTCCAACATTTGGGTAGCAACAATTACCGGTTTACCTGCCTTGTTACATTTTTCAACGATCATTTTCTGAATCATCGGTACTTCTTCGGCAGGAAGCTCAACACCCAGGTCACCACGCGCAACCATGATTGCGTCAGACGCTTCAATGATTTCGTCGATATTGACGATTGCTTCAGGCTTTTCGATTTTAGCGATCAAACGAGCCGTTTTACCTTTATTCTGAATGTATTCCTTTACTTTCAGTACTTCCGAAGCAGTACGTACAAATGAAAGTGCAACCCATTCCACGTTGTGTTCAAGACCGAAATCCAGATCTTCATAATCTTTTGCAGTAACAGAAGGCATTGAAACACGCGTATTTGGCAGGTTAACACCTTTTTTCGATTTCAGGTAACCCCCGTAAATTACTTCTGTTATTACATCGGTTCCGTCCATTCCGGTAACCAGTACTTCAAGTTTTCCGTCATCCATCAGGATACGGTCACCTATTTTAACATCGTTATACATTCCGTCGTAAGGCGTACTCACTTTTTCAGCGGTACCTAAAACTTCGGTATTTGATAATATTAATTTTTTGCCTGCTTCGATCAATACTCCATCTTTTTCAGCAACCAAACCAATACGGATTTTTGGGCCCTGCAAATCCTGAAGGATCGCAAGATTGTACCCGAACTCTTCATTTATTTCACGAATTGTAGTAAGTCTGGCCAAATGATCGGCATGCGTGCCATGAGAGAAATTGAGGCGAAATACGTTAACTCCGGCTTTGGCCAATGCGTGAAGCATTTCTTTCGTTTCAGAAGTCGGGCCTACGGTAGCAACGATTTTAGTTTTCTTGGAAGACATAGATTAATTTGCAGTATGGAATGAATTTACTTATACACAATCCACGTCAATGACGATATGGATACTTTTCAATGTTTTATCGGTAAGCACGTCGATCACTTTTTCTTGTATAAACGACTTTGCCGCCTTAAAATTAATCTTTTCTCGCTCAAGTTTAATGAGAATGTCGAACAAAAACTGATTTCGCACTCTTTCGACCAGCGGAGGCTGCGGGCCAAGTACCCGGCTTGACCCTAAATTTTGGGTTAATTTTTCAGCTAATATCACTGCTGCCCGTTTTGAGACTGTTGCATCCAGGTGTTTAACCGTAATTTTTATCAGACGCGTATAGGGCGGATAGTTAAATTTTTCACGCTCCGGCAGCTCAGCCTGATACATACCAATATAATCTCCAGTTACAACGCGTTCCAAAAGTTTCTGGCCAGGATTGGCCGTCTGGATCAATACTTTTCCGGGACGGTTTGCTCTCCTTCCTGCTCTTCCGCTCACCTGCGTAAGCATTTGAAAAGCACGTTCCGACGCCCTGAATTCAGGGAAGTGAATAATCCGATCCGCATCAAATATGCCCACAACACTCACATTGTCAAAGTCTAATCCTTTGCTTACCATCTGTGTTCCAACCAGAATGTCGATTCCGCCATCTTCAAATTCCTGGATGATTTGCTGATAGGCGTTTTTTGCGCGTGTTGTATCGAGGTCCATACGCTGTACACGGGCTTCCGGGAACATGATGTGCAGCTCATCTTCAATTTTTTCTGTGCCGTAACCCATTGTTTTTACTTTGGGTGAGCCACAGTTGGGGCAGGTTCTTGGCACTTCCTCTTTGTGCCCGCAATAATGGCAGCGAAGTTCTCCAACCTTCATGTGGTAGGTAAGGCTCACATCGCAGTTGGTGCATTCCGAAATCCAGTTACATTCCTCGCATTGCAGGTAAGGCGAATAACCGCGCCGGTTTTGGAAAAGGATGGTTTGTTCTTTGTTTTTTAAATTATATTCAAGGTGTTCAAGCAAAACCGACGAAAATTCATTTTTCATCTTTTTAGACTTTTTCTCCTTTTTCGTATCAATAAGTTCAAAAGTGGGAAGGGCTGCATTTCCGAAACGTTCTCTCATTTCAACCAGACCATACCTTCCGTTTTGTGCATGAAAGTAACTTTCCAAAGATGGTGTAGCAGATCCCAAAAGAACCTTTCCTTTATGCATATATGCCATCATCACAGCCGCATCGCGGGCATTGTATCGAGGAGCGGGGTCATGTTGTTTATATGAAGTCTCATGTTCTTCATCGACGATGATCAAGCCAAGATTGTTAAAAGGCAGAAATACAGACGAACGGACACCGACAACGAACTGAAATTTGCCGTCCAGAATTCCTTTCCAGACCTCCACTCGTTCGTTATCTGAGAATTTGGAATGATAAATACCCATTACGTCGCCGAATACTTTTCGTAAACGAACAACGATTTGGGTTGTCAGGGCTATTTCCGGAAGCAGGAAAAGTACCTGCGAACCGTTTTCTAAAACCTGTTTGATCAGCTCAATATATACTTCCGTTTTTCCGCTGCCGGTGATTCCATGGAGCAATACCACTTCTTTTTCAGCAAAAAGATCGTGTATTTGCCTGGAAGCTTTGGTTTGCGACTCGGTAAGAACTATTTCTGCTTGTTTGCTAACCGGAATATCGTCAAAGCGGGAGATGAAAATTTCAAATTGTTCAAAGACCCCTTTTTTGATCAAGGTCTGCAACGCTGAATCAGAAAGTCCGTCGTCCTGTGAAAAGACAGATTTATCAAGTCCTTTCAGGTTTAAGTCAGGATTGTTATAAACGGGAATATGGCTCAGGTATCGCAGAATGATCTCCTGTTGTTTAGGAACTTTATCCAGTGAAGAGGTAAGTTTTACCAGTGAATCATTGGTCAGATAAGCAGTGGTTAGTCTTACTTTTTTAGCAACTTTTGGTTTGTATTTTTCTTTTACTTCTTCAAATAAAATAACAGCCCTTTTACCCACCAGGGATTTGATGAGTGCCGTAATATTTGACTTTTGAACAAGCCTCTCGATTTCTTCATAGGAAAGCGTCTGATGTTTTTTGATCTCATCTACCACAACCTGTTCCAGATCGGTAAGCAAATCGTAATAGTCAAATTCAGGGTTAAACTGGATACGGGACTGGCTTGTGATTTTCAGTCCTGCGGGTAGCGCCACATTCAGTACTTCACCGATATTGCAAAGATAGTATTCTGCAATCCAGTTGAAAAGTTCGAGCTGCCTGGTAGTGATGATGGGCTGTTCATCAAGTAGTTCAAGTATATATTTTGCCTGGTATTTTACCGGAGGCGTTGTATGCAAACGGGCCACAGCGGCAGTCAGCACGCGTTTTTGTCCAAATTGTACAATCACACGAGCCCCGACTTTAATCAGGTCACTCATTTCCCTGGGTACTCTGTACGTAAAAAGTGACGGAATAGGTACCGGCAGGATCAGATCTGCGAATAATGTAGTTTCTTCCTCAAAAAGGGAGGTCATTGATGGAGTACTTAGTTAATATAGAATGAATAAATAACTGATGAAAAGTCAGTTTTATGTCATTCGGAATTAAAGAAAATGAATATTTATTACTTAATGTATTGGCCAGGTCAATTCTAAAATTGCCGTGGAAGTCTACTGGTATGACGAATCTGCAAGATTCTGATTTCGTTTAGTAAGACCCTGAAAGAAATGCGGTAACGATCAATTTCAAATGCGCGGTAAGATCCATCATTATTGGTTTTGAAACGGTCCGGAGATTGATGTGAGTGAGTAGCTGGCAAGTCTTTGATCTTTTTTAGTATGTCATTTTCTAATAATTCAGAATAGTTGTCAAAATCATTTTCCTCAATAAACTGAATAATGTTGAGCAGTTGCTTTATTGCAATTTTATTCCATTTAATACTCACTTAATCGGTTTTCGTCTATTCTGAAATAAAAGTTCTACATCTTCCTGATTTACAAAATTTCCTGCTTCTATTTCGGTGTTTGCTTTATCCAGGTCGTCATTATAGCTTTTAACAAAATCTTTGACCAACTGGCTTTCTTCAACATCTTTTTTATACTGAATAGCCAGACTATCCAAAAATGCAATAAGAACTTTTTCTTCCTGTTCGCTTATGGTATTAACTAGAATGCTCATTTGCCTAAAGTTGGTCCGTGTTTCTATAAATACTAGTCAGATCAAAGTTACTAACTTCAATTCACCATTCCAACAGGAAGCATAGGCGCCTTCACCCAGCCTACCATCGCGTTAAATAATCTGATATGGCTGTACGAAGAAATATCCTGCTCTGCAATTTTTGTCTCTTTAATCGTTCCGGAATCCAATAAAAAAGCCCGCTGCGTTCCGGGTAGCAAATAAGTATCTGGCGTGAACCAATTACTCCCGTCAAAAAAAGCTACGTTACAATAATAAGCATCTGTTACCATTCCTTTCCTGATTATCAGAATTTCGCCGGCATCTTTACGCTGGGCATAAAGTGTGTCCAGCTCCGGCCGTTGGTCGTACTTATAGGCATAATCAACCTCATCGTGATAAACCTTTTGTATTTTACTGATTTTTCTGGGTGTATAAATTTCCCATTTGATATTGTCTACCACTTTGCCGTAAGAAAGTCTGCACTTAAAAAGCTTATCATCAACTGAATCTGGAATCTGGATTAGTTCGCTTAGATTCCAGTCATCTTCGTAGCCCCATAATTCCCTGCGGGTTTTGATCAAACGAGCCTGGTGGTATTCGATATTTTTTAATTGCCGGTTTTCAACCGCAATTGTTTCAATGCATAATGTGTGGGACATGGCTGAAGGGAAGATACACTTTGTCTATTATTTCCTGATATTCATCACGCGCATTGCTGAGCGCCGTAATTCCTCCTCCGCTCTTAAACACGAGATTACCATTCTGGTTTTCAATGTAACGGATCATCACAGCACTTTCAAAGTTTTCACCATCAAAGTAACCCATCACGCCGGTGTAATATCCTCGTTCATATCCCTCGGCTTCACGGATTATTTTTAAAGTACTTGGTTTAGGCGCACCTGTGATCGAACCGGCTGGCAACAATTTCAAAAGTAAATCGCCAAATTTCCCGTTAAAATCTTCCGGTAAAATTCCCGCGATTTCTGAACTTACCTGCAAAAGTGTTTTATCATTGGTAACGATGCGGTCGATGTAACGATATTTTTCAACCCAAACCTGTCTGGCTACCATGCTTATGTCATTTCGGATCAAATCGACGATTGTGGCATGTTCAGCGGCTTCTTTCGGATCTGATAAAATTACATTTTCAGCATCATAAACAGATGCGTCGATGGTTCCCTTCATCGGAAAGGATGAAATCTTATTTCCATTTATTCTGACAAATATTTCCGGCGAAAAACAAACGAACTGATTCTTCATCCAGAAACGGTAAGGTGCTTCGCTTTTTTTGTAAATATCCAATAAACTCAGATTGGTTTTAACCGGAGTCGGTACTGAAAGATTCACCAGAAATGAATTCCCGGCTCTCAGATTTTCAACCACCTGATTAAACGCAGCCTCATATTTTTCAAACGGAACAGGCTTCTTTTTAAAAGAAAACGGAACTGTCAGATCGGTTTTTTCTGCAAGAGGATCGTTATGAAAGCCATTCAGGTTAAATCTTACTTTTTCGGGATCGATTTCCTCCAACTGCCACGCTACCGGTTTGTTACCCTGATAGTCAACAAGAAATACAAACGGGATTTTATTCTTACCCCATTCGTTCAGATTCCTTGTAAATGTTCCGATTGGGTCAGTCAATGGATTGAATTTGTAATATTCATGGAAACAGTTCTAACAGCCCGCTAATTTACAAAGTTCAGAAACCAATATCTAAAATATGGAGTTAGGGAAGGTGTAGTTAACAGTTAAGAATTAAGAATTAAGAATTAAGAATTAAGAATTAAGAATTGGGATTGACGGGGGCAGCCGTGTAAGAGGTGGCTAGCGAAACACTTTCCGTTAAGATATTAATTTAAAGCTGTCAAATCAATGCATATTCACGACGTAATCGTTATCGGGGGAGGTCCCTGTGGCCTGGCAATGGGGATTGAGCTTGCGAAAAGCGGGCTGGATTATCTGATCCTGGAAAAGGGAAACCTGACGGAGTCCATTCGCCGTTATCCGAGAAGAATGCGTTTTTTCTCCACTGCTGAGAATATAGAAATTGGCGGACTCCCTTTTGCGATTTCCGAGGTAAAAGCGAATCGTAACGAAGCGTTACAGTATTACCGCAAGGTTGCAGGATATTTTGATTTAAAATTCAAACTCTTCGTGGATGTGGACCGTACCGAAAAGCAGCCGGATGGTACTTTTCTGGTTTACAGTAACGACGGACAAGTTTTTCAGTCAAAAAAAGTAGTGCTTGCAACCGGCTATTTTGATGTACCCCGGATGTTGAATGTACCGGGTGAAAACCTGCCTCATGTTTCACATTATTACGACGAACCTTTCAAATATTCTTATACAAATGTGGTGCTGGTTGGCGGCTCGAACTCTTCTGTTGAAGCCGCGCTGGAATTGTACCGCCATGATGCTCATGTAACGATTGTTCACAAAGAGGCAGATTTTCGTACCAAAGTAAAATACTGGCTGGTGCCGGATGTAAAAAACCGTGTGAAAGAAGGTAAAATCCATACACGGTTTAACAGCATTACCAAGGAAATAGAACCTGGCCGGATGTTGATTGAAAACATCGAAACCGGGGAAACGGAGTGGATACCGGCAGATTTTGTATTTCTGCTGGTTGGTTACCTGCCTGATGAACATCTGCTTTTCCGCTGCGGAATTGTGCTCGATCCGCTTACAAAAGTCCCGACTTTTGATCCGGAAACCTTCGAAACCAACATTCCCGGACTCTATTTATGCGGAACCGTAATGGCTGGCGTTTTTACCGAAAAAATCTTTATTGAAAATGGCCGCGATCATGCTGCTGCCATCGCAGATCACATCAATGGCCGTGATGTTAGGAAAGTAAAGGAGCTGATTGACAGGATTTAAGGACATGGGTAGGATTGATCGAAATCCTAATCTACAAACCTCAGTTTCTTTCTTTTTTTCTTCGTCGATACCTTGTCAATTTTACCAATCAATCCTTTTCCGCCAACGGCATAACCAACATTTCCTGCAAAACCCACGGAATGAAATGGTTCTGTCCCGAGCACACTCCAGGATTTACCCTTGTCAACTGAATAACTACTTCCTGACGGGCCGGTTGCTACCAATGCATAATTGTCTGCACGGATTTGCGTATCGCCGTTCCAGGTTGCATTTGCCTTGTGATAGATCGCTACGCATTCTTTCAGACCGGTCGGTTTTGTCATGCTTTCCAGTTTCCAGCTAACTCCGCCGTCTGTTGTAGTCAACACATTGATCGTTGAGTCGGTTGTACGTTTGTAATCACCACCTACAGCAATTCCATTTTTTGCAGACCAGAAACGAAGTCCGAAAATACCGCTTGTAATGCCTGCCGGCATTGGTGTTTCGGAAACCTGCCACGATCTGCCATAGTCTTCGGAACGAAACACCCGTGCTTTTTTTGCACCGCCTGTTCCAATAAACACATTCCCTTTTCCCATTGCTAAAATTGAGGTTCCGCTGGCTGCAAAACAAGCTTCTCCAGGCAGCGCAGCCGGTCTGTTGTCAAACGGCAACTCCTGCCAGGATTTGCCATTGTCTTCGGTTGTTACAACAAACTGTTTTCCGTCAATAGGGTCACCCAGACAAATTCCTTTGTTTTTATCCCAAAAGTCGATTCCATCCAGAAAAGCCCCATTCTGAGTAGTTTGGTACACAAGATTCCAATTTTCTCCACCGTCGTCTGTCCTGTAAATCCTTGCTTTACCCTTCTCTCCCTCGCCTGAACTCATGGCAACTGCGGTATTTTTATCAAAAGCATGGATGTCACGAATGTCCAGCGAATCGCCCTGCGGAATTTTAACTTTTGTCCACGATTTACCAGCATTTGATGTTTTAAAAACGGTACCGGAAGTGCCGCCAATCCAGCAAATATTAGATGAAACAGCATGTACTGCCCGCATGTGTACGCCGGTTTTTATGTCAAGAACCTTCCACTGTGCCAAAACAGGGGCGGAAAGTCCGGTTGTAAGTAGACAAAAGACAAAAAAAAGTAGTCTGATCTGGTTATAAGCAACTAATCTGGATTGATTTGGCACGGTAATTGTGTTAGTTTTGGCAGCAAGTTATTAATCATCACGCAAAATTAAGTTAATTGATATGAACAAGAACCAAAAATTTCTGATAGGATCGATAGGAGCATTGATAACAGGTATAGCTATTGGGCTGCTGGTTGCTCCTAAAAGTGGTAAGGAATCTCGTAAGCTGATCAAGCATAAGGCAAATGATCTGGGTGGAACCGCTAAAGATAAATATGAGAAAAGCCTTGAAGAATTATCAGTTATCGCAGATAAATTAAAGGAAGGGTTTTTGAAAAATGTAAATAGTGCGAAAGATAAGGCAGGTTCTGTTGCTGATACAGTGAATGAAAGAGTTCGCAGTGTTGTTAACAACAATGCTTAATATTTTCTCAAAATATATGGTAAAAAGGCTGAATCCGTAAGGTTTCAGCCTTTTTCATTGCCTAAATTTTGGCAAATATTTCGCTGACAGCCTGATTGATTTTTTCAGAAAAATCTTTTCCCGATTGGGAAAGCACACCTTTACTTCCGCCCTTCCAAACCATTTTATTACTTGCTGCATCAACAAAATCGATCAGCATGGTTCCTTCGCGGTAAGTTCCAACAACAACCTCTTCACTTTTCCAGGAGTACCTGCGCTGGCCCATGTAACGTGGCAGACCATCTGTCCGGAAATCCGTTTGGCGGGTTTGTTCTTCTTCTTTAACCAGTATAGCAATATTTATCCGAATTTCGGGATCCTGTGCTTCGTTCAAACCCTTTTGCCGAAGATTCAAAGCAATAGCCTGTTTGATTAAACCAATATTCTTTTCAAAGTTTTTCGAATTGGTATCCCCCTGAGCTTCAATATCGTAAAAGCCAAAAGTCGAATAGTCCGACAGTCGAAAATTCTCTTCTTGTTCAGATTTTAAAGTTTTGTAGGAAGAACTGCAACTTAGAAACAGGCATCCTAAGGCAAATAATATCAAAATTTTAGTTTTCATACGTCCTGATCGTTAAGTGACAACAGCAAGTTCAGTCAATAACTATTCTTTACAATCTTTTTATCGAAGTAAACTTCATGAACAGCTTTGAAAGAGGGGAGGGTTGACCCTGCCTGTATACAAACGAAAATGTCCGTCCGATATTTAAACCATCAACTTCTACAATAGTTAGGCGATCATCGGCCAACTCCTGTTTTACGCTGTAAATGGATAAAAACGCAAACGTGTCGGAGCATGCAAGATAATTTTTTATGCTTTCAGTACTGCCAAGCTGCATATGAATGTTCAGATCACGATTCGTTAGTCCAATAGCAGGCAGATGATCTTCAATGATTTCCGTCGTTCCCGAGCCCGCCTCCCTGGTAAGCAGCGGAAGCCGGGAAAGTTCGCTACTCTCAATCGTTCTCTTTTTAAACGTATTATTTTTAGAACGGGTTACCAGAACAATTTCATCTTTTAAAAACGGAACATATTTTAGGTCCATATGATGTACAGCACCTTCAACCAAACCGAGGTCAATTCTTTTTTCTTCTAAAAGATTTTCAATTACAAGAGAATTTCCATTTGTAAGCTCTATTTTAATTTCAGGAAAGCGTTCATGGAAATAAGCCAGATAAGCCGGAATAACATATTGCGCTATGGTAGTGCTTGCTCCGATGTGTAATATACCATCGGTTTTATTTTGAAGCAGATTGAGGTCAAATTCCAGTTTCTGATATTGTTCAAAGATCAAATGTGCGTGCTGAAGAAGAATTTCACCGGGTTTGGTTAGAACGATTTGTTTTCTGCTGCGATCAAAAAATGTTGTATGATAAAGCTGTTCAAGCTCTTTGATATGTTTGGTAACGGCCGGCTGGCTTATATTCAGTTGCTCCGCAGCTCTGTTAAAGTTCAGCGTTTGCGCAACGGTATGAAAAACTTTAAGCCGGAAATCGAGCATTGGAATTGTGTAAGAAGTTTTGAGTTTTTTTGTTAAAAAGAGGATAGACGGCGTGTTTGACTTAGGCATATCAGGAAAATCGTCCTTACCCAATGACACTTCCAAGTTCTTTGGCTGCCGCCATGCTGATGCTTTTGTAGAATATATATTCCTTCATCACATCAATTTCTTCCTGTTCCGTTTTGGCAAGAATTTGCTGCTGCTGGCAGATCTTCATTTTTTCCTCAATAAAAGCTTTTTTGAGGCGCAGGATATTAATAAAAGCGGTTTTGTCCAACACATCTGTTTCAAAAGGAACATAAATCTCAAATTTCTCCGACCATAGCTCACTAAGTTCGTATTTGGGTGTAAGCCAGCTAATCGTCAGGTTGCGTATTTCCGATTCGTGATGATTAAGAAAATAGTCCGTAACCAGCACACTGTTACGGCCAAAGTGTTCACGAAACAGAGTTAGCAAATGGCCGAATATAGCGTCTTTAAAATCAATGCCATGAATTTCTCCTAAAACGTATTGGCATACCGTTATCCCGGGTTCAAGTTCGCGCGATCCATACAAAACCAGCAACTTTATAAAAGCCTCTTCCTGATAATAAAGTTTGGTATGCTGAAGTGCCGTTTCAGGTTCTTCAGCCGGCTCAAACAGTCCCGGTGGCGGGCCGTCAGCAAAATCGTCGTTAGCTATTTGTGTATTTCCTGACGAACCTATATCTGAGGGGCCATTCGGAATAGACCCGGGTTGTCTGTTGCTTCTTTCCTGCGGTTTCTGTGTTTGCTGTTTGCGGAGTAATTTGTTCCCCTCAGTAATGAGCATTTGCTCATCTACCTTCATCATCTCAGAAGTTCGATGAAAGAAAACCTGCCGCTTTATTGCATCCGGAATTTTGATGATGCTGTTTACCACTTCACCAATCACGGCAGCAAGCCTGAACGGATCGTTTCCTGCATCCTGTAAAAGGATTTCGGTTTTGAACGTGATAAAGTCCTTTGCTGCTTTGCGTAAATGTTCCTTAAAAGCCTCGGCGCCTACTTTACGAACATAACTGTCCGGATCATCACCGTCGGGAAAGAGCACGACACTTACATTAAGGCCTTCTTCCAGTACAAGGTCCAGTCCACGCAAAGCTGCTTTTATTCCCGCTACGTCACCATCATAAAGGATTGTAATGTTGGGCGTAAACCTTCCGATCAGCCTGATTTGTTCGGTGGTGAGCGAAGTTCCCGAAGAAGCAACCACGTTTTCTATTCCGGCCTGATGCAGCGAAACTACATCGGTATAGCCTTCAACCAGATAACAATGTTCCTGCTGGCGGATTGCATTTTTTGCCTGATAAATACCGTACAGAATATCACTTTTGTGATACACTTCCGTTTCGGGCGAATTAAGATATTTGGGCTGGTTTTTGTCCGTTTTCAGAATCCGGGCACCAAAGGCAATTACCTTTCCTGCAACATTATGGATTGGGAAAATAACCCTTCCCCGGAACCGGTCATATCCGGCTGTTTTGCCACCCTCTTTGTGAATGAGCAAACCAGCCTTTTCCAGAACTTCGGCAGAATAGCCTTTTTTCAACGCTTCTTTTGAAAAAGCATCCCAGTTATCCAGACTGTAACCGAGCTCGAATTTTTTTAAAATTTCATTACTAAAACCTCTTTCCTTAAAATAACTAAGTCCAACAGCATGCCCTTCTTCACTCTGGTGTAGTTGCTGCTGATAAAAGTTTTTAGCATAATTTAGCACGATGTAAAGGCTTTCACGAGCATTTTGCCTGGCGGCCTCTTCATTGGTAACCTCTTCTTCCTCTATTTCAATGCCATATTTATCGGCCAGGTAACGTAAGGCTTCCCCATAGCCAATCCCATCTACATCCATCACAAACTTGATGGAATCTCCGGCAGCACCGCAGCCAAAACATTTATATATCTGCCTGACCGGGTTAACATTGAAAGAAGGCGTTTTCTCATTATGAAAAGGACAGCAAGCTGAATAGTTTGCTCCCTTTTTTTTCAAAGACACAAAATCCCCAACCACCTCGACTATGTCCGCAGTTTGTTTGATCCGGTCGACCGTTTCGGGATTGATGCGCATTTATTAAATCTTAAAAAGTAAATTATTCGCCTCTGGGTATCTCGGTTGGAATCCTAATACTACCAGAAAGGCTCTTATCAGCAACAAAAAACAGGGTGTTAAAATTTTGATTGCTGAATGATTATTTACAAAATTACCTATTTAACCTTTGAAAGCAATCATAAGGAAGAGGAGCAGAGCCGACTTTCCTGCAACAATTTTGATAAAAATGACGTTATGCATATCTGAGACTGCTTCCCAAACTAAATTTTAAAAAACTGGTGAGAGCATCCGTTGTTAATGCTAATTCAGATTTAGTGCAGTAGAATTAATTGTGCTCAAGTAAGATTCAGGTTCAGTTTTGCTATCTTTGACGCGGAATTAAATTGAATTTCCCTGCTTTTATTCTTTTGTAGGTTAAGGTTTTAAGAAAATTGATTACAAAAGGCTTAGAATTCATAAAATCCTGCCTTAAAGTTTTTTTCTGATAACTTTAGTTTGTTATTTTGCGGTATCGAAAACCAACTGAGAATTCTTAAAAGAAGATATATAGAAATTAAAAATATAGTGTGTGTATAGTGTGAAACAGGGCATGGAAGTTTTTCTATGCCTTTGTTTTTTTTAGTCCAACCTATATTTTACAGTTATTGAGACACTGTCTGTATAATTTGATAAGCTTGTCGGTAGCATCATATAATTCGTAATCATAAGCCGGCGGAAACTCCTCACTGCTGCACATCTGAAGTTTCTCAACAAAATCTGTTTCCCCAATATTTTTAAAAAGCACGCAGCCTGCTGGCCTGGTGACACAATCTGTTGCGAAAACGGTTACTCCATAATGCAGTGCTTCACGAATAGAAATAGAGTCCCCATCCGTTGTTGTATTTCGTATAAAACCATCTGACATCCATAGAATATTGCAGAAGTCGTGTTCTCCTTTCAAAAAAAGTATGTTTTCAGGAATGTGGTTTAGATGAACGTCAATGTACTTTTCTGATGAATCGCAGACTACCAGGGCAGCGCCCGGAATAGTAGAGAAGCGGGTTACCAAATCTGAAATGCCGTAAATCTCCCTGCCGTTTCTATCAAATGCCAGATTTGTAGCATTTGTGCAGAATAGTAATTTATATTTTCTTTTATAATCATGTAGTTTCTCCAAAATTGATTCTGGTAAAGGAATGAGTGTACCTGGCCGAATGAAAGCAGAAATGAACACCGCGCGGGAATTCCATTTTTTCATTTCATGAAGACTCCCGGGATTCAGAGCTATCGGTACAAATGAAAGTGTGGCAGAGATACTTCCAGCCAGATTTCTCAGAAAACCGAAACGCCTCCAATTTCCATGGTAAGTAGTGATTAAGTTTCTGTTTGTCAGTAAACAAAAGATGGCAGCGATCAGCTGAAAATAGGTATTTGAAGTGTGAAGATGGATGAGAGGAAAACGGATCATTTCAGGAAAGACTTTCCATAAAGGTTCTTTTGCAAGATCATAAAAAGAGAAGTCCGTAAAATTTTTTCTTTTCAGATCATTTAAAAGCCGGGCAACATGGACTGTTACACCACCAATCGGCGGCGGAATTTTGCCAATTATCAGTATATTTTTTGCTTTCACTACAACAGCCTATCTCCGGAATTTAAATACGCAAAAAAGAAGTTATAGTAACATTTTCGGTGAATTCAACGCCAGTGATTCAACCAGGGGCTTAAATTTTCAATCGGTTTCTGGTTGCAAGTCAAGAGATTAACTGAGCTTAGAAGCCAGTATTTCGTTTCTCAGACTAACACCGTAAAAGTACAGGCATATTAAAAGAATGGGAGCAATGCAGTTTACGGTAATACTTTTACCGGGAAGAATGACAAAGGTACTGCCAACGGTGTGGTTAAAAAGAAAAAACAAAATGAGACCACGCAATAAAACCGAAAATTTTCTTTCAGTCCGGATGGCCAGATCTCCGAGTAAAAAAAACTGATTTAGCAATAAGCCATACAGGAGCAACACACCGACAATGCCTTGCTCGGCAAGGATGGTGAACCATAATGAGTGCGCTTCCCGATATCCAGGTCCCATGATTTCAAAGCTGCCGGTTCCATGACCAAAAAGAGGTCTGCGAAGGAATAGCTGGTAGGCAATATGGTGAATTTCTTCTCTGCCACTAATCGATTCGAGCTTGGAGAGTATTGTATCGATTGTGCCGATATCCGCAAAACGCAGCCTCCAGAAATATAGCAGATCTTGCTGTTCAAGAAATGAAGCCACTTTTGAACGGTACGGAAATCCTAAAACAAAAATACCTAATGTCCATTTGCAATTCAGGAACGACTTAAAAAGTACTGATGTGATCAGGATGTATGGAATAACGAGAAGGACAGCTCCGCGTGAAAACGAAAGTGCTACCACCATAATAAACAAAATAAGTACAGCAGCTTTGCCTGGGAAACTCCATCGATTTCGGGAAGAGTGTAGAAGCACAAACGGCCAAAGCAGAATGAAGTAGGCCATCGTCACGTTCGTGTCCGCGATGTTTCTTGTCGCCAGCAGGTTATCGCTCCCTTTGTAATCTGCGCCGGCAAAAACCAATCCGACGGTGCCAAAGCCCAAAATTATATACAGTAAAGACAGATATTTTTCGAGTTCCTGCCTGAAATTAGCAGCCTGAACCGTAATGGTCAGATAAACAAAAAACAAGGGGATTGTAATCAGATACAGAAGGATGCCTCCCCAGATAATATTAGCCAGGTTTGGCGATATAAAGAGAAAAAAGGAATTGAAAACGATCCACAAGAGGGTAATTGTTTTATGGTCAATTGATAATTGTTTCTCCTTTTTTAATAAGAAATAGAAAAGATAGATGTCCAGAATAATAAATGGCAGTAATCTCCATAAAGAATTGGCACCTGCGGGGAATGAATATTTCTGAAGGATCTGAATAAACTGCGTCAGTATCGGAACTGCCAAAACATGAAAAAGTTTGTATCCGGAATGAAAGAAAAGGGAAATAGCGCAATAACAATAAAAGAAAATCACGACAAAAGTCTGAAACCTGCTTTCCCCGATAAGAAGCAAGTCACTGAAGAGAAAACCAACAATTGTCACGGCCAATAATGAGATCAAAATCCGCCAGGTAATGTCGATGATTAACCCAGCCATTTGCGTATACTTTTTATGGTAGAAGACGTAGCGTCCGGCGATGTATGGTGAATAAACCTTCTTAATTTTCCTTTATTCAAAGCAAATTTGAGCGAGCTGTGGCTAAGGCTATCATCCAGTGAATCAAACAATTCCTTTTTGTTAAAAACCATATGATCTATTGCGAGCTCATTAAGAGGAAGTTGGTGGGAATAGGCATAAAGGCGTTTTACTGAACGTTTAAAGGGCAAATCGACATTTCCATCATAGGCAATGCTGATAACCGGTTTGTTACAGGCCGCTGCTTCGAGCCGGATGGTTGAGGCCACCTGGATGCATAAATCACAGTTTTTTAACATTTCTGCCAGATCCTGCAAGACGTTCAAATCAGGAATGTTGCTGCGTTCAGGATGCCATATTCTTATGAAAGTAAGTGACTCAAACTTTTTATATTTTTCACAATCATCTCCTGCATGGCAGCGTATAATAAGTGTTAGGTTTTCCTTTTCACTGACATATTCCGTTAAGTGCTGAACAATATCAGCCTGGTTCGGGGAATGAATGAAGGCACTGGTTGCAAACAGGATAATTTTGTTGGAAGACAAAATCTGATATTTTTCTCTGAAACACAGAGAATCAATCGAATTTGGCTGAAAGTAAATGTCAAATCTTGGAATACCGGTGATATGAATTTTAGATTGAACGGTCTTGAATACCGCATAAAAGCGTAGGTACTCCGCTGCCATGAACTCATTCCAGACAAACACATGATCATGATCTGCGTTGATAATGCCCTTGGAGGTAAGGTTGTCCCAGCTTATGATTACTGCCAGTGAAGAAATGCTCTTTTGTTTTAAAAAGTTAACGATCGTATTTTCTCTGACGTCAAGTGGAGAAGAAGAAATGACCCCGGAAAACTGGTAATGCGTCAGGTCATCCAGTGTGCTATTTTTTTGAGTTACTGAAATAATTTGCCGACGAAGAAATTGAAGCAGAGTCTTACTCAGACCCAGCGAATGAATGAGTTTGAGTATAGAGTTGATAAAAAAAATATACAGGCAGGAATTTTGCTGATTCTTAATCTTTTGAGTATCAACTTGAAAAAAAGCGAAGAATATAACTTTTTCCAGTCGTCGCAACTGCCTGATATACCAACTCTCCAGGGGTACCGGGGTAGTAAGTTTAAAGGTTATAATTCCAAAATGGCTATTGATTTTTTCAAGCTCGCTGCTGTTTATAAGATCTGACAGAATATAAACTTCATATTCCTGTGCTAGTGGCTTTATCAAACCGCTATGGATGAAATTTGTCGCTGCATAGGCGTTGGTAATCAGCAGCAAAATACGTTTTTTAGAAATCTTATCCATTTGCCAGGATTTGTTCTGCCAGTTCCCAATCTTCTATTGTATCAATGTTTATGTCCGGCCCGTTTTCGTTTTCGAAGCCAACCATTTTTCCCCCTAGCAGTGCATCTTTTTTAATCTGCTCAATGGTGGCAATGTAAACCTGCCCGTCCCGGTACCAAACTTCCGGTAAATCCTGCCTCCTCGTAATGATGTGTTTATCACCTGTCGAAACGTATATGCGCCCGCTATCCATTTTAAAAGTCCAGTGTGGATTGTATTTGGGCGGTACACGCCGCACGGTAGTCAGGCTGTCCGCTTTCGTTTTGATGATTGTTCTTATTGTTTTATCAATCAGTCCTTCCTGCCGAAACGGAGTGGTAGGTTGCAGAATGCATACGTAATCAAAAGTGCATTTGTTTAGCAAATAATAGTTGATAGCGTGTTTAACTACTTCAATGGTTGGCGTATTGTCCAGCGCTAATTCATCCGGACGGACAAAAGGAACTTCAATTCCAGGATAACTTTTAGCAATATCGATTGCGTGTATGCTATCAGTGGATAGCAGTATAGTATCAACTTCGCGAGATGCCAGCGCAGATTCAATGGTATAGCACAGTAATGGCTTTCCTGCAAGCAGACGCAAGTTTTTACCCGGAATGCCTTTGGAGCCCGCTCTCGCAGGAATAATGGCTAAGATGCGAGGCTTGTTGTCCATTCGGGTTTATCGGATGTAGCCAGAGAAGTATTTGCGAGAGCGAAAGCTATTTTTTTGCCGGAATTTCCGGTACCATAAATCGGATTCGGCTCGTAATGGCCATGCCTTATTTGTATCTGAACGGCATTTGTAATGGACGTGAAATCGTAGCCAGCATCCAGAACATTATTTCCTCTTTCCCTTCCGTTCTGTCTGCTTCCGATGTTGACTACCGGCACACCTAGTAAAGAACATTCCCTTAAACCAACGCTTGAATTCCCAACCAGACAGTTTGCATTTTTAAGTAGTTTCAGAAAATGACGGGGATTCATATTTTTGAAAAAATGAATATTAGTATCAGGATTCATCTCCCTGTATGTCCTTAATGTTTTAGCAATTGTTTCCGTACCAGCATCGGGATTTGGCCAAAACCAAAAAGTATTTATACCGAGATTTTCAATGGCACGAAGTGTTTCCGCTGTCTGAAAAGCGGCTGACACATATTCCGTTGTAACCGAATGTTGCATCACCACGATGTATTTTTTTTGAGGGTCAAAAATTTTACCCACGCCGCCGTACTGCTCAAACGGGTCAAAATCCAATGTTGAATCATGAAGAATGTCCATTGCGATATCAATGGATGGACAGCCAACTTTATACACATGATCAGCATCAGCGCCCATTTTTAAAACACGCTGCTTTGCAGTGTCCGTTGCCACCAAATGGATATCGGCCAGCTGTGTTATTGCATTTCTTACTTTATCATCGATGTTTCCGGTAATTTCACCTCCCTGAATATGGGCAAGAGGAATATTCATGTACGCTGCTGCGACAGCGGTTGCCATAGTCTCGTAGCGGTCGGCGATGGTAACTATAATATCGGGTTTAATGGTCTCAAACAACGTAGATAACTCAATGGACGCCAGGCCAACCGTTTTAACTGAATCTGCCGGGCCGCCATTCTCCAGAACATTTGAAAGCCGCGCCGTGATTTTGAAACCGTCATTGAGCATATGATTAACCACGGATCCATATTTTTCGAGTAATGCACTGCCGCTTAATACCAGCTGTAATTCCAGGTCAGGGTGTTGCTGGATAGCCTTTAATGCGGTTTTGATTCTGCTATAACTTGCGCGGGCTGTTATAACGACACAGATTTTTCTTTTCATAACAGATCACGTTCGTTAACAAAATCCCATTTTTTTAAGTCATGACTTAATCTTTTCCCTACAACCTTTTCAAAATACAGAGGCGAAATTCCTTTCCCTTTCGGTTTTTTTGATTCCAGGTCATTGATAGAAATTACTTGTCCTTTATTCAGGTTTTTGTTGACCGCCAAAGATTTTTCAAACTGGGCTTTAAGAGCTATTTGGGAAAGACCGGTTTTTGTCACAGGGTTAGACAGGGCAATTTTGATTTGTCGGACACCTTTTACCAGATTGGGCACCTGGTCAATATTAATGGAAGAGGTAGCATCCGGGCCAAACATCCTCTGATCAAAAACAGTATGAAATTCGAGTATTTCTGCACCTTGGGACGTAGCTGCCAAACAAGCAAATATGTCGCCCGAATGATCTGAAAATCCGACGCGGACTTCATATCGTTTTTTAAATTCCTTGATAAAATTTAGTCCCCATTGCTCCGGAGCAGCAGGATAGGAGCAGGTGCATTGTAAAATGGAAAGCTTTTTTGTTTTTGTCTGTAAAAATGCAATGGATTCGTCCAGCTCATCGATTGAACTCATTCCTGATGATAGAATGATCTCTTTGCCGGTACCAGCCAGATAATTTAAAAGTAAAAAATTACTGACATCACCTGAGCCGATTTTAAACTTGTTTACATTTAGATTATTCAGAAGTTCGGCTGCTGAAAGAGAAGACGGCGTTGCCAGGAACTCTAGTCTTTTCTCTTCGCAGTGTTTTTTGAGCTCCTGCCATTGTTCAGGGGTGAATTCCATTCTCTTCCAGTATTCCATTCTGCTTTCATTTAAGTAAGAAAATGGAGTCCTGAATTGCTCGTAAATGCTGCTTTCTGCTTCGGCAATATGAACCTGAAATTTCACTGCATTAATGCCGGTCCCCGCCAGCGCATCGATGTAGGAATGTGCCAGTCCGAGGCTTCCTTCATGCGCCTGGCCTATTTCGGCTATCAAATAAATTCCTGCCATTTTTAGTGTTGTGTTTGGTATTATAGTTTATTCAGTACTAATCTTTTCCATAACCATAATTGTATCCATTCCCGGGAGCCGGTTTAACGTCGTTAAGAACCAGATGAAGTTTTGGTAATAATCCGGATTTTGAAATACCTTTTAAATCTTCCAACTGATGTTTGAAAGTAAAATTCTGCCGAATCACGTAGAGGCTGATATCGGCATATTGACTTAAAAGCCTTGCATCGGTCACCAATCCTATTGGCGGAGAATCTAAAATAATGTAATCGTAAGTTTCTTTCAGTTTTAAAATGAGTGACTTAACTTTATCTGAAAGAATCAACTCTGCCGGATTAGGTGGAATGGTGCCAGCTGTTATCACATCAAATGCTATGGACAAACCCGAAGGCCTGATCAGGTTATCTTCTTTTGTAGTGGATATTAGAAAGTCTGTAATACCCTTTCCGGTGATGTTGAGATAAGAAGCAATTTTTGGCTGGCGAAGATCAAAATCGAGCAAAATCACTTTCTTTTCTGCCAACCCAAGTGCTGAACACAGATTGATGGCTACAAAAGTTTTTCCTTCTCCGCTCATTCCGGATGTAATCAGAATAACCTTTTGATCCTCGGCCGCAGATAAAAATTGAATATTTGTACGAAACGTCCTGAACTGTTCACTGATCGGATCCCGGCCTTTCTGCTCAAATACCTGAACTCCAGGTAAACGTTTATGTGCAATTTCAGCTATCAGCGGCACATCGGTGAATTTGATAAGTTCCTGTTTATCTGTAACGCGTGTAGTAAAAATTTCCAGTAAACCTGAAATTGCCAACGGAATGCCCAGGCCTGAAAGTAAGGCTAAAAGAAAAGTTAGCTGCCGGTTTGGCGAGACTGGAATTTCTTCGGCCTTGGCAACGTCGATAATTCGTCCACTGGCAATTGTTGATGATTTTGAAATGGAAGTTTCAATCCTTTTTTTTAGGAGAAAAATATAAAGTTCCTGTTTTATTTGCTGCTGGCGGGTTTGATCAATAAAGGTCCTTTGCCTGGAAGGAATATGATCCATTTCGGTTTGAAACGTCACCGCTTTTTTCTCTAGTGAAAGTTTATTTATTTGCAATTCATTGCGTTTTGATTCAATGTGCTGAATTATTTCTTCGCGAATTCTTTTTAGCTGAAGATCAAGATTCTGCATGGCAGGATGCTGGCCGGTGAAATTATAACCTGCTTTGTCACGTGATAACTGTACCGTATTGTATTTATCTGTCAGTAAGGTGAAATCGGATGATTGCAGTACAATAGAAGATGGAATGATGCCATTAGGATTTTTTTTGATAAATGCTTGAAGTGAAGAAATCATGTCCAGTTCTAAGTTCACCTGAAGTTTTTCCTTGTCGTACAGGCTGCTATTTGCAAGTAGTAACCTGGACTGTTCAGCCATGTCTGTGATATGATTTTTTCTCCGGAAACTTTCGATTTTTTCTTCAATATCCTTTAGTTCCAGTGACACAAGATGCAGGTTCTGATCGATAAAGGCAATGGTGCTGTCAGCAATCCTGTTTTTATCGGTAATACTTGTGCTCAGATAATTTTCTGTCAGTTTTTTGAGTAATGCTTCTCCTTTCCGGGGAAGTATATCTGTGAGGCGCAAGCTGATAATACTCACTTGTTTGTTCGTAGCTGATATGGACAGACGCCTGGAATACTCCGATACCGTAGATTCAAAACCTGAAATTTTGATTGAGTACGTATTTTCGGGATCGGGTTTATAAATTGTTTTCCTCAAAGTAGCTTCACCTGTCGGGAGCAAAAAAGTATCACCAAAAGATTGATTCCATGTATGTACTTTATCTGTTAAAGTGAATTGGTCATTAGCTTTAACGGTAATCTTGTAAGTCACTTCCGTCCGTTTTATCTGATCTGATTTTGGGTCAATCAGGTGAAGAATAACCGGGGATTTGTCATAAATTTCAGCGGTTTTAATATTTCCCGAGACAAAGTAGCTTATATAAAGCTGAAGATCGCTGACCACACTTTCAATCAGCGTTCTGCTTTTTAGAATCTCAACTTCATTGTCCACATTACTTTTTCCGGGTGCCAGTCCCAGGTTTTCCAGTATGGCAGCCTCTCCAAGGTCCGTTCCTTTGGTGTCATCTTTAACAAGAATCGTTGATGTTATTTCGTAGCGGGGTGTGCTGTAACGCAGATAGATGAAACTCGCCAGAAGGCTAAAAATCTGCGATAAAATCAGCCATGGCCAAAGAGAAATAAGCCGCCGGATGGTTTGGGTCAACGTATGATTTACGGTGGACCCAGATTCAATTGAAGTGATGTTTTCCAGATAACTGGCCATAATTTAACTGTCTGACAAATCGTAAGACGGCGAATTACTGGTCAGGTATCAGAATAGTCGAATTAGGAATAAAATTTTGGACATAAAAAAACTGCTTTCACATCCTGTTGGCGTGAAAGCAGTTTTTAGAAGATTTTTATTTAAGCGAAGTGAACTTTCACTTTATGTAAAGCAGATCCGATCACCTGGTGCATATCATAATAACGATATTCGGCTAAGCGGCCTCCGAAAATAACCTTTTCTTCGGCAGCAGCAAGTTTTTTGTATCTGCTGAATACCTCAGAATTTTTATCATCATTAACAGGATAGTAGGGTTCTGATCCCTGTGTCCATTCCTGCGGATATTCGTGGGTGATCACCGTTTTTGGTTGTGTACCAAACTCAAAATGTTTGTGTTCGATGATACGGGTATATTCGGTGTCGCCATCTGTATAGTTAACCACCGCATTTCCCTGATAATTCTCCGTATCCAGCAATTGGTTGTCAAAACGCAGACTGCGGTATTCGAGCAAGCCGTGTTCGAAATTGAAGTACTCGTCAATCTGTCCGGTATAAACAATTGTTTCTGCAAGATTACTTAATTCCTCACGGTCTTTAAAAAAGTCAACACCTAACCTCACTTCGATGCCTTCAAGCAAACCTTCGGTAAGTTTGTTATAACCGCCAATCGGAATTCCCTGGTAACGGTCATTAAAATAATTATTATCGAATGTAAACCGAACGGGCAGGCGTTTGATAATAAAAGCCGGAAGTTCAGTCGCTTTTCTGCCCCACTGTTTTTCTGTGTATGCCTTGATCAGCTTTTCGTAAATGTCGGTTCCGACAAGTGAAATAGCCTGTTCTTCCAGATTTTTAGGCTCCTTAATTCCGGCGGCTTCTACCTGTTCCTTAATTTTTGCCTGAGCTTCTTCCGGTGTTTTCACCTTCCAGAGCTGGTAAAAAGTATTCATGTTAAACGGGAGATTGTAAAGTTCTCCGTAATAATTTGCGACCGGTGAGTTGGTGTACCTGTTGAACTCAACAAATGAATTTACATAATCCCAGATTTCTTTATCGTTTGTGTGGAAGATATGCGCTCCATATTTGTGAACGTTTATTCCCTCTACATTTTCGCAGTAAGTATTACCACCTGTGTGTGTGCGGCGGTCAATTACAAGACACTTTTTTCCTCTTTTGTTGGCTTCGTGAGCAAACACTGAGCCCCAAAGGCCAGCTCCCACTATCAGGTAATCGTACTGTTTCATTGAATAAAATTTCCGGTTGTTAATGTAAATTGATGATATCAGTATAAGTCAGGAGCGTAAAGATGCTTCTTTAAAATAAGAAAGGCTCCGATTATGGAGCCTTTCTTATTGATTGGTTACTTCCAATGATTATGGAAGAAGTTTCAATTCAACACGACGGTTTTTCTGTAGACCATCACGTGTTGCGCTGTCAGCGATTGGTTTGAATGAACCGAAGTAATCGATGATCACTTTGCTAGGATCTGTTAAACCTGCTTCGTTGATCAGGAAGTTTTTAACTGCATCCACACGACGGCGGGATAGAGCCATGTTGTAACGATCTGTTGCACGACGGTCAGCGTGTCCTGCAAGCTGCAGACGGCATCCGTTTTTGTTCATCAGCTGAGCAACATTTTTCAACATATCCTGGAACTCAGGTTTGATAACGTTTTTGTCAGTTTCAAACTGAACGTTTGCAAATATTTCGCTGCAAGCCGCACCAGTTGCCAAAGCGTTTTTCACGTAAGTATCAAAGTCAAGAACACGACCGCTACCATCTACGATACTTCCGGCTGGTGAGTTAGGTTCTTTATCGAAGAAATCAGAAACACCGTCACCATCTGTATCAAGTAACAAACGTGGGTCGATATCTTTCGGACGGTTTGCTTTCGCAACGGAGTCCATTTCTTCAAGTGTAAGAATTTTCGGTGCTTTTAACAATACTTTTGGATCTGTATAGCGCAGGTTGTAATAACCATCTTCCGGTCTGTAATCCCATTTGCCATCCACTTTTTTAACTTTAAGTGGTTTTTTACCCAATTTGTAAGTCAACTGAATTGAACCGTAACCGTATGAGTCAAGTTCAGAGTTTCCTTTACGTGACGTTTTCTGATTTTGAATATTAAAGCCATCGCTTGGATCAAGAGAATAATCTCCGCCATAGGTCGCATCCAGATAATCAGAATTGGTATGATTTAAACGGAAGTCAAGACCAAGATCAAGACGTGGACTAAGTTCATAACTTACATTTAATCCTGTTGGGATCATCCAGTCATTCATTTTGCCTGTTTCGCGAATAGTCGCTCCACCTACAAGGCTATAAGCAGTTGCGTCGTAGAATACCTGTCCGATACCTGCATAAACATCAACTTTCCATCTCTTCATTTTGTTAGGTCCCATTAAAAGGCCTTTCAAATTGACAGTTCCTGCAAGAGATACATCGAAATAGTCTCCTTCGAAGTAACGTCCGTACATACGGCTCTTCATCCCTCTAAGGTTTCCAATGGAACCGTCAAGACGTGCTCCAAAAAGATAAGACAGTTGTTTATTAATCGTTAGTCCTCCTTGAAAAGTACCAGACTCTTTATGTCTGTCTATTGTAGTTTTTGTTACCGGCCAAAAGTCATATTCCCTAAGGTCTCCAAAAAACATAGATGGTCCGAAGTGGGCAGAAATTGACCAGGTGTTCATCTTGTAAGGACCGTCGTAGGTAGCTTTAGGATTGTAGTCCGGAGAATTCGGCTGCTCTAAAGGTTGTGCGAACGAAGGCAAAGCCACCATCGCGCCCAAGGCAAACGAATAAATCAACTGGGATACTTTTTTCATACTATTCAAGTTAGCGTTATTAAGATTAACTAGGATTGATCTAATAGTCAATTATGAGTAAAAGAGTAAATGTTCCATGGCCTTTTATTTCTAATCAATAAGCCTAGCGGGCACAAAATTAGGTTAACAATATCATTAAATCAACCTCTATTTACGTAATTAGGAAACTTTCCTGTGATTTCATTGAAAAACTTCCCTAAACAAACGTCCTTTTTTGAACTTTCAAAGCCGTTGCATTAATTTTTTTTCCATTTCCTTTTTCCAGGATAAGAATTCACCGCTGATAATTTTCTCTCTGGCCGTGTTTACAAGCCATAAGTAGAAAGTCAGATTGTGAACGCTTGCTATTTGCGCGCCCAGCATTTCTGCTGATTTAACCAAATGCCTAAGGTATGCCTTAGAGTGGAAAGTGCTTACATAACCGCCGAGGTTTTCATCAATCGGCGACAAGTCGTCCTTCCACTTTTCGTTTCGGATATTGATTATGCCTTCTGTGGTAAAAATCATGCCATTGCGTGCGTTACGGGTAGGCATTACACAATCGAACATATCTACGCCCAGTGCTATACACTCAAGAATGTTGGCAGGTGTGCCCACGCCCATCAGGTAGCGGGGTTTGTTTTTTGGTAAAATATCACAAACAACTTCGGTAAGCTCATACATCATCTCAGCAGGCTCACCCACTGATAATCCGCCGATTGCATTTCCTTCACGTTCGTAGGATGCTATGGTCTCGGCCGATTGTTTCCGAAGATCTTTATAAACACTTCCCTGTACTATAGGAAAGAGTGTCTGATGGTACCCATACAAAGGCGCTGTGGCGTCAAACCGGGAGCAGCATCTGCCCAACCATCTGTGCGTCATTTCCATAGAGTTTCTTGCATAGGAATATTCACAGGGGTAGGGCGTGCATTCGTCAAACGCCATAATAATGTCTGCGCCGATGACACGCTGTATGTCCATTACCCCTTCCGGGGTGAATGTGTGTACGCCACCGTCAATGTGTGACTTAAATACCACACCTTCCTCGTTGATTTTACGCCCCGTGCCTGCAAGTGAATACACCTGGTAGCCGCCGCTGTCTGTCAGGATTGGTTTATCCCAGCCGTTGAAGCCATGAAGACCTCCCGTTTTGCTTAAAATATCCAGCCCTGGCCTAAGGTATAAATGATAGGTGTTACCTAATATTATTTGCGCTTTTATATCTTCTTTCAATTCGCGCTGATGCACGGCCTTCACGGTGCCCGCAGTTCCCACAGGCATAAAAATAGGTGTCTGAATCGTCCCATGGCTTGTTTCGATTAATCCGGCCCTTGCCTTCGACTGGGTGTCTTCAACCTGGAGTGTGAAATTCATTCAGTGTTTTAAAATGTTGGACTGCAAAAATAGGATTAAGGATTCTAACATTCCTGACAATGACCGTATATTTGTGTTAGAATATGGGAAAAATTTACAACTCTCTTCAATTGTGGCGGATTATTTACTCTATGTGTTAGGGGCATTTGTGCTTATCCAGTTGTTTTATTACTTCTATTTTTTCACACGTCTGGCATTTTACGGCAAGAATACAAATTACGGCGGAGCCTTACCGGGAATCACCGTGTTGGTCTGTGCCTGGAACGAAAGAGAAAATCTGGAAGAACTTCTCCCTTTACTTGATGCGCAGGAATATCCTGAGTTTGAAGTGATTTTGCTCGACGATCGTTCGGATGACGGAAGTGAAGAGTTTATCCGTGAAAATATCAATCAGTGGAAAAATATCCGGTATATCCGGATCAATGACCAGTTCGACCATATCACTCCCAAAAAATATGCTTTGACCGTCGGCATGAAGCAGGCCAATTACCCGGTTGCGCTCATGACGGATGCCGACTGCAGGCCGGCTTCGGTACACTGGATTGCCGCAATGGCTTCGCATGTTAATGATGAAAAGGATATCGTCCTGGGTTTCTCTCCTTATGAGAAGCGGTCGGGTCTTTTAAACTGGTTTATCCGCTGCGAAACTTTTTATACAGCTGTTCAGTATTTGTCCTTCTCGCTTGCAGGATTAACTTACATGGGCGTGGGGAGAAATATCCTTTACAAGCGATCACTGTTTTTTGCTAATAAAGGTTTCTACACACATCGCCGGATCTTTGGCGGTGACGATGACATTTTTATGAATGAAGCCGCAACGAGCACCAATGCGGCGATTTCAATTGAACCTGAATCTTTTGCTTATTCGCAGCCTAAGACAACCTGGTCGGACTGGTACCGGCAAAAGCAGCGGCATTTGTCTGTCAGCCGTTTTTACAGGACAAGAAATAAAATTTTGTTGGGATTACTTTCAGGTTCACATGTAGCTGTGTGGACAGCAGGAATCGCAACACTCGCTGTTGGAATTTGGGAAAATAATATCATAGTGATGGCAGGTGTCGGGATCATATTTGGGGTGCGCTGGGTGATACAGCTTCTTCTTTTAATTCTGATCAACATAAAGCTAGGCAAAACCGTGGAATGGGCAACTTTCCTTTTTATGGATTTTGCTTTATATGTCTACTACCTGATATTTGGCCTGATTACACTTACAAAACGAAAACCAAGGACTTCATGGAATTAATAAATAAGTACTTTCCTGATCTTACTGAGTCGCAAAAGGAAAAGATGACGCGGCTTGAGGAATTGTACCAGTTCTGGAATGCACGTGTGAACGTTATTTCGCGTCAGGATATCGATACACTTTACGAAAGACATGTGCTGCATTCACTGGGAATAGCGAAAGTATTACAGTTTAAATCCGGTACTTCTATTTTGGATGTAGGCACAGGCGGTGGTTTTCCTGGTATTCCTTTGGCGATACTTTTTCCGGAAGCGCAGTTTCATCTCGTGGACAGTATTGGTAAAAAGATAAGGGTGGTACAGGAAATTGCGACCGCCTTAAATCTTACCAACGTAAAAGCAGAGCAGGTGAGGGCCGAAAGGCTGGATGATACCTACGAGTTTGTGGTAAGTCGTGCCGTAACCAGGCTTGAACCGTTCGTTGGCTGGGTACAGAAAAACATCAACCGCAATTCATTTCATTCGCTCAGGAACGGGATTTTATACTTAAAAGGTGGGGATCTCACAGAAGAATTGTCGGAAGTGAAACAAAAGACGAAGATATACGAGCTATCGGACTATTTCACCGAAGATTTTTTTGAAACCAAGAAGGTAGTATATGTACCTTTGTGAGCAATAAAAGCAAAATATAACCTGAATTAAAATGAACGAGAAATACAGCGCCAGCGGGATGATGAATCCATTCTTCCCGGATGAAGTAACTTTTGGAGAAAAGGGAGTGACTTTTAAGGTGAGAAAACTTTTTAAAAGCAACGACAATTTTGTGTTTTATACCGATATATCAGGTGTTGAAATCGAAAGCGGAGTGTTATTTTCTACAATTCGCGTGATTCCGAGAATGCGTCCTGAAATAATTATCAATAATTTTACAAAGGGTGATGCCAAGAAAGTCAAGGAGTTAATACTTGAAAAGGTGCAGAGTTAATAATTTTTTTTCTAATTGACTTGCGCTGTATACTCCTAAGTTTTACATTTGCACCACAATTAGGAATAACAACCGGATTTACACTCCTGAATAGCTCACAAACCGTTTGCCGGCCGGTTAGAGCATCTGACAGATCATCGTCAGAGGAGAAAAAGGCAAAAACACTCCTGAATAGCTCAGCCGGTTAGAGCATCTGACTGTTAATCAGAGGGTCGTTGGTTCGAGCCCAACTTCGGGAGCCTGAAAGTCAAAGAGTTACATGAAAATGTAACTCTTTTTTTTATGCGCTATCATGCAAATTGCATACAAATCTGCACAAGATTAAATGAATCGCGTCCATAAAATTCATTATATTAGACAAAATTTACCCTATGTCTAAAAAATTACTCTCCGAACGTGATATCTGCACAAAATTCATTTCGCCTGCCATTGAAAGTGCTGGCTGGAACCGCCAAACACAATATCTGGAAGAAGTCTTTTTTACTGATGGTAAAATTTATGTAAAGGGACGGCTTACTGCGAGAGGTGTTCGCAAGAGAGCCGATTACATTTTGTATTATAAGCCGAATATACCGATTGCTATTATTGAAGCCAAGGATAACAAGCATACAGTAAGTGCCGGTATGCAGCAGGCACTGGATTATGCGAGAATCTTGGATATACCTTTCGTATTTAGCTCTAATGGCGATGGGTTTTTATTTCATGATAAAACCAATTTAAGCCATATTGAACAAGAGCTTTCGTTAAATGACTTTCCATCTCCGGAATTTCTCTGGGAAAAATATAAAGCGTTTAAGGGCTTTGAGGGAGAACGAGCCAAACAGGTAGTAGAGCAGGATTATTTATTTTGATGGTTCAGGGAGACGCCCGCGCTACTATCAGCAAAATGCTGTAAACCGAACTTTGGAAGCAATTGCCAAGGGACAGGACCGGATATTATTGGTTATGGCTACCGGTACCGGAAAAACTTACACCGCATTTCAGATTGCATACCGACTTTGGAAATCTAAAACTAAAAAGCGAATTCTCTTTCTTGCTGACCGGAATTCTCTGGTCGATCAAACACGGCGTGGCGATTTTAAGCATTTTAAAGATAAAATGACTGTCATCAAAAACCGGCAAGTTGATAAAAGCTATGAAATTTACCTGGCCATTTATCAGGGATTAACTGGTTCGGAAGATGAAAAAAATATATTCAAACAGTTCAGCCAGGATTTCTTTGACCTTATTATTATTGATGAGTGCCATCGTGGTAGCGCTCGCGAAGACAGTTCCTGGAGAGACGTTTTATCTTATTTCTCAAAAGCAACGCAAATTGGCCTTACAGCGACACCAAAAGAAAGCGAAACTGCCAGTAACAGCGAATACTTTGGTGGTCCCATTTATACATATAGTTTAAAGCAAGGGATTGACGACGGATTTTTGGCACCTTACCGGGTCATAAGAGTTGGTTTAAATATCGATTTAGAGGGTTATCGTCCTGAGAAGGGCAAAACGGATATTGATGGAAACGAAATAGAAGACCGTATTTACACCCGTAAGGATTTTGATCGAAACATTATCATTATTGAGCGAACAGATATCGTGGCGTATAAGGTATCAGAATTTCAGTAAGGTTACGATCGCTTTGCTCATTTGGGAGTTCCGCAACTATCTTCTCAAGGCCAACTATTTCCACAATATTTCTCATCAAAGGAATTGCCTTTCCATTTTTCTCAGGATTTCGAAGCGTTGATTCATATGATGCACCCGCGCCTAATAGAACTACATGAGTGCCCGCTCCATGTACCCTATTAATTTCTTCCTCTCTTTTCATAGTTGAGTATTGGTTTGATAGATGTTAATCGCATCGAATAATCTTATCAATCTATGCTTAAAAGATGAAAATGCCGTTCTTATGCTGTTATTACCGCCAACTTTTGTACAATCAAGTTGCTTCAACCTTTACCTGTCTCACTTGTAAATCAAATTTTTGCATAACTAGTCGCTGTTTGATATGTGGTTGTATTTTCTTAATCTTACCTAGTCTTTTTGTAAAAGACTAATTGCAAAATGGCATTCGAAAAATCATCTGTATTCGGCTTAGGCACTGGTATTTACACCCTGCCAGATATTGCGGCCATCCTTAACCTTCCCCATGCGAAGGTGAGGAGATGGATGCATGAGTACTGGAAAGTCCATTTTGGAAAGGCTGATCAGATTGCTTTTTCGGATGGAACAGGAACCGAATTGGTAACCAATTTCTATACCTTGATCGAATTTTTTACTTTTTATCAACTTCGTGCCCTTGGTGTTACAGCGCAAAAAATCGTAAGGGCTCATCAGGTTCTGGAAGATGTATATAAAACAGCATACCCATTTGCAACCTCGAAAATTTTGACCGACGGGAAAGAGGTTTTGTTTAAAGGCGAAGTCGGAGATATTATTCGAGCAGATGAAACACTCCAAATTACGATTAAGGAGGTTCTAGAACCTTTTTGTAAGAAAATTGAATTTGACGACGATAGTCTGGCAAAGCGCTTTTATCCATTTGGGAGAGATTCTGAAATCGTAATAGATCCTCATAGGCAGTTTGGGCAACCAGTTATCAGTAACACAAATATCCTTACAGAAACTGTTTATAATCTATATCGCGGTGGAGAATCAACTGACCTAATCGCAAGAATATACGACCTCCCGACAACACAAGTTCAAGATGCAATTGATTTTCACCGTCATGTAGCTTGATTTCTCTTCAATAAGTTACAGTATGACGAAAATCTACATCGACGAAAATCTATCCCCTTACATCGCTGACGGACTAGGTATATTGGAATCCCCTAACAATGACGATTTTGAAGTTTTGTCTATCGGAAAATTATTTGGCAGGGGAGCCCAGGACGAAGATTGGATTCCTAAAATTGGTGAAGAGCGAGGAGTGGTAATAACACAAGATATTAACATTCATAGGTCCAGAAGGCAGCGCGAGTTGTTTGAAAAACATGGAGTAGGCATCTTTTTCCTAACTCCACCATCTAAAAATGGATATACTTACTGGGAACAGGTAGAACAGGTCATCAAACGCTGGCGAGATATCAAAAAGAAATGCCGGAATAAAAGAACATTTGCTTTTCGGTGTACTTCAAAGAGTTCGGAATTTGAGGGTATGTAAATCGTGTTCAGATTTTTTTCGCTCTGTTCGTCCAAATTATTCAAATCTCTGCAAGTGTTTAATAGAGATACTTTGGGTTATGTATGGTGTATGAAATTCTTTACAAAAACTCGTTTGACTGAATGGAGTCTGACATAAGGGGACAAAATCTCTTCGGAATTTCTCGGGTAGAAACAGTGATGTATTTATTCATTTAAAATCTTATTCAGACATTTTTGTATTAAATAAGATCTATTAACAATGCTTATTTGATACAAAAATGGTTTAATAGGTGGTTATCTTGTGATTTATTGGAAGTAAATAAAGACCGAAGGGTGGCAAGAGTGCAGAATCTTAAAAGTGGGGGCGTCCCCACCCAAGTAAAACCCACCCCAACAAACCCTTTTAACGTCCTAAACCAACGTTACCATGTTTTTAAAAACAACCCTGCTTTTCTGTCTAACCCTCTGCCTTTTCGGATCCGATTGTTTTGCGCAAAAAAAGACGGACGAGGAATTGATTGCTGCAAGTCAGGCGAGTGCTTCTTCTGTGTTTTTTCAGTTTTCTTCTACTGAGGTGCCTGTTGTTGTTCCCGGCAGCTTTTATGATGACACGGAATGTGTGGTGCGAGGTGGTTTACCGCAGTTTTTCGGGAATGCCAAAAACAATAAAACTTTACGCATTGCCTATCTCGGTGGTAGTATCACGTTCAGCAATGTCATTTACAGGACGCAGTCGGCGAAATTTATTCAGTCGATGTTTCCGGGGGTAAAGGTTGAAGGAATTAATGCCGGGGTTTCGGGAACGGACGCGGACCTGGGTGTCTGCCGTTTGTATGAACATGTGCTGCAATACAAGCCCGACTTACTTTTCGTGGAATTTGCTGTAAACGGCGGTTTTGCCCCGGGTGTCGAAGGCATTATCAGGCAAACTAAAAAATTGAGTCCGTTAACTTCTGTTTGTCTTATTTACACCGCCCGGGCAGATCAGCTGAAAATTTATGGACAGGGAAAGGTGCCGGAGGTTATCCAGGGCCTTGAACGCGTCGCCGATCACTATAACATTCCTTCCATTCATCTTGCCGAAGAACCGGCATTTCTTGAAAAACAGGGGAAATTAATTGGTAAATCAAATCTGAAATCGACGGATAGTCTTCTCGTGTTTTCACAGGATGGCGTGCATCCTTTGCAGGAAGGCGGAAACTTGTATGCTGCTGCGATTGCCAGAGCGATGGCGAAATTACAGGGTCACAAATCGGTGAAAAGTCCTGACTTTCCGTCTCCCTTGTTTCCCGACAATTGGGAAAACGCGCACATGTTCGAGCCGCTAAAGGGTGCGAGGTTTTCGGGTGACTGGCAAAGTATTGATCCGGCGCAATCGGGTTTGGGCGGTTTCAAAACCTGGTTTCCTTATATCATGAAAGCCGAAAAACCGGGAAGCGAAATGACAATTAAGTTCAAAGGTAATATGTTCGGTTTTTTTGACGTTGGCGGCCCCGAAGCTGGTCAGCTCGATTTGTTGGTGGACGGGCATCCGGTTAAGCTCAGCAGGGAGGGTTCAAGCCGTTACAAGATCATTTCCGGCGAAGGAGATAATCTAAACCGTTTCAACAGTTACTGTAATAACCGATACCGCGGGCAGTTTGTCTGCATAGAATTGCCGGAAGGAGCGCACCTTGTATCCCTGAAAATAAGCGGTAGTTCACCCGATAAAAAAGAAGTTTTAGGTAAAAACCAATTGGAAGACATTACCCAAAACCCGGCAAAATATGACCGCTCTGTTGTTTACATGGGTAAAATTTTGATAAGAGGTGAGCTGGTAGATTAAGTATCAACGCCGGTTAAGCAGAATCCGGCGTTGTTCTCAGACCAAAACGACGCTCTTGGGTGTTGGCGTATCACCCTTTTGGTCATCAGCATATTCGAGTGCCAGTTTTTTGCCTGTCAAATCTGCTTCTTCCAGTAATTCAAAAGTTTTTCTTTCACCTAAAATTAAAAGTGCCTGGAACAGCACACCTGCGTAGGTACATTCTTCGCTGCCTGGTCCTTTTTCTTTTCCAAGATCATTGTAGTGTCCAAATAAGTCTTTTCCTTTTCCCATGGTGATATTATATTGACTTCGATATAGTATTAAATTTCAGTCTTTTACCTAAAAGCAAACTACTTCGCGCCTTCTACTGCGAGCAGCGCCTTCTGGCTGCATTCCCCATTCAGGTAGTCAACAGCCATTACGGCAATCGAAAGTGGCTGCCCGGCTTCCAGCAGCATACTTATTTCCTCATAAGACCGCACATTACCGACCAGGATTTTCAACGCTTCTTTGTAGCCGTTTTTTATCCCAAGATTCTGTTCGCTGTCCAGAGAAGGATGCTGCAGTTTACGGGAAATCATGGAAATCGTTTCCTCAACCTGGTCCTCCGTTGGCGTAGCGTGTTCGTAATCTTTTTGTTCTGATGAGTTCATGATAAAAATGGAATGTTCCGGAAATATTGACTGCGGTTATAAAACGACCTAAAAATTTGTGCCCTAATACTAAAATTGTGTAATAGTACTTACTCTAAGTTTAGTACTTATTCTAAAAAGGTAAGGCTATTCTTTTATCTTTGAGAAACGTTTGAAAACTACAAATTTTTACCTTCCCGATAATATATTTAATGAGTTTTTGTTTACTTCCACTTGCTGTTTTTTTGCTCTTCCTTCTGTTTTTTCTTGTTTTTGATGAAGAAGGTGTATACTCTAAAATCCGGCTGTCACTAGTTCTTTCGCTGATTGGTACCAGTGCGACAATCTTCTTTTACAACGAGGTGCTATCTGCATTTGATGCCATCACCTATAAATCTGCCCTGGTTTTCTGGATTTTGCAGTGCGTTGTTCTGTTTGGTTTGATTGCATATTTGCATCGCTCCGGCCGCATCCGTTTGCACAAACTGGCTCTACTCGGTGATGCCGTTTTGCTGAAAGGAATTGGTAAAACAAATAAAATTCTAACGATTACATGTTTGCTCTTTTTTGTTCTTCCTTTGCTCTTTCTGGCCATCTATGCTCCGGCAAATAATTTTGATTCACACAGTTACCACCTTAACCGGATTATGTTTTGGGTCACTAATCAAAACCTGGATCATTTCCCGACTCAGCATATTTTTCAGCTTTATCTCAATGTATTTGCTGAGTACCTCGTTCTGCACACTGTTTTGCTTTCCGGTGCCGACCATTTTGCCGGCCTGGTTCAGTTTGGTTCTTTTATCGGTTCATTAGCTGCTGTTAGTTTGCTGGCAAAAAAAATGGGAATGAAAGCCAATGGACAGTTGCTTGCGGGCATTTTTCTTTTGACTTTGCCAATCGGTATTTTTGAAAGCACAAGTACACAGGTTGATTACGTAGCCTGTTTTTTCTTTATTTCCTTTGTTTATTTTGGATTTGATCTGCTCAAAAAAAAGACTTTGTCAGCACTTCTGATGATGCTGTTGTCATTGACGCTGGGCGGCTTTACGAAGTATACCATTTTTATTTTTGCAATTCCCTTCACTATTTATTTCGGAATAAGAATTCTGATTCAATACGGATTTTTGTTTTCTGTTAAAACACTGTTGTTGGCAATAGTGATGATGTCACTTGTTTTTACGCCATTTTTTAGCCGGAATTATCAACTATTCGGAAGTGTGATGAGTCCGCCGGAAGGTACAGCGCTTTTTGCCGAAAAAATTCCTGTGGATAAACATTCGGTAATGTTTACCGTGTCGGGAATCATTAAAAACTCAAGCTTGCATTTAGGTCTTCCCAGCACAGCCTATAATTTATTTGTTGAAAATGGCATGAAGGATTTTCATAAAAAACTAGGAATGGATGTTGACGATCCGGCTCTGCGGCTGGACTGGTTTCGTGTCAGATATTCCGTACATGAAGATATGGCATCGAATACATTTCATTTCATTCTCATCATACTGGCCAGTTTGCCGCTGTTTTTTCTTCGTGGAAAACGCGATATCAAATGGTTTTGGATTTGCGGTTTGGCGGGATTTATACTGTTTTGTTCCCTGCTAAAATTTCAATTATGGAGCAGCAGAACACACATGCCGTTTTTTGCCATGGGAGCGGTGATGGTAAGTTATTTATACAGTCAGGTGTTAAAATGGAATATTACTTATATGGCTGTTCCGCTTATGTTGCTTTCTTCGGTTTTCGTTTATGGTAATCCTAACAAGGCGTTGCTGCCTCTGGTTTATATAGCACAAAAAACCATTGCACATATTCCGGTTGCCATTTACCAGGCGGATAGCGCCCAGGGGAGAATATTAGAAAAAAATGTAAGTCGTTATTACGATTTTAAAACAACGAATGAATGGCATGTCCTAAAAAAATGGCCGGACTTTCAGGAACGGAGAAAGGTTTTTGCTTTGCTGGATCAATGCGGATACTTTGAGGACGACCGCTCCGCAACGGTTTTTGCCACTAACCGCACTAAAGGATATTTTTTAAGCCACCTGGAACACTATAACAGTTTTGGACCGCTGCTGGATCACATCAATCAAAATGGAAAGAATATCGGGGTTTTGTTTTTGAATGGAGTGGGTTTTTATCATTATCAGGCAGCAATAACGGAAAGATTGGACCGACCGGGACGGATGGAATATATCCGCTATCACAAAGAATTTATGGCGCTTAAAAATGCACAGAAGGATTACTGTTATGATTATATCCTGGCGGATGACGCCGGATTGATTAAGAATTTGATTCCAATCGCAAATATTGATACCGTCTATAATTCTCCGTTGCTCTACCTGGTCAAACTGAAAAAAAGCAGCTGTGAACGGTATCTGTTTTAATTTATAAATGTTGCTACAGTTCTCAAAAGCAAAATAAAATATTGCAAATACAACAAAAAATAGTTCGTTTTTAATGTTAATAAACTAGTTGACGAAAATAATTACATTTACATATCATTTTAATTTCAACAGCTTTTTCAATTTTTATGAAACGAATTTATTATCCCTTAATGCTTTTGTGTCCGGGCTTTTTGTTTGCGCAGGATGTGGATCAGGCCGCTCTTGCTAAAATACGCAAGGAAGGTATGGAAAACTCAAAAGTAAAGGAAATTGCCATGCAGCTGACCGACGTATCAGGGCCAAGGCTGACCAATTCTCCCGGTTTTCAAAGAGCCGCGGACTGGTCTGTAAAACAATTAAAAGACTGGGGTTTGAAAAATGCCAAACTTGAAGAATGGGGTGAATTTGGTAAGGGATGGCAGGTTGAAAAGAGTTATCTGGCCATGACAAAACCGTATTACATGCCTTTTATCGGTATTCCGAAAGCATGGACCGCCGGAACCGGAGGCGTTGTGAAAGGAGAAGTCGTTGTGATCGATATCCAGAATGAAGAGGATTTGAAAAAGTATGCAAATGGCAAACTGGCAGGCAAAATTGTTTTGACGAAGAGTGCTATGGATACAGATCCTACTTTTAAAGCTGACGCGATCCGGTATACAGAGGAGGATCTTGAAAAAATGACCAATTCGCAGCCGTTTGGTCAGGGGAATTTTACACCGGAACAAATGGAACGCCTGCGTGGTGCGCGTACTTTCCGTAATAAAGTAGACAGTACCATGAAATCCCAAAAGATCAGTCTTGAGCTGTCGGGACGGGCGGGTAAACATGGCACATTTTTTACCAGCGGCGGTTCGTCTTACAGAGGTGATTCTCCGATCGCCGGACCGGCTTTTGATATGGCTCCGGAGCATGCAGGGCTTATCACCCGTTTGGTAGAAAGCGGAATTCCTGTAACCCTTGAAGCAGAGTCGGCAACTACTTTTTATGATAAAAAATTGACAACCGGTAATGTCATCGCTGAAATTTCGGGATCAGATCCAAAACTAAAAGATGAAATTGTCATGCTGGGCGGTCACTTAGATTCGTGGCACAGCGCAACCGGCGCTACCGATAATGCTGCGGGTTGCACGGTAATGATGGAAGCGGTAAGAATATTGCAGGCTGCCGGTTTGAAACCAAAAAGAACGATCCGTATCGCACTTTGGTCGGGTGAAGAACAGGGTTTGCATGGTTCACGGAATTATGTGAAAAATACATTCGGTGATCCGCAGACAATGAAACTTTTGCCGGCACACGAAAAATTGTCAGCATATTATAACATTGACAACGGAACCGGCCGTATCCGCGGAATTTATCTTCAGGGAAATGAAGGGCCGCGTGCGATCTTCGAAAAATGGCTCGCACCTTTTTCTGACATCATCGATCATCCAACGATCACATCACGTAATACAGGCGGCACGGATCATCAGAGTTTCGACGCACTGGGATTACCGGGTTTTCAGTTTATTCAGGATGGAATTGAGTACAATACCCGCACGCACCATACCAACGTGGATACTTACGAACGTCTTGTGATGGATGATTTGAAGCAAATGGCGGTTGTTGTGGCTGCATTCGTTTACAATACAGCTCAGCTGGATCAGAAAATTCCAAGGAAGGAATTGCCAAAACCACGTCCGGCTACGGGAATGGGGCGGTAATCGTTTTTTGTTTAAGTAAAATGGCAACCCATGCAGCAGAAACTGTGTGGGTTGCCATTTTTGATACTATATGATTTGGTATCACTTAAATTTTAAACAGATAAACTGATATCAATCTGTCAGATATCTTTTTCAAAATACAGGTATATATAAACCGCCGCACCAAAACTGGTTGAACTCGTTGATGCAAGTCTGTATCCTTTTGATGCATACGCATCCAGATGCTCCTGTATTTCTTCCTTAGATTCTTTTACAATATGTTCTGAATCAAAAGTTAATTTAGTGTAATAAATTAATGCTTCTACTTTGTAGTCTTTCATATTTAGTGGTTTTGGATAAGACAAGGGCTCTTTTAACTGACTTGTTTGAAGGTAAAGGAAGTATAATACTTTCATTACAATAGTAAGTCAATAAAAGATATTACTCTATATATTTTATTACTTTCAACGTTTAGGAAGGCCTGTTTTTGAAAGAATATCGCTGGCTTTTTTAACTTTTTCCGGAAACAGAATTTTCTCTCTGTACTGTTCCAGTTTTTTGTCCAGAACTATTACATGAACCTTTGACTGATTTAATTCTTTTGCTTTCATAGTTCAATCTCATTTTCTTTTTCGGTAAGTAAAAAGGCTTCGTAAAGCTTGCCAATTACGAATTTCTCCCAAATTCCTTCGCTGTTATATCCAAATATAATAAAATCTTCAGAGATTTCTGACAGGTTGTTAGTTATACCCATTCGATATAACCTTGTTCTGGCGGTTGTACTTCCTGTCGCGAATATCCAGGCTTGGGGATATTTTTCTGTGAACGTATAAATAGTTGAAGCAACGGTAGCCAAGACCTTTACGGCATCACCATTGTTGGTGATTGAAAGATCATTAATGCTTTCTGTTTTTCGTTATAATCTTCAAAACCAATATTGAATACGTTTTCAGTGGTTGTTTTCGTGTACTGTACTACCTTCTTAATTAAACCCTTTGGCCCTTCGCTTACAAACTCAAAAAAGAGAAATTGTTCTTCAGATTTGTATGGATATCTTGGATGCTTCATTTCATGCTTTGGATTTTTTAGTGCCTCATAGGAGACAGTAAAAATTAAAGCAAGTCACTATCAACTGTTACAAATCGAAATATTATCACCGCAATCCCTCAATTCCCTCAACACTTTTCACCAATTCCTTTCCAAGAATCCTGTTTCCGGTTTCCGTAATTACAATATCATCTTCAATCCTAATACCTGTGAAATCACGGAAGCTTTCCAGTTTGTTGTAATCGATAAATTGAGAAAGTTTGTTTTCTGATTTCCAGCGGTCAATCAGGGTAGGGATAAAGTATAGCCCCGGTTCTACGGTTACCACAAAGCCCGGTTCCAGCGCTCTTCCCATACGGAGTGACTTCCATCCGAATGCTGTTCCTTTTTTAAGATCTTCGGTGTAACCTACGTACTGTTCACCCAGGTTTTCCATGTCATGGACGTCAAGGCCCATCATGTGTCCCAGGCCGCATTGAAAGAAAAGCGTGTGTACATCGTTTGCCACAGCCTCAGCCGGATCGCCTTTGATGATACCAACCTCTTTCAAACCTTCCAGCAGTTTGGTGGAGGCAAGCGTGTGAACATCTTTAAACAAAACGCCAGGCTTACAAGCTCTGATTGCTGATTCTTCCGCATTCAGGACAATTTCGTACATCTCCTTTTGAATGGTTGTGAATTTCTTGCCGGTCGGGATCGTGCGTGTAAGGTCACCGCAGTAGTGCATCGCGGTTTCAGCACCCGCATCACATAATGACAGCTGCCCATCCCGCATAACCAGGTCCCTTGTGTGCGTATGGAGAATTTCTCCGTTTACAGTCAGGATAATTGGGTAGGAGATATCTCCGCCTTGCCCGATCGCGAGGCTTTGTAATTTTCCGGCTACCTGTTTTTCTGTCAACCCGGGCTGCGTAATCCGCATGAACTCAAGGTGCATATCTACGGAAGTATTCACAGCCTTTTCAATTTCTGTGATTTCTTCTTCAGACTTGTACGAACGCATCGAAACAACGGCCTTGATCAGCGTTACGGATGCCAGCTGGGAGGCTTGTGCGGGATTTACTTCCAGCCATTCCTGTAATTTCAGGTAATGTTCTGCTCGGTAAGGTGGCAGAAAGTGAACCGTTTGTTTACTATTTTGAGCCGATTTCAGGTATTCAGAAAGTGTTTTGGACGGTCTTACTTTTTGAATGCCAACCTTTGCAGCCTTCTCTGTAAGTGGTTCTTTTGGGCCTGTCCAAACGATGTCATCAATCGTAAGTTCATCCCCAAAAATAATTTCCTGATCGTTTTCAATATCAATAACGGCATGTAAAGAAGCTGCATCCAACCCAAAATAATACAGGAAGCTGCTGTCCTGGCGGAAAGTGTAGACATTGTCCCGATAGTTCATTCCTGATTCTTCGTTGCCAAGAAAAAGGATCAGGCCGCTGCCTACTTTCTGCTTTAATATTTGTCTTCTTTTTATATAGGTATCCTGAGAAAACATGATTGTTTCTGTTTTATGTGTTTTGACAATTATCGGGCAATTTTACATTAAAAAATCTTGCTCATCAACATTAAATGTCAATGAGCAAGATTGAGCACTACCTAACCAAACTTAACTTGTACTTCTAGTAACCCGGATTTTGTTTCAGGTTTGTATTTTTATCCAGCTCGGTCTGTGGAATTGGGAACAATGCACGCTGACCGGTCTGAGGACGATGATTAAACCATTTTTTTGTTTCATATATTCCAAAGCGGATCATATCCTGGCGGCGGTGGGCTTCTGCTGCAAATTCCCAGCCCAGTTCGTCAAAGAACCGGCCAAATTTAACATCATCTCCACCCTGGCGTTCGGTAATACTGCCATCAGCCGCCTGATAGCCATATACATACTTGCTTCCTTTTGCCAGATCGGCTCCGGTAACAGTTGCTTTTGTCGGATTATTCTTAAAAGCTCTTTTACGCACATCCGTTACGATTACCGCTGCTTCATCTGCCTTACCGGTGCGTAACAATGCTTCGGCTTTGATCATCAGTACATCGGCGTAGCGAAGAAGTGGAAAGTCATTATCAAGACTGGCCGTAGCATTGGGCTTGATTTTATACTTGCCAATTCTGTATCCATCGGTTGAAGCAGTTTTCTCCATAGCCGGTACCGATTTTACATAGGTAATTACAACTGCGCCTGTGGTCGCATTTTTTTGAGGTCCCATAATCCATGTATCTGTCAAACGGCTGTCTTCTGTATCATAGGTGTCGATAAACTGAGGAACAGCGCAGTTCCCGCCCCATGGACCGGCATTCATCGGATATACCGTTCTGCTGAGCGGATCCAGCGTTTTCATGTGGATCTGGTTTCCGGTACCATAGATTTCATCGTAAGGAATGGCAAAGATGATTTCCTTTGAATTGAAATTGGTCCAGGTGAAAACATCAGAATAGTTGGCATCCAATGCATATTTCCCGCTTTTGATTACTTCATCTGCCTGTTCAATAGCCTTTGCCCACTGTGGTGTTCCTGTATATACTTCTGCATTCAGATAAATTTTGGCAAGAAGTGCTTTTGCTCCCCATTTGTTAAGCTGCCCGTACGTTGTCGAAGCATTTTCGCTTAGGAAAGGCATTACATCAGTCAGCTCTTTTACGATAAATTCATATACTTCCTTACGGGTGCTTTGCTTTGGAAGTGTTACATCTTTAAAGTTGGTAACGATCGGCACGTTGCCATGGTTATCTAAAAGCAGATAATAGGCCAGGGCGCGTACTGCTTTTAGTTCTGCTTCAACCGCCTCTTTGCCGGCCGTTACAGGAATCTCTCCGTCTGCAATCTGAGATAAAACCCTGTTGGCGGTGGTGATACTTCTGAAAGAACTCTGCCATGCGTTTTCAGGCTGCCATTGAAGGGACGTCCAGGTATGCTGGTGCATGCGGCGGTAGGTGCCGGCGTCATCCCAGCCATTGGGGCGGGCAGGCGTAATAATTGCATCCGCAGACTCTTCCTGCAAATCAAAGTATCCCTGCCATCCGAGCATAAGCGCACGCAGTGAAGAATAAACCGGGGCGATAACAGCAGGCAAATCTTTTTCAGTTGGCTGGTAACTGCTTGAAAGTACCTCAGAGTAAACTTCTTCTTTCAGGTCTGTACAGGAGTACAAAGATGCAGCTCCCATCATGGATGCCAGAAAGAGAGATATGGTGTTTTTCTTTTTCATTGTGTCAAATGGTTGTTGTTGATCAGAATGTTACGCTTAGTCCGGCAGTGAAAGTACGGGTGGTTGGGTACTTGTCGCGCTGATCACTTCCGGGGAAGAAACCGGTCATCGACACACCTTCAGGATCGATACCTGTATACTTCGTGATCGTCGCCAGGTTAAGGCCTGATACAAATATCCGTGCGTTTCTCATTCCTTTGACCAGGTTATTTGGCAGAGAATATCCGAATGTTACGTTGTCAATTTTCCAGTAATTACCGTTTTCAATGTATTCTGATACATACACCAGATCATTGTTCAGAACTTTGCCGTCAATCGGATCGTAAGCAGTTTTCAGCATGTTGTAAGCTTTGTTTTTCGGGTTGTTATAAAACATGCTCTGGAAATTCAGAATGTCGTAGCCAAATGCGCCGCGCATGTTTACAGCCAAGTCAAAGTTTTTGTAACGAACCGAGTTATTCCAGCCCACAATATGTTTTGGAATACCATTTCCATAGTACTGGCGGTCTTCCGGTTTGGCAGACGCAATCGGGATAACTTCCCCGTTTTTGTTTTCAACCAACCATCCGCCTTTGTCATCGACACCAACACTTTTTAAGACAAAAAACCTTCCGATTGGCTCTCCGACTTTAACACGGTGGGTAGAAACCTGAATCGGTTCACCGGTAGCACCAGCATCGAAAAAGTCATTGCTTGCCTTAAACTGATCGTTGGAAAGACTCACCAGTTTGTTGCGGTTGGTGGAGTAGGTAAAGCCTGTATTCCACTGGAATTTTTCCGTTTGGACAGGTACAATGTTTAGTAAAACTTCCAACCCGTCATTTTTCATTGTTCCTGCATTGATCAGCATCGATCCTGTCAGATACGGAGGAACCGGCACCGGGAAGTTATAAAGCAGATCTTTCACCTTACGGCTGTAAAAATCAACCGAACCGTTGATGCGGTTTTTCATAAATCCAAAGTCAATACCTGCGTTGACTTCCTCTTTTTTCTCCCAGCGCAGGTTTGGGTTGAAGTTACGAGCCGGGATAAAGCCAGGGACCCATTTCCCGCCTACGTAAGCACCCTGGCCTGTACTGAAATTATAACTGATCTGCGACAGATACGGGCTGCTTGCGATGGTACCTGTTACACCAATACCGGCACGGAGTTTAATTTCAGAAACTCCTGTTAAACCTTCCATAAATCTCTCCTTGCTGATTCTCCATCCAACAGAAGCCGCAGGGAATGTTCCCCACTGGTTGTTGACACCAAAACGGGACGAACCTTCACGACGGACACTTGCCATCAAAAGATATTTTTCGTTCCAGCTGTAAGTCAGTCGTCCAAAAAAACCGGCAAGCTGCCATTTGTTTTTGGTACTGCTCATTGCCGCCTGTCCTTTTTGCAAAGCACCTCCGGCTCCAAGGTTATTCCAGTCGTATGCATCAGTTGGAAAATCCCAGTTGCTTGCTGAAAATGCTTCGTAAACTGCCTGCTGATAGCTGTATCCGCCCAGTAATGTAAAGCGGTGTTTCCCAAACGACTTGGCATAATTTCCGGTTAACTCCAGAAGTTTTTCATCGTTTGCCGTTGTGGATCTTCCCGCAGTCGCATTCTGATTGCTTAGTCTTGTATTTGTGTGATTAAACGTGGTAGAATACCCGTCGAGGCTGGTACTCTGAACGTTTGAAACCAAAAGTTTGAAATTCAGGTCGTCGATAGGAGCGTAATCTAAACTTCCGCTAAGACGCATTTCCCGGGAAACTCCTTCATAGTTGGCTTCATTGATACGTGAAACCGGGTTTTCGTAAAAATATCCGTCACGTTCCTGCCATGCACCTGTCTCTGTACGAACCCGGTCGGTAGGGTTACGGATCATTGCCTGACGATAAATGTAACCGTACTCGCCGTCTCCCGTTCCATCTGCCTTGATGGTCCGGCTGATCATTTGGATGTTGGTTTTAAGTTTATTTTTAAACATCGCATGATTCAAATCCGCGCGGCCTGTAAACCTGCTTTGTGCCGATCTTAAAAATATACCCTCCCAGTTACGATAATTGACCGAACCTGTAAAGTTTGTCGTGCTGTTTCCTCCAAAAAAAGTAAGGTTATGGTTTTGACTAACCGGTTTTTGCATGATTTCATCCAGCCAGTCGGTATTGCCGCCGTAATCTGTGTAAGGAATACCTTCCGCAATTTTCTGGCGGTAATCGTCACCGGTGAGTAACTGCGGTCTGCGTGCAATGGTTTGAATATTTACGTAGTTGGAATACTCAATCGTCGAACGTGAACCTGCACGGTTTTTACGGGTGGTGATCAGGATTACACCGCCTGTTGCACGGGTTCCGTAAATCGCAGCAGCTGAGCCGTCTTTAAGAACATCCACAGATTCAATATCTTCGGGAGCTACGGTATTTAATCCGCCGGGAACACCGTCAATCAGGATCAAAGGATCAGATGTTCCGTTGATGGAATTGATGCCGCGAAGGTTGATCTGTGTATTTGCCGTAGGCGATCCGCTTGGTGTTGTAATACGTAAACCAGCCACTTTTCCCTGTACAAGCTGAGCTGCATCACGAACGGTTCCTTTGATAAAATCTTCTCTTTTTATACTGGCAACCGAACTGGTAACATCTCCTTTTTTCTGGGTTCCGTAACCGATCACGACAACTTCTGCAAGCTGTTTCTGGTCCGGAGCTAGCTCAATGGTAATACTGCTTTGATTACCAACAGCAATTTCCTGGCTTACATATCCGATGTAGCTCAATATCAAAGTAGCATCTTCGGGTACAGTCAGTTTGAATTTTCCTTCGGTATCAGAAGCCGTACCGATCGCATTATTTCCTTTTACAATAATTGTTACGCCGGGCAAAGGATTTTTATCCTCCGATGATACAATCGTTCCCGTAATCTGACGGTCTGCAGCCAAAGCTTTTGCATTTATTGAAAGGAAAAACATCAGTGCAAGGCTGCAAAACAGGTAGCCGGATGTATCCTGGATAAGTCTGGTTAATTTTCTTTTCATGTTTTAATGTTAGATGGTGGTAGAAGTTTCAAATAGCCATTTTTCGTTTAATGAGTACTTTCGCGGGCAACGGATCTGGTTTGCTCATCGTTTGTATTTTCTTTTTTCATAAGCATTTGGTTTAAGTTTAAGACAGTAGTTTATTGAACTTTCATGATTCCGTTCATGATGCGCCAGTGGCCGGGGACCGTGCATAAAAATGGGTAATCACCAGGTTTTTCAGGAGCAATAAATACCAGTGTTGCATTCCCTTCCGGACTCACCAATTCGGTTGAATGCAGGATTTCAGGCATTTTTGGGACGTAGTTCAGTGCAATGGCATTGGCTTCACGGGCAAGCAGATCAGCTGCGGCTCCCACTTTCTCCAGACTTCCGGGCGTTGCAACCAGCAGATTGTGCTGCATAAAGTCAGGATTGGTGAAACGGATCGTTACTTTCTGGCCGGCTTTAACCGTGAAAGTCTTCTTATCAAACTTCATTTCATGTTCAATCACTTTCAGATTGATCGTAATTGGTGTTCCCACACCCTTTTTCATCATAGCCGGCTTTTCTTCCGGTGTTGCAACTGATAGTTTTTTATCATTTTTGTCTTTAACAACCTGGTTGAGATGCATTGTACTTTTGACGTCCAGCCAGCCTTGCAGCCGGAAGTTTTCAGGATAATCGCCGACCCGGTTTTCGTCTCTCTGGTCGCGGCCCAGGCGTATTTCATCCGGTGTAAATGGTTTTGTAAACAGAGAAGCAGCTTTGCCGGTAACAGGTTTTTCATCTTCAATGGCCAGTGTCATTATGCCTCCCTCAGAGAGAGTAGCAACGGTATTAAATCTTTCTCCCGGTAGTTTCTGGTCAGAGTTGATTTTGTAAGATTTTCCGTCCTGCTTCACCAGCCAGTAAAGCTTTCCGTTTTCCATGTACAGGCTGTAACCGTTTTCTTTGTTTCCCTGAGAAGTAATTACACCCGAAAGTTCTTCCTGTGCTTTTGTAATAATGGCTTTGATCGTAATTTCTTTGTTTGTTACTACGGGCGGGAAAACCGGAGGTGCCCACAAATTCAGTACATATGTTTCCTGTACCAGACCGCGCTCGATACGGGCAGTAAGTGTAGAATCTTTTAACCTTGCCGAAGCATTTTTGAAACCTGCTTCATGTTTGATAACACCTGAAAAGATAGCCTGTGCCAGATATTCATCCGCCGCATTTTCAGATTCCTGTCCGGCCAGATAAAGTATCTTTCCGATTTCTTCAGAGGCAGGCAGATCTGCCAGGGCCTGTATGGTTGCCAGTCTGACTTTGAGATCGGGATCGTTAATTGAATTTGTCCATTTTAAAGCGGAAAGTGCCTTTTCGGTTCTTGGGAGCAGTTTTACCGCGTTTTTACGCACACCTGCCGCAGGATGCCTCATGGCGCGAACGACGGTATGATAAGCTTCTTCATTTGAACCATCAAGGGCACCTAATCCCTGTAGTGTCCAGAGCGCGTGTACGGCAGGACTGTTTAATCCAATTTCATCCACCGACTGATCATTTACCATTTTCAGAAGTTCGGGAATTAGCGTTTTATTCTGCGACTCTACAATCAGTCTTTGGGCGGTTGTACGCCAAAACATATTGTCGTTTTTTAATCCTGCCAAAAGCCCTGCTGTATCGTTTTTGTCCAACTTAACAGGTGTATATGGTTTTGCCTTTCTGTAAACGACCCTGTATATACGTCCGTGTTTGTTGTCCCGTAGCGGATTGATGTATGCATTGCCTTTTCCGTTTTCAAAACCACGTGGTGTAGGATTATGCTGAATGATGAAATTGTACCAGTCGGCAACCCAGACAGCCCCATCCGGCCCAACTTCTGCCTGCACCGGGGCGAACCATTCATCTGAACCGGCCAGCAGATTGAAGCCGTTTTTCTCTTTGTAACCTGCGCCCTTTGGTTTAAGCAAAGCCTGGTAGATTAACCGGCCCGTAGGCTCGCAAACAAAGGCGGTTGCATTCCAGTAAGATTTAGGGAAATTTCTGGCAGTGTAAAGATTGTGACCGGCAGCAGCTGTGAACCCGCCATGAAAATCAACCTGGCGTAATGCCGGTGTCAGGTAGTTCATGTCGTAGTGGGAATCGAGTTTGTAAACCGTATTTCCTGAGCCTTCTGCGACAGACCGTTTAACATATTCCAAAGGCATGGCAAAGTGCCCGCTGTAATTTCCGTTTGCGGTAGAGATGAACACTTCAAATTCTTCGGAGAAACCGAGTCCCCAGGTATTATTGGAAGTGCGGCCAATGTATTCCAGATTTTTTCCATTGGGTTCAAAACGATAAATACCCTGGCTGAAATTAACCGGTTTTTCATTTACCGTTCCGCGGAAACCGGCATAGCCAAGCACGCCCCAGACTTTGTTATCCAGCCCGTATTTCAGGTTGGAAGGTCCTGCATGCGTATCACTTTTACCCCAGCCGGAAATGATGTTTTCGCGGACATCGGCTTTGTCATCGCCATTGGTATCTTTCAAAAATATAAAATGCGGAGCCTGCGCAACGATAACACCTCCGTTAGCAAAAGTCAGACTGGTAGGAATGTTCAGGTTATCTGCAAAAACAGTAAACTTGTCTGCTTTACCGTCGCCATCCGTGTCTTCGCAAATCTTGATACGGTCCTTTCCGCCGCCATCTTCGGTACGGATTTCGTTTGGATAGTCTTCTGTTTCAATGACAAACAATCGTCCTTTTTCATCCCAGGCCATAGCGATAGGATTAACCACATTTGGTTCAGAAGCAAATAGTTGCAGATCAAAGTCAACCGGAACCTGTATCAGTTTTTGTGATTCTTCGGGAGAAAGAGGTAGCTGGAATTTCGGTGCCGGGTCGCGTTTTTCATAGTTGGGTACATCGGCATCCTGAAATACCTGCACGGGAAGTTTCATCCGGGCATATTGTTCTTTGGCCTGATCATTAACCGCCCACAAAACGCCGTTTGCTACAAGATCGTGAAAGCCTTTCTGTTTCCAGGTACGCTCGTCGTGACCGTATGCCGTGTAAAATACGCGGCCTTTTCCCTGCTGACGAACCCAGGTCCATGGCTCATGATGATTGCCTTCAACGCGCTCCTGCAGTACGACATTGTCGGGACTCAGTTTAGAGTGGACATAAGTTTCGTCCCAGGTTTCAAACTCTTTCAAACCGGCCATAACAGGATGTTCCGGTTTGATAATGGGTGCGGTGAACGTTCCGTATTTATGTGTTGAAAACTGGCCGCCGACCGCTTTAATATACCAGTCGGAATTCTGGAAGCAGAAAGATGCGGCATGTAGAGGAATCAGCGCTTTGCCTCCTTCCACAAATTCTTTCAATGCAGATTCCTGCGGAGCGGTGATGGTATTGTGGTTTGCATAAATCATGATACCATCGTACCGGCTTAGATTTTCTGCATTCAGGGAATTAGGATCAGAGGTGTAGGTAAGGTTAATTCCTTTTTGAAACAACGGGAGCGCCAGCATCGGGAAAAATTTTTCCGAAAAATGATGTCGGCTTTCATGTCCGAGAAAAAGTATTTCAAGACGTTTAGCTTCCGGAGTCGCGGCCTGCTGAACGGGTCTTGACTTTTGGGAACAACTCTCGGTCAGCAGAAAACAAATTAAGATAAGTAGGAGTTTTTTCATATTCATTAGCTTAAAGCATTAGTCTTTACTAATTGCTTTTGTTCAAAAGTTTGGTTTATATAAAATAGATCAGAAGGTTTTACCGAATTTTCAGGATGTAAGAAACCGTTTGGAATTGCCGCGGGCAAGCCATTAAACTTTTTGATTAAATGTTTTTGATTAAATTATTTTCTTCCGTTTTGGAGGATTATCTCCTATAAGTTTAAGTATTACAAAACAGATCATTATTACAAAAATTCCCGCCGTTACGATGTTTCAGGTCTACGGGACGTATCGAAAGCCAAAAGTTTGATTGCTGTATTTATTAAAATTTACAGGCAATAAAATTCCTGTCTGCCTGTTTAGCAGAATATCTCATTTGTCGGTTTAATACCTTTTTAAATAAACTTTTAACCCGTGAATCTTACGCCGTTGTATGCGTAACCATTGAAATCTTAGCCCGGTGTTTTTTAATATTCTTCTTTGTCATATTTGGCAGGATTTAAAGTGGGATGAGTATGATAATAAAGCTGCACATTAGAATAAGATAAGATTAACTTATTATTATCTATTTGTAAAATTACCCGTAAGAGATAACATAAACTTGCTATGTATTAGCTACTTTTTTACCGATATTAACTTAAATCGGTTACAGGTTTTGTGAAACGGGCAATTTGAAGGATTTTATTCGGTGATTTTTGGGTATGGTAAAATAAAAAAACAGCCTCTGACTGAGGCTGTTTGGAATATAACAAAATCTTAATCCGGAAATTAGCGGGTAATTACCAGCGTTTTGATCGATCTTGGAGGAAGCTCCACGCCACTTTTAAGATTTTTTGACTTTGTGTACTTCATATTGACATCTTTGTCTGCCGTCGTAAGGTATTCCTCAAAAGCATCTTTCACTTTTAAGTTGCTGATTTCCGGCTTTATTGTTCGCGCCTCCGACGTGTAATTGATAGCAACAAGTACAATCTGTTTTTCGCTGACATAGGCCGTCACCATTACGTCCTGGGCAATCTGAACATCGCTTAATTTATCATTTCTTGACAACTGGATCCTATGCATCCCCGGCCTCACAAACCGGCTGTAATGACCCAATGCCCAAAGGTTTTTGGTGGCTGTGATGGTTCCGTTCGTATATTCTTTGTCGGCAGGATTGAGTGCGATAACATAATATCTCGTATCGAAATCGGGACTTCCCGGTTCCCAGCTGTTCCAGAGCTGCCAGGCTGCCGCATTTCCGTAAGCAAGGTCGTCATGAATTACTTTCGATAAAAATAAAGCGCAGTCCATGGCCGGAATCTTTCCTGATTTGCCTTCTTTATAACCATCAGCAAGCATGGAATATTCAGTCTGCCAAAACTCCACACCATATTTCCGGGTTGTGTCTGCAACGTGTTTTCTGATGGCAATCCGGCTGCTGTCGCCTTTGTCGGTGAAATAGCTGTGTCCGCCAATGAGTGCCGGAACGTGATTAAGTTTATTTAGTTGTAAAGGACTTCCTTTTTGAAAAAAAGCCTGTGTCTGTTTTGAGGCACTGCTGGTTTTTCCATATAAATAATCAAGCTGCCCTGCTTCTGTAATCAGGATTTTCGAGGTCGATTTTGTCGCTGTTAATGTGCTGTCCAATGCCCGCACAACCTTTGCGATCTCGTCATTCCGCCACGGACTTCCTTCCTGATTGCCTTTGCCATACGGATGATACCAGTCCCACTGTGGCTCATTCACGGGGCTGACGTAATTAAAATGCAGTCCTTCTTCGTCAAAATGTTTTAAAACGTTGGCAAGAAATGCCGCATACTCACCGTATTTTTCGGGTTTCAGGTTGGAGATGTAATCCTTATCCGTTTTGTAACCCAGTCCGTTTTTATTAAACTGGACCGGTGGTGTGTTGGAAAATGCGATCAGGTTTTCAACACCATATTCTTTGGCTTTTTTTGTAAACCAAATGTAGCCTGTCTGTTTTGTCCAGTCGTAAGTACCATCAGGTTTGAGAAAGCTTTCTACACGTTTGCGAAAATCGACGATCCCACTGCTATCACCCTGCTCGTCAGTACCACCGCCGATGTTGAAACGCCATGACGAAAGTCCGATTCCTTTTGGATTCCCGGAAGCATCCAGTTCTTTACTAAACAGCCATTCAGCCATTTGTTCCCGATTTTTAGCTGGCCAGTATTTTCCGATTCCCTCCGAAAACCAGGCTCCGGCTGCTCCGAAGTTATCGATTTTTTGTGCCCGGTTCTTTACGTCAACTTTGATAATCAGAGGGTCTTTTTTCTGCGCAATGGTCAAACAGGGCAAAAGAATGAGAAAACAGGAAGAGATAATTTTAAACATATTAAAAAGGATTGATTTTAAAACAAATTAATTCCCATCGCAATCAGGATCAAAACAACTGCCCAGCCTGCAATCTGAAGAATAAGCGGATGTTTATAAGTGCCCATTAAACGGGATTTACGGCTCACGACAAGCAAAATTGAAAGTGCAGCGGGTAATACGAAACCATTCAGCGTACCTACAAAAATCAGTACTTTCACTGGTTTGCCAACCAAAAGAAAAACAACAGTTGAGATCAGGATAAAAACGATGGTGAGATACGTGTGGTATTTTTCAAGAAGCGGATGAAACGACCGCATAAAAGAAATGGATGTGTAAGCTGCGCCCACAACAGAAGTAATGGCTGCACACCAGATCATCAGTCCGAACATTTGTCTGCCCAGCGAACCGGCTGCATTTTCAAAAATGGAAGCCGTAGGATTTTCAGGATTGATGCTCGCGCCGGCCGTGATGATTCCCAACGTAGCCAGGAATAGTAAATAACGGATAGTGGCCGTCAGCAAAATTCCGGTAGATGCACCTCTGTTCACCTGTGGCAATGCAGCTTCACCTTTAATTCCGGAGTCGAGTAGCCGGTGTGCGCCGGCAAAAGAAATGTAACCGCCAACCGTACCACCAACAAGGGTCAATGTTGCAATCGGATCAAATTTTGCAGGTAAAAACGTGTGGTGAAGGGCGGCCGCCAAGGGAGGATGTGAAGTAAAAGTGACATATAATATCAGCCCGATCATCAGCATGCCTAATATTTTAGCAAAGCTATCCATGGCTTTTCCGGCCTCTTTTGAAAGAAAAACAGCAATGGCCATTCCTGCACTGCCGATGGCTCCGATGTGTATCGGAATCCCGGTCATCGCTTCAATTCCCAAACCTGCACCAGCTACATTACCGATGTTAAAGGCAAGTCCGCCAACGACAATCAGAAAAGCCAGGAGGTAACCAAGTCCAGGAAAAAGATCATTGGCAAGATCCTGAGCCCGTTTTCCGGATACGGTGATGATCTGCCAGATGTTGTACTGCACACAAAGATCGATCACAACGGAAATCAGGATAATAAATCCGAAACTGGTTGTGAGCTGCTGTGTAAAAACGGTCGTTTGGGTCAAAAAACCCGGCCCGACAGCGGAAGTAGCCATTAAAAATGCAGCACCAAGTAGTGCTTTGGAGGTCTTTGCCACGGAGTTTGGGTTTTGTGCCACGGATGCACCGCGCGGCGGCCGCAATGTTCACGAATTAGATAATTTAAACTTTGCAGCTATAAACGAATAACTAAAGAACTAGTCTCTTGTATTCAAGTTTGCCTCTTCCAAAATTCACTAATAAACCAAGACGGTTGCGCGATGCTTTCAAGTAATTGATTGTTTGGGCCAGATGTTCGTCTGTTAAAATGTTACAGCATTTTACTTCAAGTATGATTTTATTGAAAATGACAAAATCAGCATAGAATTGGTGAGGAAGAAGAATCTCCTGAAAATAAATTGGATAGACTTTCTCTCTTTCATATAAAATATCATCCCTATTGAACAGAATTTCCAAGGCATCTTTATAAACAATTTCTAAAAAACCATGGCCTAATTCGTTATGAACTTCCATACATTTTCCAATAATCTCATATGATTCTTCTTTATAAATTAGATCCATATTTACAAATTTAATTAGTGTGTTGTTTAGTTTACTGGATTAAGACCGGAAGTCTAACTGAAAATCCTCCATAATAATTAGTGTAAATTAGTGCATTCGTGGCATAAACTTTCTCCAAATCCCCCGCCGCCTGGCGTCTCGATAACCAAGATATCACCAGCTTCGGCTTCAAAACTGCATATTCCCTGCAGCTTCGAAGTTTGGTTGTTTGAAATCAGTGTATGTTCCCCGCATTTACCGTCTTCGCCGCCGTTCAGTCCGTAAGGTGCATATTTGCGATGCTGACCGAGTAAGGTAACTTGTAATGGTTCGAGGAATTGGATCTTTCTGGTAATGCCGTCACCGCCCCGGAATTTTCCCTTTCCTCCTGAATTTTTGCGAATACCAAATTCGAGTAAACGAACCGGGTACTTTCGTTCGAGCTGTTCGGGGTCGGTGATGCGGGTATTGGTCATGTGCTGATGTACGGCTGATCTTCCGTTGAATCCTGAAGCGGCTCCGACACCACCGCCAATCGTTTCATAATATCCGAAATTTTTATTCCCAAAAAGAAAATTATTCATCGTTCCCTGGCTACATGCTGCCAAACCGAAAGCTTTTAATAAGGTATCGACCAGTCGCTGACTCACTTCCGTGTTGCCGCCAACAACAGCCGGACATAGTAGGGGATCGTCTGAAAAATTGGGGTGCAGGAAGCTGTTTTCAGGCAAAATGATCTCTACGTTTTTCATCAGTCCGTCGTTTAGGGGTATTTCTTTATTTACCAATAACCTCAGAACATATAATATCGCACTGTGAAGTATCGAAATATTGGCATTGAGATTATTGGGATGAACGGCCGAGGTTCCTGCGAAATCAAAGACCTGTTTTTGCGGACTGATAGTAATAGAAACCTGAATACGGTGGTCATCATCCAGGAATTCGGCGGCTTCAAAAGACTTTCCGTGAAGGGGAGTTAAAGTGTTTTCAAGTTGGATAACTGCACTTGCTTTTAACAGGTTCATATACTTTTTCACTGTATCGATGCCGTACAATTCAGCCAGTTTAAGCAGCTGCTGACTTCCTTTTCTCAAAGCAGACAAAGCAGCAACAATATCTGCTTCATTCGAAAGGAAATTCCGTGTTGGATAAGATCCTTCTGTGAAAAGTTTATGAATTGTATCCCATTGAAATACGCCTTCTTTAACCAGATACTGCGGAAGGATTACAACACCTTCTTCCGCCAGACAAACAGCATCGGGAGGCATTGAACCGGGTGTTTTTCCCCCAATTTCAGCATGATGTGCGCGGTTAATCATATATCCCAGGCATTCGCCGTCGCTGGTGAAAACACCTGACAGCAATGTTATATCGGGTAAATGCGAGCCGCCGTATTTAGGATGGTTCGTGATGATCACATCTCCCGGTCCGATGGTAATTGCTTCGCGTACCAATCTCCCGCAGATACCCATGCTTCCCAAATGAACCGGAATGTGCTGCGCATTAACCAAAAGGTCCCCGTCTGCATCAAGCATGGCACAGGAAAAATCTAGCCTTTCCTTTACGTTAACAGAAAATGCAGTCCTTTGCAGCTGAACTCCCATTTCATCCGCAATTGCTTTGAAACGGTTGGTAAAGAGCTGTAAAGCAACTTCTTCGCTATGCTGTTCTGATCCTGAATTTTTATCAGCGGTTTTAAAAACAACTGCATCTTTGTTTTCCTGTATGACCAGCTTCCATCCTTCCGGAATGTAGGCTGTTGAGGTACTATTTAGTAAAATGGATGGTCCTGAAAGTTCATCACCTACCGAAAGCAAATCCCATTCGAATAACTGCGAGGTTGCGTTTTCTCTGTTTTCTGTTTGTAATAAAGGGCTTACTTCACGTAAAGAGGCAGCTGGTCGGCCTGTTTTCAGAACCGGTTCCGGTTGAAATAGTCTGACTTTTTCCTGAACTTTTAATTTTAAACTTTCCAGCTCGACAACTGCGTTTTGCGGAAAATATCCGAATTGTGAAGTGTATAAATTTTTAAATTCATCAATTGTTCCGGTTTCCTGATAGGCTACTTCAATGGTATTTTCCTGTCCCGCAAAACGCAGGAAAACGGAGCAAAACGCTACTTCAAATTCATGAACTCCCTGTTCCCTCAACTCCTGTTTCGCTAAATCCATTAACTCACTTTTCCAGGAATCAATTTGTTTTTCAGCAGAAGACCAGGTACGTAAAACCTGCCTGGAAACAATGGCACTGATTAATGCCTGACCAATACCAACTGCGCTGAATAAACCTGCGTCGTAAGGAATAATTACATTTTTGATTTCCAGCAGATCGGCAAGCTGACAGCTGTGCAGACCGCCCGCTCCTCCGAAAGTAATGAGTGCATATTCGCCCGGGTTAATTCCTTTTTCGACGGAAATCTTACGAATTGCATCAGCCATTTTTTCATTCGCAATCCTTTCAAGACCAGTTAAAATCTCATAACCCGAAAGTGAATTTCCATTGAGTTCAAAAATGCTTTTGCGAAGTTTTTCCAATGCTTCAATCGCTGCTTCGGTCCGGATCGGAATTCCGAATTTTGCAGGATCCATTTTGCCCAGCAGAAGATTAACATCGGTAATGGTCAACGGTCCGCCTGCTCCGTAACAGGCTGGTCCGGGAGATGCGCCTGCACTTTCCGGGCCTACCTGCAAAGTAAAACCATCAAACCAACAAACTGAACCGCCACCTGCCGCCACGGTTTCAATGGCCAGCGTTGGATTATGAAATTCGATTCCGTCTATTTCAGTAATGTATTTTAATTCCGGCTGACCGTCAATCCGCGCGACATCGGTGCTTGTTCCGCCCATATCGAATGTAAGAACTTTTGGATATCCAAATTGTAAAGCTGTATTGGCGGCGGCAACCATTCCTCCGGCAGGCCCGCTAAGCAAACTGTCCTTTGCCCTGAAACCGTTACGTTCGGCAAGGCTGCCGGTACTGGTCATGATTTTCAGGTTTCCTTCGTTCAGTGCATTTTTTATGTTGTTCAGATACTGATCCAAAACCGGATCCAAATAGGCGTTCACCACAGCTGTTTGCGTTCGTCTCAGATAGTGGGAAAACGGGAACAGGTTTGCCGACGCTGAAACGTATTTTGCTCCCTGTTGCCGGAAAGCAGATCCCACGGCCGTTTCATGCTTCTCATTTTGGTAGGAATGCAGCAGTGAAATGGCAACCGATTCAAAGTCTGTGTTTGTTAAATTTTCAGGCAAATTTAGTTCGCCTGTAATCCCGCCATCAGAAGAAAGCCGTTCATCAATTTCCAGCACATCGGAATACAGAAGACGCGGTTCCGGAACAGCCAGCTGAAAAAGTGAAGGCCGCTGCTGATTGCCAATATAAAGCAGATCTTTAAACCCTTTTGTAACGACTAATAGGGTTTTAGCTCCCTTACGTTCCAAAAGTGCATTTGTGCCTTTGGTTGTCCCCAAACGCATTTCAATCGGTGGAAGCGGGTTTTTAAGAGATGTTTTGGTTAAAAGTCTTGCCGCTAAAACAGGTGCTTCTTCATCGCTGAATAACTCAAAGTCAGTTTGTTCGGAGAAAGCTAAGTCCTGGTCTGTTGTTATCGTTTTTTGGGCATAGTCAAGAGAAACAAGCTTGCCTGTTTGGTCATTTATTTTAATCGAATAACCTTCCAGAATGTCGCTTTCATAATTCCAGGGAGAATCAAATTCATAAATGCAGGAAGCAATTTTACGAATAATTCTTCCCCGTAATCTGGAAGAGCTTAGTACTTTGATCCGGGTTGTAAAACCGGAAGGATCAGTAGCGAGGCAGTCGGTAAATGTTCCGCCGGTGTCGATGCTTATTTTCCAGACCGGCGCAGTTGAAGTCTTCAAGTGAATAGGATTAGCAAAAAGTATTTCTCCCCAAATTACACGCTATTCGTAACAAAACCAGAAATCATAGCGATTAGATTACAGTCAATATTTCAAATTTTGGTTTAATGATTTTTTATGACCGAAAACTGCAATTACAGTCTAAGTATTGAAAGCATTCATCCCACTTCATCCAAACACAAATTCATTTATGAAAAAGGACGACACACTATGGAAGGGTATTTTGGAAAATCTGTTTGAAGACTTTCTGCGCTTTTTCTTCGAAAAGTCGGATGAATTATTTGACATTGAAAAAGGTTTTGAGTTTCTGGACAAAGAGCTGGAACAGCTGTTTCCGGGAAATGAAGGAACTGCCCCAAAATTCGTTGTTAAGCTTGTGAAAGTTTTTACAAAAGCAGGCGGCGAACAATGGATTTAAGTTCAGGGTTATAGGGACAAGAATTTTGGTAAACGTATGTTTACCTATTTTTACCGCATTCTGGACAGGTACAATAAGCCTGTAACCACCATTGCCATTTTTACAGATGTTAATAAGAATTTTCACCCAAATATATATGAGTACGAGTATCTGGGTACTCATAACATTTTTCGTTTTAATACTTATCAAATTGCAGATCAGGACGAAAAGTTACTCAAAGTAAATCCTAATCCGTTTGCCGTGGTCGTATTGACAGTGCTGCTCGCCTTAAAAAAGAAGGAATTGAACGACGAAGGTTTATATGAATTGAAGTATTCGTTGGCTAAAAATCTGCTCTCCCGAAAAATTTCAAGAAGAAAAATCGACGATTTACTCATCTTTTTACAGCGTTATGTAAGATTTGCAGATTCAGGATATAATGTTAAATTTGATAATGAAATAGAAGTACTTACCAGCAAACAAAGAACAATGGGCATTAGGGAACAGGTGTTGGAAATGGCTAAAATGGAAGGCCTGGCAGAAGGGAAGACGGAGGTAGTCAAAAATCTTCTTACTTCAAACAGATTTACGATTGCAGAAATATCCAATTTTGCCGGTGTCTCTGAGGTATTTGTTGCGGAGGTTAAAAAAGCTTTGAAAAAATCTCTTAAATAAGCCTGTTTCGGAAATCCCGGTGGTATTCTCTTGGCGACTTTCCCATGGTTTTTTTGAATACCCGGTTGAAGTTGGTTACGTTATCAAAACCGGTTTGGTAAGATACATCTGAAAAACTATCAAATTTTCCTGAAACAATCATTTTACAGGCTTCATTAACCCGCAATTCGTTTAGAAAACTGACGAAGGTTTTATCTGTATGTTTTTTGAAGTATCTGCAAAATGCCTGCGGAGTCAGGTTCGCGATTTCTGAGATTTCATTGAGTGAAATGTGATTTTTATAATTCGCCACCAGATGCTGAAAAATCTGGTCCATCCTGATACCTTCAACTTCTGAAATCATTTGTTCGCTGTTGTTTGTAGCGAGCGGTTTCATATTTCGAACAGTGGCAAATTGATGAAGCAAGGTGATAAAGGACGCAACCCGCAAACTGTCCTTATTTTGCATTACTTCGGATATTGTCTTTTTAATGACTTCTGCAGAGGCGTACGGAATCTGAAATCCGTTGTGCAGGCCATCCACAAATTTTCTCACACCGTTCATTTCCGGCATGTTCAGGATGTTGCCCATCAAATGGGTGGGATTAAAGAAGATCGACACGGAGTGAATCTGTTTTTTCTCTTCCGGATCAAAGTAAGCCTCGTCATTTTTGAAAATATGAGACTGGTTAGCGCCGATAATGTAGACGTCACCCGACTCAAAACGCTGCATGTAATTTCCGGCAATCAGGATTCCCGTGCCTTCGATAACCCATTCAATCTGCACTTCCCGATGTCTGTGCAAGTGATTGTAGTAGTACGGAAGAATATCTTCCTGGACGACAATGGTCTTTTCTTTGGAAACGGGAATGGTGAATTGTACAACTTTCATGCAGGCTGGAAAACGGAATTCGATTGGTATGCAGATGTTTTAATTGTCAATTTAGTAAAAATGTAGAAGTTAATATTCTGTTTGAACCAGAATACCCCTTTATTTATAGTTTTGCAAAAAATGTTCATTTTCCTGATATTTGATAATGAACATTTAAAGATGTCTTTACCTAAAATAAAATTTGACGGTTATGGATGTGCAAGATCGGGTTATTCGGAATATTTGGATTGATTGACGATGAATCGTTTCTCGCAGATTTAGAGATAATAAGAGCTAATTTACAAGATGGGGGTAATGACGTATATAATCTGACCTCACAAATGTATTATTCACTGGATGAGGCAGATGAAGATATTAGGACCGGACGTGTTTCTCCCCATGATCAGCTAATGTTCGAAATGAAAGAATTGGTAAACGAAAAGCAACACGGGGAAAAGTAACATACCCGTCATTTCAAAAACGGCCACTCACTCTCGTCCCAGCTTAATTCCTCAACACGCAATTTTGATCGTCCTTTGTCTTTGGCATCGTATCCATGGAAAATAAGATAATCTTTGCCGTCAAACGTGCAGACTGCGTTGTGCCCGACTCCGTGCCAGTTGGCATTACCTTGCAGCAATAATGTTCCCCCGCCTTTAGTCATCATTGTTCCCTCTTTATCTTCATACGGTCCTGAAAGTTTTTCAGAACGGCCTACGCGCATTTTGTAAGTACTGTTTATTCCTTTGCAGCAATAGTCGTAAGAGGCAAAAAGATAATAAAAATCTTTCTTTTTAAAGATAAACGGTGCCTCAATTGCTCCGTTTCCGGCTGTTTGGTCGGCGTTACTTCTCGGTACGCTTGCAATGGTAAACCACTGCTGAGGGTCAGTGGCAATTGTTTTCCCTTCATCGGTTAACCTGACCAGTTTTAAACCATTCCAGAATGATCCAAAGGCGAGCCATGGTTTTTGCTTTTCGTCCAAAATGAAATTAGGATCTATTGCATTCCATTCATCTCTTCCCGGCACCGACTCGATCACTTTTCCGTGATCTGTCCACAAATAATCCGGACTGCCTGTTTGAAGTGTTTTATTGGTTGCCAGTCCGATACAGGAGCCATTTTTTCCAAACGTGGAAATGGAATAATATAAATAGTACAGCCCGTTATGAAAAGAAATATCCGGAGCCCAGATATGTCCTTTAAAACCAGGAACCGCTTTTACTGCCCATTCGGGAGGACTGCTGAAAACCGGATTTTCGCGCTTCCAGTTTTTCATGTCTTTTGAAGACCAGAAGCTGATACCGCGTCCTGTAGCAAAAAGGTAGTATGTTCCGTCCTGCCTGGTCATAACCGGGTCGTGAACGGAAATGTTTGTTTGCAATGAATCCTGAGCACCGGCAAATCCGGCGCTCAGGATAAAAATGAAAAGAAAAGCAATTTGCTTTGCCATTTTTTATTTCAATTGAATTTTCTGGGGAGCTCCGAAAAGCATTTCGCCAACGCCGGAAGTCTTTACACCAATTCGCGCATACACATAATCCCGGCCTGCAAGAGCTGCGGATAAGGTTGCTGTCAATGTGATTGGTTTGGTAAGATCAGTGATGGTTGTTCCCAGCTGCTGAACATTTCCTCCGTTGTTGTTTGGGTCCAGGATATTGGTTGTTCCCACATATAAGTTTACCCTTTCCAGTACACCGGTAGCCTCAACCTTCTGTAATGTAAAAGTGGCAGAAACTTTACCTTCTCCTTTTGAGTAAGTGTCGTTTTTAAACACAAAATAAGGCCTCACCGGAACATCCAGTTCTTTTGTTCCACGAAGTTCAACATCTATTGTATCGGTGTTGTTTACCCACGGACCATTTCCGCGAAGACGTACCAGTTTATAGTTTCCATCAAAAAGTGAAGCTGAAAAAGTGCCGTCCTGATTGATAAAAACAGGAATTTTGGTAAACAACTGATAGCCGCGCTGCCAGATTTCGAGCTGCACACCATTGGACCGAACACCGAGCGTTTGTCCTTCGTACACAATACGGCCTTTTAAAAATGATTTAGGTTCAGGCCGGTTATCTTTTTCACAGGATGACATAATCGCTGAAAATGCCAGGAAAATTAATGAGATATTGAATTTATATGTCGCTTTCATGATTCTGAATTAATGGAATGGATTACGAACGATTTTAGGATTGTTATCGATCACGATCTGTTCGATTGAGGAATAGTAATTGCCCATTTGGAAAAACCTTGGAGCACGGAAACGTGGAGCAACCAACTTATCAAAAACATACTTTCCATGTGTTTCATGGCCCGGACGAACTACGCGATATGGATACAAAGCATAAATTACGGCATCAGGATTGGACGCATTGCCGTTCCATACTTCGTGTGCAATTCTCCATCTTTTCAAATCCCAAACCCGGTGATCTTCAAAGGCAAGTTCAACTCTGCGTTCGTTTTGAAGGCGATCGATTGTAAGCGCTTTAAGGCTGCCGGCACCAAAACCTGCTCTTTCGCGCACCACATTTACGTATTTTAACGCATCAGCAGTTTTACCCAGTTCCAGAGCAGCCTCACTGGCATTCAGATAAATTTCACCAAGACGGAAACGGATCCACCACATATCGCTGCGAATACCGCGTGTGCTTGACATGGCTGTTTGATCCACATATTTTCTTAGATAAAAGCCTGAATTGGTGACTTCTGTTTGTGAACGCTGGGGGCCTGAAGAGCCGGTTAATAATCCGCCATCTTCGTAATTAGATCCTAAAACATTGGATTCCACGTTTTGAAAAGCACTGGTAGTTGCGTTCCAAAGCTTCACACCCGCCTGTATCTGCACAGGAATTCCTCGGAACGAAGTGCCGGGAAAGATTACAGTTCCGTATAAACGGGCGTCTTTATTGGCAAAAATATCCTGCGGGTTGGTATAGTAAACATAATCTGTGTTAGCCGCATTTCTGTTTTTCAATTCTCCCGAAGTTCCGTCCAGATACTCGTAATCTTCAACCAGGTTGAGCGATGGCGTGATCGACGATGATGACAGGTTATCTTCTCTTACATTCCGGGCGATGTTGTCATAAGTAAAACCATGTCTTTTATCCTTACTTACCAGAAAATCCTGAGCCAGGATAACTTCCCGGTTTGCTGATTTTTTGGTGATCGCATCATAAAAATTCTCACCCAGGTTTGGATTGGTTTTGTAAAGCTGATAAACACCGCTGTTGATGATTTCCTCCGAAGCCGCAAGTGCCTTGGTGTAATAATCCGTTGCCCTTGAAGCCGGAATACCTACTTCTCCGCCTGGTGTCGAGATAGGAGAAGCCATCCTACCGTTGTATTTTGCAATGGATCCTGCGTAAAGCATTGCACGGCTTTTCAAAGCCATTGCTGTATACTTGTTTGCGCGCGTGTTGCTGGTTCCATTCCCAAGCTGATCTTTAATTGCATCCAGTTCGGTGGCGATGAAATCATACACTTCGGATTCTTTATTGCGTGGCTGCTGAAGGTAGGATGGGTTGCCATTGAAATCATAGATCAACTGTTTGGTTACCAGCGGCACACCACCCATTCTTTTTACCAGTTCAAAGTAAACAAAGGCTCTGAGGAATCTCAATTCAGCCGAGAACTGGCTTTTTTGCGTAGCTGACAGTGATGTTCCAAATGTTTCGATGTTCTCAATAGCCAGGTTTATATCCCTGATCAAAGTATAATCCCAAAGCCTCCATCGGTCGAAAGGATAAGACACGATGTTGTTCCGGCCATCGTCGTTGTTCGACCACATCGCTTCATCATAAGCTGCAAATTCAGCCCAGCCTGTGGTGAGTGACGTATGAGCAGGAAGGCGATCGTAATAGTTGGCAAGCAAGCCTGTGATCAGTTTGGAGTCGTTCCAGATCTGTTCTTCCAGAATAATGTTCTGCGGCTTTCTGTCAAGCCATTCTTCTGCACATCCCGAAAGAACCAGGATAGTGAAGATTAAAATGATATGTTTTGATAATCTTGTCATGTCTGAGAAATTAGAAAGTGATGTTGAAACCTGCGTTGAACAGACGTTGCTGCGGGTAAACCAATGCGTTGCCGGAAGAAATTTCAGGATCGATTCCGTATTTTTTTACATTATCAATCGAGAATAAATTACTTGCATTTACATAAATACGAAGTCCGCTGCTGCCCAGTTTTTTAAAGATCTTTTGGTCAAAGTTGTAACCCAGCTCAATGTTACGAAGACGGATGTACCTTACGTTGGTAATCCAGAAGTCACTTTTACGGAAATTGACATGACTGGAATTGTCCTTACGTATAGCTGGGTAAGTTCCCGCAATCCAGGCGCTGTTCGGGTCGTATGGATCAGCACGGTGCCAGCGGTCTTCCAGCATGAAGTCAGGTGAAGTTCCATTATTCTGATACGGAATTTTCAACTCCCAGTTCCGTTGAAAACTTTGAAGTGATGCCCCGGCAAAATCAAAGAATAAAGAAAAACCTTTGTACGCCACGCTGCCGTTGAATGCAAAACTCAGGTATGGGTTGGCGCCTTCTGCATAACCGATCGGACGCTCGTCCAGGTAATTGATGATGCCGTCCTGATTTACATCTTTGTAAATAAAATCACCCGGAAGCTGTGTTCTGTTTCCCTGTTCGTCATTGTTGATCGGGTGGCTTTCAATTTCCTGCATAGACTGGAACTGGCCAACTACCTGATAACCCCAGTTGATATTTCCCCAGCGGTCTACGTACGAATCGCGGTATTCGTTGTAGGAGTTTCCAAAACGCGGTTTGTAAAAATCAAGATCCTTACGACGTGACAAAGTTGCGTTTGCACTAACTGTGTAATCAACCTGGCCGACTGAGCTTTTGTAGGTAAGCACCCCTTCCATACCACGATGTGTATCGCTGTTCAGGTTTTCGTTTGGTAAAGAATAACCTACTTCTGACGGAAGCAAAACGTCATAACGCGCCGCAGGAAGACCTTCTCTTTTTCTCTCAAAAATATCAAACTGACCATTCAATTTTCCTCCTAAAAAACCGAAGTCGATCCCAAGGTTGGTTGAAATGTTGGTGATCCAGGATAGTGTTGTAATAGGTAAACCTCTCGGGCGAACACCAATGTTATAAGTCCCGTCAAAAATGGCGCTTCCCTGAAGAAAGTTGTAACCTGGCAAATAACTAAATGGCGCTACAAGAAAAGCATCATTAGCCAGACGGTCGCTACCGGTACGTCCGTAAGAGGCACGGATTTTCAGGTTGCTGAAAATATTTTCCATTTTTCCTCCGAAAAATGTTTCCTCCGAAATCCGCCATCCGGCTGAAACACCCGGGAAGAATCCGAATCGTTTACCCGGAGCATAAAGAAAAGATCCGTCATACCGTCCAACACCTTCAATCAGATATTTTTGTTTGTAGTTGTAATTAACCCTTCCGATATAACCCGCACGGGCTTCTGTACTCCATTCGTCAATCAAAATATCCTGGTTTGCAAATGACATCAGCGGAATATAGTTATTTGGCGGCACGGTGTGTACAACCATGTAGGTATTCACATTATCCGATTGCTCATAAGCAGCAACCGCAGATATTTCGTGGTCACCAAATGTTTTGTTGTAGCTCAGCTGGAATTGGGCAAAACGATCAATTACGTTACGTTTGCGACGCTCTCTCCAGGGATTCTGGTTTCCTCCTCCGGCAACTACATTGTAAGTATCTTTTGCTGCATCGTAGGTATAAGCGTCGTAAGTATATTCAAAACCGTCGAAGTCGAAATTGCGGTACTGATAAGAGTAAGTTCCCTTTGCCTTTAAACCAAATGCGAAGTCGTATTCAGCATAAAAGTTGCCCTTTACAACACGGTCAATTTCGTCAATATAACCTGTGATTTCTTTTTTGTAAGTAGCCGGATTTACGTTCACGTTATGTGTCTGGTTGATGTATTTCGGATTGTCGTTTGCATACGGGCGTTCCGTAGGCCACATCGTGAAAATACTCAGGAACGGATTGAAATAGTCATCCAGTCCGGGAACACCTGTTTGTTGACGGTCTTCAATACGGGCGCTGATCTGTGCGCCGACTTTTAACCTTTTTGTAACACTGGATTCAATATTCGCCTGAACATTGGTTCTTCTGAATTTAAAATCCTCTATCAACGCGTCCTGGTTCAAATGACCCACCGACAGGAAGTAATTGATCTTTTCAGTTCCTCCGGACACATTGGCATTGACAGAATACTGCGGCACATTCGGCCGCATCACCATTTTGTAGTAGTCAAAACTCTGATATCCTTTTTCTGTTCCTGCTTTCCATTTTTCGAGTTCAGCCGGTGCAATGGAAGGAGTACGTCCCTGGTTCACGTCCGATTCAACAAGGCCGCGCATGTGCTGATAGGCATTTGCAGGTTTTGGGTAACGTGTAAAGTTTTGCAGACCGTAATATCCTGAAATATTAATTTTGGCAGGACCATCGCCCGCTTTTCCTCTTTTCGTTGTAACGAGCACAACACCATTGGCAGCACGCAAACCGTAAATAGCGGCAGATGCATCTTTCAGGATCGATATGCTTTCAATATCGTTTTGTCCAAGGTTGTTAAAGTTACCTGCATCCGAGGGTACACCATCGATGACATACAGCGGTGTTCCCAAATTCCGGATCTGGATGGTAGTGGAAGCTCCCGGGCGTGCATCTGCTTTACGGGCAGTGATACCCTGAACCCGTCCTACAAGCGCATCTGAAGTTCCGATAGCCGGTGTTCGTATCAGATCTTTTGCCTGAACATTACTAACTGCACCGGTGACAGTAGCGGAGGATTGTGTACCATAACCTACTACTACCACCTCTGTCAGATCTTCGCTGCTCGGTACCATCGTTACGTCAAAAGTGGTTCTGTTTCCGATTGGCAAATCCTGAGAAGTATAACCAATAAAGGAAAAGGTCACGATTTCGGCAGCATCATTTACGATAAGGGAGAAGGACCCATCGGAATTTGTTGTGGTTCCCGTTGTACTGCCTTTTACAACCACACTTACCCCCGGAAGAGGCGTTTTCTTTTCATCTACAATTTTACCTGTTAAAGTTTTGTCAACAGTTCTGATAAACTCAATATTGGATGATTTTGAGTTTGTTACGGCCGCGCTTAGTTCCTGGGGCATGAGCCATCCTGATACCACGAAGGCACAAAGAGGTCTGCAAAGTCCCTGGAAGGGATTTCGTCTAATTGGGTTCATATGTTTAAAATTTGGTTAGATGGTGATCGTTAAATTAGTTTTAGTTTAATTGTTTAATTATAAAAAATATAGTTTTAATTATATTTAAATTTAGGCAAAAAAAGACGTGTCAAGCGGGTTGGTACCGGCTTTCAAGGACTTGGAAGAAAACTTATGTTCAGATCAGTAAGTAATGATTTTTTAACTCACTGATCTGAACGCATTACACTAAACGTATCTGATTACTTTTTTTTGACTGTTTTCATTGGCATAAGCATGTTTTTAAACCAACACTTCACTTACTGTTTTACAACTTTCATAACCCCGGTCATTAATCTCCAATGGCCTGGGAACGTACAAACGAACGGGTAATCTCCGGTTTGGTCAGGTACTACAAATCTTAGTTTGAAAGTCTGTCCAGGATTTACCAATGGCGTCGCAGCGATGATCTGCGGAATATTTGGAACATAGTTTTTCTCGGCACCGTCTTTTGCAGTAATCATTTTGTCGGCTGCTGCACCGATGATCGGAGTAGTTTTTGGTTTACCAACAACAATGTTGTGCTGCATAGCGTCTGGATTTTCGAATACGATTTCAACTGTTTTACCAGCTACTGCGGTAAATTCAGTAACGTCGAATTTCATTTCCTCACGAATGGCTTTAATCTTAACAATCTGAATATTCGGATCAACAGGAGCTTCATCTTTTACTCCATAAGATTCAAGAAGTGAAGTGAACCTTGCACTAAGATCTTCCGGAATTTCATTTTTGATCGAAGTTAGCAATGTTTTGTTTGCTTCCGTCGGCGCTTCTTTCCTGCGTGGATTCCATGCGCCAAGAACACCTTTCATCACGGCGTTACGTCCCTGAGGATCCAGTGATTGGGCCGTTTTGATAAGACCAATCACCTCGTCACCTTTTGCAAACGAAGTGTAACCGCGTGTTGCGCGTTCCAATGCAAAATCAGACAGACGATCCAGACGACGAACTTCAAAGCTTTTGGTTAATGTATTGTTACGGTTATCGTCCTTTTCAGGAACCACATTATCCTGGTCAATTGTAGCAGTAACATTTACTTTACCTGCCTCGTCGGAAGTAAAGTTGAACGTACTTCTCCACGGACCATTGTTACCTTCAGTCAGTTTAATGGTTTCACCCGGAGCAATACCATTGTTAAGCTGCTTGCTGATGTAGTTGCTGTTCAAAGAACGGCTTCTGATACCAACACTCACAACAGGTACAAGGTCCTTAGGCACTGCCACACTTCCCTGGTTAGTAATTTCAATCGTTACCCGTGCATTTTCGCGAACATAAGGTGTAACAGGATCAATCGTGATATTTGTGATGGCAAGTTCAGCAGTTCCCTGTACGGTTACTTTACCTGCTGCATCTCCGTGGTTCATTTTGGAATGATCCATACCAGCCATTGATTTAGCATCCTGTTTTGCACCCGCAGGAGCAGATCCGGCTTTACTTGCGCGCTGTGCAAGGTACTTTTGAAGCAACTTGCCATTCTGAGCGTTAAGAACAGCGGCAAATGCATCCGGCATCCAGCGGTCGTCAGCCTGTGCGTAAGTATCAAGCAATGACAGGATTGCTGTTTCTGTTTCGGGAGTGTAAGTAATTTCTGATAAAGCAAGCAAAGTGTTCAGCACAACAAGCGGTTCTTTGTCATGCAGCGCATCGGCAGTCAGTAAAGACTTGGCGGTAGAAGCAGTTCTAGGTAAAACCTGAACAGCAGTTTTGCGGACATCGTTGGATGGATGTTTCAAAGCCTCTGTCACAACTGCCAGAACCTGCGGATCTTCAATTGCGCCTAGTCCCTGTAAAGTCCAAAGTGCATGAATAACGGCGGTATTTAAACCAACCTCATCCACAGATTTATCTTTTGCAATTTCAACCAGTTTTGAAACAACATCTTTATTGCCACGCTCCACAAGTAATCTCTGTGCGTGACTTCTCCATAACATGTTTGTGTTTTTCAAAGTAGCAACCAATTCATCAGGACGGGATTTGCTCAGTGAAACTGGCTTGTATGCAGGTGCACCTTTGTATGCAATGCGGTACAAACGTCCGTGAGTGAAATCTCTCAATGGAGTCTCATAAGCATTTCCCTTTCCATTGTCAGCTCCTTTTGGAGTAGGGTTGTGCTGAATGATATAGCTATACCAGTCTGCAACCCAAACAGCTCCATCCGGGCCTACCTCTGCAAAAACAGGAGCAACCCATTCGTCAGCACCAGCCAGAAGGTTAAAACCAAGTTTATCTTCAAAGTCAGTGCCTTTTTTATCCATAATATTCTGGTGAAGAATATGTCCGGTTGGCTCTGAAACAAAGGCAATCTTATTCCAGTATTTCTTCGGATAGGCGCGGGCCGTATAGAAATTGTGACCTGCTGCTGCGGTGAAACCACCGAATACGTCAACCTGGCGCACTTTTTCAGTAATCGGCTGCATGTCCTTATGCGTATCTGTGCTGCGGCCTCCGTTGTCAACTCTGCTTTCGCCAAAGTAACGGTTAGGAATGGCACTGTACCAGCCATGCGAATTGTTTGCAGTTGATCCGAAAAGATCTCCTGCTTCGTTGAAACCAAGTCCCCAGGTATTGTTTGAAGTTCTGGTGACGATTTCCATATCAGTTCCATCCGGTTTGAAACGGAATAGCGCCTGGCCGAAATTCAGAGAATCGCTCTGAGGTAATTTACCTTTGAAACCTGAATAACCTACTGATCCGTAGACCCAGTTATCAAATCCATAATGCAGGTTAGATGGTCCTGCATGGGTATCTCCTGTTCCAAATCCGCTGAAAAGAATCTTTTTAACATCAGCTTTGTCATCACCGTTGGTATCCTGCAAAAACAACATGTGTGGTGCCTGCGAAACAATAAGTCCTCCGTTTGCAAAAACAAGTCCGGTTGGAATACTCAAATCATCCGAGAATTTGGTGAATTTGTCTGCTTTTCCGTCTTTATCAGTGTCTTCGCAAATCAAAATATAGTCACTTCCGCCGGTGTCTTTACGCTCGTTCGGATAATCTTTGGTGATCAGAACAAATAACCTTCCGCGCTCATCCCATGTCATGGCAATCGGGTGCATTACATCCGGTTCATGCGCAAAAACGTCCAGGGTAAAATCAACCGGGATCTGAATGTGTTTTACTGACTCTTCCGGCGAAAGCGGTAATTGCTGCAATTGAGCACCAGGGCGCTGTTCGTAGTTAGGAAGTTTCGCTTCACGGTATTCAAAAGGTTTGGGATTTAGACCGGCCAAAGCTTTTTTTGCATCGTCATTAACCGCCCAAAGGATTCCTTTTTCCAAAAGATCCTGAAACCCACGTGTACCCCAGGTACGTTCGTCATGACCATAAGCAGTATAAAATACGCGTCCTTTTCCATGCGTACGAACCCATGTATAAGGCTCATTTGCACGGCCAGGCTTGTCTTTTTCCTGATCTGCCTGAACAAGACGTTCAGTTAAAATGATGTTATCTGGCTGCAATAATTTGTGCAGGTAAGTTTCATCAACCGTTTTGAATGGTTTGACACCGGCGATTGCAGGATGATCAGGTTTTGACCAAACCGGCTGGATTGTATCCCAGGTATGTCTCCAGAACTGGCCACCGATCAATTTCACAACTTCCGGGTTGTTGCGGAAGCAGTATGAGGCGCAGTGTACTGGAATAAATCCCTTTCCGCTGGCTACGAAATCAAGCAGTGCTGTTGCCTGCTGAGGCGCAATAGAATCCCAGTTGGCAAAAAGCATCAGGGCATCGTACTTAGCCAGAGTTTCCGGATTAAGATCTTCCAGATCGTCGGTGTAAGTAAAGTTGAAACCTTTTGGTCCCAAAGCAGCCATAATCTGAGGAACGCGCTCTGCTGGTTTGTGATGGCCCACTTTATCTCCCATAAAAAGGATTTCGAGCCGGCGCGGCTTTGTTGCGTCTTTAGAAGATCCGCTTTTGACAGATGCATTCTGAGAGGACGGCTGAACGGCACAGCCCAAAAGGACAATACCAAACAGAAAGGATAATACTTTGGTTTTCATTTAATTATAAAAAATGTTTCGTCTGTAAAAACTTCTTATCAATTGATCCAAGAGCTAATATTCTGGAAGTCAAATAAATAATTCTCTTTGTATTCGATTTGGAAATCATTCAACATCCTTAAATATTCTTCTTTAAAAGTATGTTTTTTGATGGTGAATCTCCTGGTTTTCAATGTACTTAATGACTGCATCTATATGTGATCGACTATAAGAAAATGCTGCGTAACCACGCTGCCAATTAAATACCGGAGCTTTGAATTTTTCTTTCAAAAATTTATTCGAAGAGGTTTTAATTTCTTCAACTAAATCCGGTAGTGGACTGGCGGGACTATATCCTATAAAGATGTGAATATGATCCGGCATTCCATTTATTGCCAGTGGTTTCGATTTATTATTCTGAATGATACCACCGATGTACGCATATAGCTCACTTTTCCAGGCTTTTTTAATTAAGCTTTCTCGTCCCTGAACAGAAAAAACCAGTTGAATATATAGTTGTGTGTAGGTATTTGCCATTTGTGAAGTTGTATTTCATTGTCGTATTTAAAGTTTGTTGAGTAATACAAATGATTAATAGGTCAATGATAATAAAACAAATTCCAACAAGTATTTCGGTGCTCTGCACCTTGGAAAACAGTCTCTGATTTATGATTTCTATAAATATTAAGGGTGCTCTGCACCTCTTTTGTACCGATTAATAAGGTGCAGAGCACCCTAATATTTGTAGAAAACCAAATAAAAACGTCAATCAAGGTGCAGAGCACCGTAATAAAACCAATTCAAGGTAGTTTAATCTAACTAAACATTTTTAAAATCCGGCAATTGTATTAACGCGCCGCCTTGTAATGCCGACTCGTGCGCCAGGATACCTACGCTCGTCCAGTTGGCCGACTGCCACGCATTCGGGAAAGGATCACGGTCTTCGATCAATGCACTGATAAACTCATTGGCCAAATGCGGATGCGAACCGCCATGGCCGCCGCCCTGTACAAATGATAAATGTGAATGATCATCCAGATCATAAACGCCTTTTCCTGTGAAATGCTGAATTTCCTTCGGCAGTAAATGCGCATAATCCGGCGTTTTCACGCGTTCTGCAATTTCATGCTCCGGTTTTTTAGCTGTATGGATCACAGGATCTTCCCCTTCGATCAACGGCCATTCAAACGATTTTTTGCTTCCGTAAACTTCGAAGCTTTCACGGTACTGGCGTGCAACATCAAAAAGTGAACGGTATACATAAGCAGACAAATCGCTGTCTTTAAATTTAATATGCGCCGACTCAACTGCAAAAGGTGAATTATGTATTTTAACAAGATCCTCACTGATCGTACCCGATCCGAAACAGGAAACATATTCTGCTTCGAGTTTCAGCAAACCTGCTACCGGGCCAACGCAATGTGTTGCGTAGTGCATCGGAGGCAATCCCGGCCAGTAATCAGGCCATCCTTCCATATCCTGCTGATGGCTTGCTTTCAAAAACTGTACTTTTCCAAGCTCACCTTTTTCATATAATTCTTTGGCAAAAAGGAATTCACGTGCATAAACCACGGTTTCCATCATCATATATTTTTTGCCGGTTTCCTTCGTAACCTTTACAATCTCAATGCAATCTTCAACGCTGGTTGCCATTGGGACTGTACAAGCCACATGTTTGCCGGCACGTAATGCTTTTAGTGTTTGTTCCGCGTGGTTTGGAATCGGAGAATTAATGTGAACCGCGTCAACCAATGGGTCATTCAGCAAATCATCATAACTTGTATAACGAACATCGATGCCATACTGATCACCTACTTCATTTAATTTCGATTCTGTACGCTGGCAAATCGCGTACATATTCGCATCCGGATGTTGCTGATAAATAGGAATAAATTCGGCTCCGAAACCAAGACCAACGATTGCAACATTAATTTTTTTAGACATAGATTAATTAGAAATATTGAATTTTTAATATACAAATTAAGGGATGTATGTGTGATGTTGTGTCCTGAATTGCCGGATAAGTGACTCGCTTGCCCGGGCATAGAATTGACAATACAATTTTAAAACAAAATAATGCTAAAAACTTTACGTCTTTTGATTAGTACTTAGCGTATTTTGATCAATTTTTTAATTGAATGGGATTTTGGAGCAAAATATTGCTAGAATTTAACGAAGTAAGAAAATTGGTAAAAAGACATTACAGATCTTCTGAAACGCTGAATTCGTCCTTTTTACCAGTGTTTTGGTCAATCCAGACCAGGATTCCAACCCTATTCCGTGTAGGCTCCAGCTGATCTTTAAAGCCGGCCAGCACAATATAATTATCTCCGTCTGCTACCTGATCCAGCTCAGACAAATCTGATGATTGCGACCAGATTATTTTTCCATCTCTGCCCAGCCGGTGAATTACAAATTTCCCGTCCCGGCCCAAAATATCTTTGGACATCACCAGCGTTGAGCTCGGGTTGGGAACATCCCAAACCATCTGTTCTTTTCTTTTAATAAAACCTCCCTGTAAAAAACTTTTGTCGCCGGTTTGTTTGGCAGTAGAAATATCCAGCTCAATTTCCTGTCGGTCGTCTAACTTATACCGAACCTGGTAATACCGGTTCTGACCGTCCTTATCCGGCTGACCGGGAGCTCCCGGCCATTTGAAAAGTTGCTCCCTTTGTCGTTTGGAAAGTAGACCATGCCAAATTCCCTTGCCGGCAAGAAATGAATTGATCAGATTTCCGTATATATAATTGTAGTAGGCGTAAACACCGGGTTGTTTGGTATAGGTGAAACCATCTTCGGCAGTTTTTCTCCATGTTATGCCTTCGAGAATTTTTTCGGCATCGGTTATTTTAGCGGTAAGTTCATCGACCTGAAAATACCGGGCATCAAGGCTTTTGATTACCAACGCTGCATTGGGCTCGGAAACTTTGAAAAAAGCAATTTCCTTTGGTAAAACACCTGCAATTTCAGGATTCTGTTTTTTTATGGTTTCAAGATCCGTGGTAACTGTAAGAGAAACCGGATCATACAGTTTTGGTCCCGAATTCCATATCCATAACCCGTTTTTGACCGGTCCGAGAATCTTTGGCTCACTTTCCTGTATAGCACTTTTTATTTCTGAAATGATTTCGGACTTAATCAGCCTCCCACTTTCTGCATCACGAACACAAAGCCTGTAAACCGAAAAATATTCAGTGAAAGTATTACTTCGTCTGGAAGTAAATTTACTTCGGACTTTTTCTTCAACTGTCAGGTAAAAGAACATCTTTCTCCCGCCTGCATCAACCCTGGCCAGAGGTCCATAGAGTCGGGGCGGATAAACCTGCCGGACCTGCTCAGGCAAAAAAACAATAAAGGTTATAATCAAACCGATGATCGCCGTAAAAATGATCAATGCCCTGAGAAAGCCGTTCCTCTTCATAGTATTTTGTTTTTCTTAAAATTATAGGATTGGCAGCGATTTGTACGGCAAATAGTACTTGACTTATTCAGTGGTAAAACAATATGAAACTACATAACTTCGCCGGCATGATCAGACAAGGAACACCTCAAGACGCCAAGGAAGTAGCCCCTTTGTTTATCCTGGCAATGGGGCACATAGCAGGTATTTTCGCCAACTCCGACCGGTATGAAGATGCTATACCCTTTTTTGAGGAATTTTTTAAAAGGGCAGATAATCAATACAGTTATGTACACACGCAGGTTTATGAGGATGAAACAGGCATTCTGGGCTCCGTAACCGGTTATGATGGCGCCGACCTCCACAGGTTAAGACAGCCGATTCTGGAACAGCTGCGAAAAACAAAACCTGGTTTTACGCCGGACGATGAAACTGAGGCGGGAGAATACTATCTGGATTGTATAAATGTGGGCAATGCACATCAGGGTAAAGGAATTGGGAAAAAACTGATCCACGCATTTTGTGAAAAGGCGCTCAACCTGGGTTACACGCGTGTAGGGCTAATCGTTGACCTGGAAAATCCGGATGCGAAAATTATCTATGAAAAAGTGGGATTTGAGATAGCAGGTAAAAAGCGTTTTATGGGGCATCAATATTTTCATATGGTTAAAAACCTGAGAAATTGATCTGATCTTAATGATTCGGAAAGCCCTGTCCATCCTGTATGGGAAACAATAATCTGTCTCTTTATTATAAGGAGATTGAATTCTTGACAAATTAATTTAAGTTTGATGTAATTAATTTGATAATTGTATGTAGTATAACGCTCACAAATTATTGAGCGTTATTTTGATATAATTTGATAATGATTTTCTTTAAGCTTACCTCGACTCTATGAAGTGTACTTTACAATTTATTTTAGGTTTCATATTATGCGCCTTTACGGCTGTTGCCCAGGATGCGGTAAAAAATGAGGTAAATTCATTTACTGCAAAAACAGGAGCCGTTGCTACTATTGGCAAGGCTACGAATTCAGTAAATTTTATACGGTTTCCTGCCGCGAATGCTATAAAACTATCGGGCTCTGCCGGAGAAGACAAAGCGCTTTTGTTTGTTAAACAAAACACAGGTCTTTTTAAAGCAAAATGGGATAAAGAAGCTTATCAGGTTAAAGAAAGCAGGAAAGATAATTATGGCCTGGAGCATGTTGCCTTGCAGCAGTACGTGGAGGGTGTGCCTGTTTTTGACGGTGTACTTAAGTTTCACTTTAACCGCAGCGCAGACCTCAGCTCAATGAACGGAAATTTCATTTCTGTCCCCAAGCTGAAAACTGTTGCTTCCATATCCCCGGAAGAAGCTGCATCTGCTGCGATCAAATATGTTACCGGTCAAAAGTTTGGTCAATTCGCGGCACCTTTAAAAGTCAATAAGAACACTCTTTATATATTTCAAAAAGGTCTGGCGCAGGGTTACCAGGGACGTGTTCATTTGGTGTATGAGGTCGAAGTTGCTAATGATTTGGACGTCAGAGAATATTTGTATGTCGATGCGCATTCGAAAGAGCTCGTGGAACAGTTCACGGGCATGCACAGTATTGACAGGAAGGTTTACGAAACTTCAATATCGGGCGTAAATCTCAAATGGCAGGAGTCAAACGGAACAAGCGGAGCCGCATTTAATGCTTTGGATGTCTGGCAGAAATCGGAAGTAGTTAGCGCCGGGCACATTTATAATCTGATGAAAAATACATTTGGTCACAATTCCTATGACAATGCAGGTGCCACGATGATTACGATCAATAATAATCCGGATATCAATTGTCCCAATGCTACATGGAATGGCCGGACTGCCAATTATTGTACCGGAACTGCCTCTGATGATGTTGTCGCACACGAATGGGCTCATGCCTATACAGAATATACAAGCGGACTGATTTACGCCTGGCAGGCTGGTGCGCTGAACGAAGCTTATTCTGACATCTGGGGTGAGACGGTCGATCAGTTGAACAACTATATGGATGAAAGTGAAAGTGCAGATGCCAGAACCGGATGCGGAAGTTCAGCTCGCTGGAAGTTGGGAGAAAAAACTACTGCTTTTGGAGGTGCCTTACGTGATATGTGGGATCCGAATTGTGAAGGCGACCCGGGAAAAGTTTCCGATCCGCAATATTGGTGTTCCGCTGTTGACAATGGCGGGGTTCATATTAACTCAGGAATCTTAAATCATGCCTATGCCTTACTGGTTGATGGCGGCACTTATAATGGACAAAAAATCACAGGATTAGGGTTAACCAAGGCAGCGCATATTTTCTGGAGGGCACAGTCGCATTATATGACAAGTACCACAGATTTTGCCAGCCAAGCAGATATTCTTGAGGCATCCTTACTCGATCTCGTTGGGGTTAATTTACCGGCATTGTCAACATCAGAGAGTGCAGCAGGTCTTTCGGGAGAAACTATAACCACGGCCGATGCCGAGCAGTTGGCTAAGGTAATTGCAGCAGTAGAATTAAGGCTGCCAAACGCTTGTGGCTTTCCTAAGTTGTTGGCAGATGTTCCGACAATTTGTTCAGGTGCTTTACCAGAGAGCGCCATCTTTTATGAAAGTTTTGAAAATGGTCTTTCAAACTGGACTGTAAGTTCGACGGGAAGTGGCCAGAACTGGACAGCAAGAAACTGGGTACTTAAATCACCGGCACCAGGCGGACGCTCCGGCAATGTGGTTTTTGGAATTGATCTGGATGCCGGCGATTGTATAAATAATTTTCAGAACGGCCTTATTAGTATTGCCAGTCCGGTAATTTCGATACCGGCAGGATCTTCGGGTCCCTTCAATATGGCGTTTGATCATTTTGTAGCAACCGAATCTGGTTACGACGGGGGAAATATCAAATACAGGATTAATGGCGGAGCCTGGATCTTGCTTCCTGCCTCAGCCTTTACGGCAAATGGTTATAATAAAATACTGGTGGCAAATAGCGGCAATCCATTACAAGGCCAGCCTGGTTTTTCCGGTGCGGATGACGGTTCGGTTGGTGGCAGCTGGGGGCAAAGCCGCATTGATCTGAGTAAATTAGGATTGGTGGCTGGACAAACAATTCAGTTTCAATGGGATTTTGGTACAGATGGCTGTGGCGGACTCGAAGGCTGGTATCTGGATGATATCCGGGTTTATTCCTGCGCTACTCCTTCTGTGCAATTTGTAACTACATCAACCACAGTAAATGAAGGCGAAGCTACAATTGAAAGTCCGGCCCCAAATAGTTGTTTAAAATATGTTGAAAAAACGGTTGTTGTTAAAATAAACAAAGCACCTTCTCAACCGGTGACAATTACTTTTAATTTGTCAGAAGGAACCGCAAAACAGGGCGCCACTGCGGATTATAATTTGTCTCCATCCAGTTTTGTTCTCCATGCAGGCAATTTGTCTCAGGAAATAAAAGTCAGGATTTATGATGATGCGTATGTTGAGGAGAGTGAGACTTTTACTTTAACTTACTCCCTAAACAGTTCGTCGGGAGGCGATGCCTACGCAGAGTTGTTTAATCAAAGCCACACATTTACCATTACGGACAACGATAAGGTGCCGACAATCGTGGGAATGACACTTGTTTCGGAAGATTTTGAACAAGGTATGCCGGCAGGCTGGAATGTTGTTGGAGGTGGGACTTACCCTTCGGCATGGTCAGTGGCTCTGCTTCCTTCGGTTTCTCTGGATCCTGCAAAGCCTAAACTTTTGTTTATAAACAGTGACGCGGCTGGCATGGTAACATTGGATAGAGTCGTTGAATCGGCTCCGTTTAATACAGTTGGGATGAGCAATATTAATTTGTCCTTTTTAGAATACTTTTATGTGTGGCCAAGTTCCTTTGCAGAACAGGGTTTGGTAGATGTATGGGACGGAACGGCGTGGCGAAATGTATTAACCCAAAACCAGGCAACCGGAACATCAGGCTCCTGGACTTCGCCTGCGCAGAGGAGCATTTCCATCCCTGCCGCTTACGCCAATCCATTAATGAAAATCCGTTTCCGTTACATTGCGAATTATGATTACTGGTGGGGGATTGACAACGTGAAAATAACAGCAGAATCGCCGAAACAAATTCAAACTACAGTTTCTTTAATTCCGGATGACCAGTATCTTGGACCTAACTCTACTGTACATTTTTATGATCCTGCCTCGGGGAATCTGATGGCCAGGATCAACAATTTCAGCAATCATGATTATGGGTGTACTACGGTTGCTGTGGATCGCGAGGGAGTTGATGCAACCAACTGGCAGGGAAATTCGCTGATCACCAATAAAACATTTAAGGTAACACCAGCTTACAACGATCCGGCTGGAAGTTATGAAATCACACTTTATTACCGTTCTTCGGAACTACCCAACTTCAATGTTTCCAAAATAAAATCCATGGGTAAAAGCAGCAGTGGTATTATGTCAGCGACTGCGGCAAATCTCAATTACTCAAAGATACAGGTTAGCGAAGCTTTAACTGCAGGCCTGGCTTTTACCTCTACTTTTAATACGGGCTTTTCGGGTTTTGGCCTTTCAAATGTTACGCCACCAGAAGCGCTGCCAGTGAGACTTATCGCTTTTGAAGGCAGGAACACGGCGGAAGGCAATATGCTTGCCTGGTCAACAAGTGAAGAAGTGCGGCATGACCGTTTTGAAATTGAAAGGTCTGCTGATTCAAAACATTTCACAGAAGTCGGCAGAATTTCAGGTTATGGAAATTCAAATGAACTTCATTCGTATCAATACCTGGATTCCAAACCGGCCGGTGGAATAACCTATTACCGCCTAAAACAGATTGATACGGACGGTACTTTTGCGTACAGTAAAATTATCTCAGTCGATGGGGGAATTTTAGAAAAAGTAATATTTTATCCAAACCCGGTACAGTCGCTGTTAAGCATCGAATTACCCGATAAAACGTTGAAAGAAGTTGATCTAAAAATCGTCAATTCGGCTGGGCAGGAAATTTTACGAAAGGAAAATGTCAAAACCGGCAGTGGAAGTTTCATACAAGACATTCACAAACTACCGTCGGGGATCTACCATGTTATCATTTCAACTCCAAATTCCGGTTACAGCTTTTCCGTGTTTAAGTTTTAGCATACCTTATTAAGTTACTGAAAGCCACTTTCTGTGCTGATGTATAGAAAATGGCTTTTTGTATTATTTACAGAGAGTCACTTTAAGTGACTTAAAAAAACTTCGTATATACATACCCGGTATGTACAATCAGGTAGATCTTTTGCCGCTTCTTTAAGTATAAAAAATACTTAACAAAACCATATGAAAGACAAAAAGTTAGATTCGGATTTATTTTTTCGCCTTTAAATAAGTCATCAAAAGAATTTGTAGATGTTTGTCTATCTTAGGGGCTGATCTTACCATAAAACCTTACAATTTATGAAGTTAGCTTTACGATTGGTTATTGCGTTCGTGTTACTCTCAGCTGTGAGTAATGCGCAGGACGCAGCCCAGGGATACCTGGATACGTTTGTTGGTCAAACCGGAGCGATTCCAACGATAGACCAGGCTACGTCCTCAATAAGTTTTTTAAGATTTCCGGCCGGACGTGCATTGAAACTCACAGGTGGAACGCCTCAGGAAAAAGCACTGAATTTCATTAACCAAAATACCGGTCTGTTAGCGATTCAGTCTAAAAGTGAAGCCTATCAGGTAAAAGAAAGCAGAAAAGACATTTATGGCATGGAGCATGTCGTTTTACAGCAGTATGTAAACGGAGTTCCTGTTTTTGACGGGGTGCTAAAATTTCATTTTAACAAAATTGATGACCTTTCGTCGATGAATGGCAATCGGGTTAAGGCTGGAAAGTTAAATACAACGCCTACTATTTCGAAAGAGGTAGCTGCAGATTTGGCAATAAAAATGGTCGAACTGCAAAAATCTGACGGAGGCGGATCAAAGTTGAATCCTCCTCTGCAAGCCCCTTTGAAAGTAAATAAAAATACCTTGTATGTATTTCAAAAGGGATTGGCACAGGGTTATGAAGGACAAAAGCACCTTGTATATGAAGTTGAAGTACGAAACGATGTTGATGTTCGTGAGTTCCTGTATATCGATGCCCACACAAAAGAACTGGTAGAACAATTTTCCGGAATGCACGAAGCTCTGAACCGGAAATTGTATTCCTATCCCACAGGATCAACAACGAATACTATTCCCGCCCTGACCTGGGAGGAAGGAAATGTTTTTCCGGGAGCTTTAAATGTCTGGCAGAAATCGGAACTGGAAACAGCGGGGCATCTTTATAATTTCATGAAAAATGCGTTTGGGTATATTTCATACAATAATGCGGATGCTCCCATGCTTACTACACATAATAACCCGGGTATTCAATGCCCTAATGCCAATTGGAATGGCGTCTCTGCTAATTATTGCGATAGGACAGCCTCCGATGACGTAGTAGCACATGAGTGGGCACATGCTTACACCGAATTTACAAGCGGATTGATTTATGCATGGCAGGCAGGTGCGATGAATGAGGCTTACTCCGATATCTGGGGAGAAACTGTGGATTTGCTGAACGGTTACATGGATGAGGATGAAGGTATTGCGCTCAGAGCCACGGCTGGTAACGACTGCCCTGCTACAACCACTTCAACCCGCTGGAGACTAAGTGAAAAGGCATCTGCTTTTGCTCCGGGCGGCGTAGGAGACGGGGCAATCCGTGATATGTATAATCCTAATTGCCTGGGTGATCCCGGACGTGTGACGGACATCAAATACTACTGCGCCTCAGGTGTGCCAACCAACAATAATGATGCGGGCGGAGTGCATATCAATTCAGGTGTTTTGAACCATTCTTATGCATTACTGGTAGATGGGGGAACTTACAATGGACAGACGATCAGTGGAATAGGCCTTACCAAAGCTGCACACATCTACTGGTATGCACAGGCCAATTTCATGACGCAAACAACTGACTTTGCAGCACAGGCAGATATACTAGTAGCCGCAGCTGAAGCACTGATTGCTGCAAATACAAATCTACCAAATTTATCCACAGCTGACGCTGCGCCAACACTATCGGGCCAATATGTTACGGCTGCGGATTTGGCTGAATTACAAAAAGTAATTCTGGCAGTTGAGCTCAGAGCAGCAACAAATTGCGGATATGCTCCGATACTCAATCCGGTTGCAACAATCTGTGACGGAGGAACGGCTGAAAATGCCCTGTATTTCTATGATTTTGAAAATGGACTTGAAAACTGGACAGTTGCAAATACCGGAGTTGCCGGCTGGTCGCCACGTGACTGGGTACTGGTCGACGGTTCATCGGTAGGACATCCTGGAAAGGTGGTTTATGCTGTCAATTACAATGGTACCGATTGCAATAATGGTAAGGAACAGGGGCTTATGAGTTTGACCAGCCCTGTAATGACGATTGGATCAGTTAATTCAGGGCAGTTTAACCTTGCTTTTGATCATTATATCTCATTAGAACAAGGTTATGATGGAGGAAATATTAAGTATAAAATAAATGATGGTGCCTGGACGCTGGTGCCGTCAAGTGCATTTTTGACAAACGGATATAATGGTACAATCAGCAGCGGGAATCCGTTGGCCGGACAAGTCGCTTTTACTGGTTTTGATACCGGAACTGTCCTGGGAGTTTGGGGGCAAAGCAGAATCAATCTGACCGCTTTGGGTCTGGATGCCGGCGAGCAAATACAATTTCGCTGGGATCTTGGTACAGATCTTTGTGGCGGGGTCGATGGCTGGTACATTGATAATGTTCGTGTTTATTCCTGTGAAACACCGCTTGTCCCAACGGTCCTTTTTGCCAAAAGCTCGACTACCGTAAATGAGGCAGAAGCACTTACAGATGGCCTTTCACCCGCTGGCTGTTTGCCATACCTGGAAAAGACAGTAACAGTAAAAGTTACCAAGGCCCCTTCTGAGCCTGTTACTGTGACTTTCAATGCGCCAACAGGAACCGCAAAATCAGGAACAACGGCTGATTATAGCTTTAGTCCCAATTCCTTCGTTCTTCAGGCTGGCACTTTATCTCAGGATGTTGTTGTAAGAATATATAACGATGCCTACAAAGAAGAAACCGAAACTGCGATCCTGACTTATTCAATAACAACTTCGGGAAATGCTGTGACCGATGATAAAAATCAGGTACATACGATTTATATCAATGATGATGAGTTACTTCCGGGTACTAAATCTACTCAGGTTTTATATGCGGATTTTAATGATTTCAGAATACCGGCCGGCTGGAGTGGTACCAATTTTTATCCTCTTGAATGGGCAGTGGTAGCAGGGAGCAATCCAACCACTATATTTTTAGATCCTAATATTCCCGGACAACCTTTTCTGATTGCCAGTAGTACACGGTATGGTCCCGGTGAAAGAACATGGAACATCGAAACAGCTACCTTTAACACCGCTGGCATGAAATCAATAAATCTTTCATTTCTGGAAGTTTTCAGGATTTTTGCGGGTGGGAGCGATTTTGACGAAATCGGTACGGTTGATGTCTGGGATGGAGCTGCCTGGCATAATCTGCTTACTGAAACCGAAACAACCGGAAATTCGGGTAGTTACGGAGCGGCTGTGACAAGAAACATTGTCATCCCGGATCAATATGCCAGTGTGGCTATGAAACTGAGATTCAGGTACACGGCTAACAATGATTATTATTGGGGACTCGACAATATTAAAGTTACTGCCGAGATCCCAACCCAAATTGAGACCTTGGTTACTGCAACACCCGATGAGCAATACCTTGGTCCAAATGCAACGGCTTATTTTTATGATCCTGTAACGAAAAATCTGCTTGCAAAAATAGAGAATCTGACCGCTCATGATTATGGCTGCACCACGGTCCAGATTGATCGCGCAGGAACGGGAGCAGAAGATTGGGTGGGAGCCTATACCATTACCAAAAAAACCTACAAGGTAACTCCAGCGAACCCCAATCCAATAGGGGAGTATAATATTACGCTCTATTACAAAGACTCGGAATTAGGCGGCTACAAGAGCTCAATTCAGTCGATGGGCAAAAGCGAAGCTGGAATTACCATCGACAATTCCAATTCGGGCTCGTATGCCCAGGTACAGGTTATGTCAGCGTTTAATTCCGACTGGGCGTTTAAATCCAAATTCACTTCAGGATTTTCCGGCTTCGGCTTATCCAATGCGCCGCCTGTGGGTAGCTTACCTGTAACGTTGGTTAAGTTTGACGGAAAAAATAGCTTGGAAGGAAACATTTTAAACTGGGCTACCACTGCCGAACTTAACAGCGATTACTTCGCGGTAGAGCGGGCAACTGACGTAAAGAATTTTGTAGAAATCGGAAGAGTAGCCAGCAACGGGACTTCGGCCATCACCAACAATTACAACTTTACGGACACAAAATATGTGAAAGGTATGAACTACTACCGGTTGAAGCTGGTGGATACAGATGATTCTCACGCATACAGCAAGATTGTTGGCATAGATGCAGCGAATTTGAGAGAAGTGAAGTTCTATCCAAATCCGGTGCAGGCGATGGTTAACATTGAGCTGCCTGATGCAGAAATGAACCAGGTTTCAGTGAAAATCATCAATGCTTCCGGTCAGGTTGTAGTTGAAAAAGGTAAAGTCAAAACCACAAGAGGTATTGTAACTCAGGATATGTCCAAACTGGGTACAGGTATTTATCAGGTTGTTATATCTAATGAAAAAACCAGTTATAATTTCTCAATATTGAAATTATAATTTAAAGCCTTTCCTAGATTACGAAGAGATGTTTTTAGAGTTTCGGCTTTAAAAACGTCTCTTTTTTTGTGGAAAAATAGGTGTAGTAAATAGTAAGTTATAGGTCTGAAAAAATAATCGCCGGTATGCTTAAATTTCTATAAATTGCCTCTTTAAAATATTTTAATAAGTGAATTTTCATGACTCACCGCAGAGATTTTATAAAGGCAGGCGCACTGGCAGTTGCCGGGTTAGCCACAAAAAACTGGTCTTTTGCAAAAAGCGCAACCAATTTTCCGGTTGTACGCATACCCGCCGACAAACGCAGTTTTGCCAGTACGGCCGTGGAAGCGACCATTACGCGTATGAAAAAGGTAATTAAGGATCCGGAACTGGCCTGGCTCTTTGAAAATTGTTTTCCCAACACAATCGATACAACGGTTCATTTTAAGCCAATTGATGGTAAGCCTGATACTTTTGTCATCACTGGAGACATCGATGCCATGTGGCTTCGGGACAGTACCGCGCAGGTCTGGCCCTATTTACCTTTACTAAAAGAAGACAGTCACCTCAAAGAAATGGTGGCGGGTCTTATCAACCGTCAGACGAAATGTATCATTATTGATCCTTACGCCAATGCATTTTACGATCGGCCTAAGAAAAGTGAATGGACAACGGATCATACCGAAATGAAACCGATGCTTCACGAAAGAAAGTGGGAACTTGATTCGCTGTGTTATACCATCAGGCTTGCTTACAACTATTGGAAAACAACCGGGGATGTTTCGCCTTTTGATGCAGACTGGCTCAAAGCCATGCGTTTAATATTGCAGACCTGCACGGAACAGCAGAGGAAAGAAAACCACGGTCCTTACAAATTTGGCCGTACTACAGCCTGGTCAACCGATACAGTACCCGGGAATGGTTTCGGCAATCCGATCAAACCGAACGGACTCATTGCAAGTACTTTCAGGCCGTCTGATGATGCAACGGTTTATCCGTTTTTTGTTCCTTCCAATTTCTTTGCTGTTGTCTCTTTCCGGGAAGTAGCAGAGCTTTTGGAAAAGACAAAACAGGATGCCAAACTGACAGCGGATTTTAAAGCTCTGGCCTTGGAAGTTGAAACAGCACTGAAAAAATTTGCGGTTTACAATCATCCTGAATTCGGCAAAATTTATGCTTTTGAAGTGGATGGTTTTGGAAATCATTTGCTGATGGACGATGCCGGTATTCCGGGGCTGATAAGCATGCCTTATCTGGGTGCTATGTCTGTTAAGGATCCTGTTTATATCAATACGAGAAAATTTGTGCTAAGTGATTCCAATCCATATTTCTTTAAGGGAAAAGCAGGAGAAGGACTGGGCAGTCCGCATACACTGATTGACCAGATCTGGCCGATGGGAATCATTGCGCGGGCAATTACGTCTGTAAGCGACAAAGAAATTGAAGATCAGCTTAGGCAGTTAAAAAACACGCACAATCATACCGGTTTTATGCACGAATCTTTTGATAAAGATGATCAGGCAAAATTCACGCGTAAATGGTTTGCCTGGGTTAATACCCTTTTCGGAGAGTTAATTTTAAAACTTGAAAAAGAACGTCCGCATCTGTTGGCGAAGGTTTATTAAGGATAAAGGTTACACGGTGGTTACTGTGTTGATAATGAGCGGACGCCGCGCGGCGTCCGCTCATTATCTCCTGGTCCTCTTTGAAATAATAGAAAATCTAACTCTGAATATTTGCTTTAATAAAAGCCAATCCGTCGCGCATCAGCTGTTCTTCGGAATCGAACATTTTGCGCCAGATGTTTGCAACAGGTAATTTCGGACTGAATGCTTCAATGCTGATCCAGCCATCGTATTTGATATCTTTTATGGCTGTGAAAATGCCATCCCAATCTACATTTCCTTTTCCGGGTGTAGAGCGGTCATTTTCTGAAAGCTGAATAAAAGAGATACGGTCTCCTGCTTTACGAATTGTGTCGCCAATATTTTTTTCTTCGATGTTGGCATGAAAAGTATCGAACATGATCTTGCAATTTGGATGATTTACTTCATCCACAAACCGGATCAGCTCATCGCCGCAGCTGGTCAGATAGAGTTCAAAACGGTTCAGATACTCCAATCCCAAAGTGATATCAAGCGACTCTGCATAATCGGCAACTTCCCGGATTCCTTCAATACCCCATTGCCATTCTTCGGCAGTTGCAGGTTTTCCGGTAAACACACCCAATGCTGACTGATAAGGCCCCATCAGTTTAGTGGCACCTAAAACCAGGGAGCAATCCAGTGCACTTTTCAGGTGATCGATCGTGTGTCGCCTCATGGCAGGATCCGGGCTGATCAGGTGTTCGTCCGGTCCGCAGATTGTGTCTGTTTCGCATTGTAAACCCAGGTCATCCAGTTTTTTTCTAAATTTAAACCAGTGCTCTGGATTGGTATTAAAGATGGGAACTTCTACACCGTCAAAGCCAATTTCTTTGATCAGTTCAAGGGTTGGAAAAAGGCTGTCATCAATCTGATTCCCCCATAAAAGGAGGTTCATACTATATTTCATTAAGGATAAATTTTGGGAGGCCTGTGACTACTTATTTGGCCAAAGTTAAATAATGGAATTATGGTTCGGGTAATATCTGTGAAACAGAATATCATTTATACAATTTTACAATAATAAAATACCAAATAATTTACGGCATTTGATTAGAATTGGCTAAATATTGATTTGATTACCCCAAAATTGACTTTTTTAACGGTAAAATTCAGTCTAAACAGCAAAAAGCCAAACGCAGTTGTCTGCATTTGGCTTTGCTTATTTTTGAACCTGCTTTACTATTGAACCCTGTTAAATATCAGCTGACTGTTATTATTATAAAAAAGAACAAGTCTGTTATTTGATTTAAGATCGTAAATATTAACGTTTGGAAGTGCATTTACAAAAGCGTTTCCCCAGGCAGTTTCCTCTCTTTCGGTACCGTCTCCTCCCAGGTGAATGGCGTTCAGCTGGGCCGTTTCGTAAAATCCAGTTAAATAGTTGGTTGATGAAGTGGCTTCCAGTTCGCCTTTTTCTTTAAAAGTAAGGCTTACATCGTATAATCCGTTTTTACCGGATGGCTTGTTAATTGTATCGTTTTCTTCGATCACTTTTTCCAATTGCCATTTTCCTGTAAGTTCTTTGTCTACATCAGTAGTAATTGTTGTTGCTGTTTTTCCACAGCCGGCGAGTAATGGTAATAGCAGCAAAACTGCCCATAAGTTGAAGTTTCTCATAATTGCAAATATATTTCAGACTAACAATTGTAAAGGATTCAGGGTACGTTGAGAGGCGACTCAAAGTTTTATGGTCGTGCTTCTTAGTGATAAAAATTATGCCAGAAAGTTGAGTGTAATCTCAAAAGGTAGAAGTATAACGAGTTTGTTTGCTGATTTCGTTTACCTTTTGATAACTGTTGGTAGGTGTACATAAACAAAACTTATTTATTTTTTGCAGTTACTGACACATTCTTGCCAAAACCATAGTACCTGTGTTTAAAGAATCCGATTAATACAAGCTGAATTTTGATCAGAAATTTGGGGATTGTTAATATATTTGGTCAAAATATAGGTAATGTAAGATGAAAGCGCCAATTCATAAAAATATTGAAAGCCAGGTTCGTACCGTAACCGTACAGGAGCTCAGGGAATCTCATTTTGATCCCAATTGGCACTTTCATCCTCATTATCAACTTTTTACGGTTCTTGAAGGCACAGGTAAGCGGCTGATCGGAGATTCAATTCATACTTTCGAGCCGGGAGATACCGTATTCTTAGGTCCGGATATTCCTCATTTATGGAGAAGTGATTCCGATTATTTTAATTCCGAATCAGAATTATTTACACACGGTATAGTCCTTTATTTTCAGGAAGATTTCCTTGGTAAGGATTTTCTGGACAGGCAGGAAATGCTTCCGCTGAGGCAGTTATTTATAGAGTCGAAAAGAGGCATCGCTTACAAAGGCCCGCTTCGCGATCACATCCGCGCCGAGTTGCAGGGAATGCTGCATGAAGAAGGTTTTCAGAGTATTCTTCGTTTGATGACGCTGCTTGATCGTCTCGCTCACCAAGAAGGGGGGACACCCATTTCCAGCTACGGTTACGTAAACACTTATAAAGTTTCTGAGACAGAACGTATGCAGAAAGTGCATAGTTATGTACTTCAGCATTTTTCTCAGGATATCCGTTTGGGTGATGTGGCCTCATTGGCCGGGATGAGTGAGGCCGCTTTTTGTCGTTATTTCAAAGCCCGTTCGAACAAAACTTTTATAGATTTTGTGAACGAGATCCGGATCGGTCATGCCTGCAAGCTGCTGTTGGAAGATCAGTGGACCATCGCCCAGATTGCCTACGACAGCGGGTTTGACTCTCTGTCGAATTTTAACAGGAATTTTAAGCGTTATATCGGACATACACCGCGGGAGTATAAGGGGAATTATTGATAGATCTGGTTATAGTAGCAGGGCGCTGGGCGGTGTCCGGCGTTGCGTAATATAGCCCTTTCAGGGCTTTAAGTAACCGGGGCCTTTGATGAATCTGCCGGGTTTTGCGCCGGTGTGATTGCCGTCTCTTAATACCGCTGTTCCGTTTACAAACACATCAGAAATGCCCGTTGCGAATTGCTGAGGTTTGTCATAGGTGGCGTTGTCTTTCACTTTTGCAGGATCGAATACCACAACATCAGCATAATAACCGGCTTTAAGTTCGCCCCGCTTTTTTAATTTTAGATTTGTGGCCGGTAGTTTGGCTAATTTGTAAATAGCCAGTTCCAAAGGGAATATTTTTTCATCTCTTGAGTACTGCCCCAGCACTCTTACAAAATTTCCATAAGCCCGGGGATGCGGCTGCGATTTTAGAAAAACTCCTTCCGGAGAGTAACTGGCTGCATCAGATCCAAAGCTAACCCAGGGAAGTGCTATTTGCTTTTTAACGTTTTCTTCATTCATCATGAAAAAAGCTACGCCTATTCTTGTACTGTCCTGGATGATCAGGTCCATCGCTGTCTCTTCGGGAGATGTACCTTTGATTTTTGCAACTTCTGCCAGTGTTTTACCAATGTATTTTTTCAATGAATCTTTTGCAAAACCAAGAAGCAAGACCTTCTCCGGCGAACCTGCCGCATAATACAGATTTTCCCATTCCGCAGGATTGCTGTTCATCGCCTTTTTCATTTGCCAGCGAATAGCAGGATTCTGCAAACGCTGCCAAAGTTTTACAAAACCTCCGTCCTGTAGCGAAGGCGGAAACGCCGCTGTAAGTCCGGTTGCTCCTGCGAGGTAAGTGTAGATATTGGCGGTTATATGTAACCCTTCTGCCCGTGCTTTTTCTATCCGGCGAATTACGCCGTCCATTTTATGCCAATTGTCTTTACCCGCCGCTTTGAGGTGATAGATTTCAGCAGGTATTTTCGCTTCTCTTGCGATCGTTATCAATTCCTCGACGGCTTCATCCAATTTATTTCCTTCGCTGCGCATGTGTGAGATATACATCCCGCCATGCTTCGATGCTTCTTTACATAGTACGATCAATTCCTGTGTGTTTGCAAAAAAATCAGGCGGATAGATCAACGAAGACCCGACACCCATTGCACCTTCTTCCATAGCCTGTTTAACCAAAAGTTTCATGCTGTCGAGTTCAGCTTGAGTTGCGGCCCGGTTGTCTTCACCGACAACGTAGGTACGGACTGTTCCTGCACCTACAAATGATGCCAGATTACAGCTGATACCTTTTTTCTCCATATAAGTCAGGTATTCACCGAGGGTGTTCCATTCAACTTTGTATTTAATATGAGACTGTCCGTTTTGCAGCTCCTTTCTCATTTTAGCATTCAATGGTCCCATGCTCGATCCTTCACCCATTACTTCCAGTGTAACGCCTTGCCGGATATCGCTCTGGCTGCGGCCATCCGCTATCAGTGATTCGTCTGCCCAGCTAAGCATGTTGATAAATCCGGGTGCAACTGCTTTGCCTTTTGCGTCAATTTCATTTGTTGCAGAAGCATTTTTCAAATCACCAATGAAGGCGATTGTGTCTGCATTAATAGCCAAATCTGCTGTAAGAGGCTTTACGCCGTTCCCATCATAAATTGTTCCGTTCCGGATGATGGTGTCGTATTTCGTTTTGGTATCGCAGGAAAATAGGGTGACATAAATGAGTAATGAGAGGAGAATATTTTTCATTGTGTTGAGTTTTCTTTTAAACGGGTTTCTATCAGGTATCTTTCTCTTTCAATTTCTGCAATTAATTCTTCTTCTATGGGAAGATATGGCATATATTTTTTGAATTGCGTACTATTGGCAACTCTTCTATCATAAAAACAAAACAACCTTCATGATCTCTCACAAAGGTTGTTTTATTAATTATTACAAATTTTTCACATATCAGCCTTTTACTTTTGTGGTACCGTAGGGCCCGCGCTGCGGTCGGGACAAGGTTGCACTTGCTTCTTTGTCTCCGATGAAATCTTCTTTCTTCGGATCCCATTTCAGTTTTCTTCCAAGCTTCATTGCTGTGTGTGCAAGCAGACAAGCTGTGCAGGAACGCTGTGCGATTTCTGCGTGACTGATTGTTTGTTTTCCGCTCTGTATACTTTCCAGCCAGTTTTGATGCTGCTCCGGACTTTCGTACAAATGAATTTCATTTTGTCCGATTACTGAACCGAGGATTTTTGGGTCACTGGCATAAAAGGCCTCATTTTTCTTACTACTAGCCTGGGCAGCTCCCGGATCTGATGCAGTTACACCAACATTTCCCCGCGAAACAAAAATCCAGCCTTCCGTACCTTCGAATTTAACACCATTTGGATTTGTTCCGCCGATTTCCATTTCTACACCATTGGCATATTTGGAGTTGACAAGAAAGTCGCCATGAACATTCCACAAGCCGGAACCGGCCGGTGGAAAAGTTGCTTTGCCGTCGATTTCAATCGGGCCGGTCAATTCGGTACCCATTCCCCAATGCGCAATATCGATATGGTGAGAACCCCAGCCGGTGATCATCCCGGCACCAAACTGCTCTAAACGCAACCAGCCGGGACGGTCATTGATATCGGTTTGTGAGTGAACACGGTCCAAAGTGTAATAAATCTCAGGTGTCGATCCCAGCCACATGTCGTAATTCAGGTTGGATGGAACAGGCATTTGGGCAGGATTTCCTCCCGCCGGATCGCCCGGTAATCCAACATATACTTTCTTCAGTTTCCCGATTCTTCCGTTACGTACCAGCTCACAGGTTCTTTTAAATTGCGGCCATGGGTTCATAGAACGCTGTTGGCTGCCAAGCTGAAAAATCACCTTCTTTTTCTTGATCATGTCAGCCATCATCCTGCCTTCTTTGATCGTAAGAGAGGTTGGTTTTTGCATGTAAATATGTTTACCTGCTACAGCTGCTTCCATGGCAGGCTGTGCATGCCAGTGATCTGGTGTACTGATGATGACTGCATCAATATCTTTATTTGCCAGAAGCTCCTTATAATCGTCGTAGGTCTTTACATCAACGTAATTAGCCTTTCCTGTTTTGTCAGCATATTTCTTTTCGATCCACTTTTTTCCTTGTGCCAGTCGGTTTTTATCTACATCGGCAACGGCCATTACGTGAGCAACTTCATTTTTTAATACCTCAGGAAGGTCATGCGTAGTGGCAATACGTCCGATCCCGATTTGTCCTATATTGATTTTATTACTTGGAGCGAATTTGCCAAAAACACTTGCAGGAACAATCGTTGGGAACATGGACGCAGCGATGATACCAGCCGTACCGGTGGCTGCTTTTTTAAGGAAGGACCGCCTGTCCTGGTTATTTTCTTCGTTTGTATTCATGAGGTTAGGATTATGGGTGATGTGATCGTCTGTCTGTGCTCTCAATCATCGGGCGCTGCCCGACGTTAAGGGGTGAAAGCCTTTCGGGCTATTATCTTACTTCTTTCTTACCATGTCGGTTGGTGACGTAGCATAGGCTTTGCTGTAATTTCTTGGTTTCTGCGGTCCTATGACCCATTCTATACCACCAAGGATATGTTTTCTCAGGTCATCCTTTAGATAATCTTCTTTTTCATGACCGATGGATGTGTAAAAGGCGCGGCCTCCGTCATATTCGTGCCACCATACTGACGGAAACACGGTTCCAAAGGTATCCAAAGCTTTTCCTGCAGGCTTTTGAATGGTTGTATGATCGTTAACAGCCAGTACATTCAGGTTTACACTCATTTCTTTCAGGAAGTAAAATTCATCTTTTGCACGGTCCCATTTTTGAGGCAGATGTGCAAGCGAAGGATTTTTAGTATCCAGTACGTTTACTGAAAAACTCTGACCCGGTTCGTGCCAAAAGAATGTACCTCCCAGTAAATCCTTGAACCATCGCCAGCTTCGTTCTGTGCCGCAAGCCGAATGTAATCCAACGAAACTGCCGCCTGCCTGAATGTATCGCATCAGTGCAACACGCTGAGCGTCGGTATCAAAAACGTCATTGTTCGTGTTCGAAAAAACGAGCGCATCATATTGTTTCAGATTATCATCTGTAAACTTGCCGGGATCTTCGCTTACATCAACGGTAAAACCGTTTTGTTTACCTAATTCCTGGATGGCTACAACGGAATTGGCAATGTTATCATGTATGTAACCTTTTCCGTTTTTGGTATAAACCAGAATTTTCACCTTGTTCCATTTTATCTTTTGTGCATTGGTTTTTCCAAAAGACACGATAGAAAGGATTGCTGTAAATAGTAACAGTTTACTTAGGAATGCCGATTTCTTCATTGATTTGTTAAAAAGATTAGGAATAAAAATGGCCGTTAATATAGAAAAGCCTAAAACCCGATGGAATTACCTCCGTCGACAGGCAATGAAACACCAGTAATAAATTTTGCCGCAGGCGATGCAAGAAAAACGGCCGCCCATCCGATATCATCCGGTTTTCCCCAAATACCCATTGGCGTACGATCCATGGCTTTGTCCCGGCGTGCAGGATCTCCGCCCATGGCTGTCAACATCATTGGTGTTTCAATAAAACCGGGTGCAATGGCATTTACTCTCACGTTATAGGGTGAAAATTCGGTTGTCAGCGCTTTCACTATTCCTCCAATTGCAGACTTCGATGCTGTGTATGCAACTACACGATCAATTCCGTACAAGGCTGCCATGGATGTGATCATGATGATGGAACCTTGTTTTCTTTCGATCATTCTTTTGCCACATTCACGGGTCATGGAAAAAACAGCATGCAGGTTGGTTTGAATGATCCTGTCAAAGTCCTCATCTGTGACCTCAACAGCATGTTTTTTCATATTAATACCCGCATTGTTGACCAAAATGTCAATAGGACCGCAGGCATCTTCTATGTCGTCAACAAGCTTGGGGATGGTTTCCAGTTTTGTGATGTCGTTCACAAAATAGCTGACCTTTTTTCCCAATGTTTCTACCGCTTGCTTTAAAACTTCTTCACGCCGGCCGGTTATTACCACCTTTGCTCCGGCCTGCACCATGCTTTGCGCAATGTAAAAGCCAATTCCGCTTCCGCCTCCGGTTATGACTGCAAGTTTTCCTTCCAATGAAAAAACAGACGGTATTGTGGCTTGATTCGTAATGTTTGTTTCGGGGTTCATGATATTTTAAAAACTGTAATATTTATGTAGGCTATCAACGGATAAATGGTTTAAAGAGAACGCCTGATCCCCATTTCCAATCCACGAAGTTCTGCCAGTGCTTTTAACCTTCCTATTCCTGAATAACCGGGGTAAGTTTTTTTGTTTAAATCGTCCAGCATTTGAAAACCATGATCCGGACGCATGGGCAGTTGCTGATCCGTGTAGCCGGCATCTTTTCTTTTTTGTTCTTCCTGAATAAATGCTTTCACAACCTCATACATGTCCACGTCTCCATTCAAGTGAGGTGCTTCATGAAAGTTTCTGGTTCCCGGTTCTCTCCTGGTAGTGCGCAAATGAACAAAGTGGATGCGGTCGCCAAAGCGTTCGATAATTCTGACAAGATTGTTGTCTGCCCTCACACCGAGTGAACCTGTACAAAATGTGATACCATTCGCACGTACATCAATTGCCTGCATTAGTTCCTCCAGATCAGCTTCTGTGCTGACAACACGTGGTAAACCCAGCAGCGATCTCGGCGGATCGTCGGGATGGATACAAAGATTAATACCCAACTCCTGGGCAACAGGAGCAATCTGGCGAATAAAATAATACAAATTATCCCGAAGCTGCCGGTCGCCGATATCTGCGTAAGCATCAAGCAAATCCTGAAAAATGGCCAGATCAAATGCTTCTTCTGATCCCGGCAGACCGAGTAAAACGGTATTTGTCAGGACTGCAATTTCATCGTCTGACATTTTCTGCAGTCTGGCATGTGCCGAAGCCTGAACTTCCGGCTCGTAATCGAGGGCGGCATCCGGTCTTTTCAGAATGTATAAGTCAAAAAGTGAAAAATCTTCCCAAACAAACCGCAGTGTTTTGTGGCCTTCGGGCATGGTATAATCCAACGATGTACGTGACCAGTCGAGAACCGGCATAAAATTGTAACATACCGTGGTGATACCGCAGGCAGCCAGGTTTCGTAGAGATGTTTTATAATTTTCTATAAAAACCTCTCTTGATGGGAGGCCTTTTTTGATATGCTCATGAACAGGTAAACTTTCGACCACCAGCCATTGTAAGGAAGTATAGTCTTTATTACCGGCTTCTATGATTTCTTTTCTTTCCTTTATGGCCTCGACGCTCCAGACATCGCCAACCGGAATCTGGTGTAATGCGCTCACCACTCCGCTGCATCCGGCCTGACGGATATCCATCAGGGAAACGGGGTCGTTCGGGCCAAACCAGCGCATTGTATGTATCATCGTATTTTAAATTTTGCTATAAATATCTCAACATTATTTTGCATTGCAACCGATTGCATAAATTTTTAATAAATTCGCATTCTAATATTTTTGAAGTGGATCGATAAAGTTGCAGGAACATATTATCTGACGCAAACAGGTACAAATTCCCTTACATTTGATCTGAAAATAAGAGATTAATAATTTAGCCCGCCACGAAATCAATGGAAAAAGAAGTTACAATTTACGACATTGCCAAAATCTTACAGCTTTCTCCGGCAACGGTCAGCAGGGCTTTAAATGACCATCCTGCAATAAATAGTAAAACCAAGCTTTCCATTGTGACCAAAGCTGCGGAACTGGGCTATCGCTCCAACACTTTTGCGAGTAATTTAAGAAGAAAAAGTACGAGTACATTAGGTGTAATTGTCCCCAGGCTCGATAGCAGCTTTATGTCTGCTGTGCTGGCAGGGATGGAAGCTGTGGCAAACCAGGCGGGTTATAATCTGCTGATCAGTCAATCTCTGGAATCGCAAGGAAAAGAAAAAACCAATGTAAAAACCATGTACAATAGCCGGGTTGACGGCCTGTTGGTTTCCGTAGCCTATGATACCGAAGGATTTGAACATTTTGAAAATTTTGTAAAAAAGAATATTCCCGTCCTGTTTTTTGACCGGATCTTCGACCATCCCGCTTGTGCAAGTATCGTGATTGACAATGTTCAGGCTGGTTTTGAAATTACGTCGCACCTTATTGAACAGGGTTGCAGGCGGATTATGCATGTGACCGGTAATCTAAAACGCAATGTGTACTCAGGAAGATATCAGGGCTATCAGAATGCGCTGGCAAAATATGGAATTCCACTGGATGAATCGCTGATTATGGTTACTGATCTTTCACAGGAGGCCGGTGAAGCGGCAATTGAAAAACTGGCAGAAATGGATAACAAACCGGATGGCATTTTTATTGCCAACGATATCTGTGCTGTTTCATGCGTGCAGGCCCTGAAAAAACGGGGTTTCAAAATTCCCGTAGATATTGCTGTTGCAGGTTTTAACAACGACCCGGTTTCAAAGGTGATAGAACCTAACCTGACTACCATTTTTTACCCCGGCCGGGAAATGGGTGAGGTAGCGGTAAGAACAATGATTAATCATTTGAAAGGTGTGCAGAAGATTGACACAACCAATACGGTAATTTTGAAATCGGAATTGATCGTTAGAGAGTCCACGGTGAAGTAACTTTTTGACACTGAATAAACAAATTAAAAACTTTAAGAGGCAGGCGATTAAGCGATTAGGTTGAATAAGAGTTTTAAATAAAAATCCTTATTTTTGATAAAAAGCAGAAAATTATGATCGCTGTTACCGAAAAACTTTATACTCTGGAAGAATACTTTGCCTTCTGCGAAACGCATGAAGGACGGTTTGAATTTGTAAACGGAGAAATTATAGAGATGCCGGGAGAATCAGTAACTGCCAACCAGATTGCAGGAAACATTCATCGTTTTCTAGGGAATCTGCTAGAAGACGAACCTTATATATTTGTACAGAATGCGGTGAAACTTCTGGTTAAGGAACAAAAGATTTTCCGGATTCCGGACTTTTTGATCTTTCATGAGCACGGGAATAAAATCAAATATGCCACAGAACCCGTTTTGATCGTGGAGATACTTTCTGAAAGCACTGCTCATACGGATAGAACTACCAAACTTAATGAATACCGGTCACTGCCGTCCCTGCAATATTATTTGATTATTGACCAGGAAAGCTGTTTTATCCAGATTTATATCCGCCAAAATCAACTTTGGTATGTAGAATTTTATGACAAGCCGGGTGAAATAATTCCGCTTTCACATTTCGGTGTTGATCTTCCCGTCAGCACTGTTTACAAAAAAATAAAATTTCAGCCAGAGGTTTAGCTTTATCTTATTTTCCTGATAAAAATTTGCTGAGTAGAGTCCGCACTGTTTTCTGATTTCACCAAACGATTAAAAGCAACTGTTTTTCCATCCGGCGACCATACAACATTAGTAGGGGCAGGATTTGTTGAAATCGTTAACTTTTCAAAACGTTCACTGAAAGGTTTATTACCCGTTTTGCATAAAACCAAACTTCCATCCCAGATATAACTGACATGCTGCCCGTCAGGGTGCCAGCGGATATTTCCGGAAACGTCCGACTCGTGTTCTGTCAGCTGTAATGCTTTTCCGCCATTTGGTGAAATAATAAAAACCTGTTGAATTCCTTTTTGGTCATAAGCCAAAAACGCCAGCCATGAACCATCGGGCGATGATCTCACAATTCCTGTGCAGCCTGGTTTATCTGAATACGAAGTATAAGTTAATCTTCTTTGCGTTGTCCCTTTCGGAGGCATTGGAAAAGTTGTTGCGGTACCTTCCAGAGGCCCGAATTCTCCTACTTTTGTGATATCATCCGGAATATCCACAATGAAAACCTCAGGAACCTGTTTGCCGTTTTTATCAGTTACAGTTCCCAAAAATGCCCTGGCAACCTGCTGTTGGCCATTTTTAGTCACATATCCTTTTCTCCCAACCCAGCTGTCGCCGGCAGCGTGGCTGATTTCGTCGCTTCCCGGTTTAGGTTCAGGCACTACGCGGACCACCAGTGCACTGAACCATTCTCCGGAAATATTTTCACTGTTCTGATCTACCTGAACAGGTTTTATTTTTTTTGAAACCCCTATTGTGCGGAGATTCTGCTTTGTACCGGTACTGTCTTCAAGTGCTTTTAGTATGGCGTCGTTATAGGTATAGCCGATCCATTGCCCGTCACCGCTCCACTCGTGCCGGTGCGTTCCGCCGCGTAACGCGCCGGGTGTGTAAGGAAAAGTTATGTCACGGGCATCCATATAGATGGGAACGTTCGGGTGTTCATCCTCTATGATAACCCCGGTGCGTCTCCACTGCTGATAAGGATTTGTCTCTGTACTCGGTAAACCATGAATAAAAACAACTGCCTTCTTATCTACCGGACTGTAATTGACAGCACCTGCACCGGGTCCCCATATCTGATTGTTATTGATTTCAAACAGAATTTTCTTCTCTCCCGTATTAATATTGACTTTTTCAATTTTTGAAGATGCCGCAATACCGTCATCTGTTCGTGTATCGTAAACGAGCCATTGCCCGTCGGGTGAAAAGTTGTCGTTATTATCCAGGTCATGGTGATAGCTCAAATCGTGGGTAATTTGTTTTTCTTCCAAACCGGATTCTTTCTGACATGAATTCATCAATACTAAAACTGTTAAAATTGAAATAATCGCTCTCATGGGTTAGATATTACTTTCTGACCGGTGCGCTGATCACGCCCAGGTATCTTCCCATCCAATAAGGCAAAAGCCAGATATCTCCTGCACTATGTTCCGACTGTCCATTACCACCATTACGGTCCAAATTAAACATATTTCCGTTATGTCGCTGGATTGGTCTTTCATCCGGCGGCAATACCTCTTTAATGGTTTGTTTACGGAAATTTATTGGTATCAATTCAATGTCTTTTCTATGGCTGTTCTGAATTTTCCAGTCGATCAGATCCAGAGGATGCTCCTGCAGATACCAAACCGCTTCTTTCAAATCAAATTCTTCTGTTTCAGTTAAAGCAGTGAAAATATTCCAGGCACCTTCTTTTTCAGGTCTTTCGGCTTTCCAGTGGTCGATGATACTTTCTTTGTATTTTGCTTTCAAAGTGTCGTTAAATGCATATCTGTAAAGTCCCCAGTAACCTACAAAGTACATTTCGTCATCGGAATGATTCCAGCCATCGGACATGTGTTTGCTGTGTTCATCGGCGTCCTCAGGAGCCTGGCCAATGATACTCATCGGACGCATCATGTTTTCGAGATAGCCATGTTTTGTCATGAGTTCAAAAGCCTTTTCCTTATATTTTTCTTTTTTGGTAAAATGATAAGCCGTTTGCAGCATGGCAATGATGTTGGAAGAGTTCAGTTTCCTGTCTCCTACATTAACCGGAAACGCATTTACATATTCCGGATTCCATTTTCCCCACATGGTTGGTTTTCCATCAAAATCGATGAGATACATGTTGTTGCTGACAATGTGTGACATCAGCGTATCGATCAAATTAATTGCCCTGCTTTTCAAATTTGTATCATCCACAAGTTCTGCCATGGCACCGAACGCAAAAATATGACCGATTACTTCATCACTGCTGGTAGTAGATTTCCAGTCCCACTCTTTTTCCGGCGCATGTTGCCAGCGTTCGGGGTCGCCCAGCTCGCTGATATGGCCTGCACGTTCAAATGACCTTGCCGGGAAACCGGGAACAGGATTAATTGAATAGAGTCTTTCCATCGCCTCCAGTGATTCGCGGCAGTTTTGAAGCGCGGCGGAATCCTTTGTAACAGCATATCTGAAAATTTCACCTCCCAGGTACATCGAAGTCCAAAGTCCGTCATTATCCGAATCTTCCATAAACCCTGTCGAGAGATTTCCGTTGCTCATTCCGCGAAGGGTGGCATTAAAACCGTCACGGTTATGTCTCAGCCGAACCTGTTCTTCAAAGTATAAAGCCTTTTCTTCTAAAGTCATTTCTTTAAAAGCAATTTGGCCCAGACCGGCAGTTGTCAGTATTAAGACAGAATTTTCCGGCCCTTTCGAAATGTGAAGAACTTTGTTTCCCGGCAGCCAGCGTTCACCATTGTAGTAATCAAATTTTCCGTCTGCTCTCAAACTGAAAGCGCCTTCATTTGACCCAAACCATATTTTTTCGTTCACTTCTTCAACGGCTGTAATGTTGTTGACAGGCAGTCTTTTATGAATTTCACCAATCTGTTTTTTCTCGCTTAAACTATATTCGATAAACCCTTCGGTTGTTCCGATAGTAATAGTTTGATTTCTGTTAGTCAGGTCAAAAGCGGTGAAGTTGCTACCGCCTAATACTTTGGTGAGTTTGTTTTCTTTTGTATTAAAAACAGAAAGTGATTTTTTACCTAAAACCCAAAATTGACCGCCTTCTTCCTGGAAACGAATCGCAACCACTTCGTCCGCTGTTAAACTGCCGTTCCATAAAACTTTGGAATCTTTTGTAAGCTGCAGTGACTTCCCGTCGGAAATTAAAAAAGCAAAATTTTCGCCGCCTTCGAATATTTTAGCTGCAGGAAGTGTATGTCCGGAAAGTAATTTTCCCGCCCATGCATTGCTGAAAACCACCGAATCGCTCAGGTAAACAAGCTGATTTTGATACGTTCCGATGGCGGCAACTATTTTATCCTTCATAAACCGGTAATAATTATCCGGTTCTATACTTCCGTGATAAAGGAAATGACCGTTGTAAGGATGTTGTAAACCTTCTGTTGCCAAAACCTGGACAACACCATTCCGGTCAGAATATGCCTGGATGAGATTGAGTTTTGTAGTATCCGAATAGTATTTGATACTGTAATCCTGCGTGAATGGCTTGTCTTCGTGAACAGGCTGTTTAACCGAATTTTTGCTGCAGGAAAATAGTCCGGAAAGACTCAATAAAAAAAGGATTGAGAGTAATTTATGCATTGGTTAAAGGTTTAGTAACGTCAGTATTAATAGATAGAGGTAATATTTATTAGTAAAGTTTTTTGGGGTCTACCACCACATATCTGATGGATTTTTTAGTTTTTTCAGGATGGTATGAATAAGTCATGTGCAACAATCCGTCTTTGGTCTGGATCAAAGAAGGGTAGGAGTAACCGCCTTTTTTCGATTCATCATTTTCGACAAACGTTTTCCATTTCCAGGTTTTGCCTTCATCATCCGAAATGCGCAGACTAAGCTGATGCCGGCCGTTATCAATATCATTACCGAGAAAAGCCCATTTTCCATCCTGTAAAACAAGCAATTCCACACTGGCTGTATTTGGAATATCGGTTTTTTTACTTGCTGTCCAACTTTTGCCATTGTCCGCGGATTCGCTGAAATGTACACGGTTTGGTTCGTCGCCGCTATCCCGTGCATAAGCGACGAGATTCCCATTTTTGCGTTTGACGACTGCCGGCTGAATCGGTCCGCGACCTACAAGTGGAAGGCCCGGAAGCCAGCTGGTGCCGTTATCGTCGGAAATAGCCATGATCGACATATTGAAACCGTCGGAATAAAGCGGCAATACAATTTTTCCGTTTGGTAACAGTAATGGTTTAATGCGGGTCATCCAGCCGATACTCCTTTTTGTTGCATCTTTAGAAGCCTCAACAATCAACTCGTCATATTTCGGCGCGTAACCTGCCCATCCACCATTAAATTCCGGTAGGTCCTTAAATTTCAGTTCAATTTCTTCGGCAAATTTCTGATCTGGTTTGAGCAAAATATTATCCTGCCAGTTCCATACCGGAGCACCTGTTCTTCCAAAGTCGACGGAGGTTCTGAAACGTAAAATGGATTGTTCCCATAAATTGGCTTGTACTGCTATCCAAACCAGGAAAAGTTTTCCTTCTGCATTCAGGAAAAGTACAGGATTACAGTCAGGAATGTTTGGTGTGTCGGCCATCAAAAATGGCGCTGACCAGTTTTTCTCTCCTTTTTTTAATCTTGCGCCCATGATTTTCACATCATCTGCCGTACGTTCGCCGCTTCCCTGAAACCAGGCTGCCAGAAAATCACCATTGTTCAGGCTAACCAAACTGCTCCCATGAACATGTTTTTCCTGTTGGGGGAAAATAAGTGTTTGTTGTATAATGCCGGGAGACTGCGCATGTGCGGCAACGCTGATTAATAATAAGTATAAAAGCTTTTTCATTTTACTTTTGAAGATTCCGGCGATGACTAACGAACCTGATTTAGTTCTGCGAAACAGCGAGCAAACTCCATTGACTCTGCGTTAATATTAAATATTTACAAACTGTTTTTCCTCCTGGAAAAGTAGCGAAACCAGTTTTTTGTATTGGGAAAAATCCGGAATCAGTAATTGGGCACCAGCTTTAATGAGCCGTGGACGTTTGGCGGCATTGTGTCCAAACCGCTGCAGTTCATTACTGGTTATACCCACCGAAATACCGCCTGCGCGTCTGCCCTCCCTGATTTCATCCGGGCCATCACCAAACACAGCCAGTTCATTTCCGTTCAGTTGATTTTCTTTAATAATGTTTTCAATGATCATTTTTTTTGAAAACTTCGTATACTCCTTAAGCGCGCCGTAAATCCCGCCATCGAACAAGTCGGCGTAACCCAGTGCTGCTGCCTCGTTTTTTACGTCATCAACATCTGTTCCGCTTGCCAGGTACATTTTTACCCCTCTTTCTTTCAATGCATAAAGAAAAGCGACGGCACCTTTCATTGTAAAGTCGTTTTGAGAAAGTTCGCCATCAGCGAGCTTTTTCATCCGGCCGTCCACCATTTCCATCAGACCTGTATTGTAAATTTCTTTATATTGAAACTTGTTCAGGATTTTTTCTTTTGGTACAAAACCGAATTCATTTATCAGGTTTACAAGCCCTTCCATCTGGTAAATGGTTTGTATTCCGGTTGTCTTGTGAATAAATTCTTTTACCTGTACGGTCACTTTTTGAAATGTGGCCGAATCGGCAGAATCATATTGTTCGCCCAGAATGGCCTTCATCATCACAGGCTCCATTACCTCTTCCCAGCCTTGTCGCAGTGAACTGATCGTACCGTCATGATCAAAAACGGCATAGCGTATATGTCCCAGTTTTTGCAGGACATTGGTTTCACATAACTCAAATTCGGTATCAGTTAAATAAAAAGCGGCGCGTTCATTGGCTGCCAGATCGGCGTTGTAAATAAAGTCTGGTTCTCGGCTGATTTTCAAAATCTCTTCGCCTGTTGCTGTGCCGGTTGTGTACAGTTTTTGGACAGTGACTGCTGCCGCGAAATTAGCGAACGCTGCTGCTTCCGGTGGACTAACACCTGCCGCTAAACATAATGTTATAGCGCTAATGGTGGTGTCGCCCGCCCCAACGGTGTCGAGCTTTTCTTTTAATTGCAGGCCGTGGATTTCATGAGAACCTGTTTTGTCAAAAGCGATAATTCCTCTTTCTCCGCAGGTTACAAAAACGGGTTTACCGGATTTCGAAAAAATCGATTCTCCATATTTTTTAACATCCCAAAGCGGCACGATTTCGTTCTGACTAATGGTACGCCCGATCAGTGAGGCAATCTCGCGGTCATTTGCTTTGAGAAACGTATTTTTGAACCGTTCGTTAAAATGACGTGAATCAAGCATTATGATTTTATCAGGATATTTTTCAAAAAGCAGATTAGCTTTTACAATAAAAGATTCATTACTGATGCTGCCTGTTACCTGCTGGTTGAAAATCAACGCGTCATATTCAGAAAGTGCAGTTTCCACCGCTTCTAAAATAAGATCATCCGTTTCTTCACTTCTTCGGTTGCTTGGTCCAAAGTCAATTCTTGGCTCCTCCTGTCCGTCTACATGGCGTTTCAGGTAAGTATAGGTATCAAAATTGGTTTGTTGGTAAAATAGAGCTGTTGTATCTGCGCCAAGTTTTTGAAGCTGGGAGGTTAGCTCGCGACCAAACATGTCGTCACCGGCCACTCCGATCACCTTTATCTCCGCTGGTTTCAGAGCTGCCAGGTTAGCCACAACATTTCCCGCACCGCCCGGACTGTAATATTGCCGGGATACGACCTCGGTGTTCAATCCTGTTTCAATGGATACCTCTGACAGACTTTTATCCATGATCCAGTAGCAATCGAGGCAAAAATCTCCGTATACGGCAATCCTGACAGAGGATATCTTTTGAAGAATATTTTCAATATGGCTTGGTTCCATAATGGGCGAACGCTTTTGACCTTTTGTAATTTTTTCCTGCTTTTTTTCAATATATATACTCCGCAAACAAAAAGGCGGGCTATCCTGCTTTTACTGTTTTCTGCTGTATAATGAAATTGACGAACCTTTAAATTGTGCACAGGAGAGCTTTTGATGAAATGAAACTCTGGAAAAATATTTAAAACCCTTTGAAACTGAGCGAATATGACCCTTTTGCTAACTTTTTGTTACAGAATTGTTAAATAAATGACGTTTGCGCAAAATGAAGATATATTTACGCAAGTTGCGATTCTTAATTGGAAACGATCCTGTAAATTTATCATCAGAAAATCACAGCATCGCACAGAAGAAAACATTATATAGAAATTGTTCCTCAGAATTTCTAATTACATAAATAATGTTTAACAGTATTTTATAATATAAGCATTCCGATTTGCAATATATATGATCATCAGTGGATCAATTACTTGGAGGAAAATTATTTGTAATAATGAAAGATTAAAATAAATTATTCCATTTTCATGGAAGTATTAATTTGTTAAAAAGTTAACCCTGTTTTATAGATAAAACCCTTACTACTGTGGCGCATCCTGACGAAAATACCCTTACAAGAGTGACGCAAGGCGATGAAGCGGCCTTCGCAGAACTGTATAATTATTACAAGGCACCCGCTCTTCGGTTTTCAATTTCTCTTCTAAAAGATGAAGAAGAAGCAGAAAATATGATTCAGGATGTGTTCGTCAAGATCTGGATTAAGCGGACGCTTATTAAGCCCGACCATAATTTCAGTTCTTATCTATTCACCTGTTTACGAAACATGGCTTTTGATCATTTCAAAAAACTTGAAAAAAGCGAGCAGCTTCGGAAACAGTTCATGGAAGTAATGATGTCATCAGGCGATGATGAAAGAGAGGAAAAGGAAAGGCGTATCTGTATGATTCAAAATGCAGTTGATTCGCTGTCCATCAAGCGTAAACTGATTTTGAAATTAAATATTGAAGAGGGAAAATCGTATCAGGAAATTGCGGAATTTTTAAGAATATCAAAAAATACAGTCAAGAATCAACTTGTAAAAGCGAAACAGATACTTAGAGAAAAAGTAGATGTGGCCACCGCTTAATAGTGGTAAATCGTCAGAATTCACTCAACGTTATGTTAACATAAAAAACAAAAAAGGAGCTTTTGGCTCCTATTTTTGCTTTTGGCTGATGCTGGTCAAGAACCTGCTGCAATTACCAGGGCAAGTGCGATGTTTACACCGAAACCAATCCCCCAGTTTGTCCATACTTTTCGTTTCTTGATTTTTTTTGCCTTTTGGGTATAACTTGCATGGTACTCAGCCTGTCTGAAAAGCGCTTCGTCAGGGTAATCCAAATTCTTCAATTTTGGTGTTGTGGACGAACATGCTATCGCCGGAATAAGTCCGATAAGGGGTGAAAACAGACTGGCTATCAGTGTGCCTGTTGCCGCTCCGCGGTATTTCGTATAATGTCTTTCTGCATCAATCTGTCCTTTCACTGCCAGACTTTCCGTTGGAGCTGTCGTGTAAAGCTTTTGATTTTGAATAACAATTGTAGAATCAGGGGCAAAATCCTGCGCTTTTCCGGACAAAGAAATCAGGAACAAAGTGCAGACAAGAAATAACGCTTTCATAAATTAATGGAGGTAAAATGATAGATGAGTTACAGCCGAAATGTATGAAAAAAACACAATGTAACTATCCTGCCACTAAGGACTTTTGTAGAAATACTTTTGCTTTTAAATGATAACAATAAAGCATGATATTGATCAGTATTTACAATTAGGCTTAATCGTTTAATTATCTGATTGTTATCCATAAAAAAAGGAGCACATGGCTCCTTTTTTTATTCAATGTTTTTGGAATTATTTCAAATCCGCCAGCTTATCAAGATCCAGATCTCCCAAAATACTTTTCATCTGTTCCATTGTTACATTGTTGCCGTTTACATTAACAACATACCGGTCTGCAACGAGCAGGTTTAGTTCTCCTGATTTGTTTTGGCTATCGTATTTTTCAAAGGCTTTGTAACCTTCAAGACTGGTTGTCTTTTCGTATCCTGTGTCTGTTTCTTTGTCGATATCAGCCATAGTCCAGGCAGCCATTGCCATCGTTGCTACGCCCGCCACACCGCCTGTGTCCAGGATTTCAAGATGGATAGAGGCGTCGTTGTCACCTTTGTAACGGGCATCTGCTGTTGATATCGTAAAACCCATTGCCCCATTTTTTTCGCCGGAAGCTTCTGTTCTTTTAAATCCCGCTATTTCCTCGGGAAGAAGTTCTCTTAACTTCCGAAAGTCAATCGGATCAACTTTCTCGCGGGTTTGCATATCTTTCGCTTTGTCGGCAAACTGTTGCAATGCATCGGCTGCTGATTTAGTCTTATCCTGTTGTTCTTCCTCTTTTTTTCCACAGCTCAGCAGCAAAGCGCTAAATGCCAGGATTAACAAAAAATGGTTTTTCATATGAATTGTACGTTTATGTGGATTTCACCGGCAACGCAATTTACTTAAAAGTAAACCTATATATTTAACCACTTATTTAAGAGTACAGGCAGCCGTTAAGCCGTTTTCTTCAGCACGTTTTGTCGTGACTGCCAGATAAAGTACAGGCCTAAAAGAACCGCAGGAATACTCAGAATTTGTCCCATGTTCAATGCATAATTTGCTTCGAATGCCTCCTGGTTTTCTTTCAGGAATTCGTAAAGGAATCTCAGTGTAAACACCCAGACGAAAAACACACCTACCAGCAGTCCGCGGGGAGTTCTTTCTTTATATCGGTTCCATAGAGCAAGCAACACAAAGAAAAGGACAAGACAGGAGATGGATTCGTAGAGCTGTGCAGGGTGACGTGGAATTTGTTTAAATTCCGTGTTTTGCATAAAAATGAAACCCCATGGTACATCGGTTGGCCGGCCTACAATTTCGGAGTTCATTAAATTTCCAAAACGAATAAAAGAACCAGCCAATGCTACAACGATCACAATCCGGTCGGAAACCCAAAGGAACGTTTGTCCGGTAGTTTTACGGGAACGAGCATAGAGTAACAAACCGGTTATAATTCCGATGATCGCACCGTGACTTGCCAGGCCGGCGTAAGGAGGCAAAATTACTTCCAACGGATTTTTGAAGAGAATTTCAGGTTGATAAAAGAGAAAATGCCCAATTCTTGCACCCAGTACGGTTGAAATAACCATGTACAAAGTAAGCGCATCGATATCTTCAAGCGGTTTCTTCTCTTTTTTGAAAACATGGATCATCACCTGCTGACCGATCAAAAAACCAGCTGCAAAAAGCAAGCCGTACCAGCGAACCGGGAACGGCCCGTAGCCGGCGATTTCAGGTATGGTAAAAATTTCGGGATTAGCATCCCACAAAATATAGGAAATCATGTGTTTATGATGTTAATTGGCAAAAGGGCTCTGGTAGTTTATTATTTTACAAAGATGAAGTAAAATTTGCTCTTAGGTTCAGCTGGTCAGTTTTATTACTGAATTTAGGAGAACTTTTAAGTCACTAAGGCAATGGTTATTGCTGATACAAGGGAAAACATGAAATTTTTACTCATAGGACTGGTTCGCATTTATCAGGGAGTGCTTTCGCCTTACCTGCCAAATTCCTGCCGGTATACACCTACCTGTTCGCAATATATGATCGAGGCGGTGCAGAAACACGGAGCATTCAAAGGTGGCTGGATGGGACTGAAACGATTTTCCAGATGCCATCCATGGGGAGGCCATGGCCACGATCCCGTTCCCTGATTTAGCCAATTGCAACCTTTCTCAAAATCGAATCAATAATTGAAATCGTACGAACATTGTCCGCTTCCGCTTCATAATTGAGCAGAATACGGTGATTCATGATGTCCGGAGCCAGTTCTTTGATGTCTTCGGGCAACACGTAATCTCTTCCTTCCAGATAAGCCAGCGCCTTTGCAGCACGGTTCAGATAAATGGTCGCACGTGGTGAAACGCCAAACTGAATGTAACGCGCTTCGTCCCGTAAACCATATTCCAGCGGGCGTCTTGTTGCAAAAACCAATTCAATAATGTAGCGTTCCAGCGTATCGGAAATATTTACCTTATTGACATTATCACGGATTGCAAAAATATCTTCCTTGTTCAGGATCGGTTTAATTTTATAATCGTAGTTGATGTCAGACATCCTTCTCATTACTTCCAGCTCTTGCTGTCTGTCGAGGTAATCGACGTAAACTTTCATCATAAAACGGTCGATCTGAGCCTCAGGAAGCGGATATGTTCCTTCCTGTTCAACCGGATTTTGTGTTGCGAGTACAATGAAAGGCCGATCGAGCAGGTAGGTTTCGTCTCCAATGGTAACCTGTCTTTCCTGCATAGCCTCCAACAAGGCCGACTGTACTTTTGCAGGAGAGCGGTTTACTTCATCGGCAAGAATGATATTGGAAAAAATAGGCCCTTTCTTGACTTCATAGTCACCGATCTTCGGTTTGTAGATCATCGTGCCAATCAAATCTGCCGGAAGCAGATCGGGTGTGAACTGGATACGTTTGAAGTCAAGATGCAAAACCTTGGCCATCGAATTGATTGTCAGTGTTTTTGCCAGGCCGGGAACGCCTTCCAGCAGAATATGGCCGCCTGTAAAAAGCCCGATCAGCAGCCGGTTAAGCAGTTTGTCCTGACCGACAACGACTTTACCCAGTTCATTAAGAACATCTTTTATTTTTTCTAAATACATTTTGTTCTGTTTAGGCAGAATTTAAAAAGACGAGTTTCGAAAGGCCGGGAATTTATTTAACCCAAATGGCTCTTACAAAACGGTCTTTTCCATGAATATCACGCAGAATTTCTACGTTTTTATATTCTCTTTCTTCAAATACTTTTTTTGTTTCCGCGCCAAAATGCTCGTTAATTTCGACGTAACACTTTCCTGCGGGTTTTAAATGGTGTTTCCCAAAATCAGCAATTGCTTTATAAAACAGTAACGGATCACTGTCTTCTACAAACAAAGCTTCGTGCGGTTCAAAGCGAAGTACGTTGGGACGCATGTGTTCTGCTTCGGAATAGGTAACATAAGGGGGATTGCTTACCAGGCAGTCAAACTGAATGATGTCTCCCGGAAGCGGGAATGTTACGTTAAGCATATCTTGTTTTGCAAATTGAACATCTGCAATAAGCTGACGGGCATTTTCACGGGCAACTTCCAGCGCTTCGTCGGACACGTCCCAGGCATGCACGGTAACATGCGGAAGAAAACGTGCCAGTACGATGGCAATACAGCCGCTGCCTGTTCCGATGTCAAGAATAGAAATATTTTTATCAGGTTCCGCATAGTCGCGGGTAACCATTTGTACCAATTCTTCTGTTTCCGGACGTGGTATGAGTACGGAAGACGAAACCCGGAATTCCAGGCCGCAGAATTCTGTCGATCCGATAATATGCTGAACGGGTTCGTTGTTGTTCAATCGGGAGATAATGGAAAGCCAGTCGGGTTGCGCTGATGTTTCCGGAATGGGCCTGTCGACCAAAACATCGATATTTCTCAACCGCATGTAATGCTCCAATAACATGAACGTAATTGCCTGCGCTTCTTTATCCGGATATACTTTTATGCCACTTACAATATTCTGATATAGCTGACGTGCCGAAGTCATTTTGTCTGAGTTTTTATTCTAATGTCGGAAAGTTAGCAAATTATAAGAAGACCCGAAACTTGAGTTTTAAAGGAGGTTTGTATTTTTACCGTATGAACTCAGATATTCAGTGGATGCAGCGGGCTTTGAAGCTTGCAGAATATGGCCGCGGGAGCGTCAGTCCTAACCCGATGGTGGGTTGTGTGATCGTACATCAGGATAAAATTATAGGCGAAGGCTGGCACCGGTATTACGGCGGTCCGCATGCGGAAGTACGCGCTGTTGAAGATGCCGAAAAACGTGGAAATGGTGCATTACTCCCGGAATCTACGGTTTATGTTACCTTGGAGCCCTGTTCGCATACGGGTAAAACCCCTCCCTGCGCCGATTTGCTGATCCGGAAAAATGTGAAACGCGTTGTGGTTTGTAACGGTGACCCCAATCCGCTTGTGTCCGGCAACGGAATCAGGAAAATGCAGGATGCGGGGATTAAGGTGGATCTTGATGTGCTCAGCAGCCAGGGATATGAGTTGAACAAAAGGTTTTTTACAGGTTTTAAACAAAACAGACCTTATATTATTTTAAAATGGGCAGAGACATCGGATGGATTTTTAGGGCATGAGAATGGTTCGCCGGTGGCTATCAGCAGTGAATTTTCCAATATGCGTGTTCATAAATGGCGAAGTGAGGAAGATGCTATTCTGGTCGGTTTTAACACGGCGCTTGTGGATAATCCAAAACTGAATGTACGTAAGTGGGTGGGAAAAGATCCCGTCCGGGTTATCCTGGATAGAAATCTGATTTTACCTGAAACGCTTCATGTATTTGATAACCGGCAGCCAACAGTCATTGTGAATTATAAACAGCAATCCGACTTACCTGCTGAGCCCGAACGTTACGCCGATACTTCTTCAGTTGCTTACACTCAGGTAAATCCGGCTGCTGACGAAATCCAGCAGTTACTTTATAAGTTAAATCAGCGGAAAATACAATCGGTGTTTGTGGAAGGCGGACCGGCGGTTCTTACTTCATTTATCAAAACCGGATTATGGGATGAAATCCGCAGATGCCAGAGTACAAAAATATTGGGAGAAGGTATCAAGGCACCTGCTCCCGGAGGAATATTAACCGGTTCTGAAAAGATTCAGGACGATCTTTGGACTTATTATAAAAACATTTAAATGCTCCACATATCTTCCTCGCTTGTCCAGATATCCCATGCTTTTTCTGCCTGTAATTCAAGCATTTTCAGCCCGTTTTGCAAAACAGCACCCTTTTCAGCACCGTTTTTCAAAAACGTGGTTTCGGCAGGATTATAAACCAGATCGTACAGGTAATGCTGTTTGGTCACAAATTGAAAAGGAATCGACGGACAGCCTTCAACATTCGGGAAAGTGCCTAACGGGGTAGTATTAATTATTAAGCGATACGCATTCATCACTTCTTCCGTAAGATCTTCATAAAGCAAAGTATCATCACCTTCTTTCCGGGAAACTAGCTTGTATTCTACATGAAGATCCTGCAAAGCTACCTGCACCGCCTTTGCTGCACCACCGTTACCCAAAACGAGCGCTTTAAAATTGCTGCATGATTCTCCTCTGCGGTCGAGCCATTCGGTTAGTGACTGGCGAAAACCGTAGTAATCAGTATTGAATCCTTTGGTACTGCCATCGGCAAAAATCTTAATTGTATTCACTGCGCCGATCCTTTCTGCCGAAGAATCGTCCAGATCATCCAGTAAAGCGATCACCTCTTTTTTGAAGGGTATGGTTACGTTTAAGCCGCGCAGACCTCCTGTATTTTTTAATAAATCCGGTAATCCTTCCAGTGTTTGCATCTCATAAAGATCATAACTGCTTTCCTTAATTCCTTCACGGTTAAATTTATCTGTGAAGTAACGTTTTGAAAATGAATGTGTGAGCGGGAAACCAATTAAGCCGTATAAGTCCATAGCAGTGACGACCTTAGTCGTAGGAAGATCTTTGTATTTATGTAATTAATTTCCTTAATGCAGAAAAAATCTGTAATTTTTTCTCATAATCAGAGCGGCGAAGTTACTGCAGGTGTTATGGAATTACAAGTTTTAGCAGGAGATCGGACCTGTTTTAATGTCACAGGTATGAATGCAACGACACTTGGATATGGAAGTGTGTGATCCCGCATGGAATTTATCATTCACAGATTAGGCCGGTTGTATTTGTTGAAGTGAATACAGGCCTGCAAAAACAGGTATTTAACGTATTAAAGGAATAATTTACTCCGTTTTTTTGGTGATATGCAGCAGATTGGATCGTTAAACCGTATCAGGAAGTATAACCTGTGCCAAAAAGTTGAGATGAAAAACATTAATTTGCTGTTCAGTTACCAATAGTATTTTAAAAGATTATGATTCATAGATTAACAATCCTTTTTTATCTTTTTACCCTCTCCCTTTTACATGCCCAAACCAGCAATCGTCAGCCGGCGGCGATTATTTTAGACACAGATATTGGTCCCGACTATGATGACGTGGGTGCGATGGCGGTTATGCATGCGCTGGCCGATCGCGGGGAAGTCAGGCCGCTTGCTGTAATTTCATCAAATAAAAATGAACTGGTTGTCCCGACAATTGAAATTATAAACACTTGGTTTGGAAGACCGGAACTGCCTACCGGAGCTCCAAAAGGAGTGGGTGCCAGCAATGGTGCCAGCCAGAAATGGCCGGAAATGCTGGTTGAAAAATATCCTCATAAAATTGCAAAAACATCAGATGCACCTGATGCCATAGAAACCTACCGGCGTGTTTTATCAACCCAGCCGGATCAGAGTGTAACCATTGTAACGGTAGGATTTTTGACTAATCTGAGCAACCTTCTGGATTCGAAACCAGATAAGATTTCTTTACTTTCCGGAACGGATCTGGTAAAACGTAAAGTTAAACAACTGGTTTCAATGGCCGGCGCATTTCCTCAGGGGCGGGAATACAATGTACTGGTCGATTCTGTGGCTTCTGAAAAAGTTTTTTCAAAATGGCCCACACCAATCATTTTTAGTGGTTTCGAAATTGGGAAAGAAATAAAAACAGGGCTGAAAGTAATTGTTAATGAAAAACTGGACAGTCCGGTTAAGGATGTTTATGCCTGGGCTATGCCAAAAAGTAAAGATGATGCACAGGGAAGAATGAGCTGGGATCAAACCGCAGTACTGGTAGCAGTTCGCGGTGTTATGCCTTATTTTAGTCTTAAAAGAGGTAGGATCATTATCGAAGGCGGCAACAATAAATGGGCAGACGATCCGATGGGACCACATGCTTATCTAACAGAAGCCATGCCCTTTAGCCAGGTAACTGCTTTAATCGAAGGTTTGATGATGTGGGAGGGAAAAAGATAGGTGCTTCAAAGCTTTATAAATATTCTTTTTTTGTAAAGAACCCAGGCAGGTATAAAGTTTATCGCAACGAAAAGTAAAGCGTAAAGCCAGCTCGCCAGCCTGGGTTCAAATCCAGTATTGATCAGTCCGTCTACAAAATGCTGATTTAATGTTTTGTCACCGAACGAACTGATATAAAAAACCAGCGCCAGAACATCTGCCAGTACATAGGCTGTGATCGCATTTGCTCCAAAAACAATTCCCATTTTTGTCCAGCCTTTTTTACTAAGAATATCCACGATAAAGTAAAGCGCGCCGAGAAACATGGAGGCAAAGCCGGAGGTTACCAGTACAAAAGAACTGGTCCATAAATTTTCGTTCACCGGAAAAATCAATCCCCAGAAATAGCCCAGGGCAGTCACGGACAGTCCGGTCGCCATTAGATAATTTACCTTTTCATTTGGGGTGATTTTGCTTAATAATAGCCGTCCCGCAAGCATTCCGGTTATTCCTGAAACAATGGAAGGAAATGTGCTTAATATTCCTTCCGGGTCCCAGTTGCCCTGCCACATCTTTCCGGGAAGATACTGCTGATCAATCCAGGCTGCCAGATTAATGCCTGGTTCAAGAACAACTGCACCAACTCCGGGTGTTGGTATCAGCGTCATCGCAAGCCAATATAAAACAAGTATGACTGCTCCTGCAACAGCTTGTTGTTTCCAGGTTGTGTTTAAAAATAGCACGGCGCAGCACAAAAAGACAATTGCGATCCTGTGCAGTGTGCCGGTGTAGCGCAAATCTGAAAAATCGAAATATGGTATCATGTTCAGGAACATTCCGACTGAAAGGATTTTCAGAGAACGGATAACGATCTTTTTATAAAGGTCTGTTTTCGGGCTGTTTTCCTGTAATCTTTTGGTGTACGCAAAAGCGATGGACACGCCGACGATAAACAAAAAAGTAGGTGCAATGAGATCCGTAAAAGTCAGCCCGTTCCATTTCGTGTGCCGGAGTGTTGGAAATACGTATTCCTCGCTGCCCGGAAAATTTACCATAATCATCGCTGCAATGGTAAAGCCACGCATGGTGTCCAGCGAAATCAGGCGGGAAGGTGCTTCTGAGGAGGTATTCATTTTTCTCTGTTTTGATTAAATACCTTAATTTTTAATTTACAGGCTATTTTGAATGGTCAGATGTAGCTGATTTTAGTTTTATAATCAGCTACATCTATACTTTTCACTACACATTTAGCTAATTAAAAATCCGGATTTTACCTATTTTTCGAATCAATTTGCGTCGAAAAATAGTATGTTTTTCCCGGTTACCAGTATTAAAGACAAAGCTCGCAGGAATGTATTTTAAATCAAGAATACAAACCACAGCAGGATTTTGGCAATCGTTTTAGTCTGATGTAAAGTTTTAGGGACTGGCAACGGGCAAAATCGATAAATTGCCTGGTATTTAAAATCCATCAAAAATTCATTATGAAGAAATCGGTTCTGTTTATTATTACCTCCTTGCTCATGCTGGCCGGCTGCGGCAAATCAGGGAAAATTTCGAAGGAGGGAGCTCAAAAAATTGGTGTTTCCTGGAAACTGGTCAGCAATTTTATTCAACCTGCAAATAGTTTTGAAGCAAAATTTACCCTAAAAAACGGAAGTGACTTTACTTTGAACGGAAGTAACTGGGCCATGTTTTTCAACATGTCGCCCCGCCCGATTCATTCCAATAAAACACCTCAGCCAGCGGTTGTCGAACATATTAACGGCGACTGGTACAAGATGGTGGCTTCAAAGGATTTTAAATTAAATCCGGGAGATTCTATTGTTATAAATTATACAGGAACAGAAGGAATTATTAAAGAAACAGATGCGCCGCTTGGCCTATATTTTGTTTTTTATGATGAAGATGGAAAGGAAAAAGATATTGTTGAGGTTGCGGATTATACTATCGAGCCTTTCACCACAAAAGAACAGATACTGAGAGGTAAAAATGATCTTTACCAGGTTCCTACTGCCGAAACGCGGTACCAAACCAATCTCGCTTTTACAAAACTTGGCGCGGAGCAGCTGTTGAAAATTATTCCAACGCCGGTTAAAATGACTTCCTACGAAGGAGCAATTACCTTATCAAACAGGAACCAGATCTTTTACGAAGAAGGGCTTGAAAAGGAAACAGGTTATTTGATATCCAAACTTAAAACACTGACAGGTCAGGAGTTCCCAATGCAGAAAGGAATTCCTGCTCCGGGTTCTGCTGAGCCGATTTTTATCCTGAAAAAAGGTGCGGTTAACGTGAGCGGTAAAAGTAAGGAAGCCTATACTTTGGGTGTTGATGCAAAGGGAGTTACCATCACAGGCGGAGATGCGGCCGGTGTTTTTTATGGTATCCAAAGTCTTTTACAACTCATTCCAACAGAAAATTACCAACGACCTGACAACTCTGTCACGTTGGGTTATGTACAGGTCCAGGATGCTCCTCGTTTTCATTTCAGAAGTTTGCATCTGGACGTAAGCCGAAACTTCCAGACAAAGGAATCGCTTAAACGCGTTTTGGATTTGCTTGCGTCTTATAAGGTCAATCATTTTCTTTTTTATACTACGGAAGATGAAGGATGGCGGGTAGAAATTGATGGCTTGCCCGAGCTTACGCAGGTTGGTGCACAGCGGCATCATACTTCGGGCATGAATACTTCCACTTTGCATCCGGCTTATGGTTCCGGTCCTTTTGCAAATGCTAAGGATAAATATGGAAGCGGATTTTATACCAAAGCAGATTTTATCGAAATCCTGAAATATGCGGATGAAAGACATATTAAAGTAATTCCTGAACTCAACTTCCCGGGTCATGCACTGGCGGCGATCAAATCCATGGAAGCGCGTTATGAGCGACTGATGAAGGAAGGAAAAGAAAAAGAAGCGAATGAATATCGGTTGATCGATCCGGAGGATAAGTCGGAATATCTGTCGGCACAGGCTTATAAAAACAACGTTGTGAGTGTTGCCAGGGAATCAACCTATCATTTTTTTGAAAAGGTCGTGGATGAAATGGCGAAAATGTACAAACAGGCTGGCCTGACCATGGATACGTTTCACACCGGTGGTGATGAGGTTGCCGAAGGTGCCTGGACCAAATCGCCGATGGCAACAAAGTTATTAAAAGAAGACCCGTCAATAGGGGGTGCTAAAAACCTTCAGGCTTATTTTTTCCGGAAACTATTACCAAGACTTGAAAAGCGTAACCTGAAAGTACATGGCTGGGAAGAAGTAGCATTGACCAAAACACCGGCAGGTGCATATAATGTCAATCCTGAGTTTGTAGGACATCCGGTAGTTCCTTACATCTGGAACAATGTTTTCGATGTTGATCTTGGAAACCGCCTGGCCAATGCCGGTTATGAGGTTGTGCTCTGTAATGTGACAAACTTTTACTTTGATATGTCCTACAACAATGATCCTAAAGAGCCGGGATTGTATTGGGCAGGTTTTGTAGACACACGCGACAACTGGGCTTTTGCGCCATTTAATATGTTCCGTACAACGGAAGAAACGGCAATGGGCAAGCCAATGAAAGAAGAATTTGTCGGGAAACAGATTTTAAAACCGGAAGCACGAAAGAATATTTTGGGTATTGAAGCGCAGTTGTGGTGCGAAACCATCAAAGGACGTGACATGATGGAATATTCAATTTTGCCAAAACTGATGGGTTTTGCAGAAAGCGCCTGGTCACCGGAACGTCCCTGGGAAAACGTGGCCGATCAGGTTTCAAGAAATAAGATGATTGCAGAAGGCTGGAACATATTTGCGAATACCATTGCCCAGAGAAATTTGCCAAGGTTGAAATATATGAACGGTGGCTATAATTACAGATTACCCATGCCGGGTGCTGTTGTGGAAAATGGGTTGCTGAAAGCAAACACCGACCTCCCGGGTCTTGCCATCCGTTACACCACTGATGGTTCGGAACCGACAACAAAATCGGCGTTATTTGAAAATCCTGTAAAAGTTTCCGGAATAGTAAAACTGAAAGCATTTGACAGCGCCGGCAGCGGAAGCCGGACAAGTATTGTAACTGCAAAATAAATTAGTAAACCTTCTCTTGATCTCTGCCTTCCTGCAAAATTTTGTGGGAAGGCGGGAGAAATAACAAATTACTCAACCATTTTTAATTGATGAACATAGGTGTTGACATAGGTGGTACCAACTTACGTGCCGGGATAGAACTGGGTGGAGCGATTACACGTCAGCATAAGGTATTGCTTGAAAACAAGGATTCGCTGTCTTCAACATTGTCCCAGCTCATGGACCTGATCCGTCCGCTGACCAAATATCCGGTTAAGGGAATTGGTATCGGCGTGCCCTCGGTAGTTAATGTGGATAAGGGAATAGTTTACAACGTGATGAATATACCTTCGTGGGAAGAAGTGGCTTTGCGCGATATAGTGCAAAAGGAATTCAATCTGCCGGTTTCTATCAATAACGATGTAAACTGTTTCATCCTGGGTGAACACCGTTACGGGCTTGCCAAAAAATATAATTCTGTGGTAGGGATGGCTATCGGAACAGGTTTGGGATCGGGGATCATTATTGACAATAACTTATACAGCGGAAACAATTGCGGTGCAGGTGAAATTGGGATGCTGCCATATCGGGATTCGATTCTTGAAAATTATGTGTGCAACAGGTTTTTTGAAGAATCTCTCGGAACGGATGCTTTTGAAGCACATGAAGCAGCTCTCAGAGGAGACCCACATGCAATTGAAGTCTGGAAGGAATTTGGGAAACATCTGGGCGCTGTTGTTAAAACGGTTATGTACACTTATGATCCCGAAGCGATCGTATTCGGAGGGTCTATTACAAAAGCCAGCCGTTTTTTTAAAGCCAGCATGCTGGACAGTCTGAAAGACTTTGCCTATCCTAATTCTATAAAACACCTGACACTGCTTCTCTCGGAGAATGAAAATATTGCATTATTAGGTGCCGCTGCATTACTTGGGAAGTAAGTAAAGATAAAAGCCACATTCAGTCTTGCCTTGCTTAATAATCCAAAGTATATTGATCATCCTCCCGGCTTTCAAAAATAACCCTTACATCCCGGCCCTTTATGCAGCGCAATACTTTTATCGTAATTCTGATCTTTCTCATTTTTTTTGTTATCTCATTTTTGACCAATATCCTTGGGCCGATTATTCCCGATATTGTTAAAAGTTTTGATCTGAGTATCGGGCTGGCCGGATTTATGCCCTTTGCTTTTTTTGTAGCTTATGGAGTTATGTCCATTCCTTCTGGACTGATGGTTGAAAAATATGGCGAGAAAAAAGTATTGCTATGGGCTTTTTTAGTTGCTTTTGTCGGTGCATTTGTGTTTGCCATTATTCCGGGTTTTTCCATTGCGTTGTTTTCACTGTTTCTGATCGGGGTTGGGATGGCCATGTTACAGGTGGTGATCAATCCATTGTTAAGAGTAGCAGGCGGGGAAGAGAAATTTGCATTTAATTCGGTAATGGCGCAGCTGTTTTTTGGCGCTGCTTCTTTTTTAAGTCCGCTGCTTTATAGCTATCTGGTTTTAAACGTACACTCAGATAAGTCAGGATTTTTATTAGATATTTTAAATAAACTGGTACCACAAAACCTGAAATGGGTTTCGCTTTACTGGGTGTTTGCGGTGATCGCCCTGGTCATGGTAATTGTTATTGCCCTCGTTAAATTTCCAAAAGTAGAATTAAAAGAAGATGAACGTATTGATGTCGGCAGTTCATTTACAGAACTGTCAGGCAACAAATTTGTTTGGCTGTTCTTTTTGGGAATCTTCGCTTATGTGGGAACGGAACAAGGAATTGCTAACTGGATTTCACAATTTTTACAGACCTATCATGGAGTAGATCCGGGTACAACCGGCGCCTCTGTTATTTCCTATTTCTGGGGGTTGCTGACAGTGGGATGTCTACTTGGTTTATTACTTTTGAAGATATTCGATAGCCGTTATGTACTCATGTTTTTTACCGCTGGAGCGGTCGTCGCCTTACTTGCAGCGCTTTTTGGTTCCAAAGAAATAGCTCTGTATGCTTTTCCGGCAACCGGTTTTTTTGCTTCGGTGATGTATTCCGTTATCTTTTCCCTCGCCCTTAACTCTGTGCCCAACCACCACGGTACATTTTCAGGAATACTTTGCGCCGGCATTTGCGGAGGAGCGGTGGTTCCACTTATTATCGGAGGTATTGGAGAATTAATAGGGTTAAAATTGGCAATGTTATTTTTACTCGTTACGCTGGGTTATATATTCAGTATCGGTATCTGGGCACGGCCTTTGGTTAACAATGACAGAATTTGGAAGTAGAATTGAAGCTGGATTTTTGCCACGAATGCACCGCGCGCCGGACCGCAATTTTCACGAATTGTTATAATTTTATGCGGTTTAATCGCTCCTTTTAATCCCGATTCTAAATATTTTAATAATTCATGTACAAGATTATCCTTCTTCTCGATTTTGCCGAAGAGTATAGCAAAAGCCTTATGAAGGGCATCAATACGTACTCAAAAGAGAAGGGACCCTGGATATTTTGCAGGATGCCAATCTTTCACCGGGAAACGGTAGGGATAGACGGAATTTTAAAATGGGCGCTTGAATGGGGAGCGGATGGCATTATTGGCCAGCTTTACAATGATAAGGAAATTGAAAAATTTGTGCAGGCAGGTATTCCGGTCATCGCACAGGATTTTAAAGAGCGATTTGCCGAAATTCCCAATATTACCGGTGCTTACCACGAAACAGGCCAGCTCGGCGCTGATTACTTCCTGAAAAAAGGTTTTACAAATTTTGCTTTTTACGGGTTTAGTGACATTGTCTGGTCCAGGGAAAGATCAGAAGGTTTTGAGAAAAGGATAAATAGTACCGGACACAAGGTCCATTATTTTGAACACAAAAAAGCAAGATCAACCGAGTTGTGGTATTACAAACCAAGCTCGCTTAGCCGCTGGCTGAAATCGCTGCCAAAACCAATCGGACTGATGGCTTGTGATGACAACCAAGGACAGCACATCACAGAAGCCTGCCGGTATCTGGGGATCAGAATTCCTGAGGAAGTGGCTGTTTTAGGTGTGGATAATGATGAAATGATATGCGATTTATCCGATCCGCCGCTTTCCAGCATTGCACTGGATGTCGAAAAAGGAGGTTATGATACGGCAAAATTGCTGGATCATCTCATTAAACATGGCATTACAGATTACCATGACATTGTGGTGAAACCGGTTCAGGTTATTACGCGTCATTCAACGGACATTTATGCGACCAACGACGACCACATTGCATCATCTTTGAAGTTTATCCACCAGAATATTGATAAAAACCTGCATGTGGATGAGGTGGTGAAACAGGTTCCCCTGTCTAGAAGGGCACTGGAAAAGCGGTTCCTGGAAATTACCGGATATCCGGTTTATAAATACATCTTCAATCTACGTATCGAAAAATTCACCCAGAAGTTACTTGATACCGACATGTCTGTTTTTGAAATAGCCCTGGACATGGGGCTGATCGACAGTAAAAATATCGCCCGGCAATTCCGGCAGGTGAAGGGATGCAGCCCAAGTGTGTACCGAAGCAGAAGCAGGGCGGGGAAGTAGTTAAGAGCCAGAGAAGTTAAAGGAATTAAGAAGTTAAAGTAGTTATGGGGTCAGGTATCGCTAACTTCTTTAACTACAATAATTACTAAAAATAGAGAAGCTCATTGTTAAGGAGAAGTTAGAGAAGTTAAAGTAGTTAAGAAGCCGGACAATGCTAACTTCTTAACTACTCTAACTACATAACTCCTAAACTTCTCAATTCCTACCAAATAACCACTCTCGCAACTTCCGGCAATGCCATTTTACTTCCGGCGCCACAGTTCCATGCATTTTGGAATTCTTTCAAATGCGGAAGCGGGCCGTTGATACGGTCCTTTGCAGGTGCATGAGGATCTGTTTGAATTTGGTTTTGCAAAGCAGCATCCGTTGTGTTCATGTGCCAAACCTGTGCCCAGCCAAGAAAAAAGCGTTGTTTCCAGTTAAATCCGTCGATTAAAGCTGGTTCTGGTTTGCCTTTTAATGATTTTTCCAAAGCATAATAGGCCAGGGTAAGTCCGCCCAAATCGGCTACATTTTCCCCAATTGTCAATGCACCGTTTATTTTAAAACCAGGCAAAGCTTCAATTCCGCTGAAATAGTCAATGTACTTCTTCGTCAGTTTATCAAAATTAGAACGGTCAGAAGCGGTCCACCAGTTTTTCAGATTTCCTTCTTCATCAAACTGCGAGCCCTGATCATCAAATCCATGCGTGAATTCATGACCTATTACGGCAATAATTCCTCCATAGTTGATGGCATCATCTGCATCACGGTTATAAAAAGGAGGCTGTAAAATGCCTGCCGGAAAAGCCACCTCGTTATTCAATGGGTTGTAATAAGCATTTACCGTTTGCGGCGTCATGCCCCATTCATCTTTGTCAACCGGCTTGCCTATTTTTTCTACACTTTCTTTGTGTTGGTATAAAGATGCCGCCACCACATTTTCAAAAAGCTTATCGCTTTTTATATCAATGGACGAATAATCTTTCCATTTATCAGGATAGCCGATTTTGTAAGTAAATGCTTTTAGCTTTTTGTGAGCACGAGCTTTGGTTGAATCACTCATCCAGGTCAGTTTGTCGATTCTTTCGCCGTATACCGTACGCACGTTTTCGATCATTTCAGATACTTTCTTTTTATCTTCCTCAGGAAAATATTTGGCAGAAAATAACTTTCCCAATGGCATTCCAAGTAAACCATCCGTCGACCGGATTGCTCTCTCGGTACGTGCTCTTTGCTGTTTGGTTCCTCTGATTACTTTGCTGAAAAAATTGAAATTTTCCTGATCAAAGTTTTTTGGCAGAAACCCGGCAAACTGAGAAAGCAACTGCCAGCGGGTATATAGTTTCAGGGTAGCCAGCGGTGTCGCTTTAAGCAGCGTGTTCAGGTTTTTCAGGTAGGGGATATTCTGTACAATGAGTGTATCCGTCTTAATATCCTGCTTATCTGCAAAAGTTTTTAGATCGAAATCGGGAATCAGGTTCTGAAATTCCTTTGTGGACATTTTGTTGTAAGTCTTCACCGGATCGCGAAGTTCTACATTGGTTAATTGAATTTTAGCCAGTTTTGTTTCAAAATCCAGAATCGTTTTTCCCGGATTCGGATCTTTAAAGCTGGCAAAGCCGAACATTTTATCAACATGTTTTACAAATTCTTTCCGAACGTTTAACGTGCTTGAATCTGTTCTTTCATAGTAGCTTTTCTCTCCCAGACTAAGGCCATCCTGTCCCTGATAAAGCACATTCATTTTGCTGTTACGCAAATCACCCTCAACTCCAAATCCAAGGACGGCGGAAACACCCAGCTTTTGCAGTTCACCTGTTACAGACGCAAGATCTTTTAATGACTGAACCGATTCAATTTTGTCCAGATATGGCTTCAAAGGTTCCAAACCTCGTTTTTCGATCGTAGCCGAATCCAGGTATGACTGATAATAATCTGCAATCTGCTGTTCCTCGCTTCCTTTTTTACGGTCTTTCTTATTGGTAATTTCTTCGATAATTCCTTTCAGACGGACCTCCTTATTTTCTTTATCCAAAATTCCGAATGCGCCCCAGCGACTTTCCGTTCCTGGAATGGGGTTCTTCTTTTTCCAGCCTCCATTTGCATAACTGTCAAAATCGTCACATGCTTTAAAAGTAGAATCGAGCGAACTGATATCGTAACCAGGTACTTTTTCCGCTACTGATTCTTCCTTTTCCTTTTTACAGCCCGCCGTCACCAATGACAGGGCCAGAAGGGAATAACTTAAACTGGCTAATTTCATAGATTATTTGTTTTTTGAAGTTTGGTAAGAGCCCGTTAAATATGCAATCGAAATTTTAAAGAGGCTTTTGGCAAAAGTACTTACTTACATGCAAAGTAATAGGATGTAAATTGCTAATTTCACCAGATACCGTGATAACGATTTTAGTACAAAACACCATTTAATTATGAAATTCAAATTTCCATTGATGCTGGTTCTTTGCGGCACGCTGTTGTTTGCCGGATGTTCGGATCAGTCCAAAAAGCAGGATGACAGCCTCATTACAGGTGAGGAGTTTACCAAACATATTGCAGTCCTCGCTTCCGATTCGCTGGAAGGGCGAAAGCCTTTTTCAACGGGAGAAGAAAAAACAATCAATTATCTGAAAACAGAATTTGAGAAAATGGGTCTTTTGCCAGGTAATGGCGACAGCTATTTTCAAAAAGTACCGATGGTCGACATTATGTCTAAGCCGGCGGGGCAGCTTATATTTAAAAATGCAAAGGGCAGTATTTCATTAAATTATCTGGATGATTTTGTTGCGGCAACCCGTCGGGTACGTGAGCAGGTATCAGTTCAAAATTCTGAGATGATCTTTGCAGGTTACGGTATTGTCGCTCCTGAATATGGCTGGAATGACTATGACGGACTTGATGTAAAAGGCAAAACGGTGGTTGTGCTGGTAAACGATCCCGGCTTTTCGGATAGCACGTTATTTAAAGGAAAAACAATGACCTACTATGGCCGCTGGACTTACAAGTTCGAAGAGGCCGCCAGACAGGGAGCGACCGGTGTAATTATTATCCATGATACCAAACCGGCCAGTTATGGCTGGGCGGTTGTAAGAAGTGGCTGGTCTAAATCGAAATTATACCTGCAAGCGGAAGATGATAACATGTCCCGCGCAGTGATGGAGGGATGGATCACAATGGAGTCGGCTAAAAAGCTCTTTACGCTGGCTGGTGTGTCTGATACGTTGTTAGCTGCAGCAGGTAAAAAAGGGTTCAGGCCTGTTCCGCTTCACGTAAACTCTTCTATCACGCTTAACAACACGATCAAAAAATCGGAATCAAACAATGTGCTGGCGTTGCTTCCCGGAACCGGAAAAAAAGACGAGTATATCATATATTCAGCGCATTGGGATCATTTTGGAAAAGGAGAGCCGATTGACGGAGATTCTATTTACAATGGTGCAGCGGATAATGCTTCAGGAACTGCCGCTTTACTTGAACTCGCACATGCTTTTACACAAACCAAAACAAAACCATCGCGTTCAGTTGTTTTCCTGTCCGTTACTGCGGAAGAGCAGGGATTGCTGGGTTCAGATTATTATGCATCACATCCTGTATATCCTGTGAACAAAACAGTTGCTGATATTAATATGGACGTTCTTCAGCCGTTTGGCCGGATGAAAGATATTATTATTGTTGGTAAAGGACAATCGGAACTCGATGAATATGCAGAACAGGCGGCGGCTGAGCAGGGACGTACAACCCGTGGCGAGCCGGATCCGTCCGGTGGTTGGTACTTCCGCTCCGACCATTTTAATTTTGCGAAAGTGGGTATTCCTTCCATGTATATTGAAAATGGCTCCGTGTCGGTTGAACATGGAGAGGAGTGGGGAGAAGCGCAAAAGAAGGAGTATAACGACAAAAGGTATCATGCACCAACTGACGAATATTCATCCGACTGGGATCTTTCGGGTATTGTGGAAGATATACGGCTGCTGTTTGATGTTGGCTATCGTCTAAGTAATGAAACCACTTTCCCAGGATGGAAAGCAGGATCGGAATTTAAAGCAATCCGGGATAAATCGATGGGGAAGTAAGCATTCACTAAATATCATAAAATAAACAGAAAGAGCTCCCGGTTAAAGGAGCTCTTTCTGTTTATATAGGTTGTCAGATTTAAGCAGAAATGCCATTTGATTAACTAATTCCTCCCATCCAGTTTTTAACCGGTTTCCAGAAAATCAGTAACAACAATCCGAACCCGATCGAGAACAAAGTTACCTGATTGAAAAGAGCAGGCATCTGCTGTAAGTTTTCTTCGTCGAAACCGCCTGCAAAAAGTCCGGCAATAAGGTTTCCAAGGGAAGCTGCAACAAACCAAATCCCCATAAGCTGGCTGACATACCTTTTTGGTGCAAGTTTCGTGTATGAACTCAACCCAACAGGGCTAAGACAAAGCTCTCCAATGGTATGAACCATGTAGGTAAACGTCAGGAAGAATGGTGAAGCCAGCTGGCCTGTAACGGCTACCTTCGAGGCCATTTCCATAATGAAAAATCCTGCTCCTACCAGAAGCAAAGCCAAAGCAAATTTTACCGGAGTTGACGGGTTAAGCCCTCTCTTGGATAAGAATATCCAAAGACTTGCCATTATCGGTGCGAACAACAGAATGAATGTTCCGTTGAAATTCTGGAACCAGCTGGATGGCATTTCCCAACCACCAAATGTTCTCTGTGTATATCGTTCGGCAAAGATTTGCAGTGAAGAGCCGGCTTGTTCAAATCCTGACCAGAATATGGCCGCGGCTAAGAAGAATACAATCAGTACCAATACCCGACGTTTTTCAACGGCAGTAAGTCCGCCGGCAATCAGAATAAAAAGGAAATAGAATAAAGATACGCTCACAATGATCACACCGGCACCCTGGGCAAGTCCCTGCGCTGTACTCATGTCAATAATTCCCTGTAACTGAAGTACCGCTAAAAATATAACAAGCAGTGCTACCAATCCATATCCAAGCTTACGTTCAGAGCCCGATTTTGCAGCAGACTCTGCTGTTACTACTTTCACAGGAGGTACGTCACCAAAGCCCTGCAGGTATTTCTGACTTCCATAGCGAAATACGATAAGTCCTAAAAACATACCCACGGCAGCTGCTCCAAAGCCCATGTGCCAGTTGATTTTCTGACCAAGATATCCGACAATTGTTATTCCCAATACAGAACCCAGGTTTATCCCCATGTAAAAGATAGAGAACGCTGCGTCGCGTCTTGCCCCACCTTCGGGGTATAATTCCCCAACGATTGAACTGATATTGGGTTTCAGTAAACCGGTTCCCATGGCTACTACAACAAGGCCCAGGAAGAAAATCCCTGTTCCGCCCGGTATAGCCAGAATGATGTGACCGAGCATAATGATAATACCCCCATACCAAATCGCCTTTTTCTGACCAAAGATATTATCGGCAAGCCAGCCACCAGGAAGTGTAAGCAAGTACACAGAGGCAGTGTAAAGTCCATAAACGGCAGTGGCCTCGGCAGCATCCAGGCCCATCCCGCCCCGTACATTATCTAAAAGGAAAAGCAGAAGGATCGCCCGCATCCCGTAATAGCTAAACCGCTCCCACATTTCTGCAAAAAATAGTACGTATAACCCTCGCGGGTGTTTTTCTGATATCTGTTTAGACATAAACAAGAGAAGTGTTTTATTTGGTAATTGTGGGCCTTGTCAGCTTATTATAAGGCGCAAGATAGGAATTATGGTTAAATATTAAATACTTATTTGTTTGAACAATTATTTTAAAAAGTCGTATAAAAGAAAGGGAGTTAAACGCAGATAAGCGCTTAACTCCCTAAAATATAATTCTTTGTATACTCTTATTTTACCGAAAATGATCCTTCCCCTATCGCAAAACCTTCGGCGTACAGTTGAACTGTATATTTGCCTTTGCTAAAAGGAGTGGCTCTGTCATAAAGGATACTAACGTCCTGGTTATTGTTTCCATAAACAACGTCCTGACTTATTGTATAACCTTGTTTGCCACCGTTATAATCAAACTCACCTGATCCTGTTGCATTATCAGCGATCGTTGCACCAGCCGGATCAATAATTCGCATGTAAACCGTTTTGTTGTCCGTCAAAGTCAATGGATTTTTTTCCAGGATAAAGTCAACCCGCACTTTATCAACCCTTTTCGCTTTTACTTCTTCTCCCTCACGAACTTTACCTTTGGAAGAAATCGCATATACCTTCACGTTTCTTGCACGCAATGCAGCTGCCATCGTCACTTTGGATTCAAGCTCAGCATTTTTCGAAATAACGCCGGTTAGTGAGTCACTAACCGCTTTTTTAGTGGTTTCAAGTTCTGTGTTTGTTTGTACCAATGTTTCATTCTGGCTTATGAGCTGCTGATTTTCTTCTCTCAGCAGAGCAATTTCTTCGTCTTTTTTAGTCAAGAAGGCTTCATATTCTTTCACTTTTTTACCCATCGACGCATTGCCTTTACGAAGCGCTATACGGTCTTGTTCTAAAGACGCCTTCATTTTTTGCAGTTCTTCAATGTCTCCGCCTAGTCCCTGAACTTCAAGAATCCGGGCATCCAACTGTTTTGAAATCGAATCCAGCTTAATTTCAGAAGCTGCAAGTTCTGTAACCCTTGCTTCAAGATCCATCTCCTGCTTATTTGTAATTCCACGTTCCTGGTAATATAAATATCCAAAAACGGCAGCCAGCACGGTCATCAGTATCAGACCAATCAGCATGCCGGTATTATTATTCCTGTTTTCCATACTTCATTAATTTAGGTTATAATGTTATTATTTCCATAAATAATAAAAAAGCATGCCAATACTATACGTTACGTTGACAGCAAAAGAAAACCCGCTCAGAAGATTGTCTCTGAACGGGTTTTCTTAATACTTAATAAATCAGTAATCTCCTCCTGCACCGCCGCCGCTGAAACCGCCGCCGCCGCCAAATCCGCCGAAGCCACCTCCTCCTCCTCCGCCACCCCAGTTTCCTGACGACCCACCGCCGCCCGAAAATGTAGTGTAGGGAAAGAATACCGGTCCACCGAAGTTCCGGAAACCACCTCCACCGCGTCCGCCATTGTTTCTGTTTCTGTAAATAATGATCAGAATGATAACGAAGATGACTACGAATACAAGTACGGGTGAGCCAGAGCCATCATTATCTTCTTTTGGTTCTGCTTTGTATTCACCTGTAGCATATTTGAAAATGGCATCAATTCCCCTGTCAAGTCCTCGATAATACATGCCGTTTTTAAACTCCGGAGTTATTACGGTAGAGATGATGCGTTTAGCTATCGCATCCGGAATGACACCCTCCATTCCATCTCCAACACTGATAAAAATCTTTCGGTCAGTAGATGCCCAAAGGATCACAATTCCGTTGTTTTTCCCCACTTGCCCGAGTTTCCATTCTCTTCCGATCTTGAGTGCATAATCAGCAATCGCATAATCTCCTGTCGTGGGTACCACCACAATTACTATATCCGAAGAAGTTGAGTCATTGTAGGCAACAAGTTTTCTTTCCAGCTCCGCCGTTTCGGTTGGGTTCAGCTGATTGGCAAAATCGTTTACCAGTCGCGGCGGGTTTGGTTTTGCAGGAACATCCTGTGCCAAAACGCGACAAAAAGTGAACAACAGTAAAAAAGAAAAAACAAGGTATTTTTTCATAATCATTATGATCCGAACGAGATGTCGTCCGGAAGTTCGTTGACATCGTCTGAACTGTATGGGAAATGTTTCTTTAACTGTATGCCTGCTTCCTGAATACCCAGGCATAATCCATCTGCAAAGCGGTTGTTGGCAAAATTACTGCGAAGCAGATCCTTGGTGCTATTCCAGAAGTCTTCGGTTACTTTTTCAAAAATCCCCTGATCCCCCAAAACAGCAAATTTCCGGTCCTCGTAAGCAAGATAAAAAAGTACTCCGTTGTGATCCTGGGTAAGATGCATATCTAAGAGCCCGAAAACCTCCTTAGCCCGGTCCATCACATTTTCAGAAGTACATTTCTTTTCGATATGCACTTTAATTTCACCGGAAGTTTGTTTTTCGGCTTCCTGAATAGCAGCTATAATACGCTGCTGCTCCTCTGCCCCGAAAAAAAGTGAATCGGCTGCCATGAATTTAAAACGTTATCAGCGGGTCAACCGCCAGGATGGATATTGATAAGTTTTGGCCGGCAGGATGATATCGGGTGCCCGCCATCATCCTGCGGATTCAATTTAGAATTTTACCGATGGTGCTTTTTCTGAACCTGCGGCTGCGGTGAAGTAGCCTTTTTGTGCAAATCCGAATACGCCTGCAAACAGGTTGGTTGGGAAAGTACGCACTTCCTGGTTGTAGTCTTTCACAACGGTATTGAAGTCATTACGCGCTACGGTGATCCTGTTTTCCGTTCCTTCCAGCTGAGCCTGTAATTCCAGGAAGTTCTGGTTTGCTTTCAGCTGCGGATATTGTTCAACCGAAACAAGCAGACGCGAAAGTGAACCGCTAAGCTGATCCTGAGCACCCTGGAATTTAGCAATGTTTTCAGGTGTTAACTGGTCGGCGCTGATCGTAGTTTGTGTCGCTTTTGCACGAGCTTCGATTACGGCTGTCAAAGTACTTTTTTCAAAATCTGCTGCGCCTTTTACAGTACTTACAAGATTAGGAATAAGGTCCGCACGGCGCTGATACTGACTTTCAACATTCGCCCATTTTACCTTTACTGTTTCGTCTTTATCTACAAGGCCATTATATTTACCACACCCAACGAATCCAAGAATAAGAAAAATAGCGATTACTGCAATTAGTCCTTTTGACATTGTATTAATAGTTTAGAGTTAATGAACTGGCTTCAAAGTTGATCAAAGCTAGCAAAATCTTTAAGAAAAACTACATGGCCGGTTTTGTAACCTTACGTCATGCAGCCTGCGTGGATAGCAGGAAAAGGAAACTTATACATTTAAATCAGTCAGCACCGACACCTGCCAGGTTATTCCATTTCCCCCAATTGACAGAAACATCGTAATCAATCAGAAAGCTTTCGAAGTACATAGCTCCCCAGGTCCAGTTCACGGTCAGATCATGAACAAGATGGGCTGCCGCAGCTTTCCGCTCTCCCGAAGACAAATCTCCGCTTGAAAGCAGCTTCTGCATGATAGCATTTACTGATTCATTTTCGGTTTCACCCTTGCTCCATTTCTCAAACAAAACGCTGTCATTCAGCCATGGCTGGTTGAAGTTATGTTTGATTCCGCTGGGTTTGAACATTCTAGGCCCAAAACGAAGTAAAGTCCAGTGAAAGTAATCTCTCGCCAGCAGATTGTTCAATAACGTTTCAGTTAATGCGCTGGGAGTTATTCGTTCAGAAACAGTTTTATAGATATAACGGGCTGAGATGCAGCCAAGAGAAAGCCAGTTGCTCAACTGGGAATCTGTTAGCAGATCCACTGAATCAGGATCTATCTCGGTTTGCGGACTATTCTTAATGTATTCATCCATTTTGGCTAAAGCCATTGTTTCGCCGCCACGGGGAAGTGCTCCGTCTTTAATGTTGGAATTACTCATTTCCTGGGGATCGATTCCAAGCTTAGGCAGAGAAGGAATAATTCCTGCCTCAAAATCCTGCGGGAGAGTTACTCTCTCAGGCGCAGGCAAAGGTTCTTTTATTTTTAAATGACCTTTTACCTGATTTTGAAACTGTGCAAAACCCAGTGGTAGCTTTGAAACAGAAAAAGGAAGGTCTGTAACCTGGCTTAGCGTATCCATCCAGAATAGCCTGATATCGATATTGCTGATTTTTAGCCTTTTGCTCAAAGATGATTCAATTCGTGTCTCTTCGGGCGCTATTTCTTTGCTGGTAAATACATATTCAGCCTGGTATGTCTCGGCCAGTTCGGCAATAATTTTTTCAGGTTCTCCTATGCGAACAAGTAAATCACCACCTTTCTCGCGTAACCGGTTCCGGAGATCAATTACGCATTCAATCTGAAACTGGGCCCGTAACGCCCCTGTTCTGCGAAAGCCGAGTCTTGTATTTTCGAATTGACGCGGGTCAAAAACGTAAACAGGAATAACCTCCTGGCCGGCGGTTGCAGCAGTATATAATGCTTCGTTATCATTCAGTCTAAGGTCATTTCTAAACCAATAAACGATTCGTTGAGCCATCAGTAATATTTAAGGTAAGAAGTGTTAATTGGGTGCAATGTTACAGATAAAATGTGTCTTGCTGTAATTTTCAGCTTTTAGTTCTTAGGAAAGATGTACCCTTAGTAAACAAAAAGCCTGAATTTGAAAAACTCAAATTCAGGCTTTTTCAAGAAGAAAGATGCTGTTAATAGCTCAAAATCGTGAATTCCGTTCTCCGGTTTCTTTGATGTTCAGCTTCTGTTTTTGCATTTGGAATGATAAGTTCACGTTCACCGTATCCTCTCGCAGTCATTCTGTCGGGATCAATACCTTTTGAAGCCAGATACGTTACCGCAGACTCGGCCCGGTTTTGCGAAAGGGTCATGTTGTAGGCATCTGTCGCACGCGCATCAGTATGGGAACTTAATTCAATATTCATCGTCGGGTTATCTTTCAGGATTTGAACCAGTTTGTCCAGTTCAATCGCTGCATCTGAACGAATGTTATATTTGTCCAAGTCATAATAAATGTTGTCCAGTACAAAGGTTTTGTTCAGTTCGAGCTTGTCCAGTTTGACTGTAACCTGGAACGTGGTATCAGTTATGGCTTTATTCAAAAAGATCGGTGGAATGCTGCGTCCATCCATTGAGAAAGATTCCCGTTTGCTGATGTAACCTTTGCGCTCTACGAGTAACACATAGGATTTGCCCTCTTCAACCGGCTGTTTTCCAAATTTTCCATCTTTCAAAGTAGGAAACTGACTGATCTGAACATCGGAAGTATCAGGCAGGATATGCACAATCGCAGAATCAACAGGCACAGCTTCGGGCGTATTTTCCAGAATATTGCCCGCAAGGAAATAACGCACTGTTTTTAATTTGCCATTTACATAGTTTGGATTCTTTGGATTTAAAGGATCGTTGGGATCGTCGTTTTTGGCAATTGTAGTTGTATCCTCTTTTTCCGGTCCATAGAAATAATAAATGTCATCATCTCCTTTTCCCCCCTCTCTGTTCGAGGAAAAAAAGCCTTTATTAAGGTCTTTATAAAAGGTAAAACCAAAGTCATCCTGCGGACTGTTAAAAGGAAGTCCCATGTTCTCAATCGTAATCACACCTTGTGAACGGGTTGCGGAAAACAAATCAAGTTTGCCGAGCCCGGGATGTCCGTCGGATGCAAAATATAGTTTACCACCTTCGGCTACATATGGAAACATGTCATCTCCGGCTGTATTGATGTCCTTACCCATATTAACCGGTTTGCTGAAACGGCCGGATGCATCCATATTGGTGCGGTACAAATCTATTCCTCCCGAACCGCCTGCACGGTTTGAAGCAAAGTATAATGTTTTGCCATCGCGGGAAAATGCCGGAGAACCATCCCACGCAAGTGAATCGTTGATGGGAAGCATTGCAGGCGGAGTCCACTTGCCATTAACATTCCGGCTCAGAAACAGATCCACATCCGCAGTTCCTTTCTTTTTTCCTGTATTTCCACGGGCAAAAACCAGTGTTTTGCCATCTGGTGAAAATGCCGGAGATCCTTCGTTGGCATCAGGTGCAAAAATATCCTGACTAAATAAAACCGGGTTACCCTGCGTTTCGCCTGCGTCCTGGGCTATGGCTACTTTGTAAAGCCCAAGCATAGGCTGGCCATTGTTTTTATAGACGATTTCTTTTCTGGAAGAAGAGAAAACAAGCTCGTTGCCGGAGATTGTTGGTGAGAACTCAGATCCCACCGTATTAAGGGGGATTTGTTTAATCTGAACTTCCATTTTCTGTGTGCGGAGGCGGTCAGCAATTTTCAGGATTTCAATTTCCCTTAAAGCGCGGTCCTGTAGATTTTTCGAACTTCCTTCGGCTTTTGCAAAAGCCGCAAATTCGTTTGAAGCTTCCTGGTATTGCCCGGTGGTTTTCAGTGCATAAGCATACTGGAATCGCGCCTCAGGATTTGTGATCCCGGCGTCCAAGGCTTTTTTGTAGTAAGGAATTGATTCTTTAAAACGATTGGACAGCCTGTAAGACTCTGCAATCAGAAAGCTGGTTTGTGTGGGTTCGTAGTTTTCGGCTTCGGCTTTCTGGAAACCTTTAATAGCGAGGTCATACTCTCCGTTATCAAACTTCTTCAACCCGTCTTTATACGCCTGCATAGCTGAATTACAGCCGGATAACATCAAATTTATAACAAGAAGACTAACAAACAGGGTAAAATAATACCGCAAAATTTTCATAATTTAAAGTATAAAATCAAACGATTCGACTCGCACTTTGGGTTTTTGAAAGACAATACTAATAAACAACGTTTGGAAATAAAATTCCCTATATGAAGTGGCAAGATTTTTATAAAAATGTTGCCACAGAAAGCCAGTGTCCGTTATAACACCGGGTATTCTGTCGAATGTATAGATTTTTTCAGTTTTAATTACGCTGTTTCTCCTAAAGAATATGAATTTGAGGCAGGAGTCTTGGTGGAAAGCAGGATGAATTGTTAACTAAGCAATGGCCAATTCGTTACCATCGGCATCCTGCCTGGCTGTTTTGTCAAAAACACTGCGAACCATCAAATTTGCGAGGTCTGCAAGAATCCAAATCAGGAGAAGGTTACGGGTATTGAGCAAAGCTACGAACGTAGGGTGAATAGTAACCAGATAAAAATACCAGCCCGGAAAGATGGTTATAGTCAAAATGAGGGCTACAGTAAATTTGATCCTGATTCCCGGATTTAAAAATGGTATGAATGGGAAAAGCCAAATTAAGTATTGAGGAGAAAGTACTTTATTGAAGATCAAAAAAATGAAAATCCACATCGAAAGCGCTCTGATTACGCTGATCTGCTCAATGTAACCTTTGATTTGATTTTCTTTATAAAACACCCAACATTGGAAAACGAATAAAAAAGTAAAAACAACAGGGACAACCAGCTTCAGCATTTCTGCAACCTTTTTCGCCGTTGGCGCATCTATATTCAGAGAGCCAAAGTTTTGTATGATACGAACCGGTATCAAGCCCACCTTATTAGCAAGTAAAAGCAGACCGCCGGGAACACTTTCGATCTGAATGCCCCGAATTTGATGATACCTGAGAAAATCAAAAGCTTCCGTTCCGGTAAAGGGCAGGATGGTGCAGCCCGCAACAGCAAGGAAAAGCAAGGCACCGGATAAGAAAATCAGTCCTCTTTTCAGGTTTCTGTTCAGGATAAAGTAAATTGCTATGGCCGGTCCCATAACAATGGGATAAAGCTTTGCAGCTACAGCTGCCGACAGAGCAATTCCGGAAACAAGTGGTTTTTGAAAGATACTGTAAACAACAATACTTGTCAGCATTGCCGGAAAAGCGTCATATCTGTACAAATAAACCGGTAGTGAAAACAGGCAAATAATTACATAGGTGGAAAGCGTATATATGGTTTTCTGACTGCCGATTTTTGTAAAAAAGATGATAAATCCGGTAGTAATGGCAAAAATGATATTTTGTACTACAAAAAACGCACAATAGCTCTCGAATCCCCCGTGAAATAAATGGTTAACGATTCCTGGTATTATAATCGGGAGAATCGCAAGTGCAGGATATTCAATTCTAAAATCCTTATAGGGAATTTTTCCGCTAAGCATCTGCGTCGCTATGTTGTAATACAGGCTCAGATCACCCTGATGAATTTCATACCGGTTTAATAAATAAAAGACATCGGAGACCAGATATAAAAGTCCGGCAATAATCAAAAGAATTTTAACCACTCGCTGATTGGACTGGAGTAAAGGGGTAGAATTGTTCATAACGTTTCAAATATCAATACTTTAATAGAAGTGCTTTTTGTTAAAGTACGGCAAAAAAGGACTGATTTTGTAATTGAAATAACAGAATTTATTTTAAGGCTATAATCTGATTTTGTACACATTGCCGGGGTTATCCATAATTACCAAGTAAAAAAATGATCAACCTTTTGTAAATCAAGATGAATGTTTTACTTTTGCAGTCCGATTTTTCGGGAAAACTGTTTTCAAAACAATAGACTGGTGCATTAACCAGATCAAAATCAATTTGTTAAATGCCAACTATTTCACAATTAGTCCGTAAGGGTAGAGAGACCATTACATGGAAATCAAAGTCGCCGGCTTTGGATTCCTGCCCTCAGCGTAGGGGTGTGTGTACACGTGTGTACACCACAACGCCGAAAAAACCGAACTCAGCGCTTCGTAAAGTAGCCCGTGTTCGCCTTTCCAACAACAAGGAGGTAAATGCTTACATTCCCGGGGAAGGACACAACTTGCAAGAGCACTCGATCGTATTGATCCGTGGTGGTCGTGTGAAAGATTTACCAGGTGTTCGTTACCACATCATCCGTGGAGCACTGGATACAGCAGGTGTGAATGGCCGTAAACAACGTCGTTCGAAATATGGTGCTAAACGTCCTAAGCCAGGACAGGTTGCAGCAGCACCAACAAAAGGTAAGAAAAAATAAAAAGTAACTCTCTCTGCTTTTATTAAAGAAATATTCTGATAAAAGGGAAGTAATCCGGGAGATGATTCCGGGTGAATAAGTTGCAAAACGAAACCTCGTTAAACATTAAGTACTAAAATGAGAAAGTCCAAACCAAAGAAAAGATACATCCTGCCTGATCCAAAGTTCAGAGATGTGCAGGTTACAAAATTTGTTAATAACCTGATGTACGAAGGCAAGAAAAGCATTGCTTTTACTATTTTTTATGACGCTCTTGAGTTGGTAGAGAAAAAAACCAGCGAAAGTGGTCTTGAAACATGGAAAAAAGCATTGAACAACGTTACGCCATCTGTTGAAGTAAAAAGCCGTCGTGTTGGTGGTGCAACTTTCCAGGTTCCTACAGAAGTTCGTCCTGAGCGCAAGCAGTCGCTGGGTATGAAATGGTTGATTAACTATTCACGTAAGCGTGGAGAAAAAACAATGGTTGACCGTCTTGCTGGCGAAATAATCGCTGCTGCAAAAGGTGAAGGTGCTGCCGTTAAAAAGAAAGATGATACCCACCGTATGGCGGATGCGAACAAAGCATTCTCACACTTCAGGTTCTAGTAAGTATCTTTTGGAAATATATTTAAGGAAGAGGCCAGGCGGTATGTCTGGCCTCTTCTTTGATTTGAAAACTGTGTTTTGCTTTGCGGTAAACAGCTTTTTATAAATTATTTTAAAATACGTTTATACAATGGGACGGATTCTAAAATAATTATTTAAGTATCATTGTTTTTATAATCAACAATTTATACTTTTGCACTCTGAATTTTTGAAGTAGGCGTACTATACGGCTGATTTAAAGTTCTGAAATACTTCAGTTTAGCATTGCACATCGAATAATATAACACATCACCATTTGTCATGGCACGTGATCTAAGATTAACAAGAAACATTGGAATTGCTGCTCACATTGATGCAGGTAAAACGACTACGACTGAGCGTATTCTTTATTACGCAGGGGTTAGCCATAAAATTGGAGAAGTACATGATGGTGCTGCTACAATGGACTGGATGGAGCAGGAGCAGGAGCGTGGTATCACTATTACTTCAGCAGCAACAACCGTTGATTGGAACTACCGTGGTGAAAAATACCATATCAACATCATTGATACACCGGGACACGTTGACTTCACAGTTGAAGTAAACCGTTCTCTTCGTGTATTGGATGGTCTTGTATTCCTTTTTAGCGCAGTTGATGGTGTTGAGCCTCAGTCTGAAACAAACTGGCGTCTGGCCAACAATTACAACGTTGCCCGTATCGGTTTCGTAAATAAAATGGACCGTTCAGGTGCTGACTTTCTTAAAGTTTGTACCCAGGTTAAAGAAATGCTTGGAAGCTACGCTGTACCTCTTCAGTTGCCTATCGGTTCTGAGGATACTTTCAGAGGTGTAGTTGACCTTATCAATTTCCGTGGTATCGAATGGAATGAAGAAGATAAAGGGATGACTTTCAAAGAAGTTCCGATTCCTGAAGATATGCTTGAAGAAGCAACTGAGTGGAGAGAAAAACTTCTTGAAGCTGTTGCTGAGTTCGACGACACTTTGATGGAAAAATATTTTGAAGATCCAACTTCAATTTCAGAGGATGAAATTCTTGCAGCGTTGCGTGCAGCAACGATCAGCATGAAAATCGTTCCTATGGTTTGCGGTTCTTCATTCAAAAATAAAGGTGTTCAAACGATGCTTGATTACGTGATGGCTATTTTGCCGTCACCACAGGATCGTGAAAGCATTATCGGAACTGATCCGCGTACTGGTCTTGAAATTTCACGTCAGCCAACGGATGCAGATCCTTTCTGTGCATTAGCGTTTAAAATTGCAACTGACCCGTATGTAGGACGTCTTTGCTTTATCCGCTCTTACTCAGGATACCTTGATTCCGGTTCTTACATTTTGAACAACCGTTCAGGAAACAAGGAACGTATCTCCCGTATTTTCCAAATGCACGCCAACAAGCAAAATCAGATTGATCGTCTTGAGGCAGGTGACATCGGAGCGGTTGTGGGTTTTAAAGATATCAAAACAGGAGATACACTATCTGACGAAAAGAATCCAATTATTCTTGAGTCAATGGTATTCCCTGAGCCGGTAATTGGCTACGCAATCGAGCCTAAGAAAGCTGCTGACAGCGATAACTTTTCTAAAGCAATTACCAAGCTGATCGAAGAAGATCCTACGTTACAGGTTGAAAGTAACGAAGAAACAGGTCAGACGATCATCAAAGGAATGGGTGAACTTCACCTTGAAATTATCATCGACCGTATGCGTCGTGAGTTCAAAGTGGAAGTAAACCAGGGAGCGCCTCAGGTAGCTTACAAAGAGATTCTTACCAAGAACTTCGAACACCGTGAAGTTTACAAGAAACAAACAGGTGGTCGCGGTAAATTTGCCGATATCGTATTCGAAATCGGACCGAGAGATGATAACGAAGAAGGCAAAGAACCAAAAACAGGTTTACAGTTTGTTAACCAGATTGTAGGTGGTACTATTCCCCGCGAATTTATCGCTCCGATCCAGAAAGGTTTTGAAGCTTCTATGTCAAATGGTGCGCTTGCAGGATATCCTTTGGATTCCATGAGAGTACGTTTGTTCCACGGATCCTTCCACGATGTCGATTCCGATGCGCTATCTTTTGAATTGGCTGCTAAAATCGGTTTTAAAGAAGCTGCACGTCATGCAGGTTCTAAGTTGATGGAACCGGTTATGCACGTAGAAGTTCTTACTCCGGATGAGTACACAGGACCTATCACTGGTGACCTTAACCGTCGTCGTGGTATCATGAGAGGTATGGATTCACGTAATGGTGCACAGGTTATCAAATGTGATGTTCCTCTTTCTGAACTTTTCGGATACGTTACAGATCTTCGTACCATGTCATCAGGACGTGCTACTGCTTCTTTGACATTTGCTTACTACGAGATTGTTCCTAACAACATCGCTGAGCAGGTGATTGAAAAAGCAAAAGGTTTAGTTAAAGCATAAAAAGCTGGTGTGCGTCATTTATGTGACGTACACCTTTTTGTTTATATAATATTAAGCCGGCGAAGTAAATGGTTCTTTCGCAGGCGGATTGTCGAAACGCTGTTTCGTTCAAGTACTCTCAGAACCGGAACTAATAAAAAATCATGAATCAAAAAATTCGTATCAAACTTCGGTCTTTCGACCACAATCTGGTTGATAAGTCAGCTGAAAAGATTGTAAAAGCGGTGAAAGCGACTGGTGCTGTTGTTAGCGGTCCAATTCCTTTGCCAACAAAAACTGAGAAATTCACTGTTTTGCGTTCTCCCCACGTTAACAAAAAATCACGTGAACAATTCCAGCTTTGTACTTACAAACGTTTGGTAGATATTTTCTCTACAAGTGCAAAAACTGTTGATGCACTTATGAAGCTTGAATTACCGAGCGGCGTTGACGTAGAGATCAAAGTATAGTGATTAGGGGCCTGTTTTAAGCCAGGCCAAAAGACATAAGTTGGATGAAGGTCCGTTCACGGAAACCACATCTGAGCTCTAAAAGATCGGACTAGCTGAGGTGTTTTAAACACTGAAATGTCAATCTTTAAAAAATGAGGTCAGATGTTCCATACATCTGACCTTTTTTTGCTGATTATCAGCGAGAAATATGTGAAAACTGCTAGGATTCTAAAATTTGATTTTCTACCTTTGCAGTCCGTTTTAAAGAATAAGGGGTTTTACCTGCTAATTTAAATTAATTTACATGTCTGGTTTAATAGGTAAAAAAATCGGAATGACTAGTTTGTACAACGCTGACGGGCAGGCTCTGGCGTGTACGGTTATCCAAGCTGGTCCTTGTGTTGTTACACAAGTTAGGTCCGAAGAAAAGGATGGTTATAAAGCCATCCAATTAGGTTTTGGCGAGAAGAAAGAAAAAAACTCTTCGCAGCCAATGATTGGTCACTTCAAAAAAGCCAACACAACTCCCAAACAAAAAGTGGTTGAGTTTAAGGAATTTGAAGTGGAACACGAACTTGGAACTTCACTATCAGTACAGGATGTATTTGAAGAAGGTGAATTCATTGATGTAGTTGGCAACGCCAAAGGACGCGGTTTTCAGGGTGTTGTAAAACGCCATGGTTTCGCAGGGGTTGGTGGTCAAACTCACGGTCAGCATAACCGTGCACGTCACCCGGGTTCGATTGGTGCCTGTTCATTCCCATCACGCGTATTTAAAGGCATTCGTATGGGTGGACGCATGGGTAACAATCGTGTAAAGATTCAGAATTTGCGTATTCTGAAAGTGATCCCTGAGCAAAATCTTATAGTAGTAAGTGGCTCGGTACCTGGTTCAAAGAATTCATTTCTAATCCTAGAGAAATAGCACCGATGGAACTGTCCGTATTAAATATAAAAGGAGAAGATACCGGCAAAAAGGTAAGCATGTCAGAAGAAATTTTTGGCATCGAACCGAATACGCATGCGATCTATCTCGACGTAAAGCTTTACCTGGCCAATCAGCGCCAAGGAACGCATAAGTCAAAAGAACGTGCAGAAATTAATCATTCTACACGTAAGATTAAAAAACAAAAGGGTACAGGTGGTGCCCGTGCAGGTAGTATCAAATCTCCTGTATTCGTAGGTGGTGGACGTATTTTTGGTCCAAGACCGCGTGACTACGGTTTTAAAATCAACAAGAAAGTTAAAGCATTGGCTCGTAAGTCGGCTTTATCTGCCAAAGCGAAAGCAGATTCAATTTCAGTTCTTGAAGCATTTTCATTTGATGCACCAAAAACAAAATCGTATCTGAATGTTTTGAACTCACTTGCATTAGTGAATACAAAAACATTATTAATTCTTCCAACGATTGACAGCAATTTATATCTGTCAAGCCGTAACATTCCAAAAGCGAAAGTTACAACGGTGGATGCGGTCAATACCTATGACCTGATGTATGCAGACCGTCTTTTAATAAGTGAATCTGCTCTGTCTATTTTGGAAACCCAATTGAACAAATAATCATGAGTGTACTGAAACGTCCGATTATAACCGAAAAGGTAACGGCTCAGGGTGGTCAAGGAAAATATGCCTTTGAAGTATCCCTTACTTCAAACAAAGTTGAGATCAAAAAGGCTATTGAAAAACTGTTTGGGGTTACCGTAGAAAGCGTTCACACAATGCGCAGCATTGGAAAAAGCAAGTCCCGCACATCGGGAGGTAAATTTGTAAGTGGAAAAACGTCAACTATCAAGAAGGCTATTGTAACAGTAGCAGAAGGCGAGATCATCGATATTTACGGTGAAGCATAAGAATAGTTGATCGACTTAAATCTTTGACGAGTTAATAGCAATGGCAGTTAAAAAATTAAAACCAACAAGTGCTGGTCAACGTTTTCGCTCAGCTCCTACTTTTGAGGAGATAACAACAGCGAAACCGGAAAAGAGTCTCTTAGAAACCGTCAAAAGAACAGGCGGTCGTAATAGCTCTGGACGCCGTACCATGCGACATATAGGTGGTGGTCACAAGCGGAAATACCGCGTAATAGATTTCAAAAGAAATCGTTTCGACGCACCAGCCACAGTTCTTACAATTGAGTACGATCCAAACCGCTCTGCACGTATCGCTCTGGTACAATATGCAGATGACGAAAAAAGATACGTAATCGCACCGAACGGCCTGAAAGTAGGACAGGTTATCGTCTCAGGTAATTCAGTAGCACCGGAAGTAGGGAATGCTCTTCCTTTGGGTTCTATGCCAATCGGTACAATCGTTCATAATGTTGAGCTTACTCCTGGTAAAGGCGGACAGTTCGCACGAAGTGCAGGTGCTTACGCCCAGTTAGTAGCACGTGAAGGTAAGTATGCAGTTTTAAAAATGCCATCAGGCGAAATGCGTATGATACTTTCAACTTGTATCGCAACGGTTGGAACAGTTTCCAATTCAAGTCACATGAATGTGAGCTACGGTAAAGCAGGCCGTAAACGTTGGTTAGGTCGTCGTCCCCGCGTTCGTGGTGTGGCAATGAACCCAGTCGATCACCCAATGGGTGGTGGTGAAGGCCGCTCATCAGGTGGACAGCCTCGTTCACGTAACGGACAGTTCTCAAAAGGACTTAAGACTCGTGACCGCAACAAGCATTCTGAGAAATTGATTATCAGCCGTCGTAAAAAATAATAGAATAACATGGCACGCTCATTAAAAAAAGGACCATACATAGACTTTCGTCTGGAGAACAAAGTTACGGTGATGAACAGCGCAGCTCGTAAGTCTGTTATCAAAACCTGGTCTCGTCGCTCAATGATTTCGCCTGATTTTATCGGGCATACATTTGCGGTTCATAACGGAAACAAGTTTATTCCGGTTTATGTAACTGAGAACATGGTAGGTCACAAACTGGGAGAATTTTCGCCAACGCGTAACTTCCGTGGTCACACTGCAAAAAAAGATAAAGGTAGAAAATAATTAGTCGACGATAGCTGGTCTGGTAACAGACGAGCCTATATCTGAAAGAACATGGAAGCAAGAGCTATATTAAGGAATGTGCCTACTTCTCCTCGCAAGATGAGATTAGTAGCCGACATGATTCGCGGACAAAAGGTCAGCAAAGCGTTGGCGCTTTTAAAGTTTCAACCACAGGCTGCTTCACCAGTTTTGCATAAAGTTTTACTTTCTGCGGTGGCCAACTGGCAACAACTGAATGAAGATACAAAGCTGGAAGACGCTGATCTTATTGTTAAAACCGTATTTATCGACGGTGGACGTATGTTGAAGCGTTTGCGCCCTGCACCGCAAGGAAGAGCACACAGAATTCGCAAGCGTTCGAACCACATCACAATTGTGATTGACGACGCAGCGGTTTCTATCGCAAGCGCAGATAAACAAGCAGTAATCACCGAATCATAAGTAAAACGATCTATATCGAATGGGACAAAAGGTTAATCCTATAGGTCTGAGACTGGGAATTGTTAGAGGATGGGAGTCAAGTTGGTACGGGGGAAAGGACTTTTCTGACAAACTTGTTGAAGACGAAAAAATTCGTAACTATATTAAGGCACGTATCCCTAAGGGATCGATTTCCAAAGTAGTTATTGAGCGCACTCTGAAACGCATCACACTTACTATACACACGGCTCGTCCGGGTATCGTAATCGGTAAAGGTGGTAGCGAGGTTGATAAAATCAAAGAAGAGCTTAAAAAGATTACAGGTAAAGATGTTCAGATTAACATCTACGAAATCAAACGTCCTGAAATCGATGCTAAACTGGTAGGCGAAGCAATCGCACAGCAATTGCAGGCTCGTATCTCTTACCGTCGTGCAATGAAGCAGTCTATCGCTTCGGCAATGCGTGTGGGAACACAGGGAATCAAAATTCGTTTGGCAGGTCGTTTGGGCGGAGCTGAAATGGCACGTACAGAAGAATACAAAGAAGGACGTATCCCTTTGCATACTTTGAGAGCTGATATTGACTATGCAATCTCTGAAGCACAAACTATCTACGGTAAAATAGGTATTAAAGTGTGGATTTTTAAAGGAGAATTGTACGGTAAACGTGATCTGACTCCAAGTGCGGCAACTGCTGCTTCCGACAGAGCTGAAAGAAGCACAGGCGGAAACGACCGTGGCGGTAATGATCGTGGCGGAAGAGACAGAAGAGGCCCTCGTGGCGGAAATGAAGGCGGTGGAGCTCCACGTGCTGACGGTGCAGGCGGCGGAAGCGAAGCTGATCGTCGTAAGAGAAATAAAAATAAGAAGAAGTAATCCGACATTTTCCGGTTTTTTAAATCGGTTCAAATAGATTAGAATCATGTTACAGCCGAAAAGAACAAAATTTCGCAAGCAACAAAAAAACAAGGGAGCAGAAAAAGGTCTGGCCACTCGTGGTCATGAAATCGCTTTCGGATCCTTTGCAATTAAGTCGCTTGAACCAGGCTGGCTAACAGCACGTCAAATTGAAGCAGCGCGTATTTCAGTGACGCGGGCTATGAAACGTGAAGGCCAGGTTTGGATTCGTGTTTTCCCTGACAAACCTATTACCAAAAAACCTGCAGAGGTTCGTATGGGTAAAGGTAAGGGTGCTCCTGAGTACTGGGTAGCTCCTGTTAAGCCAGGAACGATCATTTTCGAAGCAACCGGTGTTGCACTCGAAACTGCTAATGAAGCATTGCGTTTGGCTGCTCAAAAGTTGCCAATCAAAACAAAGTTCGTGGTACGTCGGGATTATCAGGAATAGGACCAACCCCGAACGTATCTAAGAACCGCTAATTATCAAAAGCAATGACTAGTAAAGAAATAAAAGATCTGTCGCAGGATCAGCTCAAAGAGCAGATCGCCCAGGAGAGAGAGCGCTTACTACGGTTGAAATTTGCTCACGCAATTTCTCCTATCGAGAACCCTTTGCGTATTCGCGCCTCACGTAAAGAAGTAGCTAGACTCTTAACCGAGCTGTCGGTTAAAGGAAACCAACAGTAAATCAGTTAGAAATTATGGAGGCAACAGAAAGAAACTTACGGAAAGAAAGAGTAGGTAAAGTAGTGAGCAACAAGATGGACAAGTCTTGTGTAATCACTGTTGAACGTAAAGTTAAGCACCCGATGTACGGTAAGTTTATGACCAAAACTACCAAATTGATGGTGCATGACGAAAGTAACCAGGTTGGTATCGGTGATACGATCAAAGTTATGGAAACCCGTCCGCTTAGTAAGAATAAGCGTTGGAGATTAGTAGAAATCCTTGAAAAAGCTAAGTAACAAATGGTACAGCAAGAATCAAGACTGTCGGTAGCAGACAACAGTGGAGCGAAGGAAGTACTCGTAATTCGTGTACTTGGCGGAACTGGCAAACGCTATGCCTCAGTAGGCGATAAGATCGTCGTAACAGTAAAATCTGCTCTTTCTTCGAGCAATATGAAAAAAGGAACGGTATCCAAAGCCGTTGTTGTACGGACTAAAAAGGAAGTACGACGCAAGGATGGTACATACATCCGTTTTGAAGATAATGCAGCGGTTTTATTGAACAACAATGATGAACCACGCGGTACACGTATCTTCGGCCCTGTAGCAAGGGAATTGCGCGAAAAGCAGTTTATGAAGATCGTATCACTGGCACCTGAAGTGTTGTAAGAAATCAGAATTAAAGTATTTCTTTAAACCGATAAGAGAATATCTCAAATGGAAAGTAAAAATAAAAAAGCACCTGCAAAATTACACATCCGTAAAGGCGATACCGTTAAGGTTATTTCCGGAAACGCGAAAGGTGAAACAGGTGTTATCAAAAAAGTGCTTATTGAAAAATCAAGAGCTACTGTGGAAGGTGTCAATCTGATCACCAAACATGTGAAACCAAATGCACAAAATCCACAGGGAAGCATTGAGAAGCTTGAAGGAACTATCCACATCAGCAATTTGAAAGTGGTAGATCCTAAAACCGGGGAGCCAACCCGCACAGGCCGTAAAGCAGACGACAAAGGAAAATTACAGCGTTTCTCTAAAAAGACAGGAGAGTTTTTATAAGACTCCCTTTCAGGAAAGCTGACAGATAATAAATAAGCGAGTGGGTCGGCAATCCACAATAACTATCTAAAACGATGGCACAGCCAAGATTAAAAGAAAAGTACGTAAGCGAAATAGTTTCGCAGCTGAAAGACAAGTTTCAGTATAAGTCAGTGATGCAGGTTCCGCGTCTGACTAAAATTGTAATCAACAAAGGTATTGGTGCAGCAGTTGCTGACAAAAAACTGGTTGATGTAGGTGTTGAAGAACTTACTACGATAACAGGACAAAAGGCAATCGCTACGATTTCCAAAAAAGCTGTTTCGAACTTTAAGTTACGCGAAAACATGCCGATCGGAGCGAAAGTTACTTTACGCGGCGATCGTATGTATGAGTTCCTGGATCGTCTGACTGCAATCGCAATGCCTCGTGTACGTGATTTCAAAGGTATCAGCGACAAAGGTTTCGACGGACGTGGTAACTACACATTCGGTGTTAAGGAGCAGATTATCTTCCCTGAAATCTCTATCGAAAAGGTAAGCAAGATCACAGGTATGGATATTACGTTTGTTACTTCAACCAATTCTGACGAAGAAAGTTATGAATTGCTGAAAGCACTCGGAATGCCTTTCACTAATGCGAACAAACAAGGATAATTCTTAAGAGTAAGATATTTACCGACAATGGCAAAAGAATCAGTAAAAGCACGGGAAAGAAAAAGACAAGCACTGGTAGCTCGTTATGCTGAAAAGCGTAAAACATTGAAAGCTGCTGAGGATTGGGTTGGTCTTGATAAATTACCACGTAACTCTTCACCTGTACGTCTGCACAATCGTTGCAAAATCACAGGAAGACCCCGCGGGTATATGCGTAAATTCGGAATTTCAAGAGTTCTGTTCCGGGATATGGCTTCAGAAGGCAAAATTCCGGGTGTTACAAAATCAAGTTGGTAAGAATACTTTCAATTCTGATTTCAATTACTTAACTTTGCACTCCCGTTTAAAAGGGGTGTACAAAACCAGGCATAAAAATGTTAACGGATCCAATAGCAGATTATCTAACCAGACTCAGAAACGCCATTAAAGCGAAGCACAGAGTTGTAGAGATACCTGCGTCCAACATAAAAAAAGAAATAACCAAGGTACTTTTTGATAAAGGGTATATCCAGAGTTATAAATTTGACGAAATCGGGCCTCAGGGTATAATCAAGATAGCCTTGAAATACAATGCTGTGACTAAGCAATCTGCAATTGTGAAATTGGAGAGAGTTAGTAAGCCTGGACTACGTAAATATTCAGGTTCATCAACACTTCCGCGTGTTTTGGGTGGATTAGGAACTGTAATCATCTCAACTTCTAAAGGAGTGATGACTGACAAAGAAGCTAAGACGCTGAACGTAGGTGGAGAAGTGTTATGTTTCGTGTATTAATATTTTAAAGTTATTCAGGAAATGTCACGTATAGGAAATAAAATTATTGTTTTACCGGCAGGTGTCTCTGTATCAGTTGCAGATGACAATGTTGTATCGGTGAAAGGTCCGAAGGGAACACTTACTCAGTCTGTAGACACTGACATGATTGTCGAGGTTGAAGGAAACGAGGTAAAAGTAAAGCGCCCTACCGAACAGAAACGTCACAAAGCATTACATGGTTTGTATCGTTCATTGATCAATAACATGATCATCGGTGTAGATGCCGGATATAAGAAGGAATTGGAAATCATAGGTGTTGGTTACAAAGCAACTGCAACTAACAATGTGCTTGAATTGCAGCTAGGATACTCCCATAATATCTTTATGGCTATTCCTGAGGAAATTAAGCTTACAACTACTTCTGAAAAAGGCCAGAATCCGAAAGTAATTTTGGAAGGTATTGACAAAGAGTTGATAGGTTCTGTTGCTGCGAAAATCAAGTCGTTGCGTAAAGTTGAGCCATACAAAGGTAAAGGTATACGTTTTGTTGGAGAAATAGTACGTCGTAAAGCTGGTAAGTCTGCCTCTAAGAAGTAGTGCGTAGCCACAGGATAATGTTATAAACAAGTTAGATAAGATTAAAAATGGCTATCGGAAAAGTAGATAGGAGACAACGCCTTAAATACCACATTCGTAAGAAAGTGAAAGGCAGTTCTGAACGTCCGAGATTATCGGTTTTTCGTTCAAACACCAGTATTTACGCGCAAATAATAGATGATATAAGTGGTGTGACTCTTGCGAGTGCATCATCCGTAGATCTGGGAGGCAGAAAAGAGAATTCAAATATCGAAGTAGCTACTCAGGTTGGTAAAAAAATAGCCGAAAAGGCACAGGAAGCAGGTATACAGGCGGTTGTATTTGACCGTAACGGATATTTGTATCACGGTAAAGTTAAAGCATTGGCCGAAGGAGCTCGTGAGGGTGGCCTGAAATTCTAAGAATAACAAAGACTATGTCTACAAATACAAGACCTTCAAAGGTTAACGAATCGGATCTGAAAGAACGCGTAGTAGCGATCAATCGGGTAGCAAAAGTAGTAAAAGGCGGTCGCCGTTTCAGCTTTTCAGCTATTGTTGTAGTAGGTGACGGAAACGGTACCGTAGGCCACGGCCTTGGTAAAGCGAACGAAGTTACTGATGCAATCGCAAAGGGAATTGATGACGCGAAAAAGAACCTGATCCAGATTCCTATGCTGAAACATACTGTTCCTCACGAAATGGAAGGTAAATTCAGCGGTGGATTTGTTCTGATCAAGCCGGCAGCGCCTGGTACAGGTGTACTTGCAGGTGGTCCGATGCGTGCCGTTTTGGAAAGTGCAGGTATCAAGGATGTATTAGCGAAATCAAAAGGTTCTTCTAATCCACACAATGTTATCAAGGCTACAATTGATGCGCTTTTGAAAATGAGAGCTCCTCATCAGATTGCCTTCCAGCGTGGGGTTAAATTGGACAAAGTATTTAACGGATAATCTCCTTAAGAGAGCATCCTCTATCTGATAGTAATCATGTCAAAAGTACGTATTACACAAGTTAAAAGTACAATCGACCGTCCGGAGAAGCAGAAGCTGACGATTAAAGCGTTAGGTCTGGGTAAATTGAACAGGACTGTTGAAAAGGAAAACAGCGAAGCTATTGCGGGAATGATCCGTAAAGTAAGCCATTTGGTTAAAGTTGAAGAAATTTAATATATACGATAGTATGAATCTTAGTTCATTAAAACCGGCTGCTGGCTCCGTTAAAGTTGGAAAGCGAGTTGGACGTGGTCAGGGATCCGGTAAAGGAGGAACTTCTGCACGTGGACATAAAGGTGCTCAATCACGTTCAGGATACAGCCGCAAGGTTGGTTTTGAAGGTGGACAGATGCCCCTTCAGAGACGTTTACCTAAATTCGGATTTAATAACATTAACCGGGTTGAATATAAAGCGTTGAATCTTGATGCGATCCAGAATCTTGCAGAAAAAACCAATGCAACTGTTATTACATTGGATATGATTCGTGAAAACGGTCTTTGTGCAAAAAAGGATCTTGTTAAAATTCTTAACCGTGGTGCAATTACGTCGGCTGTTGAAGTTCAGGCGAATGGGTTCTCTTCATCGGCTATTGAGTCGATCGAAAAGGCGGGAGGAAAAGCAGTTAAGTTATAACACTTGTTTTTCGGTAGAACATTTATTGTTTTTATCGGGTAGCTAATGTAAGCCCATAACATGAAACGATTTTTTGAGACGATAAAACACATATTTTCAATAGAGGAGTTGAGAACACGTATTCTCAACACTCTTTTGTTTATAACGATATTCCGTTTAGGGTCTTATATAGCTTTGCCAGGTGTTGAGCCTGATCAAATGAATGTTTCGACTCAGGGTCTTTTAGGCCTGTTGGATACTTTCCTGGGTGGGGCTTTTAGCAAAGCCTCCATTTTTGCATTAGGTATCATGCCGTATATCTCGGCATCCATTGCAATTCAGCTGTTGACTATGGCGCTGCCATATTTCCAGAAGATGCAAAAGGAGGGAGAATCAGGGCGTAAGAAATTGAACCAGATCACAAGGGTATTGACAATTGTTGTTACACTTGTGCAGGGTACTGCTTATCTGAACACAACAGTGCCTGATGAAGCATTACTTGTTTCACGTAGTTTGTTCTCTATTTCTTCTGTATTTGTTCTTACAGCTGGCACCATGTTTTGCATGTGGCTTGGAGAAAGAATTACAGACAAAGGAATTGGTAACGGGATATCCATGCTGATCATGATCGGTATTGTATCACGTTTTCCGGGAGCTATTTACAAGGAATTTGTATCAAGAGGTAGCGGCGGAATCTTGTTGTTCACAATTGAGATTGTTGCTCTTTACTTCGTCATCATGGGTGCGGTAATGCTTACTCAGGCAGTTCGCAGAATCCCAATTCAGTATGCCAAGCAGGTTGTAGGGAACAGGGTTATGGGCGGTCAGCGCCAGTATCTTCCTTTAAAGCTAAACGCTGCTGGTGTTATGCCAATTATCTTTGCACAGGCTTTGATGTTTATACCATCACTCGGTGCTTCATACTTCGCAGAAAAGAGTGATTTTGCCAGCAATGTTGCAACGATATTTGCTAATTATACAACCTGGCAGTACAACTTACTGTTTGCGTTTTTAATTATAGTTTTCACCTTTTTCTATACGGCGATATCTGTGAATCCACAGCAAATTTCTGATGATATGAAAAGAGGCGGTGGTTTTATCCCAGGTGTTAAGCCAGGTCAGCAAACTTCCGAATATATCAGTTCTATTTTGGATAGAATTACATTTCCAGGGTCGCTTATGTTAGCACTTGTTGCTATCCTTCCTGCCTTTGCAAGTATGTTTGGTGTGTCAACAGACTTTGCTCACTTCTTCGGAGGTACTTCGCTTCTGATTATGGTCGGTGTTGTTTTGGATACATTGCAGCAGGTGGAAAGTTACTTATTAATGCGCAGATACGAAGGGTTGATGAAATCTGGTCGTGTAAAAGGTAGGACAGAGAGTGTTGCTATCTGATAATAGAGAATGATTTATCTGAAAACCGAAGAGGAAATCGACCTCATTAAGATAAGTGCCCAGGTTTTGGGAAAAGCACATGCAGAGGTTGCTCAATGGGTTAAACCAGGAGTAGCTACAAAAAAGCTGGACGTGATAGCTGAGGAGTATATCAGAGATAACGGAGGAATTCCTTCATTTAAGGGCTTCAATAATTTTCCGGCGTCGCTTTGTATCTCTGTTAATGAAGTGGTAGTTCATGGTTTTCCAAGTAACTACATCTTAAAAGACGGCGATATTGTTTCAATTGATTGTGGTGTTAAACTGAACGGCTTTCACAGCGACAGTGCCTACACTTATCCAATCGGTGAAGTATCGAAAGAAGTGATGGATCTGCTAACGGCTACGAAAAGATCTTTGTACTTAGGTATAAATCAGGCAGTAGACGGGCTGAGAATGGGAGATGTTGGAAGTGCGATCCAAAGTTATGTTGAAGGAAAAGGTTACACAGTCGTACGGGAACTTGTAGGACATGGTGTCGGAAGAAGTCTTCACGAAAGTCCGGAAGTACCTAATTATGGTAAAAAGGGCAAGGGGATCAAGTTGAAGGAAGGCATGGTTTTGGCCATTGAACCGATGATTAACCTGGGAACCAAAAGTGTAATGCAGGAGCGTGACGGTTGGACGATCAGAACAAGTGACCGCAAATTTTCAGCTCATTTTGAGCATACCATTGTGGTTCGGAAAGGCAAAGCCGAAATTCTGACGACGTTTGATTATATTGAAAAAGTGACGGCCAACACCAGCCTTATGGTAGAGGCATAGTAATAAACGCTAAGAATGGCAAAACAAGCATCAATCGAACAAGACGGAGTAATCTTAGAGGCACTCTCAAACGCAATGTTTCGTGTGGTATTGGAAAATAAACATGAAGTTATTGCCCACATTTCGGGAAAAATGAGAATGCACTATATTAAAATATTACCGGGCGACCGTGTTAAGTTGGAAATGTCTCCTTACGACTTATCAAAGGCAAGAATTACTTACCGGTACAAATAGTAGGAGAAGACCACCTGAATATTAACAAATAAGTAACATTCGAGATGAAAGTCAAAGCATCAGTTAAGAAACGCAGTGAAGACTGCAAAGTTATACGCCGCAAGGGGAAGGTATACGTAATTAACAAGAAGAACCCACGGTATAAACAAAGACAAGGTTAATCATTATGGCACGTATTTCAGGAGTTGATATCCCCGACCGTAAAAGAGGCGAAATCTCACTAACTTACATCTTCGGAATTGGACGCAGTTCAGCGAAAAAAATTCTGGACAAAGCAGGAGTTGACATCAATAAAAAGGTGATTGACTGGAACGATGAGGAGTCTGGTGCAGTTCGTGCGGTTATCGCAGGAGAATATAAAGTAGAAGGCGCACTTAAGTCTGAAGTTCAATTGAGCATCAAACGTCTTATGGACATTGCTTGTTATCGTGGTCTTCGTCATCGTAAAGGGTTGCCATTGCGTGGACAAAGAACGAAGAATAACTCTCGTACTCGTAAGGGTAAACGCAAAACTATCGCGAACAAGAAAAAGGCTACTAAATAATTAATGGGAAGTGGGTTGAAGCCCATAACTTAGTCCAGAAGCAATGGCACAAAATAAAAGAAAAGATAAAGCTAAAAAGAGAGTAGTTGTAGTAGAGTCGGTGGGTCAGGTACACATCAAGGCTTCTTTCAACAACATCATCATCTCTATTACAAATAACAACGGCCAGGTTATTTCCTGGGGATCCGCCGGTAAAATGGGTTTCCGTGGTTCTAAAAAGAACACTCCTTACGCAGCACAAACTGCGGCTCAAGGTGCAGCGCAAGTTGCATTTGACCTGGGAATGCGTAAGGCAGAGGTTTTTGTTAAAGGACCAGGATCAGGACGTGAGTCTGCGATCCGTACGATTCAGAATGCGGGAATCGAGGTAACCACAATCCGTGACATCACTCCGCTTCCGCACAACGGATGCCGCCCTCCAAAGCGCCGGAGAGTTTAGTACCAAGCAATTATTGCCCATTCGTAATTTGGACACTGGGGTTACAGAATGGTTTATCAAATTTTTCGAAAATAAATAAGTTTTAATGGCACGTTACACAGGTCCCAAATCAAAGATTGCAAGACGTTACGGAGAACCCATCCTGGGCCCGAGCAAAGCGCTTGCTAAGAAAAATTACCCTCCGGGAGTTCACGGAAAGGGTCGCCGCTCTAAAAAATCGGAGTATGCTTTACAATTGATGGAAAAGCAAAAAGTGAAATTCATCTACGGTATTCTAGAAAGACAATTTCGTAATTTATTCGAAAAAGCGTCTGTTAAAGATGGTATCACCGGAGAGAACCTTCTTAAATATTGCGAAGCTCGTCTTGATAACACAGTTTACCGTTTGGGCGTAGCTCCAACAAGGCGTGCTGCACGCCAGTTGGTTTCTCACAAACATATTTTGGTAGATGGTGAGATCGTAAACATTCCATCATATTCTCTACGTCCCGGTCAGGTTGTGACTGTTCGTGAGAAATCAAAATCTCTTGAAGCAATTACAGATAGCCTTGCTGGTCACAGCTCAAAAGGTTTTAGCTGGCTTGAATGGGATGGTCAGCAGCTGACAGGTAAGTTTGTAACTTTCCCAGACCGCGAATCAATTCCGGAAAACATCAACGAGCAACTTATCGTTGAATTGTATTCTAAATAACAATACTTCACTATTACAGGGCACGTCCGGTTTACTGGGCGTGCTTTTAGCCGGAAACGGCATTTTTGCGATCGCAAAGGTAACGGTAGCGTGATCAACTATCATTTACTACTATAAAAGGAGAAAGGACTATGTCAATATTAGCTTTCCAAATGCCTGATAAGGTCGTCATGGAAAAAGCAGACGACTTCCACGGGTTGTTTGAGTTTAAGCCTTTAGAGAAAGGGTACGGCGTAACAATTGGTAATGCGTTACGTAGAATACTTCTTTCCTCTTTGGAAGGTTACGCCATTACGAGTGTGAAGCTACCAGGTGTACTTCACGAATTCTCATCTATCGAAGGTGTCGTTGAGGATGTTACGGAAATCATCCTGAACCTGAAAATGGTTCGTTTTAAAAAAGTTACGGATTTGAGCGAAAGCAGAATCGTGGTAAACCTTAAAAATGTATCTGTAATTACTGCAGGTGACATTGGCAAGTTTACTAGCGCTTTCGAAGTTCTTAATCCGGATCAGGTTATTTGTCATATAGACGACCAGAAAGAATTCGAAATGGAACTCCTTTTGGATAAAGGCAGAGGATACGTTCCTGCTGATGAGCCAAGAGCAAACGAATTGCCTTTTGGATACATCGCGGTGGACTCGATCTACACACCGATTAAAAACGTTAAATACAGCGTTGAAAATACAAGGGTAGAGCAGCGTACGGATTACGAACGTCTGTTGATCGATATTCAAACTGACGGGTCAATTCACCCGGAAGATGCATTGAAAGGTGCAGCGAATATTTTGATTCAGCATTTCATGCTATTCTCGGATCAAACGATGACGTTTGAAAAACAGAAAGCTGAAGAAGATAATCAGGTTGATGAAGAAATGTTGCGCATGAGAAAATTACTCAAAACGTCTCTTTCTGAACTGGATCTTTCAGTACGTGCTTACAACTGTCTTAAATCGGCAGACGTAAAATCACTGGGTGATTTGGTAAGACTTGAAATTTCGGACATGATGAAATTCCGTAACTTCGGTAAGAAGTCTCTGACCGAGTTGGAGCAGCTGGTAGCTGACAAACAACTCGTATTTGGAATGGATGTTGCCAAATATCGTTTGGACGAAGAATAAAATAAATTCCATAATAAGTATGTATTCTGTAGCGCGTTTGACGCAGCTCGAAGCAACTAAACAAAAAAGTAATGAGACACGGAAAAAAAGATAATCACTTAGGAAGAACAGCATCTCACCGCAAGGCAATGCTTTCAAACATGGCTTCTTCTTTGATTATTCACAAGAGAATTGAAACAACTTTGGCCAAGGCAAAAGAACTCAGAAAATATGTTGAGCCTCTTTTAACTCGTGCGAAAGACGATTCTACCCACAACAGACGTATTGTATTTTCTTATCTTAACGACAAGGAATCTACAAAAGAACTTTTCGGAACTGTTTCTGATAAGATCGCTGATCGTCCGGGAGGATACACTCGTATCATTAAATTAGGAACAAGACTTGGTGATGCTGCTGAAGTAGCATTGATCGAACTTGTTGATTTCAATGATGCATTGCTTCTTGCTAATGCTGACAAACCGGCGAAAACTCGTCGTAGCCGTCGCGGTGGTAAGAAAGAAGGCAGCGCAGCACCTGTTGCAGCTTCTGAAGAAAAGCCTAAGGCTGACTTCACACTTGTTGCCGAAGACGAGCAGCCTGAAACACCAAAAACAGAATCAGCAGAATCACCAGAAGGTGAAAAAACTGAGGAATAAGATGGTTTGTTAAAGGACATAATATTAAAGGGGTTAAACGTTTTCGTTTAACCCCTTTTTTTGAACAATATTTACTAATTTTGCACCGCTTTACGCAGATATGAATTTCTGAACAATAATGAGTGTTAGAATTTCGGAAGGTTCAGGAGACAGTTATACAAGTTAAAAATTGATTTTAACCATATATGAATCAAAAAAAAGAGGCTCTATTACTGCTGGAAGACGGAACAGCATACAGAGGATTGGCTTTGGGGATAGACGGTACGACCGGAGGTGAGATTTGTTTCAACACCGGAATGACGGGTTATCAGGAGATTTATACGGATCCTTCGTATTATGGACAGATCATTGTAAATACCACTTCCCACATTGGTAATTACGGGGTTCAGCTTAAAGATGAAGAAGAGTCTGCTTCTGTCAAGATCAAGGGAATGGTTTGTAATACGTTTTCAAATATCTTTTCAAGATATACAGCTGACTTTTCTTTGCAGGAGTATTTTGAAAGAGCTAACATCGTAGGTGTAAGTAATGTTGATACGCGCCATCTTGTACGTCATGTACGCCAGAAAGGGGTAATGAATGCCATTATTTCATCGCAGATCCTGGACGAAACAGAACTTATGGCAGAGCTTCGTAAGATACCTTCCATGGACGGGCTGGAATTGTCTTCAGAGGTAACTACAACAGAAGCCTATTTCGTAGGCGATGAAACAACAAGCCAATGGAAGGTTGCGGTAATGGATTATGGTATCAAGAAAAGTATTCTTAATAACCTTACATCGCGCGGATGTTATTGCAAGGTCTTTCCTGCTAAAACCTCTTTCGATGAAGTGATGGAGTGGAAGCCGGACGGATTCTTTATTTCAAACGGGCCAGGTGATCCTGCTGCAATGACTTATGCAGTGGATAACGTAAACCAGATGGTATTAACCGGCAAACCATTGTTTGGTATCTGTCTGGGACACCAGCTTCTTGCACTTTCAAGTGGTATCAGTACTTATAAAATGCACCACGGTCACAGAGGACTTAATCACCCTGTAAAAAACCTGATTTCAGGATTTTGCGAAGTGACTTCACAAAACCATGGATTTGCCGTAAAACAGGATGAAATCGAGAGCCACCCGGATGTTGAAGTGACTCACATTAATTTGAATGACAAAACTATAGAAGGAATCCGTCGGAAAGATTATCCTGCTTTCTCGGTGCAGTATCACCCGGAAGCGTCTCCGGGACCGCACGATTCGCGCTATTTATTTGACCAGTTCACCGGATTACTTTCCGAAAACTAACATAAAGAAAAACCCTTCGAATCCGGAGGGTTTTTCTTTGCTTATTTACCAAGGCTGCTGTCCAGCATCTTTCTGAATCCGGGTTCTTTAATTAATCCGTTTGTTCGTTTAACCAGCTTCCCGTTTTTGTAAAGGAGAAAAGCGGGTATTTCATCGATTCCAAGTTCCTTCGCCAGCGCTTTATTCTGATCATATTCAATTGTACGGATCGTCACCTTTCCTTTATATTCTTCTGATAATTTATGGACCGTAGGGAGCATTTCCACACATGGAGCGCACCAGGGTGCATAAAAGTCGATTAAAACAATTTCATCTGCACCGATTAACTTCTTAAATCCAGCCATGTCCATGCCCGTAGCCGTTTTAGTCGTGGGTGCATCCGTAATCTTCCCGGCTGAGGTCCATTTTAGATAACCTCCGGTCATGTCGTAAATCTCGCTGAATCCGTTCTCATGCAGGATGTTGGCTGCGGCGGCACTTCTCACACCGCCAAGACAGTACACGAAAACAGGTTTATTTTTATCCAAAGTCTTTATCTTATCCTTGAAAGCCTGATTCTTGTAATCGATATTTTGGGCATTTTTCAAATGGCCATCCTTGTATTCTCCCGGAGTACGGACGTCGATAAGCTGGCCCTGTTTTGTCGCAGCAAGTTTTTTTTCAAAGTCATCCGGATTTAACTTCGTTTGCGCTTTTGTGGCTAAACCGTTAAAAAGTATGAATACAAATAGCAGGATGTTCTTTTTCATGAATTTAATTGACTGGTTGTAATTGTAAATTTACGTTAAAATGAATTGTCGCTTATGGATGACAATTTTTTTGTGTTATTTTGTAGTGTTAATACAATACATTACTAATCAAAACCCAAGCTGCAAATGAGTACGATTCAGTCAGTACATGCAAGACAAATTTTGGATTCAAGGGGAAACCCAACAGTAGAAGTAGATATTCGTACCGAAAATGGTTATTTAGGACGTGCTGCGGTTCCTTCAGGAGCATCCACCGGAAAGCATGAAGCCGTTGAACTCCGTGATGACGATAAAAGTGTATATGTTGGAAAAGGGGTTTTGAAAGCCGTTGAAAATGTAAATGATATCATTTTTCCTGAGTTGATCGGTTGTTCAGTATTTGAACAAAATCTGATTGACAAAATTATGCTGGAATTAGATGGTACTCCTAATAAAAGTAAACTGGGTGCAAATGCTATTTTAGGTGTTTCTCTTGCTGCTGCCAAAGCTGCTGCTCAGGAAGCGAACCTTCCATTGTACCGTTATGTGGGTGGTACAAATGCAAATACGCTACCAGTTCCGATGATGAATATCCTGAACGGAGGAAGTCATGCTGACAACTCAATCGATTTTCAGGAGTTTATGATCCTTCCTGCAAAGGCAGATACTTTTTCTGAATCTTTGAGAATGGGTGTGGAAGTGTTCCATACTTTGAAAACTGTATTGAAAAGCAAGGGTTATTCTACCAACGTTGGTGACGAAGGTGGTTTTGCTCCAAATATTAAATCAAATGAAGAAGCGATCGAAATCGTTATTCAGGCGATCGAAAAAGCAGGTTACAAACCAGGTGAGGATATCTTCATTGCTATGGATGCTGCTGTTTCTGAGTTCTACGAGGATGGTTTCTACCACTTCAAAAAATCAGATGGCCGTAAACTGACTTCTCCTGAAATGGCTGATTACTGGACTCAGTGGGTTGCTAAATACCCGATTATCTCTATTGAAGATGGTATGGACGAAGATGACTGGGCTGGTTGGAAAACACTTACTGAGTCCATTGGTAAAAAATGCCAACTTGTAGGTGATGACTTGTTCGTAACAAACGTAACCCGTTTGCAGCAGGGAATCGAATCGCAGATTGCAAATGCAGTTTTGGTTAAAGTAAACCAAATCGGTACTTTGACAGAGACGATCGACACAGTTAATCTTGCTAAAAGAAACAGCTACAAAACGATCATGTCTCACCGTTCAGGTGAAACTGAGGATTCTACTATTGCTGATCTTGCAGTTGCTTTGAATACAGGACAAATCAAAACGGGTTCTGCTTCACGCTCTGACCGTATGGCGAAATACAACCAGCTTCTTCGTATTGAAGAAGAATTGGGAGAAAGCGCTTACTTCCCGGGATTGAAATTCTAAGAAATAAATAACTAAAACCGGGGCTTAATGTTCCGGTTTTTTTGCTTTCATTATGTCAGACCTGAAAAATCATTGGGCAATTAAACCTTTCCGTAACTTTTTTACGGCAACCACACTGGCATGGTTTCTCTGGGTGCTTGTTCTCGACAACAATAACCTTCGGGTTGTTCTTTCAAACCGCATGAAGATGACGGCACTGGAAAAGGAAAAAAGTGTTTTGAAGGAAAAAATACGTCTGGTTAAAAAAGAACGCGACGAAGTGCAGGGAAATCCGCAAATGCTTGAGAAATGGGCAAGGGAGAAATATCTGATGCGTCGCCCTAATGAAGATGTCTATGTAATTGTAGACGAAAACAAAACGGTTGAAAGCGATAAAGAATAACTATTCTCTTTGCTGATAAATCCTCAGTTAATTAATCAAACCTTGATTCAGGTATTATTTGTCTGCTTGGGCAATATCTGCCGTTCACCCATAGCCGAAGGTGTTTTTAAAGAACTCGTAGCCCAAAAAGGATTGGAAGAAAGTATCCAATGTGATTCGGCCGGAACTGCGGCTTATCATGTGGGCAGCCTTCCCGATAAACGAATGAGAAAAGTCGCCTTGGGAAATGGCATCACGCTTACACACTGCGCCCGTCAGCTGGCTTACGAAGATTTCATAAACTACGATTACATTCTTGCAATGGACACTGCTAATTTCGAAAATATCAGGAAGGAAAGTTTTCGGGCTAATGGAGTGTATGCAGCGGATCAGCAGCTTATGCTGTACCGTATGTTCGATCCTGATCGGGAGAATGAGGTTATTGTCCCGGATCCCTATTATGGAGAAATATCAGATTTTGATGGTGTATACGCAATTGTAAAAAGATGTGGCACTTCTTTCCTGAATTTTTTGATCGAAAAGCATGATCTGGTTGTTAAAATCAGAGATTAAGTCGCAAATTTGTTTGTTAATATATCAGAACTGAGATACTAAACTTTAGATACATTGAACAAGAAAGTAATTCTTATCATCATGGACGGCTGGGGAATCGCTAAAATCGGCGAAGAAAACCGTTCTGCTGTGATAGCAGCAAACACTCCGTTTTACGACAGTATTTTACAAAAATATCCGCACAGCAAACTTGAAGCAAGCGGACTTGCCGTAGGTCTTCCCGATGGGCAGATGGGTAACTCTGAGGTGGGACATACCAACCTGGGAGCAGGAAGAGTCGTTTATCAGGATTTGGTAAAAATAAATCTTGCAGTTTCAGAAGGTACTTTGGGACAGGAAAAAGTGTTAACTGACGCACTTGATTATGCCAAAATAAACAATAAAAAGGTACATTTCATAGGCCTGGTTTCAGATGGCGGAGTGCATTCACACATCGATCATTTGAAGGGTTTATGTAAAATAGCATCAGATAGAGGTCTGGATAACGTTTTTGTTCATGCTTTTACAGACGGACGCGATTGTGACCCTAAAAGTGGTTTAGGTTTTCTTACAGAACTAACGGCGACGATGGCACAAACAACGGGCAAACTTGCCAGTGTTACAGGCCGTTATTATGCAATGGACCGTGACAAACGTTGGGAGCGGGTAAAGCTGGCTTATGACGCAATGGTGCATGGTGAAGGGAAACACGTGCCGACAAATGATGTTCTTAAAGCAGTTGAAGATTCTTATGAAGAAGGTGTAACGGATGAATTCATTATGCCAATCGTGGCGGTGAATGAAAACGGAGAGCCCTTAGCGGTTATTCAGGATGGCGATGTGGTTTTATGTTTCAATTTCCGTACAGACCGCGGGCGTGAAATAACTGAGGTGCTGACGCAGCAGGATTTTCATGAGCAGAACATGCATAAGCTCAATCTTCGCTATATCACGATGACCAATTATGACGATTCATTCAAAGGTGTAGATGTTATTTTTGATAAAGATAACCTCAACAATACATTGGGTGAAGTTTTGGAAGCAGCAGGAAAAAAACAGATTCGTATTGCTGAAACCGAAAAATACCCACACGTCACTTTCTTCTTTTCGGGAGGACGGGAAACGCCGTTTGAAGGAGAAAGCCGTTTGCTTTGCCCGTCACCAAAAGTTGCAACTTATGACCTTCAGCCTGAAATGTCCGCTTTCGGTATCCGTGATGCGATTGTTCCTGAACTGATTAAAGAAGAGGTAGATTTTGTTTGTCTCAACTTTGCCAATGCCGACATGGTGGGTCATACCGGTGTTTTCGAAGCAGCAGTAAAGGCATGTGAAACGGTAGATCAATGTGTTCAGGCCGTTGTAACAACTGGTCTTGAGCATGGTTATTCCTCCATTATCATTGCCGATCATGGTAATTCGGATTATATGTCAAATGATGACGGCTCGCCTAATACGGCTCACTCGCTGAATCTGGTTCCGTGTATTCTGGTAGACAATGAATATACCAATCCAATTCATGATGGTAAATTAGCGGATATGGCGCCGACTATCCTTGCTCTGATGGGTATTCCAAAACCTGAGGAAATGACAGGAAATAGCATATTGTAAACCATACATCCTATAATGGTGTTAATTTTGTCAGAGAGTCTTCACAGGCTCTCTGTTTTTTATTGCGGCAGTGTACCGCTAACCAGAGTTTACTTCCAATGTATCAAAGAAATAAAAAAGATTTGCAAAAGAGCTGGTTTAGATCCATTTCATTTATCATTCTTTGTCTGCCTTTCACGTTGCTTTCCTGTGACGACGCGGAGCACAAAAAAGACGATCAGGTTAAAAGCTTTTATGACGTCAGAGGTTTTGTTGAAGGCCAGATTATCCTGATGAATAACGAGCGACCAGAGGTATCCAAAACCGTAAGTATGGGAGATGAAAAAAATCAGGTCTCTGCCAAAGATGTGGATTGGAAAAAAGAACTGGAACTGTTTCTGCAGGCGGATATCAATAAGCCGGCTTACCGTCTGAGTTACACAACCCAAAAACCGGATTCTTTTACAACCATTTATGCTGTCAAACCAGGTGAGCAGCAACTTCCCGTTCATTATTTAAAGGTTATTGTAGATAGTATTAATCAAGCACCGACATGTATCAGCGCAGTTCTTAAATCCGAAAATAAGCTTTACCAGTCAGAGAAAAATATTGAACTGAATTGTGTAGTAAACAACACAGGTTCCAGAATTGTATCCTACAAAATAACCGGCTATCAAAAGCTTGCAACGATGGATAAGAACCCATTTGCTGTTAAAGCTGAGGTTCATTATTAGTCTGTTTTGCATTATTTGAAGCTGTATCCTTTCTCCATAAGTTGGGTAAAGATTCCGCAAAATTACTGGACAATCAGTATTGGTTTCGTATAGGTTTTACTTTTTCGTATTAAATATTAAAAAGCCCACGGCGTAATGCTGAGGGCTTTTTTGGTATTATTTGAATAAACTCTCAACCCCTTTTTAACAGATATTTTTGTAATCGGCACAGAAATGGTTCTTATGGTTATGAAGTCTAACCAAAACGTTTACAAGGCGGACGAAGTTTTGACCGCCGGTATGTAAAGCTAAATCAAACTATAAACGCGTTTATCAATGCAACAAGAACAACAAAAAAACAAGCAAAGCATAGCATGGGCAATGGTGGTTGTCCTGGGTCTAGCAACAGCCATGTTTGGCTATCTGTTCACTACTCAGAAAAGTGAATTAACACAACAGGAAAGCTTAGTAGTTCAAAAGGCACGAGAGCTGGCCACAACCAAAACAACATTAGATTCTATTTCGACGGTTTTAGATTCTAAGATCGCAGAAATTGAAAGATTAGGTGGAGACGTTTCGGAATTGACGAAAGTAAAGGAGCAGCTTGAAGCAGACAAACTTGCTTTCAGCAGAAGCAAAAAAGTAGAAACCGGAAAGTACCTTGCTAAGATCAAGGAATACGAAAAATTCCTTGTAGAGAAGGATGAGGTTATTGCCCAGCTTCGTCTGGAAAATGAACATCTGGTTGCTTCAAACGACTCATTAAGTACACACGTAGGTTCTCTTACAAGTGAAAGAGAAAGATTGGTACAACGTCAGGCTGAATTATCTGACTCTGTTGTAACATTCACAGCTGCAAACAAAGAACTTTCAGACAAAGTAAGCTTAGCCGCTTCATTAAAGGCAGCGAACCTGAAAGTGCTTACTGTCAATTCCCGTGGAAAAGTAAAAGATAAAGAGGAGTACAAAGCGAAAAAAGTTGACAAGCTTAAACTTACTTTCACCTTACCGGAAAACGCATTGACTGCACAGGAATCAAAAGACATTTATGTTCGGGTTCTTGATCCTCAGGGAGCAGTTGTAGCTGATGATGCTACCGGATCAGGTGAATTTGAAATCAACGGATCTCCATCGAAATTCACAGCACGTGAATCAGTGGCTTACCAGAACAATAACCAAAAAGTTGAAATGCTTTATGATAACGCGGCTCAATTCCGTCCTGGGAAATACAACGTTGAGCTTTACGCAGAAGGATACAAAATTGGTGGTACTAATTTCACCATCAAATAACATTGAATACCACACCATACATAAACTAAAAGGCGGCCGGCATCTATTGCCGGTCGCCTTTGTTTTGTCTAAACCGAATTTGAGATTATTTGGTATTTTGATTGTTGATTACATCTATAAAATGATGGAGCTCCGCGGTACGCTCGGGCCCTGAATCCGGATAGTTCATATCCATTTTCTTTAATTCTTCCACAATAATCTTTCCGACCGTAAGCCGGAGATTTTTCTTATCATCAGCAGGAACAACATACCAGGGCGCCTTTTTGGATGAGGTGGCATTGATGCAATCTTCGTAGGCTTTCATATACTCGTCCCATTGTTCCCTCACCTTCACATCCTGCTCTTCAAATTTCCAGTTTTTTGACGGATCTTCAATTCGTTCAATTAACCGCTCTGCCTGTTCTTCTTTCGAAACATTAAGGAAGAATTTGATTACCCTTATACCATTACGGTAAAGATATTTTTCAAGATTTTTAATATCCGAATATCTGTTTTTCCAAAGCTTATCCATGTCAGCAGTTAGCTCGACCGGTAATCGCTGGGAATTTTTTATGATTGACGGATCCACCTTGACGACCAATACTTCTTCGTAGTAACTACGGTTAAAAATTGTGATCGTCCCCCTATGAGGCAGTACCTGATTGGTTCTCCAAAGGAAATCGTGTCCCAGTTCTGTATCCGTTGGTCTTTTGAATGAATGTATTTTCACGCCTACGGGATTTACACCGGAAAGTACATGTTTGATCGTTCCATCCTTTCCCGCGGCATCCATAGCCTGAAAAATCACCAATAAGCCATACCGGTTGTGAGCATACATCATACTTTGCAATTCATCCAGCTCCTTTGCAGAATCTTCAAGCATCGTTTCGTATTCCTCCTTGTTTTCGTAAATGTCTTTTGAGCGTGTTTTCGCCTTTTTGATTTCAAACTTTTGCGTTCCATCTACGCGGTACTGATCAGAATTGAAACTTGACATGTGCTTATTGGTTTTGGTTCGAATTATAAGTGTAATGAATTTATAGATCTTTCAGAAAGTCCGTAAGTTTTGTAAAAGCTTTCGCACGATGGCTTAGTTTGCTTTTTTCGGCCAGGCTCATTTCGGCAAAAGTAAGGTCATGCCCATTTGGGATAAACACAGGGTCATAGCCAAAACCCTGCGCACCCCGTTTGTCAAAAATTATCGTGCCTTCAACGAGTCCTTCAAACTGATGATAAATCCCATCAACTACCAGCGTAATGACAGTTTTAAACCTAGCGTTATGGTCGGTAAAGACTTCTAACTTTTCCAAAAGAAGATTGATGTTATCATCTGAATTACGCTGCGGGCCTGCATATCTGGCAGAGAAAACACCCGGCTCACCGTTTAAAGCCGCAACTTCCAAACCGGTATCATCCGCAAAACAATTCACCTTATAATTATCCCAAACATATTCCGCCTTTTGTGATGAGTTTTCTGCGATGGTCTCGCGGGTTTCAGGAATATCATCAAAACATCCGATTTCATTTAATGTAGCGAGATCAAACTGGTCACCAAGTAATTCCTGGACCTCTTCCAGTTTATGAATATTATTGGTTGCAAAACAAAGCTTCATACGGTTCTTGTCGTTTTTAATAATCATGCATTTTAACAAAAAAACGGCTACTCTTGCGAAGCAGCCGTTCTATATTTTTACACCGGAAATGAATTATCGTGTTGGAGGACCAGCAGGTGCGCCCGGCTGAGGAGCCTGGCCTTTGCTGAAGTCGATCAGTTCCATTTCAAATTTCAATACAGAGTTACCTGGTATCGGACCGTAAGTCTCAGGACCGTAAGCAAGACCCGAAGGGATGATAAGTGTTCCTTTTCCGCCTTTTTTCATAAGCATCAATCCTTCTTCCCATCCTGGAATTACCATTCCTGCACCGATTGTCAGCTGAAGAGGTTCTTTGCCTTTGTTGCTGTCAAACTCTTTTCCATCCAAAAACTGACCTGAGTAAAACGCTTTTACGTTATCACCCTGTGTAGGATTTGGTCCTGCACCTTCAACTTCCGGAATGTAGTAAAGACCAGATGCAGTTTTTTGTGCTTTGCCTTTCAGATTGTTTTTTGCAAGGTAATCTTCGATGATTTTTGCATCAACAGTTTTTTGTTTCACGCCTGATTCTGACTGCTGTTTCTGGAATTCTTCCGAAGTAAGAACGCTCAAAACTTTAACAGTGAAAGTCAACTCTGAACCTTTTTTGATCATTGGAGGCAATGGCTGCATCATTTTAGCAAACAAAGTATCCGCATTGATCATGAATTTAGCACTATCACCGGTTGCCAGCATAGCCAAACCTTCTTCAAAACTTCCTTTGAACGGAGGAGCCTGAAGCACCATTTTCACAGGGGTTCCTTCTTTATAAGTATCGCGTAATGTAGAATCCGCACCGTTTTTCAGAACTAGATGGAATGACATGATGTCTCCCAGTTTCGCTTTTCTTGCATCATCGTCGTGATCAAACAGCTGGTATTTAAGACCATTTTCATTTACCTGCGTACGATATTTGTTGCAAGCGGCTGCGAGAATAGTTATGCCTACCGCATAACCGATTGTTTTAAGATTCATTGGATAGTAAATTAGAAAAAATATAAAGTTTAATGTTAATAATTCTGGTATTAATCAACGCGTAACAGCGTTTCCTGGTACGAAGGTAAGGCAGATAAAAATCTGTCAACCGTTTCATCTATCGACTGATCGGATCTTCCTCCTGATGCATTTTTATGACCGCCTCCGCTAAAATGAGTGCTGGCAAGATCCCGAACAGAAAAGCTGCCTACGGAGCGGAAGGATATTTTTACTTCTCCCTTTCTCTCGATAAAAAGTGCAGACATAACCACGTTCTCTACCTGCAGGCCGTAATTGACAATTCCCTCCGTTTCACCAGTGCTTGAATTAAACCTGATCAGTTCAGCTTCGGTAAGCACCATATATGCGGTACGATATTCCGGCAGCACGATTAATTTCTGGGAAAGTACATAACCAAGAAACTGCAATCTTGAAAGCGGCGCGTTATCATAGATCAGCCTGTGAACCCGACTGGCGTCAAAACCTGTAAGCATCAGATCCGCGACGGTCAGATGAACTTCAGATGTTACGTTTGAATGTCTGAAAGAACCGGTGTCTGTCATAATACCTGCATACAGGCATTCAGCCATTTGTCTGTCAAAAAGCGCTGTTACAGAAAGCTCTGGCTCCATTTTTCTGATAAGCCAATATACAAGCTGTGCTGTTGCCGCTGCGTTGGTATCCCAAACCATCCATTTGGCAAAATATTCCGGCTCAAGATGATGGTCAATCATCATTTTAATTGCTTTGGCATCCTGAACTACTTTTCCCAGATCCTTTAATCGGGAAAGCACAGAGAAGTCGAGACAGCAAATGATGGTAGCCTCTTCAATTTTTGTTTTACAAATCCTGTTATCACCACTTTTCTCGTAAACCAGCACATTTCCGATACCCGGCAGCCAGTTAAGATTGGCAGCATATTCTGTCGGACTGATTACGGTAACTTTATGTCCTTTTTTAAGCAAATAGCTGGCCCATCCCAGAGAAGATCCTAAAGCGTCAGCATCTGGATCCCTGTGCATTGTGATAATGACATTTTGAGGGGTGGAGAAAAAAGCTAAAAGCTCTTCAACGGTTTGATTTACAGTTGTTTGATTCAAAAGAAGGATCTGCCAAAGTTAAATGAAGCCACAAAATTAATAAAACTGTTGGGATTTGTTCAATCTTGATTACTAAAGGCTTAATCTCAGCCATGTTTTATTTGCCTTAACAAGGTTCCTCTAAGAATTGTAAAGGATATAATTGAAAAATAGTAAGTTTGCACCAAATAAATTTAGCAGATCGTATGCCAACGAATAGAACGTTCACAATGATTAAGCCTGATGCCGTACAAGACGGAAACTCAGGCTCTATTATTAAAATGATTGAGGAAGCCGGTTTCCGGATTGTTGCCTTGAAAAAAACTCAGCTGACTCCCGAGCGTGCCGGACAGTTTTATGCGGTGCATGCTGAGCGCCCTTTTTATAATGATTTGTGCAAATACATGTCATCAGGACAAATTGTTCCTATGATATTGGAAAAGGAAAACGCAGTTGCTGATTTCCGCACATTGATTGGTGCCACCAATCCTGCGAATGCGGATGAAGGTACAATTCGTAAATTGTTTGCAAAATCGATTGAAGCCAACGCGATCCACGGATCAGATTCGGACGAAAACGCAGAAATTGAAGGTAATTTCTTTTTTGGAGGATTGGAGCAGTTTTAGAAAATCCTTCTTTCAATAAAAAATGGCAGCATGGAATTTCCCATACTGCCATTTTTTATTTGTTATAAGCAGATTATTTGTCAGTCAAAACACGGTCCACGATGTGGATTACACCATTATCCGCGTTTATATTTTTCTGAACAATTACAGCCTTGTTAATCTTTATTGTGCTGTCACTGCCGGTCGATTTAACAATTAGCAGGTTGATACCATTTAAAGCAGCAAAATTGCCCGACTTTAATTCCTCTGTTCTATAAGGCTTATTCAGAATATGATTGTTAACAAAAGAAATCCCGGATTGTCTTGGCAGGGAAGTAATGGAACTGGCTGTGATCCCTGACTTTTTAAAGGCAGCGTCGTTTGGTGCAAACAATGTAAGTTCAGTTGCTCTAAGCGCATCTCCCATTTCAGTGCCGGCAATTATTTCTCTCAGGATACTAAACTGACTGTTTTCCAAAATAACGTCAGTGACCGTTTTAGGTTTTACTAAGTCTTTGTCATCCTCCTGGCAGGAAAATGCTATTCCTGAAAACAGTACTGTAACTAAAAAAAATGCCCAGTAACGGCCTACAAAATGGTTTTTTTTCATAGCTTTCGCATCGGTTAATTTCTGTAAAACTAATGTAAATTGTAGTTTGAAGGATTTTTATCCGAAAATTTTTAATCCTAATCCCAATATCATCATGTTAAAAGTGAAACAACTACTGGCGCTTTGTGCAGCCGTGTTATTCATTAATTCGGCCTTTCTGGTTATTGAGAGCCCCGTTTCCGATCAGAAAGCCAAACCGGTAAAATTGTTTAATGGCAAAGATCTGACTGGCTGGAAAATCAACGGTACTGAAAAATGGTACGTTGACAAAGGCGAGCTGATCTGTGAAAGCGGGCCCGATAAACAGTATGGCTATCTGACAACGGATAAGTTTTACAAAAATTTTGACCTGTCCCTGAAATTCAAACAGGAAGCAAACGGAAACAGCGGTGTATTTTTCCGGTCAACGGTTGATGGTACCAAGGTTTCGGGCTGGCAGGTAGAAGTTGCTCCGCCAAATCACGATACAGGTGGCGTTTACGAGTCTTATGGCCGGGGATGGCTTGTTCAGATCGAAGATGCAAAGGAAGGCTTTCTTAAAATGGGGGAATGGAATACACTTCGGATTCGTGTGGTTGATGACAAAGTACAAACCTGGCTGAATGGAAATCCGATGGTCGATTTCACAGATGCTAAAATCGGTGCGGCTGACGGCTCCATTGCGTTGCAAATTCACGACGGAGGCGGAATTAAAGTCCGCTGGAAAGATATCGTCGTTCAGCAACTGTAAAAAGCTGATCGGGGATGTGAAATTTCACACCGGTTTTACATAAGTTCATTCGGCTGAACTTTGCGGTTCGTCGGAAATAGATTACAGAAAAGCTTCTTGGGTAATAGGTTTGTGTCAACAATCACAAATACTGTTAGCCATGAAGCTTTTTTATTTTATTCTATTTTTAATCGCTGCCCCGGCTTACTCCCAGATTTTAATTACCGGCAAGGTTACAGATAAAAAAGGCGGTGCACTCCCGGGCGCTAACGTATTTCTCAAAGGAACTTACGACGGAACCACAACGGACGCAACCGGCTCCTTTAGTTTTAGAACAGATGCAAAAGATACAGCCCGTATTTCAGTAAGTTTTGTTGGTTACGAAACCTTTGAGAAAAAAATCAGCCTTCTTGAAAACGAGATCAGTTTAACTATAAAACTGGAAGAATCTGCAAGTGAGCTGAATACGGTTATCATTACGGCCGGAGCTTTTGAAGCATCGGATGAAAAAAGAATGGCTCTTCTGAAACCACTTGATATTGTAACCACGGCAGGCGCAGCAGCTGACATTACCGGAGCCATCCAGTTTTTACCCGGTGCGCAAAGGGTGGGAGAGCAGGAAGGACTTTTTGTAAGAGGAGGTTCGGGTCAGGAAACAAAAGTGGTTATAGACGGGATGATCGTTCAAAACCCGTTTTTCAGTTCTCTTCCGGATGTACAGCAGCGGGGACGTTTCAATCCTTTTATGTTTAAAGGAACTTCATTTAGTACAGGTGGATACTCCGCACAGTACGGACAGGCGCTTTCTTCTGTTCTTTTGCTAAATACTACGGACAAGGCTGCCAACAACGGATTGGGTATAAGTTTAAATCTTGCCAATGCAGGAGTGAATTATGACTATGCCGGTAAAAATCAGTCTGTATCAGCAGTTGCTTATTATGGCAACCTGAGACCGCTTTTTGCTTTGGTAAAACAAAATGTGGACTGGCAGCACGCACCGGAATTCAAGGGGTCCAGCCTGACATATCGTTTAAAAACGGGCAAAAAGGGTTTGCTGAAAGTTTACGGAATGTATTCGGATAGCGATTTAAGTATGAACTCCCGAAATCCGGCAAGCGAGTCGGGAAAGATGAGGCTAGATTTACATAACCGGAATGCTTTTACCACCAGCACTTATACCGACAGCTGGAAAGAAGGCCGCTGGGCTTTGAATTCAGGTTTGTCTTACAGCCGCAACCAGGATAACATGTCGTTTGACGGAGCTGATTTTGACCGGTTTGACGAAAGAACACAGGTCAGGGCTGTTATTACCCGCCTGCTCTCCGGCAATAATTCAGTTCTTTTTGGCGCGGAGGCGCATGTTATTCATCTTCAAAATACAACAAATGGAAAGCTATATGATTTGAATGACCAATATTCCGCTGCCTTTGCAGAAACTGAAATCTATATTACAAGACAGCTCGCAGGAAGGATCGGCTTACGGGGGGAATATTCTTCTTTATTAAACCGATTTAATGCGGCTCCAAGATTGTCTTTTGCGTACAAAACCGGCAAGTATAGCCAGGTTTCTCTTGCGGCAGGTCAGTTTTATCAAAATCCGGATTACCGTTACTTGTATCAAAATAAAAATCTCAATTACGAACGGGCTGATCACGTCATCTTTAATTATCAGATTATCAAAAATCAGCGGACATTCAGAATTGAGACTTTTTACAAAAATTATGCACAGCTGGTACGTGAATTTACCGGGCAGCCTTTCGACGCAGACCCTTATCGCTTTCCCTGGGGTAAAACAAATAATGGTGGAAATGGTTACGCAAAGGGGTTTGACTTTTTCTGGCGTGATCAGAAATCCATAAAAAACTTTGATTACTGGGTGACTTACAGTTATGTCGATTCCAAAAGGTTATTTCAACAATTTGATCAGTCGGCGAGCCCAACCTTCATTTCCAATCACAATGCCAGTCTGATTACAAAAAAGTGGTTTGAAAAAATACAGACCAGTTTTAATATGACTTACGCTTTCACCAGCAGAAGGCCCTATTACAACCCCAACAATAAAAGTTTTCTGGCTGACCAGACGCCAGCGGTGCATAATTTGAGTATTCAGGCAAGCAAGCTGCAAACCATCGGCGGAAACCTTGTGATTTTCTATGCCTCAGTTGATAATATTTTGAATACCAAAAATGTCTTTACCTACCGCTACACCCCGGATGGGAAAACAAGGTATGCCGTAGGGCCGCAGAGTTACCGCAGCTTTTTTGTGGGCATGCAGATCATGTTGTCAAAAAAAGCAAAAGTTACCAAAGACGATCTTTAATTAATCAATTCACCTTTAACATTTTTTACCATGAAGAAGACATCATTTTTTACTCTGTTTGTTTTCCTGCTTTGCTGCAAAGTTTTTGCCCAAAATGAAAAGTATGTTCAGGCTATGACGGCCACATTAAAAGACATGAACGCTATTGACAGATCGAAACCAGGCACGGCCGCATTGCAGGAAATCGCCAACCGTTTTGAACGCATTGCTACAGCAGAACAGAAGGAATGGCTGCCAAGGTATCATGCTGCTTATTGTTATGTACAAATGAGTTTGATGGGAGGGACCGTTCTGGAGAAGGACCAGTATCTTGACAAAGCGGAAGCTTTTTTGAAACAGGCTGAAACAATTTTAGGGAAAACGAGCGACGAAACGGCGGTTCTGCGGGCCAACTTATCTCAAATGCGCCTGGCAGCAGATGGAATGAACCGCTGGCAATCGGAAGGGCCGAAATTTGCACAATTTATTGAAGAAGCAAAAAAGCTAAATCCTGAAAATCCCAGAATCTATTATCTGGAAGGGTCGGGCCTGTTTTTTACACCTGAGCAGTTTGGCGGAGGTAAAAAGATAGCAAAACCGGTTCTTGAAAAAGCATTGGAAAAATTCTCTACCTTCAAACCTGAGTCGGCAATTCATCCGAACTGGGGGAAAATGGAAACCGAATGGATGCTTTCTCAGGGTAATCAATAAGAAGAACGGAAATTCAATATGAATGAGAAAACGGTAAACCCTTTAAAGATGACGGCTTCATCATTTGATGGACGGGATTTTAGTAATATGAATCTCGAAAATGCAGATTTTAGTTTTTCCAGTCTGAGAGGGACCAATTTTGACGGCGCCAATCTTAAAAATGCAAAGATTCGTTTTTCTTCACTGGACCAAACTACTTTTAAGAACACCGATTTGCGTAATGCCGATCTGAGTTTCAGCAGCCTTACAGATGTGGATTTAACCGGTGCCAATGTAGAAGGAGCGAATTTTAGTTTTACGTCTCAAGACAGAACCTTCGAGTGGAAAGATTTCAGCCTGATCGGTTTGATCCAAAACCAGGGGTGGCTTGGAACTACAATTGCGGTAACACTTGGAGCTATTATTCTTTACGGAATTAACGCAATCGTCTATTTTACTGCTGAAATTTACTTTACATCGGAACCTGTCCGGATTAAATTATATCAATTCCTGATTCTTCAGAATGTAGCAGCGGGTGTTGTTACTATTCTGATTACACAGTCTTTTTCCGGCTGGCTTGATACGCTGATTAAAAGAATTGCACTCCGGCATCTGGCATTAACTGTGATTGTATTTGTTGTGAATAATTTTCTCAGTATCGGAATCTTCCTGTTATTCGCAACGAATGTTTTGAAAGACTATCGTGAACGTTATCCCACCGAATCGGCACAAGATGCACCCTGGTATTGGTATATGTGGGGACCTATTCTTGTCGCTAACGTATTTTACTTTTTAAGCAGACAGGGAAAACAGATTTCACGAAAAATATCCGATCAGGAATATCAACTGCTGAATCTTGAAAAACTAAAAACAAGAGCAGAGCTGGATGCATTGCAGGCCAGGATCAATCCGCATTTTTTATATAATGCACTTAACAGCATTGCAAGTCTTGTTCACGAAAATCCGGATAAAGCCGAGGAAATGACCTTGCTGCTTTCCAAACTTTTCAGGTATACAACAGGACGCAACACGGAGGATTACTTTGATACGATCCGAAATGAACTGGAAATGGTGCAGACCTATCTGATGGTCGAAAAAGTGCGTTTTGCGGAAAGGTTAAGGTTTACTGTGGAAGTAACGGACGCATCACTTAACGATTTGTTTGTTCCCAAGTTTATACTCCAGCCGATTGTCGAAAACGCCATCAAACACGGAATTTCTAAAATGGCGGATCAGGGTGAAATTGTTGTCAGAATTTATGAAAAAGACGTCTGGCTACATTTATGTGTTCATGACAACGGACCGCTTTTTCCGGAATCTATGGGTGCTGGGTATGGGATCCGCAGTATTCAGGACAAATTGAAATTGCTTTACGGAGAGGATGCCAAGGTCGAACTGCACAACGAACCACAGAAATCGGTAAATATCGCCATCAAAAAAACTGCTATTGACCAACATAAGAAATAGGACCATGAACTTCCCTCTTAAAACGATATTGATTGACGACGAACCGCTTGCCCTGAGCCGGCTGCGACGGTTACTTTTAAAATACCCCGAAACCTTTTTGATCGTGGCGGAAGCGCAGAATGGTGGCGAAGGACTGATTGAAATCGACAGGCACCGGCCCGATCTGATTTTTCTGGATATTGAAATGCCGCTTCTGAATGGATTTGAAATGTTGTCTAAGCTGACAAGGATGCCACTGGTGGTATTTTCCACCGCTTATGACCAGTATGCAATTCGTGCCTTTGAAGAAAATTCTGTTGATTATTTATTAAAACCCGTTGAAAATGAACGTCTGCTCAAGACGATAGAGAAACTTCGGAATATTACAACCGTGTCTAGTTCTAACGGAAGTAATCCATACTCAGATAATTTACTTAAACTGCTGGAGGAGATGAAACCGAAGAAAGAGATTTTCTCCCTGTCCGTAAAATCAGGGGACCGTATTTTACTAATTCCGCTGACAGATATCACCCATTTTGAGGCCGATGAAAAATACGTTTTCCTGAATACACTCGACGGACAAAAATATCTTTTGAACTACACGCTGACTTCTCTCGAAGAAAAATTGCCCAATCACTATCTTCGGATCAGCCGTGCCGGAATTGTCAACTCACACCACATAAAGGAGATACAGAAGCATTTCAACGGCAAGTTCACAATCCTGATGCGCGACAGAAAAGCTTCCCAGCTTTCCAGCGGAAGTACTTACGGTGAAGTTATACGCCATCTTCTTGATAATTAAACAGATTGCGATATTCTGCTGCGTTGTAAATATAGATTTTGAAGACGCCATACTTATTCCTAAATTGCGCCCCTATTAAAAATATGCATATAAATTTCGGGAGTTAATGCGCTGTTTATCAGAATGTTTGACGCAGATATTGGTATTTTTGTAGCTGGAAGAAATCAATTACCGACACAAAAGCATCCATATCTGCGTATCTGTTTATGACAAAGCGGATGCCCTGGAGGCCCGAAAAGAAAATATTTCGGCGAAATTTTGTTTTATATGCATGCAGGGTTCATTTGTTTTGTTAAAAAAGGTTAAAGAGTTCAAAAACAATGAAGGAACTCATTGATGCAGGCAATCTGCCGAAGCACATAGCCGTTATCATGGACGGTAACGGGAGATGGGCTCAAAACCAGGGAGCGGCGCGTATTTTCGGACATCGAAATGCGATTAAAGCTGTAAGGGAAGTTACGGAAGGTTGTGCTGAATTAGGCATATCTTACCTCACCCTCTATGCATTCTCCACAGAAAACTGGGCCCGCCCGGAATATGAAGTGCGTGCATTGATGGAGCTGTTGGTTCAGTCTATCAGTAACGAATTGCCGACTATGATGAAAAACAATGTCCGGCTGGATACAATTGGTAACACAAAAAGCTTGCCAGGTAGTTGCCAGAGAACATTAACTGAAGCAATTGAAGCAACCAAGGATAATACGGGGCTCAATTTAATTTTGGCTTTGGGTTACAGCGGAAAGTGGGACATCGTACAGGCCGTGAAAAAGCTTGCAGAAGATGTTCAAAACGGGGTTCTGAATCCACAGGAAATCAGTGAGGACGCACTTGCAGCCAATCTGGCAACGGGCAGCAGACCGGAAGTTGACCTGATGTTAAGAACAGGAGGCGATCATCGAATCAGTAATTTCCTGTTATGGCAGATGGCCTATGCTGAATTATATTTTTATGAAAATCTATTTTGGCCTGACTTCAGAAAAGAACATCTCTATCAGGCAATAATGGCTTACCAAAATACAGAACGTCGTTTTGGTAAAACAGGTGAACAAGTAAAAGCGAATAGTGCTAAGTAGAACAATATGAACCTCGTGAAAAATTTGATTAGATCATTAGCACATCGTAATGGTATTTTAACAGTTATGCTTCTTTGCTGGGTTTTCCAGGCAGGCGCACAGCGTGTTGGTCTGGGCGGTGCAACACCCAAGCCTGCTTCTACCGGAATAGTTTTCGATCCCGCAGATCCTAAAAAATATACAATTGCAGAAGTAACAGTGTCGGGAACACAATTTCTCGATCCTAATTCCATGATTTCTATTTCTGGCTTAAAAGCCGGAGATGCCATAACGATTCCCGGAACGGCCGGTCCGTCTGCGGTGAGAAGAATGATGGACTTTGGAACGCTGGATGACGTTGAAATTATAGCGACCAAAGTTGAGGGAGATAAAGTTTGGCTGAACATTAATATCAAGGAGCGTCCAAGACTTTACAAAGTGTCATTTTCCGGTATTCGTAAAGGTGAAAGGGAAACACTTAATGACAAAGTAAAACTAATCAAAGGCCGGGTAATTACGCCTACGGTGATTAAGAACACCCAGTTGGTGATCAAAAAATATTACATGGATAAAGGTTTTTACAATACTAAGGTTAAGGTATTGCAAATTCCGGATTCTACCCGTGGGCAGGCTACGCTTAACTTTACTATTACAAAAGGTAAAAAGGTAAAGATCGACAACATTGATATAGAAGGCAACACGGCGGTTAGTGATCGTACACTTAAAAAGAAAATGAAAGGTACGAAGCAAAAAATGCTGGGACGACTTTTCAACCCGTCGAAGTATATTCCTAAAAAGTACGATGAGGATAAGGAAAAGCTGATTGCATATTATCGTAAAAACGGTTACCGTGACGCGACTATTGAATATGACTCCATTCAAAACAATGGGGAAACGATCAGTATTCACATGAAGGTGGATGAAGGTGTAAAGTATTATTACCGGGACATTACCTGGTCGGGAAATTACCTGCATTCGTCGGCGGTGTTGGGCAACATCCTAGGTGTTAAAAAAGGAGACGTGTACAATCCGGACGAGCTTGAAAAGAAGATTAACGGAATACCAGGTCAGGATGTAAGTTCAAAATATATGGATGACGGTTATCTGTATTTCCGTATCGATCCAACCGAAAAGGCTGTTGAAGGCGATTCTATCGATATTGAACTGCGTATGTTTGAAGGAAAGCAGGCAACCATCAACCGGATACTTCTGAATGGTAACAGCAAAACAAGTGACCGCGTGGTACTTCGCGAGCTTTTCACGCTGCCGGGACAGAAATTTAGTAAAACAGAGATTATCAATACCCAGCGCCAGTTATCGCAAATGGGATACTTTGACCCTGAAAAAATTCAGATCAATCCAATTCCAAATGCATCGGACGGTACCGTTGATATCGAATATACCGTTGAGGAAAAACCATCTGATCAGATCGAGCTATCCGGTGGATGGGGCGGATACATTGGTTTCGTTGGAACACTCGGTCTTGTGTTTAATAACTTCTCGCTCAAAAATATACCAAACCGCGAAACATGGAGACCGCTTCCTTCCGGTGACGGACAGAAATTGTCTTTAAGATTTCAGGCAAACGGAAAGCAGTATCAAACCTATTCCATGTCGTTCAGCGAACCTTGGCTTGGGGGTAAAAAGCCAATCAATTTCGGGGTTTCTTTGCAGCGTACCGTTTACCGGATGACTGATTACAGCTCTATTTATGGAATTGGCTCAGGTTCAGGTGCATCGGGAATCAATTACCGCGGAGGTTACTTCAACAACGGGATTACCGTATCGCTTGGACGTCGTTTGAAGGAACCGGACAGATATCTTGTTATGACGCACGCTTTGTCGTACCAGCGTTACAGATTGGATAGCCTTGATATTTTCCGGATTGGTTACAGTACCGGAAATTCAAATAACCTTTCTTTCAATACAACCATTTCGAGAAATACGCTTAGTGATAACCAGTTTCCAAGGTTCGGTAGCAACATCTCTTTAAGTGCTACTTTCACCCCGCCATATTCTTCTTTGAGAAAAAAGGAGTTTACTGACAAAACGGATACGTATCGTTGGGTTGAATATCACAAATGGATGTTTGACATGAGTTATTATGCGACCATTACCGGAAAACTTGTTTTAAGCGCAAGGACGCACATGGGTTATCTTGGTTCGTATAACAAAAGTTTAGGCTATAGTCCGTTTGGCCGGTTTATCGTGGGTGGATCCGGACTTGCGGGTCAGGGATCGTTCTCACTCGCAGATCAGGATATTATCGGTCTTCGTGGTTATGAAGATCAAAAAGTTGGTCCATTGGCACAAAACGGATTTCCTGCTTCCGGCGGTGGTATTGTTTACAATAAATATGTGATGGAACTTCGCTATCCTGTTTCATTGAATCCGCAAGCAACGATTTTTGTGCTTGGGTTTGCCGAAGGAGGTAATAACTGGGGGACTTACAAAGAGTTTAATCCGTTTGATTTGAAAAGGTCGGCCGGGGTAGGTGCACGTATTTTCATGCCTGCCTTTGGTTTGCTGGGTATCGACTGGGGATATGGATTTGATAAAATTCAGGGTAAAACCAGTGGAGCGCAGTTTCACTTTACGATCGGACAACAGATCAGATAATATAATTGGGTGATTATCGTTAAAAGGGTTGCAAATTATTACCCCTATCCCATGAAGAAGTTTTTAATTTTACTAGTTTTGTCTTCTGCTTCAATATCGTCCGGCTGGGCTCAAAAGTTTGGCTACACCGATATGGAATATATAACCAGTAAAATGCCTGATTATCAGTTAGCACAAACGGAAATGAAGAAGTTTTCCGAAAAATGGGCCAAAGAAATTCAGGATAAATACGGAGAGATTGACCGCATGCAAAGGACCTATATGGCCGAAGAAGTGTTGCTTACGGAAGAGCTTAAGAGAAAAAGACAAAACGAAATAAAAGAGAAAGAGCTTGAGGCGAGGGAGTACAACAGCAAGATATTTGGCATGGAAGGGTTGCTTTTTCAAAAGAAAAAGGAATTGATGAAACCAGTGATGGAAAAGGTTCAGAGAGCAGTAACCAAAGTTTGCGCCCAGCGAAGGCTTGACATGCTGTTTGATAAATCAAGTGAATCGGGTTTGATCTATACCAATCCAAAACATGATTACTCTGATTATGTAATTGAAGAATTAGGCATAGACTTAAAACCTGCCAAAAATGCTTTACCAAAAGAAAAGATAGGTGTTGTGGATACAAATCCTACAACACCGCCAGTGACCTCACCAAAACAAAAAAGTACAACCAGTAAACTTAAATAAGTAAAAAAGCAATGAAACAAAAATTGATAGTGTTTATGGTCTTAATGACCATTATCAGTGCCCCTCTGTTCGCTCAAACAACTCCTGCAGCAAGCCTGACAAAAATCGGTTATACCAATGTTGACTATGTCATTGGAAAACTGCCTGAAAGCAAAAAAATGCAGAATGAGCTTGAAGTTCAAAAAGCCCAGTTAGACAAGTCTTTGGGTGAACTTTACAAAGATGCACAGGAAAAATACGAAGCTTACCAGAAAAACGGCGCGAACATGACCGAGGTCATCCGTGCAGATAAAGAAAAAGAATTGCAGGGATTGCAGACTCGTATTCAGGAAATGCAAACCAGTGCTCAAACTTCTTTGCAAAACAAACAGCAGCAACTGCTTGAGCCTATTCTTGCGAAAGTAAATACGGCTATCCAGGAAGTTGGTAAAGAAAACGGATTTCTTTATATCCTGAACATGGATGCGGGTGCAAATACAACACCGATTATCCTTTATGCAGGTTCGGAAGATATGGCTGTAACAAACCTTATTCTTCGTAAACTAGGTGTTGATCCTGACAAAATTGAAGCAGCTCCTGCTGCTAAACCAGCAACGACGCCAGCAACTACGCCTGCTAAACCAGCTGCAACAACTCCAGCTGCTACGCCTAAGAAAAAGTAATTTTAAGTCAATAGGTTTACGGCCGGAGGGAAGTCCTTATCAGACTTCTCTCCGGTTTTTTATGTTAAATTTGAGGCTGTGCTGATTTAATAGGATATATTTACAGAATGAATTTTGCATTCTGACGGTTATTTTAAAATACAGAACCTCCTTTTCTGATGATTAAAAAACTGTTCTGTTTCTCAAATCGCAGGTATTCAGGGCCGGAACTATACGGTTTTTATTAATTTTGCGTTAAGATCAATGTGTTATTTACCCCTTAGAATTAATTATATTTCCGGCGTTATGATTTTAAAAAATATTTACAAAATATTGTTGGTCCTGACAGTCGTTTTATCAATTTCAAAAGTTTATGGACAGGATAATACCAGATCCTCCGGCCCTGCTCCGTTACAGATTTTATTTCCTAAAGAAGCGGACTGGAATGTGCTGGATGAAGGGAAAGAAATCAACTTTCATCTTCAGACGAAAGGCGGTAAAGGGGATTCTGTCAGATATAATATAGTCAGCGGTCTTGCCAAAGATATGAAGTTTGATTCCCTTGGTCACTTTGTGTGGACTCCCGGATATGACGTAGCAGACCGTATTAATACCACCAAATATTTCCCTGTTGTCTTCGAAGCGCAGACCGCGTCGGGAGAGAATGCTTCAAGAGAAGTTGTTTTTAAGGTAATGCACATCAACCGTCCGCCGGTTGTGGATGATCTGAAACCATTTTACGTACAGTACAAAACGCAAAACACTTATCAGATAGACATGAATTCTGTTCGGGATCCGGATGGAGACCCGGTGGTGTTTATTCCTATTTTGGATGGAGGTATGCCTGAGGCTATGAAACTGACTGCGGGAGGGGAAGTTATATGGGAGCCGTCGATCCAGCAGTTCACTATTCTGAAAAAGGAACCGCGATATATGGAATTCTATGTGGAAGACCAGCCATCCAAAGCACGCACAAAGGGAAAGCTTAGACTCGAAATTACGCAGATGGACCTGGCTCCTGATTTTACAATTGTTCCTCAAAAGACAGTTGTCAAAAGCCCTGAAAATAATCGTATCAATCTTCGGTTTGCCCTATCGGATCCAAATGGTGAGGATGACATTTCAACCTTTAACTTCATCTCGGAGAACAAAAATGTTCCGAAAGAAGCTTTGGTAAAAAATGCCCCGACGAGTTATGAGTTTATCTGGGAACCAGGTTATGACTTTGTGAAAGATCCCTTTGATACCCTGGCTTTTAATATTACCTTTTATGTAATGGATAAAGCACAGAACAAAAGGGAGAAGACGATCAGGTTCGTAATTAAAAATACCGTGGATGAATCCCAGCGGGATGCTTATGTTTACGGTCTATATAAAGGGGCTCTTGTTAATGCCTGGGGTTTACTGGAACAGATGCAGGAAAAGGAATCATACCTTAAACGAGCTTATGCCAAAGCAAAAAAAGGTAAACGCGGTCGTTCTCTTTTAAATGCTTCTTTGGGAGCAACAACAGGGTTAGCACCACAATTTACGCAAAGTGATCCCAAAACAAGAGGTTATATTACGACGATTGGTGGTACAACCGTCGCAACAGTTGGGACTCTTGAAGCAACTGAGGTGATTGGCAAATCTACAAATGGTCTGCTTGAACGTTTTAATTATGTACTGCAAAAGAAAAACGAGCTTCAAAATAAAGGGGATGTATTTGCTAGAGAGTATGCGCAGAAATCGGCCAGAAGAATGCCGGAATTCATACGGAAACTTGACGAGTTCAAATCATTGATGAACCTGAGCGGGCTGGTAGCTCTTGAACTGGATGCCAACTGGGAAAATAAACGGGAAGCAACTGACGCTTCTATCAAAAAAGCCTTCAAAGACTTTATGCCTTTTTCCAAAGATGAGAACTAGGAATTGAAAAATATAAAAAACAAAAAAGAGAACTAGATGTTCTCTTTTTTGTTTTCATCCTCTTCCGGCTCAACCGTCGGGGATGGAGTATCGGTTACTTCTGTTGTATCAGCAGGTGCGGTATAAAGTTCCTGAGTCGGCTCGTCTTCTGAATCATACTGATGTTGTTCAGGGATAGGTTCTTCTTCGCGGTCATGTGGATGGAAGCTACCCTGAAAGATTAAAATGCTGCAAACGCCAAGGAAGATGCAAGAGTCTGCAATGTTGAAAATCGGAGTGGAATAGTATTGTCCGCCCCAAACGGGAACCCAATCGGGTATAAAACCTTCCCAGAAATCCACAAAGATCATATCGATAACCTGGCCGTGAAACCATGGCGTTGGAGATCCATAGGGAGCATTATCCAGAAACACTCCGTAGAATGTACTGTCGATCACATTTCCAACTGCACCAGCCAGGATCATAGAAAGCGCCCAAAGAAGGCCCTTGGCAGCACCGGCTCTTGCCAGGTGAACAAGATACCAGCCAATAGCAAACATGGCCACAAGTCTGAAAAGCGTCAGGAACAATTTTCCGTATTCATGGCCCAGCTGCATGCCGAAAGCCATTCCCGGATTGAGTACATAGTGTAATTTAAACCAGTTTCCGATGAGTGCAATCTGGCCGGAAAAGCCGGGTTCCATATATTTGTGTACCAAAAGCTTAGATACCTGATCGACAGCGATCAGCAGAAAACTAAAAAGCAGATATGGTACTGGGTTTTTTGATTGATTCATTCCGAATGGATAAATATTTAGCAATTAGAACGCTAAATTAATAAGATAGTTATAAAGAACTGATTCCCCGCCGCTTCAATTCACTTCGTACAAGAAGAAATTCACGGCTGCTTTGTCCGGCAATAGAGGTATTTTCTTCAGCTCTTCTGATCAGATATGGCATCACAGCGCTAATTGGCCCGTAAGGGACATATTTGGCAACATTATACCCGCTCTTTGCAAGATTGAAGGAAATGTTATCACTCATACCTAAGAGCTGCGCAAACCAGATACGGCTATCCTTTTTGTCGATACCGAGTTTGTTCATTTTTAAAGCGCAGTACTGGCAGCTGTATTCATTGTGGGTACCCAGGCAAACTGAAATGTGATTCAGATTTTCGATACAAAAGTCAATGGCTGAATTATAGTCATTGTCGGTTGCATCCTTGCTTACATGAATAGGGTTGAAATATTCATTTTCACGTGCACGAAGCCTTTCCTTTTCCATATAAGCACCACGTACGAGCTTTCCACCCAGTATATAACCTCTTTGACGGGCTTTCAGATAAGCCCCCTTCAGCGCATCAAGTGTTTCGTGTCTGTAAAGCTGATAGGTGTTATAAACAATGGCCTTTTCTTTATTAAATTTTTCCATCATTTCATAAGCCAGGTCGTCAATGACGCCCTGTACCCAGCTTTCTTCTGCATCAACAAAAATCCTGACGTTCATTTTGAAAGCATGGCTGCACAAACGTTCTACCCTTTCTTTCACTTTCGCATAGGCCTCTTTCTCATTTTCTGACAGTTCATCTTTGCGCTGCACCTTCTCGAGAAGTTCAGAAGAGGCTATGCCGGTAACTTTAAATACAGAAAAGGGAATATTGCCCGACTGAGCTGCCTTGTTGATCGTATTCAGGATTTCATTAGTAGTTGTATCAAAACTGCTTTCGTTATCTTCGCCTTCTACCGAATAGTCAAGGATGGTACCAATGCCTGAATTACCCAGGGAAGTAATGGTTGAGTCACAATCCCTAATCGTCTCACCCCCACAGAATTGTTCAAAAATCGTAATACGAATAAGATTTTTTATAGGTAAGTGAAGCTTTAGTGCAAGCTTTATAAAAAAAGTGCCTAAATTTACCACTCGAGCCTGATTCATGAGGCTGAATAACCAGTAAGTTTTGCGAAGCTGAGCATCTGATTTCGATGCGAATGCGACTAAGGTATCTTCAAAAAATACAGGTATTTTGTCTTTTGGTAAAGGGTATGCCATTTTTGTGAGAGTTTTTCATGAATGCAAATCCGACAATCCGAATACAATCATTGAAATAAAAGTAATATGTATTGAGAAGTAAATTGACTTTTTAACATCAAATGTACGTCAATCCCTGAAATACGCATAACACAAATTCGAAATATTACCATTATCTATTTTTTACCAAGGACAGTTTTTGAATATGAATGCTTCTTTAGATATCCTTCCGCTAAGCAGTTGGATCAATACCGAAGGGAAACCTTTGATTATCGCCGGGCCTTGCAGCGCAGAGACCGAGGAACAAATGTTAGAAACCGCAACCCAGATCAAAGAGGAAGGATTTGCGCACGTAATCCGTGCGGGAATTTGGAAACCAAGAACACGTCCCGGTAGTTTTGAAGGTATGGGTGAAGCTGCTTTGCCATGGCTGCAGGCAGTGAGAAAAGAAACAGGAATGCCGGTTGCCGTGGAAGTTGCAAATCCGCAACATATCGAACTGGCGTTGAAATACGATGTAGACATTCTTTGGATTGGTGCACGTACAACCGTTAATCCTTTTAACGTTCAGGAACTTGCAGATGCGCTGAAAGGTGTCGATGTACCTGTTTTGGTTAAAAATCCGGTGAATCCTGATTTACAGCTATGGATCGGCGCGCTTGAGCGTTTGAACCAGGCTGGTGTTAAAAAACTGGGTGCAATTCACCGTGGGTTTTCTAATGCACAGGAAACAAAATTCCGCAATTCTCCGATGTGGAACATTGCGATTGAATTGAAAACATTATTGCCTGAACTTCCGATCATCGGTGACCCAAGCCACATGGCTGGAAAACGTGCTTATTTGTACGAATTAGCTCAGCGTGCGCTTGATTTGAACTATGATGGTTTGATCATCGAGTCACACCGTGAGCCGGACAAAGCATGGTCGGATGCTTCTCAGCAGCTAACTCCTGCGGCTTTGGGACAGATGCTGCATGACCTTCACGTTCGTAAAGAATCTTACGGCAGCGATTACCAGTCTCAGCTGGAAGTTGTGCGTGGTAAAATAGATCATCTGGATCGTGAATTGCTTGAAAATCTTGCAGCACGTATGTCGTTGGTTGAAAGACTTGCTGAATACAAACGTGATAACAACGTTGCAGCTTATCAGGTTGACCGTTTCCGTGAAGTTTTGGAAACGCGCGCAGGATGGGGCAAAAGCCTTAATCTGTATCCAAACCTGGTTGACGAGTTGTTTAAACTTGTTCATATGGAATCAATCCGTAAACAAACTGAGGTGATGAACCAGGTAAACGTTTAGGATTTATAGTAAACTGAAAAGGGCTGCTTTCCATAAAGAAGGCAGCCTTTTTGCTTAAGTATTGAGTTAAAGTTTTTTCCTCTCCAGCACTTCCGCGATCTCCTTTGCCCATATCTTATAGGCTTTTTCATTCAGATGCGTCTTATCAACCGCATATTCGGCTTTTAAACCGGTTGAATCGGCTAAAAATTTGTTCAGGTCAATGAACTCGATTTTATTAACCTGGCAGTAATATGCAAGAAAGCCGTTGAGCCGGGTCACCTGTTTTTGACTGACCGTATCGTTTTGTTCATATAAAGTTGATGTTACGACGGGTGTAATTTTATTTTTATCCAGCGTTTCGAGAATTGCTTTATAATTGGCTTCTATTTTTTCGGGCGAAACCCCGACTGTGATGTCATTGATGCCACCCATAACGAAACAGATCTCAGGATGTAAGTCAATAACCATTGGCTTAATAGCCTGAAGAAAATGATATGTACTGACCTGGAAGGGTTCTTGTTAATACATCCGTTCGGCCAAGCAGCTCCACCCATTTACCCTGTGCGGTTATGGAGTTTCCAAACATGACGATCTTTGGATCTCCTTTCGCAGTTACAAATCCCTGGAAAAGTTTGTCACGGTAAATGAATCCGACAACAATAAAGATGGCTGCAAAAATAAGATTAACGAGTAAGGAGAGAAAAAGGGCAGTTTTGGTCCTCATAAATTCAAACACTTTTTGCTAAAATAGCAAATCCCTTTTGCAAACCTAGCTCAAATTGTTACATCCACTTACTTAAAAACTGATTGAAGATTTCTTTGTATTGATCACTGACAGGAATTGTCGTGGCACCGATTTGAATAGAATTCCGGGTTACAGCAGCAATTTTGTCGAGGTTGACAATAAAGGAACGATGTATGCGCATAAAGCGGGAAGGTGGCAGTTTCTCTTCCAGCGCTTTTAAACTGGTAAGAGAAAGTATTGGTTTGGAATCTGACTTTAAGTGTACTTTGACATAATCTTTCAGTCCCTCCATATACAGAATGTCTTCGTAAGCTATACGTACAAGCTGGTACTCTACCTTTAAAAATAGATATTCGTCTTTAACTTCGGCAACGGCTCCTGCAGCAGCTTTCTGAACAAGCTCGACATATGCTTTTGCTTTAGAAGCAGCCCGGAGAAATTCTTCATAATTAAAAGGTTTCAGAAGATAATCCAGCGCATCCACCCGAAAGCCATCCAACGCATATTGATTAAAGGCAGTAGTGAAAATGATACGTGGGCCGCGAGTGCCGGATGCTTCAATAACTCTTGCAAGCTCAATACCGGTTAGGTCCGGCATTTGTATGTCCAGAAAAATAACGTCAATTTCCTGCTGATGAACAACTTCCAGGGCTTCCACTGCGCTGGAAAAACGACCAACTAATTTCAAAAACGGGGTTTTATCAATAAACGAGGCAACAAGTCCTAATGCTAACGGTTCGTCGTCTACGGCAATGCAGGTTAATTGACTCATGCAGTCTCTAATTCCAGGTGTACTTCAAATTCTTTTTCCTCTTTATTCTCATTCATCTCAAGAGAATATTTTCCCGGGTAAAGCAAATCCAGGCGGCGCTGCGTGTTGCTGATACCAATGCCGTTACTTTCATCCAGTACCGTTCTCTTATCTGTGAATAACGTGTTTTTTACTTCCACAAAAATCTTGTGCTGCTCCTGGCGGATCTGTATATCAATTCTGCTTTTTTCAACGGCGCTTACCCCATGCTTGAACGCATTTTCAATAAAAGGCAAAAATAACATGGGTGCAATCGGCACATCATGAAGAGGATCCGGCGGTGAGAGGTGAACTGTAACTTTGTCGGTAAGGCGAAGCTGCATGAGCTGAATGTAATCCTGTGCAAACGCAATTTCCTGGCTCAGGAGTACTGTTCCGTGCTGAGTTTCATACAATACGTAACGCATTAAACGGGAAAGTTTATGCAATGCCTGCTGCGCTGCTTCGACATCGATGACCGTCAGCGCATAAATATTATTGAGTGTATTAAAAAAGAAATGCGGATTGATCTGGGCTTTAAGAAATGATAGTTCTGAATTGATTTTTTCCTGTTCCAGATCCTGACGGTATTGTTTATCTCGCTGTACATTTTGAACGGCAGCCACACTGGTGCTGATACCAATCACAATCAGAGCAGTCAATAAGGCAAAATAGTCGAGTTTATCTTTTTTCTTTTTTGGACGGGTCATGTCATCATGTGCAGCTTTCCATGCCTTGTCCATATAGTCCCTGTGGTTTATGGCCGTTTGGACCTGCTCAATAATAACAGCCAGCATAATAACCGAAGCAATGTTGAACAGTATAAATTTGAGATACTTGTTTCTGGCAAGATACCTTGGAAACCAAAAATATACATTCACATAAAATATGCAGACCAGCATAAAGTAAAGAACCGCCTGCTTAATCCAGAAGGTGGCTGGCAGCTGGATCTGCCAGCTTAGTGGCTGCCACATCAAAAACAGGCCCAAAAAACTCCAGCCTAATAAATGAAGAAATAATGGCGGGTACTTTCTAACCTTACGGGAATCCATCCAAATAGTGTTTACAGCAAAAATAACATGATTTGCAATTACAATCTTACGGGTTAAAATTCAAAGTGTTTGGTCAAATCGATCAATATCCTTTAAACGTCGACAGTATAGCATTTATGATCTATGAAGTAAAATGACGGACACAATGAGTAATCCATCAAAACGTCGGTTTCACAATCTTTATATAAAGTGACCAGAGCAGGGAATCACTTCCAACCGTTCATCGGATGAAATGCCCTTTTGATCGGTGCATCCTACCTTTCCATCTAATCGGTTTAGAGAAGTGCTGAATAGGTATTTATTTTGAAATTGTATTTTACTATTTTTTGATGAATTCCATGAAAATGATGAAACTATTTACAACCCTGCTATTTATGTTAGCACTGGTTTCTACTTCATACGCACAGTTTGGCGGCGGCGGAGGTGGTGGCGGAAACCGCGGAGGTGGCGGCGGCGATTTCGGACGTGACAGACAGCGTCAGACGGTTATACCAGGAACAGCAGAAGATGCACCAAAAGGAAACGGCAGAATAAAAGGTATTTTGATTGATTCCGTATCAAAAAAGCCTGTTGAATTCGCAGCACTTTCTCTGGTTGATATAAAAACCAATAACCCGATAGACGGAACTACAACTGATGAAAAAGGTGAGTTTACACTTACCAAAGTAGCATCAGGTAACTTTAAAATTCTTATTTCCTTTATTGGTTATAAAACCAAAACGATCAATAATATCAAGATCGACAAAAAAACGGAACTGGATTTAGGCTCCGTTATGCTTTCCGGAGATGTTGTGCAACTTAACGAAGTTGAAGTTGTAGGCATGGCCCAGATGATCGAAGAGAAAGTGGACAGGCTGGTTTACAATGCAGAGAAAGACATTACCAGTAAAGGTGGTGATGCTTCGGATGTAATGAAAAAAGTACCAATGCTTACTGTGGATCTGGATGGTAATGTGTCACTTAGAGGTAGCTCTAACGTGCGGGTGCTTATCAATAACAAGCCTTCGACAATTATTGCTACCAGCGTTGCTGATGCATTAAGGCAAATTCCGGCAGATATGATTAAATCTGTTGAGGTTATTACTTCGCCTTCGGCAAAATATGATGCAGAGGGATCGGCAGGTATCATTAACATCATTACTAAAAAGAGCACAATACAGGGTGGAACATTGAATGTAGACACAGGTATTGGTAACCGTGGTTCCAATCTTGGATTGAGAGGAAATTACAGACAAGGTAAAATGGGATTCAGCTTGGGTGGTTTTGGCCGTTTCAACTACAACATGCCTGGTAAATCTGAAAACCTTCAGGTTGGTAAAATCGACAAATTCTCTATTCGCCAGATGAGCGAGTCGGATAACAAAAGCTCTTTTGGTTCTTATAACTTCGGATGGGATTACGAAATCGATTCAAAAACTTCTCTTTCTGCCAATGCCCGTTACGGAATGAGAAACGCAAGAAATTCCCAGCAGCTTAGTACTTTCAATACACAGAGTAACGGTACGGTCAGAAACAGCTTCAGGGATGTTAATTCAAAGGACCTTTCAGGAACCTGGGATTTAAATGTTGACTATATCAGAACGTTGGCTAAACCACAACAGGAACTGAGTGTATCGGCACAGTATAGCCGTAATAACAGAACCAATGATTATGATGCAGATGTGTTTAATTTGACAACTGCACAAATCAAAGAACTGGTAGGAACAGAGTCGAACGACAATAGCAGCCATAACCAGGAAAGCACGATCCAGATGGATTACCAAACGCCGATCAGCGATAATCAAATGCTTGAGGTGGGTGGTAAAGGAATTTTCCGTCAGGTGGTAAGTAATATTCAGTACGGTGGTTTGATTGCTTCACGTCCAAACAGCGCTTTGGATTACGATCAGAATGTTGCTGCGGGTTATTTCTCCTACACATTCACAACAAAAAGCAAGTTTACTGTTAAGGTTGGATCAAGATACGAGTATACCAGTATAGATGCTGTGCAGGGTGAGCAGAGGTCAAACCTGAATCTTCCTGCCTATGGCAATTTGGTTCCGAGTCTTAACCTTTCACAAACTTTTGGAAAAGGCCAAACGATTAAACTTGGTTACAATCGTCGTTTGCAGCGTCCCGGTATTCAGTTCCTGAATCCGAACGTAAACTCTTCTAACCCTACAAACATTAGCTTTGGTAATCCTGAACTGGATCCTGAGTTAACCGACCAGGTTGAATTGGGGACCAGTTTCTTCAAGAACTCGCTTTACGTTAATGTTTCTACTTTTGCCCGTTTTACTAACAATTCGATTGAAAGTATCCGTAGCACAAGCGCGGACGGGGTTATCAGTACAACTTATGGTAATATCGGAGAGAAACAAAACTATGGTGCAAACATTTTCGGTAACCTGACTCTGTTTAAAAGATGGCAGGTTGGTGGAGGTTTTGATGCCTATTATGCAAATCTTGTTAACAAAGGTACCAATTCAAGTAACGACGGTATCGTTGTCAGCGGTCGTTTCAGAACGGGCCTTACCCTGAAAAAAGGATGGGGATTGCAGGCAGGTGGTTTCCTAAGAGGGCGTGAAGTTCAGCTTCAGGGAACGCAGGCTGGTTTCAGAATGTACGACCTTGGTGTGAAAAAGGATTTTACAAACAAAAGAGGAAGTATAGGATTTGGAATGGAAAACTTCCTGGCTCCTTCTTTCAAAATGAAAACAAGCCTGGAAACGCCTCAATTCACTCAGAACAATACCAACTTCCTGTATAACCGAGGATTCAGAATTAACTTCTCTTACCGTTTAGGTAAAATGACCTTCGTTGAAACGAAAACAAGAAGAAAAAAATCGGTGAACAATGACGATATGAAAAGCGATGGCGGCGGCGGAATGGATGCAGGTAACGGTGGCGGCGGAGCACAACAGGCAACGCCTGCAGTATCAGTTCCATCTGCAAGACCTGCCGGAGCAACCGGAAGACCTGCCGGACAAGGTGCAGGAATGATGAGACCGGATAGCGCAGCCAGACCAGCACGTACTGCAATGCCTGTTACACCGACTACTGTTGACTCAACTTCTAAAACATTGATACCCTCTGTGCCGGTAAAAACAGACTCAACTGCAACGCCTGTTGACTCTACTGCCAGACCAGTACTTCCTGTTTCGCCAGTCAAACCGGATTCGACGTCAGTGCCGGTTGATTCAACAGCAAGACCTGTTCTTCCTGTAACACCGGTGAAACCAGATTCGACAACAGCTCCGGTGAAACCGAACATTCCGAATAACTGATTTTCCTAAGCCCATAAAAAAACCTCTTCACATCGGAGAGGTTTTTTTATGGGCTTTTATTAAGATAAAATTCAGAACTGAACCTGTGCGCTTCTGATCTCGCTTAGAATTCTGTCAGCTCCTGCTTCAATGAGTTCATCTGCCAGCGCGTAACCAAGTTCTTCGGCTGATGTGGCTATGCCGCTTATATTCCTGCGGATCATTTCTTTTCCATCCAGACTGATAATACCGCCGGTAATTGTAATTTCATCCTCATTTAAAGTGGCCAAGCCGAATACAGGAATGCTGCATCCTCCGTGTAACCGGTTCAAAAACGCCCTTTCCGCACGTAAACAGGTCTCTGTCGGAATATGGCTTAGCAGGTTTTTGAGAATCGCCTTTTTGCCTTCAGATAAGGAAACAGCGTTTTCCACAGCAACACTTCCCTGACCAACAGCCGGTGTGAATTCCTCTAAAAGCAGATACTCCGCTATTTTATCATCGTACTCCATACGGTGAACTCCGGCATAAGCCAGAAGCAGAGCATCACAATGACCTTCTTCCAGTTTCCTTAGCCGGGTCTGCAAATTTCCGCGCATATCAACCGTTTTGATATGCGGATAAAAATGTTTTAATATGGCAATCCGGCGCGTTGAAGAAGTACCCACAACAAACGATTCTCCGCTTTTTAGCGACAAACCTGAATTATGGCTTACCAGCACATCATTTGCGCGTTCCCTTTCCGTAAAAGCTGAAATTTCGAAATCTGCATCCAGATCCGACTGCAGATCTTTTGCACTATGAACTGCAATATCAATGGATCCGTTTCTAAGCTGATCTTCAAGTTCCTGGGTGAAAACACCTTTGCTTCCAATTTTTGACAGGGAGCGGTCCAGTATTTTGTCGCCCTTTGTTTCAATAATGACAATTTCAGTTTCAATTCCGCCCTGCTGCAAAAGATCTTCAATATAATATGCCTGCCAGAGAGCAAGTTTACTGCCGCGTGTTCCTATTTTTATTTGCATGATTTTTGTTACTCCTGAGAAAGAGTTTAATAGTTTTTCACTAAGAGGTTAAATTCAATAGGCTTGTATCAGCACCTCTGCCGGAATTTGTAATTTTTCATTCAGTTTTCTTATCATTCCCAGACTTAGTTTTCTTTTTCCGGATAAAATTTCGGACTTACGTGAGCGGTTCCCAAGGATTTCTGAGAGCTCTTTTTCCGTCATTCCCAATTGATCCAGCCTGAATCTGATAGCTTCTAACGGAGTTGGCTTTGGAGTAGGATAGTGGACGCTTTCATAATCCTTAGCCACAATTGATAAGAGTTCAAGCTCATCAGATAAGGCTGAGTCGGGAATAACCTCTTCCTGCATTAACAAATAAATCCGCTGTAATGCATATTCATATTGACCATCATTTTTTATTGGAGCTACCATATTCAATCTTTTTAGCGTCAATCTGGTCGTACTCTTTGTGTGTACCAAACCAGATAATAAAAACAATTTTTAGCCGAAATTCAATATCTACAATAAGCCTGTATGAATTACCATGTATATTAAAAACTACTCTTTTGTTATTCAGAATTGAGGCATTACGATAGTGAATTTTCAATTCATTGGGAGAATTCCAGTTCGCTCTTTCAACTTCCTGATTCCATGCCAGCAGAGATTGTTTTGCCAGAGGGTAAATTTCTCCGTAGGCTCTCAAATTCCGGGTTGCAATTATTCTCATAACAGCACAAAGATAAAAATTGTTACCAAGTTGGTTACGAATGTTTAATATCCTAAGCAACTTTAAACGCCAACCGTATCACCCTCATCCGTCACAATTTTATCCTCAATGTAAGCGACAATCAGAGATGCTACGTCAATTCCGCTGATTTCCTCAATCCCTCTTAAACCAGGCGACGAATTTACTTCCATAACCAAAGGACCTCTTGCCGATTGGAGCAAATCCACACCGGCAATTTTAACACCTAATGCTTTTGCGGCCGCGATGGCTGTGTGCTCTTCTTCCGGTGAAAGCTCGATCCGGAATCCTTCACCTCCCCGGTGCAGATTGGACCGGAAGTCTCCGTCGGCTCCCTGGCGTTTCATAGCGGCAACTACTTTATTGCCGATGACAAAAGCACGAATGTCCGCACCTTTTGATTCTGCAATATATTCCTGTATTAAAAAATTAGCCCGAAGGCCATAAAATGCCTCGATGGTGGATTTGGCGGCTTTAATAGTTTCGGCCAATACAACGCCCACGCCCTGTGTTCCTTCAAGAAGTTTGATAATAACTGGCGGGCCTCCTACATGATGGATCAGCTCGGTAACCTGTGCAGGATTTTTGGCAAAAACCGTTTTCGGAATGCCAACACCTGATTTTGCCAGGACCTGCATACTTCTGAGTTTATCCCGTGAACGTAATATTGCCTGGGATTTGACGGTTGTAAATACTTTCATCAATTCAAATTGCCGCACAACTGCACAGCCAAAAGCATTTACTGAGGTACCGATCCTGGGAATGACAGCGTCAATGCCGGTAATGGTTTTGCCTTTATAAACGATTGAAGGTTTTCCTCCCTCAATCATGACAAAACATTTGACATGGTCGATCACTACGGCCTGATGGCCCTTTTGCTTTATTGCCTCTACCAGTCGTCTTGTTGAGTAAAGTTCAGGATTGGTAGATAATACGGCGATTTTCATATATTCCGGATAATTTAAGAGAGTGGCGGAGCGTCGAAATCATGTTTCGATTTTCGCCTGATTGTTTCATGGCTCGTATTGCTTTTGTTTTGGTCAGCGGACAAATCTTTTTTAGAAACGTCGATGACAAATCGGTTTTTAAGCAATTTACGGCCAAGAAGTATGGGGTAACTCATCTTCCGGCGATTGGCCAGTGTGAATTCAGTCCGGATTTTCCGGCCAAAAAGTTTAATTGAGGTTTTGATCACATAACGTTTTTCCTCTTTACCAGAAGAATTCCGGATTACAGTTTCCTTAAATTCTTTTACCAAAAAAGATTGCTGAGGCGCTCCCCGTTTTGCATCCAGATAGAAGCATAAGATTGACTCTCCGTTTTCTTCAATTAACTGAACTTTTGAACAATGAATAGAAGAAGTGGTAGCGCCCGAATCGACCCGAACAGGAACTTTGTACCAGCCCAGTTCAGGTAAATCCACGATGTCAGTTGCGCCAATGATTTCCATAACGGGATTCTTACTGTGGTTCAGATGTTTTTATAGGAATGATCAAACTCCAAACGGTCAGCAGAATGTATCGCTTATCTGCGTTGAAAGAAATGTGCTACAGTAAGTGAAAGATCCAGAAAAACCATCTTTGCCCTTACATTTCTTTCAATATGGTAAAAAGCCGTATTCACTTCCTGGACCATATTTTCGAGCGATTCCATATTTACTGCCTTGGAAAAGTTCTGTACGAAAGTAAGTTCTTCCTGCGGAACCCGCAATAGCTCTCCCGCACCATGACTCCAAACGAGCATGTCCCGAAACAATCTGAGCGCATAATCCAGCAGGCCTTTTTGTTTCTCTTTGTTCATTACATCAAAACTATCCGCAAGCCTGACCAGAAAAGTTACGTCATATTTGTAACAGGCACGCATCCATTCAATGAACCATTCGGAGCGGTTATCTTCTGTTTCTTTTACAAGATGCAGTGCTTCGGACAAATTACCGTCGCATAGATAGGTGATCTGATTGGCTATATTTTCGCTTACAGACTGCTTTTTTAAAAATTCACGAACATCAGCATCAGAAAAAGCAGGTACGGCAACGCGCTGCGTCCGGGAAATGATAGTAGTAAGAAGGCGGTCCGACTGATCGCTGACAAGCAGGAACAGCGTTTTATAAGGAGGCTCTTCCAGGATTTTAAGTAAGGCATTGGAAGAGGAAGCATTCATGATATCAGGCTTCCAGATCAGGAGAATTTTATATTCACCTTCATAAGATTTAACAGAAAGTTTACGCAGGATTCCGCGCGCTTCTTCTACCGAAATGTTGCCTTGTTTATTTTCTGCATTAATATAGTCCAGCCACTCAGGCAAAACCCGGTATGGATTCTCTAACAAAAAAGAGCGCCAGTATGTCAAAAAAGCTTCGCTCGTTTTGCCATCAATTTTTTTTGATGTTGCTATCGGAAAGATGAAGTGAAAGTCCGGATGAATCAGTTTGTTCATTTTAGTGCATGAAGCACAAACCCCGCATGCATCTTCTTCGGTCCGGTTTTCGCAGTTTATATAAGTAGCGAAAGCCAATGCCAGCGCCAGTCCTGCTCCACCCAGAGCACCATCAAACAGCTGTGCATGAGCGAGGTGACTGGTTTGTACCGAGCGCCTCAATGTCGATTTTATATTTTCCAGTCCCGGAATATCTTTGAAAAGCACTTTTATTATTTAAAATTTACTTGTGATGGCCCCGTGAAACGGTTATCGTTTAACAATTCTGCTCTTAAGCTATCATATTTTAGCTTTTAATTTTTGAATCAGCCTCCCTTTGCGGTTTTGTTTGTTCAAATACTTGCTTTAAAACAGAAACACGATTGTCATCAAACAAAATTCCCCGCCGGCTGACCGTGTCTTTTGCTACTTCCAATCCTTTCTCAAATCTGTATTCTGTAATTCCCTCTGCTTTTCCGCCCCATGAAAAAGACGGCACATGTTTGTTTTGAAATCCGGCACCAAAAACATTCACATTCACCCCGACGACGGTTCCTGTATTAAACATGGTGGATATTCCTGCTTTAGAATAATCACCCATGAACAGGCCGCAAAACTGTAAACCGGTATCTTCAAGTTTATCGGAGACGTAGCTATGCAGTTTTACATTGGTGTGATCATTTTTTAAGTTGGAATTGTTCGTGTTGGCACCCAGATTACACCATTCGCCAAGAACCGAATTGCCCAGATAACCGTCGTGCCCTTTATTACTATATCCAAATATAACAGAACCGCCCACTTCACCCCCGATTTTACAAAATGGCCCAATGGAAGTATTCATTCTAATCTTCGCATTTTGAGCAATCACTGAACCTTCTCCCATGGCAAAGGGCCCCTGTATGGCTGCTCCTTCCTGAATGGTTGTGTTTTTGCCGATATAAATCGGGCCGTTTTCTGCATTCAGGATTGCTGCTTTAATATTTGCTCCGGGTTCAATAAATATATTTTCCGGATTATAACAGCGTGTGTACGGATCCTGAAGTAGTTCTGATTTACGGGAAGCAGCCAAAAGATCAAAATCGGATTTGATCTGAGCGCCATTATTTGTAAAGATATCCCAGACATGGCGGATCATAACAAACGCTTCACTGTAATCAACACGATAAAAATTTGTTTCTCTTTCCGCTGACCAATCTCCAGATGAGGTTTTAACGGCCAGAATTTCTTCTTGCGGGGAATACAGAATAGTTTCGCCTGGAAGATTGGTTATCGTTTCCAGCAACAATTTATCAGGACACAAAGCGCCGTTGATAAAAATGTTATTGTCTGTTGTCAGCAGCGGAAAGGATTTCTGTAAATAGGGCCGGGTCAGAAAAGACGATGTTGTTTTAAACCGGGTATTCCACTTTTCAGCAATGGTATCGATTCCGCAGCGGATGGATGCAACCGGCCTGGTATAGGTAAAAGGTAAAAGCTGTGTCCGAAGAATCGGGTCGTCGAACAGAATAATACTTGGCATAAGTGGATTGTAGTATGTGCGTTCAAAGTTCGGCCATTTTTTGGTAGGGCACAAAAAAGAAGCAGTCTCTTTTAAGCTTTCGCTTAGAGACTGCTTCTTTTCAAGATTTATAAGTTGTAGGTAAGGTTATCAAAAACGAATTGCTGATATTAACCTTAAATCCAATTATGCTTCTTTTGATCCGTAACGTTTTCTGAACTTGTCAACACGTCCTGCTGTATCTACAAGTACATTTTTACCTGTATAAAAAGGGTGTGACATAGAAGAAACCTCTACTTTATACACAGGATAAGACTTTCCATCTTCCCAGGTAATGTTTTCGCTAGTTTCTATAGTTGAGCGCGTAATAAATTTAAAATCGCTTGATAGATCCCAGAAAACAACGTCTCTATAGTTGGGATGAGTATCTTTTTTCATTGGTATATGGTATTATGTGTTTCGATACAATCTTCAAAAAGGATTGCAAAAGTAATTATTTTAATTTAGTGACGCAACTATCAGGTAGTTATATTTTTATATTTTAATCTATGGATATTTTTAAGCTTCAAGTATCTGCTTTTTAAGGACTTCAATGCCGGTTTTGATTTCGCTGTCAAAGTCGGTATATTTAAAACATTCAATAGAAAGGCCGCCGTTGTATCCGATCTTTTTTAAAGCACGCAGATAAGGGCGGAAATCGTCTCCTTTTACTCCCGGAGGCGTTCTGTCCTGTTTTTCTGCAATATGGCAATGAACAATGTGTTTGCCATATTTGACAATTTCATCCGGAGATTCGTCTTCTTTAAGCATGTGATAGATATCGCATAGCAATCTCACATGTGTACTTTTTACCGCTTCAACAATCTCAACGCCTTCAGCCAAACTATTTATAAAATTGGTTTCTCCCCGGTTAAGTGGCTCAACGGCGATAGTTATATCATATTTTTCCGCGAGTGGCGCCATTTTCCTGGTTACATCTATGTGCTGCTGTTTCGCCTTTTCCCGGTCATAGCCGGCAGGAATGATTCTTGATCCACCGCTTCCGAAAACGATATATTGTGATCCGCATTCTTTTGCTCTTTTTAATGCAAGCTCTGTACGCTTAAGAATGGCATCATGATTTGCATCAGGACCCAGGGTTTTCAGTTCACCCGGAAGTAAAATGACATATGACCAGATCGGAAACTTAAGACTATGAAGTGAATCAAGGTTCTGCCCGAAACGTGTGTCGCCTTCTTTTGGAATAAGAAAGCCTCCAACCGACTCTTCGATGTAGGAGCATCCCAATCCCCGCAGGTATTGCGCGTGGTCGTAAGAAGCAAACACACCAAGGGAAATTTTGGAAACCGGCGGGCTTTCCAGGCTGATCAGTTTTCCTGCCATCGCAGATGAGAAGGCGGTGAGTCCGGCAACTGTTCCGGCGGTCGTTTTAAGGAAAGTTCTCCTTGTGGTCAGGTTCTTTGTTAAAGTCATGATTGCTGGTAGTGAATAGGAGCCTGAATATACGGCATTAAGCCCCAAAAGCACATCGGTTGCATAACATACTTTTGAAGCTGAATATTATTTTTGAAAAACTGTCGTCGATGGTCGGTTTTAAAAAGTTTACAAATAAAATTGGTTAATAATCTGTAATTCAGTTCGGAAGGATTTTATATAAGTAAAAAAGTTTACAAAAAAATAAATTTACCTGATTATTTAGCCGTTAAATAATTTTTTAAATTTTCTTCAGATGACTCTGTTTAGGAATGGCTTACAGTAACATCCTTGTAATTAGAATTTTAACAATTTGTTAATTTGTATTATATGAATAAGTTAAAAAAACAGACTAGAATGCTGGTTGTATTTTTGGTTTTTTTAGCGTTACTTCAACAAAAATTAAAGGATAAGTCTTCATCAAGATTCCCCCTGTTAACATCACTAACTTCATAAAAAAACATCACATTATATGTCTATGTACGTCATAAAGCGTGACGGCCGCCGCGAATCCGTGAAATTCGATAAGGTGACTGCCCGCATAGAGAAACTGAGCTATGGTCTTGATTCAAATTATGTCCAGCCTGTTGAAGTAGCAAAGAAAGTTGTATCCGGTATTTATGACGGTGTAACCACTGCGGAACTGGATAACCTGGCAGCAGAAACAGCAGCGTCGATGACCACCAAGCATCCTGACTATGCGATTTTGGCTGCGCGTGTGGCGATCTCAAATCTCCATAAAAACACATTGAAGTCGTTTTCGGCAACGATGAAACGTCTTTATACCTACGTAGATTCTAAAACAGGTGAAAATGCGTCTTTAATTTCGAAAGAGGTTTATGACGTAATCCGCCAGAATGCATCCCTTTTTGACTCCACTATTATATATGACCGCGATTACGCTTATGATTATTTCGGTTACAAAACATTAGAGAAATCTTATCTTCTCAAGGTTGAAGGTAAAATCGTTGAACGTCCGCAGCATATGCTCATGCGTGTTGCCGTAGGAATTCACCATGACGATGTGCAGGCAGCGGTTGAAACTTACCATTTGCTTTCGGAGAAATGGTTTACCCACGCAACGCCGACATTGTTTAACGCAGGTACACCTAAACCTCAGATGTCGTCATGCTTCCTTTTGACAATGAAAGAAGACAGCATCAGCGGTATTTATGATACGCTTAAAAGCTGCGCAATGATATCTCAATCTGCTGGTGGAATTGGTTTGAGTATCCATGATGTACGTGCAACAGGATCTTATATTAAAGGAACCAACGGACAGTCAAACGGAATTGTACCGATGCTTCGTGTTTTTAATGATACAGCAAGATACGTGGACCAGGGAGGCGGAAAACGGAAAGGTTCGTTTGCCATATATATGGAACCCTGGCATGCAGATATCTTTGATTTCCTTGATTTGAAAAAGAATCATGGTAAAGAAGAGCAGCGTGCTCGTGACTTGTTCTATGCATTATGGATTCCGGATCTTTTCATGAAACGCGTTGAGGCCAATGATACCTGGTCACTTTTTGATCCGCACGAGTGCCCCGGACTTTCCGATACACACAGTGCAGACTTTGAAAAGCTGTACGAAAGGTATGAACTGGAAGGAAAAGCGCGTAAAACAATCAAGGCGCAGGATCTTTGGTTTGCAATTATGGAGTCGCAGATTGAAACCGGTACACCTTATATGTTGTACAAGGATCACGCGAACAGTAAGTCTAACCAGAAAAATTTAGGTACAATAAAGTCTTCAAACCTTTGTACAGAAATTATTGAGTACACGGCTCCTGATGAGGTAGCAGTTTGTAACCTTGCATCAATTGCATTGCCTAAATTTGTTGAAATGGGTAAAGACGGTTTCATGCGTTTTGACCACCAGAAGTTGTATGAGATTACGAAAGTGATTACGCGTAACCTCAACAAGATTATCGACCTGAATTACTATCCGGTTCCCGAAGCTGAAAAAAGCAATAAACGTCACCGTCCGATCGGAATTGGTGTGCAGGGATTGGCCGATGCATTCTGTATGCTTCGGATGCCATTTGATTCCGATGAGGCACGCCAGCTGAATAAAGATATTTTCGAAACGATCTATTACGGTGCAATGGAATCGTCGATGGAACTGGCAATTAAAAACGGCCCTTACGAAACCTGGGCAGGCAGCCCGATTTCACAGGGAATTTTCCAGTTTGATATGTGGAACGTGAAGCCGGAAAGCAATCGCTGGGACTGGGAGAAATTGAGAAAAGAGGTTGTTCAAAATGGTGTACGCAATTCATTGTTGCTTGCTCCGATGCCAACCGCATCTACAAGCCAGATTCTTGGAAACAACGAATGTTTTGAACCGTTTACTTCCAATATATATGTAAGACGCGTTCTTTCAGGAGAATTTGTGGTTGTAAATAAATTCCTTCTTAAAGACCTTGTGAAACTTGGTTTGTGGAATGAAGAAATGAAAAATAACCTGGTACGTGCCAGCGGATCGATTCAGCCAATTCCGGGTATTCCACAGCATATTAAAGATTTGTATAAAACAGCCTGGGAAATTAAACAACGCAGTCTGCTGGATATGTCTGCCGACCGTGGTGCATTTATTTGCCAGTCTCAGTCGCTGAATATCTTTATGGAAGAAGCAAATTTCGGTAAGCTTACATCGATGCATTTTTATGCCTGGAAAAAAGGACTGAAAACCGGTATGTATTACCTGCGTACCCGTGCGGCTTCTGATCCTGTACAGTTTACGCTTAGCAAACAGGCAGAACCACAGCTTGAACCAGCAACTGCAGTTGTTGCTGAGAAAGAGTTAAACTATGTTCAGTATGCTGAGGAGCATACCAAGCCGGCAGCACCGCGTGATAATCTGTCAGATATGCAATGTTCTCTGGATGATCCGGAAAGCTGCGAAGCCTGCGGAAGCTGAGAATGAATGTTAATATTATATAACGAGAGGCCCTAGCTGGAAAGTGAGGGCCTTTTTGTGTTGCTTCCGGGCGAGATGTAGTCAATGTCAATCTGAAAATACTTTACCCGTATACAATTAATTGTATCTGATCAAATTTTTTATGTTATTGCACAGCCTGTTCAAAAAGGTATACGCAACTCAACTTTGTGAAAAATGAATGTATTTACATTTTATTTCACACTAAATGGAAGGTTTACTACACACCCTAACGCAGCTCACCCGGTTACCTGGAGATCAATTAAAATCTATTCTTCATTATTTTATTCCTGCCACTGTACCCAGGGGCATCATGCTGTTGGTTCCTGGAGTGATGTTCCCGCCCGCCTGGCTGATCGGCAGTGGTTCTCTCCGTGCTTTTTATCAGGTAGAAGAAAATAAACGCACAAGGACTGCCGGTACTAAAGAAAAACTGATACGTGAGATAACAAACTGGATCGTTCCGGAAGGAGGGATTCTTACAGACATTCGCAGCCATCTGCATCAGGTCCCTTCGCAGTATTACATTGAAGCTCTTGAACCATGCAAGTTATACAGCCTTTCGTACGATCATTATCTGGCGATCAGGACATCACATCCCACTGTTGCGCAGGCACTTTTTGAAGATCCCTTAGCTATGGCTGACTTGCGTGTGCAAATGTGTAATCTTCGTGATGCGGCAGCCCGCTTTGAAATGTTTGAAAATACCTATCCTGGATTAAAAGGCCGGTTATCCGTCAATATCCAGGCATCCTTTCTGAATATTGATCCTACAACTCTCAGCCGTTTACGCGCTAAAAAGTAATCTGAGGAGATTGTAATTGACGTAGAAATATTTTAGATCCGAGTAGGACTATTTTCTGATCTTAATCTGATTTTAATGTAATCTGTTGCTTTACATTTGCAAAAGAACGCTCCGCCACAAGTTTGGAAGCCTGGTAAGCGAGACGTTCGATAAGTTGTTTAAATCATTCTTCACAATTCAAACAGTACAAATTTGTGAACTTTACTTTAAGAAAATCGCATTTGTTATTGCTTTTTGCGTTGAACTTTATCGCTTGTGACACGGAGATACCAGAACAATCTGTTCGGATGGAAGCCGAAATATTTGAGTTTAAAGGAGAAAAAGTCGTTGTACCGACAAATTTCCCTAAGGGTTTATTTAGTCAATCGGCTGAGGACTTTGATTTATATTATGCAAAAATGTCAGGGAGCAAGACTGGAAGGATTAGCGGAGACGAAAAAGTTATAGATGGAAATGAGTTATCAAATATATTGGAAGCGAATCTTAAAAATTATCCGAAAGTAAATTATGATCAGGATATTTCAGAGAACGATCTCAATCGAATATTTAAAGATTTTCCAGGTATCACTACGAAAGAACAAGCTTTGTCTAAGGTCGAGCTGATATTTGAATATTACAATACATTGTGCAAAAAAGATGTTGTTGATGATGTCATATATTTCGAACAGAACGATAAGGGAAATGGCAGAGTAGCAGGAATTTCTCCATCCAGTTTAACCGTTCCTGAGAGAAATCATTTGATCTCGAATCCTGCCTACGCTGAACGTTATCGTGCTGCTGCCAATTACGCCGATAGTTTAACGCTCAATGCGTATTATTCTGAGGACGATGATCGAAAAGGTAATGCATTTAAACATTCAGTATGGAATGCGTTAGCAATTCGCTATATTCTAAAAGGAGTACCGACGAATGAAAATCAGGCAATTGACTTTGTTCAGGATGGTACATCTAAGCATGAGATGGACGATAACGGAAACCAAATTAAAAATAGAAAAGCTGCAATGGACCTACACAACAACATGTCAGCCAGGCAATGGATGGAAATAAACACCAAGTGGGGGATCGGCTTCCTAAGAAAGATGCCGGATGAGCAGGAAATAATTAATACCATGATGAGCAGAGCTAATTCCAGCGGACGACATGAAATGGTTGACATTTTAAATTGGCATGGCGGTGACAATGATAATACATGGAACAACCTGTATAATAATATGTATAGTCCAAACGAGCATCTAGTGCATATTGAACCATAGTCTATAAGCACATTTTTGTCAAAATTAATTCACCCAAATTGATTCATTATGAAAAAACCACTCATCTTATTGTTTTTTATAAGTTTTGGTCTTCAATCATGTTCGGATGATGTGGACCCGGTTGTAAATACATTGTACGTAAATGATGGAAGCAGAACAGAGCAGAGAGAAAAGGCGTTGCTTGATCTTTATCAATATTATACATACGGAAAGGTAGCTTCAAATAAAGAATATTATGAGGTAGTCTCAAAAAAAAATGGACGGTTTATACTGAACTATTACCCATCGGGTAAACTGCTAACCCTGTGTGGTGATCCTGGCAGCGGCTGGAGCGATCAGTTTAAAAATATTGATGAGTCAATTCTTCAGAAGCTTGCAAATGCGAATATCACATTTGACGATATTGAAGGTATTGGAAGCCTGGATTGTACACTGGATAGCTCTTATATAAAGCTTTTACCGAAGAACGATCCATTTGTTCAGGTGAAAACCAATGGAATCCCATCATTATAATTGATTATCAAGGCGAACTTACACGATATCGTTTATTATTCGGGCACACAGAATTTTGAACAAAAAACAAAAAGCAGCCCCGGGTTTGGGGCTGCTTCTATATATAGGTGTGTTTAGTTTTTCTTATAGGTTGAAGCCAAGTGCAAATCCTTTAACTCCTGCTGGAAAGTTTGAGATTTTTGTTGCAGCTCCGTTCGTCAGGTTAATTCCGTAAAGTCCGCTTGTGCCGCCAACGGTAAGCAAACTATAACCTAATCCTGAAATACCACCAATGTCAAAACCATTAGCTTTATCAATAGTTACACCAAGGTTACCAACTTCTGCCAGTACACCTGTATTTGGCATTGGATCCTGCTTGTATAGTTTGTTTGATTGACTGTCTATATCAAACAGCATCGTCTGTCCTGCAACAGTTAAGCCAACATTGCTGTTTGTATAAGCAGCACCGTTTACACCTTTTGAAGTTCCGGAGAAAGTTAGGGGTGTATCAACCATGGTTACTCCGGTATCCACATTAATCCTTAGATTTTGTCCTGTGTTACTTACAACGCGAAGAAGATTAGCAAACGGGTTAAAATCAACTCCGTAACTTGCATCCACCCCGCCGCTCAGAGGTACTGATAGTGTAGATTTAAAAGTAACAGCTCCTGTAAGTGTGTTTATAGTGTACAATTTACTATCACTGCCAAGCCCGTAAATAGTGGCATCAGCAGGACGGAAATCTATGCCTTCTAAAGTTACGCCCATAGGTAGGCCGGAGATTGTCCTTTCAATAACGGATATATTCGTACTTAACGGATTGAAAATTAATAATTTATCTGTTGCGCTTAAAGCATAAGCAACTGGCGAAGGTATTGCAATGCCAATAATGTTACCGGCAGGCAGGGTCCCTAATTTTTGTAGCTTACCCGTCATAATATCTACGTAATCAAGTTCCCACGCTCCATTGAAAAGAACTGATGCTATTGCATAATCTTTTCCGGCAGCAGTTTTAAAAGGAGCAATGTCAAAACCACCTACTTCTGTAATGTCAAGACCAAGTGGGCCAACGGCCTCAAGAACACCTCCGTTTGGATCTTTTTGGAAGTAAAGTTTATCAGCAATAGGATCAATGTCAAAAAGGGCTGTTGTTGTTGTGCCCGAAAAGCTGTTTGTGTAAGCTACTGCACCTACACTTGGACTAGGCACGCCATTTAAACTGCCATCTGTTGCAGCGAGTGCGCCTGTTTCCGGATGAAGACGTAGGTTCTGGCCTGTATTTGTAACAAAACGGATACGGTCGACGGTTGGATTAAAATCAAAGCCAACAGCTGTTGCCATAATAGCAGGACCAAATGCCGCTCCGCCGATAAGCGTTGCAAGACCTGGTTTGTTTGCATTGTTTAAATTGATGTTATAAAGGCGGCTGTTTTTACCAACTGCATAAAGCTGTCCGGTTGCTGGTCTGAAATCAATCCCTATCAGTTTATCTCCTGTATCCAAACCCTCGCTAACTGTAATAGTTCGAACGGGTGATGCTGAGTTCCTGACATTTAGTTCATAAATTACATTGTTATCCGTCAATGCGTAGAAAATCTGATCCGGAAGCTCAATCTGCGGAGGAGGCATACGGTGATCCTGGCAAGCCTGAAAGCCAAGCGAAACTAGAACAAGGGCCCAAACAGATTTCGTTCGGATCGTGCGAAGGTTGAAAATTCTCATAAGTCAGAATAATTAGATGAGTATAGAATGACATGGTGACTTACGACAATGAGAGAGATTTGGATCGCTATACGTGAAATATTTTTAACCGTATTTTAATCTCGGCGAATCACTGCTACACCCAAGGCTCGTTTATATCATGGATATATATAAACAGGTAGTAGAAAACGCTTACTTACTTCCCACCTAACATATATATATATGAAAAGGATACTTCCCTTATTTCTCTTCGGTTTGGTTCTAACGATCATGGTTTTCTATAATCTGGTCTTATGGTGGGTTATTTGCAGTGATACTTCATTAAGTTTGGATCAGGCGAAGCAAGCTTATCTGTACAGATATCCCGGATTTGTGGCAGATGCACTTTTGCTTACCTTACTAGACATTGTGATGAGCGCTGCTGCAGGTCTTTGTTTTTTCAGGAACCGACAAATATTGTCGGGTACGTGGGGGCTGCTTGCCAAAGGCTTTGCGGTTGTACACTTGATTCTGATCTGCTGGCTGGTGTTTAGTTTGATGTAGCGACCGGAAGAAGTATTCAGGGGCTTATAAAGCCGATTAATTACTTTTTTCTCTAGTTTCAGAAAGACCTTCTATTACTTTCAAAAAAACTTCAAAAGAATTTTGGGGTATATTTTACTCACTTTGAGCTTGTTAGAAAATATTTCAAAAAAACTTTCAAAATACTTTCCTTGAACATTTGCAATCTAAAAATAAATGCTGCACTTTTGCACTCCCAATCGGGTAGTACGGCGCTGAAAACGATCAGCGCAACGAGTTCTGGAAGACCAGAGCAGAGTTCTTTGACATGATGAAGAGAGCAAGAAGATATTTGTTTAAGAAGATTCGATCCTATTTTTCGGAATAGAGGTCACAACAAAATTTACAATGGAGAGTTTGATCCTGGCTCAGGATGAACGCTAGCGGCAGGCTTAATACATGCAAGGCGAGGGGGCAGCAATGTCACCGTCGTACGGGTGCGTAACGCGTATGCAACCTACCTTCAA
>NZ_SMFL01000012.1 GCF_004349265.1 Dyadobacter psychrotolerans
AGCAGTACTAATTACCCAACAGCTTGCACATTAAATCTCTTTATTTTATCTCTTCTACTTCCAATATGACATGAAATTCAATGTTAATCATTGAAACTCAAAAGACATTGTTGATAAACCAACAGAAAATCTTGTTGGTGGCTATTGGCCTGGTGTTCACCTCTTCCCATCCCGAACAGAGAAGTTAAGCCCAGAACCGCCGATGATACTTGGGTCAAACCTGGTAAAGTAGGTAGCCGCCACAATACTATTAAACGAAGACCATCTCAAAAGGATGGTCTTTTTGTGTTTAGGACTATTGGACCGGACGGGGCGACGACTCGCCGAGACGCGAAGTCTTAACCTCTTCCGATGTCGTGCCGCCCAGGCCGGGCCGCGCAGGTCGGGCCGCCCAGGCCGATGATATCGCCCCGTGCAGTCCAACATGGTGAAGCAGAGGGAAGGCCTGGTGCGGGACGCGCATTCTAGTCGCCACAATACGATTACAATCTAGGCCATTCCGAAAAGCGTGACTTTTTGGGTTTACAAGTCGCGGTGTCAACCTCACTCATCTTAGCACCTCCAAAAGTACATGATAATACATTTCTGATCACAGGAGCCTGGTCCTGGGCAAGCACGCTTCTGGCTTCTGACAAGAAAATCCTCAATGCGTGTGGCTTGTTCTTTTCGACATCCGTGAACTATGGTCTATATTACTTATCGAGACTACGGAAATGATAAAGAGAATGAAACTAATTATATTTACCGAACGTTCGGTAAATAAAGAGGAAAAGGTATGGGTTATCTAAAAGTTGAAGATGATATAGTAATCGAAAAGCTGCTGGAAATATTTAGATCGGTTGGATACGATGGGGCAAGTATAAGCGGGCTTGCGGCGGCTATCGGGTTAAAAAAGGCGAGCTTATATCACCGTTTTCCGGAAGGCAAAGAAGCAATGGCTCATGCGGTTCTTGCTTATATTGGCAATTGGAATGAAAGCCAGGTAATTGAAGTCTTAATGTCATCAAAACCAGCGAAAGAGCGTTTGGAAGTGGTTTTAGATTCAATTAATAGCCTTTATAATGGAGGACGGTTAGCATGCATATTAAGAGCATTGTCGCATGGAACAGCTGCTGAGCTTTTTAAGGATGAAATAGCCATTATTTTTCAAACCTGGATATCAGCGTTTACGCATCTTGCGAACAACCTGGGGCATGAACCTGAAAAGTCGAAGAAGCTTGCTGAATCTACACTGGTCCGGATTCAGGGTTCACTGATACTCGCTCAAACTTTGCAGGATCCAAGTATATTCCAAATGGCGCTCGGTGATATTAAAGCTGATTTTTTGAAGTAGGGAAAAGGAACGTTCGGTAAAATAAAATAATTTACTTAAACATTTAAAATCATGTCAAAACTTGCAGTTACAACTCACGATCAGGTTTTTGCAGCATCTCAAAAGATCTCCGATGTATCGAAAGTACCTGGTGTTGAACTTAGTATTTCATCCGATGCTTTTTCTTCGCTAGCCTCTGTAATCTTTCAGAAGGCAAATCCAATTGAACTTTTTGGCGCTGCCCAATTTGCAAGCGATGAATGTGGCGATGCCATGTGGAATGAAGAAAATCTGAATCCGCCGTCGCAAAAATAGATTGTGTACTAATAACAGAGAACGAAGACAGCCGTTTAATCATAAAACAATAATAATATGGCAACTAATTATGCTGCTTTCGCCTTTGGTGAGCGTAGCAAAGCATTGCAGGAACAGCAGGGGAGCCGGGGGATTTATTCGAGGATTGAGCAACAACCAGGTAAAGGGTTGGCAAGTCGTGAAGTTAGTTTTATCCGGGATCGCGATAGCTTTTATCTGGCCAGTATTGGCGAAAATGCGTTTCCTTATATTCAGCACAGAGGCGGCCCCAAGGGATTTCTTCACGTTGTTGATTCGGAGACGTTGGCCTTTGCTGATTTTCAGGGAAACAAGCAATACATTTCGGCTGGGAATGCCCTTACTCATCCGGAGGTTTCCTTGTTTTTAATGGATTATTCGAGGCAAATTCGGTTAAAAATATACGCAAAAGCTGAAATAGCAGATGCTGCTGATTATCCGGATCTTTTGGCTGAAGTTTCTGCCGAAGGATATGAGCATATTACCGAGAGGATAATACTGTTGCACGTTTTGGCATTTGACTGGAATTGCCCAAAATACATCACCCCACGATACACAGCCGAAGAAATTAATACGGTTTTAGTACCGTTACAGGAAAAAATCCGGAGTTTGGAAGCTGAAGTAAGTATGTTGAAAAAGGGATTTAAATGATGTTTTTAACAGCCGGAATTCCCAGCAATGGCAGGGTCAGGAAGTGTTTGTCGCGTCATAGGGTGCAGATATCCGTTGATCTTTCAGGATAATAGAAAATCAGGTTATTAAACCCAAAGCCCCATGAATGCTCGTTTTGTAATAAAATTTCTGCTTTGCACTTTCGCGTTATCCATTTCTTACAGCTCTTTTGCCCAAAAAAGGTGGCAGCAACTTACATCTGTTGAAGATATCTGCGCCGATGCTCCGGAAACCATGAAGATGATGCTGGATCAGTTTGATCTTGACAAACCGGGGCTTGAGCAGGTAAAGGCCGCACAAAAAAAAGGAGATTTGATTGGGGCTTGCAAACAACTGCTGGTTTATTATCAGAACGGAAAGACTGCCTCATTTCTGAGAAAGACTCTGCCCGCAGCGTCGGATAAAACAGCGGCAGAAGCAGATACCATTTTAAAGAATGTATTCATCATTCAAAATGTGAAGGGCCAGGTGCCTTTGTTATCCGACGGCCACCGCGACTGGCACTACAAAGGACCAAATAATGACCGCGAATGGGCCTGGCTTTCTAACCGGCACACACAATTGGCTACGGTTTTTGATACCTACATGGAAACCGGTAATCCTAAATATGCTCAGTACATAGATGTTTTCCTTAAAGATTTTATTCTCAAAAGTTTGCCTTATCCGGCTGTAAAAAGCAGTACTTCGGTTTGGCGCGGACTGGAAGTGGCAGCCAGAGTAAAGGTTTGGTCCCGCATTTATTACGGGCTTCTCAAAAGCCCTTATCTGTCTCCGGCCACACAGTTGCTGTTGTTGAGCAGTCTTCCTGACCACGCACATTATAACCGCCAGTTTCATTCAGGCAATAACTGGCTGACGATGGAAATTTCGGCTCTCGCGACGGTTGCTACCAATTTTCCGGAATATAAAAAGTCAGATGAGTGGCTCTCTTACGCAATCGCCACCATGGCAAAAAGTATGAAAGGACAGGTTTACAAAGATGGTACCCAAACGGAGCTCACTTCTCATTATCACAATGTAGCGTTATCCAATTTCGTATTGTTTAAGGAAATTTGTGACCGCGCCAACCGCCCCCTTCCTGATTTTTTCAATCAGACCATCATTGAAATGTATAATTATATTGCCCGGGCTGTACGACCAGATGGCTATCGTATCCTGAACAACGACGGCGATCGGGGAAGCGACAGAGCATTGCTTTTGGAAGCCGCAAAAAAGTATAATAAGCCGGAGTGGGCCTATCTGGCTTCCAATGGCAAAACGGGAACAAAACCCTTTCAGGGGCCTTCGTACTTTTTTCCATGGGCCGGACAGCTGATATCCCGGAGCAACTACAACGCGGATGCGCACTGGTCATTTTTTGATATCGGTCCGTGGGGAAGTGGTCACCAGCACAACGACAAACTGCACATTTCCGTCTCAGCCTTTGGCCGCGATTTGTTGGTGGATGCAGGCCGGTTTGCATACACAGGAGAAGTTGCAGATAAATTCCGTCCTTACGCAAAGGGTAGTGAAGGTCATAATTTGATTTTGATCGATGGAAAAGGGCAGCAGCCGGGTCCGCTGTTGGCGAAGGAGCCTTTGAACTCGAACCATGTAAAAATTACCCCTGATTTTGACTACGCAGCCAATGATTTTTCCGCATTTGATGTAAACGGTTCTGCCAGCCACACACGCGCGGTTATGTATGTCCGCGGTCAGTTTTGGGTTGTTGTGGACCGCATCCGAACAGACAAACCAAGGAAAATAGAAGCACTATGGCACTGGCATCCCGACTGCCTGGTAAGCCAGGATGCTAGTTCGGTACGTACGAATAATTCCCGGGGAAATCTGGCTATAATTCCTGTAAGCAGCCAAAAAAATAAAATCGATTTTATAAAAGGACAAGAGAAACCGGAGATTCAAGGCTGGTATAGTCCGGAGTACAACGTGTATATGCCCAATACCACGGCGATATACAACACCGACATTGCGGGCGACAAAACCTTTGTATGGCTGTTACTGCCCTCGGAAGGTAAAACACCATATGTAAAAACCAGGGTTATATCGGAAACCAGCGATGAAGTAAAAGTTGAAATAGTTACCAGAGGCAAAACCTGGAAAATGACAATACCATTTAATGCTAGTGCAAGGGCGGAGTTGGAGAAGTGAAATCCAAACTAAAAACAAAAAACCCTACCAGTTTCCTGGCAGGGTTGCTGTAGTATGCTAAACCTTTATCTATTTACAGATCGGGATTATTTTTGATTTGTAAATAACCTTGACTAATATGCAAACTCTGCCTGGAAAGTATAATGGATTACTGCACTTTACTAAATTTCACAAAACGGACATATCCGTCTCCTGTCGCCCGCTCGGCAAGGCCTTCTGTGGTTAAAGGAATCTCAACGTCTGCAACATGGTATTTTTGTTCTTCGACGGCCGATTCAAACCTTAATTTATAGCCTTTGTTAATTTTAGCATCGTCCAGTTCTATTACATGCACCGCTCTGTCTCCGCCTGCGATGGACGCGCCGGTGATGGCACTGAGCTTTGCCTTTGTTTTTGTCTGGTATTTATGCCATTGTTTCAGCGTGTTATACCACTGTTTGTCAGAGCCGAGAACATACAAGGTTTTGTCATAAGCGCCCTGAGGGGTAACCAGGGATATTATCACATAAGCAGCTTCACCACGATAGCTATTCATCTGTACCAGGCACTTGTATTTACTGGTTTGAGCAGGAGCGTTTAAGGTGAAAAATAAAATGAAAAGGAATGGAAAAAGAAGTCTTGAAAAATGCATTTATTTTTATTATTGAATTAAGAGTTAAGAGATAAGAGATAAGAGATAAGAATGAGCGGCGTCCACTCATTCTTATCTCAATCATTATTTCAAAAAGTCGAGCGTTACCTTATTTTCTGTAAGGAAAGTGTTGTCCTTTGCCAGATCATAAGCGGTTTCGCCGAATTCGGTTTTAAGGTCTTTTTTTGCGCCAAGAGATATCAGCGTTTTAAGGATTTTATCATCCTTAGCTACCAAAGCTGCCTTATGCAAAGGTGTTGCTCCTTCTTTATCCTGGGCATTGATATTGACACCAAGTGAGGTAGCCTTTTGGAATAGTTTGACATTTCCCTTTGCAACTGCCAAATGGAACAGTGTATTGCCATTTTCCTGTGGTGCGGAAACATCCAGACCTGCAGTTTTTAATATTTCAAGTTTTTTCTCAAACTCCTTTTCAGCACGTTCTCTTCCATTTCCAGTCTGGCCACCTGGTCTGCCCTGACCCTCCGGTCCGCCGGGACCCGGTCCACCAGCACCGCGCTCGCCACCCGGTCCACCAGCTCTGTATGATTCAAACCAGTGATATGCCAGGTTGTTTCCGTCTTTATCCAATACCTTGATATCTGCTCCGTTTTTCAAAAGTAGCGCAGCAATCTCGGAAGACCCGCCTGAAATGGCCTTAGTCAATGCTGATTCACCTTTTTCATTTACAGCGTTGATATTCTTCACCTTTGGTAGTAATGTTTTTTCTACCAGCCCGATATCTCTTCCCGATGAGGCGATGATGAGCAACGTATTGCCTTCATTATCTGCCTTATTGAGATCTACGCCTTTGTCGATAAAATAAGTAAGCAGTTCTGGATTGGGCCTGCGAATCAGCTGATGGAGTATGGTTCCTCCATCTTTACTAATCGTTTTAGGATCCAGTTTTAAAGTTTCAACCAGATATTTATAAGTGTCAATGCCATTGCCTGACATTCTTGATCCCTGCGCCGCAAAAAACAAAGCGTTGCCAGTCGGTTTTACACCTCTTTTGATGAGCTTTTCGATAATCTCTTTGTTGCCGGTTCTGGCTGCGTAGTCCGTAACGGTACTTCCGTATTCGTCTTTATCGGTAATAGAAAGTCCTTTTGTAATAAAATAATCGGTAAGGGTGAGCTCCGGATCTGCGGCTACACCAAGCATAAGCACCGTAGCACCGTTTTCATATTTTGTCTTAGGAGAAACACCCGCTTTAAATAAGGCTTCGTAAACGCCCTTATCCTGATTTCCACTGGAAGCCGCATTGCCAATGATACTGCTGCCATGACTATCCGTCAAATGTACATCAGAACCTTTTTCAACCAGGTATTTCACCAGCTCGGCATTACCCCTTGATGCTGCCCAGTGCAGGTAGGAGGCGCTATGATGCGTTTTTTTCTTTACACCATTACCTTCCTGTTCCACCATAAATTTAATTGTTTCCAATGGCGCACCGTTTAAAATGGCTCTGGCTGTAGGATCCCAGGATACTGCGTCCGGTTTGGAGGGACTATTTCCTTTTGCAATTTCGGCTTTTACAGCAGCCACATCAGGCTTTGTTTTCCAAAAATCGGCGCTCATCAGCGTATTGGTATTCTGCGCGTTTACATGTAATGCGGAGAGTATGAAGGTTGTAAGAAGGATTTTTTTCATAAACTAAAATAAATGGATGTTATTTATTACAAAAAAGGAGATACAACTTTGGTGTTGTATCTCACTTTTTTTCCTTAATCATGACATTGAAAAAGACCTTAGTAAGAGCCCAGGTAGCTTGATCCCGACTGACCGGTTAATGAAGCACCTTTGATTACTTCTCTGGTTTTCCAGTTGATTACATATAATCTTCCTGCTTCGCCTGTTGGTGTAAGAGGTACATAAACAAAATCTCCGCTTACTGCAAGGTTCTGGAATTGGCCGAAGTCCAATCCTGCCTCGTAATCGTTTGCGATTCTGGTAGCCGTTCTTGAATTTAAGTCAACCAGAGCAATATAACCACCATCTCCGGCAATGTTATATAAAACCAAACCTATGCCGTCTTTGATATATCTCCATGCCTGAATACGTGTATCTGTAAGACTCAAAGCCGCATCCAGATTGAAGTGGTATCCGTTATCGTAATCGTTGGTAGCCTTGTTTATACGTAAAATATCTTTTCCACCGGTAGCTGTTGCCTGATACACATTACCATCCGTTCCTACATACTGTGTCATGGTACGGTATGAATGATTGTTGGTTTTAGAGACAGTAGAGTAGATAAGTTTTGGATTTTGCAATGATGGGTAATCAACTACAAGCGTTGTTGTGCCAAGTGTTCTTCCGGCTGCATCATTAGCCCAGGTCGGGAGTCCCGCAGTAGTGTAAGATAATTTTTTCGGGTCAATTTTGCTTACGTTGCAACCGATGAAAATCTTGGTTTTGGCTTCATTCAAAACCGGAACATCAATACGTCCCACAGAGTAACCCTGAGCTTCCAATTCAGCAGTAAAAGGGAAGTCGAATTCAGTAGAGTTAGGTACTTTTGCGTCTTTTAAATCGATCACCGCAATTCTTACTTTTCCTCTGGTATATTTAAAAACGTGGTTGGGTGCTGCACCTTCTGTAACAGTAGTACTTCCTGTTAAGTGGACACCAATTCCAATATTTTCAGCAGCTTTTGTCCAGCGGGGAGATGTTCCAACGATATCTGACAGATCCAGCTCATTGCCTGTATCCTGATAATCCTTTGCACCTTTTACAAGATACTTGTTAAACACACCTCCATCTTCACCCGTATATTGGATGTTGTAGAGTTCTGTTCCATCCTCGGAAGCCTGCACACGGGCCGTACGGGCGGATCTTAATCCAAAGCCGTTTGCATAGATGTTCACCGAAAAATTAGGATCGATTGCCTGGGCGTGGGTAAGGGCATAAGCCATTGTGCCACCGTTACCTGCCGTTCCGGCTTCATCGGGAATAGAGGCAGTTAGTGATATAAATTCTCTGGTAACCGGGGTTTCACCACCATCCGGATTTGTAGCGTCATCCTTACAGCCCGCAAACATCATGGCTACTCCTACTATCGCTGCACTTAAGAGATTTTTTTTCATTTTAAAATTGATTATTATAAAAATTTACTGATTGTATAATTTAACTTAACTGAGATACTCCTGCCTGGTTTCTGGACACCGAAATTGTCATACATTTCAGCGTTCAGGATGTTTTTAAGATCAAAACTTGCTACCATTTTGCCATTGGGAAACCGGTAACTTGCACCTAAATCATGGTAAAACTGTGTAGGTGTAGTGAACCATTCCGACTCCATCCAAACGGTTCCGAAGGCGCCTACAAAACCTGTATTGTAATAGACATTCAGAATCGATTTCTTTTGAAACTTGTCACTGAGCCGGTACTGGACACTGCCATTCATAGTAAAAAACGGCTCGTTGGGCAGCTGTAAATTGTACAGATCGTGTGGGTTGCCTTTTTGATCAAATTCCTGTTTGAATAATGTATTGAATTTGGAAAAGTTAAACAGCGCGTTTAAGCGGTTGTCGTAGGCATAGATAATTTCTCCTTCAAATCCTCTGGACTGCGTTCGTCCCAAATTCACATATTTGGTTACCTGAATATCCGCATCGCTTTCTCTTCCAGGTACGATTTGGTTTTCAACAGCCTGCTGGGTGATTTTATCATAACCATTTCTCCAGAAGACACTTGCATATAGCGTAAGTTTATGTTTGCCGCTTTGGATCGGGCCATGCCGGAATCCCAGATTATAATTCACATTTTTTTCAGGTATCAAACCCGGATTTTCCAGGATGTTATTTTCGGGATCACCGTATAGCTGGTTTTCCGTAGCCACTACATAAGAGTTTTGTGTAGAGCCAATGATATACATTTTGGAAACTACATTGTAAGAAACCGTAGCACCATATCCTTTGTTGTTGTTGACTGTTTTCTTTTGAACCCTGTTGACGATATTGATACCATTCTGCTCAACCAATTCAGGCCGCGTTTGAATGGTTCTGTTGAAGGTGTACTTACCTAATAGATTTGTCTTTAATTTATCGTTAAACAGCTGGGCTTCATAGTTCATGGCCAGAATGTTATTCATTATAGTGCTGACTGTTACCAGATCTTTGTTCACCGGTTTGAGCAAATCATTGTCATCTCTGTCCGTTGTTTCCAGTTTGTGATTGAAGGAAATCCGATGTCCTGGCAATACCGTATATCCCAGATTGGTACGCATGTTGGTGATCTTTCTATTCACTTCGACGATACTCTTTGCTCCCTGCTGGCCCATTCCGGCAGTAGGCGGAACCGGTATTATTTCACCATTCCTGATCAGCATCTTAGGATTCCCGTCCCAGTTATAAGCCTGGCCCACAGTATCCTGAACGTAGGTGCTTCTGTTACTTCTAACCGCGTTTACGTTCAGCGCCATACCTTTAACCAAAAAGTTGTTTTTATTGTAATTCAGGCTGACCACATGCGCCTGATACTCGCCAAACCTGCCCACATAAGGGCGGGCCATGGTTGTGCCGTGCGGTATTTCGGCATATGTATCAGAAATGTTATATCCTAAAAAAAACTGGTCTGCCCATTTGACATTGGTAAATCCTATTTCAAAACGACCGCCTACCGACCTGTAAGCATTGTTAAATCTTTTGGCTCTGTAATACCGTTCCAGTGTTCTGTCCGGATGTACAAACTTTGAAAACTTACCCCAGGTGGTATAACTATTATCTGTATACGTATAAAATCCTGACGCTCTGGTCGTAAAGCCGGTTTTTTTGTTGCGGTAGATTCCCGAAAGGTCAGCCTGAAAGGTATTGAAAGACCCGTAAGCTACTGCCGCTGTAATGTTATTTTGTGAAGCGTCTTTTTTCAGAACAACATTTATTGCTCCACCCACATAATCACCTGTAAGATGGGAAGGAAGTACGCCTTTATACACCTCGATGCGTTCGATCATCGCCGGTGGAATATTATTCAGATTAAAAGAAGACCCGTAAGTAGATATCTCGATCCCATCCAGAAATATACCAACAGCGCTGCCCGACATGCCATTCAAATTATACTCCACACGTGATCCGACTCCTCCGTTCTGACGGACGCGCACACCCACAGCCCGGTCAAGAAGTTCGTTGGTGGTCAGGTTTCGCAGTGAGGCTTCTTTGGTTTCAATGACGGCTACGGCAAATCCTGTTGTTTCTATTTGTTTCTTCTCCGTTTTTTGCACAATCTGAACTTCGTAAAGCTCTTGTGCCGTCTTAGCTACAACCGGATTAAATTCGTGATTGGGTTTTTCTACGTGGAATTTTGAAATTTTGCTTTTTATTTCAATTGAACTTATAACAATATCCTGATGTCCATAAGGCACTTCTTTTAGTACAAACGAACCATCATCCTCAGAAAAAGTTGCGATATTGGTACCTTCTACCCTGATCGTCACAAAGCTTACAACCGCACCTTTTTCATCCTTCACCCTGCCTTTAATTGTTGACGTTTTAGATGAAGTTTGTGCAGCTGTATGGAAATGGAGTAGCGTAACGAATGCTGCAATGAGTAAAGAGTGTTTCAATAACATCAGATTTTTTACTTATATGTTTATTGCATGGCAGTTAAATACTGCCGTTTAACAATATAGTAGGGGTGGAAATTGGATCTTATTTAGACCAATTATATTGAGTGCAAAGATAGGACTCCGGATTCTGCAAAAAATGACGTTTAAGGGAATACTAAAGACGCCATAGGGAGTAATTAAGATTAGTAAAAAGTGATTTAATCTTTCAAACCACGCGATTCATTTTGTATCCGCCGGACTAATGAACAAAACAACCGACTTCTGGCTACCATTCATAAGGCTGCGGCTTTTTCATTTGTATTATCAAATTTATATGAAGAGAGAACGTGATATATATTAAACAGGGATGTCTGGCTGTATCGATGAAGACCTTGCAGCAGTGCAACGGATTTTTAAAATGCCAATTAGTAACTTACAGGAATCACATTTTGTAAAACGTCATTATTTCGGTAGGTTTAGTTTTATATAAAAACTTCAACCGTGCAGCATCCAAAATATTTCATATTTCTACTTATCAGCATTTGCAGCACACAGTTGTTTGCTCAGAAATTAGTCATCCCCTTTGAGCTGACTTCCTATAACAACATATCGATAAATGCAACATTCAACAAAATGGATACCGTTAACCTGATGTTTCACACCGCTGCCAGTTCGCTCACATTAACGGAGGATGCGGTGAAAAAAATGTCCAGCCTTGTTTTCGACAGAACAGATAGCGTAAAAAGCTGGGGTGGTAACGAAAACACTTCAAGATTCAGTAAAAAGAATACACTACAGATCGGCAACAGACAATGGGAGCATGTTTCGATATGGGAAAATATGAATTCTGGTCCGCAAACCGGAGGGAAGTTTGGGATTGACCTTTTTGAAGGAAAATCGATTGAAATTGATTTTGACAAAAAGGTTATTGTTCTCCATCCAAAATTGCCTGGCAAGGCAAGAAGGTTTGAAAAACTGAAATTAATTTACGAAAACGAAATGATGTTTGTCGAAGCGGGCTGCGAGGTAGGAGGTAAGCTGCTCGTAAACAGGTTTCTGATCCATTCAGGTTATTCCGGCTCTGTATTGCTGGACGACCAGTTCACAGCAGTAAATAAAATCGACGGGCAGTTGAAGATAGTGGATCAGAAAGCATTGAAAGACTCTTTTGGTAATATTTTAATGACAAAAAAAGCAGTATTGCCATCTTTTAAACTTGGCAGTAAACACATGACCAATATTCCGGTCGGCTTCTTTACCGGAGCGCTGGGCAGGCAAAAGATGAGTATAATCGGCGGGGACCTGCTGAAACGGTTTAATATGATCATTGATACAGAAAGGGCCAATATTTACCTTCAGGAAAGTAAATTAAAGAATTCCGAATATTACCGTGGATGATTCGGAAGACTGTATTTCCTGATAAAGTAATGTAGAAGGTATTTCAACTTACTTTATAAATTCACCAAAGTGCCACAGGATTCCGGAAGGGTCATGCAAAAAACATTCTTTGCCCCACGCTTCAACCCGGATTGGGGTTAGTCTCACATTTTCATATTTACTGCTCAGGTTCAAAGCAGATAGTTCGTCATAGTAACGCGTTACATCGTCAACTTCCAGAAAGATCATGGTATTGTCGATCCAGTCTTTCACATAAGCACGCTGAAGATAAAATGCCAGCTGGTCAATTTTAAATACGGAAAGCCCAGGTGATAGTATGGTTTCCTCAAAACCCAGGTCGCCATAGAATTGTTGGGATACTTCAAAATCCTTGGCTCCGATAAATGGGCGGATTGATGTGGCTTTATGTTTCATGGTCCAATTTTCTTAATGTTGATACACGGACAAAAGTATGGAAACCAATTCTTTTAATCGCTTGATTGAGATCAAAAACTAACTGTCTCTGTTAGCTGGTCAGGGTAAAAGTGGTTCCTTTTCCAGGCAATGAATTTACCGAAATCGAATAGTGCATCGCTTTGGCGAGATCTCGCACCAGATGAAGGTCTCGTGGTTGGTTTTTGGAATAAAATACTTGTTAATATCATTTGATTACTAGCTAAAATAGGCGAATTGGAAAGCTTACATTCTTCATAGTTTTATTGAGAATTATTAAAGGTTATTCTCTATGATCCCTTTGATTTCCTCACCTCTTATCCCGGTGTATTTGTGTTAAAGAATATGATTTTATAAACAGATAGATAAGGTTTTGATCAAAATTATGAAAATGTACAAAGTTGCTTTGCGTGTCATGATGTTTGTTGCGGTTTTGTCTCAGGGAATTTATACCGCTGAGGGACAAAGTGGCGACCAGATATTGGATGGAATTGGTGAAACAGGAATGATTTCCCGATACCGGTTTGACGGAGATGTCAAAGACTGGTCGCGGAATAATCTTCATGGCAAGTATCAGGGAGCCGATGCCGGTTTTGTTAATGACAGCCGGTTTGGAAAGGTTTTGTCTCTTTCCGGAGAAAATAATTCGTTTGTGACCATTCCCACAGAAGCGCTGACAGATCTTGAATCGCTCAGTTTATCAGGATGGGTTTTGATGCGTTCCAAGCAACCCGGCCAGCTTTTTTTTGATTTTGGAAGGGATGCAAACAGACATTTTTTTGCGGCACCGGTTGGAACCACTGCTCAGGAAGGGTATCATTCCTCCGTTATATCCGAAAAAGTGAACAAAAACAGTGCGGTTGCTGCAGCCATAGAATTGAACAAGTGGGTGCATCTTGCGATTGTGATAGATGTTCCTTCAAAGTCTATGATTACCTATGTTGATGGTAAACCTGCAGGTGACCCAAAGGAGATTTCTTTGGAATTGACGGATGTATTTGGTCAGCAATCCCGGGAAAAATTGCTCTATATAGGAAAATCGATCGTGGCCGGAAATCCTAATCTCAATGCTTTAATTCATGATTTTCGCATTTACCGTGTCCCGCTCAGCGGCAGGCAGGTTGCCGGAATATACCGGAATGCCCAGAGAGGTGTCAACGAAGGTTCAGTGAATACAACGGCTGGCCGTGAAGACCTGCTGCCGCAGTTTTCTCCCACCGAAGCACAGCTTTACAATACTTATTTAGAGAAGGTTTCGGATGTGAAGGTTGAAACAGAAACCGGGAATCTGCCAAGGCTGCCGAGTTATGTAGAGGGAACTTATAAAAATAGCAAAACAGGTCCCAAGGTGCGTGTTGTTTGGCCTGCTGCTACTGATAATACGGCTGTTATGAAACCCGGACAATATACCATTACAGGACGTGTTGCCGGAACTGCGTTTCAGCCAAAGGCATTTATAACGATCAAAGATTCTAAAAAATCAGCGAAACCGGTTTTAAAACTCGAAGCCTTTGCATTGAAACAGGTTGCTCTAAAAACGGATCACGATGGCCACGAAACAAAATTTACTGAAAACCGGGACAAGTTTATAAACACACTGGCTAAAACAGATCCTAATTCATTCTTATATATGTTTCGCAATGCTTTTGGTCAAAAACAACCCGAAGGAGCAAAACCTTTGGGTGTTTGGGATAGCCGCGACACCAAACTGAGAGGACATGGTACCGGTCATTATCTCACTGCTATCGCACAGGCTTATGCCGGCACCGGGTATGACAAAGCACTCCAGGCCAACTTCGCCGGAAAAATGGATTATATGGTAAATACGCTTTACGATTTGTCACAATTATCAGGAAAGGCGAAAGATGCAGGTGGACCACAGGTGACCGACCCGACAAAAGTTCCGGTTGGACCAGGGAAAACAGCTTATGATTCTGATCTTAGTGAAGCCGGTATCCGTACTGATTACTGGAACTGGGGAACTGGTTTTATTAGTGCTTATCCGCCTGATCAGTTTATAATGTTGGAAAAAGGTGCAAAGTACGGTGGCCAGAAAACTCAGGTGTGGGCTCCTTATTACACCCTGCATAAAATTCTTGCAGGTTTACTGGACGTATATGAAGTAAGCGGGAATAAAAAAGCGCTTGATGTTGCCTCCGGGATGGGCGACTGGGTTTATGTTCGTCTGAATCAGGTGCCAACGGATACTTTGATCAAAATGTGGAACACCTATATTGCCGGTGAGTTTGGCGGCATGAATGAGTCGATGGCAAGATTGCACCGGATTACAGGCAAACCCCAATATTTGAAAACAGCACAGCTATTTGATAACATCCGTGTTTTCTTTGGCGACACGGCGCATTCGCACGGGTTGGCTAAAAATGTCGATCTTTTCCGTGGATTGCATGCCAACCAGCATATTCCTCAGGTGGTTGGCAGCATGGAAACGTATCGTGCCACCAACAATCCGGAATATTACAAAGTGGCCGATAATTTCTGGTATAAAGCTGTCAACGATTATATGTACAGCATTGGCGGAATTGCCGGTGCGCGTAATCCTGCAAATGCGGAATGTTTTATTGGTCAGCCGGGAACGTTGTATGAAAACGGCTTTTCATCCGGAGGACAAAATGAAACCTGCGGCACGTATAACATGCTGAAATTAACCAGTGATCTCTTTCTTTTCGATCAGCGGGGCGAGTATATGGACTATTACGAACGCGCATTGTACAATCACATCCTTGCTTCTGTAGCTGAGAAAACGCCGGCAAATACCTATCACGTACCGCTCAGGCCGGGTGCTATCAAACAATTCGGCAATCCTAATATGACTGGTTTTACCTGCTGTAACGGTACGGCGATAGAAAGCAGTACCAAACTACAAAATTCAATTTATTTCAAAAGTAAGGATAATAAAGCGCTGTATGTCAATCTCTTCATCCCTTCTACCCTGGAATGGGCAGAACGTAAAATATCGGTGGAACAGACAACCAATTTTCCAAAGGAAGACAACACCAGCCTGACGATCAAGGGCAGCGGAAAATTTGATGTCAATGTGCGTGTGCCGGGCTGGGCTACCAAAGGATTTATTGTAAAAATCAATGGTAAAGAGCAAAAGCTCCAGGCTATTCCGGGCAGTTATCTCACGATAGCCCGCAGCTGGAAAGATGGCGACGTTATTGAACTTAAAATGCCTTTTCAGTTTCACCTGGATCCGGTAATGGACCAGCAGAATATTGCCAGCCTTTTTTACGGACCGATATTGCTGGCAGCTCAGGAGCCTGAGGCGAGAAAAGAATGGCGTAAAGTAACGCTGAATGCTGACGATATCAGCCAGTCAATCAAAGGTGATCCAAGTCAATTACAATTTACGATCGATGATGTGGTATTTAAACCATTCTATGAAACTTACGGACGTCATTCCGTTTACCTGGACGTTAAGCTAAAATAGGCCTGAAACCAAAACGCAATAGGGGAGCGGCTTTTCGCTACTATATTTGCCTCGGCAGGATGATGTTTCGACCATCTGTAAGATTATATTAAAGGAAAAGCCCGGTATGAGCCGGGCTTTTGCTTTGAAACTTGGTTTTAAATTTCCTTTATCCTAATCAAATATTGCCGTAACTGTTGGATTGGCCGCCATCAATGGCGATGGTTTGTCCGTTGATATATGAACAATCGTCGCTCAAAAGGAAAGCTGCCACTTTGCCAACTTCCTCAGGAAGTCCCAGGCGTTTGCTTGGGTTGGAACTGGCATATTCCGCTTCGGCTGATTTCGGGTCCGTTGGGTTTATCTGCACAAACGCTTCTGCTACCATCGGTGTAAGAATAGCTCCCGGTGCGATGGCATTGGTGTTGATTCCGTACCTGGCATATTCCAGTGCAGCATTTTTTGTCATCCCGGAAACGGCATGTTTACTGGCGACGTACGCAGTCTGGTTCATGACACCACGGATACCACCCACTGAAGCAACATTGACGATACGGCCATAATTTTGTTTCTGCATCACCGGAATCACGTAACGCAGACCATAATAGACACCCATCAGATTAATGTCAATTACTTTTTTAAACATTTCAATATCATATTCAGTCATAGGTGCCTGACGGCCTTCGATGCCTGCGTTATTATAAAATCCGTCGATGCGTCCGAATGTTTCCAGTGTCTGCGCTACGTAAGCTTTTACAGCAGATTCATCAGAAACATCGGCCACAGTGGTAATTAATTTTATCTGAGGAAACTGCTCTTTTATGCTCGCTTTTGCTTTTTCCAGAGATTCTGCATTAAAATCTATTAAAGCAAGGTTTGCTCCTCTTGATGCGCATTCTATTGCTGCTGCAAGACCAAGGCCCATGGCAGCACCTGTAATAATGATGGTTTTATCTTTTAGATTACTCATATAATTAACGTTTAAAACGGTTTTAGTTGAAAATATATTCGGTTAAAAATTAAAAATTTTACTGTGTGATTCCTTTCCAAACGAAATCGAAGCAGTCGTCAATAATTTGCTGTGTTAATGGAAACAATTTTTGAACGATCCCATTCGAGCAGGAACGAACAGCTCCGTCAAAAAAACTAATGAGAATAATTGGAGGCTGTATCTTGATAATTCCCTCGTTTTGTCCTTTTTTCAGAAGATCATACATCGGTTTGTTTTGCTGCTCAAATTCCGACATTTGCTTTGAGAAGTTTAACTGTATGTAATTTGACTGGATATACTGATCGATAAATACGGTTTCATTGTAGTTATTTAATCTGTAATTCAGCATGTTAATGTATATTTTTTTCAAAGACTGTTTTACCGGAATCTGAATGTCAAACTGCTCATACATTTTCTGTGTCATCTTATCTTCTACACCCGAGTAGGCAGCCTGAATAATTTCCTCCTTACTTTTAAAATAAGTATAAAGTGTCCCTGCACCAACACCAGCCGCGTTACTAATACCGGCAATACTGATGCCTGCAAGACCGTGCGTGCCCGTTACCGTAAATACAGCCTGTAAAATTTTTTCCTGTTTGATGGGGTCCAATGGTCTCATAATGCAAAGTTAACCGAAATGTAATTCGATTAATAATTTAATATGAAATATAATTCTTCGAATGTCGCATACCTGCCATTGGAAGGATAGTTCGCGTTTGGGTTTAGATCAATTTTTCCTCTTAACCGAGCCCGCGCATACATCGCCCTCTTCTATACCAACCAGCCAAACCTTCAGTGTTTTTATTCTTTCATTAGTAAGTTGTGTCTTTAAATTAGAAACACATTCGGGATAAACACTTCCATAGTAACCAGAAGTTTGATTCGGATACCTGGCCTTTACTTCTGCATCCCGAAACTGAATCCAGATGCGCTGCGTAGCTTTTAAATTTTTGATAAACGCTTTGTCGGAACTATACTCCCGGAGGATTTTCTGATATATGGTGTTAATCTCTTTCTCCGCTTTTGTATAGGAATTGTTGTCGTTCTGTCCAAATACAGTATTTATTGAGAATATTAAAATGAAAACAAGTGCCGGATATTTTTTCATGAAAGTGTTGATTTTTTAAGTTTTTTATTTAAATATTTCCTTACAGGAATATCATACCTTACCATCACCAGGTAGGCTGCTCCAAACAAAATTATTATTCCGGTTATGATGATAAAGGCCAGTTGCATTTTGTCCGGTTTATGACTGATGTAATAATTGCCGAACATCCACAGCACTGCATAATGCGTCATGTACAACGGGTAGGAGATCCTTCCCGAAAAAATGCAAATCTTTTTTAAGCCAGGTGTTAATATGGACCCTGCACCCAAAGCAATCAGTAACGGAAAGTAAAAAAGTACTGACAGAGGTTCGGATAACCAGTTCCATTTTGAAAATGGAACCACAAAGGCCAGCAGCAATAATACAGCCAACCCAATGAACCCAAGTTTATTTTTGATGATCCAGTTGGAACGGTAAATAAGCAGTCCTGCTGAAAAAGAATATGAGATACGTGCGCATCCATCCCAAAAGGTTGGGCCGCTCCACCCGCCCAACAAATTGCCGGAACGATAAGCTACAAAACAAATTGCCGCAGCCGATAGTACGGTCATCAGCAACAGGTAACTGCGGCTGATCCGGTACAGGACCAATGCGTAAACAATATTGGCAGCATATTCCCAAAATAACGACCAAGCGGGTGCATTGAAACTGAACAGGTTAAAACCGCGATCAGCTATTACAGGCAAGGGGATAAGAAATAGGGAGCAAAAAAAAGCCAAAATGATTTTGCTCTTGCTGTAAAGTTCGGGATGGCCGCCAAACGGATCGAACAAAAATGCAAGCAAGCCCAAAACAGACCCTGCCACAACAAGCGGATGGAGTCTGATAATCCTGGCTATAAAAAAACTGATAATACCTGTTTTTTTTATTCGATCGTCATAGGCATATCCAATCACAAAGCCGGATAGACAAAAGAAAAAATCAACAGCCAAAAAACCATGTCCGATAAAGTTCTTGGAAGGATCGGTGTAAACCCACTCCATAAAATGAAATATGACAACGGCCAGGGCGGCAACTCCCCTTAATCCGTCGAGAATTTCAAAGTGCTGTTTTGTGTGCAAAAGTGTAGTGGTGGCTTTGGTTGTATCCAATTGAATAATTTTCTGTCAGTTCAGGTTTAAATGTTGCGGAGCTTTTGATTGCTTTGGCTCCATAATAATATTGGCAATCTTGAACAGACTGCTTTAAAGTTAATCGTCCGCACCGGATATTCCGCTGCGGACGATTTGTAAAGATTAAAAATGACGACGATTGCCGTGGCTTACCAGACAGTTATCCTATCTTTTTCAGGTTTAAACATTTTATCGCCTGGCTGAATATTAAATGCTTTGTAAAAAGGCGTAAAGTTCATCAATGGACCGTTTACGCGCCACATAGCCGGTGAGTGCGGATTGGTGTTGACGTACATGTTCAAAAAGGCATCCCTTGTTTTGACACGCCATATTCTTGCTATTGAAATGAAAAACCGCTGATCAGCCGTAAATCCGTCAAGTGTCGCTGTACTTTTGCCTTGCTCTGTTAGTTTAAAAGCGTCGTAAGCAATGGCCACTCCGGCAATGTCCGCGGTGTTTTCCCCAACCGTTAAAGCGCCTTTAATATGTAGGGAATCCAACACGGTAAATGAACTGTATTGGTCAATCACCTGCTGTGTTTTTGCTTTAAATTTGGTATAATCCGATTCGGTCCACCAATTGGTTACATTGCCGGATTTATCATACTGGGCACCCTGATCATCAAACGAATGCGTGATTTCATGACCAATCACCATACCGATTCCGCCGTAATTTAGCGCATCATCGGCATTTACATCAAAATAGGGTGGTTGTAAAATTCCGGCTGGAAATACAATTTCATTCAGCGGAGGGTTGTTGTAGGCCGTCACGGTAGGAGGTGTCGTATGCCATTCGGTCCGGTCAACGGGTTTTCCCAGTTTATTCAGATTGTAGACATAATTATTTTTACTGGCGGCCAGGCGATTCTCAAAATAAGCATCGCGTTTTACCGTCACCAAAGAATAATCACGCCATTTATCAGGATAACCAATTTTTTCAGTGAAAGCATGCAGCTTATCTTTCGCTTTTGTTTTGGTAGAATCACTCATCCATTCCAGACGGTCGATACGGGCTTCAAATGCTTTTTTAAGATTATCAACCAGAACTGCCATCCGTTTTTTAGCAGACTCCGGAAAATATTTCTTTACATACAACTGAGCCAAAGCGTCGCCGATAGACCGATCCACGGCCTGTGTCATTTCTTCGGCCCGTGTTTGCTTGGTAGCCTGTCCGGTCAGGATTTTTGTGTAAGCAAAAGACGCATCGACAAACGGCTGGCTCAGAAAATTCGAATAGCTGGTCAGCGTATTGGCCTTTAAGTAAATTTTCCAATCAGGAATTGAAACCGATTTCAACATCGTGTTCAGCTTTTCATAATATGCCAGTTGTCCAACATTTACAGAATCCACCTTTGCACCTAAGTCCTTTAATAATGTTGTCAAATTCAGTGTTGGGTATTTTTTCGAAAGATCTGCAACGGAAAGCTTATTATAATTTGCCTTTACATCTCTTAACTCAACATTGGTTTTATGAGAAGCAGCCAATTGTTTTTCAATACCGTAGGCTACCATTGCGTTGTTTCGCGCAACTGTTGTACTTATCCCTGTCAGTTCAAATAAGCGGGTAAGATAGTTTTGGTAGGCTCGTTGAATCCTGACGGTTGAAGAATCCGTTTTAAAATAATAATCTCTTTCGGGAAGGCCGATTCCGGTTTGAGAAAGCTGGGCAATATTGACCGTACTCTGTTTATCATCCGGGCCAACATAGAAACCGATGAAGGATCCGTTACCTGCTTTTTGCTGTTCAGCCTCCGCTTTTAATAACGAAGAAACGTCGCTGATGGCATCGATCCGGGCAAAAATAGGTTTTAAAGGCTGATAACCGCGTTTGTTTATAGTGGTTGTGTCCATGCCCGACGCATAAAAATCACCAACTTTTTGGTCGGTGCTTCCTGCCGGACTTTTTCTTGCAGAAATACTGTCGAGAATTCCTTGCAGCCGTTTGCGCTGCGGGTAATTCATGAAAGAATAAGAACCCACGCCGGTTTGGCTGTCGGGGATCGGGATGGTGTCATACCAGATACCATTGGCATACCTGAAAAAGTCATCTCCGGGTTTTTTCGAAGTGTCTATTCCTGTGATGACTACCCGTTTTGCTGTCTGGGCAGAAGTTCGCTGATACGTTCCGCACATTAACAATACCAGTGAGAAAAAGAAGAATTGTTTCATAATTTATAGGTAAAGTTAATTTTAACCGACGAAAAATTTGTTAGATCAAAAATGGCTTAATTTCAGCGGATTTGAAATCTTTGAAGGATAAAATAATAAACATTTGGAATATAGCTCCTTTTTCAAAAGGAAACCAGGGAGTTTTACCGTGATTGATAAGCTGTACATGTACATATAGGAATTATAAAAAATATTAGCTTTCAATGTTACAGTAGCCTGACGCGATCTATAACTTTGGAAGCCAATTAAAAACCAGGCAGCAGGACCCACTCTTATTCAATAACCATTTTCCTTACTTTGCCATCTTCAAAAGTGTATACATGCGTTACCTGGCCATCGCTCAGAACCTGGCCATTTAGGTCTTTGACAATCTGATGAACGCCAATGGCAATTTCGCCGTCAGACCTTGTTTGAAAAGAAGTCGGCAGAACTTTCGGATTAATCTCCTGCCACTGACGGAGCCAATACGCACGTACCTCATCATGTCCGTGCAAATAACCTCCTTCCCATCCGTTAGGCCAGGTCACGTTGGTATGTGTCAGTGCCAAAACAGTATCGATATTCCGATCGTTAAAGTCCTTATAAAGCCGGCTAATGATTTTTTGGTAGTCCATAGTTTTAAAATAAGTAAGATTTGATCAGACCAATCAAAATTAGATCAAAGCCCTTTTAAGAGCGCGTCGGTGATACTTGAGATTATGTGACATTTACTTGAGAAGAATGACTTTCAGCATCTTGACAGTTAAAACCTGTTAAACAGGAAAAAAATTAATTGAACTTGAAAAACAACCGGGCTGACACTTTTTCAGGCAAAAGAAATAAAGTCGTATTTTTGCAAAACAAATATCTTTATGACATGGCCTGTAATGCATGAAGCCCTGGAAAGAAGAGGTGCAGCTTTTAATTACAACACGATTTTATGTCGATTAACAAAGAGTCCGATTTATTAGGAATGCAAAATGCGAGTGAAGCCGTTGCATATACATTGAAAAAAATGACGCATTATGCCCAGCCCGGAATGACCACAAAAGAGCTTGATGCGTTTGGTGCAAAAATTTTGACTGAGTGTGGGGCGAAATCGGCCCCACACTCAACTTATGGATTTCCCGGGTGGACTTGTATTAGTGTCAATAACGAATTTTGTCATGGCGTTCCTTCAGATAAAAGAAAATTAAAAGAAGGTGATCTGGTTAACATAGATGTCTCGGCAGAATTGAAAGGTTTTTGGGCTGATAATGGCGGCTCATTTATCCTCGGGAAAGATATTAATCAGCATCAGAAACTTGTAGACGCTTCAAAGGAAATTTTGTTGAGGGCAATTAATAATATCAAAGGTGGTGTCAAGATTGCAGACGTTGGTCACTTAATGGAATCGGAAGCGAAAAAGCGTGGCTTCAAAGTGATCAGAAATCTTGCGGGTCACGGCATCGGCAGAGGCCTTCACGAACAGCCGGATGAATTGCTGAACTATAAAAATAAATATGACCACCGACGGTTTAAAAAGAATTCAGTAGTGGCGATTGAGACCTTTATTTCGACTACATCGTCCTACGCAACTTCACTCAGTGACGGCTGGACCATGGTTGGAAACAAAGGCGGGTTTATGGCTCAGCATGAACATACCATCGTTGTTACAGACAAAGCTCCGATCATACTCACGGAGATGAATGAAATATTCAATTAATGCCCTCAATGCAAAATAAAACGGGATTATATTGAGTTATTGTGAGGTGCTGCGGCTCCGGCTGTGTTCGTATTGACAAAGGGTACCCTCACAATCAAATCGTATTTTGTTCACTTTAAGAATGAATTATCTGTCAACGTTATTATTAAAGATTAGTAAAAAGCATTTAGTTTCAAAAATTACAGCAGCTGCTCTTTTGCTTTATAGTCAGCTGGGTACTGCGCAAAATCTGTATGATTTCAGTAAGATTATTGATCTGTCCAACAGCCTGAATTCGTCACGTTTGAAGGTCCCGGGCGATACCAGCTGGCATAAAATTGAGCTGGGTTCGACGTTTAATCAGGGAACGTTCAGCGGGAACTGGACGGGTGGGGGAGTAAGTTCAGCGGGAATCGGGTCTTTTTTTAACGCGCTTTTTGAAAATAAAAAAGGAAAAAATGCCTGGCGAAGTGACCTGCAAACTCAGTATGGTTTTCTTAAAAACAAGGGTCAGCAAAACCGGAAGAGCCAGGACCGGATATTTTTTGATACCAAGTACAGCCGTGATCTGGATGTAAAATGGACGTTATTTGCAAACCTGAACTTCCAGTCACAGTTTTCAAGAGGATACAATTATCCGGCAGAGGAAGATTCGATAAAGATCACACGAAAGGTTTCCAGGTTTTTCGCTCCCGCGTATCTGACACAATCCATCGGTTTGGAATACAAACCAGCTCCTTACTTTTTTGTTGACTTTGCACCCGGCGCCTTTCGGCAAACCATTGTCTGGGATACAAATTTGTATGTAAATACGCCTGACCAGAAGAATTACGGCGTACCCATCGGCAAACGCATCCGGTACGAGCTGGCACTCATGCAGATCGTAGCAAATTACAACCGGGATATTACGAAACAGATGAATCTGAAATTCAGGTATCAGCTCTATTCCAGTATTCTTGATCCTTCCCAGATAGACAACCGCCTGGATGCATCGCTGACAGCGAAGGTGAACAAGTTTTTCAACGTCAACCTGAGTGCAATTGTGGTTTACGACGACGACCAGAGCAGTAGAGTTCAGTTGGCACAAGGGCTCAACGTTGGTTTTTTGTACGCTTTTTGAAAACATCAAAAACAAAAAACAGCCATCCGGAAACCGAAAAGCTGTTTAAGTATTCATAACTCAATTTTTTAATGAAGACATTTCAGATAACTGAACTGGCCTGAAAGTGTGTGTGATCGAATGATGTGTAGATCAGGTGGCGCCAGAATCACTAATATTTATATTCTTACTAGAAAGTCCGGGTTAATTTCTGTCCGGTTTATCAGAAAAACCAGACCCAAATATGGCATATTAATAATTATTGTTTCGTAGTGACTTTACGTGTTGTTTGTAGATATATGTCTATGCTCCGTTGGAGTGCATTGGATAAGCGGGAATGTAGGTGAATTCATTTCAAGTATTAATGCTGATGATATAGTTAAAGGCATAAAAAAAGCCGGCGTTCGCAAAATGCAAACGCCGGCCGGGTATTTCTGATGAAAAATTACAATCCGTTCGGAGCAGAACCAGCAGTTAGCGGCCAGCCCGGATTTTGGTATATTGGTGATGTCGAAACGTCACCACCGGTTGCAGTAATGATAAAATGCTGTGCAGCAATCGGGTTCAGGTAATGCGCCATTGTCCAGCGTGTTCCTTTGTAAGAATCAGCATTGCTACGAATTTGATGCGGTCTCAGATAAAGTCCAAGTGCCGGATCGGATACCACAGCTGCGTTATTGGTTGCACCATAAGTAAGCTGTGCAGCTGTAAACCAGGATTTCATTGGTCCCCATAATTTGAATCCTTCTACATGGTAAGGCGTGTTGATCATCTGATCCATCGCTCTCCACCGTTTCAAATCCATATACCGAAGTCCTTCTGCCATCAACTCATTACGACGCTCGCGACGGATGTTGTAAAGCGTAGGAGAAATAAGTTGGTTAGCAGAGTAAGCACCCCAGTCGAGTGTTTCCTTTGTCATTTGCGTAGCAGCAATTGTCTTGTCTACATCCGTGCTCACCTTTGCTCTTGCACGAATCGCCTGCCAGTAGGTTTTAGCATCTGCATCCAACACACCATTTTTTTCATAAGATGCTTCCATGTAGTTCAGGTAAGCTTCCACAGCACGGAATGTGATAGAACCTGTGTAACCTGATCCGTTTGCTGCCTGTTGACCATCGTAATTTATTCCTTTACGAATTGTGTAGCCAGTTGAGTACTTTTTCTCATAACTCGACTCCCAGATTTGCGGTGTTGGTTCAACAGCAGTTTCATGTGATCCTTTTCCCTGGTTTAGCAGAACATTTTTCTGTCCCGGTTCTTTCAGGAACAGCTTTAAACGGCCGTCACGTCCTTGTCTCACATCAGTAAGGTAATCATCACCTTTGTAACCGCTGCCGGTAGCATAAATAGGTAGTCCGTTATCCATTAGGAAACTCTCAGTCATACTGCGGGTTAATCCTACTGCATAGTTCCCTGCCATTGCGTTCACAGGTACATTATGAGTTACCAATGTCAGGTTATACTGTCTCCATAACAACACTTCGCTGTAAGAAGACATGTCAACGGCACCAAACATATTTAAATAAGGATTCTCATTCACAGGAGCTTCGATAATTTCCGTGTTCTGTACCAATGCTACCTTAGAGGCTACTTCCTTTGCAGAAGCCATGGCCTGAGTCAGGAAGTATGAAATTTCGCCATCGATACTTCCTGATGGAAATTGGTAAGAAGCATTGTAAGATTTTCCGTTTCCAGGCCATTCCGGTCCTTTTGGAACGTATGCAGTTCCTTTGAAATATTTCAGCCATGTTCCTTCGTAAAGAGCAACACGCGATTTTAGCAACAATGCTACGTTTTTAGAAATACGATTTTTTCCTCCGGTTGGTGCAGTTTCTTTCATAAGCAAAGCAGCTGAATCCAGATCGGAAATGATAAAACGTGCAACTTCATTACGAGGGTTACGCGTGCTGGCGGCGGTCAATACTTCCTGGTTGTCAGGAAGTGTATTTTTCAGGATAGGGAAATCTCCAACAGCCTGAAGCTTGTTAAAATACTCATGCGCTCTGAGAAAATAGACCTCTCCAAGATAGTGCCTGATGTTTGCGTCATTTCCGGTAAGCTCGCCGTTTTTAAGGCGTGGTACAACGGTCTGGATAAAGTAGTTCAACTGGAATATGTTGTTAAAACTCCAGTCGCCACCAGAAGCTCCAACTCTCCACAAACCTGGTACATACTTGTTATCAAGTGCAGGAATTGCCATGTTGTCAGTATTACCATCTGTTCCAAAGGTTCCGAACGTCCAGTTTGCATGGGACGGAAGCACATCCGGATAGCGCGCCACAGCATACGCTGCCAGCTGCGATTCTTCTCTTAGGTAAGCGTCAGGTGTGATGCTTGACAAAGGAGCCTGATCAAGATAATCATTACATGACACAGCAAAAAGCGCCATCATGATCACTATCAGTGCATTATTAATTTTATATCTGAAAAAATTCATTGTTTATTTTTTAAAAAGTAAGACTTAAACCTGCCGCATAAACTTTTGACAATGGATAAACACTACCACCTGATCCACCGTCAACGGTTTCAGGATCAAACATTTTAGCCATTTTGGTTTTTGTAAATACGTTTTCTCCCGATAGATAAAAGCGTAGTTTCTGAACGGCGAATTTCTTAGTAATGTTTGCAGGAATGGTATATCCAAGCTGAATGTTTTTCAAACGGATATAAGAGGCATCCTGCAGGTAACGTGTTTGTGTCTGCTGATTTTTACCATCTCTGAAATTAGGGCGCGGGTAGTAAGAATCCAGATTTTGGCCAAGCGGATGATTAGCATCAGCACGGAAATAATCTTCGTGTTCAACCAATCCTGTTGAGAACCACATGTTGCTGGTTGCTCCCCAGAAGAAGTAACTTCCCTGCCAGATATCTCTTTTCAAAACCCCTTGTAAAAATCCTCGGAAGTCAAAACCTTTCCAGTCCAGATTGATGTCTGCTCCAATGGTGTAACGTGGAGTGCTGTTTCCGATTAGGCTTCTGTCACCAGGATTGGCAAGCGTAGTTGCTCCCTGAGTAATTTGACCGTCTCCGTTTAAATCAGCATACATGATATCACCGGCAGCCCATTGAGATCCCAGGGCAGTTTGTCCCCCGTTAGGTAGCGATGCAAGGTGCGTGTTCATCTCTTCCTGGCTCTTGGCTATACCGATAGTTTGGTATCCCCAAATATCACCCAATTTTTGCCCGGCTCTGTAAGTTCCCAGGTCACCCGTTGGGTTAGGATATCTTGTGATCGTGGTTTGATAATCAGAAAGTAAGAATCTTAGGTTATATCCCAGTCCATTTTTCAAACGGTCATTCCATGCAATTTCCAATTCAAAACCGCTAGTTTTTAAATCTGTATTGTTGATCTGAGGAACAGCAGTACCAAGAATTACCGGAAGTGTCGGTGCAGGACCTACCATGTTGATCGTTTTGCGAAGGAACCAGTCTGCAGAACCTGTTAAACGGTTATTGAAAAGTCCCCAGTCCAAACCGATATCATAACTTTTAATTGTTTCCCACGTAAGCGTAGAAGCGACAAGTCCGGGTGCCCCCGCTGTATTGGGTCTTGCATTTGCAATCAGCCAGCTTCCGGTTGCGGTTCCGACCGGCTGTGTAACATAAGTTGGGTAGAAATCAGCAGAACCATCGGCTGGTTTCTGATTTCCAAGCTGACCATAAGATGCACGAAGTTTCATCGTATTTATGAAAGAGATGTTATCCTCCCAGAATTTTTCTCTTGCCATGTTCCAGCCTACAGATACAGAAGGGAACAGGTTCCATCTTTGTTCCGCACGATAACGTGATGAACCGTCATATCTTAAGTTAGCTTCGATTAGATATTTGCCGTCGTAGTCGTAGTTCAAACGTCCGAAGAAACCGGCAGTAGCCCAGCGCTGATAAACTCCTGTTACACCGGGAGCAACGATTAGTCCCAGACCATCGGTACCATTGGTTGTTGCAATGGTAGGTAGTTCAGCTACCATAATACCATTTCTTGTTGCGCTCAAATCACGATATTTGGTAAGTTCTGTCTGGAACCCACCCATAATTTTGAAAAAGTGTTTTTGAGCCAGGGTTTTGCTGTATTCTGAATAGATATTGGAGTTGAAATAGTTCTCTTTATACCCATATTCATAAACATCAGAATTACGGCCATATAGTATTGGATTATTATTGATGTCATAGTTATATGTTCTTTGCGTATCCCAGTGGCGGAAATCGTTACGTGTACGGTAGTTGATTTCCGTAAATGTTTTCCAGCCTTTGATAGGTTCAAAAACCAATTGAAGCTGCTGGTAAAGATAATCTTTCTGACTGCGGTCTTTTCCACCGTCTCTCATTCCCAGAGCAGGGGATGGTGAGCTGAATAAATTACCGTTTGGGTCGTAAAGAGGTAGCGTTGGCCATCCTTGCCTTCCAAGGTTATCGTAAAAACCGTTGGTTAATTGTGAGGGGCGGTTGTAATCTTCCCTAAGAAAACGAGTACTGTAATTAACAGAAACAGCTTCTGAAAGCTGAGAATTGATTTTTGCAGTAAAACCATAACGGGTAAAATCATCCTGGTTGAAACGCATCAAACCTTGCTGACCCATGTAATTACCGGAAATGTAAACCTGTGTTTTCTCATTTCCACCGCTCAGGCTGAAATTATGTTCCTGAGATAGTGTTTTTGAGCGAAACATTTCTTTGTACCAGTCTACATTAGCATTTCCATAAGCATAACCATCTCCCCAAACCTGATTAGTTGGGGTATTGCTTGGACTCGGGATTACACTTGCAGTAATTTTTCCGTCCTGATAATCCTTGATTCTTTGCAAATGTTCTGCACTGAAATGAGGAGCACTTCCGCCATTTGTACCTGCATCGTTAAAGAAAAGGGCAAAAGTGTAAGAATCCATCATTTTCGGCATCAGTACAGGTGCCGTAGAGCGGAAACTGTTATTATAATTCAGTTGAAGTTTTCCTGACTTACCACGTTTTGTAGTAATAAGAATTACACCAAATGCAGCACGGGAACCGTAAACTGCGGCAGCTGCTGCATCCTTAAGCACGGAAATACTTTCGATATCCTGCGGGTTGATTGCGTTCAGAGATCCTTCCATACCATCGACCATAATCAATGGACTTGAAGATGAATTACCAATCGTCCCTGTACCACGAATGTTGATACTTGGGTTGGTTTCCAGAGAACCATTATTTTGGGAAATGTTCAAACCCGTTACCAAACCCTGAAGTGCCTGTGTTGCATTACGAACAGGGCGGTTTTCGATGGCTTTGGCGTCTACGGTGGCTACTGCGCCGGTCAGGTTTACTTTTTTCTGAGTACCAAAACCTACTACAACCACTTCATCCAGATTGTTGATCTGGTTGGCAAGGTTAACTTCGATTTTGTATACGCCATTTACAGGCTGTACACTTTTTACACTAACTTCCTTTGCTTCATAACCAATGAAGGTATAAATCAAAACTGCATCTCCGGAAACGTCAAGCTTATAAGCTCCGTTACCATCTGAGATCGTACCGGTAGATGTTCCTTTGGCAACAATACTTACACCAGGTAATACGCCTTGAGCGTCTTTCACAATACCCTCTACTTTCACGGTCTGCGCGAAACCGGATGTGTAGGAAAGTAAAACCATCATAAAGGCAAGTGTTATACCTGGCTTCTTAAGAAACATAAGTAGTCTTTTTTTCATCATTGAACATTAGATTAAAACTGAAAAATAGGGCAACCCCCTGGCGGCCATAGGAAGCCGGAAACTTTTCGAAACGCTGATTTTATTTGTTCTTATCTTCCTTTCCTGTCATAGTAGAATTTTAAGTTGGGTGGTTAATGATCAATCATATTATGTCAAACAGACACATTTAATTTATTGGTAAAAATTTGTCTCAATCAGGAGTTTAAAAAAAGATTATTTCGGGAAATCGACTGATTTGAGTCGTTGTTAAATCTGCGTGTGTTGGTAGTGGCCGATTTTTCGTTCTAAAGAACTGAATCTGGAATTCTGAGTAAGATTTCGTTACTTGTAGTTGTATTTTAAGCATTTCGCTTATTTGTCAACTAATCATTTGAATAGTTCAAAATTAGGTACGAAAAACAAGATTAGTAGGGTATTTTTCGTCAAATAAGGGGTAAAATTCGGTTTAGACCGGTGTTTTTTTTAAATTAATATTGTGGTATTATTCCATGACAGGTTAATATCATAGCAAGCAGTGGATCTACGTTTTTTTCAAGATAAAGAAAGAGTGAGGAGGATGAAAATCAGGCTGGTTTTAATCATTGGTTTCTGGGGTTTGAACTTCGTTTCGTATTGTTGGGCACAAGCTGGAAAGGGTTTCAGGTTTGAACATATTACCGTAAATGAAGGCCTTTCACACAGCGACGCGATGTCGGTCATTCAGGATCAGGAAAGCTTCGTTTGGGTTGGTACCAATAATGGTATCAACCGGTATGACGGATACGAACTTAAAAAATATGATCTGCCCAACGACCACCTCCGCGGGTTGTCGAGCAATCGTATCAGAGCGCTGCATGTAGCCAAAGACGGAACGATCTGGGCAGGGTCGGAAGGAACCGGACTATTCTTTTATGACAAATTGAAAGACACTTTTGAGGCTGTTAAAGTACTTTCAGTTTTAGCTTCGGATAAGGTGTTTCTGGATATGCTCAGTGTCACCTCGGTACTGGCTGTTTCATCAGATGCGGACGGCAGGGTGTGGGTGGCAACGCAGGATTTCGGTGTATTTTTTATTGATTTCGAAAGTGCCGGGAAGGTAAGACATGTTGGACAGGTGCGCCTTCATGGTTTTCATCAGAGAGATTACGGAGCATTAAGTGTCTTTTCTGACAAAAGGGGTAAAGTCTGGATCGGAACGATTGGCAACGGTTTGTGGGTAATTGAAAATCAAAATGTTAAATCAGCGTCCATTGTTCAGGCAAATAAAGTTGCTCAGATCAGCGATGTGGACATTCGCTCCATTTATACGGACCCGAAAGGTATTTTCTGGGTTGCTGCAGATGATGTAGTTTACTGGGTTAAGAGTCAGCAGGTAAACAAAACAACGGATCTCGTTTTTGAAAAATTGCCGCATATTTTCCATGGAATCCAATCCCTTTACATGGATTCTTTTAGCAGGTTATGGGTCGGTACCAATTTCGGATTGATAAAACTGGAAGATCCCGGCAGCTATTTAAAAAAACCGGAAGAATTAAATCTTGAAACCTTTTTACCGGTTGATGGCGACGCGACCAGCATTAATTCCGGACGAGTACATCAAATCATGGAAGATTCGTTTGGCAATCTCTGGCTTGCGGCTTCCTCCGGAGGACTTAATAAAGTTCACCTCCGTCCCAAACAGTTTAATCAGTTACAGCGGCGTTTGCCCGGTGATGCGTCTTTGCCTAACAATTATGTCAATGCGATTAGCAAAGACGAAGTTACCGGCCGGATTTACATAGGAACACGGAACGGGTTTTCTGCTTACGATCCGAAATCAAAATCATACAACAATTATCTTAACCGCCTGGCAAAGGGAAATGTTACCGGTGCCGATGTTTCTTCCTTTTTGATTACCAAAAATAAGATCTGGATTGGCACCAGGTACCGCGGTATGTATCAGATGGACCGGTCAGGTAATTCAGCTCCTGAACGATATGATAATTTGTCTGGCCACCGGCCATGGAATTACATCAGTATTGAGGGAATGGCCGAGGATAAAACTGGCAGGGTATGGGCAGCAACTTACGACGGGCTTATGCTTTTCAGTGCCGAAGGGGTACATGTAAAAACTTACTACACTGAAAATAGTAAATTACCTTCCAATCAATTAACCTTTTTACTTTACGACAAAGAACAGGACATCATCTGGGCAAGTACTACGAATGCCGGTGTGCTTAAACTGAAAGAAGAGAACGGGGTTCTGCGAATTCTGAGTCATTTCAAACATGAAGCCGGTAATGAAAATAGTTTTAAAGTAAATTTCGCCTGGCCATTATTAAAGGATAAAAACGGAACGATCTGGATTGGTACGATCGGCGGCGGATTACATGCAATTGAAGTTGTCAATGGAATAGAAACTGTAACCCGTTACGATAAATGGATTGCAGAAAATGATATTGAAAGTATCCTGGACGATGAAAAAGGCAACCTCTGGATTGGAGGTGCCGGGTTATCGAAATTTTCTCCGGTCACTAAAAAACTCCTGCGTTATGATGTCAGCGATGGTCTTCAGAGTAATTCATTCAAGGTGGGCTCGGCATTTAAATCTTTGGACGGAACCATGTATTTCGGGGGAACGAATGGGATTAACTATTTCAAACCTCAGAATATTTTAGCTAATCCTTTCCCGCCTGTGGTTCGTATCACCAGGCTTCGTGTTTTAAATAAAAATTCAGATGCGGTCAGCGGAGAAACCGGCAGCTCCATGATCAGCAGGCAGTTTTCCGATCCGGAGGGCGTGACAATCAAAGCTTCTGAAAATGATTTTTCCTTTGAGTTTGTAGGGCTTAACTATGTAAATCCCCAGAAGCAGCAATATGTCTATAAACTGGAAGGATACAGTAATGACTGGGTGCAGCTTCCACCCGGGCAGCGTGTTGCCAGTTTTGCCAATTTACCAGCAGGTGAATACACTTTTATGGTAAAAGCAAACAATGGCGATGGTGTATGGTCGCTGAACCCTGCCAGTGTACAGGTTATTATTTTGCCTCCCTGGTATAAAACCTGGTGGGCTTATATAGGTTATACGCTTATTGTTGCGGCTGCTTTGATATTGTACCGGCGCATCACACTTAGCCAGGCGGAGCTGAAAAACAGAATCGCTCTGGAAAAAATGCATGCGGAAAAGGAGAAAGAAATTGCAGAAGTGAAAATCAATTTTTTTACTAATGTATCTCATGAATTCCGCACACCGTTGACGCTGATCCTGGGACCGATGGAAGAGTTTATGGCTTCAATCGGAGAGTCGGGAGAACTAAAGGAAAAGGTGGTCATGATGCATAAACAGACCCGCAAGCTGCTTGATCTGATAAACCAGCTGCTGAGCTTTCGGAAGATTGAAAGTGGTCATGCATCGCTTGCCGCAAGCCGCCGGGAAGTAATCGGTTTTATGAAAGAAATCTTTCTGATCTTTAAGGTAAAGGCAGACGAGCGTAATCTGGATTACAGTATCAATGCTCCCGAGCGGGAAGTGATGATGTATTTTGATTCTGAAAAACTGGAGGTTATCATCACCAATTTGCTGTCTAATGCCTTTAAATATACACCAGAAGGCGGACGGATAAGACTGGCCTCTTCGGTAATCGGTTTGGAAAATCTGGACGCCGTTTGGCAGGATGGCAAACTAACCGACAACTATCTGGAAATCTCCGTCAAAGACTGGGGTTATGGAATCAGAACAGAAGAACTTGAGAAGATTTTTGATCCTTATTACCAGGCGTCAAATGCAACCGGGAGCAATTTTAAAGGAACAGGCATCGGACTTGCACTGGTACAGCAAATGGTGCAAAGCCATTCGGGAGAAGTGGAAGTACAAAGCGCAGTAGGGCAGGGGACAACATTTACGGTGAAACTTCCTTTTGGCAGGAAACATTTGTCAGCGCCCGATCTAAGGGAAGACATGATGCCTGAGCAATATGTGCAGCTGCCGGAGAATACCGACGTCATCTTTTACTCTGAACCCGCTGTTGTTGAAAAAACAGCAAAACTTTTAATTGTTGAGGATAATGCGGATTTAAGGGAATATTTAAGAGGGCTTTTTGAATCCGATTATGAGGTTTTCCTGTCGGTCGACGGTTCAGAAGCCTGGACCAAAATTCCGGAAACACAACCGGATCTGATCCTGAGCGACGTGATGATGCCGGGTTTAAACGGTCTCGACCTTTGCAAGAAAATCAAACAGCATCCGAAAACATCCCACATTCCCGTGATACTTTTAACGGCGCGGGCCGCTGCTGTGCAGGAGCTGGAAGGACTTGAAACAGGTGCGGATGATTACATTGCCAAACCTTTTAATCCGAAAATTCTGCGTGCGAAGGTCAGTACGATCCTGCAAAGCAGAAACAAGCTTCTTGAATACTATCAGAGAAAAATATTACTCGAACCAACCGAAATCACGATTCCGGATGAGGACAAGATATTCCTGGAAACGGCGATGAAAATTGTGGAAGATAACCTGACCAATTCGGAATTTAAAGTACAATCTCTTGTGACGGCAATGGGAATGAGTCAGTCTGTTTTTTACCGGCGGGTTAAAAACATAACCGGCCAGTCGGTCATTGAGTTTATCAAAGATATCCGTCTCAAACGTGCTGCACAGCTCCTGACCAATGAACATGCCCGGGTATCCGAAATTGCGCTGATGGTAGGTATTGAAGATCCCAAAAACTTCCGCATCTCCTTTCAGAAATTGTACAACATGTCTCCTTCACAGTATGCCAAAGCGCATCGGGGCGAACTGATGGCGGAAGCAACCACCGGGTTGTAAAAGTTTGTCACGCCTCAAATAAGAGTTTGTTGTTTAGTTTGGAAAATGGTGTTGCCCGAAAGTTTATCTGTAACCGGGTAAATTTCCGGTCGTTATGTCTTATTAAATCGGTTAAGGCTAATGTCCTTTGTGATGTATTTGAAAATCCGAATTTTAAACCAATCATGTTAAAAAGCTTTTTTTTAGTGTTTTGCAACATAATTGATACTTTTTTGAAACAGGATTGACAGGCTTTTACAAATACGAAACCGAGTTTTTCATTTCGAAATTTACCATATCAGAATTACTAACTTCCTTTTTTAACTGTGCTACTTCAATCCACTGAAACGTTCTGGCTTTGGCAATTTTTAGGCCGGCTTCATCCGTTAATGGTCCATTTCCCGATCGGACTTCTTTGCGTAGCGCTTATTCTGGAACTTATTGACTGGCGAGGTAAATCAGCCAAACTGAAAGACGGGATTAAGATATTGGTATGGATTGGTGCCGGTAGTGCCGTTCTTGCCGCTGCTTTTGGCTGGCTGTTGGCCGCTGAAGGAGAATATGGTAATAGTTTGGAAATTCACCGCTGGTCGGGTTTGGCTACCGTGGTGCTGTCAGTTCTCGCGGCTTTGGCGGTACAATACAATCGTATTGCCGCATTTCGTTCACTTCTTTTTCTGACTGTTTTTGGTGTTTCCTTCGCAGGACATTATGGTGCAATGCTCACACATGGAGACGATTACCTGTCAAGTGTTTTGCCTTCTTCCGAACCGCTGGTGAAGCCGGACGCGGATAAAGCCGATTTTGTCTTAACCAATAATGGCGCATTAAGTCCGCAGCAGGTTCAGGAGCTGAATGTGGAAGTCAGGACAATTCTTGCACATAACTGTTACAGCTGCCACGGAGAAGCAAAATCAAAAGGAGATTTAAGACTCGATAGTAAAGATGCGATTATGAAAGGGGGAGAAGGCGGCGCTGTTGTGATACCCGAACATCCTGATAAAAGCGAACTGATCAGACGAATTTCTTTGCCAAAAGGTGATAAAGAGGCCATGCCTACAAAAGGTAAAAGGCTCACAGAAAAAGAAATAAGTGTACTTAAATTCTGGATCGAAAAAGGTGCCTTATGGCCCGACGGAAAAGAAGCAAGTATTTATCGGGTAGCTGCCCTGGAACCAAGAACACCGGTTATTCCTGCTGCAAGCGGGGATATTGTGCAGCCGATCGACCGCTTTGTAAACGTTTACTTTAAACAAAATAAAATTGACTGGAAACCGGTTGTGAATGACCGGATTTACATTCGCAGGGTGTATCTGGATATTATTGGTCTGCTTCCTCCGTCTGAAAAAATTGAAGCTTTTGTGGCTGACGGCCGGCCGGATAAACGCGAATTACTTGCGAAAGAACTTCTGAATAAAAATGACGATTATGCCCAGCATTGGATATCGTTTTGGAACGATGCGCTCAGAAATGATTACACCGGAACGGGTTACATTACCGGGGGGCGTTTTGATATCACAAAGTGGCTTTATACTTCACTCGAAACCAACAAACCTTACAATGGTTTTGTAAAAGAACTGATCAGTCCGGTAAAAGGATCGGAAGGTTTTATCAGAGGGATTAAATGGAGAGGAACTATTAATTCAAGTCAGCGTACCGAAATGCAGGCCGCTCAAAATGTATCTCAGGTTTTACTTGGTTTGAATTTAAAATGCGCATCCTGTCACGACAGCTTTATCAGTGATTGGAAACTGGCTGATTCTTATGCTTTTGCGAATATTTTTGCTGATACCTTACTGGAAATAAACCGCTGCGATAAACCGACTGGTAAAATTGCCGGTACCAAAATCCTTTTTCCAGAACTGGGTGAGATCAGTGTAAATGCAAGCACCGAGAAACGTTTGCGCGAACTGGCTGATTTGCTCATACAGCCCAAAGACGGCAGGCTTTATCGCACAGCAGTTAACAGGATTTGGGCCCAGCTGCTGGGGCGTGGTATTGTAGAACCGGTTGACATGATGGATAATATGCCTTGGAGCGAAGATTTGCTCGATTGGCTTGCTTCCGATTTCGCAGCCAATGGTTATGATATGAAGAAGCTCATTTATACCATTGTAACTTCCAAAACCTATCAGCTGCCCTCCACTTCGGTGAAAGAAGCAGGGGATATTATGGCCAATACGTACAAATTTACCGGAATGGTGCGGAGAAGGCTTACCGCGGAGCAATTTACAGATGCGATCAGCAGTGCTTTTAAACCGATGTACTCTGATTCGGCTATTGTATTTAATCTTCTGCCTGAGAAAATGAAGGAAAAACTACCGTTTGCCAGAGCAGCCTTTGTTAAAAATGACCCTTTCCAAACTTCACTGGGAAGGCCAAACCGGGAAACGGTAAGCACCAGCAGAACTTCCCAGGCTAACCTCTTGCAGGCCCTGGAGCTTACCAACGGAAACAAGTTTACGCAAACATTAAAAAACGGAGCAAAGGAATGGAAGGCGAAATATCCTACAACCGATACGCTGGTGACTGCATTATATAAACGGGCTCTGGGAAGAAATCCTTTGCCAAAAGAACTGGCCGCGGCTCAAAAAATCCTGGGACCAAAACCAAGTGAAGAAGGTATTCAGGATTTGGTGTGGGCTCTGGCGCTCGTTCCCGAATTTCAGCTGATTTACTAAACCTTAAAGCGTGCTAAAAGCCAAGAGCTAACAGCTAAAACCTAAAATATGAAACCAACCTGGAACAGACGGGAATTTCTGCAAAGAACCAGCGCAGCTACCCTGGCAGCGTTAGCGGCAGGTTCTCCGTTAGCGAATGTTTTAACCAGCTGCAAAGCAGGAACAAATTCCACTGCCGACACTGTGATTTTACTCTGGATGGCAGGCGGAATGGCGCATACAGAAACCTTTGACCCGAAACTGTACACGCCTTACAAAACAGGCATGGAAGGAAACCGGGTTTTAAGCACATTCAAGTCGATGCCAACGGTACTTGACGGGATTCATTTTTCAGAAGGGCTGCAATCCATAGGGAAAGTAATGGACAAGGGAACATTGATCCGTTCCTACACGGCTGCCGATATGGGACACATCCTGCACTCGCGGCACCAGTACCACTGGCATACATGCTACGAACCGCCGCAAACCGTTGCCGCTCCACACCTCGGTTCCTGGATTGCAAAAGAACTGGGTCCGAAAAATCCGGTTATTCCTGCATTCATCGATATCGGTCAGCGTTTTACTTTGGGCGAAGGTGAAGAGCTTAAAGCTTTTCATACAGCTGGTTTTCTCGGAAATGAATTCGGGCCGTTTTTTATTCCGGATCCAAGTCAGGGGCTGGAAAGTGTTCGCCCGCCTGTGGGTATGGATGCGAAACGTTTTGAAAGAAGAAATGAGCTGTATAATGAGCTGATTAACAACAGTCCGGTCGGAGAGTTTGGAAGTGATTACCAGCGCGAATCGCTGAAACGATCGATGGAGCAGGCATATGCATTATTGAATTCTCCCGAGTCGAAAGCATTCGACCTGAGTACAGAACCGAAAGAAAGTTACGATACTTATAATACCGGTAAGTTTGGGTTGGGTTGTCTGTTGGCCAGAAGATTAACCGAACAGGGTGCACGTTTCATAAGTGTTACTACTGAATACGAGCCATTTAAAGGTTGGGATACGCATGAAAACGGCAATACCCGACTGGCAGATATGAAAAAACAGATTGACGGCCCGATTGCCCAATTGATCAAGGATCTTGACAAACAGGGGTTACTCGACCGGACGATGGTTGTATTAGCCAGCGAGTTTAGCCGGGATATGATGGTGGAAGGAAGTCCGGATCTGAAAGTTCAGGAACAGGTTCCGCAGCCTGATATTTTGTCCGACATGAAATTCTACGGAATGCACCGTCACTTTACAGATGCGGGATCCATGCTGATGTTTGGAGGTGGTATCAAAAAAGGATTTGTTTACGGAAAAACCGCGGATGAACGTCCATGTAAAACGATTGAAAATCCTATCAAAATAGATCAGGTGCACCAGACAATTTACCATGCGCTGGGAATCCCGGAAGATACGCAGTACGATGTTGAAAAACGTCCCTTTTACACAACGCCGGACGGAAAAGGAAAAGCAGTTTTGGATCTGCTGAGTTAGGTTTTAACAAAGCGACATGAATGTCAGGTCATTGTCCTGTACTCTGCAGGGCTGTGACCTGTTTTTTGTTTAAATAACCTGGAAAAGTAAAACGGAGAGTTAAAATCAAGTGAATACGAAATTTCATTGATGTTCAGGTTGGTATTTCTGATCAGTTCCTGCGCACGTTTTATTTTAAGATCGATGAAATACTGATTGGGCGCAACGCCGGTTTTCTCGCGAAACATTTTCCTGAACCAGGCATAACTTAACCCGACTTCGCGCGCAAGCTCAACAAAATTGATAGACTGTTCGATCCTGTCGTGCATCAGGAAAAATGCTTTCTCCAGACCAATTTCCAGCGGTGTCGTTTGCCTTCCTTGTTTACTGTTGATCATCTGAATTAACCCGATAATCTGAAGTGCGACGCCGCAAAGAAAAGGATGGTTGTTTTGCTGGATCAGATAATCGCTGTCGGTTAGCGTGTGAAAACATTGTGTAAGTTGTTGGTTCAGACCTGCATGAATGACTGGTTTGGCGGGAGAGAAAATCTCGCTGTTCATTAAAAAATCAGAGTACGGACCGTTGAAACCAACCCAGTACTCTTCCCAGCCTATTTCCCTGATCGGTTTGTAACGATGCCAGAGACCAGGGAAAAGTACCAGAACGTTACCTTCTTCCACCAAAGCTGAGCCGGTATTTGCTGTTTCAAAAATGCCTTTTCCTTTTGTGATAAAAACGAGATAATAGCCGTTCAGAATGCGGCCGTTGTTCCAGTTAAAAAGGTGATCTTTTGGATGGGATGTGTCAGGATACGTTTCACCGGGCTTAAAACGGGAGCTTCCGGCTGTGATCACATTCAGTCCCCAGTTGCTTTCCGTTTCATCTTTGGGGAAGTATCTCCGGATGTTTTTAGTCATAGCACTTTGTACAAATAATTTAGGCGGGGTTTACAGCAATTCAGGGAAACGAACTAATATTGTTTTTTAGAGTTTAATCCTTTACTCTATATTTAAATACCTTATTTCTAATAAAATACTCATTATTTAAAATGAATTATAAATCTGCTGACCGACTGGATACAGATTCAAAACATGCATGCTAAAAATCATTTTATGCATATTGTTTATTTTTAAGATTATCATCTTTGTAGGATATTCCTAAACCCTTAATACTGTTTTTTATCCTTTAAAATACAGTTCTTTTCTCCAATGCTACGATTGATAAGAAGCTCCGGAAGTAATCTGACAGCTACACCGTACCTGTCATTTACCTGTTGGTTTATTTTATGTTATTCCGTTACCGGATGCAGGACAGATCAAACCGGAAATTCAGTTAAACCAACCGCCTTTCACACCGATCTGGAAGAAACTGCAATTCAGGAACCTTACAAGTATTTAAATCAGGGATCTTTTTCAGAAAATAAAATCAGTGATTCTCCCGATCCACTTATCAATTACAAATGGAGCCGCCTGGATTCGAATCTTCAGATTTACAACTTACATCCTGTTGACATCATAACGTCAGATAAAGAGTCTTTTAAAAATGTGAAATCGGGTCCCACTTCATTTAGTAATATTGAAGTTACCGGAACGGGAAGCTTGCGGTTTGATTTTGGTACCGTCAGTGCTGCCTGGCTTGAATTCGACAGTCCCGATTTTAATGGTGAGGTACGACTTAGCATCAGCGAATACAATCAGCCGGCTATTCTAAACGAAGGTCCGGCGTTTCCTGAAAAAACCGCTAAACCGGTAAAATATGGCGAGACCTATCGCTTGGAACTAAACAAGGAACTTTACGAAGGTGTCCGGTTTGGGTGGATACATGTAGATAAAATAGATAAACCGTGGCACATCACGAACATAAGACTGGTTTGTCAGATTAAGCCGGTTAATTATGAGGGTAGTTTTGCATGCAGTGATCATGAGCTTACACGAATCTGGTACACTGGTGCTTACACAGTAAAGCTCAATTTACTAAAAAACTATTTTGGTGCGATACTCATGGATCGGGGAGACCGGATTTCCTGGACGGGTGATGCGCATACTTCACAGGCTGCAGCTCTTGTCGCATTTGGGAATTATGAGATGATTCGGGAAAATATCCGGCGCACCTCGGCAGACTTCAATGGGATTGCAAGTTATTCGCTGTATTGGATACTTAGCCTGGTAGATTATGTCAACTACACCGGAGATAAAAAGCTGCTTGCCGAAATGCGGGAGCCGGTTATAAAAAAGATGCAGCATGGGGAAAAACTGTATGGAACAAAGGTAAAGCTTGGATTTTACGGCTGGGACGAACGGCTTGGTGCTGGCTTTGAAAATCCCGATAACCCGGAAAATCAGCTGGCTTACAGAATGTTGTTTATTCAGGCATGTAAAGCTTTATCACAGGTTTACCAGGCAATAGGAATTCAGGATGATGCAGTGGGTTACGAAAAATTAGCGGACAAAAAACTAAGTGAATTACGACTGGATAAAAACTGGACAAAAACGCTTGGTCTTCATGCAGCAGCTGATGCGGTCGGAACGGGATTACTGAATGACACAGAGAAAAAAATTCTGTTAAATCTATATAAAAATCCGGCAGACAATGTTTCGTTTTCTCCTTTTAACCAATACTTTATTATCAAATCCATGTCGCAGCTTGGGCTGTACGACGAAGCGCTCACATCGATAAACGACAGCTGGGGAGGACAGCTACGCATGGGAGCAACTACGTTTTGGGAATGTTTTCGGCCACAATGGAGCGAGGTCATCAACCCGCTTGATCCTGTACCGAACGGACAATGCGGATACACGAGCCTGTGCCATCCATGGAGCAGCGGCGTAACAAAATGGCTTTCAGAAGAAGTTTTGGGAATAAAACCATTGGCACCGGGTTTTGCTGATTTTATGATCAAACCCAATCTTTCCAAAGGTTTAACCTGGGTAAATGGAAGCGTACAAACGCCTCATGGAAAAATTACCTGCGGATACGACCGTGAAAAAGGAACTGCTGAACTGGTAGTTCCTAAGGGAACAACGGGCAGTTTTGCGATTCCTAAAAGTTCAGGTATTTTAAAGTTAATTGTCAATAATAAGACGGTTTTGGAAGCAGGAATGAAGCCGGATACTTTGGAATCTGTTACAGAAGATGCAGGTTTTGTATATTTGAACAACATAAAACCGGGTTTCTATTCTTTTGAAATAAAATATAAAAAAGAACGTTCAGCGGAAAAGGTTAAAGAAATCAGCGCACCCTTATTATCCGGAATAAAGGAAAATCAGACATCGGGCCAAAAGAAATTTGGCAAAGACGGTTCAATATTCTTTAATCAAAATGGTGTTAACAAACACCTGGTAAACCTGCCGGTTTATATCGATAGTCTTACCTGGAAGCATTCAGGTCCCGGTGCTCCCGGATTACTTTTTATGGGTGACAAACCGGAAAATAAATCAGCAGACAATCAAAACATTCCATTCGTATTGGGTGCTTTGACGACACGAAATCCTTCCGCCTGTACCCAAACGATCTATCTTGATATTTTTAGCAGAAAGCCGGGAGGTTATACTTTTTCGGTCTTTGTAAAGGATTTGGAGAAAAAACAGACCCGATTCATCGTCGAACTTTTTGATTTACAAAGTAAAAACATCGTATCGGTTCCTTCCTTAATAGAAGAAACACAAAACGGCAAATACATTACTTTTACCTGTGCAAAGCCGGTGAGAGTGCGAATCAGCCACATTCGTGGTGGAAATGCTTTGGTGTCCGGTGTGTTTTTTCAGTAAGTCAATTTCGCTATTTCCTTTTACGTTAACTACTCAGCATGTCCAGTTTTTCGAGACGATACTTAAATACAGCGTGGATATTAACAATTGCCGTTTTACTTTTTATTACGGCCTGCAATTCCTTAAAAAACACTTCTAAAACCAAGGAAACAAATAATCTAACAACTCTGTCAAAACTGGAAACGGGTTTTGTTACCTCACCCGATTCAATTCAAACCAGCGTTTATTGGTACTGGATATCGGATCATATTTCAAAAGAGGGTGTGATTAAGGATTTATATGCCATGAAAAAAGTGGGTATCAACCGTGCTTTTATTGGAAACATCGGTTTGGGTGCGCCCGTGGGTAAAATAAAAATGTTCACCGATGAATGGTGGGAAATTACACATGCAGCGCTGAAAACGGCTACCGAACTGAATATCGAAATCGGGATGTTTAACGGGCCGGGATGGAGCCAGTCGGGTGGGCCCTGGATCAAACCGGAACAATCGATGCGTTACCTCACCTCTTCTTCCATTAAATTAAAAGGTGCACAAAAGATTAGAATTGCGCTTGCACGGCCAAAACCTGATTTTCAGGATGTACGGGTAATCGCATTTCCGCTTCCGAAGGATTTCGGGAAATCTATAACAGCACTGGATCCTCTGGTTACCTCTTCAACAGTTACGGGCAAGCTGAAAGATATTTTGGATAAAAATACGGCGACCGGAATCACTTTTCAGCCGAACAAAGAAAACTTTATTGACTTTAACATTCAAAGCGAATTTACGGCCAGGAGCATTACTATTTATCCGTCGCGTAAGCGTATGACGGCCAATGTAGATTTGCTGGTGCATGAAAACGAAACTTTTAGAAAAGTAAAAAGTTTCACCATCGAACGCAGTAACGACGCATTGAATGTCGGTTTCGATCCTTATGCACCAGTCAGTGCTTCTTTTCCTGAAACAAAATCAAATCATTTTCGTCTTGTTTTCAGGGACGTTTCAGATGGTGGCGGCATCACCGATGTTGAAATGTTAACTTCTCCTAAAATTGAAAATTACGCAGAAAAAACGCTGGCTAAAATGTATCCCACTCCGTTGCCTTACTGGAAGGAATACCAGTGGCCGGTGCAGTCGGTTGTGAACGATCCATCTGTGGTGATCAATCCGGAAACAGTTATCGATATTTCGCGCTACATGAATTCGGACGGCATTTTGAACTGGGATGTTCCGGCAGGAGAATGGATTGTGCGGCGTACCGGCATGGTTACCACCGGCGTAACCAACTCACCTGCTTCTCCGGAAGGGACAGGTTTGGAGGTTGATAAAATGAGCAGCGAACATGTGGTTTCTCATTTTAATGCTTTTATGGGAGCCATCCAAAAACGTATTCCGGCAGAGGACCGCAAAACCTGGAAGGTGATTGTGCAGGATAGTTACGAAACGGGCGGCCAAAACTGGACGGACGGACTGATCGAATCTTTTAAACAAAAATATCAATACGATCCGCTGCCATACATGCCGGTTTTATCCGGTGATGTGGTAGGCAGCCAGGAAAAATCCGATCGCTTTTTGTGGGATTTAAGACGTTTTATTGCGGATAGGGTTGCACATGAATATGTAGCAGGGCTAAGGAAAATAAGTAATGCAAACGGACTGACCACATGGCTGGAAAATTACGGTCACTGGGGTTTTCCTGGAGAGTTTTTACAGTATGGCGGCCAGTCTGACGAAATTGGCGGTGAGTTCTGGAGTGAGGGCGAGCTGGGTGATATTGAAAACAGGGCCGCATCTTCTGCCGCGCATATTTATGGAAAAACCAAGGTTTCAGCAGAATCTTTCACGGCAGCGGGGCGCGGATTTGGCCGTTATCCGGCTTTGATGAAACAAAGAGGCGACCGTTTTTTTACAGAAGGAATCAACAATACTTTGCTGCATGTTTTTATCCATCAGCCCTACGAAGATAAACTGCCGGGTGTAAATGCCTGGTTTGGTAATGATTTCAACCGGAAGAACACCTGGTTTAACGATATGGATATTTTTATTCAATATCTTAAAAGGTCGAATTTTATCCTGCAGCAGGGAAAGTATGTCGCCGAAGCTGCTTATTTTATTGGGGAAGACGCCCCCAAGATGACAGGTATTGTTGATCCTGCACTGCCAGCAGGATATTCTTTCGATTACATCAATGGAGAGGTTATTCAAAACAGAATTTCTGTGAAGGACGGTAGGCTGGTTTTGCCTGACGGCATGAACTACCGGATACTTGTTTTGCCAAAATTGGAAACGATTCGTCCGGAACTGCTGGCGAAAATCAGGTATCTTGTTTCGGAAGGAGCGGTTGTACTCGGGCCAAAACCTTTTCGTTCACCAAGTTTGCAGGGATATCCATCAGCCGATGAGGAGGTTCAAAAGATAGCCGCGGAACTTTGGGGTAATATCGACGGACAGCAGATAAAAATGAATAAGCTGGGCAAAGGGATGGTGCTTTCCGGAATGGATATGCAGCAGGCACTTGATCTGATCAAAATAGCTCCGGACTTTAAAGCGGATTCGGATTCGGTTTTGTTTATTCACCGGACCTTGCCTGAAGGTGAAGCTTATTTTGTTTCGAACCAAAACAGTAAAAAAAGGAAGATCCGCGCTGATTTCAAAGTAACCGGAAAAGCGCCTGAGTGGTGGAATCCCATTACGGGTGAGGTCAGAACTTTACCGGAATTTAGTCAGGCAGGAGAGCACACCACTGTTCCGATGCAGCTATCGGCTTACGAAAGTGCTGTGATTGTTTTCAGAAAAGACATTGGGAAGACAAGTTCCGGGAAAGGGATCAATTTTCCTGCACCTGTCGGCAGTAAGGAAATTGCCAAACCCTGGACCGTTAGCTTTAATCCTGCCATGCGCGGCCCTCAGCAGCCGGTTGTTTTTGAAAAACTGGTCGACTGGACCAAACGGCCTGAGGATGAGATTAAATACTATTCCGGAACTGCTGTTTACAAGCAGACTTTTATCGCCGATAAATTGCAAAAACAACAAAAGGTTATCCTGGAACTTGGAAAAGTAATTTCAATTGCAAAAGTGAAAATAAACGGAATAGAAGTAGGCGGTGTCTGGACAGCTCCGTATGAACTGGATATTACAAAAGTATTGAAAGCAGGTGAAAACCAAATGGAGATCAGTGTTGTAAATAGCTGGGCAAACCGTCTCATTGGCGATGCCAAACTGCCTGCGGATCAGCGAAAAACCTGGATGTCTACCCCGGTAGTGAATGAAAATACAGCCATGGAGCCGTCCGGGCTTTTTGGTCCGGTTAAGATTACGACTTATGGTGACGGAGGGAAATGATTAACTCAACTTCTGTTCAGCCCGGCAAAAAAATATCGGTGGTCAGATTCAACTGCCACCGATATTAAAAAATACCACCTTTAAAAATTAACTAAGTTTAGGTGCGGGAATCAAAAACTGATTACCAGGGTCAAACGGATAAAAATTTCAGGTTAAAATAAACTGTGTTATTGAAAGGTAGGTTTAGGAATATTCAGAATAAAAAATGTCTCAGATTTCACCGGCAGATAATAGGGAACAACAGGATCTGACAACCTGCCAACCGTTGTCGGTCCATTTCCAGACCCACTGGTATTTGTATTGCTGGCTGAAACACTGATCGTGAAAGATGCCAGTGATTTGCTTTATGATAGAAACTCTGGCGGCTGTTTCTGTAACATCAAACTCCTGATTTAGAACCGAAACATCCATGATCTGGAGCATTCTGCTTCTCCGGTTATTTAATTTCGTGTCTTCTTCAAATAAGATTTCAAGGTCATCCGCAAAAATCAGATTGTCCGGAAGGAAGTTTTCCAGGTTCGGAATTTCACTGTTTTTGATGGCGTATTGCAGGAGCTTTTCTTGTCTGACAATCTGTTCAGTGTCTGTTATCGATACCATTTTCTTTCCGTTAAAGTCTGATACAAAAGTCCGGAAACTATCAAAATGGCGTTATCAACGATGTTGCAAATGTTATAAAAACAGTTGCAACATGCCGGATGTATAAATAAAATTTAGGTTAGTGCATGGATTGAGCGTATTCGTGCGGTGTTGTCTTATAAAAATCCCGAAAACATTTAGAGAAGTAAGCGGGACTTTCGAAGCCAACCAGGTAAGCCGTTTCCGAACTATTGTGTCCTTCCAGAAGAAACTGAGCAGCGCGTTTCAGACGATAATTTCGTATAATATCACCTGGTGACATGCCTGTCATTGTTTTGGTTTTGCGATGCAAATTGGCACGGCTCATTCCTATTTCTGCTGCTAGCTGTTCAACGCCAAAAGTTGAATCATCGAGTTTTTGATCCAGAATTACGTAAATCTTTTGAATAAAAATATCGTGAACCGCTGGCTGCATTTCGCTACTTTTAAAAGAAACAGAAGATGTGCTGTTTATTTCAGAATGAATTTTTTCACGCTGGCGATTCTGGCGTTCAAGCAGATTGTTTACCCGCAGCTGTAATTCCTGAATATGGAAAGGTTTGGTCAGGTAATCATCCGCACCGAGCGTGAGACCTTCTATGCGATCGTCAAAGGAAACCTTCGCAGTGAGCAGCACAATGGGTATGTGATTCGTACGGTCGTCTTTTTTTAATCTACTGCAAAATTCGAAACCGTCCATTACCGGCATTAAAACATCACTGATAATCAGGTCTGGCATAAAACTTAATGCCTTTTCAATTCCATCAGCGCCATTAATCGCTTTGGTTGTAAAATACGTTTCGGGTAAGCTGTCTGCAATAAATTCAGCCAGTTCTGCATTGTCTTCAACCAAAAGTACGGAAACCGCCTCGGAGGAAACACTTTTACCCTGGCCGGAATCCAAAACATCATTTATTAAACCGTAGCTCTGATTTTCCGTTTTTAAAGATATAAACGGCTGGTTAGAAATTCCATCGGAAATATCTGCCTTACGATATGGAAGCCATACTGTAAACTTCGTCTTCCAGACCGAATCTTTTTCTTCAGTACTGCTGACCTCAATGTGACCCTTTTGGAGATCAACCAGTTCTTTAACCAGCGAAAGTCCGATACCGGATCCATGAGACTGGCGTCTATCCATCGCAGGATTATCAACCTGATAAAAGCGGTCAAAGACATAAGGCAAACTCTCTTTTGGAATACCAATTCCTGAATCCAGAATGGTTAAGAAAATGCCATTTTTTTGATTTTTTTCAAAACCGGAATCCGGAATTTCCTCAGACAAAATCAATTGCACAGATCCGCCGCGAGAAGTAAATTTCAGGGCATTCGCCAACAGGTTGGAAACAATTCTTTCCAGTTTATCGGGGTCAAACCAGTATTCGGTATCTTCAAGCGGGTTGTTAAATGATAGTTTAACTCCTTTATTTTCCCCATCTTCTGAAAAAGATTCCACCAGATTTTCCAGAAATTTGCCAATATCGCCTCGTGCTTCGTTTATCTTTAATGATCCGGATTCGAGTTTGGACAGGTCAAGTAATTGGTTGATCAGTCTCAGAAGCTGATGAGCGTTACGTTCAATCGCATCCAGCCAACGCAGCTGGTCGGGTTGCTGAAGTGTAGTTTTAAGACGCTGCGCAGGTGTTAGAACCAATGTCAGTGGAGTACGAAACTCGTGTGTAATGTTAGAGAAAAAACGCGTTTTCATTTCGTCCAGCGTTTTCAGCTGTTCAGCTTCTCGTTCTTTCAGGATCATATCCTGACGAAGACGTTCCCGGTTTAAGCGGTAGTTGATGTACAACCAAATTAATCCCGCCGCTGCGAGTGAGTAAAATATATAAGCCCACCACGTTTGCCAGAAAGGCGGTTTAATATGCAAAACAAGGTCTCTAACATGCGGACTCCACTGTCCGGTTGTATTTGAAGAATTGATTCGCAGTTTATAATCTCCGGGAGGAAGTTTGGTATAATTTGCGATGGGCGTGTTATCGGAAATTATCCACTTTTCGTCATAACCTTCCAGCTGATAACGGTATCTCAGTTTTTTTGGACGACTAAATTCGAGTCCGGCAAATTCAACGGTGAGACTGTTCTGGTCATAGGGCAGCGACAATTCATTAAGTTCATTCAATGGCGCAGGCAGCAAACCGTCCGATGAGGGCGTAACCAGTTCATTATTGATTTTCAAAGCGGTAAAGGCGACCTGCGGCCGGAATGTGTCGGCCAGCATTGCGGTGGGATCAAACAGAATCCAGCCCTCGGTTCCACCAAAGGCAAGTCGCCCGTCCGGAAGTTTCAGGTGATGGAAACGGTTAAATTCATCTCCGGGCAGACCATCCGCACTGTGAAAAGTTTGCAGTTGATGGCTTACGGGATGAAAACGAAGCAAACCCTTATTGGTGCTCAGCCACAGATAACCGGATTTGTCAGTAAGGATAGAGTAAATGGTATTGTCCGGAAGTCCATCTTCCATAGTAAAAACCTCACTGTTGAGCGTTTTTTTACTGAGCCTGACCAACCCGTCATAAGTACCGATCCATAAAAGATCCGGGTTGGCCGGATCCTGCTGCAAGCCCTGCAAAAGGTCGGTTGGGAAAAGATCCGGATGTGTTTTTTGATTAAACCAGGTAATTTTTTTAGTCCTGATCTCAACAGATAACAGTCCCTGGCCGGTACCGGTTGTAATCCAAAGTTTGTCTCTATCAACTGAAAGATCCAGCAACGTCAGATCTTTGTCTGTTCCTTTTCTGATTGCAACCGGATCAAGGAAAGGTACCCATGTTTTTGCAGCAACGTCGAACTGGCCGATGTATCCGTCATAACCGATAACCCAAAGTTTATTTTCAGGTGAAAAGGCAATTCCTCTTATGCCAAATGAAAGATTGGCAGGACTAGCCCCGACGGGCGCTTTTGGTAATAGAGTAAATCGTTTGGTAAGTGAATCGTAACGCCCGACCTGATCACGAAGCGCAATCCATAACTGATTGTTTTTATCGTAAGCAGAGCGAAAAAAATAACTCGAAGAACTGAACTGTTTGTCGGACAGAGGCCAGCCGGAGAAGTCTTCAAGCGTGGTATTAAGTTCCTGTTTTATCAGATTGCGGTGAAATGAAAACTGAGAAGCACTGGATTCAAAGAACGGCGTTGTCAGGTCGATCTGGTGAATTCCTGCCGCATTGGTCCCAAGCCAGATCAAACCAGACTGATCAATTAAAAACGATGGAACTTCCCTCATGGAATTCATGGCAACATCACCAACTGCGACCAACCCTTTTTTTTCGTCGTAACGATAAACGAAACCGCCCGATTCCATATACTCATATCCGTCCGGCCCGGTTTGAATCGAATTAATTCCTGTTACAGATAGAAAAGGGAACGCGTACATCCTGAATGATCCCGTTGAAGGATTGTACAAAATAAGCTGTCGGCGATCGCTGAACATGATCTCACCATTTTTTCTTTCATGTACAGCAACAATCTCAGCATCGGAATTGACGTAATTATTATAATCAGCTTCAAATGGCAGGGCTACGTGGGAAAACTTTTCTGTTTTGGTGTTAAAAAGACTTAACCCTCTCTGACTGACAACCCAGATTTGTTTTTTATGATCTTCTAAAAAGCCCCGGATAGTATCACTGGGCAATCCATGTGATTTTTGAGTAAGATGAGAAATGGTTTTAAGCTTCCAGTTATAAACAAAAATGCCATTTGCTTTTTCGGCAACCCACAATTTATCGTCTCTGTCTACAAGCCAGCCGCGTCTGACAAAACGAACCGTTTTGTTTTTAAAGAGGGGGGCAGCTGTAATTCTGTGAATTGTTTCTTTTGTCGGATTAAGTACATCAATTTGAGATGATTCATGTTCGATATAAATCAGTTTTCTGCTGTTCTGTTTGAGGGAAATTATCACGTTGGAGCTGATGGATGCCGTGTCGCTCTTACTATGCCGGAAGACTTTAAAGTGAATTCCATCGTACCGCGCAAGACCATTGCGGGTTCCTATCCAGACAAAACCATTTACATCCTGAGTTAAACCGGAAATAAAAGACTGGGGCAGGCCGTCTTTTGTAGTAATAATCCGCAAAGGTTTTTTTGGAGCTTGTGCTTTAAGCGAAACAACGACGCAACTCCCGCTGATGATGATAAAGAGAGTAAAAAGGCAGTAGAAAAATTTCAGCTTCATTGCGTTGGAGTAATAAAGGTAAAGTTAGAAACTTCTGAAATCAAATCGCCATTCAGGCATCGTCAGCCTATAAAATACCGGGAGCGGAAGGAATCAAGGTTCGATATTATTTTGTTGTAAATGAATAATTTCCCTTAGAGAAAATATCCTGGTATGATTGTTTAACGGTAAAACCGTAACAACTAAAAACCAATTTTGTTAATTAGACTTAATCATGAAAAAGGTAATCATAATGATCGCGATGGTGGCAATTTCTGCGTTTGCTTACGCACAGGAAACCACTCAGGAAAAAGCCGACAAAGCAGCTGATAAAACCAAATCTGCTACGAAAAAAGCTGGTAAGGAAATCAAGAAAGATGCGAAAGCGGTTGGTAAAGGTGTAGAAAAAGGAGCTGACAAAGTGGGTGAAACTGCCGAGAAAGGTTACGACGCGACCAAAAAAGGAGTTAAAAAAGGAGCAAAGGCGGTAGGAGAAACTGCTGAGAAAGGCTACGACGCAACCAAAAAAGGTGTAAACAAAACTGCTGATAAAGTAGAGAAAAAAACAAGAGATAACTAGGGATCAGTTGTCATCTTTATTTTTACAAAAGCCTGCCTCTGAACCGAGCGGGCTTTTTTCTTATATTATTTTTAAAATAGCGATTTGGAAAAACTGAGCTGGATAACAACAATTAAGAACGCCCCGTATTTTATTGACGAAAACGGTGAAAACTGGACACCCATCGGTCAGAACGATGCGGTTACCTGGCCTGATTTATCAGGGCTTTTTCGGAGAAAGGATGTGGCGCAGGTGGAGGGGCATCTAGCATATCTAACTGCGCATGGTGTGACTTGCCTGAGAATTATGCTCGAATATTGCCAGACAGAACACCGCTATTTTGAAAAGCCGGTTGGCAGATACCAGCCTCATATGATTCAGTTCTGGGATGATCTTTTTGTTTTATGCGAAAAATATAAACTCCGGATCTTGCTCACTCCTTTTGACACATTTTGGATGCGGAGAAGATGGAAACATCATCCTTACAACGCCTTGAATGGCGGTCCTTGCAAAAGCAAAACACGCTGGTTAACCTGTCCCGAAACATTGGCAGCAATAAAAAACCGGTTTTCTTTTGTAATTGAACGCTGGGGTGGGAGCGGCGTACTGTTTGCCTGGGATCTTTGGAACGAAATCGGTCCGGCAAATGCCTTGGGTGAAATGGACGGACTTTACGTTTTTGTGGATCAGATCAGTGATCATATCAGACAGTTTGAGTTACGGCTTTATGGTAAAACCCACCCGCAAACGGTTTCCGTTTTTGCGCCGCTGATGCAGCAGCATGATATGTCTGACCTGATTTTTAAACATCCCAAACTGGACTTCGCCAGTACGCATTTTTACGAAAACAAAACCATCAATTATCCGCGCAATACCGCTGATGCTGCCGTTGCAACCGGAGAAATGGTTCGCGAAGCACTATTTCATTTACCGGAGAACCGGCCATTTCTGGATAGCGAACATGGCCCGATTGATTACTTCAAAAAACGGAAAAACAACTTGCCGGAAGAATTTGATGATCAGTATTTTCTCAATATGCAGTGGGCGCACCTGGCGTCCGGAGGTGCGGGAGGAGGAATGCGCTGGCCATATCGGCATCCGCATGTACTCACGCACGGCATGCGCAGAGCTCAGCTGAATCTGGCAGGATTTTTGGAACTGATAGACTGGAAAACATTTAAACGTCAAAACCTGAACGAGCAGATTGAGGTTACTAATCCCCATATTTCAGTTTTCGGATGTGGCGATGACAGGCAGGCGGTTATCTGGCTTCTTGAGCGGCAAAATTACGTAAGAAAAAAGATCGTAAAAAAGACGAATCCGGAAGTAGAGATCGCTGTTCCCTGGTTGAACGCAGGGTTATACCGTGTTAGTTTTTGGAATACCGTCTCAGGGAAGGGCGAAGCAAGGGAATTATATCATGAAGCTGATCAATTAAGAATATCCTTTCATTTACCGGAAAATAATATAGCGCTCGCAATCCGGAAAATTGCTGAACGGGCACAAGTTTTTTAAGCGGCTAGATCGAAATTATTTTGATCTAAACAACCCATACATGATAGCGGATTTAGCTGTTGATCGTATTCTTTTTGATAAAATTAAACCTTCCGCATCCACCAAGGTTTGCGTTATAGTGCCGGTAAGAAATGAAGCGGAATGTTTGTGGGAAACATTGGAAGCATTACGTCTGCAGGAAGATAATTCCGGAAACCGGCTTCCATCGGATGTTTATGAGGTTTTGGTTTTGGTAAATAATACAACCGACAATTCTTTCGAAATAGCCGAAAAATATGCAGCCTTATATCCGTCATTTCGACTGGCCGCAGAGGAAATTTGGCAGGAAGGAGATCGTGCCAACATCGGTACGGTAAGACGTCTTTTGATGGACGATGCTTATCGCCGCCTGATGCTCACGGGTAATCAGAATGGCATTATTGCATCAACCGACGGTGATACGACTGTGGACAGCCGGTGGATCTGTAATATCATAGCCGAGATTGAAAAGGGGAATGACGCTGTTGGTGGACGAATATTGACTGAAAAAGAGGGTGGAACTTCCCGGCTTTATCATTTACGGGACGTAACCTACCGTTGTCTGCTGGCCCAAGCCGAATCGCTGATCGATCCACGTCAACACAATCCTTTCCCATGCCATTTTCAATATTTTGGAGCTAATATGGCTGTAACCTGCAGCATGTATAATCAGGCGGGAAGATTACCACAGGTTCCGTTTCTGGAAGATATGGCCTTTCATAAAGCACTGATGCTTCAGGATGCCCGGATCAGGAGAAGTTTTGAAGTGAAAGTTTATACATCTTCCCGTGTGGATGGCCGAGTTAGTATCGGTTTTTCCGAACAGCTCAGAAGGTGGATGAATGAGGACGAAGCCCGGATCCCGCAAATGGTGGAAGACGTTACGCCGGTTTTACTCATGTTTGAAATACGCGCCCAGCTTCGCCAATGCTGGAATGACTACGTTGAAAAGCGTATCGTAAGAAGAGATGAATTAAGCTCAATTGCTGCGAAACTGAATATAAAAGTTGAATGGCTGCATTCACAGCTGATCAGTTCGACCTATTTCGGAGGACTTTGGGATGTGATCAACCTGTTGGTTGGAAATCGGGAGCCGGAGCTTCAGCCGATCCATGAAGCCATTGATCAGCTGAGGCTATTCATAAAAAGCAGGAAAACTAATGCTTTTCAAACAAGTCCAAGCGATATGTTTGTTCGCGCTGGCCGTGCAAGTGCCTGAGCGGCTGGTTATCGCCGGCTAATTTCATGAAATCGTCATGGACTTCATCACCGGTTAAAGGATAATCGTGAACAATGGGCGTCCAATGTACAAGCAACAGATGCCCTTTTTGTTCCAAATGCTTTAATATCTTTTCCTGCAAAAGATGAAAATCCGGCCAGGCCAGATAATAAGCAACTTCTGAAACAACGATCAAATCGAACTGGCCTGTCGGAAACTGATCCGGTACGGCCAGTTTTTTAAATTCTACCTGACTGAGATTTTTCAATCTTACTCGGGCTTTTACCAGAGGTGCTTCTGCCACATCAACAGCCAAAAGCTTTTCACATTTGCCCGCCAGCAATTCACTCAGCACGCCAATAGAGCATCCGATTTCGAAGGCACTTTTATATGATTTTCGGGGTAATGCACCTACTGTCGTTCTGTATTTATTGATCTCATATTCGCTGGTTTCAAATTCCCAGGGATCTTCATTATTGCGGTACACATCATTAAAATAGTCTTCGGGCAGAGAATTACCTGGCTTTTCCATGGAGTTTAGTTTTTTAGGATCGTTCAATAAAAATTTCAATACTTTTGTCAAAATGATTCAGAACTTCTTCTGACAGAGTAAATCCTTCCGGGTCATCGTCGATCAGTTGCGTAGTCTGAGAAACATGGGCTTTAATCGCATCCTTCTTTTTTTGTTTCACACTTTCAATATCTGTTTTCCATACTTTTACTTCTTCCGGTTTCGGCAAATCGGCGTCATCTGCTCGTTCCCACAGCCAGATCAGATATTCCAGTTGTCCTACTTTTGTATCCGTTTGTTTTATAGCTTCTGTGGTAATTTGCCAGGTTGCCCGGTGGTCACGGTGCGGATCGCGCTGCCAGGGAAGGAAGATTGTTTGAGGTTTAATTGTTTTCAAAACTGCGGAAACCAAACCTGCGTTTTCCCCAAATCCTTCTTCTCCGGAACCCGGTAACGCACCGTCGGGTAATCTTAAAAAAGTTACGTCCTTTGCCCCTACACCAAGAATTCCTAATGCATTAAGCGATTCTTGTTCTCTGAGCGAAACCAGTTTTTTGAAAGGATATTTTATCGAATTGGGATGCGATTTACTTCCGTCGGTGATGAAAAGCACATGAACAGAAAGACCATATTCCCGTAGCGAAGCGATGGTGCCTCCACAACCCAGTGATTCGTCATCCTGATGCGGCGCGATTACCAGTACTTTTCCCAAATCCTTCGGATCCAGCCATTTTGCGTCACTGTGCCAGTTACCTTCTTGCATCATCCCAAAGTTTATTTGTTGATTCCTGTCTCAAAACATAATCACCTATCGAATTCAGCGTTGCATCCGGCGCCGGTTGTCTCAGATACGTTGTCAGATCCCTGTGAAGTCGTTCAAGCGGATTGGGTTTCATAAAGCCGCGGGAGCCGACGGAGCGTTCCGCCAACTGCATCGTGCGCAGGCAAATATCTTCGACGACGGTTCTGGTCATATTGGCATAAGCGACGATCTGATCCGCCGTCCCGGGTTTTTTAATCCAGTCGTCATTTTTTGCTCCTGCCTGATTCAGCCACAAATTTCCAGTTTCTGTGAGGTAGCTTATTTCTGCGATTCGTGCACGCTGGTAAGCGTCGTCCGTACGGTGAGTACTTCGTAAAAAACGGTGTGTTTCTTCCAGAATCGCTTCTGCTCCGCCAAGTTGTACGGCTGCGAAACGAATTGCCCCGCCACTGAAATGAGGCTGCTGATAATAGGCATCCGGTGGTCCAAGTAAATCGGCCTCGCGTAGTTCAATACCCGAAAGATCCATTTTGTAACTTACAGAAGCGCGCATGCCAAGCGGATTCCAGAAACTGCGGTCGGCTCTGATGGCTTTCACTTTTTCGGTTGGAATGATAAACATCTGCCAGCCTCTTTTGTTTGGCGAAATTAATTTTCCTGTTACAAGAGGTCTGTCGATACAATCAGCACCGGAGCAGAAAGTCTTTGTTCCTTTCAGCCGGTATTTACCGTTTCCAAAATCGTAGATGCGCACACCGTTGGCTTCCTGTGTATTCCAAACACCAAAAAGCTTTTTCCCAAAATTTACGTCTGTAAACCAACGTTCTTTTTGAGCAGGTGTGGCAAATAAAGAAACCAGGTACAGTGCATTGATATGCCCTTCATAAATTCTGCCCACCGGCAAACTGGCTTTCCCGATTTCCTTGAGCAGCATGAGCAGCTCTTTGGTTTTTAATTTATCAAAAGATAAAAAATTGCCTGGAAGTGTTATCCCAAGTAAACCGGCTTCTTTGATGTAATTAAATTCCTGTTCCGGAAAACAGCCCGTTTGGTCCAGTTGAGCAGCATTTTTTGCTATTTGACCGTACAATTTATGTAGAGAAATACGATCTGTATAATCCGTTAATACCATTATTTCATGTTTAAAAAAATCTTTTGTTGAGAATAGGAAACCATTATCCGGAAGGGTTGTTTAACTACATCAGGCAGACGGGAGTACAAAAAATGTGCCTTTGCCGATGTGTAGAATAATTGTTTGGATAAGAAAAAAATAAATAAGGCGGGACGGGCAAAACCATGGAACAGTTAAGTCTATTTGGTGCGAATGAAAGTCTGAGGTTTCCGGAAGAATTGCTGGAATTTTATCCTCAGTTTTTAGATACAAAACAATGTATGGACCTGTTGAAAGTACTTATCGAAGAGGTGCCATGGAGACAACAGATTATCCAGATGTATGGTAAACCTGTGGTCACTCCGCGGCTAACTGCCTGGTATGGAGATACCAACAGAACTTATCGTTTTTCCGGTACCAAATTTGATCCGGTTCCCTGGACTGATTCACTTCTTCATCTGAAAAAGGAAATTGAAACATTGACAAAACTGGAATTTAACAGTGTCCTGCTCAACTATTATCGTGATGGAAATGATTCTGTTGCCTGGCATGCCGACAATGAGCGGGAACTGGGAACAAGACCGCATATTGCTTCACTGAGCATTGGACAGGCCAGAGATTTTGAGTTTCGGAGAAAAGCGGATCATTCGGGTAAATATGCCCTTAGGCTGAACAATGGCTCACTCCTGATCATGAAAGGAGATTTGCAGCATCATTGGGAGCACCGTATTCCCAAATCCAAAAAAGACATTGCTGAACGAATCAATATGACTTTCCGGCTGATCAGAGAATGAAATTTTCGTCAGCACCTGCCGGGTTATTTGCATTCGGATTTATTTTCCAAAATACCTTCACGGAAACTGCCTGTGCTGAAATTTTATTAACTTTGAAATGCTCTTTCACGGTTAAATCTGAATAAAATAAGTTTTATACTTCTTCTGAAAGATGCGTATAATACTTCGATAATAAAGCAAAATGCATAATTCAGAGTCCGGCGAACAATTTTTATCGGGTGGGGGAGAAATGGGTGAACTGATACGCTCAATGGACTGGTCACAAACAGCACTTGGGCCTGTTAATCAGTGGCCGCAAAGTTTAAGAACTACCGTCAGTCTTTGCCTTTCCTCTACTTTCCCTATTTTAATTGCCTGGGGACCTGAAATGATCCAGATATACAATGACAGCTACCGTCCGATTTGTGGGGCAAAACATCCGGAATCGATGGGGCAGAACTTTAAGATTTGCTGGGAAACTGCTTTACCGGTAGTTGGAGATGCTTTTGACAGAGGACTCGCGGGAGAAGGAACTTACATCAAAGACCAGCAGATGGTTTTAGACCGGTTTGGTTATCTGGAAGAAGCCTTTATGACCTTTTCGTTTGCACCTATTCGTGATGAATCTGGTGAAGTGGGCGGGATTTTTCATCCCATTACCGAAACGACTGACAAGATGCTCAGTGCCCGCAGAACACAGTTACTTCGTGACGTTGCCTTACAACTTGGGAAAGCAAAAAATACAGAACAGATTTTTGAGAGGCTTTTTGAGGGACATGAAAACTATGGGTATGATATACCGTTCATTCAAATTTATGAAGTAAATGAAATTGCTGACGAGGCAATTTTAAAGGGAGAAGCGGGCATCTCCGAAAAAAGTGTTATAGGCAGTCCAACGATTTCCCTACAGGACGCCGGTGCCACCGCCTGGCCTTTGGCTCTCGTACTCGAAAGCCAGCAAATGGTAGAGGTTAAAAATCTCGCTTCGCAGTTTGGGGCTTTTAAGAGCGGACCTTTTCAGGAAGCGCCGCATACTGCGCTGATCTTCCCTATCTTAATTGCAGGTCAGCCGAAGCCATCCGGTTTTCTTGTCGCCGGCGTGAGTTCCGGCAGAATGCTGGATCAGGAGTACAGGAATTTTTTTGAATTATTATCCAATACCATAAATACCGCCTTTTCAAGTGTTTATGCATACGAGCAGGAACAAAAAAGAGCGGAACAGCTTGCTGAAATAGATCGGGCAAAAACGGCCTTCTTTAGTAACGTGAGCCATGAGTTTAGAACACCGCTGACTTTGATACTTGGACCGCTGGAAGAATTGTTACTTCAGCCCGAAATGCAGAAATCGCTTTACAAAAATAATCTTGAATCGACCCAACGGAATGCACTGCGACTGCTGAAACTGGTAAACAATTTGCTGGATTTTAGCAGGATGGAGGCCGGAAGAGTAAAGGCAGTTTATCAGTGTGTAAACCTGAACGCCCTGACCGCAGATCTTACCAGCAATTTCAGATCGATTATAGAAAAAGCAGGAATGGAGCTTGTGATAAGAGAATCTGCCCTAAGTAAGCCTGTTTATGTGGACACTGAAATGTGGGAAAAAATTGTACTGAATCTTTTATCCAACGCATTTAAATACACACTGAAAGGAGGTGTTTACGTTGAATTATTTGAAGAAGATGATTTTGCATTTCTAAAAGTAAGAGATACAGGCGTTGGTATTCCTGAAAAAGAATTGCCGCATATGTTTGAACGTTTTCACCGTATCGAAAATTCTCTTGGACGTACACATGAAGGTACCGGAATCGGGCTTTCGCTGGTCAACGAGCTTGTACGGTTGCATCATGGTGAAATTGGTGTAAGCAGTGTGGAAGGCGAAGGGAGTGTTTTTACCGTTAAAATACCTCTTGGTAAAAATCATTTGCCGGCGGAACAGATTTCGGAAATTGAGATCAATCATATATCAAAAGTCGGGCAGGGAACATTTTTAAAAGAAGCAGTTGCCCTGTTGGATGAAAACGAAATTTCTGATCCTGAACCGCTTTCACAGGGCGAAAATTTTGAAAATGAGCAAAGCCTTGAAATTCAAAAAGATGTCCGCGTTCTGATTGTAGACGACAATGCAGATATGCGTCAGTATTTATCCCGGTTGCTATCTCCTTTTTTTACCATTGAAACGGCCGTAAATGGAAGAGATGCAATAGACAAGGCATTGGTTATCAGGCCGGATGTTATCGTGAGTGATATTATGATGCCGGTTATGGACGGAAAAGAAATGCTGAAATTTCTTAAAGCGGAATATTCTCTGGAACACGTTGCCGTTATTTTTCTTTCAGCAAGGGCAGGGGAAGAGGCAAGGATAGAAGGGATTGACTGGGGAGCAGATGATTATCTGGTTAAACCTTTTTCTGCGAGGGAATTGCTTACGAAGGTCAGGGCACAGGTGCGTATCTACAGAGCCAGAACCGAAACAGAATCAAAACTTCGGAATATTTTTTTGCAGGCTCCTGTTGCAATTGGAATTTTTCGCGGCCCCGGATTGGTAATTGAGCTGGCCAATGCCATGATGCTTCAGTATTGGGGAAAAACCGCGATTCAGGTTATTGGAAAACCATTCAGGTCAGCTTTTCAGAGTGTACCTTCTGACGGTTTTGACCAGGTTGCTCTGGATGTTTTGAAAACAGGTAAGAGAAAAGTTCTGCGGGAGTGGCTGGTAGAAATCACCCGTTTTCACAAAATCAAAAAACTATATCTGAATCTGACTTTTGAAGCTTTAAAGGACCAAGACGAAATCATTACGGGAGTGATGGTGATTGCCAACGATGTAACGGAACTGGTTACGTCCATGGATTTTATCAAAGACAGCGAAGAGCGGTTCCGTTTGTTGGCCGACAGTATGCCACAGCTGGTCTGGACGATATCGAAATCAAGAGAACATAATTTTTATAACAGCTTTGTTTTTAGTTATTCCGGCCTCAACCGGGAGGATCTGAAAGACGTTGGTTTGATACAGCTGATCCATCCGGATGACAGGGATGCAAATCTGGAAGTTTGGAATAAATCGATGGAAACCGGAGAGGATTTTATTTACGAACACAGGTATCGCCGCCACGACGGACAGTATCGATGGCATTTGAGCCGTGGCGTTGCGCAGCGAAACGCTTCCAATGAGATAGAACGTTGGGTGGGATCAAGTATGGATATTCATGAGCAAAAAACGCTGGAAGAAAAGCTGGAAAACCATGTAGCTGTCCGCACCGCCGAACTAAAAAAAGTAAACGAACAGCTGGTGCAGACAAACCGGGAATTGGAACAGTTTGCTTATGTATCCAGCCATGATTTACAGGAACCGCTGAGGAAGATACAGGTTTTTTCAGACCTTATTATGAGAAGAATTTCAGGAGATGATCCTCAGAATCTGGCATACCTTAACAAGATTAATGCTTCTGCCAGCAGGATGTCGATTCTGATTAACGACCTGCTCAGCTTCTCCCGGATTGCTAACGGTCAGCTCAAATTTGTGGAAACAGATTTGAACACAATTCTGAATAACGTAAAAGAAGACTTCGAACTTTTAGCAGATCAAAAAACGGCGGCCATCAGCAGTGATGTTTTGCCTGTGATCGAGGCTGTTCCCTTGCAGATCAATCATCTTTTTTATAACCTGATCGGGAACGCACTCAAGTTTTCAAAGGAAGACCCTCGTATAAATGTATCGTATGAGTTTATTCCGTCAGCAAATCTAACTGATCACGATTTTTTAACACCCGGAAAAGCTTACGCCCATCTGACGTTTCAGGATAACGGCATCGGTTTTGAACAGCAATATGCCGATCAGATCTTTACCATTTTCCAAAGGTTACATACCAAAAGGGAATATTCCGGAACGGGTATTGGTTTGGCCATTTGTAAACGAATTGCCGAAAATCATCTTGGGGTGATCAGGGCGAAAGGTGAACCAAATAAAGGAGCTTCATTTGATATTTATCTTCCTTTTTACCAGGCGGAGCATTTGTGAAAGTCAGTTTTGGTGAGTCAAAGCAACCTTCAAATAAACGTTTAATAAATAATAGTATATTAAACCAATAGACTTTATATTCTTAATAGATTTATTCCTAAATTTGCTCACTCAGCTTTAAAGCAAACACCGTCTTACACAAAATGCGACGGGAATTACGGCTGCTAAGTGAAACATCAAATTAAATTGGAAAATGTTACTGGAAAAAATATTTAAACTGGCTGAAAACAGAGAGGCTAAGATTGTGATCAGAGGTCAGCATCTCAGAAACAGCAATACGATCGACATAGATTTTGAATTTTTAATCAAAGATTCGAATGAAACGAATTACCGGCCTCCGATCGGCCTAAACCATCCGCAGTTTTGGAAACTGAAAAAATCAACCCAGGAAAAGTCTCAGCTTTTACAACTGGAATACAGTGGTGTATCCAGAAGACAGGTGCGGGCAGCCATTGATGAATTTGAACAGGTTTTTGGTCAGGGGTGTACCGTGATGCATCATTTCGGCATTGAAAACAGAATCAAACATCTGAAAGGAATACGCGTAAGCGCCTGGCGGAAACGTCTGCTTGCCGGCGTTTAGTCAGGAAGTACTATTCAACAGCAACACTGTAATTAGGGTCATCCAGAATATTGACTTCAATTACTGATGAAGCGTTTTCCAACAAGCGACGGCAGTCTTCACTAAGATGCCGCAGGTGTAACTTTTTATTGGCTTTGGCGTAACGTTCAGTCAGTTTATTCAGGGCGTCTATGCCCGACATGTCTGCTATACGACTATCTTTAAAGTCGACAATTACAGTTTGGGGGTCGTTTACAACATCAAATTTTTCGTTAAAAGCGGTAACAGAACCAAAAAACAGAGGGCCATATATTTCGTAATGTTTGGCTCCGGTTTCGTCTGTATATTTTCTTGCCCTGATCCGTTTTGCACTTTCCCAGGCAAATACAAGTGCAGAAATGATCACGCCAATCAAAACGGCCAGTGCCAGATTGTGCAGGAAAATTGTGATCAGTGCTACAAGTATACCAACAAAAATATCCTGCTTTGGCATTTTATTAATGATCCTGAAACTAATCCATTCAAAGGTGCCGATTGCGACCATGATCATAACGCCTGTTAAGGCAGCCATAGGAACGAGTTCAATAACAGGTGCAGCAAAAAGAATGATAAATAAAATCGTTAAAGCTGCGATGATGCCTGATAATCTGGCTCTCGCCCCGGCCGATAAGTTGACGAGTGTCTGCGCAATCATAGGGCAGCCACCCATGCCAAAGAAAAATCCATTTAATATGTTGGCGCTTCCCTGAGCGATACTTTCCCTGTTTCCGTTACCTCTGGTGCCGGTTATTTCATCCACGAGATTTAGCGTCAGCAATCCCTCGGTTAAACCCACGCCCGCCATAATCAGGCCATAGGGAAAAATAATTTTTAGAGTATCAAAAGTGAAGGGCACTGACGGGATATGAAAAGGAGGAAAGCCACCGCTAACCGAAGCAATATCTTTTACAAGTCTGGTATCAATTTGAAAACCAAGCACAACAGAAAATACGACAATAATTGCGATCAAAGAAGGCGGAACAGCCTTTGAGAATTTGGGGATAATCACAATAATGGCAATGGTAAGGGCAACCAGGCCGGCCATAATCAGTAGCGGAGTACCTGATAGCCAGGATACGGTACCTTCGCTGGCAGTCTTAAACTGATCCAGCTGTGCCATAAAAATAATCACCGCCAAACCGTTAACGAAACCATACATTACCGGTTGCGGTACCAGACGGATAAACTTGCCTAATTTAAATAAACCTACAAGAATCTGAACAACACCGGCCAGCGCCACGGCTGCAAAGACATACTCAATCCCATGTGATTGCATAAGGGCGATGAGCACGACAACCGTTGCTCCGGCTCCGCCTGAAATCAGCCCGGGTCTTCCTCCAAAAACAGAAGTGACCAGGCCCATGATAAAGGCGGCATATAAACCAACCAGTGGTGGAAAGCCGGCAAGGATTGCAAAGGACAGCGACTCGGGAATCATGGTCATGGCCACTGTAAGTCCTGCTAATATTTCATTTTTATAATTTACTTTTTGTTTGAAATCAAAAAGATTAAGGTAAGCCTGCATGAAATGGTAGAAGTTAAGCGGGCAAAAGTAAGGATAATTTACTTTGAGTAGCCAGCCGTAACGTTTGTGAATAACTTTTTAATCAGTTATTGATTCCAGTCCTTTAGTTAAGGCACAGTATTTATAATGGTTTGACCAAATCGAAATGATCACAACCTAATCCGCAAGAAATGGATACTCAACAGCAGCCTGGTATAGTACCGCCTCCTTCGGGAGTTGATATGAACGAAGTAATTATACATGCAGCAAGACTTGGTGAAACGGGTGTTTTGAAGGAAATATTGGAACGCAATACGGATGTAAATGCCCGGGATTTAAAAGGATATACCCCTCTGATCATTGCCTGTTACAACAATCATTATGATGCGGCAAAGCTTTTGCTCGAAAGCGGGGCGGATGTTAACGCCCAGGATCTGGGAGGTAATACGGCCTTAATGGGCGTTGCTTTTAAAGGCTATCCGGATATTGCCGGACTTCTTATTGAAAACGGCGCTGACCTCAATTTACAACATGGCAACGGGGGCACTGCGCTGATGTTTGCAGCAATGTTTGGACGCAATGAGATACTTAGAATGTTGCTGAAATATGGTGCAGACAAAACTATTCTCGATACCAGAGGACTTTCCGTGTTTGATCTTGCCAGACAACAGGGAAATGAGGAAGCTATTGAAATCTTAAATGCTCAAACCGGGAACTGAGAGGTAAAAAGTGCTGTGATTAATAGTTAGAAATACCCGCCATTTTTACTCTGAGTTCCAGCACATTGTTGACTTCCATTTTTGTGAAAATTTTCGCTTTTACGGTACTGATGGTAGATGATTTTAATCCAAGAGATTGAGCTATGTTGGATGTTTTTTCGCCTTCACTGATCATACGGGCAATTTCAAGTTCACGCATAGAGAGATTGCCGGGCATTTTCATAGCACCTCTTTTTTGTATTACGTGCTCAATTATATTTTGCTGAACGCTTGTACACAGGTAATTTTTTCTCTCCATAACCGTGTCTGCACATTTTATAAACTCAGCTTCAGTTCCCGACTTTGAAAGGTAACCACTTGCTTTTGCTTTTAATGCTTTGAGCGCTTTGGTATAATTAACGGATGCATCATATACGATGACTGGTGTCTCAGGAAAAAGAAGTTTGATTTTTAAAACAAGATTATATCCCGTCCTTTCATGAATGTTGTTCAGGCTTAAAATGATAAGATCCGGAGTGAATTTTATTATATCCGTTTCATAGTCGTTGGTATGACTAGTTTCCAGGATATATGGATCAGCATAATGTTTTTTTAGCAGACAAATCAGTCCCAGACGGAAAATAAAATGATCTTCAATAATGGCTATCTTCATAAACGTCAGTTATAAGCGAACAACCGATGAGCAGCATTCATCGGGTTCGCTGAAAGGTTTCACTAGCCTGGCAGGACTAATCTAAAACCAGGCCCATAATTTTTTGTAAGACCTGAACCTAATTGTCCCTGGGACATCTTCGTAATCCGGTCGTAAGGTCTTATTAAATAGAGGTTTGTCTTCTGAAATAAGTAACAAATTGAATTATGTCAAACAGGACGATTCCATTTTGCGGAAGGCAAATGAAGTCCTGTCTGAAATGAAAAGGCCATAACTTAATCCGGTGGCGAAAAGATCGTAAAAAGGATAACGTTGCATATTTTAACTGTTCATAAGTGAAGGGTAGATACGACTAAATATATTCAGTCTGTAACATATACGTGACAGGTGGTTACATTTGATAACGTATACATTCAAATGTAATATTATTAAATTAATGTTACTATACGTTTGTAAAATTAAATGGATATTTTGGTTGTCGCAGGGTCATTATTAATGAACTTCGTTATTCTGAGCCTGTTTCTCTGTTCAGCGAAAATTATGTGGCACCATATTTTATCTTGGGATAGGTATTGGGATTTATAATCGGTGTTTGGTCTATGAAACGTCAGCTATTTTATTCAGGAACAAGTGGTTTGGAGCTCCCGGTGCCTAATAAAGAATTTTATCCGCCTGAATTTCGGAATAGCAGTCGGCTGACTTATTACGGCTCTTTATTCAACAGTATTGAAATTAATAGTTCGTTTTATAAAATCCCGATGCCTGTAACAGTCCGGAAATGGGCGGAAAGCGTTCCGAAAGATTTCCGGTTTACTTTCAAGCTTTTTAAAGGTATTACACACAACAAAGGACTTGTTTTTTCAGAGGAGGATGTGATGCAATTTATGGATACAATCGCCCAGGCAGGAGATAGGAAAGGATGTTTGTTAATACAGTTTCCTCCTTCCCTGAAAGTGATACATTCCGGGCAGCTGGAAAAATTACTCGACAGAATCAGCCGGGCCGATCCTGATAAACAATGGAACCTTGCCGTGGAATTTCGAAACAGGAGCTGGTATGACGATCATATCTATGAGTTACTTTTTCAATATCGGGCAGAGATAGTGCGGCACGACATGCCGGCATCTTCACCTCCCTTTCTCGAATCGGATTCGTTATTCACTTACTTCCGTTTTCACGGGCCCGGCGGAAGCTATCGTGGCAGTTATTCCGATGACTTTTTACTCGATCATGCTCAGGCCATGCAGGATCTAATTTCAGAGGGAAAAGAAGTTTATGTATATTTTAATAACACAGTTGGAGGTGCGGTTCAAAATTTGTTGAGGCTGAATGAACACTTGTAATCAGAGTACTACAAAAATGTGACGTATAATTGCCAATTTTAATTGCGAACTAATAATATTGTTTATACATCGTGTTGTTTTGAAAATCAGGTGTATATTTGACACAAATTCTAAGAACAATCAATCCCTCAAAACTTTAAAAAATGATGTTCAATTCCTTCTTACCAGAATTAGTAGCTGACTGTCATTATTGATCGTCTGATTTATCAAAAGATCCCTGGCAAATAAAGCGAAATTCTGTTCGCTACGTGCAGTGTATTAAAATGTATTTTTATTTTGTTTAGGCGAGTTAATTTTACTTGCCTTAGTCGGAATATGTAGTGATTTTCTTCGCAGAGTTCGTGTAGAAATTTATTTACTATTAAATACAAACGGCAATTTTATTGCGGATTATTGATATGCATAAATTAAATGAAGATCGTACCTATTGATTCATTAACATAAAAAACAATCATTTTAATTAAATATTACCAAGTAAGTTTTACCAAATTATTTCCTCCTCTTAAAATCCAACGTTATGAAAAAGAAAGCAATTTTATTGCTCACTCTCCTGTGCTCATTTAGTAAAATTTATGGGCAAGCTGATCCCGGTTCATCTGGTATTAGTTTTAATCAAAGCAATTTTTCGAGAAATCAACTCGGTACCCTTACAGTTAATTTAGGTAATTATTCGGGGGAGCAGTCCTATGGTGCCGACTTAGGTGCGTATGATGCTGTCTTCGTCATAACTCTACCTTCCACCTTCGCCATTAATGGGACCATTACATTTGAAACCGGTGATTATTTTAATTTGATTTTGACCAAACAGACTAAAACAATCATGGGTGCTACGGAAATCACATTAACTTCTCCATCAGGTATCCCCAAAGGCAGGCAAGGTAAGGTTGTGATTCCAATAACTGCAATGACAACCTTTGCGAGTATATTGTATGCAACCGTGTTGACAATTCCAAATCAGACTTCTCCGCCTTCCGGAAATTTGGATCCCTCCAATGATTTTCGATATTCACCGGTTTTTGTAAGTGTGCCATTACCAGTTAATTTAACAGATTTTAAGGCTTTCGGGGAAAATACTTCTGTTAATTTATCATGGTCTACAACGGAAGAAACAAATAGCGAAAGGTTCGATATTGAGCGTAGCAGTACTGGCAGACAATGGGAAGTTATTGGTTCCGTAGCGGCACAGGGAGAAAGTAAAGCACAGAATGAATATTATTTTACAGACAAAAATCCATTAAACGGGAATAATTATTACCGACTAAAAATGATTGATTCTGATCAGACTTTTTCTTACAGCAGAATAAATCAGCTTAGTATTGATAATTTAAAAATTAGCGTATATCCTAACCCGGCTACGGATTTCATTTTAATTGAAACTGCTGAGCTGAAAAGTTTAAGAAATATCCAGTTGTTTGATATCAACGGATTTATTATTTATAATTCAGGAGAAAAAATTACATCTTCAATTGATGTGAGAAATATAAAAGCCGGAACGCATATAATAAAAATACATAAAACAGACGGTTCTGCCTGGACGCAGAGAATATTGGTAGCAAATGGAAGATAAATTCGTTAGCCAGTCCTGATAATATTAGTTAATTGGGACTGGTTCTTTATTGCATCCTAAAACCGGTAATTTTATATTTATAAGATATAAATTTTCATATTTAAATCTTTGGAGTTTGAAAGGTTTCAATTCCTTCTAAACGCTATTGAGCGTAAGATTTAGCACTTTGAATTTCTAAGCGAATACAAGTCCAGGTTGTATATCAAGATGCTTACAACTTTAAGGAATAAAGTATATCTAATCTTGAAACTAAGATAAAACGAACTATTCCTGATCTTAGGAATTTTTTGGCTGGGACAACGGCAGTGATCCGGCGGCAATGGAGGAAATTTAACACTGTGTCCGCCAAACTTTTGTCAAAGAAATTTGCTGATAAGCCGAACAGTTTCAGGCGTTGACCGCTCATTGAGCTTGTGAAATGAGCTGGTTCTCAAATAAAAATAAGTTTTGATATGCTTCGATATTGTAATTCAAAATATTTGTCTGAAATTTGAATACGCTATCAGGAATAATGAAAATTACCCCCTTTATTAAGTTTGGTTTAGTAGTTGTTTTGCTTGCCTTAAATTCTCCTTCTTCGTATGCGCAGCGTGGAGACGTGAGGCTTGCCCGCGGGTCTAATGTCATGCTGCAGGTGCCGATCAGGACGGTTCTGGGAGCGTTGCCCGGGAAGACACAAACACGGCAAAAAGATGAGCCTGAGAGGCCAAATATTATTTTTATCCTTACAGACGATCATCGCTGGGATGCTTTGGGAGCAAACGGCAATAAGCTGATTCGTACACCAAACCTCGATGCGCTTGCGACACGCGGAATTCTTTTCAAAAAGGCTTATGTAACTACCTCAATCTGCTGTGTAAGCAGGGCGAGCATTTTGAGCGGACAATATATGTCCCGTCATAAAATCAATAATTTCAATACAGATTTTTCTAAACCGGCGCTCGCTAAAACCTATCCCGCTTTGTTAAAAAGGGCAGGTTATAAGCTCGGTTTCATTGGCAAGTTCGGGATTGACGATAAACGGCAGCCGGATTCCCTTTTTGATTACTGGGCAAGTGCAAAAGAGGAGCAGCCGGTGTATGAAATGCGCAACAAAAGCGGAAAGATGATTCATCACACCGACAGCGTTGGAAAAGATATCTCAAAGTTTTTATATCAGTTTGCCAACGGCAAGGAGCCCTTCTGTTTGTCAGTGAGCTTCAAAGCGCCTCATGAACTTGACGGACGCCCACCCACATTTCCTGTTCAGGAACGGTTCAAAAGTTATTATGACGGCGTAACTTTTCCGGAACCGGTTACAGCAGATCCAAAATATTGGAACAGCTTTCCTGATTTTTTCAGAACCGACAAGAATATTGCCAGGGAACGGTGGAAACCTTTGCTTTCTACACCTGAGCTTCGTCAGGAAACTACAAAAAATTACTATCGTTTGATTTCAGGTGTAGATGAGGTGGTTGGGAATATGGTCGCTCAGTTGAAAGAGCTGGATATCGATAAAAATACAATCATTATTTTTATGGGAGACAACGGTTTCTCGCTTGGGGAACATGGCCTGGAAGGTAAATGGTATGAATATGAAGAATCTATCAGGGTTCCGCTTATCATCTCCGGAGCTCCTTTGCCCAGGAAATTACGAAGAGAAAAAACAGACAAAATTGCGCTCAATATAGATATTGCCCCAACTATTCTTGCATTGGCAGGTGTTGCAATTCCTTCCTCCGTTCAGGGTAAAGATCTCATCGGGGTTTTAAGAAAAAAGGTTGCTGAAAGAGATGATTTTTTCTACGAACACACATTTTTGGGAGGCCCGTTATTGCCAAAAGTGGAAGGTGTAGTAACGAAGAATTTTAAATACATACGGTATATAGAAAAGAATTACGAAGAGTTTTACCATACCAGAAGGGATCCTTTTGAAACGACAAATCTGATTGTAACCAAATCTAAAAGTAACGAGCTTGCCAGACTTCGTAAGCGGTATGGAGATTTGAAAAAATCAGTAAAGTAACTTTGATTCGGTTTTATCACGTCAGATATGGATTGCTGTGTTTATTACCCAAAGCTGTTGGGTGGAATCTGCTCTTTTTCTGAATGTTTCTGCTTCCTCTTTCAACTTTTTGGATTATCCTGCTCTTATTTGTTGTGATTCTCTTTTGATATCGAGGAATTAAAATTTCTTTAAAACTTTCTGCTGCGATGAAGCCTGAATTGACTTCGTCTTTCTTTAAGTTTTGTATTTTTGGGCCACTATGTCATTACTTCCTGCTCATAAACACGCTACGCCGGTATTTAAAAAAGACCAACCGGACGATAATTTCAAATTCCAGCCTTTACCAAAACCTACTGGTAGTTATCCTTATCACCTTTCATTAGAAAAAATACGGTCTTCCGTAAGTGATAAAAAGCTTGTGTTCCAAATGGTTGGTGACACAGGCAGCATCAGAAGTCCGGATTTTCAGCAGCTGGTGGCCGGTCAGATGAAAAAACAGTATGATGAGGAGATCGCGCAGCCTGACAAACCTGCATTCCTGTTTCATTTGGGAGATGTTGTTTACAATTTTGGTGAAGCAGAAAAATATTCGAGGCAATTTTTTGAACCATATGACGACTATCCCGGACTAATTTTTGCCATCCCGGGCAATCACGACAGCGATGTAAACCCCGACAATCCGGTTCCATACAAAAGTCTGGATGCATTTACCAGGGTCTTTTGCAGTACCGAATCATTGCCCGTTCCGTTCAGCGGAAAAACGGATCGTAAAAGTATGATTCAGCCAAATGTTTACTGGACACTGGAAACGCCGCTTGCCAACATCATCGGTTTGCATGGAAATGTAACAAAGTATGGCAGCATAAAAGAAGAGCAGCAGAAATGGTTTTTTGAGGAATTAAAAAACGCGCAAAAACAGCGTCCCGAAAAAGCGATCATTGTTTGTATCCATCACGCTCCCTATTCTGCGGATATCAACCATGGATCAAGCCAGCCGATGATTGAGCTTTTTGACAGGGCTTATAAGGAAACCGGAATTCATCCTGATATTGTTTTCAGCGGGCATGTTCATACCTATCAACGTTTTAGTAAGAAATACGATGATGGCAAGTTTGTGCCTTTTGTCGTTGCAGGAGCCGGCGGCTACGACGAGCTACATGCGGTTGCTGCCCTTTCCGACGATCGTTTTACAGCTGAAAGTCCGTTATTCGACAACGTAAAGCTTGAAAACTACTGCGATAATAAACATGGATTTTTGAAAATAACGCTTGAAAAAACCAGCTCAGGCGTTGAATTAAGAGGCGAGTATTATACAATTCCCCATGAGAACATTACAGAAACGTATTTCCCGGCGGCCTTGGCTGATAAATTTAACGTGACGATAAATTGAAATAGTTTTTATAAAAGGCGAACCCGACATCATACTTAATGTTCATTGTCAAACTAACTTTTGTAAACTAATTATTTAAATCATCTTTACAAATTTCCTGTTAAGGATAGCAATTTGGAACACATCCGGGGTTTTGAAATTCTTTTGTTTAATATTATAGAATGAATACGAAAACAGGTTTGAAAGTTGTTTGTTTGAAGTATTTTTTAATTTAAAGTTGATATTTAATCCGAGAATAAATACTCATCTATTTATTAACAATCGTTTCCTTTAAGGTAAGAAAATGTGTCTTACCTCGTAAACCAATATGGATCTCAGGTGTACTCATTTGTTAATGTATAGATTTTGCTTTCTGTTGTTTATTGGATTTATTCTCACATGCTTATGTGATGTAAAGGCACAGCACGCTTTGATGGAGAGGTATATCGTAAAGCAGTATACCGATGATAGCGGCCTTCCCCAGAATAGTGTAAAAAATGTCGCTGGCGATAAAGATGGGTTTATATGGCTTACAACGGAAGGCGGGCTTGTAAGATACGATGGACAGCGCTTTTACACTTTTGATAAATCGAATTTACCTATTTCAGAAAGTCGGTTTTACATCATACAGCCATCGCTGAAAGGGCCTGATCAGAATATTTTATATGCAGGTTCCGACGGTGCCGAATTTGTAAGGATCGAGAATGGAAGGGCAGTGGTTGATCCGGACTATTATTCAACAAAAATCAATAAACTTCCTTTTATTAAAGATGGCTATCAGTTCACCTACCTTGCTTCCGGAACGCCATCTTTATTGAACTCTAATGCTTCACAAAAACATTACGTAATCCCGACAGGCCAGGGAGAAGGGAATTTTTATATCTGTGATTTTAATCAGATAACGCATTATCGAAATTGGCAAAAAAAATCGCAAACGCGTTATACAAGACCGAATTTCTTAAATTATTTTACAATCGGGCAACGACTATTTTACTTTGAAAGTGACGGGACATTCTCACGCATCGATCAGGATTCGGTTGCCAGAGTGAAAATTGAAGGCGCAATTTTGAAAGAGCCTGGCGTTAAAAATCTAAGAGATGGTTCCCGGATTTATTGGAATCACGCGTCTGATCAGGTTTTTATGTACGTGAACGGAAATCTTTATCTCGTTAAGGAAAACGGAAAGGGTGAGTTGGATACCAGTCTTTTGCTCAGGAAGTTTGATTTGGTAGGCCGTAATATTCACTGTATCTATTTTAGTAAATCCGGCAATACCTTGTTTCTGGGAAGTATGACTCAGGGATTATTTGTACTGGCCAAACAGCTATTTGAACCTCTTACAACAAAGGGAAGTGAAGAAGAAAATGTTTTTTACGCGCAAACAGCTTTTGAGGAAAATGCTGTACTGACGCCCCGTGGCATTATTCTCGGAAAAAACAAGGAAACGGGCCAGGTTTTTGAACGCAAGCTGAACCCGGTTATTGCCAGCGGTGATGATGGACGTTCGATGTTAACGGATCAAAAGAAGTTCCTTTACATAAAAGCGGGGGAGTTTTTAAACCGTTTTGATGCGAGTGGAAAAAAACTGCTCAACAGATGGGATCTGAAAGATGAAATAAAACAAATTTATGCAGACACGGATGAGACTATTTGGATAGGTCTTAAAAATATGGGATTGTATAGTCTTCGTTACAACGAGCCGACAGATGAACCGCAGCTTTTCCAAAAGGAGCCCTTTTTCAGAGTATCTTTTATTCAGTCAAAAAAGCCCGGAATACTTCTGGTTGGAACGGAGAAAGGGCTATTTGAAGCAAATTTGGATACGAAAAAAGCTAAGCTGATTCCAGGTACAAAGGGTGTTTTTATTAAAAGTATTTATGTTTCAAATCCCGGAGAGATCTGGATTACGACGCGGGAGGACGGCTTATTCCTTTATCTAAATGATAAGATTGTAAGACTCCCGTTAGACAATAACAAATACTTATCGGGCGCTCACTGTATTGTGGAGGATCAAAATGGGTTTCTATGGCTGCCAACGAATAAAGGTCTTTTTCAGGCGCAAAAGAGGGATTTGCTTCATTATGCCAATTTGAAAATTATGTCAGATGAGAAGAGAAACATGACAGAGAAAAGTGAAGCGCTTCCCGACGTTTTTTATCAATACTATAATAAGGACTACGGATTTCTTACCAATGAATTTAACGGCGGCTGTACGCCCTGTGCCGTGCGACTTTCCGGCGGTTATCTGTCTTTTCCTTCTTTGAAGGGATTGATCTGGTTTAAACCGGAGGAGATAACGGCACCGCTGCCAAATGCATTGATTTTTTTAGATAGAATGGAACACAGCGAAGGTCTGGTGTCGTCTCCTGGCGATACGGTACATCTGCCGGTAAATCCACAGCGTATTAATTTTCATTTTTCAACCCCGTATTTCGGTAATATTGAAAATCTGAGTTTGTCCTATATTCTTTCTGACAGGGAGGATATTGAACCCGAACTTGCCCGGTGGATTCCAATCTCCGGTCATGAGCTTACCGTTTCTTTTTCAAGTCTGGGTTCGGGAGAGCATATTTTGTATATTAAAAAGAAACAGGGTTTTGGTTTGAATAACGTCAGCATAAAAAAAATACGAATCATTGTTCCTCCTTTGTGGTATGAAACCTGGTGGGCGCGTGTGAGTTTCTTGTTGATTCTTTTCGCAGCTGTTTATGGCTATAACCTGATCCGTTTATATCAGATCAGACAAAAAAACCGGAGACTTGAACTGCAAATCATAAAACGAACGCGTATCCTGAACCGGACGCTCAGTGAGCTGGAAGTATCTCAAAAAGAGGTAAACCGGCAGTTATATATGATGTCACGGTTGCTGACTTCAATGACCCATGACATACAATCGCCATTAAATTATCTTATGCTTACCTCAGGAAAAATTCCTGAACTGATTGAAAAAGGAAATCTGAGTATGGTCAGTGAGATTGGCGAAGTGATCTCGCAATCTTCCCGTCACATGAGCGGTCTGATGAAGGATTTGCTGGATTACATAAAAACGCACGTATACGGTAAAAGCATGAAATTTGAAGATATCAATCTCAAATCGCTTGTTGAAAGTAAATATGAGGTTTTCAAAAGTGCAACGGAAAGCGAAGGAAACCGGTTTGTAAATCTGGTGCCTGACAATTTTATTGTTTTTTCTGATTATCAGATGCTGGCTATTATGATCCATAATTTGATGGATAATGCCACAAAGTTCACAAAAGGAGGATTCATCCAGATTTCTGCGGAAATTGTAAAGGGCCGGATGAATCTGACCGTATCAAATAGCGGTATCCCAATGCCAGCAGAACAGATACAAATGTTTAATGAAGAGGGCAAGGATTTTAATCCCTCTTCGACAATAGCGAGAAAAACCGGGCTGGGACTTTTGATAATAAAGGAAATAGCCGTTTTAATCAACGTGCGTCTAAGTGTCAGCCAAACGGATACAACCGATTTCAGATTGATTTTTAACGAGATTACGAGTTTCTCATCAAAGCCACTTTTTTAGAAAGTTCTATCGGATCTCTTACGCCAAGCTTATCAAAAATCCTTCTTTTATAAGTACTTACGGTATTTTGCTTAACATTCATTATGGAAGCAATTTCCTTCGTCCATTTTCCTTCGACGATCAGCTGCATCACCTGTAATTCTCCGGGCGACAGGCTTGCTACCAGATTATCCTCCCCATTATTATTCAACAATGATTGCTGGACGAGATAACTGACATACTTCTTTTTGGCAACAACAGTTTTAACAGCTTTTTTAAATTCATCCTGGGAGGCCTTTTTTGAAATAAATCCGTTCGCCCCGGCCTGTAGGTAGGGTACCGCATATACCAGCTCATCATACCCCGAATGTATCAGGATAATTACTCCCTGTTTTTTTTCTCTTATGGTTTCAATCATCTGAAGGTTTTTCCCGCCCGGAATGTCAATGTCAAGAATAACCAGATTAATTTCTTTTGTCTCAAGAATTTCCAGCCCTTCCGGAAAAGTGCCAGTGTGGTGAATGATTGCCGTGGGCTGTAAATCCGCTATCATCATTTTAACACCCAAAACAATGAGAGGATGATCTTCTATCAGTAAAATTTTCATGCTTATTTATGAGGGTAAGAATTCTGCCCGGCTTAATCTTAGGTATCGTTATCTGACAACCCGGAAGACTTTCAATGTTAAATATTTTGTTTAGGATAGCAATACTTTTGAAATAGAAACAAAAAAATAGCCAAAGTCCGAATTAACGAGGTTATTTTTTTTTCAAATATGACTTAAAAGATTGGCTTTAGTAACCTATCGGAGCTACTTCATTTTGTAGATATTTATCGACAGATCGAATTTAATCAGAAAATTCATTTTATGACGTGCTATTGTGCCTTGATAAAGTTCCAAGGAACGCACCATTTAATTCACAATATTTTCTCGACTTTCCTGTCCGGTATTTTATAAAATTTGTTTGTATCCACTCTCTTGAATAACTCCTACTCGTATTTGTGGTATTTGGTGTTTTTGTGTGTAGAAAAAATACTATATGGTCATAGATATGTACCCAAAAACCTGATTTTGAGGATGCGCGGATTGTCGAAGTTAGTGAAATGGTCTAATTTTGAAATGCGTAGAAGTTCTATTAGCTAGAAATATTACTATTTTTTTGAATATAGAATTTTAAAACAAAGAGCTTAAATATTTACATAAAAAATTAATAATTAACGCACTTGAAAATATTAATGTCCTCATTCATCAACAGTAATCATCACACTTTAACCATCCAAAACAGTATCATTCTAAACTTTTCTATGAAAAAACATCTAATCATTCTTCAAACAATTTTGTGCATTTTTATTTATGCGGGTGCTTCCGCACAAACGTTTCCTGTTTTGCCTGCTCCGGACTATGGAACGGATCATGATGCCTTTATCAATGGCACTGTTACAGTAGATGGCTCAACACAAACACCAGCAGGAATTGTTGCCATTCTGTCGAGGGTGGTTACTTCACCTTCAGTATCTTATGTTCCCGTTTCTTATGCATTGACGAATACAGATGGTCAGTTTAGTTTAAGTGGTCAGTCCGGTGTTACTTACAGGGTAACATATCAATATCCTACTGCAGGTTTTACCACTTTGAGTGGAGGAACTTCCGCCAATTTCGTAGCGGCAACCGGGGTTAATACCCTAAGCAGCGGACTGGTATTAACAAGAAAGGTTAATACTATCACAAAATGTAACGTATCTCCAACCGACCCGACAAACTGGGGTGGAACAATCCTGGTTGAAAAGCCGGTAGCTGCCAGTAACTTGACAACATTGAGTACGGTTACTGTTTTTACATCATCTTATGTTGTAAATCCTAAGATTGAAATTAGCGCTGGTGCTTCTGCATCTGTTTATTCCAAACTGGATATCGGAGCAAGAATTTTTATTGATGGACCTGAGTTGACACCATCGCACACGCTTGAGTCAACGAAAAAATTTGCGGGTGCACGTACATCGGGCCCGGACCAAAGAATACACATCAATCTGGGAGATAAATTAACTTACTACGACATATCATCTGCTATAACTCAATCTACTGAGTTAGACGCCGTGCCAACAGAATATACAGATATATCGGCAACTACTGTTCCTTTCCAGGTTGCCGCCAATGCACTTACCGCTACGGAGAATGAGGGTGGAAATGCCGGTTTTGTTTTGTCTACTAACGCTGCTGCGGGTGTTTGCCTTGTGTATACATATACTACCAACCCTCTGCCTGTAACACTCTCTTCTTTCACTGCAAAGGCAAAAGTTTCGGAAAATACGAAGACCGTAGCACTAAACTGGTCCACCACATCTGAAGTAAATAGTGATTTATTCAATGTAGAGCGCAGTTCAAACACGAAAGATTGGAAATCGGTAGGGTCTGTTACAGCTTCGGTCTCAAGTGAAGTTGAGAAAAAATATTCTTTCAACGACGTTCAGCCTGCCAGTGGAGTTAGTTACTACCGTTTGAAAATGATTGACAAGGACGCAACTTTCGCTTACAGCAGAATTGTTAAAGTACAGTTTGAAGGTAATAGTGAACTTGTAACAGTTTATCCTAATCCGGTGGCAGAAGAGCTTTTTGTAAAAGATGCGGACAGCGAAACAGTTAAAGAATTATCAATTTTCAATGCAGCTGGTAAATCTGTTTATCAAACAGCATCAATCTCATCGGACAAAGGTATCAATGTGAAAAACCTTGCTTCTGGTATGTATATTGTTAAGATCTCTCGTAATGATGGGACTTACAAAACACAAAAGATCGTTATCAGAAAATAATTTAAGCTGATGAAACTTAAAAGCCTGGTCTGCCGAAATGGTGGACCAGGCTTTTTGTTTTTCAATATTCTAATCTGTTTATTCGGATCCGAAGAGGGTTTAATTCCCTCCTTTAACCCTGTTCTGAATATCCTCACTGCCTGAGTTTCGTTTTCTTGCGGGTGTAACTTCCCTACCAAAACGATAGGAAAATGAGACGGTAGCCATACGGCTGTCGAAACGAATATGACCCTCCATATCCAGGTTTTCGTAGCGGGCAGTGTTACGTCTTTGCCGGGTTTGGAAAATATCGTTCACCATTAATTTGATTGTACCTTTTTTCTTCAGTATTTGTTTTTGACCTCCTGCTGAAATAACGTAATAGCTTTTGGTAACAAAGACACCGTAAACGGATTTTGAATTATAAAAACCACTAAGCTCTGCTGAAAACCCTTTTCCCAGCTGGAAGATGTTCTGGCTATTGACTGAATAACTCCAGATACTGTTATTTAGATCACCGCCATCCTGGTCACCTTTATACCGATTGTGAAGCAGGTTTGCAAAATTGTTGCTTGTCCACCAGCTCGCAGGCTGTATGGCAGCGGTAAAACTAATACCGTAATTAATAAAGCTTTTCAGGTTTTGCGGACTTTGGTAAGTTGTGTTAAGTGAATCAACCTGTCCCATCATCCAGTTCATAACATCGTCAGTATAGCTGTAATTAAGCGTTGTCGTAAATTTGCCTTTGTAAGAATGACTAACTTCAATCGATTGGGTAAGTTCCGGTTTCAGGAAGGGGTTTCCTTCATAATATAAAAACGGGTCGCGGAAAAAACGGAACGGGTTCATATCCGAATAATCCGGCCGTTCCACCCGTCTGCCATATGAAAACTGTCCGCTGTGATCGGGTGTAAATGTTTTTGTGACAAAAAGACTTGGAAAAAGCTGAAAGTATTGTCTTTTAACCAATGAGTCCGTCGTAACCTGATGCCCTTCGGTTTGTGTATTTTCTCCTCTGAGTCCGGCCTGGACACTAATTGAGCCAAACTCTTTACTAAAATTGATATATCCCGCATGAATTGTCTCTTTATATGTAAAATGATTGCTCCATGACGGATCCGGAATCCATTCATTATTTCGAAGTGTATCGTATTTAAGATTATTATCGACGAAAACATAACTGCTCTTCCAGCCTGTTTCAAATTTTGCCTTTTCACCGAAAGGCTGTGTATAGTCGAGTTTTCCAACATAAACATTGGTGACGGAAGGAACATTTCCCCTTCTTACCGAACGTGTTTCCAGACCCGGATTTTCCTGGTTCGGGAAACGGGTATCCATGCTTTGGTTCGACCGGTTATCGTTTAGTGAATAATCCAGATCTGCTGAAAGCTCGCGACCGCTGTCGTTGAATTTATGTGCATAGTTAAGGTTGTAGGCCTGGCTTTTCCAGCGGTCCAGGTTGTCGTTATGTGTTTGTGGCTGGCTTAATACTTCGCCTGAGGACGAAACCAGCAGGTTGGAAGTATTGTTGTCGTTGATGTATTTGCCATGATTTCCATTAAACAAGACACCCAAAGTATTTTTATCATTTAGAAAGAAATCGGCACCCAGCTTGTAATTATTGGTGTACAGCGGCTCGTTTGTAGCAGAATTTTGATAAGAAATCCTGGAAGGAATTCCTGAATTATCGTCATGAAAACGCCTTATGAAAGACAGGTATTCGATTTCACCGCGATACGCATGATCGTAACTTCCATAAAGGTTCTGCTTCCCGTTACGATAATTCAATCCGGCGCCCCCTCCATAACGGTTAGCCCGGCTTCGTGCTGCGTTGACATACATGTTTCCATTAATTCCGGCCTTCTCATTTTTTTTCAAAACAATATTGATAATCCCCGAATTACCGGCGGCATCATATTTAGCGGAAGGGTTGGTGATCAGCTCAATTTTTGAAACAGAACCTGATGACGTTCCCCGGAGAAGAGTAGTCAGTTCGCGCTGGGAAAGATAGGTGAGTTTTCCATTTAGCATCACGCTCACGCCTGGTTTACCTTTCATGGAAATATTTCCCTCATCGTCCACTGTAACGCCCGGAGCCTTTTCAAGAAGTTCCAATGCGGTATTTCCCTCAGACAGAATGCTGTTTTCAATATTTAAAACGGTGCGGTCTATATGCTGTTCAATCAGGGGTTTTTGCGCTGTTATTGTGACAGCGTCCAATGTTTTGTTTTCTGCTTCCAGTATAATACTTTCGATGCTAATCAGTTTCTTTTCAGACGTTAGGCTAAAATTTTTGCTTCGATAAGTTTTATATCCAACAAGACCTGCCTGGACAAAATAGGAACCGGTATTTACTTTTTCAAAAATAAAATGTCCCGAAGAATCACTGATCGAGCCTTTTACGATTGTTGAGTCAGCCGCTTTGTGCAGGGATATAGAAGTAAACTCAACAGCTTTTTGTTTATCATCGATCAGTAAGCCCTTTATTGTACCCGAAGCTTGCTGTGAAAAGCTGTATAGGGGTGAGATCAGACATATCATCAAAAGCCCTGATTTTAAAAGGCGGGATAATTTTTTCATAGTTAGAATGAGTGGATTAATAATTTATTCAGCGGCGGAGTGGTCGGTTTTTTTAAGGAGTACAGGAAAGTACGGTCTCCCGATATTTTATCTGCAAATCCTGTTTCGACCAGCCAGTTCAAAGCCTGGTAAACAGAACCAATACATAAGTCTTTACGGTCTTTTCGGATAAGCAGCCAAAGCGTTTTTGCAGGAACTGCCTGATCAAAATTTTTTAAATAAGTAGCAACCATGATTTTCTTCTCAGCTTTGCGCAAATTGTTGTTTATGAAGTACAATTTGATTTCTTCGTCAATCGACATAGTAATACCAGGCAGGTAGTTAGTTGAAAACCTGAATAGAAAATCTCTCGGAAATTAATTGCATGGTGATTTAAATTACTCCCGGATACAGGCCAGCCGGGGCTGCTTTTTCTTCTTCTCTTTTTTTCGTCTTCCCCACCAGATATAAGCTCCGGTAAGAGGAAGTGTAGCACAAATAAGGCTTGCTATGAAATAAATAAATTTGGTAGGCAGTCCGCCAATTGCCCCTACATGCAGGGAGTAGTTTATCCGTCGGAGCCAAAATCCAGAACTTTCATTACGGATATGAGCTTGGGATTCAGGTAATATTTTCAGGGTATTTTGGTCAAGATACACATCCCGCCAGACGCCCGCTTCCATGTCCGTGCACAGGTAAATTGGATCTGCCGGCTTATTGGGAAAAGAGATAATGATGTTATCTTTTTTGTAAACTCCAATCTCATCCATTCCCTTTTTCCAGGCTTTGTCAACCTGGTTAAGTGCGACCAGGTTCCTTACGACCGTAGTATCAGAAAATGCCGGTTTATAAACCGGAGGTGTTTCTCCGCCCGAGCTTAACCAGTATACACCATCCCGCAGCCATGGGAAACTCATCGACAGGCCGGTCAGTGAAATAAGAACTGCTACCAGCAGGGAATAAAAACCCAATACATTATGTAAATCATAATTAACCCGTTTCCACTTTGCCTCCCATTTGATTTTGAAGCTTTTGTCCCGATTGGCTTTACTCCATTTTTTAGGCCACCATAGTACCAAACCTGAAACAAGTAAAACAAAGAAGATAAGTGTAGCGTAGCTGATAATGCCCTTACCTAATTTTTTTTCCATCCACAACTCGGTATGGCCATCCAGAACAAAATGAAAAAAATCTTCATGGTCTACCAAAGCGACAATATTGCCTTTGTAAGGATCAACGTAAATGACAGAATCGGAATTTGCACTTACCTGTGCCGTATTACTATGGCCATAGTACCAGATTGAATTGACTTTTGTGCCGGGTAAAGCCTTTTCAACAGAATGTTTAATTGCAGACGGAGGCAAAAATGCAGCTTCACCTGCACGTTCAACATGCAGCCAGGGCTGAATCATACTTTCAATTTCATGCTCAAAAACCAATATGCAGCCAGTGAAAGCGACTATGAAAACAATAATTCCTGAAACGAGTCCCAGCCAAAGATGCAGCCAGGCAATTATTTTTTTGAAAGTCATCTTAATTCAGCCCGGAGGTGAAGTTTTTTGATTGAAATTGACAGGAAAATGCGTTCGCTGAAACAGTCTTACAGCTTTTGAGAAAATCATGCTGCTGTTAATACCAGGGCGTTAGACCATTTCCTATCGTGATACCGAGTCGGAAATGATAACTGAGTTCTGTCAGGGAACCGGAAATCCTGGATGGAAAACGATGGATGGAAAATTGCTGAAAAAAGCCTGATTAAATACATTGTGCTGGAATAACTGATTACTGAGACATGTTGAAAATTCAATACATGCTCATAAACCTAGTAGCACAAGGGCGTTGTTTTCCGAAGGTGAAGAGTGGAAAATTTTATTTTTTGTTGAATTATTGATTTGAGAGGTAAGTGGGAAATTGATTGAAAGGAATGATTACTATTGCTTTTCTTTTGCTTTTTTGACAAAATCCGGAGAAGCTCCAGCCAGAGCGGCACTTTTCTCAATGTCAAAAATCAGTTTTGATCTAATAAGCTCTTTACAAATTCCGCCTTGCTTTCTTGTTACCTTCTTTTCTTATTCCTTTTTTTTAATGCCTTTTTCTAACGTCCGCATTTTGATTGTTTCTATAATTCCCATTGCTTGTTCATTTCCGGTTAAAGATTCAATCTGCTTATCAAAATTAACATTTCGTTATTCCTCATACAACCGCTCTATCCGAAGGATATAATCAACATCTCCTTCAATTTTCAGGCCTTTTCTGAGCTTGTCATTTTCAGGGTTGTATATCCAGATATAATTTCCTTCCCGGTCAGAATTGATGGAGATATAAACCAGTCCGTTTTCCATTAAAACACATTGGCGGGCAGTGCCTTTGTCAACCGGCAGATTTAGTAGTTTAGCAGACTTTGTTTCCAGGTCCAGGACAAAAAAACGAACATGCGGAACCTTGTAATGATCTTCAATTCCCGTGAAAAGCCCCTTTTGTTCGCTGCGAATAATTGCTTTTCCATTTCCAATGTACCAAAGCCCGTACGCATGGTTTTGGATAGAGGACTCGGAAATATTAAAAAAGTAGTTGCTGTCCAGAACTTCTTGTCCTGCCTTGATCCGGTAAACGGCAGTGGGTTTGTCAGGACGATTTCCGCGTGCAATTCCCGGACTGGTCAGAAAGTAAAAATCACCTTTTTCATCCCTAAAAGTGCTTTGCTGTTCCGTATTTGTATTTCCGGGATACGTGGAACGTGTATCTTTTATGGTATTTCTGCTTTTGAGTGAAGGATAGTTTAGTACACTCACATAAGCCGTATCAGTCGTGGAATAACCATTTGAATCGGAGAGGGAATGATAAGAATAGCCGGCAAATAATCTGTTACCCCGAAATTCAGTAAACCCGACAGACATGGAGTTATAAGCTCCCGAAGGAGCAGGAATTGGTAATTCCCCGGTAGTTGCCGTCATAGTTTTAACGGCGACTTTCGCGTAATTGACTTTATTGAGTTTTCGATTATAAGAGATAAGGAGTAGGGTGTCAGGATGAATCCAGTTGTAATTTTCCAGAAAAACAAAATCGGCTAGTGCTACCGAATCCGCTGGCTCAAAACGGCCTTTATTAATTTGCGATCGGACGAAGTGCTGGCTTTTACGATTTATCCGGTAATAATAACCTTCCTTTACAATCAACTCATCCCAGATTTGCTTATACCCAACAATGGTCCCCTCCAATACAGGATTTACTGTACCTTGCGACAGGCTGTCAACCTGCACAATGTATTCCCGGTAATCCTTCGTCATCGTATAAATACTATATTTTTTTCTGCCTGAATCAGTATTTTCTGAACAACCGGAAATTATGATAGTAATAATGATGAGAGACAAGAGTGCTAAAATGCCGCCGGCACGCATGGAGAAGGGGTCGTATTTCAAATATTAAACTGGTCCATAATTTGTCTTTTTACCACTGTCGGCAAGCCCATCATCCGGTTTTCATCCAGCACAATTACTTCGTTGTTTTTCTGGTTCCGATAATTGAGTGCGATGTACGTCTGGCCTTTTTTGAAGCTGATTTTTTCTGTTCCCCCATTTTTGTTTGAGCAATCGTCTTTAAACGTAAGCTTTACATCCCTTTTCGGACTGATCCGTAATGTACCGCAAAAATCTATCAAACCAGTTGCAGAGTTGATCTGCACGTTGCTCATCGGACCCAGAGAAATCGTATAATCATCTTCCCTGATTTCGGTATTATCGGATTGGGAGGAATTAACTGATGATACAACGGGGCTGGCAGCGGAAATTTTTTCATTCAATTTCAAAAATACAAAAGCAGAAACTGCCATTAAGAGCGTCGCTGCTACTGCCCAACGCAGATTTAAGATCCTAAATTTTGCCTCTGCTTTTGATCCGGATTGTGAAGGCAGAACGGAAGCGACCTCAGCCCACATGTCGGCTTTTATTTTTTCTTTATCTGCATGTTCAGGAAGAAACGTTTCCTGTTCAGTTTCGTCACTCAACAACCAGTCTTCAACCATAGCCATTTCATGAGAAGAGCATTTACCTTCATAGTATTTTTCAATAAGCTCCTTACTAATTTTCATGAAAGCTTCACTTTATGAATGCCGGCGTTCTTTTTTGGTAAAAGTAGCACATCTACGGATCTTCCGAAGTACCTGTCTGATAAATTCAGAATGAATATTCTGTAAGGCGGGATTTAAGCGACGAAATCGCTTTGGTAATGTGATATTCAACCGCACGTTCGGAGATTAGAAGATCGGAGGCGATTTCTTTATTGGAGAGCCCTTCTTCACGGCTCATCTTAAAAACACGGCGGCATTGGGTAGGCAGTGAATCAATCAGGTTGGTCAGCCGGTCCTTCAGATTTTGCAGCATGACTTCGTTTTCTGTAAAATTGACAGATTCAATCCGGTTGTAAACAATTTGTTCCAAATGCTGTTCACGAATTTTTTTGTTTCTGATAAATTCAAACACCTTAAACTTTGCCGAGCGAATCAGATAACCTTCAACAGACTGTGTAATCTCAAGTTCGTCTTTTCTTTCCCAAAGTGATTTGAAAATTTCCTGCACCATTCCTTTGGCACGTTCTGTATCACCCAAATTATGATAGCAAACCGTAAAAACTTTCTCCCAATACTGATTGTAGATATCCTTAAAGGACTCTTCATCTATCTTAAAGGAAGTTCTACCGGACTGAGCGCTGGACATATTTAAACAAATCGTACATCGAAAACGATTTACAAAGATAGGTTCTTATTTAAATCTGTTCCAAATAATGAAATTTAATTTGTTTGAAAATGAAGGCCCCGCTGCCTAATGCCCATCTGTTTATGTACATTTAGTCCTGCGGCACAGAAGTTTGTATCTTGAAAAAAGAATGAATTTTAAAAAAGAAAAAACAATGGAAAAAAATAGATTGCCGGCAAACGGTTCTGTGATCAGGTTTATGCGCACTGATGAGAATGAATGGAAGGAAGGAGAGTTTGATGAGCAGAATCAAATGTTTATCGAAATTTATTCGACGGAACTGGTAACTCACAACAGTTCGGATATTCTTAAATGGGAATACCTCGAAGACAGGGAATAAGTGCAGGTTTCAGCAAGAACCGGGTTTTATTCAATACCAAAAAGAGCCAGTTTTGCCTTTTGAAATCTTTCTTTAAATGATAAAACATGTTGATTTAGGTAAATCAAAAAGCTGTCGGAAGAGCAAACTGGCCAGCCTGATCCGACATGGAGAAGTGCGTTTGGCAGGTTACAGTAAAGGAAAGATTTACGGTTTGCTGTCTTGCTCTTCCGGGAAACGCATGAAAATCGAAAACCGTGTTTTTTTTAGGGATGAAGATGAAGCTTTGGCGAACGATTATCGCCCTTGCGGGAATTGTTTAAAGGATAAATACAGTATATGGAAAAATCAATAACCTATTCGTAGCAGTGATTTTTATGCAAGAAAATAACTGTTTTGATTTTAATGAAATAACTGCGGCACTTTCTTACTTCCGGAGTTTACGTTTTGATCTGTTTTGGGAAAAAAGCCAGGCTGAACCTGTTCATTCCGGTAAAGCAAAATTGCTGACTGACTGGTCTGGCGGCTGCGAACCTGAGAAACTGGTTAGTTATCTCAATCCGGTTTTTATTCGTGAGCAAATATTGAAAACAAATCTGGTTTTCAAAAATCGTAGTGATTGTTATACGAAAATTTTGATAGAACCTTTAAATACAGATGATTTCAAAAAACTGCCGCTCGAGATAAATTACAGCTTTTCTCATGGCTGGTTTGGTAAAATCCTGATTGCGTCTACTTCCGTCGGGATCTGTTTTGTAGGCTTTGCAGATGAAGATGATGAGGAAGCCATGAAAGATTTAAAGCGCCGTTTTCCTTTTGGTATTTTGCAAAATCGTCCGGATACATATCAGGAATGCGTAATCCGTTTCTTGGAGAATCCGAATCAAAACGTTGAAACGATCAATCTGCATTTAAAAGGAACGCCTTTTCAGTTTGCTATATGGAAAGAGCTTTTGCAAATACCTTTTGGCGGTCTGGTTTCGTATGGAGCACTGACTAACGATATCAAAAATGCCCGCGCGGCAGGAACGGCAGTTGGCGATAATCCGGTTGCTTTCCTCATCCCCTGTCACCGTGTTGTGAGAGGTAACGGCGAATTTGGACCTTATTTCTGGGGCGCAGATCGTAAAGCAGTACTGATCTGCTGGGAAGCATTCATGGCAAAGAAGTTGAGAGATTAGTTGTAAATCGATAGAAAACAGCGCAAGAACCGGGTGTTTGTCTGTTGGCAGCAGTCGTAATTTTGGGTTGTAATAAAGAAACACAATCATGGAAACGCAACAGGAAATTGACTACAAACGGATTGCTGCATCAATTGAATTTCTTAAAAATAATTTTAAAAATCAGCCAGGTCTCGACGAAGCGGCTGAACATGTTCATTTAAGTCCCTTTCATTTTCAGCGGATGTTTCAGCAATGGGCTGGTGTGACGCCAAAGCGGTTTTTGCAATATTTAAGTGTGGAACACGCAAAGGCAATGCTTAAAAATACCGGTGCAACGCTTGCTGACACAGCTTTTGAAACCGGACTATCCGGTACTGGCAGACTGCATGATTTGTTTGTCAAAGTAGAGGGAATGACTCCCGGTGAATATAAAAACGGTGGTGAATCGCTGGCTATCAATTACAGCTTTGCAGAAAGTCCTTTTGGAGATTTAATTGTCGCTTCCACTGCAAAAGGCATTTGTTACATGGTATTTTCAGAAGATGATCGGGATGTAGCTTTTAACGGGCTGCTCAGGAATTATCCTAATGCCAAATACACACAGATTGTCGATAGTATCCAGCAAAATGCCTTGTTCATTTTTAATCAGGATTGGAGCAAACTGAGTCAGATTAAATTACATTTGAAAGGTACGCCGTTCCAACTGAAAGTTTGGGAAACTTTGCTGAAAGTACCTGCCGGCGGACTCACCACCTATTCGTCTCTGGCGCAACATGCCGGGCATGCCGGGGCTTCCCGTGCGGTGGGTACAGCAATTGGTAACAACCCCGTTGCCTTTCTGATCCCCTGTCATCGGGTTATTAAATCAACTGGTGAAACCGGGCAGTATCACTGGGGAGCTGTGCGTAAGCAGGCAATTATTGGTTGGGAAGCCGTAAGAGCTTTGGAAGAAAACTTCAATCATGCCAAATCCTGACTCAGATGGAATTTATATCAGAATGCAGCTTTTCATTTTCGGTCGGGGCCAAACTGCGCCAAAGATAAAATACCAGATAGCTTTCCCATCCTGAGAAGCCGCTGAACAAATACGAAATGGATTCAGTATCTGTTTTTTGTTCGATAATCCGGTGGGCTTTTAATGCGTTGAGCAATCCGGCGTCGCCATGCGGGATAGACGAAGTTTCTTTTAGACTTTTCATCAATGCATAATTGGCGGTCCAGATACCAATGCCGCGGATGTCCGTCAACGCTTTTTGTCTGGACGACAGGTCGGGTAGCTTGGCGAGTCTGGTTTTGTTCATCAGTCCGGCATCAAATAGCTGTGCGAGCCCAATCAAATAATCTGCCTTTTTGCCTGAAAACTGCATCTGCCGAAGATCCTGAATTTCCGTATTAGCCAGACTTTTGGAGGTTGGGAAAATGTGATACAGTTTGTTTTCAAAACGGATCGATTCGCCATATGCTTCCACCAGTCTTCGTTTGATCTTATAAGCAAATGTCAGGTTGATCTGTTGCCCGATGATGCTCCATACCAGCGCTTCAAACAGGTCCGGAATACCTATAAGGCGGAGGCCGGCATACTTTTCCGGCATGTAGCCTAGTACCGCATGATTGGCCAAAAGCTTATAAAATGGTTGAAGATCACGATCCAGGTCCAGCCATTCGGTGACGTACTCACGAATATAGGTTTCTCCCGACGGAGCTGGAGTACCGCTAAGCATTTCTACGACAAGACCATTTAAGTGTTTTTTGATTTCAATTAAAACAGGTTTACCTTCCACCAGGAGCGCCTTTCGAATGTAGTCATGCTTTATTTCATGCAGACAATCGTCGAAATTCCGGTTCAGGAACCATAAACATTCTTCAAAACTGAAAGTGTTATCAACAGAAACCAGCTGCGTATTTATGTTCATATACCAAAGTAGATCTTTTTGGATAGGACAACAACCCGTTACTTGCGGATATTTATGCTGGTCTTATCCGGAGTAATCAAACATGATAAGCTTTAAATGAATAAGTTTGTTAATTGTCTGGTATGGAAATTGTTCCTAACCGGGACTGTACATTTCCCAAGTGGTAAGTTTATAATTTATGATCAAAACTTTAGCAGAGCCTTCCGAATTTCATTTCGAGTGGGTTGATGTAAACGATCCGTCCAAAGAAGAACTTCACGAAGTTGCGCGCCGGTATGAACTTCACGACTCATCTGTTGAAGACTGTCTCCAGCCGGACCATCTTCCCAAACATGAAAATGTCGGACCTTACGTCTTCATTATTTTCAGGCTTCATGCAGAGAAAGTAGCGAGCCAGGCCGATACGGTTCAGGAGCTTACAGACAAGATTGCTATTTTTATGAAGGATAATCTGATCATCACGATTCACCGGAATCCCTGGCCGCAGTCGGAAGAGATTAATGAAAACTTTGTAAAAAAAGGTTTGTGTAAATCGGCACATCATATTTTGAATGAGATAGTTAAAAGCGGACTTAAAACTTATGACGCCCGTGCCGTTGAGCTCACTGCCGAAATTGAGTACTTCGAAGAGAATATGTTTTTGAAAAACAGAAAGGCCTCATTACTGGAAGGACTTTATTATCTGAAAAGAAAAGTAGACGTAACGAGGCGTATTTTACTTCTTTCCAACGAAATCATTGAAAAGACCGATCCCAAAGAACACAGCGATACTTACACCCGTGACACCCGTGATCTGTATGTGAAATTACATTCTATTTACGATTCTCTTTTTGAAAACACGAACCATTTATTGTCCATCTACTTTTCGATATCGTCGCAGAGAACCAACGAGATTATCCGCGTGCTTACAATCTTCTCTGTTTTCTTTATGCCTTTGACTTTTATTGTAGGTGTTTACGGAATGAACTTTGAATTTATGCCTGAGTTGAAAATGAAATTTGGTTACCCCGGTGTGATGATCGCCATGGCAGCAATTACAGGATTGATTTATTTGTGGTTCAAACGGCGGGGCTGGCTTTAAACTGTGTACTATGAGATCAGGTTTTTTCTCCTTTTCGATACGAATCACTCAGGTCATTGCTTTTGCAGTGACAGTAACCGGCTGTTCCATCCTGGAAATGCCAAAATATAGTTTATCAGATGGCTACTATCGTTCGAAATCGTTTCACAGTCCTTCCGGAAAGGTTTTTATTGACAATAGTGAAGACACAATTTATGTTTACACCGTCAGCAGAACCACCGGACTTCCTGATACTGTCCGGGGCAAACATACACTTCCCCAGGTTGCTTCCCGGATTCCGATAAAATCGGGTTATTTCAGGCAGGGTAGTACGGATGTGGATTTTATCACGATTCCATTTAAATACCGTCCAGGCAAAGAAGGAATGCCGCGACAATTCAATGCCAACCTGAACGGGGCAGTTTATCAGGGTTATCGCAATGACATCTACCGGCTTTCTTTTAAGAAAAATGCCCTGACTAAATATCAGAGACAGACGCTCCACTACGGTATGTCCTACGGAATTTTTACCGGATTGGGTGGTACAGCAATGAATCCCTGGGTAACAAATAATAATATTTCCTCTGAATACGATGGGGTAGTCTGGTCTAAGGGAATCGCAGCGATTTTTGGACTGAATAGTTTTACCGCTGGTGTGACCCTGGGATTTGATAATTTACTGGACAGAAATAAAAAATTCTGGATTTATCAGAAAAAGCCCTGGATAGGACTGGCGCTCGGCTTAAATCTAAATTAACGTACAAAGCACTTCCAATTTGCACATATAACGGGCTTTTTCACAACATTTGGAAATTGAAATTTTCGGGTACAACTCTGCGGCCAACAGATACAAATTCACCTGCATTTGTAAGGTTTTGCAAAATAACCCGCATTTGTCTGCTGCTGTAAATTTTTTCAATGATCTCCATAACGATCCCTCCGGGCAAAGTATTTGTGCCCCGTTCATGTAATAATTTGCAAATCAGATGGCTAAACGAAATAATTTTCGGGCGGTTGATGCAATAAAAAATAAATTTAATGTAGATGAAAAATATTATGCGACAAACGGGAATTTTTCCGGTTTAAGAAACGTAGTATTTTGAAATATAATTATTTTGATATTTAATCATTTTAAACAAAGATTTTAAATGTTTGTTTAAAATTAAAGTTTCAAATGATTGCAGAATCGGAAAAGGTACACGACATTTGTTTCGTACAAACGGGAATTATTGTGAAGTGTATCAATTTATCCAGTGAGGAAAAATTAAAGGAGGCGGCAAAAACCGTTTTCCTGAAAAAGGGTTTTGCAGGAACTACGGCAAGGGATATTGCGGACGCAGCAGGAATGAATATTGCGCTGACAAACTATTATTTCAGGAGTAAGGAAAAACTTTTTGTCGAAATTTTCAGGGATCTGTTTGAATTATATTGTACCAATACGATTAAGATTCTTGACAGGCCGGTTGAACTGAAAGAAAAGATTATTGCCATTATTGAGGAGGACTACCGGATGATGAAAGAGGAGCCCAGTCTGGTTCTGTTTATCATGACAGAGATTCACCGTGACTGTGAAAATCTTTTGCCGGAGCTGTCTAAGTATAAAGAATTGTTAAAAGGAAAGCTTGTTGGACATATTCAGGAGGCAGTTCAGAAAGGAATTATCCGAAATATTGAAGTTGAACACCTGATGCCGATTATTATTGGAAGTTTACAATTTATCTTTGTAGGCAAAAATATGCACATGAAAATGCATAGCATGAGTGAGGCGCAATTTGATAAGTACACCGAGACACACAAAAATCATGTGATTGGAATGGTGACGAATTATCTTTTTACCGATCTCAATTTGAATTAAAATAGTATTAATAAAATTATTTTTTTTGATAATCTATATATCAGGAACGAATATTTTATCAATTTGGCAGACTGTTTAAAAACGGTTTTCTAACTTTAGACACCAGTTAATAGTATGAGAAGTAGACTACATAAAAGAGTCGCAGAGTTTAAGGAAGCAGCCCAGGCAAGAGAAGCGGGTGTATATCCGTTCTTCCGGCCTATCCAGTCAGCACAGGATACAGAAGTTATCATCAAAGGTAAACCTGTGCTTATGTTTGGGTCAAACTCTTATCTGGGGCTCACCACACACCCTTACGTGATTGAATCTGCACAGAAAGCTATTGAAAAATATGGCAGTGGATGTGCCGGATCCAGGTTTCTGAACGGAACACTGGATATTCATGAACAGCTCGAAAACAGACTGGCTAAGTTTACAGGAAAAGAATCCGCAGTTTTATTCAGTACAGGCTATCAGGCCAATCTGGGGGCCATTTCATGTCTTACAGGAAGAAATGATTATCTCATTTTAGACGAAAGAGATCATGCGTCCATTATTGATGGCAGTCGCTTATCTTTCTCAAAAGTGATCAAGTACGCTCACAACGACATGGCTGATCTTCGCAAGAAGCTTAACTTGTTGCCGGATGATGCTGTGAAACTGATCGTTACGGATGGGATTTTTAGTATGGAAGGCGATATCGTAAAACTTCCGGAATTAAACACCGTTGCTGCCGAATTCGGAGCATCTGTTTTGGTTGACGACGCACACAGTTTGGGTGTAATAGGAAAATCAGGTGCCGGAACAGCTTCCCACTTTGACTTAACAGAATCTGTTGACCTCATTATGGGAACTTTCAGTAAATCTTTTGCATCTCTTGGAGGTTTTATCGCGAGTGACAGTGCAACTATAGATTTTATCAAACATCGTGCAAGGTCTCTTATTTTCAGCGCGAGCATGACACCTGCCAGCGTGGGAAGTACACTTGCTGCTTTGGAGATAATTGAATCGGAACCACACCATATCGAACGTCTTTGGGCCAACACCCGCTACGCAAAAGAATTGTTATTGGTGAATGGATTCGATCTGGGAAATACAGAAAGTCCGATCCTTCCGATTTACATCCGTAATAACGAGAAGACCTTCCTGATGACCAAACTTTTACTTGAAGAAGGAGTCTTCGTTAATCCGGTTGTCTCACCAGCTGTACCGACGGATGAAACGCTGATCCGCTTCTCGCTGATGGCTACACATACGTTTAGCCAGATTGAGGAAGCGATAGATAAAATGGCTCGTATTTACCGTCAACTGTATCCGGAGGCAATCACCGCAAAACTATGATCCGAATTGTATCCGTTTCGCCAGGGAAAGAGCTTGGTAAGTTTATCGATTTTCCACATGATTTGTATGAGGGAGATCCGAATTATGTCCCTGAACTTTTCATTGCACAGAAGGACATGCTTACACCAGGCAACCATCCTTTTTACGATCATTCGAGAGCCCAGCTTTTTATGACGTATAAGGGGGATCGGGCAACGGGACGTATTGCAGCGATATTGAATGAAAATCACAATGCCTTCACTGGTCACAAAGATGGGTTCTTTGGTTTTTTTGAATGTATCGACGATCAGGAAACGGCAGATTTATTGTTAAAGGCAGCTTCGGAATGGCTGGTTGCACAGGGAGCAGATACCGTGTTAGGACCTGTAAACCTGTCAACAAATGACACCTGCGGGCTTTTAGTGGAGGGATTCGATCTTCCCCCTATGGCGATGATGCCTTATAACCCGCCGTACTATGAAAAACTATTACTTGGAAACAGGCTTGTAAAAAAGACAGACTTACTGGCCTATGAAATAAATGTAAGTGAGTCTAACGATCGGTCTGTCAGGTTGTTGGATGCACTTCAAAACAGATTAAAACGCAGCGGTATTGTCATCAGGCAGGTCAATATGAAAGACTTTGCGGGTGAGGTTAAAAAGATACGTGAAGTTTATAATACCGCCTGGGATAAAAATCTGGGTTTTGTACCGATGACGGATAAGGAGTTTGATTATCTGGCTAAGGATTTGAAAATGATTCTGGATCCAAAGTTTTGTCTGGTTGCAGAAAAGGATGGTAAGCTGGTTGGTTTTGCCCTTGGAATACCGGATATCAATCAGATTCTGATCAAGATCAAACGGGGTCGTTTGTTGCCAACCGGAATTTTTAAATTGCTTTTAAACAAAAAGAAAATAACCCGTATTCGCGTCCTTACTCTTGGCGTAATCGAAGGATACAGGAAAATGGGCATCGAAGCCTGTCTGTATGGAAGCATTATAAAAAATACATACGGGACAAAAGTTACAGGAGGAGAATGCTCATGGATGCTCGAAGATAATTATCTGATGAACCATGCCATTGAGGAAATTAACGGCGAGCTTTACAAGCGTTACAGGTTGTACGAAAGGAAGTTATGAGTGAGCGGGTACTTATAACCGGAGCAAGCGGATTCATCGGACAACACCTCGTTCAGGTGGCTTTGGAAAAGGGATTCGAGGTTCATGCTGCGGTGAGACCTTCAAGTGAAATTTCGAATTTGCAGGAATTGGGCAACCGGGCGAAGTCGGAAAATAAAGGCAGTTTGGTTTTTGTCAACCTGAATTTTGGCTCGGAAGAGTCGCTTTTAACTGTCTTGGAACAAGGTGTTTACAGCTATATCATTCATGCTGCGGGTGCTACCAGGGCAAAATCAATGGATGCTTATAATCTGGTTAATGCGGACTATACGCTAAACTTGGCTAAAGCAGCAATAAGTGTTTCGGTTCCTCTTAAAAGGTTTGTTTTTTTAAGTAGTCTAGCCGCGGTCGGGCCGATTGATTATGACTCAAAAGACGCAATTACGGAGCAAACTTTGCCCAAACCGGTTACGTCTTATGGTAAAAGCAAGCAGCTTGCTGAGAATTATCTGTCTGGTTTAAAGGATCTTCCGCTAACGATTATCAGACCCACGGCAGTTTATGGTCCGGGAGAAAAAGATATTTTGATTTTATTTCAAACACTTAATAAAGGTCTGGATTTATATATAGGAAAGGATCCGCAACGATTGAGTTTTGTTTACGTAAAAGACCTCGTTGCTGCAACTTTTGCCGCATTATCAGAGCAAAGTGAAAGACATAACGTTTACAACATATCTGACGGGAAAGAATATGACCGGTACAAGCTGGCAGATTTGTTTAAAAAACTTAGTATTAAAAATCCGGTAAGGATTCATTTGCCCCTCGCAATCATAGAGTTAACCGCCTCTCTGCTGGAAGCGTTTTCGGTATTCTCAAAAAATACCCCGGTGCTTAATAAAGAAAAAATAAACGAACTGACCGCTGCTAACTGGTATTGCAGCATCGATGCCGCCCGTAACAGGTTAAAGTACGAGCCGGAATATAATCTGGAAAAAGGACTGGCTGAAACACTCAGCTGGTATAAAGAAAATAATTGGCTGTAACCGGTTGGTTGCAGCAGGGATTGGAAGTGAATATTTGACGGGCAAATCTTATTGTCACGGAAGAATATAAGCCATGAAAAATAAATCAGAATCTATCAGGATCAGACAATGTTGAAGCCAGCATACATAAAGTTTGCGCTCATGCTTTGTGCCCTTTTTTTAGGACATCAAGGTGTTTTTGCACAGACTACGACAGTTAAAGGAGTTGTCACAGATGAAAAAACAGGTGAAACTCTTCCTTACGTAAGCATCGTTATTCCGGGCACTACCATGGGTACCACCACAGATGTAGATGGTAAATATGCAATGACGTTAACCCCGCCCAACCTGACAATCAAATTTACCTACATCGGTTACCAAAGTGTAGTGAAAAAGGTAACGGAGGGGATTAGCCAGGTTATCAATTTGAAATTACAGGTGGATGCTTCGCTTTTGAAAGAAATCACTGTGAAAGGCAGAGCGAAATACCGTAACCGGGATAATCCCGCCGTACAGCTGATTCGCCAGGTAATCGAAAACCGCGATAAAAATCAGATGGCGAATAATGATTATGTTGAGTACGAGCAGTACGAGAAAATATCATTTGCCCTGAGCAATCTTTCGGAATCTTTTAAGGATAAAAGGATTTTTAAGAATTATCAGTTCTTGTTCCGGAATCAGGATTCTGCTTCCATTGGAGGAAAAAACATACTTCCCGCCTATATGCAGGAAAAGCTTTCCCAGATATATTTCCGGAAAAGTCCTTACAAAAAGAAACAATGGGTGAAAGCAAACCGTCGTGCTGAATTTGATTCCAGGTTTGTCGACAATGACGGCTTGAGCGCTTATTTCAACAGGATCTATGAAGATATCAACATTTACAACAATGATATCTCCGTTGCTACTAACTTACTGTTAAGTCCGATCGCTAATACGGCTCCGACATTTTATAAGTTTTTTATACGGGATACTGTGAAAACGCAGGAACCCTGGCTTGTTGAGCTGGGATTTGTACCCCGTAACAAAACAGATATGCTTTTTGAGGGCAAACTGTTTATAACCCTGGACGGAAATTATGCAGTGCAAAACGCATTTCTGACGGTTAATAAAGACATCAACCTAAACTTCATGCGGGATCTGGAAGCCCGTCTGGAATTTGAGAAAAGTCCTGATGGCCGCTATCACCAAAGCAAGTCGTCGCTAAGCATGGAGTTCGCGCTGGGTGATAAAGGTGCAGGATTGTTTGGACAGCGGGTTGTGAACTTTAAAAATTATGAAGTAAATCATGCCCGGCCCGACAGTGTGTACGATGGCCCTGCTGAACAGCTTGTTTACAATCCCATAGAGCGAAAAGGCGAGGAGTTCTGGTCTCAGGTACGGCATGTGCCTCTTGAAAGAGCGGAGCAGGATATTTACCGCAATGTAGATACTCTGCAAACCATCCCGTCTTTCCGCAGAACAATGGACATAACTTCTCTATTCCTTGCCGGCTACAAATCCTTCGGAATCGTAGAAGTGGGACCGGTAAATACCTTTTATAGTTTTAACCCCATCGAAGGTTTCCGTTTAAGATTTGGTGGTCGTACTACAACAGAGCTAAGCAAACGGGTGTTTTTTGAAAGTTATGCGGCTTATGGTTTCAAGGATGAGAAATGGAAATATTTTTTAAGCGGAACATATTCTTTGAATAATAAGTCAGTTTATTCTTTCCCGCTTCATTATATCCGCGCTAGCGCCCAGCGGGATACGAAAATTCCCGGTCAGGATTTACAGTTCGTGCAGGAAGATAACTTTCTTTTATCCTTCAAAAGAGGAGAGAACAACAGATGGCTCTACAATGATATTTACAAGCTGGAATATGTCAGGGAGTTTCCAAGTCACTTTTCTTACAGACTAGGATTCACGGAATGGACGCAAAAGCCGGCAGGTATTTTAACCTATGAGAAGGTTTCTTCCGCAGGCGATAATCAGATTTTGAAACAGCTCAGAAATACAGAGGTTAATATGGAACTTCGTTATGCACCGGGAGAGCAGTTTTATCAGGGTAAATTGTACCGGACACCAATTATCAACAAATTCCCGATCTTTACGTTACGATATAATGCGGGTCTGAAGGGTGTTTTTGCAGGAGAAAATAATTATCATAATTTCACTGCTAATATTACGAAAAGGGTGTATTTGAGTCAGTTAGGTTTTATGGATTTGACAGGAGAGGGAGGTTACATCGTCGGTAAAAATATTCCTTTTCCTTTACTGACGGTCCACCGTGCCAACCAGACTTATGCTTACCAGCTGAATTCATACAATTTGATGAACTTCCTGGAATTTGTTAGTGACCGTTACGCAAGTCTCGATGTTCAGTATTACATGAACGGATTTCTGTTGAACAAAATACCATTGATTAAGAAATTGAAATTACGTGAGGTGTTCAGTTTTAAAGCGGTAGTTGGTGGACTTCGTGATGAAAATAATCCGGCGAAGGGTGCATCAGTTTACAAGTTCCCGGTTGATGAAGAGGGCAGGGCTATCAGTTATACCCTTGAAAAACAGCCTTACATGGAAGGAAGTATTGGCGTGGCCAACATCTTTAAGATTTTAAGAGTTGATTTGGTGAAACGCTTTAATTATCTGGATCACCCAAACGTATCTGAATGGGGAGTCCGTGCAAGGTTCAGGCTCGATTTTTAATACAAAGCCTGAAAGTTTATAATCCATAACCAGACACCGATTTAATAAAGACTTTATGAATTACGCAATTATAGCAGCAGGAGAGGGTTCAAGGTTAGCTAAGGAAGGTTTTTCTTTGCCTAAACCGATGGTAAGTCTCCATGGGGAAATGTTGATCGACCGCCTGATCAGTGTTTTTACGCGCAATAATGCAGAAGGCATTTATATAATTATCAATGAAGAATCTGAAAAGCTGGATGAACACTTGTCCGGCACGTACACTTCTGAGTTGATCCGGCTTACCAGAAAGTCTACACCGAGTTCTCTTCACAGTTTTTATGAATTGCTGAAAACCGTAGATCAAAACAGCTCAATTTGTCTGACCACAACAGATACTGTCTTTAAGGAAGCTGAGTTTAAGGAATACATTGCCGAGTTTTTGTCAAATAAAGAAATAGACGGATTGATGGCCGTCACAACTTTTATCGACGACGAAAGTCCGTTGTTCGTTGAGGTGGATAGTGAAAATAACATTACCGCTTTTGCAGACAAAAACGATAACCAAACGCAATTTATATCGGGCGGCATTTATTGTCTTCGTGGTAAAGCGTTGCAAGTGGTAACAGAAGCAGTGGAAAACGGAACGAACCGGATGCGTAATTTCCAGAGACAATTATTAGAAAACGATGTGAAACTGAAAGCATACCCTTTTTCAAAGATTGTCGATGTAGATCACATGGCAGATATTGTGACTGCGGAAAACTTTTTGAAAGAAGAAAATGAAATGTTTGTGACGGCGAATTAATTGCGCCTGACTGCATAAAAACAAATAAGACACCGATTAAAAAAGCTTAAAGCAAAAGACAAGTTGTCGACCGCCGGAAGCTTAGCATTTATGAATATTACAGAAATACTTGGAGTACACAGAAACAGAAAATTTTCACCAAACCACATCGGAAACGATGATGCAATATTTTCGCTAACGGCACAGGCTTTGGAAAAGCTGGGATGCACAGTACAGCTGATCAGTGAAAACGAATTCCTGGAAATGGAGGAAGTTACACACCATTATATTTTTACAATGGCACGCCAGAAGGAGGTGGTCAGAAAGTTACAGGTTGCAGAAGAAAATGGTGCGATTATTGTCAATTCAGGGTTTGGGATTGAAAACTGTTTTCGTACAAACATGACAAACGGCCTTGTTGAAAACGGAATTCCTTATCCCAAAAGCTTCGTCGTAGATACTACTTACAATGGCGATGAAATTTTTGAAGCTTTGCCGGGAAAAGGCTTTTGGATCAAAAGAGGTGATTTTCATGCCATACACAAAGAGGATGTAACCTTTACCTACACAAAAAAAGAAGCGAAAGAAATACTGCGTGAATATGCTTTGAGAGAAATACCTGACGCTGTTATTTCGGAACACCTGGTAGGTGATCTGGTTAAGTTTTACGGGGTGTACGGAACTGATTTTTTCTTTTGGTTTTATCCCTATGATAACAACCACCACAAATATTCCGAATATGAAAGCATTAACGGAAAGTCACTGTATTTTACCTTTGATGAAAATAAGCTGAAAAGCATAGCAAACGAATCTGCAAATGTGCTGGGAATTGATGTGTACGGCGGCGATGCGATCGTCGGAGCAGATGGCAATTTTCATATCATTGACCTGAACGACTGGCCAAGTTTTGCACCTTGCAGAGAGGAAGCCGCAGGTTTTATAGCTGACAGAATATTTCAAAGATTTTCACAACAGTCTTAATGGATAACTTACTTAAAGAAGATCCCACCAAAGAATTACCCGGGGAGAAAACTACTTCATTTGAGAATTCACTAAAATCAAATGATACTGAGGAACAAATAGATATCTGGTTTTACCGCCCCATCGGTTATCAGATTGCGTTGTTTTGTGCCAAAATTGGCATGACGCCCAATACGGTTACGATCATCAGTATTTTCTTTGGCGTTGCAGCCGGGATTCTTTTTTACAGTCAGGACTTACTGATCAATGTGATCGGTATGCTATCTCTGGTATTTGCAAACTCACTCGACAGCGCGGACGGTCAGCTGGCCAGGATGACCAACAACAAAAGCCGTCTTGGAAGAATTTTGGACGGAGCAGCCGGAGATTTCTGGTTTATTTCAATTCACGTTGCCATTTGCCTGCGCAGCATGAATGAAGGCTGGACGGCCCTGATCTGGATTCCGGGTGTCATTGCCGGTGGTTCACACGTTTTGCAATCAGCCATGGCGGATTATTACCGTAACGTTCATTTGTTTTTTATCAAAGGAACTTCCGGCAGCGAACTGGACAACAGCCGTGATCTTCAAAGAGAGTACGATGAGCTAACCTGGTCTAAAAACTTTGGGATGAAATTTATTGCCCGGTTTTACCTGAATTATACCAACATGCAGGAAAGTATCTCTCCTAAGCTGCAAAAACTGCTGGCTCTGGTTCGCGAAAAATATGGTAAAACAGGTTTGCCTCAGAATCTGATTGTTGATTTCAGGGCGCAGAATAAGCCTTTGATGAAATATACCAATATCATTCAGTTTAATACAAGAGTGCTGTTTTTGTTTCTTTGGCTATTTCTGGACCAGGCCTGGATTTATTTCTTTTTTGACATTTTTATACTAAATCCTATCCTGATGTACATGGTTACAAGACAGGAAAAGGTGAGTGGATATTTCTACGAAAAAATTTCGACTGGAAACAATTATGGGTTCAAAGGCATATAAATCTGCGTTTTTGCTGATCGGCGTCGTTTCTCTGGGCTATATGATTTATGGCATCGGATTGGAACTGATTTGGCTGAACATCCAAAAAACGGGAATCTGGTTTGTTCCGGTAATTGGAAGCTGGCTGCTGATTTACATTCTGAATGCCTATGCTTTTAAGGCCATCATTCAGGAACCAGAACTGCCTAACACAGATCTGCCTTTCTGGTCAGTCCTGAAACTGACGATTACCGGATATGCCATTAATTACATCACACCTTTCGTAGCGCTTGGTGGTGAGCCATACCGGATTATGGAATTGAAACCTGAACTGGGAATCAACAAGGCGACTTCGTCAGTTTTGTTATACAGTCTGATGCATATGTTTTCACATGTGCTGTTCTGGCTGGTCTCAATTTTGCTGATCCTCGCATTTATTCCGGTGGATAACCTTGTTTTGGCTGGATGTGGTTTTATGCTTTTTGTGAGTCTGGTGCTAGGTTTTTGGTTTATCAGGGTCTATCAAAAAGGTTTTACGGTCAGTACTCTCAATTTGCTTGGAAAACTTCCTTTTGTTGGGAAGAACGCGAATGCGTTTGCCGAGGAGAAAGGTGAAATGCTGCTGGAAATTGATCATCAGATCCGGATTCTTTATTCAGAACGGAAGTCGAGATTTTTCTCTTCCTTAATTCTTGAGTTTGTCGCCCGGGTGGTGGGTTGTGCCGAAATTTATTTCACAGCCATTGCTATTGGTCTTAACATGTCGCTAACAGAAGCGCTGATTGTAAGTTCGGCGTCTTCGCTCTTTGCTAACCTGATTTTCTTTTTTCCGATGCAACTTGGGACAAGAGAAGGCGGACTTGCAATGGCCCTCAGCAGCGTAGGTTTGTCTGCAGCCGGAGGTATTTTTATCGGTGTGGTGATGCGGATCAGAGAGATTGTCTGGATACTGATCGGCCTGGCTCTAATGAATAAAAGAGCAACGCCTCAGGGAGGGAATGTTGCCGAAAAGGAAAGTGAATTAACGTATGCGCATTCAGTCGCACAAAATAAATAAGTATGATTAAGGGTGTATTGATCGATTACGGCGGAACAATTGATACCAATGGTTTACACTGGGGATCGGTATTGTGGGAAAGTTATCAAAAGTTTAATGTTGGAGTAAATAAAGAGGCTTTTTCCAAAGCATATTCGTTTGGAGAAAGATCGCTGGCTATCAATCCTATTATCAAACCGGAGCACTCTTTTTACGATACACTGGTTTTAAAAGTTGGGCAGCAATTTAAAAATCTGAACGAAAACGGTTTTCATACAGACAATGATCTTATTCAGCTTATAGCAGCGGATTGCAACCAGTTCGCACAGGAAACAATTGATAGGGCAAAACCTGTTCTGGCTAGGTTGGCAGAGCATTATCCGCTTATCCTTGTATCGAATTTCTATGGGAATATTCATACGGTTCTGGAAGTATTTGGTATCAGCCAGTATTTTCAGCAAATCGTGGAATCAGCAGTGGTAGGGGTTAGAAAACCCGATCCGCGGATTTATAAATTAGGTGCTGATATTTTGAATTTGTCACCGGAAGCATGTGTTGTTATTGGGGACTCTTTTGTTAAAGATATTGTTCCTGCCAAACAGCTTGGCAGCAAGGCAATCTGGCTGAATGTTACAGGCTGGGAAGAGTCTCCGTCATCGAATCCGGAGTATAGCGCCGATAGCGAGATCTCGGATTTTAGTGAAGTTTTAGAAGAAATTGAAAATTTGAATCAGTAATTAATTTTGTTTTGACTGAAAAGATCAGGACGGAAATTATCAATATAAATTATGTACGACATCTGCACCATCGGGCATATTACTTTGGATAAAGTAGTGACGTCCCAATCCGTGAAATTTATGCCGGGTGGCACTTCATTTTACTTTTCCAAAGCGTTAGAACAGTTTGATCTGAACTACACGCTGGTAACAGCGCTCGGCAGCGAAGATTCTTATATTGTGGACGGACTAAGAAATTCAGGTATAGAAGTTCGTGCTCTTTTAAGTGAATTTACTGTTCATTTTGAAAATATTTACAGCCACAATCAGGATCATCGTGAGCAAAATGTGCTGCACACGGCCGCTTCTTTTGATGTACCCCAGATGCCTGAATTAGATGCCGCGATTTTTCATTTGGGACCTTTGCTTTCAGATGATATTTCCGTTGCCCTGGTAAAACATCTTGCTTCGAAAGGAGAAGTTTCACTCGATATTCAGGGATATTTGAGGTTTGTAAAAGACAAAAAGGTTTATTACCGCGACTGGGCCGATAAACTGGAAGCGCTTCCCTACATTACTTATCTGAAAGCAAATGAATTTGAAATGCAGGCGATTACCGGAACTTCCGATGTGCAGGAAGGTGCCAGGTATCTTGCAGAAATGGGAGTACGGGAAGTGATCATTACGTTGGGAAGTAAAGGATCGGTTATTTATACTGATGGGGTTTTCCATGAAGTACCCGCTTACAAACCTGCTGCTATCGTTGATGCCACCGGGTGCGGTGATACATACATGGCGGGTTATCTGCTGCAAAAAGTGAGAGGAGCTTCCATACAGCAGGCAGGTGAGTTCGGAGCAGCGATGGCTACTTTGAAAATTGCGTCTTCGGGCCCGTTTTCGGGAAGTCCGGAAGATGTTGAAGCCGTTATAAAAGAGGGTATTTACGCAGAATCGATAAGTGAGTTAGAGAAATAAGTGAGTTTGAGTCATGAAATACATCATCAGCATTCTAATAATATCATTGCCGCTTCTGTTTTCTTTCAGAAGTTTTGAAAAAAATGAATCCTTCACGACAGGAAATCTGGCTGATCCTGACTCGTTTCCGGTTCCTTCCAATATTCCGGGACTACTGTTTTACATACAGCGCGACCCGAATTCGAATACCATTGTCTATGAACTGAATACGGACAAGGCCGGGAGAATTAGCGATAAAGAACCAGTTCACACTTTCTGGATACGTTATCCGGAGGGTGGCATGCGGAAAGACCTAAATTATCTGCAGCGCAAATTTGCGTATGGAATCAATACTAAACCGATAGGTAATGGTAATTACGAGCTCAGATCGGTGGCATATTCAAAATTACCACTCTATTTGCGCCGAGATGTTAAAAATCAGTATCATGTTTATGCTGATATCGGTAATAGGAAATGTATTCTAAACCGGGTTTTTATACGAATTGACGGGGGCTCGTTCTGGTCCCCAAATGTGCTCTACATTGAATTAAAAGGTATTGAAATTACAACGGGAAAAATAATAACGCAACGGATAAAACCTTCATAACAAATTACTAGACAACGGAAAATGTCTTGAAGAGGTAAAATAGTGCGGATTAGGATACCCCTAATTCATAATAGAAAAGGAGCAGTCTGATCTTTCCGATCGGTACTGCTCCTTTTTTGATGCATTGAGTGCATCAATTTGAGCTTTTATTAGTATTGTCATTATTTGGGAACTTGTCTGATACTGTGCTGTATATCAGTAATTTCTATAGATCAAATAAAATTGGCCGGTTTTTAATGAAGTATGTTCTAATGCTTGCAGCCAAAATTCTAAGGTTTTTTTAATATATTTCCGCATTATATACACAAAGAAAAGTTTATGGCTGATTTATACACATCCGGGTTGCCTGCCTTTATGTGTTAATTGGTTATCAATCAGGTACAGGATATAAAAAGAAATCTAACAGGCTCAACCATTATGATTACAGAGAATTCGGGAAGTGAGAACAAAGATTCGGTCTTTAAAGAAGAAATTACCAAAGCCTCGGATTTTAAGTTCGGCACCACAGTGGTAAAGGTTTTTGATGATATGGTAAGCCGGTCGGTTCCTTATTACAATGAGACCCAGCGTATGCTTGCTGAAATTGCAGCAGATCATGTGAAGGAGGGGAGCTGCGTTTATGATCTGGGCTGTTCGACGGGTACTACGCTGATTGAAATCGACAAACTTATCCCGTCCGATATAAAATTTGTTGGTATTGACGAATCTCCGGAAATGCTTACAAAGTGTGATTTGAAATTAAAAGAAGCTGGTTTTGTTCGACCGTATGAACTCATCACAGGTGATTTACATGAGACGTTGCCAATTAAAAATGCATCCGTGGTAATTCTCTGTTTAACAATGCAGTTTGTAAGGCCTTTGTACCGGGAACGACTTCTTCGAAATATTTATGCAGGCCTCAATCCGGGAGGTGTTCTGTTACTGGTAGAAAAAGTTTTGGCTGAAAGCACTGTATTCAACCGTGATTTTATCAAATACTACTACAATTATAAGCGTCGTAACCATTACAGCGAAATGGAAATTTCTCAGAAAAGAGAAGCGCTCGAAAACGTTTTGATTCCCTACAAACTCTCAGAAAATCTGCTTCTTTTGAAAGAGGCCGGTTTTGGCGACTGCGAAACGTTTTTCAAATGGTACAATTTTTCAGGAATGATAGCTTATAAAAAATCATGATCTCTATTGGTAATTTCTTTTTCAAATACAGAAACAACTTATTTATTTTTCTGTATTTGCTTCTTTTCGTACCCTCGCCACAGCTTTTTTCTACTGAGACTTTTGGTGAAAAATATTACTTCTTTCCAATAATTCTTGGTCTGATAGTCACTTTTTTAGGTGAGATTATCCGTGGCATTACAATTGGCCTGGCCTACATCATTCGTGGCGGCCGTGACAAAAAAGTTTACGCTGAAAAACTGGTTACCGAAGGAATCTTTAATCATTGCCGTAATCCGCTGTATGTTGGTAACATTTTGATGTTGCTCGGGGTGGGAATTCTTTCTAATTCACTTTTTTACGTAGGTATTGTGATGCCGGCGTTTCTCTTTATTTATCAGGCAATTGTTCTGGCAGAAGAAAATTTTCTTCGAAATAAATTCGGAGCACAGTTTGATCAGTATTGCAGCCGTGTCAACAGATGGCTGATCAGTTTGAGCGGGATTGGTACAACTATGAGTGGAATGCACTTTAATTACAAGCGCTGGATTTTAAAAGAATACAATACGTTGCTCGTATGGTTAATCGGTATTACAGCGATTTTACTTTTTAAATACCCTGAACTGACACCTGATAGCAATACAAGAATTACTATTTTTGCGGTCATAGTTATTCTTCTCGGCATTATTTACGGCTACGTCCGTTACCTGAAAAAGTCAGGAAAGATGAGTGATAGTATTGCTTAAACCAAAACGATCTAAATATGCAAAAAGCTCTTCTAATTTTATGTGTATTTATATCTGTTCAAACATTGGCCCAGCCGGCAGTTCGTCACGACCTGCACAGTGAGAAACTGGCAACGGTTTGGGACGAAGCGGTTCCCTTGGGGAATGGAATGGTTGGAGCATTGGTTTGGCAAAATGGCGACCATCTTCGGTTTTCACTAGACCGGGCCGATGTCTGGGATATGCGTCCTATGGCAGGCTTACATCGTGACGAATTTAGTTTTAAGTGGGTAGAAGGACAGGTCCTTCAAAAGGATTACAAACCTGTCCAGAAATATTTTGATGAGCCTTATGATCAGGAGCCTGCTCCGTCGAAAATTCCGGCGGGCGCGCTTGAATTTAATATTCCGGCTTCTCTTAAAACCAAATCAGTTCATTTATCTCTTGACCGTGCCTTTTGCGAGGTAAGGTGGGAAGATGGAATGTCGCTCAAAACATTCGTACACGCAACTGAACCTGTGGGTTGGTTTCGTTTTGAAAATGTGAAATCGTCGTTTACACCGGAACTGATCGCACCAAAGTATCAGGGAGCAGTTATTAATGAAGGTGAGGTGAATTCCGTATTAGGAAATGATCTGGCCAGATTAGGATACAAGCAGGGAGAAATAAAAAAATCGCAGAATAAAATTACATACCTTCAGGAAGGCTGGGGTGGGTTTACATATGAAATTACTGTGAGCTGGAAGAAAACCGGCGCCTCAACAATTGAAGGTGCCTGGTCCGTTTCTTCTCAGTATCCCGGTAAAAAGCCAAACCCTGCCTCTGGACTTATCGTTTCAGCTGCTCAAAAACGCGGATATGAAAAGGATTTAGTCTCCCATATTTCCTGGTGGAACAAGTTTTGGGGTCAGTCGGCGATACGCGTGCCTGATCCGCTGATAGAAAAACAGTGGTATCTGGAACAATATAAATTTGGTTCGGCCGCCCGGCGAGGCGCACCTCCCATTTCTTTACAGGCAGTATGGACTGCGGACAACGGACGTATTCCGCCATGGAAAGGAGATTTTCATCACGACCTGAATACACAGTTGAGCTATTGGCCAAGTTACAGCGGTAACCATCTGGAAGAAGGGTTGGGTTATCTGGATCATCTGGATGAAAATCTGGTAAACTACAAACGATATACAAAGTTATATTTCGGAAAAGATGGTGTAGCTGTTCCGGGAGTTACCACGTTGGATGGAACTGAAATGGGCGGATGGATACAATATTCACTTTCACCCACCGTATCTTCCTGGCTTGCTCAGCATTATTACCTTCAATGGCGGTATAGCATGGACCGCGAGTTTTTAAAAACAAGGGCTTATCCCTGGTTTAAAGAGGTGTGTACTTTTCTTGAGAAAATTACCATCAAAGATGAAAAGGGATTGAGAAAGCTGCCGATTAGCGCAAGTCCCGAGATAAAAGATAATAGTCTGGAAGCCTGGTTTTTACAAGATACCAATTACGATCTTGCGCTGATGAAATTTGCCTTAGGAGCGGGGAGTGAACTGGCTCTTGAACTTGGGCTGACAGCTGAATCAGAGCATTGGAAGAATGTGCTTTCTGAATTCGGGGATTATGCGATCACTGAAAATGATGAACTTATGTTTGCACCGACTTTGCCTTACGAAGAGTCCCACCGACATTTTTCTCATCTCATGGCGATTCATCCATTAGGCCTGATTAAATGGGAGGATGGAAAAAAGGCGCAGTCAATAATAACCAATACCATCAAACTACTGGAAAAGGTCGGTCCGGATTATTGGTGTGGATATTCTTATTCCTGGCTTGCCAATATCAAAGCACGTGCGAAGGATGGCTCAGGAGCGGCAAAAGAGCTGAATACGTTTGCCACAGCATTTTGTCTGCCGAACAGTTTTCATGCAAACGGAGATCAGAGTAAATCGGGCTTGTCCAAATTTACTTACCGGCCTTTCACTTTGGAAGGAAACTTCGCCTTTGCTGCCGGTTTGCAGGAAATGCTTTTGCAGAGTTATGCTGGTTTTATTGAAGTGATGCCCGCTGTTCCTGATGAATGGAAGGACCTTTCATTTGATAAATTACGGGCTGAGGGAGCATTTCTGGTTAGTGCGAAAAAAGTAAATGGACTTGTAAGTGAGGTGACAATTGCATCGGAAAAAGATGGAGTAGTAATGATTAAAACGCCGTTTAAAAAATGGAAAACTCTGTCGGCTAAAGCGATAACAGCTAATACCCAGGATGAAGAATTTATTCAGCTGAAATGTAAAGCAGGAGGGATAATCGTATTAAGCAATGATTTAACAGACAAATAATTCTGAAAGTTAAACTTCGGACAAGGCAAAACAGTCAAATTTTTGACTGTTTTTTTGTTTTAAGACAGAAACTTTTGGGCATAATTTTAGATAGAGCTGATGTGGCAGAAAGGTAGGTCAGTCAAAATTATATCGGATATGGCAATATTTGAAATTTATAAAAGTGATAGAAGTACAGCCTGGTATTATCGCCTAAAAGCAACGGGAAGTCAGGAAAATATCCTTGAGTCCGAGGGTTATGCAACACGGAATGCAGCCATGGAGGGAATTGAATCTGCAAAACGTAATGCTCGATTTGACCAGAATTTTGAGGTTAAGGAAACTTTATTTACTTCGGGCGGGCAATGGAGAAACTGTTGGGATCAGCAAAAGGTATGTTTATGAAGCAGAGCGGGATAATGCCCTCAAACTGGTTAAACGGGAGGCTCCCGATGCCACAACCGTGGGATAGAACAAATTTGGACAAAGTGCAGTTTGCAAAAAGATTGTTTTGCCAGACACCATTCCCTAAAAACTTTAGACCATTCAATCAATTTTATGTTATTAATATTGTATTTAATATAAATTATCGGATATTCGTAAATGAGAATGTGACCTTAGGCATAATTTTTTGTATATGGTTAACGGTTTACCGGTATTCAGGGTTAATTCAGGTAGCGGGCTCGTCATTAATAATTAGCGGTCTTAAATTTTAATACAATGATTCACGAAAAAATATTCAACCTTGCAGTTGACAGAGAAGCAAAAGTTATTTTAAAGGGCGGTATACCAAATATCAGCGGACAAATTACAATCGATTTTGAATTCCTGATCAAGGAAAAAAATGACAGGTACTTTCGCTCTCCAATAGGTGAAAATCACCCACAGTACTGGAAATTAAAAAGATTATCACCAGAGAGATCACAGCTCTTGCAGTTAGAATATAGCGGTCTTTCTAAAAAGCAGTTAAATGCAGCCATTAAAGAATTTAAGCAGCTTGCAGGGCTTGGATATGTATTCAATGATTCAATTCGTATTGAAGAACGTATGAAGGGCTTGAAAGGAATTAGAAGTAACGTAACCGGCCGCAGCAGAGTTTTGGCCGCCTGAGTTTTATTTGGGTTTGATCGTTCCGGTCAGTTTAGCTTTTAAGCATCAGTGGGATGTTTAGAAGCTTTTTTTATTTTATGCCGTCACAATATCGGATTACCTTTGCCGCATGGATTATTTTAAGAAGCTCCTTGATTTACTAAAAACAGAGCGCGAAGAAGACAAACAATCGTACCTTAAACTTACAGAATCAACATCCGTTTCCGATCGCAGAGCTAACGGACTTTCATGGTATCCTATTGCAATACGCGGATCGGAAATGAGTCGCGGCGATTATGTTACCGTTGAAGTCGAACGCACTACTCACCTGGATATTTCTCATCAGCTACGTTTTGGTATGCCTGCTGTTTTGTTTTCCAATCATGATCCGGGTAAAGACCGCGTTGAAGGGACGATTACGCACCAAAGCGGAAACAGATTGAAAATTACATTAAGAACAGATGAATTGCCGGATTGGTCACGTGACGGGAAATTGGGAGTTGATCTGCTTTTTGACGATAACAGCTATGACGAAATGCAGTCGGCTCTTAGATCGGCTTCGCTGCTGGCTGAAAAACCGGACGAAGGGAGGCTGGTTAATGTTTTGACAGGGTTTAAACAGCCGACATTTCAGCAGGATATTTATCCATATCAAATTCCCCGGTTAAATATTTCCCAACAGGCTGCTGTTGCAAAGATACTTGCGGCTAATGAGCTTGCCATTATACACGGGCCTCCGGGAACCGGTAAAACCACAACACTTGTGCAGGCCATTAAGGCTTTGATTAAACAGGATAAAAAGCAGATTCTGGTTGTTGCTCCAAGTAACACGGCAGTTGATTTGCTGAGTGAAAAACTGTCGGATGAAGGTCTCAATGTTTTACGGGTGGGAAATCCTGCCCGGGTTTCTGAGCGTTTGATGTCCCTGACTCTGGATAGTAAAATGGCGGAACATGGCCGGATGAAAGAGATTAAAAATCTCAAAAAACAGGCGAATGAGTTCAAAAATATGGCTCATAAATACAAGCGGAGTTTCGGGAAGGCGGAGCGGGAGCAGCGAAAAGCACTCTTCGATGAAGCGCACCGGATAATGAAGGAAGTAAGCAATTCGGAGCAATATATTATAGATGATCTGGTGGGTAAAGCCCAGGTTATTACAGCCACGCTGGTTGGTGCCAATCATTATACAGTTAGGAATTTGAAATTCCATACGGCTGTGATTGATGAAGCAGGGCAGGCACTCGAGCCGGCATGCTGGATACCAATTTTAAAAGCGCAGAAGGTAGTTCTGGCAGGTGATCATTTTCAATTGTCGCCTACAATCAAATCAAGTGAAGCTGCCAGGAACGGATTGGCGGAGACTTTGTTGGAAAAGTGCGCCAAACTGCATCCGGAAGCTGTAGTGCTGCTCGATGAGCAATATCGTATGAATGAAGCCATTATGAGCTATTCAGCACAGGTGTTTTATGAAGGTAAACTGAAAGCCAATCCGGCTGTTGCGCACCATTTGTTATTTCCGGAGGATATGCCACTTACCTTTATCGACACCGCCGGCTGTGGTTTTGATGAAAAACTGGAAGGTACAAGTTCTACTAATCCCGAAGAAGCTGTGTTTTTGTTTAAACATCTGTCAAATTTAATATCTGAATTGACAAATGGTATAATTCGTTACTCGGAAGCCAATTTTCCGACAGTAGCAATCATTTCACCCTACAAACAGCAAATTCACTTACTAAAAGAGCAGCTGTTGCATATTCCTGATTTGCTCTTGCACGGAAACAAAATCTCGGTGAACACGATAGATAGTTTTCAGGGGCAGGAAAGGGATATTGTTTACATTAGCATGACGAGAAGTAACCCTGAAGGAGAGATTGGTTTTTTATCCGACATTCGCAGGATGAATGTAGCAATGACCAGAGCACGGAAAAAATTGGTGGTGATTGGCGACAGTGCCACCCTTTCACGATTACCTTTTTATTCTGATTTTATCACTTATGCAGAGAATCTCGGTGCTTACAAAAGCGCCTGGGAATTTATTGATTCATAGTTTTATCCTTTAACTAAAAACCGCAGGTATGGAATACAGGCAATTAGGAGCATCAGGTTTAAAGGTGCCCGTTTTAAGTTTTGGAACCGGCACATTTGGTGGCGGTGGAGAGTTTTTTAAGGCATGGGGAAATACGCAGGTTGATGAGGCCTCACGTATGGTTCATCTGTGCCTGGATGCCGGACTTACTTTGTTTGACACCGCAAATGTATATTCTCAGGGACTTTCAGAAGAAATCCTGGGAAAAGCGGTGATTGGTCTTAGAGATAAAATATTGCTATCGACAAAGGCAACATTTAAGATGGGAGAGGGGCCAAATGATTACGGTTCATCAAGATTTAATCTCATCAGGTCATGTGAAGATAGTTTACGAAGACTTAATACCGATTACATTGACATTTACCACATGCATGGTTTCGATGGAAATACACCGGTGGATGAAACATTGAGTGCACTTGACGATCTGGTTAAAAGCGGGAAAGTCCGATACATTGCCTGTTCTAATTTTTCAGGATGGCATTTGATGAAGTCTTTATCAGTATCTGAAAGATATGGCTGGGCAAAATATATTGCACATCAGGCGCATTATTCTTTGTTAAGCCGCGAGTTTGAGTGGGAACTTATGCCGTTGGGATTGGATCAAAAAATTGGTACAATTGTGTGGAGCCCTTTATCTGCCGGAAGATTGGGAGGGAAATACAGGAGGAATCAAGCCATCCCTTCCGATGGACGTATTGCGCAGGGCGGGGGAGAGGGACCAGCTATTCCTGATGATCTTTTTTATGGAATTATTGATGTACTTGATGAAATAGCTGCTGAAACAGAAAAGTCAGTCGCGCAGGTTGCGCTTAACTGGGTTTTGCAAAGACCAACGGTCAGTAATGTTGTAATTGGGGCCAGAAATGAGGAACAGCTGAAACAGAACCTGGGCGCAGTTGGCTGGAATCTGACTTTACAACAAATTAAAAAATTAGATCATGCCAGTGAGAAAGCACCGATCTATCCTTACTGGCATCAAAGGAATTTTCTCCCCTTGAATCCGATTCCGGATTTTTATAATAAATTTTAGTGAATATGGGGCGGAAAATTGCATTGTTAACGTTACCGCTCCTGTTTTTTACTTGCTACGTATAACTATTACAGGTATCATTAATCAGCCTGAACTATAATAGTTCACTTCGACACAATCTTAGAGGAGGGCGGGAGAGTTACCTGTAACTGTTCCTTTCTGGGATAGCTACCCTGCGGTTTTATGGCCGTTAAATAAGAAATTACCAAGTGTTAGAAAAAGTTCTATATTATTTAATAGGGTTAATTCTATATTTAAATCCTGTTTGAATTATTTTTTAAAGTATACTTGTTCGCGGTTGAATGAATTTATTACTGGCATTTCTATGGACAATGGACAAAAGATGGCTAAATAATATGTCACTTGTAGTAGTATTAATTTGTATAAACGAAAATTAATAACTTTATTTGAATTGATATTTTTATCGACAGGTACTTTTATTCACCTTAAACCAATTCATGAAAATAGTTTACATCCCAGAATGAAGATTTAAAACGGATCAATGAAAGTTTAGACGTTCAGGTGATCCCTACCTCTGCATATATTCATAATCAAGTTTATTAAGGATGGCAAAATCAAAAATGAAGATTTTTGAAGATGTTATCGGTATGCCCGGATTGTTTCATTGAGTATTTAATCCGTCTAAATTTTTCAGTTTTTATTATTGGAAGTTAGCTACCTGTCTTTGAACAGGGATCAGTCCTGACAGCTGATGCGACCTTTTTAATTGCCCGATTACCATTTTTTTTACAACTCTATTTCACTTAAAAATTAAGGTTATGACAAACTTTATTAATCGATTAAAACACGGAACCAAATATTTGCGTGTTGCGGCAATAAGTGCAATGGCACTGAGTGCACAATCTTCTTTTGCACAAAAAACGTTTCTTACCGGACAGAAAACAGGCGATCGCTTTGATGTCGGAGGGCTGGGGCTAGTGCCTGGAGGAGCAAATGTTTCTGCTCCATTTGAAGATCATACTACCATAACTGGGTTTAAATTTTATTACGGAGCCAATATACTTAACAGCGATGCGGTTACAATACCTGCAACGTTAACGGCAACAAACGAGTTGTCAGCACTTGTGAAGATATCTGGTGCTAACGTTTACGCTCAATTTCGTAATACTTCCAACGCGAATATCTTAGCGGACAAGGTAACCTACTTTAAACTTAAGGATAAACCTGTTACTACAGGAATAGGTGTTTCAGTTGGAGGTCTTTTAGGACTAACTGAATTTAACAACATCGTTGGACAGGGTTATGTAAATGCAGGAAATTATTCAACTTCTGGTGCCGGGAACATTAATGAAGGTACGCCAGCTGGTACTGCAACAACTAAGTTGCTCATTGATAAGCTTGGGGAATATTATGTTGCAGTTAAACCAAATGCAGATTACAACTCTGTAAGGCTTAGTGTTAGTATCCCGAATGATATTGTTCAGGCTGCTTCAACCTTTCAGGTTAAAGTCTACAATGCGTTTACCGAAGCCGATGGGAGCGAATGCAGTAGTAAACCGAGGTACGCAGATGCAGGTTCAGCTTCCGGTATTACTCTTGCAACCGGTGCCTTGCGATTACTATCACTGAATGATCTGGTTAATAATCCAAAAGGTGCTATTGATGATTCTCCAACGACTTATTCGGCTTTTTCATCCGGTATAGCAAATATTGGTGTAGCCAGTACCACTTCGCAAAATTTTTTCTTTGATCGTACGGCTTCCGGTGCCTCTGAGAGCGTTAAGATAAGCTTAGGTGTTTCGGGTGCAGCTATTGACTTAGGCCTTGTAGCCGGCGAGATTTCATTTCAGGCATATAAAGGAGAAGATCCAGTTGGTGCCCCTCAAACATTAGCAAATAGTTTAAGCCTTCTTAACTTGAATTTATTGGATATAGTAACAGTTGGAACCGGAGCGGAAGCATATAAAAATGTAACTGTCCCGATCAATCCTACCGGTGACTTTGATCGAATTCAAGTAAGCCTTTCCTCTTTGGTAAGTGCTGGGGTATTAGGCGATGCCCTGCGTATTTACGATGTGAGTATTGCACCAAAAGCGCCAACGCTTTCAGCGGTTACGGAATACATCTTTACAGGTACTCAACCTTTAACTATCGCTTCTACGGCGGCTACGGGAAATAAAATTACATGGATCGGACCTCTTCCCGCAACAACTGTAGTTGGTACTGCTGCATCGGCCAGCACGTACCGTTTTCCTACAACGCTTACTGCTAATGGGGACTATGCTGCTGTGGCAACCAGAGGTAGCTGCACCGTACAGTCCACCGAGACAAAGCTAAAAGTGATTGTTCTAACGGATGCTACCGTGTTGGCCCCAGGAATATCACAAAGTCCATTCCCGTCGGGATCTTCAATTACTGCTACTACGACAGGCACGGGACACGCATTTACATACGTTGGCACAACAGTTCCTTCTTTTGTGACTGTTAACTCGGCCGGTGCTATTGTGGCGAATGGAAGTACTCCCACGGTGACCACTCCAACAAACTATCCGGTAACTGTTGAAATCCATGACAATGGCGTTAATACGGGTTTGACTCTAACGAAACAGATTATAGTTAATCCAAAATTGGGAATCCCTGGTGGGCCATTTCCAGCCACAGATAAAAATACTGCTTCCTATTCTGCTGATATTTCAACGATGGTTTCTGCGAGGGCATTTGGTGGCAAGGGATCTGGGTTTTATAGTTATTCTTTAACTCCGATTACAATTGGCGGCAGAGGTGCAGCTACACTTGCCGTTCCTGCCGACTTTACACTTACTCCTCAGGGAGTACTAAGCGGTAGTCCTTTGAACAAGGAGGGAAGTTATACATTCCCTGTTTATGTTACTGATGGACAGCAAGTTGCCAGTGCGGATTTTACATTAGAGATTCTTGCTTCACTTCCTGTTAAACTTACCAGTTTCACTGTAAAAAAAGAAGGAACAGCGGCTTCCTTGAGCTGGGCTACTACCGCGGAAACAAACAGCGAAAGCTTTGATGTAGAACGCAGCGGAAACGGTAAAGAATGGAAGAAAATTGCTAATGTATTGTCAAAAGGAGAAAGCATTGTAACAGAACGTTATTCATTGACTGATACAAGCCCATTTGACGGAGAAAATCTTTACCGACTAAAAATGATTGACCAGGATGGTACATTTGCATACAGCCGCGTTGAAACTGTCAATTTCAGTCTGGAAGGATTGAAGCTTTATCCGAACCCGGTTGTGAATTCAGAAAATCTCAACATTGGTGTTTCAGATTGGAGTAAAGTAAAATCGGTTAAAATCTTAAATTCTTTTGGTGTAAACGTATTTGAGTCGGCAGGTTCACTTGATGCCGGAGTAAAAACAAACCAGTTAGGATCGGGTTTATACGTTGTACAGGTGATTCAAAAAGATGGCAGGGTACTTACACATAAATTTGTGAAACTATAACCCTGTAAGCACGATACACATTAGAAGCCGTCCGGATTTCCGGGCGGCTTTCTTATTTTTACAGGATGCCAATGAAGATCTTTTACCAAGTTCTGGCGAATATCTCACTAAACAGTTTAACAGGTCCAAAGCCTGACTGCATTTCCCCGGCGAGAACAGCTTTTCGATAACCGACTTCTTCGAAAATCATACATAACTTGTTGAATCCCGCAGGATACGGTACCCAGGGGTTCGCTTTTGTAATTTCGTACTCGACAATAAGAAAACATCCTGACGGTTTAAGCTTTATGGCAATTATCCGTAGAAATGTAATTTTATCCTGCACATAATGCAGGGAATTCGCCATTAATATTCCTTCAAGATTGCCAGAGGGTAGATCATCTCCCATAAAATCGAGCTGATGGCTAATGATATTGACTGCATTAGGATTACTTAGACCTGCCAAGTTATACTGCTCTGGTCGACCGCATGTATTGTGGCACTAACAAGTTGGCTAATGCATAGGTGAATATACCGACGCCGCTGCCAAGATCCGTCCGCTTGCCATTGGTTTCTATCAGTTGTTCCGATTTCATCAGGTGAATGGCGTCCTGTATCTTCATTATTAATTAGTTAGATTATTACAAACAGGATTCGCAATAACTGCCGTGTTAATTTAAAGTTGTCGCATTATTTCTACATAATGACCTGGTTTACATTGCAGTTCAGCATCAAGGGTGATTTTTAGATGTCTATGATAGCGATGACATAGTGGTATGATTATTTAACCAAGTCATTCAGAGCACTATATAACAACTTAACTAATAAATCATGATACAGTCACTTCAAAATATCTTTTCGGTTTGGCCATATCTGTCACTTGTTATTTTAATTACCGCCAGTGTATGGGCTGTGTGGCTGATTACCTCTCTGAACAAAAATCCACGTCAACAGAGAACTTCCTTAAATTCAAACCGGTGGTATGGGAAAAAGGCTTCTCAAAAATTGGATCGGATTCAATTTTAATATAAGCAGAAAACAGTATTGTAACGCATAAAAAAACATCCAGGGGCAACAAGCCCCAGGATGTCCGATTTTACTCAACGTTATGAGATCTGTTTGCACAGCCCTCAAGGACAAATTTAATTAATTCTTGGAAAAAAACTCTTATGTTTTAGTAATAAAAATTTTATGAATTAATAACATTAGAAATAAGTAGGATCTTACTTTGAGGTGATCATCTTCACGAAACTTGCAAAACGCTTCCAGTTTGCTCCAAACCCATTTTATTTCTGAGTCAATTTTTTTTTAAATGTAATCCTGTCAGCATCAATACTTTCAGAATTTCGAAAAAAATTAACTAGCTGTTTTTTCCATTAGATAAATTTTAATCTTTTTAATGTAAGAATTATAAATCTGTCATTCTAATGAGTACTACAGCTTACGCGCAAGCTTCAATTTATTTGATATCTGAATATATTTACATATCTAGTTTAGTAGGAAGGCCAAATTAGTTTTAGTAGATATTCTATTTTGAATCTTCATAGCCTGTGTTTTTATCCCGGGATCACTGTAATCATTTTAAAATAAATTAGTTAGGTTTAATGTAAAATGTATTCTGTGTTTTTTCGTTAATCATATTCTATCTTAGTTTTTGCATCGAATATATTCTATATTTGTTGAGTAAAAATATTTTAATCATTGCAGATCAGGACATTCTCTTCTATTACTTAGATACTAGTCTTACCACACTATCAATGGAAAAGAAAATGAAAGCAACTGAAGATTACCGGCTGTTCGGTTCGCAGAGGCGGGGCGAAGCAGAAGTAGAGCAAAAAATTAAATCGGTTCTTGCTGAAAAGGAAACGGTTGACAACATATCAACATTCTCTCGCGCGGTATCGAAAGAATGGAATTGTTCAGAAAACAATGTTTCAAGACTTAAATTAGCATTCGCTGACCTAGAGAAAAAAATTGAAAAGTTAAAACCTGAACTTGCAAGACAGTACGCCGCAGAAAAAGAAAAAATGGCTCCCAGGGGCAAACATAGAAGTTACATTCATGATTCTAACGCCATCTGACTTTTAAGTTTTGCTTAGTATCCGTACCAGTCGCCCCACCACTGCTGTAATTTTTTTCTGATTTCTTCCTCCCGTGCATTAGGTCCCGGTTCAAAGAACTTGCTTCCCTTTATTTCATCTGGCAAAAATGCCTGTTTTGCAAAGTTACCCTCAAAATCGTGGGAGTATTTATAATCCTTTCCATAACCGATCTGTTTCATCAGTTTCGTGGGAGCGTTTCGTAAATGTAATGGTACAGGCAAATGGGCTGTGTTTTTAGCTGCTTCTATCGCGTCTGCAATGGCCAGGTAACTCGCATTGCTTTTTGGAGAAGTTGCAAGGTATATTGCAACCTGGGACAGAATAATCCTACACTCGGGATAACCGATTACATTCACTGCCTGCATACATGCATTTGCCATGATCATTGCTGTAGGGTTTGCATTTCCTATGTCTTCCGAAGCCATAATCAGCATCCTTCTGGCAATGAAAGCCGGATCTTCTCCTGCCACAATCATTCTGGCCATCCAGTAAACGGCTCCGTTTGGATCGCTGCCACGGAGAGACTTGATGAATGCAGAAATGATATCATAATGCTGTTCTCCGGACTTGTCATATCGCGCAATATTTTGTTGTGCTACATCGGTAACCCATTCATCTGTAATTTCAATTTCGTCCACCTCACCTTTACCCAAAACGACCAGTTCCAGCAAGTTGAGGAGTTTGCGGCCGTCACCGCCCGATAGTCTCAACAGCGCATCGTAAGAAGTGAAGGTGATATTTTTACCTTTTAACCACGGATCCTTATCAATGGCTCTTGTAATGAGCTGCTTCAACTCAATTTCTCCAAATGCTTCCAGAATGTAAACCTGGCACCGCGAAAGCAAAGCCGAGTTGATCTCAAAAGAAGGGTTCTCGGTGGTTGCGCCAATAAGTGTTACCTGTCCACGTTCAACGGCTCCCAAAAGTGCATCCTGCTGACTTTTATTGTATCGGTGAATTTCATCAATAAACAGGATAGGAGGAAAAAGACCCGAAGGCCTGGATAAAATTTCCCGTAAATCCTTAACACCTGAGCTGATCGCACTTAAATTATGAAACTGCCTTTTGGTAGCTTCTGCCATTAGTAAAGCGAGCGTGGTTTTTCCCACGCCGGGAGGTCCCCACAAAATCATAGAAGGAATTGTATTCTGAAGAATTGCCCGGCGCAGCGGTCCGTTTGGGCCCAGTAATTTTTCCTGTCCAACATAATCATCCAGATTTCGCGGGCGAAGACGTTCGGCAAGAGGCGTATTTACCAGAGTCATTATAAAATATTATTGTTGAGTTGAGAAATGTAATATACATGTTTAACAAAAAAAGCGTGGCATAGTTCGCCACGCTTTTGCTTAGTATAAGTATTGAATAAGGATTAGAAAGTCAGTCTTTCCAGGGTCATTTGTTTTTTCAGATTACCTAATGCGCCAAAAACCAGATTATAAACCGACTGAATGTTGATCTTCATCAAATCAGCGATTTCGTGGTTATTAAGATTCATATAAAATTTCAAAAATATAGCTTCACGCTGACGCCTCGGAAGACCATTGATGGCTACGTTTAAATGCTGGTTGGTAGCATCAAACTCCTCATCAGAAATCAATTGATGCTCGTGAGAAGGCGTGTGAATGTGCCAGTACTCAACAGGAATGTCTTCATTGCTCGTATGCTTTTGCTGAGCATTCAAATGGCGCACCAGTTTTCTCTTTATTGATGCCATAAGATAAAACCGGACTGAGGTGGTGTCTCCCAAAGTGGTCCGGTTTTTCCATAATTCTACAAATAAATCGTGAATACAATCTTTAATCAGCGGCTTGTCAATCGTGAACTGCGAACAATACTGGTAAAGGATGTGAACGTAAGAGCGATAGAGACATGCATAAGCGTTTTCGTCGCCTTTTCTAAACTGATCCCAGAAGGTGAGTTCTTCTTCTTGTTTGTAGCGTAGGTGAGCCATTTTGTTAAGGTTAGGAATTATTAAGGTTAGGAATATATTATATAAGGGTCATTTTCACACTTGTAAATATATTTATAAAAAAACACATTATAAAAATATTTAGAGATTAAATTACATCTGATAACTTAATTTTACAATTTGGAAACATTTAAGTAACCTATAAAATTGATAGAGGTACAAACTCAAATTTTTCCCCATCAAATAATCCTTTATCACTTAATTTCAGCGCCGGAATAACGAGTAAAGCCATGAACGATAAAGTCATATACGGCGATTGTAATGTTGACTTCAACGAACTTTTCACAAACTGATCCATCTCCGTGTAGGCATTTGCCACCTTGTATCCGTCATCATCACTCATTAATCCTGCAATGGGTAATTCAAGTAGTAATTTTTGTCCGTCGCCCACAGCCGATATTCCGCCTTTTGATTCTATCAGCATATTTACAGCCTCACAAATACTGTCATCATCGCAGCCTACTGCAATAATGTTATGCGAATCGTGCGCTACGGTTGAAGCGATCGCTCCTTTTTTTATTCCAAAATTCCGTATAAATGCAATGGCTGGTTCCGTGTCTTTATAACGGTTTATTACTGAAATTTTTAAAATATCGCGTTCCGGATCCGAGACAATGAATCCATCCTGAACCGAAATTTCTTCTGTCAGTCCATTTGTGATGAGTTGCCCTTCCAGTGCTTCTATGATCTTTATTTGTGACGCGTTTTCTTCTGCTATACACTGAAAGTCAGATGCTTTTTTTATTGTACAGTTAAATTGGTTAATGTGGCTACTCCGCAGATCCGGAAGCAGTGAAATATTATTTTCCGCCACCTTTTCTCCGTCCAGCCAGGTTTGCAGAATGTTGAAATCAGTGAGATTATCGACGACTATAAAATCTGCCGGATCGTATTCTTTTAATAAACCTACAGGCAACTTATAATGCAGAACGGGATTCAGGCAGGCTGCGTGAAGCACATTCCAGATATCGTTTCCGTTTTCCAAAGCGCGTTTGACCAATAAATTGATATGACCCTCAACAAGAAAATCCGGATGTTTGTCGTCGGAACAAAACATGATCTGTTCAGGAAATTCGGCCAGCAGCGGTATTAATGCATCAAAGTTTCTGGCTGCACTTCCTTCCCGAATCAGGATTTTAACACCATAAGCTATTTTTTCTTTTGCTTCTTCATAAGTGAAACATTCATGATCTGTTGTCATTCCCGCTGCTGCATAATTTTTGGCAGCCTCACCGCGAAGTCCCGGCGCGTGTCCGTCGGCGGGTTTATTAAAATGTTTAGCCCAGTTGATTTTTGCAATCATGTCCGGGTCAGCGTTCAGTACGCCGGGGAAATTCATTACCTCAGCCAGGTAGCCAATTTCTTCTTTTGCAAGCAGATCCCGCACATCATCCGGTGTAATTGTAGCACCTGCGGTTTCAAAAATGGTTGCAGGAACACAGGATGGAGCACCAAAACAAAACTTAAACGGAACACGTTTGCCATCTTCAATCATATATTCCACGCCTTGAACGCCCATTACATTCGCAATTTCGTGCGGGTCGGAAACGGTTGCCACAGTGCCATGAACTACGGCAAGTCTGGCGAACTGCACCGGCGTAAGCATGGAGCTTTCAACATGAACATGTGCATCTACAAAACCGGGCAATATGTATGGCAAAGCCGGATTTTCCTTTCCGGTAACCGAAATCTTTTTTATACGCTTTTCTTCAATCAGAATGTCAGCCTGCTGAATGGTTTTGTTAAAAAGGTTGACAAGATTTGCGTTGATGATCATGTGGTTGTTTTTTACTTAAATGAAACCGTCAATTTAAGGATTTGCTGGTTACGGAAAACTTCGATCTCTGATTTTCCTGTCCAGTTGATTTCCTGAAATACATTGGTTAAATCAGCCACATTGGCAACCGTCTTGTTGTTCATGGAGCGTATCACATCTCCATTTTTTAAATCTGATTTTGAAAGAATACTTCCGTAGGCAATGTATTCAATGATAACACCTTTTTCATCCGGAAGGCCAAATGCCGAGCGGTCACCGAGTCCGTTCACATTCCGGAGTTTTCCTCCAAGCCAGGTTATTTCTTTTGCAGTTTCTGCTCCTGATAAAGTATTGATCGCTGGTAAGATTACAGATGCAGCCTTCGCTTTTAAATCCGGACTAACTACGCCAAACTCGTCCATCGGAAAATTTACAAATCCCAGTTTTAAAGCCGGACTTCCTGGCAATACCTGATAATTGCCTTTTTGGGTATTTTTAAACAAAGGATCGCCTGCTGCGCTATGGCTGTCGGTGCTGTTTTTTCTGGCCTCATTAAGCGCTTTCTGATCCGGGAAAAGATTGTAGTCAACCTCTTTGCCCCAGTCGGAAACCTGTATGGGATAGTAGGATTTCAGGACAATGTTTTTTCTGAATATATCACCGCTGTTTTTGAACCAAACGTGCGGATGAAATGAATTATTAATGATGACGTTATTTTCAACTGTCCGTTGAAACCCTTCCCTGAGTTTTAGCCCGCCGTTCAGACAGACGTTATTATAAATATGATAATTACTGCTTCCGTCATCGAGATCGATGTCCCAGCCATGGTCGCAGCGAAACCGGTTGTTGCGAATAACCACCGTTTTTTGTGCATCTAAAAGTATGGTCTCCGGGTGATCGGCGGCGAGTTTATTCATCACATCGCGCTGTGGATGCCAGTATCGGTCTCGTCCCCAGGAATTGAAAGAACCATGGTCGCCGGTTTCCAGAACAGTATTAAATACATCGTTGTACTCAATCAAATGTCCGCCCCAGGTTCCCTCGCTGACGTTAATTCCCGAACGGGGAACATTATAAATCGTATTATGACTAACGGTGATATCCATCGCCATCGAAATTTCTACACCCGCAACCTGTTTTTCTACCTGACCCAGGCCATGCATGAGGTTATCATAAACTTTACACTCTGCAGGATAATTGCTGGTTTTGGGTCCGGGCTGTTTGTCCATTTCTTCATATGAAACCGCCTGATTGTATTCAAAGCTGGGTGAGCGAGCGGCAGACGGATCGCCTACGAAACAAACTCCGCTGGCGCCAGCATTTTCGATATGACATCCTGAAACTTCGCTGTTGCGATTGTAATTGTTAAAGAAAACAGCATTTCCACCAACTGCATTGAAATAACAACTTTTGACAAAGCAATTTTCTGTGCCGTCAAAAATTACAGTTCCGCCTCTGTAGATGGCCCAGTCGCTGCGAAGTAAGGGTTCCCTGGTTTCCATGAAAGTTCGCATCAAATGAGCAAACTCAAAACCCCGGAGCCCAATATTTTTTACCGGAGTTTTTGCACTTCCTCTAAATTCAAAAAGGTGTCGTAGCTGTGGGGAATGAAACCGGCTTTTACTTAAATCCTGACCGTCAGAGGGATATAGGTACAGCATTTTCTCCTGTTTATTAAAATACCATTCTCCGGCCGTATCTAGTTCTTCAAAAACATTTTCTACAAACCGATATTTGTCATGCATTCCCATCTGGCGGTTGTTCTGATAACCGCCTTCCAGTTTCAGTTTGCCGTCGGTTTCTTTACCGGTTACTTTGTAATGATAGCCACCCCATTCATGTTTATGAAGGGCGTGGACAAAGGCGCCCTGAGGGTTTTTCCAGGACTTGATACGCGCAGGATCCAGTACATCCGCTGAATAACCACCAAAATGACTGCTTGCCGGATTGTAATTTGGGTAGCGGGCCATACGCAGTTGCTGTCCGTTTATATACAGCTGATCGAAGATGACCTCATTGCTGACGGAAGCTTTTCTGATATTTCCCTTATGGATAAGCCACTTTAATTTCAGTTCTTTTGCTCCGCTGATTACAACCTTTTCATCTTTATAGGATTGATAAATAACTTCTTCAGCTGGTTTACGAGAATCCTCTTGACCAAATATGACCGGTTTGCTTAAATAATAAACACCAGCCCTGACATGTACTGTAACCGGCTCATGAATATTTCTAACCTTATCTCTTGCACCCTCGAAGGTTGCCAGTGGTTTGCTGATTGTACCCGGATTTCGGTCACTGCCGGTTTTTGAAATGTACAGGTCAGTAGCAAAACAATGGTTCGTTAACCCAATAACGGACAATTGAAAAAATATTAAAATGAACTTTTGCCAGCTAAGAAAGGTCATATGTGACGATCTTATTTTGTCTTTGTGGAATCAAAATGGAGTCAAAATCAAATATCAGTATGACAATAAAAATTTGTCGTATTACTTATATCAACAAGATAGAAGAACTTTAAATGTTTTGCGGGGATCAAATTTATCGGAAACATAAGCATTCGGATAGAAAATGAAAAGGGTTAGGAAAAGCGTAATAATTTCTCAGTAAAGTACCATTGATAAAAGTTAGGAAACTTTATAAATACGAGCATTTTTTACAACTATTTTGGCGTTTTTTTCTTCCTGGCTAAAACGAATCTGTAAATTTGAAAAGGTGAGTGACTGAAAATCAGGAGCGATATTCTTTTTGGTAGCGGAGCGGACTTTTCCCTGTAAGCGTTTTAAAATATTTATTGAAGTTGGCAAAGTTATTAAACCCGCTTTCAAAACAGATCTGCGCAACACTGAGTTTACCATCCAGAAGTAATTTGCAGGCATGTCCGATCCTGAGTTCAAGTAAAAACTGAGAATAGGTTTTCCTGCTCCTGCTTTTAAAGTACCTGCAAAAAGAATGCGGGCTCATGCTTGCCACTTCTGCTATTTCTTCAATGGTGATTTTTTGCTGAAAATTGGCAAGGCTGTATTGATATATATGATTTATGCGATCTGTATCGTGCTGATCAAATTCCTGCGCATAATCAGTGTTGGAAAGGAGTGTAATATCCGGATTTTGTGATATGGTTTGCAAAATGCGCAGCAGCGCAATCATTGGATTGCTCTCTTTTTGATCCAGCAAATTTTGAAGAATTTCTTTTACATTTTTATTTTCCTGTCCAATCAGTTTCATGCCTTTTCTTGCCTTGTCCAACAACTCCAGAATCGCTTTATTTTCCGGAAGGCTTAGAAAAGTGTCGCCAAAAATACTTTCTGAAAAATGGAGTACTGTTGCCTGGGCGTATAAATTGGAATCGCCCTGGAAGTACTTTTCATCACAACGCCAGTAATGCGGCAGGTTCGGCCCGATCAGGATCAGGTCGCCGCTCTGAAAGTTTTGGATGTTATCGCCGACAAATTGTGTTCCTGATCCCTGTTCTATATGTACCAGTTCCAGTTCAGGGTGATAATGCCACTGGTTATAAAAGTATAAGACCACGTCCCGCCTGATACTGAACGATTGCTGCAACCCTTTTGGAACCTTTAATAATTGTGGTTTCACAGCTATAATAGCAAGTTATACAGGATATGTTAATTTAATATGCCAATATAGTTGAAAAATATGCTAGTATTGCAAAATAAAGAGTTTAAATAATTCTATTCATTTGTACATGATTTCGGTATCAGAAAAACGGATCGTGTTTCTGTAAAATAACTCTTTTGCTTTTAAGCTGAATTTAACCTGTTCAAAAGGGTAGAAACGATGTTTCAATCTTATTTTTGTTTCGGGAAGTAATTTTGCATCAAGAGTTGTTTTAAGTACGCAACCGGAAATTTTACAGGAATCTATTTTTATATCACTATGGCGTCGAACCTCTTAAAAATCCATCCATCAGATAACGTTATTGTCGCATTAAGAGACTTGCCGACAGGAACAGATGCCGAATGGGCTGGTGAACATTATAACCTTGCTTACGGTGTTTCCGCCAAGCATAAGTTTGTTACCGAAGATATTGAAACGGGTGGAGCTGTCATCATGTATGGCGTACTCGTTGGCCGTGCTACGCAGCCTATTAAAAAAGGAGAGCCGATCACGACTTTTAATTTAAAACATGATGCACACGATTACAGTACGGCAAAAAGACAGCCTTATTCTTACACACAGCCGGATGTAAGCAAGTGGCAAAACCGGACTTTTAAAGGTTATCACCGTCAGGACGGCCGTGTTGGTACCTATAATTACTGGCTTGTGGTTCCGTTGGTTTTCTGTGAAAACAGAAATGTCCTGATTATGAAGGATGCTTTTGAACGTGAGCTGGGTTACGCGCAAACGGATATTTACCGCGATCACGTGCGTGAATTCCTGCATCTGTACCAGGCAGGAGATATGCGCACGCTAAAAAGCCTTGAAACTTTTGCCGAACAGCCTGTCGTTAAAAAAATAAATAACCGTCCGTTTCAAAATGTTGACGGAGTTAAATTTCTTACACATGAAGGTGGCTGTGGAGGTACCCGTTTTGATGCCAACACACTTTGCTCTCTTTTTGCATCTTACGCTGTGCATCCGAATGTTGCGGGAATTACGGTTCTAAGTTTGGGATGTCAGAATTCTGAACTGAAAACACTGGAGGACGAAATCAAAAAGCGTGATCCGCATTTTGATAAACCGTTTTTCGCATTCGAACATCAGAAAGGGACAGAATATTCATTGATGTCGGGGGCGATTAAGGAAACATTTATGGGGCTAACCAAAATCAATCAGTTCGAAAGAGCAGATGCTCCTTTATCAAAACTTTCGGTCGGACTTAAATGCGGCGGTTCGGATGGATTTTCAGGAATTTCTGCAAATCCTGTTTTGGGGCATCTTTCTGATATTGTAGTTGGCTTAGGCGGGCAAACGCTTCTTGCAGAATTTCCTGAATTAAACGGAGTAGAGCAGGAACTAATCAACCGTTGTGTTACTGTGGAAAAAGCGGCGAAGTTTGAAAAACTGATGCGTGATTATGCAGGAAAAGCAGAAGCCGTAGGTTCAGCATTTGCGTTTAATCCTTCTCCGGGAAATATCAAAGACGGACTGATTACCGATGCTATCAAATCGGCAGGTGCTGCCAAGAAAGGCGGAAATGCTTATATCGCCGATGTTCTGAATTATACTGAACGTGCAACAGAACCTGGTTTGCAGCTCGTATGTACACCTGGTAATGATGTAGAAGCAACTACGGGTCAGAGTGCCGCTGGTGCAAACATTATACTGTTTACGACCGGGCTGGGCACACCAACTGGTAATCCGATCTGCCCTGTTGCAAAAGTGGCTACCAATACATCTTTGGCGAACCGTATGCCGGATGTTATCGACTTTGACTGTGGTCCTGTTGTTGACGGAACACAATCGATTGAACAGAATGCAGAGAACCTGCTGGAATATGTGATAAAAGTCGCCAGCGGTGAGCTGACAAAAGCGCAGGAGCTTGGTCAGGATGATTTTATTCCATGGAAAAGAGGAGTATCGCTCTAGGGTTTTGGGCAGGGGGGAGAAAGGGATGAGGGGAATATGGGGGAAGGAAGCCGGCGGTGATATGTTTTAATTTGAATATAAATTCCGGATTTAATTGGGAAAGTGATAAAAGGGATTAGTAAAAGCTGAAAGGGCCATAACGGGTCAAACTTGAATAGCCACGGATGTAATATGGAAAGGAAGTTGAAATCAACATTTGAGGACGAGACCCGAAAGGGTCAAACATGAATAGCCCCGGATAAAATCCGGGATGAATAAAACCCCACAAGTCCGAAGGACTTGAACATACCAGATGATGGGCATTTGAGTAAAGATTAAATTTAAAAACCTTTTCTATCCGGAGCAGTAAAACAAATTTTGTTAAAACGGATTTAAATAAATATAAAGTAGATGTTTTATTTAACTGGCAAAGTAGCCCTGGTAACCGGCGGAGCAAGCGGAATCGGATTAGCGATTTCCAAAACATTTGCAAAACAGGGAGCCAATGTTCAGATTCTTGAATTGAATTATGAGCTGGCAAAACAGGTTGCAGACGATATTAAAAACGAAGGAGGACTGGCCGAAGCGCATGCAATAGATATCTCAAAACAATCCGAAGTGATCAGTTTGATTGATTCTATTAGTGCGAAATACAAGATCGATATTCTGGTAAATAATGCCGGGATTGCCCACGTAGGCAAGGCAGATACTACCCAGGAAGCAGATTTTGACCGATTGCTGAACGTGAATGTAAAAGGTGTTTACAACTGTCTTTTTGCCACGATTCCGCATTTGAAAAAATCAGGCGGCGGAGTAATCCTAAATATGGTTTCCATTGCAGCAACTGTTGGTATTCCTGATCGTTTTGCTTATTCCACAACCAAGGGAGCGGTTTATTCGATGACTTTGTCCGTTGCCAAAGATTACCTGGCTGACAATATCCGCTGCAACAGTATCTCTCCGGCTCGTGTTCATACCCCATTTGTAGACGGTTTTATATCAAAAAATTATCCTGGACAGGAAGCTGAAATGTTTGAAAAATTATCAAAAACACAGCCGATCGGCCGTATGGCGAAACCGGAAGAAATCGGTGCTATGGCCTTATATCTTTGCTCGGATGAGGCAGGATTTGTAACCGGCTGCGATTATTTGATTGATGGCGGGTTTGAGAAATTAAATAATTAGTGGCGTTAAGCGATTAGTAGATAGCTATTAGCTTAACGTTGTTGGTCCGTAACATCTGCTTGTTAAATATTGTGTTGAAGAAGCTTTTTGCAAATTGCAAAATCCTTAAAATTGAAAACTTAACCTAATGCAAGGGCTAATAGCTAGCAGCTAAAAGCCAATTGCTAAACAAAAAAATATGAAACTATTCCGATTTGGTGCTTTTGAACAGGAAAAACCAGGTGTTGAACTTCCCGATGGAACACAGATCGATGTGTCTGCTTTTGGAGAAGACTATAATGAGAAATTTTTTGGAACAGACGGAGTAAGCCGGCTGGCCACCTGGCTTACTGAGCATGCTGATACATCACCAAAAGTTGAAACTGGATTTCGTTTTGGATCATGTATTGCCCGTCCCTCGAAAATAATATGTATCGGGATGAACTATGCGAAACATGCATACGAGTCGGGTGCAACAGAATTGCCAAAAGAGCCTATCATATTCTTTAAGGCAACATCTGCATTATGCGGGCCGAATGACCAGGTTATTATCCCAAGAAATTCGGTAAAAACAGACTGGGAAGTGGAACTTGCTGTAATTATTGGTAAAAAAGCCAGTTACGTTGAAGTTGAACAGGCTCTGGATCATGTTGCAGGGTACGCGGTTCACAACGATTATTCAGAACGTGAGTTTCAGCTGGAACGCGGCGGACAATGGGTAAAAGGTAAAAGCAATGATACGTTCGCCCCGCTTGGACCTTACTTCGTACCTGCTTCCGATGTACCAAATGCCAACAATCTTGATCTATGGCTGAAACTGAATGGTACTAAAATTCAGGATAGCAATACATCGGATATGATTTTCCATGTTCCTTTTATAGTAAGTTATTTGAGCCAGTTCATGACTTTACTTCCGGGGGATATGATCACAACCGGTACACCGGCAGGAGTTGGACTTGGTATGAAACCACAAGTCTATCTTAAACCGGGTGATATAGTAGAACTCGGTATCGAAGGACTTGGTGAGCAAAAACAGGAAGCCGTTGCCTGGACGGCGGTTTAACCCGGAAATTATAAGGTGACAGCAGCGGTTTTTTTTAAGCTAATTCTAAAAGCCAACAGCTAAAAGCTAATATATGGTAATCGATTCGCATCAGCATTTCTGGATTTTTGATCCGGTGAAAGACAGTTGGATAACGCCTGAGATGGAGGTTATTCGTCGTGACTTTCTTCCGGCTGACCTGAAACCAATTTTGGAAACAAATGAAATCTATGGTTGTGTGGCGGTACAGGCTGATCAAACGGATGCTGAAACGGAATTTCTACTCCATTTAGCAGCTGCGGATGATTTTATAAAAGGTGTGGTCGGCTGGATTGATCTCAGGTCTGACAATATTTATGACAGGCTTGAAGCTTATTCCCAGTTTGAACAGTTAAAAGGATTCCGTCATATTGCACAGGGACAGCCGGAAGGTTTTTTGCTGCGGCCGGAGTTTGTAAAGGGTGTGGGACAGCTGGCTGCTTTTGATTTTACGTATGATATTCTGATTTATGCCAATCAGCTGTCAGAAGCATTTGAATTTGCAAAACAGCTGCCGAAAGTTCGGTTTGTATTGGATCACATGGCAAAACCTTTTATCAAAAAAGGCGAAACAGATCCCTGGATAAAGGATATCAAAAAGCTGGCAGAATTGCCAAATGTAAGCTGCAAAGTTTCAGGGCTCGTTACCGAAGCCGATTGGTCTTCCTGGCAAAAATCAGATTTTCGTCCTTATCTGGATGTGGTTTTTGACGCTTTTGGAACAAAACGTTTACTTTTCGGATCCGACTGGCCGGTTTGCCTGGTTGCAGGAGAATACGCAGAGATAAAATCGATTATTACGGATTACATTTCGTCACTCCAGAAAAATGAACAGGCAGATGTGATGGGTAACAATGCAGTTAAATTTTATAATCTGGATTAACCTGCTCTCGAATATTACAATTATAAATCCTAAACTTCAAAGTAAAATATGGCTGCAATACCCTCACAGGAAAAGGTTACCCTGAAAAATACGGGTAGTGAAAAAGGAGGTTACATGATTCCACTGATTCTTGTAACCAGTTTATTTTTTCTGTGGGGATTGGCCAATTCTCTTAACGGTTCGCTGATCAAGCAGTTTCAGATCGCACTCGATCTCAATCGTTTTCAGGCCGGAGTTATTGACTTTGCTTTTTACATGGGATATTTTTTTATGGCTTTGCCTGCAGGTTATTTCATGAAAAAATACGGATATAAAAGAGGGATTATTCTTGGGCTTCTGTTATATGCCGGTGGTGCTTTTTTGTTTTATCCGGCTGCTTCGATGCGGGAATATGGTTTCTTTCTTTTCGCTCTTTTTACCATTGCAAGCGGTTTGGCGTTTCTTGAAACGGCCGCAAATCTTTATGTTACGGTTTTAGGTGATCCGGAAAAATCGGAGTGGCGTATCAACTTCGCACAATCCTTCAATGGGATAAGCTTGGTTTTGGGGCCGATCATTGGTGCACTTTTTATCTTTTCACCCATTGAATATTCGCGTGAAGCACTGGCAGTCTTGCCTGCCGCTGAGGCCGAACAAATACGAATTCAGGAAGCCCTGTCTGTCCAGCCGCCTTATCTCGCAATCGGAACGCTGGTTCTTTTTGTGACGCTTTTATTTGCTTTTACAAAAATGCCGGATGTGGGTGAAGCGGAGAGCGAGGCTGCACGGAAAATATCGATATTTTCTCTCTTTCGCCACAAGCACCTTACTCACGGAATTATTGCCCAATTTTTAAATGTAGGTGCACAAACAGTGCTTTGGGGTTACTTTGTTGATTTTAAACTTGATTTTGCCAGAGAAGCGCACTGGGTTTTGGCTGAAGGGTACATGGATATCATCAATTCTATTACCGGTGTAAAAACGGTTTTAACACCAACTCAGATCGCTGGTTACCATGCATCGTTTGCGCTGGTATTATTTCTTTTAGGCCGTTTTGTTGGTACTACTTTGATGAGCCGTTTTTCAGCAAACAGGGTACTTTTATGGTTCTCGACTGGTGCAACGGTGTTTGTAGCGCTGGCCATGATAACCGGCGGACTGACTGCGGTAATCTGTCTGAGCCTTACTTATTTCTGTCAGTCGATTATGTTTCCAACGATTTTTGCACTGGCAACCAAGGGTTTGGGTGTTGAATCAAAACTTGCATCATCCCTGCTGATCATGTCGATTGTTGGCGGAGCTGTGATGCCGATGCTTGCCGGAGCGCTTTTTAAATTTGGTCCGGCCTATGCGCTGATTGTGCCGATGCTATGTTTTGGTTACGTTGTGTTTTTTGCAGCAAAAGGTTCTCAAATTAAAGCATTTGTAAAAGGATGAAGAAATATTGTCTGGCGGTAGATCTTGTCAATAATCCTGAAATGATCGCCGAATACGAAGCTTATCATAAAAAGATAAGACCAGAAATTGAAAAAAGTATCAGGGACGCCGGTGTTACGGTCATGGAAATTTACCGGCTGGAAAATCACCTCTTTATGATCATGGAAACAGAGGATGATTTCAGTTTTGAGCGAAAAGCAAAAATGGATGCTGAAAACGAGAAGGTACAGGAATGGGAGGGGTTGATGTGGAAATATCAGCAGGGTCTTCCTTCGGCAAAAGAAGGCGAGAAATGGATGATTATGAAAAAGATATTTGATATGGAAAACGGAGCGGAATAGCTCTGAATGTTATAAACTCAACGATGAAAACTTCTCTGAAACGGACGCTGAAATGTCTAAAAATTAAAACAGAGTTGTACCCTTAGAAAATCAGTCAGATTGAAGAAATTTAAATTTTTTGTTTTTCTTTTTTGTAGCGCATTTGCCTTGTCTGGCTCGCAGCCTCTGCGGTCGGTTGAAATAAAAATTATGAGTTTCAACATCAGGCATGGAGCGAATATGAATGAGGAGTCCAATCTGATGGAAATTTTAAAGATCATTAAAGAGAACAAACCGGATCTGGTGGCTTTGCAGGCGGTTGACAGTTTGATCAGTAATGGCAAAACGCAGTTTCAGTTACGCCAGCTCGCCATTCAGACAGGTATGCATTACACATATGGTGTGGCAGAGAGATCAGAAAACGGAACGCAGGGTGTGGGAATTTTATCTGTCTGGCCTTTGGAAAAGTCGCAAACGATTACTTTGCCCTCCACAGCGGGAGCGGACCCGAAAATTTTGCTTTGCGGACTGATTCGCCATTCAAGAAACCTGACTTTTCGTTTTTGTAATTCGAGGCTTGAATATGCATCCGTGATGGACAGGGCACTTCAGGCTGCTTATATCAATCAAATGCTCGCAGGCAGTATACAGCCGGTACTTTTGGGGATGGATATGGGAGCGCGGCCTAATGAGCAGCCTTATTTCTCTTTTCGAAAAAAATGGCAGGATGCAGCACAGGGATCACAATTGGAAACCTGGAACGAAGGACTTCCCGGCGACAGGCTGGATTATATTTTTGTATTACTCAATAACAAGGTACGTGTGAAGAACTATAAGGTGATAAGGAATTATCCGCAGGCTTCTGATCATTATCCCATTCTTGCCACAGTTGAATTTTGGTAAAATGAATTATTCACATTTGAAAATCGGGTTATTTATTCCTTGTTACGTGGACCAGTTTTATCCGCAGGTTGGAATAGCAACGCTTGAACTGTTAGAAAAATTAGGCTGTACGGTAAGTTTTCCGCTCAATCAAACCTGCTGCGGCCAACCTATGGCCAATTCAGGATTTGAACATCTGACCACCGGGTGCAACAATCTTTTTTATGATTCCTTTTCAGGCTTTGATTATGTAGTTTCTCCTTCCGGAAGCTGTGTGCTGCATATTAAAGAACATTTGAAGGTGGAAGACAAGCCATCAGAGTCTAAAATCCTGCGCAAAAAGGTTTACGAGCTGGTTGAATTTATCACCGATGTATTAAAGATTGATTCAATCGAAGCAGATTTCCCGCATCGTGTGGGTTTGCATCAGGGATGTCACGGGCAGCGCGGATTGCATTTATCCCAAATGTCAGAGCTGAATGCACCTGCTTTTTCAAAACCTGAAACCTTACTTCGAAAAGTACATGGACTGGAATTGGTTGATCTTGACCGCAAAGATGAATGCTGCGGGTTTGGCGGAACTTTCTGCGTGAGCGAAGAAGCAGTTTCCGTAAAAATGGGAAAAGACCGCGTTTCTGACCACATACGACACAATGCTGAATATATTACCGGCTCAGATGTGAGCTGTCTGATGCACCTGGAAGGAATTTTGAAAAGAAGAAATTCGACAGTTCAGGTAAGGCACATTGCTGAAATACTGAACAGCTCGATTTCTGTTAAGACAGTCGTACCTGCATTATAAAACAAATACCGGAACCCTGAATGAGCACCGGTATTTTACAAAGTTTCGGATGCGCGCCGCGCCGGCGTCAGAATCTGAGAAGAAACCAGTCGTTAGTTAATTGAAGAAACGACGCGGCTCGTTTTAGTCAAAATATCAAACGTTTGTGAATACTTCTCTTTTCCGTCCGTTACCTCGAATGTATAAGTACCATCCAGAAGGGTAGAAAGATCGAAATATTTCAGGTAGTTTGATTCAGTACGCTTGTTTTCAGCAAACAATACATTTTTATCTGTATCCAAAATGCGAACTATAACTGCGTTTGACTCTGGCTTAATATATGAAACTCGGAATTGCATTGGTTTAACTTCCAGTATGCTCAGCTTGGTTGAAGCGGATACAGTTTTTTCGGAAGCGTTGTTGGTTTGTGCATTAACTGTGAATGCTGAACCTGAGAATAGCAAGCCTGTCAGAGCAGCCGTTAGAATAATTGATTTTGCTTTCATAGGAGTGAAAATTTTAAATGTATCTAAGAAAAGTTTAATTAAACTTTTTTCAGAGTCGGATGTCCCGATCGAAAAACTTTGTATGTCAAAAGTATAACATATTGCATTACAATAAAATAGCTTTTTATCTGATTCTAAAAAGTTGTTTATTAAACAAACTGAAAACTTGGAATAGTGCTACGAATGTGAAAAGTACAATTCAAGTTCTTTAAATAATACTATTATCTAATTGTTAAGAGAACCATGTCAACAGTAACAAAGGACCATGCGGGCGCCTCCGAAGTATTTAATGAGGACGAACCTTATGTAAACTGGCACGATGAAACATTATGGTTTGTGCGGACCAAGCGGGATAAATCCTCCAAGCAGTTGCCGGAATGGGAAGAGCTTCGTGAAAGTGCATCGCAGATCAAGCATTATGTTCTTTCCCACATGGATGGTTTACTTCAGACCTTTGAACAAAAAGCAAAGGAAAACGGTATCCATGTTCATTGGGCGAGTGACGGCCCGGAGCATAACGAAATTGTGCTTGGTTTGCTAAAACAGCACAACATTGATAAAATGGTTAAAAGCAAATCCATGCTGACCGAGGAGTGTCACATGAATGAGTTTTTGATTAAAAACGGAATTGATGTTATTGATTCGGATTTGGGCGAGCGGATTGTGCAGCTGAGAAACGAGCCGCCAAGTCATATCGTTTTGCCTGCCATCCATTTAAAAAAGAAGGATATCGGTGATTTGTTTCACGAGCATCTTGGTACGGAAGCGGGTGCTACCGACCCGCAATATTTAACTGAAGCGGCAAGACAGCATTTACGTGATAAATTTCTGACGAGGCGCGCTGCCTTAACCGGTGTCAATTTTGCGGTTGCTGAAACCGGAAGTTTTGTGGTAAGCACTAATGAAGGAAATGCGGATATGGGAGCGCATTTGGCAGACATTCATATTGCCAGCATGGGTTTTGAGAAAATTATTCCGAAACAGGAACATCTGGGTGTCTTTCTGAGATTACTTGCCCGCAGTGCAACCGGTCAGCCGATTACGACTTACAGCAGTCATTTCAAGACGCCGAGGGAAGGGCAGGAGATGCACCTCATTATTGTAGACAATGGAAGAAGCACACAGCTCGGGCGTGAAGATTTCAGAAATTCCTTAAAGTGTATTCGGTGCGGAGCCTGTATGAATACCTGTCCGGTTTACAGAAGAAGCGGGGGACATAGTTATCACAACGCCGTTGCCGGCCCAATTGGCTCAATATTGGCACCAAATCTGGACATGACCAAAAATGCAGATCTTCCTTTTGCAAGTACTTTGTGCGGAAGCTGTTCCAATGTTTGTCCGGTTAAAATCGATATTCACGACCAGCTTTACAAATGGAGGCAGGTTTTGGTAAAAGGTGGGCATGTTCCAAAAGGAAAAGAAATCGGAATTAAGGCCATGTCGATGGTTTTGTCCCAGCCAAGGTTTTATCAATGGTCGGGAAAACTGGGTCGTTCGGTGATGCGGGCTATGCCTTTTGTAGTAAATAATAGTTTGAATCCCTGGTATAAACAGCGGGACATGCCCGAACCGCCTCAGGAAAGTTTCCGTGACTGGTATGTCAGAAACAGAAGAGAATAACGGGTTTATATTTAGTTTTTAGTAACACGGTTTCCGGGTTTTAGACATATTAAAATGAGTGCACGCGAGAAAATACTTCAGCAGATTAAATTAAATAAGCCGGCAGAAACGCAGCTGCCGGCAAGAATCAGTTTTGAAAGTCATTACGAAAATACAGAGATTAAATTTACGGAAACACTGGCGGCCGTTTACACCGAGGTAATTGTGGTTGCTTCTTATGATGAGCTCAGAAAAAAGGCATTTGAAATGTATGCAGATGTGGTGAACCGTGCCACAACAATTCCGGCTCTGGCCGACTGGTCGGATTTTAGCCTGAACATTTCAGATCCTCATGATCTGGAAATGATCGAAGTTGCTATTCTGGAAGCCGAGTTTGGGGTAGCAGAAAACGGGGCGATTTGGATTTCTGATAACCACTTACCACACCGGGCACTTCCTTTTATTACGCAAAATCTCGCTTTTGTTATCCCCAGGAATAAAATTGTGAACAACATGCATGATGCCTACAAAATTTTGGCAGATACTACCGGTTGGGGATGTTTTATTTCCGGTCCTTCCAAAACAGCTGACATAGAACAATCGCTCGTAATTGGCGCACATGGTGCCAGAAGTTTAGTCGTATTTTTATTGGAAGAGGAATAGCGAATCATTTACAATAACAGAATAAAGGATATGCACTACCTGTTGGGCTGGTGTTTATCCTTTTGTTGATTTAATCAGGAATAACTGAGTATCAAATCGTCCCCTAGCTTTTTTTATTAACTTTCAAAAAAAAGTATCAAGCGCAGTTTCTTTCCTCTATTTTTGCAGCACACACCTATTGTGTTAACTATGTCTTTACAAGAGCAGGCCATTGTGTTTTGTTCAGGCAAGTTTATGTTATAAAAACCGCTTGTGTTAATAGTTTAAAGCTTAACGGCGCTTTTCCGGTGTCTGTAATCTGATCCTTTATGCCTAAAATAATAGTTGCAATCGATGGCTATTCAAGCTGTGGTAAAAGCACAACAGCAAAATTGGTTGCAAAGCAGCTTAACTATCCCTATATCGATACTGGTGCCATGTACCGTGCTGTTACGCTGTTTTTTTTACAAAATCACGTCAGCCAGACAAATCCTAAGGAAATTGAAATTGCACTGAGCCAGGTTCAGATTTCGTTCAGGAGGCATCCGGAACTTGGTCGTAACGACACTTTTCTGAATGGATTGAATGTAGAAGATGAGATCCGGAAAATGTACGTTTCGGAAAAGGTAAGCGACATTAGCGCCATTGCAGAAGTTCGCCACGCACTGGTCGCACAGCAGCAACGTATGGGTAGGACAAAGGGGATTGTCATGGATGGCCGGGATATCGGAACCGTTGTATTTCCTCAGGCTGAACTAAAAATATTTATGACTGCTGATCCATTGATCCGGGCGCAGAGACGTCAGCTTGAATTGCTGGAAAAAGGAGAATTAATAGGCCTGGCAGAGATATCCGAAAATCTGAAAATGCGTGATCATATAGATACCCACCGGTCAGAAAGCCCTTTGAGACAAGCCGAAGACGCAGTATACATCGACAATTCGCTTATGACACTTGACGAGCAGGTTGAAATGGTAGTAAGACTTGCGGATGCGAAAATTGCTTCTTCGCTCCGCAATAGAGAAATAAATAAAAACAAATGAGCGGAAACATTCCCGACTTTGATTATTTAATCGTCGGCCATGGAATAGGCGGCGCTTCAATTGCCTGGCACTTACAAAAAGCAGGTAAAACTTTTAAAATTGCCGGCGATTCTACTGCTCCGTCATCATCACTTGTTGCCGCGGGTATTTTTAATCCGCTTACTGGTAAAAAACTGGTAAAAACCTGGCTTGCGGATGATCTCTTTCCCTTTGCAACTTCCTTTTATTCAGAACTTGAAAGTAAATTGGAGGCAAAATTCCTTTATAAAACTTCTGTTTACCGCCCTTACAGATCTATAGAAGAACAGAATACGTATTTAGCACAATCTGCTGAGCCCGCCATTGCAAATTACATCGGCAAAAGTGAAGACCAGGATGTGGTTGCTGAATATGTTCACATGGCACATGGAGGGCTGGAAGTGGTTCGTGCTGGTTGGGTTGATCTGCCGGTTTTGCTAAAAAAAAGCAGAGAATATTTTTCAGGATCAGGTCAGTATATTGAAACAAAGTTTAATTCCGAAGAATTAAAACATTCAGAAGCCGGTGTAGAATGGAACGGCAAGAAATTTGGAAAAGTAATTCTTTGTCAGGGATTTGAGGCGGTTAATAACCAATATTTTAACTGGCTTCCTTTTACCCCGGTCAAAGGGCAGATTTTGGAAATTTCGTCAGAACATATCTTAAAGAAACACATTATTAATCAGGGAATTTTCGTTTTACCAACCTCGGATAAAACCTGTAAAGTGGGTGCAACATATTCATGGGATCCGTTGGATTGGGAAACGACAAAGGTTGCTGGCGATGAACTGGAAGAAAAATTAAAGAATTTACTGAAAGTTCCTTTTCGGATTACCGCTCAGGCAGCCGGTATCAGGCCTTCGGTTAGGGACCGGCGGCCTTTAATCGGAGTTCATCCCACGCTTAGTAATGTTTGCATTTTCAACGGGTTAGGGACAAAAGGTGTAACGCTGGCACCATTTTTTGCTGATCAGTTCGTTCAGCATTTAGAAAATGGTAAAGAATTGAATCCGTTAGTGAATATTCAAAGGTATTTTTCGTTATATTTCCATTGAAGTAAGCCTAAGCATTTATGAGAATAAAATTTCTATTTTTATTAGCGATACCCGTAAATCTTGTTGCAGTTCTGGGATTGTACACGGAGGCATCAGCGCAAAGATATCCCTCTCAGGAAACCTTTGGGAAAAACAGGGTACAGTATAAAACCTTCAACTGGAAGACGTTCAGAACCACAAATTTTGAAATATATCACCACCAGGGCGGAACGGAACTGGCTAAGCTCACAGCACAATATGCTGAAAGTGAGTTTGATAAAATAACAGATGTGCTTGGCTGGACTCCTTATAGCCGTGTTAAAATTTTCCTTTATAATTCTCCTGCTGAACTTGAACAAAGTAACATGGGGTTGTCGACGATCGATAACCGCGATGATGCAAAGCTCGATCTTGCGCAATCCCGGGTAGAAGTAGCCTATACAGGCGATCAGATCGGTTTCAGGAAAAAACTGGTAAAAGACATCAGCATGTTGTTTGTTTATGACATGCTTTATGGCGGAAATATGAAAGAGGCTTTGCAGAGTTCTCTTTTGCTTACATTGCCTGAATGGTTTATGTCGGGTACGGCGGCTTACATTTCAGAAGGATGGTCTCCGGAGCTGAATGATTACATGCGGGATTTTTTCAAAAACCGTAATGTAAGAAAACCCACTTTGCTGACAGGAAACGACGCAACGCTGATCGGACATTCCATCTGGAACTACATTGCTGAAAGATATGGCAAGGATAAAATTTCAGATATTCTCAATCTTACCAGGATTATCAGAACTGAGCAAACCAGTATCACAAGTACGCTCGGGGTTCCTTCATACAATCGCTTTTTACGTGACTGGCGTGCCTACTATTTAAATCTCAACAAAAGCGCAGAGCAATATTATACAGATTCAAAACCAAGCTGGAAATACAGGCTGAATGAATTCAGCGGTACTGATGCAGCGTCGGCGATTAAGATTTCACAGGACAAAAAGTTTACTGCTGTTAGCGAAGTGAAAAACGGACGTTATAAGGTTTACGTTTTTGACAGCGAAACAGGTTCGAAAAAAATGATTCGCCAGGGTAAAACGGATCAGGTTGGAGAACGGGGAACCAGTCAGCCCGCGCTCTTAGGCTGGTCAAAAAATAACAACTTAACGATTTTGGCGTCCGAAAGTGGTCGTAAAAACCTTTACGTTTACGAAAATATCGGTACTAAAAAGGTTAAGATAAAAGTAAAACGGAATATTCGTGGTCTGGATCAGATCGTCGATATGGATGTTTCTGCGGACGGATCCATGCTCGCTGTGAGTGCGGATAGAGGTGGTAAAAATGATATTTATCTGATAAGCGTCGCCAGGGCTTCTCCATTGCCATTGACAAGCGATCTTTTTGATGATGTCTCGCCTCGCTTTATTCAGGGATCTTCAAGAAGAATTGTGTTTGCGTCCAACCGTCCGTCGGATTCACTTGGAACAGCCAAAGGAGATTATAAGAATGTTGCTCCTTCGATGTCTCTTTTTGAACATGATGGCACACCAAAATCCGGACAGATTACAGAGCTGGTTCACAGTGAAGGCAAGACGAAAGTATCCCCGATTTACGCTGATGCGAATGAGATCATCTATCTGTCGAACATCAAAGGTGTTTCAAATGTATTTAAGCTAAACCGTGCTTCGAATACCAGTACACAGCTAACCAATTATATACATAATATCAGAACCGCCGACGTAAATCTGAAATCAGGAGGGGCTCTTGCCTATACTTATCTGTTTGACGGTTACATAACTGCTGGTTTTAAAAATGGATTTGATTCAAACGCATCTTTGGATACGCCATCGCTGAATGCATCGGGTGCAGCTGTACCTGCCAGTACCGTAGCGGTTGGTCCGGGTAAAACTGACTCGGTGGCTAATGTTGCTAAACAGGAAGCTGCTCCGGCTCTTGCTTTGAAAGATGGTGAAGTAGACACAGATAACTATCAGTTTGATCCTGACGTATTGCAGACGTTTGAGTCAAGACAGCGCAGGGGAGCTTTGACAGGTGCGCCCAGTGTGTTGTCAAGAACAAAACCAACCAGAGAGAACATTGCAATTAAAGGGCCTTATCCATATAAAGGATTGTTTATTACCAATGACGCAAGTTCCGACTGGCGCATCGATCCAATACGGGGTTTTGGTTATGCTCAGTCTCTTTCTATGAATGACCTTTTGGAAAATCATGTTATCAAAGCCGGGTTTTTTATATCGTCTAATTTTAGGAACAGCGATTTGTTTGCTGAATATAGCAACAATACCTATCGCATAGATTTCGGTTTACGGGTTGACAGAAAAGCACTGTATGTAGATACGGAGGGATCTCCCCAGAAGTATCGTTTCAATCAGGTGATGTTCTCTGCGTCTTATCCATTTTCTCCTTCAAGCCGGTTTACATTGTCTCCAATGTTTACTTCTACGAGGATGATTGATGTTTATGTGCTTGCTAATCCGGATTTTGCAACCAATTATGGAGGACTTCGAAGCGAATATGTATTTGATAATACTAAGGTGAACGGTTTGAACATGATGGAAGGAACGCGGTTCAAAATCAGGTATGACGCACATCTTGGCCTTTCAGGTAAAGACGAAAGTTTTAATCGTATCAGTCTTGATTTTCGTCATTACCAAAAAATTCACCGCGACCTGATACTTGCCATTCGCGCGTCTGCCAGTCATTCGGGCGGAAAAGCCCCTAAGCAGAACATCATGGGAGGTATGGAAAACTGGATCGGTAACCGCAAGGAAACACGCACCGGTGAAAATCCATTAGCTTTCGCTCCGAATATTGATAACAGAGATATTTTCTTTGCGGACTTTGCAACGAACCTGCGTGGTTTTAATTTGAACCGTATGTCCGGCACAAGTTATATGTTGCTGAATGCGGAATTGAGAATTCCTTTGATCAAATATCTTTACCGCGGATCTATTACTTCCAGTTTCCTGAGGAATTTCCAGATCGTGGGTTTTGGGGATATCGGTACGGCATGGACAGGTAAAGGACCGTTTAGCGAAAACAACAGCCTGAACACGCAAATCATCGGAACTGTGGATGATCCTTTCCGTGCAACGGTTACCAATTACAAGAATCCTTACCTGATGGGTTATGGTTTAGGTGCCAGAACGACATTATTCGGCTTTTACGTTAAATTTGACTACGCCTGGGGAGTTGACAATGGTTATACCAACAAGCCAATACCATACTTGACACTTGGCTATGATTTTTAGAAAAAGCCAGTAGATTTTTACTAAAAAGCTTTTAAATGGCAGGGGATCTTTCCCGTGCCATTTTTAATGGTCTTTATTCGAAATTAGATTGAAACAATACCTTCTATGATTTTACCGCATCGCTTAAAAAACAAAGTCTTTCAGTCTGCTTTTATATTTCTCTTTCTGGGCAGTCAGCTTTGTTTTGCACAAAGGGAGGTGATGTTTGAACAGTATGTACAAAATCCAATGGCGATTAATCCGGCATTTACCGGCGTCAGGGAAACGTTTAACATGACCGCCATGTTCAGGCGGAAATGGATTAACATACCTAATTCTCCTTCCAGCCAAACTTTTGCAGCGGATGGCACTTTTGGAAACGGAAAGTTTGGAGCAGGATTTCAGGCTTTGAACGATCAGACAAGTTATTTTACTACAACTGCCTTGTCTGCCAGCTTTGCATATCACTTAGGGATTTCGGATAAATGGAAACTGGGCGTCGGTGCACAGGGTGGTATAAATGTATTGCCGGTATTTGATATTTCGGGGAATACAAACCGCGCTTTGGCCAGTGCCGGAGTTGGTGCGTGGCTGCATTCTGACCAATTTTATCTTGGGATTTCCAAGCCGGAAATTTTATCTCACGGTTTCGGCGATCAGGTTATAAACTATTTTTATCGTCGTCCTTTATACATCATGACCGGTGGTAGTTACGAATTGGATGAAGATGTTTTGCTGCTTCCCCATATATTAATTGTCCAGGAAAAAGACCATAATCTTCGGGTGGATCTTGGAGCAAGATTATGGTTTAACGAAAAAGTGGGAGTAGGTGCATCTTACAGAATGGGTGGCAAAAACAACGTTTACTCCGATGCAGGAATAAATTTTTTACAATTATCAGCAGAGGTGCAGTTGGGGAAAAATGTAAGGCTGGGATATTTTTATAGTACAAAACAAATCGAACAACTTTACACGATTTCGCAGGGACCGAAAGGAATTCATGAGCTGATGCTCAAATTTGTTCCAAATCCGAGTGGTTTTCAAAAGTATTAGTAACAGTTTAATTACAGATAATTTTGGGTAAAGTTAAAAGGAGATTTTATGTGCAATGTTTACATAAGTCTCGTAACTTTGTCCGGTAAATGAAATAATCACATTTGTGATGGATAAATACACGTATATAGCAAATTCCGACGGCGCTTACATAGAGGATTTATATAATTCCTATAAGCAAGATGCAGCTTCAGTAGATGAAGGCTGGCAAAAATTCTTTGAGGGATTCGATTTCTCGCAAAAGTACCCGGTAAACGGGAACGGACATACAAATGGTGCAGCCAATGGCAAAGAAGCAGCAGTATCCGGCAAATCAGATCCAGCCCGTATCCGGAAGGAAATGGAAGTGGTTCATTTGATTCGCGGTTACCGTTCGAGAGGTCATCTTCTGGCTACGACCAACCCTATTAAAAAGAGAAAAGACCGGCAGCCACAGCTGGAAATATCTGATTTTAACCTTGGAAATGAGGATTTAGATTCAGTTTTTGAAGCGGGTGTCGAAGTTTTTGGACGTCCTGCAACCCTTCGGGAGATTGTAGATTCGCTCAAAACGATTTATACCAAAAATATAGGTTTTGAATATCTATATATCCGCGACCGCGAACAAAAAAGCTGGCTGCGTAAGAAGATTGAGAAAGAAGCTTTGGATATGAAATTTTCAATTGATGAAAAGAAACATATCCTTTCGAAGCTGAATGAAGCAGTTGTTTTTGAAAACTTTCTTCATACAAAATATTTAGGTCAGAAACGTTTTTCACTGGAAGGTGGAGAAACCACAATTCCGGCTCTGGATGCTATGATCAACAAGGCAGCAGAAATGGGTGTGGTTGAAGTGATGATCGGTATGGCTCACCGCGGAAGGCTTAACGTGCTTGCCAACGTGATGCAAAAAACATACGGCCAGATATTTAACGAATTTGAAGGTAATTTGCCAGATCAGGTTTGGGGAGACGGTGACGTAAAATACCACATGGGTTTTGCAAGCCAGATCACAGCTGAAAATGGCGAAAAAGTACATTTGAAACTGGCACCAAACCCGTCTCACCTTGAAGCCGTAAACCCGGTTGTTGAAGGTTACATCCGTGCAAGAGCCGACGGGATGTACGACAGTGATTACGATCGTGTTTTGCCCATATTGATTCATGGTGATGCTGCCGTAGCAGGTCAGGGAATTGTGTATGAAGTAACGCAGATGTCAGGTCTGAATGGTTATTACACAGGTGGAACCATTCACTTTGTAATCAATAACCAGGTTGGTTTTACAACCGATTTTGAAGATGCAAGATCAAGTATTTATTGTACAGATATTGCCAAAATCGTTGATGCACCTGTATTACACGTAAATGGAGATGATCCGGAATCTGTGGTGTTCTGTATGCGTCTTGCGGTTGAATATCGTCAGAAATTCAATAAAGATATTTTTATTGACATGGTTTGTTATCGTCGTCACGGGCATAATGAAGCAGATGAGCCAAAGTTTACACAACCGGTTCTTTACAAGTCGATTGAAAACCATTTAAACCCGCGTGAAATCTATCAGAAAGTGTTGGTAGAACGTGGTGATGTGGATGCGCAGCTTGCAGCCAACATGGATAAGGAGTTCAAGCAATTATTGCAGGAACGTCTTGATATGGTAAAACAAAAAGCGCTTCCTTATGTAATGCCGAAGCTTGAACAGGAGTGGCATACACTTCGTAAAGCAACAGCCAAAGATTTTGAAAAATCAGTGGAAACAGGTGTTCCGCTTGAAGTTATTGAAAAAATTGGTAAGGCTTTAATCAAAACGCCGGAAGGGTTTAACCGGTTGAAACAAATTGACAAACTTCTCAAGGATCGTGAAACGATGATCTTTGACAAAAAAGAAGTGAACTGGGCAACTGCGGAATTGCTTGCCTACGGATCTTTGGTCATGGAAGGAAACATTGTTCGGTTGAGCGGCCAGGATGTGCAGAGAGGTACTTTCTCTCATCGTCATGCCGTTTTACACGATGTCGAAACCAACTATTCTTACAATAGTTTAGGTCATATTGAAGAAGGTCAGGGACCATTCATGATCTATAATTCATTACTTTCTGAGTATGCAGTTTTAGGTTTTGAGTTCGGTTATTCAATGGCTAACCCCAATGCATTGGTTATCTGGGAAGCGCAGTTTGGTGATTTTGCCAATGGAGCTCAGGTAATTATTGATCAGTTTATTTCTTCAAGCGAAACCAAATGGGATCGTTGGAACGGACTGGTTATGCTTTTGCCTCACGGTTATGAAGGCCAGGGTCCTGAACACTCGAATGCACGTCCGGAAAGATATCTTCAGCTTTCGGCCAATTACAACATGATCGTTGCCAACGTTACTACGCCGGCCAACTTTTTCCATATCATGCGCCGTCAGTTAAAATCACAGTTCCGCAAGCCGTTAATCATAATGTCACCGAAGTCGATGTTGAGACATCCTCTTTGTGTTTCTCCGGTCGACAGCCTTGTAAACGGCAGCTTCCAGGAAACAATTGGTGATACTTATGCTGATCCTAAAAAGGTGAAGAAGGTATTGTTATGTACTGGTAAACTTTATTATGAATTGTTTGAAAAACAGCAGAACGATAAACGTGATGATGTTGCCATTATCCGTGTAGAGCAAATGCATCCGTTCCCGCAGACTCAGATTGATGAGCATCTGAATAAATATTCGAATGCGAAAGTTTACTGGGTACAGGAAGAACCATTCAACATGGGTGGCTGGACATTCATGCTTCGTATGTACAAAGGTGCTAAACCATTGCAGGTAATCGCACGTGAGTCAAGTGCGTCGCCATCTACAGGTTTCTCAAAAATACATGCAAAAGAACAGGCTGAGATTTTAAACAGAGCCTTTGAATTATAAATAAGAAATATTCTAAGACACTTAATTCGATAACAAGATTGCAGATAAAATGGCTGAAATTGATATAAAAGTACCGCCAGTTGGCGAGTCGATTACCGAGGTAACAATAGGAAACTGGTTCAAAAATGACGGAGATTTTGTCAAAATGGATGAAGTCATTTGCGGACTTGATTCAGATAAAGCAACGTTTGAATTAACTGCTGAGGCAGAAGGTGTCTTACATATTAAAGCGCAGGAAGGCGACACACTAAACATTGGCGACCTGATTGCAACAATCGATTCATCAGCTAACGGCTCTGCTCCGAAAGAAGCGGCTGCGGCTCCTGCGGCAGCGCCCGCTCAGGAAACTCCCGCAGAATCTGCGCCTGTTAAGGAAGAAGAAAAAGCACCCGCTCCTGCACCAGCTGCTTCGGGAAAAGCTTATGAAATGAAAGTTCCTGCTGTTGGTGAATCCATTACAGAGGTAACAATTGCATCATGGAGCAAAAAGGACGGAGACCATGTAGAAGTGGACGAAATTCTTTGTGAGCTTGAATCAGATAAAGCAACATTCGAATTGCCTGCCGAAGCTGCAGGCACTTTAAGAATAGTTGGAAAAGAAGGAGATACCCTTGCAATCGGTGCTTTAATTTGCACGATTGAAGCAGGTGCTTCTTCCGGCGCAGCTGCACCAGCGGCTGCTGCCACTTCCCCGGCGGCGGGTTCTGACAAAGGAAGTGTAGAAAAACATGCATCGCCTGTTGCAGCTAAGATTCTGGCTGAAAAGGGGATTGATGTTAAAGATGTGAACGGTTCTGGATCAGGTGGTCGTATTATGAAAGACGACGCACTGAAAGCGGGGAGCAAACCAGCGGAGGCTCCTAAAGCTGCACCTGCGAAACCAGCTGCTGCGCCGGTTGTTGCCGGAGCCCGTGCACAGCGCCGCGAAAAAATGTCCTCTCTTCGTAAAACCATAGCACGCCGTCTGGTAGCTGTGAAAAACGAAACGGCAATGCTGACAACCTTCAATGAGGTTGATATGAAGCCGGTAATGGATGTTCGTTCGAAGTTCAAAGACAAGTTCAAAGAAAAACATGAAGTTGGTCTGGGCTTTATGTCATTCTTTGTAAAAGCAGTAACGGTTGCGTTAAAAGATTTCCCTGGCGTTAATGCTTCAATTGACGGAGACGAAATCGTTTACAACGACTTTGCCGATGTTTCAGTTGCCGTATCTACTCCCCGCGGATTGGTTGTACCGGTTATCAGAAATGCTGAAACGCTTTCTTTTGCAGCAGTTGAAAAGGAAATTGTTCGTCTGGCAATTCGTGCACGTGATGGTAAACTTGGATTGGACGAAATGTCCGGCGGAACATTCACCATCACAAATGGCGGAACGTTTGGTTCGATGTTGTCTACTCCAATCATAAATGCTCCTCAGTCTGCAATCTTAGGGATGCACAATATTGTGGAAAGGGCAGTTGTGGTTGACGGACAAATCGTGATCCGTCCGATCATGTACGTGGCACTTTCTTATGATCACAGAATTATTGACGGTAAGGATTCTGTAAGTTTCCTTGTTCGTGTAAAGCAGCTTCTCGAAGATCCAATGAGATTATTGCTTGATATGTAATTTGCTTTAAGCCCGTCGGAAGACGGGCTTATTTTTTGACCTTAGCCTCCCACCCCGTCACAATGAATTACTTTCTAAACTTACGGTTTAGGATTATAATATTTTTATTGTGCCTAGTAAACTGCTCTTACGGTCAATCGGAGCAAAGCCTGGATAGTATCAGTCCTTTCGAGGTACAAACTAAATTCCCTGTTATTAAAAGCAGTTTTGGTAAATATCTTGTAAACCATAGAATAGTTTCGACTCAATTTGTGATGGATGTGCTTGCCCAGAAGGATTCAGCTAACTTTACGAAATTCAATAATGGTCATCGGTTATTAAAAACGGGTGGAACGATTGCTATAGTTGGAGCGGGTGTAACTTTGGTGGGAGCAGTGGTAACGATGATTGAAATCTTTGATGACCTACTGTCGTTTGAGGGTCAAACAAGGTACACGGGCGTGGCAATCGTAGGTGTAGGTTCGGGGATATCACTCAGTGGATTGGCTGTATTAGTCTTGGGGAAACACAAGAAAAACCAGGCGGTGAAATTTTATAATAGTACAATAGCAACTCCAAATCCCAAATACAGCATTTATTTAAAGCCGTCTGCAAATAAAGTAACAGTAGGCCTTAGATTTTAGAGCAATTACTATAATTTCTCATTCTCCTTGTGCCTGTCTTTATCTCTACTGGTTTTTTTATCCATGTTTTTTGCAAATGCTTCTGTGAGATTAATTCCGGTCTGATTTGCCAGGCAAATTAAAACCCAAAGTACATCAGCCATTTCATCACCAAGATCTTTTCCCAACTCCGATTTTTTAAATGACTGGTCACCGTAGGTTCTGGCCATAATACGGGCAAGCTCTCCAACCTCCTCGGTTAAAATAGTCATATTTGTAAGTTCAGAAAAATAACGTACACCGTAGGTTTTAATCCAGTTATCTACCTGTTGTTGCGCTTCGTCGATTGTCATAAGTACGCGTGGGATGATTTGAATGAATGTTTTTTAGTCTGAAAATCAAATTCTGTTTTTCGAATCAATTACAATTGTCACTGGGCCGTCGTTAAGTAGTGCCACCTTCATATCGGCCCCAAATTGCCCGCAGGCTATTGCTTTACCCATTTCCTTTTCCAGAAACTTTATCATCGCTTCATACAACGGAATTGCAACTTCCGGCCGCGCGGCTTCTATAAACGAAGGCCGGTTACCCTTTTTCGTACTTGCATGTAGAGTGAACTGGCTGATCAGAAGAATGTTTCCGTCAACCGCGGCCAGGTCCAGATTCATTTTGTCATCCTGGTCTCCAAAAATCCGCATGCCTGTGATCTTACGGCCCAGCCATTCAACGTCTGCCTGTGTATCTTCATGTGTGATTCCCAGCAATACTAAAAAACCTCTTTCAATAGCGCCATGAACTTCCTGATTGATGGTTACCGACGCTTCACTTACTCTTTGTATTACTGCTATCATTTGATTTTTAGTTCCTGCTAATTGAATATTTTATAATCTAAATCAAAATATTATTTGATAAAAGGTATAAAAAGAATAATTATATTAATGTAATTTCCTTAAAAACATCTTAAATGTGAAGGATTTTGAAAAATATTAAAATTTTAACAACTATGTTTTAACTTAGTATGTCAGAATGAATCTTTCAAAGATAAACATCATCCGACTTTCGGCAGGTAAGTATCGGGAGTTTCCTGGCTAAAACTATCTGCCTTTTTATCACCAGAACAAAAACAACTCTTCATAATGAAAAAAAACTTTACCTGCGTTACAATCCGGAAATACATAATGGCGGGTTCGCTAGGAATGGCGCTTTTGCTTCCATTGGGAATTTCGGCGCAAAAAAAGACGGTACCGACAAAAATCGACCAACTCAAATCTGAGCTGATCAAAGAGATTGATAGTCAGCAGAAAGCAACACAGGAAATGGTGGACATGGTTTTTAGCTTTGGAGAGCTTGGCTTCCAGGAGGTTGAAACATCAAAATATCTGACAGATATTTTGAAAAAAAATGGATTTTCTGTCGAAACAGGTATATCCGGTGTTCCTACTGCCTGGGTCGCAAAGTGGGGTTCGGGTAAACCATTGATTGCTGTCGGAAGCGACATCGACTGTATTCCCAAAGCTTCTCAAAAGCCAGGGGTTTCCTATCACGATCCGATTATCGAAGGAGCACCCGGTCATGGCGAGGGGCACAATTCGGGTGTACCTCTAAATATCGTTGCCGTACTTGCCCTTAAAAAAATCATGGAACGGGAAAAGATTCCGGGAACGATCATGCTTTGGCCGGGAGTAGCGGAAGAGCAGCTGGGAGCCAAAGCGTATTACGTTCGCGACGGATATTTTAAAGATGTTGATGCCTGTATTTTTACGCACGTGGCCAATAACATGGCAGTTTCATACGGAGATGCGGGCAATAACGGGATGGTGTCCGTTAAGTTTGCATTTGACGGGCAGGCTTCACACGCAGGGGCCGCACCCTGGCGGGGTAAAAGTGCGCTTGATGCTGTTGAGTTGATGAACATTGGATGGAACTACCACCGCGAGCACATGGAAACGACCCAACGATCGCATTATGTAGTTGTGGACGGAGGGGACCAGCCAAATGTTGTGCCGTCCAAAGCTTCGGTCTGGTATTATTTCCGTGAAAGGACATATCCCAAGATTTCACAGATGTACAAAGACGGAGTCAGAATTGCGGAAGCGGCAGCACAGATGACCGAAACTAAAATGACTTATGAGATTCTGGGTAGCGCCTGGCCAGGTCATTTTAATCAGCCTATTGCCGAGACAATGTATAAAAATATTAAAGCTGTCGGATTGCCTAAATGGTCTGATGCAGACCAGAAATTGGCAAAAGCTGCACAGAAAGAAATGAATAACCCGGAAGGAGACACTCTTCTCAGTAACGGTTTAAGTACAGCACTTAGCCCTTTGGGTAAGCCTGTTCCGACTACCTCGGCCGGAGGAGGAGGATCGGATGACATTGCCGACATTTCCTGGAACGTGCCGACGGTCACACTGAGATACCCTGCGAATATTCCCGGTCTACCCGGCCATCACTGGGCAAATGCCATTGCCATGGCCACGCCGATTGCACACAAAGGAGTAATTGCAGGCGCAAAGGTTGAGGCAATGACTTTATTGGATATGTTTATGAATCCGGAAGTAATTAAAAGTGCATGGACTTATTTCAACGATGTTCAGACAAAGGATGTGAAGTACATCCCTTTTGTTTCCAAAACGGATAAACCAGCTTTGCATTTAAACGCAAATATCATGAAGGAATTCAGACCGGAAATGAAGAAGTATTATTACGATCCTTCAAAATATGCTTCGTATCTTGAACAATTAGGAATAAAATATCCTACCGTACGGGAAGACAAAAAGGTTGATTCGGGAAAATGAGAAAGGTTTTAATGCCTGAGTCATCTCTATTATTTTATCAAAAATAACAATACATCACAATAATGAAAATTACATTCAAAATGCTGGCAGTACTTCTTGCTGCCGGAAATATCGGTTATGCGCAAAGCACCGGAGGCGTGCCACCATCCAAGGCGCAATCTCCGGCAGCATCCACTATCGCTTCGGTAACACAGGGACTTAAAAAATATGACGGCTTTTTTAATTTTTATTATGATGAAAAAACAGGAAAGGTATTTCTGGAAGTAGACAAGATTGATCAGGAATTTCTTTATTTTTCCTCACTTTCCGAAGGGGTGGGTAACGGTGGTCCGGAACGCGGACAGGCATCTTCTGCCATCGCCAAATTTATAAAGGTGGGTCCGAAAATCTTACTGGTCGAACCGTCTAATAGCTACCGGGCAATTACTACAAATAAGGACGAAATCAAAGCGGTTGAAAATGCTTTTGCCAAATCTGTAATCTGGGGTTTTGTACCCATTGCCATAGAGGGTAACAAGATGCTGATTGATTTTACACCTTTCATTATTCGCGATAGCCAGAACGTGGCTGCGAGGCTTGCGGTGAGACGGGTCAGCGGACCGGTAAGTGTGCAGCCCTCTGGCGGAGGTGGAACTTACCGCCTTGATGAAACGAGATCGGTGGTTTTCATGGAAAACACAAAAAACTTCCCAAGGAACAGTGAATTTGAAGCAATGTTAACCTTCACCGGAGGCGCTTCGGGCGGCGGGGGACGTGGAGGAAGTCTGGCACCGGATCCGAGCGCTGTAACGATCAACATGCACCAGTCGTTTGCCGAGCTTCCGGACGATAAGTATAAAACCAGAAAGTTCGATCCACGATCTGCGTTTGGAATGTTTAGCTATATGGATTTTTCTGCACCTATGACTGAGCCGTCGGTAAAGCGTTTTATTCGAAGACATCGTCTGGAAAAGAAAGATCCGTCGTCAGCAATGAGCGAGCCGGTAAAACCGATCACATATTACATCGACAGAGGTGCCCCCGGTCCGGTTAAAAAAGCGCTGATCGAGGGTGGCGCTTTCTGGAACGAAGCTTTTGAAACAGCCGGATTTAAGGATGCATTTATTGTGAAGGAAATGCCCGAAGGAATTGATCCAATGGATATTCGGTACAATATTGTAAACTGGATAAACCGCTCAGGCAGTCCGCGCGGATTTTCATCGGGAGCTTCGTTTATTGATCCAAGGACCGGTGAAATTATGAAAGGGGTTATCACACTTGGCTCGGATCGCCACAGACAGGATTATCTGATTGCGGAAGGCTTGTTACAGCCATATGAAGATGGAAAAGCTGTTCCGAAAGCGATGGAGGAACTTGCTCTCGCGCGCATACGCCAGTTGTCTGCGCATGAAATAGGCCATACGCTTGGTTTTAATCACAATTTTGCTGCCAGTCCTAAAGACCGTGCTTCGGTAATGGATTACCCTTTTCCCAAGTTTTCATTAAAAGCAGATGGCACCGTTGACATCTCAGATGCTTACGCGAAAGGTATCGGAGCCTGGGATAAGCGCGCTGTGATGTGGGGTTATACGGAATTCCCCAAAGGAATAAACGAGGAGGAGGGGCTCGAAAAAATCATGCAGGAAACATTAAAACAGGGTTTTATCTATATTCCTGATATTGGTGGAAATACACATCCGACTTCTCACCAGTGGGACGATGGTTCAAACCCAATTGATCAGATGACTAATATTTTAACAGTCCGCAGAAAAGTTCTTAATAATTTTTCTGAAAAGGCTATTCAAAAAGGCGAACCGATGTCTATGCTGGAAGAAGTGCTTGTGCCGATTTATCTGCTGCATCGATACCAGGTGGAAGCGGTTGCCAAATCAGTCGGTGGGCTTTATTTTACGCACGCCATTAAAAACGATGGTCAGGTAATCACGCGGATGGTTGAACCAAAAGAACAGTGGCGCGCTTTGGAATCTTTATTAAGTACCATAACCCCGGATGCACTTGCTTTGCCGGAAGCATTAATTCAAAAAATCCCACCTCGTCCTTCCGGTTATCCTGCCGGGCTTGAAACTTTTACGAGCCGCACCGGGCCAACTTTCGATCCTGTTGCGGCAGCGGAAACCGCAGTTGCTACTACACTATCTTATTTGCTTGACTCACAGCGTGCTGCCAGGTTGATCGAGTACAATGCAAGAGACAACAAACAGCCTGGATTGATGCCGGTCATTGACAAACTGTTTGAAAAAACCTGGAAAGCGCCTGCGTTAACCGGATATAAAGGTGAATTGCAAACTCTGGCAAACAATGTTTCTCTAAAATACTTACTTACTCTTGCTGCGGATACCAAAGCTTCCGAAAGTGTGAGAGGTGAGGCACTTTTGAAAGTTGATGAGTGGGGGAAATGGATGAAATCTAAAATGTTAACTGCTGCTCCTAAACAAAAAGCGAACATGCTTTTTGGTCTTAAACAAATAGAAGAATTTAATAGTAATCCGGATAAATTTCAGCCTGCTTCGCCTTTGGACATGCCTCCCGGTGCGCCGATCATGGGCCACATGAATTTTATGGGCTGTTCGGAAAGTTATGTAGAGCCTGGGAATTAATTGAAATTATATGTATCAGCTGTAATCGTCTGGATTTGATCCGGAGGTTACAGCTTTTTTATGTCCGCAAAATTCGGTTGAACAAGTAACCATCCGTCTACCGCTAAGTAATTTTTTCTTGTATATGTAGAAGTAAATAGGAACTTTACTACAAAGTAATTCGCAGTTGATACATTTGTCTGTGTTTAATTATGATAAAATCTTATATCTATGAGGCTGTAACAACAGTGACACTCTGTTTGTTGATGTTATCAGCCAAAGCCTATGATGGCTCTGTAACGATAATTTCCGGTGGGAAAAACCGGAGTTTTATATTTCATTCGCCCGGAACCACTGTTGGACAAAATCTCCCGGTGCTTTTTGTTTTTCATGGAGATAACGGAAGCGGGCAGGGGATAAGAGACTACACCGGATTTAATGCTGTTTCGGATGCAAACAATTTTATTGCTGTTTATCCCAACGCAGATGACGTCGGTGGCTGGCACCGGGCAATCGATCAGCTTAAGGATGTGCAGTTTACCTCAGAGATGATTGATTATTTTTGTTCAACTTACCATATTGACGCGAGTAAAGTGTATGCAACCGGGCATTCGGCGGGTGGCTTTATGACATACAATCTGGCCGTAAACCTGCCGGGTAAGGTTGCAGCTTTTGCTCCCGTTGCCGCTAACATGTACGCCAATAATGGCAATTACAGCTATTTCAGCAGTACGGCTTTTAAACCGGTCGCGATCTGTCACATACACGGTGATGCGGATCCGACTGTAGCATATCCCGACCCGGATCATACACCCGGTGCCTGGAATGAATGGCCCTTAACACATTTTTCTCATTACAGCTGTGGTAAAGATACTTATGAGGAAAGTGTGCCCATCACGGACAACGTTTCCAAACTATTATTTTGTAAACCAAATCCTGGTGTTACCAGGGAAATTTCAATGATTCGTATTGCAGGCGGAGGACATGGCTGGCCGCCTGTTTCGCAGATAAATCTGGCTCAAACCATTTGGGATTTTGTAAAAACCTATTCCATTGCTGGCGCGCCATCCTGCAACACAACACCATCTTTTGTAGCGGGGACGATTCATACAGACGGAAAAAATATCTTAGGTCCGTGCAATGAGATTTTTATTCCAAGGGGAGTTAACTATTCTTTGGCGGATGACTGGGAATTTCCGGAAAATATGGATGGCGGCATAAACGGTTACAACGCGGAGCTTTCAGCAGAAATAATAAAAGCAAAACCAAATACAGTGCGAATCCAATGGTATGCCAATCGGCAAAGTGGCTGGAAACCTTATTCCATTTCTGATCTGGATAAAGTGGTTACACGTTTTCGCAACGCAGGAATAGTTTCGATAATAGAACTTCATGACGTTACCTGCTCCGATAATTTCGTGACATTTAATTCTGTGATTCTTCCCTGGTGGAAGCAGCCGGCCGTTGTGAATTTGCTTATCAAACATAAAAGCTGGGTAATGGTTAATCTGGCCAACGAATTCGGAACCGTCAAATGGGCATCCAATCAGACAGCGGCTTACACGTCTTGGGTAAACCATTACAAAAATGCCATCTCTGAGGTAAGAAATGCCGGGATCCAGGTTCCGCTGATAATCGATGCGCCTGATTGCGGACAGAGTCTCGACATTGCGTTGCAGTCGGGTGAATCGCTTCGGCTTCATGACCCGCTTCGGAATATTATTATGAGCACACACGCTTATTGGTATCTGGACAACGCCGCTGTTATGGAGGCCAAGGTACAGAGTATTGCTGCAGCGTCATTTCCGGTTATCCTGGGTGAAGTGGCTAACGTACAGGATGCAACGGGACAATGCTCCAGTGGAATACCTGCTTACAAAGATTTACTGCAAAGCTGTCAGAATCATAACGTAGGCTGGCTGGCCTGGACCTGGACTGATGACTGGTGCAACAACCGAAGGATAACTGTAACCGGCAATGCCGCAGCTCTGACCGAATACGGGAATACGATTATAAATGACCCGGGCTTTGGACTAAAATTTCATGCAGCTACTTTAAATAATGCCTGTACCCAAAATCCTTTGCCGGTAACATTAGCAGAATTTAAAGCCACACAAACCGACGAAAAAACGGTCTACCTGCAATGGAAAACAGCACGAGAAAAGGATTTTGAGAAATTCATTTTGGAGAGAAGTAACAATGGGAAATTGTTCAATCCAATCGCCTCAATTGATGGGAAAGGTGAAGCAGGCAGGTATGAATATCCTGATGAAGTAATAACGGGTCGCCAATATCATTACCGGCTGATAATGGTGGATAGAGATGAAAGCAAGGCTTTCTCCAAAATTATTATGGTTGATACCAAAATGTCTGATGCAGTGGTCGTGTATCCGTCTCCGGCCAGTGACCAGCTGCAAATCAATGCACGAAAGGATCTGTTTCCCTGTGAAATAAGTATTTTTAATAAATCAGGTAAAAGGGTTTTGAATCAAATTATAAAAGATTCAGATCAGCAAATTTATGTTAATTCCCTTGCAGAAGGATTCTACATCGTAAGGATGAATGACCGTGTGATCGGAAAAGTCATCGTCGGGAAAAAATAGATACTGGCGTTTTGCAATTTTTTCAGAATCTGGTTTGTTAAAATTTAAAAATTACCTGAAAAAACGCCCTGTTATGAAGATTAAATCATTAACATTTCTATTAACACTTACACTCTTGTCCATGGCTGCTTCGGCACAAAAACCAATCATTTATCATCCCGAAGCGGATGCAAAAGCAGACATTGCTTCCGCTGTTCAGAAAGCAAAAAAGGATGGCAAACATGTGCTTCTGCAATTGGGCGGGAACTGGTGCAGCTGGTGTATTCTGTTTGACAAATTGGTGAACAGCAATGATACACTGAAAACGTTCAGAGATAAGAACTACGAAATGGTTCATGTCAATTTTAGCCCTGAAAATAAAAATGAAGCTGTTTTTGCTTCACTGGGTTATCCTCAGCGTTTCGGTTTTCCTGTATTTGTAATTCTGGATGGAGACGGAAAGCGTTTGCACACGCAAAGCTCTGGTTATCTTGAGCAGGGAAAGGGCCACGATCCCAAAAAGGTGCTTGAATTTTTTGAGGCGTGGACTCCTGCAGCGATTGATCCTAAAAATTATAAAGCGAAATAAATTCTGGTTGGCTGTGCCATCATTCAGACGGTACAGCTAATTTTTCGCCCTTTTTCACCGGAACTCCGAAATTGGGCGTTCCGTCTTTATTCCATGTAAATTTCTGAGCACGAGGGGATCGGAACCTGCCACAGCCCTGGCCTGATTCATCGTTGGCGTGGTATAAAATCCAGTCTTCTTTTCCGTTGGGTGATTTAAAAAAGGAATTATGCCCGGGTGCAAATACCTGATTTTCTGTTGATTGCTTAAAAACCGGTTGAGCAGATTTTTTCCAGGCAGCTGCATTCATCAAGTCACCTGTGGCAGAAGCCTGGAGCATACCCAGAGCATAAAAATCTGTCCAGCAGCCGCTTGCGGAGTAAATAATAAATACCTTATTTTTATGTTTTAAAAACTGGGGGCCTTCATTCACGTTTACATGCGGGGGATTATTCTTATCGTTCAGATCTCCGTGTTTTTCCCAGTCATAATCAGAACCTGAAATTTTTGTTCTCGCGCCGGAAACCGTCCAGGGATTATCCATTTTGGCAATGTAGATATTTTGCTGCCCGTTGGTATCTCCTTCCCAGCCTGACCAGATCATATAATACTGGCCATTATTCTCAAAAATATCTCCGTCGATCGCCCACTTGTCATCCGGTGTTTCAACCTTACCTTTAAATGTCCAGTCGCCCGTCATCGGGTCGGCCGAAGTGTTTTCCAAAACATACATCCGGTGGTTATCATTTTTACCATCATCAGCTGCAAAATACATATACCACTTGCCTTTGATAAAATGGAGTTCAGGAGCCCACAATTCTTTGCTGTATGCGGTTCCTGCAGGCGGTGTCCAGATTGTCTTACTCTCCGCAGTTGCCAAGTCAGCGAGGTTTTTTGTTTTCCAGATAACTAGCTTGTTCTGAGTTGTGTGCGTGTAGTAATAATATCCGTTTTTATGAATGCTATACGGATCTGCACCGGAAGGAAGGAGCGGATTAGAAAACGTTTTATTATTTTGAGAAAAAGTAAGCTGACTAACGAAGAGAAAACCAATTGCCAGTAATAAGGTTTTGAAATTTAAGGTCATAGTTAATATTTTGTTTGGGTAGTGTTAATCGGAAGGATTGCTCTGCCGTTCAGAACTTACTTTGTTTGTAAAAACCGGAACGTTTTAAAATCAAAAACTGGTTCGCGGAAAGATCCTGAGTGCTTAACAAAGTTTAGCTTTACAATCGCTGTTTTTCTTTTTGACACGGCTGTGGCGGAATTATGTGTATGAAAAACATAGCTTAAAGCACCATTTTTATCTTTATAAAAATCACCGTGGCCTGTCCCGTTCATACCGATATCCTGTCTGTCCAGAATCGGATTGCTGCCGAATTTTTTCCATGGCCCCAGCGGACTGTTGCTTGTTGCAAATCCAACGGCATAATCAGGATTCCGAAAATCATTTGCTGTATAAAAAAGATAATAAAGACCGTCCCGTTTTAGTACAGTAGGGCCTTCAGCGACTGGCCAGTTTGCCCTGGCGGTATTCTCCCAGCCAAAGTCAGCACTAATACATTCTTTTAGTGTTTCGGGTAAAATTGCCGACAAATCGTTTTTCATTTCAGCGACAAAAAGGCGGTTTCCTTTTTGCAGACGTACATGGTAGAGATAAATCCTGCCATCGGAATCAAAATAAATGTAGGGATCAATTTGTTTGACAGGTGCCTGCAGCGAAGCTTTTACCTTCTGTTGAAACGGTCCGAGCGGGGTGTCGGCAACTGCAATTGCTATTTCTTCATTGGCAACATAGGCCATGTAAAATTTCTTTTTGTACTCAAAAACCTGAGGAGCCCAGAATCCTTTTTCGCCAAATGATTCTCCTTTTTTTAAAGCATAACCCTTTTCTTTCCAGTTTTTCTGATCTTTTGAGATATAAACTTTTAAACCTTCATTGGAATTTCCTTCTACCGTTCCGTACAAATAATAGGTTCCTTTTGAATAAAAAATGGCCGGATCCGCCAGGTATATTTGAGAATCAGCCGGAGTCTGAGCTTGTGAAAATAATATAGTGAAAAGGAAAAGAATCAGGTACTTCATATAAGCTTGTTTTATAGGTTATATGAAATTTCATACAAACCTTACTTCGTATGAAAGCTTTTTTTGATTAAAGTTTACTTTACATAGAGTATGAAAAGAAGCAGGTGAGTAAACTTTTAAACCTACATTTACAAGTTCAGCAGCAAATGCGCTAGCCCAAAATACACTCCATAACCGATCAGGTCATTGGCGGTTGTAATAAAAGGTCCCGATGCTACGGCCGGATTAATCCCGATTTTTTCAAGCGCAATAGGTGTGACTGTGCCCATAAATGAAGCCAGAAATACGACCGACATCAGCGCTGTTGAAACAACCAGTGCAAGATGTATATCATTGCCTATCAGCAAATTAAATCCGAAAACAATACTGCTGATGATGAGGCCATTGATAAAGGCAACAGCAAGCATCCGAATGAGCCTTTGTGTTAAGGTAGTGTCAAGACCGGTTTTGTCGGCAAGGCTTTGCAGGATAATGGAGGAAGTTTGAATACCTACATTTCCACCTGTGGAGCCAATGATTGGAATAAAGGCAGCCATTGCCGGAATAATTTTCAAATCTCCTTCAAAAAAACTGATAAATTTAGCGGCAAGAATTCCGCCGGTCATGCCTACCAAAAGCCAGGGAAGCCTTGCTTTGGTTTGCTGCCATATTGTATCATCTTCTTCCACATCACCAGTGATACCCGCCATTGCCAGTGTATCCGAACTGGCTTGTTCGGTAATCACGTCAATCACGTCATCGATTGTGATCCGGCCAAGTAGTTTTCCCTGTACGTTTACAACCGGAAGTGCGTCCAGGTCATATCTCTGCATCAATTCGGCCACTTCTTCTGCCGGACGATACGTTTCCACAAAAATCACATCTTTATCATAAAGGCTTTCAATAAGCGTATTTTTATGAGCCAGTACGATCTTTTTCAGAGAAAGCAGCCCAAGCAGTTTTCCATTGTCGTCTATTACATAAACCGCATAAACCTTACCTACATCTTCTGCCTGCTTGCGAAGTTCCTCGATGCATTCGTTTACAGTCCAGTTGACATTCGCTTTTACAAGCTCCTTCTGCATCAAACCACCTGCCACATCCTCGTCATAATGAAGCAGATCAAGAATAAAACGGGCCTGCTCACGGTCTTCAAGCAGCGCAATTACTTCTTCACGAACACGAATAGGCTGCTCGTTGAGCAAATCCACAGCATCATCCGAATCAAACAGGTTGACGTATCTTGATATTTCTTCCGACGTAAAGGCTTTTAAAAATTCAAGTCTTTCATCTTTATCCAGATCTGCAAGAATTTCAGCTCCGGTTTCCGTTTCAAGCTGGCTGATCAGAAACTTTGCGTTTTCAGTTTCCAGTTCGGAAAGCAAGCCGGTAATATCCGCTGCAAAAAGCCCTTCCATCTTGGCCCTGATCGCAGCAGAATTCTGGTTTTCTATTAATTCCTGTATATGGTCTACGTACTCCTTTGTTAATTCAAAAGTCATTTCTCTTAGCTTTAAGCTGTTTAGCTATTAGCGATTAGCTTTGCACTCGCCTCTGCCTATTCTTCTTCGGTTGTACTATCGTCAGCCGTTTGGTTCAGGGTTGCTGCCATTTGTGTTAATATCACAAACTCCGCTACACTGAGCTGTTCTGCACGTTTGGTGAGTAACGGATGTTCCGGCATTTCACCGATTGGTTTTAAGGCATTACGAAGTGTTTTTCTTCTTTGATTAAAAGCTGTTTTCACAACCCTGAAAAACAATTTTTCGTCACAATCCAGACCTTTCGTCGCATTTCGCCTTAGCCGGATCACGCCCGACTGGACTTTCGGCGGCGGGTCAAATGCTCCTGGCGGGACGGAAACCAGGTAATCGATATCATAAAAAGCCTGCAGCAAAACGCTTAGAATACCGTAATCCTTATTTCCCGGAGGAGAAGCAATTCGCATCGCTACTTCTTTTTGCAGCATACATACGATTTCCGGAATCTCATCCCGGATTTGCAACGCTCTGAAAAAGATCTGGGAGGAAATATTATATGGGAAATTACCGATGATTGCGAATGGCTCCGGAAAGCTTACCTGTGTATCATATTTCAGGAAATCACCTTCGATGATACGCGGAGTCAGTTCTTCGTAGTGCTTTTTTAAGTACGCAACAGACTCTGTATCAATCTCAATCACAAACGTTTCATAAGACTTATTTTGTAAAAGAAATTGAGTCAGTACACCCATACCAGGTCCTATTTCAAGGACTTTGGTATAATTTCCATGCCCTGTCAGACCATCCACGATCTGCTGGGCAATACTCATATCTTTTAGAAAGTGCTGGCCTAAATGCTTTTTGGCACGGACTTTCGAATCACTCCGGTTTTTATAATTAATTTTCACACGTCAAAATTACGTCTTAATTCGTAGATTTATCGAATAAAGAATTGGAAGGAACCTTAAAAATAAGATGATCCCGATACTATGGAAATGATTTCGTCCCAGACAGACTGGCACACCATACACGCTACACTTCAGCATCTGAATTTAATTGGAATAACATTTTCTCCGGATTTTATAATTCGGAATGTGAGTACGCATGCGTTGATGAAAACCGGCTGGTCGGAAGACGATCTGGTTGGTTTTAGTCTTTTTGATAAACTGATACCTCAGGACGAGTCGGACGAGATCCGACAAATGCTGGAAGAAGGAATACAGGGAAAGCGTAAATTGGAGCAAAGAGAGGTGCCGTTCCTGGCCAGCAAAGGCACTTTACGTACATTTTCGATCAATTCTGTTTTAATCCAAACCGAACAGGATGGGGAAGTAAGCTGTATTACGCTGATCGGGGATGACATTACACGAAGGAGACGAATGGAATCGTCAATTGCCAAATCCAATTCGCAGCTTCAGGATCTGGTAGATAATACGAGCGATCTGATTCAGCTGGTTGCGATTGACGGACGGTTCATTTTTGTTAATAAAGCATGGCGTGAAGTGTTGGGATACGGTCTTGACGAGATTTCTTCTATGCGCATGAACGATATTCTGCATCCGCAGCACAAAGAAGAAGCATTGGCGCAGCTCCGGCTGATCGAACAGGGATATTCCAATCCGAACTTTGAGGCCGTTTTTATGAGCCGGGCAGGCAAAAAGGTGTTTGTTTCCGGAAGCGTGAACTGCCGTTTTGATAATGGAAAACCGACCGCATTTCGCTGTATTTTAAATGATTTTACAGAAAAAATAAGGGCTGAAAAGGCGCAGAATCTATATTACAGCATTGCGAACTGGACAGTTAATACGCAGAACCTGGATGATTTTTACCATACCATTCACAATGAACTTGGTAAGATTATCGATGCTGAAAACTTCTTTATTGCCCTTTATGATCCAAGCAAAAGTTATTTATACTTTCCTTATTATGTAGATCAGTATTTTAAAGGGAATGTAAGATTTACCAGAAGACGGCTGGGAAATGGGGTAACGGAATATGCGATTGCTTCCAATAAACCTTTGTTTTTGTCGGGTGAGGATATTGAAAGACTCGCTAAAACCAACAGCCTGCACTTGTACGGCGTTACGCCTCAGCAGTTACTTTGTGTTCCGCTTCGCATTGGCGACAGGGTTACAGGAATCATCGGGGTAAAATCTTATGATGATCCCAAAATGTTTGATGCACGCGACCTTGAATTGCTGGAATTTATTTCCGGCCAGGTTGCAATCGCGATCGCCAGAAAACAAAGTGAAGAAGAATTGAGTAAATATGTGGCAAGGTTGAACGCCATTTTTGACAGCAGCTCACATTTAATCTGGTCGGTAAACAAGGCGCTCCAGCTAACCTCTTTTAACAGAAACTATGCCGATCTGATCCAGGCAGAAGTTGGCGTCCGGCCGACTTTACAGGTCAGTGCTGAAAAGTTTGGCTGGCGTATGGTTGGGGTAAACAACCGCCGGACGCTGGATACGAAATATCGCCAGGCGCTGAGAGGAGAAGCTCAGTATTTTGAATTTAAAATCGATAAAAAAGACGGTGGCGAAATGTGGCTTGAGTTTTATCTCAACCCGATCCGATATGCACAGGGGGTGATCGAAGAGGTTTCAGGGATTGCGCGAGACATTACCAGGAGAAAAGAGGCAGAACTTTCGCTTCGTCACAGCGAAGAACTTTTCCGTGGGATTTTCGAGAATTTGCAGGATATCTACTGCCGGATTAACCGGCATGGAGTAATTACCATGATCAGCCAGTCGGTACTGAAAAGGCTGGGTTATCTTCCCGAAGAAGTGATCGGCCATCCGATTATCGAGTTTTTCAGGGACCGTAAAAAGATACACTCAGCGCTGATTAAACTACGAAAAAGCAGAAGTTTAAGGAATTTTGAAATATCATTATATCGCAAAGACGGAACGGAACGCCAGTTCATGGTAAACATGTTGCTCTTCATGGACGAAAAAGGCCGCCTTTCCGAAGTTGCGGTGCTTGCCCGTGACATAACCGAGCTGAAACGGAATGAGCTTGAACTACTCAAAGCCAAAGAACATGCAGAGCGTTCTTTAAAAGTGAAAGAGGGTTTTCTTGCCAACATGAGCCATGAAATCCGCACACCGATGAATGGTGTGATCGGGATGATCGATTTGCTGGGTGAGACGCCATTGAATGTGGAACAGAAGGATTATGTGATGACGATCAAGCGGTCGTCGGAAACGCTGTTGAATATCCTGAACGATATCCTGGATCTTTCGAAAATAGAGGCTGGTAAAATGGAACTTCACGAAGCCCCGATTGTCGTTGAGGAGTTACTTTTAAAACTGGTATCGCTGTTTGGGCAAACTGCCAAAAGCAAGGGTAACACGCTTGCCTACCATATTGCCGAAGACATTCCCAAATTTATTATTGCGGACCAGACACGTTTGCTGCAAATACTTTCCAACCTGACTTCCAACGCATTGAAGTTCACCGAGCAGGGTGCTGTGAATGTGTGGCTGACTTCGGTGAAAAAGAACGGAGATTTTAATAAGATCAAAGTCGAGGTGCAGGATTCCGGTATCGGTATAAGCGCCATGGACAAACAAATCCTGTTTACCTCCTTCACACAGCTGGACAATTCCTCCCGCAAATCTTTTGGCGGCACCGGGCTTGGACTGGCCATTTCGAAACAGTTGTGCGAACTCATGAACGGGGAAATCGGTGTAGAATCCGTGCCGGGCGAGGGAAGTACTTTCTGGTTCACTTTTGAAACGACAGAGACCTCTATTGCCCAGTTAAGCACCACCATCGCACTGGAAGAAGTTCCGATCGAAAATGTCTTTTCAGAGTATCATCCGGTGATTCTTTTGGTAGACGATAATTCGGTAAACCGTAAAGTGGCGAATGAGATATTGAAAAAATCAGGTTGTCTGGTTGATCTTGCAGAAAGCGGTTATCAGGCTATCGACAAGGTAGAAGGCAAGGTGAAAGCCGGGGATGTCATGTACGATATCATTTTTATGGACATTCAGATGCCCGACATGGATGGCGTGGAAACGACATCCGAGTTAAAAAAACGCTATCCAACACAATTGCCACCAATTGTTGCCATGACGGCCTACTCCATGAAGGAAGACCGTGACCGGTTTTTAAGTCAGGGAATGGATGATTACATTGCCAAGCCAATCCGTGCACAAACATTGATACACAAAGTAAAAGAACTGCTTACCAACGTTGAAGACCGTAAAGCCGAGATCAAACAAAAGGAAATAGTTCCTGAGCTAACCTTGCCAATCCTTGACCGGGAGATTATCGATCAGCTAAACGGAATAGGAGGGGCTGACCTGGTACTTTCCTTATTTGAAGATTTCGTCACCGAATCCAACGAACTGGTAGACGGAGCAGTGGAAGCCTTTGCAACCGGCGACATCGCCACCGTAAAAAGCAATCTGCACACCCTAAAAGGCAGCGCCGGCACCGTAGGCGTTTCCCAGTTAGCGGAAATAGCCCGTGACGCCGAATGGCGCCTCAAATCCGATGACACCAGTACGCTTTCCCAGGCCCTACCGGAATTGCAGAAGGCTTACGGGCGGTTTCTGGAGAGTTATGAGGGTTTGTTGGGGGAGTGGTTGGGGTGAAAACTAAATATGGTGTGACTTTGAACTGTAGTCACACCATTATTGCTGAGTTTCCGTAGATTTTCAACCTGAAAAATGTAGTGTTGATGATCTCAATTAGCTTTGCAGATATATCCTAATTTTAAAAAAATACCAAAGACTTCGATTTCCCCCATCGGCAATTCCTCCCAAACCATCGGTGAAATCGACCAATTCGCAGATGTTTTCATGTGTTTGTATCTGGCGGTTAAACTTTTGTTACAAATAGAGCTCTAACCGCTATAACCTTTACTGCTACCATGAAAAAAATTACAACACTCCTCCTGTTTTTTATATGCTTATCCTATTCGGCGTATACACAGGCCCAAAACGCACAGATAAAAGGAACTGTGCTGGACAGCATCGCTAATACACCTGTTGCGGGTGCCTACGTCGCGGTGAGCCGCAATGTCCCCGACGCTAAACCTGAATATGTAACAACGGATGCCAACGGTAAATTTACCGTCACAGGACTAAGCAAACAGGTGAGTTATCTGGTGAAGGTCTCTTACATCAGCTACAAAGATTTAAGCAGAACAGTTACCCTGTCATCTGATGTAGAGGATCTAGGCAACTTTCAGCTTACAGAGGCAGTTTCTAATCTGAAAGAAGTAAAGGTTGTGGGGCAGGTTACTGCCATGGAACAAAAGGGTGATACTACTCAGTTCAATGCAGCTGCCTTCAAAACAAACCCGGACGCTACAACGGAAGATCTGATCCAGAAAATGCCGGGCATTACGGTAATCAACGGAACGGTTACCGCACATGGTGAGACAGTTAACAAGGTTTTGGTAGATGGTAAACCATTTTTTGGTGACGATGCAGCCCTGACTTTAAAATCGCTTCCTGCTGAAATCGTAGATAAAATCGAAGTTTTTGACAAACTAAGCGATCAGGCACAGTTTACCGGCTTTGATGATGGCAGCGGTCAGAAAACGATTAATATCGTCACCAAGTCTAACAGAAAAGTTGGGCAGTTTGGAAAAATTTTCGCTGGCTATGGTTTGGATGATCGTTACCAGGCTGGTGGAAATGTGAGCTTTTTCAAAGGAAATCAGCGTATATCCGTTATCGGTCTTACCAATAATATCAATAATCAGAATTTCTCAAATCAGGATCTGCTTGGCGTTTCAGGTGGCGGCGGTGGAGGAGGATTTGGCGGTGGAGGCGGTGCTTCCAACAACTTCCTCGTTGGCGGCCAGAGTGGTTTGACTGGTACTAATTCTTTTGGCCTTAATTACGCAAACAAGTTTGGTAAAAAGGTTGATGTTACGGGAAGCTACTTTTTTAACAGAACGAACAATGCAAATACACAGGTAATTGGCCAGGAATACTTTCTGCAGGGTGGTAGCGGTAATCAGTTTTATAATGAAACAAGCAGAACATCCAGCACCAATTCCAACCACAGAGTGAATTTTAGGGTTGAGTATACCATGGACAAAAATAACATGCTGATCATCACACCACGCCTTAGTTTCCAGGACAACCACTCCGGGAGTTACAAAGTGGGTCTTACAAGTCTTGGTGACGGAAGTTTGTTAAACAGCACTGATATTAACAGAACCAACAAAACGAAGGGTTATAATTTTGGGAACGACATCCTTTATCGCCATGCATTTGCTAAACGCGGTCGTAGTATTTCTTTAAACGTAAATACGCAGATGAACGACCGGAATGGTGAGAGCATGTTGTATTCTAAAAATATTTATTACAAAAATCTGGTTACTCCCGGAGATACCATTGATCAGCAAAGTTTTACAAACTCGGACGGAACAACCTTTGGAACAAACCTGACATATACTGAACCGATCAGTACAACCGGTCAGCTGCAATTCAATTACGGTCTGACGATCAGCAACAGTAACTCGTTGAAAGATACCTACAACATGAGCTTTGACGACGGCGGATACACAGACAGGGATACGCTTTTGTCAAACAATTTCGATAACCGTTACACAACCAATCGCGCGGGACTGTCTTACCGCTACCGTAAAAATAGCTGGACTGCTAATTTGGGTGTGGATTTTCAGAACACAGGACTTTACAGCAAGCAACTGGCACCCCGCATTGCCACTGTTGATCAGTCGTTTACAAATGTGCTGCCTAATTTCATGCTCATGTACCGCTCAAAATCAGGAACGTCATTCCGCACATTTTTCCGCAGCTCGACGAACCAGCCTTCCATCACACAGCTGCAAAATGTAATTGATAACAGCAATCCATTGTCGCTTACAGCTGGTAATCCTAATTTGAAGCAGGAATACAGAAATATGTTTAATGTTCGCTATTCGATTGCAGGTGCTACAAGGCCATACAGTTTAAATGCACTTGTGTTTGTAACGCAAACCAACAATGCAATCGTAAACTCGACCTTCATTGCACAACAGCCAACAACCTTGCCAAATGGTATTGTTTTGGAACAGGGAGCCAAACTGACGTCGCCAATTAACGTAGACGGAAGCTGGAACGCGCGGACTTTCCTTTCTTATGGAAAACCGATTGCACCTGTAAAACTGAACGTCAATGTAAACACAGGATTTAACTACGTTCGCTCGCCGGGTGTGATCAACAATGTGTCTAACTTCTCAAACACGTATGCGATTTCTCAGGGATTGGTTGTAAGCAGTAATATCAGTGAAAATCTGGACTTTACGCTGTCGTATTCAGGGAATTACAATGTTGTTCGTAATACAATTCAGCCAAGACTTAATAACAACTATTACACTTCCGGAATAAGCGGACGTGTAAACTGGATCTTTGGGAAAGGATTTGTTTTTCAGACCGATATTAATAATCAGTCATACCGTGGTTTGGGTGAAGGATTTAATCAAAACTTCACTTTGTGGAATGCAAGCGTTGGAAAAAAATTCCTGAAAAACAATGCTGGTGAACTTAAACTGACTGTTTTTGATATCCTGAAACAAAACAACAGTATCACAAGAAATGTAACTGAAACCTACGTTCAGGATGTTACCAGCCAGGTTCTGACTCAATATGCGATGCTAACCTTTACCTATACACTAAGAAACTTTGGCAAAATGCCAACCCAGGAGAACAGACGTGAATGGGATGGCCAGGGTGGCGGCTTCCCAGGCGGAGGCGGTGGCAGATTCCCAGGCGGTGGCGGCGGTAATGGCGGCGGCGGCGGAGGAAGAGGGAATTTTTAGGAAGTTTACAGTTTATCGTTCTTAGTTTACAGTAAACAGTAAAAAGGTTCAGCGTTAACGCTGAACCTTTTTACTGTTGCCAGACTGTAAAAATCTATGATTGTAAAACTTTACGGCCTTTGAGGTGTTCACTTTAAACTGTGAACTATATACTGCAACTTCAAACGGCTGAACAGTAAACTTTTCACTTAAAGCTCCTCCTGGCTTTAAACTGCGTTTACTTCAAACTGTAAACTCTGAACTTGAATACTTCAAACTAAAACCTATTTCCTGCTGGAAAACGGGATAATCAGCTTTTCTCCTCTTTCAGAAAAATCTTTTGTTTTTCCGTTTGCTTTCATAATCGCTTCTTTGCTGACGCCATATTTAGTTGCAACGACGCGGAGTACATCACCTGGTCCTACTGTATGAACCGTTTGAACCTGAACTTTAAGTTTCGTTGTTCCTGCTTTTACATCAGAAACCGAGGAATTAAGACCTTTTAAAGTTTCCACTTTTAAATTATACCTTGAAGCAATACTTGAAAATGTTTCACCGCTTTTAACTTCATGTGTGATCGATTGTCCACCTAATGATGCTCCTGAAATCGTTTTGGTTTCTGTTTCAGGCTTTTTTTCGCTGGCAGGTTTTTTATCTTCCTCAGCTGGTTCTTCCTCAGAAGATTCACTTACCGGCTCGCCAACACTCGTTTCCTCGGCAGTTGTATCTACAACTACGGAAGTCAGTTCCTCGGCATTTGATGAACTGTCGGAGATATACTCATAACCTACATACAGCATTGCCAAAACCAAAAGTACCAATACCGACAGGGTTATAATCGGCAGATTGGATTTTTCAACGGGGCGTAAATTTCTTTTCTTAGGGAATTCGTCTTCCATAGCTTGGTTACCGATTCAATTTTGTGGTGATTGTTTTAGGAATTTTGTGGACAATATTTTACGAAAATAGTAAACATCGACTATTTATCAATCGAATTTTTCAGTTCCTCATTCATTACAGCCACTTTTTCTTTCAGACTTTCTTTGAATATATCAAGTCGGTGGCCTACTTGCGCATCACCGGAACCGATGATCTGAGCAGCAAGGATGCCTGCATTTCGTGCCCCGTTTAGCGCAACTGTTGCCACGGGTACACCGGATGGCATTTGTAATATAGAAAGTACTGAATCCCAGCCATCTATTGAGTTACTGCTCAAAACCGGTACACCGATAACTGGTAATGATGTCAAAGAGGCAACCATTCCTGGTAAATGTGCCGCGCCGCCTGCGCCTGCTATGATCACCTTTAATCCCCGGTTTCGCGCACCGGCGGCATACTCAAGCATACGCTCCGGTGTACGGTGCGCTGAGACGATCTCCATTTCAAACGTTATTCCCAATTCTTTTAGTGCATCGGCCGCTTCCTGCATAACCTTACGGTCCGAAAGACTACCCATTATGATTCCAACCATTTTTGCCTTTTGTTGTGAGTAAATTGTATCGTAATTAAGAAAATAACTTACTGCAATTACTTACTGATAACCCTGATGTTATTTTTTATAAATGTCACCTTTTCTTTTAACGCTTCAATGTTTTCGTCCATAATGGTGATGTGTCCCATTTTTCGGAAAGGCTTGGTGATGGCTTTCCAATACAAAAAGGGAAATACCTGTTTGGTCTCTAAAAGCTTATCCATTCCTTCATAAACAGCCGGTCCTTCGTATCCGTCTTCACCCAAAAGATTCACCATCGCTGAGGGGCCGTAAGCTTTTGTACTACCCAGTGGGAGGTTTAGTATTGCCCGCCAATGCTGTTCATATTGCGAAGTAACATTTGCTTTGATCGTATGATGCCCGCTGTTGTGTGGCCGTGGCGCTACTTCGTTGATAAGGATTTCTCCTTCCGCCGTTAAAAACAACTCTACTGCCAGCAATCCGGCGATTTCAAATGCTTCGGCCGTTTTACGCGCAATTTCCTGTGCTTTTTTATCAACTGCTTCATTGATATCAGCAGGTGCAAAAAGATACTCAACCAGATTGAGCTCCGGGTGAAAAACCATTTCCACAGTTGGAAAGGTCTCAACTTCGCCGGACGGATTTCTTGCTACGATCACTGCCAGCTCTTTTTCAAACGGTACTGCTTTTTCCAGCAGACCAGGTTGATCAAAAGCCTTGTTTAGGTCAGCCTCTGTTGCGATGCGCTGCACCCCGCGGCCATCGTAACCGTCACGTCCAAGTTTATGAAAAGCCGGCAGAAAGTCCGAATGACTGGCTACATCGTTTCTGTTTTCGGTCAGGATGAACTCCGCTGTGGGCAGGTTGTTGTCGAGGTAAAATTGCTTTTGCGTTCTTTTATCCTGTATCAAACGGATAACTGAAGGCTGTGGATAAATGTGTTTTCCCTCTGCTTCCAGCTTTTCAAGTGCCTCAACATTTACCTTTTCAATTTCTATGGTAATAACATCCAGGTGTTTACCGAAGTTATAAACGGTGTCAAAGTCCTGTAAAGATCCTTGTGTGAATTTCGGAGCAATTTTTCTGCAGGGAGCTTCTGGATCCGGATCCAGAACGTGAATATCAAGATTCCAGTCGATGGCGGCTTGCAGGAGCATAAGCCCAAGCTGGCCACCGCCAAGAATTCCTATTCGGGATGAAAGCATTTTATTGTGATGTTGTTCGGTGCAAAGTTGGGGTAAAAAGTCAGAAACAGAAAGTCTTTGCTCCGGTAATTGCCTGAGAGGCCAATAAATTTATGTTAATTGAGGATAAGCCTCAATTGCGGGACATATAAACTGAACTTTGGATCTGCTGTAATAAAAAACATATCTTCGGAAATAGCAGTGGCAGCAAGTAACCTGTCAAAAGGATCCCGGTGCTGTTGGAAGTAGGGGATAGCGTTGTAGTGATTTACATGGACAGGGGAAAGTCATCAAGGGGATTGTTGAAGTCCGCCGGAATGGAATATTGTCCTTCCAGGCTCCCTAACTTAATTCCTTTTGCCCTACCTTCCAGAGCGTTGACTTGTGATAAAAAAGTGACCAGCACCTCTGCTTTTTCCAGATTCGGAGCCGGTTCGAGAAAGTGTTAAAGAACCGTTTTCATAAAAACCTTTTGCTGTGTACATAGCTTAAATGTTTTTTTACAAAAATAACCAATCCGATTCTTATTTCGTAATAAGAAAGTATTCCTAATCCGGTTATCAGTTTTTAAAACGGATCAGCGCAATCTCCACAAGTAAAAAGAACAATGCGCCGTAAAGGAAATATTTCCAAAGGCTGGTTCCGAGATTTTGCTGCTGAAATTCTTTCGAAAAAGCATCATCATCCAGACTTTCAAAAACCTGAACATTTTTTTGTCCTGCAAAAAAACTTTTCAGCTCTTCCGGAGAATAATAGTCCAACCGGGATTCTTTGTTGTTATGGTTCAGTGCAATGATTTGCTCCACTTTATTATCCTGAATAAGTTCAAAATAACCGGCATCCAATCCTTCTCCAAGCTGATCACCCTGAGGTATTTCAAGCAGAAGCTGGTTGCCTGCAATTCTCTGGACCGGAATAACTTCTGTTGTATTACGCCTTAGTTTAAAGACAGCATTAGGCGTCACTTTATCTACGCTAAGTGCAATCGGGTTTTCGTCAAATGTAAAAGCAGTTCGCTGTGCTCTTACGCTCGTCGCTGCGATTTTGTACATCACCGGAACAAAGATAGCATGCTGGGCCATGGAACCATAGTCAGGATTAAGCGGTGCGGCAAAAAGATAAACTTTACCGTTTCCTCTGGTAACCCGGCTTAGATAACTCTGCCCGTTTCTTAACGAAAGAAGCTGCTGACCTGTATTTGCCCACGACCAAACCGGTGAGGCCGAAGGCAGGTTCAGGCTCATTTCCTGCCGAACCGATTCTTCAAATACATCGCTGAAAAACGGATTGTTCCTGTCTGGAGCGGCAAGAGCGACCGGAGACGGGTTCAAGGTTCGTTCGACGTTTAGACCATTTATTCCCATGTTACGCAGGAAAGTTCCATAACCGGCCTGGTCCGGAGTGGCTGGTGGAATAATGGTAATGCTACCACCTTTCGAGGTAAATTCCTGTAATTCCTGCGGGAGAGAGCCGTTAACCTGGCTCACGCCTTCCAGCACAACCATATCTGCGTTTTTGATAAGTCCCTGATCCACATTTCCTGAGCTGTAACTTTGCAGGGAAAACAGACTGTCATTGGCATAAACATTCTGAATGTAGTTGCCGGTCGTTTGCGGTCCGAAGATATGAACGATCCGAATAAGCGGAGATGCATTTAGTACAAAGAAATAATCGTTGTCAAAAGTGACAGGAAAATCATCAAAAGTAATCTGTCCTTTTTTATAACCCTTTCCTTTCAGGTTAAAATTAAACTTTGCGGTGGCGCTTCCGTTTGCCGGTACGTTGACCGACGCCGTTGAAGCCTGGGTATTATCCAGACTAAGTTTTAAAACAACATTTTTTGCTTCCTCTTTTCCCGAATTACTGACCTTTACAAAAAGAACATTATTCTGTAATTCTCTTATAAACGGCGTATTCAGCCAGGCTGAGTCTACAAAAATATTTTTTTCAGGTACTGCTTGTACCGGCACTATGAAAAGGTTGTTGGTAGTATCAATTTTCAAATCTGACAGATTACCCGCTGTACTTTTCTGAAAATCAGAAAACCAGAAAAGCTGGTTTTTTCCTGTTGTTTGATGCCGCGTTATCAAATTCTCCTGACGTTTGTAAATATCCTGAAACGATCTCGGTGTATGTGATAAACCGACCGTGGTAAGTAAATCCTTAATTTTATCAGCACGATACAGCCCTTGTTCCTGTGCCGAAAAATCATTGGTGATGAGTTGTAAAGAGGTCGCATTTCGAAAAAGGCCCAGCAAATCACTTAAATGACTGGTTGCCAAATCAACATACCGTTTGCTGGCAGATTCACTTTGCATACTGTAAGAATTGTCCAGATAAAGGCTGGTAATTCCTTTTCTGCCTGCTGCCAGATTATTTTTTCCGGGCAAAAATGGCTGGGCGAAAGCAAGAACAAGACAGGTTATTGCCAGTATCCTTGCAGCCATGATCAGCCAGTGCTTTATTTTTCTTATCGAACGCGTTTGTGTTTCAACGGCTTTCAGAAAAGCGACATTGGTAAAATAAACACGTTTAGTCCTTCGGAAATTAAAAATATGAATGGCAACGGGCACCGAAATAGCGAGTAAACCCCAAAGAAAAGACGGAAAAAGGAAACTCATTATAAGCAAGATCGTTAAAGTACTTATTAGAACTTCGGCTGTCGGCACTTGGCTTCCGGCCTTTAAAAACATGGATCCGACTGGCAATTGCCGGTAGTCGTTTTGGCTGTAGCTGACAGCAGAGAGCCGATAGCCACATTATTGCAAATTACACTTAATTCCGGTAACTGCGTTTTATTTCAAATGCTTTCTGCGTAAGTCGGATGCTTTTTTCTAACTTTGCACTTCATTTTAGCGTTGCCGTTTGTTGCGGTTCTGAACACATTCAGATTTTTAATTAAACGTTAATAATAAAGAAACTGCTTAATTTTTATTAGAAGTTATGGCCAAAGTATCGGTGAACAAACACCAGCCTGTTTATCAAATGCCTACGAACCCGGCGGCGGTTCGCACCAAAAGGTATGCGTTGCCTACAAAAAAGTACATTTCTTTAGCAATGCGTTATTTTCTGAAAACGCAGCTAAAGTGGGTGGTTATTCCGATCGCATTAATTCTGATCAATGCCATTGTCAGCTTTACCGGATTGTATCCGAATTACTGGATTTACATCACTGTTTTTGTGGGAGTTATTCTTTACGTGCTTTTCTGGGTTATTCAGTTTACGGGAATTACGCAGTTGGCTCAGTACAAACCGATGTTCGAAAAGTTTTCCTACGAGTTTGACCCACGTCAGATTTTGATGAAGCTGAACCAGAAAGAAGGAAGCGTAATGAAGTGGGAGCAGATTCTGGAAGCTTACAAAGACAAAGACGCTTATGTTTTGGTCATTTCAAAAGGACAATTTGTTCACTTACCTTTTTCAATTTTTACTTCTGAACATGATATCAAGGTTTTTGAACGTATCATGAAACAAAAGGAATTGTTGAAAAGCTAAGTCTGTAATAGTAAGTTATGAAGGAGAAACCCGGTTTATGCCGGGTTTTTTTATGCCGAAAAAAGGGGCTTTTCTGGCCAATTCGTTTATAAACTGGCCGTTTGAGTTCAACATTTACCTATTTGATTTTTAGAATTAAGACAGCTGAACAATGAATTCATTTTTAAAATACCTGAATCAGATGGTCCCATTGTCTGAGGCAGTGCAGGAAGCGATCAGTGAAATAACGATAAGGCGAGTCATTCCGGGTAATACGCTATTTTTTCAAAACGGAGATGTATGTAAAGAATTTCATTTTTTAGAAAATGGACTTGCAAGAGTATTTTATCATAAAGATGGCAAGGAAGTTACCGCGTGGTTTGCCTCTGAGGGACAGATCGTCAGCGCAATCGACAGTTTGTTCACCGGACAGCCTTCTTTTTACAATATTCAAATGACCGAAGATTCTGTAATATGGAGTCTTCAGTTTAACAAAATTGAACCTGTTTTTCAAAAATATCCTGTTGTAGAGAGGCTGGGAAGATTACTGATTACACAAAATTATTTACTGCTGGACGAACGCATGAAACTCTTTGCATTTTGCAGCGCAGAAGAGCGTTATGAAAAGTTACTGATACAGATTCCGGACATTACCCAACGTGTAAAACTGGGTCACATCGCTTCTTATCTGGGTATTTCCCAGGAACATTTAAGCCGGATCCGCGCTGGTTTGCGCCATGGCCATGCTTAGAAATATACGATTTTGATAATTGTCAAAGGAATGCCGTGACAGCGGGTTTAAGTTTGATTATTGTTAAACTTAAACACGCACAGTATGTTCAAAAAATTTAATTTCAAACCGCTACTGATACCGGTTTTGCTTCTTGGTTCAGCTATTGGGATAATTTCTTTTAACGCATGTAAGGAAAGGATAAACCCTGAACTGAATCAGCCACAATCCTTAGCGATTACCGTTGAAGACGTTAAAGCTGCTCTAAGCAAACTGGAAGCGGGTAGTAAGTCTTCAAGAAAGTTGAATTGTGACTGGAAAAATGCTGTAACAAAAAAGAACAGTAAAAATGAGGAGTATGTACAGGTAGCATTCACCGACTTAGATGCACCGGAAAGACTTGTTTATGATAAAAAATAGGTTATACCCGTTTGCCTGACGAACAGTTAATTGGCAAAAAAGGTAAAGACGGATCTACTGAACTTTTCACTATGGAATTGATCCCAACCTTTGAATATGCAATAACCCATGGCGTTATTACCATGGATAGTGATTTTACAGGAGTGCAAATCATTAGGGATATGGATCGGAAAACAGTCGGAACTTATCATTACGCTGGAGGCCATCTGTCAACCACCACAATGCCAGAGTTGCGGAGGATTATTGCGAAATTCGTTACAAGCAACGCTTTCATACGCATTGCTCGGAGACTGCAAGTGCGACTGCATACGCGAAGGACGTATATTGGAACTGGACCAGTTTTGACGGTCCAGTCTCTCAATCTCCAGTTCCTACCGGCAATCCCGCAGGTGTTAATCCGTGGATTGAATGCGAAGATTGGGTTGGGGAGGGGTTTCCTGAAATACTTTCCAGTACATGTAGCGAGACAGCCAGCCCAACTACTCCCGGTACTCCCGGAACGGGTGGAAATGGGGGATATGGGCAGCCATGGGTGGGAGATCAAATGACTCCTCAGAATTTCTTGCAAAATTATGTGCTTTTAGGACCAAAAAATCCAATTGATCCTTCTCAGAAGTTAGAATGCTTTGGCACAGTTCCATCTGATCGTAAGTACAAATATTCAATTACTCTTTATGTTGATCAGCCATATGCAAATACACGGAAAATAGCAAATTTTAATCCTTTTCAAGATCCTCAACGTCGAGCAGGACATACCTATTTTGGACTGGAGAGAAATGATTCCAATTCAGGGGAGACCATCCGGGTTGTGATGGGTTTTTATGTCCAAAGTGAACTCACTGCCGTGACAGGCGTATATACCGGTGGTGCATGGGGTGATGATGGAGGCACGGATTACGATGTTTCCCTAACAATAAATGACATTACTGCCTCAGACTTTAAGGATATCATATATCGCTTAAAATCTCCGGTCGTACCGCAATACCATCTGGCAGATATGTACTGTACAACTTTAGCCTGTGATTTATTCTTACCTTATGAAGTGCTGCCTTTGGGCAGGGGCCAGATTGGGCCACTGGGAAGCGGACAAAATCCGGCAGACCTTGGACAGGATTTAAGAGAGAGAGCGTCTCAGTATGGGAGTAGATTAACAACAGGGGACAATCTTAAATCTCCTTCAACCACTAATTGTAACTAGCGAAATGAAAAAAAAAATCAAATATCTGGTATTACTTGTTCTTGTCGTGGCAATTTCCAACGTTCCAGTGGTAAGTTTTTTTCTGTCTTTTTTTACTGGGAATTTGTCAATGAAGGGACCTGATCGTCATTACATAAGTGAGAGTGGTGGGTTTTCTGTTTGGTCCCGCGAGGAATTTTCAGATACTCAAAAGCGGTTCAATATTTATAAACAAAGTCATCCATCAGACACAACGTTGTATAGAAACTTCAGAATTAAACCTTGGCAATTCTGGCGAATTTCGGAATACATTATGCATCCAGGTTACCGACTCGAATACCAAGAACCGCCAGCCAATTTGACTTACGAAGATATAATAAAGTAAAAGTGGTTTAATAAAGTCACCGGCCGGTCAGCATAACAGTTTGAATGTTGACCGATACTTATACCGTTAGAAAATGAAAAGAAAAACTGTTAAATACCTTGTGATTGTTTTAGTCATAATCCTGGTATCCAACATTCCTATAGTTAGTGATATCACTTTTTAAATGGACAATCGTCATTTAATTTATATGTAATATACCTCCTACTAGTGGTATATTGACAGCCATGCTGGTTGACATTAAAGGCACACCATCTGGTTTCATAACCAGAGACTTACATTTTTGTATGACTGGTGACATTCGTAAAGTAAAGAGCTCGAAGGGCTACAATACCTATAAGAATGAATTTCCGAAGAACAATGGTCAATTGTTTCGGTTTAATAAAGTAAAAAGCTATTGGCACTTTTGGAGGTATGCTGAATATCTTTTCGATCCCAACTGGCAAGCAGATTATCTGGATCTGCCTGAAAATTTTTCAACTGAAAGGTATTATGGTTCATATATAGATGAGCATCCGCTTTACACGTGGGATACAAAAAGGAAGAACTGGGTGCACAGGTGATTTGTGAGAATTTAACGTTACAAGAATTGTGGGGTGAAATTTCTCTGTTGATAATAATTAATTAACCTACTTCCGTTTATTAATCTTTACCTTCGATAAAGTGCTAAAAATCAGAAAAATGACTAACACTAGAAACTTACTCAGGACCTCGTTTTCTTATTTTTTGCTGTTATCTTTCTTTTGCATTTTAGGATGCAGAAAAGATATAGACCCTGTTAACGAGCCGTTGGCAAGTGATGGAGCGACACTCAAGTCGTTGTTTGAGAGCAAAGGATACAATTCTTATTTTGTTGATCCTTTCAATGATACCTCTCAGGTACGTTGGACGCCATCCTGGATGGACGGCGGTATTGTGATCTCAGATGATACCACAAAGTTTGTCCACATTGTGATGAGGCCGCAACTGGAAAATATTGTGACAAAAAAAGTGGTTCCTAATGTGCATTTCATGGGGTACACCAAACGCATTATCGTAAAGATCACGAATGTCTATACTTTCTATTTGGGTGCTTATTATTCATCTCAAATAAATGAGAGTTTGACCATTCCCCCAAATTTCAGCGGTACGCTGACTATGAAAGACCTGGCAACAAACAAGTTTACTTTTCACAAGTACGAAGATGGAGTTTTGGTAAAATAAAAATTCGCGTTTCGAAATGCGATGCGTAATAACCTAACCGACTCGAACCGAGAATGGATGTTAACATACCGGACCGTCTATGAAAACAATTCGCAAATTATTTTTCGATATTTTATTGCTAATATTTATTTCCAATCTGCCTTTTGTATCTGATATACTTACAATGTTTTTTTGTGGCTTAGTTGCTCCTCCGTTTTGTTTTACCACCAGAGATGCTCAATTTAGTGACTGTGGAGGTATTAATTCAATAAAAGAGAGTGCGCAATATAAATTCTACAAGCAAAAATATCCAAAAGCAGATCATACGCTTTATCGCTACAATCGTGAAAGAGAGTGGAGGTATTTTTTTATGTGGAGATTTTTTTTGATGGATCCTAATTGGCGGGCTCCATTTATTGATGCGGGTGTAAAACTAAAACCAGGTTAATCATGCTTTTTGCCAAAATTCTGTTCACCAGCTTCAATAGCAATTGCCATCGTATTTTCCTTGGGTGGAATAGGGCAGTTAAACCCATCACTGTAAGCACAGTAGGGATTATAGGCTTTGTTGAAATCCAGTGTGCAGGTGCCGTCCTGCACATCTGTGGTTTTCAAATCCATGTATCGGCCACCGCCATAGGTCTGGATGCCGCTGGTTTTGTCCTTAAACGGAAGAAAAAGATAGTCTTTGTACTGAGGCAATGTCTCCAGGCTGAGGCTGCGGTAAATGGTTAATCTTTGCCTTCGTCCATATAACCGAAACCGCACTGTGCCATATTTGACAAAGGTTTTCTGGGTGCCGCTGTAAGTGGGCATTTCAAATGAGCGGCTGTTTCTGATCCTTTCAAATGTAGCTGTTACTCTAAAAGCAGAATCCGGCTCATAGAATTTGAGGTATTTTAAATCCTCTTTTTTTATTGGAGAATCGGCGGATTTGATAAAATCTTCCCGGTATTTTTTACGAAAAGCTTCTGTTTGCCTGGCAAAATCCTGTGCAACAAGCGTGGTGCAGCTGCAAAGGATGATAAGTAATAGATAAAATAAATTTTTCATTGAGCTCTAAAAAAATCCGGCAGCTGATTGCTACCGGATTTGGTATTGTTAGTAAGATTACAAAATTAATGCCAGTTATCGCAAATCTAATTTGCACTGATTGTTTGAATTTTGCTTTCGTCCAGATTAAAATGTTTTTTAACGGCTTCGTAATCTTTATAATCTACCGGCTCTCCGCTTTTTCTTGAATTAAAGTCGGATGGAAGTGCAACTACACGGAACGTTTGGTTCTGTGTAAAGTCGGCCGATAGTGTAGATAAATTGACACTGGTAGGCGCATCAATAAAGATGGTAAAGTCACTTGGCGTAAAATCAAAGTTGTAAATAATTCCTCTTGGCATATCAATTGGCTGAGGAAGCAGGCGCCAGATCGGTGCACCGTTGTCCACGTCCCAAAGGATATAAACCAACACTACATCTGATTCCAGAAAATCGACATTAGCATTATTAAAAGTTGTCCGGTACTGAAAGCCGTTGCCTGTATTGAAATTAACATTTTCTACTTCGAATGTCTGTCCGATAGGTCCGTCAAGTCCAGCTGGTCCTGCTGGTCCTTCGGGACCACGGCAACTTTGAAACAACGCAGCCGTTATTAGTATAAAAGGGATGAGTAACTTTTTCATGTTGTAATAGATAAAAAATGGATAATTATTTAATTTTCACTTTGGATAGAAACGCAATTATAAGGTTTAATCCCGTATCCGGCGTTAACCATTGTTAACTAAATTAGTGCCAAAAGGTCCAAATGAAGGTCCGGGTATGACTTTAATAATTAAATAACTTGCGTAGATTGAAGTAACATAGTACTTTACTGACGTATAACGGAAAAATAATTTTTTATTACTTAAAAGATAAAAAAAGACATGATCAATCGTAAAGCAACAGCTGTTTGGAAAGGAACCGGTAAAGAAGGTACTGGTACCATCAGCACACAAAGCACCGTTTTGGAAAATACCCAGTATTCATTCAACACCCGTTTTGCGGATGGTAAAGGCACCAATCCTGAGGAGTTGATCGCTGCGGCACATGCAGGATGTTTTGCAATGAAATTAAGCTTTGAACTAAATGCTGAGGGTTTCACTGCCGACGAACTCAATGCAACTGCAACGGTGACACTTGATCCTGCAAAAGGACAGGTTACTAAAAGCCACATCGATCTTAAAGCACAGGTGCCTGATATAACAGCTGAAAAGTTTGCTGAAATCGCGGATAAGGCAAAAAAGGAATGTCCTATTTCCCAATTGCTGAACGCAGAAATTTCTCTCAATGCTGAATTGGTTTAATCGGTTCACTCTAATAAAAAAGCCGGGGATTGTTTAACAGTTCCCGGCTATTTTGTGACTATGGTTCTCTATTTGATCAATTATCCTCTATAAACAAGTCACTGGCAACTTTGTCTGCGAATAGTTTTCCGGTTTCTGTCAGCATAATTGTTTCGTTTTCAAGCCGAACCCAACCCACTTTAATAAGATTTTCAAGCTCTGAGTAGCTTTGTGAAAGGAAGTTTCCGTTTGAAAGCCTGTCGAGTTCGTGTTTTTTTACGCCCCATTTTGTCCTGAGTCCGGTTAATAAATACTCATTGGTGCGGTCCGCAACTGATAATTTCTCATAGGTTGACGGAATAATCTGCTGACTGATGGACGAGAGATATTTGGCATTATTTGATACATTGTATTCACGGCTTTCACCATTGTAAGAATGGGCGCTCGGGCCAACACCCAGATATGGCCGCTGCTGCCAGTAAGAGCTGTTGTGCCTGCTGTACTTATGATTACGTGCGAAGTTTGAAATCTCGTATTGTTCGTAACCGTTTACTGCTAACGACCTGGTTAATATCTCAAATTGCCTCGCAGCAAATTCCTCGTCAACGGGTTTTATCTTTTTCTGTTTCAGCCAGGAACCAAATGCAGTTTGCGGCTCGATTGTGAGGCAATAAGCAGAGATATGCGAAACATCCAGCGTAAACGCTTTTAAAATATCACTTTCCAAAATGCTATGATCGGGCGCCGGAATGGCGTAAATGAGGTCAATAGAAATATTAGTTATTCCCGCCCCCTGAGCCATTTTTACACATTTTTCACCTTCATGCGCCAAATGTACTCTATTGAGAAATATAAGGTGCGGCTCGTGAAAGGATTGAATTCCAATGCTTAACCGGTTAATTCCGGCCCGGCTGAATTGCTGTAATTTTTCCTTACTTAAATCATCCGGGTTTGCTTCCAATGTTATTTCCGCATCAGAGGCAACTTCAAATTGTGCATGAATGGTTTCGAGCAGCAGGTTCAATTCTTTTTCGTCGAGCAGAGAAGGAGTTCCGCCGCCGAAATAAATGGTTTCCAGTTTATGGCCCGGTAAATATGCTTTTCGCAGAACGATCTCTTTTGCAATCGCATCTACAATAGCACTTTTGTTATTCGTATTGGTGCTAAAATGAAAGTCGCAGTAATGGCAAGCCTGCCTGCAGAAAGGTATGTGAAGGTATAAATGCAAATCGGTTTATTAAAATGAAAGTCTGTCCGGCTTTGAAATTGGGTGATTATTTCCAACTAACAACTTTAATATCTCATTGATTCAAAAACAAAATGTCATTTACCCCATTCCCAGCCAAGTTTCACACCAGCCCACAGATTATCTTTTGGAGAAGCATTGTAATAGCGGTTCCCAAAAGCATTCAGGTCATATCCAAGACTGTAAATCCCGGCGTTTACTTTTTCGGCTGAAACAGATAGTTCACTGTAAAGGTGAGATCCCCAGCTTTTCTTCCAGGACGCACGGCCCGTCCACTGGTTATAAGGTGTATTTTTTACTGTATTCGCATCATTCAGATAAAAGAAACCGCCATGCTGATAGGTTGCAAAAACAGAAAATCCGTATTTAAAAAGCACATCAACACCTGTGCTTTGTGAAAAACGGGGAATTCCGGGAATCAGGTTTCCTGACAGGTTGGTTTCTCCCTGTGCAAAATCCTGAAAAGTGTATTTAGTCCAGGTTCCTGAGTTCCAAAGCCTGAATGTCAGCGGCAGCATGGAATTTGTCAGGAAATCATAAGAAAGATTCCATTCCAAACCATTCTGACGGGTTTTACCGGCATTAATAAAAAATTCTGATCCGGCATCATCCGTTCTTCTAACAATCGTTTCTCTTAATCCAAAACTGTATAAACTCACTTCTCCGGTAAAGTTTTTATCAATTTTTCGGAGCCCGATTTCCGTATTAATTCCCTTTTCAGCATTTAGATCCTTACGAAAGCCACCTGCTGAAGGGCGAACCTCCTGTAAAGTTGGCGGAGAAAATCCGCTGCTGTATGATGCAGTAACCGCCCAGGTTCTGGCGATAACCTTATTAATAGCAATTCTTGGCACCAGTACGCCATCAAAGTCACGGTGTTCATTGGTGTAGGGAAGTACAAAAAAACGTTCGTACTTATATCGGAAAGTGTTGTAACTCAGCCCAACCGTGGCAGTTAGATCTTTAAACAAAACGGCTTCCAACTGGCTGAAAACGGAAAGGGTGGTGGTGCGGATATCTTCCACAGTTTGCTGTTTGTCGGGAATACCGCCCTTGTTATCATAGTTTCTCTGCGCTGACTTGCTGTATTGCCACTCAAAACCAGACGTCCAGCTGGTTTTTACTTCTCCGAGCTGCGCAGTATTCTGCCAGATATTTCGGCCGCCAACCCCCTGCTCATCGCGTTTTTCATAATTGGCAATGAATGGGTTAGCAAAATCTGTGGTGGTTAAATAAAGAGCATTTGACTGTGTCCAATTGTCCGACAGTTTTAGCATGTAATTTCCGCCCAGCATTGCCAATTTCGTATAAATACCAACTTTTTGCGCTTCGCTTCCTGCTACCGTAGCGGTGGAAGGTCTTGCCAGTTTCGGGTTTAACTGATATTGGGCAAAATTTAGTCCGCCCGGTGTTTGATAATGAATGTCGGAATACATTCCCAATAACGATATTGTGCCTTTTTCTCCTAACTTACCTGTGGAAGAAAAACGAATGGCATCGCGCCCCATTGCACTGTGGTTGCGATATCCGTCCTGTTCTGTATGGCCATACTGGATATTGATACCGCCAATCTGTAAATTGGTACTTCTGTTTTGAAAACCATATTTGCCAATTCCTACCGACTGTTCTGCCCGGTTTTGAAAATCGTTTGTATTGCTACTTTGAAGCAAAACCACCCCGCCCGTACCTGCACCGTAAAGACTGCTGCCCGGTCCTTTAATTATCTGCATACTTTGTACAGCGCCATAATCCAGCGAGTTGAGGGGCGTATTTCCGCCGGCATCTGTAAAAGGAATTCCGTTCCAATAAAATTTAACATTCCGAATCCCAAAAGGTGAGCGCAGCATACTTCCCCGGATTGAAAAACGGTAGCTTCCGGGAGATCTTTCTTCCATGCGCACACCGGCTATGGCATTCACAGCACTTGTCCATGTGGTAGAAGCGAAGCGATCCAGGGTTTTGGAAGTAAGTAAACCAACTGTTGCCGTTGTCGTTAACGGGCTTGTTCTTGACTCGAAGGCATTGATGGTAACTTCCTTCAACTGCCTGGAAGCAAGCGTGTCACTTTGTGCAAAAACACAATTTACTGAAAATCCAACCAGAGAAAATAAAACTACTAATGGTAAAACTAATTTTTGCATAATGTTGGGGCCACGCCGATGTTGTAGATGGCTTAAATAAAGCTCGACACAAAGTTATCTAAAAATCAGTCCGCGGGCTTTAATCGAATAAACCGTTGTTGATATTTGTCCTAAAACTTTTTCTGAATCGCAATGTCTGAGAAAGCTTCGGAACTGAGTATTTATTTCTACAAGATTTTAATGCAAAGGCATAATTTCGCTTTGGTTGGATTTTTCTATCAAATTGTGTGAACGTATAGTTGTTCAAAGTTTAATTTAAATACTACAAAAATGAAAAAGATCACTTACCTGGTTGCATCGATGCTTACGGTTGGCTTACTAACATTTACCAGCTGCTCGGACAAAACCAAAGATTCAGCAAATGAAACGGTTGAGGAAGCTAAAAACGACATGGACGAAAATGTCGACGAAGCCAAGGCCGATATGAAGGAAGCGGGAAACGAATTTCAGGCTAAGGTTAGAGAAGATAAAAATGCGTTGAAAGCTGACGTCGATGACGCTGTTGATAAAATTGATAGAAAAATAGAGGAAGCAGATGCCAAAATGGAGAAAGCTACCGAAAAGGAAAAAGCTAAATGGCAGGAACGTAAAAAGGAATTAAATCAAGAGAAAGAAGAGTTAAAAGCTTCATGGGATGATACCCAGGATGAAACTGCTGTAAAGTGGGATGCTTTTAAAGCTAAAACCCGAAATAAAATTGACAAGGTTAAAGCTGATTTGAAAGATTGAGTTTTTTTAATGAAGTTATAGGAGTTAGGTAGTTATTGGTCTCTTGCAATTGGAATTCCAGTTACAAGAGACCTTTTTTATTTCACTTTCTGGGTAGGTGAATTTCGGTCAACATACATCTGGCTGAGCCACCGCCGTTTGCTTCAATAACGGATAAGTCGGTATGAAACATTCTGGCGTAGTCATTCAGTATTTCCCGTTGCTTTTTGGTCAGTGATTCATAGGCCTGCGTGGACATAATCAGAAACTTGTCCTGTCTGGTATTTCTCACCATCAGCATATTACCTGCAAAATGACGAACCTGGTCGAGGGAAATTTCGACGATATATTTGTTGGTTTCCTCAAGTGCAGATCTTACCAGCAGGCGTTCGTCCGGATTTTTTATCGCTTCCAGACAAACCACTGCGAAAATATCGCCGATACACATCAGCACGTTGGTGTGATAAACCGGCTTGTCGTTTTCGTCAGAGGCAGAAAAGGAAATTATCTCGTAACCCAACGCATCGGCAAAAGCTTCCAGTACTTCCGGATGCGTTCGGGGAGAAAGGCAGGCGTAGGCAATTTTATATCTCCTGTCCAGCACCATGCTGCCTGTTCCTTCCAGGAATTTGCCTTCCTTTTCGAAGTAAGTGAGATCAATAATTTCTTCTATTTTATATTCTTTTCCCAGCGCTTCTATGATATCAGGACGGCGCTCAACACGGCGGTTTTCTGCCATCATGGGATACAACACCACTTTTCCGCTTTGATGAAATGATACCCAGTTGTTTGAGAAAACTGCATCAGGTCGGTAGTGATCGTCGTTGTCATCAAAAATATGCAGATTGATTCCCGTATTTTTTATCTGAGAAATCATCAGGTCAAATTCTTCTCTTGCTTCTTCCTGTGCCTTTTGTCCTGAACCAGCCTGTTGAAACTCATTGCTTGCCGCTGTTTCGGTATTAAATGCAAACTGAACCGGGCGTATCATCATGATATGCGAGGTTGATTGCGGTTGTATTTGTGCTGTTGAAGTGATGGTACGCATAGGAGTTTTTTATTTGCAGTATCTGCAATTTACAAATCAAATGTTCTTTTTCCAAGATAATTATTCACGTAAAATGGGCATGCTCATGCAGTGCGAGCCACCTCGCGCACGCGAGAGCTCTGCGGATGGAAGTGTAATAAAAGTATTTATCAGTGTTTCCGGTGAGAGTTCATCATTCTCAAATTTCTGAATCAGGTCTTTTGCACTAATGATCAAAAAACCTTCATTCTTAAAAGCCTCAAGCGTTTTGTCATTACGGTCATAGCCAATCACAACGCCGTCCTTAACTGCAAGCAGATTGCATGAGTCGGTCCATTGTTCTCTTTCCCCGTAAGGAAATTCATTATTTCCTGAATAAATAAATTTAACATCTTTTTCACAATGCAGATCTGTACGGCTGATGTCGGCAAGGAGGTCTTCCAGGTTTTCAATTTCTTTTGGCTGCTGTTCATGCCCTTTCAGAAACTGAAGAATTTTAAATTCCTGGTTGTTTTCTTTTGGAGCAAAAAAATGCAGAACATCTTTTTTTCTGGATTCGTCACCCACTCTTGCAAGAGAGCTGAGTAACACCCAAATATTTTTTTTAACCTGCGTGAAAATGGTATCAATGTGCATGTAATCCCGTTTTTTAGGGATTTTTATCAGCGTAATTTTTTCAAGAATATCTTTGTCAAACAAAAGTTTCATAGCCTGCTGCGCGGCATAAACCGATGTTCGCTCGCTGCATCCGATAAGCAGGTGATTAGGTGAAACCATCATCACGTCTCCGCCTTCGAGCGTACATTTATGGTGGTCGCTTACTTTTTCATCATCCGGCAATAGAAAATGGCGGTCGTTATCCGGAATTTCAAGAATATTGTGCTTTATGTGAGCAAACATAGGATGATAAAAGAAAACAAACTGCGCCAGAATGGATTCTCTTGTCCGGGCAGTTTTGGCTGGTTTGTTCAGAAGGATGTGATCATTTATAACAATCCCGATGTCGCGCATAAAGATCAGGTTGGGCAGCGGAGCAAAAAGCATTCTTTTATCAGAATACGAACCTGAAATAAAAATTTTCGCCAGTTCGTAAGGATCAAAGGAGTGAAGTTCTTCCTGAGTGTGATAAGAACACTTTTCAATCCCGCATATCGCAGCTGTCAGTTTGACACGAACGTTTTCGATTTCCAGGATTTCTCCCAGCAACTGCTGTATATCAATTACACGATCTGAATTAAAATAACCTGGCGTGCCTGGAATGTAAAATGAACGGGTCGGATCACCATCAACCTTTTTTAATTTTCCCTTTATTTTTTCAGGGTCGAGAAAATACAACAGGAGTTTTACATAATAGTCGTACTCACTTTTACGCATGGTATCCAAATGCACGATATCTTCAAACAGCCAGTCCTGCGCTTTTGACGGCACCACTTTGCCCAAACCACGATCAGGACTGTGAATCAGAAGTCTTTTTAAACTGGCTGTTTCAGAGGCAACATGGATTTTTGATGAAGAATATTCACTCGTTTTCATAGGTAATAAACATAAATGCTTTCCCGCAAAGTAAAGCTATATTTTGAATTTACGGGTTGAAGCTGGGGAACTGTCCTTAATTCGGGATTAAATATCGCAAAATGGGGAACGGGTAGAGGTATAAAAAGGTTGTAGAATATACAATCATCTGGTGAGTACCGTTGTGAATGTAATTTTAATTTACCACCAAAGCTTACTACTTTTGCGGTAAATTACCACGGACTACATATTAAAGTATAAATTAGTTATGCTCTCTATTAAGGAATTACGCGCTTCGATCGAAGGCAAAGAAATATTAAAAGGAATTAATCTGGACATCAAACCAGGTGAAGTACATGCTATAATGGGGCCAAATGGTTCCGGAAAAAGTACTTTGGCTTCGGTTTTGGCTGGCAGGGAAGAATATGAAGTGACCGGCGGAAGTGTATTGTTTGATGGAAAAGATCTGTTGGATCTTGCAGCAGAAGAAAGAGCAGCAGAAGGAATTTTTCTTGCATTTCAATATCCTGTTGAAATTCCTGGTGTTACGACCATCAATTTTTTAAAAACAGCTGTTAACGAAATTCGTAAATACAGAGGTGAAAATCCGCTGGATGCTGCACAGTTTTTGAAAATGGTGCGTGAGAAAGCAAAATTGGTTAGCATGAACGATTCACTTTTGAAACGTGCTTTGAACGAAGGATTTTCAGGAGGAGAGAAAAAACGGAATGAAATATTCCAAATGGCCGTGCTGGAACCTAAGCTGGCGATTTTGGATGAAACAGATTCCGGTTTGGATATTGATGCATTACGTATTGTCGCAGAAGGAGTTAATTCACTTCGTTCGCCTGATCGTTCTGCCATTGTGGTTACGCATTACCAACGCCTGCTTGATTACATAGTTCCGGACTACGTACACGTATTGTATAAAGGAAGAATTGTGAAATCGGGGACCAAAGAACTGGCTTTTGAGCTGGAGGAAAAAGGTTATGACTGGATTAAAGCGGAAGTTGAAGCGGTTGGCTAATTGAAAGTTTGTTTTGTTCTGTAAATCAGGATAATCGTCTTTTGAAATTAACCAATACCCATTACTTAACTACGGAATGACTACTGAAACAATAGATTTAAAAACGAAATTAGTCGCTGATTTTTACGCCCGTGAAGCAGTGATGAATGGAGAGGCAAGTTCCGCTTTTCATCAGAAGAAACGTGCTGCGTTGGCTCGCTTCGACCAGCTGGGTTTTCCAACTCCGAAAAACGAGGAGTGGAAATACAGCAATGTGCGGGAGCTGATCAGTGAATCTTATCATTTTAATGCGGAAAGTTCGCTTGGGCTTGCCGATTTACAGGATCTGAATATTCCGGAACAGGTTGCAAATATCCTGTATTTTATAAACGGGCACTATAACGAAGAGCTTTCAAGCATTGTTTCGTCGTCCGATCAGATCATCATCGATTCTTTGCAAAGTGCCTACAAAAAGAATCCATCGCTGGTTAATACCTATTTCGATGAGCTGGTAAAAGATGATACAGATGCATTTACATCTTTGAATACCGCGTTTGCACATGACGGGGTATTTATTCATATTCCTGATAACCAAACGGTTGAACACCCTGTAATCCTTCGTTTTGTAAGTGATGCAAGAACACAGAATGTGGGAAGTCAGCCGCGTAATATTATTGCGGTTGGTAAAAATGCCCATGTGAAACTGGCTGAAGCATTCAGAACTCTGGGCACTGAACGCTCTTTTACAAATGCCGTTACGGAGATCCACATGGATCGTGATTCGGGTGTTGAATATTACAAAGTTCAGAATGAAAGTGAGAAGGCATATCACATCGGAACCACACAGGTACGTATGCTTGACAACTCGCATTTTTACGCGGGAACAGTTACGCTCAACGGACATTTTACCCGAAATAACCTGAATATTATTATTGATGGTGAGCGTTGCGAAGCGCACATGTATGGCTTGTATTTTCCGGATGGGACACAACATGTTGACAACCATACCGTAGCCGATCACTGCAAACCAAATTCCCAAAGCAACGAATTGTATAAAGGAATTTTGAGAGATAGAGCCAAAGGTGTTTTTAACGGAAAAATATTTGTACGTCCTGATGCGCAGAAAACCAATGCGTTTCAATCATGTAAAAATATAGTTTTGTCTACCGAGGCGACTATGAACACCAAACCGCAGCTGGAAATATATGCAGATGATGTAAAATGTTCTCACGGAACTACAACCGGACAAATTGACGAAGAAGCTTTGTTTTACATGCGTTCGCGTGGAATTTCCAAACCGGAAGCCATGTCGTTACTGATGTTCGCTTTTTGTGCAGACGTGGTTTCTCAAATTAAAATTGATTCAATCCGCGAATATCTGGAAAACGTAATTGCAGATAAATTGGCTTCCAAGTAATCTTAATGCGTTTGACTTTGTTAGTCAATTGTACAATCTTAATGTACCCAGCCTGATTTTTGGGTTGGGTATTTTTCTAAAACAGTAATTCCGATGATCACGACGGCTAATTCTCTCGATATAACATCAATCAGAAATGATTTTCCAATATTAAATGAAATTGTAAACGGAAAACAGCTGGTATATTTTGATAATGCGGCAACAACCCAAAAACCACGATTGGTTCTTGATGCATTGTCGGGATATTACGAACACTACAATGCCAATATTCACAGGGGAATTCATCACCTTGCTGAAAAGGCAACAGGAGCGTTTGAAGAGTCACGCCGCCGTTTGCAGAAATTTATCAATGCGCCGCTTTCTGAGGAAGTAATTTTTACTTACGGCACAACGGATAGTATTAATCTGGTAGCGCAGACCTATGGTCGCAGGTTTCTGAAAAAAGGTGATGAGATAATCATCAGCACGATGGAGCATCACTCCAACATTGTGCCCTGGCAAATGCTTTGTGAAGAAAAAGGCTGTATCCTTAAAGTGATTCCGATCAATGATGACGGAGAACTTTTAATGGACGAGTTTGAGAAAATGCTTAGCGAGCGTACCAAATTTGTTTCTGTTGTGCATGTTTCCAATGCCTTGGGAACGATTAATCCGATAAAAGAAATCATTGCAAAAGCCCATGCGGTAGGAGCGAAGGTGATGATTGACGGCGCCCAGGCGAGCTCACATCTTGCCATTGATGTTCAGGATTTGGATTGTGATTTTTATGGACTTTCGCTTCACAAAATTTATGGTCCAACCGGAATGGGAATTCTGTTTGGCAAAAAAGAACTGCTGGATGCAATGCCGCCATACCGTGGTGGTGGAGAAATGATCAAGGAGGTGACTTTTGCCAAAACGACATACAACGAATTGCCTTATAAATTTGAAGCAGGCACGCCAAATATTGCTGACGTTGTTGCAGCTAAATTTGCTTTGGATTACGTTGACAATCTGGGCAAGGAAAATATAGCTGGCCATGAAAATGATCTTCTCGAATATGGTACACAGGCTTTAAAAGAAATAGAAGGACTTAGAATTATAGGCAATGCGAGGGAAAAGGTGAGCGTAATTTCTTTTGTGATTGACGGCATTCATCATCAGGATATAGGTGTTTTGCTGGATCAGCAGGGAATTGCTGTTCGTACGGGACACCACTGTACTCAGCCTTTAATGCAGCGCTTTGGAATAACAGGAACTACGCGCGCCTCTTTTGCTGTTTACAATTCGATTGAGGAAGTTGATTTACTGATCAAGGGTTTGCATAAGGTGAAAAAAATGTTGGGTTGATTTGAACGATACACCGAGATTCATTATCGGCATGTGCTCAGAGTGCGTTTTATTCGTTGGAAAGATTAATCTTCACTGAGATTGACTTTAAAAATTCATTAATATGGAAACTATTCCTAAAAGTACGCTGATTCATTCAATTACATCAATGCCCGATCATATCAATGTGGAGGATGTGATTGAGCAGATTATTTTGCTTTCTAAAATTGAAAGATCCCGTAAACAAATTGATAACGGAGAATTCGTTCAAAATGAAGAGGTAAAGCAATCTTTTGGAAAATGGCTGGAGTAATTTGGTCTTTTGAGGCACGGCAGGATCTTGATTCGGTTTTTTTAAAATTAGCTGCGGATTCCCAAGTATATTCAAAGAAATAGATCAATGAAGTTTTCAAAAAATTAGAACTGGTGGAAAAATTTCCAAATATGGGAAGAAAGGTGCCGGAATTAAGGTGACCAGTATTAGAGAGATTTTTGTTGGAAGATACAGGATTCTTTATAACATATCGAAAAGCGAAACCATTGAAATTTTGGCTGTAAGACATTCATCAAAGCCATTATAAGAAATTTAAAATGACAATAAACGAAGCACAGGACGAACTAATTGAGGATTTTGATTTGTTTGATGAATGGGAAAGCAAGTACGAGTACATTATCGATCTCGGTAAACAGCTTCCTGATCTGGACGAAAAATATAAAACTGATGCAAATATCATTAAAGGATGCCAGTCGCTTGTTTGGCTGCATGCTTACATGGATGGTGAATTGTTGAAGTTTGAGGCCGATAGCAATGCTATCATTGTTAAAGGGTTGGTAAACATGTTGGTTAAGGTGCTTTCAGGACACACTCCTGAAGAAATAGCTAAGGCAGATGTTTACTTTATGGATAAGGTCGGTCTACATCAGCATCTTGCCCAAACCCGCTCAAACGGACTGGCTTCCATGTTAAAACAAATGAAGGCATACGGAGTTGCCTACCAGGCCCGGCCGGAAGTGCAGAAATAATTGTTAATTGAATACTTTAATAGCTAACCGCTAAAATAATGTCAGAATCTGAGTTACGCGAAGAAGTGGTAAAGGCGATTAAAACCGTATATGATCCTGAAATTCCTGTGGATGTATACGAACTTGGCCTGATATATGATTTAAAAATATTTCCTGTTAACAATGTCTTCGTTTCGATGACTCTGACTTCGCCATCCTGCCCGTCAGCTGGCACGCTGCCAGGAGAAGTGGAACAAAAGATCAGGGAAGTGGAAGGAGTTAATGATGTGAGTTTAGAGCTGACATTTGACCCTCCATATACAACTGAAATGATGTCCGAGGAAGCGAAGCTTGAACTTGGGTTTATGTAAAATGGCTTTCGGCTGTCAGCAATCGGCGGTCGGCATGCCTTGGATTAATTTTGAATTACAACAGCTAATGGCCACTGGCTAACAGCGTATAGCTAAATAAATAACTTTAAACTTAGAAATTATGTATCCTCCACACATGGTGGCGCCGATGAAAGCGGAATTGGTAAATGCCGGCTTTCAGGATTTAACAACTGCAGAAGAAGTAGATAACTTCATGCAAAATACAAAAGGAACTGCTTTGGTTGTAATCAATTCAGTTTGCGGCTGTGCAGCTGGTGCTGCCCGTCCAGGCGTTCGTTCAGCATTGACACGCAGCGAAATCAAGCCAGATCATCTTGCAACTGTATTCGCGGGAGCGGATTTGGAAGCTGTGGCAAAAATGCGTGAGTATACTTTGCCATACCCGCCATCGTCACCTGCAGTAGCGCTTTTCAAAGACGGAGAGTTGATCCATTTTGTAGAACGTCATCACATCGAAGGTCGTTCAGCAGAAATGATTGCTCAACATTTGCAAATGGCATTTGAGGAGTTCTGCGCAGAAGAGGCGTAATTCTCTCAATACAAAATTGTTTTACGGCTGCTTTCGATTAAATTTGAAAGTAGCCGTCTCTTTTTATGAAGGTTTTAGTACTGAACAATTTGTTCAGCAGGATATAAATGGCTTAATTAAAATTTTCCATGCGCGGACATCGTTTCACCAAGTTTGTTCCAGCTGAGCAAAACGGTAATAACAAATTCGATCAGTTGTTTGATATTTTTCAGCAATTGTTACTCATGACTTCCGGTGATGTGAGTGAGGCTATGTCGTGGCTGAGTGAACTCGACCGGCAATACACACTGACCAATGATTCTTATGGTATCGGCGACTTTTTCGATGACCTGAAAAAGAAAGGATACATCTCCGAAGAAAAAAAGGACGGTGAGAGTAAGATCATCATGACGCCAAAGGCTGAGAAAAGCATTCGCAAAAGTGCTTTGGATGAGATTTTTGGTAAACTCAAAAGATCAAAATCCGGTGGTAATCATCATACACCGCATCTTGGATCAGGCGATGAGCTGAGCAGTGACATCCGTGAATTCCAGTTTGGCGATACGCTGGATCAGGTTGCCATGACTGAATCCATCAAAAATGCGCAGGTTAACCATGGTATCGGTGATTTTGTGCTGATGGAAAAGGATCTGGAAGTTGTTGAACGCGAACAGAAAACAACGACTTCAACAGTAGTAATGATCGATATCAGTCATTCCATGATTTTATATGGAGAGGATCGGATTACCCCTGCCAAGAAAGTAGCGCTTGCACTGGCTGAACTTATCCGGACAAAGTATCCCAAAGATTCACTTGATATCATCGTTTTTGGAAACGATGCCTGGCAGATACAGATTAAAGATCTCCCGTATCTGGAAGTCGGTCCGTACCACACCAATACCGTAGCCGGACTGGAACTGGCCATGGATATTTTACGCCGTAAAAAAACGCGGAACAAGCAGATTTTTATGATTACGGATGGTAAGCCAACTTGCCTGAAAGAAGGAATCCGTTATTATAAAAACAGCTTTGGTCTGGACAGGAAAATTATAAATAAAACACTGACCTTAGCTGCGCAGTGCAGAAAGCTGGATATTCCTGTGACAACGTTTATGATCGCCACCGATCCATATCTGAAACAGTTTGTGCAAAACTTTACAGAGATAAATAACGGCAGGGCTTATTACAGTAATCTTCAGGGTCTGGGAGGTTTCGTTCTTGAAGATTTTCAGCGGAACCGGAGAAAGAATGTAAAGTAGGTTTTTGCTGTGAGATGTAAAATGTGAGATGTGAAATGGACTACACGTTTTTCCATTTCACATCTTCCTTCTCACATTTTACTGAAAATCACTGTTTCCCTACCGATATCATATTTGCAAATAATCTGTAAGCTCCGGTAACGCCAGCCGGAAGTTCACGAAAGAAGGACAGGCCCGTATAGATGTAGTGGCCTTTGCCATATTTGGCATATAAAACACTTCCTTCCTTAATAGTTTCACCTGTGTCGTTTCCTGAGAAAAGAGCCTGGTAATGCGTTTTATCCCATTCCTGGGCAAAGTATAAACCACGTTCCTGGATCCACCCGTCAAAATCTTTCTGCGTTATCTTATTTGGATAGTTCAACAAAGCGTGATCGGGAATTAAAAACTTGATTGCTGCATTTTCTTCTGCTATCCGGTCTCTCCCGGTTTCCAGGGGGTATGGTCCGAGTGAAGCCACGGTTTGTTCGCCGGGAATTGTATACTGAACAACCATGGTGCCGCCATTCTGCACGTAATCCATCAGTTTCGCCTGATAATGAGAAAGCATTGCCACAGTATTGTACGCACGAACACCCACAACAATCGCCTCATATCCACTCAGATCTTTTTTTAGTTCACTTTCATCCAGCATGGTTACCTGACAGCCGATTTGTCTTAATGCAGTTGGGACATCGTCACCTGCACCGGCGATATATCCGATCTTTTTAACCGTTGTTCGCACATCAATTTTAGCAAGTTTTGCTTCGGACGAAGGAAATAGCGTCTGGCTTGGAATGTGATGGTACGCAATGGTCCTTATTGCTTTACTGTAGGTTTTACTATCCAGCGTGGCAACCGCTTTTAGTGTCGCTTCCTGGTTTTTGGCTGGAGGCGTTATTTTAAAGGAAAAGTTTTGAACCTGATACTTTTCTGCAATACTAAATTCAGCCGATGCCGGCTCAGATTTCCAGCCTGCAGGAAGTTCAAGTTTTACATTCCCTTTTATCTTATCTTTTTCTGCTTCAACGACTACACTCACCATTTTTGGTTCAACAGAGGAGAAAATGAATACAGGCTCGCTCACGTTGGCCGTAACTGCCGGACGGATCTCAAAAGGACGGTAAATTTCTCCTTCGGCGGGATCGGTAAACTTGTAAATCCAGGGCCTGGTATAAGTAAATTTTTGTCCATCAACTTCAAACACAAACTGTGTCAGCGTTTCCGGCCGGTTTTCAGGATAACCAATATCCTGCTGGCTGTCTATTTGAAACAATCCTTTATCAATTGGTTTTTCGAGCCAATAAGGCTGGCTTATTTTTAAAGTCGCAGGCAATATCGTTTTAATCGCGAAGTTGTTTGCCTGACCTTTTTGCAGGTCAAGATTTAACGTGCTGTCCGCAGTTTTACCTGTCCAATGCAGGGCAATAAGCTTTACGGGGTAAGCTGTATTTTTAACAACTGATATTTTTACATTGGTAAGATCTCCCGGAACTGCTGAAAAATCTTTGGGGTTTGTTTCAAACCAGATTCCAAGACACTGGACGATCAGATCCTGAACTTCTTCTTTTTTTGTTTTAACATATAAATCCGTTGAATCAAGACTGGCTAATCCCTGGTACAATTTCAGTAAACCCGGCACCGACAAAGACGGATCGTTTACAGAATAATTTTTTATTAAATCAGAGACCATCAGCTGAACTGCGGCACTTCCGGAAACCCGTTTCCATGTTAAATCTATCCCATCAAAAAGATTCTTTTCTGCTGGTGTCCCGGCTTTGTGAAGAAAATAATCGACTCTTTCACCTCTTGCCGGCGCGCTTCCAAAACCCTGGCTTTTATGCTGACTACGACTTAAAGCTGCTATTTCTGCATATGATTTGCCCAAAATCGGGCTGTAACCGCTTATTTCTAAAGAAAGGAAAGGAGCCTTTTCTTCTGCCGGTGCTCTGTTGGTAAAGCCTGGTGAAAATGTATTCCACACTAGTCTCTTCGCCTGCCAGGTTTTTACAAATTTTAACTGATCAGGAAAAGCTTTTGGATCTGCCGCCATGCTGAATGCTTTTTCTGCGAGGTAAGCGGAAGTCTGATGGTGACCGTGACCTGCGCGCGGATCGGGAGGAAACCTGGTGATGACTACATCCGGCTGGAATTTACGGATGATCCAAACCACATCGCCCAATACCTTCTCCTGATCCCAGAAATTTAATGTTTCATCGCGTGTCTTGGAAAAGCCGAAGTCGTAAGCGCGGGAAAAAAACTGCTGTGCACCGTCAATTTTTCTAGCGCCAAGTAGTTCCTGTGTTCTGATGACACCGATGTTATATCCCTGCTCGGCTCCAATCAGATTTTGTCCGCCGTCTCCGCGTGTCAATGCCAGATATCCGGTCCGGACCATCTGATCTTTTGACATATAGGAAAGCATCAGGGTATTTTCGTCATCCGGGTGGGCGGCAATATGAAGCACTGATCCTACAACGTTTAATTTTTTTATGTTTTGAAAAATTTCGGCGGAGGAAAGAGAAGGAACCTGTGCCTGGGAATAGAAGGATAAAAGTGCAAGCAGAACAGTAAATAATTTTTTCATGTAGGAATAAATAAATGTAAAGTTTATTGGCGTTCGCAGAAAATAGGAATCATACAGTTCTTGTTAGGACATAATCGTCAAAACACTCATAGTTTATCAGGATCTTGTCTTTAAGATCATAATTTAGAATAGTAACTTCAATTATACCAATTTGGTTGCGTGTGAAATTGGATATATGGATATCTTTTTTTAAGTCTAAATCCATTATACCACAATATTTGAACGCACTTTCCTTCCCTGACCAAATAATATGTAACATCAGATTGTCTTCTTTATCTACCCATTTATTTTCTTCCTGACTCAGAAAAAAGTCAGAGCCGGTACTGATAGCGGGTTTTATTTTTTGAATATCAACACCCACAGGTTTTTTGTTATTCAGGTACACACAGGCATATTCTGCTGAATGAGAAATAGAAATTTCAAATACTTTGTCATCAAAATAGGGCCGGCCGTTACTGTCATATTTAATTTCAAGATCGCCAGCTGTCATCGCTTTAAGGAGATTACGGCAGGCAAGCCACTCTTTTTTTCGCGCGTCGTTTTTTTTTGACTCAAAAGTATGTCTTTCATTTTCTGATAAACGCAGCGATGCAAGCAGCTCCTGTACAGATTCGTTTATATGCCACAGCCCGAGTATTGAATTTTCAGTTGGTGTTTTTATATAAGCGGTGCTCATTTTGTTGTAATTTTATATTTTCAAATGAAAGGATGTAAATTTTAACCTCCCGTAAGTCAGAGAGACATCAGTTAGGCAATACAGCTTTTCAGGTTACATTTAGTTCAATATGCTTCCAAAAAATAAAATTCTCCGAAGGCTTATCAAATTCTTTGGTGCATTTCTTCTCCTAATTTTAATACTTTTCGGATTATTCCTGTGGCGGATCAAGGTACCTGTTCCGGAGTTTGAAAGCAATAAAACAGTTCAAAGTTACGAACGGATCCAGGTTGCTCCCAATCATTTTAAGGTCAACAACTGCTGGCTTAAAAAGAACAAATACGGAATCTGGGAAATGTATCTGGAAGGTCCTCCTTATGAACGTGGCCTTATTTATGGCATTCTGTCAAAGGAGCTCATGGAAAAACAGGAGGTTTATTTTGTGAACCAGATTAAGGAAATGATTCCCGGTAGTTTTTTTCTTCAAATCTTAAAAGGTTTCGTTGGCTGGTTTAACCGTGATATCTATAAGTACATACCTCTTGAAAATCAACAGGAAATTTACGGCGTTTCACAATCCTTTTCCGATCAGTTCAACTACATTGGCCCGAAGTATTACAGGATTTTAAATTACCATGCTGCACACGATATCGGTCATGCACTAACCGACCTTAACATGGTTGGCTGTACTTCGTTTGCGGTCAGGAATTCGTTGTCAAAAGATTCCTCGCTGCTGATTGGCCGCAATTTTGACTTTTACATGGGTGATGCTTTTGCCGAGGATAAGCTGATCGTTTTTATGAATCCGGATAAGGGATACAAATTTGCTTCCTACGCCTGGGCGGGTCTGACGGGAGTTGTTTCCGGAATGAATGAAAAGGGAATAACGGTAACATTAAATGCTTCAAAATCAGACATTCCCTATTCTGCAAAAGAGCCGATTTCTCTGCTTGCAAGGGAAATTCTGCAATATGCCGGAACGATTGAAGAAGCCAATGCGATAGCACAAAGAAGGGAAACATTCGTGTCGGAGTCTTTACTGATAGGGTCAGCTCATAACAACAAGGCGGTGATTATCGAAAAATCTCCAAAAAAAATGGACGTTTTCGAATCCCAAACGGATGCTTTGATCTGTGCGAATCATTATCAGGGCAAAGCCTTTATTGGAGATTCGGTAAACATCAACAATGTTAAAGATTCGGATTCAAAATACCGTTATGACCGCATGAATGAGCTCATGGTAAACTCTTTTCCCCTTGACGTAACAGAGGCGGCAGGTATCTTGAGAAATAAAGAAGGATTGAAAGATAAATTCATCGGTTACGGCAATTCAAAATCGCTCAACCAGCTGATCGCACATCATGGCATTTTGTTCAAACCTACCATACACAAATTGTGGATATCCACGCCGCCTTATCAGCTTGGAGAATTTATTTGTTACGATCTGAACGACGTGTTCGCGCATTCCCAAAACTTTGGATCAATTGATTCGCTCGCGATTAGAAAGGATAATTTCCTGAATACAGATGAATATAAGAAATTTGAAGCATTTAAAGGTATTAAGCAGAAAATCAGCAGGTTTGTAATGCTGGATATTCCGTTTACACTGACTGCAGAGACAGAAAAGTCTTTTATTAATAATAATCCGGAAAGTTATGTAACCTATCTTTCGTTAGGGAATTATTATGAAAAAATGAAGGAAGAAATCAAAGCGAAGCAGTATTTCCGGGAAGCGCTCAAACACGAAGTTTCATCCGAAAACGAAAAGAAAGCAATTATAAAGAAGATAGAATCATTGGAAAATGACTGATAACTTGTCCTGAAACTGCTTAGCCCATCAACTATGGGTAACGCCCGTTTTATTTTTAGACTGCCCTGAAAGGGCTAAACCTCTCAACGATGGGCAACGCCCATCGCTATAACTAGGATGATGGGCAACGCCCGTCGAACATTAGCTGCAAGCACTACCATGACAACCACACCAAATCAAACCGAAAAGTTACGAGAACTTCTTCTGTATGTATCCGAACATTCAGCCTATTACCAACAGGTATTCCGCGGTAGCAATATTGAAATTAACTCAATAAAAGAAACATCGGATCTAACGCAGCTGCCTTTTACGGCCAAGGACGATCTTGCCAGGCAGAACGACGACTTTCTTTGTGTTCCTAAAAGCAAAATCACGGATTTTGTAACAACTTCCGGCACGATGAGTGACCCGGTCGCATTTTATCTTACCGATTCTGATGTGGAGAGACTTGCAACGAACGAGGCACAATCGTTTCGCTGTGCAGGTGGAAGTGAAAATGATGTTTACCAGTTAATGACAACGATCGATAAGCGTTTTATGGCTGGTCTTGCTTATTGGATGGGAGCACGCAAAATGGGCGCAGGTATGATCAGGGTAGGGCCGGGAGCTCCGTTTCTGCAATGGGAATCCATTCAGCGCTTTTCACCAACGGTTCTTATTGCGATTCCTTCTTTCATTCCAAGATTGCTCGATTATGCTGTCGCCAATGATATTGATTTTAAAGCATCCGGGGTGAAATCAATTATCTGTATTGGAGAACCGATCCGAAATGCTGATTTTACGCCAAATGAACTGGGGAAAAGAATTACTTCTCAATGGGATGTCAAGCTTTATTCAACCTACGCATCAACCGAAATGGGCGCTGCATTTACAGAATGTGAAATCGGGAACGGCGGGCATTTGAATGAAGACTTACTGATCCTTGAAGTTGTCGATGAAGATGGTCTGAATGTAGGTGAAGGTGATTTAGGTGAAGTAGTGGTTACCACATTAGGTGTTGAAGGAATGCCGCTGATACGATACAAAACCGGTGATTTGTGCCATGTTTATTATAATCCCTGCAGCTGTGGAAGAAGTACTCCTCGTTTAGGCCCGGTCGTTGGTCGGAAACAGCAAATGATTAAGTTTAAGGGGACCACCATTTTTCCTCCTGCTTTGTTTGATGTGCTGGATATGGTGAAGGAAATTGAATTGTATCAGGTTGTTATTTCAAAAAATGAGTACGGGAATGATGAGATAACCATTCTTCTGCCATTGCAGTTACAGACCGCGGTTTTTAAAGAAATGCTTCATTCGCTGTTTAAATCGCGGCTTCGGGTATCGCCGATTTTGGAGTTTATTACCGCTGAAGAACTTACCTTTCGAATATATAAACAGGAAAAACGCAAACCTGAAAAATTGATATATATTTGATGCGACTATTATCCATCAAATAAAATCAGAATGAAAAACTTTATTTATGCGGCCGCAATCGCTTTTACGGTTTGTGGAGCCAGTGAATCTTTTGCTCAAAAAGTAAACCTTGAATCGGGAGACGTTGCTGTTTTGTCCGGACAGAAAACGGTCAATATTGAATACGACTACTCAGAATTCGGAGTAGGTAAATTTGCGACAGAAAAAGAATATCTTGATAAAAAAGCAGCCGAATATAACACTAAGGAGCCCGGTAAGGGAGATGCCTGGAAAAAGACGTGGGTAGACGACCGCAAAAACCGTTATGAACCAAAATTTGAAGAATTATTTAATAAGGGACTCGAAGACAAAGGATTGACGGCTGTTCATGGCAGACCGGATGCAACTTACACCTTTGTTGTTCATACCAAGTTTGTGGAGCCTGGTTTCAATGTTGGCGTTATGAGAAAAAATGCAACGGTTGATTTTGAAATTGATCTTGTAGAATCTGCAAATAAATCGAAAAAGATAGCTGAGATTTTAATGGCAAAAGTTCCCGGCGGGCAGTTTGGAGGATATGATTTTGACACCGGCGTAAGGATCGCCGAATCTTATGCAAAAGCAGGCAAATCGCTGGCCGCTTTTCTTGATAAAAAACTCAAATAGAATAATAGTCCGTCGTGACGGCAGGATATGTATTTAAATTAATGGTTATGAAGAAGTTATTAATACTAAGTTTTTTCGTCGTTCTGAGCGGACGGCTTTTTGCACAAAATACAATGGCCGACCTGTTTAGCGGTAAGGCCAAAGTTGTTTTTCTGGGATTAGATTTTACGCAGGCTAAGTACATCGGCAGCGCAGGTTTTATGGATGCTGCGGCAATTCAGAGCCAACACATGGTGAGTTGGAACAACCTGATAGAGTTCGAGCCTAAAAAGTTTTCGCTGGTTAAACCATTGAAATTGAAGGAGGAACAATACGTCGCAAAAGTGGGTGATATGATCAAACACAACAAATCGGCGAATGTAGCAGATAACATCATCAACGAAGAGTATAATCTTACAGAAGATCAGGTAAGAAAAGCCGTGTCAAAATATTCTCTTAGTGAAAAAGACGGAATCGGCGTGGTGTATGTTGTAGAAAGCCTGAGTAAAACGGCAGAAAAAATGACTGCCTGGGTTACGTTCATCGATTTGAGTTCAAAGAAAATACTTTTGACAGAGAAAGTTGAAGGTAAAGCGGGTGGTTTTGGCTTCCGGAATTATTGGGCAGGTGCTGTCTATAAAATCAATGAAAACATCGGTTCGAAATATTATAAAAAGTGGAGTAACTCTTCCAAATAATATAAAATAAGAAATACTTTCTTATTTTCAGGGTGCAAAACCGGTTTTAATATTGCAATATTTATCGTGAGCTGTGAGCTGTTTTCCTTTTGGAAGCCGTTCACAGCTTACTGTTTTAAAGATAAACTGTCACCGTGACCATCAGACCAGCAGCCGTTTTTATTGTTATTTTTTTACTAAATACCGCATGCAGTAAAATGCTTTTCCGTTCTGCGGAGAAGACATTTCAGAAAGATCTGGTTAATCAGCCTTATGATGTGATCATCGTGCCAGGCTTTCCCTACAATGGTGAGAACTGGGACCGGACGTTAAAAATGAGAATCAATTGGGCGAAGTTTCTCTATGATAAAGGTTACACTAAAAATGTGATTTTCTCCGGTTCTGCGGTAGCTACAAAATATATTGAGAGCCGGGTGATGGCCAATTACGCAGAGGCCATGGGCATTCCCCGAACAAAATTATTTACGGAAGAAAAAGCGGAACATAGTACAGAGAACGTTTATTATTCGTACCGATTGGCCAAGGAGCAGGGTTTTACCAAAATTGCACTTGCAACGGATCCGTACCAAACCAGCTATATGCGAAAGTTTATCAGGAACTTCGAATTGCCCGTTTATCTCTTGCCTACAGTACTCGATACGCTCAGGATATTGGATATGCCGGAACCAAAAATTGATGTATCAAATACAATTCAGGCTAACTTTGTCAAACTTACGGACAGGGAAAATTTTTTTCAGCGTTTCAGAGGCACCATTGGTCGTTATATTGCATGGCATGAAGAGGACCTTAAAAAGAAAAAGTACCGAAGAAGATATAAAGACAGAATGATACCTTCTTCGGCGATTACCAGACAACCATAATTATTTCGAATGAAAAAAGAAATGTCGGCGATTGAAGCCAAGTATGAAGCGCAAAAAATAGCATTTGGTCCCATGTTTTTTCAATCGGTGATTGCACTGAGGGATCTGGGCATTTTGGATTTTATAAACAGCCACCGCAAGGGAGTCAGTATTGATACAATTGTTGAAAAACTGGATGTTTCTGAATATGGAGTTCATCTGCTGATTGAAGCTGCCGAAGTTTTGGGAGTAGTTGAAGTGGTTGCAGATAAAGTGAAAATTACCAAAACAGGTTTTTTCCTTTTAAAAGACGAAATGACCCGCATCAACGTCAACTTTATGAATGACGTTTGTTATCTGGGCGCAAAGTCGATGACGGAAAGTATTAAAAAGGGAAAACCGGAAGGCCTGAAAGTTCTTGGTGACTGGCCAACAATATATGAGGGTTTATCTATCCTGCCCGAACCTGCGAAAAAGTCCTGGTTTGATTTTGATCATTATTATTCTGATGGTGCATTTCCCGAAGCACTCAAAATCGTTTTTAAAAATAGGCCTAAAACGATATTTGATATTGGCGGAAACACCGGGAAATGGTCTTTCGCATGTTGCGCACACGACCCCGATGTGAGGATAAAAATACTTGATTTGCCCGTTCAGCTTAAAGTGGCGAAACAAAATGCTACGGAAAAAGGACTGCTGGAGCGTATCGACTTCCATGCAATAGACCTTTTAAATACAGAACAAAAAATTCCTCAGGGGGCTGATGTCATTTGGATGAGTCAGTTTTTAGATTGTTTTTCCAAAGAAGAAATTGTTCAGATACTGAAAAATGCATGGCAGGCCGCTTCACCGGAAACAACACTCTATATTCTGGAACCGTTTTTTGATAATCAAAACTTTCCTGCGGCGCAATATAGTCTGGTGGCGACTTCGCTTTATTTTACAATTATGGCCAATGGCAACAGTAAGATGTACAGCATTAAAGTCATGAAAGAATTGGTAGCCCAGGCAGGTTTTGAGGTAGTAAACACATATCCTTTGATCGGTGACAGTTACCATTCTGTTCTCGAATGCCGTAAAACCATTGAGGCATAATTAACAGTATTTCCTATCTTTGTGATCAGGAAATCGTAATTTAGTTATGAAAAATATAACCTTTGTTTCGATTTTTTTTCTGGGTGTTCTTTGCTCTTTCAATTCAGATGCGATTGACAGAAAATCTTTTTACGCGGCGCTTTCGGGACATTCGGAGGAAAGTATCGATAGAGAAATAGCCAATTTGGGTATAGGTAAAAAGACATCTTTTTCAAGGGCCTACCTTGGAGCAGCACAAATGAAAAAGGCTGATTTTTTAAAAGCAGCAGGCAACAAAGTTAAGCTTTTTAAAAAAGGTGCTTTCTCGTTGGAAGAGGAAATAAAGGCAAATTCCGGTAATACAGAATATCGTTTTCTTCGGCTAACCATCCAGGAAAACGCGCCGAAGATTTTGAAGTATAACAAAAACATCGACGAAGACAAAAAGGCAGTTTTGGCTGGTTACAGCAAGTTAGAACCGGATTTGAAAGAAATTATCAGAAATTATGCGGGAAGTTCCAAAATTATAAATGTGGATGACTTAAAATAAATTGGCATCTGAGTAACGAATCTGAATGAATAGTTGAATGAAAAAGGTGCTTGTAATTAATTATTCGCAGTCGGGTCAATTGCATGAAATCATCAACAATTTCCTGAAACCTTTTGACACTGCAGAAATTGAAAGGGTATACATAAAGCCGGTAAAGGATTTTGCTTTTCCGTGGACGGAAGATGTATTTTATAACACCATGCCGGAATGTGTTACAGAGGAAGCTGTTGCGTTGGAGCCCATTGAATACCAATCAGATAAATATGACCTGATTGTGATCGGATATCAACCCTGGTTTTTGTCTCCATCCCTGCCGGTGACTTCTATTCTTCAGGATCCTGCTTTTCGGCAGAAAATGAAAGGTACACCTATCGTCACAATCATTGGCGGCAGGAATATGTGGCTTAATTCTCAGGAAAGTATCAAGTCTTATATCAAACAGGCAGGCGGTATTTTGGTAGGAAACATTCCCCTGATGGACCGTGAGCCAAACCTGATCAGCGTGCTCACAATTTTTCACTGGATGTTAACAGGGAAAAAGGAAAGAAAATGGAATCTGCTGCCTGTACCCGGAGTGAGCCAGAAAGACATTGATGGTGCTGATAAATTTGGATCCATAGTTAACTCAGCGCTTGATCAGGGCAACTTTACAGGATTACAAAAAAAATTGCTTTCTCTTGGTCTGATCAATATTCCTACGGATATCTGGTTTATAGAAATGCGAGGGAAAAAGATTTTCAGGATCTGGGCCAATTTGATCAAGAAAAAAGGAACTACCCCGGAGAAGAGAAAGTTTTATGTTAACTTATTTAAATATTATCTTTTGACTGCCCTTTTTGTGGCGTCGCCTATTATTTTGTCGGTGTACTTCATTTTGATTGCCCCTTTTAGCCAAAAGTCTATCAGGAAGGCAAAGGACTACTTTTACGATGTAGCGTGATGTTCTTAAGAAAATTTTGGCTAAATCATTATACATCAACTTATTAAATTATTAATACCAAATATTAAAATGTCAGAAGCGTATATTACCAGGGTTTCCAGGTTTGTTCCGAATGAAGCGGTTGCCAATGAGGACATGGAAACGTATTTAGGATTTATAAATGGTAAATCTTCCAAATCCAAAGCAATTGTTTTAAGAAATAATAAGATTAAAAGTCGATATTACGCATACACCAGAGAAGGAATCCCTACGCATACCAACGCCGAAATGGCTTCTCTGGCTGTAAAAGAATTATTTTCTCAAAATCCTGATGAAATTAAGGAGATAGATCTGCTAAGCTGCGGAACGTCGAGTCCCGATCAGATCATGCCTTCACATGGAGTGATGATACATGGCTGGCTACCCGAAACAGGTTCAATTGAAGTTGTTTCACCATCAGGTGTTTGTTGTGCCGGCATGCATGCGTTGAAATATGCTTACATGTCTATTAAACTGGAAGACAAGAAAAAGGCGGTTGCCGCTGCTTCGGAAAGATTTTCTCCGTCATTACGTTCTGATCAGTTTGAAGAAGAAGTACAGCAGCTGATCCGTTTGGAACAAAATCCTTACGTTTCTTTTGACAAAGATTTTCTGAGATGGATGTTATCCGACGGCGCGGGAGCGTTTCTTGTTGAAGGAAAACCAAATGAAACCGGAGACTCTCTACGTATCGACTGGATTGATGGCTGTTCTTTTGCCAACGAAGAAGAAGCCTGTATGTACATGGGTGCCCACAAGCTGGACGATGGTACGCTGAAAAGTTTCAAGGATTATTCCAATGAGGAGATTCTTGCCAAATCTGTTTTTAGTATCAAACAGGATGTTAAGCTGTTAAGCGAAAAAATCGTTAAATTAGGATTCAATAATTTAAAAAGAATATTGGATGCTAAAGGCGCAACTATGGACGACGTGGATTATTTTCTTCCACATATTTCCAGCTATTTTTTCGAAAGCAAAATAGAAGAAGTTTTAATAGAAAATGGAATTCCGGTTCCCAAGGAGAAGTGGTTTACCAATCTGGCAACGATGGGTAACGTCGGTGCTGCATCCATTTATATGATGGTAGAAGAATTGTTCACCAGCGGAAAACTGAAAAAAGGAGAGAAAATACTATTGGCGGTGCCGGAAAGTTCCAGATTTTCATACATGTTTTGCCTGATGACAGTTGTCTGATAAAGTCCTTTTATTTTTGACATCTAAACTTTACTCAGAATGAAAAAAGAAGATCTTCCGCAGGAGCCTGGTGCACTTTCAAGGCTGACACGTGAATTGTGTTATGTCAAAAATGAGGATGGGAAGTATGAGACGGCTTTGAGTAAAGGCTGGGATGTGAAAAAAGACGCGTTGGACAGCGCATGGGACAATGTCAATGATCGGGTAGAAGAAGCCAGACAGGCAGTAGTAAGCGGCGAAAAAAGCCCCGTATACTATTTTATGGAACTGCGTCTGATGGATCTTCCGGTACTTTCAGGTTACACCGGGTTTTTTCCTTTTTTTATAAAAAGACACTTTAAACCGTCTGTATTTAAAAACCTGAGCGAGAGGAAACTGGAAAAATACGCCGCCGCTTTTGATGTGTCGGTCAACGAATTGAAAAATTTTAAAGGTTAAGAAAGTGGATACCGATTTACGGATAGAAGAATTTAACCACGTACAAACAGCACACTGTGAAAACGGCGTAACAACAGCATTGCTGCGTTACCATGGCCTTGATTTTATGACGGAGCCTCTGGCATTTGGAATGGGGTCTGGTCTTTTTTATATACAAATACCATTTTTGACAATAAACAATGGTCCTGCCATTTCATTCAGGACTATGCCGGGAGCTATTTTCAAAAGAACCTGCAAATCACTTGGCGTTGAAGTGTCACGCAAAAAGTTTAGCGATCCGGCCAAGGCTCAGTCTTTTCTAAATCAAAAGATCAACGAGGGCGTTCCGGTAGGTTGTCAGGTGGGTGTTTTTCATCTGACCTACTTTCCAAAAGAGTACCGCTTTCACTTTAATGCCCATAATCTGATTGTTTATGGGCGTGAGGAAAACAACTATCTGATCAGTGACCCGATCATGGAAGATGTTACAAGCTTGTCTCCGGAAGAACTTTCGCGCGTAAGGTTTGCACAGGGGCCGCTTGCACCAAAAGGACATATTTATTTTCCTGAAAAAGTCGGCATCATTACCGATGATCTAATTCGCAAAGGAATTGTAAAGGGTATTAAACGAAATGTACGGGATATGCTGAACATTCCCGGCAGTTTCGCAGGCGTGGACGGTATCAGGCATACATCCAATCAGATCCGTAAATGGCGCGATAAGTTAGGCCTTAAAAAAGCCAGTTTATATCTGGGACAAATAGTTAGAATGCAGGAAGAAATTGGCACGGGAGGCGGCGGATTTCGTTTTTTATATGCAGCGTTTTTAGAAGAATCAGCTGCCTGGTTGAAGGATGACAGGCTGATGGGTGTTTCGGAAGATTTCACCAAAGCGGGTGATCTTTGGCGGGCAAGTGCAATAAAAATGGCTGGTGTTTACAAAGGACGGCTTACCGAACAAAAAGATTTTGAAGAAATTGCTGACATGCTGCTTAACATCCGGTCTGTGGAAAAAGAAGCATTTCAAAGGCTTGCCAAGCTGAACCTGGGAAAGTGAGACCGGAAATAAAATGAAAACACTTCCAGGTATTGAGATACTGCACGTTTCTCAAAAATACAAATCATCCCGGGATAATACGCTCACGGACATTTCGCTTACCATCAACCGTTCTGATGTTTTTGGCCTTCTTGGACCAAACGGGGCTGGTAAAACGACACTAATTTCAATTCTTTGCGGCATCATTCCACCTTCGTCAGGCGAAATTGGATTTTATCTGGACGGCAGGATTTTATCTGAATCTGAACGAAAAAGGGTGATTGGATTTGTTCCTCAGGAATATGCTTTTTATGAAGAGCTAAGTCCCCGTCAAAATCTGGATTACTTCGGAGCGATGTACAATCTGCCAAAAGGCCAGCTGGAAATTCGCCGGGAAGAACTTTTGGAAACGCTTGGTCTTCTAAAATCGGCCGATAAAAAAGTCAGTACTTTCTCGGGTGGAATGAAAAGGAGGGTAAACCTGGCGATTGGTATTATTCACCAGCCGGGCATACTGTTTTTGGACGAACCAACGGTAGGCGTAGATGTACAAAGTAAAAACGCGATTATCCGTTATCTGCAGGAAATTAACCGGCAGGGTACAACGATTGTTTACACTTCACATCACATGTCCGAAGCCGAGGAGTTTTGTAATCGCATCGCACTGATTGATCATGGAAGAGTGATCTCTGAAGGATATTTAGTGGATTTAAAGACCGAAAACAATGTTCTGGATTTACAGTCTCTTTTTATCAAGTTGACTGGAGAGGAGTATAGAGACTAATTTATGTTTAAAGTTTATTCATCTGTACGAAAGGAATTACTGCTACTGCTCAATGATCGGGTGGGGTTGTCACTGATGTTTTTAATGCCGCTGCTGCTCGTTTTTATCATAACCATTATTCAGGATGGCGTTTACAAAGTGGTAAACGAGAATCAGATTTCTTTACTTGTATTAAATGAGGATAAGGGTAAGCAGGGCAGTAAACTGGTTTCAGTTTTACGGGAATCGGGTCTATTTAAGATTGATACATTAGGTGGCTCAGGAAAGAAAGGTTCACAAGAGTCCCTTAAATCTGAATTACTGGCTAAGGGAAAAATGATCGCTTTGTACATTCCGCAGAAGTTTACCAGTGGACTTGAAATTAATGCAGGACAAGTAAGCCGTATTTTGATGGACGATCTGGGACTTGAACATGATTCGGTCCAGGCGAAAACCGCTGAAATACCGGCTCTTTCGTTTTATCATGATCCTGTACTTCAGCAAAATTATACCTATTCGATAATGGGTATAATTCAATCTTATCTGAGTGTGATTGAAAACTCATTGATGATTGATAACATGTACACAACCATGGACATGGAAAATCAATCAGGAAGGCTGAAAGAGCGAATGATCAATAATCGTGTGAAAATTAATCCTGTTGTTGCAAGCAACAATAACTCAATGGCGGTTCCCAATTCTACCCAACATAATGTCCCCGCCTGGACAATCTTTGCCATGTTTTTTATGGTCGTTTCGCTGGGGAGTAATATTGTGAAGGAGCGGGTAAATGGAAGTTTTCTAAGATTAAAGACAATGCCTACGAGCTTTATGCTGGTGATGTTCAGTAAAATGAGCGTGTATGTCATGGTTGCTGTATTACAGGTAACACTAACATTTTCAATGGGTCTTTGGATTTTGCCACGCCTCGGTTTGCCTGAGCTGAGCCTGCCATCCAATGTTTTGGCATTTGCCTCGGTTGTTTTTATAAGCAGTATGGCGGCAGTAAGTTATGCCCTGATGATCGGTTCCTTTGCGCGTACCCAGGAACAGGCGAATGGTTTTGGAGCCATATCCATTATTATTTTTGGAGCAATAGGCGGAATTCTTGTGCCAACATTTGTAATGCCAGCTTTTATGCAGGTTGCCAGTAATTTCTCACCTTTGCACTGGTGCCTGGAAGGATTTTACATTTTATTTTTAAAAGGAGGAAGCTGGCAGGAGCTGGGCAAGGTATTTTTATTTTTGGGGATATTCATTTCGATCTGCCAACTTTGCACGTATTTTAAACTGAAGTTAGAAAAGATTATATAGTTAAGAAGACACATAAGGGCTGGAATCCGGCCTTTTAAATTATAAGCAACGGTAAAGAATAATACAACACATGGACATTGAAAGCCTTAAGCCTGTTATTAAAGGGCAAATAGTACAATATTTAAATTTGTTAGATGTAAACCCTGAGGATATCAAGGATGACGAACCGCTTTTCGGAGGTGATCTTGGTCTTGATTCGATCGATTCTCTTGAACTTGTAGTTCTTCTTGAAAGAGAGTACGGAATAAAAATCAATAATCCGGCAGAAGGCAGAAAGATTCTGGTTGATGTAAATCACATGGCGGAATATATTTTAGCCCATACTAAAACTGCCTGATATGTCGATAAGGGTCGTGGTGACGGGCATGGGCATCATCAGCGCAATTGGTGAGAATCTTTCTGAGAATTATGAGAACCTCCGGCATTCACGGAGCGGAATTTCACAAGCGACCCATTTTGAATCAGTCTATACCGCCAGCTTACCTTTTGGAGAGGTAAAAAAGAGTAATGAGGATTTGAAGCAGGATCTTCATCTGGAGTCAGAGCCCGGTTTTACAAGAACCTGTCTTTTAGCTGTTAACGCTTTTAAAGAGGCGATTAAGCAGGCAGGTTTATCAAATGAAGAACTTTCTGCTTTAGATACTGCATTGATTTCCGCCAGCACTGTGGGAGGAATGTGCCTTACCGATCAGCTTTATCAGGATGCCAATAATCATTCCGAGGGATCTGAATATCTTAGCGCCTACGGTTGCGCGGCTCACACGCTGAAGTTGATCGACCGGTTTAAAATTAAAGGTTTTACAAATACCATAAATACGGCGTGCTCTTCATCAGCAAATGCAATTATGCTGGGTGCAAGGCTTATCAAATCGGGGAGGGCAAACAGGGTAATTGTCGGAGGGGTAGACAGCCTGGCCAAATACACTGTTAATGGTTTTAATGCACTTAAAATTCTTTCAGCTTTCCCTTCAAAGCCGTTTGATCAGGACAGAGACGGACTGAATCTTGGAGAAGCAGCAGCCTATCTGGTGTTGGAGTCTGAAGAGATTGCCGGAGATAAAAAAATATACGCTGAAATTGCCGGTTATGGAAACGCCAACGATGCACATCATCCTTCGGCTATGTCTGATGAGGCAACGGGAGCGATCACTTCCATGCTCGAAGCGTTGAAATCGGCTAATATTTCAGCTGATCAAATTGACTATGTCAATGCGCATGGAACCGGTACGCCAAACAATGATCAGGTAGAATTTTTTGGACTCACAAAGATATTTAAAAAGCTTCCTGCCTACAATTCGACCAAATCCTACACTGGACATACGCTGGGAGCAGCAGGTGCGGTGGAAGCGGTATTTAGTATTTTGAGCATTCTGCACTCGGAAATTTTTGCGGGTTTAAATGTGGATAAACCTATTTCCGGTGATGATCCGGCTATTTCTGAATTTCGTCAAAACGTTTCTGTCAATCACGTTTTATCCAACTCATTCGGTTTTGGAGGGAATTGCACATCACTTGTTTTGAGTAAATACCGTTCTTAATTTTTCATGAGTTCTTTCAGGATCTTTTGGGCCGCGACCGAAATGACGGTACCTGGTCCAAAAACGCCTTTCACACCCGCATCGTAAAGGAACTGGTAATCCTGTGCCGGAATGACTCCCCCTGCAATTACCATGATATCTCCGCGTCCGATTCTTTTAAGTTCGTCAATAAGCTGCGGAACCAATGTTTTATGCCCTGCTGCCAGGCTGGATGCGCCGACGACATGAACATCATTTTCTGCAGCCTGAACAGCTACTTCCTGTGGGGTTTGAAATAGCGGACCAATGTCTACATCAAAACCAAGATCAGCAAAGCTTGTGGCAATTACCTTGGCTCCGCGGTCATGGCCATCCTGCCCCATTTTTGCAACCAGGATTCGGGGGCGCCGTCCGTCAAGCTCTGCAAACTGATCGGACATAGCAAGGGCAAGTTTAAAATTTTCGTCATCAGATGACTCAGATTGGTAGATACCCGACACGGCACGAATGGTTGATTTGTATCTTCCGAATTCTTTTTCCATAGCATCCGAAATTTCACCTAAAGTAGCTCTTTTACGGGCAGCATCCACAGCCAGCGACAACAAATTGAATTCCATATTTTTCCCTCCGTTTGCACGGCAGGCTAACGTGATCATATTGAGCGCAGCATTTACTTCTTCGTTGTTCCTGTCTCTCTTAACCTGCTTTAGACGGTTAATTTGCGTTTCCCTGACGGTATTATTATCAACCTGCAAAATTTCAAGCTGCTCTTCGGTCCTAGTTTTGTATTGGTTTACCCCCACAACGATATCCTTTCCTGAATCAATCCGTGCCTGTTTTCTGGCCGCTGCTTCTTCGATCCGCATTTTCGGCAAACCTGTTTCAATCGCTTTGGTCATTCCGCCCAGGCGTTCAACTTCTTCGATTAATTCCCAGGCCTTGTCACAAAGTTTGTTCGTAAGAGATTCAACATAATATGAGCCGCCCCAGGGATCAACGGCCTTGCAGATATCCGTTTCGTGTTGTAAAAACAGCTGTGTATTGCGGGCAATCTGAGCTGAAAAGTCGGTGGGCAAAGCAATGGCCTCGTCAAGTGAATTGGTGTGCAGGGATTGCGTGTGCCCCATTACTGCGGCCATGGCTTCAATACAGGTACGGGCTACATTGTTGTAGGGGTCCTGTTCAGTGAGGCTGTATCCGCTGGTTTGACAATGTGCACGCAGCATCAGGGATTTATCCGATTTGGGATTGAATTTTTTGACAATTTTAGCCCACAACATTCTGCCTGCCCGCAGCTTGGCAATCTCCATAAAATGATTCATTCCGATACCCCAGAAGAAAGATAATCTCGGAGCAAAATCGTCGATATCCATGCCCGCTGCAATTCCGGTGCGAATGTATTCAAGTCCGTCTGCGAGCGTATAAGCCAATTCGATGTGTGCCGGTGCGCCTGCTTCGTGCATGTGATAGCCACTTATACTGATCGAATTGAACTGTGGCATAAACTGCGTAGCGTAGGCAAATATGTCACCCACGATGCGCATCGAAGGCGCCGGCGGATATATGTAGGTGTTACGCACCATAAACTCTTTCAAAATATCGTTCTGAATTGTCCCGGAAAGTTTATCAGGTGAAACGCCCTGCTCTTCCGCAGCGACAATGTAAAATGCCATGATCGGGATCACAGCGCCGTTCATAGTCATGGAAACAGACATTTTGTCCAGAGGAATCTGATTAAATAGAATTTTCATATCCTCAACCGAATCGATTGCTACGCCGGCTTTCCCCACATCACCCGTAACCCTGACATGATCAGAATCATAACCACGATGTGTAGCCAGATCAAAAGCAACAGATAAGCCTTTCTGGCCACCTGCCAGGTTACGGCGGTAAAAGGCATTTGATTCTTTCGCTGTGGAGAAACCGGCGTATTGCCTTATGGTCCAGGGTCTCTGGAGGTACATACTGGCATATGGTCCACGCAGGAATGGTGCTTTGCCGGCGCCAAAAGACAAATGTCCGGCTTCTTCGAGGTCGTCTTTGCCGTAAGACGCTTTTAGTTTAATTCCTTCAGAAGTCGGAAAGGGTTTATTCTGTTGTTTTTCTTCAAAACGGCTTTCTTCCGTCAATTCTTCCGATAGGTTAATGAAGTCAGGTTTCATGAGTTGCAGGGGTTGTATTCCAAAGCCTTGCCAGGTTTCTTTTAGGTAAAAGGCGTAACGTACCAGCATAAACTTCATCAGGGGGGCGTATCTCCGGATGAACCGGCGAAGTTTTACGATCCGGGACATATTTATTCACCCCAACCATCACACG
>NZ_SMFL01000013.1 GCF_004349265.1 Dyadobacter psychrotolerans
GAGATCCTAACGAGAATGCGATGGCTGAGAGATTATTCCGGACACTTAAAGGAGATTTTGAAATCAGAGGTTTTGTTTCTTTTTCGTCAGCATATGAAGCTGTCGAGAAAGCGATTAACAATTATAACGCCATGCGGCCACATGCATCGCTCGGATATCTGACACCCCATCAGGCACATTACCGGACCGGACCTCTCCCATTGAAATGGTATCCCTATAAAAAAATCCGTTTTGGGAATGTCCACTATCCGGATCATTATCAGAAAACCGGCTAACTGTCAACAGATTTCAGTAGCATATGCTCCAATTTCGAAAATAAATGTTCAAAACTAGACCAATCTATTTTTTGGAGTATATTTGTTTTACAATATAAAATTAATCGATGATTCAAGTAATTAATCGGGCATTAGACATCATTGAGCTTATTGCTCAGGAGCCAGATCGACCGAAATATCTAGGTGATATAGCCAATGCCGTTGGCTTAAATCACGGAACATGCGCCAATATCCTGAAGACCTTAGTCGCCCGCGACTTTATCGAGCAGGCGGCGGCAAAAAAAGGTTACACACTTGGAGCCAAGGCCTACGCATTAACTGGTAATGATAATTATCGGAAGGATTTACTCGAAGCAGCTACCGGTGAGATGAACAACCTAACCAAAGAGCTAAATGAAAATGCACTGTTAGCGGTTATGAAAGGAAATCAGAGGATTGCCTTGTATCATAGCTATTCCGATCATGACCTGCAAGTACGGACCATTGACCAAAAAGATGCATACGAGGCAGCATCAGGCCGTTTACTTCTCGCTTATTATACAGAAGCAGAAATAGGAAAATTTATTAGTAGATATGGCTTGCCAACAGATGCCGTCTGGCCCGAAGCCTCAACACAGGCATTATTTACTCAAGTGCTAACCCAGATACGACGGGAGAATCTGGCCATTCAACCAACCAGAGGAAGACAGGTCATTGGACTGGCTGTTCCTATTTTCAAAGCCAGCCTAGTAGTTGCAAGCCTAAGTGTTTACATGCCCGAATACCGATATCTGGCAACTGACCGGGTTAAAGTAATGCACGAACTACGGGCGGCGGCAGAACGCATATCAAGTCGGCTAGTCTGATTTATCAATAGTTTATACGGTCCATTTAAATTAACTGGTATTGGTCAGTTAACTTAAATGGACTTTTCTTTTTATACTATTTTCAAGAAATAATTAAAAAAAATTACTTAAAAATTTTGTTAACTCAAAAAGAGAGGGTTTATTTGCTATCATTATTGTAATAATTTTTATAATATAAAATTATATAGTTTTATGTCTCTTAAATTACGTTATTTCTCTATGCCCACCTTGATGTCATTGCATTTGCATATTGCCCAAAGTCGATTCCTTTTGATTGTTAGAAGAGCTGTGACGGGCTCCAAACTTTACCTGCACTGTATGAAACAAATTGCCATTGCTACATTCCTCTTATTTTTGGCTCTACAAGCGTCGGCTCAGTTTTCAGATCAGTACAACGACCAATGGAACGACCCGGGTGTTCAACAACGGATTACCGATGGTATTCGCGAGAATCGCATGGGGACATTCACTGTGCGCTTCACCGACAAATCAGGTAAATCTATCACGCCCGGCGAGGTGGCACTCACCCAAACCCGGCACGATTTCTACTTCGGATCCAATGGCTTCATGGTGAAAGGATTTAAAAACCCCAAAGAAGATGCGTTGTTTGAAGAGCATTTTACAAAACTTTTCAATTTTGTGACTGTTCCGTTTTACTGGCGGGAATTGGAGCCCGAACCTGGCAAGCTTCGCTTTGGTAAGGACAGCGAATTCATGTATCGCCGTCCGGCACCTGATGTCGTGCTGGAGTTTTGCCGCAAATACAACCTTACACCCAAAGGCCATACACTCGTATGGGATAGTCCGCGCGCTTCGCTTCCTACCTGGCTTCCGCAGGATGAAAAAATCATGGATCAAAAAATCAGTAAACGAATTGAACAAATTGGCCAGCGTTATGGTCACGAAATCCAGATTTGGGACGTAATCAATGAAGTGACAGACCGTCATCCCGAAATATTGATGCCGAAAGATTATGCCTTCAAGGCGCTTAGAGACAGCGAACGTCTGTTCCCTAACAGCAATGTATTTACTGTTAATTTCAGTCAAATATGGAAACGCAGCGTTAAGAGAGAATACAGTGCCGATTACCTGTTCCTCGAAAATCTACGGCTTCGCAATGCCAAAGTCAACGCCATCGGTATGCAGTTTCACAACTTCAACGAGATTGAATATGAGCAGATTATGAAAGGTAAAGATTTTGCCCCTAAAATGTTGTTTGATGCACTCGACCTATATTCCGATTTTAATTTGCCCATTCATATTACCGAAATCACTGTGGCGGCACTGACCGAAAAAGGTCCCGAATATCAAGCTGTCATGACTGAAAACTATTATAAATTATGGTTTAGCCATCCGAATGTAGAAGCCATCATCTGGTGGAATCTGGTGGATGGAACAGCCTACCGGCCCGACGTCAATGTGGCCTCCGGCGAAGACAAGTGGAATGGGGGCTTGTTGAATCGTGATTTCACAAAAAAGCCTGTTTATCATGTACTCGACCGATTGATTAATAAAGAATGGCGCACCAACCTAACGGTATCTCCTAAAAATAATGCGGTGAGTTTCCGCGGTTTTTACGGTACCTATAAGCTCGTCACTCAGGTAAACGGGAAGAAATATGAAAAGGAAATACAATGTCCTAAAAGCGGCACACGCGAAATTGTGGTGGCGCTGAATTGAGAAGTTGTATAAAAATTCCATAAGCTAAATCATTATACTTTAACCGAAAGAACGAAAATTTTCCTGGACTCTTTCACTTATAAAAAAAAACGTGAAAATCATTGATATCCGCACCCGGTGCGTTGCCATCCCACTTAATGCCCAGCTGCGCCACAACACCGGGGTTCATCCCGGCTATTTCCTGAGGACTATTCTTGAAGTCTTTACCGACGAAGGAATCGTTGGCCTGGGCGAAGTAGGTGGTGGCGATCAGCGGGGGGCTTTACAGAAACTAAAACCACGTATTCTTGGCGAAGATCCGTTCCATCTCGAAGTGATCAAAATGAAGGTATTACGGAGTATTTATTACCTCTCTAATGCACGGTTATACGCAGCCATCGAAATGGCTTGTCTCGACATTCAGGGAAAGGTTCTGAACCGCCCTTTGAGTGACCTGCTCGGCGGGCGCGTTCGGGACGAGGTTCCGTTTATTGCCTATCTGTTCTGGCGTTATGACCGGCCAGGAGACGGAAAAAATGATGAAACGGCCGAAGACCTGGCCGACTATTGCCAGGAACTGCACGAAACGCTCGGCGTTAATGCAATGAAATTGAAGGCTGGGGTTATGGCTCCAAAAGAAGAGGTGCGTGTGCTCGAACTTTGTCGCGACAGGCTGGGTGATGATTTTGGACTTCGTATCGATCCGAACGGTTTGTGGTCGGTGGCAACAGCGGTGCAGATGGGCCACCGCATGGAAGACCTGCATATCGAATATTTTGAAGATCCGTCGTGGGGACTGGAAGGAAATGCATCCGTCCGTAAGCAGGTGCGAATGCCAATCGCAACAAACATGTATCCGGCCAAGTTCGATGATCTCGGTCCCGCTATCCGGTTGGGTGCTGTCGATATTGTGCTGACTGATATCCATTACTGGGAAGGCCCTCGCGGCGTTAAAGACCTGGTGGCCGTTTGCAACACTTTCAATATGGGCGTGGCAATGCATTCCGGGGCCGAATTCGGGATTGAACTGGCGGCCATGATTCATACAGCCTCTACCATCCCGACGATGACCTTTGCCGGAGATGCGCATTACCACTATCTCACTGACGACATTATCGAAGGCGGATTGATGACCTACGAAAGTGGCTGTATCAAGGTTCCGACTGGTCCGGGACTCGGCGTGTCACTGGACGAGGACAAAATGAAGCATTACGAAAAATACTATGAAGAAAAAGGAGACTACTACGCCCGGTTCCATCAGGATCCTTATCGGCCTGACTGGTATCCGTCTGTAGGAGGAATTTAAACCGGGCTATTAAAAGGTTATATCGTGAACATAGCAAATCTATTGGATCTGGCAAATAAAAATGCACTGGTGACGGGTTCAAGCCAGGGAATCGGAAAGGAGTTGGCACTGGCGCTGGCTCAACAGGGAGCCAATGTAATGATTCATTGCCGCGACGAAATTGAAGCGGGCCAACAGGCTGCTGATCTGGTTCGGCAATTGGGTGTAAAATCCGGGCTAATCGTCGCCGATCTGGCTCTTGAACATGCTGTTGACCGGATTGCGAACGAAGTGCAGCAGCAATTTGGGACAATTGATCTCTTGATTTTGAACGCCTCAGTGCAATTCCGGAAGCCCTGGCTCGATGTGACGACCGATGAATTTAACCAGCAGATGATCGTAAATTGGCAACGAACCTTACAACTGATTCAGCGGTTTGCACCTAGTATGCAACAACGTGGCTGGGGCCGTATTCTGACCATTGGCAGTATTCAGCAGATAAAGCCCCATCCCGACATGATTGCCTATGCGGCAACGAAAGCTGGCGTTCTGAACATGGTTCGTAATCTGGCTTTGCAACTGGCGGGAAGTGGCATCACGGTCAACAACCTGGCTCCTGGTGTGATTCTGACGGAACGCAATACCGATGCACTGGCCGATGAGGATTACCGCAAACGGGCACTGGGACGTATTCCGGTGGCTTTTTTTGGCGAACCACATGATTGTGCCGTGTTAGCGGTACTCCTTTGCTCGGAAGCCGGGCGCTACATTACCGGGCAGGACATTTTTGTGGATGGTGGTATGGGTTTATGATTCGCTCCACTTGTAATTTCCACAAAATGCCTGAAATGCAGCTATGACAAAACCTAAACTTTCCTTTTAATGATCGACTCTGCACCATCTGTTATTCGCAAACCAACCAGCTATCGGTGGGAGTTACTGATCCTGCTCTGGCTGGCTTTTTTTCTGAACCAGGCCGACCGTCAGATTTTCAGTGTCGTATTACCCCTCATCCGACAAGACCTGGGATTGACCGATGCTGAACTAGGCTTGATTGCCTCAGCTTTGGTATGGACTTATGGCCTGCTCGTGCCGATTGCCGGTTTCATTGGCGACCGATTTTCACGCCGAAATATTCTTGGTTTCTGCCTCCTGTTTTGGTCAGGGGCAACGCTCTTCACCGGTACGTGTTCAAGTGTTGTTCAGTTCATTTTACTACGGGGTGTCGGAACAGGTGGAGGTGAAGCATTCTATGCGCCTTCTGCGAATGCCTTGCTGGGTGAAACATACCGGGAGAATCGTTCGTTGGCCTTGTCTATTCACCAGACAGCCGTCTACTTCGGTATTGTTCTAAGCGGTCTGATTGCCGGTTACATCGGAGAGCACTACGGTTGGCGGAATGCTTTTTATTTGTTTGGAGGCTTAGGCATCGCATTGGCCGTGGTCTTTTTCAGTCGTATCCCAAAAGAAACAAGCCCTGATCGGGATGGCGACACAGAGGTAGCCTTTCCCGAAATACTGACGACAGCCCGCCTTATTGTGCGCAAGCCAACAGTGGTGCTGCTCACACTTGGTTTTGGCTGTATGGTGTTCGTAAATGTTGGCTATTTAACCTGGATGCCATTATTTCTGGTTGATAAGTTTACCATGAGCTTGACTGATGCTGGATTTTCGGCTCTGTTTTACCATCACCTTGGAGCTTTTCTGGGAGTATTGTCCGGGGCCCGCCTGGCTGATTATTTTGCCCGGGCCAATCCGCGTAGCCGGTTGATCATACAGGCACTTGGGTTACTATTGGCATCGCCGTTTATCTACTGGATCAGTATGAGTCAAACGCAAACGATGACCTACGTTGCATTATTTGGCTTTGGCCTGTTTCGGGGTTGGTATGATTCAAACATCGTGGCATCGCTCTATGAGGTAGTTTCACCAACCGTTCGCTCGACGGCCTATGGGCTGATGCTGGCCTGTGCTTTTCTGATCGGCTCATCAGCGCCCTATCTCCTGGGTGTGCTTAAACCAACACTAGGGTTAACACTGGGGCTGGCAAGTCTGTCGGGAGTGTATGCCCTCGGTGGTTTGCTGATTGGAAGCGGAGCTATCTGGTTTTTTGAAAACGATAGAGAAGTAAACCTATGAAACAGCTCTTAACTGTATCCAAAACGGTAGCTGCCTGACGCTGATATTGCTTGAAAATAAAAAATACATTTAACCGATCATCATTTTAATCCACATGGAAATAATCACGAACGACTACCCAATTCGTAAACATTCGGTTCATTACGATGCTGCCGAAATAGCTCACCGCTACAAAAAATTGTATGCCGCCCTGGTATCTGATGCACTTGAAGGACTGGGTTATCATGATCAGTGCATGGCCAGTGGTGTTTATCCACTTATTCACACCATGAAAGTAGCCGGCCCAGCCTTTACCGCCCACGGCATTGCAACACCCAGCCGCGACCAAAAGGTTCATGACATCCGATTGGGAATGTTTAAAAGTATGACCGATGGTATAGTGCAGATCCGGGATACACAGGGTGATTTATCCTGTGGGCAATTTGGCGAAATATCGGCCACAGCAGCTGCTGCTGCCGGTTGTGTCGGCGCGGTCATTGATGGATCCACCAGGGATTCCAATTACCTTATCGACATGGGTTTCCCGACCTTCTGCCGGTTTCGGAATCCGGTCGAGGCCTTCGGCCGGTTTATGGTCGTAGATTACCAAATACCGATCTATGTGAAAGGCATGAGCGGGCTCCTGCAGGTAAACCCTGGCGATTATGTCTTTGGCGACAATGACGGGGTCGTTGTTGTACCACAGGAACTGACCATCAAAGTATTGGAAATTGCCGAACAAGCCTTTTCCGACGAAGCCCAGAGTCGTCAGGCAATGGCTACCGGCCGCGATCCGTTTGAGGTGTACCAGGAATTTGGACGGTTTTAAAGTTGGAGAAGCCTGGAAAACTGTTTGATCGGTTATATGTCCATGAAGTTTTAAGCATTTGAATGTAACCTTATCAAACAGTTTTTTTAGAAAAGGAAGTATAAGGCAAGTTGTCCAGGAGCCTCCTAACGATAAAGGCAATTTGATGACCCAGGCTTTGAATCGCGGAAAAGGCGATGAAAATGCAATTCGAAAATCACCGATTCACAATCTATGACCATTATTGTAATGCATCGCATTAAAAGCCTGACCTGATGTGGCATTGGTGCGTATTTACTATTAAGGAACGAAGTGTACAGCGACAAAGCGGATAGTAATTATCCTGATAACGCTGAATTAGTTTACAGTTAAACCTAAAATTTTATGCCTTCATCCAGAAAGTTTTGCCGGACCAGCTCTTCTATCTCGCATCATATCTTTATAATAAGAAGTGGCATAAGTAAATGGCTGTCGGCCTCCTTGTTGATTGTTTGTGCGGGATTGAGCACAACTAATGCCGGACATTCGCAGGGATCAACCGGGATTGAACAGCAAGGTATCGTCCGGCGGGCCGATGTAATCATTTATGGAGGCACTTCAGCAGCTGTGATTGCAGCTGTTCAGGTTAGAAAGATGGGCAACTCGGTAATTATCGTTTCTCCTGATAAACATCTTGGTGGACTATCGGCAGGAGGACTGGGTTTTACCGACACTGGCAATAAAGAAGTAATCGGTGGCTTGTCACGTGAATTCTACCAGCGTATCTATCAGCATTATCAGCAAGAGGATGCCTGGAAATGGCAGAAACGGGAAGAATATGGCAACAAAGGCCAGGGAATACCAGCCATTGATGGGGCCAGCCGCACCATGTGGATTTTTGAACCTCATGCCGCCGAAAAAGTTTTTGAAGATTTTGTGAAAGAGCATCATTTGACAATCTACCGTAATGAATGGCTTGACCGGTCGGTTATCGGGGTTCGGAAAAAAGCCGGCAACATCCAATCATTTCGAACGCTAAGCGGGCAGGTATATGAGGGCAAAATGTTTATTGATGCCACCTACGAAGGAGATTTGATGGCCGCCGCAGGTGTTAAGTATCACGTCGGTCGCGAGGCGAATAATGTATATGGGGAAACCCACAATGGCGTGCAAGCCGGTGTGTTCCAGCACGGGCATCACTTTAGTGTTGATATTAGTCCGTATAAAATTCCGGGAGACATCAAAAGTGGTCTGGTACCAGAGGTGCATGAGGAAACTCCAGGCGAAAATGGCGCAGGTGATTCTAAAATTCAGGCCTATTGCTTTCGGATGTGCCTAAGCAATCATCCGAGCAACAGACTTCCATTTGCCAGACCAAATGGGTACGATTCAACCCGATATGAATTACTGATACGTGTATATAAAGCTGGTTGGAGTGAAACGTTTTCCAAATATGATCCCATTCCCAACCGTAAAACAGATACGAACAATCACGGTCCGTTTAGCACGGATTACATTGGTAAAAATTACGATTATCCCGAAGCTACATACGAACGTCGGCGCGATATAATTCGCGACCATGAATTGTATCAAAAGGGCCTGATGCATTTTTTGCAGACGGATCCACGCGTTCCAGCCGATGTGCATGAGAAAATGCAGCAATGGGGATTGCCCAAAGATGAATTTGTCGATAATGCGGGTTGGCCACATCAGCTCTACATTCGTGAAGCCCGGAGGATGACAGGCCAATTTGTGATGAAAGAAAATGATGCGCTGGGTAAAACAAACATCCCCAACTCAATTGGAATGGGATCATATGCGTTGGATGCCCACAACGCGCAACGGTACGTTCAGAAGAATGGATTCGTTCAGAATGAAGGTGATATTGGTGTACATCCGGATAAGCCCTATTCCATTGCTTACGGATCTATCTTACCGAAGGAGGTTGAGTGCAACAATCTGCTTGTGCCTGTCTGCATGTCGAGTTCACACATCGCCTACGGGTCAATTCGGATGGAGCCGGTCTTTATGATTTTGGCTCAGTCAGCGGCAACGGCGGCTGTGCTGGCAATCAGGGATAAGGTCTCACCCCAGCGATTATCTTACTCAAAATTAAAAGCTGTTTTGCTTAAAGACGGACAACGACTGACTCAGTAGTCCGTAAAGCCCTTTTCTAAACTCAGACTAAAATGTCTCCTTGCACTTGTGCTCATTCTATTCCACCAAAATCAAGTATTCAAATGAAACGTATGACATGGTGTCTTATTATTAGTGTGTTGGTATTTCAGGTTTCCTTTGCCAATGTTAGTTTGCCTAATGTTTTTGGCTCGCACATGGTACTACAACGCCGGAAGCCGGTACCGGTCTGGGGTTGGGCCGCTCCTAATGAAAACGTGACCATTACACTTCTATCTCAGGTCAAGACCGTACAGGCAGGCAAAGACGGTAAATGGCGGGTTTCGCTGGATCCAATGGAAGCGGGCGGACCTTATCGGCTTATTGCGAAGGGCAAAAATAATACCATTACTTTCGAAGACGTGCTGGTGGGTGAGGTGTGGATTTGTTCCGGTCAGTCAAATATGGAATGGCCTCTACGTTCGGCGGCAAATGCCAAAACAGAAATCCCCAAGGCTATCCATCCACAAATCCGGCAGTTGCTGGTTAAGAAAAGCATCAGTTTAACCCCCAAGGATAACATTGAGGGTAGTTGGGCCGTGTGCAGCCCTGAAACAGCGCCCAACTTCACCGCTGTTGGTTACTTTTTCGCTAAGCAGCTTCAGGGAGAATTGCATGTGCCAATTGGGCTAATTAATACGTCCTGGGGCGGCACACATTCCGAAACCTGGACCAGCCGGGAGGCTATGAATCAAAATGAAGAATTAAAGCTGATTGCCAATAAATTACCTGCTACCTATGAAGAAGTAATTCAAGGTGGTGCCGAGCGAATAAAAGTACTTATACAAACCCAACAGGGCGGTTTACCTACCGCTGCTGAAGAACAAACATGGTCAAAGGCCGATTTTGACGATAGTGTATGGAAAACGATGGATATACCCCGTGATTGGGAGTGGGCTGGCTTAACAAGTCTGGATGGCATTGTTTGGTTTCGTCTGGAAGTCGTCATTCCGCCAGGAAGTAAGTTGAGCAAAATGCAGTTGCACATCGGCTCCATAGAAGACAACGATTCGACGTTTGTGAACGGGCAGTTAATTGGCAGTAAAAAAGGCAGAGGAGCACGTGAATATGTAATACCCGAAGGCTTGCTGAAACCGGGTCGCAATGTGATAGCTGTACGGGTTGTTGATACCGGGGCTGTTGGAGGGATGGTCGGTCCGCGCGAGCAGCTTAACCTTGTTGGCGAAAGCTTAATAATTCCATTGGCTGGGTTATGGAAATATAGAGTGGCAAGTGTTTTTGCTTCTTCCTACAAACCGGGATCGAATACGTATGCTACTCAACTGTTTAATGCCATGCTGAATCCTTTAATCCCGTACGCAATTCAGGGAACTATCTGGTATCAGGGGGAGACGAATGCGAAACGGGCATACCAATATCGTAAAACATTTCCGCTGATGATTCAGGACTGGCGACAGCATTGGGGATATGATTTCCCATTTCTGTATGTTCAGCTAGCCAGTTATAATGCACTGAATGGCAACAGTCGGAACGGAAGTACATGGGCGGAACTCCGTGAGGCACAAACTATGACATTGCAATTGCCCAATACGGGCATGGCCGTTACGTCTGATATTGGCGAGCGTATGGATATTCACCCAAAAAATAAGGAAGACGTTGGCAAGCGTTTGGCGGCCGAAGCTATGCGGGTGGCCTATCACAAAAACGAAGCTGGTTCAGACGAAACGTCACGCGGACCACAGTTTGATAAGATGACCATTGACGGTAATAAAGCAATTCTGACGTTTCGCAATGTGGGTCAGGGTCTGTTCGCGAAAGATAAATATGGGTACCTGAGGGGATTTGAAGTGGCCGGATCCGATCAAAAATTCTACTATGCCAAGGCCGCTATTCAGGGGAATTCCATTGTTGTTCACGCCGATTCGGTGACTACGCCACTGGCTGTACGCTATGGCTGGGCCGACGATAATGGTGACGTAAACTTGTATAACCGCGATAACTTTCCTGCCATTCCTTTCCGGACCGATACTTGGAAAGGAATTACTGAAGCTGTTAAATTTGGTGAATAGGGCCAGAAAGGAAGTCTCAGGGTTTTCTAAAAAACAGACTTAAACAGGCTCAGAAAAAATCCCTCCGGACCTGCAATCCAGAGGGATTTTCGTATCAAAGTGAGACAGATCCGGTTACACGGGTTAAAAGGATTGAATGAAAAGTACCGCGGGTTTCGTGTAGCAAAGTTTGCGAGGTACCGATCACCTGCATTCAAATCTCAGCGCCTTCTTTGAATATTGAAGAGTAAAAAATTTACCTTTTCTCAAACCTTCCCTCCGGAACTGGCTGCCATAGAGCATAAGCAATTTAATTTCAACTTATGAAGACTCGTATTTGCTCCATATAGCTTTCAATAGGCTGGCGGTCATTTATGGACAATCTTTTAGCCTGACCCGTAACACCTGTATCATATTCTGCAATACAAATTTGTATCAACGAGAGTTTTGCATTGGCAGCAGATCCTCCGACATATTTTTTTTATTTCTTAATGTAATTCATTGCTTTCAACCAACCCTCCATGGCCGCAGGCCAATTTGCAAGCGAACCTTTGCCTTCGGTCCGGAATCCGTAGCCGTGCCCGCCCTTTGGATACAAATGCAGCTCGGCCGGTATTTTTAGCTTTTTCAATGCCAACGCGTATGCGATGCTATTTTCTGGCGGTACGCCTTCGTCATCCATCGTGTGAACCAAAAAGGCTGGAGGTGTTTTGGCGTTCACCTGTAATTCATTAGAATAATATGTGATCAATTCCTCAGATTTTTCAGAACCAAGCAGCCTGTCCCGTGAGCCACCATGAGCAAGGTTAGGCAGAAATGAAATCACAGGATACAATAAAATTGAGAAATTTGGCTTTGCTTCTTCCGAGGCCTTTTCGCCCATATTATAATGCGTCGAAAGCGTAGCGGCAAGGTGCCCGCCGGCAGAAAATCCCATGACACCAATTTTATTTACATCTACATTAAACTTTTCAGAGTTTTGACGGATAATTTTCATTGCCTGCATGGCATCCATCAACGGTACTTCATGCTGATGTGTCATCGTCTTTTCATCCGGCAGACGGTATTTCAGCACGAAAGCCGAAATACCGCGCTCGTTGAACCAATTGGTCAAAACGCTTCCTATGTGTGACGCCAATACTCCATAACCTCCGCCGGGACAGATCAAAACACCTGCTCCGGTTGCTTTGTCTCTGGGTGCAATAAAAACGGTCATTGAAGGAACCGTTACACCACTGATCCGCAGAATTCCAGCGCCATCAACGACCGATTTCTCCTCGACGGTATTGATCCTGAAGTTGGGTATCTTGCCATCGGGCCAGAGCATCAGGGTTTCGGTCTGCGCCATGGAATTAAGGAATGAAGCCGACAGGCACAAAGCCAGCAAAATTTTTAAAGTCTTTTTCATTGGTTCATTTTTCTTTGCAGGAAAATACCTGAAGATATACGGCGCCGGCAACAAATTCGCTGCCGGCGCTGGGAAACCGAGTCGCACAATCTCTGGATTGCTCTACAATTAAAAAGATCTGCCAGGTTTTACATACCTGCCAGATCTTTTTAATTTACCTAAGCCTCAAACCATTACCAATCAGGATTTTGTGTGATTCCGGGATTGGTATCCCGTTCAGACTGCGGCACCGGCAAAAGGTTTAGTTTAGGATACCAGAATCGCATTTCCCTTACCATACGTACGCTTTCACTTTCGGCATATGTTGGAATGTTGTTTAGGTCATTTACTACCGTCAGTTTGAAATTAGGCCTGGCTGGAATAATCGCGGGATCCTTGGCAATACCCATCACTTTTTGCGGCATCACAATAGAAGCAATATCCCAGCGACGAATATCGAACCAGCGAAAACCTTCCATAGCCAGCTCGACAGTCCGTTCCCGGCGAATCAGCTGTCGCATTTTGGTCTGATCACCCATCACTGCGTCGGGCTGCCCAGCCCTTTTCCTTATCAGGTTAATGGCGTTCAATACCGAGGCATCGATTTCATTAAGTTCAATTTTTGATTCGGCGAAGGTGAGCAAAATTTCAGCATAACGCATCAGGATAAAATTAACCCTTGCCGAAAAGTTGTTTTCGGCCGTCATCGTATATTTTGCGTGCAGCAATCCTACCCCACTTTTGGAAGGACCAAAAGCATTATCATAATCGGCGTTGGCTTTGGTCGACCACGTCCCGTCCGCATTTTTGAATGAAGTTGTGTTTTTATAGATGTCATAAACCAAGGTAACCAGGTTCATCGAAATCGTGTCGCCAGGAATCGCCACTGTATATTTCAAACGGCTATCCCGGTTCAGGCGTGGATTTTTGGGATCGTAAACAGCCGATTCATCAATGCGTTTTCCATCTTTTGCTTCAAACATATCTACCAGTCGCTGCTGCGGAAAGCGCGCAGACTGTCCACCGGCAGCTCTTGAACTACCTGACAGCGGTAGGTAAGTAAATGCATTCACATCAGCATCAGTGTAAAGAACTTCAAACATGATCTCCTTTCCGGCATTCGGCGTCTGCCCCAACTTGGTAAACAGATCCTGGAATTTAGGATTCAATCCCAGCCCAGCACCATCCATTACCGACTTGGCCGCATCAGCCGCTAATTTGTAATCTTTATTGTAGAATGCAGTACGAGCCTTTAACCCTAGAACAACCGCTTTGCTCATACGGCCGCGGTCGGCAGGTGCCCAGTCAAGTCCGGCAGTCGCAGCATCCAGATCGCTGTAGATAAACTTAATCACATCGGCCTTCGGTGTACGTAACTGGTTATAAAATTCAGAAGGAAGCAGTGGCTTAGTAATCAAAGGAACATCCCCAAACATATTTACCAGATAGAAATAAGCAAATGCGCGTATCCCTTTTGCCTCCGCCTGCATACGGTTGTAAACCGCGGCTGGTACATTGGCCTTCCCGGTCTCCATACCCTCGATCATTGTGTTCGCACGCTGGATCGTTAAATATGCCATGGTCCAGAGGCTTTTTGAATGGGTATTAAAAACATCGAAGTTGCCTTCACCTAAATCCGGGGCCCGTTGCAGGGCAATATCTGTCCATCCATCGAATACATATTGATATGGTATGTTGCCGGTGTTCCAGTATACTAATTTGTAAACAGCATTGAGAGCTGCATTCATTTCTGTCTGATTATTGAAAAACTGCCCGGTTGCCGGCGCGTCCAGAGGTGCTTCTTGAAGATAGTCCGTGCAGCCTGAAAAAGCGTGTAAACAAAGACAAAGACCAGTTATATAAAAGATTTTCTTTTTCATTTTTTTAAAGATTAATATTGATACCAACAGTGTAGGTTTTCATGATCGGATAAAATTCTCCGCCTGTGTTGCGCTGTTCAGGATCGAAACCGGGGAAGAAATTATTCCAAGTCACCAGATTTTGTCCACTCAGGTAAATTCTTGCCGATTTAATTTTGATCTTCCCTGTAATCGTTTTAGGCAGGGTATATCCAAGCACCAGATTTTTGACGCGCAGATAGGATGCCGAACGTACCCAGTAAGAAGACGTTACATAGTTGTTGGGAATGGCATTGGCAGTCAGACGTGGATATGACGCATCCGTATTTTCAGGTGTCCAGAAGTCCTTTTGATGCTCATACATAGAACCCTGAAAATTGGCCGAGTAAAATGGCTGAGAGCCTGTTCCTGATAGATAATTCTCCATCTTGCCAACCCCTTGAAAGAAACCGGTGACGTCAAAACCCTTATACTGGGCCGCCAGATTGAAACTGTATTCATAACGTGGAAAGTAATTGCCAAGAATGGTACGGTCGTAGCTGTCAATTTTATTATCCGGAATACCGTTCGGGCCACTGATATCGCGGTAGCGAATGTCGCCGGGCGCAGTGTTCCCATAGTGGAATGGTGCATTTTTCACTTCCTCCGCGGTTTGAAAAAGCCCGTCAGCAATATATCCGTAATATGAATCAAGGGCGTAACCCTGCTGCTGGATCGTCGCACCGCTGATGATCGGGGTCCCGCCATTTCTAAGCACCTCGTTTTTCACGTCTGAGATGTTAAACTGTGCCTGATAGCTGAAATCCTTCATCTTGTCTTTCCAGCCAATGCCTAGTTCCCAACCCGTATTGCGCATTGAGCCTACGTTGACAAAAGGAGATGCAAGCCCAACGTAAGACGGAATTGGAACAAGTTGTAACATATCTGAAATATCCCGCTGAAAGTAATCCGCTGTGATTGTCATCCTGTTCCTAAGCAGCCCAAAGTCTGCACCTATGTCCAGGATTTTCGAAGTTTCCCATTTGATATTCGGGTTGGCAGCTGTTGTAAGTGCATAACCTGCATTAACTACATTGTTGAAATAATAGTTGTAAGCCGTTCCTGAATAGAATGTAGAGTATGTCGGATAGTAATCCGCCGATCCGCTTCTGATCAGATTCTGATTACCAAGCGTTCCATAAGAAGCACGAATTTTGGCATCCTGAACGATGTTGTTGATGCCCGACCAGAAACCTTCCTGCGAAATTCTCCACCCGGCGGACACCGAAGGGAACAACTTCCACCAGTTTTCCTGTCTGAAACGGGACGATGCATCCATACGTCCGTTTACTTCCAACAGATATTTTTCATCGTAGTTGTAATTCAAACGCCCATAAGCAGAAACCATAGAGTACCTGTTGATTCCGCCACTCATGTTTTGTCCAAGCGGATCACCGCTGTCCAGATAAGGGCGGTCCGGCGAGAGCAGATTCTGACGGAGTGTATTTATGTTTGAACTTTGAAAATCCTCGGTACTGAAACCGCCCAGAGCCGTGAGGTTATGTTTGCCAAATGCCCTGGTGAATGTAGCCTGTATCCGAAAAAGGTTCTGGGTATTTTCAGTAGTATTGTCTGCAAGCGAATTCAAGGCAGGCCATGGCCGGGCGAACAGAAGTGCGTTGTTGGCGGCATCCGCAATGTAAATTTTGTATTGATCCGTAAATGTCCTGCCATGTGATGTGTAAAAATTTGAGCTGTAAGAAGTGAGAAGTTCCAGGCCAACAATTGGTTTATAAGTCAGTGTTCCTTTGATGATCCTGGAATTCGTAATATTTTTGCTGAAACCACCATCCTCTGCCTGTGCGGCAGGGTTGGCATTAGACCATCCTTCTCCCCACTCACCACCATCATAACGGCCTGGTGCTGTTGCCGGGAAACCAAGCATCTGACGAATAATCGATTGCGGGGTCGACTGACCGGGCCATAGGCGGTCGCTTTTGTTTAAAACAAGATCCATCGAAGCCGACAGTTTTTTTGTTAAAGCAATATCGGTATTGAAACGCAGGTCCGTACGTTTGTACCTGGTATTGGCAGTAAGACCGTTCTGATCCAGAAAGCTTCCCGACGCATAAATTTTTATCCTGTCTGTTCCTCCCGAAACATTGAGGTTGTGATTGTGCATCATACCGTTTCCGGTCAAAACAAGCTTTTTCCAATCTGTATTAAAAATGGTGTAATTATTGGGGCCGGAAGCTTCGTACGCAGCAATCTGTTGTGTGAAAGCGGCCGGCAAACCACTGTTAGCCTGGGCTACGTCCCAGTATTTCATGTGCTCCAAAGCGTTGACCTTGTTTGGCAGATCAGTAGGAGTCTGATTTGAAACATAGGCATTGTAACTCACATTGATCCCGCTTGTGCCGCGTTTAGTAGTAATCAAAATGACGCCGTTGGCTGCCCGTGAACCGTAGACCGCCGCCGCAGCCGCATCTTTCAGAATCGATATACTTTCGATATTATTAGGATCAATTGCATCTAGACTCATTTCTACATTATCAATCAAAACAAGTGGATTCTGACCGGCATTAATCGAACCTATACCCCTTATACGTATTGTTCCGGCATCGCCTCCCGGCACTCCCGATTGCTGGGTAACCGTTACGCCCGGAGCTGCCCCCTGCAGTGCCAGAGAGGTCGAAGCCACTTGTCTGTTTTTCAAACGTTCGCCATCAATGATAGAAACTGCCCCCGTCAAATTGACTTTTTTCTGCGTTCCGTATCCAACTACCACAAGCTCGTCCAGGGTTTTGCTATCAGACGCTAATAAAACATTGATTTCGCCAGGACCGCTAAAAGCAATCTCCTGACTGATCATACCCATAAAAGAAAACACCAATGTTCCGGTAGGCTGGGTAAGCGTCAGTTTATAATTCCCTTCTGCATCTGTTGTCGTTCCTGTTGACGAACCTTTGATTAGAACAGTTACTCCAGGTAATATTGAGCCGGTTCTTTCTGTTACTTTACCACGTAAATCCCCGCTTTGTGCAATTGCCTGGTACTGGTGACACATGGTGACAAGCATCATGAGCCACCAGCCCATTCGACGTCCTTTATTAGAAAAATTTTGCATTGATTTGATGATTAGATATAATTAATGGAACTTACTTTTGGATCTTCATTCGAAGGGCCACCACGGTTTTGGAAAAGAGTAAAAAGTTTAAAAATAATGTATCTCATATAACCTACACTGCAGGTTATGACAAAATCGATATCGGCTTCGAAAGTATGGTTCCTGGCCGGTCAAAGACTGGCTGGATCTCCTTATTTCCCTTTTTGCTCTAATCCATTATCCGTTTTATCAAAGTAATTTTTCGGAAAAACATCCAAAGTCTCTCAAGCAATCTCAGACTATATATTTCCACCCCGATTCTGACATCAACGTTGAACTTGCCTTTCGGTTTGTTCCGGTCAAATATGCATTCATCTTGTCACTGACTAGATTGTGGTAATACTAGTGATCCTTGACCCGGTTCATCATAAAATAGTTGGTAGGGTATTCTTGCTTGCATTTATTTGAATTTTTAGTGCCGTCCAAATGTACATCCTCCAATATTACAAGACCTAATTTTTTAACAGTGAGCAATTTATCCTTAAATCACTCCTTAATTTCACGAAGAAAACGTTTACGAAATCCTGCAATCGTGTTATTTCCAGGTCTTGAATTGCGGTAATTAAACGAAAGCAAAAGAATCATGAGTAGCTGCTTCATTTTCTTGAACTAAACATACCCGTCGGATACCCATAAAAATCTTTCTCATCACCACCAATTGACACATACAAATCAGATTCACTTATTAGTTAGATATATTGGAAATCGCTTCTAAATAACCAAATAAATCCTTTTGATTAGGCACCAACCCCGGGCCTCCCTCTGCCCATTCTGATACATTATAGATAACAACTGTCTTCGGTTTTGCCGTAGCCTTGGTGACATTGACGGCATGCTGTAAAGCTTGTTGAAAAAGCAATGGTGTGCTGCCATACAGGTTCCATTGCGAAGGGTGTGGGGCTTGTGTTTTAGCCGAGGTCATTACGTTCAAAACCCTGAAATCATCCAGAGGGAACACCGCTGAGTCAGCTGCATAAGCCTGATAGGGTCCATTTCTGGTATGGGCATACGTACTGGAATAATCCTGTGACAGTAGAATAACATGGTTGTTTTTCAAATCAGTCCTAATCCCCGCAGTAAAAGTACCGGCACCAGTGGCGAGCGTTCTACCATATATACAAATACCATCGTACCCCAGGTTTATGCACTTTTGCGCCAATGATTTCAGATAGATAACCGAATTCGTAGTTCCATTGTAGGAATCGTGGGTGCCGCGGAATCCCTCCATATTCCAGCCATAAAAGACTGGGTATCTTTTCCCGTTTTCTACGTGACAATATACATTATCATAATTTGCCAGTATGTTATCGATCATATCATTATCCCGCGCAGTCGCATCCACTTTGGTAATTCCGTGGTTCGCCGCAATCCATACAGAATACTTCAGTAACTTGAAGTTTTTCGCATGGTTAAACAACTGATAAAGCCAATGTCCGGAATCGGACGGCTGATTCCAATTTGTTGTTCTGAAATTATTGGTTATGATCGTTCCTTTGACCCCGTACTTAACCATCCAATATGATATCCAGTCCAATACTTTTGGATCATCTCCGCGATACCAACCTAGAAGCGGGTGCCTGGCAGGATCATAATTTGCATTGGTTGTAAAATTCCATCGCCAATCATACCAACCGTGCCAGCCATTCTGCCCATTTTGTGCCATTGCAGTTCGTGCGAGCCCAAAATCATTATACCAATGTGCCAGAATATCCACCGTTTTCGATGTCGGGACTGTTGCCAGAGGCGCTTCGATAAGATTTCCTTCTGTTATGTAATTGGGATATGTGAATACCTGCTGGGAAAGATTATGAGGAATCCCGACAAATTCAACTTCGGGATCATAAATCAATGCATTGTTAAATTTGATGATTCCTGCACCGAAAAAACCCTCCGTAGGTGCTGAGTGAACATTGAAAGTGTAATTGCCATCGTAAACATAAACCGGCAATTGAAGTTGATTCGCAAGTGTTATTGCCGCATTCAGAGAATCGACGTCATTAAAATATACGGAATTGACATTGTCAATGACCGCAACTCCATAGGGATCATTGCCCCTTGGATCCGTCAGGGAACCATCTAATTCGTGGTCTACCAGGAGGGAGCATGAAGACAACATCAATGATGTGCTGATTCCCACAATTAGCATTTTGCATAAACGACCTAGTTTGCTCATCATCTATATATTTTGTTAAATGATTAATTGACTATTATTTATTATTTGACGGCTTGGTACCAGCCGGGATTTGTCTCAACTTAGCGTTCAATTTTAATTCGATTCTGTCATTCCCGGTCCCGGACCTCCACAGCCACCATCAACCGTATGCACCGTAATGATCGGCTGGACTAACAGAGACTGATAAACAATGGTTTCGGCAGGTACCGCAGTAGCTACGCAACAGGTCGCTAAAGATTTCCTCCAACTGTTTCCGTCAATTACATACAAAGGATTATTGTTTCCGATTGTGCCAATTCCACGTATTCTGACAGTTGCACCACCGCTGGCGAACCATTAGTGGTGATGTAAACACCTGGGATTCTCCCTTGCAATGCTTTGATGAGATTACTCAAAGGCACGTCTTTGATATCCGAAGTTCTAACAACGCTGACAGCCCCTGTAAGATCCTCTTTTTTATGTGATTGATAACCAGTCACTTTACCACGTAAATTCCCACTTTGTGCAACTGCCTGGTACTGGTGACACATGGTGAGCCACCAGCCCGTTCGACGTCGTTTTTTAGAAAAATTTTGCATTGATTTGATGATTAGATATAATAAAATGATCTTACTTATGGATCTTCATTCGAAGGCCCTCCACGGTTTTGGAAAAGAGTTTAGGAATAATGTATCTATACTGCGCTGCAGGTACTTAAAATAATATTGGCTTCGAAAGCATAATTCCAGTCCAAAAAAAGAAGATGGGCCGAATCCGGTATTTCCTTTTTGCTGTTACCAGTTTTAACAAAGTAACTTTCTTAAAATCATCCAATCGCAAGTGCTTCACAATTAACAATTATAGCTTCATGTCATATAATTCTATTTTTATATTATAAAATTAAATTTTAACAACATACAATGTTAACGCTAAAAACTGTTTCGATGCAAATTTTTTGCCTTTTTTTTATAAAAAATTTTTATTAATACCTTTCTGGTTATGAATTTGATAGATCTGCTCTTTCTGAAAGTATTCGACAAGTGAAACTATTTGCTAAGCTTTTTTAGCTGATATATAGAATTTCTAAGATTTATTAAGAGCTCAAATGAATGAAATTTCGTAAAAATCACACTTTAAGGGCCTTTTAGGCCTACATCTTAACAGGTATGCCAAAAGCGCCAAGCCTTCCACCATTGTTGCACTCGGCTAATTTCAAATGAATTGTTTATGAAATAGGTTTAAATTTTATAATATAAAATTTAAACCCTAAGAGTTATTTGGTTGATCATAAATACTGAGGGGATTTCCATCCAGGGGTTCTTTTAGCAAATGGGCAAAGAAATACGCTAAGCAATATGCTCGTCAATTATGATCTTAATGGGCGTAAGCCATTGGATTCAAATTTTTTCACTTTTTTAAAAGTGCATCTGCCTAAACGGTTGATGTGCGCAACCTGGCCGGCGAAAGATGTTCGGGATCATCTTCTTCTACCGGATATCCCTCTGCCTGGTGCTTTTTGAGCACTTCTTGTATAAACCGTATTCCAGACCAGTACCAGGTTGGTCACAACGTTCAAACATCCGACAGTATCTTGCTGGGCATCTTCTTGTTTTCTACGGAGAGGGCCATCGCCTCAAACCAAAGCCAGGCCCGAAGCGCGTGCAGCTGTTCTCCCTTGTTCAGCTGGGCGTGAATTCGCCGGCGCAAGGGCTGGCTTTGCAAATACCGGAGTATAAAGGTGGTTTTGACCAGTTTCCCAGACTCTTGTAGAAGCTCCGCTCCGCATACAGCCCTACTTGATAAATCGATTCCCTTCTACGCTTTAGGCTTTGTGTCGATCCTGATGCTGCACCATTTTCCACGTGTACTAGATAACGGAGGATAAATAGAACAGCAAAGTAAATCCCAGAAATCTGTGTGAACTTTAACAATAAATTGCATATTTATTTCAACATTAAATTGCCGTATTAATAGGGATCAAACTTGAATGTTACTCACCCAATAAGCAGACACTTTCTTGCGGCTTCAACAACCTCTTTGGTTACTGTTTGCAGCTTGTTTATTTCCATAATCCTGCATATCTGACTGAATATACGGTCAATCAATCTAAAGTTGCCGCCTGTGATTCGTATGATAGTATTCATTGCTTCATAGTCGGCAAAATACTCCGGATCATATTCTTTACCCATTTTACTCCATATTCTAGGAAACACAAACCGCATTTCATCTTCTCCCAAAGATTTATATTGATGTGCAAATCCGATCCGGGAGAATAGCTGGGGATATCTCGAAAGTCTTTTCTCAAAGCCAGGCATACCAATCAGTACCAATCCGAAATGTAAATAATCATACATATTCCTAACTTCTTCCAGGCTATTAAAACTAAGCCTGTCTGATTCATCAAGTATAACTAAAGGGCAGAATGAATTTGCGTATTTGACTCTTACTTCCAGATCCGTTATTCCATTTGCTTTTGCAACGGATGAGCCATAACCAAAGTAGCGCCGGTGAATTTCATATCTAATAGTTTTTGGTGTGTTGGTAACGGGAACTGTGACAAAAACACCTTTGCAAATTTTTGCCATTGAACTATTCTCTAAGGATATATCACTGACAAGGTTCTCAGAGGTTAATTCTTCCCTCCATTTAGTGTAATATGCAGCAGCCAGCGATTTGCCAACACCAGGTTCTCCGTAACAGACTCCTATATACCGGTAGTCTACACATGAGTTAACAAATTCCTCAAACCTTTTAAATTCCTGCGTGAGAATAAATGAAGACAGAAACTTTCCAGGAATCTTTAAATCATTCATTTTCATAAATACGAAGTTTAGATGTTTTCGGCTCACTGACTACGGATTGCTTAGGAGATGATGGACATTTCCTGCCTGTGACACCTTTAATGAAGGCTTTTGACTGTCTGAGCTGATCAAATAAATCCTTTTTTACGGAGCTTCTGGCTGCTTTAATCTCTTTAAGGCTGATAGTCATATCAGAAAGATCCTGACAGACAGCTTTGCATAGGAAATTATCCTGGTGGTAGACTTTAATCTCACCCAGATCATTAGGATCATATCGGATAGTTACGGTTTCACCAACAAACGCTGCCAGAACGATTGAGATATATCTCATGCCAAGGAACCGGATGCCATCCCTTTGCACCTTGCGTGGCCTTTGAATGAACAATAGTAAAAGATCAAGTTCTTCAAATGAGTTCGGCATTTGAGGCAAAAAGCCTTCTGACCATCTTTGAAGGGGCGAAACGCCGATTGTCCTATGTATTTGCTGGTTGTAAGTTGTCACTATAAAGTCCTTTACAGCAGAATTGAGCTCCGTAAAAGTCAACTTTGGTTTAGAAAGAGGTTTACCATTCTGGCTATAACCAGGTAGGATTGCTAGAAGCGTGTCATTCAATGTTCTGAAAAACCGTTCAATTTTACCACGGCCTTGTGGACGGCCCACAGCTGAATTGAAGTGACGAATCTTTAAATTGACACATACCTGTTGAATATGTACAGACATGAAATCAGTGCCATGGTCGGTGTAGAGAATCTGTGGTATTCCGCAAGTCTCCCAGCATGGTTCCTCTTTTCTGGAAATTGCCTGTCTTAATGCCAAAGCGGTATTAATAGAGCTTGGAGCTTCTACTGATAATTGAAATCCTGCAATCGCCCGGCTATAATCATCCATTATAATAGTAAGCCAGGTTTTTACTTCCTTTCCATCGCTGTCCAGGACATAAATGTCTAGCTCTGTGTGATCACATTGCCATATTTCATTAGGGGCCTTGCACTCTCTGCGATAAATAAGTTCAAATTTTTGTCGGTAAGCTTTAACACCTTCATGAGATAGCGTCAACAAAGCCGGCTTGATCTTGCGTACAACATTATATACTGTTGTATAGGAAGGGGGCTTTTGATTGGCTTGCTCAGCTAACAAAACAATTTTCTGATAAATAGCCGTAATCCTCAGTTTGGGTTTGAGTAAAGCGAATCCGCCGATCAGCTCTTGCATTTGCTGTGACATACACCTTCGCGTTCCCTGGTCTTTTCTTTTTATATGATCCAGTCCGGGAAGACCCAGGTTTATAAATTTTTTCTTCCAGTCACGCAGAGTCCGCACCGGTATATTGTGAGTCCGGGATAATTCTGTTATAGAAACATCCTGACTGAGTGATGGCAGAATAAGTTGATACTTATCCCATGGAGTTCGCTTTGCCATATCAATTTGGGAGAAAGTAGCGCGAAAAACATTATAAAATAAACGTTCGTATAAATAGTAAGGATAATTTAGCAAAAATGCTTTAATATTACGCTGTTATTATTATAAAATAAATACCTTATTTAGGTTTTCATCTAATCGATTAAAAATGCCTAGAAATATTGCCTACTTACGTGTTTCTACCCTGGACCAAGATCTTGAAAAGAATAAAGCCGACATACTACACCTGGCCAATGAGAAAAATTTAGGAAAAGTTGAGTTTGTACAGGAAAAGGTTTCCGGAAAAGTTTCCTGGCGTAGCCGTAAGATCGGTCCAATCCTGGACGAACTTAAAAAAGGAGATGTCATTTTACTTAGTGAGTTTTCCAGACTTGGCCGGTCTATGCTTGAAGTAATGGAGATCATTTCCATTGCCATGCAAAAAGGCATCCGGATCTATACTGTGAAAGGCGCCTGGCAACTAGACGACTCGATCCAGAGTAAAGTGATGGCAATGGTTTTTGCAATGGCATCAGAAATTGAAAGAGACCTGATCAGCAAGCGGACAAAAGAGTCACTCGCGGCCAAGAAACTATCTGGAATAAAACTGGGCAGGCCCACCGGTCCTGGTAAAAGTAAACTTGATCAGTTCAGGCCTGAGATCGAAGCATTGCTGCTCAGTGGTTCTAGCCAAAGGTACATTGCGGACCGTTATCAAATTACAGAGGCTACCTTATCGAACTGGATAAAAAAGAATAGTATCAAGAAGTATCAAAAAGCAGCGTAACAGTATAAAGTATTTATATACACAGGGTCGCAGAAAATTGGGAAGGCTGAATTTTCAGACTGCATCAATTACTGCAAATTAATCTAAACTTTTCAAGCAAGAGAGCGTTGAGACCCACAGCAAAACGGAAGGAAAACCAATAAATCTATGAGTAAAGAAATACAACCGTTTTTGCGCACCCAAAAGACGGCTTAGTGAGGACTCGTTAATTGAGAGAAAGTTACTGGAAGGTATTGCATTAAAAATTGAATGTGGAAATGAATTATTCAAAATTTGAGAATACGGTAAATGGGTTAAGACGTTACCACCAGATGTGTGATGCCTCAGTTAATGAGTTGCTCGCTCATTTTACACCGCAACGCCTTCCTAAGTACCATATTTTAATCCGCCCTAACCTTAGTAATAATTATTTATATTTTATCGAACACGGTTGCACTCGGACATATCTAATCGCTGACGGAAAGGAAGTGACCAACTGGTTTAGTAGAGAGGGGGATATCACGTTCTCTTCCAATGCGCTCTATCACCGGACGGCAGGGTTCGAATACGTTCAGTTATTAGAAGATTCACTTCTATATGCCATGTCTATTGACACTTTGAACGAGTTGTATAAGAACAATATAGATATAGTAAACTGGTCACGCATAATCCACCAGGAGGTGCTTCTTAAAATGCAAAGGCTTCGCCTTGATCAATTATCGCTTACTGCCAAGGAACGTTATGAAAAGTTTATTATTGAAAATCCTGGTTTAATTAACCGAGTTAATCTAAAATTTATAGCATCCTATTTGGGCATGACTCAACAGCATCTCAGTATCATCAGGGCAAAACACTGATTTTAATATAGATGAAATTCTGTCTTGTGAATGTTACCTAAATTTGTCGATTTAACATATTTCAGATTCCCAATGAAAACCGAATTACAAAAATGCTTAGATGGGGAAGTTTTTAACACTTCTGATCCGGAGTTACTGGCCATTATTCATAATGCAAGAAGCCTTACAAAAGACTACAATCAGACTGTCAGCACAGATTCCGACAAGCGACAAAGCATTTTAAAACACCTCCTTGGAAATGTAGGTGCAAATGTAAATATTGATACACCCTTTTATTGCGACTACGGCCAACACATTGAAGTGGGCAACAATGTGATTATCAATATCAATTGTACCTTCGTTGATTGCAATAAAATCAAGATTGGCAATAATGTTCTTATTGCCTCTAACGTCCAGATCTACACGGCCACACATTCGGTAAACCAAGATGATCGGCTTGTCGAAAACTGGGACTCAGATTCAGGAATTCCCTATTTCAGGACATTTGCATTACCTGTTACCATTGAGGATAATGTATGGATTGGAGGCGGCGCAATTATATTGCCTGGCGTGACCATAGGCAAAAACTCAGTCATTGGTGCCGGTAGCGTTGTTACGAAATACATCCCCGAAAACTCTGTTGCTGTGGGTAATCCCTGCCGCGTAATTCGTAAAATCAATTGAGTCATGACAGATACGACCAATTGGCTGCGCTTTGTTCAGCGATTTAGTGCCTTGGCTGAAACTGGTCTTGCATATTCTCAGAATGATTACGATAAAGAACGCTATGCGGAAATTAAAGTAATCGGCCTGGAAATGTTAGCAAATATGGCAAATGTTTCTGCCGCGACGATTATCGAACTGATGCCTCCGGATAAAGGGTATCAGACCCCAAAAGTTGATATCCGTGCTGTCGTACTAAACGCATCGAACGAATTATTGATGGTGCAAGAAAAAGTCGATGAAAACCGGTGGAGCTTACCCGGCGGCTGGGCGGACATAGGTTATACTCCGTTCGAGGTTGCAGAAAAGGAAGTTTTTGAAGAAACCGGCTTAGAGGTAAAAGCCACGCGTTTATTGGCCGTATTTGACAAAAAAATGCATCCCCATCCACCGCAGCCCTGGTACGTGTATAAATTCTATATTTTATGCCAGGTGACCGGTGGTGAGTTGTTAGCGGATACAATTGAGACAGGGGAAGCATCTTGGATTGATCAGAAAGCACTCGGTACCATACCTTTTTCAACAGATCGAATAACCCTATCTCAATTGAAAACTGTTTTAAGAATATCAGCTGACCCTAATGGGCCTACGCTTTGTGATTAATGGAACTGTATTTTCGCACTCTAAAACGACGGTTTCAATGAATCCGCTTGTGCAAAATATCTCTGTTAAAACAGTGCAAAACAATTCTATAATTCACACGATTTTAGCGGACCCATAATGTACAGCATAAGGACCGTTTTTGCGCACTCTGAAAACGCCCGCCTATTGCATGATGGCAAAGAACAATTGGGAAGAGACAATATCAACTTGTGAACGTGATTAACTATTTGGGTACTCGGTTGACTTTACAGAAACCTTACATGTAGTATTCCCGACAACCCAATTTATTTAATCAATACAAGTTGGTTTAACCCTCACTACTATACGTTTTGAACATAATAAGTAATTTCTGATTATAGAATATAAAATTAATATATTATAATTTATAATCATAATTTTTATGATGTTTTTGTGGATAAAGGTGTTTCGCCAAAAAGCTAAATATAACAGGTCGCCCATGTGCTTAAATCTAGCTTCGCTCCTTTCAACGATGTCCTACTGCCCTTGCCTCCTTGCAAACATCAGGACTTTTTGCACGAAATTTCAGAATAAAATTGTGGTGATGTAGGTACCAATATTCAGGATGGGTCAAATTCAAAATAGTACAGTTTAACGTGCCATTTTGCACTATAATAGTAATTTGTTCCGGTGTATCACTAAATCGTAATTTCGAAGTATAGCGATCAGCCATTTTAGGAATCAAAAGTGAGAAAAATGGAAGGGTCTAAGGGTACGGAAAAACCACCGTATAATTCAGATAGCAAATTTCATAGATGAAATCTATTAGTGGTTAGCAACAACTATTTGCCGGCATCAGCAAGTCGCTAACCTTCTTCTAAAAAAATTCCAAATCATCGATGTAAATTTCTGAAATGAAAATCCTGATCATCGAAGACGAACCAGAACTTGCTGCCGACATTGGGGCTTATCTATCCGCGCAGGATTACTTGTGTGAATATGCCGGTACATGGGCGCAGGCAAGGGAAAAAATCGAGTTTTACCGTTATGAATGTATCCTCTTGGACCTGATGCTGCCTGGTGGTGACGGATTGGATATTCTTGACATCCTTAAAGAAAAGGGGCAGCAGGACGGTGTGATCATCATTTCAGCCAAAAACGATTACGAAAACAAAATCAAGGGCCTGCATGCGGGCGCGGACGATTATCTGGCCAAGCCCTTCCATTTGCCTGAACTGGCAGCGCGCATTTACTCAGTAATCCGCCGCAGGAGTTTTGCTAACCAGAACAATGTGCTGCAAAATGAGCTGAAAGTAGATTTGTCATCAAGGGTCGTGACGGTGAATGGAGCTATTGTTTCATTAACCCGCAAAGAGCTGGACCTCTTATTGTTTTTTATCAGCAATAAAAACCGCGTCATCGGTAAAAGTGCATTGGCTGAGCATTTATCAGGCGACATTGCTGATATGTTTGATAATCATGACTTCGTATATGCGCATGTTAAAAATCTTAAAAAGAAGTTGATCGAAGCTGGTTACGGTAATTATCTCAAAACTATTTACGCGACAGGCTACAAATGGGAAGGATGAAAAAATTGCTGGACCAAAGCCTTCGCCCACTTGTTATTTATGCGATGGTGGTGCTGATCATAAGCATTCCCGTTTATTTTCTGACCATCAACTGGATCTGGGAAAATGAACTGGATAAACACCATTATGCGATCCGGGAAAAACTTGAAAAAAGATTGACCAGCATGGATCTTCCCGACAGCTCGGTGACGGGTATGATCAATGTGTTAGATAAAGTGCAGCCAGGATTTTCTTTTGCCCAAGCTACTGCACCCAGCCCGGACAGTAGCTACACACTGATCCGGTTTGATACTTTCATGAACGACCGTGAGCAGTTTCGTTGTTTGACGACCGATATCCGTGTGAATGGAAAACTCCTGCGGGTTCTGATTGAAACCAATATGGAAGAAATCGATGAAACGATCCTGGCAATCGCAGCGGTCACCATTTTCTTCTTTATTGTGCTATTGGCCGGCTTCGTTTACCTAAACCGCAAGACCTCGCTGCGTGTCTGGCGCCCCTTCTATGAAACACTGGACAGTCTGCATGCTTTCAGATTGGAAGGCGGCAAACCGGCAGCATTGCCTGAATCGCAGGTAACTGAATTCACCGACCTGAACCAAAGCCTTGACAGGCTCATTGATGCAAGCCTGGCCTCATACAAGCAGCAAAAAGAATTTACCGAAAATGCCTCGCACGAGCTGCAAACACCATTAGCGGTTGTCAAATCCAAGCTTGACCTGCTGCTGCAAAGCCGCTCGCTGGATCAGCCGCAAATGCGAATCCTCGAAGATGCATACCAGGCCATTAACCGCGTGACAAGGATCAATAAAAACCTTTTGCTTCTGGCAAAAATCGAACATGCCCAATTCGACAACCAGCAGGACATTTCTGTTTCCGGGTTGCTTGCTGAACTGAGTGCGCAATTCGCCGATCGGTTTGCAAGCAGCGGCATTCGTTATACCCAGCAAGTAGGAGAATTGATTTTGCAGGCCAATCCAATGCTTTTGGAAATACTGCTAACAAATTTACTTGTGAATGCGCTGCGCTACACCCCGGCAGGTGGCAACGTTACTGTACGCACGAACCAACGCATGTTAATATTTGAAAACACGGGCATATCACCGCTTAATGAGCAGAACCTTTTCCGGCGGTTCGCACAAGCATCTGCCGAACATGTCGGTAGCGGACTTGGACTTGCTATCGCCCGCGAGATCTGCGAGCGCTACGACTGGCAAATTTCCTATGATTTCGACTGTGGCCATCATCATTTCACTATAAGATTCTGATAATTAACACTTTAAATTTGACTGATCAATCAATGGGCCTAAGCTGGAATAGTAAGCGCTTTGGGAAAGGTATTACCATGCACCATTGCCTATTCACCAACAATAGGAATTTTTTTAGATATATAAAACAAGGTATGTCTATGAACAAAACTCCTAAAAGGCTAGCAGTCGCCTACACACGGTATGCATTTACTTGGGCAAATCCAAAGACATTTTCATAAGATCTTTCCAGTAACGATCACTTACCGGTAAATTTTTATCTGCCATCAATACCCGGTGTTTCTCTATCCTTTCCACTTTGTTAAGATTGATCACATGACATTTATGAATTCGTAAGAAATTCTGCGGCGGTAATTTTTCCAATGCTTCCGATAATTTCATTCTCACAACGGTTCTCTTCTCTGCTTCAAAGAACGTAACATAATTTCCCGCCGACTCTACAAACAGCAATTCTTGCAATTTGATCTGAACTATCTGATAGCCGTCTTTAACAAATAAAACATCAGATACTCCTTTCATCTTATGTCTCTCCCTGGCTTTTTGCACAGCCGTCAAAAAACGGGGTAGCGTAATTGGTTTAAGCAAATAGTCCGTTGCTGAGAGGTCAAAGCCCGAAACCGCATATTCGGAGTATGCCGTGGTGAAAATAATCAAGGTCGAAGGACTAATTAGTCTTGCAACCTCCAGACCATTCATATCCGGCATTTTTATATCTAAGAAAATTAAGTTTACTTCTACTTTTTGCAAATAGGCCAGCGCTTCTCGGCTGCTAAGAAAAGTACCCAATAACTCCAAATCCGGTACTGCTTCTGTATGCCTTCGGATTAGATCCAAAGCAATAGGTTCATCATCGATAGCAATAGCTTTCATATTGAATTCAGATATTATTCTTTGAACCATTTTACAAAGTCCACATAACTTAACAATGAAAACACCGCGAAATAAAGCAAACTGAAAATTTCATGTATCGCAAATACCCCGATCTGATTATTGGAGACAAATTGCTGGGGGTTAACAGTGAGGTAGTTATATGAGTAAGGATAATAAACCAACTCCGGCGCACGTCCCTGGAATAATGCGACAAAAACGATCCCACTGACGATTGCAAACCCAATGGGAATAATCATATTTTTAAACCGTATTGACATCCAAAAATGAATAGCAAATACACCGAGTGTTGCAACAAAGGAATGAAAACAGGTATTAAGTAAGTACAGGTAATCAGGTTTGGTACTTAACATTTTAAGTTCTGGATGCAAGATTCCTAGTAAGTTGCCGCTAACCAGCCAAAAGGGAATAAATAGCCCATACAAAGAGGCAAACAAAATCAGTAACGTAAGGTACTTGTACAAGTAAAGTGAACTTCTTTTAACAGGTAAAGTGAAAAGGTGCTTCCAGGCTATGCTTTTATGTTCAATATTTAACACCAGGCACATCAGAAGCACCACCCAGAAGTTGGTATACAAAAAAGCCATCCCTTTCCAGGAAATCTCAGTATAGGCAGTCCAGGTATTTTCTCCGGTTTTGGGGATAAAATTCTTCCATTTTGTCATCACAACAAAAAAGACAAGTCCTGGCATGAACCCTGCACCTAACAGCAAAAGCCAAAAGGCAAAGCTGTTCCTAATCTTGATAAATTCAGTACTCAGCGATCCTATAAAGTGATTCATGCTTTTTTGAGGATATTTAAAAATAAACTTTCAAGGTCACTTTTGGCCTTCTCAATATGAAAAATAGATATTCCTGCACTTACCAATAGATTACACAGGCTTGCAATCTGTTCTTTATCTCCGTAAGTAACTTCCAAATAATTACCATCATTACTCAACCGTAAACCAAAAGTTTCTTCAATAAGTATTTGGGCTTTTGTGTTGTCGTTTGTTTCTATTTTTAAGTGACTGTGCCTACCCTGTGCAAAACCAAGGTCCTGTATTGTTCCCTGAAAAATTAATTGCCCGTTATCAATAATACCTAAGTGGGTAACAAGCTTTTCTATTTCTGGGAGTTGGTGGCTGGATAAAAATATACTTGTTCCGTTTTCCTGGTTAAGTTTTATTAGAAGCTCTCTTATTTCAATAATCCCATTCGGATCTAAGCCGTTTATTGGCTCGTCAAGAATCAATAGATCAGGTTCTGCCAAAAGAGCAATTGCAATTCCAAGCCGTTGCTTCATACCCATAGAATACGCACTGACCCTTTTCCTTGCATCCTTATGTAAATCAACTATTTTAAGGACTTCTTCCACCCGGTTGGCTCTTATGTTTCGAAGTCTTTGTGTAACGATCAGATTGTCCCGGCCGGACAGGTGCTCATATAGCGACGGCTGCTCGATCAATGCGCCAATTCTTGAAAAAATAGACATTTTGTTTTCTTCCAACGGTTGCCTAAATAGATAAATCTTATTTGGTACTGCTGATAAAAGCCCTAATAATAAACGTATTGTGGTTGTCTTTCCGGCACCATTGGGACCTAAAAATCCGTATATGGAACCTCGGGGTACCATGATGTTTAAATTCTTGATAAGCTGCCTGTGCCGGTCAAATCCAAAATTCAGGTCTTGTGTTTCAATGATCATTGGTGGCGAGTTGTACATTATTAATTTGGTATATCAGCATCTAATTATTCTACAATTCTACCCACAAATTTACCTCGTAACTGGAATCATCCTCCTTAATCAAGAGCTTGTGACGAAGCGGATAAAGCAGTTCTAGTCTTTTCCTAGTATTCAACAGTCCCACACCGGACGGGTTTCCAATGCCCGTTTCTGCGGCTTTTAAATTCGCGATTGTCATTCTTAATTTCCCCTTTTGGATTTGGATGTCTAAATCGATTTGACTCATGCGGTCGATACTAATTCCGAATTTGAATGCATTTTCAATAAATGGTATCAAAAGCAATGGCGGAATTAAGGCTGGATTTTTATCATAAAATATCTGTGAATGAATCTTGATATTCTCACGTTTTGGCAATCTTATGTTTTGTAGATGGAGGTAATCCTCAATGAATTCTATTTCATTGATCACCTCGGTATTTTCAACGTGAGAGCCAGTCAAGACGTAACGCATCATTGTAGACAGTTTATCAATAATGTCAGCTGTTCGAAGCGCATTTTCTTCTAAGGCAGTCCCGTACAAATTGTTAAGTGTATTGAAAAAAAAGTGCGGATTAAGTTGGGACTTAAGATTTTGAAGTTCTGCCTGAGAATGTTGATACCGCCGTTCGGTGGTCAGGTATTCACGTTGAAAAATCCATCGAACAGATGTATAAATACCTGAATACACAAGATACACCAAGAATAAGGGGATGAATTTATTTGTTTCAGGCTTATCCGACAGAAAAGCACTTATGAAATGGAAAAAGCCTGAAAACACTGCACCGAAAAAAACCTGCAAACCGAAAAACGTCCATATATCCCTTCTGACAAATATTTTCTGGTATCCAAATTCTACTAAAAAAGTGAAAAATAGAATAATCCAGTAGGTGCCATCCCTGAAACGCTCCCAAAAATTTGGAAGGTCATTAATTTGATTATGAGCAAAGTATAATGATTGGTAGGTGTAAGAGAACAGATCAAGAACATGGATAACGACCATCCATAGCAATGCGTGTAATAGCCATTGCTGCCAAAAAGTAAGTTTTATGATAAAGTTGATTTTGCTTCGGCCCATAGATATTTTGCTTTTCATCAAAGCAACATGTTATGAGTAGACTTAGCAAATAAATGGGAGCAACACCCTGACCTTTGTGAGAAGTGAGGAAATAAACATTGTTCTGGACCTTATACCGGCTTACAACTAATTTTCTAGTTCCGCCAAGCCTTTTTTTCCCCATTTGTAAGAAAAACGTCAATTCTAAATTTCTTCCAAATCAATCCGGACTTTCGCTATCAGATCTAACAAAATGAAATCTAAATGGCTTTCAAAATTTCATTAATCCTGCTCTCTTTCATAGCAGCGCTACACAGCGTCCAGGCGCAGGTAAACAAGGTCACTATATCGGGCCAGGTCGCTTCGCAGCCTAAAAAGGAAATGCTGCCGTTCGTTAATGTGATCTTGAAAACTGAAAAAGACACTGCGTTCGTGACGGGCACAATTACGGCTGCCGATGGCCGGTTCACTCTGACCGACATTGCGCCAGGAAATTACCACCTGGAATGTGCTTTTTTGGGCTTTCAAACACTTAGAATACCTGTAACAGTCGGTGCACTGAGTGCTTTTCTTGACCTGGGTGTTCTGGAGATGAACGAAGACGCGCAGGTATTAAGGGAGGTAACTGTCACCGGGACCCAGGCCGATGGCGTGGATGACAAGCTTGACCGAAAAGTCTTCGACATCAGCAAAAATTTGAGCCAGAGCGGCGGGTCTGTTCTGCAAGCGCTTAAAAACCTGCCAGGCGTTACAGCTGGTGAAGATGGCAAGGTTATGCTCCGTGGAAGTGATAAGGTAGCTGTGCTGGTAGATGGACGCCAAACTGCTTTAACGGGTTTTGGAAATCAGACCAGTCTTGATAACATCCCAGCGTCAGCGATTGAAAGGATCGATATCATCAATAACCCTTCTGCCCGATATGATGCCAATGGGAACGCGGGCATCATCAACATCATTTACAAAAAGAACAAACAGGAAGGCTTTAACGGCAAGCTAGGCATGACCACAGGACTGGGCGCACTGTGGGTGCGAAAAGAGAATTTTCCCGGCATCCGTCCTCAGTCCCGCAATACCCTGAAACTAAACCCCTCGGTAGCCTTGAATTTCAAAAAAGAGAAAATCAACATCTTTTTTCAAGGCGATTACCTGCATACACCGACGCTCAACAAGAATGAATTTACAAACCGTTACTATGATTCGGGCGATACAATACGGCAGCAACTAAAACGCAACCGCAGCACCAATGTAGTAACATCCAAAGCGGGCATAGACTGGAACTGGAATGAGCAGAATGCATTGTCGGTTTCGGCCCTTTTCAGCAGCGAGAAGATCCTGGACCGGGGAGACCAGCCTTTTTTTAATGCAGATTTTACTCAGCGACGCCGTCTCTGGCAGTTTTTGGAAGATGAATTGAAAACCACGGTGACTGCGACAGCCTCCTACCAGCATAAATACCAACAGCCGGGCCGCCTTCTGAAAATTGGCTTTAACTATACATTTCACCGGGAAGATGAGAAGTATTTTTTTACCAACATCATGCCCGATTTTACTGGCCAGGATGCATTCAAGCTGCTTTCGGATGAGAATGTGTTCGACTTGAATGCAGACTATATCCGGCCCTTACGGTATGGTCGCTTTGAAGGCGGATTGAAACTGCGCAGGCGATTTATTCCAACCAATATGCAGTTCTTCCCAGGCCTGAATTCACCGCTCGATAGTCTTGCAGGCGGCTGGGCCAATTACAAGGAAACGATTCCGGCCTTGTATGGCAACTATGTTTTTGAAAACCGCAAGTTCGAGCTGGAAGCAGGTCTGCGGGTAGAGTATATCAATCTGCGCTACACGGTTAACCCCACGCACCCAACCTATAAGAGTGATGGGTATTCCTACGCAAAGCCTTTCCCCAATGTGCGCCTGGCTTATAAGCTTAATGAGCATGATAAAATTTCCCTTTTCTATAACCGCCGTGTTGACCGCCCTAACGAAGTGGATATCCGCATTTTCCCAAAATATGACGATGCCGAAATCATTAAAATCGGAAATCCTGCGCTCAAACCACAATTTACCAGCTCCTTTGAGGCAGGATACAAAACCAGCTTGACTCGCGGTTCGCTTTACGCGGCAGCTTATCACAAGCAGACTAACGGCACCATTACCAGGATCGGAACTACCGTCCCGGGCAGCACCTTGATCTATAATATTTTCCAAAATGCGGGTAAGAGCTATAATATCGGCGGCGAGGTGGTTTGGCAGCAAGATCTTGCCTCATGGTTTTCGTTAAATGTCAATGGTAACCTTTACCGCAACAGCATTGATGAATTTACGGTGGAAAACCTGTATCCGGTCCGTTCAGTATACAGTGCGGGCAAACAGCAGCTTACCTCAGGAAGTGCGAAAATCAATGCGTTATTAAAAGGAAAAAAGACCGAGTTGCAGGTAGCAGTTATCTATCAGGCACCCGACATCGTACCGCAGGGCCGAACCGGTTACCGCCTCTCTGTTGATGCAGGCGCAAAACGTCAGCTGCGTAAAGGCGAGCTGTTTGTGAATGCAACCGATCTTTTCGGAACGCTCATCATTCGCAAAACAGTTTACGGCGAGGGCTTTCATTATACCAGCCGCGATTACTACGAAACCCAATTGATCCGGGCCGGATACAGTTTCAAATTTTGACTTTCAGCAAAAATATTCTGTTGCATCATGCGTACATTAGTAATCCTTCTTGTATTTTCCAGCTGGGTCAACGCTTCGCCTGTGATGCTTGGTGATACGCTGCCGGCCCGAAAACCCGTTACACTCCGAACATTTTATCCGCCTGCTTCGCTCATTATTGGTGGTCTGTTGTCAACAGGGCATTCCGAAGAAGCCATCAGAAACGAAGTGGCCGAAGAACGGAACCACCTCATTCCTCATTTCCGCACTAAAGTCGATGACTATCTTCAATTTTCGCCCCTGGTAATTGCCTATGGCCTGGACGCTTTTGGCGTGCATTCTAAAACAGATCTTATTAACCGGACTGTGATCCTGATCAAAGGAGAAGCGATGGCACTGACAACTGTCACGCTTTTGAAATCTGCCACCCATACGCTCCGGCCTGATGGCAGCAGCTACAATTCATTCCCCTCAGGCCATACCACGCAGGCCTTTGCAGCAGCCACTTTCTTGAATGAAGAATACAAAGACCGCTACCCATGGATGCCCTACGCTTCCTATACCGTGGCATCATCCGTAGGGTTGCTGCGCGTGGCCAACAACCGGCATTACATCAGCGACGTTCTCGTTGGCGCGGGTATTGGATATCTGTCAATGAAGGTGGCCTACTGGACGCACCTGTACAAATGGGGGAAGGCAAGGCGGAAACACCAACTGGTTTATTGATCTGCTTCGAAAGCGGCTTGTATCCGGGCTTCCAATTGCCTGAGATTTTCATGCTTTTGAGCAGCTAGTCTGTCCTGACAATATGGAGTGCAAAACTGGTGAGACCGTAATAACTTTGCAGATCCGGATAGCCAGCTGCCAGCAGGTATATCCGTTTTTAATCTGCGGCTGGTTTCTTCTAACATTAACAGATCTTTTTCGGCAAATTCTATTGTACCAAAATGATAAAGGTCTGCATCGCAGACGATTGATTCCAGTAGATCGGTGGGCTTTTGTGGTAGCGTGGTTGCCAGAATGCAGTTGGTGACGCGCTCTATGAGATCGCCCTCAATGACTAAACGATTGGCAAATTCGCGGAAAATCAACGCGCCTCGCTGCTCATGGCCAGCAGGGTCACCGTTCACATAACCCAGGTCATGAAACCAGCTGGCTGCAATAACCACAAACCGGTCAGGATCAGTGAGCCGGTAGTGATCGGCAAGCCTTGAAGCATTTTGTACCACACTTAATGTGTGGTTTAGATTATGATAGATCAGCTCATCACCACAGGCAGATAATTGAGCCGACACGAAAGCTTCAATTGGATCCAGCAGGGAAGCATTTTTCATTGACTCAACAGATTTAAAAGTGTCGCCACGGATATCCGAAGCATGTTTTAAATGATAAACCTATCAGCCAATTTTGAATTCTTTTGGAATGTGCAACTAACCTTAAGTAAATACTTTAATATTCATCCTTGTTATTTAGCCCAACTATGTGGAAATACTATGCTTTGCTTTCTGCCTTGTTTGCAGGTGCTACTGCCATTTTAGCAAAAGTGGGTGTTAAAGGTATCAGCGGTAATGTGGCAACCGCTGTCCGGACAATCGTGATCCTCTTTGTCGCTTGGGGAATTGTTCTTTTCAGCGGACAAATGAAAGAAGTGAAAGACATCAGCAGGACAAACCTCATTTTCCTTGTATTGTCGGGAATTGCAACAGGCCTGTCATGGATATTTTACTTCAAAGCATTGGAAACAGGTGATGTTTCAAAGGTCGCACCGATTGACAAGCTGAGCGTCGCCATTGCCATCGGATTGTCCATCTTGATTCTAAAAGAGCCGATCGAAGCTAAGACAATCTTTGGCGCATTGATGATTGTTGCAGGTACAATCGTAATCATATCGTAACCGGGACCGGATTTAACCTGTGGTTACCCGCGAAACTTTTTAGTAAAGTCATAATAACTCAATATTACCAGTATCACAGTATACACGGTATTTAACAAATAAAGACTCTGGTGACTAGCGGCGCCTTCTTTATAATTCAACATCTGAAACGGGGCTGCATACGGCAGGTAAATGATATATTCCCAGCCTTTTAACAGTAAGCCGATCATCAGCCCACCCAGACCAATGCCCAACGATATGATCAGATTTTTCAGCCGGAACGACAACCAGTACTGTAAAAAAACCGTCGGCAAGATTGAAATGAAAAACTCGGTCACAAACCTGAAAATGTGCTGACCGGGTAGCGGAAATCTCGAAAATCCGAAATCTGGAACTGTATAGCCAAGGGCGATACCTGATAATACACTCAGCGACAGGTATAAAGTGAAAAAGCTAATGACAATGGCGACAATGACCATCAGCTTGACAAGGTAAATTTCGCTCCTGCCGATCGGTAAAGTAAATAGATGTTTCCATGCATTTGCTTTGTGCTCGATATGGATGATCAGGCCTATGATCAATAGAACAAAGCCTATCGAAAAGAAGCAGCACCCGTTTAGTATCCGGATCAGAAAATCGTCCCAAGGATTTACTCCGGGCCCTGGAACAAACGATTTTACGTCGGACAGATAGGTGGCAAACAAAATAAGCGGGACAAAAAGAGCGCCCAATACGGTTAGCCACAGAGCGAATGTATTTTTAAGCTTAATGAATTCGGTGTAATACAGTTTCATAAATGATCATCTTTGATAATTGAGAGAAAGGTTTCTTCCAAACTGCTTTCAACAAGCTGGGCGCGGTTAACACGCAGACCTGCCGCGGTCAACAAGGTAATCAGATGGGCCAGGCGATCTTTATCAACATATTGTACGTCCAGAAACTGAGTAGCTTTTATGACCGACTGATGATCTTCCCGCAGTATTTCAAGGGCGCGCGTGTTGTTATCGGTATCAATTTCAATGAAGGCGCTCTCGCTGCTGATCTGCTGAAGTTCTTTTAGAGGTCCTTGAAACAGCATTTTCCCCTGACCAATAATACCAACATGGGAAACCAGCCTCTCGACTTCCGAAAGTAAATGGCTTGATACCAAAATTGTAACACCGTGTTTTACATTCAGCTCCCGCAACAGCTCCCTGATTTCTAGGATACCGCTAGGGTCCAATCCATTGGTAGGTTCATCAAGGATCAATAGATCCGGACTGGAAAGTAATGCCAACGCCAGGCCAAGCCGTTGTTTCATCCCTAGTGAGTAGTTACGAACATACTTGCCAGCCTGTGCATCTAGCCCCACCATTTCCAGTGCTTCCCCCACCCTTTTCTGTCTGATGCCTCTCAGGTTTGCAGTAACTTTTAGATTGTCAAACCCGGTCAGATGTTCGTACAGGGAAGGTGTTTCAATGAGTGCTCCGATCCGGGAAAGCACTAGGCTGCGCTGATCGCGAAGTGATTTCCCAAAAACTTCAACAGCACCTGAGCTGGGCGAAAGCAGGTCAAGTATTAGTCTGATCGTGGTGGTTTTACCTGCCCCATTCGGCCCTAAAAATCCAAAAATGGACCCTTTGGGGATTTTTAGATTAAGCCCCTTGATCACTGTCTGTTCTTTTGAAAAACTAAAAGACAAATCGCTGGTTTCAATTGCGATTTCATTCCCATCAATCATATCTGTGTATTTAAATGATTGGCAAATATTTCCGGCATTATTGACATGGAAAAAAGATACGGACATACATGGTTCTTATCAAGTCTTAATGCGCAGTTGCCATGCCGAATCTTTTCAGCGGTACATCATTTGAATTGGGCATTGAAAAGCAGGCTTTCGGCATGAAGAGTTTCGAAAACGGCATTGATTGTCCATATTTGGGTTATGGAACTCCTGGAATCTCTTATTGGAAAAATGATGGCTTCCAAGATGTTAGTGCATCTGTCTTTTTGCCTTTCGTTTGTGGCTGTCTTTTCGCTTGCGGTCATTTTAAGTGGTAATCACGACGTGGTTGTTGCTGCGATGATAAGTTGCTTATACATTTTGAGCTGCACATATGTGGGAAGATGGTATGGCAAGTCCTGGATAACCCGGTCAGTAGTGCCGACGTCCCTGTTCAGATCAGTTCTAATTTTCCTGGTATTGGTACTGGGCAGTGCTGCCGGTGCTGCATATATGTTCAAGGGAGATGTCGGCAGATACTTTTTGCAGAACCTGTTTATCTGCTTTCCTATTTCGGTGCTCTTTATTTTTTTTGGTATCGCAATAGCCCTGGCGCGGCATGCTGTATGGATGCAAGTTTCACAGGCCGAAACCGCACAAAAGCATAAGGAAAGTGAGTTGCAGCTTCTATTATCCCAATTGAGCCCGCATTTTCTTTTTAATACGCTCAATAACATTTACGGAATATCGCTTACTCAACAGCAAAGGGTTCCGCAATTGCTGCTTAAACTCTCTGAACTGCTCAGATATAGCGTTTATGAGACCAGAGAAGAATTTATTCCGCTTCAAAATGAGCTGCTGTATTTGAAGAATTACATTGACTTTGAGAAAATACAAAACGGTGCCAGGCTACTCCTGGAACTTGCGATTGAAGAACATCAGGAAGATCGAATACGGATTGCTCCCATGCTCTTGATCGTTTTTGTTGAAAATGCATTCAAATATTCCAAAGCCACCCGCAAGCCCAATATGTGGATTGCCATTGCATTACAAGTTAGAGAGGGCTGGGTCATCTTTACGATCAAAAATTCATTCGAACCTGGCGGCAGGGAGCAATTGAGTTTGGAGGAGCCGTCAGGTATTGGCTTGCACCATACATTGAAGAGATTAAACCTGATTTATGGAAACGAGTATTTTTACAATGCGCAGAAAGAAAACGGTACATATCATGTTGAACTGCGTCTGAAAGCAAGATAATTATGATCAATTGCCTAATCGTTGATGACGCGCCGGTAGCACGAGAGATTTTAGTGCAGTACTGCAAACTGCTTCCTGTGCTGCGGGTTGTAGGGCAATGCGGTGATGCCTTTGAAGCCAGGGAGAAAATACAGCAGCTGCAAATTGACCTGCTTTTAGTGGATATCAATATGCCAGTGCTGTCTGGGATTGAACTCTTGAAGACATTGAAAAACCCTCCGCTGGTTGTTTTCACTACTGCTTATAGGGAATTTGCGACCGATGCATTTGACCTTGCTGCCTGCGATTACCTGCTAAAACCCTTTTCCATCGAACGCTTTATTATCGCCATTGATCGTGTAGTCGAAAAACTGAATCCTAAAACGAGTACCATACTTGAAATTCCGCCCTCTATTCCAAGCCATCATTTACTTTTACGAACAGAAGGCAGGATTAATAAATTGAACTATGACCATATTGTGTATCTGGAAGCCAGCAGGAACAATACCAAGGTCATCACTTCCAGCGAACACTTCATAAGCACCACACCATTGTCGTCTATTGAAACCCAGCTGCCAGCCGAACTGTTTTTCAGGGTTCACCGGTCCTTCATTATCAACCTTTCAAAAGTCACCAGTTTGCATGGTAACAGGATCATTCTAGGTAAGATTGAAGTTCCGTTGGGAGGCAATTATAAAGATGAATTCGTGAAAATATTTGGGGTATAGCCTGAAAAGTCATGCTCCGATCATCTCTTCGACCGCCCGATCAAATCCAAAGTATACTGCAAAGTGACATCCCTGCCAGTGACATAGTCCAGCAAATCCGGAATTACCTGATAATCAGGAATAATTCCCCGATCTGCATATTTTGACGCTCTGACTTGATTTACATATTTTAGCTTTGGTATGATTACCTGAATTCGGCTGTCGCCAAAACTACCCAGGATCCCCTTGATCCATGTATTTTCTATGATCAAAATTTTAAATCTTGTTTTCATCTTTTATTGAAACCCAATGACGCATTCGCAGTCTACATATTTGCATGAGCGTAATAATGATGTTTTCATTAATTTGTAATTGATTTTAATGTCCGATTTTATATGATCTTAATTTCCGTATGCTACTGGTCACGGGAGACGAAATCTCTACTGATACAACAAAATGATTTTCACAGTCCCAATATTTTAAAAAGTTCCTCCCGGTGATTTTTACCGATAGGTATTGCCTGTTCACCAATAAAAAGCCAGTTACCATCAATGCGGGTAATCTTTGATTTGTTGACAATAAATGAACGGTGAACCCTGGTGAATTGACTAGTAGGTATTTGTTGTTCCAAAACGGAGAAAGACATCATTGGTGATAGGGTTTTATCAGTAGTGACTATCCTGGTGTAATTTCGGCTGGCTTCGGCAAATAACAGATCATCATATTTTACCCGGTAGATCATACCCTCGGTTTTTATGAAAACATGATGGTCGCCGGCCTTAAAATCTGAATGGTTACTTCGGTATTTAATGTTTTCAGTGGCTTTGTCTATGGCCATTATAAACCGTTCCAAAGAAAAAGGCTTAACCAGATAATCGCAAACCGCGAGGTCGAACGCATCAACAGCATATTCCTTATAGGCAGTGGTCATGATCACCTGCGGCCTGATTTTAAGCGTTTGCAAAAGGCCGATACCATCCAAAACAGGCAGATGAATATCCAAAAAAAGGATAGAAATCGCCCTTTCCTGCAAAATCGCTTTTGCTTCTATGGCGTTACCACAAACGGCCTCAATTTTGAGTTGTGGTAAATAGCTGCAATAGGTAATCATTAGTTCCCTGGCTAAGGGCTCATCATCTACAATAAGGCAACTAATCTGACCCATTTATCTGGCTTTAAGAATAAGTTCAACTTTAAATTGATTTGTGCTATGAGTTTGTTTCAATTCATAATCGCCCGGATAAAGTAACTCCAATCGCTTAGTCACATTCGCGATGCCAAAGCCTGAACTCCGTTTATCGGTCGAATCCTTTGCACCATTATCAATATAGGTATTGACTACTTCAAAATAGATATTTTCATTGACTAGTTTGCAATTGACAACGAGCTGAATTTCGTTTTCAAGCGTATTACGGGCATGTTTAAACGCGTTTTCAATAAAGACGATCAGCAACATGGGTGCTATTTTCACATTTACCCGGGCATCAGCCAGATTGATGGTTAATGATAGGCGGTCGGCACTGCGGATATTTTCCAACGCGATGTAGTTGCGGATATATTCCAGCTCGTCCTTCAGTTGCACCAGAGGCTGGTCAGCTTCGTAAACCGAATAGCGCAATAGCTCAGATAGTTTAAGCAATAAATCTGGCATTTGGCTGGGGCGATTAATAGATAGGCTGTACATATTGTTTAGCGTGTTAAACAAAAAATGTGGGCTTACCTGCGAGCGCAGCAGGCTGAGTTCACTTCCTTTTTTTTGTTCAGCAAGCACGAGTCCATTCATCTTTTCCCTGATGGCGCTTCTGATCACTGCGATAAAAAAACCAATAAAAATTAAAGCAAAACTACACGCTGTAATATTTATAGCAGATTCGATCATATGATTTAAAGGTAGATCGGGTACAAAGAAATAAACATAAGCACCAAGGCCAATTATGCAATATCCCAAAAGGACAACAATAAGCATAGTTATCAGACCACCCCATTTGCTATTCATTAGCCATTTACGGCATAACCACCGGCCGGTATATATGCCGCCTAAGATAAATGAATAAATTAAGATCGCTCCCGGCGCATACTTCCATTTCTGGCTTACCGAGAGTATAAATACCATGAGCACTAGTAAAGCCAGGCAAAAGAACAAGTGAGCCCGTCTACCTTTTTCAAAAAATGCCTCGATGTGTATTTCCGGTAATTTCATTGTTCAAATGTGCATATACATCAATTAAATATAGCATATCCATTACCAAATAATAGAATCGAAGGACACACAGCATAAAATACCTGACAACTGGGTATATCAGGGCAATACAGATTTCTGTCCATCTATTGCTGGTGTCCGGCCTGCTAATTTTCCTCCAAGATATTCGCCTGGCATCTTTGAGGGGTATTAATTATAAAAGCTATGAAATTAGTAATCAACAATTTGTCTAAAACGTATTCCAATGGTGTTCGTGCACTTAACCAGGTGTCATTAAAACTTAATAACGGGTTGTTTGGTTTACTAGGACCCAACGGCGCAGGTAAATCCTCCCTAATGCGCACCATCGCTACTTTACAAGAGGCTGATAGCGGCAGTATCTTGTTAGATGATCTTGATGTATTAAGGAACAAAACCGACGTGCGGCAATTGCTGGGCTATCTGCCTCAGGATTTTGGCGTTTACCCCAAAATATCCGCGGAACGTTTACTGGATCATATTGCTCTATTAAAAGGCGTAGGAAATACAGCCGAACGGAAAGCACTGGTGGATGCCATGCTTGCACAAGTTAACTTGTATACTGAGCGAAAAAAACAGCTCGGCACTTTTTCGGGTGGGATGAAACAACGGTTTGGCATCGCACAGGCCTTGATCGGTAATCCCAGACTGATCATTGTTGATGAACCAACCGCTGGCCTTGACCCCGCCGAAAGGAATCGTTTTTATAATCTGCTTAGCCAAATGGGCGAAAACACTATCGTTATTCTGTCCACACATATTGTGGAAGATGTAAGTACGCTTTGCTCCAACTTCGCTATTATCAGCCAGGGCGAGGTCCGGTACTGGGGTGAACCCGACGATGCAGTCAAAGCGTTACACGGCGTGATCTTTAGCAAGGCCATAGCTCTGACAGAACTTGATCATTACAAAAATAAATACGCAGTTATTTCAACACAGTTAAAAACAGGCAAGCTGTATATACGGATAAACGCAGAAGCCGAGCCAGGGGACGGATTTGTTCCCGTTAACGCAAACCTTGAAGATGTTTATTTCTCCCATATCTCTAAATCTTTGCTGCATGTTCGGTGAAATATTTTTGTTCGAGCTCCAAACCCAGTTCAGGCGGCCAGCCACATACTTATATTTTGGGTCAATACTAATTTTCAGTCTGGGTACATTTGCTACTGGCTCTTTGCCATTAGCTGAAAAAGAACATATCAATGCACCCTACGTTCTGGCACTGTGGTGTGCTGCAATGAGTATGGTGATGGCACTGATCGGTTCATCGGTTATGGGCTTGCCTGTTTACCGGGATATTGAATACCGGACCAAGCAGTATTACCTTACTTATCCAATCAGCGAAGCAGGTTATTTTTTTGGACGTTATTCTGGCGCATTTTTGACTCTGCTTTTTATTGCAAGTGCTATAATTATAGGCGCGTACGCGGGCACATTGCTCGGGCCATTAATGGGCTGGCGGTATGCCGGACAATACGGATTAAACCTTGTAAGCTATTACCTTCAGCCCTTTTTTTCAATCGCCCTGACTAATCTGTTCTTTATAGCATCGCTGTTTTACGGATTGGTTGCCCTGACTCGAAATGTAAAAGTTATTTACAGCGGTGGCGTGTTTTTATTCTTGGGCTATTTTTTATCCTTCTTTTTTTTGATGAATAATCATAACTCAACTGTGGTTAACCTGGCTGATCCCTTTGCTGTCAACGGTGTGATGCTACAAACCAATGATGCTACGATCTTTCAGAAAAACACTTCGCCGATATCGATCGTTGGTATGTTTTTCTGGAACCGTGTGATATGGTCAGCCACAGGTGTAGCCATTCTTTTTTTTGCTTACAGTCGTTTTAGCTTTACCCGTTTTTTTAGCGAAAAAATGGGAGCGAAAACAATCGCTGATGCGCCATTAAAAACGACAACCTTCAGCGTTCCTAAGGTTCAGGTAACTTTTGGCAACCCTTATGGCCGGCGCACTTTGGTCAGCCTGGTGAAAACAGAATTACTGAACCTAATCCACGATAATTATTTCTGGATTATTTTTTCTAGCGGGCTCTTTTTTCTTTTGATATCATTCTGGATGGGTGTTTCTCCGTTTGGTGTTCCTGAATTTCCACGAACGGTTATTTTGTTTGAGATTTTCAACGATACGTTTCCTTTTTACATTTTCCTTTTTATACTGTTTTACACCGGCGAAATCCTTCACCGAGAACGTAGTAGCGGATTTGAGACCATTAACGACACCTTGCCGCCATCAAACCGGTTGTTAAATGGAGCGAAACTAATTTCTCTACTCATCCTTAGCATTTCTCTGGCCTTGATCCCGATAATTTCGGGGATCTGTGTTCAAATCGCGCAGGGATTCTTTCAGTTTAATTTCGCGATATATGCTACCCAGGTCGTTGTCATTTTGATCCCGCGTTTAATAGGAATCGTCCTGCTTTGTTATGTGGTGCACGTATGGGTCAATCAAAAGTTTGTTGGCCACGTCACCGGGCTGTTGATTTGGGTTGCCATGTTCTTTTTAAATAAATCAGGCACACTCGATTATCATTTGCTGCTTTATACTTATACACCTAAGTTCCGGTTTTCAGATATGGACGGATTAGGTCATATGTTGAGTCCAATAATCTGGTTTGATGCATACTGGCTGCTATTTGGCTGTCTGCTTATAATCTTATCTGCATTGGGTTATTATCGAGGGATAAGCAGCACATTCAAAGAAAGGGTTAGGTTGGCTTTTCGGCGTTTTGATGTCATTACCAGACGTGTGACTTTTATTGTTCTGATCGCTTTTCTGGCCGTTGGCGGTTTTATATATTATAACGTAAGTTATCTGAATAGTTACCTCACTCAAAACGAGCAAGCTTTCCGTAAGGTAGTTTTTGAAAACAGTTTAAAACGCTTTGCCTTACTACCATTGCCCAAGGTGACAAGTATAAAACTTCGGGTTGACCTATATCCGGAAAAACAACAGGCACTTACCAAAGCTGTGGTTACGATGGTCAATCAAACTACTCAACCTATAACGCAGCTACTGGTAGATGGCGACGAGCTAACCAATTTCAATATTAAAAACAACGGCCAATCTATTCCTTTTACTTACCCATTAATTTACACCCGCGGAATGTTTAATTTCTTCAGACCGAGAAATGAACCGTCTGAGTACAGGTTGTATCATGTCATCCCGGCACTCCTTCCCGGTGATTCTCTACATATGGAAGTTCATTCCTCTCAAATCTACAAAGGCTTCAGTAACGACACTTATGCTCAGAACTTGCTGAATAACGGAACCTTCGTTCAAGGCGGATTACCTACCCTGGGGTATAATGCTGCTGAAGAACTAATCGATCCTTTTGATCGGATGAAATATCATTTACCCAAAAGAAAAGCGGAAGCCGATATTCCACAGAACGACCGAGTAGGCAGGGCAACACTAAAATCGGGGCCTACTATCGACCTTTTAAAATTAGACATAACGGTAAGTACTTCCGCCGACCAGACTGCACTCGCGCCTGGCGCCTTAATAAAACGATGGACGGAGAATGGGCGAAATTATTTTCACTATGCCCAGACAGGTCCGGGGACCTACATGCCCTTTTATATACTGTCGGCGCGGTATGCAATTTCGGAGGATACTGTACAATTGGATCACCCTGTTAACATTTCTATTTATTACAATCCGCAGCATGCTGCCAATATCAGACGCTTTATGGCTGGCTATAAAGACGGTCTGCATTATTTCAGCAAGGCTTATGGATACTATCCTTTTGATGATATACGTCTGGCAGAAAACAGTGTTTATCAGAAAAAAATAATTTCAGCGGCAACGCTCAACGCCTATTCGGAAGATTTTGCCTGGAACGCTCATTTTAGTAGCCTCAATCAGTTTGATTATATTTATTTCTATACCATTCGCACCCTGGCACAGCAGTGGTGGCGCTTTCAGGTTGCCCCTAATAATACTGTTGGTTCAATGATTATTCCAGAGGGATTAGCGACCTACTGTGCGCTGGACCTGCTCGAAAAGAAATACCGCAAGAATAATATGCGGAATATTATTTTGGACCAATTACGTGATTACAACTACAAGCGATCGCGGCTAAACGAACAGGAGCATCCGCTGCAAACTATGAACCTTCCCGAACAAAATGGAAAAGCAGGCGTGGTTCTATTCGGATTAAAAAACCTCATCGGAGAGGATAAATTAAACGCAGCGTTACGCGATTTCAAAAATACCTATGCCTTTAAAAACAAACCGACTTACGCTGGTAATAATGATCTATACCGCCATCTCCGAAAGTATGCACCCGACTCCTTAAAGTATTATTTAGAGGATAACTGGTTGAAAGTAACAAGGTATGACAACAAAGTGATTAAGGCAACAGCAATTCCGATTGGAAAAGGCCGGTATCAGGTTACGTTTACGGTTAACCTAGGCAAAACTATGCTGAATGAAAACGGCATAGAAATACCTGTCAAAACCATTGATGATTATATAGACTTGGGTGTTTTTGCTCCTAACAGCACCGATAAAAAGGGGCGTCAGCAGACGAATCCTTTATACTTAAAGAAATACAAGTTGACTGCTGGAAATAATACATTAACCATCAATGTAACGGGTAAACCGGCATATGTTGGTATAGACCCATTTGCAAACTTGATAGATCGAGATGCAAATGATAATCTGAAAAATCTGAACTAACCTTCTATATGACAGGTCGTCAAACCAAATGTTGGCCAATGTGAACCGGGTAACAAAGTCAAATAGATCCGCCTTAATTTCAGCGCGCTCAGTTTTTGGTGAGTGCAGGACTGATGCCGCCTAATGCAATAGATCGAGTTTAGTGAGATTCAAAAAGCTATTATAATAGTTTAATCCTGATGTGGGTTCCTGTCAGTAGAGAATTAGATTTTCGATCAGAAATACACGTCATCGTTGTAGACGGAGCAAACAAATCCATTATTCGCGATTTTAAGTTGCTGAAATAGAAGGGTGTTCAGCAGAATTACATTTTAAGGTGGGGACCATTCTTGATCGCTGTACCAAAAAGCCCTACACCAGCTCCCATTCCTACCTATTTACTAAAATCTCACTTTTTCAAGAATTTCAAAAAAACCACCGTGGCCGTTGCGGAACTATCCTGACAAATTGAATCTGAGGAAGTTTAAGATCTGACTTGTGAGATTCTCAAAATTTCAAAGTAAAAGCAATCGAGGCTTCAAAAATGCGCCGGTTAAGTGAGCCATGGTCTCCATTGCTGCACTATTTGTAAATTTCCTTTTGAATGTTTTAAGGTACTTTTTGAGATTGAAGCAGGTCGCTGCCATTAGCATCACCTTATGTGCTGCGGCTTTTCCTAGAACATTGATTTTACTTAATCCGTAATAATGGACCAGGCTTCCAAAGACGGGCTCTACCGTACTTTGTCGGACTTGTTTCATCCGTTTCCCTCGCCTGCTTAATTGTCTTTCATAGGCTCGGTGGTAATAATCTTCATAAGCTGTCGTAAATATTCTTTTAAATAGTGACTTAGGTGTGCAGGATTCTTTTAAAACACAGGGAATGCAATCCTTTTTTGAAGCCCGGTAGTTTTTGATAAGCTTCCCGTCAGATGTTAGATCGAAGCCTTTAAAAGGAATTGTCTTCCCCATGGTACACGTAAAAACATCTTCTTTCCTGTCATAGGTAACCCATTCTCTTTCTGGTTTATACTTTCCAAAAACAGGGATCCATGGTGTGACATTTCTTCGTTCCAGGAACTCGTAATTAAAACCATTTGAGTATCCTGCATCTGCTAGGAGCTCTGTCATGCGAAGCTCATTTGCTTTCAGTCGGCTTTGAACTTGTAGAGTCATTGCTGGCAGATACTGACTGTCTCTTCCATCTGCAAAGTCGGCCTGTATATGGCTGATTATACCCTGACCTGTATCTACTGCCATACTGCAGTGATAGTTAAGTTTTCGTGCCTTGCCAGGCTTTACCGAAATACGAGCATCGGGATCATGCGGATTATAATGCGTTTTATTACTGAATAACTGGGCTTTTTCATGAGAAGCGCCGCTGGCTCCGACCGGATTTTTACGCAGTTTATCATGAATATGTTTAACACGCTTCAAATGATGCTGCGGAGCAGTGATCAACCCCACCGTGGAAGTTACAGCAGTGCTTGTTTGATTTTGGTTTTCGGTGTCTACGGCTTCAATGTGCCTTTCAATAGACTGAAAAGGTCTTTTCAGTTCAAGGCTTTCCATTGAAGCATTCGCCTTAATGGGAGCCGAATCCATGGCCTGGGTATGTCCACTGACCATGCCCTTATCAACACATAAAGCAAATATCTTATTGAACAGAGCCTCAAAAACGGTAGCTGGATATAATTGTCTGGTCCGACTGATGGTCGAATGCCAGGGTAATTGCTCATCAATATCATAGCCCAAAAAGTAAAGAATGTCCATGCGCATCGAGCAGTGATCTACCAATTTACGGTCAGACGTTATATTTTCCAGGTAACCGACAAGCATAAGCTTGAAGAATACGACCGGGTCTATGGATGGGTTTCCGGTGCGACCATACAGGTCTCGGGTATCGCTGTAAATGGATTGTAGATCCAGAGCCTCTCTGAGCCTCCTATAAAAATTATCCTTCGGGATCCGCTCGGATAACTGGAAGCTCATAAACAGCTTTTCGGAGTAATTTTTTCTTCCTTGCATTCCTGAAGTTACAAAAATCCAAAGAGTTTTGGAAAGGATTTAGGCTGTTTTTCATTGAGTTGTGCAACGGCCACCACCGTTTAAAAAAAAGCTAACAGGTATAGATCAAGTCTATTAAGATGGATATTTTCACTCGGTGTTTTTATCCGCTTCGATCAAGCGACTAAATTCTGATAACCGCTAACTAGTCACCGCTGCTAATTTTCATTCTGGCTAGAACCTTTTGTCACAATCGATAATGTTTTGGTACTTAAATCGTATTGACATGACAGGTATAAAATATTGTAGATTATTTTGAATTCTTGCGATTAAGTCTTTTCCCCCATTTATACTGGTGGGTCCAGTAGGCAACTTTTATAGACAAGAACCCAACTCCAGCGCCGACCAAAACGTCACTAATGTAATGTCGGTTGTTGGCGACCCTGAGAATCCCTACCGAGGAAGCAACAGTATAAGAAGCATAAGGCATCCACCGATAGGTACCTTTATATTCTTCACTCAGGAATGTAGCCGCCGCAAAGGCCTGTGTGGTGTGCCCTGAGGGAAAAGAGTTATAAGAACTCCCATCTGGCCGCTGGATATGGAATGCCTTTTTCAAAACCATAACCGTTGAAATGGCCAGGATCTCGCCCTTCACAAGAATTACCGAACGGTTGACAAAATCCGTGTTGGATTTAACCCCCGCCGCATCCAGTCCATAAGCAACTGCCAAAGGAGAGAACTGAAGATAATCATCCAGCTTTGTTTTAAACCTGGGAATGTGTTCTTTACGCTCTTCGGCTATTTCATTTTTGATCGACTCCCGCGAATGGCCATTAGAGATGAAACCCGCCAGTATAAGTGCAAAAGGTGCATAAAGCTGCGGAAAGGAAAAACGCAGCTCCTTGCGGGTAGAATCTGCGTTTTGCGAAAATGCTGAAAAATGCAGTACCACCACAACAAGAAGCGTAGCAGGGACCTTTTTCATGATATGGAAAGCAACAATTTGATTTTTGAATAGCTATTCTAATCCCAATTCTGGCGGTAACCATCACATCTGTTGCGCTCAGCTTTCAGCCTTCGGCGTTCTTTTTTTCATTTTCAAACTATCGGCTGGATACTCATTTTTCAGCATCGTCATTTGCTGCTTTACCCAGTTGATGAGAAGTTGGCGTTGTTGATCGGTCAGATTTGCCTCTTGATGCAAACCCAGGTAGGTGTACGATTTCAGCGGCATTTCTTTTTCATCCACCATTTCAATGATCTCATCGAATTTATGGTTCTGGACGGCAACCGGAAGTTTGGTGAACGTGGAGAAGTTCAATTCTCTTTTTCCCTCCTGAACGTGATTATCAAGAAACCAGGCCACGGGCTGAACATTAACATACCAGGGATAGGCTGTTTTGTTACTATGGCAATCATCGCAGGCCACCCTCAAAATTTCCTTCACTTCACCGGAAACCGGGTATTTCAGCGCAATGTTGTGCGTTTGATCATCGGAAAGATTTTTCTCAGGCCGGAAGAATTGTATGATTACCAGAATGGCAAGCAAACCCATTGCAATTTTTTTGAACATAACAGAGATGATTATGGTGAATAAACTGAATTCGATTTAACCTGCTACGGAAACACCAATTAGTCTTCCAATTCCAAAAGTGACGGCAGCAGCAGCAAGCCCGAAAAGAACTTGCCTGAAACCAGAATACCACACACTTTTTCCGGTAAATAAGGTGATGGCTGCACCGATCAGAAACAATCCGATTGCGCTGAAAACAGTGCTTGTCAAAATCGCCTGAGTACCGCTTAGAAAAAAGTAGGGGGATACAGGAATAATTGCGCCGACCGAAAATAAAAGAAAGGAAGTCACAGCGGCTTCCATGGCAGAACCTTTCAGGTCTTCCACATTAATACCAAGTTCTTCTTTGACCAGAATTGCCATTGTATCGTCCTTACTGGACATGATGTCTCGAGCCATTTTCAGAGCTTGTTGCTGCGGTATGCCTTTCGCCTGATAAATGAGTGCAATTTCCTGTTCTTCACCGGCTGGGTTGGTTTCCAGTTCGTCCATTTCCAGCTGCATCTGATTCTCACTGAGCTCCTGAGAACTTTTAACAGAAATCCACTCGCCCAGAGCCATCGATAAAGCACCCGCCAGCAGACCTGCGAGTCCGGTAAGCAATATTTCCTTTTGCCCTATGGCAGCACCCGCAATCCCCATCACCAGACTGAAATTGGAAACAAGTCCGTCATTTCCGCCTAGTACGGCAGCCCGTAAAGCATTCCCTCCCACTGATCTGTGCCGTTTCTCAAACCTGGTAAGGGTCGACCCGGCGATTTTCGGGTTGTTGTCCAGTATGTTCTTCAAAATCGCAACATGGGCGGTGTCTGAGATTGAACTGGCAGATCTGTTCTTATTTCTGGCATTGGATACGGAAGACGAAATGCTCTTTTCCGTATCCAGAAGTACACCCAATATGTAATCGTAGCCAAAAACCTTACCGATCGTATTCAGGATTTTTGCTCTGGCAGACGGGCCTGGTAATTGTGACAAATGCAGCTCATTCTTAGCCATAAATGCAAGTGCATGCCCGTGCTCTATTTCACTCATTTGCCTGAAAACGCTAGCCACATTTTCGTCTTCCTCGTTTTTAGCAAGAATCCCGTACAGAAAGCCTGCGTCAATTTCGGTTTGTATGTTTTTAAGACTGACCATGGTTTGTTTACAGTTTAAAATTGATGCGCAAAGTGAATTGTCCTTTAATAATCAATACTACTCTTCCGATTTATTCTTTAAAGACATCAGAAGAGAATACGCTCCATTTACTACACAAAGCTGGTTGTCAAGTTTTTGCTTGGAAATAATTTCCGTAAAACCGTTCTCCGAAGTTCCGGTCTGGACCTGTTTCATTTCAAAAGTGCTTTTCCCTTTTGGTATAAAAATGTACTGTTTGTCTTCGTATGTAACAATGGCATCGTCGGGCAGCACGAGCACGGAGCGGCTGTTGAGCTGGATGTCCGCATTCATAAACATGCCGGGTAAAAGTTCGGGCTCATAACTTTCAAAGTGTGAATGAACCTCGGCGGTCCTTTCCGGTGACAAATCCTTGCTGATCAGGATAATTTCACATTGGTATTTTTTTTCGGGCACGTTGTTGGTGTAAGCCAATATCTGCTGGCCAATTTTTACTTTATCCAGATCCTTTTCAAAAACTTTAAGGGCCAGATGGATGTCGGTCGGGTTTATCAGTTCAAAAAGTACTTCCGTAGCCGAAACGTACCGGCCGATATTGACATTCACCTTGGACACAAAACCGCTGATGGGCGAATGAATGCTGATACTTCGGGTAATGTTATCCTTTGTTAAGTGGTCAGGATTGATGCCGGCCAGCTTGAGCTTTTCGTACAACGCTTTCATCATCACCTGCTGGCTCTGGTAATCGGACTCAGCCTGCTGAAAGGTCTTATCGCTGCTTGATTTGCTTTTGTTCAGATCTTTCTGGCGTAAATAATCACTTTCCAGAAAAACGACCCTTGCTTTGCCAGTCAGGTAATCCTGCTGTAACTGAATGTACTGCTGGTCTTCCATCACTGCCAGAATTTCGCCTTTTTTTACGCGCGTTCCCGGTAAAAGTCTGGTCGTTTTGAGATATCCTCCCAGTGGTACGCTGATGGATACTATGTTTTGAGGCGGAACGTCAATCTTTCCATTTAGTTTTAAAACCGATGAAACCTGCTTTTTCTCTGGCAATGCCGTTTTAATACCCGCATTTTTAATTTGCTTTTCATTGAGTGAAGCAACATTGGGATCAGTACTTTTTTCAGTCTTTACGGTACCATTTTCAGCCTTTTTGGAACAGGATAAAAAAAGTAAAATCAGTAAGCTATATATCAGATATTTCATCATGGCGATGTTAATTTTGAAGGTAATAATTTAGATCAATGGCTTTGCTGTTCAGATTCATCACCGCATCCAGATATAGGCTCCGGATGGAAGTCGCATGGCCTATCAGCTGTACCCATTGCAGGTAATTGATGCTTCCGCCCGCTAGCTGTTGATTAGCCGTTGTGGTGATCAAAGCAGCATTTTTCAGGCTACTCGTTTCGTAATACTGCACGGCGGTCAGGAATTTCCGGTATTCTGTCAAGGCAGACAAATACTGCGATCTGAGCATTTGCGCACCTGCCTGATAACTTTGCCGGCTGATATCCTGGTTGATCCGCGCCGAATTGATCCTGGCTTTCTGAGCTCCTGCAAAAATGGGAATACCGACCCCGATCTGCCCAGATTGGAACCGCTGAGAACCGCTGTAGGTCTTCTCATCCGCGCCGGTGCCTCGCATACTCATGTTGTTGTAGCCCACATTAATCTGCGGCAAAAGTTTGGCCTTTTCAACATCAATAGTGGCCGTTGCAATCTGCTGCTGCTGCGAAAGAAACCGCATCTGAGGATGGTTTTCGATATTGATTGAATCCGGAACTGCAACCGGATTGTACAGATTGTCACGCAATTCCGGCTCGGGATTATCCGGCGCATTGAGCAATAGTTGAAATTGCAGCCTTGATAAATTTAAATCGGATTCGAGCTGCTGCCGCTGCATTCTGATATCGGCCAGCTGAGTTTCCACTGTCGTTTTTTCAAGAATATCACTTTCCCCCTTTTCAAATCGCTCCTTTGCCCTCTGATAAAAACCAGAGTAAAGACTGTCCAGAGAAATGAGCAATTCTTCTTTTCTCTTTTGGTACAAAACCATATAAAAGACATGCGCGACATTTCTTCGCAGTTCATTTTCCCTTACCGCCACATTGAGAACACTGGCCGATAATTCGCTTTGCAAAAGCGTTTTTTGCCTGGCATAAACAACCGGCAGACTTAGTGATTGTGTAATGTTAAAGCGCGTGTCTGTATAAAAACTGTTGATCTGCCCTGCCTCCACCTGAACTCCCGTTTGAGGTAATACCACGGCTGTTTTTATAAGCGCTTTCTGGTACTGGGCTCTAAGCTTTTCGGTTTTCAAATTCTGGTTGTTGGCCAGAGCAAGCTCCTGAGCCGTTTTCAGGTCAATTTTGTTCTGAGAAAAACCATTTGCATGATTGAGCAGCAACATCACTTGAATCAGCAGCGATACTAATTTGGTTTTACCATTCAGTTTAAACTTAAACCCATTTTCAAAAAACAGATAAAGCACCGGAAGTACAAAAAGTGTCAGAAAAGTTGCTACTAAAAGACCACCGATCACGACTGTTGCCAATGGACGTTGCACTTCCGCCCCTGCACCATTACTGATAGCCATTGGAAAAAAACCAAGCGACGCCACAAAAGCAGTCATCAGTACCGGACGAAGCCGGTGTTGTGTACCTTCCACAACAGCTTGTTTAATGTCCTTTTGCTCTTCTTTTCTGATCCGGTTGAATTCTGCAACGAGCACGATCCCGTTTAAAACCGCGACACCAAAGAGCGCTATAAAACCAATTCCGGCACTGATACTGAATGGCATACCGCGAAGGGCTAGAAAAAATATCCCGCCAATAGCAGATAAGGGTATGGCTGAATAAATCAACAATCCGTCTTTCACGGAGTTAAAAGCAAAAAACAACAGAACAAAAATCAGCAACAGTGATACCGGTACGGCGATCATCAGCCGCTGTTTGGCAGCATTCAGGTTTTCAAAAGAACCACCGTAGGTAATGTAGTAACCAGTTGGAAGTTTTAGGTTTTGGTTGACTTTTATTTGCAATTCGTTGACAATGGTCTGCACGTCCCTTCCGGCAATATTGAAACCGACCACAATCCTTCTTTTTGCATCCTCCCGCTGGATCTGATTTGGCCCATCCTGGATTTTAACTTCTGCCAGCTGGTAGAGTGGAATCTGCGTTCCGTTGGGCGCGGCTACCAGCAGGTTACGGATATCTTCCAGATTTTTCTTACGCTCTCCACTAAGCCTCACCACCAGCTCAAACCGTTTTTCGCCTTCAAAAACCATCCCGGTGCTCTGACCGGCCAATGCAGTATTGACCGTTTTATTGATGGCTGAAATGTCCAGGCCGTACTGCGCCAAAGCACTACGGTTGTAACGTATCGTAATCTGCGGCATACCGGAAACGGCCTCCACATACAAATTTTTCGTGCCTTCAACCTGGTTGACCATGGTCCCAAGCTTTTTTGCATACAGTGCAAGCGTATCCAGGTCTTCACCGAATATTTTGCAAACCACATCCTGACGTGCGCCTGTCATCAGCTCATTAAAACGCATCTGGACAGGAAACTGAAACCCGGCTGTAATGCCCGGGACTTCTTTGAGCGCCTCTCCCATTTTTTCGGAAAGCTCAGAAAACGTTTTAGCGGATGTCCATTCACTTTTGTTTTTCAAAATCACCATCATATCGCTGGCTTCCATCGGCATCGGATCGGTCGGGACTTCCCCGCTTCCTATTTTGGTAACCACTTTTAATACCTCCGGGAACTGCGTTTTCAAAATGTGTGCAGCTTTCGTAGTATTCTCAATCGTCGTAGTCAGGCTGCTTCCGGTGAGTACGCGGGTATCCACTGCAAAATCGCCTTCTTCCAGTGCGGGAATAAATTCTCCGCCAAGCGTAGTCAGCAGGTAAACCGCAGATCCAAAAAGGATCAGCACCGACATCAGGATCATTTTAGGATGACCAATTACCCGTTCAAGTGCATAGCGATATTTCTTCGCCAGCGTGTCCATGATCCGGTCAGAAAAACCGGGCTCCGTTTTTATTTTTTTGCTCAGAAACACAGCACTCATCATTGGAATGTAAGTGAGTGATAAAATGAACGCGCCTAAAAGTGCAAAGGCAACCGTCTGTGCCATAGGCTTGAACATTTTCCCTTCAATTCCCTGTAAAGTAAAGATGGGCAGGTAAACGATCAGGATAATGACCTGGCCGAAAACGGCACTATTCATCATCCTATCTGCGGACTCATTCACTTCCTGGTCCATCTGCTGCTGAGTAATCCGCGCCAGACCTGCAAATTTTTTGTTATGTGTAATCTGGTGCATCACCGCTTCTACGATGATGACCGCACCATCTACAATCAGTCCGAAATCCAATGCTCCAAGGCTCATCAGGTTACCGCTCACACCAAAAGTATTCATCATAATCACCGCAAAAAGCATAGCAAGCGGGATCACTGAAGCGACCAGCAGACCAGCACGGAAATTTCCAAGAAACAGCACGAGTACAAAAACGACGATCAGCGCACCTTCCAAAAGATTTTTTTCAACGGTTCCAATGGCATTATTGACCATTTTAGTCCGGTCAAGAAAAGGCTCTATCACCACGCCTTCGGGCAATGTTTTCTGGATCTGGGCTACACGCTGCTTTACATTTTTAATAACCTCACTGCTGTTGGCTCCTTTGAGCATCATCACGACCGCACCGGAAACCTCGCCTTTGTCGTTGTAGGTCATGGCGCCATAGCGGGTTGCAAAGCTGGTCTTTACCTGGGCCACATCCCGGATAAACAATGGCTGACCATCGGCCAATGATTTAACAGCGATATTATTGATGTCATCCAGATTTTCTACCAATCCTTCGCTGCGGATGTAAAGCACAGTAGGCCCTTTTTCGATGTATGCGCCTCCGGTATTCTGGTTATTATTTTCTAATGCCTTAAAAACATCGTTGATCGTAATATTATAAGAAAGAAGCTTTTGTGGGTCAATTTCAATGGAAAACTGCTTTAATTTTCCTCCGAAACTGCTTACTTCCGCAACGCCTTTCACGCCCAGCAATTGACGGCGCACAATCCAGTCCTGGATCGTGCGCAGATCCGTTTCGTTGTACCGGTGTTCGTAACCTTCTTTCGGGCGAACGACATACTGGTAAATTTCACCAAGACCGGTACTGATCGGCCCCAGCTCGGGTGTGCCGATTCCGGGAGGGATAATGGCCTGAACTTTTAAAAGCCTTTCGGAAACCTGCTGCCGTGCCCAGTAAATATCGGTGGCATCATCAAAAACGATGGTGACCAGTGACAAACCGAACCGGGAAAAACTGCGAATTTCTTTTAGTCCGGAGATATTGCTGTTGGCCTGTTCGATGGGGAAAGTGACTAATCTCTCGATATCCGTTGCTCCGAAGGATGGTGCGACGGTAATGACCTGGACCTGGTTGTTGGTGATATCGGGCACGGCATCAATCGGAAGCCGGGTCAACTCATAGCTTCCGTAGCCGATCAGAGCTACGACGAGCAGGCCGATGATGAGCTTGTTGCTGACAGCGAAGCCAATAATTTTATTTAACATGATTGTATTGTTGATTTGAGAAAAATTAAAATGGATACGCAGTCATTTTAAGGACAATCACCTGCGTTCCTTTAAAAAATCAGCAATACTTGGGAGGCTGCCATATCCCGGACAGATAAGATGAATTGATCCGGTCATTGAGATGGAAGCTGTCCCGTTTCAAGAAATAACAGAATAAAGCTGGCTGAAATAGAAATGTTGGATTTGAAAAAATAGGTGTTACCCAGATCGCGAGATGGTCCTGGCCGGAAAGGAAAGGTAGTTTTTTGTCCAGATCGTAGTCGGAATGTCCGGATATTGCCTGCTGGTAGTGTAGCACAATAAAGTCGATAAAAGTAGATTTTTGATTCCATTTCTGATGCTGGCCGTAATGCTCAATGAGCATAGGTATTTTTACCAGTTCGATCAAATGAAAGTTCGAAAAGAGGTAAATAGCAAGCAACAATATGGAAATCTGCTTTTTCAATGAAGAACTTTTGGTTGATCTAATGATGAGATTATTCCTTAAACAACTCTTTTCAGTTCATCAGGCCGTTTTTTTAGGGGTCAGCACAAACTTGTTTTTAACAGCAATAGACTCCGCAATTTTAGCCACCACCAGCGTAGGGACTTCGATTTTGTGGTCTGTAAGTTTGACATCGAAGGCGCAGGTAATCGTGATTTGCCCACCTGATACGGCAAGCTGGCCTTTCAGTGTCCGGTTCTGTTTCACACCGTGCATGTCCATAATCCCGTCTACACTTACTGGATAACTTCCATCTTTACTGTAATCTATTGGCTCTTTAATTTTTCCCGTAAAAACCGCCGCCGGATATTTCTCGGTTTCCATGTAGTTTTCATTGAAGTGTTCTTCCATGAGTTTATTTGGAAAATGAAACCCACGCTGCTGCATTTTAATGGCAATTTCCCCGTTGGCTGTGTTCAGAATAACCAGCACCTGCTTATTAACTGCTGCAATATTTTCCAGCGGTGTTTCTGAGAAAAAACTCATCTCACCTGTCTTGGTCATATATAATTGACCATAACAGGTTACGGCTATGAGCTGGCTGACCATGACAATCAGCATCAGTCTAAATGTTTTAGTATCCACTGGATTTACGTTTTTTACTTTTATCAAAACTGAATGTACGTGCTACGTTAAAGCCATAGAAAATATCGCCGCTGTTCCATTTTCCGGTAGTCTGTCCAATGAACTGTTTCTCAATCATTCCTCTTGAATTTGTCAGGTGCAGCTGGAATACGTGGCCACCAGTTTCGATATCAAAACCAAGTGAAAGGGTATTTGTAAATCTGGGATCTCTCTGAATGGCGCCGGCGAATGTTTTTGGCGTATACCAATATTCGACGTTGAAAGAAGTCCGCTTGGTCAGTTTGTAACGTCCGCCCATGCCCAATGCATAGAGATTATTGGCATCGATCTGATTTTCTGCCAGGTTCCGGTGCACAATAGTCGGTGTTAGTTGAAGTGAAAATTTCTCACTGAACTTGCGGGCGATCAGCGCTTGAAACGTATAAGTTTGTCGCTGGGCAATCGTATAAAAAGGAAGGTCTGTTGATGAAGTGCTTGAATTATTGGCATCGCTGGCAAAAAGCGTAACGGATACCGGTATATTTCTAAATCCCGACGACTGTTTTAAAAGGCGGTACTTGGCAAATACATCAATGGTTTTCTGGTAGCTGCTTCTGCCGATGCCGATCATCAGCCGGTCCGTAAGCCCGTATTCCAATGCCAGCCTGATTTGGGATTCGTCCAGTCCGAAAAAATTATTCGCGCCAGAATTAACTGCACCAAACCGGTGAGAGATAATAAAGTCCATGTTGTTTTTTCCGACCGTTTCCACGGAATGCCCATTGATAATCCGGGTTCCTTTGAAAGTTGCCGCACTGTAGACGGTCGCCGAATCCTGAACCTGATCCAATTGTTTTAATAAATCGTCCTGTGCAAATGCAGATGAGCCCATGAGCAGCATCGCAACGGCTATACATTTTTTCATTCTCATATTATCTTAAGCGGTAATGGTCAAAATGTTGCTGGCCAGACTGGTTGTATAAACCCGGATGCCTTTTTTCCCTTCACTGTTGAGCCCTTTACCGGTGTTGTCGTATTTGGCTCCATGCGCAGGGCAGTAAAAATGATCTGACTGGTACATGATTTGGTTTTTGCCTTCGTGGCTGCATGTAAGCGTGGCAGCAATATATTCGGCGGTATTACTTTTCGCTATCACGACACCGTCTTTGACTACATAACCTCCATTATTCTTCAACGCCGCGTTTTCGGAAGCGGTTAAATCCAGCGTCAGGTTTGTGGGTGCCGGGCTCACACGTTCATTCGTGCAGGATTGCAGGTTTGCGCCAAAATAAACAGCGGCCAGGGCGGATCCGGCAAAACCCAGCTTTCTCAAAAATTCATGACGGTTTATATTGTCGGCTTTGGTGTTATGGTCCATGATTGTAATTGGGTTATTGTCGTATGAATGATATCTCAAATGTATGTGGAGCTACCTTAGCGTTTCCTCAAGATATTCTTAAGGTTAGCTTAAGATTTTAATCATTGGAAGAGATTCGGCAATGGCTGAACAGTATAACATGCACCTCTAAATCTTAACAAATGTCCTGAATAGCACATGATAAAGTTTACACACAACATTCCATAAGTTGTATACATCACAGATGTGCCTAAAAAGCGGCAAAAGCCTTTTGGTCAACCTATAAATGCTAAAAAAGAAGTTCGGCGGTGGTACCGTGACCGATCGCACTTTTGATCTTAAACTGGATCTGCATGAGCTGACACATCCTTTTTACAATCGAAAGTCCGAGCCCATTGCCTTTAATCTGGGGATGCTTTAAGGGGCTGGCGCGGTAAAAGGGTTCCTGTATTTTATCTATTTCATCCGCAGCAATACCAATTCCGCTGTCGATCACAGAGTACAACACGTTTTGACCGGTCTGACTGATGACAATTTTAATACCTTCCTTGATGATCGAATATTTAACGGCATTGGAAATCAGGTTCTCAATGATGATATCAAGCATGTACGGATCAGCATAAACGTCAGTGTGATCATCGGTTATCAGTTCTACTGACAAATCCTTTTCCGAAATTTGTTGCTGCTGCCGTTGCAGAATGGAACCTGTGAGTTCAGAAAGATCCACACGTTGATGATCCATCGCCTTTTTCTGACTTTCAAATCTTGCCAGAAGCAACAATTGATCAACCAGATAACTGATCCTGTCAATTTCTTTGATCGACAAAGCGACTTTGTCAATGTATTCTCCAGCGGTTCTTGGCTTCCGGATCAAAACTTCAAGCGTACCTTTGATTACCGCCAGGGGTGTTCTCAGCTCATGGGAAGCATCGGAAGTAAATTGTTTTTCACGCTCCACGGCACTTTCTATCCGATCCATCAGATCATTAATCGTAACAACCAGCTTGTTTAACTCATCTTTCCCCGCCGGAAGCGGAACACGCGCCGTAAGATTTTCATTGGTTATTTTACGCGCTGTATCAATTACACTGAGAACCGGTTGAATACTTTTCCCGGCGATCAGGCGTGTCACAAGAAATAGAACGAGCAGCACAATAGGGAAAGCAATCAGTAATACACTTTTGAGATTTTCAAGTACTTTTTCAGACCCGGTTATCGGAATCGCAACGATCAGATAACCAGCTAATTTATCCTTTTCTTTTAAGGCAACCTGAATCTGCGCAATGGCCAGTCCTTTCAATCTGGTTTGAAAAAATACCTTGTCTTTCTTAGTCAGATCTGTACTCAAATAATCCTGCTTCAGGTTCGGCGATTTTTCAATGACTGTTCCGTTCCTGTCCGTTATCTGCACAAATACCGGATTTACTTCGAGTTCACGGTGTTCTTTTTCAAACCATTCCTCTTTATCGGCAATGTAAGGCACACCACCCTTTACACCCACCTCGTAAAAATGTTTATCAGCCTGGAAAGTGATATCTTTTTCCAAACCATTAAAAACCGTAAGGCTCACAATATGATAAATGACAAAAAAAATAACCGCAGTTAAAATCGCCGTACTTAGTGTAAAATTGAAGGCAATCTTATTCTTAAAGGAAGTAGTCATATTTTCAGGTTCAGATCTCTTTTGCAATATAACCTATACCACGGATGGTCTGAATATAGTCTTCTTCCTTTGCAAGTTTGAGCTTTTTCCTCAAAGCGTTCATATAAACATCGATCACACCTGTGCTATAGTCGAAATGGATGTCCCATACACTCTCAATGATCCGGCTGCGCCTGCAAACCTTCCCTTTGTTTCTCAAAAGATATTCCAGTAGTGCAAACTCCTTTTGTGTAAGTTTTATCTCTTCTGTTTCTTTGAAAACCTGATGCGACAAAGTGTCGATCCGAATGGGGCCAAGCGTAAATTCAGCCTGCTCGCCTGTAACCGGTCGCAGCTGAACCTTGATGCGCTCTAAAAGTTCGTCGAAACTAAAAGGCTTTTTGATGTAATCGTTGGCGCCAGACTGCAATCCAAAGATCGTATCCTGAACGGTGTCGCGTGCGGTTAGGAAAATCACCGGAGTTTTAGCAAAATGTTTCCGGAATTCCCTACAGATCTCTACACCGCTTTTGCCAGGTAACATCCAGTCTACCAACAACAAATCATACTCACCGGTAAGCGCCATATCCAGGCCCGCTTTACCATCCGACGCAGTATCCACAGCATAAGACTCTTCCTCCAAACCCTGTTTTAGAAAATTCAGTATTCCTTTTTCATCTTCTATTATCAGGATTCTCATAGGCTTTCATTAAGTCTGATTGGGTGATTACTATAAAGCTAATTGATCGTAACTAATTCAGCATGTAAATGAAGGGCCGCAGTCCTATAAATTGACTTAAGGAATTCTTAAGATCATCTTAAATTTTGGCAGACTTATCGTGGATTTTCAGCAGACTTTAGACAATGATGGTGTAACAAGTATGGCTTTTGCCTCGCTCAAACTTTGTTTTGAGCTTACCATTTAGAGCGGTTTATCAGAACTAATCACCAAACACCCGATGCCAGCAATGATGATAAATTTAAATCAATAAAATCAGCAAGATAGCCCCAGCCATATCCGCCCCACCAACAGCCAGCGCTATGGATATGATATAAAAATACGAGCATAATCTTTGCTGGCAAAAAATGTCCGGTTCTAGAATTCGTGGTCAACTGTAACCCTTACTGGCTCAATATTTATAATGTAATCCAAACAGTTTTTCTAATCACACTACCGGTAGATCGCTTACTGGCAATAAGCTATTTATGAATAGGGACATTACTACAAACGAAGAACTAAGAATTGCTGCTTTGCGCAGTTATGATATTGTTTATGCTGCGGCTGAGCAAGATTATGACGAGCTGACCGCGCTGGCATCGGCAATTTGTAACACGCCAATTTCTCTGGTTTCTCTCATCGATCAGAACCGGCAATTGTTCAAATCCAGGCATGGGCTTACTATAACTCAGACACCCAGGGAATTTTCATTTTGTGCACATGCGATTCTGAATCCAGAGCAACCTATGGTAGTAACCGATGCAAGAGTTGATGAAAGGTTTGCAAACAACCCACTTGTTACCGGTGATCCTCATATCATCTTTTACGCTGGTGTGCCATTGGTTGATAGCAACGGATTTACCTTAGGTTCATTTTGCGTGATTGACCATGCGCCCAAACAACTTAGCGAGCAGCAGCTATCTGCATTGCAAGTCCTGGCAAAGCAGGTTGTAAGGATTTTTGAAAATAAAAAGTTTAGATCAGCTTCAAATACTGATGAGCAGAGCCTTGAAGCAAGGATTGAAAGTTTACTCAGCAAACGGACAAAGCAATTTATTACCGAAAATAAATCACTTAGTAATCTGTACAGGAAGGTCAGCGAAAACAACGATAATTTAAAAAAATCAAATCATAGCCTTCAACAGTTCGCTTTTGTGGCTTCACATGATTTGCAGGAACCACTAAGAAAAATACAGGCATTCAGCGAATTGATTTTTAAACGCCACGCTGATCAGTTAGGGGATGCAGCAGAATATTTATATAAAATAAAATTGGCCGCAGGCAGGATGTCGCAATTGGTTAACAATCTGTTGGCTCATTCCAAAATTCCAGAACAGCAACAGAAAACCTTGGTTTCAATGGACTGGGTCATTCAAACCGTTTTGCAGGATTTGGAACTGGCTATTTCGGAAACCGGTGCTGTCGTCAGCTATGACCCATTGCCGATGATCGAAGCAAACGAAACACATTTATGTCAGGTATTTCAAAATCTAATCGGCAATTCACTCAAATTCAGGCAAGCTGGTGAGCCCTTGCAAATCAATATCCAATACAAGAAACTATTAAAAGCGGATTTGCCCCCATTTGTTCATCCCGGCAAAATTTGTGAAAACTATCACCTGATAGAAGTTGCCGATAATGGGATAGGTTTTGACCAGCAGTATGCAGACAAGATGTTTGGTTTATTTACCAGGCTTGAAAATAGCAGCGAATTTGCTGGCTCCGGTATTGGGCTTTCGATCTGTGAAAAGGTAGTTAGCAGTCATGGAGGAGCTATCTGTGCACAAGGTCAAGTAGGAAAAGGGGCTGTTTTTAGTATTTATCTTCCCTGCTAGTTGCCTGTGCTGCTATTTGTCTTGCCCGGTATCAAATTTAATACGCCAATCAATGAAGAGCAATCCTGAGCAATCACCGACTTTGCCGTTAAGGGAAAAAACGCCAAGCATACTGTGGACTATCTCTCTGAAGAACATAAGATCTTCACAGTCGCCTATGACCGGGCAGGTATAAAAGGCGTCAGGGTAACTCCCAACATCCATAACTCGATCCAAGATCTGGATAAGCTTGTTACGGCCATCCAAATTTACAGTAAGTCGTAAGTCCATATTCAGCGATATCGAATTATTACGATATATCAGGACAAATCAGACAATGGAAATTACAATTAAAGCAATACTCTATCCTATTAACTGTACTATTATAGCTGAAAGGAGCACGAGTGCGGCATAAATTGCTTGATGGCTTGTGTTCATTTTAACCACGGTTTGAATGAACCCGTCTGGGCAAAGTATTTCTGTTAAAATAGTGCAAAACAATTCTGAAGTTTACAAATCTGTTTTTGAGTTCAAAAGGTGTACTATTTTGTTGTCTTGAAAAACAATATCCTATAATCCTTGAAAGGATAAGTAAACAAGACAAAATGGAAGTAGGTTATGCCCGTGTGAGTACGCAAGAACAAAATCTGGATTTGCAAATTGAAGATCTCTCAAATCTGGGTAAAAAAAGTCCTTACGGATAAAATTTCAAGCGCTAAGTCGGAAAAACCGGAGCTCAACAAATGCTTGATTAATATAACCTAACAAATTAAAGCTGCCCCCTAAGAAGCAGCTTTTTCAATTCAGTATTCGCTTGGCAATAAAATCACATCGTTGGTCACATAGATTTTAATCTTTTTTAACGGAAAGCCAGTATATCCGATTGGTTTCGTGAATATTATATGGTCATTACAATCATCGCAAGTAAGTATGGCAGTAGAACCTTCAAGATCAACTTTTAGAGTCCAAACCTGAAACTCTTCATTTTTGATCCGGAGATGATACTGCTGATAAGTAATTTCATCGATAAGCCAGTAGGCCCTAGCTCTTTGGGCAACAAATTTAATTCCATCTGTATACAACGTATTTTTTACTACTGGATGACGATACCACTGTTCAGTTCCTGTAAATACTGCAAGATCCGCATTTGTCAATTGTTCAGTGCTCATATTTTTTCCCTTTAATTGCCCTTCCACCGTTGGAGAACGATGCAAACAGGCACCAAGCGGAAGGCTAATAAGGCAACACCAACACGGGAGCGAAGCGAATGGAGCGGGCAGTGTGATTGCTGTTTAGACTGCATAGCGCAACTTGTATCGTTTCTCTCAGGTGGAAGGATATATTGGAAATCGTTTAAAATCTGATTTAAATCATCGACTGTCAGGTCATCGTTTCCAGTAGTAAATTATCGAACAGATAAAGCAAAACTGTACCGATTTAAAGTGTGTTGATCAAAACCGCTGTTATACCTATTTCCTAGACGATCTATAAATCTGAAAAGTGTACTGATTTAAACATTAGTTTATTTCGGTACACCTTCTTATCATATCTTCATGAAGGTTATGAAAAAAATTCTAAGAAGGTAACTTGTGGCTCCCAACGCCAGAGTCGGCAGAGAGTTTTCCGCATTCATGATTTGCCATTATGGGATAGATAAGAACTATTAATTACGAGTAGGTCTAGGATACTTTTCAAGCGTTCTAGTCATTTCAAGAGTTTTTCTTACGATGTTACTGGACGCATAGTCAATTTCATAGCTGGCATTAGCCACCTTTTCTTCCCTAATAGCTTTCTTACGGATTTTCACAATTGTACCTTGTATATTGTCAATCTTGTTATAATCAAATTTACGAACCATTCAGCTGATAATAAATAAGCATTTAAATTTCTTCCCTTCGAAATTAACTAACGCGGTGCAATTTTCTGCAATGACGGAAATGAGCATATACCGGAATCGACCGTTTAATTGAAGCACAAAGGATAAAATTTGTTGAGTCGCAATTTGTTTTACACTGAAATGACCATTTGTTACTTCAAAATTCTACACAACCATCTTAGATATTTTCTCCAAGTCTTCTAAAAAGTGGTTCGATAAATGTTCGGGAAGGGGTACTACTTTGATCAAAGACTTCCTTTTTCAGGAAGTCTTTTTTTTGGTCCTCATTTATTCTATATTTGATATTTTGCCAGACTTGACGGAGCCTTTTTTTCTTACTTGGCTTACTAGTCAGTCTGCTCTAAAGACGTATCAACGTATCAGAATGAAAGTATCACCCCTTGCACCTTTCAAAATTGTCTACTCAATTTTGAATCATGAATATCTCGGCTACATCTTCGAATCTTTTGTCGTTCAGCTAAATCATCAGGGGGAATTTTCATTTCAAATCCAAAACATTTCTTCCAAAAATATTAAAGAATTCAGTTCAGGCCTGGATGCTACAGATTTCGAACTTGTTGACCTAATTGATGATATTCAGCAGGATGCGATCCTGAAAAAATTTAATTCAAAGAAACTTAGCGCAGTTGATTTCTTTTTAAAAGTTTATGATGTTCAAAAAGGTGATAAGAATACGCAGGAAAATATTGCTCATTATCTGGAATTAAGTAAAGCGCGGATACTTGAAAGACTTGAAGGAAAAGAACTCTTTATTATGGGTGGCGATGGCAATCCGCTTTGGAAACCACTACTTTGGGAGATAGAAAAGGCAACAATACGATTTCATTTCGTCCGCAACGAAGACAATACACACTATTTCCCAACCATCCGTTTCAGATATGAAAAGCTTGATTTCCAATATAAAAACGCGATTCTTATTTGTGAAGAGCCTGCCTGGCTTATCGTTGGTGAAAGTTTATATCACTTCCAGGGACACGTTGACGGCAAAAAAATAAAACCTTTTCTTGCCAAAAAATTTATTGCCATTCCCGGTAATGTTGAGGAACAGTACTACCGAAAGTTTGTCGCTCCTCTCATTGCCTCTTATGATGTGGTCGCCCGTGGCTTCGATATCAGAAACATTACTTCAGCACCAAAAACAATACTTACCATTTCAGATAGTGCCGTCACGTATCGTAAAGCGGAACTTATTATGTTCGCAGATGCGGGCGCATCAGAAGTTTTGCCGGAAGAGCCTGAGGATGATTTCGTGATTCTGGATCTCTCATTTCAATATGGAAATTTTTCCTTCCGAATTGATGACCTGGCGACAGCGTCAAGTGTATCCGTTGAAAAGAAGGGAAATGAATATTCATTCTTTAAAGTTAAACGTGATCTTCGCGCTGAAAGAGATCAACTTGCAAGATTAAAAGACTGGGGACTAGGCATAAAAAACGGAAAAATCCGTTTGCCTAAGTCGGAGGCATTTGGCTGGCTACAAAGTAATGCAGACCAGCTGACTGAAAACGGTATCGCTGTTCGTCAAAACACAGCTGATACCAAACGCTATTTCCTTGGTTATTCGTCCCTCGATATCTCAATCCAGGAAGGAAGAGACTGGTTTGACATTCATGCCCGGGTTCAGTTCGGAGAATTTGAGATTCCTTTTTTACAGCTAAGAAATTACATTCTTAATCAGAAAAAAGAGTTCTTACTTCCAAATGGAGAAACAGCTGTTATTCCCGAATGGTGGTTTACCAAATATTCAGAGCTGTTTTCTTTTACGGAAAGCGGACATGACGAGGACAATCTGCGCCTAAAAATGCATCATCTTGCCCTTGTGCAGGAGCTGCAGGAAGAAAACCTGGCAACCGCAGTCATAAGCAGAAAACTGGAAAACCTCAGGGATTTTAATCACATCGAACCCGCTTCTCCCCCGTTGAATTTCAAAGGTATTTTAAGACCATACCAAAAGTCGGGTTACGACTGGCTGCATTTCCTGAACCAATACCGGTTCGGAGGTTGTCTGGCCGACGACATGGGTTTGGGTAAAACCGTTCAGACTTTGGCATTCCTTCAATCACAAAAGGAAGCTGGGATTTCAGAGCCGTCTATGCTGATTATGCCAACGTCTCTGATTTACAACTGGGATCTGGAAGCAAAACGGTTTACCCCTGACCTGAAAATACTGGTTTACACGGGCACTTACCGTGAAAAAGATACTGCTAAATTCCGCGATTATGATCTAATTCTGACTTCCTACGGAATTATCCGTCTGGATATCGATTTTATCAAATCATTCCGCTTTAACTATATCATTCTGGATGAGTCGCAGGCCATCAAAAATCCGGCTTCCATTATTACAAAGGCAGTCAGGAAATTAAATTCTGCTAACAGACTAATCCTAACCGGAACACCGATTGAAAACAGCACGCTGGATTTATGGTCGCAAATGTCATTTGTGAATCCGGGACTACTGGGAAGTCAGGCCTTTTTCCGTGATGAATTTCAGGTTCCTATTGAAAAAAAGAACGAAGAAGAAAAGTCTAAACGACTGTATAATCTGATCCGTCCATTTATTCTGAGAAGACACAAGTCGCAGGTTGCAACCGATTTACCAGAAAAGGTTGAAAGTATTCAGTATTGTGACATGACCGAAGAGCAGGAAAAAGCGTACGAAGAAGCCAAGGCTTATTATCGTAACCTGATCCTGCAAAGTATAGATTCAGATGGAATTTCAAAGTCCCAGATGGTTGTTCTTCAGGGTTTGACAAAGCTCCGTCAGCTGGCCAATCACCCGCGAATGGTCGATGGCAGCTATGAGGATGGTTCCGGTAAGTTTGAGGACGTACTTCATAAGATACAAACCGTAATAAGCGAAAACCATAAAATATTGATTTTCAGCCAATACATAAAACATCTGGATCTGTTTCGGGCACATCTTGACAAGCAAAAAATTATTTACTCCTATCTGGACGGCTCAACAAAAGACAGACAGTCGCAGGTGGAAAATTTCCAAACTGATGAAGGAATCAAAATATTTTTGATCTCACTGAAAGCAGGCGGATTAGGCCTTAACCTGACCGCAGCGGATTATGTATTTATCCTGGATCCCTGGTGGAATCCTGCAATAGAAGCCCAGGCCGTTGACCGTGCCCACAGGATTGGACAGCAGCGTACCGTTTTCACTTATAAATTCATTACTAAAAACTCAGTTGAAGAAAAAATTCTTGCCCTGCAAAGGACTAAGAAGCAACTGGCTGATGATCTGATCTCCAATGAAGACGGTTTTGTAAAATCCCTCAGCAGGGAAGACGTTTTGGGACTACTTTCTTAAATTATAAGCAGAATTTCAAATAAAAATCCCCGTCTGGTAAAATTACCGGCCGGGGATTTTCAATAACAGGGTCTTAATTTATCAGTTCAATAAAGCAGATGTTTCACGCGTGATCAAAGCTTCACGATCAGGACCGGTTGAAACAAAGGTTATAGGCAAATTAAGTTCTTCTTCCAGGAATTTGATGTAAGCAAGCAACTCCGCAGGAATTCCTTCGAAATCACGAATTCCATCTAATGACTGCTGCCATCCTGTGAAGTCGCGATAAACCGGCTCAACCGTTTCGTCACATAAGTCGTAGGGTAACTGGTCTGTCAAAGAACCATCCGGTAAACGGTAGTTTGTACAAACACGGATTGTATCAAAAATAGTCAAAACGTCAACTTTCATCATGATAAGCTGCGTTACACCATTGATCATCACTGCATATTTCAACGCAGGCAGATCCAGCCAGCCACAGCGACGCGGACGACCCGTTGTCGCTCCGAATTCACGACCTTCTTTACGCATTTTTTCACCCGTTTCTTCCAACAATTCGGTTGGAAAAGGACCGCTGCCAACACGGGTACAATATGCCTTGAATATTCCGAAAACCTCTCCTACCTGGCTTGGCGCAATCCCTAAACCGGTACAAGCTCCTGCCGCCATGGTGGTAGAGCTCGTCACAAAAGGATATGAACCAAAATCAATGTCAAGCAATGAACCTTGTGCACCTTCGGCAAGAACAGACCGGCCGGCAGTAAGCGCATCATTAATCACATATTCACTATCCACCAATGTGAACTGCTTCATAAATTCGATTGCTGCGAAGAAATTCTCCTCTGCTTGTGTAAGCGTAGCAGAATAATCGAATGCATAAAAATCAAGAATGACTTTATGAGCATCAACCAGTTTTTTATATTTATCGGCAAAATTTGGAGACAAGACGTCACCAACTCTTAATCCAAGACGCGCAATTTTATCCTGATAAGTCGGGCCAATTCCTCTCAATGTGGAACCAATTTTGGAATCCCCTTTTGATTTTTCGTACGCAGCATCCAAAAGCGCATGCGTTGGTAATATCAGCGATGCTTTTTTGGAAACGAACAGGTTACTGAACAGGTCCAGGTTATATTTTGCCAGATTTTCAACTTCTCTTTTAAAAACGATCGGATCAAGCACTACGCCGTTTCCAATGATATTCTGGATATCACTGCGAAAAATCCCTGATGGAATTTGGTGTAAAACATGCTTAATTCCGTCAAATTCAAGGGTATGACCAGCATTTGGGCCTCCCTGAAAACGGGCAACAACATTGTAACGCGGCGCAAGAACGTCCACGATTTTACCTTTACCCTCATCTCCCCATTGGAGACCAAGCAATACATCAACTTTCATTCAATAATTGATTACTAAAAAATAAATTCCGTAAGATTCGTCGGCCCAATCATCGGACCGACTGAAGACTAATTAATCCCTTTCGTGGGCGACTGACACTTCCTGTCCTATTTCATTGCGATTCTGGCAATTCTCTTTGGTACAGTTGCCATAAAAAATGAGCGAATGATGAAGAACACTGAAATTAAGCATCTCACCTACCATGTTCTGGATGGATTGGATGCGCGGATCACAAAATTCCATAACCTTATGGCAATCCGTGCAGATCAGGTGATCGTGCTGTTTGTTACCATATGATTTTTCAAATTGTGCAAGGTTTTTACCAAACTGATGTTTAGTAACCAGATCACAGTCAACAAGAACGTCCAGCGTATTGTAAACCGTAGCGCGGCTTACCCGGTAACGTTTGTTTTTCATGCTGATGTAAAGTTCATCTACATCAAAGTGATCTTCACGGGTATATATTTCTTCCAGAATCGCAAAGCGCTCCGGCGTTTTACGAAGTCCTTTATTTTCTAAGTAAGCCGTTAAGATCTTCTTGGCGGCTTCAAAATTTGGTTTGCTGGCTTGTGGCATATCTTTCTGAAATCTTGCGCAAATTACGCTTTTTTACTTAAACAAGGTGACTCTGTGACAGCTAAGCTGAAAATTTGAGGCTGCAAAAACAAAAATCAATTGGATAACAAGTACTGTATGTAATGGTTCATTTACGACTCTTTCCCAATCAGATTGGTATCAAAACGCTGAACATTGTAAACACCTTCAACCTGTTCCAGTTTACTGATCAGTATATCAAGATGGCTTGTATCCTGTACATAAAGGCGGATATCACCGTTAAAAACACCATCTTTCGTATCAATTGTAAGCCCGCGCATGTTGATGTGAAGCTCATTTGAGATGATCCTTGTCACATCATTAATCAACCCAACCCTATCCGTTCCGGAAATATATAGCCCGGCAAGAAATGCTTCCTGCTTGCTCGACTCCCACTTGGCCTTGATGATACGGTTGCCGTGTTTTGACATCAGTTCAGCCGCATTAGGACAGGTTGTGCGATGAATTTTGATACCTTCGTTAATCGTTACAAAGCCAAAAACGTCGTCTCCTGCAATAGGATTACAGCAGGGAGCGAGTTTATAATCAATTTTATCCATGTCATCGCCAATCAGCAAAGTGTCGCTGTCGGCTCTGTCGCCATGAATATTTTTTAAAAGTTTTGTAAAAGCTTTACCATCTCCGTTCACAGCCGCCGGAGGTATAACCGCAGTTTCTGTGGCCTTTCTTTCCTTGGAATCTTTATCGCGCTTAAACCTTTTCAGTTCATCCAGATGAATGTAGGCTTTGCCAATCCGGTAAAAGAAATCGGCAGACGTTTTGCATTCGAAAAAGGCACGAAGCTGGTTTGTTACTTCTGCATTTAATTCAATACCTAGTACTTTAAGTTTTTTCTCAACCAGTTGACGACCGTCTGTTTCATATCTGCGGTTGTCCTCTTTCAGAAAATCCTTAATCCTGGCTCTGGCTTTTGAGGTAACTACAATACGCAGCCAGTCTTCATTTGGCTTTTGTTTAGCGGATGTAATGATCTCGATCTGATCCCCATTATTCAGCACGTAACTGATCGGAACGAGAATCCCTCCCACTTTGGCAGCCATGCAATGTGCACCTACTTCGGAGTGAATATCAAAAGCAAAATCCAGTGCTGTTGCACCACTTTGCAAAACTTTCAATTCTCCCTTTGGTGTAAATACAAAAACCTCCTCATTAAAAAGGTTGCTCCTGAATTCATCCAAAAATTCAATGGCAGCTGTTTTATCACCAAAACCATTTTCCAGTGTTTCTCTTACCTGAGTAATCCACTGCTCTATATTTCCTTTAACCTTGGTATCGTTTCCCTTATATTTCCAGTGAGCCGCATAACCCTTTTCGGCAATTTCATCCATCCGTGAGGTACGGATCTGGACTTCAACCCACTGACCGCTTTTACTCATTACAGTGGAGTGAAGCGACTGGTATCCGTTTGCCCTTGGCGTGCTCAGGAAATCTTTCAAACGATCCGGATTGGGCTTGTAATGATCCGTTACAATAGAATAAGCCTGCCAGCAAATTGCTTTTTCACGATCACCTTCCACTGACGATTCAAGAACGATTCTGACAGCGAACAAATCATAAATTTCTTCAAAAGGTTTGTTCTGCTTACGCATCTTATTCCAGATCGAGTAAATCGACTTAGGCCTCCCTTTTAAAATAAAATTCAGACCCGCTGCTTCCAGATCCTGAGCAATAGGCTCCATGAATTTGGAAATAAAACGATCCCGGATACCTTTGGTTTCCCTTAGTTTTCTGGCAATAGCCCGGTATTCCTGCGGTTCGGTATATTTCAGATAAAGCTCTTCCAGCTCTGACTTTATACTGTATAAGCCCAAACGGTGAGCAAGCGGCGCATAAATAAAAATCGTTTCCGATGCTATTTTCAGCTGTTTGTCACGCGGCATACTGTCAAGTGTACGCATGTTATGCAGCCTGTCAGCGAGCTTAACCAGAATTACACGCACATCATCCGACAGCGTAAGCAGCATTTTCCTGAAATTTTCAGCCTGCTGCGATGTACCGTATTCAAACCTCCCCGAAATTTTGGTGAGGCCGTCAATAATCTTGGCTACTTTTTTTCCAAACAAGCGCTCAATATCTTCAATGCGCATGTCGGTGTCTTCCACAACATCATGAAGTAAGGCAGCAACGATACCGGTGGTACCAAGGCCAATTTCCTCTACAACGATTTGGGCAACTGCCAGCGGATGATAAATATACGGTTCCCCGGACCGGCGACGCATGTCTTTATGGGCCTCCACGGACGTGTAGAAGGCCTTTTTTATGAGTTTGGCGTCATTATCCTTTAAAAAAGGTTTGGCTGTTCTTAATAGCCTTCTATATTTTTTGAGAATATCCTTACGCTCCTGCTCCAGGTCAATAGTGAGGGATTCAACGAGTTGCTCCACTGCTTAGTAGTAATTGGTATGCTTCACCAAAATAACAAATTTTAGCGACATTATTCAATATCATTTTACCTAAAGATAATTTTTTTAAAAAAATTTGGAGGTAATAAAAAAAAATACATACCTTTGCACTCCCAATTCAACGATCACGTTGCATACGGAAACAAAAAAATAAGAGCGGGCGTGGCGGAACTGGTAGACGTGCTAGACTTAGGATCTAGTGCCGCAAGGCGTGGGGGTTCGATTCCCTCCGCCCGTACGAATAACAAGGGACTGACGGGGCGTCGTATTTCCTAATTTAATTAAGAAAACAAACTGCTCCGTAGTTAACCCGTCAAATGCCCTCAGGACTCTGTTTTGAGGGCATTTTTCTTTTCATTTTTCTAAAAAAAGGCATTTACAAATATCATAAAGCAACACATGGAAGTTTTATTAGAGAAGAATTCGCCAACATTAGCCTCACTTAAAGTAAAGCTGACCAAAGATGATTATCAGCCAAAAGTTGATAAAACCATTAAGGATTATTCAAAACGTGTGAATTTGAAAGGTTTCCGTCCTGGAAAAGTACCTGGCCATGTTATTCAGCGCATGTATGGTAAAAGTATTTTGGTTGACGAAGTAAATAATCTTCTGAGCACTGCAGTTAGCAGCTATATCCGTGAAAATAAATTACAGGTTGTGGGAGATCCTATTCCTGACCGCAAAAGCGCTGACGAAGTAAACTGGGATACCCCAAGCGATTTCGAATTCAGTTATAATCTGGGTGTTGCATCAGATTTTGATGTGAACCTGTCTGAACTTCCTGCTGTAAAACGCTACTCAATCAATGTAGACGACAAAGAATTCACAAAAACTTTGGATAGCCTTCGTGAGAGATTTGCTGACAGCACGCATCCTGAAGTAAGCGAGTCAGGCGATATGATTTTTGGCGAGCTAAAACAGGAATCTTCTGAATTCACGACCAACACCGCCATTCCTACAAAACAACTGAAGGAAGAAAGTCTTTCTAAATTCGTTGGTGTGAAAAAAGGTGACGTGATTACATTTGATATTCAAAATACTTTTACTGAGGAATCGGCTATTGCGCATGTTACCGGTAAAAAGAAAGAAGATGTAGGCAGCCTTTCAGGTGAATACACGCTGACGGTTGAAGACATCACCCGCCAGGCTCCTGCTGAACTGAACAACGAATTTTTCGATAAAGTACTGGGTGCAGGGGTTGTTGACTCTGAAGAATCTTTTAACGAAAAAGTTCTTGAAATTATAAAAGGCAATTACGAGCGCGAAACCGAGGCACTGCTTCGCCGCGATATCGAAACTGCTCTGCTTGATAATATTTCAATTGATCTTCCTGCCGAATTCCTTAAAGACTGGCTGGAAAAAACAAACGAAGGCAAATTCACACGTGACCAAATTGAAGATCAGTTCGCTGATTTCCAAAAATCACTAAAATTAAGTTTGATCAAAAATAAAATTGCAGATGCAGAATCTGTGAAAGTGGAATATCCTGAAATTCTTGAGTTCACCCGTCAGATGGTAAAAGGCCAGTTTGGTATTTACGGCGACGACGAGAGCATGAAAGAAACGATTGACCGTGTTGCACAAGGTTACCTAGCTGACAAAGAGCGTGATAACTACACCAGCATATTCAATCAGGTATTTGATGCCAAAGTTCTGGATATTATCCGTGATCAGGTTTCTACCGACGAACAAACAATTGAAGTGAGTGAATTCGAAGCACTTGCAAAAGGAGAAGCTCAGGAAGAAGTTTAATTTTAAAAGTTTACAGTTTTTAGTAAACAGTAAAGAGTTCAAAGTAAGCAGTTGATGCTAATTTTGAACTCTTTCGCTTTTTAGTACTGAGTTAACAGTATAAAATTTACAGGAAACAGCACGAAGCCAATGCAGCAGAAAACTGTTAACTTGAAACTGTATACTAAAAACTTCTAACTAAAAAAACTGTTAACTAAAATCCAATCCTCTCCCTCCGCTCGCCAATTTCGCGGACGATTCCTTCTCCGAACCACAATTTAAATTTCGCTTTCCATTGCTCCGCCTCATTCTGGAGACGGGCGTTAACTGCCATTAGTCTGGTATTTTCCTGACGAAGCCACTCCGTTTCCGAAAGTGTCATAGACCCAAAGCCTAGCAAATCGGGCAATGGCATATCCAGTAATTTGGCAATATTTTCAAGACGTGAGAAGGAAAGTTCGGTTCTTCCCCGCTCGACATCTCCGTAGGCAGTCGTGGACAAACCAAGCATATCGGCCATGTTTTCCTGAGAAAGGCCTTTTTGCAATCTGATTTGCCGAATTCTTTCTGATAAGTTTGATGCTAAACTCATGGCGTTTATTGTTAATTTTCCGACCAGTTATCAATAATAATGCAATATAACCAGGCATTAAAAAGATGACTCTCGCATTTTTCGATAATTTATCACACAAACAGGCAAGGATTATTCAATGAAATATTCAAATTTGTGGTCAGTAAGAAAACAAACTGCAATATTTTTAATAGAAACTAAGATATGGTGCTTTTTGTTCTTCTGAACATGTACCCTTTAAATTACATATCATTTTAAAATTTAGATTTATTCATGGATCACGGAAATGAATTTAGAAAATATGCCGTTCACCATCTTGGGATGAGTGGCCTTAAGGTTGACGGTTATATGAACCACACCATTGAAAATATGACCCGTTCTGTCATTGAAGAGCGTCCGATGAACTTTAGGGAAGTGGATGTTTTTTCAAGATTAATGGCAGACAGGATTATTTTTATGGGAACCGGTGTAGACGATAACATTGCTAACATCATTGTTGCCCAGCTTTTATTTTTGGAATCAGCAGATGCAAAAAAAGATATTCTGATGTATATCAACAGTCCGGGCGGATCAGTTTACGCAGGGTTGGGAATTTATGATACCATGCAGTATGTGCGTCCCGACGTTGCTACTGTATGTACAAGTCTTGCAGCTTCTATGGGCGCGGTACTTCTTGCAGGTGGTGCAGCCGGAAAACGTTCTGCACTACCTCACGCACGTGTCATGATTCATCAGCCATCAGGCGGTGCGCAGGGCACTTCGGTTGATATAGAGATCACAACCCGTGAAATCGTTAAACTGCGTCATGAATTGTATGAAATTCTTGCAAACCACACGGGACAGACTGCTGAACAGATCGGCATCGACTCTGACCGCGACAAATGGCTTCGTGCTTATGAAGCCAAAGAATATGGTCTGATTGACGAAGTTTTGACAAGAGATAAATAAGCTTGCTGAATATCTTTAAAACCGCCTGAGCACAATTTGTTCAGGCGGTTTTTATTTTGTGGCTATCTGTAATTTGGTAAGGCGCTCAAAAAACCGGAACTTTGGGGAAAATTTCCGGCCTGAATAAAAAACGTGTCAGACAAATTGTGGAAAAACCCGTATTAATGGTACTTCATAATTAAATCGTCATAAAAAGCAGCAAAGAAAATTTGACAAGAATAAATTTGGAAGGCGTTGCTGAAACAATATGCCCGGGCATATTGTTAAATTATCTCCTTTATATCGAAAATCATTTAGATTTTCTGCGTTAATAATCAATTGGATCGTACCATCACTGAATATATTGATCAATGGCACAAGTAAGTTGTTCGTTTTGCGGACGTAAGAAAAATGAAGTTGATTTATTGCTTTCCGGAATCGACGCCCATATCTGCAATCACTGTATTGCTCAGGGTTATCAGGTCATCACGGAAGAATTGGGTTCAAAGGAAGACAAAAAAGAAAAGAAATCGAAACTACCCAAGCTTAAATCAATCCCTCCCACTGAAATAAAGCGTTTTTTAGAGCAGTATGTAATTGGTCAGGATGAGGCAAAACGCTCTCTGGCAGTTGCGGTATATAATCATTACAAACGCCTCAACCAGGCTGTAAGCGAAGATGATGTGGTTATTGAGAAATCAAACATCATCATGGTTGGTGAAACCGGAACCGGAAAAACCTATCTGGCAAAATCCATCGCCCGTATTCTTCAGGTTCCGTTTTGTGTGGCGGACGCAACCGTTGTAACCGAAGCTGGTTATGTTGGTGAAGATGTAGAGACTATTTTGACAAGACTTTTGCAGGCAGCTGACTATAATGTTGAAGCTGCTGAACGCGGAATCGTGTATATTGATGAAATAGACAAAATTGCGCGTAAATCGGACAACCCGTCCATTACGCGTGACGTTAGCGGTGAAGGGGTGCAGCAGGCTTTGCTTAAATTGCTTGAAGGATCTTCGGTAAACGTTCCACCTCAGGGCGGCCGGAAACATCCGGATCAGAAAATGATCACTATCAATACAGAAAACATTCTGTTTATTTGCGGAGGTGCTTTTGACGGTATTGAACGCCACATTGGAAAACGTATCAATACACGCCCAATCGGATTTTCAGGAGACAACCGTATTATTGAAATATTTGACAAAGGAAATCTGATGCGGTATGTGACGGCAATGGATCTTAAATCTTTCGGTTTAATTCCAGAATTGATCGGCCGTCTACCTGTTCTGACACATTTAAATCCTTTGGACAGAGAAACACTCCGCCGTATTTTGACAGAACCAAAAAATGCTTTGGTAAAACAATACAGCAAGTTGTTTGCCATGGAAGGCATAAAACTACATATCGAAGATGACGTGCTTGATTTTATCGTAGATCAGGCTATGCAATACAAGCTCGGCGCACGCGGTTTGCGTTCAATCTGCGAATCGATCATGACCGATGCAATGTTTGATCTCCCTTCGCAGAAAGAAGTAAAAGAATTTACACTTTCTCTGGATTACGCACAGGAGAAATTTGATAAATCATCGATGGCCCTATTACGTTCTGTGGCTTAAAATGCTCCTGGAATACGGAATGCTCTGCTCGCTTTTAAGGCTGGCAGAGCATTTTCTTTTTTGTTTAAATAATTCTACTTTGGATTAAAATACCGAATTATGGAAAACTGGTTGGCAAATAAATCAATAGTAGTTATTGGCGGAACAACGGGCTTAGGATTTTCTGCATCCAAAGCCTTTGTCAGAAATGGCGCCAATGTAGTGGTGGTAGGAAGAAATCCGGAAAATTGCCTTGTAGCAGAGCTACAATTGGGAAGTACTGCCCGTGCAAAACAGGGAGATGCCACCCATCCTCAAACGGCACTCGATGCAATTCAGCTTTGTATCCGTGAGTTTGGAAGTTTTGACGGGTTGTATCATGTAGCAGGCGGCAGCGGACAGAAATTTGGAGACGGTCCGCTTCATGAATTGTCATTGCAGGGATGGAATCAGACGCTGGATCTTAACCTTACTTCATTGATGCTTTCCAACCAGGCTGCCATACGCGCTTTCATGGGCATGAACAAAGGCGGAGCGATTCTGAATATGAGCTCTGTGGTTGGTTTTTCACCTGCATCCAAACATTTTTCCAATCATGCCTATGCTACGGCAAAATCAGCTGTCATCGGTTTTTCAAAATCAGTTGCCGCTTCCTATGCTGAGAAAAATATACGGGTAAATGTGCTGGCTCCTTCCATTATCGAGGGACTTGAAGATATTACGGAACAGCAGGAGAAATTTGCAATTTCCAAACAACCGCTGGACGGAGGAAGATATGGAAAACCTGCTGATCTGGACGGAGCTGCAGTTTATTTTATGTCCGATTATTCTAAATTTACCACCGGCCAGGTTCTCACGATTGATGGCGGCTGGGACGTTACCGACGGGCAATCCTGACTAAACTGATATCAAGGTTTGTCAAATGGATATACTCCGAATCATTTTTTTGAGTTTATTCGCGTAATTTCGTTTATATATTATCCTTTGAAGTTACTCCTGTTCTAACGAATATACATTTACATGGCTACCGGACCGATTGTAACACTGACTATAAATCCTGCACTTGACGAAAGTTCCAGCGTTAACCGCATTGTTCCCGACAACAAACTTCGTTGTGAAACACCAACTTACGAAGCAGGCGGAGGAGGAATTAATGTTGCTAAGGCCATTCACAGGCTTGGCGGAAATCCAATTGCTATTTTTACGGTTGGCGGACCCACCGGTCAGCGGCTGCATAAGCTTGTTAAAAGCGAAGGAGTCGAAACCCTGGTGATTGAAACAAAACAATGGACCCGTGAAAACTTTCACATCCTTGAAACCAGTACAGGCTTTCAATATCGCTTTGGGATGCCGGGAACGGAAATGATGCCAACCGAGGTTCGTTCCATTCTTGAAACCATGGAAGAAATTGATCCAAAACCTTCATACATTATTGCCAGTGGCAGTTTACCTCCCGGTGTGCCGGAAGATTTTTACGGGCAAATAGCCAAAATCGCCCACAAGCAGGGAGCCAGGTTTATAGCAGATACTTCCGGTGATGCCTTAAGATTCGCAACTGAAACCGGAGTTTATCTTTTGAAACCGAATATTCTGGAATTAAGCCATCTGGTAGGTGTCGACAAGCTGGAAATGGATGAAGTAGACGATGCGGCACGTGCACTGATCATCAGAGGACAGTGTGAAGTTGTGGTCGTTTCTATGGGCGCTATGGGTGCTATGCTGGTTACCGAAGATCAGGTCGAGCACATTCCAGCGCCTCCGGTTCAGCCAAAAAGTACTGTAGGCGCTGGCGACAGTATGGTTGCCGGTATCGTTTGGACATTATCACAGGGAAAATCACTGCGCGAGGCCGTCCGTATGGGAGTTGCCTGCGGTTCTGCTGCAACCATGAATTCCGGAAGCGAGCTTTTCCGGATGCAGGATGTGAACAGGTTGATGGACTGGCTGAACAGATATGGAAAAAGATACTCTGCATCGGTTTAAACTCAGTTTTCCTGGTATTCAATCAAAAGGAGTTACGGATTATAGTAAGTTTTCCGGCGTAAAGTCTTTAAATAAAAAAGACTAACCATGACCGAGAAACCCTCCCGCCGGGAATTTGCGAAAATAGCTTCTGTAACCGCAGCTGCTGTTGCCACCGCCTTGACTTTCAAGCCGTTTTATATTCTTCATGCCAAACCCAAACCGGATGGGGAGGTAATCGGGCACGGAGCACATAAATACAAGGTACATCAGGGCTGGGGAAATCTTGATTCTTCAAAGTTTCCGATCAACAATTGTCATGAAATGGTTCAGGACAGCAAGGGCCGGCTGATCATGATTGGAGATGAGGTAAAAAACAATATCCTTATTTATGACCGCTCCGGCAAACTGCTTGATAGCTGGGGCCATGAATTTCCCGGTGGGCACGGACTTACCTTGTGGAATGCAAATGGTGAAGAGTTTTTGTTTATCTGCGATCCTAATTTAGGTAAAGTTTTTAAAACTGATTTAAAAGGAAAGATCCTGCTGACTATTGAACATCCTTCAAAAGTAGGTGCTTACAAGGAAACAGACGCTTTTAAACCTACCGAAACCGCAATCGGGCCGGACGGAACCATTTATATTGCAGATGGTTACGGTTCACAATGGATTTTGAGGTACACGCCAAAAGGGGAATACATTGGAAAATTTGGCGGTCCGGGCGATGAAGATGCTCAGTTTTCTACCGCCCATGGAATCGCGGTGGACTATCGGGATAAAACAAATCCAACACTGGTGATTACTTCCCGCGTTCATAATGCTTTCAAAAGATTTACCCTGGATGGCAAATATCTCAGTACAATATTTCTACCCGGAGCATTTGTCTGCCGACCGGTTTTCGACGGAGATACGATGTACGCCGGTGTATGCTGGTCGAGGCTGCGGTATCTGAACCAGACAAATAACTCAGGTTTTGTAACGATTCTTGACAAAAACAACAAGGTAATTTCCAACCCGGGAGGTACCAAACCTGAATACCGCAACGGGGAATTACAATTGATGGTGCAGGAAAAACCTATTTTCATGCATTGCCATGATGTTTGTATCGACAATGATAAAAATATCTACGTTTGCCAATGGAACGCTAAGAAAACCTATCCGGTAAAACTGGAAAGAGTTTAAATATTCTATGCGAGACTTATTCGGATCCGGGTAAGTCTTTTTTATTTTTTGAGAAGCCTTACGGTAGCCCCATTAATAACCATCGTACTAATCGTAAGTATAAGGTATGCCCAGCCAATGCTCATAACTGGCAATAACCAAAATACACCTACCAGAAAAGCTACAAAACCATAACCTGCCAAAAGCAATCCATATAAAATCCGGGCAGCTGCCTGGGGACCTTGTTGTGCATGTGTAAAAACAGCAAGCGTAGAAGTCATAATCGGAAATGGTGTAAGTATACCACTCCATGTCGGGCCGAGATAATCCGCGGCCTGCGTGAGGATCACTACAAAAAATGTAGCGACCAGCATTCTTAACGGAATGTCGTAAACAGGCTGTTTTTTAGATTCGGTTTTCTTTTCTGATTTAGGAAAAATATAGAGAACCCCGGTTAGCACGATCAGATTTAATACAATAGCTGCAGATATTGAAACTGTCCTTCCCAGCGAAGCCAGCGCAACAATAAAGAATGCCAGGTAACTGATCAAAACGCTTGGCAGCCAGGCAAGCCTTGTAGAGGAGATTGCATAAACCAATGCAAAAAATATGGTCCCGATTGAGCCCAGCAGAGCAGAAGGAATTGTTGAAACAGCAAATGGTGCGCCATGCTCGATGGCTATAAAAAACGAAATCGGTCCTGCGATCCAGGGAAAGCCCCCAATAAACCCTCCAAAGCCCTCACCCCACTTTCTGACTGCCATGGTCACGCCGGCAATCAATGGCGGCATCAATAAAATTTTGGTAATTAAAAGGTAAGACAAGTCAGCAGAATCGAAAAGTGAACTGCAAATTTACCAGAAGGCACGGAAACTTGGTAAAACAACGAAAATTCTTCGAAAATAACTTTGCAACAAAGTTGCACATAATGTATTTTTGCAACGTTGTAACAAGAATGAGTTTGCTTCTTCTTACTACCTTAAAGAATTCGCACAGTACAATGGCTTCGCAAATTTGGTAGCCGGACTTAATCGATCCAATGATAAAAATAGTCTTCGTCTTTTTTCTGTCAATTCTCGGCTCATTCACATATGCACAGAATCCGTCCTGTGCCTGTTTTATAAAAGGTGTGGTACGGGATCAGCATTCCGGATTGCCTATCGTTGGAGCAACGGTACTGATTGTTGGCCAGAACAATGGCGTTTTCACCGATCAGCAGGGCAAATATCAGTTCAACAATCTTTGTCCGGGAGCACATGAAATTGAATGCCGTATTGTTGGCTACAACCCTTTTAGACAAAAACTGGATTTAACAGCCGGGCATGAAGAAAATTTTACTCTGCAGGAAAGTGAAGTTCATTTAAAAGATGTGGAAATCACGGCACATCGTACCGACGCACCTTCGTCGCAGCCGCTGACTACTTTATCGGGAACTGAACTATTTCAGACCAGAGGTGAAAATCTTGCAGAAAGCCTGAAAAGCCTTACAGGAGTAACCGCCTTACAAACAGGGTCTTCCATTTCGAAGCCTGTTATTCATGGCATGCACAGCAACCGCGTTTTGATCATGAATAACGGTGTACGGCAGGAAGGTCAGCAATGGGGTTCCGAACATGCACCAGAAATTGACCCGTTTGTTGCAACCCGTTTATCTGTTGTAAAAGGAGCGGCTGGCGTACGATACGGTTCCGACGCAATCGGAGGTGTGATCCTGGTGGAGCCGGAAGAACTCCCTTTTGATAAAACACTGAGCGGAGAAGTAAACCTTGTCGGCTTTTCCAATGGCAGACAGGGAGTCGCGTCGGGAACGTTGCAGGGTAGAGTTAAAGGTTTCACAGGTTTTGGATGGCGGGCACAGGGCACAATCAAAAGAGGCGGTAACATCCGGACACCAAACTACTTTTTAGATAATACAGGTCTCAGTGAAAAAAACTTTTCGCTTTCAGCAGGCTACCGCCATAAAGGATTTGGTTTAGATATTTTTTACAGCCGATTTGATACACAAATTGGTATCTTTTCCGGCTCTCACATCGGCAGCGTAACCGATTTGCTGGCTGTTATTAAAAACGGAGAACCGCTGGTTAAATCCGGATTCAGTTATAACATAGGTCGTCCAAACCAGAATGTGACACATAACCTGATCAAAGCGGAAGCGCATTATCACTTCGATGACGGTAACCGGATCCAATGGACGATAGCCCAGCAACTAAACGACCGTAATGAATTTGATTTACATCGTCCCAGAAATGACTCGATAGCGACCCTTAACCATCCTGAGCTTACTTTTAAACTTAATACGCTGACCAACGACGTCGTATGGGATCACAAACCAATCGCTCAGAAAATTACCGGTCAGGTTGGAATCAGCAGTTTGTACCAATACAATTTGATGAGCGGAAGACCTTTGATTCCTAACTTCAACCAGTTTAACATCGGGATCTTTTGGATTGAAAGATATATTAAAAATAACTGGGAATTTGAAGCAGGCGCAAGGTATGACTACCGGACATTGAGCACACACAGGATTGTTAATCGGGTAAAAGTTTCTAACGATTTTACGTTTTCTAACTTCTCGGGAACGTTTGGGGCTACCAAAAATATATCCCGGCAGCTTTCCGCCCGCCTCAACGTTGGTACTGCATGGAGAGCGCCAAATGTCAGCGAGCTTTTTAGTGACGGCGTCCACCACGGAGCTGCCGCCTTTGAAAAGGGCGATTCAACTTTATTGCAGGAAAAAGCGATCAACACGGTGGGAAGTATTAAGTATTCCTCCGAAAAACTTACCATTGAGCTGGGCGGATACTACAACTATATCGCAGATTATATTTATCTAAAACCTCAGCCCGAACCTATTTTAACGATCCGGGGCGCGTTCCCTTATTTCAAATATACCCAAACTGATGCAATTTTTAAAGGAATTGATTTATCTGTTGGATGGGAAATTATCAAAAATTTTACGCTTACAAGTAAACTGAGCTACCTGCGGGTATATGACAAACGTAACGATGGCTACCTGGTTATGATCCCGCCAAACCGGCTGGACAACCAGTTCAAATATGAATTCCCGAGTTTCGGAAAATGGCAAAAAGTTTCTGTTTCCGCAGGAAATTTACTCGTAGCCCGGCAAAAAAGGGTACCTGCAAACAGCGATTTTTCTCCGCCGCCACCGGCTTACTCGCTTTGGAATATTCAGGCAGGTGGAAGTATCCCAATCTCTAAAAAGAATGAACTGGAAATTAACGTCTCTGTTCAAAATCTTTTCAATACAGCTTACAGAGACTACCTGAACAGATTTCGTTATTACTCCGATGATATGGGCAGGCAGGCTTCGCTTAGGCTGAAATGGAAGTTTGGCGTTTAAATTTAATTTTCACTTTTAATAAAATACGTTGCGCATGAAAATGAATCGTAAAATAATCTGGATGCTGCTTTTTGGGGTAGCTACTTTATTTACTCAATGCAAAGACTCAGGAGCAGTAGTAGAGCCTGATGATGAAAATGAACTGATTACTTCCGTAACACTAAAATTTGCAGAGCAGGGAACGACAAACGTCAGTACTTTCTCTTATAAAGACGCAGATGGTGAAGGAGGAAATGCTCCGACTAAATTTGATACAATCACTTTAAAACCTAATGCGACCTATACGCTTACGATTGAGTTGCTGGATGAAAGCAAATCACCCGTACAGGATATCACAAAAGAGGTAGCTGAGGAGTCGGACGAGCATTTATTTGTGTACACAGCAACCCCTGCGTCCCTCCTTACTTACACTTATGGCGACAAGGATGTCAACAATTTTGCTATTGGCCTTACAGGAAAAGCAGTTACAGGAGTAGCAGGAACAGGAAAGCTAAAAATCCAGCTTCGCCATCAGCCCGGTTCTAAAAACGGAACAGCATCACCAGGAAGTGACGATGTAAATCTTGATTTTGATTTGAAAATACAATAGTCAAAAACACAGGGAGAGACTCTTAAAAGTTATTAAACCCCTTGCGAGTCTCTCCTTTTTTTAATTATTGCATTTGGGGCAGGTACCCTGGATAAGCAGATTAAAATTTTCGGGCTTGTAGCCTTGCGGCAACTGAACCGCCGGAATGTGCAGATTTTCCAGACAATTGGTTTCTCCGCATGCATTACATTTAAAGTGTATGTGATCGTGCTGGTGTTTCTCTTCTGAGCAGTTGTTCGAACACAATGCATAACGCATTCCTTCATCGTCCAGAACTTTGTGAATAATTCCTTTTTCAAGAAAAGTTTTCAAAGTCCTGTAAATCGTAACGCGGTCATAATTTTCACCCAAAGCCCCTTCAAGATCGCCGTGGGATAATGCATTTTTTTTATTTATAAAAGCAGAAAGTACATCTTCCCGGCAGGTGGTTGTCCGAAGATGATGTCCTTTTAGTGTTTCTCTTAATTGCTCCATTATTTCCAACAATTTTAACTGGTTGTCAGGTCTCAGATAATAAGTAAACCTTTCCTGCCAAAGTTAAGTTCTTAGTTTGGTAAAATCCAGTGTTACAATTATCTGTCTATTAAATATAAAATTAATCAAACAAATCTATGCAACAGCGTTGCAAATGATTATAAATAGGCCTATTTTTGCAACGTTATTGTATTTAATATGAAAGCGACACACTCACACGGCAAAGCCGATTATATAGGAATATTAGGTTCAGTACTTTGTATTATACATTGTCTGCTTGTACCTGCGCTGGCTTTTGGCTCAACTCTAGGCCATAAACCGCATGCGCACATCGGTTTAGTATCCCTTGATTACCTTTTTATTCTGATTAACGGGGCGGCTGTTTATTACGCAACACGTGAGCATAAATCTTTATTACTTCGTATTCTTCTTTGGGGGGCACTTACAATTTTCGCCGTATCTCTGATTTTTGAAGGAAAGGCACCATTGTTCACGATACTTGGCTATGTTGGTTCTGCTCTTTTAATTGTTGGCCACCTGATTAATATCTACATCTGCCAGATTGCGCCCCGTATGAAATACCGTGTTTTCTGATTTGGTTACTTATCGTACTGTACTTCAAATCTCTCCAAATCCGGTCGTGCTGTGTGCTTCCGGTTTATTTCATATTCAAAAATTGTCTTTCCTAAATTTGCCATAAACGGTAACCCAACGGTCTCGTAATCATACTTATTATCGTTGATTATCTCATCTTCATTAGCATAAATTACAGCTGTAAGCATAAATTCAATGCCTTTTTCGAAATCGGCCACGTATGCGTTATCCAAAATATAGCCATATGCATCCCCTGATTTATTAAATAAACGAATATGCCTTGGTAAACGCGTTTTGGTAGCGCCAAAGATCAGGAACTTCACATATCCATCGTAATAATCATCGGTATAGTTTGCAGGAAAGCTGGTCTCCACAGGAAACTGCGACATGTATCTGTAAATGAAGGTATAATCGTCTTTCGTGAGATTAAACCTTTGCTCCACCGGAACCTGATCAGGAAAGTAAATGGCTTTTATTAATTTATGTTGTTCCTCCAGCGGAAAGAAATTTTTCTCAGTAAAATCAAAAGGTTTCTGGACCAACCTACCATCATTCAAAAAACCTTTACCCTGCAAAACAGGCGTTGGAGAAAAGTATGTTTTCGCCGAATAACGTGCCGGCTGTTCGTAAACCACCTTTCCATCCTTTTCAAACTTAACCGGATTGGTATACCGGTTATTCTCAGATCCTATGGGTGACTCCAGACGATGCGTAATCCTTGTATTTAAATATCCTTTTTGATGCAGCATCTCATTGAATTCTTCCTGACCAATAAATTCATATAATCTGTTAAAAGCATCATTATCGCTGGCAAGCAGAATTTTTCTGACATAATGGGCCACAGATGGTAAGCCATTTTCAGAAGTTGTATCACTATTTACACCGGTTTGTTCCGGCCGGGCAGCCCCGGTTAACATCGTTGTATTTTTGTCAATACCGAGTTTATTAAGCTTTTCGAAAGCCAAAACAACAGCTGCAAGTTTTACAGTACTTGCAGGATAAAAATAGTCGGCATTGTTAACGTGGTATCCATAAGTTTTAAAGTGCGGTTCGTTTTTCTGATTGCGGTCGATTCGTGTATAAAGAATCTGAATCTTGTATTTATCCGGTTCTTTCAGTATCTGAGAAAACCTTTCCGGATGTTTTTTTAGTAGTTTTTCAATAAAAGAATCCGTCTGAAATTGTGCGAAAGCCGGTAAAGAAAACACACCGATGAACAAGTGGATAAGTAGCTTATGAACACTAAATTTAATCATGGATAATCGGGAGCACGTATAAAACGAAGATACAATAATTTATTTTAAAGGTCGATTTGAATTATATTTTACTGACCGCAGCCTTTACATATTAACTATAACTATGGCGAAAATGGAAGAAAATAATTTACGCAGTCGCGGCTGGTTTGGCAAGTCGGGTAAGGACGGATTTATATACCGCGCCTGGATGAAAAACCAGGGATATCCGGCAGATGAATTTGAAGGAAGGCCTGTTATTGGCATTTGTAATACATTTTCTGAGCTAACTCCGTGTAACGGGCATTTTCGTGAACTGGCTGAATCGGTCAAAAGAGGAGTTTGGGAGGCAGGCGGGTTTCCTTTGGAGTTTCCAGTCATGTCACTAGGCGAAACGCTGATGAAACCAACTGCGATGTTATACCGTAATCTGGCAAGTATGGATGTGGAAGAATCTATCCGTGCAAATCCGATTGATGGTGTGGTGCTGTTATGCGGCTGTGATAAAACAACTCCTTCCCTGGTAATGGGTGCTGCAAGTGTAAATATTCCAACCATTGTTGTTTCCGGCGGGCCTATGCTTACAGGGCGTTACCGCGGTAAAAGCATTGGAACAAGTGACATCTGGCGATTTAGCGAAATGTACAGAAAGGAAGAAATTTCCCAGGAAGAACTTACAACCGCAGAAGCCTGCATGTGCCGGAGTGACGGCCATTGTGCTGTGATGGGAACTGCCTCCACCATGGCTTGTATGGTAGAATCGCTTGGGCTGACCTTACCCGAAAATGCAGCTATTCCGGCGGCAGACTCACGCAGGAAAGTACTGGCGCACCTGTCGGGAAGAAGGATTGTTCAAATGGTTAAAGAGGACCTGCGGTTATCCCAGATCCTGACAAAAGAAGCCTTTGAAAATGCGATTATGCTCAACGCTGCCATTGGCGGCTCGACTAATTTTGTCATTCATCTTTTGGCAATAGCAGGTAGAATCGGGGTGGATCTTTCGCTTGATCACTTTAATGATCTTTGTGCCAAAGTACCTTTGCTTTTGAATCTTCAGCCCTCGGGCGGATATTTTATGGAAGACTTTTACTATGCCGGCGGCCTGCCTGTTGTAATAAAAGAAATGATTGGAATGCTGCATCCGAATGTGATCACGGCAAACGGAAAAACCATGGCTGAAAACTGCGCTAACGCAGAATGCTTTGATGCTGATGTAATCGGCACCTTGGAAGAGCCTGTTAAAAATCTGACCGGACTTGCCGTTGTTCGCGGCAATTTGTGTGTAAATGGGGCTGTGATCAAACCTTCGGCTTCTTTAAAACCTGAATTAATGCAACATCGGGGAAAGGCTGTAGTGTTTGAAGATATTGATGATTACAAAGCCAGACTTGATGATCCTAACCTGGATGTGGATGAGAACAGCGTATTGGTTCTCAAAAATGTTGGACCAAAAGGTTACCCGGGAATGCCGGAAGTTGGCAATATGTCTTTACCTAAAAAGTTGCTTGCTCAGGGGGTAATTGATCTGGTTCGCATATCCGACGGACGAATGAGCGGAACCGGTTTTGGAACAGTTGTTTTGCATGTTTCTCCGGAAGCAGCTGTCGGCGGCGTGCTGGCGCTGGTTCAGGATGGTGACATTATTGAACTGGATGTAGAAAACAGAAAGTTAAATTTAGAAGTAACGAATGAAGAACTCGAACAACGCAGGGCACTTTGGAAACCATTGGAATTGGGCTATAACCGAGGTTATGTTCATTTGCATATCAATCACGTGATGCAGGCGCATGAAGGAGCTGATCTGGATTTTTTAAAAGGAGGCTCGGGAGATAAAGTGACGAGGGACTCGCACTGAGGCTTTTACCCTTTTTATTTACCGGTCGGACGGCGAAAAAGCCGTCCGACCGGTGCGCTATCCCGTCTGATGGCTTTTCCGCCATCAGACGGGTAATAAATAAAGTAATAAAGTGAAACTATAAAAATTCAAAATGACCAATCAAATATTCATTAACCAGGTTGCGATCGTAACCGGTGCCGGACAGGGTATCGGTTTTGAGATCGCAAAACAGCTGGCTCTACAAGGTGCAGGCGTGATTTTGAACGATGCTGATGAAACGATGGCCACACAGGCAGCAAATACGATCCGAAACAAGGGAGGTGATTGTGTTGCTTTTTCAGGAGATGTATCCTTACCCGAAGTTATTGATGGAATGGTAGAAGAAGCGGTGCGTTGTTTCGGAACGCTGACTATTACCGTAGCTAATGCAGGTATAACACTCTTTGGCGATTTTTTTGAGTATCCGCTCGACAGTCTTAGAAAAGTGCTGGATCTTAATCTGATCGGATCTTTTTTGCTCACCCAGGCAGCAGCCAGGCAGATGCGGATACAAAAAACAGGAGGACGAATTTTATTGATGTCTTCTGTCGTCGGCCATCAGGCGCATGAATTTCTAGCAGCTTATGCAATGACCAAGGCAGGATTGGAAATGCTTGCCAAAAATCTGGTTCTGGAATTATCTCCTTATGGAATTACAATCAATACGGTCGCACCCGGCGCTACGCTTACGGAAAGAACGTTAAACGAAGACCCAACTTATCCGAAGATCTGGTCAGCGATTACGCCAATGGGAAGACCTGCAATTTGCGAAGACATTGCCAATGCAGCACTTTTTTTACTTTCACCGCATTCAGGACATATTACCGGACAAAGCCTTGTTGTGGATGGTGGCTGGACTTCCGTGAGCCCCTTGCCGGATTTGAGTAATATGGAGAAAAATAAGGCGGGCAATTAATCCAGTCCGCCCGCAAATAACTGCGCTTCGAGATCGTCCAGATTACCATCCTGAGATACAAAAAGTTCTCTCGGTTTGGATGATGACAATGGTTTGACCGTCATAAAACTGCGGTACTGTTCATCGCTGATAATGTGAAGCTGTAAGGCTCGTTTCAATACCATAGGAAAAGGCACTTTGAAAAAATTCGCAATGTCTGAGGCAAGAAATCCCGGGATCTTTGAAATATCATCTCTGAAAAAGCTTTCCACTTCGCTGTAAGGAAGTAAAGCTTCAAAAATTAACTGTTCGGCTCTGTTGGCAAGAGAAACCGTTGTCGGATACGAACTGCTCAATCCAAGCGAAACCGTAAGCAGGTGAATTTGGTAATTACGCTCGTTAATATCTGCTTTTGCATTTACAAATACCCAGCCTTTCTGCCTGTATATAGCCGAGAATCCTTTGAAAACATCCTCAACATGATGAAGCTGCGCAATTTTTATACCCTCCGGATATGGAAGTTTATGGCCTATCTGATGAACAATATCCTGCGCATAACTAATATCAGCAGCTTCACCTGCCGGTTCAATCATCCAGTCTCCATCAACTAAACCATCAAAAAGAGCATCCGCCGACCGCTGGCTCTCAACCTGTCCCAGATGCAGGACAATACGGTTACCACGGACTGAAAAATCGAGTGGAAGCTGGTTTTTGGGTTGTTTTCTTGGCATAATTATGAAGAACTTAATAGTATGGATATCAAAGATACATCCTTCCGCTTTGCACCGCAATATGATTACTGCTTTTTATCTCCAGTTCAAAGTATTCAGAAGCTGAAGCATGTCCTTTTGGATGTAATCAATGACAGGGCGGAGGGAATCGTTTTTAGTTGCAACGGGGAAATAAATAGCGCCTCTTAAAAAATGATTTGTGCTGTCTGTAGTATAAAACTGATATGGGCTCGGTACATCACCCTCGATTTTAAACAAAGTTACCGTTCTGCCGCTCCTGGTAAGAATCTTACTTTCCTGAATGGATGATGCACGTATCTGATGTTTTCCTGCCAGCTTATATGAATCATTGATGTATTCTTTCAGTCTGTTCTGGTCTTTCATCAAAGGCTTGTATGTGAGCTGTATGTTCGCAGCGAACTGGGGGTACTGTATAAATAACCAGTCCTTCTGTGCGATTGAGAAGGTATCCGGCAGCACTTTCGCCCATTTGGAAAACTCAAAAGTGTAAGGATGAACCTCTGTTAATTTTTGAAACTTATGTGAGGGTAGCGAAATCCTGTTGTATCCCTTTGGTTTTGGCACATAGTTCTGCTCTTCTTTTCCACAGGCGAAAACGGAGAATGACAAAAGTGCATAAACAGCAACTATGACTTTTTGCAGAGAGAAGGTTTTTTTTTGCATGACTTAAAATTTGGCGGTATCAGGGCGCAAAGCTAACGAAAGAGGCTGTATTTTATTTTTGCAAATTTACCGGTTATCACAAAAAACAGGGTAACCCTTTTGGACTACCCCGCCTGATATAAATGTCCGATTATTATTCCACCGTAACCGATTTGGCAAGGTTTCTTGGCTGGTCCACATTTCTTCCACGCATCACTGCGATGTAGTAGGATAGCAGCTGCAATGGAATTACAGAAAGTAAAGGTGTAAGAATTTCATGCGTTTTTGGCACTTCGATTACAAAATCTACCATCGTCGGGATCAGCGTGTCGCCTTCAGTAACGATCGCAATAACCCTTCCTTTTCTGGCTTTCACTTCCTGAATATTCGAGACAATTTTTTCGTACGAGCTATCGTGCGTTGCAAGAAAGACAACCGGCATATCTTCATCGATCAAAGCAATCGGGCCATGTTTCATTTCGGCAGCCGGGTAACCTTCTGCGTGGATGTAGGAAATTTCCTTTAGTTTTAAAGCACCTTCCAGTGCCACCGGAAAATTAAGACCTCTGCCCAGATAAATAAAGTTTCTGGCATAAGTAAATATGAAAGCGATTTCCTTGATTTTTGAAGCATTTTCAAAAACCCGCTCCACCTTCGACGGAATGTTTTCAAGCTCAATTAAAAGCTGCCGGTACGTTTCTTCCGAAATAGTGCCTTTCCTTTTGGCAGTTGCCAGGGCAATGAGCGTGAGCACAGTAACTTGAGCAGTAAATGCCTTCGTACTGGCTACGCCTATTTCCGGCCCCGCGTGTGTATATGCACCTGCATGTGAAGCGCGCGCTATCGACGAACCCACCACATTGCAGACTCCAAATATGATTGCTCCCTTTGATTTGGCCAATTCAATAGCCGCAAGGGTATCTGCCGTTTCACCTGACTGAGAAATTGCGATCACGATATCATTTTCCTCAATTACCGGGTTTCTGTACCGAAACTCAGAAGCATATTCTACCTCCACATTGATACGTGCCAGTTCTTCAAACAAATATTCGGCTACCAATCCTGCATGCCAGGACGTTCCGCAACCCACAATTACTATGCGTTTTGCTTCTGCAAGCTTATCCATGTAGTTGCTCAGTCCTCCCAGATGCAGGTGTGCGTCTTCTGCTTTCAAGCGACCGCGCATGCTATCGGCAATCGAACGGGGCTGTTCAAAAATTTCTTTGATCATAAAATGATCGTAACCACCTTTTTCTATTGTTTCGAGTTCCATTTCCAGCGTCTGGATGTATGGAATCGTTTCTGTATTATCCAGATTTTGAATACTGAGTTTTCCATCTCTTACCAGGGCAACCTCATAGTCGTCGAGATAAACTACATCTTTGGTATATTCGATGATCGGGGTCGCGTCGGAAGCGAAGAAAAACTCATTCTCTCCTACCCCTATTACCAGCGGACTTCCTTTTCTTGCAGCAATAAGCTGTCCGGGATGATCCACAGACATTACCACGATTGCATAAGCACCAACAACCTCCCGAAGTGCCAGTTTGACTGCGTCTTCCAGAGAACCGCCTGCTTCTTTTTGAATGTCTTCTATGAAATGGATAAGAACTTCCGTGTCAGTATCACTATGGAAAACATGACCTTTTTTCAGGAGATTCTGCTTGATGGTTGCGTAATTTTCAATAATACCATTATGGATAATTGCAAGCTTACCGTTGTTGGAGAAATGAGGGTGGGCATTCACATCATTTGGTTCACCATGGGTTGCCCACCTGGTATGTCCGATTCCGATAGTTGATGTCAGCTTTTTACCTGCAAGCTGTCCTTCCAGGTCAGATACCTTTCCCTTTTTCTTATAAATATTCAATTTTGCGTCTTCCAGCAAAGCGACGCCCGAGCTGTCATAGCCGCGATATTCCAGGCGCTTAAGTCCTTTAATAATTAAGGGTAACGCATCCCTTTCTCCCACGTAAGCTACAATTCCACACATAATGATGTCAATTTTAATTTAAGTGTATGTTGTTAAAAACGTACAAATAAATAGCAATCATCAAAGGATAACAAGGCAAACAATAAAAATTATCCAATTAATGCAAAGTGTTCGAACACACTCAATATCAGATTAAAATTTAAATAAAATAACTTTTTGACCTGTTTCCCTGGCCTATCGTCTTAAAACAATCGATTGGAAAAGGCACAAAAAAAGGCAACATTTCTGTTGCCTTTTAAAGAGATATATTTATCTGATCAGCTCATCAGATCCGTATACAGATTGTAATAAGATTCTGAAAATTTTTCATCCTCTTCTTCAAGCTCAACACGTTTCGGTGCATCATTGAAGATCTGATTCAAACTTTCGCTGCAATGTTCGTCAGCTTTAATAACTGCATCAGCATAAGCACAGCCAATTTTAACAAATCCTTCAAAATCCGCAGAGTGAAGATGTGCCAAAGCCTCATCGCTCACATCCATTGCTTTTGCTTTATTCATCAAATCCGCGTCGAATTTGTAATCAAACGCATTGTTATGAACTGTAAATACGCTTTTTGTATCCTTGAACATAGGATCGTTCCTATAAGTCGTTTTAAGATACATTGGAATCAGAGCCGTCATCCAGTCATTACAATGAACAACATCCGGGGCCCATCCTAGTTTTTTAACTGTTTCAAGAACACCTTTGCAGAAGAAAATTGCACGCTCGTCGTTGTCGTCGTAAAAATTATTTTCTTTATCAACGAAAACTGATTTACGGTGAAAATAATCATCGTTGTCTATAAAATAGACCTGCAATTTCGCATTTGGTATAGAAGCAACTTTTATGATAAGTGGCTTTTCTTCATCGCCTACGGTAATATTTATTCCTGACAGTCGAACTACTTCATGAAGCCTGTTTTTGCGTTCATTAATAAGACCAAAACGGGGAACAAGAATTCTAATTTCTGCTCCTCTTTCCTGCATCGCCTGAGGTAATCTTCTCACGTAATCGGCAACATCGGTGGTCTGAAGGAAGGGATTGATTTCACTGGCTACATACAAAATTCGTAGTTTCTCCATATATACTTAGCAGTTTGTGAAAAAAAGTTTTGCAAAATTATACAAAAAAAATCGCAAAATCAAAAGATATTCCAAACAATATGTAATATTGCGCTCAGTTTGGGAATATCCATGCCAAATCTTTTGGAATCACCTTACGGGAGCATTTTTTTACCAGCGAACAGCAAATCCGCCGGATTCACAGAAAACCCCGGCAACTCCTAAAATCCAGGTCTTCATTACATGGAAGTATTTACTTCAATACAAAGTCTGCGCAGTTTTTTACACCAACAGCGTTCCCAAAATAAATCGATTGGACTTGTCCCCACCATGGGCGCATTACATGAAGGACATATTTCTTTGCTCGATACCGCAAAGTCAGAAACCGATATCACCGTCTGCAGCGTTTTTGTCAACCCGACCCAGTTTAACAATTCTGAAGATCTTGCGAAATATCCGAGAACACTCGAGCAGGATTGCAAAATGCTGGAAGAGGCCGGCTGTTCTGCCGTTTTCGCACCCTCTGTTGACGAAATGTATCCTGAACCTCCTGTAATGACTTTTAATTTTGGTACCCTGGAAACAGTCATGGAAGGCGCTTCCCGGCCAGGTCATTTTAATGGCGTTGGAATCGTTGTTTCAAAACTCTTTAATATTGTTCAGGCGGACAGCGCTTATTTCGGGCAAAAGGACTTACAGCAGGTTTCCGTAATCAGGCAAATGATATCAGATCTTGCCTTTCCTGTAAAACTGGTTGTTTGTCCGACCGTGAGAGAAGTAACCGGACTGGCGATGTCCTCGCGCAACCAGCGATTGAGTGCACAGGAAAAGGATTTGGCCGCAAATATTTACCAAATTATCACAGCTGCAAAAGACGCCTTACTGAATGCTGAAGCAGTTGAAAATGTAAAACAATCGGCGGTAGAGAAATTCTTGGCTTTGCCGGAATTTACCCTTGATTATATCGAGATCGTGGATGTTAAAACGCTGCTTCCGCTTGACCGGCTAAAAACAACTGGCTCTACCGCAATTTGTGTCGCTGCTTTGCTTGGGCCTGTCAGGTTAATAGATAATATCGTTTTCTAAAAAAAACGGGTGCAGATGTTACCACCAGCACCCATCTATAAAACCAAATAACTATTAAGACAATTTCCAGTCACCTCTGTATTTGCGGGTCACATACTGATTAGCTTCATCAAAGTTCGTCACCTTCATACTTTTTCCATCCCAAAGCAATTTTTTGCGCCCCGGGAAAGTAAAGTTTTTACCATCAGCACTTGCCTTGCGAAGGTTGTAGCTGCGAATCGCAAGATTACCCATGATAACCGTTTCTGTAAGCGGACCTGAATAATCGAATGTTGAAGTAAGCGCTTTGTGTTCTTTACTGTCAAAACCTGCTTTACAAGCATCTGTCCAGGCTACATGGTGACCAAATTCAGGCAGTGAAGTGTACTTGGTTTCAAATGCTCCTTTTGGCATTGTCAGTTTTTCTCCGCTTTTCAAATACACTTTTGGGTCCTTACCATACGTAGCGCACATCATTACACCCTTATCGCCAATCAGCATCGCACCATTGCTGCTATCCGGCTCGCCAAGTGCGTCATCCGCCGGGATCAGATCCGGGTGGAACGGACGAAGGCCACCGTCATGCCAGGTCATGGTCATTTCCGATTTATTGATTTTCGTAGCAGGGAATTTAATCTGCACACGGGAAGATGGCGGACATCCTTCAGGAATATATTCCGGTGTCCAGTCTTTCAGGAATACTGCGCCCACGCTGCATTCTACCTCAGTTGGATAACCAAGGCCCAGAACGCGGAAAGGAGAATCGATCAGGTGACATCCCATATCTCCCAGAGCACCTGTCCCAAAGTTCCACCATCCGTGCCATTTAAACGGATGATATGCCGGGCTGTAATCAACCCAATCGGCTGGGCCAACATATAAATCCCAGTCAAGTGTGCTTGGCACTTCTGATTTTTGTGTAGGAACCGGAATCCCCTGTGGCCAGATCGGACGGTTAGTCCAAACATCCACTTCTTTCACTGTTCCGATCACTCCCTTTTTAAACCATTCTACCATTTGCTGCTGCGCCGGGTTGGATGCACCCTGGTTTCCCATCTGAGAAACCACTTTATGTTTGCGGGCTGCCTCGGTAAGATAACGTGCTTCATTGATGCTATGCGTCATCGGTTTTTGCACATATACATGCTTTCCACGGCTAATCGCCGCCGAAGCAATCACTGCATGTGTATGATCCGGGGTTGAAACGATAAGGCCGTCAATATCTTTACCCATTTCATCGAGCATTACCCGAAAATCCTTATATTTTTTTGCATCAGGGAATTTATCAAAACATTTTTTTCCATAAGCCCAGTCTACATCACAAAGCGCCACTACGTTTTCTGCTCCCTTATTCCAGGCATTTGTAATGTCAGAAAAACCTTTACTTCCAATCCCAACAGCTGCCAGGTTCATCTTGTCGCTTGGTGCACGAAATCCTTTACCTAAAACATGGCGGGGAACTATAAAAAAACTTCCAATTGCTGCTGCCGTCGTCTTTTGCAGAAAGTCGCGACGGGTTACATCTTTCAGCTTATTTTCTGTACTCATTGGTTTGGTATGAATAATAAAGGTTAGTAATTAATAGTTTAAAGCAGATTACTACGAAAAATTACTTAATGGTACTAATTCAGTCATAAATATAATGATGTTTGGATGTAATCAGAATTACGTTGCTTTTAAATAATTATTGAGAACCTGACAAAATCTTCCCCTGAGATCATGATTTTTAAATCGGAACCGTATCCTTCTACCGGTTGTTTTGAAGGCAAGGTTTTATTCCTGTAACTTTGCCGGAGTAATGCAGTAAATTAATATTAACTCGTACGATTGAGTAATGCAAATAACAATCATGAAATCCAAGATTCACCGGGTTAAGGTGACTCAGGCAGAATTGAATTATGTAGGTAGTATCACCATTGATGAAGATCTGATGGATGCTTCTGGTTTGATAGCGAATGAACAGGTACACATTGTAAATAATAACAACGGCGAACGCTTTGTAACATATGTGATCAAGGGAGAACGCGGCTCCGGTATGATCTGTCTGAACGGTGCGGCAGCGCGGCGTGTGCAGATTGGCGATATCATCATTATCATCGCTTATGGAAGCATGTCGCAGGAAGAAGCAAAAACATTTCAGCCCATGGTCATTTTCCCTGATCACAACAACCGACTGGTATAATTACTTTTTCTTCCGGCCAACTCCCATTTACACAAAGTCCTTACAATGAAAAGTGCGTTACGTTATATAATCTCGCTTGGTTTAGCAGGAGGTTTAATCTGGTTTGTTTTTAAGGATATCGATCTTGCCGACATGCTGGAAAGGTTCGCCCGTTCCGACTGGCGATGGATTGCAATTTCCTGCACGTTTTTATTAATGGCCCACATTTTCAGGGCATGGAGGTGGAGCATGCTCATGGAGCCGCTGGGTTATAAACCAGGCTTGTTTAACAGTTCAATTTCGGTTTTAACCGGTTATTTTGCCAATTATATCGTTCCCAGAATGGGTGAAGTCACCCGTTGCGGAACGTTATACCGTTTGGAACGTGTGCCCGTGAATCTCAGTTTCGGTACAGTTGTAGCTGAAAGACTTTTCGATGTTATCATTTTGCTCGTGCTGATCGGCCTGAACTTCATCCTGGAATTCGAACGATTGAGCACATTTTTTACCGATTTTTTTCAAAGTAAAATATCAGGAGGGCAGGCAGGAGCAAATTCAGGAAGCGGGCTTATCCTTTATCTCTTATTAGCCCTGATCGTATTTATAGCGACCTCAGGCATTTTTATTTTTAAGAATAATGCGGTTAAAGACAAACTTCAGCAAAATGCACTCATTCAAAAAATTGTGGTATTTGCAAAAGGAATGCTTGAAGGGTTATTAAGTATCCGGAAACTGCGTAGCCCGGGTTTATTCATTTTCAGTACTGTTTCTATTTGGGTACTTTATTATCTGGTGTCTTATGTGCTGTTCTTTTGTATTCCCGAAACGTCTAACCTGGGGCCTTTAGCAGGATTAACCTTACTGGTTGTTGGAGCAATAGGCATGACGGCTCCAACGCAGGGAGGAATTGGCGCCTATCACCTTTTGGTGGGCAATGTCATGATTCTTTACGGTTTGTCGCAGAAGGATGGTATCACGCTGGCTACTTTCATTCACGGCGCACAAATGTTGTTTATGCTTGCGATCGGAGCAATTGCATTTTTAATTGTTTTGGTAAAAAAAGATAAATTCGCCGGAGAACCCGCACAGGTTCCCGCCGGCAACTGAAGTAAGTTTTAAATCCTGAATCCTTCACACAAATGAGCCAAACGGAAAGTAAAATTTTACGCCTTGATGAAGCGGTTAACCAGGTTGCCGACTGGCAGCGTGCCGGGCAAAAAGTGGTTTTCACCAACGGATGTTTTGACATCGTTCATCTGGGGCACATTGATTATCTTGAAAAAGCACGGGCTTTGGGCGACCGCCTGGTACTTGGACTTAACACCGATGCATCGGTAAGCCGGTTGAAAGGTCCGCTTCGTCCCGTCGTGAATGAATATGCCAGGGGCCGGTTGATGGCAGCACTTTCTTTTATCGATGCTGTCATTTTGTTCGACGAACCAACCCCAAGTGAGCTGATTGAAGCCTTAAAACCTGACATTTTGGTAAAAGGTGACGATTATACAGTCGAAACAATCGCTGGTGCGGATTTTGTTCTGAGTAATGGAGGTGAGGTAAAAACGATAGCACTTGTGAAAGGTTATTCGACTACCGCCCTGATTGAGAAGATAAAACAAGGCTATCAGTAACCGGACAATATTGCAGAATCCGTACGTTATGTTTAGGTATTGTTTTAAAATGAACAAATTAATTATTTCGTAAAATTTAAAGAAAAATATAATTATGGCTGGTGCATATGTAATTGGTATACTCGTCATGATCATAAGTTTTTATGTTCAGTGGCGTTTAAAAAGAAAATTTGAAGAATATTCGCAGGTAGGATTGAGCAATGGAATGAGCGGAAAAGAAATCGCTGAAACCATGCTTAGAGAAAGTGGTATATATGACGTCCGTGTGGTTTCGGTAGAAGGAAAACTTTCTGACCATTACAATCCACAGGATAAAACAGTGAATTTAAGCCCGGATGTATACTACGGAAGAAGTGTTTCGGCTGCGGCTGTTGCATCTCACGAATGCGGCCACGCGGTACAGCATGCAACTGCTTATAAATGGCTGCAGTTCCGTTCGCAGATGGTACCTTTCCTGAGCGTTTCATCGTCTTATATGCAGTGGATCATTTTAGGCGGAATTCTATTGCTGAATACAACCCCGATTCCGTTGGCAATTGGTGTAGCATTGTTCGCACTTACGACCCTGTTCAGCTTTATTACACTTCCGGTTGAATACGATGCCAGCAACAGAGCATTGGCCTGGATCAAGAACAATAGAATTGTAAATGAGCGTGAATACGTAATGTCGGCAGATGCTTTGAAGTGGGCGGCACGTACCTACTTGGTGGCGGCTATCGGTTCATTAGCAACATTGCTGTACTACGTTGGAATTCTGATGGGTAGAAGAGATTAATCTTTAAGAGAATACCGATTACGAAAGGAGAGGAAATTTATTTTCTCTCCTTTTTGATTTAAATTCGCGAAAGAAAATGATCATCACACTTCCAATGGACTCTATTACAGAAGCACGTCGTTATATCCAAAATGCCAGAGAAATACTAAGTGAAAAGGCAGGAAAGAAGGTGGTCGTTATTCGGACAAAAAGTATATCAGAATGGCTGGGCATACAGCATACTCCGGCGTGCTGGTAGCGCTGGATGCAGTACTTCCAAACGATAATAAAAAAACCAGAAAGAGTGTGGAATGCTATCAGAAAGAACTTTCCGGCATTGACAAAAAAATTACTGCTTCATTTGATGATGTCTACAAAATACTTCACCTATATATGAGCTACGATGGCCTTCAAAATGCAAAAGTGATTGCAATAGCCTTGCAGGAAGCTGAGCATATTATTAGTTGGACGGAAAAGAGGTTGGGATCAGCCGCCTGACTAAAACTAATTTTTCAGCTGATTCCAGTAAACCACCACATTATGAGTTGCCCTGCCTGAGGCGATAACATCCAGGTCACCATCTCCGTCCAGATCAGCGGATGTAACATCTTCACAGGCCATTTTGATTTTTTCATCCAAAGTATATTCCTGCCACTTTTTACCTTCGGCATCAGAACCAACAAATATGCGCACACCGGTTTCACCAATCACATTCGGATTTCTCCATCCCATTACAATCTGGTCACGTCCCTGACCAAAGAAATCTGCACAAACAAGCGCGTGTCCTTCTTTAATTTTATCTGTCAATACAGTACGGTTGTCTTTGGAATAAACGACCAGACTGTTTCCATGCATCGGTTCAACCGTGGTCGTGAACAACTGATTTTTACCCAGGCTGCCGGTACGGATTTCACCAATGCCTTTGTCGGCAACCATCCAGTTTCCCGACGGAGCCCAGCCGTTGGCGCCGTTTAGGAACACCTGTGCTCCTTCCTTTCCTGCGACAGTCATACCCAAAAACCTGCCGGAAACTTCCATAGGTTGAAAATTATGCGTCATGTGCATGCCGGTATCCAGCAACTCATAAGACCAGATGCCTTTTCTGTTTTCCGGTACATCAAAAGCAATTGCCTTCACTCCCGCCCCATCACCTGACACGTTTCCCTCACCATGCAGCGGCAAAACCATTAGCTGGTAATCACCTTCCGTTTTTTTTAACCATTGCATGCGGTGAATCGTAACTTCGTGGTGCAGGCGAACGGGTTCCCAAACCTGGGTCCTGTCATTTGGTGCATTTAAATAGAATACAGCCCCTGATTGTTTGATATTTTTAGTTTCGGATGGATTCCATTGTGCACCTACCGCAACCTCCACTTTTCCGTCACCATCAATATCTCTTGCTGCAATGCAAACATTATCCTGTTCGGTAAGGTCCTTTGCCATCACATAGCGCGTCCACGGCTTGCCCTTTTCACCCGGATTTTTATACCAAACAATTTCTTTTTTATCTGCAAGCAAAATATCAGGTTTGCCATCACCGTCCACATCGCCTGTGGTAACGCCATACCCAATACTTATTTTATCATCGATTACCTCTCCCTTAAAGGTTGCAGTCTGGGCAAATGCAGCTTGTAAAAAAGCGAGGAGCGCTGTGAATAGTATAAATTGCTTTTTCATGTGATTAACTTTCAGAATAAAGTAACAGACAATCATTAATGTCTATTTTTTCCCAATATACTTCAAAAAGATCAATCAGGATATTTGAAAACACAGATTTTTGTGTGGCTTTGATACGCTTTACCTACTTTTGCAAATTAAAGCAACGCAATTAACCATTCATGAAAACGATCCCACTTCACCAGATACATGTTCAATTAGGCGCTAAAATAGTGCCGTTCGCAGGATTCGAGATGCCAGTACGCTATTCGTCCGATATGGAAGAGCACCATGCTGTCAGGAATAATGTGGGCGTTTTTGATGTATCGCACATGGGTGAGTTTAGTGTTAAAGGTCCGAAAGCCCTGGATTTGATTCAGAAAGTTTCGGCCAACGATGCTTCAGTTTTGTATGATGGAAAAGTTCAATACAGCTACTTACCAAATGCTGAAGGCGGTGTGGTAGATGATCTTCTGGTTTACCGGATTGCCGAAGACGACTACATGCTGGTGGTAAATGCCTCAAACATTGAAAAGGATTGGAACTGGATTCAGTCGCAAAATTCGGAAGGTGTGGAAATGACAGACCTTTCAGCAGACCTTTGTCTTCTTGCAGTTCAGGGTCCAAATGCAACCGCGACTTTGCAAAAACTAACTGAATCTGACCTGGCTTCCATGGAATATTACACATTTCAGATCGGAACAATGGCCGGAATTGACAACGTTGTGATTTCAGCAACAGGTTATACCGGTGCAGGCGGATTTGAAATATATGTAAATAAAGAAAATGCGGAGAAAATGTGGAATGCCATTTTTGAAGCAGGTGAAGAATTTGGTATAAAACCTGTTGGTCTTGGTGCCCGTGATACCCTGCGTCTTGAAAAGGGCTTCTGTCTGTATGGAAATGACATCGACGACAACACATCTCCTCTTGAAGCAGGGCTGGGCTGGGTTACTAAATTTTCAAAAGACTTTATTAATTCTACTTCTTTGAAACAACAAAAAGAAGCTGGTCTGCAAAAAAAACTGGTTGGTTTCGAAATGATTGATCGCGGTATTCCACGTGGACATTACGAATTGTGCGACGCAGAAGGAAATCAGCTCGGCGACGTTACATCCGGAACCCAATCGCCAACACTGCAAAAAGGAATTGGTCTTGGTTATGTTCCGACAGCTTACAGCAAACCGGACACTGAAATTTTCGTAAAAGTACGCGAGCGCCTGTTAAAAGCCAAAGTCGTAAAACTTCCTTTTGTAAAAGGTTAATCATTAAGCAGTAAAACTTTCTATTCTTATAATCCCGCATTGTCCCCCGGTATGAAACAACTTGATGTCTGCCTGACGCCTGACCTTCTCCATTTACATAAACTTGATAATTCAATCGTAGTTGTTGCTGACATTTTCCGGGCTACCTCATGTATGGTAACCGGCCTTGCTTACGGAATTAAAAGTATCACTCCGGTTGCAACAATTGAAGAATGTAAATTTTTGCAGGACAAAGGTTTCATCGCTGCTGCGGAACGTGATGCAAAAAAAGAAGAAGGCTTTGATCTGGATAATTCTCCTTTCAGTTATATGGATGAAAGGTTAATCGGTGCGGAAATTGCAATGACAACCACCAACGGAACGTTATCTATCACCAAAGCACGGGCAACCGCTGTAAAAGTAATGGTAGGTGCATTTTTAAACCTGGGAGCCCTCGCAAATCACTTACGTTCCGAGCCTTACGATGTGCTTGTGCTTTGTGCCGGCTGGAAAGGAAGACCGAATTTGGAAGATACACTTTTCGCCGGCGCTCTGGCCGATGCTTTAAAGGATCAGTTTATGCTCAGGGAAGACGGAACACTAATGGCCCAAAGGTTATTCGATCAGTCCAAAGAAAATTTGCTGGCAGCCGTATCCAACTCATCGCACGTGAGAAGACTCCAGAGATTGGGTATACAAAAAGATATCGCTTACTGTCTCCAGAAAGATCTTTACGATATCGTGCCTGTGCTTCGCGGAAGTACTTTGGTTGCAATGCATTAACAGGAACACGCTTTAATTATTGAAATACTACATGTCTAAGTTTATCATTTTTCTTTTTCTTGGATTGTTTGGCTACGCCGGTTCGGTGGTCGCACAGAGAAGTACGGTTACAAAAAAACCGGTTGTTGCTCCTAAAAAAGCTGAACCTGTTAAAGTTGCTGCCCCGGTAAAAACTACACCTGTTATTCAACCGGATACACTGAACAATGCCCTTGCTACTGATTCAGATACAATTCCACAAAGCGGACTTACCGAAAAAGAAGCCGATGAACTGGCTGCAAAGGCAGAAAAGAAAGACACAATTGACGTTTATAAAATTAAAATAGACGACATCGCCTATTTGACTGTATGTCCCGGAACAACAATAAACATTCCGTTTACGACAGAAGGTCCGTTTGACGATGAAAATACTTTTGTAGCACATATTATTGACGCGACGGGCAAATCCGTTGCTATCTCACTTCCTGCCAAAAAGAGCCCTGTGAGAGCCGTTATTCCTTCCTACAAAATTGGAGGGGAAGTTTACCAGCTTCAGATCGTCAGCAACATGTCCGTTGTAAAAAGCCCGCCGGTTTCCATTCGTCTTTTACAGACACCAACCGCGCGCTTGGAAGTGATTGACGGTACACAGGCAGCAAGGATTATGCCTGGCCAGGAGGTACATTTAAAAGTAAATCTGGGTGGGACAGCCCCTTGGTCTTTCCGCCTGTCTGACAGTACCAATGTACTTAATACACTATCAAATCCGCATCATCTAATTGTTAAACCCGCTCAGATCAAAGCATATAAGATCCTTGGCGTAGCAAATGCGTGCGGAAGCGGCACAACTTCGGGAGAAGCTATTGTTAATGTAGACAACAATCCCGAACCGAAACTGGAACTAAAAGAAGTTGATAAAATTGCAAGGGTTTGTAACGGTATTCCGTTTCAGGTTCCTTTTAGTGCGACAGGAAAATTTAAAACAGGAAATCATTTTGTGGTGCAGATTGCCGATCGCACCGGCGCTTTTAAAAACATATCGTCCCCAGATTCATCAGGATACATTGCGACGCAAATCCCGGACACTTATAAACCCGGTGAATACCGGTTGCGTGTAACTTCTTCTGCTCCATATCTTGTAAGCCAGGTTGCAAAAATCACCATCGTTTCTCCAACTGTTACGACACTTTTAAAAGACTCTCTTTATCTGAATGAAGACCAGACAGGAGAATTAACGGTAACTTTCAACGGAGGCGGCCCGCCATGGTTTGTACTGCTGTCGGACGGAACATACGAAAACAACATCCAGGAGTCTCCTTATAAAGTGAAAGTGAAACCTTTTTACGATACCAACTATCAGATTACTTCTGCCGGTGGACTTTGTGGTGTCGGCAAGTTTTCAGGAAGAGCGAAAGTAGCTGTAAAAACACCTCCGGTAGCAATTACCCTTGAAAAGCTTTCACAAAATATGGTTTGTTCAGGTTCGGTAATTGAAATACCATATAAAACCGTCGGGCGCTACAATCCGGGCAATAAATTTGTTGTGCAGATGACAGATAAAAACGGAAGGTTTGTGGATATCCCAACTACAATCACTCCAACAACCATGAATGTGAAACTGACCTCTGTTGCCTCAAGCGACACGATCAGAACTCATAAAATACGTATCATCTCATCTTCTCCGGCGGTGTCGAGTGCTATCGAAGAAATTGACATTATTGCGCCAAACAAGGCGTTGGGAGAGGTATCCGGCAAAGGCTTTATAACCGCAGGCAGATCGACAAGAATCCAGTTAAAATTCAAAAACGGATTACCTCCCTGGTCGTTTACACTTTCTGACGGTACGTCTATTAACGGAACATTTTTAAATCCGTATTTAATTTCTGTCTCCCCTACATCTACAACTGAGTATAAACTTGCGTCATTAAAAAGCGGATGCGGTACCGGAGTTGGAAAAGGTTCTGCATTAATAACCGTCGAAAATTAAAAGGGCGAATAACAAGGATCGTGAGAAACGGAAAGAAAATGGTTTCTGATTTTTTCCACAAGCCGGTAATTACGGCTTGTGGAAAACTATCTTTTCTGTTTTTTTTGATTGTTAAATTAAATTTTGCGGCTGCTCAGGAAGTGCCGCTGGGACAATGGGACACTCATTTCAATTATCAGTCTGCCCGTCATGTTGTAAGTACCGGCAACCGGATTTTTTCATCTTCTTATAACGGACTGTTTAGTATTAATCCTGAAGACAAAAAGATCAAAATCTTGTCAAAAGAAGATGGTCTTAGCGAAACGGGAATTAATAGTTTTGCCTACGACCAGGAATACCGTACGATGCTTCTTGCATATAGAAGCGGGAATATGGATTTATTATATTTAAATGACCAGTCGGAACCCGAACAAATTATTCCCTGGCACGTTTTTACCAATACATCCGGTCTTCCTGATAATAAACAGATTAACCGGATTCTCTTTCAAAAAAGCGTTGCTTACCTGGCAACTAACTTTGGCATTGTTGTACTGAACACAAAATTACAGCAGGTTGGAGAAACCTACCGTTACATTGCAACAAACGGCGCAGAAGCAAATGTAAAAGACATTGCTTTTTCGTCGGATTCGATCTACGCGCTTACTTCTACCGGAATTTTGGCCAGCTCCATGAGCGCCACGGTTAACAGGCAGTTTTTTGGTAACTGGAAGTTGCTTTCCGTACCGTTTACGGCAACCGCAATTGTTTCTCATAACAATCTCATCTATGCCGGTTTTCCCGGAAAGGGCGTATACCAATTAGCCAACGGCTCCTGGATATTAATTTACCCAAGCATCAGTTTCTATTATTCATTTTACAGCTCAACCGAAGGCCTTATTGTTACGCTGGAAAATAGCGTTGTCAGTATTCCTGCCAACGGCTCGCCAGGGGTTTTCAGGTCCTCATTGTTTTTATCTCCAAAGGAATCGATCGTTACTTCTGCTGACAAAATCTGGACAGCAGATAACAAAAACGGGCTGGTGAGCAATACTGAAGGAGATTTTAAAATCTTCCTTCCTGAACAAAAAGACACTACTTTGTTCCCGCGTACTGATTCAAGCATTGTTGCGCCTGATGGATTAACATGGACTCATTTGCCATCCTATCTTGGTGGAGGAATATCCGTAAAAAATCCTCAAACTAATCAGGAACGATTTCTGACTACTGCTACAAATAACGGAGGTCTTCCCTCTTCAACCGTTAACAGCCTGGCAGTAGATCAGGACGGATATATCTGGTTTGCCGGCGATAAAGGAGTAGGTTACTTTCTCCCAGACGAGATACTGACCAATTCCCGGGTAAATGCAGTACTTCCTGTTTTTGGACAAAGAAGACTTTTTTCAAATGAAAAATGTACCGCTCTTGCTATCGAACCAGGAAACAGAAAATGGATCGGAACATTAAACGGGATTTATCTTTTTAATGCAGACGGCACAGAAATGATCAGCCAGTTTACTGCCGAGGAAAGTCCGCTTCCATCAAACGCTGTTACCTCACTACGGTTTGCCCCTGAAACCGGAATGCTCTTTGTGGACACACCAAACGGGATGGTATCTTATCGCAGTAATTCAACCAGTTCGGCCGAAAATTTTTCATCTGTGACTATTTTTCCAAATCCGGTGAGACCGGGTTATGGCGGGCAGATTGGCTTTAAGGGACTTATGGAAAAGTCTACGGTGAAGGTTATGCAGCTTTCAGGAAGACTGGTTTATGAAACGAAGTCAGAGGGCGGCACAGCTTCATGGGATCTAAACGATTATAAAGGAAACAGAGTAAAAGGCGGAGTTTATCTGATCCTGATCATTTCCTCAAACGGAGACCAAAAACTTGCCGGAAAATTGGCAGTTATTGATTAGTATGACAATAGAATAATTTTACTAAGTTTAATCAAAAATCAACAAACACAGTATTAGCCGAGCTTCATGACCCAGCCCGAAAAGCCCCCCTACATCATTGGAATAACCGGAGGCAGCGCGTCCGGAAAGACCTATTTCATGAAATGCCTGCTTGATTCCTTCGCAAAAGAAGAAGTAACACGTATTTCCCAGGACAATTATTATCGTCCGATACACGAAATTCCAAGAGATGAGAATGGTGTCGAAAATTTCGATTTACCCGAAACCATCGATCACCATCTGTTTGCAGAACATATTGCTGTCCTGCGTGCAGGGAGGGAAGTTCATCAGAAAGAATACACCTTTAACAATCCGCTGATTGTACCGGAAATACTTGTTTTCGAACCACGTCCTATCATCATCGTGGAAGGCATATTTGTATTTTATTTTCCTGACATTGCGCGTTTGATCGATCTTAAAATTTTCGTCGACGCCAAAGAACATGTTAAGATAAAACGCAGGATTATCCGCGACAACAATGAACGCGGTTACGACCTGGATGACGTCTTATACCGCTGGGAGCATCACGTAGCACCTACTTACGACAAATTTATCCAGCCCCTCCGCTCAGAAGCCGATGTTGTAATCAATAATAATTCACGCTTTGATACCGGGCTGGAAGTCTTGGTTGGTTTTTTGAAAAAGAAGCTTGAAGAAAGGAAGGAATAAAATATCTGAATAATTTACGATAAAAACAGAGGCCCTCTCGATACATATTGTCAATACCTTCGTATATACATCTGGAAATAATGGTGTATAATCCGGTATTGACTTTAATCGAGATCAAATTGTTAAATTCCTTCTGTCTAAGGAATTTATATTAACTTTGTTTACTGCAACTTTTATATATAAACACTATGAAAATTTCTACTATGCTAAAGCTGGCTTTCATTGTCAGCCTTTTAACATTCTCAGTAAAGTCGAATGCACAATATGCAAACGATTGGCTGAACGATAAGTTCGACCAAACTTTTGTGAAGATTGGAGTTCAGAACGCAGGGTTGCAAAAAATCACTTTTACTCAACTTGGAGCAGCCGGATTAACTGTCAATTCTGCAAATAAGGAATTGCTTAATGTTTATTACCGTGGTCAGCTTGTAAAGATTGTACGAATCAACGAAAATGATTTTGAGTTTTATGCTGAAAAGAATGATGGGTCGAGAGATTCATTACTTTATCGCCCGGTCACTGCACGAATAAACCGTTATTACAGTCATTACTCGGACCTTGGCTCTTATTTCGTAACGATTGGAAAGGCAACCCAAAAAGCCGTATCAGTTGTGCAGCCTGCTTTGTCAGGAGATCCTTTGGGTTATCATTTAAAAACTGACCTGACTTTATTTAATACGGCCACGGTAGATTATTCTCATGGTCCATGGCAACTTTATTATCCTTTCCCAAGCGAAAGTTTTCTAAAAGATGGAGAAACCATGACAGGTCCTTTTATCCTGGGCCAGGCGGTTGTTACAAATAACTTCAGTGTTCCAAGGCTGGTAACAGGCAGTGATGTGCCGTTTCCAAAATTGGATCTGATGATTAATGGTCGCCAGAATGGCACCCAAAAAGTGAAGGTTCTGCTGGGATCTAGTACTGTTCCGGCATTCACCTTTAACTTCAACGGCTTTACCGGTGCTAAAACTCAGATATCAATTGATCCGCAAACAAACATCAGCAACGGGCAGGGTTCCTTTTCCGTGCAGGGCGATGTCGGAGCGTCAGATGTATATAGATTCTCACTTACCTATTATACTTTAACATATCCACAGCAAACGGATATGCAGTCCGGTAGTGAATATCTGTTCACATTTCCGGGAACAACAAATACCGCAAGCAGAATAAAAATACTTAATGTTCCGAGCAATCCAACTGTCATTGACATTTCGGATCCGCTTAATCCAAAAGTGGTAACAGCAACAGTAGCTGATAATGCAATTGATTTGATGATACCACGTGAAACAAATAAAACACTCAAGCTTTACATTACAGGTGGCAATGTGTCTAACGCGCTTATAAGTGCTGCGCCATTCTCAAAAATCACACCTTCTTCCCATAATTACCTGATTATAACAAATGCTGATTTAAGATCAAAGGCGGATGAGTACGCAGCATACAGAGCTTCGGCAGCCGGAGGATCCTTTAAAACACTGGTAGTAGATATTAAAGACGTTTACAATCAATTCAACTATGGTGAGCCAAGCCCGCTTGGAATCAGACAGTTTACCGAATATATGTTATCACAAGGAATAGATGATAATCACCATTTATTCCTGATCGGCAAAGCAGTTTCAGCTACCCGATATTTGACTAAGGAACTGCCTGGTTATGTTCCGACTATGGGTTACCCGGGCTCAGATATCCTATTGGTTGCCGGACTAAATGGTGCTAACGCTGATGCACCTGCTATCCCGATTGGAAGATTAGCAACTAACGACCCTGCAGATATAACAAATTATTTAGCGAAAGTTAAGTTATATGAAACCAAGGCAAATAAAGAACTTTGGAGAAAGCAGGTACTTCATATAAATGGTGGTCACACCAATATATTGAATCCCGGAACTCCTTTTGAGGCACCTGGTCAGATCCCACAGTTCAAGGCAATCCTCGAAGGTTTGGAACCATTGGTTGAAGATCAAAATACGTTTAAAGGAAAAAGTGTAAAACCGTATGTAAAACAAGGTTATGTGGAACCAGGTAATACAGTACCTGTAGATATTTCTGCGGATCTCAACGCTGGCGTAGGGATGATAACCTATTTTGGACATGGATCCCCTAACGATACAGATTATGACCTGGGCAGATTCAGCGCCGTTGCTTCGTACAACAACGTTGGCAAATTCCCTTTCATGTATTTTAATGGCTGTGGTGTATCAAACATTTTTGCCAACTATGGTAACAACACGACCAACCCAAGACAAGAAGCGCTGGCAAATACCTGGGTTTTGGCAAATGGTAAAGGAGCAATTGCCAATATCGGAGGAACTCTGTCAAGCTATGTGGAACCAACAGAAAAATATCTGCAATACTTCTATGCTGAAATATTTTCCAAGCCTGATCCGATCATTTCCGGACGTACCTCTGCAACCAACCGTGAGAGTATCGGTAAAATCATGAGGACAGTTGCCCAAAAAACATTGATCGATAATGTTCCGGCAACTTTGGATATTACCAATATTCATCAATCACTACTTCTTGGTGATCCGGCAATCATTATCCTGAGTGTAGATCCTTCTTCCCTTCCTGTAAGCCTGACATCATTTAAAGGTGAGCTTGTTTCTCCAAAAGAAGTGCTTTTAAGCTGGACAACAAGCGAGGAGGTTAATAACAAAGAATTTAATATTGAAAGAAGCGGGGATGGAAAAGGATTTCACCTGATTGGTACTGTGGATGGAAAAGGTACAACTACCGGGTTAAATATGTATTCTCTTAAAGATACCAGCCCTCTTAGCGGACTTAATTATTACCGTCTGAACCAAACTGACTACGATGGAAAAATCACCACATCAAGAATCATTACTGTGAAGAATGAAGTTGATGGCCATGTAATTTTCCCTAATCCGGTTTCAGGAAATGAAGTAAAAGTAGCGGCTGAAAATGGCGCCGTTGTTAAAGAATGGAAGCTTTATGACATCAAAGGAACTGTAATTAGAAAATCGGTTATCGGAGAAAGTATTTTGTTAAACAACGTATTATCCGGCCAGTATATTCTGGAGGTAACAACTTCAGACAACGTGGTGACGAGAAAAGTTGTCATTAGAAAATAAGCTGAATAAAAGATTAACCAGGAAAATGTAAATATGAACCTCCGCACGCTCTATCTGATTATTATTACTACGCTTATGTTCTCCGGATCATTTGCACAGAAGTTTACAAATTCCTGGATAAAATATAATCAGCCGTACATAAAATTATCTGTTAAGGAAAAAGGAATCCAGCGAGTTTCGCTGGATTCCTTATCAAAAAATGGCTTTCCTGTAAGTCAGACATCAAAATATCAACTATTCAATCGCGGCAAACAGGTTGACATCATAGGAATTGAAGGAAACGCTCTTGTATTTTATGGAGAACCCAACGATGGCGGACTTGACTCAGTATTTTACAGACCCATAACATCAAGGCTTAATCCTTATTTCAGTTACTATACGGACCTGGGATCTTATATTTTGACTGTTTCCACTACAGACATCGCCAGAGCTCAGACCTCGGACCTTGCTCTTGACACTAAAACCACACCGGAAAAATACCATCTCGAAAAGACCGTAATACTGGCTAATACATCAAAGTCTGATTACTCAAACGGTCCCTGGCAAATTTTTGAGCCTACCCCGGCACAAAGTTATTTTGCCGATGGGGAAACGATGACCGGCCCGGCGATCATCGGCTCTGATCTTAAAAACTATGATTTTCAGCTAAATAATTGGGTTACCGGCACTGATGTTCCTAACCCCATTTTGCAGGTAATGGTTAATGGCCGAAATACAATCGGCTTCAACATAAACTTATCTGTTGGTAGCAGAATCGCAAATAATTTTAACTTTCAGGGTTTTAAAGGTACAATAGCTAATATCACCCTCAACCCAATGACAGACATCGCAGTCAACGGCAAGGGTAACTTCTCATTACAGTCTACCAATAACAGCACCAGTGTCAGATATTCACTGACTTATCACATATTAAAATATCCTCAGTCCTTAACCATGGCGGGCAGAAATTTCTCTTATTTCAACCTTACGCCAACTTCAAACAAGGTGAGCAGAGTTGTAATAAAAGATGCTCCAAAGAGCGCTTTGATTTTCGACGTTTCGGACCCGAGTAAACCTGTTCAAATAAAAACAAGTTACTCCGGCGCTGATCTTGATTTTATGGTTACAAGAGTTACCAATAAGGAATTAAAACTATTTGTAACAAATGAATCAAAAACTGTTCAAAAAGTTACGCCAATCGTATATAAAGAAATTAATCCCCAGGATTATAACTACATCATAGTAACCGCTTCTTCGGTAAGAGAATCAGCAGAAGCCTATAGCAGTTATCGGAAATCTGCCGCAGGCGGATCTTTCAAACCTTACATCATCGATATCAAGGACGTTTATGACCAATTCAGCTTTGGAGAACCACATCCGGCCGGAATCAGAAACTTCGCAGATTTTTTTATCAGTAAGGGCGGAAACGATAAATACCTTTTACTGATAGGAAAACATTTAGCGCCTACAAGGTATCTGGTAAAAGAAATACCTGATGAGGTGCCTAGTGTTGGTTTTCCCGGATCTGATGTTTTGCTCGTATCGGGTTTAGCAAATACGAATCAGGATGTTGAAGCAATTCCTGTTGGAAGAATCAGTGCATCAACAAATGAGCTGGTTTATAATTACCTTGATAAAGTCAAAGAATACGAAGCCGGCAGTATTATAGATCGAAAAAATGTGCTTCATCTTAACGGCGGTAAATCTTCTTCTGAAATCTCTCAGTTCAGAGACCTTCTCGCCTCTCTTACTCCCCTCGTACAAAACGCAGGTGGAGAAGTTAAACCGTTTGTTAAACAAACAAATATTGAAGTTGAACCCGTTGTAATTGCTCCGGAAGTAAACGCCGGTGTTGGTTTAATATCTTATTTCGGCCACGGATCTCCAACTGTCACTGACCTGGATTTTGGCTATGTTTCCAAATCCGAAAGAGGGTATCAGAATAAAAGCAAATACCCGCTCATGTATTTTAACGGCTGTGGCGTAGGAAACATTTTCAACTCATATACTAATCCTTTATCTACCGACTGGGTACTAACAAAAGACAAAGGTGCAATAGCTGTAATTGCAAATTCACATTTAAGCTATTATTCGTCATCCGCAGACTATATCAAAGCGCTCTATGCAGAGGTTTTCAGCCCGCTTAATTCAATCGAAGAATCTAAAACCATAGGGCATATACATCAGAAAGTTGCCGCTAATATTACAAAGACGCCCGTTGATGTTTACATGATATCAAACTTGCACCAGGCACTTTTACAGGGAGATCCGGCTCTGAAAATTTCATTTAATAACCTTCCGGATTACACAGTTGCAAATTCCGGCATATTTGTTCGCAGTAAAATTTTAGCGCAAACTATCGAAAAGTCCGACAGTCTGATAGTGAAAATAAATGTTTCAAATGTTGGTAAAATATCAACCTCCGAAAATCTGAATGCAAAGGTGACACTTAGTTTTTCTAATGGCCAGGCGAGTTTAGATAAAACAATCACAAAAGCCATGTCCGAAGCGAAGGGTGAAATTACATTTACGATCGCGAACAATAAATTTTTAAATAAAATCGGTGTCATTCTGGATCCTGCAAACCTGATCAAAGAATCCGGTAAAGAAAATAACTCAGCCGAATTAATTATTCCATGGGAAAATATCAAATCGTTAAACAGTTATCCGGAAGAGTCCGTTGAGGACTTTGTGGCCCCTCAGGTCCTTGCATCATTTAATAACCAGGTCATTGAAAACAAACAAAAAGTACCTGTCGCAGCTCGTTTAACGATACGCTTAACCGACAACAACACTCTTACTGAAAACCCGTCCCTTGTTCAGGTATACCTAAAAAGCTGCTGGGATGAATCCTGTGAATTTGTACAGGTTAACAGTAGTCAGATTGAAGTCTCTAAAATTGACCTCAAAACTCTTTTGTTTTCTCCTGATGTAACACCTTTGAGTGCTGGCCAGTATGAATTGCTGGTAAGATCCTGGGATATGAGAGGTAACACCGTAGTTGAACCTTATCGCGTTCAGTTTGAACTTACCGAATCTGATGAAATAGCGAAAAGTCTGATTGCCAGTCCGAACCCGTCCACTGACTACATCCGATTCAAAACCGAGGTTTTGTCGAATAATAATGAACCCATTGAGTCAAATATATTTATATACGATACGCATGGAAGACTGATTAAAACCGCCACTACAAGTTTTAAATCGGGAAATAACGAGTGGTATTGGTATCCAAAACAGAGCGGAAGTTATATCTACAAGTTTGTATACTACTGGAAAGATGGACGTAAGCAAGAGCTGTCCGGTAAAGTAAGTGTAGTGCGATAGTAAAGGTGGATACTGGCTACAGATAAATTAAAAAAATGAGGCCGACCTAGAAGTTAGCCTTATTTTTTTGATAGCCAGATAGCAATACTAAGTGCCCGGTAAATAAGCCTTGAACAAGTTACATAGTTAAAGTTGGAGAGATCGCTCTTATTTAATGTAGTCCAGGTTATGTCAAATTTCTTTTTATCGATATAATCCCAAACTCCTGACGAACTGCTCAGGAAGTCTCCCCCGCCCTGATTGTACAAATCAATCACAGTTCGTCTGCTGTAAGCGCCCGCCGAGCCCTTTCCGGCTCTTAGCCGTACTTCATCAGGCAGAATCCCCTCTAAACCCTGTCTCAGATGATTTCGTCCGATCCCGTTTCCAAATTTTGTCTCATACGAAGCGGACATGCATAATTCGAATAGCGGTTTATAAAAAAATGGAAACCTAAAACTGATTCCCTTTGAATTGGCCAGAGTAAAGAGGTCACGGGAAACGTCAGGTGAATTCGTCAGATATACACCTTCAACATCGTCAGTATATTGTCCATAAAAATCATAAGGATACTTTTGCTTAGAAAAATCATTCAAAGGTAAGTTTTCGTTGAGTAGAGATGCAGGTAACTTTTGCCCAAAGTATTTCCTCGTTGCCTTATTGAAACTGCGTCGCATATAGCCAAAAATTTCATCCCTTTCCAAACCAAAATGCTTAACGAGCCAAATGATCTTCGATGTATTCTGCTTTAAAATTGCCCGGTCAAGCTCACGAAAACACCAGTATTTTTCAAATGTTCTTATTCTCTGCTCAACTGACAAACTCTCCCAATCAGCAAAAAGATATCCCATCGGCTGAATAACAGCAAATTCTTTCAGCGCATTTCTAAGACCTATAATATCGCGTTTTTCAAGAAATTGATTGAAATACTCATAGGTGCCAAACCCCGTTATGCTGTCTCCATCATGTCCGCTAAGAAGAACATTACAACCTGTTTCAACCGCTTTATTTATTACAGATCCATGCGCGGCGTTAGGGAAAACACCATATCCCGGCCTTCCCAAAATAGAAATATACTCAATCTCATAATCCAAAATCCTGTTTGACGGGACTACGTTGTGGTGATCCAATTTGAATAATTCAGCGATTTTCTCGACGTAGACAATTTCATCAGCATACTTTGTTTTTAAATCAAAATAGAAAGTATTTAGTTTGCCGGTTCCATAAGCCAGTTGAGCAAAAGCGCAGATCGAAGATGAGTCCAAGCCGCCGCTTAAATGTGCCCCAACAACGTTTCCTGTTCCGACAGATGTTATCACAGATTCCTTAAGCGTATCGGAGACAGCAAGAAATAACTCTTCATTTGAATTCGATGACGGCTTATTATATCTTAAATATGTTTCAACAGCCACTCCGCTTCCTGAAATTTTTACACTGTTGCCAGGTGGCACAAGCCTCACATTCTGATAAAAGGTATCCTGATGAGCATTACCAAATTTCGCATCCATTGACAAATATTTAGCAATGTGATACTTATTTTGAAGGGGCCTGTATTCCAACGGAATCAGGCTCATGAGAGTGGGAAGACTATTAGCAAAAACGACAAACTTTGCTTCAACAAAGTAATAGTAAATGGGAATGATACCAAATACCCCGGATATTAAAGTTAATATTTGAGATTTCGAATCCCAGCTAATACCAACAAAGGTAGATTTATCTAAATTTTCTTCAATTGCACTTTCAAGACTTTGGCGATAACCGCTATGCAACCCTTTCTTTTCATACTTTATTCCATCCAAAAGGAAGAACAAGGGATAAAAATTACGTTCGTCTTCGCTTCGGTCCTTTATATAGAAAAAACCACAAGGCAGGTCTATCTTGTAATAGCCTGCCTTGTGGTTTTGTTCGAATTTGAATGATGTGTCAAATGAAATTAAACCTTGGCATATCATTTCAAAAAATTAAGGTTTTAAAGTACCACCACCATCATCATCAACGCTGCCTTTGTTCGCTTTTGTGATTGTAGCAACTTTACCGATAAATTTTAACGAAGGTTTTTTGTACGCCTTACGCGTAGCAGATACTTCCAATGTTTGTAAGTGTTGTGTTTTCATAATAATCAGTTTTGTAAGAAGATTTACAGTTTAAAGGCCATTTTTCATAATATCCATGCAATGTTACGTAATCTTAAAATATAAACCAAACTTAAGGTTAAAAAAGCCCATTCGCTTGATTTACAACTCCTAAAAATTCATGAATTACCTTGAAATCTCTCAGTAAAATCCCGAATTGACATAAACTACCCCGGCTGTGCAAACGTCATTGTCAATTTCCTTTCGCACGGGTTCATAATATCAAATTCAGGTAAAGATTGAAAATAGTACGTTGTATTCGACAGAAAGTAACATCCACTTACTAAATAATTTGTCTGCAAATATATTATTCTAATAACTTTGCCACTCAAAAACCAGAATCCGGTTGATCTAGTTTTATCTAAATATCCAGGAATAATGGTTTAGTACACACACAACGATAAATCTTATAAATCCTCCTCATGAAAAAAAAGTCCCTGGCGCTGCTATGCCTTTTCTATGTGCATGCGCTTCCCTCAGCATTTGCTCAGTTAAACATCACTTTTCCCTTAGATCGCTCCGTTTTGCAGCGTGATAACAACAATCAGGCTGTTATCCATATTGCGGGCTATCTCACAACCTGCGCTGACCGTATCGAAGCCAGGTTTGTTCCAATTAAATCAAACCCTGAAGGTGATGTGATGGGTAAACCCGCTCCGGAAGGAGGTGACTGGCAAATAATCTCCGGTGCCACTACCTGCAACAATTTCAGTAGTTCTATGACTGTCACCGGAGGTTGGTACCGCCTTGAAGTCAGGGGTATCAAAAGCGGACATGCCAACATAGAAAGTTCCGTGCAGCACGTTGGTGTCGGAGAAGTTTTTCTGGTATCAGGGCAATCAAATGCGACAGGCGGAGATGGAAATCTAAGTGGGCCAGGCGCCAGCGAAGACGCGGTGAGCAGTGTGAACTTTCGCACAGATTATGATGCCTACGCCAACATTACCGTGAAATGCCCGGAATATGTACATCTCGATAAAGCAACAACAACAGCTCCATTTGGAAATTATGCATGGTGCTGGGGATTGTTTGGAGACCGGATGGTAAAAAAACTAAATGTGCCGGTCATGATTTTTAACGCGGGCTGGTCGGCTACCGGGATTGAAAACTGGAAACAGTCAATCCCTACAGACGCGGTTTCTTATGCCTGGTATGGCATTCCCTATCCCGCCGGATTGCCTTTTGGCATCATGCGAATCGCGCTAAACCACTACATTGCCCAATCCGGGATCAGAGCAGTATTATGGCATCAGGGAGAAACGGATACCAAAGTGCAAACAAGCCGCGAATTATACCGAGATGACCTGACGAATATTATCAATGAATGCCGTAATCTCTCCGGTAAACCAAATTTGGCCTGGGTTGTGTCGAGAGCTTCCCGTTATACGTTCACTGCGCAGGGTGAGCAAACAGATGCAAGCCATACATCCGAGGCAGTGATCTCGGCCCAAAATGATGTCATCGGCATTACAGGCCCTGGATACAACCCTGCCTACAAGGTCAGCAATGTTTTCGAAGGACCGGCAACAGATGACTACTGGAATAGTGACTACAGGCTGGATCAGGTACATTTTGCAGGTGACGGGCTTGATTCCCTCGCCAAGTTCTGGGTCAATAACCTCAATGATGATTTTTTTCAGAACTCACAGCCATCAGCTGCAATAAAACCGGCGGACGTTGTGATAAATCACCTGACTGGCTCCAATACCATGTTTACAGCCTCTTCGGGATGGAATAGTTATGCCTGGATGAACCAAAACGATTGTAACGTCATCAAATCTACCGATCAGCAATGGACAACAGGGGCGGGTTTGGTTAGACTCAAGACAACCGATACTAATGGTAATGTTGTATTGACACCTTCGTTTTATGTCCCGTCCGCTTCTGCCCTTCCCGTTACGCTTAAATATTTCAAAGGGACTACAAATAACCAGATGCAGGCGCTTCTCCAGTGGGCAACAGCAGAAGAAGTTAATGCTTCACATTTTGAAGTTCAACGCAGTTACGATGCCGAGAATTTTTCTCCTGTTAGTAAAATAGAGGCGTTTGGAAATACAGCCCAAGCCAGAGCGTATAAATTTCGCGACGATCTTCTCACACCCGGCATTTATTACTACCGGCTCAAGCAAGCAGATAAAGATGGAAGGTATGAATTGAGCAGCATTATCAGTCTTGGTGTTTCCGGAGAGACATCGATAAAACTTTTCCCGAATCCTGTTTCAGAAATTCTGAATATTCAGTCTGACAAAGCCATCTATTCGCTCGAGGGTTTTAATTCGGCCGGGATCAAAATTTTGTCGCGGAAGGAAAATGCTGCCAGCCTGACTATTGACATGACTAAGTATGCCCCCGGAATTTATACTTTTAAAGTAAACGGCGAAAGTTTTAAAATTTTAAGATAGGATTAAAATACTGATTTTTAAAAAGGTTGCTGATCAGGTCGGCAACCTTTTTTGTACATGACCCCACCAAGCGGAATATTATGGTTTATAGAAACAAAAAAGGTTTTTATTGGCCTTAAAAAAGAACTTTAACATGTAGCCTTTACTTTATTTTTTAAATTATACTATTTTGGAAACATTTCATACATACACTATTGTTGTGACTATATATTTGGATTTTTCCGGGTTGATAGATTACTTTAAAATAAACTTTCATTCCAAATGCGCATAAAAAAGTCATCCATAATTACCACGCCTGACATCATTTTGATTGGTGCAGGTATCATGAGTGCCACTCTTGGAGTATTGCTTAAAAAATTAAATCCTGCGTTTACCATTTCTATTTTCGAGCGTCTTGATCGCGTAACTGCTGAAAGTTCTGATGCATGGAATAATGCCGGAACGGGTCATTCTGCCTTTTGCGAACTTAACTATACACCTGAAAACGAGGACGGTACAATTGAGATTACAAAGGCTATCAAAATTGCTGAATCATTTGAAGTCTCTAAAGAATTCTGGTCTCATTTGGTTGAGGATGGTGTTATTGAATCACCCGACGAGTTTATACGTCACATTCCGCACATGAGTTTTGTATGGGGAGATGATAACGTAGAATATCTGCAAAAACGATTTGACGCGCTTACAAAACATCATTTGTTTGAAGGAATGCAATATTCTGAGGACAAAGCTGAACTAACCAATTGGATTCCGCTGGTTATGGATGGCAGAAACCCGGATGAAAAAGTTGCTGCAACCAGAATGGAGCTGGGAACGGATGTAAACTTTGGTGCTTTAACAAAGGCAATGTTTGGTTATCTTGAAAAACAGCAAGGTGTAAAACTATTCCTGAATCACGAAGTTGACGATTTTGAGCGCGGAAAAGATGGCTCCTGGACAATAGAGGTCAAAGACCGGGATTCTAAAAAAGCTCATTTTGTTCGTTCCAAATTTATTTTCATCGGTGCTGGCGGAGGCTCATTACCTCTTCTTGAAAAATCAAATATTCCGGAAGGAAAAGGATTTGGAGGTTTCCCCGTAAGCGGGCAGTGGCTGGTTTGTACTAAACCTGAAATTATTGAGAAACACCAGGCAAAGGTATATGGAAAAGCGGCTGTTGGATCACCTCCAATGTCTGTTCCCCATTTGGATACCAGAGTTATTGATGGAAAAAAAGCACTGTTATTTGGACCATATGCCGGATTCTCAACGAAGTTTTTGAAAAACGGATCTTACCTGGATTTACCGCTATCTATTAAATTCAACAACATCAAACCGATGCTGGCGGCAGGTATTCACAATATACCACTGACAAAATATCTGATTGACCAGGTAAGACAGTCTCCTCAGGACAGGCTTGAAGCGCTAAACGACTATGTACCAGGCGCAAAACTTGAAGACTGGGAATTGGAAACAGCCGGACAGAGAGTTCAGGTTATCAAAAAAGATAAGGATGAAGGTGGTGTTCTCGAATTTGGAACTGAAATGGTAACAGCGGCAGACGGCTCGCTGGCTGCTCTTCTTGGCGCTTCTCCGGGAGCATCCACATCAGTATCCATCATGCTCGATTTGATTCACCGCTGCTTTAAAAACCAAGCTACCTCGAAAGAATGGCAGCAGAAATTTAAGGAAATCATACCTTCTTTTGGTAAGTCACTGGCAAAAGATGCAGATCTGGCTTTGAAAACGCGATCAAGAACAACAGAAGTGCTAAAACTTAATACGTCATATCTCGAAGAGGACGTCACTGCCTGATTAATAAAATCAAAAAAGAATAAGATATAAGGGGTTCTGATTCGGTTCGGAACCCCTTATTGTTTATAAAGCGATTGAGGGCTTAGTGATCTTGTCAGACACCTTCTGTTCGATTGGCAGCAGAACATGGAAAGTCGTCCCTTTATCTACCTCACTTTGAAACCATATTCTGCCACCATGTGCCTCTACGATCTGTTTTGAAAAAGGCAGACCAATACCAAAAGCCTGCTCTCCTGCAGTTCCTGTTCTTTTTGACTCACCAAACATATCGTAAACTTTATCCTGCAAAACAACAGGAATACCTATTCCATGATCCGCCACCAACAATTCGACACCTTCTTTATTATGTCTGAGACTTACGCTGATCTCGGTTTCCGGGAGACTGAATTTAATCGCATTTACAATTAAGTTGCTTACAACGCGGCTGATTTTTTCATGATCCGCCATAACCTCAATTCTTTCAGAAGAGTCTACAATAATATTTTGCATTTTTTCCTCTGCCTTAAATCGAAGCTGTTCTACACATTGATCAACCAAATCAGACATATTTACCCATGTCTTTTTCATTTCCGAAGGCCGGTTTGTCAAATTAGCCGTTAAAAGATCATTGATCATGTCAATAGACTGCCAGCTGGACTCTTTTACGAGTTCCAGCATTTTGTGATGTTCCAGATTAAGTTTGGCTTCTTCCAGAATAATATCCGCAATGTTGGCAATAGCACCGATTGGATTCCGTAGATCATGCGCCACCACTTTTAAAATCCGGTCCTTATCATCGCTGCTTAGCTTCAAATCCTCGAGGGTATGTTCAAGCTGTCCATTTTGAAAGCTTACCTGCTTGTTCAGTCTCGTAAGTGTGGCAATGTTATTTTTAGACGCTCGCCAGTTTCGCCATAACAGGAATAAAATTACTACCACAAGCATAGAAAACAGTATGGCTGCATACAGCCATATTTTTTTTAGCTCATTTTCGCGGCTAAGTGATATATATTTATTTTTCTGCTCGAGGCGCTGAAATTCCTTATCTAGATCCGCCGTCACCATTCTCTTATTTACGTCATCAAGAGAATCTTTTAAACTCATATATTTTAGAAGGTGAATATATGCCTCGGCTTTTTGCTGGCGTTTGTCGTAATAATCCCAGTTGAATTTGCTCAGCCGGATTTCAGCCTCAGGATTTTTTACCGAATCAAGGGATAATTCCAGCTGCGACGCAATCCCTTGGGCCTTTTCGAGTTGGTTGGTAGTGATATACAACTCACCTAATTTCAATTTCGATAATTGCGCATCGCGGTTGTCGAACCCTTTTTTACTATTAATTTCTATACTTTTCAAAAGCAGTTTTTCCGCAAAGGCAATATCGCCCGTTTTATAATATAAATCAGCCTGGTTACCATAAATAACCCCTTTGGCCATATCGATATAATCTTTCCTGTCAGGAAATTTCTTTCCATTCTCCGCAATGAAGTCCAGCGTTTGTTTGCTGTAAACCAGCGCACTGTCTATTAAATCAAGCTTGCTGTAACTTAGCGAAATATTTCCAAGCAATTCCTGCTTCATGGCAAAACCACGGAAGTCGTCAGGACATAAATTCATATCCTGGAAACACTGCTTAAAATGGAGTGCCGCCTCTGCATACTTGGCCTGACGATAACTTACCATACCCAGGCGATAGGTATATTCCGCAAGTGCACAGCGATTTAGGAAGGTTTCTGCGGTTACTTTCCCCTGATAGTAACACTGGTAAGCTTCGTTATATTTTTGAAGTCCAAACAGCAAATCACCCTTGCAAAACAAGGTGGTAGCGTATTCGTTTATGTATTCGCTTTTTAATTTTTTCGTGGAAAGCAGTAAAAAAACGCTGTCCAAAGTTTCCACTGCACGATGGAGATCTCCGGTTTTTCGATAATAGTTATCGCCCAGAAAATTGTATCGGCTAATTTCATCACCAATACCCGGGAACATTATTTCCTGGTAAGCGGAATCATAAAAGGCCAATGCTCTTTTTGTATCGCCTACATCAAGAATCCGGTTGGCTTTTTCCCTAATCTGAATTGCATATTCTGTATGATCTCCGCTTTTTGGCGATCCGGTTTGACAAGAACAAACGCTGAGTGTCAGGACACATATCCATACACAGGAGAATTTCAAATAACCAATAAAACTTTGATTATTAAACTTGGGCATATTATTCTGCGTGCCTCCTTTTGAGGGAAATTATAGTTAGGATGGGTTAATCCGAAATGTATACACAAAGAGCAAATACATTTCTTCTATAAAATTACCTCAATAATTCGTTTTCGACACATTTGGTTAGTAATATTTCCACAAACTACTTCTGCAAAAATTGTAAATAGAATTCTGTTTTCCAGAAATTGTTTTTTTCTTATTATTAAAATGTTTTTTAATAGGCTATTTCCAAGACACTCCAAGTTTTGTTTCTGCCAAATATTTGGCATGAAGGTATTCTATCACAGTGCTTTACAACTATAGAGACTTTTTTATCAAAATTTCGATTGACTTACAAATTTAACGACCTCAGAAATCGCAGTCCATCAATCGCAATTGATTCTTTTGAGGGCTCAATTTGCCTCCAGATCGATGCAGCTTTGGCAATAACCTCTACATCAGGCGTGAAAGATTCAATGACGATATCGCCGGAATAGTTGATTTTTTCAAGTGCAGCAAATATTCTGTCCCAGTTAATCTGATCACCGCCGGGTGTTCCGCGGTCACTTCCGGAAGCATGAAGTAAACCAAGACGGTCGGCAGCTTTGATGATCGCCAGCGCGGGATCTTTTTCCTCAAGATTCATGTGAAAGGTATCCAGGTGTACAAATAGCGAATCACTTCCTACATCTTTAATCATTCGCAGTGCTTGTTCGCAGGTATTTATAAAATCAGTTTCATAACGGTTAAGCGGTTCAATAGCGAGCCTTACTTTTTGATCAGACGCGTAAACGCATAAGTCCTGTAAATTTTTCACAACCAAATTCCATTGCTGCCTGTATTCACTTTCGGATACCAGATCCGCCCTGCCTACGGATGAATAAATGGGACCGGCAACCAAATCACTGCCCAGGACCGGCGCAATGTCGATGAGTTTTTTTATATATTCCAGAGAAGTTACCTGCTCTTTGCGGTTACCTCTCAAATCCCGGCCCGGACCAGTGGCAGCACAAACAGAACGGCAAGCGAGGCCACATTTATCCAATTCGCTTTTTATAAAAACAGGATCGATAAGCTCAGGTTCTTCCAGGGCAATTTCAACAAAATCAAAACCCCACTCTTTAAACAACGGAAAGAAAGTTACGCTGTCGTTGGTGAACGGCGAAGAAAACAAATAGGTATTCATTCCAAATTTCATGATGAAGGATTTTTTTTATTGAATAAACTTCTTTTTGAAAGGAAAAATTATCTGCTCCTTATGTGAACAACGCTCATGCTCAACTTTCAAGAACAATCTAACGAGCACGTCCCGCCGGAACCAAAAGCCAAAAAACCCCAGGTTTTAACCTGGGGCATCTTACACATTGCTCAATTTTGGCTTTAGCCAAAGTATTATTATCCTGTGACTCTGTGAATTTTATCTCCAAACCTATCGGTACTACCTACTTTTTTGCTGTGTAAAAACTCTGACACCCTTTTTATTTCCGGTTACAATATCCGGCAGGCCGTCTTTATTAATGTCCTCAACCGTGACGTGTAAACCAACTCCTGAATCATTGTCGATTTCATGTTTGATCCACTGCGGCGTTTTACCCGGTTTGTACTCGTACCAGTTAATTACGGCCGGTTCAAATTCACCCGGGTCATTTCCATTGTGGGCAAAATAACGTTTCCCTGTGATCAGGTCCGGATTGCCGTCGCCATTAATATCGGCCAATGCGAGTCCATGTGACTGTGAAAAGGATTTATCAATTTCATGATGCGTCCAGGTTGCGTTCCCCTGTGCATCTTTCCCCTGCTCGTGCCACCACATTCCATAGTCATGAGCCGATGCGCTGATCACATCATTCAGTCCGTCACCGTTCAGATCCATTACATACATCTGGGAGCAATCCACTCCTAAATCTGCTTTGTGAAAAACCCAGTCAGTATCCTTACCATGTTTCGCTGGCCCTGCGGCCGGACCTTCCCACCAGCCATCTTTTACCAAAACATCTTTTCTGCCGTCTCCGTTAACATCGCCATAGCCAATCCCGTGTGTATACATATGTGTGGATTGTTTTGGGTCGCTGCTGATCACATACTGCGTCCATTCGGTGTCTCCTTTTTTAACCGGTGATTTCATCCAGATTACTTTTTTTGCAGTCGGATCATTGCAGAGAAGATCCAAACGACCGTCACCGTCAATATCCAGCAGCTGCGGGGATTCATTACCTACCGAAGAGTGAATAATATGTTTGGTCCAGTGACCGGGTTTGTTCTGCGGGTTTTCGTGCCAAGCGGCTGCTTTTCCCGGCCAGTCGATCCGGATCAGATCTATCCAGCCGTCCTGATTTACATCCATTGCAAAATCCAGAAAAGAATCGCTATAACTTCCCTTCACGATAAATGAATCGGGTTTGGCCAGTTCATGGGCTTTCCAGTCCGGCGCTTCGAACCAATATGCACCGGCCAGTACATCCTTTTTACCATCTTTATTTACATCGCCCATGGTAGCCCCCTCGGCGATAAATCTCTTTGTCAATTCAGTTTTATTAAAAGAGACGGTTCGCCCTTTTTTTTGCTTCTGAGCAAAAATTGTCTGACTTGTCAACAACAAAAACGCCATACAGCCTGATAGCAACAGATATTTTTTTGTATTAATCATTTCAATTTTATTGGTTTAAGAATATAGGAATTGTCGCTGATCCAGGATGGCATTAAATTATTTAACACTGAGTAAAAAGTCCATAAGTGAATAAAAGTCCTTTTCAGGAATAATATTTCTAAACTGATCAGGCATAACCGTATACTTAGATGCTTTATATTCTTTCATATCACTTTTAGAAACAGAAAATTCCTGCCCGCTTAAATCCGCAAAAACCATGGTTTCGCCCTCTGTTCTACGATATAAACCGGTTATTGCTTTCTCATTTTTTAAAGTGATATTATATGTTCTGAAAGCTTCGGTAATATTTCGGTTTGGATCCAGAATTTTCTGTGTTAAGGCCTTGTGCCCCCAGTTTCCGATTCCATCCAGCTGTGGCCCAACCAGCCCGCCCGTTCCCCTGATTTGATGACAGCTGCTGCAATTTTGAATAAAAATAGCTTTTCCTGCTTCTGTTCCGGCATTAACCGGCTTGTATGCTGCAATACGATTGTCGATAAGCTTTTGTCTTTCCTCTCTTTCGTTTGCTCCGGAAGCCAGGAATTGGTCGAGTTGCTTTTGCTGTTCGACACTCGCATTACCGGCAAACCGTTCTTTAACAGGAACCTCTGCCACAATGTCCGCATTTACCTCATCATCTTTAAAAGCGCTCAACAGGTAAGATATACCCTCCGAAGTATTGGAAAGAACGGTTGCAATAACTACCTGCAGACTCCTTGCTCCGCCGGAAAGCTGTTTTTTAAGTGTTTCATAAACCGAAGCAGAAGGAGCCTGCGCAACCGAAACAGCTAGTTTTTCCCTTAAAACAGGTAGCTCTGACGGATCACTAAGCACAGCTGTCAGGACCGCTGCATTGGCTTTCGGATTAATGCTCATTAAGGCACTGGCTGCTGCACTTCTTACCTTATAATCCATCCAGGTGGCCTGAACAATTTGTTTTAATGCAGGCTCCAGTGATTTTACTTTGTGTTCTCCGGCGATTTCTGCCGCCAATATGCGCTGCTCAACAAGTAAAGCGGGTGCTTTTGCCGGCATTTCCAAAACAGCAGGTTCGAGTTTACCAATTCCCACTGATCCAGTCAGCGAACTGTCGACGGCTTCGATATATCCCATCTGGCCGGCATACGCATTCAGATCAAAGGTTGTATTTTTTATTAAATCACTAAACTGAGCTGTTTGTTTCTGATCAAGTCGATATTCACTGATAACTTTACCGCTTTTAGCCAAACGGATTTTCACTGAATTGTTTGAAATTCCTATTTTCGACTCACGATTATGTATATCATTATCAAATACATTCATGTTTAAAGAGGCAGGCAGCTTAAAGGGAACAGAATATAAAGCCGCCTTTGGCGCATAACCGCTTTTTTCACTCAATACGATCCTGAAAGCCGGCATCACATTTGTTAAAAACTGATCGGACACGATCCAGGGATTTATTTGTTCCCCGGTTCTCACCAGCGGTCTGCTTTTCCAAAGCTCCTGGTCTTCTGAAATATTTTCCAGAAAGCGACGTGATAATCCTTCGCCCCAGGCTTTCATTTTTTGCCCGGGTGTCACGCCGCTTTGTTTCACGCCAGCCTGAATCGTTTTATATAAAGTAAGCTGTGTTTCGGGATCATTGGCAAATTTCTCCGAGATCAGCCCAATGGCAGACTCGAGCTGATAGGGCGAGACATAACGGCCCACATATTCCAGACTATTGATTAAGTCAGAGGTTGGCAGGGTATGGTTCATGACATAATCCAGCACAAAAGAAGCCGACGCGGTAGAGGGCACATCCAGCATCGTTTTGGTTAGCAATAACAATTGCTTTTCATTCCACTTCAAACCAGGCACTTTCCACATCACACTATTATCCCGCAGATTGTTTCTCACGCCAAGCATAGCCGTATACCTCAGATGACTGTCTTCGGGGCTGGTCTTTTCATATAAATTCAGCAAGAGCGAAAGATTTTCCGCCCGTGGAAATTTTGTTAAAATCTCCGCCGCTGTCCGTTTTACAAAAGGGTCACCATTTTCAATACCAGCATATACAACCTTACGATGCTTATCGGATAGAGAACTTCTTTCGGTAAGTATTCTGAAAGCATGCAGCTGAACGACAGTGTTACTATTGCTTAAAGCTTTATCTAAAATATTGTCATCCAACGCACCCAACCGATGCAAAACCCAAAGGCTGTGAACCTGTGCAAACTGATCGGAAGAAGAAGCCAGCATCACTTTAACCGGTTCTATTGCCTTGTCCTTCCACGTATCAACCAGGCGATCAGCAACTTTAAGCCGGGTACTAAGCTGAGGATTTTTCAGTCCATCCAAAAGCTGCTGCACAGTTGCCTTCGACCAGTCTGTTACAACCCTGGATTTATTTGCCTGATCACCTTTGTAAGTAATTTTCCAGATTCGGCCGCTAAGCCGGTCTCTTCCCGGATGATTAAGCGCCACTTCGTAATGGCCAATTATTCGGTTATAAAAATCAGCGATATAAAGCGAGCCGTCAGGTCCAAGTTTTACATCCACCGGCCGAAACCAGGGATCCTTGCTAACCAGAAAAGGTTCTTCTTTTTTTGAAACTGGTGTTGAACCTTTGTAGGTAATGGTGTTTCGATCGATCCGGCAGGTTACAACATCACCTGTAAAAAAACTGTTTTTATAGGTTTCGGGAAACTGTGTTCCGGTGTAATAAACCAATCCTGCAAGGGCAGTTGATCCTAATTCGTAACTCATCATCTCCGGTGCAAAACCAATTCCGACTGGTGCTTTTTTACCAAAATGCGGATAATCTCCTCCGGGAATCAATTGGGTAATTGGTTTGGTATGACAGTCCACTGAAAACAGATATCCTTTTTCATCATAAGCATAACCAAACGGATTTACCCTGCCGAAGGTAGTCTGCTCCACCCTGCTGCCATCCATACGAACCCGAAAGGTATTGCCGGAAACCATTGTGATCGAGTCGCCATCGCTGCCGGCAACGGTTGATGTGTTGGAAAACCCATGGCACACATGCACCCATCCATCATAACCCCGCATGATATTGTTGACCATCCCATGCGTATCCTTATGACCAAACTCCCCCAGTAAAACTTTTTTACTGTCTGCCTTGCCATCATTATTGGTATCCTTAAAGTAGTACAGGTTGGGTATGCTATACGCAATGGCTCCGTCGGACACCGGCATAATGCCAATCGGGATATTCAGGTTGTCATCGAAATTGGTAAAAGTTTCCGCTTTGCCGTCACCGTCTTTGTCTTCAAGAATTGTAATTCTGTCCTTACCATCGCTCATTCCGGCGGCCATCGGGTACTCGGACGATTGTGTCACCCAAAGTCGGCCGCGGTCATCGAACTCCATGTTCATGGGTTTTGTGATGTTGGGTTCGGAAGCAAAAAGTGTCACTTCAAAACCCGGCGGGAGCTGAAACGCAAGCCGTTCCTGTTCCGGAGTTTGATATGCACTTGTACGAATGTGTTCAGCGTAAATATCGGTTGCAGCCGGGTTGGATTTCACCGCTGCCTGACTTACTTTTTCAGTTTTTGGAGCCCGGCAGCTTTGCGCATACAATAGAAATGCTCCGGTAAAAAACGCCGCGACAAGCGCTTTTATGTGTGGCAAAGTTTTCATCAGTTCAGGAACAGCTTAGAATAATTCAGAATTTTATTATAAAAATCATTTTTAAAACAAACTACGGAACCTGCTATTTCTACTAATCAGGGTTCTGAATACCGGTAGTTAAGTCTTCCTGCCGGCGCGACATCTCCATTGATCCAAAAATCCATAATATCACCCTGCTGCTGCATATTATCACTCCATTTAAATTCGAAATCCAGTTTTCCACTTACGCCTAATAAAGCCTTCGGCACTTTAATTTCTAGTTTGTTACCATTCACGGCGTAGTCCACTTCACCCGCCTTTTTCCAATCCCAGGCAGCAGCCGTTTTTTCAAGAATGGCTTTTGTCCCCGGATTAATACGGTTGATCACGACGTCGTATCCTTCCCAGCCTGTATTTTTGTCCCGGTCTGTATTGATAAAGAGCCGCATCCAGTTCGCATCCGTTTTCGGGCTGATCGGAGCAGCAGTTTCTACATAGAAATAAATAAAACTATTGTCACGGGTTACTTTCGAAAGCACAATGTCGTTCCTGCCCGTATTATTCACATACTGCAGACTTCCCCACCCAGGGCTGTTCCTATGGATTGTGTTTCCTTTGTATGACCGGAAGACAGGGTTTACCTTTGCCCATTCGGTAAACTTACCATCGATGGCAACGGTTGTTGGTGAAGAAAAATATTCGGGTGTCGGCATGCCTTTAAAACGTCTGATATTGGACATCATCTGGTAATAATAATTATCTCCGTGACCACCTTTCATGGGTTCCACATCCCGGCTGCCCTCCTGGTTAAATTCATCGGGAAAAGCATTGGTTTGTTTTTGCCACACATCGTAACGTCCTGCAATCCATTCATTCCAGCCTGTAATAAATATAAACTCAGGATTGATTTCCAAAGCCTTGTCCCACTGCTCCTGAAAGTTGTAGCCATAATTTACAGCATCGGGTTCGGTAATCTGCCCGCGGGCGTGTGTATAACTTCTGCCAAAGGCTCCCGGTGCATTCATGGCTGTCAGGCCGCGCTCTTTGCTCCAGTTCTGTGCAACACCCACCGTTGCCTGCTCAAAGCCACCGTCCGGTTTCTTGTAAAAACCATGCTGCGGAAAGATTTCCAGCCAACCCCAATGATCTGCTTTTTCGGGTCCTTTGTTATATACTGGCTGGCCTGTACGGAAGGAAAAAAACTCTCTCATTTCCTTTTTCATCGCCGGATCATTCGTACGTCCTTTAATATCTTCCGAAAAATCCGGTGAACCCATCACGAGCGGTTTACCCTTCCACATAAACCACAAATCCTGGTACTTTCCGGCTTTGTACAGATCTGTATAAATTTCTCTTAAGATTTCCTTGCCGCCATCACCTACCCAAAAAGGCAGCATAAAGGCGATCTGCGGCGTTTTTACTCCGTCTTTTCTGGCTTTTGTAAAAACCTCACATAGTTTCATGTACGATTCTTTCCAGGTAATGTTGCCATTGGTACAATCAAAAACGATCACGTCCACTGCCGCATCCGCAAGCATCTCAGCATGTTTGCGTAAAACCCACTCATCGGTATCCAGGTAATATCCAAACAGCGGTTCTGCCCAAAACCAGGGACTATTACCCTTTGGCCAGATCGGATTTTTATAATCTTCCTTTGCTTTTGGATCGCGGGAAAGATATTCGGTAACGTTGTATGGAGGACTTTTCACACCCGGCTGCGTATGCCAGGTCCAGTAAAACAGTCCCACGAATTTATCTTTTTTAACACTGCCTACATCGCTGTGTTCTGGTAACTTTCTGCCCACTGCATCCGTAGCCGGAAGTCCGTAGCCGGCGTTTTGCAAAACAGGCTGAGCGACTAGAACTGTGGTAAAAATTGAAAATATCGAGGTCAGTACAGTTTTAAGATTCATGATCAGATAGGTTTAAGAAATAGTAATCAGAAAATTTTCAAGGCTAATAGATAATCTAAAATGTTAGCGGATGCCAGGCTGTATTCCATTTTGCCCAGCCTTCCCCGTAAGAATAAGACAGGTATTGCTGAACGGCAGGATTTATATGCCCGCGTTCATCACCGCTCCACCCGCAGTTATGCAGAAAGGGTTTAAGATTGGTACGCAGCTCGCCCGTTTTGCTGAAAAGGATACCATCGGCCGATTCCCAGAGAACAATGTAACTATTCGCAGTAAGTCGTGATGCGGTATGAATTGCCTGGAATTTTTTGAGATCATCGCGGTATTTCACATCACAATGATCGGAAGCGGTAAGTGCACTTTTGTTAATCGCAGTCCCGTGGAAAGTCAGTTCTGCAGGCCAGTTTTCATTTTTGATATCGGCGGTAGCAACACGGGTTGTTGTCAAATCCTGCCCTTCGTCGTTCCAGGAATAGTAGACAAATATTTTTTCATCCATAATTACCATTGAAGGTTCCCCTGCTCCCCAGGAATCGACATCGCCATTAAATGTGACTATTGGCTGAGGGTGTCCACCCCAGCCTGCCCCATTCCACTTTTCCCACGGGCCCGAGGGGGATTTAGAACGGCAAACATAAACGTGGTTAAAAAGTCCGCGAACATCTTCTGTCGATGTATAACCCAGGTAATAATAGTCTCCGGATTTGACAGTACCCGGATCACAAACCGAAAGCCCATCCCTGCTTCCTTCGGTGGGTTTCAATACCATTTTGTCGGCGGTCCAGGTTTTACCTCCATCGGATGTCCGCCGGTAAGCCGCCTGGTCCCAGTAAAGTGCCTCAGAAGTTTTTTCCAAAACGCACCATGCTTCGTAACTTCCATCCACAACCTGCCCGTTGAAATAATTGGTCACATTGGTTATCGGTTTGCTTTTTTTCCAAACGCCGGTTGTTCCCTCAGGTTCGCTTAAAACCCACAGATATTCACCGGCAGGAATTTTAGAAACATTGGTTATCTCAAGAGCCTGATTATCTTTAAAACCAACGTATTTTTTCGAGTCAACCGGCATCGATGCAATCGTTGTATTATAATCGGTTTTCCATTTATAGAGACTGAGTGTCAGATTACTATTGATTTCACCCCAGTTTGGACATGAAACCCGGAGCGAGTAAAATGGTTGGGAAATGGAAAACCGTTGAGCTGCCGTGTTGCCGGAAGCCAAACTGACCGGCAGGTGATTGTCATCTTTTATAAAATTTTCTATTTTCTCTCCATAATAGTCTCCCTCCGCAGCAAACCAGGCGTCGATGGAGCCATCTTTATTCGTCATGAGCGAGGGGCCGTAACGGTATACGCCGGCCACGTAAATATCCCAACCAACCTCTGCCACCGGGACGGCAGAATATCCTTTTTCTACCTCACCAACTTTCTTTGCCGGCTCCTTATTCTTACAGTTCAGAAGCAGCCCGAGTGCTCCGAGTAACAGCATTTTTCTCATAGTAACTGGTTTGGTTGCTACCGGATCGGTTTGTTGTAACGCACTTCACTCCAGTTATTTATACCAATGATCTTTTTTGCAAACTCCGTTGCCTTATCCTCATTAGGTGTATCTAAATCGCGGTAAACATACCAGATCGGTTTTTTGCCTCCGGGATCCTGCGCATCGTCGGGAAACCGGCGCAGCCCTATTCTAAGTCCGCCTTCACCCCGATTATCTACCCAGTTATGAAACTGATAGGCATCGATCCCGTCGAGTACCTGCATCTTTTTCCACAAATAGGCAATACTTGCAGCCTGTTCGTTCAGGTTTTGAGGCGTGTAATCTTTTGAGTTCGGACCTTGTTCGGACAAGTAAACCGTTCGTTTGAATTTGCCTTTGTACATCGCTTCCGGGCGTTTGACCCAGGCATTCAAAACTTCTATGTTTTTGAAGGTGATTAAAGGCGTATCAAATGTAAAATCCGCTTTTTCGTCCAGCCAGCTTTTTGGTTCAAACAGCGATTCAGGATAAGGATGGTGGGCAATCCCCCAGTCAAAATCTCCTTCAACAGCCGAATATTTTAAAAGGATATTCAGCAGATCGCGGGACAGATAAAAATGTTTGTCCTCCGTCCAGTTCCAGAAATGGGTTAGTGTAATAAATGCTTTTGCATGCGGATTGTATTTGCGCGCAATGTTCTGAACGAGCCGCATGGATTTGTGATAAGTATCCATAAAAAGCAGCGTATCCTTTTCACCCATGTTGGTCCAAACCCAACCTGCATCCACTTCATTATGAATAATCCAGCTTTGTACTCTGCCATATTTTTTATCAAGGCGACTATACCTTTTAGCAATGAAATCAATGGCCGCTGCATAATACTCCGCGCCTTTTTCGGAAGTCATGTTGGCCATGCTGTAAATCCCGGAAGGATCGCAATCCGGATGCTGGAAGATTTCACCGATTTCTTTATCGGGACAGTTTATCGCCTTGTCGATCAGTATGATAGAAGAAACGACGATGTTTCTTTTTGCAGTTTCCTGCAGGGTTTTGTCATTCGCTTCAACCCAGCGTTTGTCAGCGTAATAAGTTTTACCACTATATTCAAACGCAATGGTGCTTTCCGAAGCCTTTGAGCGCATCATCTGAGTGATCCACATGTTTACTGTTGCACTGGTAATATTAAGTGAATCAAGATCTTCCATAAATTGATTAGCCGCAAAACCGCCAAGACCCTTTTTGCCGGTTGGTTTTTCGTCCGGCAGATTATTCAACGATTTAATATCATCAGCATATCTGGCCGCAGATTGCAGCTTAAAGTCATTACCCATTTTTTCAACCACAACCCACTTGGAAAGTAACCTGTCAGACTGATGATCCGCAACGGTTACGTAGCGTGGAACAATGATTTTAAAATCTTTCTTCCCTGCAGTAACCGGATATATCCTTTCAAAAGTTTTTATTAAAACAATATCCTGATAAATAGGAACCTCGGCCAAAAACAGATTTTTCCCAGCCTCGGCGACAACTCCTTTAATTTCAATATTCTTCTCATCAACTGAGACATTACTGATTGAGGAGGGAAATTGGGTTGTCAGATAGCTTTTGAGCTTTATTTTAAAATCCAGCTCACTTTTCTTTTTTTGCTCAAGATTTGCTGCTCTTTCTATCTCCTGCGCATTTGGTTTGCGAAAACGGATATTTCGCATCTGAATTTGATACCTGCGTGACGTCCCAAAATCGAGTCTTAGGAAATCTCCTTTTTTACCCCACTTACCCATGTCCTGTTTCAAATCAATCGAGAAACTGGTCCAGCCCTCTCTTACTCCAAGCTCGGTTTTGATGCTCTTGCTTTCTTCTATCGGCGGAGCGAAGAAGATTTGAAAAACATGAAGCGCTCTTGGTGCGAAGTATTCGAAGGTCAATACCGTATTTCCTGCGTCAAGATCGGTTTTCAATGGTTCTGTAAAAAGATAAGGATCCGGTCCGGTAGCTGCAATCTGATAGGTTCCGGGACTGGGCTCGGTGATTTCAAGATCATTTTTCTTGTCATTAACCAGCCTCACCGGGTTCTCCTGCGCATTCGCAATGGACACCGTGAGAAAGAAAATGAGAGACAAAAAGGAATTTTTCATTAATAAAATTTTAAATGAAGCAGTAACTGTCTGCTGATAATCAAAAGCCTATTGACTGACAATAAAATTAAATCGTCCGCCGGGAGCGGCATCTCCGTTAACATACCAGTCCAGCGGATCTGCATCGTTCTGCATATTATCCGACCATTTAAATTCAAAACTCAAATCACCTGATGATTTGAAAATGCTCTTTTTAGGCACCGTGATCATCATTTCATTACCCGCCACCTTGTGCTTCACCGTTTGTACATCCTTCCACAACTTCCCGTCATATTTCTGCAAGGTTTTACCGCCTGCAACCCGGAAATCATAACCCTTCCAGCCAGTTTTGGGATTTTTATCGGCATCGATATACAGGCGCATCCATTTTTCACCGGAGTTTGGTGTGATTACCGTAATCGTTTTAGCGTAGAAATAAACGTTGTTTTTATCCCTGGCCACTTTCATTTTATCAAAATCATTTCTTCCTGTTTTGTTAGTATAAACTGTAACAGGATCTGTTTGAGCTCCAGGATGATTTCTTTCCTGCGTGTCGCCCGTGTAATCCTGATATACCGGAAGTACATCAGCCCAGCCTATAAAATCGCTGATCGTTTTGGCAGCACTTAACTTAGGATTCAATTCGATACCCTTATATTTTCTGATGTTACTTACCAGCTGCATATAATAATGATCTTTCAGGTTGGCCGTCAGCGAGGGCTCGATATCCCGGCTGTATTCCGGACTGGCCTGATCGCAGAACCAGGAGTGTTCAGGGTTTTTATCATGGCTTTTAAATTTACCTGCGATCCATTCGTTCCAGCCGGTCACATAAATAAAAGGCGTGTTTTGTTTTATGGCAAAATCCCACTGTTCCTGTACGTTGTAGCCGTGTACGATATCTGTTTCCGGATTTCCCCGTGAGCCGTTCCGATAGCTTCTTCCCCAGTTATCCAGGTTTCCGTAAAATGCTGATCCGCCCATTCCGGCAGAAGGGTTCGGATGCTGGGCAACCGATACATTTACAATTTCTGTTTCTCCGCGCAGATTGGTATAAACCTGCTGCGGTCTTTTAAATTCAATCCATGGCCAGCCATTTACCTTCTGGCGTTCGGTTGGCCACTGCGATTCACGGTAAGTAAAAAAGGATTCATAGGGTTTGCCTTTCGATTCTGCTGAAATCCCCAGGATCAGCGGTTTTCCATCCAGATAATACCAGCATTCGGGATGGCGGTACAGTGCGCCGGTTTTGTAAAAGTTATCATAAGCTTCCTGCATGGTTTCGCCGGAAGCTGTATTGGTATAAAAAACAATTTTAGGCGGATTTTTTCCCTGAGCACGAACAGCTTCCATCGCTTTCATTAGCACGTCAGCCTGTTTTGGATAAGTCAGCCGGTTGGTCGCATCGATTACAAGCAGATCTACACCTGCGTCGGTAAGCAGTTGAATGCTCCGAAGATGTACCCAGTATTCGTCCGCTTTGTAATAGCCATAAATCGGTTGTCCCCAGTAGTACATACCTGCATTTAAAGCACCTCCTCCCCAATTAGGATTGTCAAAATCTTCAAGCACTTCGGGATGTTTCGAAACAATTTCGTTAAGGTCCCAGGCCCTGGCAGGTGCAACATCATGCCATAAAAAATAAAACATGGCAATCTGCCGGTTTGCTTTCGGATCACCGACAACGTCGTTTTGCGGAATGGTTCGGCCCAGGTCATCGGTTCCTGCCAGGGGCTGACCAAACAGTTCAGGAACATGTAAACCGAGCATTAAAATGACAACACCAAATCGAATGATGGTTTTGAGCATGATTTAAGGATTAGGGGTAAACACAGGAATAAGGTTGCGCTTCCAGAAACAGGTTCTGAAAGCGCATGAAGATTTAGGAATATGAGTACTTTTTAAAGACTATTTTAATCAAGCCATCCCGGATTCTGCCAGTTTGCACCTGAAAGACCGATTACTTTATCGACTTCGGTCTGATCGATCGGATACATCAGATACTTATCCGACCATGCATTTCTGTCCGGAAATTTGAAGCGTTTGTAGCTAAGCGCTGTTCCGGTTTTGGTGATACGCATGCCTGTTACAAACTTGTCTGTCTGGCTAAGGATTTTCCAGCGGCGAACGTCAAAGAAACGGTGTTCTTCAAAAGCCAGCTCAATACGGCGTTCGTTTCGGTACTTTTTCTCAAAGGCATCTTTGGTCAAACCCACGGCGAAGCCCGGCATACCCGCTCTTGCACGTACAGCGTTAACCGCTTCTCTGGCTGTCATTGTAGTTGCTCCGGTTTTCACTGCAACATCGGGACCGGCAGACTGATATGCAGATTCAGCAAAGTTTAGATAAAGTTCCGCGAGGCGGAACAAACGAACGGCTCCGTCCGCATCATTATTTTGTCCTGATTTGTAGTTGTTAAACTTGCGCAGGTAATAACCCGTTCTTGTATTTTTCCTGTTGATATCCGAAATCTCTTCGGTACCGCCTACAAAAGTTTCCACCTTTTTGCCGGCAGGCTGATCCAGATTTCTGACCGCACCGTTATAATAAATAGAAGCATAAAAGCGCGGATCGCGGCCAACATAAGGATTTGCCTCATCATAACCGGAAGCACTGTTGATGGTCGGCACAAGTTTGGAAGCATCAGAATATCCTGTGATCGGCGCTTCTCCGTTTGCCATTTCGTAGCTGTCCACCAGGTCCTGCGTCGGGCAGGGACCTGTTCTGTCCATACCCGGGTTGGTAGGCATACCTGCATAACGCCAAACCTGCATCTTGGTCCCTGACTGATAAATAGTCTCTTTATCAACTGCACGCTGATCGTTCGATGAAGTAAAGAAATACAAAGCGTACGCATTCTGAGCTATATCGGCAGCTGGTTTATCGTTAAAAAGGCGGTATCCGTTTGTCAGACATTGAGAAAGCGCTTCGCCATTTATAGTTGTTGCATCGGCCCAGGTGTATGTTCCGTCAGACCATAGCGGGCTGGCAGCATAAGTAACTGCCTCGGATTTGATCGCATATACAATAGCACGGGTCATTATGCCATACTGGTTGTCGTAGATCTCCCAGGGTAAACCATCTCTGCTTGCAGGAAAAGACAGTGCTTTATCGCAGTCAGCGAGAATGAATTTTACCACATCCGAAAATTTGGCCCGAACATCCTTTGAAAAATCGTGATTGATTTCCAAGGGTTTATCAAAAATCGGCACACCGCCGTAACGTTTGATCAGCTGCAGATAATAAAGTGCACGTAAGGTGTGAGCCTGGGCAGTCCAGGCCGCTTTTTCCCCTTCGGTCGCGTAAACAGTTGCAGTTTTAATACCTTCAATAAAAGTATTACACTTCCTGATTCCGGTGTAAAGACTTCCCCATGGACTTTTGTCAACTGAATAAGCTGCGTAAGTCAGGGAAGTGATGTTACCCCCGTACCAAACAATATAATTTGAGCCGGGTGTGATATCATCTGCATCCTGGGCTTCATCGGTATAAGAAGAACGGTCCATGTAAGGAGCCGGGCTAAATCCGTAACAGGAATTTAAATATCCACGGGTCCGGTTATAATCACTGAATACCTGCTCCATTGTAATCCGTCCGTCGCTTGGCAAATCGAGTTGCTCGTTACAGGAGAACAGCAAGCCTGAAACGATGGCGGCGAGAAAAACACTTTTATATTTTTTCATACTAAATAATATTTCAGATTAGCAAAATTTCTCCGTTAGAAGATCACATTTACACCCACATTGTAAACCCTGTACACCGGGAAAGCTGAATATCCACCACCCTCGGGTCCGAAATCGTTTGACTTCATTTTGTCCCAGGTAATCAGGTTCTGGCCGCTTAGCAGAAATCTTATTTTTTCCGTAGAAATTGCCTTTGAAAGCCCCGCAGGCAAGGTATAACCCAGTTCCAGGTTTTTTAGGCGCAAGTAAGATCTGTTGTACAAATAGTAATCACTGCCTTCATGATTGACAGATTTTGCAAGTGAGAGCGCAGGAGAAGTGATTGGTGCACCACTTTCGTAACGTTCTTTTGTCCAGGCCTGGCTATGCAGCGCCCCGAAAACACCGTCGAAATCCGTTTCAAAAATACCCTGTCCGTTAATCAGTGTTTCATATTTGCCCAGTCCCTGGAAGAGGAAGTTCAGGTCAAAAGATTTGTAGGTAACACCTCCTGTCAGCGAATAAACAAGCCGTGGCATGGAACCTGTACCTACCGGTGCTTTATCACGTTCATCTATTTTACCATCACTGTTAAGATCCCGGTATTTCAAATCACCCAAACGGGCTTTTCCAAATCCGTAAGCCAGATTACTGCTGGTAATCTCAGCCTGTGTATTATAAAATCCGTTACCGTTGCTGTAATCAACCAGATAACCAAACTGCTGTTGGTAAGAATACCCTTCCTGCCATTTTCTGAAAGGATAATCTTCGGTTTTTAAGGCTTCGTTGACACTGACAACTGTGTTTTTTGCATAACTGATCATTCCACCGGCAAAAAACGACAGGTCACGGGTAACCGCTTTATTGAAATTAAGACCGATTTCAAAGCCTTTGTTTTCAAAAATACCCGAATTTGTTTGCGGATAGAAGTTCAAAGGAACACCCTGATATAAAGGAATGGTTGAAAAAGCACTTACGACCATGTTGTCCATTTTTTCCTTAAACACATCAACAGAAAGCGAAAGAGATTTAAATAACCCTAAATCAATACCCGCGTTCTGCTTTGTTGAAACTTCCGCCTGGATGTAAGGATTTCCCCTTTGGTTTTCATTTATATTGTATTGAAGGTAAGCAATAGGGCCTCCGCCGCTAACCGTTACATTGTCCAGATATGCAAAACGTGCGAGTCCGCTCTGGTCATTGGCAGTCTGACCATAAGATGCTCTAAGTTTCAGATTACTTATGACCGACGAATTAGCCAGGAATGGTTCGTTAGACACGACCCAGGCAGCAGAAATTGCAGGCGTGGCAATATAGCGGCTGCCACGTGCATACTGTTCAGATCCTGAATAACCTACATCAGCCTTGACAAAATACTTGTTATCAAACCCATAACTTACTTCAACACCAGAACTTACGCGGTTGTAAGGAAGCAAACCCGGAGAGCCGTTATCTGCTTTTGTAAGGTTTTGGTAAAACATGTAAGCCATTCCGCCTACACTGTGCCGGCCGAAATCACGCTTGTAATTCGCAGCGATGTTATAAGTCAGGTGATAATAGTAAGAGTGACTTTTGCCATAAGCGAGCGGCGTATTGGTTTCAGAACCTTTTTTGGTAAATGCAAGTGCATTTGCATTGTTGGTACGTACCCAGCGTTCGTAATTTTGAGTTGTGCCCAAACTACCCACCGCGTTGGTCTGGTAAGCCATAATACCTGTCAGATTCAAACCTTTTGTGAGAAAACCCATGTCCAGGTCAAGGCCAAATTGTGAGGTAATGTTGGTAACGGTATGGCGATAGTATCCCGAGCGGTTGAGCATACCGAAGGTTGGAGATCCTACACGCTCTGTTGTGATCACCTTTCCACCCGGATCTAAAACTTCTCCGCCTGAGCCAAGTACTTCGGGCGTTAGTGGTCCGTACATCGTGGGCGGAAGTTGAAATAAACTGCTGTAAATGCTCGCGTTACCAGCCCCCGGCGTACGCTCACGTTTTACATTCCCACTTAACCGGATAAATGCTTTAAGGTATTTGTTCAGGTTCATATCCACATTTGAGCGGTAATTCACCCAGATATTATTGGCATTTGTGGAATACTTTGGCTGGTCGGTTTTAAATTGTCCGCCCTGGTGCATGAAGTTAATATTAGAGAAAAACTGAACCTTATCACTCCCACCGGTTACGTTTATTCCGGCACGCTGCATCATTGCAAAAGGTCTCATATACTGGTCGTACCAGTTATTGTCCGGATATAACTCCTTATTCTCACCAGAACGGTAGCCGGCAATCTGCTGGGCGCTAAATAGATAATTGGCTGCCTGTCCGTCATTCATTGCGGCCTGATTTCTCATCTCAGCATAATCCCCGGAGTTGTAATAAGTTGGTCTGGTTGTAACTTCCTGCAAGGACTGATCGAACCGTGCTTTGATCTGCAGCGGGCCTTTTTTACCTCTTCTGGTTTTGATTACCATCAAACCGTTTGCTCCCTGAATACCGTACAGCGCCTGTGTAGAAGCGTCTTTAAGGATTGTCACCGATTCAATTTCATTGGCCGTGATATAATCCAGCGTCTGGTTGCTGTTGTAGGCACAAATGATCCCGTCAATAATCACCAAAGGACCATTTGCTCTGGCTGCTGAAAGCCCGCGGATGTATAGATTCGTAGTTGCCCGGGATAATTCCGATGATGCTTCTATTGTGGTCAATCCTGCCAGACGACCTGCAAATGTTTGGGTAAAGTTAGCGACCGGGGCTCTTTCAAGCTCTTCACCCGTTACCGTCGAAACAGAGCCGGAGATCTCATTACGCAATTGCGTTGTGTATCCCAGTTGGATCACTTCATCTTTTGCATGGGGATCAAATTTAAGTTTGATATCCAGTTCCTGTTTTTCTTCGATAGAAGCCGTTTGACGGGCAAATCCTCTTCCTGAAAAAACAAGAAACCGGCTTTGGTCGTCGACAACAACAGTGTACTCACCCTGTGCATTCGAGGAACTTCCGTTTTTTCCGTTTTCTGAATTTACGATTACTCCCGGAACTGGTCTTCCAAATTCATCGGTGACGATTCCGCTTACGGAGACCGACACATCCTGTGCGCTGAGTTTTATGCCAATGGAACACGTCAGCATAAAAGAAAGCAGCAGGGTTATTCTGATAGTTAATTTATGTATCATTTGATTTAATCTTCTAAGTCAATTAAAAACCTCTTTCTGCTTACCAACCCGGATTCTGCCAGTTTTCCCCTGTGATTGCTACCAAACGGTTTGATTCGGCAAGCGGAATCGGCAAATACATGAATTTGTTAGAATAGCTTTTGCGTTCCGTAGAGCGCACCAGACGGCGTCCGTAGGTGTAAGTACCATCGGCGTTTCTGATGATTTCCGCACCGGTGATCCATCTGTCTGTTTTAGAAAGATCTGCTGTCGGTGCCGACCAGCGTCTTACATCAAAGTAGCGGTTTTCTTCCATGGCCAGCTCAACACGGCGTTCATTGCGAACTCTCCTGATGAGCTCATCCTTTGCCAAACCTGCAGGCAAATCAGGCATACCTGCCCGGGTTCTGATTTCATTGACGGCCTTCACGGCATCGGCGAGCTGTCCTGCTTCGGCTGCAGCTTCAGCGAAATTGAGGATTACTTCCCCTAGTCGGAACATCTTCCAGTTTGCTCCGGCGATTGCGTTGTCATTACCTGAATTCGGGTGAAGAAACTTGCGTTCAAAATAACCTGTACGTGTTGCACGCCGGGTTGTAGCGTGTATACCTGTTTGCGGTTCGCCTACGTAGGTAGCGATGATACGCGTACGGTTTCCGATCGGTGCGGGATAGTTTTCCTTTGCCTCCGGCGATTCTGCAAAAGTCCAGAGTGCTTTTCTTTTTGACCCGTTATAATAAATGGACGCATAAAAACGCGGATCCCGGTTAGCATAAGGATCGTTAGGCTTAAACAGTGTATTGGCTTTATTGTAGTTTGGTTTTAAATGCTGGTCGTCCAGATACGGAGTGACCAGATCAAGTATTGGCTGACCATCTTTCGTTTCGTAAGAATCAACCAGTTCCTGCGAAGGACATGTTCCTGTTTTATACCCATCCTGCGCACCAATACCGTCAATATCCCAGATATTCCCCTGTCCGTCACGGCTTTGAAAGATCGTTTCCCTGTCAACCGGATTAGAGGAATAGGTCATTGAACGCGTAAAGTATTCATTATAAAGCGCAGTTTTCTCATTTTTATCCGGCCCCAAAAATGCTACGTCCGAAAGATATGTCTGAGGTACATTTACTTTGTTATAAAGCTCATATCCGTTTGCTTTCAGATTGGCCAGTGAAGTTTTATTAATCTGATATGCTTCCTGCCAGATATCTTTACCGCCGTTATTGAGTGGACTTGCTGCAAAGAGAATCATTTTGGATTTGATGGCCTCAGCAAGTGCTTTGTTCACTCGACCGGCTTCCCCGTCGGTGGTAATTCTCCATGGAAGTTCGGCTGTTCCGAGCGCTACATCGCAATCCTCGATGATAAACTTGACAACCTCATAGTAACTTCCTCTTTTTACAGTAGAAAAGTCATCAGAAAAAGTATATGGTTCCCTTTCAATTGCAAGTACCGGTCCAAACCATTTCAGCAATTCTGAATAATAGTAAGCTCTCAGCAAATGCGCTTCGGCTTTCCAGCGTTTTGCATCAGCCGGATTTTTAACCGCAGCTTTGTCAATACGACTGATAAAATAACTACAGTTACGGATTGCGTTCCAGTATCTTGCCCAGTAGTCGCCATTACCTGCATCGGCACTTATGTTTGTTATCGGGTGATTTCCCGCGGATGCATCTCCATTATAATACCGGCCCGACATCAGTCCGGATTCTGCTTCGGCATCTGTGTCCCAGGCTTCGTCACTCCATACAACGGGTCCTCTTTGCCAAAAATAATACCGGGTTCCTTTCACAGGCATGTTACCGTAACAGCTGTTAAGGAATGCGCCGGTTTTATCATTGTCGGCAAAAATCTCATCCATCGTAAGCTTGCCGTCCGGTGCCATGTCCAGTGCATTCTGACAAGAACTTACGACTAAAACCGACAGTGTTAGCGACAATAAAATATGTTTAAATTTCTTCATTTCAATCAGGAATTAGAAGGTAATGTTTAAGCCCAGGTTTGCCATTTTGGTAACAGGATAGCCGATTGCGCTGTTATTTTCAGGATCCAGGTGACCCATTTTCAGCTTATCCCAGGTGAAGTAATTCTGAGCACTTACGTAAACCCGCAAATTGTGTACACCAATTTTCGTCAATGCGTTTTTAGGCAAAGTGTAACCTAAAACGATATTTTTCAGACGGATAAACGAACGGTTCATGATAAAGAAATCATTGGCCGTGTGGTTGGTAGTACTGTGCGTGCTCAGCGCAGGATAAGTTATTTCTTCTCCGGCTGCATAACGCTCCGGCGTCCAGGCCTTCTTGTGATAATCAAAGTAAGTACCTCTGATCGTGTATTCATAAACACCCTGGTTGGCATAATTGGTATTGTATCTTCCTATTCCCTGGAAAAAAGTAGTGAAGTCAAAACCTTTATAATCAAGGCTTAATGTTACACCATAGGTAACACCAGGAATGCTGGAATAGCCTATCGGAGCCTGGTCTTTATCGTTAATGATTCCATCTCCGTTCAGGTCTATATATTTAAAATCACCAACTCTTGGTTCTCCAAAGCCGTATTTCGTTTTGGCAAGATAGCTGTCAAGTTCTTCCTTGGAATTGAAATAACCGTTTCCATTTGCATAGTCGATTTTATAACCCCATGCCTGCCCCAATCTGAAACCTGTGGTTCTGTAACGATAAGCATAGGTTGCGTCATTGATCGACTCATCAACAAACTTTACTACGTTCTGATTGAATCCGTAATTTCCTCTAATCATCAGTTTCAGATCTTTGGTGAGCATCTTGTTGTAGGTAAGCTCAACTTCAAATCCTTTGTTGTTCACTTCTCCCATATTCACACGAGGAATGTTACCCAGCGGAACACCCTGAAAAGCAGGTATCGTACCACGGGAAATAAGGATATCCGTTCTGTTTTCAATAAAGTAATCAAATGAAAGATTGAAATCCTTTAACACTTCAAGATCAACCCCATAGTTTTGCTTTTTGGCAACTTCCCATGAAATATCCGGATTACCCAATAGTCCCTGGTTCACTTGCTGACCTAAACCAAGACTCCCTAACGGACCGCCTCCGCCCATGGTAATATTACTTTGGTAAAGGAAACGTGCGCTTCCCATCTGGTCATTTCCAACTTTACCATAAGAAGCTCTGAATTTCAGGTTCGTAACGACTCTGTTATTTTTCATGAAAGCTTCATTGCTAACAACCCATCCTGCGGAAACTGCCGGAAAGAAACCAAATCTTCTGCTTGGCGCAAATTGTTCTGAACCGTTGTAACCCATGTTAAATTCAGCAAGATACCTGCCGTCGAAACCATAAGTAACACGTCCGGCGACGCCCAATACATTAAAAGGGATTTCACCTGCTGTTGACTCCCAGGTATCACGCTGCGCCAGGATCATACCCGTTACGTCATGTTTTTCACCAAAAGTTCTTGCATAATTAAGAGAACCCTGCATGTTAATATTGTAACGTGAGTCAGCACCTTTTGATAAGGAAAGAAGACTCTCATCCGAACGTTTCACTGCATAACTTAAAGTGTTTGTTGCAGGATTTACCTCAGCCAGATATAATCTTTGAGATACATTTCCTGACATCGCTGTTGTCGATTTGGAATCATAAGACAACATACCTTTTACGCTAAGTCCTTTGGTTATCCTGCCTAAGTCCAGTTCAAGACCAAAAGAGGCGTTCAGGTTGGAACGAACTTCGTTGCGGTAACCAAAACGGTTCATGATTTCAAAAGCCGAGCGATCCATGTAACCCGGATCAACGATTTGTCCCGGCGCAACACCAAATCCGTCGATTGTAACCGGTCCCGGTGTGATCGGAAGAATGGTCTGAGCCTGGTATAATAAGTCAGTCATCATCCAATTGGTATCGTTACCGTAAAGCCAGGCGGCAGGCATGTTAACCCGCTCGATGTAACTGCCGATGTTCAAAAATGATTTTATGTTCTTGGTGACTTTATAATCAAGGTTAGCACGAAAATTAAAGCGGTCCATTTTTGCAGACGGGTCATAACCAAGCACTGACTTTGGCTCGGTATTCAGGTTTCCGCCCTGATGAAGAAATGCGCCGTTTACAAAATAAGAAACCTTATCTGTACCGCCGCTCACGTTCATATTTACCCTGGTTTGAGGAGAGTAACGGGAAATGTATTCACGGTAATAATCATGATCAGGATACATATATTGTCTTACTTTCGCCTGCTGCGCATAGTCGGGTGCATTTGGATCCAGTCCTGCCAGTGGATTTGCATAACGGTCCATCACTTCCTGGGTAAAAGGAAGCGGTGTAATGCCATCATTACGCGAAGCTTCATTTCTCAAAGCCATATATTCCAGAGAATGAAGTCTTTCCGGCTCATGCGTAAAAGAAGAATAACTTTGTTCGGTATTGATTGTCAGCTCTGTTTTTCCGGGTACGCCGCGTTTGGTGGTAATCAGAATAACACCATTTGCACCTCTAACACCAAATACAGCCGTCGCTGACGCATCTTTCAAAATAGAAACAGAAGCAACCTCGTTTGCATCCAGCGTACGAATGTTATCACGGGGAACACCATCGATCAAAATCAGCGGACCTTTACCATTCGTAGTAGCGGCACCACGCAGATACATGGTCGCGTCGTCACGGCCTGGCTGGCCTCCGCCGGATTGTATGGATGTTAAGCCAGGAAGCCTTCCTGCCAATGCGTTTGCCAAACTAGCTGATGAATTTTGCTGTAATACTTCACTCGTTACCGTCGAAACTGCACCGGTTACTGATACTTTCTTTTGCTGGCCAAAACCTACCACAACAACTTCTTCAAGTGCTTTTTCATCCTCTTTTAAAACCAAATCGATAACCGACTGACTTCCGACAGGAACCTCCTGGCTTAAAAATCCAACGAAGCTGAAAATCAGAACTGCCGAATTATCAGCCACAGAAAGCTGATAGGTACCATCCGAGTTGGTTGTACTTCCCTGTGCAGTGCCTTTTACAACAACACTTACACCTGGCAGCGGATTGCCCTTTTCATCGTCCACTCTTCCCCGGATTGGCTTATCCATGGAATAATCAGCGGATGGCTGCAATGGGTAGTCATCTGCCGTAGAAGCTTCTGAACTTCCCTGTCCGGCACGTTTTAAAAGAACTGTCTTTTTATTAGAAATCGAATAGCTGATATTTAACGGTAGAAACAACGCATCGAAAACGTTTTGCAAACGCTCGTTGCGCACGTTAAGGGACACCTTGCGGCTGGCTTTGATTATCTCAAAACTATACACAAACTGAACCCTGCTTTGGCTCTGAATTTTTTCCAGTACTTTTTCGATGTCCATCCCGCTTACCGTTAGGGATATACGTTGATCCAGAACTTCCTGGGCACGTAAATCATTGGCAAAAGAAATGCCAATAAACAGCATGGACAATACAATCTGCAGTATCGTGATTCTCATAAGTTTGAACAGAATCTCGCCTTTTTGTCGACGTTTATTCATAATTTTGACAGGGTTTTGTGATTTAAGCGATTTACGGGGCCACGTCCTCTTTGCTCTCGGAAGAGACTTTGTTTACCAGACAAAGAAAGAAGATTGAATGTACAGGCCGGGGTATGTTACCAGCATCTCCGGCTTGTTTAGTTTAAGTCAAAATGTTACATAGGCGAATTGTTTAGAAATAAAATTCATCCGGATAGTGCTCCGGCTTTTAATTATTTACAGCCTTTCGTATTTATAATTATCTGTCCATCAATGGATTCAAAATTCGCTTCCATTACTGCACAGATCATGTTGAGTTTTTCAAAAAGTGGCTCGTTACCAAGTTCGGCGGTTATGGTGCAGTTTGCCGTCAGGTCTTCGTCAAATACAATGTCAACTCCATACGCCTTTTCGAGCAATTCAAAAACGGAGGCTACACTTTTTCGTTTGAAGGAAAAATTTTGATTGTCAGCAGGCAGATTTAGTATTTCGGGCTGATCTACAACCTTTCTTACAATTTGCAGGTTACGCCTGCCCAGGGTAGCCTGTTGATTGGGTGTTAGTATCATCCCATTCAGCGACCGGCTGTCTCTGATCGCTTCCCGGGAGTTCTGGGCAAAAACAGAAACCTTTCCTGTTTTAACCACTACACTAACCTCCTTGTCGTCCTCATAGGCACGCACGTTAAAACTCGTCCCTAAAACCTTAGTAATTAATTCGTTGGCATAAACATAAAAAGGCTGATGCGGATTTTTATGAACCTCAAAAAAAGCTTCACCTAAAAGATATACTTCCCTTTTTTCAGGATTAAACTTGTGTGGAAAACTGATCCGTGAATTACTTTGCAAAATAACAGAGCTTCCATCCGGCAGATTGACCAGTTGTGACTGATCGGTATCATTTATAAGTTCGTCAAGAGATTCGGATGCATGACTTTTAGTTAGTGTATAGTATGGACCCGAATTTTGAAATACATTCTTCCAAAAAATTCCACCTAAACCCGCTACCAACAAAATGGTAGCGGCCACCCGAAGCCATCCGGGCTTCCACCAAAAGTTTACCGAATTACTACTTCCCGAGTCATCCAGAGATTCCACTATTTCCGACACCCGGACTTTTACTTCCTGAGGCGTAACGATATCCAGGTCTCCTTTTATTGACAAAAGGATTTTCCTGGCTTGCTCCATGTTTTCATATTGCGCCGGATTTGATTCTATATACTTCTTCCATAATAGATCCGAGTCTCTCCTGAATACCCAATTTTGAAACTTTGCATCGTTCAGCCAATCTTCAATGCCGAAGTCATTATAATTATTCATGGAATTGTCAAATTACTTGCCTATTACGATGAGTATTCGACAAATAAATAGTACCCATGAGAACTGAAAATATTTGGTATATTTTCAATATTTTTTTTCACCCGTTAATTACGGTAGCAGTAAATTGAAAATGAAAGCAAGCAAAATCGTTTTACACTGCCAATACTCGCGTAGTTTTTGAATACCATATTGAAGATAATTAGCAACAGCCTGCCGCTGAAGTCCCATTACTTCACCAATCTCATCGTAAGAAAGATTTTCGTAGTATTTCAGATAAAGCGCTTCACGCTGTCTTTTGGGCAGGAGTTCAATGCCATTTTTAAGGCGATTGCTGGTAAGCTGATCGGTCTCGGACAAAATCCAGTTTGATTCTGCCGAAAGTCCGTCTTCCGGAAAATCGCCATTTTCTGAAATGTCAGAAAACACAGACTGCTTTTTGATCCGACGGATCAGATTGTTTCTTAACGACTGAAAGAGGTAAGGTTTAATGGAAATGACGTAATCTAACTTTTCTCTTTTTTCCCATACTTCCAGAAAAAGATCCTGGATGCAATCTTTGATCATATCACGGTCAGAAGTGAACCGTGTTCCATAATGGTGCAGCGCCGTATAATTCAATTCAGCAATTTCTCCAAATGCAGCCTTATCCCCGGCACAAACCTGCTGCCAGCGTGTGGCCTGGTAACTATCTGGCAAATATTCTGCTTGTTTCACGGACGTATCAGGAAAAATTTACATCGACAATTAACTGCACTTCAATAGATCCAATTAAATCTTGTAATTGGCATGTAAATATGGATAAACACTTTACGTCAACTATCCTGCGCTATCATGCTTTTATGAAATATTTTCTAAGATTGTATCAATCATCTTCAAAAGAAAAGCCTGTTCAAACTACTTATATAAGTTTGAACAGGCCTGTAATTACTCAAATAAATTTACTCCCGCAGATAATTTCCGTAACCTACGATCAGGACAGAAAGAACGATAACGAGAATACCGGCAATAATGGTTGTAAGCGTCTTTTTTGAAATTCCTTTCCACTCCTTTAAAATCAAACCCCAGGAATTAGCTATAAGGATAATAAACGCCATGTGGAGAATCCAGGAACTTGGTCCGTTTCCAAGCTTGCTCTCTCCCATTCCGTAAAAAAAGAACTGAAGAAACCAGGTTGTTCCGGCAAGGGCAGAAAAAATGTAATTGGAAACCAAAGGCGTTTTTGAATTGGTGTAATCACCAAAAGTTTTGTTGCGGGCGTTCAGCAACATACACCAGATAAAATTGGTTGTAAGCCCGCCCAGTAGAATCACAACATAAGTCACATTGTTTTGAAAAAGAAATTCGCCATTACCCGGATTGGCCGCTTTCCAAACTTCATTAGCTTCTTCTGCCATTACTTTACCTGCATCGATACCAAAGGCAAAACATGCGCTTAAAATACCTGAGATTATAGAGACGGTCAATCCAAGACCTATTTTGAATTCAGATTTTTCGTCGGCAATAAACCCGCTTTTTTTAAGATCGTCGTCTTTCATTGCGCCGGCCTTTCCGCAGATGATAATACCGATCACACATACCAGCAAACCAAGCAATACCATTTGGCCCCAGTTGCTGTTGAAGAGATCCGAGATAGAATCTTTACCGGCGGTTGGATTAAACTGGTAGTAAACCGAAGGGATCAGCGCACCAAAAACAGAACATAATCCCAGGATGATGGAACTACCCAACGAAACGCCCAAATAACGTACGCCCAAACCATAGGTAAGCCCACCGATTCCCCACAAAACCCCGAAGAAGTAAGTCAGTGCCAAAATACCACCATTGGTATGTGCTATAATTTCTGTAAAACCGGGGATCGTCAGATATGCAGCAACAGGCGGAACGATAAGCCATGAAAAAATTCCACCTACGATCCAATAGGTTTCCCAGGCCCAGCCTTCAACTTTTTTATAAGGGATGTAAAAACTTCCGGAAGCAAAACCTCCAATAAAATGAAAAAGTACGCCTAACAGAGCTTGCATGAGGTTAAATTATTTTTGTTTCGGTTTGAAAAAACCTGTCGAAATGAACCATTCAAACCGTAATATGCCATGGTATAAGTCACCGCGCATCCTGTACCGTACTGCTTGAAAAGACAAATTTTCCCCGATTTATTGTAATAAAAGTATTATAGCAATTTCTGCAATGGCTAAGTTACTGAAAGTAAGAGCCCGACTTTATAACTATTTCAATTTGTGATTTACTGTATTTTTTTTGAATTATTCCCACTCAATCGACCCTTCACCGATCTTATTTTATCACCACCTTTTTAACTGTGCGCGATGCGCCGCTCTGCAATTCAAATAAATACAGTCCCGGAACCCAGTTTAATGTTGACACTTCGAACTCCTCGTTCGCTTTAACCTGTAAACTCTGACGGATAGTCAATCCCGTGATATTCAGAATTCGCAATGAGCCTTTTATTGAAGATAATACTTTAATGTAATCACTCGCCGGATTGGGGAAGACTTTTACTTCGTTATCAATTGTCGGTTCCGTACCGGTAATTGTTATAGGTAAAATATTGGTAAGCAGCCTCAGACCACCTGCATTCGTACCTACGGCCACGTCAGGTTTGCCATCACCATTGTAATCCGCTACGGCGGTCGTCAGGTATCTGCCCAACACAGGAGCAGATCCTTTGCCGTTGAAATCAACGAGAAGACTCTCGCGGGTTGTCCATTTTCCCCAGGCAGCTCCGTAAAACAAACGCATTGTGCCCGTGTGATCGACCGTCAGCAGATCCGGGCGACCATCCAAATCGACATCTTCCGCAACCGCATGTACAAACCTTCCTTCAAAGTTGAGCCCTACACCGGCAAAAGTATCGGTTTCAAGCTTAAACGTAAATTGTTTATTACTACCGGTATTTGTATAGTAATAAATGTTTCCAAGCGGTTTACCCACAATCAGATCCAAATCACCGTCACCGTCTGTATCGTAAAAAAATGGATTATCTCCGATCTGTGCTTCTGACGGCATTGTCAATAAAACGGCATCTGCGATATTTAGCTGCACTGCTGCACCCTTTGCGGCTTTATTGGGAATATACCTGAACTCCGGTTTTATGCCGGAAGTAGAAACGCCGGCAAAACCCAGATCCGGAACACCATCTCCGTTAAAATCTGCCCATTGTGGTTTAAGATTATACAATCCCAAAGTTCCGGGAACTTCCAGATAATTTTCAGAGCTAACTTCGTATTGTGGATTTTTATTTGTTCCGGTGTTTTTTAGAAGCCAGAATCCGCCACGAAATCCGGAGGTTCCCTGAATCCCGCCGGTTCCGATAACCATGTCGAGATCGCCGTCTCCATCAATATCAAAAAAAGAAGGCGCTGCGTTTTCACCTACATCGATCATTTGATCCTGCAGGAAATTCTTTTGCAGCAGCTGAAAATTGGGATTATTCGTGGTACCTGCATTATGATAAAGCCAGTTGGAAGACTTAAAATCAACCAGATTTCCATCATTTGTCGAAACGCTTGGAGCTACGATTAGATCTTTTATCCCGTCAAAATCCACATCTTCCATAAATGCCGCCGGAAAAATGTAAAACGACACCGGGCTAACAGCGGGATAAGTGTTTGTGTAACTAGTAAAATTAGCAATCAGGCCGTTTGCAGAATTTTTAAGAAAAGAAATGTGCTCATTACTCACGTGACCGACCAATAAGTCACGTTTACCATCACCGTCAAGGTCCTGCAGTAAAATTGAATTCCCTGCATGCATCACCCTTCCACCGGAATTATCTACCACTCCGCAGGCAGCTCCAAAAACAAAATCTTCACCGTCTCCCTTATGAAAATTACCCCAGCAGTCTCCATTTCGCATAAATACAGGCGCTTTGGCACGTCCCAAACTATCGGGAACGCCATATTTTTCCATGCTAAGGTTCTGATGGAGTTCGATATTCGTTCCCGAAAAATCAAACGTCAGAATATCCAGGTCACCGTCTCCATCAATATCTATGATTCCGGGAATGTCCGGCCCGGACACCTGCAAGTTAAGATCTGTTGAAAAACCTTGTGTATTGAGCGCATCCCTTTGAAGTTTCCACGACCAGACAGTACCTGTTTTAATTTGTTTGTATACGGTAATACCAAGAGATGTACTCGCAAAAAGATCTTTAAGTCCGTCTCCGTTATAATCCGCCAGAATCATCCAGTTATCAACCTTGGGGAAAAGCTGCTCATAATAAGGAGCATGTATAAATATTTTTTTAGAAGCATCCGCAGGATTGGCCGATGCGATAAAGGTGGTGACTTTACTGTTGGTGCGATCGAAAACAACAAGATCCTCGGTTGTATCATTGTCGAGGTGCATTTTTAGAAATTGTGACGCATTCAATCCGCCGGCCCAGGGGTTTACCAGTTTTGCACCTTTCGCCGAAACCGCGACAGTTGAGTCCATCCGGAACCAGGATTGCTGCGCTGAACTTTCACTGGCAACACCTATACAAAAAAGAAGGAAAAATAAGGAGGTATATTTCGTTGGCATCGTTGAATAATAATCCGTTAATTTTGTCATCCGTCAAACAGATTCTTAAACCTAACGAAATAAGAATCCATTTGATTGAGCGATTGGAACAAAGTTTATTAATGCGCCGGAACATCAATGTTTTCAGCCATTCCATTTTAAAGATTTTTACAAAAATTGCCTGATTATATATGTATACGCCTACCGAAACAATCTACGACATTTACACAAACGGAGCCAAAATTTCTACCGATACCCGCCTGATCACACCCGGTTGTATATTTTTTGCTTTGAAAGGAGATAAATTTGACGGAAATCAATATGCTGTGCAAGCTCTGGAAAAAGGAGCGGGTTATGCAGTTGTGGATGATGCCAGCCTGGGCGAAAACCCCAAATTTCTTCTTGTTAAAGATGTTTTGGCTTCATTACAGGACTTGGCCAGACATCACCGCAAAACATTCACTTTTCCTGTAATCGGATTAACCGGCTCGAACGGAAAGACAACTACGAAAGAACTGATCGCAAAGGTGCTGTCGATGAAGTTTAATACGTATGCAACAAAGGGTAATCTTAATAACCACATCGGCGTTCCGCTAACAATCCTTTCTGTTGACTGCGAGAAACATGAAATAGTCATCGTTGAAATGGGCGCCAACCACCAGGAAGAAATTGCCTTACTCTGCTCAATTGCGCAGCCTACACACGGATTGATTACCAATATTGGAAAAGCACATCTGGAAGGTTTTGGAGGAATGCCGGGAATCATAAAGGGCAAAGGTGAATTGTATGATTATCTGTCGAAAAAGAAAGGAACCGTTTTTGTAAATGCGGGAAACGATACGCTTATGGAGATGGTCAGCAAAAGACGCGCGTTTGGTGAAATCGTTTTTTACTGTTCACCAACCAGTCCTGTCAATCCTGAATTGATTGAGGAAAGTCCGGTTGTCATATATAAAGGAAACAACCAGCGTAGCGTAACAACCCATCTTCCCGGCCACTACAATTTTGATAACATTTGTGCAGCGCTGGCAATCGGCAAACATTTGGGTGTTGAAGATGAAGATGCACACGAAGCGATCGCCAATTATCAACCGGATAACAACCGCTCACAGGTTGTACAGAAAGGAAGTAATACGGTGATTATGGATGCATATAATGCAAATCCCTCTTCGATGGCTGCGGCAATTAAAAATTTCGCCCGGATGGATGTTTCAAGAAAAATACTGATTCTGGGTGATATGTTTGAATTGGGCGATGCCGCTCCGGAAGAACACCTTGCACTTGGTAAACAGATTGCGGATGAAAAATTTGATATTGTTATTCTTGCCGGAACACTCATGCAGCACGCCCTTCCTGCACTTCCGAAAGCCTATTACTTTCCTGATAAATTCTCGCTTCATAACTGGGTTATGGACAATCCGCAGGAAAACACACATTTTCTCATAAAAGGATCGCGTGGGATGGCACTGGAAACGATTCTTCCGCTCATACCTGGCTGATATCTATAATTACTTTAATTACTAATATAATTATATAGTACAAATTTATGGCATTATAAACGAAACTTATAACATCCCATTTTGTATAGAAGAAACTAAATCCATTTGATTAAAACAAGTCTTTCCTCCAATAGTACCATGCCAAAAATTGCCTGCAATGAGCTTCGGTTGTAAGTTTGCAACATCAAAAAATACAATTTATAATCTCACGAGCAATCATGGCAAATAGACTTTTATCGGTTGGATCTACCTTCCCTGAATTCAAAAAAACATCTGTAGTATCTCTTGAAAAAGGTAACGAATTCTACGATATCACTTCTGAAGATCACAAAAACGCAGAAAAATGGATGGTAATGTTCTGGTGGCCAAAAGACTTTACTTTTGTATGTCCAACTGAAATTGCTGAATTTGGCAAACACGTTGATGACTTCGCAGACCGCGATACAATCCTGATCGGTGCTTCTACTGACAGCGAATTCGTTCACCTTGCATGGCGTAAAAACCACGACGATCTTCGTGATCTTCGTTTTCCGATGCTTGCTGATACTTCAAAATCATTGGCAGAAGAGCTTGGAATTCTTGAAGCAAACGAGAAAATCGCTTACCGCGTAACTTACATCGTTGATCCACAAGGAATCATTCGTTGGGTAAGTGTAAATGACCTTTCTGTTGGCCGTAACGTTACTGAGGTGATCCGTGTATTGGACGCTCTTCAAACTGACGAACTTTGCCCATGCAACTGGGTAAAAGGTGAAGCTACTTTGGCATAGTTTTAAGTTTTTAGTAAACAGTTTACAGTCGGCATACTCTTTACTGTGAACTGTTTACTAAAAAATAAAGTCGCTGTAAACTCTAAAATATCAAGATTAGAGCCCCGGTGAACTATTTACTGTAAACTGTTCACTTCTTCTTCCCCACTTCAATCTCACTAAAATGTATCCATTTGCAGCAACAGGGAATACAAAAGACTCTCTGTATAAAGAAGTTAATTTACCGGCTGAATTTGAAAGTGTACTAATCAATAAATTGGCAGCGCTGGATCACAGGTATTTGAAAGATCTTAAAATCAATTTGAGCAATGTTCTGAAATCGCAGAACATCAACCGTAAGGATGCGCTTCTGATCGCTTTATCGGTAGCCATCAATGAAAAAAATGCTGCTGTCATCTCTGCACTTGAAGAGCTTGCAGTGAATGAAGGGGCTGATGAAAAGGAAATTGCTGAGGTTGCAGCCTGCGTCTCTCTGATGAATGCCAACAACGTTTTCTACCGTTTCAGGCATTTCATGCATAAAGAATTTTACGACACAGCACCGGCCGGAATTAAGATGAGTATTATGGTTAATCCGGTTTTGGGCAAAGAATTATTTGAACTTTTAAGTCTTGTTGTTTCAGCTTTGAACGGATGCGAAATGTGTGTAACCTCACATGAACAATCGGTTTTGAACCATGGAGGAACACAGGCACGTATATTTGACGCAGTAAGAATCGGAGCTATATTTAAGAGCTTTACTGTTTTGGTTTAATCAGACTTAGACTTTCCAAGTCTTGAAGGCTTGGAAAGTCTGGGCGACCCCGTCTAGGCGACCCCGTCTAGGCGACCCCGTCTAGGCGACCCCGTCTGGGCGACCCCGTCTGGGCGACCCCGTCTGGGCGACATAGAAGCGTGATCTTGAAAGGATTGCGCTTTTTTGTATATAAAAACTCAATTTTAGGCTTCCGACAAAATATCTGTCAATTTTCCCCATCCACCTGTTCTTCTCTTTTATTGGCCGTAAATGGAGCCACAAAGAGATAAATAATCTATTTTAAACCTTAAAACTCCAAATTTAATCTATCACAGTTCCTATGGATGGTTTTTCTGTTTAATTTTGTAATATAATTTTTGAAATAAACTAAAACTTAAATAATGGCAACGTCAACCGAAACGTACATTCCTTATAAGGTTAAAGACATCTCTCTGGCAGAGTGGGGTCGCAAAGAAATCACATTGGCAGAAGCTGAAATGCCTGGTTTAATGTCGATTCGTGCTGAATACGGACCATCACAGCCCCTTGCTGGTGCGCGTGTAGCTGGCTGTCTTCACATGACAATCCAAACTGCAGTGTTGATCGAAACACTTACTGCATTGGGTGCAGAGGTTACCTGGTCTTCATGTAATATCTTCTCAACTCAGGATCATGCAGCAGCAGCAATCGCAGCAGCAGGTATTCCGGTTTATGCCTGGAAAGGAATGAACGAGGAAGAATTCAACTGGTGTATCGAACAAACTCTTTTCTTCGGGGAAGATCGCAAGCCTCTGAACATGATTCTTGATGACGGAGGAGACCTAACCAACATGGTTTTTGACGATTATCCTGAATTGATCGAAGGTATCAAAGGACTTTCAGAAGAAACAACAACCGGTGTTCTTCGTCTTTACGATCGCCTTAAAAATGGTACGCTTCATTTACCTGCAATCAATGTAAATGATTCAGTTACCAAATCTAAATTTGATAACAAATACGGCTGCCGCGAATCCCTTGTAGATTCAATCCGGCGTGCAACTGATTTGATGCTTGCCGGTAAAGTTGCTGTTGTAGCGGGTTACGGTGATGTTGGTAAAGGTTCTGCTGAATCTCTTCGTGGAGCTGGCTGCCGTGTATTGGTTACTGAAATCGATCCAATCTGTGCGCTTCAGGCTGCTATGGATGGTTTCGAAGTTGTAACTATGGACGAAGCTGCAACCCGTGCCAATATTTTCGTTACTGCAACAGGAAACTATAAGATCATCACAGATCGTCACTTCCTTGCAATGCGTGATAAAGCTGTTGTTTGTAACATCGGTCACTTCGACAATGAAATCGATATGGCTTGGTTGAACGGTACTTACGGTGCCAGCAAATCTCAAATCAAACCACAGGTTGACATTTATTCCGTTGAAGGTAAAGACATCATCGTTCTTGCCGAAGGTCGGTTGGTAAACCTGGGTTGTGCAATGGGTCACCCATCTTTTGTAATGTCTTGCTCTTTCTCAAATCAGACACTTGCTCAAATCGAACTTTGGACAAACACAGATGCTTACGAGAAAAAGGTATACGTTCTGCCAAAAGCGCTTGATGAAAAAGTTGCTGCTTTCCACCTTGCCCACGTTGGTGCAAAACTGGAAACACTTTCTGACGAACAGGCTGCTTACATCGGCGTTACAATCGAAGGTCCTTACAAAGCTGACACTTACAGATATTAATCTGCTTGTAATATAAGGTTCATTATTTTAAAAAGTGCTTCTCAAAATCCTGGGAAGCACTTTTTTTTGCCTGCTGATATTTTCACAAACGGCATAAAAAGTAACGGGCTCAGATCTGTTGATCCGAGCCCGCTCTTTATTTCTTCAAATCAATTGTTCTACACCACCTTACCCATCACATACATCTCCTCCATGGTGGGCGTAGGATTTCCGCCTTTTTTTTCCAGAGTAATGGCAAAGGCTACGGATCCGTTTTTCGTATTTTTCATCTTAAGTAACTTCTTTTCAAATTGTTCATCGAGCATACCCAGATCCACGGGAGCAGGAGCACCATCTACAATACTCCAAAGCTGATACTGCTTGCCTGCAGGTGCCGGAGGCAGGTTTTGAATGTCAAGCATGACCTCATTGGTTTGCTTATTCCAAAATGCAGATACGTTACTTTCCGGTGATTTTGGAAGTCCGGCAAGTTTTACCAGCTTAAACTGAGGATCACGATACATCGCTGCAACCTGCTCTGCATAAATTGCATCCTTTTTCATATTCTGCATTTCTGCAGACATGGCTTCGTTAGTTTTTCGCATGTCGGCTACCTGCATCGCAGACCATCCCGCAAAAAGTGTCAAAAGTATAGAAGCCGCAATTGCAAGTTTTGCCCAGAATGGCGTTACCTCCTTAACTTCTTCTCTGACAAATGCGTCGCTGATCACTTTTGCATCAGCCGATTCCAGAGGAGCAGGTATTTCTACAAAATCCCCATTGCGAATGTCATTACTTATATTTTTAGCAACGTTAGATTCTTCAATTGCAAATTCCTCGTCAGGTTTCTGAGCATCGGGAGAATCAAAATTCATCCTGGAGAAAAGTGATTCTTTTAACGACGCAGGCGGTGCTGTCTGGTGTTTCAGTGCATATTCTTCCAAAGCGCTTTCGGTTCTCAACAGCTCTTCTTTTATCTCCGGATAAATGTGAGACATACACTCCACTTCCTGCTTTTCCTGAGGAGAAACAGTGCCCAATACATATTCCTCTAATATACCGGACTCTATGTAGGCTTGGATATTCATACTGCAAAGTATTGTTTTAACTCTTGTAATGCTGTTCGGATTCTTGATTTTACCGTACCCAACGGGATACGTAATTCTTCGGAAATTTCTTCATGAGTATAACCCTGAAAATAGGCCATGTCAATCAGAATTTTCCTCTCGGGCCTGAGCATATCAATGATAGCTTTCATTTCCGAACTGGTGGTCATTGAATCCTCAGATACGTCTCTCTCATTTTGAACAGCTCTGTCGTCAATATCATCCATGATCGGTTTTCTTCCCTCCACCCTTGCAGCATCTATTGCACCATTACGTGCAATGTTCATGATCCATGTAAACAGTCTTCCTTTTTCCGGATTGTATGAAGCAATATTTTTCCAGATTTTCAAAAAAGATTCCTGTAATACATCGGCCGCTCTCTCCTCATCCCTCAATGTTTTCGAAATGATATTAAACAAAGCTCCTGAGTAGTGATCGTATAGAAATTCGAAAGCGGTACGCTCGTTTCTTTGCAGAGCCGCCACTAATTCTTCTTCCGAATATTTTAACTTACTGGTCGCCAAGAGTTGCTTAACATTAAATTGTATGTTTCTTAATGGCAAGCTAATAAAATTTCCGAAGATCTGGAGATGAGGTATGTAAAATAATACAATCACATAATCCGGCCCGGGAATTGCTACAAGCTGCAGTATCGGTGGTTTTGGCGTGAAAGTGCCCCTATAATTTATCATCTTAGTGTGTTTTAAATGATATACGATCATCACACAAAAATGGATCAACTAATTCAGGTTTTTAGAACTTGTGAAATGATAAAATTTACTATTCTATACAATTCTGTAACAAACGGTAACAAAAATGATATTATTTCCTCAAAACCTCTATACGCCAATAGGTGAGGTATAAAAAAAAGGAGGTTATGCTTAACAGGTAAATGACGTTTCTGGAATCAATCAGGCCTTTGCCCAAAGCGGTGTACTGACCATCCAGCGCAACCCAGGAGAATATCTGTGCAAACGTTCCGCTTTCTAAAAGCTGTGATACCGCGCCGAATCCAACGTAAAGGATAAATCCCAGGAAAACAGCAAGAATAAAGGCAACGATCTGATTATCATTTAAAGAAGAACTCCATATACCGATTGACACCAATACGCCGCAAAAAAGCAGTAAGCCAATGTAAGAACCCGCAACGGCCGCTGAGTCAATATTTCCAGCCGGATTCCCTAGTTGATATACGCTAAAATAGTAAAGTACCGTAGGCAGGATCGTAATGATCACCAGCACCCAGTTAGCGAAAAACTTCCCCAGGATCAGATCGCGGTTACGAATCGGTTTGGTCAGTAATAATTCCAGGGTTCCATTACGGCTTTCTTCGGCAAATGACCGCATCGTAATGGCGGGGATCAAAAAGATCAGAACATAAGGAGCCAGCGAAAAAAACGAGGCCAGATCCGCATATCCATAATCCAGAATACTGGAATCAGGAAAAACCCAGACAATTAAACCAACAGCCGTCAGGAAAACTGCCATAACAATGTAGGCAATCAGTGAGTTAAAAAAACTTCCTACTTCCTTCTGAAATATTGCTAACACTGTTTTAAGTTAATGGTGAAATAGTTATTCGAAAACAGGCTTTTCGCGGCGCAGGATTGCTGACAGAACCAATGATATAATAAAACCCATAAAGATGTAACCAAAAACACCCATGGCAAACATAATACCAGGTGACATAAATTTTTGCGAGAATGCCATTGCTTCATCAATTTTTGCATCATCCATTCCTTTCGCCTCAAAATCGGCACGAACCTTATCAAGGCCTTGCGTAAGGATGGTAGGATCTATAAAGCGTATGTAAAACATGGTGAACATGGACGATAAAAATCCCATCACTGCCGACAGAAGCGTACCCAATCCAAGCCCTTCTCCATATGACATAAATCCTTTATTCTGTTCACGATATTCCTTCATTCCCATCACCATGATCACGATCATGAAAACAAACGACAACATCGGCAGAAACTTATTCTGTGACAGTCCGGAAACGTTGATTATAGTCGTATAAATCATAATTACGACCGACCCTAATACGCCATATTTAAGCGCAACACGTGCAGTAGATACTTTTTCTTCCATCTTTTTGATTGTTTAGGTTGTTGAAATAATTAACAAAAAAATCCGCTTATTTCATAACGTCGCCCGAAAAATCAAACAGGGCTTTTGTAATATCCCGACCTGGTAAAATTAAGATTTATTCTGATAAATGCCGTAATCCTGTTTTCTAAAAATCAGCGATATGATCAAAATAGGGATGATTCCTATCAGAAGCTTTTTACTTATTTCATCTTTAATAAGGATTGACGGCTTATCATTTTGAGTTCTTTTAAAAATCTCAAGAAATTCGTTATCAGAAAGATAGTTAAGCTGCGTTTTTCGTCCGTCTGTAAGCAATTGTAAATTGCTTGAAATGTAATCTGCAAATACGCCCGGGTCTACATACGAAACGAATAAAAAGATAAGCCAGCCATTTATTATAGCGGCGATACACAATACTACATAGCCGATCGTAAGCGCCTCCCACAAATGTAAAAAGCCGTTTCTGAATTTTTTACGATAGTACCAGCAGGCTCCCGCTATAAGAATCGCAAATACGCCCATATCCATAACTCTGACATTACTTAACGGTGCAATCCCTACGACGTACAGTGTAAGAAAAAATATAAAAGCCGACAGGCCTGTTATCAAACCAAATATCAGCGATACTTTTAATAAAGGTTTGTTAAAATAATCAATAATTGATTGCATAAATTTATTTAAAACTAAATTCACTGTTTGGACAAACCAACAGTACGCTCCTATTCAAACCACTCCAGTTTTCCATTGTTCACAACACCGCGAACTTTACCTTTTAATGTTTTTCCAAGAAACGGCGTGTTTTTCGATTTGGAATAACTTTTATCAAAACTCCATTCCGTTTCCGTCTCAAAAAAAGTAAGGCTAGCCGTAGTGCCTTCTACGATACTTTTATTTTCAAGCCGTAGAATTCTCCTTGGCTGAGTCGTCAGTTTCTCAATAATATCTCCTTCCGAAAGCCCGCTATACATAACCGATAATGCGAACGCAGTTTCCAACCCTGTTATACCAAAATCAGCATGGTCAAATTCAAGATTTTTACTTTCTTCATCATGTGGATTGTGATCTGAAACGATGGCATCGATGGTACCGTCAGCCAGGCCTTCACGAATCGCAGCTGCATCGTCAGCAGAACGAAACGGAGGATTTACTTTCAGGTTTGTATCAAAGTCGATTAGGTCACTGTCCTGATAAGCCAGCTGATGCGCAGCAACGTCGCAGGAAACAGGCAGGCCTTTTTTCTTGGCGGCTCTGATTAATTCGACGGCTTCCCTGGTAGATATCAGAGAAACATGCAGCACCGGTTTATCAGATTTATAAACACTTTTTTCCAAAGCGTATTCAAGTAATTTCAGATCGCGGCTCAGCATCATTTCTTCTGCCAAAGAAGGAATTCCCTTCATTCCGATGAGTGTACTTGTAACACCCTCATGCATTTGCCCGTAAAGGGTGAGCTGCCTGTCCTCCGGACGATTCATCAGCAACGCATCCAGCGGCCGCAGGTACAATATTGTTTTCAGGAAAAGATCCGCATTCTGCACCGGATGTTCACCGTCAGTAAAAGCAATGGCTCCAGCCTCATGCAAATCGATCATTTCCGTAAAGTCGACGCCTTCTGCTTTCCGGCTCACTGCCGCTGCCACATGCAATTTTACCAGCCCTCCTCTTCCCGACTGACTGATATAATTAAGTGTGTCCTTGCTATGTACAACCGGCTCGGAATTCGGAAGTAATACGATTTCGGCAAACCCTCCTCTTGATGCTGCCTTCCGTACCGATATCAAATCTTCTTTGTGCTCAAAACCCGGATCTCTGGATGCAACGCGCATGTCAACCCAGCCGGGAGAAACACTCATTCCCGCGCCTTCCAAAACCTCAGCCTGGTCAGCAGTAATATTTTCTCCAATTTGTTTTAAAATACCATCTTCGATGAGAAAATCCCTGACCTGTCCGTTTAATGATGATTTGTTATCTACAATCCGGACTGAGCGAATTAATACTTTCATAAATGTTCTGCAAGATTACAGCTCTCCACGGCTATAATGTATTTTGGTATTACAAAAAAAAAGCTCCCTTCGGAGCTTAAGGCATTTTATCAGGCACCTATAAATGTCTGATAATCTTCTGCTGAAAGAAGACCATCGGTATCATCAGGGTTTGATAGCGTTATTTTAACCATCCAACCTTTGCCATAGGGATCCGAGTTCACCAGTTCAGGTTCTCCGTCCAGTGCATCATTTACTTCAAGCACCGTACCGGCAACAGGGATAAATAAATCAGAAACCGTTTTCACTGCTTCTACCGATCCAAACACTTCTCCCTTCTCCAGGGCATCACCTACCGTGTTGATATCTACATAAACGATATCGCCCAATTCCTGCTGCGCGTGCTCCGTAATTCCAATGAAAGCAGTATCACCTTCGATACGTATCCACTCGTGATCTTCTGTATATTTCAGTTCCGCCGGGAAATTCATAATTATATAATCGTGTAAGTTTGGAAAGTCTTTTCATCGCAAATTACAGGATGTAGACTGTATTTTCCAAATGGAAATTTTATTCTGCCAAATTGAATTTGATCTGAACACCTCCGGAAGTGCTGGCCCTGTAAAAGGAGTTCGACACCAAAGGATCATTAAATGTCCTGTCAAAGTAAAATTGAAGACTTAACCTGTTGTTAACCATATAATTAACAGTTGGTCGTAACTGAAAATTAATGTTCCCTGCAATAGGAATGTTTTCTCCGTCAAATTTACGCTGAATGGATCTCGTATCCCGGAAAGTCATTCCGAGTTGCATCGTCATATCATTTTTCAATTTCTTCTTAACTCCATTTATTTTAAACGGAAGCGGCACATTGTTTTTCGTAAATCCGATATTGATGGTAACATCCTGGTTGAACAATTCCGCCACCTGTGAGTTCGATAAGTTTAAAGCAACCGTCCGGTCCCGGTTGTATTCAAAGCGGGCCGTGATCTTGCTTTGCGTCCTGAATTCTACACCAAGCAGTGGCTGAAACCGCTCTGAAAGTGTGATTGTACTCATTGAGAAAACTGGAATGTATTGTCCCAAATCATTCAGACGCGACGAAAGCGGATAACCGGTTACGGCCAGGTTCACATAAAGCGCTGAATAATCCAGTGAAGAAGTGAAATTACCCACGCTGTAATTGGAATAGTACTTATGTTTTAGTGTAAATGCACTGAATAATCTTTTAAAACCCGGCAACTGTGACAACCCGTTGTAGCTTACATCCCAGTTAGGCATCGGAAATTTCAGGAAAGGATTTGTGCGGACCTTGCTGGTATCGGCAGTTCCCTTTCCGGAATAGGCCGCAAAGAAAGAAGCGATCAGTACATCCTGGGAAGTTTCTGTGTATTCTCCTTTAATTTCTGAATGATTACGGTTGTTCAAAACTTCAATCATTTTATCACGATACGCCCTGAACCGGTCAAAAACAGGGGATGAATTATCCCGGTTCATTTTGGTAAATGCAGTGCGGAAAGACCAGAACGACATACTAAACTGCCCGTTTCTTAACGGACTTTGAGAAGCAAAATTCCCGGTTTCGTCAGGTCTGTAAAATTCCTGATAAGCATCCTGACGAATCAATCTTGCATCAATAATCATCCTGAAATCCTTGAAAGGTTCCAGTGTGGTATTGGCAGAAAAATTCTTTGCAATAGTTTGCTGAAAAGGCTGATTCTGTACGGTACTGGTTGTAACCCATCCTTGTTGAGCCGCCTTCACCTGGAAGTTACGATCCTGCTGACCAAGTACAAACGGCAGTCCCGGTGCATTCGCATTATCGAGACCGAAGTATTGAGGCGCTCTCAGATAACCCGGCAAAGCCGTTGTTTCCAATACCGAATAACTGAAATTTATACCACGTACAGTCATCAATAACCTCGTTATATTTTTAACAAGATTGGTTGAGTGCAGGTCAATATCTTCAATATCACCGGGGCTTCTTGCAAAATTCTTACGTGCCGCGGAAGGTGTATTGGCAAATTTCAGATAGCGTAATTTGTTGTATAGTAAAACAAAATCAACCTTCCCTGTTACACCGCGTTCACGACTGTTACGAATGATATCGCCAAAAGGTGCTCCCGTTGTATCAACCAGCCCTAACGCATTCGCCTGATACTGGTAACCGATGGCATGTTTGTAATCTGCGCTCATCCAATCCAGAAGCGGAATTTTGTCAAGCGGCAAACGGTAAGTAAAATTGATTTTCTGATCAAAATTCTTAATCCGTCCCAGCTTTTTAAAGTTTGTCCAGAGCGAATCTTTTTTATCTGCGGTATTGATATCGCCCATTGGCTCGTCGATCACTGAATTGGCAGAAGAATTGTAAGCCAGCGTCATGTTTCTGGTCAGGTTCCAATTCAGGTCATAATACCTGTTGAACCAAAAATACTTCTCATACATCGGTTGAATCCCCTCGGTTGTCAGGTCTGAATTTCTGAGCTGTGTTTTCAGAAAGCGACGATCCACATCAGCACGAAGGGAAACCATATTAGGAAGTAACGTCAGATTGAAGTCTTTCACCAGTTCCATCCACCTGTTTTTTGCCTCCCATTTTTTGAAGGGTTCAAACGCCTTCGGCTGACTGCTGTAAACATATGCTATCCCGCCTTTATACATGCGCTGCGCATATTCCTGGGTTAAAATATTCCTTCGGTTATCATCGCTGAAAGCGTATGTAAAGGCGAAGTTCTCAAAATCATAAAAATGATTTTTGGCTCCGGGTTTCGTTTTGATTTTTCTTACGTTCGAAAAATTAATTCCTCTTCTGACCGCATTATCCTCAACCATCCTTCGATAACCGTCCCTTGCTTCATCGGTCAATAAATTATCCAATGAGGTATTCAGCTCCGTATCCGGATCAAGCGGATCAAAATGCGGTTTAATATTTCTGCGGTCATAACTTAAGAAGACTGGAATCTGCATCCCCCAGCTTTGCGGGAATATTTTATCCAAAGCAATGTTGGAAGAGAATCCGTATTCGGTTGTAAAATCTCTGGACCTCTCGCCTATTCTTTGCTGCACACTTCCAAAACCAAAAGTCTCAAGTCGCCCTGAAGCAGTAAGGGTAGCAAAATCCGCAAATTTTATGTCTGCCTGTGCAACTGCCGCAATACCGCCCGTTTCGTCAAATCCTTCCACATGCATTTCATCCACCCAGATACAAAAGCTCTTTGAGCGTTCATCAGAAGACTTCGGGTTTCGCATCCCGATCATCATTACCCGAACCGAACTAAGGTCCGGATTTCCGACAACGGTTAGGTTGTAACGACCATCGGCACTGGTAATAGTGAACGGAACACCCTGGTTTCTTCCCATTTGCCTGTTGCGCTGCGCTTTCGCATTGATCAGATCCGACAAGGCGATATTAAGCTCATTACCTTCCGGCCAAACTTCTCCGGCATCCGCAGCAGAAGTAAAGGGAAAAGCACGGCTTGCGCGTAGAGACGCAAGATCGATTTCGTAATAGTTTTGTGTAAGATCGGTACCTATTCGCATAAAGGCGCCAACCATATTATCCTCTTCCTGCTCATTATGCATGTGTACATACATCCGTAGCCTTTTTCTAAACTGCAGATCGAGGTTAACATTTTTAAATACAGCTCTTGAATCTCCATCCCGAAGGTCTGTTACACAAAGACTCATTGATTGTTCATTAAGCAGTAAGGGAGGACGTTGTGTGTTATCCTGATCGCGAATCCAGCCCGGAGGAATTGTATAGATATATTTGTTAGGTTGCTTGTTATCCTGACCATTTTCTTCAATGCTTACAGTCCCCACCGTAAACTTGGCATCGTACGGCTCAGGAACTTCCTGCAAACCGCCTGCATCCAGGTTGGATGTATATTTACGATACTGCTGTCCGATCATCTGGAGCTGGGCAAAACGAAGTACAACCGGCTGGTCAAAATCCGTCAGATACATACGCATAAATCGGATTGATTTAAATCCGTTCATATTGCCAACCTGTCCGGAAAACTCTTTAATCGGAACACGGAAAAGATACCAGGTCTGTTTATCTTTTGTATCAATGGTTTTATCAACGATAAATCCTTTACCGATTTCCATTTCGGTCGGCCTAAGGTTTATTTCATATTCGTAGTAAGATTCATTGTCATTGATTGTGTTGTCGACATTCATATCTTCTCCATCCGGAACGTTGGTCGATGCAGGTGTGACTGTTGTTGCACGCCCGGCACTTTCAGGGGAATTGTTTTCCATACCCATGTAGTTTTTATAACGCTCAAGAACCTTGGCATTGGCCTGATCAAGCTCATCTCCCAAAAAGAAGTTAAAGTCATCTCCGGAGGGATCCTCTTCAAATCTTGCTCTTACTCCCTGTGGCAGGGCATCCAGATATCTTCTAAAAAATACCCTTTCCTCTTCATTGCTTAATCCGTCAAGTCCAACATCCTGACGTTGTCGCGCTCCGGTTTCATTGCTGAAAGCATTGATCAGATACTGTGATTTAGTAGCATAACCCCAGGCAGTTGAGTCAACATTATCTCCAACGATTTTGGGACCGATTGGCAAACCGTTTTCGAAATTATAGCGCTCGTCAGGAATCACATCCTCGGAAATATCTCCCAGATTAAAGACCAGCTTACCGCCTGTTGTATTGTTGACACCAATATTATTCCCGGAAGCGTCTTTTGTACCATCCCGGATGACACCATTCGGTCCTTTAATAAAAGGATCCAGAATCCAGAACTCTATGCTTTCAATGTTGGCGTTATCAAAATCATTATCAGAAGTAATTGCCCTGCTGATTCCGCCAAAATTTTGCCTTGGTAATTTAAGGCGTCCTTCCGGAGTTAAATCAGTGTTGTAATTATACATTCCTCTTTCAGTAGGATAGTAAGCAATATCCAGAATATTCTGAGGATATGTTACAAGACCTGCAATAGCACGATTTGGGAAAATCTGATTTGGTAAATATAATTTTTCATAATAATTACTGTCTGCTGCATCGATATTCGATGGCAGCTGATATCCGCCGCCACCCAGTCCCTGCTGGCCGCCGAAGATATTGTCAATTGTATAAGCAGAAATTTTAGCGCGCTTGTAGCCATATGCCAGCGAAGTTCCGTTTTGGCCTACGGAAAACTTAGGAGGAACTCCGGCAAGTCTCCATTTTTGTGGCTGACGAGCCAGATCGTATACCGTACGGGTTGCTTCAAAGTCATCGACCAGTGAGCGGTTATTTACATCTTTTGACACACCAGGAAAGAGCTTGGCAAATTCCGCCTTAAACCGAATACTTGACATTTCCTTTGTTTGTAAAAAAGGAAGTTTGTCAATTAGCCTGGTAAGAAATGGCAGGTCCTTGCGCATATTAATATCAAAGCCAAGGATCGTGTTGTTAACCGGCTCATTTCCAATCGAAACCCGCGTAAGAAAACCCGCAGGTCTTTCACGGTATTTCATGGCGGTAAAACCAAGACTCATATCGCGGTTTAGAGCATAATCAAGTCTTGTTCCGAGCAGTGACCGGATCTGGTTTTGAAACATATCCGGACGTTCAAACTCAATGACAATTTCTCTGCCCGAATTCATAACACTCTGGTTCAATATCCTGACACGACCGATCTGAGCCTCTACCAAATAATCAGATCCGGCTGACAACGGCACACCTCCGGAGGTAACAGTAACCGACGTTTCCACGACACCAAATGGCAACTGCACCTCAGCACCTTCACTCGACTGATAAGAACCTTTAAGGAAGAATTTATTTTTTTCTGAAATCTGCTGGGCATCTATCATGGTGGTACGATAGAGCTCATTGAATACGTATTTGCTTCTTGCCTGATCATTTCCGGCACCAAACTTTCGCGCAAGGTTTGTACCAAACGGTTCCAACACGGGGAAAATAATCCGTCCGGTTTTACTGTCTACCGTTATGCCTTCGACGTAGTCAAAATTACCGTCAGGCTGTAAATCATTAACGGGATTCAGACGATCCAATCCCATAAGGCGGATCAACGGAATATTGGCTATATCGCTATCCTGCAGATTAGGATTATCAATTCCGGTTAAATCATCTTTATAAATCACCCTTAACTGAAAACCCTGGCGATCAATCTGGCTGGTTCCCAGGGAATAAATATTTTTCATCATCAGATCCCACATCGGAAGATTTGTATTGTTCCGTATGGTAGATGATTTAAGCAGTTTTAAAACGATTACCTCATCATCCTTTTTGGATTGATAATCTTCCGTAAGCTCTCCTACTTTATATGCCCTTCCATTTAAGGTATATTCATAAGCTACCGCCAGAACCTCATCATTTCTAAGGGTATTGGTCAAAGATATATACCCAAGCTGTGGATGGAAAACGTAATCTCTTTCAGCAACAAGCTTTTTGGCCCCTCTTAACAATTCGTAATCGGTGGTTTTCCCAAGACCTAAGGCTGTGACAGCCGAGTTGGTATTATCAACCTGACGAAAAGCAGTATTTGCCTGTAGGTTTGCAAAGAGTCCGTTTGCTGCGTTGGCCGCAGGCGAAGTCCGGTTGATCGGCTGTAAATTTGTGTTCGCATCTTTGAAAGGCGCCGGTTCTCCAAGGTCAGCAAAACCAACAATATTTCTTAATGATTCAGTAGTAGTTGTACGGTTCGTCACATACACCTCCATACGTGTTATCGTAACTCCGGAGGTAATCGTAGGTGTAGTAGTCAGAGAGTTTTCATAGATATTTCTAAAATACTGCGACAAAAAGAAGTTTCGGTTTTCATCATAAGTATCTGCACGAAGTTCAAATTCACGCCCTTGTGCACCACCTCTCAAAACAATTCTTTCTTTGCTGGATTTTTGCTGTGAGGCAACTATTGTTGCTCTTAAACGGCCAAACTGCAGATCAGTCTTTAATCCGAACAAATTTTGTACACCGGGAATCAGCTGACTGTTAACGGCCCAGTTAATATTACCGGCTTCGATTTTTCTGATCCAGCTTTCTTCGGGATTTTTGTAATTCAGCTTAATCGCATTCTCAAAATTGAAGTTTGCTTTTGTATCAAAATTAGTCTGAAATCCCAGCAGATCACCCAGCTTCGCATCGAAGTTAATATTGATCTGCTCATTGAAAATAAACTGTGTATTTCTTCTCTGACGTATCGGAATCGTTGGGTTATCCAGAAATTGGTTCATCACCCCCAAATCGAGCGATACAAATCCGGTTGGTTTAAAATTGATAAAATCGTCTCCTAACAATTTAGAAATAGCCGGAGGAACATCCAGTTTTGGCAGCAAACCTCTTGCTCCCATAGCACTTTTGCCATCCTGCCTTCCGGCATATTCACGTAACAAACTTTTGAAGGCACGGTCTTCCTGGATTTTATCATATTCCTCAAGACTCATCGCCTGTGGCGCGCGAAAATCAAAACTACCGGTTGGTGTCTGAATGCTTTCGGTTACAGCGAGTTTGCCGGTAGTGTCCAGTAAAATGGTAGTTGAAATATTAGACGGGTCCCGTAGATAAAAAGGAGAACGCGGACGTGGCTGGATAAACTTATTAGAATAATAATCCTTCCAGCGGGTAATCAGCTGACTGCCCGACTTGTCTATATTTTTTTTGGTAGTGTCCTCTGTCAGCGTATCAGCAAGCAGAGTGTAATCCAGCTCTGCATTGGAATAGACATCCTGATTTACCGACACAGAGGCCAGAACCACCGCGCAGCTGGATATCGTAATTGCCTTAAAGAGCAGAGAGTAAAGTGTTGACGACAAGGCTAATAATCTTATTTAGAGAAGGTTAGAGCTTAGATCCATTTCCATCATATACATGCGACCGGGCAAAGTAAATACGATACTATACCAACTTCCATATTCCATACAGACTAGCGCAATGCGAGTTTAATCAATTGTTCAACACTCAGATCTTGTCCCTCCCGCTTAATAATAGCGTCGATACTTTTTTCTGCAGTTGCTTTCGGAATTCCCAGTGTTACTAATGCTGCCAATGCTTCACTTTTTGACGTATGGGGCTGATTGGAGACCGTTTTGTTATCAGTCATCCCCCATTCCTCTTTACGAATCTTGTCTTTTAATTCTAAAATGACACGCTGCGCAGTTTTAGAGCCAATTCCTTTGATAGACTGAATCAACCGTAAGTCTTCATCCACAATACCCTGACGGATTTCGTGAGAGGAAAGAGAGGAGAGCATCACCAGGGCGGTAGATGGTCCCACACCGGAAATACCAATCAGGTCCAGAAAAAGCTTTTTTTCATCCGCTGCCCAAAAACCATACAAAACATGCGCATCCTCCCGGATATTTAAATAAGTGACCAGTTTGCACCGTTCACCATTTTCAGGCATTGCAGTATAGGTTTGTAACGAAATTTTTATCTCGTAACCGATTCCGTTTACGTCAATAATGGTATATGCAGGATCTTTGTAACTAACTGTACCGTTAACGTAGGCAATCATATATTAAGTATGTGTATGAAAATCAATTGCTAGCTTGATATAATCAGTTTTTGGCCAGGCTTAATTTCATTTCCTCTGATCCTGTTAGCCTTTTTCAGGTGATTCAGCGGCAAGCCATAACGCTGCGAAATAGTCCATAATGTATCACCTTGCTGAACTGTGTGATACCGCATTTTCACTCGATGACTTTTGGCAGGTTCTCTTTTAGGTTTTTCAGCAACTGCAAGTCTGCTGGCCGAAGTAACTACTTCTTTCACCTCTTTCATGATCACCAGTCTCTGGCCTTTCATGATGCTGCTTCTGCGGATGTGATTCCAACGTTTAAGATCCGCTATCTGAACTCCATACTTTTTGGAAATTGAATTCAGTGTTTCACCTCTCCGCACGGTATGTGAAGATTTCCTGGTACGGTTGACAGTAACTGTGGAAGCCTCATCATCATATTCCTGATCATTACTTACATAAGCATAAGGAAATGCTGCATTTTTACCAAGTGAATCTGTGCGGCAGCTGTCAGCCATGGCAATCATCATAGCCGCTGCAATTAACTTCCGGGTGCACGAATCCATTATAATAGACCTGTTACTTACCAGATAAGTGTATTTTACACTGGGAACTCTCAAAACAAAATCACGGGTTTGATCCGGCAGAGAAGTTTTGGTAATAGAAGGATTGAGTTTACCCAGTTCCTGAAAATCGATGCCGCTATTACTGCAAAAAGCAACAAGGTCGATATATCCGTTTACATGAATAGTATCGTTGGGAATCTGATATTCCGGGTTTTCAGCATAAATCCCATGATCGTTCCCGTAGTTCATCATGTAATTCATCGCCACATATTGCGGTACATAGGAACGGGTTTCACGGGGAAGTGCATTGTAAATTGTCCAGAACGTGGTTCCACGAGATCTGCGCATGGCACGTTTAATATTTCCGGGACCTGTGTTATAAGATGCCAGCGCCAATTCCCAGTCTCCGAAAATATTATAAAGCTGTTTCAGATATCTGCATGCAGCTTCAGTAGCCTTTACAGGTTCGAAGCGCTCATCGATATAACTATCCTGATACAATCCGAATTCACGACCGGTTGCGGGCATAAATTGCCATAAACCACCTGCACGCGCATGAGATATTACCTTAGGATTCAGCCCCGATTCGATCATCGAGAGATATTTTAGCTCTCCCGGCAAGCCGTATTTTGAAAGTGTTTTTTCAAATAATGGAAAAAACAGGGGCATTTTTTCCATCATCGACTTTGTGAAGCTCGCTTTTTTGTAGATAAAATATTCTACAAAATCATGTGATGATTTATGATATGTAAGCGGAATTGATTTTTCCAGTCTAGCAAAACGCTCTCTGAGTAACTTTTCCGGAATAGAAGGATTTACACCTATCTCCTCTACATCCGGCAACAGATTTTCAACAACCTGTCCGCTTATTCCCAGCGTGTCCTGCCCGAATTCTATCTTCTCCTGTGGAATGAATGACGCAGCTGCTGCTTCAAACGCCAAATTCCCAAACCCAACACACATGGCTCCGAGCCACAACACTTTTTTCGAAATCTTCATCAATAACTTTTTTTTGAAGGTTAATCAATTCCCGGTTTTCAATGGCCTTTCTGCTTACACAGACTCCTGTTTTATAATTTTCAAATTTGAAAATTAGCCTGCTGAATTAGATAATCTTAATAGATTATAATTACTGATCTTATTATTTAAGATTCGCGGGGCATTCCCCGCATTTCCTGGCATGATTATTTTCTTAAAACATGTGGGAAGGAACACCCACTCGTTAATTCCTCATTAAAGATCTTACCCATATTTATATCCGTTTCTCCTAATTAGAGAATGCCGGTTTACGCTCATTAATCACAGAAGACAAATAGTTTGCAAATTTAAGCATCTTCTCTTCTTCAAAGTATGGCGCCATAATTTGTAATCCTATCGGAAGTCCTTCCTCATCCGTTCCGTTAGGAATAGCAATTGCAGGATTTCCTATCACGTTAGCCTGAACAGTAAAAATATCCGCAAGATACATCTGTAACGGATCTTCTGTTTTTTCTCCTATTTTAAATGCTGTGCTAGGTGTTACCGGGGAAATAAAGAAATCGTACTGCTCAAAAAGCCTTCGCGCTTCTTCCCGCACCAGTCTTCTAACGCGCTGCGCCTTTGTATAGTATGCGTCATAGTAATTTGCACTTAAAACATAAGTCCCAAGTAAAATCCTTTTCCGCACCTCATCTCCAAAACCTTCGGTTCTCGAATTCTTATAAAGGGATTCAAGGTCTGTTATCTCAGAAGAACGATGTCCATAACGCACCCCGTCAAACCTGGAAAGATTTGAGCTCGCTTCTGCGGTAGTAAGTATATAATAGGTAGGAAGTAAAAAGTTGAGAAGGGGCATTTTTACCGGCTCCACTTCATGCCCCTCAGCTCTGAGACGATCTAATACTTCAAGCGTATTACGTCTTATTTCAGGCGCGACAGATTCACTATCAAGAGTTTCTTTGATATACCCGATCTTGGCTTTTCCTTTCCAATCAAACAACGATTTATGATATGAAGGAACTTCTTTGGACGATACAGTACTATCAAAATTATCTGCACCGGCCATAATTTCAAGTAAAAGTGCAGCATCTTCTACACTTTTGGTAATAGGACCAACGCAGTCAAAAGAGGAAGCATAAGCAATAAGTCCCCACCGCGATATGCGTCCGTATGAAGGTTTAAGTCCAACAACACCGCAGAAAGCGGCAGGCTGACGAACGGAACCACCTGTGTCGCTGCCTATGGAAGCATGACACAATCCGGCCTGAACCGCAACAGCAGACCCACCGGAAGATCCTCCCGGAACACGGGAGTTATCAGCAGCATTAAGAACAGCTCCTAATGAAGAGTTTTCATTCGAAGAACCCATCGCAAATTCGTCACAATTCTGACGGCCAATCACGATGGCGTCTTCGTCCAGCAGACGCTGAACAGCCGTTGCATTGTAAGGTGCGATGTAAGAATTTAAGATCTGACTGCCGGCCTGTAAACCATGTCCTTTATGAGAAAGTACATCTTTCAAACCTACAACAAGTCCGGCCAGACGCCCGGCAGTTGCATTTTTGATTTTTTCATCAACGAGACAAGCTGCTTGTTTTGCTTGGTCGGTGTAAACGTCGACAAAAGCATTCAGGTGAACATCGGACGAAATACGCTCCAAATAATGATCGACCAGCTGCACGCAGGTTAAACTTCCTTCATGCAAATCACTCTGAATCTCTCTCAGCGTCAGATACTCTTTCAATGTATATTTCTTTGTGGGGTTATAAATAAAGAATCAGAGCCAGTAAGTTTTAGCTTAACGGCTCTGCCAGTACTAGTACAATAAAGTGGAAGTATTACTTTGTTGTATCTTCCATGCTTTTTTCAATATTTTCCTTTACGTCTTTTGTAGCATTTTTGAATTCGTTGATGCCTTGACCAAGACCGCGCATCAGCTCAGGAATCTTCTTTGCACCGAAGAAAAGTAAAACGAACAAAGCTACCAAAAATATCTCCTGTCCACCCAATCCCATAATTCCTCCTAAAACAGTTACTGATTCCATATCTATTTTCTTTTTTATGTTTACAAAAATACTTATTCTTTTCTTAAGAATTAAAAATTAGAGCGACTTTATCCTATATTAATTGATTTTTCACGCTTCTCCCACTCAGAGAACTTACCAATATCATTCCCAAGGGTTTTAATCAGCCAGATCACCAGCGCCACATCATCCGTGATCCCGATTACGGGAAGAAAATCCGGTATAATGTCAATTGGCGACACGAAATAGATCAGCACAGCTACGATTGACACAAGGCTTTTCCATGGTAAACCTTTGTATTCTCCGGATGCATAAGCTCTCACCATCCTGATCAGCAACTGAACGCTACTTTTAAATTCAACCATATTTCCTTTAAAACCCACCGTCTGAAGTTTGCCCATAACGTCTTTGGCCAATTCAAACAAGCGGTTAGCATTGCCCGCATAACGCCCGGCTTTACCCTGCGCGTTCTTAAAAAAAACAGACTTAAGTATACGTGTAATTAAAGAGTCATTATCCATCTCCGGAACGAAAAAGTGGTTGGTTACGGCAATATAACTATCTAATTACGGAAAAAATTGCATGTTGGATCGATGCGTATTACTTTTCCGTAGAAAAATAAAATTCTTTATGGTTTTAACAAATTATGTATCCTAATTTAGGGGATCGTTAATACATTAACTCTTAACATTAATTCTTTATGAAGATTACCGTCGTAGGAGCCGGGGCCGTGGGTGCAACCACTGCTGATAATATTATTCGTCGCGAACTGGCAGAGGAAGTAGTTCTTTTGGATATTAAAGAAGGAGTAAGTGAAGGCAAAGCTCTGGATATGTATCAGACTGCTGCATTACTTGGCTTTAATACCAAGCCTGTTGGTTCAACCAACGATTATGAAAAAACAAAAGGATCGGATGTGGTTGTGATCACATCAGGCCTTCCCCGGAAACCAGGAATGACCCGTGAAGAATTAATCGGAATCAATGCCGGCATCGTAAAAGGAGTAACAGAAAACATACTTAAATATTCGCCAAAGGCAATAATAATTGTTGTATCCAACCCAATGGACACGATGACCTACCTTGCACTGAAGGAATCAGGCATACCAAAAAAACGGCTTATTGGTATGGGCGGCGCGCTGGATAGTGCCCGTTTCAAAACCTATCTTGCACTGGAAATGGATGTGTCGCCGCTCGATATTCACGGAATGGTAATTGGCGGACATGGCGACACAACCATGATACCTCTGACACGTCTTGCCACATATAACGGGATTCCGGTAAGCCGTTTTATATCTCCTGAAAAACTGGAAAAAGTTGCTGCCGATACCATGGTAGGTGGCGCTACGCTCACCAAACTAATCGGTACTTCTGCCTGGTATGCACCGGGTGCCGCTACGCTTTTATTGGTTGAAAGCATCGTCCGCAATCAGAAGAGAATTGTTCCTTGCAGCGTCTCCCTAAATGGAGAGTACGGACAAAAAGATATTTGTATGGGTGTTCCTGTCGTGCTAGGTCGCAGCGGATGGGAAAAAATAATCAATATCAGACTGAGCGACCAGGAAAAAGCAGCTTTTGAAAAATCAGCCGAGGCTGTCAGATCAATGAATGCTGCTTTGAATCTATAAAATACTTAAAGAATACGACAAAAGCCGGCCCTCGTGGAGAGCCGGCTTTTTGCATTTGTGACCAAATTTTCCTTCCCGCTTCAATGGTGTTCCACTCCTTTTCCATTGCATTTTGCAAACTTTTGATCTTAGAATAATTACTTTTTTATTTTTAAAATATATTAAGAATAAAAAAGTATTCTCAAAGCATGATCAGTAGCAGAAATTATTTTAATGTAAAATAATATATTGAATATAAGACTATAAACAACATATAATTCTAAATATTTTTTTGTTTATACAATATTATTCTATTACTTGCGCGCTTCAAAATATTTTTAAGCTCATTTTTAAACTTATCAAACTTCTTGAACAACTTTTTACCATTCAAAACACAACCCGTATTTATGAGAAAATTACTAATTCTACTCACACTTACCCTTATTTCAGGAATATCTTATGCCCAGGGAATTAAGGGAAAGGTGACCGATGGAAAAAGCGGAGGCGGTCTTCCAGGTGTATCCGTTATGGCACTTGGCACCAATAACGGAACGGTCACCGATGGCGATGGAAATTACAGCTTATCAATCGCTGCCGGATCTTATCAGTTAACATTCAGTTTCATCGGTTTCGAAACTCAGACAATCCGCACCAATGTTGCTGGTGAAACTGTTTTTTGGACGTTACCCTTAACGAAGGGACATCCACACTAGGTGAAGTCGTAGTAACCGGTTCCCGAGCCGGAGGCCGTGTTAATACCGAAAGCCCGGTGCCTGTCGATGTGATAGGTATTCAGCAAATAACTACGCAGGTACCACAAAATAACCTCAACCAGATTTTGAACGTGGTTGCTCCTTCTTTCACTTCCAACACAACAACGGTTGCTGACGGAACGGATCATATTGACCCGGCTCAGCTTCGTGGATTAGGTCCTGACCAGGTACTCGTGCTTTTAAATGGAAAAAGAAGACATACGTCATCGCTTGTAAATGTGAACGGTACGCCGGGTCGCGGTTCTGTGGGTACAGATTTGAATGCCATTCCTGCTTATGCAATCGAAAAAATCGAGGTTTTGCGCGACGGTGCTTCTGCACAGTATGGTTCTGATGCGATTGCAGGTGTTATCAATGTGAAGATGAAAGAATCAACAGGAAAATTAAACCTGTCACTTTACAGCGGAGCTAATATTTCACAGGGAGCCAATGATCATACAGGCGGCATGGACGGAGAGAACCTTCAGATCGATGGCAACTATGGTGTTAGACTAGGACAGAAAGGATTTATCAATTTCACCGGTTCAGCACTGACAAGAAAACCAACATCCCGCGCCGACTTCGCAACCGGGAGCATTTTTAATGCCTACAATGCAATCGAATACAGAACACAGCAAAGCGGCGGCAATGTTAACAGTCTGGTGACAGACATAGCAGCTATTAAAAGAGGCGCTTTGGGTGTAAGTTATCTGGATGCAGCAACACAAACCTCTATCGCTGGTGCAAGTACAATTGCAGACCTGCAAAAAGTACTCGGCGCTGATGTCACGGACAGCGAGCTGTCTTACAGAGGATTGGAAAGAAGAGACTTCAACATGCGTGTCGGACAGTCCGAGCTAAAAAGCATTCAGCTATTTGCAAACGCAGCCATTCCAATTAACGATAATCACGAAGTTTATGCTTTCGGAGGTTATGGTAAAAGAAAAGGAAATGCTGCCGGTTTTTACAGAAGACCTAACCAGGCCCGTACTTACACGGGAATTTTCATCAATGGTTTTTTACCTGAGATCCACTCTGATGTAATCGACGCCTCAGCTGCGGCAGGTGTTCGCGGAAAAATAGGCTCATTTAACTATGACCTGAGCAACACTTTCGGTTCTAACACATTTAATTATGGTGTTGAAAACACGGTGAACACAACTTTGCTTCAAAATTCACCAACGGTTTTTAAAGCCGGAGGACTTAACTTCAAACAAAACACGGTTAACCTTGATCTAAGCCGCAAATTTGATGTGTTATCTGGAATGAACCTGGCATTTGGTGCAGAAGGACGTTTTGAATCATACAGAATTAATGCAGGTGACGAAAATTCATGGGCTAGGTATGATGTGACAGGAAAACTGATCACAACGTCTACACAGCTTCCTCCAAACGATTTCTTTGGTGCAGCCCGTCCGGGTGGGGCGCAGGTTTTTCCTGGTTTCAGACCTGAAAATGCGCTTGAAACAAAAGATGCAAACCGCCAGAGCGTTGCAGCTTATGTTGATGCTGAATTGGATATAACCAGCAAATGGTTACTCGAAGGAGCTGTTCGTTTTGAAAACTATTCAGATTTTGGCAGTACGACTAATTTCAAGTTAGCTACACGTTACAAACTCACCGACAACATCAACCTCCGTGCTGCTGCGTCAACGGGTTTCCGCGCTCCTTCACTTGCACAGATTTACTTTAACTCAACTTCAACACAGTTCGTCGGAGGTGTACCTTTTGAAGTAGGAACTTTTAGTAATGCCTCTCCAGCTGCACAGTTACTGGGTATTCCTAAATTGAAACAGGAAGAATCAAAAAGTCTGAGCGCCGGTTTCACAGCCAGAATCCCAAGTGCAAACCTGACTATTACTGCTGACGGATACTTCGTTCGTATCAATGACAGGGTCATTCTTACTGATCAATTCTCACGTCCGGGTGGAACAGTTACAGGTTCTGCACTGCGCTTACAGCAATTATTCGATCAGGCAAATGCTACGGCTGCAACCTTCTTTTCAAATGCAATTGATACAGAATCAAAAGGAATTGACCTTGTTATTTCACACAGAGCAAAATTTGACAACGGAGCTACACTGAGAACGGATGTTGCAGGAACCGTATCGCAAACCAAACAGGTTGGGTCCATCAAAGCATCCGATATTCTTGCAGAAAACGGACAGATTAACCGTTACTATTCAGAAGCATCCCGGATTTATTTGCAGGAAGCGGTTCCAAGAGTGAAGTTTAACTGGAGTCACACACTGACACTGAACAAATTCGATCTGTTTATCAGAAATGCCTATTTCGGGAAAGTTACGGATCCAAACACAGTCGATGTAAACGGCGATGGTTTTATTGGTGCCATTATCGTGAACGGAGAAGCGGTTGAAAACGAACATCCGGTTTGGGGTGGCCGTGCAATTACAGATCTTTCTGTTGGTTACCAGTTTAATAAATTCATCAAACTGGTAGTGGGAGCTAACAACATTTTCGATATTTATCCGGACAGAAACTTTAATTCAATCATTGCAAAAAGACCAACCGGCGTAGCAAATGGTAAAGTAGTTTATGCAAATGCGGCCGCAACGGTAGATCTTTCAAACGCAAATCAGTTTGTTTATTCAAGAAATACTTCACAGTACGGAATGAACGGAAGATTGTTATTTGCCCGTTTGAACTTTACTTTCTAAGTTGATTTTAAAATACAATAAACAGAAACAGGCAGCCGGATTGGCTGCCTGTTTCTGTTTAAACTACCTCGTTATTAGATCGAAACCTGGTATTGTAAGATCCAGGACCCTTTCCTGCCATCTTTAATCAATCCGTTGACAACTGAACCAGATCTGTAAACCGGACGGTTCTCGTAGTTCAAAGTAAGTTTTCCATTGTGGCCTTTAATCAGCCAGTTGATACCGAGGTTGTAAAGATTCATCGGATCTTTCAAGCGCTCGTAATCCGAGTGCTGTAAGGAAGCGAAGGGCATCAATGTTCCCTGCCTTCCCAGCAAACCATCTTTTAATTTGTAGCCGGCCTGAGCATAAATAACGTTACCCGTTCCGAACATCGGATAGGCATTTCCCTGTGTTCCGCTCACGCCTGTAATCGGCATTGTAGTCCCTGTTGCCGGATTCATACTTCCGTTATAACGAAGGTATCCTTTGCCATAATCGGTGCGGAAATATCCCGCATAGCCTGAAACCGCGGTTCCTTTTTCCTTATTAACCGGCATATCTGCATAAGTAGCAACGGACCAAAGTTTCATATTGCTATACAATGTATCAGCACCTTCCTTTCTCCATGTACCATTTTTCTGAGTTATAAAACCAGCTTCGATGTTCAATATTTTTCGTTTTCCAAGATAGGTACCGGTCATATAACCAGGTGTTGTATTGTCTTCGGTATCAAAAATGTTGTAGATCAACAATCCATCAAATTGTTTTTTATGTCTTTTTTGGGCAAAAACTGAATTCACTCCCAACGCCGGAGGTACGGAGCCATTTGTTTCAATCGGAAAAGGATCCGCTACACTTACACGAAAATTGATTTTACCAACTTGTCCACGACTATAAACTGCCAGCTTCCGCGAGAACTGATCTGTTTGATCAACAGTGGTCTGTGCAAAAATAGGGACATCCATCGTCATGATTGTACCTATACCTGGCTGCGAAAATCTGGAAAGTCCATTTACAATGGTTAAACCTCCCCCTAAACGAATAAAACTATTTCCTTTACGCAGAACTTCGTATTCTCCTAACGCATCATGAAAAAATGCCGCTATTTTTCTGTTACTTGGTGTGCCGGTAGTATTATAACCCGGGAAACCATTAACCTTATTAAAATTGTTCATGCCAAACTGGGTATAAAAAAAGATTCGGTCGGTGATTTGTCCAAAAAGCTGCATACGGGTGCGTCGTAAACCGATGTCAAAAGTGTTGGTTGCAGGATCTGTAAGCACTGTTGTTCCCGGATTATTTTCGTTCAGCCTAAGCCAGGTCTGGTTTATGAAGGTAATTTTTACATAATGTGATCCGGAAGTATTTAGATCATACCGTATATCATTTTTTGTATTATCGTCGGTCGGCTTGACTTGTGCCATAACAACCGAGGAAGTAAGCACCAATAGTGAAATTACTTTAAACATAAGCGAACGTTGTAATCAATCTGTGGGCAAATAGCGTACTGTAAACTGAATTAAAAAAAATAAAAGGCAGTTAAAATGAATTTTCACCAAGCAAAAAAGCGTAACCCTTGGACGTCATATTTTCCTGGACTCCATCAAGTGAAGCCTTATTGCCCCCTAACTTTACTGCTTTTTTTTGCTTTTTTTTCACAGATACAAGCTCAGGAAACCCCTCCGCTAACGAATTATCCGCTCTCGGTATACAAAGCACACAAACAAAACTGGGCTATTGACCAAAGTGCCGGCAACTTTATTTATGCTGCAAATTCAGACGGATTACTCGAATTTGACGGCGCCTCCTGGAAAACATATACCTTACCTAATCATCAGATTGTCAGAGCCGTTTTATGTGATCAGCTTCCTGCGGGGAAAATTCTGCAGGGAAAAACAATGGCAGTACCAAAAAAAAAGACAGAAAGCAGGATTTATGTGGGAGGGTACGGAGAGTTTGGCTTTTGGCAGGAAGACGATAACGGGCAGCTGATCTATAATTCGCTTAGCAAAAACGCAGGCTTCGAAAGTCTTAAAACAGAAGAAATCTGGCACATTCTTAAAACACCAAAGTACATTTACTTTCAGTCTTTTGCGTTTATATATAGATATGATGGTAAAAATCTGATTGAAATAAAGGCCTCTGGAAATTTCATGTTTATGCAGTTTGTAAATAACCGGCTGCTTGTTCCCATCATTGGTAAGGGATTATACGAACTGAAAGGAGAAAAATTTTATGCATTACAAGGCACAGAAGATCTTTCCTCAACAATTGTCTCTTCCATTTTACCTTTTCGTGAAAATCAGATTTTAATAACGACAACCAAGCATGGCCTGTTTATCTGGAAGGACGGCCAGTTGAGACCCTGGAAAATCCCTATATCGGCAGAACTCCGGAAAAATATTATCAATCGGGCTATCATACTGTCCCAGGACAACAGTTTTGTGTTCGGGACAATTCAAAAAGGCGTATATGTAGTCCTGCCCGACGGAACCTTAAAATACCATTTAAACAAAGAAAATGGCTTACAAAACAACACCGTGCTTGCGCTGGCAGAAGACAGTCAAAAACAGCTTTGGATTGGGATGGATCAGGGTATCGATTTGGTCAAAATGTCCTCTTCGGTCATATCATATCAAACCAACGATAATCCGCTCGGGTCAACATACGCAGCTGCTATCTGGCAAGGCAATCTTTATGTAGGGTCAAACAATGGGGTTTTCGTAAAGAAATGGATGTCTGCTGAGCCATTCCGCGCAGTTCCGGGATTAGGAGGACAAACCTGGTATTTAAAAGTAATTGATGACCAACTGCTTTGCGGCCACAACGATGCCACTTTCCGTATTGAATCTGATGGAGTTAAAAAGATTTCAGAAGTTACAGGCGGCTGGACATTTTTACCCGTAAAGAATGGAAAGGACACGCTACTCCTGCAAGGCGCTTACAATGGATTGCATGTTTACAAAAAAGATAAACAAAAACTCTGGACTTATTCCTACCGTGTCAAATCGGTCCCCACTATTCCAATCAAACAAATTGTTCAGGGTAAAGACGGAGCGTTCTGGCTTGCACATCCTTACAAAGGACTCTTTTTAGCAAAACTTACCAGTAACCTTGATTCCGTTACTTATTGGAAAGAATTTGAATCTCCCAAAGATATTCCCAGCGAGTTTTCCGTGGAAATAACCAAATGGAAAAACAGTATATACATTCGGTCATCTGATCAGTTTTTTGTTTCCAACGACAAAAATGTGCTTCAGGCAAGTACGGATTTTGACAAAGATGCAGATGAGGCGTATAAATTACGGTCAGGGATAAACAACGAATGGTTCAAAGTTTTTACCAATCGTGTGCTTTTTAATACGGCAAATCAGCAGCAGAAACTGTTTGATCTGGCACTGGTCAGTAACAACGAAACGATTATTCCGCTGACTGATGATTACTATTTCTTTGGACTGGATAATGGTTATGCATTATATAATCGCTTGTCAGCCGGGGCACACATTTCCAACCTAACCAAACCGGTTGTCAGAAAAATTGCAAATCTCAGAAATCTTACCGAAACATTCGGCATTGCAAGCGGAACCAACCTCCCGGCTGATATCCGTTCGATCAGGATCATGTTTGCGCTTCCCGCCTATGGCCAAAATGTACAGTTTAAATACCGGCTTAAAGGCTTGTCGGATCAATGGTCGGAGTGGACAGATCAAAACTTCGTCGACTACACGAATCTTGAATCCAGCAACTATACCTTTGAAATATGGAACAGCCTAAACGGGGAAATAACCAACTATAATTTTTCCATAGCTCCTTACTGGCGTGAAACATTTTTTGCCAAACTTTTGCTGGCCATATTGATTGCCTGTATTCTAACAGTGCTGATCATTTATCAGGAAAGGCGCCTTGTAAGACACCGCAGAAAACTACTTGACGAACAGGAAGAAAAACTGAGACAGGAAAGATTGTCCAGTGAAAGAAAAATTATGGAGATGCAGAATGAAAAACTTCAGAGTGAAATCAAGAACAAAAGCCAGCAAATAAGTAACGTCGCCATCAATGTTGTTCGTAAAAATGAAATTTTAGAGGAGATACGGGACGAATTAAAACAAGTGAAACTGGAAATGGGATTGCAGCTTCCAAACATTCATTACCAAAAACTTCTGAATAGTATTGAACGTAACGTTGCCGGAAAAGAAGACTGGCAGCTTTTTGAAGAAAATTTCAATGAGGTTCATGAACAGTTTTTTAGAAAATTAAGAATCATTTGCCCGTCCATCTCTCCTTCTGAACTGCGTTTGGCGGCCTGTCTTCGCATGAATTTATCAACCAAAGAAATGGCTCCTGCACTGGGAATTTCCATCCGGGGTGTGGAAATAAAGCGTTACCGTTTGAGAAAAAAGCTTGGTTTAGGCCTTGATGCGAACTTGGTTCAGTATATGATGGACATTTAAACATTTGTACTAATCCCATAACAGCATATTATAATTCAACTTTTACTTGCATTATTCTCATTGATGTAGTGGTGATGTAGTCCTTTTTTTGACGTTGCGGTGTCAAGAGGTCTAAATTTGGAGACAATTATATTATTTCTTTTAATAATTATATCTCTAAATTATCATCAATGAAAACTAATTTACGGCTACTGTTCATGCTGTTTTTCCTGTGCGGAGCAACAGCTTCGTTTGGGCAGGAAATTGGCATAACAGGAAAAGTTACCGCTGCGGATGGATCGGCTCTCCCCGGAGCCAGCGTATTAATAAAAGGGACCGCAAGTGGTGTCCCCACTGACGTTGAGGGAAATTACAGTATCAAAGTTCCTTCCAAAGAATCTGTTCTTGTGTTTTCTATGATTGGTATGGTTTCACAGGAAATCACTGTCGGATCCCAAACAATTATTGACATCGGTCTGAAAGATGATTCACGCGCACTGAATGAAGTAGTCGTTATCGGTTACGGAACGGCAAGCAAGAGAGATCTTACAGGTTCGATCGTAACGATCAAGGGTGCGGAGATTGCAGATAAACCCTCAGCCAACCCGATTAATTCTCTTCAGGGGAAGGTGGCGGGTCTGTCGGTGGTTAACTCAGGAAGGCCTGGTGCAGAGCCGGATATTCGTATTCGCGGAACGAATTCAATTAATGGTGTAAAGCCGGTTTATATAGTTGACGGGATTCTGAATGACAATATCAACTTTTTAAACCCTTCTGATATTGAATCTATCGAAGTGTTGAAAGACCCTTCGTCTCTGGCAATTTTTGGTGTGAGAGGTGCAAACGGCGCTATTGCGGTTACAACAAAAAAAGCAAAAGCCGGCCAGCTGAATGTTAATTTTAATACAACATTTGGCGTCAAACAAGTTGCCGACAGAATCAAAGTAACCAATGCTGCACAGTTTAAAGAGCTTTATAATGAACAGCTTCAAAACCAGGGCAATGCTCCTTATAATTATACAAACTGGAATGCCGACACCGACTGGCAGGATCAGATCTTCCAAAATGCGTTTCTGAATTACAATAACATCAGTATTTCAGGAGCAACCGAGAAAAACCGGTTCTACATGGGTATCGGTACCGTTTCAGAAGAAGGATTGATCAAACACGAAAAATACAGTAAGCTGACATTAAACGTCAACGATGAAATTCAGGTAAACAAACGACTGAAATTTGGGTTTACTTTTAATGGTTACAGGGCAGTTCCACCAGTTAATAAAGGAGTTGGCGGAGCCATACTAGCAGCGCCGATCGCTCCTGTAATGGATGCAACTACCGGATTATATCACACCCTGCCCGATTTTCAACGGGCTCAGGTTTATAATCCTTTGGTAGATGTTGAATTACAAAAAGGAACCACGATCGCAAGAGAGTTCCGTGCGGTAGGAAGTATTTATGGTGAATGGAATTTCCTTAAAGACCTGACCTTCCGTGCTTCTCTTTACGCAGATTACGGTTTCAATACATCCCGTTCTTATCAGCCGCTTATCAATGTCTACAATCCTGATATTGCCGGGACCGATAAAACAGATCAGCTAGTAAGACAAACAACGGTGTCTCAAAGCCAAAACATTTATCCAAAAGTTCAGCAGGATTATTTGCTTACCTACAAAAAAACCTTTGGTCAGCATGATCTGACGGTTCTTGGCGGTATTACCACGTACTACCGTGGATATGAAAGCACCGGCTCCACATTGAGACAGGGAAGCAGTTTTCCTATTCCAAATGATCCAAGATTCTGGTACACCGATAATGTTGGAGATGCTTCAACGCGAACAGGTACGGGTTCAGCCTGGGAATCGGCCACGTTATCTTATCTGGGCAGGGTCCTTTACAACTACAAAGGCAAATACCTGTTTAACGCATCTTACCGCAGAGACGGAAGTTCTGCATTCTTAGGAAATGGCAGATGGCAGGATTTCGGAGCAGTCGGTTTGGGATGGGTTGTCAGCGAGGAAGGTTTTTTTAAGAATCAGTCCATATTTGACTATCTTAAATTGAAAGGCTCGTTCGGTATTTTAGGAAACCAGAATATTGATGACAGATACCGCTACCCTGCTTACCCAACACTTACATCGGCTAATTCAGGTGTTTTTGGTGACAACATTGTTGCTGCCCTTCAAAACGAATACATCGTTGACCCAAATCTGCATTGGGAAAAGGTACATGCATCGGAGGCTGGCGTTGAATTTAACATGTTCAAAAACCGACTGGCAGTAGAAGCTAATTATTATAACAAACTAACCAAGGATATCCTGGTGTTGGTACCCGGCATTGCCGGTACCGTTCCGGGATTAAGTAACCTCGGAGAAGTGAGAAACAACGGATTGGAATTTTCCGCTTCCTGGAACCAAACAATAACTGATGATTTCTCTTTTACGGTTGGTGGTAATTTAACAACCGTAAACAATAAGGTTAAAAAGCTTTCTACCAAGGGATATGAAATCATCAACGGAGCTTCACGAACCACCGAAGGCTATCCGATTGGTTATTTCTTTGGTTATGTTGCAGATGGTATTTATCAGTCAGAAGCAGAATTTATTAAATCTCCAAGCAGTGCAATCGGAGACGTTTTCCCCGGGGATATAAAATATAAGGACATCAACAACGACGGCGTTATCAATGAATCCGACCGGACCATCATTGGAAATCCAACCCCGGATTTGACTTACGGCGCTTCGGTTTCTGTTAAATACAAAGGTTTTGACGCAGGTATCGACATGACCGGTGTGTATGGAAATGAAATTTTCCGTCAGTGGAACAGAAACACTTTTGCTCAGTTTAATTACCAAACCCAAAGACTGGATCGCTGGAACGGACCGGGAACATCTAACTGGGAGCCTATCCTGAATACTTCCCGCTCAAACAACTATCTGGCTTCATCTTACTGGATTGAGGACGGAAGCTTTTTCCGGATCAGAAACGTGCAGGTTGGTTACAATTTCAGCAAAACTGCTTTGGAAAAAATAAAGCTGAAATCACTAAGGGTTTATGTTAATGCACAAAACCTGAAAACCTTCACCAACAGCACAGGCTTTACACCGGAAATTGGTGGCAGCGCTACGGCATTTGGTGTAGACAATGGTACTTATCCGGTTCCTGTCATTTATACTTTCGGTCTAAATCTGAATTTTTAAAATATCAATTGAATATGAAATTCATATCATATAATAAATCACTGGTCATATTTATGACCATCGCTGCAACCCTGATTGTGTCGAGTTGCTCCGACTTTCTGGACAGAGAACCTTTGGGAAGATATGTTGAGAAAGATATCCCGGCAGGTTCATTCGATAGTCAGGTTTTTAGTGTGTATGCTAAGATGCGTGCTTTCGGTGTAATCGCAATGCCTTACCTGGCTATTCACAATTTCCGTTCAGACGATGCGGATAAAGGAAGCTCAACAACGGATGGTATTCAACAGGAAAATTTTTATGATAACTTCCAATATGTAAAAGACGAGTGGCTTCTGAATAGCTACTGGAGCGATCATTACGCGCTTATCGTTGCTGCCAATGCCGTTATTTCGGACATTGATTCAGTTAAAGCAACGGATGAATCCACTCTGATTAACCGTGCGGAAGCTAAGTTCATGCGTGCTCATGCTTACTTTGATCTGGTGCGTACCTATGGGGAAGTACCAAAAATCGATTTTAAAGTAAGGGAATCCTCTCAGGCCAACATAAAAAAATCACCTGTTGCTGACATTTTCGCACTAATTGATGCAGACTTAACAGAGGCATCTGCTACTTTGCCAGCAACCTGGGCTGCCACTTACACCGGACGTTTGACTAAAGGTGCAGCGCTAGCCTTACATGCTAAAAGTTATATGTTCCGGAGCAACTGGGCAGCTGCACTGGCGGCGTCAAAACAAGTAATTGCTTTGGGAACTTATAGCCTTGTAAGTGATTACAACAGTATTTTCCGCGAAACCGGTGAGAACAATTCCGAATCTGTATTTGAAGTGCAGGCAATTTATACAACCACTCAAACAACCCTGGGCGTCGAAAATGCAATGCATCAGGGGGTGAGAGGATCAGGAGCATGGGATCTTGGCTGGGGCTGGAACACACCATCGGAATCTCTGGCAGCTGCTTTTGAAACAGGTGACCCAAGAAAAGATGCGACCTTATTGTATTCAGGCAGAGTAAATACGCCTTATAATGAATCCGTACCTGCTGCGACGGCCAGTCTTCCACGTCCTTACTGGAACAAAAAAGTGTATACAAATCCTGCCATCAGATCGTCAACTGCAAGTCGTTTCGGGCAATGGATGAATGTGCGTGTGATCCGTTACGCTGATGTTTTGCTATGGGCGGCAGAAGCTTCGAATGAAACGGGAGATGCAACTGGTGCACTTGCTTATCTTGAACAAGTGCGTTCAAGAGCACGAGGAACAAATACGGCTATTCTACCAAAAGTTACAGTAACCGATCAGGTGAAATTAAGAGATGCAATCCGTCAGGAAAGAAGAGTTGAGCTGGGTATGGAAAACGAAAGATTCTTCGACCTGGTACGCTGGGGAATTGTGGAAGAAACCATGCGCGCTGCGGGAAAAACCGGCTATCAGGCAAGAAACAGATATCTACCTATTCCTCAGCCTGAAATAGATAAATCAGGTGGCGTTTTGGTTCAAAATTCTGCTTATTAACCTCCAGATTCTTACAATTCAATTAGAAATAGTAATGAAAAAATATAATCAACTTCTTTTCAGGTTATTTGCTTTAAGTTTAACAATTACCGCTTTTTCCTGCCAGCATTTCGAGAGACCGGAACTGGTCATGATCTCCGACGATGATCCGTCGCTAAACGGCCCCTTGCAGCGGTTTTGGGCATTTGAAAATGTGGCGACTGATAGCATCTGGGGTTCGCGGGGTACGGTTACAGGTATATCCTATGTTGATGGTATAAAAGGTAAAGCTTACAAGGGTTCTGCCACGGGCCAGATTGAGTATGCTTCCGCAGGTAAGCTGGCATCCATGGAAAGTTTCACCATCGCCTTTTGGATGAATACTGCTAAACATACCGGTGGCTCGCAATGCGTTTTTATGCTTCCAAATACCAATGATTTTTGGGGAAACGCATTTATGCTTATTGAAGGAAACACGGCTGCGAATGACTCCATGCTGGTTAAATTTAATTTCGCAGGCAACTGGGCTGAGTTCTCAGGCACAAAAAATGCAAACGGCTTAAACAAATGGCCAAACGCATACAACAAATGGAAACATGTCGCCTTCACTTACGATGGCGCAACTTCAAAATTTGCAACCTATATTGACGGGGTGAAACTGGCGCTGGACGCCTCTGTTACCGATCGCAAAAAAAACGGAGCGGCACTGGGCCCTCTTAAAATGACAAATGCTTCGAAGTTTGTTCTGGGAGGTTTTCAGCAACACATAGGCATTAAAGCGCCCGCAGATGCCTGGATGCTACATTACACAGGGATGCTGGATCAGTTTCGTGTGTATACAAAAGCATTAACCGATGCTGAGGTAACGGATCTATATAGCAAAAAAATGTAATGCTCTTTACAGGCAGGCTGATAACACCTGCCTGTTTAATTCTTCTGACCAAATCATAGCCAGACAAACATTCCGGCGTCAGGATCACCGTATTTCAACCATAAAATGAAACTGATCTTATATCAACTATTTTTTATCATCCTGATTTATGGATGCAAGCAAAAGGACGTTGATACTGTGGAGAGGCCTTCCGTTTTTTCATTAAAAAGTGTCTTTGTAAATGGTAAAAACAGCGGATTTGAATATAAAGAACTTAATACAACTCCTGTTATAAAACTTTCTTTTTCCAGTCCTATCGAAAAATCTACGGTTGCCAGGGCCATTGTTTTGTACAACACTAAAAATGAGAGTCTGCCATATAAAACAACCTTTGAAAATAACGCGAATGAAATTACGATTGAACCGAATGCTCCGCTTTTACAGCTCTCCGGTTATAGACTGGCACTGTCTGACGCACTCGAATCACCCTCAGGAGGGAAGCTTCAGATCCCTGTTACAATTTCTTTAAAAACCGCCATTGATTCTACGGATAAATTTCCGGTGCTGTCAAATGAGGACTTGCTGACTTTGGTACAAAAGCAGACTTTTAAATATTTCTGGGATTTCGCTCACCCGGTTAGTGGTCTTGCAAGAGAACGGAATACTTCGGGAGATGTGGTTACCAGTGGCGGCAGTGGCTTTGGCATCATGACTATTCCGGTTGCGATTGAAAGAAAGTTTATTACCCGCGCCCAGGGACTGGAACGTATGCAAAAGATCGTTGCCTTCCTGAAAGACAAAACACAAAAATTCCATGGTGCTTTCCCTCACTGGCTTAACGGAGCTACCGGAGCTGCGATACCGTTCAGTGCGAAGGACAATGGGGCGGATCTTGTCGAGACTTCACTTTTAATGCAGGGACTACTGGTTAGCCGGCAGTATTTCAATGGACAGGAAGCTGATGAAACAGCGTTGAGGATAGAAATCAATAATTTGTGGCGGGGAGTTGAGTGGACCTGGTTTCAAAAAAATAAAGAGAATGTACTTTACTGGCACTGGAGTCCGGATTATGGCTGGGAGATGAACCATCAGATAAAAGGCTGGAACGAGTCGCTGATAACTTATGTATTGGCCGCTTCCTCTCCCACTTTCCCGATTACAAAATCAGTTTATGAAAATGGATGGACAGGTAATGGGAATTTTGTAAATGGAAAAGAATTTTATGGCATCAAACTTCCATTAGGGGATGATTACGGAGGTCCGCTTTTTTTTGCACATTATTCCTTTCTTGGGATTAATCCAACCGGCCTCACCGATAAGTTTACAAACTATTTTACCCAAAACAAGAATCACAGTTTAATCAATTACAATTATTGTAAAACCAACCCCCTGTCTCACAGCGGATACAGTAATTCGTGCTGGGGATTAACAGCCAGCGACATTCCTGACGGATATAATGCCAATTCCCCAACCACTGATAAAGGAGTTATAGCTCCGACTGCGGCATTGTCATCTTTTCCCTATACTCCTGTTGAATCGATGCAGGCCTTAAAATTCTTTTACAATAAACTCGGGGATAAAACCTGGGGCGAATACGGTTTTCGGGATGCTTTTTCAATGAACCAGCTGTGGTTTGCTGATTCTTATCTGGCAATAGACCAGGGACCCATTGTGATAATGATTGAAAACTACCGCAGCGCCTTATTATGGAATCTTTTCATGAGTTGTCCGGAGGTTAAAACGGGGATGAAAAATTTAGGATTTCAAAGTCCCAATCTTTGATGCTGTATCAGGTTGGACAGGAAATCGAATAACAAAAAATTATCATTATAAAATATTAATCATGAGGACTTTATCTTATTTACTGATATCAATCTGCCTGACATTTCTGTCAACGGAAAGCTATGCGCAAAAGAAAAAGACAGTTGCTGGAAAACCAGGTACTTTCAATCCGGCGGCAAGGCCAAAAAATCTATCGGATACTGCTTTGCTTGAATTGGTTCAAAAACAAACGTTCAGATATTTCTGGGAGTTTGGCCACCCGGTAAGCGGAATGTCCCGCGAAAGGAGCAACGTTGCTTTTGACTATGGGGATGAAGTAGTTACAACCGGAGGGACTGGTTTTGGTATCATGGCCATGATCGTGGCAGCTGAGAGAAAGTGGCAGCCACGCGATTCTGTTGCATCTAGACTCTTAAAAATGGTTAAGTTTCTTTCTAAGGCAGATGCTTATCATGGCGTGTTTCCGCACTGGCTGAATGGCGCAACAGGTAAAACAATACCTTTCGGCCGTAAAGATGACGGTGGCGACCTGGTGGAATCTTCCTTCCTCTTCCAGGGGTTACTTGCAGCCAGGCAATATTTCAATGCAGATTCAAATCTTGAAAGAGAACTTCGTAACCGGATCACCGGAATCTGGGATGACGTTGAATGGAACTGGCATACACGCGATGGAAGGGACCAGCTCTACTGGCACTGGAGCCCAAATAACGGCTGGGCAATAAATTTTGAATTAAGAGGTTACAATGAAACGCTTATCACTTACATCTTAGCGGCCTCGTCTCCCCGTTATCCAATTACCAGGCAGGTTTATGACAAATGCTGGGCTGAAAGCAGCCATTTCAAAAACGGCAAGGAATTTTATGGTGTTAAACTGCCATTAGGTTTTGACTTTGGAGGACCGTTGTTTTTTACCCACTATTCTTTTCTTGGACTGGACCCGCGGAATCTCAGGGATCAATATGCCAATTATTGGGAGCAGAACGTGAATCATAGCCTGATTAACTACAAACATTGTTTAGCGAACCCTGGCAAATTCAAAGGTTATGGGGAAAATAGCTGGGGTTTAACAGCGAGTGACACCTACAACGGATACAACGCACACTCTCCCACAAACGATTTTGGTACGATCACGCCCACGGCCGCGCTATCGTCTTTCCCCTATACACCTGAACAATCGATGAAAGCCCTAAGACATATTTATGAGGATTTGGGAGATAAAATTTGGAGTGAATATGGTTTTACAGACGCCTACAACGAGTCGCAAAACTGGTATGCTACCTCCCATTTGGCAATTGATCAGGGACCGATCATTGTCATGATCGAAAATTACAGAACCGGTTTGTTATGGAAACTTTTTATGCAGGATCCTGACGTGCAAAAAGGTTTGAAAAAACTGGGCTACGAAAGTCCTGCCATAAAGTAATGCACAGAAATTAACACTTCATTTTCAAAAATTAACCGAAAGACCGGCGCAAGCTGGTCTTTCGGTTTTATGGATTATAATTGTAACTTCATACCAGTTTGTCTGTGTTTTTAAAAAGTCTGTCAGGCTTCAAATCAACGAATTTTAGTTATGCCCAAAAAGAAAAATTTACCTTACATTATCCTTTTTACCTTTCTGACCTGTCAGCAACTTTTGGCACAAAAAACTGTCTTTACACATGCTGATACGCTGAGAGGTTCAATCACATCTGAACGTTCCTGGTGGGATCTTACCTACTATCATCTTAATGTTAGACCGAATCCAAAAGACAGTTCTGTTACAGGAAGCACAGAAATCCGTTATAAGGTATTAAAGCCTTATCAGTTAATTCAGGTGGATTTACAGGAACCACTAATTATTGAGAAGGTAATTCAGGATGGTCAGTCGTTAAAGTTCCGACGAGACGGTAGTGCCTTTTTTATCACACTCATTAAAAAACAGGAAACGGGAAAACAGGAAGCCATTACAGTTTTTTATAATGGAAAACCAAAACTGGCAAAACGTCCGCCATGGGATGGAGGAGTTCAGTGGGAACTTGATAACAATAAAAATTCTTGGATCTCGACTTCCTGCCAGGGACTTGGTTCCAGCGTTTGGTGGCCATGCAAGGATCACATGTATGATGAGCCTGATAGTATGCAGGTGAGTATCACAGTTCCCGGTAATTTATCCGATGTCTCCAATGGAAAACTCCGTAATGTGGTTAACAATACCGACGGCACAAAAACATTCAACTGGGTGGTAAATAATCCGATCAACAATTATGGTGTAAACATGAATGTTGGAGATTATGAAAGCTGGAAAGAGGTTTACAAAGGTGAAAAAGGTGACCTGGACTTAAGTTATTATGCTTTGAAACAAGATTTATCCAAAGCAAAAGAGCACTTCAAACAAGTCCCTATGATGCTGAAAGCCTTTGAACACTGGTTTGGACCTTACCCTTTTTATGAGGATGGATACAAACTGGTGCAGGTTCCATATCTGGGAATGGAACACCAGAGCTCTGTTACTTACGGGAACAAATTTCAGAACGGATACCTGGGTCGTGATTTGTCGCAAACAGGTTGGGGACTTAAATGGGATTTTATAATCATTCATGAAAGCGGGCATGAATGGTTTGCAAACAACATCACCTACAAAGATGTTGCTGATATGTGGGTACATGAAAGTTTTACAAATTACTCGGAAAACCTTTACACTGAATTCTATTTCGGAAAAGACGCAGGAGCCGATTACGTTATTGGCACACGTAAATTAATTGCAAACAAGGCTCCGATTGTCGGAACTTACAATGTAAACAAAGAGGGATCAGGTGACATGTATTACAAAGGAGGAAACATGCTTCACACCATCCGCCAGATCGTAAACAACGATGAAAAATGGAGAGGAATTTTGAGAGGTTTAAACAAAACCTTCTATCATCAAACAGTAGACGGATCTCAAATCGAAGCATATGTAAGCAAAAACGCAGGAAGAAACATTTCCAAAGTTTTTGACCAGTACTTACGTGATACCCGTATCCCGTTACTCGAATATTCTTTTAAAGATAATGTTTTGGAATACCGCTGGTCAAATGTGATCGATGGTTTTGATATGCCTTTAAAAGTCAAAATCGGGGAAGGGAAAGACCAAACCATTTATCCTGAAAACAAATGGAAAACAGTAAAGTTAAAGGGAGAAAAAGCTTTAACAGTCGACCGGAATTTCTACGTGGAATCAAAACAGGTTTCGCTATAAATCCCAGCATTCCATTATAAGCAAATCACCCTGTGAGGCGGAGATACGAACCATTCCATCGATCTCTGCCTCATTACTATTACCGGTACGATGTCCAAGCGTAAGTGTTTCGTGATCGAGATTATATTTTAGTCCGCTCGTTCTAATTCCCTGTACTTCCCCTACCGGAATTAACGAAATTGGCGTTCCGGCAACATACCACTTTTCAAAAATACCTCTGAGCGGAAAAATCTTGGAATAATCATCAAATAAAACCAATCTGATCTGGTCTTTGTAACGAACCAGATTGGTGATGTTGGTAATGGCATGATCTGCACGGCGTCCGGTTGCCCAAACAATATTTGCAGCTGGAAAACCTCTTCCAATCAAAAAATCAATAGCTTTTTCAAGATCCGTTTTGTCCTGATCGGGTGTGCTGACAATTTCCAGCGGCTCCTGACTAGACCGGATCGCTTCAAAGTCGTGATCTTTGTCGAAGTCGCCGAGCCAGACATCTATTTTAATGCCCAGTTCCAGAACGCGGTAAATTGCATGATCTAAAACGACAATAAACGGGCTCCATTCAAGCAGTTGTCCAAGAAGTTCTTCGCTACATGCTTCACCATTCGCGATAATCAGTGCTGGTTCTTGTTTTTCTTTTACAATGTGGTGGGAAGACATTTACTCTTGTTTATTTTTAATAAGCGTGATAATTTCCTGGAATTTCAATCCAAACTCATCAAACCTACTATTGACTTCTTCTTTAAAAGTAGCAATATCCTGCCGTACTTCGGTCAATTCTTGCCTTACCTCTGCAACGTCTTGCTTAACTTCCGCAACCTCCTGTCTTACTTCCGCAACCTCCTGTTTTACTTCCGCAACCTCCTGTTTTACTTCCGCAACCTCCTGTCTTACTTCCGCAACCTCCTGTCTTACTTCCGCAACCTCCTGTCTTACTTCCGCAACCTCCTGTTTTACTTCTGCAACCTCCTGTCTTACTTCTGCAACTTCCTGTTTTACTTCTGCAACCTCCTGTCTTACTTCTGCAACCTCCTGTCTTACTTCCGCAACCTCCTGTCTTACTTCCGCAACCTCCTGTCTTACTTCTGCAACTTCCTGTCTTACTTCTGCAACTTCCTGTCTTACTTCTGAAACCTCCTGTCTTACTTCTGAAACCTCCTGTCTTACTTCTGAAACCTCCTGTCTTACT
>NZ_SMFL01000014.1 GCF_004349265.1 Dyadobacter psychrotolerans
AACAGAGTATGTCACGCGCTGACGATCCTTATGATAACGCCTGGGCTGAATCTCTTTGGAGCCGACTCAAGGCGGAATTAGAAATGCCTAAGGGAGGTTATGAAAGTGTTGAAAACCTAACAACTGTTTTATTCGAATACATCGATGGATATTACAATATCCGAAGGTTACATTCCGGGTTAAATTATTTAAATCCAGTAGCCTTTGAAAACTTGTATTACAAAAAAACAGGATGATATTTCAGTGGTAATTATTTAACTAACCTGCGAAAAGTGTAAACCGAAAGTGAACCACGTCAATTAAAGATCTTCATTGCAATCCTATTTAAAAGGTGCTCTTCATAGCCAGCAATATCTGTTATAAAAATAGCTTGTTGAGGCCGCTTAATTTGGAGAATTCGGAGCCACAGATCACCACAATTCGGAAATTAAGGACATGTCGTTTCGGTCGAAATTGTCCATTGTAAATAATTGATTTATATTCCTTTAATTACTCATGAACAATAGTCTGTTGGTGGCCTATCTGCCACGGAATCACATGGTCAAGCCATCCGAATTCTCCATATAAGGAAAGAAGCGACGCTTCGGCTATCATCTAAGTTCTCAAAAGTATCCTACGCCTTTTTACTACGACAGTAGCCTTGTTCTTTGTTTGCGAACAAAGAACGAATTTCCCAGACATCCTGGTTGATGCATCCCTGGAAACAGTAAAGCAATACTTATGAGCACCATATCCATATCGTTTGTAAATTATAATTCAAACAATTTTCGTTTCGTTTATTTCGTTTAGTATCTTTGAATAAAAATGAAATAAAGATGGGAGCAGTATTGAGCAAGCCAACTCGCCGAGAACAAAAAATGGCAGGTGAATCACTATTCAACTTTTCTGCGGCAGTAGCTAGCCGCAAATCAGATACTGTACATATTCAGATAGAAGAGAATAGTGAAGTCTTTACTATTCCCCTAAGAGCACTCGAGTTTCTTTCGCAGATTTTATCAAGCATGGCGGAAGGGAAAACAATTTCTTTGATCCCATCTGACTCTGAATTAAGTACCCAGCAGGCGGCGGATATGCTGAATGTGTCCAGACCACATATAATAAAGCTTCTTGAAACAGGTGTAATCCCGTTTAAAAAGGTCGGCACTCATAGAAGAATTTCGTTAGACGCATTACTGGCTTATGATACGGAGCAAAAGCAAGTAAGAAAAAGCAGCCTGGAGTTTTTGGCTCAGCAGGCTCAGGACCTAAATCTGGGTTACGAATGATTTCTTCATCCCGGTTTGTTGCTATTCTCGATGCTTGTGTTTTGTATCCGGCGCCAATTAGAGATTTGTTACTAAACTTAGCAGACGTTGGTTTGTTTATTCCGAAATGGACAGATCAAATCCACGATGAATGGACCAGAAACCTTCTGATAAATAGGCCTGAGCTATCAAAGGGTCAGTTACAAAAGACTGTGGATGCAATGTTCCGGGCATTCCCTGACGCAAATGTTTCTGGCTATGCTACGTTAATCAAAGCCATAAATCTACCCGACTCCGATGATAGGCATATTCTGGCAGCTGCTATACGCTGCAAAGCCGACGTGGTTGTTACCGCAAATCTTAAAGATTTTCCGAAAGAGTATCTTGATCAGTTTGGAATCGAAGCGCACCATCCTGATGAATTTATAACCAATGTGATCCGTTTGAATCCAGAAACAGCACTCCAAGCTTTCAAAAACCAGGTATCATATTTGAGAAACCCTCCACTCACCGTTTTACAGGTACTTGAAAACTTCCGGAAAGTTGGACTTGATAATACAGCCGATACTTTGATGGAATTGCTAAGAAAAAAAGGCCAATAATTAGAATTGTGACTTACGCTTAGTCTCATTCAGAAATACATATATCCAATTTCTGAAAGATTAATACGGCCAAAGGTTAACAATTCCTACCAAACACGAACTTTAATAAACTTTTGCTGCCCAACGCGTCCATTTAGATCAATAAAAGGCATTATTGAGCAACAAAGATCCGAATCAATCCTTTTTAAGTTTTTTGAGGAGATTCTGAGCATTTTTAGTCCTCTGCTGTTTCTGCTTTAAAAGTGCTTCCGCATCCTTTACGACCAACTCATGCGCTTCCCGTTTTTCTGTTTCCTGCTCTGCCAGCTCCGGATTCTGGTAATATATGCTATCCGTCCAGGCAGCAATCTGTTGATTGATCTGCCGGATCATCCGGTATTTAACATCCATCGCATGAGCCGGTTGTTTTCACCCCTGTTTCTGACGGCAATGCCGACACTAATGGCAGCTACAATCAACAGAATCGCGGCTGAGAAATAATAAAACCCCTGGATTGCAGGTCAAAATGGTGGTGGTGCCTGACCTGGGATTGCTGCGAAATGGTTTCAATATTCTTTTTTAAACCATTGATTTGAGCGGTTAGCAACTGCCCGGACGGCTGTTTCTTTAGTTGGGTATTAATTTCAGTCAGCATAATGGAGAATTCGGAGCCACAGATCACCACAATTCGGAAATTAAGGACATGTCGTTTCGGTCGAAATTGTCCATTGTAAATCATTGATTTATATTCCTTTAATTACTCATGAACAATAGTCTGTTGGTGGCCCATCTGCCACGGAATCACATGGTCAAGCCATCCGAATTCTCCACGCTTAATTTGTCGATGATAATTTTAAACGTTAAAAAACTCAGACTGTCACTGCAAGCCGGGGAATGGAAATTCCTGAAATTGGCTCACAGACCGTTATTGTACATATCTTTGGATATAAGAATCTAGGAATATGGCCGCGACAGACTACTCAACGACAACTCAACTCGAAAAACTCTCAGGTATTGTAATACGCATCACGTTCCATAGTTTGGAAACCGGCTATTCAATACTGAAAGTAGCTAGTGCGCAAAGACCAAACGAGGAACTCACGGTTGTTGTGCATCAGTCAAAAGTTTTTGCCGGGGCCACAATGGATTTCTACGGCGAATGGGTTACACATCCAAGTTACGGACTCCAGTTCAAAGCCAGTAGAATTACTGAGCGAAAGCCCGCGACTGCGAACGCTCTTGAAAAATATCTCGGCTCAGGACTGATCAAAGGAGTGGGCCCGGTGACGGCTAAAAGAATTGTGAAGCATTTTGGAGAAAAGACACTGGATGTATTTGAAAACAACATCGAAAGCCTCACACAGGTAGAGGGCATTGCGCTTTTGAAACTGGAAATGATCAGCAAAGCATGGACTGAACATAAGGAGATCCGGAATGTGATGATGTTTTTGCAGTCACATAACATTTCCACGCTGTTTGCGGTCAAAATTTATAAGGTCTACGGTAATGATGCAATCGGGATTGTCCAGAACAATCCCTACCGGCTGGCTGCTGATATATACGGAATTGGGTTTTTATCTGCTGATCAGGTAGCGCTTAGTTTAGGCCTGGCCGCTGACTCGCCGGAACGTATCAAGGCGGGCATAGAGCATGTTCTGCAAAATGCGCGTGAAGAGGGACACTGCTATCTGACCTTGGACCAGATCCTGCCCGCAGTAACGGAATTGTTGTCTTTGACTGACTCAGCCCCCGTTGAAGTGATGCTACATGAACTTCAAAAAAACGAAGAGCTTAAAACCAGACTACTGCCCGACCAGCAGGGAAAAGAACAACTCTGTTACTATGCGCATTCATTGTACTACGATGAGCAGTACATTGCCACCCGGCTTCAACAAATGGTCAGCAGACCGCTTTCAGATCGTGAGAAAAACCTTGAAAAGGAGCTGGCTGGTTTTTGTGAACAGCACGAGATTACTTTAAGCGAACAGCAAAGTCAAAGTATTCAGAAGATAGCCCGTGAACGGGTTTCTGTCCTTACTGGTGGGCCAGGCTGTGGCAAGACCACTACCACCAGGGCTTTGGTCGGTGTACTTCAGATGATGAATAAGGAGGTACTGCTGGCCGCACCTACCGGCCGGGCGGCACAGCGTATGAGTGAGGTCATTGACCTGGAAGCAAAGACCATACACAGATTGTTGGAAGTAGACCCGGTTAAAGGAGGTTTCAAAAGAAAAGAAGATAACCCGCTTGAAACCGATGTATTGATTGTCGACGAATGTTCGATGCTTGATGTGCATCTGACAGCCGCCTTGCTTCGGGCGGTAGCTGATCATACGCAACTCGTGCTGATCGGTGACGCAGACCAGCTGCCGGCTGTTGGGGCGGGCAATGTACTGAAAGATATCATTGCTTCTCAGACCATTCCCTGCCTGAGGCTGACTAAAGTATTTCGGCAGGCGCAGGAATCCTTAATTATTTCTTATGCGCATCAGATCAACCGAGGCGAAGTGCCCCGGATCACCTCTCCGTTTCATATGCCTGGGGCCTGGAAGGAAAAAAAGGATTGCCTTTTCATAGATTCCGAAGAAGCTACCACAGAGCAGCTCCGGTTTATATCCAAGGTAAAGCGTCTGGCTGCTGAAACAGTTAGTAAACCTGGCGCTGAAAATACTGACTTAGATCCTTACCAGCACGATAATCGTTTGGTTATTCCTGCAAAATTCAGCCACGTGGATCTGGAAGCTTTGATGCAGGCGCGTACACAAACGGACGAATTGAAAGAAGTACTGGGCCGTGTTCATCCGTGGTCCTCTTTACGTTATGGATATGCTGCTGTAGATATGGTGGAAAAGCTATATCAGGGAATCATTCCCAAATACTATGGGAACGAAACAGAAATACAAATTCTGTCCCCAATGACTAAAGGGTCCCTTGGGACGGCAAATTTAAACAAGGCAATTCAAGAAAAGATTAATCCGTCTGGCACAGGAAAAGCTCAGCTTACCGTCGCAGGACGTATTTTCCGGGATGGAGATCGTGTAATTCAAAAGCGCAACAACTACGATCTGAACGTCTTTAATGGCGATATTGGTGTAATTTCCCACGTTGATAATGAGGTGATGCAGCTCGGTGTACAATTCAAGGCCGGCAGGCAGGTCAAGGAGGTTATTTATTCCAGGGAAAACCTGCTGGAGCTGGACCTGGCCTATGCCATTACCATCCATAAATCCCAGGGCAGTGAATTTGAAACCGTTATCATTCCTTTGGTCACCCAGCATTTTGGCATGCTATTCCGAAATCTAATTTACACCGGAGTTACAAGAGCGAAAAAACTGGTGGTTTTTGTTGGGACCAGAAAAGCACTGGCTATGGCCGTCAATAAACAGAATACAGCCGCCAGACAAACTGCACTTGCATATCTGCTACGCCAAACCGGCAAGTGAACAGAGATAGTTAAGATACTTTCAAAAATCCCCTGTACCATTTCTTTCTTGCTGGCCCAGGAGGACTGTCTACTGCGAATCGATTTTAATCTGCATAGTAAGATCATGAAAATATTGCGCATTCCAGATATCCAAAACACGGGCATCCGGTATAAATCGACGGATATCATCCTTTATCCTAGTGAAGTTTACATGGTCGATTTTGGCATGTATTAAATCCTGAAATGCTGCTGGGCTTATCGTTTCTTCGTCCCAGTCACCGCTGTCTTTGGCCCTTGACACAAAGTGCGTAAGATCCAATGCGATTCCCTTGCGGATATACCATTCCATATCATACCAGTCACGCCCCTTAACGTTGTCTTTCCACTTCCTGAAAAGTAAAGCATGCATCTTCCCTGCGAACAGATCTGAGATGCTGAAACACTTTACATAAAAGGAAAATGGTTTGAGCAGTAGCTTTTCCTCTGTTTGAAAATCTAGTGGCGGCACCGTGTCCACTTCAAGCTTAACCTTGATACTGGCTGTTTGCCCAAGGCCCTGCTGGGGTACTACGCTCTCCAGAACAAGCTCTTTCCAGATTGTTTCAGATTTCAGAAATGCGGAATCTATGTTGGTTTTAATCGCTTTTTGTTTTTCCCTGATTGATACATGCATGCCCAGCGCCTCGAACTCTTCCACGATGGCAGGCAAATATCCGTTAATGGAAAAATCAGGATCTACTTCCAGAAGAGAAAAATCAAGATCCTCTGAGTACCTGTCTAATCCGTAAAATATCCGAAGTGCTGTTCCGCCATAAAAAGCAGCCTTTTCAAAAAAACCTTTTCGGTACAATCCAGCCAGGGCTACTTCCTGCATAATTTCCCGCAGTGCCTGCGTTGCCTCATCCTTATTGGAAGGCTGATACTCTTTAAGCCAATCCTTAATCATAATGCTCTGATCAGTTTAATAACCATTTTCAAACTTTCCTGTTTAGGCGAATCCTCCAGCCAAGTTTCCATTGTTTGAACATCCAGTTGCTTCAATGAATCTGCATCCATTCTCAAATTATCCAACAGATATTCACTGGCCGCACTTTTACTTCGCAGTTTCACGCCGCCTTTGGCTATTACTTTGTCAAACAATGCTTTCTCTGGTGATGCAATAAGAATGTTTTGCTTGTCTGCGATCAGTAATTGACGGACACCGAAGCTAAAATATGGCAGCGGTAGCCGTGTAAAGCTGAAAGTCCCTATTACAGTATCGAATTGCCGGGAAGCCTTTGTCGTTGCGGATGCTATTTCAAATACCCGTTCAGGGATCAGGCCATAGTAAGACAATGCACTATCAAAAGATACGTAGCTTGGTCCCAGCATGTGATTTGCCAACAGGAACGGCTCTGTACGTTTATCTGTAATCTTCAACGAGGGCATATAAATCCCTTTTTTGACGGAATTAATAAGTCCTGCTGAAATCATTTCATGAATTTTGTCATTGGGGCGCTTATATTCTTTCAAAAGCGAGCTCAGCAGTTGATGAGTCAACGGCTGGCTTGAAACCTCTCGTATGCTCTGCAAAAGATCCATGTACAAATTTAATAAGATAATCGGAAAAATTCCGATTATCTTATTAAAAAGTAACAAATCTACTGAGTTCCTTTCCTAATTATAAACCGCCGTGAAGAAAACCCTCAACGTCTTAACCATAAAACATTTTATCACTATTAATTTTTTGATCCGAACAGTGACGCCGGCTGGCCTGAAGGGTTGGTAAAAAAAACCTTAACATCACAATACATTCACTAATAAACTCCATGACCACATCATCTGCTAACAAACTGATGTTAGCAGAACAGGCCCAAGTAGTTTAAAAGAGAAACAGAAAGCGATAAAGTTTATGTTGTCATCAGTGGATTTCAAGAATTTCAATTTGTACCCTTAGTGAATCCATTAACCAAATAGCATGGCACCTGAAGATCTACGGGCAATAATTCAGGACCTAAGACAAAAATTTGAAACAGACCATCTCAACTTTGTTGAAGAATTTAGCAAAGCCGAAGCTTTCAGGACTGTAAACAGATTCTTGGAAAAACTTGATCGCTAAGAGCTGGAAAAGGCTTTCTTTTAATTATAAATCAGTTCCCTGATGATCGCACACCTTATGTTATCAGACTCGGCGAAATTGGTCCTGATCGAGGACATTTACGATTTGAGCTGCTCAGGCATTGAATATGAGATCGGTTTTATGTTATATGGTAGATCAATTGACAATCCTGTCAAGGTCGTAATTGAAAGTGATGGCATCCGTTCTCATCGCAGAAAAAAAGATGTCAATCTTTAGGCTGCAGGCTGGACCATGATGAGATTTAGCTCGAAAGAAATCCATCAAGAGCTTCAAAAATTTCAGAATGATGAAAATCACATATGTGATTTGATTTACGGTATTACAAATACGATTGAACAAAAGCTAAGACTGATCCACCACAATTCCTATCGTCAGAAAATGAGCGTTTGGTATTACCGATCGCTTGATTTCCTTAAAAATTCGAACCAATAATTTAATTATTAAGAGCTTGAAGAACGATTTTTGATATTATACTCTACCAAGCGTAAGCGGTGCATCTGGGTGACCTCAGCGGTGGCGCCTTGTGATTCAACGATCTGCTTTCGGCAGGCAGGCTTTATCAGTAGTGACTTTTAATGATAATAAGTTAAACAGACAGCTAAAATTAAGTTATACAACATTAAGTTACACGAGCATATTTCCTTGCAGAGGGCCTGCTTAATACTCAGACCTCCTTATATTGTGTTTCCAGGAGATCAGTAAAGTCAGTTGGCTTGGCAAATCAGAAATGCGGCAATAGGCCTTCAACGGCCGGCCTTTTTAAGTGGTAATGACTTCTGATAAGTTTCGGCCTATTTAGCTCGCTTGGTCAGACAATCCTTTCAGGAATTTGCCTTCTATCAGCAAGTATCTTTACATTGATTTTTTTACATTTGCTAAAAAATGGGATGTTTATAGCATTCTGTTATTTATCCTCCAAACCTTACCTTCTCAACGTTAATGAAAAAGTCAAACATTTTTGTTCACATCGAGCTCTCCAAGCTTGTCAGCGGGCTGAGCACCGATACAGCGCTTATCAAAGATTATCTTAAATCCCAGGCAGGTTATTTCAACATTATCAGTTCAAAATATTTTTCAGATGAGCTCTCTGATGAATGGGAACAGATATGCAGCCAAATGAAAGACAAGGGTCCTAAGACTGATTCCGAGGGAAATATTATTGCAAGCTCTGTGATCAATACCATCGAACACATCTCTGTTGCGCAGTGCGTTTTACTGGTCACCCGCATTAAAAACCTTCAGCAAAAAGTAAAAGAGGAATTTGAGTAAAAAGAAGGATTCATTTGTGTAAAGTGCATAGAGGCTGTCTCAAAAAGGCAGTCTCTTTTTATGATCAAGGAGTATATTTTTTATTTTTCGTACATTCAATTTTTTGCATATTCGCTTGATTTTGTTACCTTTAGGTATATAAAATACCTGAGATATGTCCTCGAAACGACCTACTTTCAAGCGTTACGACCAGCAGCAAATTATGCTGCTCCCCCCAAGTTTAGAAGAATTAGTTCCAGAAGATCATCCTGTTCGTGTTGTCAACGATGTGATTAACAGGATAAATATCGCGCCACTTCACGCAGCCTATCAAACAAAAGGAACCTCAAGTTATCATCCTCAGATGCTACTCAAAGTGGTGGTTTACGGTTATGTGAGCAACATATATTCCAGCCGGAAACTGGAAGCGTCTTGCAAGGAAAGTGTTTACTTTATGTGGTTAAGTGGCATGAACTTCCCTGATCACAATACGATTAACCGGTTTAGAAGTGTACGATTAAAGGATGCCTTACGCAATATATTTGAGGAAGTTGTTCTGTTATTAGCTCATGAAGGGCTTTTAAGCATAGAGGAGGTTTATACCGACGGTACAAAAATCGAAGCTAATGCCAATCGTTACACGTTTGTTTGGAAAAAAGCGATCCAGACCAATAAAGAGAAGATGAAGAAGCAGCTTACTCAGATCTGGGAATATGCCCAGAGTGCTAATGACGGAGATGACCTTCCAGATCCACCTGATTTTACTACCATCGACAAAGAAAAGGTACAGGATACTGTCAATAAGCTCAATGAAGTACTGAGTAAAAAGGAGAATATCGACAAAAAGTTAAAAGCAAAACTGAACTATGTTACCAAAAACTATCCTACCAATATTGCTCGTTATGAAGCGCAGGAGGCAATTTTAGGAGATCGCAATAGCTATAGCAAAACGGACACTGATGCCACCTTCATGAAGTTAAAGGAGGATCATATGCGCAACGGTACCTTAAAACCTGCCTTTAATGTTCAGATATCGAGCTCTAATCAATACATAGTCAATTACACAATACACCCCAATCCGACCGATACAACTACATTAACCGGCCATATCGCCCAGTATGAAAAAAGCTTCGGATCTGCTCCTAAGATAGTTACAGCGGATGCTGGATATGGTTCACAAGAGAATTATAGTTTACTGGAAAGCAAAGGTGTAACTGCTTATGTGAAGTATGGCATGTTTGACAAACAGCAAAGTGCCAACTTTGGCAAAAAGCATCCGTTCAGTGCTGATAAGCTATTTTACAATGAGCAAAAAGATTGTTATATCTGCCCTATGGGACAGCAGATGGATTATATCGGCGATAATCACAGGAAAACCAGCACTGGCTTTATACAGACATCCAGGAAATACAAGGCTAAAAAATGTTACGGTTGCCCACTTAATGGGGCTTGCCATAAGTCAAAAGGTGACAGGGTCATTCAGGTAAACGTAGAGCTAGAAAGTCAAAAAAAGCGGGCTCACAATCTACTCAACAGCGAAGATGGTATTGCTCATCGAAAGAAACGATGTTTTGATGTCGAGCCTATATTTGGAAATATCAAGCACAACCATGGGTTCAAAAGATTTATGCTTCGTGGCAACGAAAAAGTTGCCATAGAATGGGGTTTGATTGCAATTGCTCAAAATATTAGAAAGAAGGCGGCCTAAAATGCCGTAAAAACTGCTTCTCCTCAAGAAAAAACTGCTTCTCCTCAAGAATTAGCCTAAAAAAACTCGGACTTCACCATTTTCGAAAATATATATCCTCCAAATTCGTCAAAAATCAAAAAGACCGTCCCAATATTTTTGAGACGGCCTCTTATGTTTTTTCTGCACTGAAAGCGACCATCAGCTCCGCCCTACCGTTCTGAGCCATTACACGATAATGTCTTCTATGTGGTTTACCACAGTTCTGCTGACTATATCCTGGATTCCTTTAATGCGTTTTAATTCAAAGCTTTTAACTTTGCAGATTCATTAAAAGGATAAGATTATGACAAAAGCAGAAACTATTTCCAGAATTGCCGACAAGACAGGCATACAGATAGACGAAGTCGAGAAGATCTTGGAAGCGTTTTTTATCACTGTTAAAAATTCCGTCAGTCAAGGGGATAATATATATGTGCGCGGTTTTGGAAGTTTTATCGTCAAACAACGTGCAAAAAAAACAGCCAGAAATATATCGCTTAATACGACCGTGATCATTCCAGCGCATAACATTCCGTTTTTTAAACCATCAAAAGAGTTTACCAATCAGGTTAAAGAAGGTGCTTTGGTTTAAGTGAGCAGACAGTCCCTGTTAGTTCTCTGCGCGGATTTTTAGGGACTGTTTGATAATTACATATAGTAGCGCCGATAAAAAGCACCCTGTTACAAATTTGGCAAAGTTCGAAACCATCCCGACGCTGGCTAAGAAGCGTTTGGGCTCATAAATAGGGGCACGCTGAACGCACCTATAAAAAAAATCAAGGTGAATCAAATCCGAATCCACAAAAAGCCGACCAGCTAATAGGGATATTTAGTTACCAACTTGTCTGGACGGTCTTATTGTGAGCAAGAAGTATCCAGGTGAAATCCTTTCGGGCGTTAAGCAGGCCTCCAACTGCCAAGCCGATTTCCAACTCCCTACTGCATTTGCAGATATATCAGGCATACGGACAGCGTCAAAAAAATGTTGTACTTTTTTGTACCTAGCCAGCGGTGTAAATTTAGATCAACAAATTTACAAACCTCAGCCGGTGTGCTAAGTTTCTACCAGACTCTTACTGTCTGCTGAGAAAAACTCCATTACTATGCCCACTTTTTACCCCTGGACGGATTACCTGAAGGTAGTCGCACCTTTGCTTGTAGCCTACTATCTTTTTGTAGGCCTGAAGTTTTATCGTCAGGATATGATAGCTTGGTTTGCATCTAAGCGCAATCCACCACATCCTAAGAACCTGCCCGAAGAATTGCCACGAGATCCTGGATTTAACACAGATCTGCTTACTGGACCGCCCAATCCAAATCAGATACCGGATCACGAGCAAGATCATCAAACTTTGCCTGTATGGTATAATGAGCAGACGCTACATCAGCTGCTTCTGCTTGAAGATCAACTAGCAGATCTTTTTCACACTGCTCAACAAGAGAAGTTCAGTCATCCACAGCTTTTGCAAAAGTTAAAAAGTCATTTGAAAGTTTATGCAGATCTATCAAGCCCGCCACTGATGCTCACAGTCAACACGATCATTGAAGCTGCCTGCCAGCAAAACGGGTTGATACAATTGAGCGCTGATGATAAAGTGTTGATTTGGAATCAGCAACTTTAAATGTTAAGCCTACCAGCCGGCTTTGCAAACACCTTACTAATCATTTTACAACTATAAATCTTTTAGCAATGAGAACAAAACAATCATTTAATCGCCGTTGGATCTTAGCGATCAACGGTCTGTTCATCGCAGCTGCGGCCAATGCGCAGGGCGGTGAAGCTGGTATCCAGGAAGCCAACACATTGGTTAGGGGCTACTTTGCCACCGGTACGGACCTGATGTATGCGATCGGCGCAGTGCTTGGCCTTGTTGGGGCCATTAAAGTATTCCAGAAATGGAACGGAGGGGATCAGGATACTGGAAAAAATGTATCAGCTTGGTTTGGAAGCTGTATTTTTCTGGTAGTCGTTGCTACGGTTTTAAAATCCTTTTTTGGACTGTAAGTTAAAACGTATAATAAATATCGTTAGGATCTTTTATTTTCGAGAAGTACGGGAATATGAAAAACAACATCTATCAAATTAACAAAGGGATAAACCGCAGTATTACCTTCAAAGGTCTGAAGGCACAATACATCTGGTATATGGGCGCAGTGATGTTCGTATTGCTTATCATTTATGCCCTTATGTATTTGGCCAATGTCCACACTCTTATCAGCCTGGTTGTGATCGTTTGTTTAGGCGCTGTACTTTTTACGCTGGTTTACCATCTGAGTGCAGTCTACGGTGAGCATGGATTAAGTAAAGCGTTTGCGGCTAGAAATATTCCAAGCGTGATTAAATCATATTCCAGAAAATCGTTCTACCCAAAACATAAACAATAAACAGCCAAGATTATGGAAAAACTATTTGATGATCTGTTTCCTATACTGGATGTGCAGCACGACTGTATTCTTTCCAAACAGGGTGATATCACCATTGTCTTTAAGGCACAGCTGCCAGAAATCTTCTCTCTTTCCGACCAAGATTACCACGCCTTTCACAATAGCTGGGTAAAGGCATTGCGCCTTCTCCCGCCGGGAAGCATCCTTCACAAACAGGATTATTTCCTGAGCAGCACTTACCGGGCTGATTTTCAGAAAGAGGATACCAGTTTTCTTTCGCTGAGCAGCGAGCGCTTTTTTAACGAAAGGCCTTTTTTAGATCATAACTGCTATATCATGCTCACCAAAAGGCCTGCTGGCAGAAAAATTTCCAGCTCGGTGTTATCTAATTTGCTGCGTCCCACATTGGTTGCCCAACAAGCGCTCTCAGATCAGGCTTTGCAGGAATTTTTAACCTCTGCCGGCCAGTTCAAACAGGTTTTGGAAGATTCAGGTTTTATCCACTTAGCCCAGCTTAGCGGCTCGCAGCTACATAGCAACGCCCGCAGTGTGGGCTTAATTGAACAATACTGTTATCTTTCCATGGCAGATCCTTCGCGCATCATACGAGATATCCAACTAAAGGACGGTATTAAAATCGGAGAAAAGCATGCTCAGCTTTATACGCTCAGCGACCCGGAGGAAATGCCCGCACAGTGTTCCAGCCGCAGAAATTATGAGAAGTATTCAACAGATCAAATCAAATTCAGCATTGGATTCGCCTCAACGCTTGGCCAGCTTTTGAGCTGTAATCACATATACAACCAGTATGTTTTTATTGAAAATACAGAAAAGACGCTCAAAAAATTAGAGAGAAAAAGACTTCGCCTGCAGTCGCTTTCACTTTACTCACGTGAAAATAGCCTGGCGTTGGATGCGACCAATGAATTCTTAAATGAGGCCATCAAAGATCAGCGTCTGCCGGTAAAAGCTCACTTTAATGTGCTGGCTTGGTCAGATTCAGAATCAGAGAGCAGACAGATTAAAAACCTAGTTTCTTCAGCCCTTGCACAGATGGACGCTTCTGCCAAACAGGAAACGCGCGGTGCCGGGCAGATCTTTTGGGCGGGAATGCCTGGCAATCAGGCCGATTTTCCCATGAATGAAACAATCGATACCTTCGCCGAGCAAGCATGCTGTTTTCTAAACATGGAAACAAGCTATCACAGCTCGCTAAGCCCGGTAGGCTTGCGGCTGGGAGACAGACTGACAGGAAAGCCGGTGCATGTCGACCTGTCAGATGAGCCGATAAAAAAAGGAATTTGCACCAATCGGAATAAATTTATCCTGGGGCCGTCGGGAAGTGGAAAGAGCTTTTTCACTAACCACCTGATGCGAAGCTATTACGAGCACGGTGCACACGTTGTCATCGTCGATGTGGGCCACAGCTATCAGGGACTTTGTGATTTGGTAGACGGTTATTATTTCACTTATCAGGAAACAAATCCGATCCGTTTCAATCCCTTTTTTATTGCGCCGGGCGAAATTTTGGATACGGAAAAAAAAGAAAGTATTAAAACGTTGATCTTAGCACTTTGGAAAAAGGATTCCGAAGAATTCAAAAGAAGTGAATACGTAGCGCTTTCCAATGCGATTACATTGTACTATCAATATCTTAATGCACGAAACGGTGAGCGGGCAAGCTTCAATAGCTTTTACGAATTTTTGCGTAATGAATACATCCAGGTTTTAAAGACCGACAAGGTCTCAGAAAGAGACTTTGATATCGCAAACCTGCTCTATGTGCTGCGGCCTTACTACCAGGGCGGCGAGTTCGATTACTTGCTGAATGCCACCGAAAATCTGGATCTGCTCTCTGAGCGTCTTATTGTTTTTGAGCTTGATGCAATCAAATCACACCCAATTCTCTTTCCGGTTGTAACGATCATCATCATGGAAGTTTTCATCTCAAAGATGAGAAAACTAAAAGGAGTCAGAAAAATTATTTTGGTGGAAGAGGCCTGGAAAGCGATCGCGAAGGAAGGTATGGCGGAATATCTCCAGTATATCTTCAAGACGGTTAGAAAATTTTTTGGTGAGGCCATTGTTGTCACACAGGAAGTTGAAGACATTATCTCCTCACCCATTGTAAAACAGGCCATTATCAACAACTCAGATTGTAAAATCCTTTTGGACCAGAGCAAATATCAGAACAAATTTGACCAGATTCAAGAGCTTTTAGGATTGACAGAAAAAGAGAAAGCAATGGTACTGTCAGTAAATAAAGCGAACGATCCGCTCAAAAAATACAAAGAAGTTTTTATCAGTCTGGGGGGAACGCTCTCAAAGGTTTACCGTACCGAGGTAAGTGCGAGTGAGTATTATGCCTACACCACTGAGGAAACAGAAAAAATTAAAGTAGCTCAGTACGCTAAAAAATATGGCAGTATCAGCAAGGGAATACAAATGCTGACAGCAGATATTCAAAACAGTAAGTAGTTTATCATTCATCAAATTCTTTGAAATATGATTAGACGGATTACCTTCTCAGTGGTGTTTTTTTGCGTGCTTCTCAGTCCGGTGCAGCAGGCGCACGCCGCGGGTCCGTGGGCTGCGGTGATCAAGGCTGCGGTAAAAAAAGTGGTCAAAGCGGTTGATTTGATGATTCAAAGAAGACAAAACGCGGTCATCAAACTGCAAAATGCCCAAAAAGCGCTGGAAAATGCCATGTCAGAATTAAAGCTCAAAGAAATCGCTGATTGGGTCGGAAAACAAAGAGATCTGTACGAGCAGTATTACGACGAGCTAAAAAAAGTCAAATCGGTCATCGCCTACTATTTCCGCGTCAAGCAAATCACACAAAAACAAATGCAGATCGTTGAGCAGTACCAAAAGGCATGGCAGATCATTGAAAACGACGCGCATTTTTCTGCCGCCGAACGTTTGCAGATGCAGCGTGTTTACAGCGGAATCCTGCAGGAAACGGTAAAAAGTGTCGATCTGATTTCAGCTGTGGTGAAATCGTTCAGCACACAAATGAGCGATGTAGAGCGGTTAGAAATCATTGATAAGGCAGCGCGACAAACCGAATCGATTTTCTCTGAGCTTACCAGTTTTAATGACCGCAACCGCATACTAAGCCTTTCACGGGCCAAGAGCCAGCAGGATGCTCAAATCACCAAAGCGCTTTACGGAATTCAATAGCAATACGGATTTAATCAGGAAAATATGAAAAAGCTGATTTTACTGATACTGCTGGGGTTGACTAGTCAAACGGTCAGCGCGCAACGCTCCCGGGAGTGGATCAGACAAAAGAAAACCCAAAAGCAGTATCTGATCGAGCAGATCGCGCATTTTAAACTTTACTATGAGCTTGCAAAAAACGGATACCAGACTGCGCAACTTGGTTTGGAGTTGATCTCAGACATCAAGAACCGAGAATTTACTCTACACAAAAACCGATTTGATTCGCTGCTCATTGTAAAACCTAAATTGGTGTCCTATGCACAGGCCACCGGTACAGCGAAGCTGGCAGAGAACACCATTGCACTCTGCAATAATCTATCTGTTGAAATAAGATCCAGTGGAATGTTCACTGGATCGCAAGTGAGCCACATCAACAGGACACTTAATCTGCTGCTTTCTGATACCGGATCGGTGCTCTCGGATTTTAATCAGGAAATTAAAAGTGGTAGCTTTTCTATCTCTGATGGCCAGCGTGTGCAGCGCATAGGTCTTTACCACAAGCAAATCCTGACCAATTATGAATTTGCCATCAATTTTACCAGTGAAGTCCGACTGATGGCCCAACAAAAAAAACAGCTTAAACAAATAACCGATAACGTCCGGGCTTTGCAGGGTTTAAAATAAAAAAAGATGAAAAAGTTAACTACAATCTTGATGCTGCTAATGATAACAGCATTATCTCCAAGCTGCCATGCCCAGACCGCCGAGGTGCAGCAGTTGATCTTAAATATTGAGAAGCTCAATGAGCTCAGAAAAATTCTCAGTGAGCTCAAAGCGGGTTACGAAATTCTTTTTAAAGGTTACAACACGATTAAAAATATATCCGAAGGCAATTTTAAACTGCATCAGACATTCTTAAATTCGCTTTTGAAGGTTAGCCCGCAGATAAAAAACTACAAGCGTGTCGGTGATATTATCCGTTGTCAAATTGAATTGGTGCAAGCCTGCCAGAAAGCCTCGGCAGGATTTTCCAAAAATGAAAATTTCTCTAAAAAAGAACTTGCGTATATAGATAAGGTTTACAGCTCATTACTCTCTGAGAGTTTGGATAACCTTGACGCTTTAAGCCAGGTGCTCACCGATGACGTGTTAAGGGCCAGCGATGATCAAAGGCTCTCAGCAATAGATAATCTTTACGAGCAGATCTCAGACAAGCTCACCTTTGTTAGATACTTCAATAGCAATGCTGCCCTGCTAGCCTCGCAACGTGCCAATCAAACAAATGACGCCAGAATACTTGACGCTTTGATTACTCCAAAACCTTAACGGAAACAAAAATGAAAAGCACATTTACCATAGCTATCTTTTTATCTTGCTGGCTGCTTTGTCCTGGAATTGTCTTTGGACAGGGATACACCGAAGATGTACGCGGTCTGAACAGCATACTTGCAGATCTGTACAAAGAAATGTTTCCCCTTTGCTCCAAATTAGTCACCACCGGAAGGGCCATAGCGGGTTTCGCTGCCCTATTTTACATCGGAAACCGTGTTTGGCGACATATCGCCAACGCCGAACCAGTCGATTTCTACCCACTGCTGCGCCCGTTTGCGCTTGGTTTTGCCATCGCCATATTCCCATCCGTAATTAGTTTGATCAATGGAGTGCTTTCACTGACTGTGCAGGGAACATCAAATATGGTCACCGATTCGGACAAAGCCATTTCCACGCTATTAAAAATGAAGGAAGATGCAGTTAAAAACTCTGATTTCTGGCAGATGTACGTGGGTGATGACAATCAGGGAAGTCGTGAGAAATGGCTTAAATATACCTATGGAGACGGCTATTCAGAAGATTTTACGGATGGCTTGGGTAACGACATCAAATTTTACATGTCCAAGCAATACTATACTTTCAAAAATACAATGAAAGCAGGCATCAGTGAAATACTTACCCTGATCTTTGAATCTGCCTCGCTGTGTATTAACACCATTCGCACTTTTTACCTTATCGTGCTGGCCATCATTGGTCCGCTTGCCTTCGGGCTCGCAGTCTTCGATGGGCTGCAACATACACTCTCGGCGTGGATCTCGCGCTACATCAACATCTACCTCTGGCTACCGGTTGCTAATATATTCGGAGCGATCATTGGCAGAGTCCAGCAGAAAATGATCGAGTTGGATATACGCCAGATCAGTCAGGCAGGCGATACTTTTTTTAGTGCCAATGATGCCTCTTACCTAATCTTTCTCATCATTGGCATCATGGGCTACTTCTCGGTGCCCTCACTGGCAAACCACATCATTTCAGCTGGTGGCAGTGACTCGCTACTTGGAAGGGCAACATCTGCATTCAACAAAACAGCCACCGGCTTGCTGTCTTAGTAATTTGCCTCAGGCAGATAATTCAGGGAAACGCCATTGAACCCTGCTAAATAGTTCACTATAAATATTTAAGCCATGTTTACCAAAGCCCGCAACATTGAAACTGCATTTGGCCACATCCGGATTTTCACCTTGACGATCATCTCCGGTAGCATCTTATTTTGCTGCTATGCGCTATATAAAAGCTACCAGATCGTAAGTGCTGCCCATCAGAAAGTTTACATTCTGGCAGGTGGAAAGGTCTTGGAGGCCTCCGCATCAGAGCGAAGCGAGAACATTCCCGTTGAGGCGCGGGATCATATTGCCAGTTTCCACAAGCTTTTCTTCACCCTGGATCCCGATGATAAGGTCATCGAAGAAAATCTTTCCAAGGCGCTCTACCTGGCCGACCAGTCAGCTAAAAAGCAGTATGATAACCTAAAAGAATCTGGCTATTTTGCTGCCGTTATTTCAGGTAACATCAGCCAGCAGATACGCATAGACAGCGTGCAGTTCAGCACAGCTGACTACCCCTACCCTTTCAGGTGCGTCGCTGTTCAGCGCATTATCCGTCCCAGTAGCATCGTCTCACGAACACTAGTCACCACCGGCTTTGTTCGCAATGTCTCCCGAAGTGATAACAACCCGCATGGGTTTCTGATTGAGAAGTGGACGACGCTCGAAAACAAAGATATTAGCATTGAGAGGCGTTAGCCCAAAAATCAATAAAAAGATGAAACATATTGTACCCATTTCTAAAGTCAGCAGTGATGCTGACTGCGCACAAACCGCAGCAGAGGTCTCAAAGAATTTTTCAACCCCGCTTCTAACTTCTCAGCGCCAACTGGCTGACTATCTAAACAAAAAAGCGTCTGATCTCGGCCGTAGAAAGCTTACAGTGCTATTCGTCGGCAGCGGAATGATTGGTTTTCTTGCCTGTACTTATCTGCTGGCACGTGCTGCTTTTAGCAGCGATGACAACGCAGAATTTCTGTTAGAAATCTCCAAGCCTTTTCAAGAACAAATCAGACCCCATCAGTCTGCCGCAAAAAAGGCCCGCTTTGAAACCTATCTGGACTCTTTGGAGCGCGCCTTTATAAATGACAGTTTACAACATGCCAACCAAAAACAGTAACAATCATGCAACATCTCAATCAGCACGAGCGCTTTTTAGCGCAGCGAAAGTTCTATTTGGCTTTGCCGGTTTTGGCACTTCCGTTTGTCACGTTTCTCTACTGGGTTCTGTTTGCCAAGAACGCAGCCTCCCAGCCTTTGCAAAATAATTTGCAGGGACTCAATGTGCAGCTTCCTGACGCAGTCTTCAAAGACAGCAAAAACCTAAATAAGCTCAGTTTTTACAAACAGGCTCAGCTTGATTCTACAAAAAAGGCGGAATTGATTAGAAAAGATCCTTACAGAAACGATCTGCCTGGATTTAGCAGTACCACAGAGCCCAATGCGCTTTTAGGTATCAGCGGTGATTTCTCATCCAGCGGCAAGACCACTACAAGTGCACAAAGTCAACAACAGATCTATACCAAACTCAAAGCGCTCGATGCCACGCTCTCTGAGACAAGAAGGCCTGCTTTCAGTGAAGTTACTGATAGTCAGCCAAAGCAGTTGACTGGCCTGGATTTAGTCTCAGCACAGCCCAACGCCCAAATTCAAAAGCTTCAAGCCCTTATCGATGATCTCCAGCAAGGCGGACAGGACACGCCTGATGATGAGATGACACAACTCAATGCCGTGCTGGAAAAGATTATTCAGATTCAAAATCCAAAACCAGAAGCAGGGTCACATGCGGCAATTTCTGGAAAGCAAAGCCCTTCTGTTAAGGTTCAAACCGAATTATCCAACTCAGATATAGGATTTCTTGGAGAGATACAACCCATAGATTCACTAAACCTGCAGCATTCGGTATCTGCAACTGAAAAGAATGAATTTTACAGTCTTGACCAGGCCGTTAGCGTGCAAAAGGCCAGAGCGATCCGTGCCTTCATCGACCAGGACCAAACCCTTGTCAGCGGCAGTACGATAAAGATCAGACTATCGGATGATATCAATGTTGGCGGCCAGCTAATTGCAAAGGATAGCTATTTGTATGGACTTGCCAGTCTAAATCAGGACCGGTTAACAGTACAGATTCGGTCTGTTTACACCGGCAGTATGGTGGTTAGTGTCAATCTGTCCGTTTACGATCTGGATGGTCAGCCCGGTATTTACATACCTTCCGCAATTAGCCGTGAAGCAGCCAAACAGTCATTGAGCCAGCAGATCCAGAGTCTTGACATTGGTAACATGGATCCTTCATTGGCAGCTCAAAGTGCATCTGCCGGCGTTCAGGCGGCCAAAAGCCTGCTTTCAAAAAAGACCAGACTTACCCAGTTGCATCTCAAAGCGGGCTATCAGCTTTTACTCTTTGATGCCGATGGGATCTGACAGCCGACCGTCTTATAATTTTAACCTTAAACTACCAACTCCATGAAAATCTTACAGATCAGCTTGGCAAAAACTGTGTTGCTATTGCTGACGACAATCTCGTACAGTCAGCCATTTCAGCTTTACAGCATCGAGCCATACCCACTTGAAATTACCTTTCACAAAACTGTCAACATCATTTTCCCCTTTGCGATCAAAAGTGTCGATAAGGGAAGTGCTGAAGTGCTGGCGCAAAAAGCCAGCGGTATTGAAAACATCCTTCAGCTAAAGGCGGCAAATACGACGATGCATCAAACAAATCTGACTGTCATTACAGCCGACGGAAAGTTGCATTCATTTTTGGTTAACTATGCCGACGATCCTTTGCAGCTTAATATCGAACTATTGGCTGAGCAGCCAGCGATCTTTAACGGCAGTAAGGCCGATGAAATCACCATCCGCCAAACGGCGCAGTCGGCCGCTCTCTTGGCGCCAAACATGCGATCCGTGAAAGCCAAAACTACACTGGCAAGCTTAAAACTATCCGGCATTTTCGTAGCCGATGAGATCTTTTATCTTCAACTGACATTGACCAACCGGGCCAGGGTAAGCTACGATGCAGGCAACTGGAATCTGTTTGTCGCCGACAATAAAAAGCTAAAAAGAGCCGCCCAACAGCAGCAGCAGATAAAGCCGCTCTTTGTTCACATGCAGGCCAGCAGCATCGCCGCTCAAAGTAGTCAGACCTACGTCATAGCGATCACCAAAATGGGTCTTGTGAAAGGCAAGCGGCTTTGTTTGCAGATCAACGAAAACCATGGTGAAAGAAACTTGCAGTTGACTGTTTCTGCCCGTAAGCTGCTTAATGCAAAAGCGATTTAATCTAAAACATTTTCGTCACCTGAAAATTATTCAAATCATGAATGAGCGAAACTTTAACTTTCTAACAAATCAGCTCAAGTATACCGGCTTTGGTGAAGGACTTCAAACAGACCTTAAAGTACAGATTCTGAAAGACAAACCTGAATTTACGCTTTCTCACCAGACGCGCTTTGGCAGAGACCAGATGCAATCAGAGCTTTATTTTAAGCGCTCATCGCAAAGCGATCTCTATTTTTTTAACCGGTTTACCAGCACTCTGAACAAACAGGACCAGAATCACCGTATCAGCCATATATTTTACAACAACAAGCAAACGGGAAACATCACCCTCAAAGAGGCATACAATCTTTTAGACGGTAGGGCAGTCAACAAAGACCTTTTAAGCCAAGAAGGTAAGTTGTATGTAGCCTGGCTGCAGCTGGATTTTAAACAGACTACGCCTAATGGCAATTATAAAATGGACCACTTCAATCAGCGTTATGGATTCGAAATGGAAAAAGCCGTCTCAGCCCTGCCAATTAAAGAGCTTTCTAATCAGCTCGAAAGATCAAGGCTGTTTGCATCTCTGCAAAAGGGGAACCGGCAGGCTGTTCATTTTTTAGAAAATGGAAGAGAACATCGTTTTTTTATCGAAGTCAATCCGCGGTTTAAAGCCGTAATTGTCTTCGATGAAAATGAAAACCGTGTCTTTCGCGGTCAGCAAATGAAAAATGAGCAGGCCAGTGGGCTTAAAGAAAACATTCAAATTAAAAGCGATAAAATACCTGAGATAAATATACCAAAACCTGGTAATCGAAAAGGACTATCGATGTAAGAGATTCAGCTAGCGGTCCAATCAATTCATATCCCAAAGTATTAACCATAATATTGAAATGGAACAAAATGTGCTGCATACAAAATCAAGTCTAAGAAGCTCATCCAGAATCGGTATTTATCTATCAGCTGAACAGTTGAAGATGCTAAAAAGTCAGTTTCAATCATCAACAAGCCGCAGCTTTTCTTCCTTTCTGGCTAAATTATTGGCTGAGAAACCCATGGTCTCAACATATAGAAATAAATCTGTAGATGATTATTTAGAAGAATTAGCAGAGCTGAAGGACGAATTTGTTCGGCTGACGGATCTGCTTGATAAAGCCATAGCTGGGCTGCTTGATGACCGAGAACATGTATCGGAGTCTTCTCTTTTACATGCTGAATTACAAAAAAGACAAATACTCAAAAAGCTCGAACAGATCGAAATCCATCTTACTAAAATTACCGATCAATGGTTGTGAATATACAAAGATCTGCCCGTATTGATTTAGCCCTGAATTACAATGAAAGGAAAGTCAAAGATAAAAAAGCTAAATTGATCGGCGGAGAAAATTTTATCAAAGAAGCGGAACTGTTAAACAAAAAACAAAAGATTGCTCGTTTTGAAAGCCGACTTTGCTTGAACGATAAAGTGGAAGGCCCAATGATACACATGTCTTTGAATTTTTCTCCTGCCGATAAGATAGATCAAAAACTATTTAAACAAATCGCAGCAGCCTATTTGAAAGCAATGGGATTTAAGCATCAACCATATCTGCTTTATGAGCATTTAGATGCTGGGCATCCACATGCCCACCTCTTAACTACGAGCATCAAACGGGATGGCAGCGCAATAAATATTCATATCAGGGAATCGATAAAAATAAGTGCTCAGCTCGATGAATATTTTAAACTAACTAAACCAGTACCCTTTGATGAAAGACCACATTTCTTGCCGGGCGATCCGGTCTTTAAGCCGTCCTATGGCAAACAACCAACAGCCACTTTAATCTCCAGTGCAGTTTACTATGTTTTGAAAACTTACAAAATCACTTCCTTAAACGAGTTGAATGCAATCCTTGGCCTTTACCATGTTCAAGCAGTACGAGGAAAATCGAATTCACACCTTTATAAATTTAAAGGACTGATTTACGGTTTTTTAAAGGAGAACGGAAAAAGACAGGGAAAACCCATTAAAGCCAGTGATCTGCCCACAAAACCTACCCTAAAAAATCTGAGAGTACGTTTTAAAATTAACGCTGTGGAAAGACAAAAATTCATCCGGCCACTCAGGAACGAAATTGACCTGGCCCTTCTCAACCCAGGGACAACCCTAACCGACATGAAGAGCAGTCTTGAAAGCAAAGGAATCAGAATGATACCCATTTATGACCAAAACAACCATTTTGAGACAATCATCTATGTGGATCACCGCAGTCAATGCGCATTTGATCAAAATGTACTTGGCAGTGACTACACGATAAATGCTTTAAGCCGGCGGTTGACCAGTAAACAAATCCACGGCCATTCCCTTGTTACCACAGAAAGCAATCTAAAGAAGCTAGTATCGTTAAATTCTGATTTTTCGGATTTCAGACCAAATCTTATCGAACAGCAAGACAAGCAGATTCGTGATCTTTTTCACCCTGTTGCCAGCCCTTCTCAGCTACCACTCAGAGAAGGAAATTCCTTTGCAAAAACCGCAAAAATAAAACTTTAATCTCTTGACAGAATAAGCCATGGCCAGCTCAGATAATCAGCATGCGCTTGGAAAAATTCTGGATCTAACCCGGATGCTTTCCATTTTCTTATTAGCGCTACATTTTTACTACTTCTGCTACCAGGTGTTTTATCTTTGGGGTTATTCAAGTGTTTTTACTGACCGGATACTTGCTCAGATTTCCAAAACGGGGCTTTTTTTCGGCTTCGGAAAATCAAAGCTTCTTGCTTTGGGGCTATTGATCGTTTCGCTTTTTGGAGCACAGGGTAAAAAAAAGGAAAACCTCAGCCGGGCTCAAACCTTGGCCTTGCTGGTATTTGGCCTTTTGCTTTATTTTTTAAGCGCACAGGTTCTTTCTCTCTGCTATGATAATGAGCTTGCCTGTCTTTGGTATATGGCGCTTACCACAACCGGCTTTCTCACAGTACTTGCAGCCGGTACACTCCTTTCAAGACTCATAAACCTTCCTTTTAATAACGGTGATATTTTCAACCGGGAAAACGAGAGCTTTCCGCAGAATGAAACGCTTTACCAAACTGAATTCTCAGTGAATCTACCAGCCGAATATGAGCTGAAAGGAAAAATCAAGAGCAGCTGGGTAAATTTTATTGAACCTTTCCGAGGTATTTTGGTCATGGGCTCACCCGGATCAGGAAAATCCTACTTTATCATACGCCATATCATCACACAGCATATTGCCAAGGGATTTTCCATGTTTGTGTATGATTTTAAATACGATGATCTTAGCTCAATTGCCTACAATGCCTGGCTGGCTTCTAAGGCAGCAAGCGGCAAAATGCCCAAGTTTTATGCGGTCAATTTTGATGATCTCAGCCGCAGTCACCGCTGTAATCCCATCGAGCACAGCAGCATGCTTGATATCACCGACGCGGCAGAGTCAGCCCGGACGATTCTTTTGGGCCTCAACCGGGAGTGGATCAAAAGACAGGGCGATTTTTTTGTTGAATCACCCATAAACCTTTTGACGGCCGTGTTTTGGTTTTTGAGAAAATATAACGGCGGGAGCCTGTGCACACTTCCGCATGTGATTGAGTTTTTACAGATCGAATATGATCACCTTTTCACGCTGCTTCGTACAGAGAAGGAAATAGAAATATTAATAGACCCATTTGTTAGCGCTTATCTGAACAATGCCATGGAACAACTTGAGGGCCAGATCGCCTCAGCAAAGATCGCCCTTGCCCGATTGTCCTCTCCGCAGCTATATTATATTCTTTCCGGAAACGATTTTAGTCTTGACATTAACAATCCAGACGATCCTAAAATAGTTTGCATGGGAAATAATCCGCAAAAAATACAAATTTACGGAGCTGTGCTCTCTTTGTACGTCAACCGACTTGTCAAATTGGTCAACAAGAAAGATAAATTAAAATCCAGTCTTATTTTCGATGAGTTCCCAACGGTGTATCTCAATGGAATCGATTCGCTGATCGCTACGGCCAGATCTAACAAGGTGTGCACAACCATTGCCGTGCAGGATCTAAGCCAGCTTAAAAAGGACTATGGAAGAGAGCAGGCAGATGTAATTATGAATGTGATGGGAAACATCATCAGCGGCCAGGTCAGTGGTGAGAGCGCCAGACAATTATCTGATCGCTTTGGAAGAATCCAGCAAAATCGTACAAGTTTTTCCATTAACCGTCACGATACGTCAATTAACCGTTCCAAACAGCTCGATGCTGCCATTCCGGTCTCAAAGATTGCCGCTTTAAGCGCTGGTGAATTTGTCGGAATTACTGCGGACAATCCCAATCAACGCATGGAATTGAAAAGTTTTCACTGCCGGATTCTTAATGATCACAAGGCCATCAAAAAACAGCAAAACGCCTATAAACCGCTGCCCATCATTCGTAAAGTTGATGATTCTGTAATATACAGTAATTACCTGCGTATTAAGGAAGACATCAAGGATATGGTGAATTTGGAGATTGAAAAACTTCTTTCAGACCCGATGCGCCATCATCTTGTGATCAAAAAGAAGAAATGAACAGCCATCACAGGATCATTAGCGACTGCTGAGTCTTATTGAAACCCTTTACTACCGCCAGTGACGCTGCGTTGCTTTTTCTAAAAGCGTACTGATAGGCAACATCATAAAAATGCAGATCTAAACAGCTAATGATCATCTTGCCTTAAATAATGCGAAAATCGAAAGCAACGTCCAGATCATAGGGCTATATGTCAATTTTCGGCATGACCATTCAAAAAACCTCTAAGGTGGTTCCCAAAGGCGGCACACATTTTTGTATATCACAAAGCAACTTTCGTCTTAATTGGATAATATGCTATTTGTTTGCGGGTAAATAAATCCTGTTTAACAACAGTATCATCACAGACTGGTCAAAATAAGAATACGGAATTCCTACCCGTATCGAAAGCCTGATGGCGGCCCAGATTTTGACATTGGAACGTTCATGAATAAGACTACCGATGACGAAATAAGGACGTTGACTGGATTCGTCAGACAAAACAACCGTAACGGTCACCAGGTCGACAGTCATTTTCTCGGAGATGCAAAAAAGGTTTGCAGGCCACAGTTAAATGCTCCGGCCAAGAAACTGAAAACCGAATTAAAGCTTGCTTTAAAGATTATTTTGATAAGAAGTATGGTGACTAACCATTTAAAAGGATCAATAAACTAGACGGTATATTTGACTTTTTACCATATCTTATCATTTTAGCGCGGAAGCGGCCAAGCAAATCAGCCAAGCAACAATAGAGCGAAGGAAAGGTGAAATTTTATGCCAAATCGTATACAGTACCCGGGTCTATTTCGCTTAGGCACGAAGAATAACTTTATCCGGTTACTGTCCAGAAATGCAAATCTCAATTCTTTTTAAGCGCGGGAGCAGATTTCTTGCCAGGTTTTTTGCTGTTGTCCCCTGCCTCAAATTTAATGTCTTTTACTTCACCGTTATCTATCTTCCTGCGATCATCATTTTCATGATTTTTTTGCTCCTTATCCGGCTTTATTTTGTACTCCATACGGCTAAAATTGTAGGTAAGTCCCACGCGGAAAACACGGTTGTAGTAGTTTTGGATACTGGTTGAACCGAATTGTTCGGTAATGGTTGTCGTACGGATTTGATTGCCTTTACTGAAAAAGTTTTCGATACTGAAATTCAGGCTTACCCGGTCCTTACTTACCTGGCGAACCATAAAATCCTTTTTTAAACTGATGTTATACTGCTGGAGTGATGAGGTTTTACCCTGGAGTGTCAATCTGGGCGATGATAAAGAGGAAGTGATCTGTCCGCTCACTTCCTTGAAAGGCCCTTTTAAAGTTTTGGGAACCTGAAAACCTGCGTTTAATTTAATGCTGTACATCCAGCCGCCTCTTGACAGGGTTACACCTTTTTTCAACTGACTGCTATAGACAAATCCGTTAATTTCATTGTAAAAAACACTAAAATTCCCTCCCAGCTGGATAAGCTTACTGAGCCGTCCACTGACTGATATGTTGGTTCCGTAAGTAAGGTTGCTGCCCAGATTCAGATAGGTGGTCGTGATGGCGTCAATCGAATCGTTGGCAATATTGGAATCATTGTCTGCCGACCGGCTCCGAACGCGATTCCATGTGCGGTACTGCCCAATGTCATCATTTGTCTGACGCCAGTAGACGGAGCCGTTTATACTTAGTGTTTTAAGGTATTTGCTGTATGTCAGCTGCAAATTATGCGTCAGTTCCGGCAGCAGATTTGGGTTACCCACCTTTATACTGCGTTCGTTGGAATCATCCAGATAAGGGTTCAGGTATTCTATCTGAGGCCGGAAAATTTGCGTCGAATAATTTATGGATATCCGCTGTTCTTTTTTGAGGCGAGCGGAAATAGTGACATTTGGCATCAGTGCAGGATAAGGCTTCCTAAGCGTCGTATCATTTGAAACAAAATCGGCAAAAATATTGGTGTACTCATAGCGCCCTCCAAACCGGAAGTTGTATTTTTTCTTCAATTGAAAGTTATAACTCAAATAAGCAGAGTACACATCCTGGTCGTATGTGAAAATATTTGTCCTTCTTGTGTCTATTACCATGGCACCCTCGGATGACGAAGCGCTCGCCAGCTGGTAGTTACTTCCATTATTTCTGAGAATCGCTTTCCCTCCGAATTCCAATTTGCCCCATTTTTTCAGGGGCTGAACATAATCAGCTTGGAAGGTAACCTCTCTGACAGACGCATCATTGTTGTTTTGCAGCCGCTGGTTGACCACGCCTTCCCTATTTTGTCTGATGGTGTAGTTATCTCCGTCTCTGTTGTTAAGACTATACAGCATCAGTACATTAAGTTCCTGACCTTTTGTTTTGAACTTACGGGTGTAGTCCAGGTTCGCATCAAGGCTTCCGGATGCACTTTTGCTATCTGTGTTATTCCGATCATTGGAAATAATATTGCCAAAACTTTCAGGAATGGTAGAAGTCACCAAACTATTGTTTTGCCGGTCATTAATAGCATGATATTTACTGAACCGAAGTGTACCTGTCAGGCTGTTTTTATCATTAAAATCAAAATCGCCGCCTAACAGGCCATTCAACCCCTGTCCGTCGTTGCGGAATTCACTGTTTTGAAGCACCTGCCGCTGGGCATAATAAATCTGCTCACTCTCGCCATTGCCAAAATTCCTGTTCAGGTTTCCACCGACACTACTCCGAAGTCCAAGCTTCCCGATGCGGGTTGTGAAGTTTCCATTCATACTATTGGCCCGGTTGCCTCCGGTGATAGTAATCCCCCCCTTATAACCTTCCAGATTTGTACTTTTTTTTGTAATGATGTTTATAACCCCTCCTGCACCCTCCGCGGCATATTTGGCTGAAGGCGTAGTAATAACTTCCACTTTCTCGATCATATTCGCAGGTATCTGCTGCAAGGCCTCAGCAATATTACCGGCCATGATGGCGGAAGGTTTGCCATCGATCATTATCTTTATTTTTGTTGTCCCCTGCATTTCCAGGTTTCCATCCATATCAACAGACACCCCCGGCACATTCTTAAGCAGATCTGACGCCGTTCCGCCCGAAGCATTGATGTCGTTTTCAGCATTGTAAACAAACCCGTCGTCGGTTTCTTCAACCATAGGCTTCACGGCTCTGACCACCACTTCGTCCAGGGATTTATTATCCGCCGACAGTTCAATATCGCCCAGGTTTACTTCTGTGGCTTTACCGGAAACAACGAATGAATACACTTTGGTTTTATAACCTATGAAGCTGACTGACAGTGTGTAATTACCGAAAGAAACCTGTCTGAGTGTGAATTTCCCAAGGGTGTCGCATACAACACCATCCAGGATCTTTCCGACCTTATCCTGCAACGCGACCGTGGCAAAATCTACAGGTTGTTTGGTCTCAAAATCGAGAATGCGTCCGCTTACCGTTTTTTTGGATTGGGCAAATCCATCAAGCCCAGCCAGTAACAGATAAGCTGTTAAAATGCAGTAAAATTGAGGGTAAAATTTTATTCCCATCCACCGGGTTATTTAGAGAGTTTGCCCGAAAATAGTTGCCCGATTTAGCTTTGACCTAAATGTTCAAAAATCCCCGAACTAAAAATACAGTAACCAGTTGATATTTAGTTAACAATGATCTTGATTACACTAAAAATTATTCAGATTTACACAATAATAAGACCATAATTATTATTACTTACTTGTAAAAGCATAACGAGCTTCGCCTAAGGGTTTTAACAGCCTCCTTCTTATTTTTAGACTTGATATCTTCTTGGAGCAAAAAATGTTCCTCTTACAATTCGTTTAACGACATTTGACAGCGCAATAATTCCTTATTATCAACTCAGTCGGAGGCAAAATTTGCATCCTGCAAAAGATATAAAAAAGCATCAGTTCCTGAGATCCAGACGTAAAGTACGGGCCTGGCAAAATCTATAAAAACAATGGGAGTTTGCGGCGCAAGGAGGTAGTAACGAGGAAAAGTTCCTTGTCAGCGGTTCTGGCAAGATCGAAAATATGGCTTGATTTTCAGAAAAAAGCAATAGCAGAACCCACCCTGTTTGAAGGAAGTACACAAATGGATAAGGTGTGGATATGAGCGGAAACGTAGTTGTATTTTGCCAGGTCACTTATGGACGTTATCCAAGAGGTACAGTTTCGAGCCGCACAGGGTACACCAACAGCCTTTTTCGTATTGTCCGTGGAGGTAGCTGGCATAATACTGCTCAGCGTTTTAAGATCACAATTAGGGAAAATACACTTCAAACACAGGTTTTGATTATATAGGTTTCAGGGTAGTTGAAATTTAAACATCATTTTTAAGATTTTAAAAAAGTTGAATGACGAAACATCACAAGGCACTGGGGTCCATTCACCAAAGAGATTGATCGGAGGCGTCTTTGCACACCTTTTTCCTTTCCTGGACAGTTAATTTATATAGGGTAATACTGAATTCAGACATGACTAACGGTCGGACATCACGGTGGTTTTTAAAATTGATTCAGCTCAATTACATTTTGACCAATTTACGCCTTTTTGAAAACTGCTTGCTCTTTTTTGATACCCAGTTTTTTCATTTTGGAGTTTAGTGTACCCACTTTCATATCCATGATTTCGGCCGCGCCGCCAGAACCGAAAATTTTACCATTACATCGGTTTAGTACTTGTATAATGTAGTCTCTTTCGTTCTCTACATGAGTCTTTGGATAAATATCTTCCGATCGTATTTGCGCTTCCTCACTCCTCAACTTGGGCAAATGCATTTCACGAACCGTGTTACCGGTGCTCATCAGTATACTGCGTTCAATGAGATGTTCCAACTCTCTGACATTTCCTGGCCAGTTGTAAGCTTTCAGTTCTTTCATGGCATTACTTGATATCTGAATGGCTTTTCTTCCATTATTTTTTGCATACTTGCTAAGAAAATGTGAAGCCAGCACCGGGATATCATCCTTATGTTCCCGAAGCGAAGGCAGGGTGATCGGGAAGACATTGAGCCGGTAATACAGATCACTTCTAAACTTTCCCTCATTCACCTCTTTTTGTAAGTTGCGGTTGGTGGCCGCAATAATGCGTACATCGACTTTTATCGTCGACTTGCCTCCTACCCGCTCGATTTCCCGCTCCTGCAAGGCCCGTAACAGTTTTACTTGAAGATCAAGAGGCATTTCACCTATTTCGTCCAAAAACAAAGTCCCGTGGTTGGCAAGTTCAAACTTTCCTAACCTGCGCTCAGTTGCTCCGGTAAAACTTCCCCGTTCATGTCCAAACAACTCACTCTCAATCAGACTTGCGGGAAGCGCGGCGCAATTTACCTTCACCATAAGCTTGTCCTTTCGGGAAGAAGAATTATGTATAGCTCTTGCAATCAGTTCCTTTCCTGTACCGGTTTCTCCCAATAACAGAACCGTGGTATTTGTAAAAGAAACCTGAGAAAGCAGGTGAAATACCCTTTGCATCTGCGGTGTGGAACCAATAATGTCTTTGTAGGAGTAACCCAAACTCACCTCTTCCTGCAAATAGAGCTTTTCTTCTTCCAGCTGCTGTTTGTATTTATTAATCTCGGCCAGCTGCAACTCAATTCTTGTATTTGCCAGCAGGTTCGCAATGGCGATGGACAGTTGATATGAAATTCCTTGGACAAGGCGTAATACAGGCTCATTCCAATTTCCCGGTTCTTTCACTAAAATAAAAAAAGCACCCAAAATTTTATTGCCGTCTACCAGCGGCACACCTACAATTTCGCGGATGCCATTCTCATAATCGAATCGTAGATATTCAGGCGCATTGTCACTTTCAACAAGTACTGAAAGATCAAAAACAATCGGATTCGACGCTTTAATCACCTGGTCGAAAAAGCCGTCATTTACCGGAAAATACACGGTCGACATTCTGGGATACATCGGATGTGTTTTACTCTCATCGGCAAAAACATGCAGATAGGGATAATGAGACAAACCCTTTTCGTCCATCATAGCTATCACAAATTCATCATAACTGATCATTTCACGCAGCCTTTCAAAAATGATCCTTGAAAGCTCGCTTTTATCTCTGACCGATGTAATGTCACTGCTGAAGGAGAGTAATTGCGATTTTTCCGACAACAGTAACGCTTTTTCGCGCTCATTTTCTTTCAATTCTTCGTTGGCCAGAATATTGCAGACAGCTGTTGCTAAATGGTGGGAAACACGTTCAATCAAACTAACGTCGTTTTTCGAAAATGAATGGTCCTTATCCGAAAGCAGCACCAACGCGCCGATCACTTCGTCCTTGTTTTTAAGCCGGATGCACGCCACTTCCCGAATCCCTGTGTCGATAATAAAATCGATATGCGGCATTTTCATCGCCGATAATCTTTCAAAATCAAAGACCACCGGGCAATCTGAAATCATGGTTACATTGTGCATTCCATCCTGAATGGGGAATTCAGCGGCCACAATTTCTTCAAAATCAGGATGTTGCGATGACTTTTCATTTTCGCGGGCAAAAATTGTATATGTGCCTCTTTCAGTGTTGTAATAAGAAATGCATATGTCGGCAAAAGTCAGCGATGTTCGAAGATGCTGCTTGATCTCAGACATCAGCATTTTCTTCTCCCTGACCGACGATAGCGCATTGCTGATACCAAGTAAAATCTCATTTTCATGATCGCGCCTTTTGATTTCTTCCAGCGACAATACATTGGAAATCGCAGTTGACAACTGATCTGTAATTCCTTTTAATATGGTCAGATTAATTTCATCAAACGCATTCACTTTTTCAGAAAGAATATTTATAAACCCAATCACTTCCTGGTTGTTAGTCAACTTCACCAGTAACATTTTCTTTATTCCGGATTCGTAAATAAATTGTGTTCCCTGGTGTTTATTGGGACTTTTCATGGCATCTTCAATTGCTACCATAACAGGACCGTCCGCCTGAAGCGCTACTTCATGAATACCATCATAAACAGGATAAGAAGGGGAAATTACAGACTGAAATTTTGGATGATTTTCCCGCTTGTCCATGACCTGATGTGCAAAAACCTGGTATGTTTTGCTCTCGGCATTGTAAAGCGTAATAGCAACATCGGCAAAGGAAATTAACTCCGTCAATTTACCTTTAACAATATGCAAAAGATCGTTTCTGTCCCTGACCTTGTCCATATCAGCACTCAGCGTCAGCAATATTTGTGTATCTTTTTCTTTACGTTCAATATTTTCATTAGCGATAATGTTGGCCACAGCAATCGCAATCTGGCTACCTACTCCGTTAATTATCTCAATGTGATTTTCACAGAAACTTTCCTTTTTGTCTGAGTAAAAAGTGAGCATCCCGAATATCTCGCCTTCATTTCTTAATCCCACTGAAATCGATTGTCTGATTCCTGATGCATAATGCGTTCTTAAAACTTCAGGAAGCTTACCCGATTGTTCCAGAGCAAAAAGGTCAAGCAATATTGGGCGGCTTGCATGCAAAACAGAACATGAATTGAAATCAAAAGGATAGCTGCTGTTTTGAGTATTTGCGTCAAAAAGATTATCTTCTTTTTCTATCCTGTCGTCGCCGACAAAATTCTGATATGTTTTTTTGTCATTTGAAAACAATACAATACTGCTATGCGAAAAATAAAAGATCTTTTTGAGTTCCCTTTGCATGACTTGCTCAAGGTCATTTTTTTTACGGGCCTGCGCCATGTAATTGCTTAATGACAGCAGCACAGATTTCTCATTTTCCCGAATCCTGATCTCTTCATGGTGCAGAATATTCGCCATCGCCGTCGAGATGTGGTATGCAACGCCCTGAACCAGACTGAGCACCTCATTTTCGAAACAACCTCTTCTGTCGGAATATAGGCAAATTATCCCCAGTGGTTTTCTGTCAGCAATTCGCAGCGTTACGGACAAGAGTTCTTTTAATCCTGCATTGTGATTCATTTTGATATAGTCCGGTGCATCAGGTCTTTCAGCTTCCTGTTGTATATCAAACAACAAGGGTACGTGATTTTCTAGCAGCTTATCAATAATGCCGTCGTGAACTGCGATACGACTGCTGACAACCTCATTATAATTGGGTTCCGTTTTACTCAGTGAAGACGGGTCGAGTAAAAATGCGGTCATATACTGCTCGTCGCTGCTGACCTGAAGCGTGACGCTGTGCGTAAAATAAAACAGCTGTCTGAGATTACTGTTGATGACTTCAAGAAGCGAGTTCCTGTCCTTGACGCTGGCAATAGCGCTGCTGATCGACAGAAGAATGTCCCGTTCTTTGATTCTGTTTTCCAGTGTCTCCGCTGCCATAATATTGACAACAGACAGGGAAATCTGACCAACAATACCGCGAATAACCGGGAACATTTTTGGATTAAAGTTTTCTTCTAAATCGGAATAAAAGCTCAGTACACCAATCATTTGACCTTCATTCTGCAAAGCAATGCCCATCAGCTGTTTTATCCCCGAATTGTGCATGATATTGATGTATTCAGGAGCCCGGCCAGAAGCCACCATATGATCCAGATTAAAGATCACAGGTGTTTCGGAGGCCTGGATAACGTCCACAAGTCCGTCCTCGGTTTTATAGTCCGTGGTAATGATCCGGTTATAATTTCCATGGGTCTTCATCTTCGAGTTCGGGTCCAAAAGAAAAGCTTTGAAAGTGCTTTTATCATCGCTGTTGACCACAATGGTGCAGTGATGGAAATAAAACAATCTTTGAAATTTCTCCCGGATCAGCTGCATCAGTTCTTTTTTTGCCTTAATATGGGAAATATCAGAACTCAGCGACAACATCAATTCTTTCTCGGCAACGATCCCTTTCAGATCAGCTATCTGCTGTCCCAGATCCGGAATCTCATTAAGAAATTGGTTATTACTCATATTTTTGTCATAAATAAGAATCGGTTAATTACGGGCTATCGGTAGTAGCCGATCGGCTTTCGGCATCGCGGATTGTCAGACAATTCCAGTGCAAATATTTCCACTAAGTGTAACTGTATATTTCCCAAAGCTGAAGCTGACTGCCAACCGCTGATAGCGAAAAGCTGACTGCTTATTTAAACATCGGAAGAGGATTAAGCGGATGCATAAAAAAATTCCTGAATATCTTCTTCGCAAGAAAAACATGAAAACCCAGGTTGGGCAGCATTTTTCGAGTTTGCCTGATCTGATGTTTTTCAGCACCAAAAGTTATCAATCCCAGGGAAACGTCAATCCAATCGGCTTTGCGGAATGTTTCTACCGTCTGCTGACATTTTCCGTCGTACCTACCTGTCTTGTGATGCCAGTAAATCATCAGGGTTATCTCATTGTTCCATTCCCTCTTTCCATTATTTTCCAAAAAAAATTCCATCTGATCAATAGAAGGATATAGATAATCAATCGTGCGATCTGTCCAAATTCCTATATCGTGAAACACTGCAGCAATGGCGTACTTCTCTACATTTCCCCTTTCGTGATCAATTAAAATGCAGTTCAGAAAAACGCGATAAACGTGATTTTTATATTTGTCATAATCCGCGCCAATGGCAGGCCTGTAACTCTCCAGTAAGTCTTCAATGGTTTTGTTAAAATATTCCATACAATGTTCTGATATGGGCCTTCCAGATTACGGTCTCAGTATTTATTGATCCAGTTCAAGACATAATCTGCATCGTTTTGCCAGCCCGGCTGAGCCAGCACGTGATGATTTCGCCCTGGAAATTCCTTATACTCAAGTACGGAACCGTTTCTCTTGTATTTTTTAAAATTACGATTGTTCAGGTGAGCCGGTATAATATTGTCCAGACTTCCCGAAGTAAGCAACAAAGGAGCGTGCTTCTTCTCAAAATCCAACGCCGCCGCACTGGTCAGTCCGCCCCGTGCTACCCTTTTTGATTCGGGTGCGGTAAACTGGTCGTACGCTTTTTTTTGTTCGGCAAGAGGCATTTCATTGACAAACGCATACTGCCAGGTACCAAAAGGCATCAGATACGTTTTTTTTAACGAAGTGAACAGACCAAGAGCTCCCCAGGTTGATTTCAGAAAGGAAAACTCGTAAGGAATAATTCCCTGCGGTGGCACGGAGTGAATCGCCACAGCTGCTGCCGCCAAATCGCGATTAAGCAGGATTTGGGTAATCATTCCACCTAGTGAATGACCGATTATAATTGGTTTTTCGGGTAGTGCCCTGGCAATATCTGCATAATGATCGATCAGTTCGGACAATGTAAGATCTGCCAGCTCTGTGTCATGAGGCTGACGCTGACGAAGTTCGGCAGCCGTGGCATCTTTAAAGGGCCAGGGCGGTGCTATCGTTTTATATCCCCGAAGGTCAAAATAGGCCTTCCACTCATCCCAGCAGTGGTGCGTAACAAACGCACCGGTAACAAACAAAACGGTTTTCGTAGACATGTTTTTAAATTAAATAATTAAAAGTGATGCAGGTTCTTTTTTAGTGCTTTTGTCGACTGCCGAAAGCTGATAGCCGACTGCAACATATTATGTGATCATGTATTATTTGAGATATTTTTTCAATTCCGCAGCTGCCTGTATAAACAAAGCTTTGGTCTGAGGTATTTCTGCCAGACCATTAAGCAGTCCGAAATCGTGAATGACGTCGTTATACCGAACGGTTGTTACAGTCACACCTGCATCTCCCAATCTGCGACCGTAAGCCTCACCTTCGTCTCTTAAAATGTCATTTTCAGCAACCTGGATCAATGTTGGCGGCAAACCTCTCAATTCTTCAAGAGTAGCCCGGAGAGGAGAAGCGTATATCTCACCTCGTTTTTCGGGTTCTATATATTGATCCCACATCCATTGCATCAGCGAAGATGTCAAAAAACGCTGCTTGCCATACATCAGATATGATTCTGTTTCAAAATAGGCATTGGTCACCGGCCAGAAAAGAACCTGTACTTTGAATTCCGGGCCGCCTTTTTCTTTCGCAAGAAGTGTCGCTGCCGTAGCCAGATTTCCACCTGCGCTGTTTCCAACGATGGCCAGTTTACTACCATTCACACCGATTTCCGCTCCGTTTGCTGCCAGCCATTTTGCGGCTGCATGCACTTCGTAAACAGGCTGGGGATACTTCACTTCGGGAGCACGTGAATAATTTACAAATACCCCTGTATAGCCAGTCAGAACCGACAGGTCACGTACCATACGTTTATGCGTCGGATAATCGCCCAGAACCCAGCCACCTCCGTGAATAAACATAAATGCAGGCAACATTCCTTCTGTACCTTCCGGTCTGACGATGTTTAAAGTGATGGAATATCCATCCTGACTGATCGTCCTTTCTGATTCAATAATTCCTGAAAGATCGACCTCGGAAGCTGCCTGCGCATTCACAAGCACATTACGGGCAGTATCGACACCCAGCATTTCCAACCCCGGACCATCGCCGTTCAAAGGCTTCAGAAATTCTTTAACCGCGATCGAAAGGTTAGGATCAAATGCATAATCAATGGCAACAGGCACCAAATTGTCGGTATTCATACAAGTGGAAGTTTAGATGATAGAAAATATTACGTCGACGCAAGTCTTCATATACCATTTCCATACCAATACTCAAAGCACTGACAGACAGCATTTTAATAAATTCTTAGATAAATCAATTTGTTGCTATTTCAACAATTGGCGAAATCTTTATCGAAATAACAATTGAGGCAACCTGGCAAAAACATGTGGCTGAATACTTGATCATCGCTTCCAGGTATGTTTGGTAAGCAAATGTCAAATACAGTTTTTGGTTATATGTTATTTCTCAACGACAATTTCCGAATCAACGATAAATAATATACGTTCCCCATGGCGATGCCGTTTAATAAGCCCGAAAGCTGTCAAAATTTTTTTTGTACAGGAGCATTTCATTCCAGCTTTTACTGTTGAAAAATTTATACACTACACCTGACCCGTGTTCCAGGCTGATAGGCAATCCCTTTCAAAGAGACGCAGGATTTGCAGTTGCTCGCACTCAGATAAGCAGGTAAGGTTATAATTTTGGCGTTAATACACGTGAATCAATTGTTTCGGGACTGAGGGTAATCATTATTTTGGTTCCAAAGCCGGAGCATACCTCAAACGCTGCGTCAATCTCTTTACTTAATCCGCGCATGAGCCTGAATCCCAGCGAGTTGCTTTTTGTTTCGTCAAAACCGTCAGGTAGCCCGTTTCCATTATCCGAAATAATGAGCTGGTAAAAATCCGCCATAGAAGTACCTATGATTTCTATTTTTCCACTCCTGGATGGAAACGCATATTTGATCGAGTTCGTCACCGCTTCGTTCAAAATCAGCCCGAGCGGAATTGCAATTCCAACTTCCAGATCTATTGAATCTACTTTAACATCAAAAATAATCTGATGCTGTGTTTTAAAACTCTCGGCCAGGTAAGCGACCATCTCGCCTACATACTCAGGAAATCTAATGGTGGTCACGTTCTCACTCAGGTAAAGCTTCTGATGAATCAGCGACATGCAGAACACCCGGTGCTGACTGTCGCGGATTGCCGCCAGCGCATCGCTTGTCAGGAAATCAGACTGATGTTCGAGCAAACTTACAATCGTATGCAGGTTGTTTTTTACCCGGTGATGAACTTCTTTTAAAAGCCATTCTTTTTCCTCCACCAATTGGTGCAGTGCATCATTTTTCTGACTTATCTCCGTTTGCTGTCGCTCTAATCTGACGTTACTTTTCTGTTTAGCGCGGAACTGCCTGAATAATAACCCGGAAAAAATCAACAGTATGGAAATGCCGCCCAAAGTCAGCTTTTTCTCAAAGTCAGACTGACGAAGACGAGCTTCGCGAACAACACCGCTCTGCTGTAATGATTCTATGTTCTGATCTTTTTTTACCGTTTCATATTTTACCAATAATTCATCATATTTTTCCCGCTGGCGAATATTTGAAGTCGAGTCAGCCAACATCTTATATTTTTCATAATTTCTGATAGCAGAGACATAATTTCCTGCGGCCGAATCCAGCCTGAAAAACATCAGATGGCTTAAAGAAAGATTTCCAACGGACTGTTGCCTGGTTGAAAGATCAAAGCACTTCTGAGCAAACAAACGCGACTGCCCATAGTTTTTCTGGTTGAAATAAAAGCGCGAAAGATGGATAAACACGTTGGGGAACTCGTTATGAATGTGCTCGGCAGGAAATTTGTCGGCAACAGCCAGAAAGCGTTTATATTCTTGCTCAGCTTCAGGTATCCTGTTCAGCGAGGCATTAAATTCCGCTTTGACAAATGCCAGTTGCATGTGGTCAAAGATACTGGCCGGCGGGAAAGACGCAGTGATTTTGTTAACAAATGCCGCCGCTTCGGCCGGACGGTTCTCGTAAAGAAATAGTCTGGATTTGGACAAAAAGCTTTTGTACCAAAAAACCTGTGTTTGCCTTGTAAGGGGTCCTTCAAGAGATTTCTCAAACCAGGCCATCGCCTCTTTGGTTCGGTTTAGCCTGACAAGCACATCTCCGATACGCATATAATAAAAACTTTGCAAAACCCAATCGCCTGTTTGGCGCATATATTTTATGGACTGTTGGGCATGGTCCATTGCCTTTACATAGTCTGTCGTTTGAATATATAAATACGCAAGCACATTGTGCGTGTACTGAAGATGTCGAAATCCCACTTGTTGTCCCAGTTTCAGGAACGCCAGTAAATCCTGTTCCGAGGCTGCCAGATCAGTAACAAAATGTATGGTTGCTATTCGGGCAATTACCTGTAACTCCAGAGTTTTCAGCTTGTGTTTCTGGCACAAGGCCAAAGACTGCTGAAACAAAGCAAGCTTACCAGGAGCATTGAAAGGAAGAAATACACCCTGGTTCATCAAGGCATTTGCCAATCCGGGGACGTCATTCGAATTTTTGCAGGATTTTACTATTTCTTCAAAATATTTCTGGCTTTCGGAAATATTCCCGCTTTGGTAATAAAACTTTCCTTTCAGTTTCAAAACTTCGTTGTACCAGTTTTTATATTTATTTTCTGATGTAATTTTATCAACCTGATCCATGTATACGCGCGTGCTATCCAGATCACCACTGGAAGAGCCCGGCCTGAAAAGATAATAATTTGCAAGGTCGAAAAGCAGTCGCACCTTGTCTGGCCCGGTTTCTGATTTCAGAAGCTTCTTTGCCTGGTGAATCTTACCGGCGGAAATAAGCCTTTCACCCTGAGAATCTCCAACGTTGGCATATCCTTCGTTGTATGGAAGCAACCGGCTGAGACTATACATTTCACAAGCCATGATCATTGCACTATCTACATCAACTTGGCCCTGAGTGGCTCCATTGATATAATATCCTGTTTCCAGCGCCAGCAATCGTTTCATTTCCGTACTGTAATAATCAACGTTGGCATTTCGAAATGCCTGACCGTTTATAGATGAGCTTTGTGCGATGAACAGGCATATCGATACCAGATTCCGAAGTGTGATTTTTCTTTTGAGATTTCGAATCATTGCGAGAAAATTTGGAGGTCTTCAAATACGGACTGGTAAAGTCTATTACTTAAATCGTATGCGATCCGGCGCACTTTTACGTCAGGCATTTGCTAATCAAATTGGAATGCCTTTGAATATTTTCTGCTGAGCCTGATCACTAATATTCTTTTGACCTCATTCAGTTTTATATTTCCGGTGACATTGTTGCAATCTTTATATAATGATAGATTGCAAATTTGAATGATAAAGAATAAATTCGACAAATAAATTTATGAAATTTCCTGAATACAAAAGCATTAGAGCTTTCGTATTTTCATTTTTTCGATATTTGCCCTTACCTGAGATTACTACATAACCCTATGAATAAAACAATATTAGTCGTTGAGGATAATTATGTTGAGGCGAGTAATCTCCAAAGAATACTTCTAAAGGCAGGTTATTTAGTTCTTGAAATTGCTATGTCGGTCATAGAGGCGATCGAAACCGCAGAGCAAACCCGTCCTGATCTGGTATTGATAGATATATTTTTAAAAGGACCTCAAACCGGCATTGACCTGGCTTACTGGCTTCGCGAACAGAATATTGCTTTCGTTTATTTGTCTGCCAATTCAAACCAGGAAATTCTTTCACAAGCAAAAAAAACGGAGCCTTACGGCTTTTTGGTAAAACCCTTTCGTGAAAAAGACGTACTAATTACTCTTGATATTGCGGCATATCTACATGAACAGAAACAAAAGCTTGCCGCGCGGAGGGAAATATTATCTCAGGAACTGTTTTCGCGACCCGAAGTTTTGCCAGGAATTATCGGAAGAAGCTTGAAGCTGCAGCATACACTGGATATGATTCGGGTAGTTGCACCCACGGATACTTCTGTGCTAATTTTAGGTGAAAGCGGTACCGGAAAAGAGCGGGTAGTGGACTGTATACATAATATGTCTTCCAGAAAATCTAAACCCCTGATTAAAATAAACTGTGCAGCATTGCCAGCATCACTTATCGATTCGGAGTTATTTGGTCATGAAAAAGGCGCGTTTACAGGAGCTTACGAAAAGAGGATTGGCAAATTTGAACAGGCATCTGGCGGAACAATTTTTCTTGACGAAATCGGTGAAATGACATCGGACCTTCAGATTAAACTATTACGTGTACTGCAAGAAAAAGAAATTGACCGGGTGGGTGGTAAAGCCAGTATTAAAGTCAATGTGCGGGTAGTTGCTGCAACAAATAAGAACCTGGAAGCAGAAGTCGAAAGAGGCCATTTCAGGATGGATCTTTTTTATCGTTTAAATGTCTTCCCCATAACGGTACCGCCACTGCGCGAGCGTAAAGATGACATTCCGTTGCTGGCAGAATCTTTCATTGCCAATTTCAATAAAAAACTGAATAGAAATATCAAAGGATTTACCGGAAAGGCAATGGCAGAATTACTTCAATATAGCTGGCCGGGTAACGTGCGGGAACTGGAACACTTGGTAGAAAGAAGCGTGTTGCTTGCCCCTGATGAAACCATTAAATCCGTTGAACTGCCTTATCATCAGTCAACAACTATTCAACAGGATCAGCCTACCGAGAAAATCAAAACAATGGAACAGAATGACATTGATCATATCACGAAGGTTTTGAAATTAGCCAAGGGAAAAATTTCCGGTCCCGGAGGTGCAGCTGAGATGCTTAATCTACCATATTCCACCTTGGTTTCAAAGATCAGAAAACTGGGAATTAAAAATGTTGACTAACTAAAATGTGTTTGGTGTAATTTTCGAAGCAGTCAGAAGTAATCTCATAGGTCAGTCGTTTGGAAAGTGTAAAGATTGAATTCTTCGACAAGAATATCATTTAAAAACTATCTAATCACCCTTTCAACAATTTCATAATTCCGGCAAAATTTGCACCATTTGTCAGGCTCGTATAAAGCAGTCATTGTTACTTAAACCGCTCACTTCCACAAACCAGCATGATTTGTACAACATCTCTAAACATTTAGACATTGAACCGCTTGCTACACTCCGCTACTTTTGATCCAGTCATTAAAAGTACAAATCATGAACAGGATTTTAAGATTGACGAGCCAAGTCGCGATAACGCTTTTATCGCTCACTTTACTCCAGCATTGCAAGTCAACCGGTGAAAATAAGATAGAGTCGGTGCCCGACTCGTCGTCATCTCACCAAGTTATTAAAGCAGTGGACGCGAAAACTGAATTTGCTGAAATTAATAATAAGAAAATTGCCTACCGGTCCGTGGGTAGCGGAACCCCACTTATATTATGTACCAGATATAGGGCTGTTCTCGATGATTGGGATCCGCTTTTTATTGATGAGCTGGCTAAAACCTTTCAGGTAATCACATTCGATTATATTGGCGTTGGCTTATCGCCCGGGGAGTTATCAACTGATTTTGCAGTCATCTCCGATGACATTAAAGATCTCGCAGCCTTTCTAAAACTTAACAAATTCGCAATTGGTGGCTGGTCATATGGAGGAATGATCGCGCAGGTATGTTCCGTTCTTTACCCCGACCTTGTCACACATACGGTACTCATTGGGACTTCCCCTCCCGGAAAACCAGTAAAAGCGACTGCGGATTTATTTATGGAGGTGTCCTCCAAGCCTGTCTACGAATTAAAGGATGAGACAGTTTTATTTTTTGAACCCACATCTGCTTTAAGCCGCGCTACCGCCGAAAGATCAAGACAACGAATTCAGCAGAGAACAACAGACCGCGATGTCGCTGTTCCCGAAAAGGTTTGGAGCCGATATTTCCTGGGAATAGGCGAATATATAAAAGATAAAACCGGTACGCTGGAAAAATTGAAAGACCTTAAAACACCCATCCTGGTTGTGTCAGGAACGCGGGATATTGCCTGCCCGGCTGAAAATTGGTTTGCACTAAACGGTCAGATCCCAAGTCTTCAGCTCATCGTTGTTCCTCAGGCAGGCCACGGTCCTCAGCATCAATATCCACAGCTGGTCGCTCAATACATTTCCGATTTTGTAAAACGGCCGATTTTAGAATAATGGCCTTGGTCTTCGTTCACTTAAAACAGATATCCCATGAAAATGTTACATGAAACAATACTGACCTTAAAAACCGGGCGGTTCGTGAAAGTTACCGCCTGCGAAATGACAACGGGTACCAATACTGATCCTGAAGTAGAATTGAATGTACTCATCAAAGATCCAAACGAAGCTCAATTCCGGCCATCAATAGGATATAGTCACCCCAAATACTGGAAGTTAAAAACGCTGGACCCATCACAACGTAAACTTCTTGAACTCGAATACGCAGGTATCAGCAAAAAAGAAATAAACCGGGTAGCAAAAGAATTCCGCAGTATCCTCCGTAGAACAGCAATAAACTTATCCACGGCAAGAGCGTGATCCAAAACCATATGAACTTTATCAAACTGTTGGACAAAGTAAAGAAGAAAATTGCCAAAGACTTTCGGCATGCCAATACACAGGGACTTATTTTTCACAACCTGAATCATACCAAAAAGGTGGTTAAGTATACGGCCCGAATCAGTGAACATTATCAACTGGAGGCTGACAAGCATTTTATTGTAATGGCTGCAGCATGGTTTCATGATTCCGGGTACTTGTCCGGCCCGGTGGAAGGCCATGAGAATCGGGGAGCTGAGAAGGCAAAGGTGTATCTGCTCAAAAAAGGACTTAGCGAGCAAACTGTAGAGTCGGTTGCACAGTGCATATCCGCAACCTCGGTAAGGGAGAAGCCACAGGAGCTATTGTCTCAGATCATTTGTGACGCTGATTTGTACCATTTGGGAACAAAAGATTTTTTTGACCAAAACAAACTGGTGCGAAAGGAAGCCGAGTGGGTCTCTGGAAAAAAAATATCAAAGGGCGATTGGCAGCAGCAGACTATCACCTTCCTGGAATCTCACCAATTCAAAACAACCTTCTGTCAGCACTTACTGGCAGAGGGCAAACGAAACAATCTTGATAAACTAAAGAAGAAAGCATTCAAGGACGCGAAAAAAAAAACGATGAAAATAGTTTGATGGTGAAAAATACGGACATAAGTGACTGGAAAGCTAGAAAAGTAATGTCTAAACGCCCCGAAAGAGGTATTGAAACCATGTTTAGGATCACCTCCAACAATCATCAGAGATTGAGCGACATGGCCGATAATAAGGCTCATATCATGATCACAGCTAATTCAATTATCATTTCGGTCATGCTCAGTATTCTGCTTCGTAAGCTTGAAGATAATCCGACATTTATAATACCGACTCTGATTTTATTGGCTGTGTGTGTATCATGTATGGTGTTTTCAATCCTGGCGACAAGGCCGTCAATGCCCAAAGGAGTTTTTTCGCCACAGCAAATTGAATCACAAGAAGTGAATCTGCTGTTTTTCGGAAATTTCTTCAAAATGGATTTCGATACGTATTCAAACGCCATGCAGATGATGATGAATAACCGGGAATTTTTGTATGGCAATTTGATTCGGGACATTTATGCTCAGGGAACTGTGTTAGGAAAAAAATACAAGCATCTGCGCGCAGCTTACAGCACATTCATGTTTGGAATTATTGCTGCCGTCATCGCATTTCTCATTGCGGCAATCAACGTGTAAAGCGATTTCAACACTGCGTATATGATTTGAGGTTAGTTGTAAATCGATTAAAATAAATATTCTATGAGAAAGGTTTTGCTGCTTACTTCACTATTAATTTCTCTTTCGTTAGTAGGTTGTGAATTAAAAAAGAAGGGGAAAGAAAAGCAAGACAAAAAAAACTCAACTGGTATTCTGGCAAACTTTGACCTTAATAAACCGGAAAAATTTAACATGCCCGAAAGTCTCCAGGAAATATCCGGCATTGCGTTTAATGACGAAAAAAGTGATACCATTTATGCAATCAACGACGAAGAAGGAAAAGTTTTCAGACTAGGCTGGAATGTTCCCAAGCAGCTGCATGCCAAATTTGGCAAACAGGGAGATTACGAAGATGTCACCATTGCAAACGGCCATGTAATTGTATTGAAAAGCAATGGTAGCCTGTTTACTTTCCCTTTTTCAGATGCTATTTATGACGAGGTAGATCAGGTTAGGGAGATAAGAGCCTTGCTTCCCAAAGGTGAGTACGAAGGCATGTTTGCCGATCAGTTCAATAACCAGCTTTATGTGCTCTGCAAAAAGTGTGATGCAGATTATTCCTGGAACACAACTTCCGGTTACGTTATAGAGCTTGGAGATTCATTGTATGTTTCTTCCCCATTTCAAATTGATGTAGCGGGTATAAAAGAGTACAAAGGTAAAGTCAAAGAAGGGTTTCGACCATCTGGCCTGGCTAAAAACCCGCTATCTAATGAATGGTTTATCATTTCCGCTTCGAATAAATTATTGATTGTAACAGATTCGAAATGGAAAATTAAAGAAGCATTCCCGTTGACGGGAAATCTTTTTAATCAGCCGGAAGGAATTGCCTTTGACAAAATTGGAAACCTATATATCTCAAATGAAGGGGACGACCTGACGCTGGGGAACATACTAAAATTTGAGCGCAAACCTAAGTGACTATTTAGCACATGAAACATTCTACTTACAAAATATGATGAAGACTTGTATCAGGCTTTCAATGCTTCTGACCAGTTTAATACTGGTTTCTTCGTGCTCAAGTTATAAGCCTCAGTACAGCAGTGCGGCCAAAGACTGGAATTCACAACCTGGCGATTCTCTCCTGGAGGCTGTTCATACGATGTATCTGGTCGGAGACGCCGGAAATCAAACACCACAAAACGCAGCGCCGGTCTTAACATTTCTAAAGTCCCGGCTGGCAACAGAAACACAAAACACTTCTCTGCTTTTCATGGGAGACAATATTTACGATAAAGGCATGCCTGCTGTCCAGGATTCTTTAAAACGAAAAATAGCTGAGTACCGGATTGTATCCCAACTCGAAACGCTCGACGACTTTAAGGGAAAACCGCTTTTTATTCCCGGCAACCATGACTGGAACGGCTGGGGTAAAGAAGGTTTAAAACGTCAGGAGGACTTTATTGAAAATTATCTCAGCAACAAACGTAAAGCAAGCGGAGAAGACTTTACTAATTATTTTCTACCTGACGACGACTGCTCGGGTCCGGAAGCTATTGAGCTTAACGACAATGTGGTCATTATTGTGATTGACTCGCAATGGTGGCTGGCCGATTGGGACAAAGACTACAAAATCAACGAGGGCTGCACCATCAAAAACCGTGCAACATTTACTTTCCTTTTTGAAAACATGGTTCGCAAATACAAAAATAAGAATGTTGTTATAGCGATGCACCATCCTGCTTATACGTATGGCCCCCACGGCGGCGGTTCTACACTGCGCCAGCATATATTTCCACTGGTAGATTTAAATCCGAAACTATATATTCCACTGCCAGTGCTCGGTAGTCTTGGTGTGCTGCTCAGAAGCACGATTGGATCAAGGCAGGATTCGCCAAACAAACACTACCGGGACCTGAGACAATCACTGCTGGCGGGCACGGGCAAAAACGGGAGCTTTATTTTTGCCAGCGGACACGAACATGCGCTGGAATACATCGAAAGATCCGGTCAAAAGTTTATCGTTAGCGGCAGCGGATCAAAGGTAAGTCCGGTCAGGCTGGGAAAAGGAGCTGAATTCGTTTCAGGTAATCCAGGCTTTAGCACACTTGTCTTTTATAAGAACGGCGAAACCTGGACCCGGTTCTGGCATGTAAATAAAGATGGAACGAAGGCCAAAATGGTTTTTCAAAAGAAAATAAAGAATGCCTTGCCAAGTGTGAAAGAAGATTCGCAGATAAGCTTTGCACAGTATGAGATGCATTCCGATTCTTCATCGCAACCCATCACTATCAATAAGGTAAAACCTTCGGGCAGGTTTCACAATTTCATGCTTGGAGAACACAACCGAAAATTATATCTGGAGAAATATCCGTTCCCTGTTCTTGATCTGGCCACTTATAAGGGTGGCTTGACACCATTGAAACAAGGCGGCGGCAACCAGACCAATTCTTTGCGTGTCCGTGATTCGATTGGGAAAGAATATGTCTTCCGTAGCATGACCAAGGACGTAAGCCGCCTGCTGCCATTTCCTTTTAACAAAATGACCGCGGCCAAATATCTGGCAGAAGACAATTTTCTGTCTACGCATCCTTTTGCACCTTTGGCCATTCCGGGACTAGCCGCCGCCATTGACGTTTATCATACCAATCCGAAGTTATTTTATATTCCCGCTCAGCCAGGGCTGGCGGCATTCAATCAGTCGTTTGCAGGCGGTGTAGCTTTGGTGGAGGAACGTCCATCAGGAAAAAAATGGAAAAATAATCCCGACTTTGGAAATCCGGATGATATCATTAATACGCCGGAACTGATCGAAAAAATGCTTCTGAATAACAACCACAAAGTGGACGCCTCGTGGGCGCTAAGGACCCGCTTTTTGGATTTCCTGGTCGGTGACTGGGACCGCCACGATGACCAATGGGTTTGGGCTGACATCAAACAAGCGGACGGCTCCCATTTATATCGCCCGATTCCCCGCGACCGTGACCAGGCGTTTTCCAAATACGATGGTTTTCTGACAGGTATAGCGGGCTTCACTATGCCTTTTTTACACCAGCTTCAAACATACGGACCACAGATCAAAAACTACAAATGGAACACGTGGAGTGCAAGACTTTTTGACCGTACTTTCCTGAATGAACTGGATTGGCAGCAATGGGAGCAGCAGGTTAAGTATGTCCAGAGCAAACTAACCGATAAGGATATAGAGGATGCATTCTTAAACTGGCCGGTTAAGGCATATGATCTGACGGCAGATCATCTGATCAAAAGTGTTAAGGCACGCCGGGACAATCTGCTGGAAATCGCAAAGGCGCATTATGACTTTATTGGAAAACATGTCAATGTATTGGGCACAGATGAACGGGAAAGGATCGAAGTACAACGCATTGACGAACAGCATACTCTGGTTAAAATATTTGAGATCAGAAAAGACGGTACAGTTAAACAGCCAACTTTCAACCGGACTTTTGACCACCTTGTTACAGAAGAGATCAATATTTACGGCAACGGCGCGAACGACCAGTTTGTCGTGACAGGAAATGTTCACAAAGGAATCAAAGTCAGGCTGATCGGAGGCTCTGGCAATGACTTTTTTGCCGACAGTTCCGCTATTTCAGCAGGTATTAAAAAGACTCTGGTTTATGATGATTTAAAGCAAAATACAGTTTTAGCAGGGAATGAAACGAAAGACAACCGCACATCCTTATACCGCTTTAATGTCTACGACAGACGCGGCTCCGATTCAGAATATGACATTACTTTACCTGTTCCAATCATTGGCGCCAACCCCGATGACGGTTTTTTACTGGGTGCCAACTTCAATATGACCAAATATGGTTTCAAAAAAGAGCCATTTTCTTCCTCACAGCGCTTTGGAGGCAGTTACGCTTTCGGGACCAAAGCATTTAAGATTCACTACTCAGCCGATTTCATTAATGCTTTTCAAAAATTTGATTTCTATATTGATTCCTATTACCATGGTCCTACTTATGCTTTTAACTATGCCGGCATGGGCAATGCAACGGTTCGGACTGTAACGGACCCTAATTATTACCGCGTAAGACAAACCGGCTTTAAAGTCTTTCCTGCTTTAAAAAAACGCTTTGCAGCCAACACCGGATCTTTTGCTTTTGGTCCGGTTCTGGAAATCTCGGATATTGAATCAACATCCGGAAGATATATCACCAGTGATCAAACCGGACTTTCTAATGACATTTTTAAAACCAAATATTACAGCGGGGCAAAATTCATTTTTGATTTCACCAATGTAGATAATTTCTTCGCTCCTCATACAGGTATCCGTTTTCATTCAGATGCAAACTGGACCGCCAACCTGAAAGAAAATAAAAACTTCACCTCTTTAAATACACAATTAACTTTCTACAAAAGTCTGGATGCCAGGGAAAACTTTATACTGGCCTCACGCGTGGGCAGCGGATTGAATTTTGGAAAAGGTTATGAATTCTTCCAGATGCCTACAATTGGCGGCCAGCTGGGTGTAAGGGGATACCGAACGGAAAGATTTTACGGCAAAAGTACACTTTGGCATAACACGGATCTTCGTGTGAAGTTCGGCAGCAGTTATAATCCGACCTTACCGTTCACCTTCGGCTGCTATGGCAGTTTTGACTATGGCAGAGTATGGCTGGACAATGACAAAACAGGCAACTGGCATTACAGCTATGGTGGTGGCATTTACTTCGCTCCGATTGATATTCTTATCTTTTCGGTGGGTGCATTCATACCGAAAGAAAATGACGAAGAATCTCCCAGAATTACTTTAAGACTTGGTTTTGAGTTTTGATTAGACCGGGCGAAATATCAGTAACTACCTTACAATCATACAACAAAAGACCTCATTTGTCTATTTCGGCCTTTCCGGTTATTTCAGACCTTTAATAAATCTTAAATGTAAAAACCATGAAAGCATTAATCATGATAGGTTTGTTATCCATTTACGGCTTGGGTTACAACGTACTGCCAAAGGAAAATCTGGCGAAATCCTTTCTGATGGACACCTTACCGGTTCCCAGAGAAATACCGAACCTCTTATTTTATTTACAACGAGATCCTGACTCTAATACGATCTGCTACACACTTAACCTGGACAAGAACGGACTCTTAAACGAAAAGGACCCGGTTAAGATATTCTGGGTAAGATATGCGGGAGATGGAAGCCGTAAAGAACTCAATTACCTTCAAAAGAAGTATGCGTACGGCATTACGGTCAAAGCTGATGGCAAAGATCATTTCGAGATAAAATCCGTGGCTTATCCGCGTAGAACATTACATTTAAAGAAAAACGATAGTAACAAGTACCAAGTAAGAACGACCATCAATGACAAGGAATGTGCATTGCAGCGGGTATTTATTCGTATTACAGGCGGTACTCCAATATCTCCCAAAGTGGAATATATAGAGCTGCAGGGAACAGATTATACAACGGGCAAAATGGTTGTAGAAAGAGTGAAGGTATAGGGAATCTATGAATATTTTTATCAGCAACGACATGGATGAGGACACAGACCAACCTAAAACTTCGCTGACAAAAAATGGCAGCACCGAAGAAAAAGATGCGCAGGGATCAGAAGTTGCCAGGAAATCTGTCTGGTCTTCTCAGACGACCTTAACCGGCAATGATTCCGAAGCAACCGAGGAAGTTCGAAGGGCTGTTGCGGAGTATAACAATAATTTGTTTTGGAATATGAGGTATTGAATTTTTATTCACAATACAAAGAAATTCCCTGCTACCAGTGACGCTGATAGCAGGGAATTTCTTAACGAGGCATCCGAATAACCGCCTTCAGCGTAATCCCGCTTTCCGAATCCTCAACAGCCTGATTGATATCTTCCAATTCATAGAACCGGATCAACTTATCAAAAGGGAAAAGTCCTTTTTGATACAACTCGATCAGTCGGGGTATAATGAGATCCGGAACGCCGTCTCCTTCTAAAACATATTCAATGGATTTTCCGACGAAGAGCGCTGCGTTGTCAACTTCAAGTTTTGCGGAAGCTGAAACAGCCACCAGTGCACATTTACCCCGTACCTTCAATGATGTAACGGCCTGATTGATCACTTCATTTCGACCCGTAGTATCCAGCGCATAATGCACACCGTCTGGCAAAATATGTTGTTTGATAAAAACAGAGGCCTCCTGACTCCTGCTGTTGATCGTATGCGTGGCACCGACGGTTCTGGCAAATTCCAGTCTGTTGTCGTGAACATCGACTGCAATAATGGTCGTGCAACCGGCCGCTTTAGCTGCCATTAGTCCGGCTAGCCCAACAGGGCCTACACCAAAAACTACCAGACTTTCGCCAGCTTTTGGATTCAGTACGTTTAGCACTGTCCCGGCACCTGTCTGCATTCCGCAGCCCAACGGACCCAGTATTTCCAATGGCACATCTTGCGGTACTTTTACAACATTGCTTTCGCTTGTTAGTGAATAGGTAGCAAAAGAGGACTGACCAAAGAAAAATCCGCCAAGCTGACGCCCTTCATGGTCGTGGTATGGGCAGGATCCGTCTGTTCGCGGCCCGGCGATATTCAACCTGAAAAGTTCCTTGCAGTAAGCCGGATGACCTGAAAGGCAGTAATCACATTTACCACAACTCGAAGGTGCCAGTACAACGTGATCACCTGGCTTTACCTTGGTTACACTGCTTCCGACTTTCTCGACAATGCCAGCCCCCTCGTGGCCCAGAACTGCGGGTAAAGGAACAGGCAAATGCTGATCACGTACAGCCAGGTCCGTATGACAAAGTCCTGTGGCCACTACTTTTACGAGTACTTCGGTCGACCGCAGTTCCGTATCCAGTTCCAGGTCCTTTATTACAAATGGCACATGTGCCTCTTCTAAAACTGCTGCTTTAATTTTCATAACTTATTAATTTACAAAAAGCGCAATCCGTCTCGGCTTATGCCTTAAAGTCGAATTGCGCTTTGCATTTTATCTATATAATTTTACTAATCAGGCGACGACAGATTTAAGAAGCGCTAGTTTCGCTTCCGTATGCGGGGAATATTTCACATCCGGGTCAGATACAAGTTCCTTGTCGAGAATGCTTTTGTAATGCGAAAAAGCCTTGAATCCCGCTTGCCCATGATAATTTCCGATACCACTGTCCCCTACTCCACCAAACGGCAGATCACCGTTGGAAATATGCATCAGCGCCTCATTGACACATCCGCCTCCAAAAGAAACTTCGCTGAGCACTTTTTCTTTGATTGTTTCATCCTTCGTAAAAAGATAAAGCGCCAAAGGTTTGGGACGTTCCTTTATTGCGGCGATCACACAATCCAGATCGTCATACGTTAAAATTGGAAGAATGGGTCCAAAAATTTCTTCTTGCATTACCTTGTCCTCCCAAGTAACACCCGTCATCACTGTCGGCTCGATAAACCGCTTTTCTATATCATACTGACCACCCACAAATACTTTTGATGGATCGATCAGCGCGGAAACCCGCGAGGTATTACGCTCATTGACAATATTCACAAAATTCTCATTCGCTATACTATAATCTGCTGCAATAATCTCCGCAGCCACTTTATCAAGAAACTCTTTTTGAACCTGCTCGTGCACATACACATAATCTGGTGCAATACAGGTCTGTCCGGCATTGATAAATTTAGCCCATATCATCCTTTTTGCGGCAATTTCCAGATCACTGTCATCCGTAACAATTACAGGGCTCTTTCCTCCCAGTTCCAGAATAACCGGTGTCAGGTGCTTTGCAGCGGCCTGGTAGACGATTTTACCAACCGGAACACTTCCTGTAAAAAAGATAACATCAAATTTCTGTTCAAGAAGTGCTGTTGTCTGTGGAATTCCTCCTTCAACTGCCGCCAGGTATTTGCGATCAAAATTTTCGTTGATCAGTTTTGCTACCAGTCCGCTGCTGTGAGCTGTGAGCTCACTTGGCTTGAGAATGACTGTGCAGCCTGCCGCAATCGCAGCCACAACCGGGCCGAGGGAAAGTTGATAAGGATAGTTCCATGGCCCGATTACCAGACTTACTCCCAAAGGCTCTGGAATGATGTAGCTTTTGGCAGGCTCGTTCAGAAGGTTGGTTTTGATGGGTTTGATTTGCGCCCAGTCACTAAGTTCGCTGATAGCGGTCTTCAATTCGTCATAAACAATGTAAAGCTCGGTCAAAAATGTTTCAAATTTGGCTTTGCCGTAATCCTTATGAATCGCATCACCGAGTTTGTCTTCATTAAGCAGGATCAGATCATAAAGCTTTTGTAATTGTGTAATCCTGAAATCAACAGGTTTCGTTGCATTACTGTTGAAGTAGCTGCGCTGTAGTTTTACTAACTCTTCCATTACTTGTTTGTTTAATTGAAAATTTATTGTGGGGATTGGTTATTACTACTATTCAGTATGTGTCACCGCTCATGGTCGGTCAACACTGCATGGAGATAAGTACAACATTTCTCAGAAGGTGGGATCAATCATACCAGTGCTTAGCATCAGCTTCCGATTTCAGCGCCGAACGAATTCGTTTTGAGAGACAAAACTACTCCGGCCAAAGTTGTCTGGCAATGTACATTTATAGGTATCAGTTGCACATAAATTTATAGCTAACATACTGATAAACAAATACTTTTAATTCCTACATTAGCCGTCAGAGATATATTTAAGGTAGGATTATCAATGATCGTTCAGCCAGAATTAAGCGTAAGGCAACAGTTTTGTTTTGGCCAGATTTTCTTATCTGAAAGATTCTAATGGGGAATAAAAAAAGTTTAAAACTATGGTTCGAAGTTTATCTGCTTTCCTTTTCATTTTGATCAGCTGTTTACCATGTCTGAGTCAGTCTATATCGGAGAAGGTTGTTGATCAGTATGATATTTCAAACAAACGTTTGCTGGCAATCAGCACCGGAATTAACTTGTATATGATGTGCCAGGGACAAATAGACCTGGACAGCGCGATGCTGTTATCGTGTGACGCATACAAATTCAGCAGATTGCTGCCATATAATGAAGGATACGACAACGGAAGAATTTCTTCCGGCCAGAGCCTGATTGATTCGGGTCTTATTGAGAAAGCAAAACTGCAGTTCAATAGATTGGCCGGTGACGACCAGATTCGTCTGGCAATACAATTGGGCACCTATTATCTGTTCAAACCAGGTACTGTAAGAACAGATCTTGATCAATCGTTGAGATATATCCGCCAGGCACAAAGACTGGCAATCCGATCAGGCAAGCCATTGTGGAAAAATGAATGTCTCAGTCTGTTAGCTAAATACCATACCCAGACCGGTCAGATCCTAATCAGCCAAAGGTATTTCTCCAATGTTGTGTTGGCTAATGTCCGTGCAAACGACAAAAAGGGCACGGCTTTGGCAGCCGCTAATCAAGCCATTAACCTGCCGATGAGACACAGTGATAAAATAGGCTCATTGCAAAAAGCCAAGACTCTCTGTAAGCAAGCTGGGTTAAAAACCAAGGAAATTGAAATTCTCTCAAATATCATCGTCGAATACTTCATTTCAGACTGGAAATTGGCGAGGGTAAATTATTTGGAACTGATCCGGCTGCAGAAGGCCTCAGGCTTTTTACACACTCATCTCGCCGAAAACGGGATTGGATATATCGATGACGTTCAAGGCAGTTATGTTTCTGCCTTGGCACATTCGCTGGAAGCTGTAAAGACGATGGAAAAGACTGGCGATACTAAATTTTCAGCTCTTTTTTACCCCAGGTTAGCCAGCATTTATTTTCACATGGATAGAAAAGAAGGCCTGACATACTATCTGAAGTCAATTGATAACCGGTCAAAAGAAACTCAGCTTTTTTGGTATAAAAGTTTCATTGCCTGCGCGGGTGAAATGATTAAATATTATGGAGGCAAGAAGGCACTGGAATTTTTGACTCCAATCCAGAATAAGTTCCCTCCGCTTACCTTATTTGACAAAATGAACCTGTACCTTGTCCGGGGTTATTGTTACGCCGATTTAAAACAAGATCGACGTGCCTCCTATTTTTTCGACCTGTTTACCGAAATGGCTAAGCAATTCCCGCCCGAATTTATATATGCTGAAATACCATTTGCCTACCTCAGAATCGCAGAATTTTATTCCGGACTGGGAGACCAGAGCCGAACAAAATTATATCTTGCCAAGGTGAAACCTTTTTTACCTTCGAAGGGAAATATGTACTTTTTATGTAAATTGGATTTGATTAACTTTAGATTAGATTCCCTGAATAAAAATTACAAATCTGCAATCAAAAACTACCAGCTATTTAAGGAAAAATCCGATTCCAATTTAACTCTTGCAGCCTCAAAACAAATTACTTTTATGCAGGTTCAATATGATTCCAGGAATAAGGATGCAAGTATTAACTCTCTCACTCAACAGGGTGAACTTAAACAGGTTGAGTTAAGGCGAAGTCAATATGTCCGGATTGTCGCCTCTGGTGGAGTCGTTTTGCTTCTGGTAATCGCTGGCCTGCTCTGCTATCAGTTCCTTGAAAACAAACGTAGTAATGAAAAGTTGCAACTCCAGCGATTTGAAGTATACTTAAAAAACAGATCGCTTGAACAACTTTTAGAGGAAAAACAGGGACTATTAAAGGAGGTTCATCACCGGGTCAAAAACAATTTACATACTGTGATGAGCCTGCTGGAATCACAAGCTGCCTTTCTGGCAAATGATGCGTTGTCTGCGGTTCAGGACAGTCAACACCGGATACAGGCGATGTCGCTGATACATCAAAAGCTTTATGCATCTGACAATATTACCACCATACAGGTGTCCATATATATCCGGGAACTGGTTGGTTATCTTCGTGATAGCTTTGCTAATGCACAAAAAATTCGTTTTCAGCTGGAAGTTGATCCAATAGAACTTGATGTTGCCCAGGCAATACCTTTGGGACTTATTTTGAACGAAGCATTAACCAATGCCCTCAAATACGCTTTTCCTGATGGCAGATCGGGCTCAATTTCGATTGCCTTCAAACACCTCGATAACCGACGTTTTACCCTTTCAATTACCGATGATGGTATCGGTTTCAGACCAAACAATTTCCAAGACGAAGATACGCTACATGGTATAAGGTTAATGAATGAGCTTTGTAATAAAATGCAGGCTAACTTAAATATTAATACCATCCGCGGTACATCAATATCTCTTGTATTCTTTCAAAATCAGAAAGCAAAATATTACGATAAAATTTCTTAAAATGGGCCAGATTTCAAAAATAGTTAAAACGTTTGGACGGAAATTTAAAGCTTACAGTCTTTTATGGCTTTTGCTTCTGACCAGTTACGTGCCGGTTCATAGCCAATCTTTGTCCGAACAGGTTATTGGCCGGTATGATATCAATAAAAAACGTCTCCTGGCAATCAGCACAGCACTTAACCTTTACATGATTCTCGAGGGACAAATAGACCTGGATAGCGCCATGTTAATGTCTTGCCAGGCTTACAACTTCAGCCGACTCCTGCCTTATTCTGAGGGATATGACAACGGATCTGTTTCTGTTGGCAGAACTATGATTGATTCGGGGAACATAAATGAAGCTAAACGATTGCTCGATAAACAAAAAAATGACGACAAAATACGTCTGGCATTGGAATTAGGCACCTATTATTTGTTTAAACCGGGAAATAACAAGACAGACCTTGATCAGTCTCTGCTTTATATCCGGCAAGCCCAAAAGCTTGCAGCTTCATCCGGTAAAACTTTCTGGAAAAATGAAAGCCTTACTTTACTTGCTAAGTTCTATCTGCAAAGCGGTGATATTTTAAGAAGTCAAAAGTTGTTTTCAGAAGTTGTAGGATCAAATAAAATCGAAAACAACAATAAAGGTATTGCACTGGCTATGGCCAACCAAGGCATTAACCTTCCGGTTGGAACCCCCGAAAAACTTAGCTTGTTAGAAAAAGCACAGCTGTTCTGTAAGCAGCAAGGATTAAAAGACAAAGAAATCGAAGTACTTTCTCACATTTCCATTGAGTATTTCATTTCTAATTTTGATGTGGCCAAGAAAAAACTGCTCGAACTTGTCGCACTACAAAATGCATCAGGCTACAGACATACACACGTTTCTTTGAATACAATCTCCTTCATTGACGATATGCGAGGTGATTACATCCCCGCCTTAACCAGTGCTTTACAGGCTGTTAAAACCATGGAGCAGACCGGAGACACCAAGTTTGCACCTCTCTTTTATTCCCGCCTTGCACTTTTGTATCTTCATATGGACAAGAAAGAGGGCCTGGACATTTACCTGAAAGCTCTTGAAAATAAATCAAAACAGACAAGATTGGTCTGGTACAAAAGCTTTGTTAATGCTGCACAGGCTACTATCACTTTCTATGGTGGCAAACGAGGACTGGACCTGATAATGCCAATCATCAAAGAATATCCTCCCAAGTCTCTGTGGGAAAGAATGGCTGTTGCCTACCTGCAAGGTGATTGCTATGCGAGTCTTCGTCAGGATAAACTGGCAATACACTTTTTCGATTTGTTTTTAAAACTCTCCGATCAAATGCCTGCGCATTTCGTCTATCTTGAACTGCCTTCGTGTTACATTGGAATAGCAAAATTTTATGCCAATACCGGCAATAAGGCCCGTACACAATATTATCTGGATAAAGCCTCACCTTTTATGTCATCGGCTGGCAAACTGTTCATCTCCTGGCAATATAGTCTCGTGCAATTCAAGCTTGATTCGTTAAACGGAAATTATGTTTCCGCTATAAAAAATTATCAGAGATATAAAGAAAAATCCGATTCGAATCTTAGCCTGGCGTCAATGAGACAAATGAATTTTATGCAGGTTCAGTTCGAAACTAAAAATAAAGAACAGAGTATCAAATCGCTGACCCAACGTGGCGAACTTCAGCAGGCCAAGCTGAATGAATCCAATTTTTTACGTAACGTTACCATGGGTGGAATCGTGGCACTACTTGTTATTGTTGGCCTGCTCTATAAACAGTTCCGTTTGAAACAACGTAATAACGAACAGCTACAAATCCAGCGGAATGAAATTGTAAACAAAAACCAGGTGCTGGAAAATTTGCTGGAAGAAAAACAGTGGCTGCTCAAAGAAGTACATCACCGGGTTAAGAATAATCTGCATACCGTGATGAGTCTATTAGAATCTCAGTCTGCTTACCTGGCTGATGATGCTCTGTCAGCCATTCAAAATAGCCAGCACCGGATTCATGCCATGTCACTTATCCATCAAAAGCTTTACACATCTGATGATGTAACAACAATCGAAATGTCCACCTATATTCAGGAACTGGTCAGCTATCTGCGTGAAAGTTTTACCACAGGGCAGAGAATTACTTTTGATTTAAATGTTGAGCCTGTTGAGCTGGATGTGGCTCAGGCAATTCCTCTCGGACTCATATTAAATGAGGCGATCACAAATTCGCTTAAATACGCCTTTCCGGATAACAGAAAGGGTTTAATCTCTATTATATTTGCTCAATTAGACGACACAAAGTTCAAGCTGTCGGTGGAAGATGACGGAGTTGGGCTTGTCGCTGGGTTTGAACAGGATAAAATCTCCTCTCTGGGAATGAAACTAATGAGAGGGCTTAGCACCGAGCTACATGCTGATTTTCGTGTTGAAAGTTTAAGCGGCACTGGTATTTATCTGTCATTTAACACAGACATATTACTAAAAAGTAGTTATCAAATCTCAGCACAGAATTAACGTCAAATAAATGAGAGGTTCTATCAAACTCGGAGTGATCGCTGTAAACATAACGCTATCACTAATAATTCTGTCCTTTTATAACGTTTGTCACAGCCAATCTTTGTCAGATAGAGTTGTCGGTCGCTATGATATCAACAAAAAGCGCTTGCTGGCTATCAGTACTGGAATGAACCTGTTTATGGTAGGACAGGGACAACTCGATCTAGATAGTGCAATGCTGCTCTCCACCAGGGCTTATAAGTTCAGCCGGTTATTTCCGTTTAACGAAGGCTATGACAACGGCGCAGCTTCCGAAGGTAGAAATCTGATCGACTCGGGCAGAATCAGTGAGGCAGAACGGTTGTTTAATAAAATCAACGGGGACGACCGCATTCGACTTGGACTGGATTTAGGGACCTATTATCTGTTTAAGCCAGGAATGAACAAAACAGACTTGGATCAGTCTTTAAAATATATTCTGCAATCCCAAAAACTGGCAGCTTTATCTGATAAACCTTTGTGGAAAAATGAAAGTTTGAGCCTTCTGGCTAAATTTTGTGCGCAAAAAGGTGATATTGCGCAAAGCCAAAAGCACTTTTCGGATGTTGTAAAGGCCAACATGAGGGCGAAGGATAAAAAGGGAATTGCACTGGCGACAGCTAATCAGGCTATCAATGTTTCAGTAGGGAACCCAATAAAACTGGCTTTGCTTGAAAAAGCACGTCCGCTTTGCAGAGATGCAGGATTAATGGAAAAAGAAGTTGAAGTACTCTCAAATATTGTCATTGAATATTTTATTACGGATTTTAATATTTCCAAAGCGAAACAAGCAGAACTAATCAAGCTTCAAAATGCCGCGGGCTATTTCCACACCCACATTGCCCTGAATGCCATTTCCTTTATTGAAGATGTTCAGGGAGATTATATTTCTTCCATAACGCACGCTTCGGAGGCTGTAAAGGTGATGGAGCAAACCGGCGACACAAAATTTGCAGCCCCTTTTTATCTCAGGCTGGCTCAATTGTATTTTCACATGGATAAAAAAGAAGGGATCAACCTTTTGCTGAAATCTTTAAAAAATAAGTCAAAGGAAACCCAACTGTTCTGGTATAACAGCTTTATTACCTGCGCGAATCAAATGATTGTTTTTAATAGTCCGAAAGAGGCCTTAAAATTTCTCGCGCCAGTTATCAGAGAATATCCTCCTACCACCTTGTATCAAAAAATGAGTTTAGCTATTCTACAAGGTCATTGCCATACATATTTAAATCAACCGAAAATCGCTATTAAATTTTACGATTTATATTCCACGTTGGCAGAAAATTTTCCGGCTAAGTTCGCTTATGCAGAAATACCAAGCCATTATCTCAATATTGCCATGTTCTATGCTAGTTTGGGCAATCAGGCAAAGACAAAATGGTATGTTGAAAAGGCAAAGCCATTCCTCTCTGGCACAGGATCGGTGTTTAACCGTTCCAAAATAGATTTCATTAATTTTAAGCTTGATTCCCTTAATGGAAATTATGTTTCTGCAATTAAAAATTATCAAAAATTTAAACTGACTTCTGATTCTCTTTTAAACCTGTCTTCCGTAAGACAAATGAATTTTATGCAGGTTCAATTTGAAACTAAGAATAAGGATCAGAATATTAAATTACTTACTCAGCAAGGAGAGCTTCAAAAAGCCAGGTTAAAGGAAGGTGACTTTATCAGGAACATGACTTTCGGTGGAATTTTGCTTTTGCTCGTCATAGTTGGCTTACTTTACAACCAGTACCGGGTAAAGCAGCGAAGCAATGAACAATTGCAGACCAAACAGGATGAAATCAGCCGGAAAAACAGTTCTCTGGAAAATCTTCTGGAAGAAAAAGAATGGCTGCTGAAAGAGGTACATCACCGCGTCAAAAACAATCTTCACACCATTATGAGTCTTCTTGAATCTCAATCTGCATATCTATCCGATGATGCTTTATTAGCCATTCATGATAGCCAGCACAGGATTCATGCGATGTCTCTGATACATCAAAAGTTATATACATCCGAAGATGTAACGACAATCGAAATGTCGTCATACATTCAGGAATTAGCCAGCTATCTGCGTGACAGTTTTATTCATGGCCAGGATATTCGTTTCCAACTTGACGTTGACCCTATCGAACTTGATGTTGCACAGGCAATTCCGCTGGGGTTAATTCTTAACGAGGCTATTACCAATTCTTTAAAATATGCATTCCCCGGCAACAGGACCGGCCTGATCTGTATCACCTTCAAACAGGTGAATGATCAGCTTTTTAAGCTTTCGGTGGCAGATAACGGTATCGGACTTAAGCCGAATTTTAACACAGAAAAGGTTTCCTCGCTAGGCATGAAACTCATGAGAGGACTCAGCAATGAAATTCATGCGGATCTGCAAATATTAAGTGAGCACGGAACGACCATTTCGCTGACTTTCAGTAGCAAGCGGGTTGTGACTGGCCAGCAGATGTTTTCTCTTAATCAGAGTTAGCCCACTATCTGTGTTTTACCGATACTGAAGCTACGGCCAATTAAATTTCGCAAAACATACAAGTAATTCCCTCATTCAGGCATTTTGCCGGATTCACTAAGTCTGCACCTTTGTAATAAGATATTCAGCCATATAAATAAAAGTGTCCTTACTATGCGCGGAGCTAGAAATAGCCGTGCAATTAACGCCTGAAAAATCAAAAACCTGATAAGGAATATGGGTAGGTACAGTGTATTTCATAATAACGTCTCAAACTTAGGGACGTTATTATTTTCCTGATTAAGATGTTATTGCTAAGCCATGAAAAATATCATACTAATTCTGCCACTACTTTCTGTTTATTCGCAATGCGCCTTTTGCCAATCTGCGCAGCCGAATACAACCAAGGTTCTGTTTCGTTTATATGATGACAATGACTTTCTGAATATTAACCTTCGGGGAACTGACAAGGCATACACCAATGGCTTGAAACTTGATATTTTCTACGTAAAAAACACATCTAAGTTACCCTTTCAAAATCGTTTTTTAAACACAAAGAATAAGCAGTTCCATCATGTGCACGGATGGAGTTTGTCTCAAATGATGTTTACGCCAAATGATCTGAGTAAAACAGAGTATCAAGCCAACGACTATTCTTACGCAGGTGCTCTGACGGTCAGCCACAGCATTACAACATACAATTTGAACGGTAAATCCAGTTTTGAAACAGAAATGACCCTTGGTATCCGGGGCTCACCTGCAATGTCAGAAACTGTCCAAAAATTCGTTCACCGAATGATCCGCGACGAAATACCGCAGGGCTGGCACCATCAATTACAGATACGTCCTTTGTTAAATGCCAACTTCATTTTTGAAAAACAAATCGCAAACCACAATGGTGTCATCGATATCTTAGGTGGGACAGAATTATCAGCCGGAACAATGCTTAACGCTTTATCTGTCTATCCGGTTTTAAGATGCGGCTTAATGAATCCATACTTCAACGGAGTTATAAGTCAGTTTTCAACAGTTGAAAGCAGTACCGGAAGGCGAAAATTACAATTCTACTTTTTTATTAAACCGAAGATATCTTTTATTTTTTCGAATGCTTTACTACAGGGACGAATCACAGACAGTGGGGAAGGTAAAAACGTTACAAAAACAAAACATGATATTAACAACTTTATGGCAGACGTCAATTATGGGCTGACGTTCGTGTTTCAGCAATTTGCAATCTCTTACACTCAAAAACCCACAACTGCTTATTTAAAAGGATTGCAGGGTCATAATGTTGGAAATATTTCACTTTATTACAGTTGGTGAGCCAGCTGGCAACTAAGAAAAAACTTACCACAGATGTACAACTTTTACCTTTAGCAAGCCATTTCAAAGCGTATACCCATTCTTTATTTTTGTATAAACAAGTGTAATTCAATGCCGGTTGGTTTTCGGATCTGACACCAATTTTTTCACCAACCCAAAGCCGCTTCTGTCCGGCTTTCCTGATAGTTGATGGCTACCGGGCATCTGACCGCTTTCCTGGCCAATTGGTATTGAATTATATCTGCAAAATATGAAAACAGAAAACAAATGAAAGTTAGCTTAAAACATATCGCATTCTGTTTTTTGTTCTGGGCGCCAACCCTCAAAGCGCAGCCAGGTGCGCCGTCTTTGCAGAATTTAATTGAAAAAGCACTTGAAAAGGACTTTGCTTTGGCCAACAAGCGTTTGGATATTCAATCGACAAACATCGATCAGCAGAAATTAAAGAATGCTTATCTGCCACGTATTGACTTCTCAGCCAAAGATGCATTTATGCTTTCTTCCTTTGCTGTCAGGACGCACGAAATGCAAATTGCTCAGCTTGACATTGACATTGCGGAAGGTAAAAATCATTTTACAGCCACTTCTCAGTTACTCACGGCAGGTGTGGAAACCAAAATATTGATCTATTCAGGTGGTAAAATTCCATATCTTAAAAAAGCACTGGCTGAAAAGGTAAATGCCCAGACTGCATTACTTGAAAAAGACAAGCAGCAGATTATCCACGAAGTGATGACAGCTTATGACCAGCTTGCTTTGCTAAAACAAGTACGTATCGTTTTGAATGAAAGTGAAAAACGTTTGCAAGAAAACAAAAAGACATCGGATAAAGCATTTGGCTACGGACTCATTACAAAATATGAACATCAGAAAATAGAGGTTGCACAGGCGCAATTGGCATCGAAAATCACAGCGTATAACGGTAAGCGTGAATTGGTGTTGCGTCAGCTGCATCTTTTGACAGACATTGAGCCTGTGCAACTTTCTGTTCTTGATCCGTCGCTGATTGCTTTCAAAAATGTGACTTCAGACAACTCATTTGACACCAGGGCGGAGTTGATCGCACTTGATGCCGTCATGGAAGCAAACCGTTTTCAGATACAAGCAGACAAAACCTGGTTTGTCCCAAAAATACAGGCATCTTCCTCCTTAGGTTATCTGGGATTGCTTAATGGGCATATCAAAAGTAGTAGACCATTAATGGTAGAAGGAGAAAAGTTGTCTGCTGGCATGCCAAATCTGAACATTCTGCCTATGTTTAACATCGGGATTGGTTTAAAATGGGATCTTTTTGATGGCCGGGAAGGCAGAAGGGAAATTCAAAAATCCGGGATTGAACTACAAAAAACACAAAACGAGAAAAAAGAGGTTCTTGAAAAACTGGAACTGAATCTGTTCAAAAACAGGAATGACCTCAACGTGGCTGATGCTGAAATCCTGCACAGGGAAAAACAAAAGCAAGTTGCTGACAACGCACTAGCCCAGGCAACCAGGGAATATCGCACCGGGCTGATTAAGTCATTACAGCTCATTGATGCAGAAGATGATTATCAAAGTGCCGCATTAGAATATATTCAGGCGATTTACGACCAGAGAAGGGCCGTAATCGGTCTCTTACAAGCGAAAGGCGAATTGACCATAGAATCTATACGAATCAGCAATTAGTCGAAATTAGAAGGCGGGCCGGATGTACATGTGAAGCATGCCAGGCTATCCTTAACAAATTACAATCAGCAAGATATACCTAGTTACAAGTCTAACTTTTGATTTAATATGAATCCCGTTAAAATAATTGCTTATACCGTTCTGACTTTGATAGCAACCAGCAGCTGTGAAAGTAAGAAAGAAAAATTACTGCAGGGAAAGATCAAAAGAGAATCACTTTCTTTTACGTCAAAAGTGACTGGCAGGCTCGTGAAACTTTTTGGCCACGAAGGCCAGTCCGTGAAAACGGGCGATACGCTGGCAATCCTGGATGTTCCTGAGGTAAGTGCAAAAATAGCTCAGGCAAAAGGTATTTTTAAGGCATCTTCTGCGCAACGATTACTGGCTTCGAACGGGGCTACTGAAAATCAGCTTAAACAGCTCTATGCAAAGCAAGCAATCAATCGGGAGCAATTTGAATTTGCTCAAAAATCCTATACCAGAGCCAGCGCCATGTTTTCGGACAGCCTGTTATCACCGCAGGCTTACGACGAATCATACGTAAAATTTCAAACCGCCAAATCACAGCTCGACGCGGTGACTGCCGAGCTAAATGAAGCAGTAAAGGGTACGCGATTTGAAGCAAAAATTACGACAGTCGGGCAAAATGAACAGGCAGGTGGCGTGCTTATGGAAGCGGAAATTGCCTATTCGGAAAGATATATCATCGCGACAAATAACATGACCGTAGAAACAATTACCATCCGGGAAGGCGAGCTCGCCACAGCCGGTTATCCTATTTTTAGCGGGTACATTCCAAACAGCACCTGGTTTCGTTTCACCATACCCGAGAGCAGTATTTCCGCCGTTACGAAAGGACAGAAAGTAACTGTAAATGTAGCCTATAACAAGAAAAGCTACACTGCCGAAATTATCAACATCAAACAGTTGCCACGTTATGCCGACATCACCACAGCTTATCCTGACTACGAGATGGACGATGCCGTTTATGATCTAAAAATACTCCCTGAAAATGTCAGTCTTGCAGAAGAATTGCTTTACAATGCGACGATTACCCTTAGTAAATAACTAATCTGACAACCATGAAAAATATAGTTTTACTGATTAAGCGGGAGTTCACAATATTCTGGACAAACAAAGTATTTGCTTTCACTTTTTTATGTATGCCAGTTATACTGGGCGTAGTTCTGGGAAATGTATACGTCAGGGGCAAAGTAAAACAACAGGCCGTTGTCATTGTTGACAAAGACAATACGCCGCTCAGTAGCACGCTTTGTGATATGCTGTCTGATAACCCGACACTGAAGGTCATCGCAATAAAATTCGAGTCCATAGGACTTCACCAAGCCATGCTGAAAGACAGAGCTGTGGCCGTAGTGACAATCCCGGACCGTTTTGAAGCGGACGTACTTACCAGGCGCCATCCCGAAATCAACATCTATCTGAACATGTCCAATACGCTGACATCCGGCGCGGTAAGCTCTGCGATCTCGGCCACAGCTGCCACCTTAAATGCAGGCATTGCCATCAGTTCTTTACAGCGCAAAGGAAGTCCGGCTGCTTTGGCAAATGAGAACTATGAAGCCCTGAAAATGAATGTTTTCCAGCAGTTTAATCCAAGTGGAAACTACCTTATTTACCTGTGGACAGGTTTTATTTTTGCTATTATGCACCAGCTTTTACTGCTCGCACTGGGATCGGGTTTTTCTTTGGAATATGCCTCAAATCAGTTTAATGAAGGCGGTCTTTTGCGTTACAGTTTATCGCCCCTGGTATTAATTTTTGTCAAGATGGTGCCATATTTACTCATGTCAGTCTGGACTATTTGTTGTTATTATCTGCTGGCAAATCAATTTCATATACCGCTTCCGACGCATCCAGCAGCACTTTTTATCTCCGCACTATTAATGGCTATCGCAACCAGCTCGCTTGCCATTTTATACAGCATTCGTAATCCGCTTCCACTCAAAGCCACGCAATTGTTGATGAGTTTGGCTTCGCCTGCATTCAGCTTGTCCGGATTCAGCTGGCCGTCATCCCAAATGCCAGAAATCCTGCAATGGTTTGCTAATATTATTCCTTTAACACCATTTCTCAGAGCAATGCGCATGGTAACTGTTCAGGGTGCCAACTTCACAGATATTCTGCCCAACCTGAACCATCAGCTGATGCAGATCGCCGTTTATTTGTCATTGAGTATACTGGTTTTAAGAAAGCAGATCGGCATTGCATCGAAGCAATCAATTATCGCCGCCAAATGAAAAATTTCCTCCAACTACTTCAACGGGAAATCCGGCTGTTCTTTTCAAATCCGGTTATGCCAACGCTTTACATTGGTGGTCCGGTGCTGTTCGGATTGCTCTTTGGATTTATCTATGTGGACGGGAAATTGAATAATCTGCCGGTTGTCGTTGTGGATCTGGACAATTCGCCAGCCAGCAACCGCTTCATCGATATATTGACTGATATAGACGCCGTGGATGTGCAGCGTGTTTACTACGAAAATACGGAGACAAGTCAATTACTTATGGGAGAAGAATTTCATGGTGCAATCCTGATCCCCGAAAGATTTGAAGCGGACTTGCTTCAAGGCCGCCATCCTGAAATCAATACCTATATCAACAACGCCAACCTGATACCAGCCGGTTACATCAGCAGATCTGTCTATGCAGCTGCCGGCGCCCTGAACACTTCCCTGGCAGTTGAAGGATTAAAGAAAAACAAAGTACCCGGTAGTCTGGCAGCAGGGCAATATGAAGCCTTCAAAGTAAATACGTTCCGGCTATTCAACCCCGCATCGAACTACTCCGTTTTCGTGTGGCCCTCATTTCTGGGCATTATTATGCAGTCGGTTATTCTTGTTGTACTTGCCATCAGCTTCGCCTCAGAATTTGAGAATCACACTTTTGCAAATCTGATAAGTTTGAGCAGCGGTTCTGTTTTTACCGTTATGTTTTCGAAACTTATCCCCTACTGGATTTTAGCCGTTTTACTTTTAGGTGTTTACGCGGTCTACTTCCATCTTTTCCGGCAAACACTTCCTGATAAAATCGGACCGGTTTTTCTGGTGTTTTTGGTCTTCGTTGTCACCATCAGCTTTCAGGGGATCATTGCAGGACTATTATTTAAAAATCAGTTGCAGGCTTTGCAATTTCTGATCATCTTATCCATGCCTGCCTATGTTTCTTCAGGTTTCAGCTGGCCATTTGAGCAGGACGGGGCGGCGGCAAAACTGTATGGCGGGGCATTTCCGTACATGTCATTTGTAAATGGTTTCAGAATACTTTTTATCGAAGACGGAACACTGGCTGATATCAAGGACTACATACAAATGCAATTTATCCTGCTTCTAATATATGGATCCATATCCGGTATTCTTCTGAAGGTCAACATCATGAAAATAGCCCCGCCAGCGATTTAACCCGACTATTTTATTTCTATTTATAAATTTAAATTAGGTCTTATGAAACAAATTGTCATCATCGGCGGAGGCTTTGCAGGCATTAACCTTGCTAAAAGCATGGCCGGAAAAACCGGTTTTCATGTGATGCTGGTGGATCGGAACAATTACAACTTTTTCCCTCCCCTGCTCTATCAGGTTGCCACTGCATTTCTGGAACCTTCCAATATCAGTTATCCTTTCCGAAAACTATTTCAGAAAATGGATAACATCAGCTTCCGCACGGGTGAGTTGCTCGAGGTAATTGCCTCTAAAAACAAGGTCGTACTATCAACGGGAGAACTTTACTACGACTATCTGGTGCTCGCTACGGGTGCAGAAACCAATTATTTCGGCATGGAGAATGTGCGTAAAAATGCCCTGCCCATGAAAACAATCAATGATGCACTGGAACTACGAAACCACTTTTTACAAACACTTGAACAGGCCACCTACGCAACTGACAAGCAGCAGCGAAAAAAACTAATGACCGTTGTGGTAGCTGGCGGAGGCCCAACCGGTGTGGAAATATCGGGTATGCTCGCTGAAATGAAACAAAACATCATTCCCAAAGACTACCCCGAACTGAGCTGCCACGGCTACGAGTCACATATTTTTCTCGTCGATGGCGGCCAGCATCTGCTTGCTCCCATGAGTGAAGAATCTCAGCAGGATACCTGGTCGGCCCTAAACGATATGGGTGTTGAAATCATGTTAGCCAAGCAGGTCAAAGATTATAAAAATGACATTGTCGAATTTGTCGACGGTGATTCAATAGAAACCAAAACGCTTGTTTGGGCAGCTGGTGTTTCAGCTTCTGTGTTTGAAGGAATTCCAAAGCAAAGTTATGGCAGAGGTAAAAGACTGATGGTCGATGAATGTAATAAAGTTCAGGGTATGGAGCATGTTTATGCCATCGGTGATACTTGTATTCAGACCAGCGACCCGCATTACCCGGCAGGTCATCCGCAGCTTGCTCAGGTAGCAATCCAGCAGGGAATCAATCTGGCAAAAAACTTCTCTTGTATGCTGATGAACGAAAAGCCAAATCCTTTCCAATACTATGATAAAGGAACAATGGCGGTGATCGGCACAAATAAGGCCGTCGTCGACTTACCAAAACCCAAAATGCATTTTCAGGGCTCTTTTGCCTGGCTTATCTGGGTATTTGTGCATCTGATGTTTCTGATAACGAATCAAAACAGATTCAGGACGCTCTACAACTGGGCAGGAACTTACTTTACAAAAGATCAGTCGCTACGAATGATCATCAGGCCGATAAAAAACCAATAATTCAAACCTAAATTTCTGATAATCATGAAAATTCTCTCTCTTTCCATTCTGGCATTTTTCTTTCTTACAGGCCGCGTCGCAGCCCAGATTGACAAGGAAGACATCGCCATTGCCCAATCCATATTTGGTAAAACCAAAAGGGTTATCGTTGATGAATATCTAAAAATAAGTATAGAAAAAAACAACAACTTCTGGGTGCTTTATGACAGTTATGAAGAAAAACGCAAAGCAATAAGCCGTCAGCGGTACGAACTATTGAAAAAGTATGCAGACAATTATGCAACACTAAATGACCAGACCGCTTCCAAACTGGCGCTGGGATACATGGCCAACGACAAAAAAACCAACAAGCTCAATAAGGTTTATTTCAAAAGATTTAAAAGAGAGATCGGCGGATTGAAAGCGGCAACACTTTTTCAGATTGAGACATACATCATCACGGCTGTCCATGCCAGTGTACAAAGCGAAATTCCGGTAATAGGAGAGCTTGAAAAATTGCAGTACATGAAGCCTTAGCAGCAGAAAAAATCCTGATAAAAATATACATCAGCTTCCTTGGAATGTCTATTGAAGACCCTTTAAAAGACGACTAGTTTTGTTTATAATTTGTTAACGGAAGATCCCAGGTGATTCAAAAGCAACCGTGTCCGATCCTCGTTTACTGCACTCCGTTACGGTAGGAGCCGCATTAAAGAAGTCCTAAAAGCCTGACAGCAGCGTTAAATAGAACATACCCTGCCAAACCAAAACATGATATGAAAGACCTATACCAAACTGCGTTGACGGGATTGCTTATGCTATGTCTTAACATTTCAATCACGTCAGCTCAGACGACGATCGTGACAGGTGTAATGACGGACTCGTTATCCAGAGAAACACTTCCTTTTGGCTCGGTCTTAATTGTGGGTACAACCACTGGTGCGTTGGCAGACGATGATGGCAAGTTTTCCATCCGCGTAGAGGGTAAGCAGGCGAAAATTAGATTTGAATATATTGGCTACAAGACGGTTGAGAAAACTTTTACTGCGGGCGGCAATCCGGTTATGAATGTGAAGCTGGCAGTTAACACTGCCTTGCTGAAAGAGGTAACGGTTTTGGGAAAGTCCCGCTATAAAAACCGCAATAACCCGGCAGTGGAACTGATAAGACAGGTAATTGATCATAAAAAAGAGAATCAGCCAAATGCATACGATTTTGTGCAGTATGAACAGTATGAGAAAGTCTCGTTTGCACTGAGTAATTTATCGCAGAATTTCAAGGAGCGCCGGATGTTCCGTAATTACCAGTTTCTTTTTCAACAGCAGGATTCTGCAACCATTGGTGGCAAAAACATTCTGCCTGCCTATCTTCAGGAAAAAATCTCTCAGGTTTACCTGCGCAAAAATCCTTCTTCAAAAAAGCAATTAATTCTGGCAGAAAACCGGGCTGAATACGATCCCAGGTTTGTGGATAATGAAGGTTTAAGTACTTATTTCAACCGGCTTTATGAAGATATCGATATTTATGCAAACAATATTTCTATTGTAACAAACCAGTTTCTCAGCCCGGTTGCCAGCAACGCACCCACCTTTTATAAATTCTTCATTCGGGACACAATCAAAACAAATCAGCCCTGGTTGATCGAGCTTGGATTTGTACCGCGCAATAAAACAGACCTGCTCTTTGAAGGAAAACTCTTTATCACACTTGACGGCCACTACGGCGTGCAGCATGCGTATCTGACAGTAAATAAATCCATTAATTTGAATTTTATGCGGGATCTGGAAGCGAAACTCGAGTTCGAAAGAAATTCGGACGGAAGATATCGCCAGGCTAAAAGAACACTGGCCATGGAATTTGCATTGGGTGAGAAAGGAGGCGGTCTGGTTGGACAAAGAGTGGTAACTTTCAAGAATTACCAGACTAACTTACCCGTTTCGGACACAGTCTTCAAAGGACCTTCGGAAACGGTTGTATACAGTACGATCGATCATAAAAACAATGCATATTGGGACAAAGCAAGACATATCCCCCTGGATAGAAATGAAAAGGAAATCTATCACAATGTAGATACGCTTCAAAGTATCTCTTCCTTCCGAAGAACCCTGGATATTACTACACTGCTGCTTGCAGGCTACAAGAGTTTCGGGCCTGTCGAGCTCGGACCGGTCAACACTTTTTACAGTTTCAATCCCGTGGAAGGTTTCAGGCTGCGGGTTGGAGGGCGCACCACGCCGCAATTCAACAAACGAATGTACTTTGAAACATATGGCGCTTATGGATTTAAAGACCGGAAATGGAAGTATTTTGTAAGCGGATCCTATTCGCTCAACAACAAATCCATCTATCATTTCCCGTTGCATTACCTCAGATTCAGCTATCAGCGTGATACAAAAATCCCGGGACAGGAATTGCAGTTTGTTCAGGAAGACAATTTTCTGCTTTCGTTTAAAAGGGGAAATAACGACCGGTGGCTCTACAACGACATTTATAAATTTGAATATGTCAGGGAATTTCAGACCAAATTTTCTTTCAAAGCAGGATTAACCCAGTGGAAGCAGCAACCGGCCGGTAGCTTGGTTTACGAATACACCGATGCATCGGTTGACGGAAAAATCAGGGATCGCTTTCTTAACAACACGGAAGCCACCCTGGAACTACGATATGCGCCCAAAGAGCAATATTACCAGGGTAAAGTTTACCGCATTCCTATACCAAATAAATATCCTGTTTTCACTTTACGGTATAATGCAGGTATAAAAGGAGTTTTTAACGGCGAGCACAGCTATCATAATTTCACAGGTAATATTGCAAGGCGATTTTTCCTGTCGCAGTTTGGCTATGCCGATGTGACGCTCGAAGGAGGCTATATCGCAGGAAGGAAAATACCCTTTCCGCTTCTGACCATTCACCGGGCCAACCAAACCTATGCTTATCAGCTCAATTCATACAACCTGATGAATTTTCTGGAATTTGTCAGTGATCGTTATGCAAGTGTCAATGCAGAGTATTATCTGAATGGCTTTCTATTCAACAAAATTCCATTATTCAAAAAGCTTAAACTACGAGAGGTAGTTAGCTTTAAAGGGCTAATCGGCAACCTGCGCGAACATAATAATCCGGATATCAATCCTTCGCTGTACCAATTCGCCGTAAATCCTGACGGTAGCCAGGCAACTTACACCCTGAATAATAAACCCTATTTTGAAGGCAGTGTCGGCATTGCTAATATTTTCAAAATTTTTCGGGTAGACCTGGTCAAACGTTTTAATTATTTGGATCATCCTGACGCTACGGAATGGGGTATCCGAACCAGATTTAAGCTAGATTTCTGACAGCAGATAAACAAATATCGTGCTGACTTTGCATACTATTTTAACGAAGGGACGCTACCGGCGTCTGTCGCTCTATGCCCGCTGATATGATATCACCAATAAACCAGAAGTAATGAGAAAGCAATTATTAATCAAAATTGTCGGTACCGTACCGATCACCTACCTGTTAGCCATTGCATTCCTGGCAGCATGTTCCAGGCCAGAAAAATCCCAGACCAAACAAGCTTTGGCAGTAATACCCGTCGTGAGTCTTAGTTCCGGTAGCGTTACAACCTACCAGGATTACCCGGCGAGCATCGAAGCTGTGGCCAACGTTCAAATCAGGCCACAGGTCAACGGCTATATCGACCAGGTTTTTGTAGATGAAGGCGCTTTTGTCAAAAAAGGACAGATTCTGTTTAAAATCAATGATCAGCCATACCGGGAGCAGTTAAACGCAGCAATTGCTAATTTGCATGCCGCAGAAGCTTCATTGCTCAGCGCGCAGATCGAAACAGATAAGCTCAAACCGCTTGTAGAAAACAAAGTAATAGCTGATTACCAGCTTAAAAGCGCAGACGCCACGCTGCAAATGGCAAAAGCAAGACTCGAACAGGCACAAACCGGCGTCGCCTCGGCAAACATTAATCTGGGATATACTTCGGTTAAAGCACCAGTCAGCGGTTATGTTGGCCGGTTAGTTAAAAAACAGGGAACGCTGGTGGCACCAACAGATCCGGCAGCATTGGCTGAGTTGTCTGATGTTTCTGACCTGCGGGTCTATTTTTCACTGAGCGAACAGGATTTTATCAATTTTAAAGCACAATATCCGGGCAACTCCCTGGGTGAAAAAATCAACCGGGTCCCAAAAATTGACCTCATTCTTTCAGATGAAAGCATATTCACTCAAAAAGGAAAATTGGACATGTTTGATGGACAGTTTGACAAAAATACAGGCGCTATTACCGTAAGGGCAACTTTCCCCAATCAACAGGGATTGCTTCGTTCAGGCAATACAGGCAAAATCAGATTGGGCCTGATGCATGCTGATGCCGTGATGGTTCCCACCGCTGCCACGACAGAGATACAGGATAAAATATTTGTTTTCGCCCTGGATGAGAAAAATAAACTCAGCAGACAAGCCATTGAAATTATTGGCAGAAGTGGCAGTAATTATCTGGTAAAAGATGGATTGAAGGCCGGCGACCGGATTGTCATCAGCGGCATGGACCATCTGCAGGAAGGTCAGATCATCCAGCCGGAAATTAAAAAACCGCATAACGATACACGTACCGCTTTCAAATAAAATTTATTATGATCAAAAAATTTATAGACCGGCCCGTACTCGCTACCGTTATTTCGGTGATCCTGGTTATTCTTGGCTTACTCGGGCTTAAAAGTCTGCCTCTTCAACAATTTCCGGATATCGCGCCGCCAGCCGTACTCGTTACAGCAGTTTACCCCGGTGCCAATGCGGAAACCGTGCTCCGATCAGTTGCCCCCGCTATTGAAGAGTCCATCAATGGCGTTGAAGGTATGACCTACATGAGCTCAACGGCCAGCAATGACGGCTCACTTGCCATCACCGTTTACTTCAAACTGGGCACCAACCCCGATCAGGCAGCAGTCAATGTTCAGAACCGGGTAGCTCAGGCCACCAGCAAATTGCCGGCGGAAGTAATTCAACAGGGAATCAACACAGCCAAGCAGCAAAACAGTCTGATCATGGTGCTCAACCTATATTCTGAAAATGGAAAGTCCTACGATCAGACATTTCTGGCCAACTATGCCCAGATCAATCTTGTACCGGCCATAAAACGCATTCCCGGTGTCGGACAGGCCATTGTGCTTGGTTCCAGTCAGGATTATTCCATGCGCGTCTGGCTGAATCCTGCTCAGATGGCAACCTACAATTTAACGCCGGCGGACGTCAGCGCTGCCATTCAGGACAAAAACCTCGAATCCGCCCCTGGCAGGTTTGGCGAAAACAGTGAGGAATCTTTCGAATACGTCATCAAATACAAAGGCAAGCTCAATAAGCCCGAGCAATATGAGAACATTGCCATTCGGGCCAATGCAGACGGCTCTGTGCTCAGACTGAAAGATGTGGCGCGGATTGAATTCGGCTCTTATTCTTACGGAAGTAAAGCGCGCGTAAAAGGACATCAGGCCCTTCCCATCGGAATTTTTCAGCTGGCCGGCTCCAACTCCAATCAGATACAAATCGCAATAAACGCGTTTCTGGAAAAGTCTTCTAAGGATTTCCCGAAAGATGTAAAATATCTGATCATGTACAATACCAAAGACTCCCTGGATCAATCCATTTCCCAGGTTCAGCATACACTACTGGAAGCTTTTGTACTGGTCTTTATTGTTGTATTCCTTTTTCTTCAGGATTTCCGCTCTACGCTCATTCCTGCCATAGCGGTGCCCGTCGCCATTTTGGGAACATTCTTCTTTATGTCCTTTTTTGGGTTTACAATTAACCTGCTTACTCTTTTTGCACTGATCCTGGCTATCGGGATTGTCGTCGATGATGCCATAGTCGTTGTGGAGGCAGTGCATGCAAAAATGCAGTTCGAACACATGCCGCCCAAAGAAGCAACCGTTTCCGCCATGAGCGAAATTACCGGCGCAATCATTTCCATCACACTGGTTATGGCAGCGGTGTTTTTACCGGTCGGGTTTCTGGAAGGCTCCACAGGCGTCTTCTACCGGCAGTTCGCATTTACACTGGCCATCGCCATTGTTATTTCTGCTGTTAATGCTTTGACACTCAGCCCTGCCCTTGCTGCTTTATTTCTTAAATCAAATCACAAACAAGCAAACGGAAGGGTTAAAAAATTAACCTATAAGGAAAAGTTTTTTGCCGGTTTCAATTCCGGCTTTGATAAGCTTACTTCCAAATACACCGGAAGTCTTCACTATCTGATCCGGTTTAAATGGCTCAGTCTTGGAGGACTGGCAATGGTGATACTAGCTACCGTATGGATGGTTAACCGTACGCCAACAGGGTTTATTCCTGCCGAAGATCAGGGATTTATTGCGATATCTTTATCGATGCCCGCTGGCGCATCATTGGATAGAACCGACAAAGTGATGGCACAAGCTGAAAAATTACTGGCATCTGTCGATGCATCGAAAACTGTACTGGTCGTGGGCGGATTTAATTTCTTCACACAGTCTACCAGCCCATCAGCCGGTGTTTCCTTCATACTTTTAAAGCCAACAGAGCAGCGTGGCGATGTTAAAGACATCAATGCGATTGTCGACATTGTTCGCACCAAATTATCTACCATTCAAGGCGCTGATTTTTTTGTATTCACTTTTCCAACTGTTCCTGGTTTCAGCAATGTCGATGGGCTGGACATTGTCCTGCAGGACAAGACAGGTGGTAAGCTGGATAAATTCAGTGGCATTAGCAGCAACTTTATCGGAGAGCTTATGAAGCAACCTGAAATCGGAGTAGCATTCACCACATTCAGAGCTGACTACCCACAGCTTGAAATGGAGATAGACAACATGAAAGCAGAGCAATTAAGTGTCAGCACCAAGGATATTCTGGCTACCATGCAAGGATACTTTGGCAGTGCCCAAGCCTCAGACTTTAATCGTTTCGGAAAATACTACCGGGTAATGGTTCAAGCAGACAAAAAAGACAGGGCCAATCCCGCTTCAATGGATGGCATATTGGTCAAAAATAAGCTTGGGAGTATGGTTCCCCTTAACACGCTTGTGAAATTTAAAAGGGTTTACGGATCAGAAACTGCATCCAGATATAATTTGTTTAATTCCATCAGCATCACTGCTATACCCAAGCCCGGGCACAGCTCGGGAGATGCCATCAAAGTAATACAACGGGTTGCTGCCAGCCAGCTTCCTTCGGGTTATGCATTCGAATTTTCAGGACAAACCCGCGAAGAAATTGCCTCAGGAGGCCAGTCTGCAATTATATTTGGTTTAAGCCTGGTGTTTATATACTTTCTGCTTTCTGCCCAATACGAAAGCTACATCCTTCCGTTTGCGGTCATCCTTTCGATTCCCACAGGTATTCTTGGTGTGTTTTTGTCAATTGGTCTGACAGGTATCGAAAACAATATTTATGTACAGGTTGCATTGATTATGCTCGTTGGATTATTGGCCAAGAACGCCATTCTGATCGTTGAATTTGCAGTCCAGCGCCGCCATTCCGGTCTTTCCTTAAAGGATTCCGCTATCGAAGCTGCCCGGCTTCGCATCAGGCCCATTGTGATGACATCCATTGCATTTGTAGCTGGATTAATTCCGATGATGTCAGCCAGCGGTCCGTCGGCCCAGGGCAACCATTCGATCAGTATCGGTGCAGCGGGTGGAATGATTTCAGGGGTAATTCTGGGGCTGTTGATCATACCCGTTCTGTTCGTCGTTTTCCAGGCATTACAGGAAAAAATCTCAGGAAAACCTAAGCCTTACATTGATCCGTTAGCAGATCAATATAAGCTGAGCGCTGTGTAACAAAGCACTTTCAGGCCGCTCTAAAAAGGCGGACCAATAATTTTTTACGCTTTAAAGAAATCCAGATGAAAAAAAATATAACAAGACTTCTTTTTCTGTTGATCCTGGTGGCAGGCAGTTGCAAAATATCCAAAGAAGCTCCGAAAGAGACTGCGACTTTACCCAACCATTTTCGCGGCCAATCCGGTCAGGATACCTCAAGCATTGCGGACCTTCCGTGGAATATGTTTTTTACTGACACCATCCTTCAAAGACTCGTTACCGCTGCAATCGAAAAAAATTATGATATGCAGATTGCCCTGAGCAATATTGAAGCTGCTCAGCTTTTATTTGGTCAGGTAAGGTTCAATTATCTCCCACAGGCCAGTTTACAAATCAGTGCCAACAGCAGCCGTCCATCAGACAACAGTCTGAATGGTTTAAGTCTCAATGAATTTCTGGGATCAAGCCACATTGAAGATTACACGGCCGCAGTAAACGTGTCCTGGGAGGCAGATTTCTGGGGCAAAATAAAAAATCAGCAGAAGTCAGCACTTGCAGGTTACCTGCAAACATTGGAAGCCAGAAAAGCAGTCCAGACCCAAATTGTTTCTTCCGTTACCAAAGGATTTTACAATCTGATGATGCTTGACGCACAGCTGGCCATCGCACGAAAAAATGTCGTGCTCAATGACAGTACCCTGCAGATTATCAGGCTTCAGTTCAATGCAGGACAGGTCAGCTCACTCGCCGTTCAGCAGGCGCAGGCACAACAACAGCTTGCAGCACAGCTAATCCCTCAGTTTGAGCAGGGAATTCACATTCAGGAAAATGCTTTAAAAATACTGGCAGGAGATCTGCCTGGCCCTATTGACCGGTATCTTACCTTTGATCAGTTAACGATTCCTGAAAAATTAACGTCAGGATTGCCTGCCGGGATCGTCAGCCGCAGGCCCGATGTGAAAAGCCGTGAGCTGGCCCTGCTTAACGCGGCTGCGAACATTGGCATAACCAAAGCAAATATGTATCCGGCGCTCAGAATTACAGCAAGCGGTGGTATCAACTCCATTATGGCCAGTAACTGGTTTAATATACCTGCTTCCCTTTTCGGTGTGGTCGGCGGCAGTGTGATTCAGCCTGTATTTCAGCAAAAAAGACTCCGGACACAATACGAAGTAGCTCAGCTCGAACAGCAGCGTGCGGTGGCTGAATTCAGAAAATCCGTCTTAAACGCTGTTGGAGAAACCTCCGATGCATTGGTAAGAATAGAAAAGCTTAAAATGCAGGAAGACATCGCGCTGCTGCGTACACAAAACCTGAATTTGGCTACCAGAAATGCCAGCATGCTCTTTCAAAATGGCATGGCTAATTACCTGGAAGTGATCACAGCACAGGGAAATGTACTTGAAAGCGAGCTAACACTGACCAGTATTAAAAGAGACCGGTTTCATGCTGTTACGGATTTATACGCAGCACTTGGTGGAGGCTGGAAATAACGAATATTTAGTAAACATTTTTAAAACAAACTTAACCAACCTATTTAAGACGACATCCCAAAGAAGCGCTAGATGCTGTTTGGGATGTCATCGTTTGTTAAGATATTGATACGCTATCCAGCTAACCAAAACTTGCTTTACATATATTACCGGAAAAAACTCCCAACCGAAATCATTAATAAAAGTGATTCTTCTTTGGAAGAGCCGGCACTGATGTTAAAGGCAAACTGCTCTCTGAACGGTGTAACATAAAAGCCTGCTCCATAACCTTTGTGCCAGTATTTTGCATTGCCTGGCCGCTCATCACTCCAGACCTGACCCAGGTCATAGAATCCTCTGACTCCTATTTTAAGCGGAACAAATGAGTTTGTTGTTTGGGTAAGCTGATATCTTAACTCAGTATTCAAAAAAGCTTTGGATTCTCCTGTAAACCGGTTTCTTCGGTACCCATGCAGATCGTTAAGCTGCCCAAGAGAGAACAATTTATAAAACGGAAGTTGTCCCTTGGTAAGCCCTGCTCCCAGCCTGATGCCCAGTGTCAGCGGATTTTTATTGTAGGTGGAAAGATACTGTTCCAGCTCAACTTCTGAAATCGATGCTACTTTCTTGCCTGAATCAGATACATGACCGATATGCTGGCTTAGTTTCAATAGAAACCCTCTTTCCGGCAAAGCAACTCTATCCCGCAGATCCAAACGCAATGCACCTTTGGCAAAAATAAGATGAAGTTTGTCTGCGCCAAAAATGTCCGGATGATCCGCCAGATAACTATCGTTTCTTTTAATACCTTCATCTCTTTCGTAATCAATGGTCAGCTCTGCGCCACTTTTTTTCCAGAATGTCTGTGTGATTCCTGCAAATGCGTATAATGAATTATACTGCGTGCGGTAATAGTTTGCCGACCGCTCGGTATCGTTGGGTGTATCGTTACCAATACCAAAAAAGTAATTGTAGTTTAAAGGCCTTGAAACACCCATTCCGGAGATCACATCCCATTTACCCACAAGCTGACGAAATTGATTGGCATAGCTGAAATCGTAATTTCCTTTTACACTGACTGATGCCCGAAACATATGCCTGGCGCTGAAATCGGGTTTTGAGAAGTTCTGTCTTGTAAAAGTAACTCCTGTATGAATGGCCGCACCTACAAATGGGTTATAAGTAAACAAGGCAATCGGCATGTAAGTATTATAGACAAAAGCATTGCGGTTGTAATCATATAAGGCGTCATTTTTAGGTTTGACCACCTTTAACTCCTTTCCTTTCTCCGTTGCCGTGTCCTCTGAGATGTCATACAGTAAAGTTTTTTTGCTTTTTCCGGCTACCACTGATCCATCTGCGACACTGTCATGGCCGCTTCCACTTACAATCCTTAACAATATGGACTCTTTCGCCTCGCCGCTTACATCAAAAATATCATCATCGGCTAAACCAAACAGGCGGATTTCCCTGGTCTGATCGGGCAGAAATATTCTGTGATAATATATTTTAGAAAGATCCGGATTTTTCTTCTTATCATAACCGCAAACCGTCACATCAACCGATCCATCCGACTGACGAATTACCTTGAAGTATTCCTTCTTATTGGACCCAACCACATCTACCTGCCGGGCAATCAAACGGTAATGCCCCTTTGCATACAAAGCAAGATCGTTAAGCCTGATTTTCAGTTTCCGCTCAATCTCCTTTCCGTTTTTGTCATATATTTCCGGGGGCATATTTTTAACGGCTTCCTCAATATCCTGATTCGTAATTTTATGTTGTATTGATTTTGCAGCATCCACCCAATCCTGCTCTGTCAGTTCATTTCCTACAAAGCGATCAAGATGCCTTGCCTGCCACATCAAACTTCTCAGGCCATGCACTTTTTCACCAAAATTCTCTCCGTTGGGAACGCCCCATTCCCGGTCGGCAATCCAGGGGATAATACTGTCCCAACGGGAAAATGCATGATCGCGATCGCGGGGAACCGGACGAAAAACTTCACCCCTGCCATCTTTAAATCCTGCCCATTTCCAGTTATCCTCATGTTTGCTCCAGTCGCCGATCCAAAGGTCAAATATTCTGGCCCTGGCAAATTCGTTTTTTTCAATGCGATTGTCGTGATCCTGATAAAGTTTACCAAACATCTTAAAACTCTTTTCAATATCAGTGGCCCTGGCAAAAATTTTGTTTTTTTGAATCTTGTCAGTCGGCCTTTCTTCAAGCATACCAAATAAATTCGCGTAATCCTTTCTGAACAAACCCATTTTAGTGTCATCCGGCAATACAAAGAGTTCCGGTGCTGCGTGCAGAATTCCCACTTTCTCCAGTAACGGTGAGACAGCCATGGCGCCATAGGGCTGCTGCGTAGAAGTCTGGTCTTTGAGCACATCAGCAACGACTGTCCCACGTAATTCGTATCCCAATGCACGGTAAGGATCTTTATTGACGGACCTGAAAACATATTCCTTGCCATCTTCCGCTTCCATTTTCAAAGAGGTGGTTTGCCTGCCGCCACCTTTGCCAATTACTTTTAGTCCCCGGCGGGTGGTGTCCATATCAAGATATGGCACTTTAACCGGCTCTGTCCACGAAGACCGGTAGTGCCGGCCGAGCCACAGTTGTTTAAACCAGCCGCTTGCATATTCTGCTCCAGCGGCTATTCTAACAGACTTCTGTAGTGCTAATGAATGGATTTTTTCTGCCTCGACAGCCACGGGCTTACAGGGTTGAAACAATGTATTTTTATTGCTTCCTTTCCGCTCAACACAAGGAGAGTCCATCAGCAAACCGGATTGTCCCGGTAATTGCTTATCCCCAGCCAGGTTAATTTCTTTATAACCGACTGCACCGTCTCCACTATAGGTAATTTCCATAAATCCCCGACTGCCCCAGGCAAGCGGCTCATGCCTGCTCTTTGAGACATAACCCCCACCTGCCAGTGCGCCGCTGTTGATGTAAAAATTGTTTCCCGCCTTTTGGATCGACTAATTTTGTTCGTGACCGGAAGCAAAAATCAACGACGAATAATCGTGAAGCACATTGCTGAGCCGCTGTCTGAAAACATCAAATTGCGCATTGGTAATATCTTTACTTGTTCCCACGTGCTGGTGGAAAGCAACCAGAGCGTTTCCAACGAGCGGAGGAAATAAATAAGAGGAAGCTGCAAATCTTCCCCCATAATTGCCAAGTGATTTAAGCGGAAAATGTGAGAGTATCAATACATTTTTATTATTTACTTCATCGAGAATCCCTTCCAGTTCTTCAATAAAATTGCCCGTGTCAGCTATGGTACAGACATCGGAGGAAGGAATTGGTTTTTCAAAAGGATGATTCCACCATTGAGAGTTGATGACCACGATTTGTAGCGTCGGAAATGATATCGTCCATGGACCAGGACAGCCCTGCCGGAGAAACACCTCAAATCGCGGGTGAGCTGACTCTGCCAGTAACTTTTCAAGAGACCGTATTTTTTTCAGTCCCTTTTTGCCGGAATGATCCCAGTCCCTGTCGCCCTGATTGAGGATAATATAAAGACCGAGAAAATCATCAAGCATTTGATTGTCTTTTGCATTCCATGCAACAATCTGCTGGTCCGAATAAGATTCAGGAAAAACATCCCCGTTAAGAACCCAGACAACCGTGTCTTTGCTGGCTCTGAAATGCTGTTCAATGATCGGAAATAAATCGTCAGCGTTTTTCAGATCAGCCGTATTACCTGTGAGCACTACTGTGAGATCTGATGCCCGTGCTAATGTGCCGGTTAGAATAACCAACACCAGTTTCAGTAAATGAAGCGGTGCAGTACGCCTCAAAAAGCATTTTAATGGACTTTCTTTCATCAATCTATAGGATTGAATGACTAACAGGCAATGTTACATCCTTTGAAACCTTATATAAATAGACGTTTCTTGGTAAATGTTGTATGTAATATTATGATGTCGTGCCGAGGCCGTAACAGGAAGCATCCTCAACCTGTTTACAAATTTCTGACTGCTAAATTCTATTATTTGCTCACAGGGATCTGATATCTCTGAGTTCAGGCAGTAAACAATTACATATCACCAAAATTTTGATCAATTAGTTAAATATAACCAATTTTAGCAAGGCGACATTTTTACAATCTGCTCATTCACAGATGTATATGAATTGGCACGGCGATTGCAATAATACAGTCAAATCATTGTATGCGAATTCACTTCCGTTTGACCATCGAAAATCCTTACCATAAACGCTCATAACATGCTTAGCTCAACACAGTATCTGTACAAGTCGAATCTGAGTCTGATAAATGAATCGGCACCTGCCGGATTTGTCAAACCGAAAATTCAGTTTGAAGCTCACCGTCTGGAAGACGGCTGTCTTCATCGGCAGCCACCAACAAAAAACAATGACAGATTATCAGGCTATGAAGTGATCTGGATCAAATCAGGTTCAGGTAGTTTTTTGGTCGATATGGAAAAGTACGATATCAGGGATAATATGCTTTACCTGCTTTCTCCAGGGCAACGCCACTTGTTTAAACCAAATGAAGGAATGCAGGGATACCGAATCTGTTTTTCAGATGAGTTTCTATATATGAGCGGAGGTCAGACGACCCAGTTTCTCTCTGAGAACCAGCGTGTAAAATCGTTAAATCTCCCCGTGCTTGAAATAAGCCGGGAGATTCAGAACGATATCGAGGAGATTGTCAAGGCAATGATCCGGGAATATGCCACCAATTTTCAGTTCAGATCAGACATTCTGAAAGGCCTGTTACGGATTTTAATGGTCTATTTCTCCCGCAAATTTGAATTCCATGAAACCAGCGGTTCAAAGTGTGCAGATTCAGAACTGTTTGAAAACTTCAAGTCACTGATCAGAAAGAACATATTGATTAAAAAAACAGTAAGTGAATATGCTCGGGATCTTGCCGTGACACCCTGCTACCTAAGTGAAGTTGTAAAAAAGGCTTCGGGCTTCACGGCCAGTTATCACATACAGCAAGGTATTATTCATGAAGCAAAACGAAGGGCAATATGCCTGGGCGAAAGCATGAAAGAAATCGCATACTACCTTGGGTTCAATGATATCGCACATTTCAGTAAATTTTTCAAAAATCAAGCGGGCATTAATTTCTCAGAATTTAAAAAAACCATTGCCTGACCCAGTGCATTTCACCTAAGACAAAACCTGACCGTTGGTGTTTTCTTTAATGTGTTTAAATCCGGAGCAATCCATACAAGTGATTTCTTTATTTGTCAATTGTCTGGCGGGCGCTGCCAAGCTAATTTTGTTCTATCAGCCTAGGCATATTGACCGAGTAAAAACTACTAACGTTTAGCTATCAGCGTTACAGTCAACTGTAAGTTTTGATTTTGTCTTTCGGCTTCGTTATAACCGACTGTTTCTTACCAAAATTACCAGTTGGCAATCGAGCAGCGACCCAAAGCGGACATTCCATGTTATTGTTATGGCCTTACGTTTAGCAGCAAATATTTGTACAATGTTTAAACCCTGACAGTATGCCAATTTTTTCAAGACATCCTCCTGATGGTTTAAATGCTAACCCATTGGACACAAATTTTAATTATGACCTCCAAAACTCACTTGAAACCTCCACGACAAAAAAAAACGTTGTTTATGACGGGTATCAGGTGGATTTTACAATTGTAAGGCCAAGCAACAACAGTGAAAATTTGCCGGTCTTTGTGTTTATTTATTCAGAAAGTGGTCTGGCAGTCAATCCCGAAGGCCATCAGCGCATGTTGTGTAATCTGGTTGAAATTTCGGGAGTATCGGCCGTATTTGTACATGATGATCCCGAAGCCAGACAAAATCCTGAATTATATGTTTTTAAAGTTTTCGCTGCCGTGAACTGGATTGCAGAAAATGGTGAACAGATCCAGGTAGACAGCAATAAAATAGCGCTTGTAGGATCTGGCTGTGGCAGCAACATCGCAACTATTGTTTCCCTGATGGCAGCATGCGATCAATATCCGAAAATTTCTCTGCAGATACTGATGAATCCTGTTTTTAACGTTGGAAAACCGCCAACCTGGGCCAAAGCCGGTTCCGGATTACCGGATAGAAATAACAGCGGGCCCGGATCGGGAGAATGGTATGACGTGTCAGAAATCATGAGGTTACCGATCCAGGCCGACAAAAAGCAATTATCCGGCCTTCCAAAAACGATCATACATCGCGTGGAAGACCACATTTTCCAAAACGAAATTGATTATTTCAGTTGCAAACTTAAAGACGCAGGTGTCCAGATCGGTCTGCACCAGTTTGAGGAACGTATGCAGGATATAGGTTTGAACGACCCGACAATCGACCATTACAGCCAACCGGCCTTTCTTCAAGTAGCACAGGCCTTAAGGGCTCATTTTGCATAAAATTTAAAATAAATTAAACAACAATGATTATGAAACTTTCCCTAATTCAGGCAGCAACCTATGTGCTCACCTTATTTTTGCTCTCCTCGTGCAGTGACGATGACGTGGTAGAAATTCCTGTTTCGCCCAAAACCTTTGTACTGGTGCACGGCTCATTTCAGGGGCCGTTTGCATGGCAATATGTAAAAGACCAGTTGATAAAAAAAGGACAAAAAGTAGTGGTTGTGGAGTTACCGGCCCACGGCGAGGACAAGACAGCCCCAGCAACGGTATCCATTGACGTTTACCGTGATAAGGTAATCAGTGTCATCAATCCTTTGGAAGGCAAGGTCATTCTGGTTGGCCATAGTTTGGCGGGACTTGTGATCTCGGCAACGGCAGAAAAAGTACCGGACAAAATAGAAAAACTAGTCTACATTGCCGGCTTTGTACCTGCTAACGGACAATCATTGCTGGACCTTTCATCCACTGACAGCACCTCGCTGCTCGGCCACGCACTGATTCCATCAGCTGACCAGCTCACCCTGGACATTGCCGCAGCAAATGTTGCCCCTATCTTCGCCCAGGATGGTTCTGCCGATATAAAAAAGCTTCTAATGGATAATAAAAGAGTGGAGCCTGCGATTCCCTTCATTAATAAAGTGGCTGTTAGCGCAGCGAATTTTGGCAAAGTCGCCAAGTATTACATTCATACCGCCAAGGACATGGCCGTGGGACCGGCTCTGCAAAAAAGAATGGTTGCCGCCGCGCCAGGATTCAAAAAAACCTACACCCTGGACACAAGCCACAGCCCATTCTTAACCCAGCCACAAGCGGTCACAGATATTTTAATGGAGGTCAGTAAGTTATAGTTTCATAAGCCGGGAATTGGATGCACGAGCCGTGTTACCGAGCGCGCTGGCTGTGGCGAAAAAGCGGTGCGCGCGCGGGCATTGCGTGTGGAAGCTTTTTTCGCCTTGATTTTTTTGCGTACGCCGCGCGGTTACTTTTTGTATCAAGACAAAAAGTAAGAGAACTGGAAGCATTTATTTGCCTTAATCTTTTTGCGAATGCCGCACGGTTACTTTTTGTGCGGACCGCCGTCCCGGTCAAGACAAAAAGTAAGAGAACTGGAAGCTTGTTAGAGTGATCCAAATACACTGATTTGCAAAGTGTCACCAAAGAAAATTACAAGCAATAAATTTTAAAATAAACATCTACAACTTTATGAAACGTAATGCAACAGCTGTCTGGAACGGCTCAGGAAAAGACGGCAACGGCCATCTTACCACCCAGAGTACAGTACTTAACCAAACCCAATATTCCTTCAACAGCAGATTTGCCGATGGCGTAGGAACGAACCCGGAAGAACTCGTAGCAGCTGCGCACGCAGGGTGTTATACGATGAGCCTGAGCTTCGGATTAAACAAAGCCGGCTTTACAGCTGAGTCACTTGAAACGACTGCTTTAATCAATTTCGAAAACGGCACCATTACCGGATCACACCTGGTCGTGAAAGCGAAGGTTGCAGGTATTGATCAGAGTGCTTTGGAAGTGATTGCCAAGGAATCTGAACAAACTTGTCCTGTAAGCCGGGCGCTGAGTGTGGAGATAAGTTCGGAGATTTTGTTAGTAGAGTGAAAAGCCGGGTTGAAGTAGAAATATTTCGTAATGTAAAAGAAAAGCTCTTGTAAGTTACCGCTTGCAGGAGCTTTTTCTCGTGGTGACTTACCGCTTAATAACTATTTTATAGAAATATTTCGCAAGGCAGTAAAAATTTTGTTACTTGGAGAAATAATATAAACCTTCCTTTAATTATGAAAATGTTACTACAAACTACAATACAAGTTCTACCTACAATTCGGCGTAAAATGCCCAATGTCAAAGTGATAGTCTGAGTGGTATAGGTAATTAAAAATCCCTCACGGCGGAAAATTACGGTATCAACAGTCAGTTTCCATATGTAAAAAAAACAAATGGGACCGAGCATTTTACTGTCAATAAACTATTAATAATCTCTGTAAAGACATAATAAATTTAGAAAGTACGGCATACTTTAGCATATAATCGAACTATGTGCTATATGTCTGACCAACAAAATAGATTATAATTTAGTATTTTATATTCCAAATAACAGATATGCTTAGACTTCCGAAAATTATAATTGCAAGCTTGTTAATGTTATATGCTTTGATTTTAACCTATTTCAGGTTTCATATTCTTGTCGAATTCTTCAAAACCCCGTCAAATGTAGAGGGTGAGGAACTAATTAAATTGATAACTCCAATTCTTGCAATTATCATTTCAATTACATTATTTATCAATTCTTTCAAAACCAAGAAAAATGAAAAAATATAAATTCATCTCAATTTTATTGATATTTTTTTCTTCAACCCTTCACGCGCAAGTAGCCGACTCTACGATAAACAAAGTAACAAGTGAAGGTTTAGCAAATTATGTACAATCTTTTTTTTCAATAAAATCCATACTTGAATCGGTAGAAAATTCATTTATTAATACAGTTAAAAAAGAGAAGAGAGATATGATAATAACCCAGACAGAATTTTTAAGAAGAGATATGGTTTCGCTAATGAATAAAAAGTTAGAATTATTTAATTGCGCATATCAAGGAAATTGTGTTAACATTTATGAAATTGTTTCTTTAATGAATGGAAGTTTTTATCAATTAAATAAAAGATTGAAAGAAATCAACGTATTGTGCGCTAATAAATATCAGGCAACAACCAATGATGTGATAAAAAACTTTAAAACTGATTTAGACTATAAGGAAAGAAATTTAGATAAAATAATGAATGACCTAACAGGTAAAAAGAAATATAACAAAGAACAACTAAAAACTGAAAGTGAAAAAGTTATAACTGCGACGCAACAATGCATAAATGATATTGACAAAATAATTGATAGAATGAAAGCTATTAAATAAACTTCCAACGTCATTATTTTCCGATAGCAAACAAATGATTATTTGCAAAAGCAGGGATAGAAAATAGACCATCAGCTATGTGAAATCCACAGCATCGATTCGGAATAGACCACAAATATTTGGCTTTATTATTTAACTATAACAACATTTTCAATCGTTTGTCTATACAGGTTCAGACTATCATAGATTCTCTGCCTTTGCAAGCTCGTATTTAAAGCCACATTTTTATTGCGTAACACAAAAAACAAAAAAACATGAGAGCACCGGAATTATCAACAGGAGCAGAAAAAATAGATCGGATAATAAGTCGTATTAATTCAGGGGACATAAGAATTCCAGCTTTTCAAAGGGCTTACGTTTGGAAGCAAAATCAGATTCTTGATTTATTGGACAGCGTCATAAAAAATTATCCAATCGGAAGCGTCTTATTGTGGAGCACAACAGAGCGCTTGAATCATACAAGAAATATTGCCGGCTATAAAATTCCTGATAACGCAGATGAATATCCAGTCAACTATGTACTTGACGGGCAACAAAGGATTTCATCAATCTACGCAACTTTTAGTGATAAGACCCAGCAAGACCCAGCAACTGCCAGCTATAATCCAAATTTAAATATTTTCGAAATTTATTACAATTTTTCAAGTAAAAAATTTATTCCAAAATTGAAGTAGTAGTAGGAAATAATAACACTATTTATCTACGAGACTTTTTAAACGCAGCTAAACTTATTACATCACTTCAATCTCTGAGTGCAAGTTTTCATAGTGACGCGCAAGAGCTTTATTCAAAATTTATTAACTATGAATTACCAGTTGTAACAATCAAAAATCGAGAAAAAAGTGAGGTGGGAATAATTTTCGAAAGAATTAATAACACCGGAACTAAACTTACTACGTTGGATTTAATGACTGCTTGGACTTGGACCGATGATTTCCATTTATTAGAAGCTATGAACGAGTTGCAAGAGGAGTTAGAAGAAAAGAGTTTTGGCGATTTAACTCAAAGTATTTTTTTGCAGTCAATTTCTGGTCTCATTCAAAATAATACTACAACAATCTCAGTTACCGAGTTAAGTGGAGAACAAGTAAGAGATAATTGGCAAAATTTCTGCGAATCCTTGCGTAAAATAATTGATTTTTTATCTTCAGAGATAAACTGCTCGCACATCGATTTTCTTCCATTTCAACAACAAGTTGTTGCTCTAACAAAGTTTTTCGGATTTTCTGAAAGACCTACTGCCGATCAACTTAAGGAGCTAAAAGCTTGGTTCTGGAAAACATCATTTTCTAATAGGTACTCTACTGGTCAGACAACGGACAAAATGAATTCTGACATTGAAAGAATTATCGAAATAAGAACAAATAATTTCACGGAAATTAGAAAACTTAAATATACCACGACAAAAAATGAACTGATAGATACTAAATTTTCAAAAGCAAATCCGCTAACAAGGTCGTTTCTATTATTAATGGTCCAACACAAGCCGACAGACCTAGTTAAGAATATGAAAATTGATATTACAAAGTCACTTTCAGAATACAATCGTAAACAATACCATCACATATTTCCAAACGAATTTCTTAAAAAACAGGGATTCCCAACTGAAAAAATTTTTAGTATTGCAAATTTTTGTTTTCTACCAGCCGATAGTAATAAGCAAATTTCAAGTAAAAATCCTTCAGAATATTTTTTTACTCTTGTTCCTGACAACAATTTTAATGACATTCTCAGCAGTAATCTTATTCCTTTAACTAAAGAGATTTATGAGAAAAATAATTATAACGACTTTCTTGAGAAAAGAGCGGAGTTAATAATTGCCGAAATAGACCGGTTAACTAATTAAAATTTCGCCTAACAAAAGCAATTAACTCCAACTAAATACCAAAACGTAGTTAGTTGGAACAATCTGCTCCGTAGTCTGTGCCTTCACAGCCTTAAAACTGATTATTTGAAAGTAAATAACACACGGGACAATTACGAGTCGGTCTGGGACTGTTTAGACACAGTCCGTAGGTAAAATGATCTTAAATAAATAATTGATCAACAAAATTACAAAACGTTTACTGAGTATTGAGGACACTGCCCTTATTTGCACTTATCAAAGACACTTCCTTATTATATACTTAATTGCAGTCACGAGCCACGGATAAGTAGTTTGACTTGATTAACGTAGTTGCCTGATTTTCTTTTGTATAGGATATGTCCGAATCTATCCGATCCTGGGGTCTTTTGTACAGTTCCAGCACGATCATTCCCATGGAAAGCCTTAACCTTTCGTGAACGCCAATTCAATATCTCTTTTTCACCCACTTCCAGGTTTTAAATCTCTCAACAGAAGGCGTGGGGGCTCCACTGTTGAGAAGATCATAAAATAAGTGTTTGATTAATTGATCAGTAATACCTTGTGGCACAACATAATGCGCTCTTCTTCCTTGCTCTTTTTGCAAGGAATTTTTCTCAAAAAATGGTTTAACATAGTGATATATTTCCCATCTAATATTGTTAAGCAACTCAACAATCTTGGTAACCTGATAGTTAAATATGTCATCATGAAACTGAGCATAAAATTCAGGAATGAGTTCAAAACCTTCTTCGGAAGTAATTTTAATATCGCTTCGTAAAAATATGTCCTGTATCTTTTTCACATTTCGAGACAATACTAAATGATTGTGCTTTGAAATATTTCCACAAATAACAATTGCTTCCCGCCGTGTTATTTTTGGAGTAAAATTCTGCTGAACGGTTGGAAACCATAATTTTCGTGTCTTACCCCTAATTGTGAAATTCACGTCTGTATCCAACCAAGTAACCGCTTCATTTAATACTTTCCTGAGCTTTGAAACCTTTCTGTTTAGAAGTGGTTTCCTAAGGGAGCTCGACAACCCTTCAATAGAGTTTGGACGCCCGTCTCCTGGGGGCATTGTCAGCAGATCAACAAGATGAATGTTAAAATATTTTTGATTAATTTCTGTTTTAAGTATTACTACATGGCTTCCATCATCGCAATCTTGCAATTCAAATATCATATTGTTAACCATCTCATTAATTGATGCCACGCAGCTGGTTAAATACAAAATCTCTAACTCGATAGGTGATAAATGCTCGGGCGGTTGTTTGGACATCTTTGACGAAAGTTCTGTTTATCAAAAATGATTGTATTGCGCTTTATAAACAAATTATTAAGGTAAATATAAAGCAAATATTCCTTTACCAAATGTGTTTAAGGTCAATTTTGCCATCAAGTAAAGTGTACTAAAAAGCATTTGAATAGAGTATAGTTATTACACTTGATCAATATAAATGAAAACTTCTCCCTAACGGTCACGTCATCCCTCCCACACTGTGACATTTCGCCAATATTTTGAACAATTAGTGAAATATCAACAATCAAAATGATGATACTTTTCTGTAAATATCTGATTTAAAGATACTTATATCATGGCATGGGTATTGTTGTATAATAGTCAGATTGCGACTATAACGGCAAAACCTTATCCTTATGAGCAGTACCAACTTATACCCTAACCAATTCGTACCCCATTTCACTAATGGGAAACTGGGATCAAAACCTGTGGTTCGGTCTGGATCACCGTTTGAAATACAATACCTGCAGTCAGCAGCCACAATTGAAACCGGGCAGCACGAAAAATTATGCTGCTTCCAGGTCATCTGGATCAAAAAAGGTTCCGGACGTTTTATGCTGGATATGGAGACATACCAGATCAATGACAATATACTTTACTTTATTTCTCCGGGGCAGCTTCACAAAGTGGAAGCCAATGGAATGATCGAAGGGTACAGGATCAACTTTTCGCCGGAATTTTTAAAAATGTCGGGCGGAATGAGTGGTCTTCCTTTCGCAACCGGGGTCAAGGATCAGAAGGGCACTGCTCCGATCATCCGTGTTGGTCAGGATATACAGATGGAAATTGAGGTGGTAGTTAAAACCATGATGCAGGAATGTGCAAACGATTATCCCTTAAAATCTGAGATCCTGATGGGTTTATTAAAAATCTTCATTGCCTATTTTTCAAGGAGATTTGAAATAAAGGAACAAATTGAAACCCAGAAAAGTGATGCTGAGCTTTTCAACCGGTTTATGCTGTCACTGGATAACAATTTCGTTTCAAAAAAGAATGTAGCCGACTATGCTGATGAATTTTCCGTAACGCCTAACTATTTCAGCGAAATCATAAAAAAGGTATCCGGCTCTACGGCAAGCCATCACATTCAGCAAAAAATCGTACTGGAAGCTAAACGGGCACTGTTATGCTCAGAAACAACCATGAAAGAAATCGCCTTTCAGCTGGGCTTCAATGATGCAGCCCATTTCAGCAAGTTTTATAAAAATGTGACAGGCAAAAACTTTACGGAGTACAAGAGGGCCTTCGGCGATCAGCAGTCGGCCGTCGGTATCTCTGGCAGTGTAAGTCGTTAATAAACATAAATTCATTTTACGGATTGGCATTGACAGTGAGCATGTATTTCGGCACTGATTGCCGAAAGCCGACCACCGAATGCCGAAAGCACTCACAAAATATGACCAACTTCGACATGATCGTTATCGGCTCGGGGCCGGGCGGATACACCGCGGCCATACGCGCAGCACAACTGGGATACAAAACAGCAATCGTAGAAAAATACCCTTCGCTGGGTGGCACCTGTACCAATGTCGGCTGTATACCTGCAAAGGCGTTGCTGGACAGCACCGAACACTATCATAATGCCCTGACCAAGTTTAAAAATTTCGGCATTCACTTGGATTCGGTCAGAGTGGACCGTGAGCAATTTTTTAAAAGAAAGTCGGATGTGGTCATTCAGAATGTAGCGGGAATCAATTTTCTGATGAAGAAAAATAAAATCACGGTTATTTATGGCACTGCATCGTTCTTGAATAATGAAGATATTGAAATCAAAGATGTGGCGGGCTCCGTGCAAACCGTGAAAGGAAAATACATCATCATTGCCACGGGATCAAAACCGGTTTCAATTCCCAATGTCCCCATCGATAAAGAGCGGATCATTACTTCTACCGAAGCACTTTCTCTGCCGGAAATTCCGGCAAGCATGGCCATCATCGGTGGCGGGGTTATCGGCGTGGAAATGGCTTCTGTCTATGCCCGAATAGGCGTCAAGGTTACCATCATCGAATACGCTGACAGACTGATACCGACCATGGACCAGGAACTCGGCAAAGAGTTACAAAAGATCCTTGCAAAAAACGGTATTCAGATCCTAGTAAGCCAGAAAGTCCAGTCGGCCAAAAACAACGGCAAAGATGTTACGGTAAATTTTTTAGATAAAGACCAAAGCGTGCAGAAGCTAAATGCCGATTATTGCCTGGTCGCTGTCGGAAGAGGACCGTTCACAAAAGGCCTTGGTCTGGAAAATACCCGTATTGAGCTTGACGAAAAGGGGCGGATACTAACCAATGCAAAGCTGGAAACAACCCTTGAAAATGTGTTTGCTATTGGCGATGTGATCAAAGGTCCGATGCTTGCGCATAAAGCGGAAGATGAAGCGGTGTTTGTAGTTGAAACTATTGCCGGCAGTAAACCACATATCAAATACAACCTGATTCCGGCTGTGGTTTACACGTGGCCCGAAGTCGCCAGCGTAGGCGCAACGGAAGAGGAATTAATCAAAAACGGGATTGCATACAGGAAGGGGAAATTTCCCTTTACAGCAAGCGGAAGAGGCAGAGCCGCCGGTGATACGGAAGGATTTAGCAAAGTGCTTTCCGATCCCAGATACGGTGAAATTTTGGGTGTACATATTATTGGTGCCAGGGCTGCAGATCTTATCGGGCAAGCCGTAATCAATATGGAATTTGAAATAACAGACAGCGCATCTACGACGATTTCCTACGCACATCCTACCTATTCGGAAACCCTGAAGGAAGCTTATCTGATTGCTTCCGGCAAAGGTTCTTTAAACATCTGATTTTAAGAGGCAAATCCGCCGCTCACTCCTATGAAAAACCTATATTTTATTTTATTCTGTATCATCGCCTGCCAGGCTACCTGTCTGGCGCAATCAACCGGACGAGTCACCGGTAAGGTGAACGATGCCGAAGGTTTGCCCATGGCCGGTGCCAATATTCTGATCCTGGAAACGGGTACCGGTACTGCTACAGACAGCGCCGGGGATTTCTCTTTTACAGATCTCAGAGCTGGCCGGATCACATTGAAAATTTCTTTTGTGGGTTACGCAGATGTAGTTGAAAATTTAAAAATCAAGGCAAACTCAACTAACGAAATTACCATAAAATTATCCATACGCCCTATCGCAGGGGATGAAGTAGTTATTACCTCATCCAGACGTCCTGAAAAAATAACCCGCGCGCCGGCAACCATCAGTGTCATTAGTGCCAGTGACCTGGAAGAAAGTGCATCTTTTAATCCGGCTGAATTGCTGTCTAAAATACAGGGAGTTGAATTTGTCAGGACTGGTGTCAACAGCATCAGTATTAATGCAAGGGGATTTAACAGTGCATTTAATACCAAGATCTTGCAAATGACAGATGGCCGTAACAGTATGCTTGCGGGAGCAAACGGTTTGCCGCCAGGTATGATGAATACCGTAGTCAAGGAAGATATCGAACGCCTTGAGATTGTCCTGGGACCTAACTCAGCCCTTTATGGCCCGAACGCACACAACGGAATTTTCAATACCATCACCAAAGATCCAAGAAAATACCAGGGTACTACTGTTGCGCTTACGGCAGGCAACCAACAGGTGTTTAGCGGAAGGTTCAGGCATGCCACCAAGATTAATGAACACTGGGCCTATAAGGTTACCGGAGAGTACACCACTGGTAAAGACTTTAATTTTAAAGACAGTGTTTACGCCGGCGGAGGTGTTTACGGTCCCGCAGTAGTGATTCCTGAAAGGATTTCATCGTATCAGTTTAAGTATATCAAAGGCGAAGCACATTTGTTTTACAACTTCACACCGCGATCCTACGCGGCGCTTACCTACGGCAGAAGCAACAGCACTTATTTGAACGTAACAAACCTGACCCGCAACTACCAGCAGGACTGGATATTCACCTTTCTTCAGGGACGATTTGTCACTCCGCATCTGTTTGTTCAGTTCTACCAAACCTGGGCTGATGCAGGGAAGTCCTTCGGTGTTGCCAGCTACACCCGAGATTTCTGGAACCGTACCCACAGCACCATTACAGATCCGGCCAATCCAGCTTTTGCGGCTACGGGTTATTTGGCACCGGATCAGGCCGAAGAATATGCCATGCGCGTAGGCAATGTATTTAAAGAAAATTCCAAAAGGCTTAATTCGGAAATACAGTATAATTATGACTTCGAACATGCCGGTTTATTCTTAATTGCAAGTGCCACTTATCAGAAAGACGAGCCTGACACGTACGGGTCAATTCTGGTTGATAAAGTTCAAAAGGTCGATATTACTCAATACGGTGCGGCTTTACAGCTTGAAAAAACATTGCCTGGCGATGTCAAATTTACCGCCGCGGCCAGGATAGATCATCACAGTCTGTTCGGTGAAATGTTTTCCCCAAAATTCGGACTGGTGAAAGGAATCGGATCCGGCGCAATGCGGCTGACATGGGGCAGGGCCTTTGCTGCACCGATCATTCTCTTTCAGCGTGCCAGCGTTTTCGGACTGATATTCGGTAATGGGAACGGTGTTAAGTATATTCCTAACGGGGCCAACACCAACGACCCAGCCGCCATTACTAAGACTACACCTTTGAGTCCCGAACAAATAAATACCTGGGAGCTGGGCTACAAGGGAAAAGTCACCAAAAAGATTTATGTGGATGTAAATGCATATTACGGCAAAAGTAAGAATTTCCTCAGCCCTGCCATTTCGGTAGGTGGAAGGACTGTGAGCGTTGGGGATTTTCCGATCGAAACCAATACATTGCTGTTTCCAGGAACCGTCACTAACTCAGGAATACTAAATGGAGCCGCTTTTTCCACCTACTTCAATTATGGAGAAGTTTCGTCCTACGGCGCAGATGCCGGCCTGAATTATTATGCTAACAGTAAGATTAGTATAGCTTTAAAATATTCCTGGTTCGGATCAGACATTACCAGTGAAAATATTAAAAACGATGCCAACAAAGATGGCTACGTAGCCGTCGATGAGCGTAGTTTAAATGCGCCAAAAAACAGGATTATGGGCAGCATTTCTATTCAGGATCTGTTGCATAGCAAAGTCTTCTGTAACATTTCTGCCCGGTGGGTCCAGCAGTTTGACATGTACTCGGGGAGCCAGATCGGTACCAGGGAAGGCAAAGGAAAAAGGGGAATGGTGTACGGAGGTAAAAATCCCATCAACGACCAGCCACGTTATTATGCCAAAAATTTTGACTGGGGACCCATTGGCGGTTTTACGACTTTTGACATTTCCGCTGGATATAAAGTATCTGAACTGATGAGTCTGAACGGCAGTATTAGCAATGCTTTTAACACAAAACAAATTGAGTTTGTTGCCTCTCCATCAATTGGGCGTTTATATTCTGTGGAACTTAAAGTAAATGTTGCTGCCAAGAATAAAAAACCTGGTTCATTATAAGGTAATAATAGCAGAACTGACGCTACAACTGATTATATTTAGTAACAACATTCTGTAACAAGCAATTAAAGAGTCATGAATATGCAGGGACCGGAAGTTGAGGGCAAAGATTTTTTTACAAAACAAACCTACATAGAAGCTATATCTGAGGCGCACGAAGTGTCACCCGAAGAAGAGATCTCGCTGATGCGGGAAGCACTTGAAGAAAAAGGTACCCTGCTTTCGCTAAGTAAAGAAATAGTTAAAATCAGGGCAAAAAAAGACCTTAATAAATTAATCAAAGAAACATTTAGTAAGCTTTTTTATTTTTACCATTGTACCATTGCCATTGTAAACGAAGACAAAAAGACATTCCGGGCATTTCTCCTGGATCCTGATTCCAGGATTAAAATTCATGAAAAATACCAGCACCTGATCACTCAGCCTATTGTTCTTCACAATGGTTTCGACGACCGTGTACTGAATTCCGACGTTCCGCTAATCATTGACTTTGATGCGCTCGGCGAGACCGACAAAATACCATGGCATGTAAGGATCATGCGTGAGTCGGGCATTATGGAAGTCGTTGGAGCTGCGTTGTCTATGGATCAGGAACGGTTCGCATCGATCTGGTTTTATTCGGACAGGAAAAATAATTTTACACAGCGCGACCTTTGGTTGATCGCTGGGATTGCTACGTTGATTTCTCCGGCTATCGCAAACATTATTGCCGGCGAGCAGGTTGAAAAGAAGATCAGAGAAGCCGATGCGCTGCTTTTTATCAGTGACGCGATTGCGAGCGTAAATAATAGAAACGACCTGCTTGATGTATTTAACAAATCGTTGAAAAAGCTGTTCTACTTTACGCACAGTATGATTCTAACATTAAGTGAAGATGGACAACAGTTATCACCTTTAATTTTGGATCCTGATTCAATCAGCAGGCACGACCCTGATTATCAACATATCGCTTCGGGATGGCTGGCTGTTAATGATGAGTTTTTAGACAGGATACTTTCCTCCAAAGATCCTTTTATATTTGATGTATTAGCAGAAGCAGGGAAAGAAGGCTCACCAGATTGTCTGCAATTAAATTTGAGAACAGGCGTAAAGCAGATCATGTGTGTGACATTGCGCCGGTCGGACCAGCAGCCATTGGGAATATTAGCCTTATACAATGACACCATCAATGGTTTCTCAGAAAATTACCGCGCGCTGATAAAGGGCATCTCCTATCATTTATCGACCGCTATTTCTAAAATTCTATATCTGGAAGACATTAGCCGCCGCGATGAAGAAAACCGGATTCTGCTCGAAATCAGCAATGAACTCGTAGCTGTAAAGGAAAAGAATGACATTTTGAAAATCATCTCTGTTTCCCTAAAAAAATATTTCAATTACACAGACAGTCATATTGTCATTTACAACACCAGCGCCAGAACATATAAGACATATATTTTCCATGCCCGGGATCAAGTACTGGAAAGTCAAGAATTTCAGGCGATGATCCGAACTGAGATACCTGAAAATGAAGAGATCATAGATTATTCTCATCAACCGATCATTGTCAATGTTGACGATCTTGTTGATTCTGAATTCCAATGGGGTCAGCAGATTCATCAGATGGGAATCAGCGAATACATCCGTGTGAAGCTGACCGACGGAGATCAAATCATAGGTTTGTTCATGCTGCTTTCGGAACAGAAAAATGCTTTTGCTCAAAGTAAAAGTTTGCTTCAAAAGATCTCTTTTCAGTTTTCAAAAGCCATTGCTAACCTGATCGCCAATGAAAAAATAGCTTCGCAGCTCGAGCAGATCAACCGTTACAAACAACAGCTCGAAGAAGAGAAACTCTACCTGCAGCAGGAAGTCAGTGCAGGGCTCACTTACGATGATATCGTAGGTTTTGGCACTGAAATGCAGAAGGTTTTTGGTCTTCTCTCTCAGGTGTCATTTGCAAATAGCACGGTGTTGATTTTGGGAGAAACCGGTACCGGCAAGGAACTGGTAGCCAGGGCACTTCACAATTCATCTTCCCGTAAAAACAAACTGATGGTGAAGGTAAACTGCGCTGCGCTGCCAGCCAACCTGATTGAAAGTGAATTGTTTGGCCATGAAAAAGGCAGTTTTACCGGCGCTACCGAACGTCGGATCGGCAAATTTGAACTGGCTAATCACGGAACCTTATTCTTAGATGAGATCGGAGAAATGCCGCTTGATCTTCAGGTAAAACTGCTCAGGGCTATTCAGGAAAAGGAAATTGAGCGGGTTGGCGGAACAGCAGTCATTAAAACCGATGTTCGCATCATAGCGGCGACGAACCGCAATTTGCAGCAGGAAGTTGAAGCAGGGTGGTTTCGCAGGGACCTGTATTACAGGATCAATGTCTTTCCGATCACCCTACCTCCTCTTCGCGACCGTAAAGATGACATACCGGCATTGGCCGCCCACTTTATAAAAAAATATGCCAGGAATACCGGAAAAAAAATCACGAGCATATCAGCTGGTGCGATGCAACAATTGATGGCTTACAACTGGCCTGGCAATGTACGGGAACTTGAACATCTGATAGAGCGCAGCGTGCTGATGAATAGTAATGGCATACTAAGACAGATGCATTTGCCCGACATAGCATCCCAGCAGAAAGATTACAGCGCCTCGCTTCATATCAAGACTTATCAGGAAAATGAAAGAGACTATATCATTGACATCCTCAACAGATGCGATGGAAGGATTTACGGCCGCGGGGGTGCAGCTGAATTACTGGATCTGAATATATCGACGCTGAATTCTAAAATTAAAAAACTCGGGATCCGCAAAGGAAAAACCCGCTATAAAAAGTAAATTCTATGTCATTTGAAACAATTAAATTAGCCCCTGAACTAAAATCAGGAGCATGGCGGGTTGTTGCCTTACTATGCCTGGCTGGCTGTCTTAATTACCTCGACCGGACTATGCTGACAACCATGAGAAGTTCAGTCATTGAGCAATACCCGATGACTGATGCGCAGTTCGGGCTGTTGACTTCTGTCTTTCTGTGGGTGTACGGAATTTTAAGTCCTTTCGCAGGTTTTCTTGCTGACCATTTCAAACGAAGCCGGGTTATCATCGTCAGTCTGTTTGCGTGGTCGGCTGTTACCTGGGTAACCGGTTTTGCCACAACTTATCAGGAGCTGCTTGCTACCCGAGTTTTGCTTGGCGTAACAGAGGCTTGTTATATTCCGGCTGCTATGGCCTTAATCGTGGATTATCATAAAGGCTCTACACTTCCACTTGCTACAAGCCTTCATGTCGCCGGTTTTTCCCTCGGTCAAAGCCTGGCTTTTCTGGGTGGATGGATTGCAGAACAATATAAAGTGAATACATCGTTCCTGGTTTTCGGCGCTATCGGAATGGCTTATGCAGTTCTGTTATCATTCTTTCTTCGGGATGTTTCCAAAGTCTCACAAAAAAGTAAAATCACATCGGCGATCCATTTTTCCGATGCGGTAAAAAGCCTTTTAAGTCATCGTTCCTACCTCTTTTTACTGGCGCTGTGGGCGCTTTTATATGTGATCGGCTGGATTGTTATCGGCTGGACGCCTACGTTTTTTAAGGAACAGTTTAACTTAACCCAAACTCTGGCAGGTTTTTACGCGACAGGGTATCTATACCCCTGCGCAATTCTGGGTGTCATTTCAGGTGGTTTTCTTACTTCGCGCTGGGCTCGTATCAACGCCCATGCACAAATTTTTGTCCCTGTCATAGGCCTTTGTATTGCCGCACCGGCCATCTTTTTTGCCAGCAACAGTTCCGTTTTACCCATAACCGTCGCTCTGTTTATGCTCTACGCCTTTACCCGGGCATTCAGCGACGCCAACATTATGCCCATACTGGTTTTAACCACCCAACCCCGTTACAGAGCTACGGGCTTTGGAATTCTTAACTTCTTTGCCTGTGTTTTAGGCGGCGCCGGTCTTTATGCAGGTGGAATTCTGCGCGATATGCACGTTGAATTAGGATACATATTTCGCTTTGCATCTATCTTGATGATCCTTTGCATTGTCCTTTTATTTCAGATCAGAAAGCATCCCTACCCGGAAGCCTCATAAATATCCCTGACATAAAACAAACAATAATGCCATCCAATTCCAGTAACAAAACTAATTCAGAGAATCAGTTGATAGATTCTTTAGCAAAAGTATTGTCAACCATCTCAGAGAACGAAAATCTGACTGAGGTCTTCGAGCAGCACCTTAAAAAAGCGCTGCCCTTCTCACAGATTTCTATCGCATTATTTGATCAGGAAAGCCAGTCCTTTAAACTTCTTGAAGGAGCATCAAAAACATCCTCCCAGCCTTTCCCGAACATGACCGTCAACAGCGACGCGGTCTTAAAAAGTATTATCAACTCCGAGCAGACGATCACGATTTCAGAAGCGAACATCCATTTTGCCGCTATAAGGCTCATTAGCAGAAGCAAAATTATCGGTGCTTTATTTTTGTTTTCTGATGATCCCGATGTTTTCGGCCAGCGGGAACTGGGCGTGATACAAAGCGTTTCTTATCAAATTGCAGGTGCAGTTTCTGAGGTGGCTGCATACAGGCAAATTGAACAAAAAACCCATCAGGCAAACCTTTTACTCTCCTTGAGTGAAGATATAGCAGGTATTCGCAACACCGAAGATTGGCTGCATCAAATTAATTCAAGACTAAAAAAAACCATTCAATTTTCTCATAGCGTTATAGTAATGCTTTCTGAGGATCGAAAGTTTTATAAAAGTTATATACTTGATCCCTCATCGAGATCCATATCTCATCAGGATTATCAGGATGCAACTGATGGTGAAATACCGGTAGATGATGGAATCGTTGATCTGAGTCTGGCCAGTGAATATCCGGTAGTCATTGACCTTTCCAGTCTGATCAAACTGGATCCGCCGCTTTACATACAAATGAATTACCAGCTTGGTTCAAGAGCATTGCTGGTGGTTTCCCTGCAAAATAAAAATTCCACACCCTGTTGTCTGATCTTGTTTGCAGACCGAGTGGAAAACTTTGACAATGCCGCGATTCAGATTATTAAAGGAATTTCTCATCACCTTTCTACGGCAATTGCTAATATCATTGCCAACGAATCCATTGAAAATAAGGAGCAGGAAAATACCATGCTTCTTTCATTCAGCAACGATATGGCGGCGGTTCGGAGTAAGGATGACCTTTCTGTCATTGTGAATCACAAGTTGAGAAACATGCGGCTGATGACCAAATACGTCATAAGCGTAGTAAACGAGGATGGTTTTACCCATTCAGGATTTCTGTTTGACCCCAACGAGCCCTACACCCGCGATCCTGAATTTCTCAATATCGGAAGCAGAAAACTTCCCAATGCAGATGGTCTGTTTGACGTAGTGCTCGCCTCCGACAGACCTGTGGAATATGATGTGGATGAATTGCTTAACCGCAAAAATGTGCCGCCGGCCGCGGCATTCTGGAAAAAAATCGGCTTGACGAAAGTGATCGGAGCTCCGCTGAGAGTAGGCAATAAAAATATAGGCGTTTTCTGGCTGATGCCCGACCAGGTCAACATGCGCTTATTACAGGGAATATCCGCGCAGCTTTCTACCGCCATTGCAAATATTATTGCCAACCAGGCTATTGAACAGCGTGATCTTGAAAAGGCATTTAAACTGGCTTTGACAAATGAAATGGCCAAAGTACGGGATAAGAATGCGTTGCTGGAGGTGATTAACGCCAAGTTGAGAGAACAGATTTATTTTACGCACACATCGGTTGGAATTTACAATAACGACCAGAAAACATTTCGTATTTATTTAACTGATCCGGGTTCGTTAAGCAAGGATCACCCCCACTATAAAAGAGTAGTCAGCACCTCTCTTCCCCTGGATGACGGAGTCGCCGGTAAATGTTTTGAAACCAAGCAATTATCTCTCTTTGATCTCGAGGAGCTTGTCAATGAAGGAAATAAAGTTAGCTATGTACTGATGAATCACCAGAAGGGCATCAAACATATGCTCTTTTTGCCCATGATAAACAGTGAAGGATTCTTGGGGGCATTTGTGTTGCATTCGGATGTTAAAAACAGTTTTACCGAAAAAAATCTTGCTTTGTTAAGGAGTGTATCCGATGAAATGGCCATTGCGTTTTCCAGTATCATTGCCATAGAGGAATTGCAGCAGCGCGATCACGAAAAATCAGTCATGCTGGAACTGGGCGCTCAAATGTCTGATATTCAAGACAAAAACGACTGGTTGAAAGTAATCAACTCACAACTAAAAAGATTATTTCCATTTACGCATAGTGTCATTGGCGTCTTAGATGAACAACAAAAGGCATACAATGGCTTTTTGTTGGACCCTGGATCAAAATCCCAGGAACACCCCCTGTACCGGCAGGCTGTTACGATGGCCAATCCGGTAGATGATGGCTTCTATGACATCGCTTTGCAGTCAGGTTTCCCGGTTGTATTTGATCTTGAAAAATATGTCAGTGAAAAAGCCGAAGCCACACCATTGTATTTACGGATGAATTATGATCTGGGAAGCAGAGAAACTATGATCTGTGCCCTGAGAAACGAACGAAGAAGTGTCTGCTGTTTTATCCTGTTTGCAGACAACAAAAATAGCTTTGATAATTATGCAATTAACATTATCAATGGTATTTCCCACCATCTCTCAACGGCAATGGCTAATATTATGGCCAATGAAGAAATAAAAAGAAGAGAAAAAGAAAAATCAGTCTTATTGGCATTCAGTAACGAGATCGCCTCCATCAGAGATAAGAACGGACTCTCAAAGGTGATAAACCGTCAGTTGAAAAGTCTTGGCATATTAAAGGAATACGTCATATCCATTTTAAATGAGGACAAAAAAACGTGTGTGGGGTACCTGTCGGATTCAGACGCTGCCTACACCAGACACCCCGCGTTCGAAAGCTTCAACACCAGGCACATTGATATCGCCGACGGTATATGGGATGTCACATTATATTCAGAAGAACCCCTGTATTACAATCTGGACGAGCTGATTAAAAAAGGGACTGCGCCGGATTACATTTATTTCTGGAAAGAATTAGGTATTGATGCCGTTATTGGAACCTCGCTCAAATTCGCTGGCGAGTACATCGGTATATTCTGGATTCAGCCAGAGGTTATAAATAATTACCTTCTCAAAAGTGTATCTGCTCAGATTGCGGTAGCAATCTCAAACATTATAGCCAATGAAAAAATACAACAGCATTTACTTGAAATCCAAAGTTACAGACAGCAACTCGAAGAAGAGAAGTCTTACTTACAACAGGAAGTCGGCAGCGGTTACACATATGATGACATCGTAGGCTTCGGACCGGAAATGCAAGGGGTTTTTCAGCTTCTCTCACAGGTCTCATTTGCTGACAGCACTGTATTAATATTGGGTGAGACCGGAACCGGCAAGGAGCTGATTGCCCGGGCGATTCACAATGCATCTCCCAGAAAAGACAAACTGATGGTGAAGGTCAATTGTGCTGCACTACCAGCTAATCTGATTGAAAGTGAACTTTTTGGCCACGAAAAGGGCAGCTTTACCGGTGCAACCGAGCGCAGAATAGGCAAGTTTGAACTGGCCAATAATGGCACATTGTTTCTCGACGAGATAGGAGAAATGCCCTTAGATCTTCAGGTAAAACTGCTTCGCGCCATTCAGGAAAAGGAAATTGAGCGCGTCGGTGGTAAATCGACGATCAAAACGAACGTTCGCCTGATCGCGGCGACCAACCGCAATCTGCAGAAAGAAGTCGACGAACGCAGATTTCGTAGCGATCTGTTCTACCGGATCAATGTCTTTCCGATTGTCCTTCCTCCATTAAGGGACCGAAAAAACGACATATCCGCTCTGGCTACTCACTTTGTGAGAAAATATTCTAAGAACGCCGGTAAAAAAATGATGAATATTTCATCCCGGGCGATGAAGGAATTGATGGCTTACAACTGGCCTGGTAACGTCAGAGAACTGGAACATCTCATTGAAAGAAGTGTGCTTATGACGAGTGGCTCTACGATCGATCAGACCGGATTACCTGTGAAAAGCGAAGGAATGAAAGATTTTACTCAGCAGGATTTTACCAGGACTTTTGAAGAAAATGAACGGGACTACATCATTGGGGTACTCAACAAATGCAATGGAAAAATATATGGAAGAGGCGGCGCAGCAGAAATACTGGATATGAACATTTCTACCCTGAATTCAAAAATAAGAAAACTGGGTATTAAAAAGGGAAAAACCGTTTACAAACAACCCTGAAAGGCCGGGCATCGGTCAACGAACTTTTGATTCCAGGTCAAATAGATACAAACAGAGTCCTTATTTATCCATTGTCACCCCAGGGATGTCCAGGTAGCTTTGTAATCACAACTCTGCCGAGTTTCTTAATAAGCCAGGCTATCACAACCGGAAGTTTCATCTGTTAAGATCCGTTAACATGCTCAAAGAACAAATTTTAAAATCAGTCAACAACCCAGTATCGGCAGACGAGCCTTTCGATATTGACGGTGAACTGGAATCCTTTCTGAAAAACTTCGACCTGTCTGCTCAGGATACGGGAGGAAAGATCAAATTCATCGGAAAAGATCCCATTGTTCCCAGTACCATCCGGTTTGCCTCAGCCACAGCAATCGGACTGGCCGCCAAGGCGGTCGCAATAGCTAAATTGTGGAAACTCCGTTCAGGCAAAGGCCAGGATATTGAGGTCGACCTCCGAAAAGTAATTCACCGGCTATCTCCGTTTTTTCAGGGGAAATGGGAGAAAATAAATGGTTTCAGCCCCGGTTTTCCCACTGAGCTGGCCAGTCCGTTTTCACCACATTTTTATAAAACCAAAGATGGAAGACACGTTATGCCTTTGGATTTCTACAACAGGTTAAGAATTTCCACATTGCGGTTTCTGAACGTACCGGAAGACAAAGAGGCCATAGCCGGTGCAATTGCCCAATGGAACTCAGACGAGCTCGAAGAAAAAGCAAACCAGGCGGGTCTGGTCATGACCAAACTACGCAGTGTCGAGGAGTTTTTAGAAACAAAACAGTTTAATGTGCTGTCACATTTACCCATCATACAAATTGAAAAAATCGGAGAATCCCTCCCGATACCATTTACTGAGGACGCCAAAGCGCCTTTGGACGGAATCAGGGCGCTGGGCATGGGCCATGTCATTGCCGGAGCCGGGACGGGACGTGCACTGGCTTTGCACGGTGCAGACGTTCTGAACATATGGTCGCTGAATGATGTAGAGATGGAAAGTTTGTATGCAACTGCCGATGTAGGGATGAGGTCGGCTAAACTGGATCTGGCATCTGAGCAGGGCAAAGCCAGGATGCATGAGTTAATAAAAGGTGCCGACATTTTCTTTGCAAACCGGCGGATGGGGTATCTGGAAAAATACGGCCTGTCCGCAGAGGAAATGGCTGTTATCAACCCGGGAATCATCCATGCTACCGTTTCGCTCTTTGGACAACAAGGCCCCTGGGCTGGTTATGGCGGCTTTGACGTTTCTGCCGGAGTGGCCACCGGCGTAATGGCATTGGAAGGATCACTTCAGGAGCCAAAACTGCCTTCAATCATGGTAGTTGATGATTATCTGGTGGCCTGGCTGATTACCACCGGAATCGTGTCTACCCTGATCCGAAGAGCCAAAGAAGGAGGAAGTTACAAAATCCATATCTGTTTGTCGCGAACAATTCTTTGGATGTATCAGCTGGGAATTTTCGATAAAAATTATGCTGCTGCTACGGCTGGTAGTTTTCCGGAACACGCATTTTTGGATCCTGAGCTGTTTTCCGCAGAAACACCCTTGGGCACATATCAGGGAGTTGCCGAGCAGGTTGCGATGTCTGAGACACCCGGACATTATAAATATGCACTGCTCCCACGGGGTGCAGCCAAACCGGAATGGGAAAATTAAGGATCATTCTTAAAACTTATGACTATGGAAAACCAAACAAGCAGTCAGCAAACACTATTTGTACTTGATGGCTGGAACAGGAAAATACTTGCGTTTAGTGCAGATGGTTCATCAAATTCAGTGGTGCTGGAAAACTGTGGAGGTACCCCGGACGGCATTGCCCTCGACGCAGATAAACGCCATATATACTGGACAAATATGGGCAACCACTATGATCAGAACGACGGATACATAGAAAGAGTGGATTTTGACGGATCAAATCGTAAGATAATTATTCCGCCTGGAACCACTTTTACACCTAAACAAATAAAACTTGACTTAGAAAATGGCCTGATGTACTGGTGCGACAGAGAGGGAATGCGGGTGATGCGCGCGAAGCTGGATGGCTCGAACATTACGACCCTTGTTCAAACCGGACACACCGTGTCTGACCAGCTGGATCAAACCAATCACTGCGTAGGAATAGCTCTTGATACAAAAAACGGCTATTTGTACTGGACACAGAAAGGACCTTCAAAGGGCGGAAAGGGAAGAATATTTCGCGCCGGGCTGCAAATTCCAAAAGATGAAGACCCCGCTTACCGTGAAGATCTGGAGTTGCTCTGGGAAAATCTGCCAGAACCAATCGATCTGGATTTAAATGTGCAAACCGGAGAGCTCTACTGGACTGACCGCGGTGCAGAGCCAAAAGGGAATTCACTGAATCGCGCCAGTGTAAACGCAGGGACCTGCACAGAACCGGAAATACTCTGTTCCGGACTAAAAGAGGCAATAGGACTGGCACTGGATATTAAAAACAACCGTGTTTTTTATGGCGATCTGGGTGGGAATCTCTACTGCAGGAAAATGTACGAAGATATGTGCTGCTACTTTTTTTCGGGTGAAGGGAAATATACCGGAATCGCATTGCTTGCCGAAGGCTTGTAATTTCAAAATTGCAGCAACGGGCTGAATTTTCATCTGTTACCGTCAATCTATTCAAACAATATTCCACGTTACAATTTATACGATATGCAAAACGCAACAGAAAAGAAAAATCCATTTTCTCTTCCCGTTAATTTGGAAAACCGCCCCGTCACCGTGATCGGCGCAGGTACACTTGGACGCAGAATTGCCCTGATGTTCTGCACCCGAGGAGGAGAAGTTCGTATCTATGACCTTTCCGAAGAACAGCGGCAGCAGGCCGTTGAATTTGTACAACAACAACTGCCCGCAGTAACTGCGAGCGTCCCGGGCGGTACTGAGGGAAGGATATTTTCCAGTGGAGATCTGACAATAGCACTCAAAGACGCCTGGCTCATTATTGAAGCCATTCCGGAACGTCTGGATCTTAAAAAAAAGGTGTTCGGCGAACTCGACAAACTTGCGGACTTCGATGCCATTATTGCCAGTAATTCGTCCTCCTATCCGACAAGTCAATTCCTGGACTTTGTTGAGCATCCTGAACGTGTATTAAATGCGCACTTTTATATGCCGCCCACACAAAATGCAATTGATATTATGTCCAGCGGCAGTACAGATCGGGGAGTGATCGATTTTTTGCTTGAAGAACTGCCCAGATACGGTGTATTTCCATTTGAAGCCAGAAAAGAAAGCACCGGATTTATCTTTAACAGGGTTTGGGCTGCCATTAAGCGTGAATCTCTGGCTCTGGTTGCACAGGGCGTTTCAACACCTTCTGAACTGGATCAAATGTGTCAGATCAATATGCACACCAAAATCGGCCCATTTCGGTTAATGGATAAAGTTGGTCTGGATGTGGTGCTGGACATTGAAAATCATTATGCTGCCGAAAACCCGCATTTACCTGTCGGCCCTCGACAACTGCTTCATCAGTACGTTGACGCGGGTTACCTGGGTGTAAAAACCGGACGTGGCTTTTATAACGATTACCTGTGAACGTAACTTACAGTCCTGCTTTCCAATTCCAGACACATGCAAAATGAAGACCTGCCTTCCATCGCTGCAGGAGCTATCAGCTCAAGGAGTCTTTAAAGCCGCCTGTTGCAGGAATGGAAATTTCTCTTTTCAAGTCAAAAACTGACGGATGCGTTTTTACGCTGGCTTGTTTTGCCGTAATTTAGAGGTATGTTCGAATCATCAGACAACACAGAGCCCGGCATTGAAAAGCAGCGTGACGCTTTACATGAATCAGCAGGTCCCGGCCTTACACAGCAAAAAAGTATTGACCAACTTCAAAAAGAGCTGGAGTACAAAAATATTCTGCTATCGCTCAGTAAAGACATTGCTTCAATAAGAGCCAAGGAGGATTTAAACGCGCTGATTAAAACAAAGTTTGGTAAGCTGTTTTACTTTTATCATTGCACCATATGCACTTTAAGCGAAGACAAGGTGTCGTTGCGTGCTTTCCTGCTGGATCCCAATTCGAAAGTCAAAAAACACAATGATTACAATAACCTGATAACAGATACCTTTCCTATTGCCAACGGAATAGATAATATCATCATCAATTCTGACCATGCCATTTTCTTTGATTTCGATCAGCTTGAAGAAATGGGCACATTACCGCCACAAGGTAAGGTAATCTACGAAAGTGGCATCAGAGAGATGATTGGCTGCCGGCTGATGAAGGAGAACGAAGTGTTCGGTTTCGTTGATTTTTTTTCTGATATGAAAGGTCAGTTTACCGAAGATAACTTCTGGCTTGTGGAGAGTATTGCAAGCCTTATCGCTCCGGCAGTTGCAAACATACTGGCTCAGGAAGAAATAGAAAACAGGGTTAAAGAAAGAGAAACGATGCTTGCGCTCAGCAATGACATTGCAAGAGTGAAAGACCGGGCAGGTTTGATGGATATTATTCAAAATAAACTTCGCAGCCTTTTTAGTTTTTCACATAGCCTGGCCCTCAAATGCAGCGACGATCTTAGCTATCTGACCACATTTCTGCTCGATCCGCATTCACAAAGCAGAACGGATCCAAATTATCAGCACATCGTTTCTCAGCGCGTGGTTGTCAACGACGGGTTTCTTAACATTGTTCTTGACTCAGAGAGCTCAGTAATTGTGGACATCGAAAAAGAAGCTTTACGGGTTAACGCACCTGCCTACATGAAAATGCACTTTAATACCGGGCTGCGCCATGGTATTGCTCTGGCCCTGCGCTCGGCTGATCAGAGACCTATCGGAGTCCTGGCATTTTATTCCAATCGCAAAGGACATTTTGACCAAAGGATAGCGGGTCTTCTGGAAAGAATATCATATCATCTGTCAACGGCACTATCCAACGTTCTTTTCAATGAAGACATTCAAGAGAGAGACAAAGAAAAAATGGTTTTGCTGAATTTAAGTCAGCGCATGGCCCAGATCAGAAACCAGGGCGATTTACTGGAAGTGATGCGTCTGGAGTTAAAAAAACTGTTTTATTTTTCCTATAGCAACATTGTATTGATCTCTGAAGATCAGAAGTATCTGAGGGCATTTCTTGCAGATCCAGCATCAACGCTTAAGAATCATCCAAACTATGCGTCTTTTGTTAAAGCAAATCATCCGGTAGAGCCTTTCCCAAGACTGGTGATCCAATCTGAAAAGCCGGTTTATATGAATTTGGAAGAGATGGCTCTTTTCGGCCAGATACCCAATGTATTGAAAATGCATTATGAGGTTGGCATCAGAGAGGTGGTTGCAGTTGCGCTACGCAACGAGAACGAAGTTTTTGGCATACTGAATTTTTATTCTGACAGGATCAATTTCTTTACAGCCAATCATCTGGACATCATAGAGGGTGTATCCAATCAGGTTGCTACAGCTGTCTCTAATATTATTGCCAATGAAAATATTGAAAGCAGAGAAAAGGAGACACGGATATTACTTTCTCTTAGTGGTGATATAGATAAAGTGAAAGACCGGACGGATCTGATGCGCGTTATCCGGCACCGTTTGACCGATCTTCTTTCTTTTGACGATGTATCTATTGCACTTTATAATGCCCCAAAGAAAAAATATACAATCTTCGCCCACAATGTTCACGATAAAAGAGGATTACATCCGGATTTCGGACCTCTTCTTACCAGCGAATTCCCTGTCGAAGATGGTATTCACGAGGTTGCCATGAAAGCCGACGGCCCGGTCTTTATCGATATTGAGCATGCTCTGCAAAGCCCTAACAAACACAGCGGCACAGAATTCATTCACCAGTCAGGCATAAAAAAAATGTTGGTTGTAAAGCTGACCTCCAACAATGAAGTGATTGGTTTTTTAAATATTCTTTCCGAGTCGGCAGAATCCTTTGAGAATATCAATCTGAATATTATCAAGGGGATTTCCGACCAGCTGTCAGTAGCTGTCTCCAATATTATTTTTCTTGAAGAAATAAAAAGAAGAGACAACGAAAACGAAATACTGCTCTCGGTCAGTGACGCAATTTCTTCTATTCGTGACAAAAGGGATCTGCTTCACGTAATCCAAAAACACCTTAAGCGAATCCTGCCTTTTTCGGACATCTGCGTATCGAACTACAGTACTGAAAACAGCACCTATAAGATTTTTATTTACGATTGTCCGAAAATGGAACTGCATCCCGATTTCGGCCAGATTGTAACAGCTGTATTTCCTCTGTCAGACGGCATTCATAATGTTCTCGTTGATTCGGACAATGCAGTCATATTTTCTTATGAACAGCTGTTAGCCATGCAAATGCCTCACGTCAATTTTATGCTTGGGGCCGGGATAGCCGAGATTGCAGGCATCAGAATACAGAACAACAATGAATTTATGGGAGCGATCATTCTGATGTCAGAACAGGCAAATTCGTTTTCATCAGAAGATCAGAACCTGATTCTGCGGCTTTCTCATCATATTTCGACCGCAGTATCCAATATTATTGCCAATGAGAAGATTGATCAGCAGTTTGAAGAGATAAAAAGCTACAAAGAGCAGCTCGAAGAGGAGAATCTCTATCTGCAACAGGAAGCGGGAGGCGGTTATTCCTATGATGATATTGTGGGGTTCGGCCCCGAGATGCAGAAAGTATTCAGACTGCTCTCTCAGGTAGCATTTGCTGACAGTACTGTCCTGGTATTAGGTGAGACTGGCACGGGGAAGGAACTCGTTGCCAGGGCACTTCACAACTCATCTCCCAGAAAAGATAAATTACTCGTCAAAGTAAACTGTGCTGCCTTGCCGGCAAGTCTGATTGAAAGCGAATTGTTTGGCCATGAAAAAGGGAGCTTTACCGGCGCAACCGAGCGCAGGATCGGCAAATTTGAGCTTGCCAATCACGGGACTCTGTTTCTGGATGAAATCGGGGAAATGCCTCTGGATCTTCAGGTGAAACTACTCAGGGCGATTCAGGAGAAAGAGATCGAACGGGTCGGCGGAAAGTCAACAATTAAAATCGATGTCCGCATCATTGCCGCCACAAACAGAAACCTGCAAAGGGAAGTAGATGAAGGCCGGTTCAGAAGGGACCTGTTTTACAGAATCAATGTTTTTCCGATCATACTCCCTCCGCTGCGGGAACGACGAAATGATATACCGGCACTTGTATCTCATTTTATTGAAAAGTATGCCCGCAACACAGGAAAAAAAATCAGTAATATCTCTGCAAAAGCGATGAAAGAACTGATGGACTACGACTGGCCGGGAAATGTCAGAGAACTCGAGCATTTGATCGAACGGAATATCCTGGTTACAAAAAACAATACCCTCAACGATATGAATCTGCCTGTTAAAAGAATGGTAGAGACAGAAATGTTTGTAGAACCAGCGCAGCCCGTGAAAACATTTGAAGAAAATGAAAGGGACTACATTATTGAAGTAATCAACAGTTGTGACGGAAAACTATCCGGGCCGGGAGGAGCTGCTGAAATTTTAGACCTGAACATATCCACGCTCAATCACAAAATAAAAAAGCTGGGTATTAATAAGGAAAAAGGACTTTATTCAAAAATCTGATTGTCAAAACAAAAGCCTCCAAAATTCAGGTAGGCTCTGGTTTTGATAATCATCGATGGTCTAGTTTCTGCCGATCCAGTCCAGAATATAATCTGCGTCCTCCTTCCAGCTAGGAAGTCCCAGAACAAAATGATTCTTGTTAGGAGACATTTTATAATCGACAACCGATTCGCTGTTCTTATAAGCCTTGAAATTACGGTTATTTAAGTGTGCGGGCATAATATGATCTGTGTCTCCTGCGGTAAGAAGCAAAGGTGCATGTGCTTTTTCAAAATCAACTTTTGCTGCGCTGGTCAATGCATCACGCGCTATGGTTTTTGATTCCGGAATCGTGAAAGTGTCATAGGCTGCCTGCTGCTCTTCCAGCGGCATTCCGTTAACAAAAGCGTATTGCCAGTCTTCAAAAGACATCATGTAAGTTTCCTCAATGGAAGTGAAAAGTCCCAGTGATTTCCAGCCAGCCTTTAAAAATGAAAACTCGTAAGGAAAAACACCCAGCGGCGGAACCGAATGAATGGCAACGCCGGCAGCAGTCAAATCCCGGTTAACCATAATCTGCGTCAGCAGCCCGCCAAAAGAATGCCCGATCACAATAGGTTTTTCGGGGAGCGATTTGATAATGGCCACATGGTATTCAACCAGTTCATGAAGGGTTAGCAGAGCAAGCTCTTTATCTCCATGCGGATGTCTTGCCCTGAGCTCCTGAACACTTGCATCTTTATAAGGCCATGCAGGCGCAGATGTTGAATATCCTTTGCTTTGAAAGTACTTTTGCCATTCGTCCCAGCAAGTGTTGCTTACAAATGCACCGGTGATGAATAGGATTGTTTTGGATTGAATACTGCCCATAGATATGTTGTTAAGATATTAAAAAATGATTACGATTTAATATACTGGCAGTAGGATTATGCACTTAAACCGAGCTGTTAATTATAAGATCCTCAGCGGTAAAGAGCGCAGATTTTGCCCCGTCAAATCGAAAACAGCTGCTGCAATAGCGGGGGCAATTGGTTCGATCGGAGGCTCCCCTACTCCCAGAGGCTGATCTGTTCCCTGCAAAATAATGACTTCGATCTGTGGGGTATCTGCCAATGTTGCCAGAGGATATTCATGATAATTACTGGCAGCAATCTGTCCATCTTTTACGGTCAGTTCTTCATATAAAGCCGAACTTATACCCATCATTACACAACCCTCGACCTGCTGACGGATGCCTTCCGGATTAATACTCAAACCCGCATCGATCACATTGGTAACTTTTATGATTTTTATTCTTTTATCAATCACCTGCACTTCAATAACCGCAGCAGCAATCGTTTTTCTGTCATTGCAAATGGCAAGTCCTCTTCCTTTGCCCGGCGGTTTAGGTGAATCCCAGCCACTTCTTTCACGTAAAGTTTCCAATACATGCACATACCTTTCATTTACTTTTTCTGTACCTTTCAGTAATACGATCCGCATTTCAAACGGATCCTTCCCGGTCTTCACGGCCAGTTCATTCATAAAACTTTCAACAGCAAACGTATTGGGATACATACCAACGCTCCGCCAGATCCCGGTCCGTACTGGAAGCTTATTTTGCCAGACAATTGCAGCCCTGTTTTTAATATTGTAAATCAAACCTGCACCATGTCCGGACGACAGAAAATCGGCGCCAAGCAGGGACAATGCGGTACTTCCCGCAAAGGCTTCTACCAGCGTATCAGGAGTTGCCTGATTATGTACAATCGCCTCAATTTCACCACCCTGACCTATCTTTGCTTCCAGTACGTGATGTGTATTTGGCCTGTAAACCGCATTCTGAAATTCCTGTTCCCTGGTGTTAAAAACATGGACCGGCTTGCCGATAAGCTTTGAAATTATGGCAGCATGAACAGCATTATTTACCATTCCCCTCCTACCAAATCCACCTCCTGAATACGCAACCTGCAGATTGACCTGCTCAGGATCTAAATCCAATGCTTTCGCAACCGCCCTGGCAACCATACCGGGCATTTGTGTTCCGATCACTATTTTTGCACTGTCTTTTTCCACCCAAGCAACCGTTCCGTTCGGCTCCATTTGTGCATGGGCAGCCATAGGCGTGCGGTATTCTTGTCTGAATGCGCTGCCAGGATTTTCGTTGATAAGCGATTCTGCACTTCCGTCATCCTGGATATGGACTGCATTTCCGTTACCCACTTTCACAATTTGTTCAAAATCGGCTTGCTGCCATTTGCGGGGAATATCCCAATCTGCCTCTATAAGCCTCAGGGCCATCTCGGCTGCATACCTTGTTTTTGCAACCACTGCCACCAGGTCCTTCTCTTCAATGACTTTGATCACACCGGCAGATTCAGCTGCTTTTTTTGTGTCCAGACTTTTGATGGTTCCATTGATGTAAGGTGATTGCAGGATGAGTGCATAAACCATATCAGGAAATGTATAATCAATGCCAAAAATTGGTTTCCCCATTACTTTGGGGATAAGATCAATACGTTTCACATTAGTTCCTACATACTTGAAGTCAGATACAGATTTCAAAGCAGGCGTATCGGGAACATCCCAGTCTTTGGTTAAGGCAGATATCTCGGCATAACTCATGCTGTTTTTTCCTGATGTCAAAATGCCTTCTTTGACATTTATTGAGCCTGGTTGAACATTCCAATATTTACCAGCAGCATTTTTTAACATCTCTCTCATGGTGGCCGCTACCTCCCTGATCGGTACATACAAAGAACTCGTAGAGCTGCTTCCACCGGTTAAAGTCAAATCCATCGGACCATTGGACGAACCGGCATGTTCTACCCTGATCTGACTGACAGAAACTTCCAGTTCTTCGGCTGCAAGCATTGCCAGCCCGGTGAAAATGCCCTGCCCCATTTCTACTTTTGGTGATTTCAGCAAAATCGTGTTATCAGTCAAAACCTCAAACCAAAAGTCGGGCTTGTAAGTAGAAACCAGAAGTGGAGTATCGAGTGATTCTGCGGTTTCGGCGGCAAATCGGCGCAGCGGCCCACGTCCCAGATAAGTAGCAACAATGGTTCCGCCCAATATGATAGCGCCTGTCTGCAAAAATTTTCTGCGGGAAGATTTCCCCTCATTCTTTTGCTTTTCCATCGGATATCAGTGTTGTAGTTTGCTGAATTTGTGCTGCTCTTTTAATCGCTTTGATAATACGTGGATGCGTACCACAACGACAGATGTTGCTGATATTGGCCTTAATATCCTGGTCGGTCGGATTTGGGATTACTGTGATGAGTTTCGCCGCCGCCATCATAAAACCAGGCTGACAATAACCGCATTGCGGAACGTTTTCATCAATCCATGCCTGCTGTACCGGATGCAGATGACCTTCGTTTTTTGATAAACCTTCCAGAGTCGTTACCGATTTCCCGGAAACATATTCCACAGCCAACGAGCAGGAACGAAATATATCTCCATCTACATGCAGCGTACATGCGCCGCACATCGCCTTGCCGCAACCGTATTTTGTTGCTTTCAGGTTCAGCTCATCCCGGACTACCCATAGCAGCGGCATCTGAGGGTCCACATCCACAGATGTGGCTTTCCCGTTAATTTCAAAATCTATTTTCATGAGTGGGTAATTATTGATTAGAGACCGGCGTTAACCCAAGAGACTTCATACTATTTATCCGGAATATGCGCTCCGGTCTCTAACCATTCATCCAATGCTTTTCTGAATTCATCAACCGGAACTGGCGGAGCGGAGCGGCCTTTCCCAGGATTCCATGCCCACAAAACCAAAGAGTCCGTACTCATGTGTTTAACCAGATCAGCGGGGCTTCGCCCTCCGTTTTTACTTTTATCCAATAATGCATGTGCAATCTCAACATCGGTGAGTCCAAACCAGCCCATGGTTTTTGGAGCAAGTCCCCAATGCGGCGCTCCCGGTACGTTTGTATAACCGTTATTTTCCTTGTGATGGCAGGTAGCACATTTTTGTACAAGTCCTCCATGGTCGTCTTCCCCACGATTAACATTGAAAGGATGCAAACGGTGTACATTACCTTGGCGGGGAATATCATTGGTCGGATGACAGTTTATACATCGTGGACTTTTAATTACTTCCATAACAGTACCAAACGCTTTCAATGATTTTTCCCTGTCGTCCTCATTTACTGGCTTGAGTAAAGAAGTATCTTTATAATTCACCAGAACGGTTGCGTTCAGCATTCCTGTAAGTCCCAGGCCAATGATCATTACTTTAAAAAAAGTCAGTTTCAACATGAGCTATGTGTTTAAAGATGGTCAGGGTACTTGTAACAAAACCTGATTAATGACTGTTTACCCATGAGATGATATAATCCGCGTCATCCTTCCAGTTGGGTTGCGACATGGCCAGGTGATTGGTCCCTTTGAACTCTTTGTAATCGATCACTGCAGCTTTTGAACCCTTCTTTTTGTAGCGTTTATATGTTTTCTTGTTTAAGGAAGCAGGCATAATATGATCCTCAGATCCGGAAACAAACAGCAAGGGAGCAAGTGGCTTTTTAAAATCTACTTTACCCGTCTTCTTCAAAGCGCCTCGCATCAGCACGCGTGATTCAGGAATAACAAGTTTGTCGTAGTACATTTTTTGCTGATCCAGCGGCATTCCGTTGGTGAATGCATACTGCCACTGCTTGAAAGACATCAGAAAGGGCTTTTTAGCAGACTTAAAAATCCCTAGCGGCGCCCATAGCGATTTGATGAAAGAATGTTTTAAAGTAATTACGCCCTTTGGTGGAACGGAATGATAAGCAATGCCTGCTGCACCTATACCTCTCTGCAATAATAACTGAACGATGAGCCCTCCAAACGAATGACCGATTAAGATTGGTTTTTCGGGCAGTTTTGATATCAGATCCGCATGATAATCTACAACGGATTTCAGACTAAGGGAAGCAAGATCCTTGTCGGGATGACGACTTCTTAAGTTTTCGGCACTACCTTCCTTGTAAGGCCATGCAGGTGCAATGGTCTTATAACCTTTGCTTTCAAAATAAGTTTTCCATTCATCCCAGCCACTGTTACTAACAAATGCACCAGTAATAAAAACAACGGTTTTGGAATCGACAGTTTTGAGAAGACTGTCGTTTTGTGTCTGTGAAAAAGCGGTTGTCTGACACATCAGGGCGGTCAGTAAAAAAAGGCATTTCAATAGTAGTAACTTCATTTTTAAATGAGTTTTAATGGTGATTTTGCAGTGACGGGCTTTGTTTTGCCACGCCGGCAGCATACAGGATAGTATCCACTATCTGCCGGATTGATTGATTCGTCTCAGAGATTGAATCCGCTAATGGTCCGCCATTGATAATTGTCCACAGCTGCCTTTGCCCCTTTTCCTGACCGATCAATTCTGCAATGACACCTGCGACCTCGGCCGTATCCGGATTTTCAGGGCCAGGTGTAAACAGGTTTACGACTGACGCTTTGAATTTTCGCATATCTGCACCATAATATTTTTCGCTGTCAGGGTTTGCGGGAATGGCCTGCCGGGTAAAAATGTCGGTCGAAGGATAGGCCCCTGGCTGAACAATAGCGACATCAATCCCCGACGACATCAGTTCGTAATAGTAACTGACGGATAAGGCATCAACTGCCGCTTTTGTCGCGCCGTAAGCTCCCATGATGGGTATGGGCTGGCGGGAAGCAACACTTGAAAGTGTAATGATTAACCCATTCTTTTGAAGATGCATAAAAGGCAAAACCGCTTTGATCATCCGGTCGACACCAATCACATTGATCTGGAACATCTGATCCGTCTGGGTTGCACTAAGGGTTTCATTTAAACCAATGAACGCGGATCCTGCATTGTTGATCAAGACATCTATTTTTCCTTCCGAATGGGAAAGAATTTCACGAACCGCTTTTTCGACCGAAACATCACTGGTAACATCGAGTTCCACGATTTGAATATTAACATGCTGCTGTTCAGCCCAATGACGCAGATTTTTGGCGGTGTCTGCATTCGATGTATGAATGTTTCTCATGGTGGCATACACCTGATGTCCACTTTTTGCCAGGACCTGAGCTGTAATCATGCCAAATCCGCTACTGCTCCCGGTAAGAATGATATGCTTCATTTTAGTTGTATTTAAAATTAATTCAAGAACCGAATCATAGTTTACTGCGGACCTAATCTCTCTCCCATATTCAATTCAAAATCGCCTGGTTGCTGAAAGCCTTTAGAGAAAATGTCTTGAATTCTTGCCTGCGTGCCAGGCCAGTTGATGGCTTTGAAAAAGATCTCCTGTGTTTCGCTGAACTGTTCAACGGTTGCCAATCCCGTCCTTTCATATATGACCTTTTTGGCAGCAGCCATGGCTGCAGCTTCAAACCCTTCGAGACGTCTGGCAAAGCGGTCGACATATTCATCCAGTTCTGAATCAGCAATCGAGCGGTTAACCCACCCATACAGTTCAGCCCTGTCAGCATCGAAGTCATCCGCTCCGATAATTACTTCCAAAGCGCGCGCCCTGCCAATCATCTTTGGTAACCTTTCCAGTCCACCCCCACCCGGAATCAGACCACACCCAACTTCAATCTGGGCAAGCTTTGCTTTTTCCCTGCTTGCAAATCGAATGTCGAGTGCCTGAAGAAACTCGCTTCCCACCCCCCTTGCCCGGCCACGTATTAATCCGATTGTGATAAATGGTGCGAGTTCCAGCCGGCGTGCAACGGCCGGCCAGGGAGAGAATCCGGAAGGTCCGGCAGAAAGATCGAATTCCGCCGAGCGGACCAGATCTATATGAGCCATGAAATAATCGGGATTGGCGCTGTCAAAGACTACCACTTTGATTTCTTTGTCTGCTTCAAGTGTATCCATAAGATCCTCAAGATCTTTGATCATTTCGGGATCCATTAAATTCAGCGGCGGGTTGTCCAGCGTCACCTGCCAGTAAGCAGATGAGTGTTTGGCAATGTGTAAACTCATAAAATTGTGGTTAAGAAATGATTCAAGTAGTTGGATTTGACCCTGAGGCCTACAAATTGCTGCTGATGAAGGATGTGATGTACTCAGCTACCAGATCAGGATACTGATGCTGGACCCCATGGCCGCTTTCAGGAATGACAATCAACTGTGTGGTCGGCAGTCTGCGGTTCAGTGCAAACCAGTTCTCAGGAGGAAAACATATCTCGTGGTCAGCGGAAATCACCAATACGGGAATACTGGTCGTGCTAAACTTATCCCTGGATTTGTATACATCCTGTGCATAATCGGCGCCGCACAACATGTAATTATTCCAGAACTCCTCCGGAATCCGTAAATCAGGACTGCTCGCCCAATGTTTCATGCGTTCATGACTCAGTCTGGCTGCTTCCCTGCTGACCTCTGATGTGGGTTCAAAGAAAAGAATTGTCTCATCCTCCAGATCGTAATAGGGCTTGTAGGCGGTATCCAGAAAGATTTGCTCCATATCGTGCTCATTTGCGCCAGGTGGTTTGGTTCCTATCATGATGTTATGTGATACCAGCTCAGGATATTCGGTCATCACAATAGCGGAAACAAAACCTCCAAGTGACCAGCCCCCGACAATGATCTTTTCAAGATCGAGCGCCTGAGCCAGATCCCTGACATTGTTTGCAAAGGCGAGAACATTGCTTGGAGCCGTACCGGTTGATGAACCAAGTCCGCTGTAATCAAAAGTGATTACCCGGTAATTTTTTGCCAGTGCAGCCAGAAAGCCCGGATCCCAGGAATCCAGATTACCCCGGAAGCGGGCACATAGAATCATCGGCTGCCCGCTTCCCGCAGAGCGGTAAGCAATCTTGCCATCCGGGGTATGAGCAAAAAGTATTTCTGAGGATACCGCATCAAGTGCAGTTGTTTTTTCAAAGGTTTCCATATTTTTTTATTGTTTTAGAAAATTAACTACCTGATTGACAAACAACTCAGGATATTGAAACAGAGCACCATGCGCGGCGTCGGGATACAAATGCAGAAAAGCGTTACTTAACTGTTCAAAAAGAATGTATGAATTCTTAATTGGTACAATCCTGTCATAGCCACCATTAACAATCAATACCGGATGCACGATATTTTTCAGATCCGGGTAGCCAGCGTGTCTGGCAATGCCCCAATCTACAATGGCCTTTTGCTGGGAAGCAATAGATTGTTCCGTCATTTCGGGATCTCTATTTACCACTCTTTGGAAAATACGGGCCAGAAAATTCCTGCCTGACCGGAGGCTGTTTTCTGATTCACTAAAAAACATAAAAAGCATTCTCTCAACCGGTTCTTTCTGTGAAGCCAGGGCAACCGTAACAGGAAGATTCCCAAGCCCCTCGCTTCCCCTCGGTCCGGTTCCGACCAAAACAATTCTTCGTACCAGATCAGGCCTTTTGACAGCGATCACCTGCGCAATAAAACCACCTAGTGAAAATCCAAGCAGATCAATTTTTTGGAGCATCAGACTGTCAATGAAAGCCAGCGCGTCTTCTGCCATGGTATCAACACTGTCCGGTGTAATGCCGCTGCTGGAACCAACACCGGCATTGTTAAATAAAATGACCTGTTGATGAAGTGCTATTCCGTTGGTAACGAGCGGATCCCAGTTATCCATCGTCCCTGTAAAATGCTGTAAAAAGATTACCGGAACTTGTGAGCGATAACCAAAAGAACGGTATGCGAATTTTATTTCTCCACCTTGTACATGGCGGGTTTCTGCTGATAAATGAAGATTACTCATTATGTTGTTAGAGCGGTTAAATTACTCCGGTTCTGAATCCATGAGCCTTACTGGTTGTATTTTCCTTTAAGCTATAGGTCAAAAGTAGTTGGCTTGTACAGTAACGGCAATGTATAAATGTGGAGTAGTTTTGTACATTTTTGAAGCTATATTCCCAAAAAGCTAAAATTGTATATTGATCTGAAAACCGTAGACGCTACCCGGATAAAACAGACACACATCTTTTTATTCCCGATTGTAAAATTATAACCATACCCACTATACGCATTTCTTTTTATTCGTTCTCTGTCTGCGCGTCAGTGAATGATCTTAATCCTGAGTGCCTTCAGCCCGGATATCCCTTGTAAATCCTCTACTTGAAAACATTCAATCACCTCGTCGAGTAAATTTTTTCTTTGTAACTTGTGGATGTAGGACCTGTACTCATATTCGTCATCTGAGCTGGTATACACAATTGTAATTTTCCCGATCTGCGTGATACGCTCCTGTGTATCTTTAATATAAGCTTTGTCGATCCGCTTCTTTACAATCTCATAACGGGCATTATAACTGCCGTCGACGTCAAAGCGCTTTTCGTCCATTCTGAACCGAATGGAAATTCTGGTATTGTAAACCAGAATCAGGCTGGTAACCATCAGCGGGATCGGCAGAGATGATATTAACTGATGGTGTGCTTTTTCCATCTCACACAGGACCATCAGCTGCCAGAAACGAAGATTGTTCACAACAGTTAGGTCAAATTTTTCAAATGGCGATATCGACGGACCAATATAGAGATTATGTTCTACGCCGTCCGTTTTAAATCTTTCGTAATAGTGGGCAAAGACGGACTGTGCATCAGGCTGCCTGGCGTCGATGGTGGCAGCCATTTCCGTGTTTATCAAAGAAACAGTTTGCTCATACTGACGCCGGTTAAAATGAAAGCCACCGATTTTCTTGTCCAGATTAAAGAAATAAGAATCAATTTCCTTTCGCACAACCGTATCATTTATCTCTTTTAGAAAGGGATGAACATGCACCTGGGTGAAATGTAAAATATCCTGCTCGGTGCTGGCCTTTATCGGATCAGCAAGTTCGCGTAAAAACCGCCTGATCTGTGTTTTCGATGCTTGTAATCCTTCGGAATGCAGGTGACTGACAAGCTGCAGAATACCGTCAAGAGTGCTCAGTTGATGCTGCAGATCGTTTTGCACACTCCAGTTTCTTGCCTGTGATGAACCCTTGATATCAATTTGTCCATAGAGCGGAAAAACATCCTCAAATACAATTTCATCCAGTTCGTAACGCACACCTGCATAATGATCATAAAGATGTTTCTGCACCTGATCCTGGAATTTCCAGTACACACTCGGGTGAATGGATGTATACTTTTCCTGTATGATGGAAGTGGAGATATCTTTGAGCTGTATAAGTAATCTTTCAACAGATTCTGTCAGAAACGGCATGACCACATTCAATTTGTCGGCGTTGATGCTGTGCAGATCTCTTGGTTTGCTTCCCATCAGTTCCAGGACCCCAAGCAACTCGCCATTTTTAACGACCGGAGCCAGGACAAAACTTCCATAATTTCCTTTTTTAAAACTGTTAACCAAATTGCTTTCCGGATGCCGTGCTAAGAAAGCGTCAGTATCAGAAACAACGAAAGTCACTTTTCGCTCGATCAAACTTTTATAGGCTTGTTCGCAGAGTGCCAAATTCCCAGACTGCTCATCGATATTTTCACCGAGAATATAGCTGGGCATCTGATGGCCAAAGCCGGCTCTGATGAATTGATCCTGGCAGGTATTGAATATCGTAAAACCAACAGCAAGATCAGCCAGGTTATAAATAGACCGAAACAGAGAATGCACCTGACAGCTGAAATCTGACGAATGCAGTCCGGATAATTTTTCTTTAAATAACGAAACCGCATGCTCTACGGTTGCGTCATACATCGTCATAATAGCAAAACCACTCATCACCCAGCTGTTAACCGGGAATTTCTCTTTCCAAAGATCCAGGTCATCATAATTATTAATCAGACGCACAATGTCGGCTTCTGTAATCGGCACAGCGCTATTTGTAGGATAAAGCCTGATAAAATCAGTATTATACATGATACGGTAGTATTTTAAAACACCATCCGCAGTCGGAATTTCACAAAACATTGGTTGGTTGGCATCCAGTTTATAGCCATAGTGCTCATCAAGTATCATACAGCAACTCCTGATATAAAACTGATGCTCCGAAAAATCGCTGATCTGTATCTGAAAACCCTCTGCTGCTGATGTCAGTATTTTTTCAAGTCTCGCAGTCGGATTTACTATAAGCGCAGCATAGGGCAGGGTGACTGCCTTAATATCATTTTTGGAAAGACCGGATGGGAAAAACGTGTGGACCAGCTCGCCAATCAGATCTGAATAAGGCTGCATGCCGGTAAAGTCTGTTATCCCGTCTCGGAGCTCAGGATACTGATCAAGTTCAGACAACAATTCCCGCTCATTGAAAGTATACATGACAAGGTTATTCTCAACAAAGTCCTCCAGCTTTTCAATGATAGAATTAAATGAAAATTCAATCTTAAACGGGCTGGCTGTAGTCGAAATCTGGCTCATATCTTAAAGCAGGTAATAATGTTTGGGGTCATAGACGTATAAATCACCATCCAGGTCAGCCCTTTAAATCTTCGCAAAAGGTAAAACGTCCGGCGCAACAGTACTGTTAACCGATGCAATATTAAGACCGTTTTGTCTGGCCGGAAATGGATGTTTGAAGGTTGTTATTGTCTGGATTTTCAAAAGTGAATCCAAATCTGTCTGCTGACCCATGAAGGTGTCGGAAGCAGATAAAATGATACAACATAATCCAAAATCCATCCATTGTCCGACTTTCCAAATCCCATGAAATTTGCACAAGGATTTTAGATTCACTCACTAAGGATCCGCGAGTTATTATAGTAATCCAATTTTTATACGTCCATCCTAATACAAATTTCACTCATGAAAAAACAGTTTATTTCTTCTCTTTTATTTGCTTTAAGCATCTGTTCTTTTTCTTATGCACAGAAACCCGCCGCTTCGCTTCTTACGCCGACTAATCACGCTCTGGTATTGATCGATCACGAAAGTCAGATGGCTTTTCCTGTTAAAAACATCGGGATTGACGAACTCAGAAACAATGTTGCCATCATCGCAAGCGGCTCTAAAATATTCAATATTCCAACGGTGGTGACCACCGTTGCAGAAAAGTCATTCAGCGGGCCGGTATTTCCTGAACTGCTTGAGATTTATCCACAGGCGACATCTGGCTATATTGACAGGACGACTATGAACGCCTGGGAAGATGTCAATGCATACAAGGCCATCACTTCCAAAGGCAAAAAGAAGCTGGTGATTGCAGGATTATGGACCAGCGTCTGCATAGTGGGTCCTGTATTATCTGCCATCCAGGACGGCTATGAGGTATATGTAATAACTGACGCCTGTGGTGATGTCAGTACAGAAGCACATGAAATGGCCATTCAGCGTATGATCAAAGGCGGCGCCACCCCAATGACCTCAACGCAATATGTACTTGAAATTCAGCGGGACTGGGCCAGAAGTGCCACTTATCAGGGTGTTACAGATATCTTCAAGAATTTTGGCGGCGCTTACGGTATCGGGATCCAGTATTCGCGTGATATGCTAAAACATTAAGACCTGAATAAATCAGTCACAAAGCGGGCAGTGCTGCCCGCTTTCAAATCATTCCCATGAAATCGCTTATCATACTTACAACGATCCTTTATCTGGCTGATCTGCCCGGTTTTGCCCAAATCAAGGCGGATATGATCATAACCAATGGCCGGATCCATACTTTGGACCAGCAAAACAGTGTGACGCAGGCAGTTGCCATTGCAGGCAATAAGATTCTGATGACCGGAACAAACAAAGAAGTATCCAGGCTAAGCGGCAAACATACCAAAATAATCGATGCAAAAGGAAAAACGATCATTCCAGGCCTGTTTGACAGCCATTTGCATGTGATTCGTGGAGGACGCTTTTATAATACGGAACTTCGGTGGGACGGTGTAAAGACATTGAAACGCGCTTTGGAAATGCTCTCAGAGCAGGCCCGAAGAACACCGCCTGGTCAATGGGTAAGGGTTGTAGGCGGCTGGACCGAATACCAGTTTGAAGAAAAACGCCTTCCGACTCTTGATGAAATTAATCAGGCAACCGGCAATGTTCCTGCTTTCATTTTGTATTTATATGGCAAAGCATGGCTTAATAAAGCAGGTCTGCAGGCTTTAGATATCAACAGCGAAACGCCGAATCCTGCTGCCGGATTGATAGAGAAAGACATCGATGGAAATCCGACCGGTGTTTTAATTGCTGAGCCCAATGCATTTATCCTATACTCTACCCTGGCAAAATTGCCCGAATTATCCAGGGATGAAAAAATCAATTCAACACTCCAGTATATGAGCGAACTAAACCGGCTCGGGCTGACAGCAGTCATGGATGCAGGAGGTGGATTTCAAAATTTCCCGGACGATTATGCGATCACAGATTCTCTCAGCAAGCTTGGTAAGATCACCTTACGGCTCCCCTATTATCTATTTGCTCAAAAAAAGGGCAGTGAACTTGCAGACTATACCCGTTGGACCAGCCTGGCTGATATCGGCCGCAGCGATGGCAACCATCTCAATGAACTAGATTACCGCGTCGCAGGGGGTGGTGAAAATCTGGTTGCAGAGGCCGCCGACTTCGAAAACTTCCTGCTTCCAAGGCCGGATCTGCCGCAAACGATGGAAACAAACCTGCTGGCTGTTCTTGATCTGCTCATTAGCAAACGCTGGCCTTTCCGGCTGCATGCCACCTACGACGAAAGCATTACCAAAGATCTGGCGGTCATCGAAAAGGTTAATAAAAAATTACCGATCAACGGAATGCCATGGTTTATTGACCATGCCGAAACGATCAGCGAGGAAAACATGCAAAAGATTAAATCCCTGGGTGGCGGCATTGCCATTCAGCATCGGATGGCCTATCAGGGCGAGACTTTTATTAAACGCTACGGAAAAAAGGCAGCGCTTTACGCGCCACCTGTAAAACGGATGCTGGAAATAGGCCTGCCGGTAGGATTAGGTACAGATGGTACCCGCGTAGCTTCTTACAATCCCTGGGTTGCCCTGCAATGGATTACAACGGGTAAAACAGTTGGCGGCACCCAGGTAATGGCAACAGATAATCTGCCTGACAGAACAACGGCGTTAAGTCTGATGAGTTTCAGGGGATATTCCCTGATCAGTGAAGATAAAAACAAAGGTAGAATTCAGAAAGGCTACCTGGCAGATATGGTTATACTCAGCGATGATTATTTTTCTGTCGCAGACGATCAAATCCAGTTCATTACCGCTAACCTTACCATCGTCGACGGTAAGGTTGTATGGGCCGATCAGGACTATCAGTCGCTGGCTGCCGGCAAACTGCCAGTCATTCCTGACTGGAGCCCGGTGAAGTATTATGGGGGCTATCAAACAAAATAACCACCCGGTCATGAAATTGGCAGCTTTCTTTTTGTCGTACAGACCTGAATTCAGAAAAACTGTCTTTGTGTCCTTATTGATTTCAGGTTATTTTCAGCTCAGCGCCCAGCAGGTAAATTTCAGATCTCTTCGCTACGATGAAGACTATACCGCTTTTGGCAAAGACACCTTACACAACTGGTATCATCATTTAAAATACCGGCATGTGGACAAATTAAGTAAGGCTTACCTGTCGCTGGGTGGCGAAATCCGGTATCAGTATTTTTATTATCACAATCCGGAATGGGGCCAGCAGCCCAAAGACCGCGACGGATTTGTGTTAAGCAGATTTCTTGCTCATGCCGACCTTCACTTCGGCAAGCGGCTAAGATTATTTACCCAACTCCAGGGCAGCCTTGCAAGCGGAACCGTATCAGAAAACACGGCTGTCAATCAAAATCCTCTGGATCTTCATCAATTACTCTTCGATTATCTGATTTTTAATAAAGGCCACAAGAGTCTGCTGATCAGGTTCGGAAGGCAGGAGCTCAGCTATGGGTCTCAACGCCTGATCTCCGTTCGGGAAGCTCCCAATAACCGGCAGTCATTCGATGTTATCAAAGGAATGTATGAGTCAGAAAATTTTAGTGCCGATGTATTTTATGCTGATTATGTAATGGCCAAAACAGGCATTTTTGATGACCCCATTTTAGATAACTCCAACAAACTCGGGGCTTTCTATCTGGTTTTTAACACAGTCCCTGTGGTCCAAAATATTGATCTGTATTATTTTGGATTAAAAAAGCAGGTGAGCGTTTTTCAGGATGCTGACGGTAAGGAGCTCCGACATTCTTTCGGCAGCAGAATCTGGAAAACTAAAGGGAAATGGGTGTATGACTTGGAAGCGGTTTACCAGTTTGGAAACGTCAGTGAAAAAAAAGTCAGCGCCTGGACGATATCTTCCAACATTTTCTATGCGTTTCAATCTCTTAAATCAAAGCCGGTAGTCGGGCTAAAAACTGAGCTGATCAGCGGTGACCGCCATTTGAATGACCAAAGACTGAATACCTTTAATCCCCTTTATCCCAAGGGTGCTTACTTCGGACTTGCTTCCCTGATCGGACCTTACAACCTGCGTGATCTTCACCCCTATTTTCAAATTAACTTATCCCCAAAAATATCATGGCTGGCAGACTATGATCTTTTCTGGAGGATGCGCAAAAGCGACGGCGTTTACGCGGTCAATGGAAAAATTTTATATCCCGGCCATACTGCCTCTTCGCGTTTTATTGGTAGTCAGCTCGGAACAGAGCTTGATTTTCGGCCCAATCCGTTTTTATATTTTCGCGCAGAGTTCACCTGGTTTAATTCAGGTGGCTACCTTAAAGAAGCAGGACCTGGCAAAGATATTACCATGACGGGTGTGACCGCGCAGCTCAGGTTTTAATGGTGTTTCATTTTCAGGAGAGCCCGTTGTCATCTTTGTATATTTGCTGAGTTTGCCTTAGATTAACATTCTGATACATGAATTGAATCACAACGCTATGAACAATAAGGTACTGATCGTAGAAGACCAGTTTATAGAAGCCAACAACCTGCAGATGATTCTGGAGCGGGCAGGCTATAGCGTATGTACGATCGCGCTCTCTGTACCTCAGGCCCTGAAAATTGTTGAAGAAGAGAGTCCTGGTCTGGTTTTACTTGATATATTTTTACAGGGTAACCTGACCGGAATTGACCTGGCCAAAATATTAAAAGAAAAAAATATTGCTTTCATTTATCTCTCAGCGAATTCAAACAAGAACATTCTCGAAGCGGCAAAACAGACCAAACCATACGGTTTTTTGGTAAAGCCGTTTCGTGAAAAGGATGTGCTGGTTACCCTGAATATTTCCAACTACCTGCATGAGCAGAACCTGGATGCCATTCAAAGAAGAGAAGCCGGTCTTCTGGAACAGCTCAAAGGTTCGGTGGCAGAATCATCGGGATTTGAGCAAAAAGTAATTGCACTTGCCAAGGCATTTCAGGCCTATGTTCCATTCGATTTTATTACGACGCTGCCTTTTGATCCAACCGGTAAGCCGGAGAAGATACATGGCTTTCACAGAATTGGCCTCAATCAATACAAAATGCTTTCCCAGGAAGATCTTTTGCAATTGACAGGCATATCAAGGCAGGATATTCTCTACTTACAAAAAGCAGCTTACAAAGAAACGAGGACGAGTTTTTATAATCAAAACACTTTTAAACAGGTTCACAATTCAGGTTCTTTTAAACGAATTCTTGCTGATATCTACGACACAGAATCCTGTCTCTCCATGTCAATTCATCTCACGGATGGGACGCTATATCAGTTTTTCCTTTTTAGCCAGAATCCCAATGCATACTATACAGACCATGTTGCGATGTTCAACCGCTGGAAAGTGCTCATCACGGATGCTTTTGAGAACAACACTCCGAAAACAGCAAAAGGTAATGTGCTTATAGCATCGGCCGGAAATAATTCAAACAGTGCACAGCAAGACGAATTGTTTGAAGGAATTATTGGAAGAAATCATGGTCTACTCGCCGTTCTGGATCATATCACTGTTGTCAGCCCATCGGACACCTCCGTTTTCATTGTAGGCGAGAGCGGAACGGGCAAGGAAAGCATAGCCGACGCGATACATCGTCTTTCACCGAGAAAAAATAAACCTTTTATTAAAGTAAACTGTGCCGCCCTGCCCGCTTCCTTAATTGAATCAGAATTATTTGGCCATGAAAAAGGTGCATTTACCGGTGCTACCGAAAAAAGGATCGGTAAGTTTGAACAGGCAGAGGGCGGAACGATATTTCTGGACGAAATCGGCGAAATGCACTTTGATGCCCAGGTAAAGCTGCTGCGTGTACTGCAGGAAAAAGAAATAGAACGTGTGGGTGGAACGATGCCAATTAAGATAAATGTACGCGTGATTGCAGCAACCAACCGGGAAATGGAAGTGGAAGTATCAAAAGGTCGTTTTCGGCTTGATTTATACTATCGGCTGAATGTGTTTCCAATTGTAATTCCACCACTCCGGCAACGAAAAGACGACATTGCTGAGCTTGCGAAACATTTTACCGATGAGTTTGCCAGTCAATACCGAAAAAAAATCAGTGGAGTCTCTGATAAAGTGATGCAGGAAATGCTCTCATATCAGTGGCCTGGAAATATTCGTGAGCTCAGAAACCAAATTGAGAGGGGTGTTTTGCTTGCACAGGGCACTGTTATCAATGAACTTAACCTGCCAAAAGGTTCTGGTATGGAACAGGCAGACAATACAACCAAACCCCGGTTAAAATCCATGGAAGAAAATGAACGTGATCATATCATGGAAGTGCTCAAAAGCTGTAATGGAAAAATATTCGGAAAAGGTGGCGCAGCCGAAGTCCTGGGCTTGAATACTTCAACGCTAAACTCCAGGATAAAAAAACTCGGCATTGATAAGGAAAAGATTTTCTAACCTTGAAATTTACAATCCGCGTCAAATGCTGGATTTTCATTGCACAGGTCTTTGATTCAATTCCAGTCATATCAAATATGTAAAATCCGAACCACTCAAGAAATCAACGTGATCCCATCAGGCTAGTCGTTAAAAACTGCAAGGGAAAAATATTCAGAAAAACGTTGCGCAGCTGACATCCCCGGTGTAAACTTCCAGCCTTAGCTCTGGGATAAAAAAGCTGCGCATTGAATAATAAAAAACATACTAAAATGTCCCATGATCCGGTAGGAATAGCCGGTTGCCAATGATACTCTTCAACCGGCAGCAGTGACCGATGACAGATCATCGGCCCATGGATGGATCAGAATTCACCCTTAGTTTATACACTTGCCGACCGGCAGGAAATGAAACTAGCTGGCAGGGCATCCCAACCGGCGGACAGATACCGCAGTAATAGCGTTGATTGTCATAATAGCCCGGCTGGCAAAAGTTCCCCCGCAGCATCTTGCTTGGGGTTTTCAAGCTTTACAAACTCCTCGGACTGATTAGTCGACAGCTGAAATTCTGTAAAATTTGCTATGCCTATCTGGTTGGTAAAACCAGAGAAGACCAAAGAAACAAGTTGGTCCAGCGCTTTCAAACCGATTATGATACCCGCGTATTTCTATTCAGTCTGAAAGCAGGCGGCACACAGTAAAATCTAACGGCCGCAAAGTATGTTTTCCGATTTGTTCCATGGAGAACCCTGCCGGTGAATCACAGGCCATTGAACAATGTTACCGTATTGGACAAAAGAATAATGTGATGGCTTACAGGATGATTTGCAAGGATACTTTGGAGGAAAAAAATGTGCAGGAGCAGAGTCGAAAGCTTGCTGATGAGCATGTTTCTGCAAGAGGTGGTCCGCTAGACACTATGAACTAGCAGGACATTCCTTAATCGTTTAACTAAACCACGAATGGTACAACTACAACCGCTAACCGTCAATACACCGGTTCCTTAGCAGCGAATCAAGCTGATAAGTGAGCTAAAATTAGTTTGCTAGAAGCTTTTAGCTTCAAATCATCTACAATCGCTGCGTAGGTTTTGTAGTGTTACAAAAAAAAGACAATATACTAACTCAACTTATGCATATTAGCTTTATTAATCTTTTTTATTTTTTTTCTAACTAACAATCCGACACGCTTAAAAGCTAATATAGCAGAAACATGAAACCGACTTTTAGGTCGTTAACCTCTCACTTAACACAGACCTATCGAAATATGACCATTCAATAAAAGGTACTATTTTGATTGTCTTTTTCTGAAATGATAATAATACCCAGCGCCATCGGGTTTATTTTCAGCAAAACCATTTATATATTCCCACCCGTTTCGCTCAAAAAAGTTCAAGACAGCTCCAGTGGAATGAAAACCATTTTCCTTTTGGTTTCAGGTTCCAATACCAAAAGCTCATCTCTTCGATTTCCTGCACTTTGGGAATTCGAATCGTCTCTCTGCCCGAAGTCAACAGATACATAGACGATATTTCTTTTCACACGTCGATTTACATAGACCTCTACGATTTTGACGCTGTCTATAAGATTGATATCTACATCTCCAACGAAAATTTGACTAAAAGAACAAGTTGATAGAAAAAGAAGGCTGACTAATAGCAGGAATGATTTCATAAAAGCAACAGTATATATACGATTCTGTTAATTCGCGTTTCAACTTAGAATTTTTTTCATGCGCCCGGAACAGCACTGTTTAGATGACAGAAGTGATCCGTTTGACTAAAAACTGCTCCAAACACCGAACATTACAATTGGTGCTACCTGACTATATTCCCAAGTTCGGTAAATACCTAGACCAGCACATCATTGTGATTCCTTAGCCGGTGACGTGCCTGCTTTTACTCTAGAATTTTGAGCATGTTCAAGTGATCGCGACCATTTTAGATCACTTCGATCACGATTCCACAGCCAGGCTAATTCTTCCGCGGTTGGGTTACATCGTTCGATAATTTGTAAAACAGTAAGCCCCTTTTTCCAAACCAGGATATAAAGCTCATTTTCCCGTTCAGTATATTCCTTCAACGGCCTGTCTTTCAAATAGACTTTTGTCTCATCAGTGTGTCTTTCCACAACTGGCAAGATGTCACGGAGGTGGATAAGCTTTGGTTTTTGATCGCCTGGATGGTCTGACTGGGTTTCTTCGTTCGTTTTATCTGTCATTTCTCCATTTATTTAGCTGATAGATGTGAATCTTGTTATTTAATGATAACCTCCAAGTCAACACTTCCCCTCAAATTGTGCAGTGGACAAATCAGCTTATCTCCTACAACCTGCATCGTGGTTCCCAGGTGCGGGCAGATCTTCCCTTTGCAGGACTTGCCGACCATTGAATCCTACCACTGGTAATACTTCTTAATTGGGGTTTTGCCTTTGTAGTTGTCCGACCCAGGCGGTGGCGGTTTAATTCCGGTTGTTAGCCGCATACACTTTTTGCCTTTGATTTCAATGCCTTTGAATACGTGAAGATTGTCTGCGGTAACGTCAATTATAGTGTTGGTCCTACCAAGATCATCAACAGCATATCTGGAATGTATCTCATCGTCGATAAATCGGCCGTCCAGGTGATAGTGAAAAAAGTAAATCCCAAACTTTACGTCGGTGTGCTTTTCTCCCAGGATTGGAACGGAGATTATTTTGTCCGTTTCCACTTGGATTTACGCACATCTTACATAATACAGTTTTCCGATTTGCAACTCGCATTTGTCGTCAACAATTTTCAAAAAGTCCCGGTTATGGGGTTTTAAACTTTTCCTGATACGCAGCTAACAGATGTTGGCTTTATCCCTTCCAAACCGGCTGCGCCATAATCTTTGCTTCGTCCGGATCGATGGATAGCAAAAACAACTCAGCTGCGTCGTAATATTCACTTTTTCCGCATTTGTGATCGTGGTAAATTTTTACGGATTCACCGGCTTTTTCAAACATTCGCAGGTTTCTGGTGATTACGTCGTTGGGAGTCATTTTTTTGTTCACGTCCAACTTGTTGCGGACAAGCTGTAAACGGCTGTGCAGTGCATGCACGAAGATAGAGTAGTTTTTTTTGACTGGTGCCATTGTATTTCAGTCTTTTAACAGCTTATTGTGATGATCTCGTTAATCCGCGTAGTGTACCGGGGCGATAGGCGTTCTTGCTTCATTTTCCAAACTCTGTCCAGATCCTGGGACGCTAGCTTAACCTTCTGTTGTCCCAGTGCATGGTTTAGTTTGTCTACTACGGCCATGAGATTTGCATGCCTTGGGTCGGAGTTTTCAAATATCATGCGCTGCGTATCGGCTGCGGGTGCGAGTTCCATTGCAAGCACTCCGGCTTTTTTGTATCCATATCCTGGCTGATAAATGCGTTTCAATGCGTCGACTGCGAAGTGAGCAAGTTCCAGTCCGGAGTTTGTTGGAAACGGCAGCTTCATTGTAATGCTTTTGTTATGCTGCGGTTGATCGGCCCGGAATCGGTTGGTTAAAACAAACACCTGAATTACCCTGCAGGTGGAATCTTGCGCCCGTAATCGTTCTGCACAAATGGTGGCAAAGGTTATTACCCGTTCTTTCACCTTGTCCCACTCTGTATAATTTTCGTTAAAGCTGCGGGTTATGGCAATATTCTGTTTTGGCTTGGCTTCTTCCAGGTCCAAGGTTCTGATGCCAGCCAATTCCCGTTTTAGTCGAAGCCCTACAATACTCATATGCTTCTGTACCCACTCGTCTGGAAGCTGGGTAAATTGAAGTACCGTTCTGATACCCATCGCCTGCAGACGTTTAAAATGCTGCGGACCAATTCCCCAAACGTCGTCAATGGTGAATTTCGCAATTTCTTCTTCTAATCTTTCCACCGAATTCATGACATATACTCCGCCTGTCTCCGGACGTTTCTTTGCCAGCTTGTTGGCAATTTTCGCTAATGCTTTTGTTGGGGCAAAGCCAATTGAAATAGGTATTCCTGTACCCTGCGTAACCGCTTTTCTCATTTTTAAACCAATTTCCTGCAAACTGAAATAATCGAAGCCGTCAAATTTTAGGAACGATTCGTCAATTGAATAAACTTCGACATCAGGTGTAAATACGCTGAGCATGCCCATCACGCGTGAGCTTATATCTCCGTACAGCGCATAGTTGGAAGAAAATACATGAACGTTATTGTCCCTAAAAAACCGTTCATTCATGAAAGCCTGAGCACCCATTTTTATTCCCAGATCCTTTGCTTCCTTGCTTCGGGCAATCACGCAGCCGTCGTTGTTGCTAAGTACAACAATCGGTTTGCCTACCAGATCCGGACGGAAAAGGCGTTCGCATGAAGCGTAAAAATTGTTACAGTCGACCAGGGCAAACATTTAGAAGGATTTTATAACGTGAACAACAACACCCCAAATCTGGAAGTCGCTTTCTTCGGTCACGCGTATTGCAGGGTACTTGGGGTTTTCTGCTACCAGCCAGCAACCCTTTTTCTCAAACTGAATACGCTTTACCGTGAATGCTCCGTTCAGAAAAGCTACTATAATTTTACCTTCGGTAGCGTCCAGGCTCTTGTCTATTACGACGATATCGCCGTTGCAAATGTTGATATCACTCATCGAGTCACCTTCGATCCGGGCCAGGAACGTGGATGATGGATTTTTAATCAGTTCCTTGTTGAGGTCAATTGTCAAATCAATAAAGTCAGCTGCCGGCGACGGGAAGCCAGCAGCCAGACCAGGTATGACCACAAGTTCCAGTGCAGTTGTTACACTGGCAGAAAAGAATCGAAATTTTTCTGTTTCTGTAATTGCATCTCTCATATTACATCAATTCAACATTCCGATGAAGTCGGAATAGATGTAATCTTCGATGGCGTCAAGCTGTCCAGGATTCAAAGCTTCCTGTTCCTTTTTGCAAAGCTGGATCTTCGCAAGCTGAATTGGTGTAAGCCCGAACATTCTTTCATGCCTCAGGTGACAATCGTGTCCCTGTATTTGAATCGTGATCGTCCAGGGTTCGGTATTGTTTAGTTCTGAATTTTGCCAAAAGCGTACTGGCAGAAAAAGGATTTGTGATGGATCTGCAAATTCAAAAACAAGTATAGGAATGCTGCAAAAAATATCTAACCTGAAAGTCATCCGGGCGAATGAATCCCGGTTAATATTCTCATCCTGAAATTGGACGATGAGACCGGTAGGGTGCTCCATCAAATTGCTCTCGTCTATCGTTTTCATATTGCCGCTGGTTAAAGTGATAATTTATCTTTTCCGTTATATATTGCTGATTAATAGAACTTAAAAATTAAATGATACGTTTAGTATCAAAAAAATGATCTATTAGATACCAATGTTAAACTAATTTTCTGCGTTTCGCAACACAGTTAGAATAAATATTTTCCCTCGATTGTTGCGTATATGCTGACAGAATTGCAGTGATTACATGCCCGGATGCGAAAATTTGCGTTAGCACGATTTTCTATCATTTCCTATATATTAATATTTCAAAAACAACAACAGATTATGTGCTATCATGTTTCAAATCAGTTTGATGCCGAAGAAGTAGCCCGCGAATTCCGGCTTCCGGAAGTAAAACTGGACCTATTTAAAAAGCAGTATGATTTTAACGGGTTCGAAAAACCCTACTTGCCTGTTATATCCAAAGAAAATCCGAAGGAATTGACGGCCTACCGTTGGAGACTTGTGCCTAGCTGGGTTAAAGAGGAAAAAGACTGGAAAGCGAATACACTTAATGCCCGTAACGACGAATTGTTTACAAAAGCATCATACCGGGATTCCTGGCAAAACAGATGTCTGGTTATTTGCACCGGGTTTTTCGAACCCCATTATCCTGAATTAGGCGCGAAGGAACATGAGTCCTGGTATATAAAGCCAAAAAATAAAAAGTTTTTTGCATTGGGTGCAATCTATTCAGTGTGGAAAGGAATACCGACTTTTAGTATTGTAACAAAAGACGCTACGCCTAAAATGGCTGCTGTACATAATGACGGTGAAAGACAACCGTTAATCCTGACCGGCAATGCAGCGCTTTCGTGGCTAATACCAAACCTGACCCAAAATGAGATGATCAATTTGATGGAATTTCCATATCCCGATGATCAGCTGGATGCTTATCGCACCGTGGATGGTATTTATAATGCGAAGCAAAATACAAACGTTCCGGAAGCCATAAAGCCATATGAAAGACCTGCATTTGATGCTCTGGATTTATTTGGATTATAGGCTGTATTCGTCTGATCAACTTCAAACCCGTAAACTGTTCAATCATGGCTGAAAATATATATATTTCAAAAGAAGTCCCTTTACTCGAAGCAGATATTTTTCAAGGAGCAAACGCAGAAAATCCCGGTGTGCACACCAGGTTAAGGAAATTGCAAAACATTATCGCTCAAACCAGCCATATCCACTACCAGGCCGATCCGCTTGTGCCGATGTCATCGGCAGAATACCATCATCTCTATGTGCAGGATTACTTGACATTAATTGAAGCGAACATTTATGAGAAGGTTTCTCAAAACCGAAATGCCCGCTTTATTCTGCTTCATTACGATTTCGTTTACAATCAATTTTTTACGGTCGTTTCAAAATATCCGTATAATACGGAGCCAGGTTTGGTGGTCGACACGATCATTGAACTGGTTTATGAATATTATGCTGATGGTTTGGCGATTGATTTTTCTCGAAATCAGGACCGGTATGGTGCAGCGCTGCACGGAGTTTTTAGTGAGCAGGATGAGATTTTGGGTTTTTATGAAGCAGTTCGGGAATTGTATGAAGGAGATTCAGGGAAATATCTGGAAGTGGTTGGGAAGTTTTGACTTAGTGTATTAAATATAGATAATTAGGGTGATTGTAGTAATCAGAGAAGACATTCGTCTCCATGTTTAAATTCGGTATGGCCTTACCATACAGCGGATTTCTCTCTGAGATAAGATCATTATTATTCTTGCCACCGAACATTTTCCATAGAAGCCCATCCGGATCTTATGGATACAGCTCCATTGTTGTAGATTCCATCTAAATTCTAATTCATGTAGTATCAACAATTCTAAATACCAATTTCCTAAAATCCAGCCATCGACTCTGCAAACGGTATTAATTCTGTTAAGACTTTCTCTCCGCGATTTGTTACCGTGAAATAGACTATATGTTATTTCGGTTATTACTTGTGGCCCGTCGTTTATCTTCGCTGTTTGATTTTTACTATTTATCAATTCAATAGTGTGAATGTTTTTTAAAGACTTTAAAGATTCAGGAATTAACTGGAATATTACATCGCCTTATTAATTTTCTCATTTTTTTATTTGCAGCCAAAGAATCTTTATTTGTACCGGTTAAATCATTATCTAAAAAAACCCAGTTATAGCTTTAAACTGACAATATGTCGAGCCCTTTACAAAATCATTGATGGTTTTCGGATCAGTTAGTTCCCTGTTGTTGGTCAATAGCCTAATCCCTTGCTTCTTTTTTATGCTGGTAAGGGATAGTTCGCAGGGAAATGGCGGCTCTCTGAGGTCTTGCTTTTTACACGACAGAAGAAAAACAGTCAAAACCACACTAATTATGTATCGCATCTGTAAACAAATCGAAAAGTCGCAAACAGCAGAACAAGGTATTCCTACTCTATCTATATCAGCCCTTACAGTGGATCGGGGAATCACTTACTTGTCCTTCCTGTGAACACGTAGCCTTTGGCAACCAGCACAAAGACATAATTTGAGAGGAAGCCTTGACACAGTCACAAAACAATCGCCGGCTGCAAAGAAGCATCAGGGATTAGCATGAAAATCCTTTTGGGTCCAAAAGATTGCAACAGTAAGCCCGGCCGGAAGGGATGCCAATAGCTCCTTTTTAATCTGCAAGCGACATGTCCGACCAAATAATAAGTTTTCGTTACCCTTAATCATTTCTGATACGTATCCTGCTTGAAGTCATTAACTTTATAGGACAACCCAAAATGAATTTACCATGAAAATTGCTTCCTTCAACGTCGAGAATCTTTTCGACCGTGCCAAAGCTTTCAATGATGATACCGCTGCAGCCAAAAAAGTTGTCAAACTAGAAGCGGAACTCAACACCATTTTCGAGCAGCCTGTTTACAGCGCAGCAGATAAGGACAGGATACTGTCCATCATGAAAGAAACGGGTATTCTCAAGTCGGACAACGGACCTTATTTGCTGCTTCGTAAGATCAGAGGTAAACTTATCAACAGGCCAAAGAGCGGCACAGGCTACACTATTGATGCTGACGGGCGCGGTGACTGGGTAGGCTGGGCTGAATTAAAAACGGCGCATGTAAACGCCAGGGCGGTGATGAACACAGGCCGTGTTTTGCGGGATGTGAATGCTGACATACTGGCTGTGGTAGAGGCCGAACATCGTGTTGCTTTAAAACAATTCAGCGATTATGTCCTCGACCAGGTAGGCGGCACCCCCTACGAACACGTGATGCTGATCGATGGCAACGATGACCGGGGTATAGATGTTGGATTGATGACCAGGAAGGGCTACCCAATCGGCCTGATGCGAAGCCACATCCACGATGTCAACGGCGAAGGGAAAGCAGTATTTAGCAGAGATTGTCCTGAGTATTGTGTACATACGCCTGACGGTGAAAAAATATGGGTACTTCCCAATCACTTCAAAAGTAAATTCGGCGGCAATGACCCGGTTTCCCAGGCTAAACGGACACTTCAGGCTGAACGTACGGCAGAGATCTACAATGGCTTGCTATCAGAGGGTAATCAGAACATTGTTGTGCTGGGAGATTTGAACGATACGCCCGAAAGTGCACCCATACAGGCGTTACTAACCAGCACAGACCTTAGAGATATCTCTGAGCATCCAAGTTTCAATACAGGAAGCTACCCTGGAAAGGGAACGTATGATGCCGGGCGGGATAACCAGAAAATTGACTATCTGTTGCTGTCTCCTGCCTTGTTCAACAGGGTAACTGCGGGTGGTATATTTCGTAAAGGAGCCTGGCCGGGTGCGCGCGCCAGGAGATGGGATGTTTACCCGGAACTCGAAAAAGAAATTCACGCAGCCAGCGATCATCATCTGATATGGTGTGAAATTATATAATTCCTTCATCAAACAATTCAGTAAATCAGTCAGCCTGCATGTGGTTGCTCACTTGAACATATACTGCCGATAATCTGGAATGTTAAGATGCTCTTGCTGTTTTCCTGGGCAAAGACAATAATCATTTAAATTACTGGTCCGGTGATGGCTCTGGTATGCAAAAGCTGTCCCGGCAGGCATCGTGATATCTTGGAAAATAACATGTGCTCTCAAGCTGGTAGAAGTTCATTTGTTAAAAAGCCCTTGTAAGAACACTATCGGCTGTCGCCATGAAAGTGCAATTTTAAAGCGTAAATCAAAGACGTTGGTTTCGGTTGCTTTCACCGATTCGGATGCACATTCGCAAGCGGATCAGTTGAAAGTTCCACCTTTGTCCCCTTGCGCTAAACCAAAAGTTAATACCGCTCTTCCCCCCATCAGGCGGCTGGCCTAAAGAAGATCGATGACATCAGCAGACTATTACTCACAATTTGCTAATAACTATCAACCATTGACTTAATCTGGTCAGTTCCAACCGAAACAACCTGTCCTCAATTTCCAAATTGGGGTGATCAGTGGCTGGTTCTTCACCACTTTTGGTGAATTATCATGTATTTCCCAGTACCATAATTTTTAATAGATCAAAGCTCGCTCTACCATACATGTTTCGTTTAATCGTTTTAAGCTTGTTCACTTGTCCTTCAACGGGCCCATTGCTTACATTGGAAATAACCGCTTGATTAACCGCTTCATAGTCTGATTCTATTCCCCTTGCAAATCCCTTAAAACCTGAATTAGGTTTCAATGCATTTTGAAGCCTGTGGTCCAGACTTCCTATTTGTTTAACCAAAAATAACTTTTTGAATTGGATGGCCAGTTCAGCTGTTGCTCGTATAACGCTGGATGATTGATAAAGGAACTCGAGGAATTTTTTATCATCAGGTTTTAATTTCTCAGTATCACCTAGGGCCATAAACGCTAATTTTGTTGTAGACCAAGTTTTCATAGTAGGTAATTTAACAGGCCACTGATCTGCCGTTCCATTCATATATAGCGAGTTATTTGCTGTCATTAGCCGGTTCATTCTATCGCAAAAACTGGTGTATTTTCCGTTAAAGCCATCCCTTACAATATTATGATAAAGATCTTTGTAGGTCACTCCCGGCCTATTGTTTTCAATAAGATAGGCCCGATACATATCAAAGTTCGTTAAGCCATGGGAAACGACCTGTGATGGTAATACCTCAAGATTGACATACTTTCTAATCGATTTTATGTTTGCATTTAGATGTTTTGAGATGGTTTTAATCTTGTAACCCTTTGCATATAAATCTTTGGCCATTTCAAATTTAAATTGCCGCTGTGCACTTACGTTTCCAGTAAATAAAGATGCATTTTTATTACTGAGGGGGAATACCTGTGATCTTTGGAGCTCTTCCCTTTGTTTAATTTGCCTCTTTTCTGTGTTAATGCTTTCCTGATTGTTAAAAAGCCGGAATGTTTCCTTTAAAATGTTGCTCTGTCTCTGTAAAACCCTTTGCATGGCATCACGGAGATTAACCAACAAGTGGAAACGGTCGCCACTTGGACAGCCTGCGGCGCGCCTTTGCGAATGCCGAGCGCATAGGCACTAGCCCGATCCCGGGAAACGGTATGTACTTCTGGATGTTTTTCAAGCCATGCCGCCAAAGTCTCGGCATCTCTGTCAGCTAATAAATCGACAACTTTTGTGCTGACTAAATCCACAATGATTGTCCCATAGTTGCGCCCTTTTTTTTTAAATGCCCAATCATCCACTCCAATGGTTCCGGAGGTTTTGTCGGGGACTATGTAGCTTAGTTTTTTTACAACCCTTAACATAGTTGTTGCGCTTACCGGACAACCGATCAGCCTGCTAACCACTGCCCCTTTATTTCCACCAAGCTCCAAACCGATTTTTGCTAATAAATCCGCAGTCCGGCTAAACCGTCTACCATAGGCATTTAGTTCGGAAGTAAATCTTTCAGTAAATATCTTTCGATGACAACGCTCGTTATTGCAAAAGAACTTTCTGGAATACAGCAAAACTTGGACGTTATATCCGGATATAGGCAAATCAGCCAATATGCGGTGGTAGTGGCTATGAATACACTTACTTCGTATTTTACAAACAGGACAGACCGATTGCTTTTGAGAGGATGCCGCACTGATAGATATTTTTCCGTCACTACAAGCAATGGAAACCTGGTCAAAGCGAATACTTGTGGGAAGTGTAAGTCTAGATATTAACATAAATATATATAAATTAAATACACATATAATTGATATATTTAATTGCAAGAATCAAAAACATGGGAAAGTCAGTTCTAAAAATAAAAGGTTACAAGCCAGAGGATATCAAAGAGTTAATGAGCGCCGATTCGGCTTTCGTTGTTGCTACAAGGCTCAATATGGTCTATCAGGTGGCTAAAGGTTTGCCGAGTAGAGAGGTAGCCAAGATCTATGACATCAGCTTCAAGCAGGTCACTAATTGGGTACATCGATTTGAAGAAAAGGGCATTGAGGGTCTGAATGACTTACCTGGAAGGGGGAGGAAATCGATTTTATCAGTGTCGGATCTGGAGAGAATCCGAAATATTGTGTTAAATGAGCCACCCGTAAACTTTGGGTATAAAAGAAAAAGATGGTCAGGCCCGTTATTGTCAGAATGGATAAACAATAACTATGGTACAAATTACCACAGTGCGCAGATTTATAAATTATTAGATCGAATCGGTGTAGAATTCAAAAAAGAAGAAGGGTATGTGGTGAAAAATTAATGTGTATATTTTAAATATATTTTTCACCAAAAATGGCGAAGAACCCAACTTCTCCGAAATACCCAGGTATACTCCACATAAAGGGTCTACTGGATATCATTTAAATGGTTTTGGCTCAGTGAACCGTGACCAATACAACATCAAAGATATCTTTGTTAATAAATCGGGCATTCCTTTAAAAGGATCCGGCAAAGCTGGTAAAGTCCTAATCTATTATAATGGGTTTCTATCTCCACAATTGTACGAAGATGTCACCATGGAAGGCCGCACTTTCAGAGCTTATGGTCGCCAAACTATTATCATAGAACTATAACACCAGGTTATTGACTTATGGCACATTAATAATATTAAGTTATACGACTGTGATTAAAGCGATAATGGAGCTGACGCCGCAGAAACTCACAATCTACCTTTTTTCAATCGCCATCTCAGTATTGTGGTATAAGCTGGAAAATGTGGAAGAGAAGGGTGATGGCAAGGATATCAAAATGGAGGTCCGCAATGAAGCTGCAATATAAGGTCGACTCTTTGCAGTCACTTCGGGTGAAAGAAAAGCAGGAATGTTCCGACGCAGTTGCTGCAAAGGATGCTGAAATGAAGCAGTTTTTGAAAGATATGCTTGCCGAGCAGAAAAAAGTAAAACGTAGAGTGAATAATATTGAAGTGAAGGCGGATAATGCACTTACACAGACTGTAACAAAGTTAAATCATGACTAAGAAACGAATTTTAATAGGAATGCTGATTTTGTTTGTGGCTACGGCCTTGCAGTCTCAGCAACCTTCGAAAAGACTGCCGGCAGTAGATTCGGCAAGAAAAGATACGGATAGTAAAGCGGAACCTTTGCTATTGAAAAAATCGGATCCTCAGGTTGTTAAGAAAACTGAAACTACTCCTGTTGATTCCAACGAGATCCTTAAAAAGCAGATCAACGTCGTAAATACCGACATATATAAAACGGCTGACCGGATCGATTACAAGATTGGCAGACTTCCGGTTCTGGTTCAGCGGGCTGTGGTTTACAAGAATAGGACAAAACCGGAAGTGTCATCTATTCAGCCGCCTGAGATTCCGGTTTCTGTTCCTGAACCAATGATTGATACGTTGCCACCTGAGCAGGTTACCAGCAGGTTTCTGTGGCTGTTTAAAAGGAAGAAGTAAGAGTTACGAAAATTATACACACATAAATAATGAATTTTGAACAAGCTATTGAGCACGTCCTTTCATCGGAAGGCGGTTTTACCATGGATGCGGATGATCCAGGGAATTGGACTGGTGGCAAAAAGGGAAAAGGGATTCTTCACGGCACTAAATTCGGCATCAGTGCCGCTTCTTATCCTGGATTAAACATTAAAAATCTATCACGGCCGGAAGCGATTCAAATCTACAAACGTGATTTCTGGGACAAATACAAAGTTGATACCTTACCATCGCAGATTCGTCTACATTTCTTTGACGTCTGTGTAAATTCCGGTATTTCCAGAGCCGTCAAGATTTTGCAACGCTCACTTGGAGTTACTGCCGACGGTGATTTTGGACCGGTTACAGTAAAGAATTTAAGTAAGGCAAACGTCTGGAAGTATGCAAGAGAGCGATCGGACTTTTATATCAATCACGTCAAACTTTACCCTGTCAAACAGAAGTACCTGGCTGGTTGGATTGGCCGTGTGTTAGACGTGACTGAGAATTCCTTTTAATAACTCGTTAAAGTCACAGACCTTACCCCTCCTTCACATCTATTAACGATGACAATCCTTTCAACTGCCTGCATATTACTAAACCAATTTGAGTATTGGGTTTCATCGCCTTGTAACTTTTTTGAAAGAACCACCTTGCCGCTTTTGTCATAGAAGAATATGCTTACTACATCCGGGACGCTACATGCCTCCCAAACAGTAACCTGGATCTGCTTTAAACTTTTGTAGTAGGATTTATCAATTTCAAGTGCAGTGCCCGGTCCGATAAAACCATTACTTGCACTGATATATCCGCATGCACTTTTATTGCCCGGGTATTCCTCCTGCGTTGCTGCTCTGATGCTTATCTTAATATTTTCATAGATAACTGGTTTGTTACAGGTTGGTAGCTCCTTAAAATTTAACGGATTGAAGTATAGCTTTACGTCGTAAGGAAATTCAGGGCGGTTATCAACCTCAAGAGCGGGATCTTCCTTTTCTGGACATGCGAACAGGAAAAGACATGAACATACAACAAGGACGTTGAGCAGAGATTTTTTCATAGTACAGGTTTACGTTTGTTTTAGGAATTGGAAATGACGCTGACAGAAATGAGGAAAGTTCCAATTAGTAATAAATAAAGGTCGTTTCAAAAGTTCCACCTTTTGAGTCACGTACTTTTACTATATAAGTGGACATTTTTCCACCACTCCCCGCAGCAAATACTTCAGAATTACAAGTCCAACCTAAATCATTCTGTTCATTAATAATTATACCGTCGGCTGAGCTCCAAACCGATCCTCGATAGGGCGGAAAGCCTCCTGCGGCAGTAAATTTAACGTAGTTAATGTATGGTGGAGCATTCCGTTTATTGTAATCCACCGTTATAACGAGTGGAATACCCTCAACACATTTTGAAATCACTCTTAAAATTGTAAACTTCCCTTTGTTAAAAGCTGATAAAAATCCTGAGGTAAGTTCACTTATACGAGGACCTTTCTGAAAATTTACGTCACAATCTTGTCCAGCCATTGGTTTGGGTATGCCACTGGAATGGATGATTAAATTTCCATAGACAAATCCAATATGTGAACTTCCCCATACAATGATATCCCCGGTTCGAAGCTCACTTGCCTGTCCTGCTAAGGCTTTCATCTCCATCATATCGTAATCAGATGACAGATCAAAAGCACTATTCCAATTCTTTACATTTGATAAATATGAAACATTGCAAAGATCTGGCCTGTTTGTTATTCCTATTCCCGATTGTTTAGCTAACTGATAGATAAATCCAGAACAATCAAGCCCATGGATTTGCTTATCGATGTTGCATGTTCCTTGTGTCGGAGATTGCCTTTCTGTATATTGTTTGGAGCCAAAACTATATGCAATTCCTTGCTGTGCAGGTTTGTCCGGCCCTTTTTCATCAAATTTATGTACCCTTTATTTGAAATATAGAATGCATTAACCATCATTCGGACGATAAATAGATCACGCTGAAAAGCGAACGGCTTTGTATACTTTTCGGCGGTTCCTCCCACTCTTGATCTGTCTTTGTGGAGTTTCGGGTCATTCTGCTTTAAAAATTCATCCATGCTCCTCATATCATCAAACTTCAGATCAGAAAATTGAGCAATATTGACGGTTTTTAATTGGTCGATTAATTGTGCGTCCTCATCCCTTAGCATACCGTCATCTTTATTAAATTGATCCTCTTCAATTTGAATGTCAATTTTTTTCGTACATGCGGTCTGTCCGAAACAAAAGAACAGGAGTATTAATAGTGATGCAAAATTAAGGAGAAATTTTTTCATGCGGCTGATTTGGAGGATTGAGGAATTCGCTGAGTACGCGAATATAATCTAGATCATGAAAATTTCAAAAATACAGGTCAGTGTATTTCAATATCTTTTATATCTTAGCCATCTCAATGAAATTTGCTCAATCCGATGTCTCAATTCAGCCAATACCGCGTAGGAAACCTTGTCACAGTGTTCACCGTTCCAGGTGAATTCGGAATCTTTAAGATCGATTCGATAACAGAGCCTGGCAACTATCCCTTATTTGCACTTTCCAATGTCAAAACGGGCGAATCACTGTCCGTTGAATTCAAGAAGTTCGATGGCCACTATCCGTACATCATGGAGATCTCGCTAATGCCTGAACAACTCGGCTTCACGAAGCTTTCAGACCGTGACTTTACAAACGGAACCGTTGACCTGATCAACATCACTGAGCTGGCTGACGATGAGCTGGAGGAAAGCGACGGACCTCAACTAACTATCACCAAATTTGCAAAACTTGGTTATTCAGTTCAAGTATCCCGAGGTGGCGAATACTTATACACCGAAGAATACAGCACTGACGAAGCGGCGTATATGGGGATATTGGACGTTCATGAATTGCAAAACCTGTATTCAGATCTGCTGCCGGGTGTTGAGTTGGATTTGAGTGGTGTTGAATAAAACAGGGCCATCTATACCCCTTTTTCTATTGTTGTTGGCAAATCTAAAGTTTTAGCCCGAGCGAAACACCTACACCATAAAATGGCTTGCCTTGATAAGCCCAGGCACTACTATTCTTGCCCATCATGACATCATATCCATAAGACAAAACGAGCCCAATGTCATTTCTCGCCAGTATAACAGTAGCCGCTGGGCCCAATATAAAATTACTAGGATTATTTGTCACACCGATGTTTTTCTTTCTTGGCTCATTTGCTAATTTGACCGAACTAAACCCGAGTCCGAATGATGGAGTAATTGAGTAATTATTACTCGTCAATTGAGTGAATTTTGTCCATCCAAACGAATACCCAAGTGATACTCCTAGATTTATACTACCGGTTATAAAATTAACAGTATACAAACTATCATTGTAATCACTTACCCTCGGCCTTGCCTTAACCCCAATTGTATTAATTGCAAACAGTATTGTTTCGTATCTAAGAGTTATACCTTCTACGGCATTACCAACTTTGGTTCTTTTTCTCAAATCGATTTTGAGATTGTTATCGGTGTTGGCATTAATTACACCAGCCTGGTCAAAACATGGATCACTTGCGTGCACATCAGAATTTGTTCTAGTGTCTAAAATGCTCCAAGGATCTATCTCCAGAATAGAATTCTTATGTGTTACTGTGAATTTGAAATCTTTTTTTAAACTGGGACAGAAGGTATATTCTTTCCCATTTGCGTCAGTTATTTTATATCCATCCAATTTGAGTGCTGCCAATTCAATTTTAGACAATTTGTGTTTGAATTTGAACCTATAGGTTGCTTGGGAAAATGCACTGAATGAAAAAATAAAAATAAAAGTGAGGGTAATTAAAACGTTTTTCATAAGTGATAGAGTTAGATGAGTAAGTACCTGCAAAATAGGATATTAAAACCGTTACATCGCCAATCATCCTAAAAATCATGGAAAACCATTAGAGATATACGTCACTTCTTGCCAAATTTCCGGAAGGCCTGAATGAATTGGAAGAATAAATACCCGTTGACTGCTCTGGCTATAAATTCAACAGTTGGTGCAATCAAGAACGTTGTTGTCAATCCCATTTCTTTCGGCACAAATCCAGCTGTATGGATCGGATAAATGAATTCCGGAAACAAGGAGACAAGATGCTTAAATATTCCCCAATCATAGCTGTCGGCGCCAGTAAATAGCCGGAAACCGAGCGAAAGACAATAAACCCAATATATAAGTCCCATTACTGGTAGACCATACTTTAGTGTGCGAGTATAACTTTGATTAAATTTATTGGAATATTTATTTAACCAAAGAGTGAAGTAATCGCGACGCTCCTCTCCATCTCTCTTTTTATGCTTTAAATAATCGAAGTGAGCTTCAAGTTCTTTTGCCTGGTAATCATTGCTCGAAACGCTATCACCGCGATTATCATACACCTTTTTAAGTTGAGCATATGCAACTTGCTTATCCTTATATTCGCCAATTGCAGTTTTTGGCATTTCTGTTCCGGATAAAAACAATTCAGTAATTTTAGATCCACTAAACTTTAACTGCATATCAGAGAAATCACAAGATATAAGGTTGATTTTCCCTAAGTCAGATTGAACAATTACCAATTGATTAGCATCTAACGGGCGCAGATATTTCCTCCAGTTGTGCCACATCGTTCCCCTAAGTATATTCTCTTCAATCGGTTTACCGCGTTCGAATATTGCTTTTATTAATCCATTATCATCCTTTTCCTCTACAAATTGATTGATTGGAATGTCTTGTCCAACAACTGCCGCCCAAATTGTATTTGGCATTGGTTTGGCTTTAATAGCATCATTTGTTAAACCCCAAGATAAATTCGAAATATAAACGTTCGAATTGTTATAAAAAGAATGAAATACAAGCGACGAAGTTTCCAAATGCTCCATTGTAATCGATGGCTTGTCGCCGGTTGCTCCCTCCAGGAAATTTCCACCTATAATGAAAATCCGATCAATGAATGACTTATTCTGTGAGCTACCTGACAGCTTAAAAGAGTCAAATTTTGTTAGTTTTATCGGCAAAATGACGCTCGATGCAACGAGCATGGATAATATAATCTGTTTGCAAACTACCTCGCCAAACAATATATTACCAATGTTGCCCTGACTAATGATAATTGTATCAATAATAACTTCTCTTTTAGGAACACTAAATTCTCTATTGAAAGTGACATTATCCGCTACAACATTGAAAAATTGAATGTTACTTATGTCTTTTTGTTTGTCAATTGATATATCTATATCCTTGAATGTAGATTCCCTTAAATTAATTGAACCAGCAAATTTGTAAATTATAAAGCTGTCAACCTTAGAAAACATTGTTATAGACACATTACTACTCAAAATACCTCGAAATAAAGACTTTCGACATATCACATTTTCTGCTGTAAATTCCAAGTTGTTTATGGAATTTATTTCTACTTCATCAAAATTACATTGATTAATTTTAATCTTAGACAGTTTAGCTTTATCTAGGTTTCTTGCACCCCTAACCTCTAGCTTCGTTAAATTCGTAAATACATTAATATCTCCAACTACTTCCACAGATGTAAAGTCACTCAACATATTGACATTTTTCACCCTTATTGATTCCACAAAGCTAATGGATAGACCAATGTTATTGCCATCCGTCGCATAAGTGTCAAGAGAACATTTTGATAATGTAACTTTAACATTACCAAAACTCCATTCACCAGATATGCCACTGTAAAAACATTCGAAATTGCAACCGATAAACTCATATTCAGAAATAGATATGTTCTCCTGAAAGTCTATTTTAAAGATATCTGGGAATTTAATATGAGAGATTGTTAACTTTCGTTCAGAGAAAGCAATGTTATCGCGCAGGACACTAGTATTTCTGAGAAATTTAACATGTTCGTCCCAATTCGCCTGCGTAGCTTCAATCATTTCCATATTATAGAGGGGGTTAAATTTACATCAATGTAAGCACCGTTCCTTCACTTTCTCACCAGCCCTGCCAAACTTTAATTTCATGCCCTATAAAATAGAAATTTAAACGTTACTTATTGTACCGTTTGATTGGAGTATTGTATATTTGTGGTGTTTTGAAACATACGAAATACGTACACAGATGATCACAACTGACGGCGATCAGGAAGTATAAAACCTTTACATTTTATCAGGCGGCGGTGCACTCTTCGCGTGGCAATTCGAGGTCGCAAGCCATTTAATTGCTGCTGGCTTTAAACCTGCAATGTTTGGTACCACTTCAACCGGGACAATCGGTGCATTCATGCTTTCAAAAGGCCTGATCAAAGAAGCTAACGATCTTTGCGATGAAGTTTATAGCACGGACGCTCGTCCAATCTCAAAGCCAGGTATCGGCCGCATCAAAAACGGGAAGATCACGATCAACTGGCTTAAAGCAGTAAAAGACGTCATCTTTAGAAAGAATAAAATTGTTTCGTTGATGGATTGGGTATTTCGGAGAAGTTGGTTCCGAATTCTCCGGTATGACTGACATTTACAGTAAAGTAGATTTTACGCGATACACGCCTTATAACCGTGGTTATTCAGCTCATGCCGGGGTGTTGCTTCCAATGCTGACGAAGCAATACCATTCAAAACATACTGAAAGTCAACTTTGTACTCAACGTCAGATAAATTTATGTTTGTGAAAACTTTACGCTCCCTATTTCAATTTGTATTATTTGTGTTTCCATCCGTCTGTCTGGGACAATGGAGTAGTCAGGTAGGCTTAAATTTTGCGCCTTTAATCTCCAAATCACTGGAAATTAATTCCGAGTTCAGCAGACACGCTGCCTTCTCTTTAAATGCCAATTTTGGTTATACATTCAAAACGGCTTACACAGGACAGGATTTTCGAAAAGTACACGATGGAGTTTATGACCGTATAACTTCCGGAGCTTTCGGAAAAGCCGGTCTAAAGTTTTATCCCGCCAACCTTTCAGGCACACCGGGCAAAACCAATTTTTATGTTGGGGTGTTTCTTATTGTATCTCAATACAAACAAACTGCCATGAGAACGATGTTAGAGAGTTCCTACTGGCCCTCTCCCCAGGTAGCTGTCACTGCAAAGGGAGTAACATACTGTCCTGCGGTTACAATCGGTTTTACGCGCAACATGGGCAATCACCTGGCATTGGATTGGGGTTTACAAAGGTCTTTTGTCTACAGGGAGGATTTTATAGGCCGGCCAAGAAACAATTATCAGCCAGGTGCCGGAAGTTATTTGTTTGCAGATGTTTTAGGGTATTTACAAGGTATTCTTTCTGTAAAATACCGGTTTGCTTCCCGACAGTAAATCCAAGGATCGGATAAATGATTTTAATGAAATGATCCCAGCTGCTTTGTCTTCGCTATGAGGCTTTAACGATTCAGCCGATGGTCTTACTGTCCATGGAAGCAGATTGGCCCGGCCACAGACTGGACATTTCTATATCATCTGGTTTTTGTGCAGCTGCACCGATCGCGGCTGTAAGGAGCCTCTTTAAATTATATCCACTAGAAACTGCGCCTTCTTTTAATAGCTTTTCTGGCACATGCAGATTGAGCCACGCAATCCCTATAAGTCCTTAGCAATAGGTGTTTTCATATTCGGATGCTTTCATCACTTCGCCGCTTTGGGTAGCTGAAGAATCTGTATGGAACCGCCTGCACTGTATCCTGATAACTGCACAAATAGATGATCTCCCTCTTTTCTACGAATTGCGTAAACTTTCACCACATTGTTTGTATAGTCAATCGAGCCTTCTTCACCAAAATAGGTAGCTTCGTCTTTGATACGGTCGAGTTCTTTTTGTGGTACTTTCCCTTGAAACAACAGTGCCCCGCCAGCCGCTGTGATCAGGTCCTTGTAGCTCTTTTCAAAATAAGGCAAAGACCATTCTTTACCGGTGACACCCGTTATAAATGCTTTGTAGACCTTTCCTTCGATGGGAATCATCCCCTCCCTTGTGGGGAAAAACACCCGGTCAAAGTCGCGCGTAAGTGGCTTGTTCAGAGGGACTAGATCCGCCGGAGGGTCAAAAACGGGAAACGCGCCCAACTCCTTCTCACTGAAAGGCACTTTGCTCAGATCGATAGAATCAGCAAGGTGGGCACTGCGCGCCTCATTCATGATCAGGGAAGTATCCTTTGCAAGCTCGGACTTTTCTGCCGGCGTATCTGCTCTGCTGGATTTATTGCAGGCAAAAAATGAACTGATCAGAATTACGGACATTAAAATTCTTTTCATTTTCATGGCTATGGCTATTTTGTGGTAGGTAGCAGGTTAATTAAAAATGTAACGAAATTCAGACCAATGACCTTTCAAAGAAAGGTAATATCTTCATTTTTTAACAAGTGACACTTATTTTAACTTATTGGTTGCCTCTGCCCTTAATTTTATGCTATCACATTGTTTTCCCCATCCAGTTCTGCGCCCATGTCAGGATACAAACTTAAACCTTTCAACAAACCTCGCTTTACAAGCCAAAATCACTTTTGCAGAAAACATTTTCAAAGTCATAATAAAAGAAACATTTTTGCCAACGGGCGTTTTCAGCTGGCGGCTCCGATTCAGCAAAAGTCTTTGAAATCACGTTCAATACCTGACTATAAAATCAACCAAATGATTTGTTTTCCAGCTAACATACACACACTTGATTGCGCCTTCTTTTGTCTGAGACTCTGCATGTTCCCTATTCGCTTTCCATATTCGCTCATTCATTTCATTCGTAAGTGGCGCCAAAGAAGCGCCAGCTCTACGGAATACACCCCGCAAAAGACCATTGGTCTCACAAACTTTGCGGCTTGCTGCATTCCGGAATGCAGATATTTACCACCTTCATCCAAATGATCTTCGTATCTCTGATCAGGTAATAATCCTGAACCAAACATTAACCTGCATCCATGATTATACCTTTTTAAAATACTCTGTCTTGTTAATCTGCGACTGTGGCCCCATACAAAGCGTTCATCAGGCAAAGTTTGCTGCCTGTATCTGACGCTTTACTATATTATGGCTTTCTTTCAAGCATTTAGAAAATCAAATAATTTCCAAGGCTTTAACCTAAAAAATGGTTTAAAAATCAAGTTATGTAAATTCGATCTCTGGTTTACTGCCCCCAGACTGAACTTTACCATGTCGATCACATCAATGAATTAAAATACTTCAATTATGTGTAGCAGGAAAATAATATTCGTCAAAAACAAGGATTAATGATATTATCGCCTACTTATTTCCAAGAACACATAACGAATGAAAGAAAAATGTTAAGATCGGTCAAATAGCGATTAATTTATACTAAGAATTTAACGATTGAGCGTCCTAACTTTCGAAAATAATAACAAGCACTGTCAGGTCCGGCCCGACTAAATACAAGTTGTCATTTTTGATATTCTGTGTTTAGAATGCGACATCAATGTTTATTACGCGGATAGCGGAAATAATGTTCAATAAAATCGTATACCCATGAGAGCAAATCGCACGGATAAAAGAGAAATCATTCAAAAAACCGGATTAAATAACAACGGAAAAGTTTACCGATTTTAACAAATTGCCCTAATTTCACCTGGTTACCCGAGACTGAATTACAAAGTCAAATTTGCCAAAGAAATAAAGCTTGCACTTTAGAAGCTGGCTGTTGGTAAGCCTCGTGCTGAGGGCCTGTAAACAGATTTCGTGATCCTCATTTAAAGACCATCAAAAGTGGATCGCCGGGGATTGCTGTGCACAATGGAATGTATTGTATGGTAGTAGCTGAGTAAGGATAGCACCTGCGCTTTAATGGCTGACTATCAATCAAGACTGTTTAACATTTTTTACTTTTTTTTAAATCAATGCATGAAACATTTACTTCTTTTTATTTGCTGTCTTGTCAGTGTGTCCTATTCTTTTGGGCAAAATGCTGATGTCAGCGGTCAGGTGCTGGCCGTCGATAAGTCTCCCGTCGTTGGAGCAACTGTTCAGGTTAAGGGAACAACCAGAGGTACCACCTCTGATGTAAATGGCAAATTCTCTATTGGTGCATCCCAGCAGGATAGTTTGGTAATTAGCTTTATTGGCTATGTAACGCAGCACGTTAAAGCAGTGGCTGGCCGCGAGTTGACTATCACCTTAGCTGAACAAAATAATGATCTGAATGAATTTGTAGTGGTGGGTTACGGCACTCAGAAAAAGCTGACGGTAACCGGGGCTATCTCTTCTGTTGGAACCAAGGAGCTTACCCAAAGCCCGGTTGCCAATTTAAGTAATGCACTGGCCGGCAGATTGCCTGGACTTACCACCCTTCAGAATAGCGGCGAGCCGGGTTATGACGGGGCGCAGTTGTGGATACGGGGGATGGCCACTTTCTCCGGAAGCCAGAATCCCCTGATTTTGGTCGATGGGGTTGAACGTTCTTTTGGAAGTATCGATGCCAATGAAGTTGCTTCGGTTACCATCCTGAAAGATGCTTCCTCGACCGCCGTATATGGGGTAAGGGGAGCTAATGGAGTCGTGCTGGTAACCACCCGTCGCGGGGTGGATGGAAAATCAAGTATTTCTGTGACCATGCAGCATGGGATACAGGCGCCGACACGTCTGCCGGAATATCTGGATTCCTATGATGCGCTTTCGCTCTACCGCACCGCACTGATCAATGACAACAAGAATGCGACGCTGTATACCGATGATTATCTTAATAAGTTCCGTGACCGCAGCAAGCCTTCTTACGAATATCTTTATCCGAATGTAAACTGGCTTAAAGAAATGATTAAGCCCTCATCGACTATGTCTCAGGCGAATATCAACATTTCCGGAGGAAACAGCACGGTTAAACATTTTGTATCCTTATCCTACCTGCGTCAGAACGGATTGTATAACCATGCCAATGAAATCTCGGAATATGACATCCAGGCTCGTTCCAACCGATACAATTTCCGATCCAATATCGACCTGAACATCAACCGTTTTCTGGACATGGAGCTCAATCTGGGAAGTATCGTCCGGGATAACAATTTTCCTGCGCTGGGTGCAGGTGAAATATTCGGTAATCTTCAGGCGATGCAGCCCTGGCTGTACCCAGTCACCAATCCTGATGGCAGTATTTCAGGTTTGGATTCAAAGGCTTATAACCCATTTGGCCGGATGACTCAGCTGGGATATCAGCGTAATTTCGAAAATACCTTACAGGCCACAACAGGTTTTACTTTGAAGTTGCCCTTTATTACCGAAGGTCTTAGTGTAAAAGGCCGGTTGTCATTTGATGCATATAGTTACCGGAACGTAAGCAGGACTAAAAATATGTGGACATATCAGTATTCGCTGGCCGATGAGAATGAGACGGATTTGTCTAAGGGTACTTACCGGCGTATTATGGAGGGGACCAATACGCTGGGATACGGGGTCAATGCCAACAGTAACCGACGGACATGGATGGAATTCTATTTAAATTATGACCGCACTTTTGGAAAACAGCACAATGTAACCGGGATGCTGCTGTACAATCAGCAAAGTTTCTTCGATGCGATTGCTACCGGAGGAGCCAATGCCATTGCCGGTCTGCCGTTCAAATACAACGGATTCGTAGGAAGAGCGACATATGCCTACAAAAGTACCTATTTCGGAGAGGTCAATTTCGGATATAACGGATCGGAGAACTTCCCGGCAGGCCGCCGTTATGATTTCTTCCCATCGGCCTCTGCCTCATGGATTTTATCCAACGAATCATTTTTCAAATCAGGTTTGCCTTTTGTCAGCCTGATGAAATTCCGCGGTTCTGTCGGTGCAGTAGGTAATGATAAAATCGGGCAGCGCCGGTTTCTGTACCAAAGTACCTGGTCGCAGAGCGTAGGGGGATATACTTTCGGTCGCGACTATAATGGCGTTGCTTATCCGGGTGCTGCCGAGGATTTACTCGGAGCAACGAATGTAACCTGGGAAAAAGCGTTGAAATACAACTTTGGGGTGGATGCTGGCTTTTTTAACGATGAGCTTACTTTTTCAGGTGATATATTTTACGAACGCCGGAAAAATATCCTGGCCCAGCCGGGTACCATTCCGGCTACTACCGGGATTACCAGCCTTCCTTACCTAAATCTGGGAGAAGTAGAGAATAAAGGATTTGAACTGGAAGCTCAACTCAGAAAGCGACTGGGTGCAAACGGAAGCTTCTTTGTAAAAGGAAATATTTCCTATGCACGTAACAAGATCATCCAGATGGATGAGCCAAGTTATGCCGATCGTCCATATGCCAAAAGAACCGGTAGAAGCATCAATGAGCAGCTTTCACATATTGCACTTGGTTATTTTCAAAACCAGGAAGACATCAACAATAGCCCAAGCCAGGCGCAGTTTGGCAACATTATACCAGGTGACATCAAATACCAGGACATGAACGGTGATAATGTGATCAACGACCTGGACAGAGCTTACAACGGAAAAGTGACATTGCCGACAACCATGGGTGGTTTTTCTTTCGGATACAACAACAGATTCTTTGATTTTAGTGTGTTGTTACAGGGAGCCTTCGGCGGAAGTGTCTGGCTGACGGGTGATGTAGTATGGCCATTCAGCGGTGATGTTGGGGTAATGGCGGATGTAAAAGACAATTATTGGACACCCGAAAACCCGGATGCAAAATACCCGCGTCTGTCCTCGGCCAACAATGTGAACAACAACCGGACGTCTACACACTGGCTGGTATCGAGAGATTATGTAAGGCTTAAAAACGTAGAGTTAGGGTTTACACTACCTAAAACAATATCTGCAAAAGTGGGATTGAAAAACGTACGTCTTTTTGTTAACGCGATTAACCTGGTTACCTGGGATAAAATTAAAGTCTTTGATCCTGAGATTCCTGACAATTCAAGAAACTACCCGCAGCAAAGGGTATTTAACTCTGGTTTAACGATTGGTCTGTAATCTGAATTTATTGAAATCAACATGAAAAAATACATTTCTAAAATATTTATTATAAGTGCCTTAATTAGCTGTTCGACATCCTGTGAGCAGTATCTGGACGTGGTACCTTCTGAGCTTGTCACCGAGGACAAGATCTGGACAAACATTAACAGTGCCAACGCTGCTTTGGCGCAGATTTACAGCAAGTTGCCATCAGGTTTGACCGATGGGTCTGTTATCAGTGAGCTGGCTTGTGCGACGGACGAAGCGGTATTTCACTGGTATGCAGGATCTTCCTCTGATCAGTATAACATGGGAGCATGGACTGCGGGGAATAACCCTTTTGGCAACTGGTCAGGAAGATATCAGGATATCCGAAAGGCTAATATATTTTTGGAGAAAATCACTTCGGTCCCCATTCCGGCTGAGCAGAGTTCAAAGTATGCTGTATTGATCCCGCAGTATGTTGCCGAAGCGCGCTTTTTAAGAGCAATGTTCTACTTCGATTTATTCCGGATGTACGGTGCCGTTCCGTTGATCACTAAGTCTTTGGACTATACAAATCCCGATGAATATGCAGTAGCAAGAAATTCCGTGGATGAAGTCGTTAATTTTATCGTCTCTGAATGTAATCAAATTGCCACGCAGCTTCCGGCTCACCACCCCGATGCTGAGTTGGGCAGGGCGAATAAAGGTGCCGCACTTGCGTTAGCCGCACGTACCTTGTTATATGCAGCCAGCCCGCTATTTAACGGTAACAGCAAATATGCAGGTGTTAAAAATCCGGATGGCAAGGCACTTTTCCCTCAGGCGTATGATAAAGAAAAATGGAAACTGGCAGCGGATGCAGCTAAAAAGGTCCTGGATCTGGATTACAAATTGTATACCTCAACGGATCCGATTAATAGTTACGAAAAATTATTCTATACCCGAGACTGGCAGGAAACTATTTTACCCTACAATCATCCAAACACGAAGATGATCGAGCAAAACCACTTGCCCTATGGCGGAGCATTCCGTGGCTGGTCCAATTATAGCCCTTTGGAGGAACTGGTAGAAAGCTATGAAATGAAAAACGGCAAACCGATTTCTGACCCTACCTCAGGTTATACAGAGACAGGGTTCTGGACGGCGCCTGTCGTTGGAGGTGACGGTACGGCAGCGACAGTAACGCTGACAAATGTTTCGAACAGATATAAAGATCGTGATCCTCGTTTCTATGCTACCGTTTCCTTCCAGAACAGTATGTGGGCAGCAGCTACTACAAGAATACCGATCCGTTTGGCATGGTGGGGTGCAGGGCAGGCGAACGGGTCCAATGGATGGCCAATGCAGGGAGGAGGCACAACTTCTATCAGTGGTTACACGATCCGGAAATGGCTGGACCCTAGCGTTGATATCGGCAACTGGTACACTTCACCTGATGCCCGCCGGAATTACCCGATTTTCAGATTGGCGGAATTCTATCTGGCCTATGCCGAAGCACTAAATGAATACAATGGCGGTCCGAATGCGGAAGCTGTCGCTGCAATCAATAAGGTACGTGCGCGCGTAAATATGCCAGGGCTACCCGTCGTTGCATCAGACAATACACTTGAAGGTTTCAGAAGCCGTGTAAGAAATGAAAAAAGAGTGGAATTTGCATTTGAAGCGCACAGGTTCTGGGATGTCAGGCGCTGGCTGATTGCCGAAAACGTAGATCGCGGAGCTGTTCACGGAATGAATTCAAGGCCTGCTTCAGGTGAACTGGTGGCAACTGGCCTGAATGTAAACAGTCAGGAAGCAGGTTTGGCTGTATTTTATAAGAAGGTCCCCCTACAAACCCGTGTTTTTGAATATCGTCACTATCTGATGCCCATTCCGATTAACGAAATGGACGTTAACCGCCAGTTGGTTCAGAATTTTGGATGGTAATTTCCGCTGAATAGCGCAGTCGCAGCAATGGAGAATCCACGCCCCATTCTCTGCACCAACATGTTTGGTGTAGTGAAATCGGGCGTGGCTTTTTTATGCAGCATGAGAACTAGCCCCACCGGCCACAAGAAAAACGAATTCACCTACTGAATTTTCAACCACTTTAAATTCTCGTAAAGTCCGGAGCAATCTTTGTGAATGAAAGATCCGCAACCAGTTTACTTGCATGACAACAGTATCAATAAATACTTCAACGACAATGAAGGCGTATCATTGTTGCTTGCTGAGTCAAACAGTATGCTCATCTGACTATAAGTTTTTTGCTCAATATCCGGCAATTCACCAGCCAATTGACATACCCAAACCTAGTATGTCGATGATTATTAATAGCTTGTCGCTTGAAATTCTGAATCTGATAACGAAGTATTCTGAAAGCATTGCACCAAGATTTCTTTGCAAATCAGTTGCTAAATAAAAAACGGCATTTTACACTTGATTTGCGTTTGCCGGCCTACTGGCTGACATCATTGAAAGTGCACTGTTACCGCTGCAACTTTAGATTAGACTATGATTTAACATCCTGGACTCCGGTCTGCACGCATACATATAACGGTAGATCTGAAAAGTTTGCGATGGATAGCATAATGGAAGAGAGATGCGTTATCATTCAAATAAGTAAAGCCAGTGTCTTTTCCTGCGCCAATCTTGTTGGATGAAAAAATTTTTGTGTAAATACCCAGGCCTATTCGAGCGGACCAACTGCTAATCTGTTATTTTACAAAGCGCCCCGGTTATAAAAAATAAACTTCTTGCCACCTGCCAAACCGTTAGTTTCTAAATCTTTTAAAAATTTATTTCACTCATAAACAGTTATTTACAATACCTGTCTACGCTTTGTCTATGGTTGTTTTTTGGAAGTGTGATTTTTATTTTTCTGCTTTACAAAAACGATCAGACAAACCTCCCCCACATATCATTTTTCGCCATCGGACTGCCTGCTTGCCAGACGACCGGTGATGAGATTTCACCCGTTATTTTTCAATCCGAAATATATTCCGATTAATCGGTGTCTACATCTTTTTATTAAGTAAATATGACCACAAGGAAACATTTATGTATGTTGGCAATTCTTCTGCTGACACTTTTTGCAAGGACTCAGATCGTTTCACATTCGGGTATATCTGCTGTCAAGGCAGCTGATTCAGCAGGCAAAAGAGTCGCAGCACCCGCGTTAGCTTCCCGCAGTCCAAGGCTCAGCCCTGAAATTACCGATCAAACCAGCAGGGATAGCGCAGTGATAAACGCTCAGAAAAATCCGTGGGAAAGACTTCCCCGATAAAGTTACTGTCTCAACGCCCAGATTGCTGTAGATTTATTTTATATTTCATCCCGTGGTTACAAGCAAATTTCATCCAGTGGATACGGATGTTTCTGCTATTGAGAAGAATATAATGAATACTTAATAAGGTAAAAAACTTAAAGCAGTGCCAACGATTTTCAAAATGGAAATAGTTCAAAAGAACTCCTAAGGCAGCAAGCTTTATTGATAGCTCATTTTTTTCAGATTAGCCCGTCTCTGCTTCTGGCGAAGATATCTTGACAACACCGGCTAGGGCCTGTCGGGAACGACCGGCTCAACGCTGTACCCTCTTTGTCTAAGCTGCCGGACTAACCCTTCCTGGTAAAATAAGTGACGTATTCCAACTGCAACAAAACAGCTGGTATCTTTAAAGGCTTGATCCAAAGTCTGAATCCACTTTTTATTTCGGTCCAGTAGAAATGAAGAAGATATATTTATATTTTTCAATTCGGTATCAAATTGATAATCCAATTTAAAGTTTCGGTAATCTTCCATAAAGCTGCATTGCGATGCATCATCACGCAGCATCTTATCCATCAGATCCGAGCAGGCCTCGGCATACATCAAATCGCGCCCTGACCCATTATCATTAGACGCATTTTCTATAATCGCCATCTGATCTGTGTCTAAGGACCGAGTCTGCAAGTGGTTTTCAACAGCAAAATTTTCTATGTAGCCATCCATTGTCTGATTAGAGCTACGAGCAGTGGTATCACAAAAATTCTGACTATATATCCGGTTCAGTGTCAGCAGCAAAAGTAAAGGCGATGATCTGTACCAGGATGAATCCTGTGATTTTTCAATAAAATTCCCAAATATCGTTTTCTGATCCGCATTCAACAATGTGTTCCACAGCCGTACATCCCAGGTTTTCTTCATTGACAGATTCTCAACAGCCTTTCTCTGTGATCCGCCATGAGCGTCCGGGGCTGTTTGCTCGACAAATAATACCTTACATTGCTTTAACTTTTCTGCCGCATGAGGAATCGAGCGAAAAAAGGTGGAATTTACTTCATGAAACGTGCCTAATAAATATGATCTGTGCACACTACCCGGCATACTAACTTCCCACAATAGGCAACCGGGCTGATTTTGGCTAAATGATGCCAGGGGCTGAAATATCAGAAACAATATCGACAAACTTGTTCTCTTCATTGGCTTTACTTAACTCGAAGCTGATCGCTTGCCATCTAAAAGCTGTGGCTGGCGGATCTTTACTGCATCCATTTTACTAGCTCACTAAGCACGCTTAGCAAACCACTGGCTATTTTTCATCTAATACCGTAGCTCTTCCGGCGCTTTGTCGCATAAACAGCCAAAATCTGTCCTGATCACACCCTGTGTTAAATGATGATTCCATGTAACTTTCGCTGTATTTAAATACGGTGTAATGAGAAAAATAATCGTTTCCACTTTTATTAGCATGGATGGCGTTCTGCAATCGCCCGGCGGGCCATTTGAAGATCCGGATAACCATTTCAAATGGGGAGGCTGGTCTGTTGAGTATTGGGATGATCTGATGAATAAAACCATGCAGCAGTCAACTTCCCAACCTTTCGATTTGCTTTTGGGCCGGACGACCTATGAAATATTTGCTGCACACTGGCCCTATCAAAAAGACGATCCGACCTCAGAGAAGTTCAATAAAATACAAAAATTTGTGGTCAGCAGCCGCCAAACCATAGATCTGTCATGGCAAAACTCCACGCTTCTGACTGGCGATGTAGCAGCTGAGCTTAAAAAGCTAAAACAGCAGCAGGGCCCGGATCTGCTTGTCAATGGAAGCGGCAAACTGGTCCAGACCCTGCTGGAAAACAAGCTTGTTGATCTGCTGCACACCTGGGTATTTCCGATTACACTCGGCGCGGGCAAAAAGCTTTTTGACTCAGGCACGCAGCCCTCGCAGTGGAAACTAACGGATGCAAAACTAGCCAGCACGGGTGTGATCATAGCCAGTTATATCCCGGATGGAGACATCAGGCTGGGCTCTTTTGTGCCGGATCAGATAAGCGAGAAAGAAACCGAAAGACGCTCCGGATTTAGCGTTGAATGAAAGTCTTGGTTTAATCCCGCTTAGAAAACAATTTTGCCGCGGTGGATCAAAGATCTGACAGGTGATATTCTCGAAACGGCTTCTGCTGAGCAGCTCGCCTCAACCAATACCATATCTGCCTGGTCGCCTGCTTTTGGCCAGGCCTGGTTTCCTTTATCATCAAGGGGAAGAACGTTGTGGGTAGCTAATTTCAGAATTCTGGAAAGGTCAAACTCTGTACGGTAGCCATATAACTGCGCGGCCATATTTGCCTTCTGCAGAATGCTGCCGCTTCCGAAAGTACTCCACCAGTCAATGATACAATCGTTGCCGCACACTACGTCAACACCATGCTTGTAAAGCACCGGGATGGGCATTATTGTGCTTCCGAAGGGAATCGTCGAGGCGATACCTATCTTGGCACCGGCAAGTTTTTGAGCGGTTTGCTCTAATTTACTTTTATCCAGGTTTGCCAGCGCAAAGCTGTGACTGATAAACGTTCTACCCTTCAAAACCGGGTTTTCGATCACTTTGTCTATCAAATAATTGATCGTTTTCAGACCCGATTCGCCGCTTTCATGAAGATGTATATCAATACCCTTCTGATGATCCAGGGCGAGCTGGACGACAAAATCCATATGTTTTTCTATCGCGCCGTCAATGCTGGTCGGATCCAGACCTCCGATAAAATCGATATCCATCTGGGCAGCCTCCTTCATCAGCTGCTCGGACTTGGTGTAATAGATGCCGTGCTGCGGGAAGGCTACCAACTCAGCCTGGAAGGAATCCTTCTTGTTTTCAAGTGCCTTTTGCAGATTCATCAACGAGTTAAGCCCCGAAGTCGGCTCGATATTAACATGCGAACGGGCATAGTTTGTGCCGTAGGACTGCATCAGCTCAATGAGCTTTTCGGTTCTGGGAACCGAGGTTTTAAGCAGCTCGGGGATGATCTGCTGCTCATAGGCGATCATATCCTTGACGGTTTTGTTTTTTGCAAGTTTTGCCTTCCAGCCTAGTCCGTAGAATGTTTTGTCCAGATGAATATGCATGTCTTTAAATGCAGGCAACAGAAGCATTCCTTTGGCATCAACAGCCTTTGCAGCCGGTTGATTGGCAAGGACTGATTTTACCTTACCCTCAGCGATCTCAATGGAAAACAGCGCTGTTTTAGTATGGACAACTTCGCCATCTTCATATTCAAAACCCGTCTCAAGTCTTACATTTTTTAACATAAATGATTTACCTGTATGCTCAGGCCCGGTTCTGTGCGCGGCAGCCGATTCTGTCAAAATACCTGCCCCGGCTGCAAGCAGCACCGAGGAGTTTTTAATAAAACTTTTACGGGAAATCTTTGATGCGTCCATGAACTTGTAGTTTTATGCAAAAATAAGGGTCTGATCACCAAAAAAGTGGTAGGATTCATGCCATAACTTGTATAAATTATAACACTTACGAATCAGATCGGCAATTTTTAATATTATGATAAATCTCTGAACTGCCTTGGAGCCAAACCAGTCTGACTTTTAAAGAATTTGGAAAAGTAGGCCAGATCATAAAAGCCAAGCTCGTAAGAAATTTCTTTGATAGGCTGCTTCGAAGTTAGCAGCCGCCGCTTCGCTTCCAGTGTCAACCTGGCATGAATCAGCCAGGTGGCCGGATGTTGCAAATGTCTTTTACAGAGTATGTTCAGGTAATTAGGGGAGACATTGAGCTGGCTGGCATAAAATGAAACAGACTTTTGCTCTTTAAAATGTTTGTTGATCAGCAGTTGAAACGCAGCCAGTACAGGTTTACTGTGGCCATTTGCTGACTTTTCAAATATCTGCGCTGCCTGGCGGCTGACAATGTGCGCAATGATCTGACACCTTGCACTGAGCATATCCCAAAGAACTTTTCCTGATAAAAGCTCATTGGCTATAGACTGGAATTCATACAGGAGTTTTTCAAAGGTTTGATCATCCACCCCCAGCACAGGATGATTTTGATACTGAATCAAATCGTTGCTGAAAGCGTGTGAAAAAGTTTCAAAGCTACGCTTGCTTATCATGATCTGGTAGGCTCTGGTACTCTGATCTAACTTCCAGGAATGCACCTGGTCGGGAAAAAGCAAATGAATTTGGTTTGGCCCAACCTGATAATCAACAAAATCGATTGTGTGCTTACCACTCCCCTGCTGAAACAAAAGGAAAAGAAAGAAATCATGTTTATGGGGCTTTTCAATAAAACGCGCACCATCAATCTGATGGTACTGAAAACGTTCCCCCTGCTGATGCTCCATTTGGAACTGACTAATACCAAGTGTAGGTATGTCGACTTTTGTTTTCATGCCGTAAATTACAAAATCACAGCTTACGAATTGGCGTTCTCAACGACTGGGAAGCTCAGACGGAAAGTAGTGCCCTCTGCAAGCCGGCTCTTGAACGTAATTTCACCACCCTGCAGTTCTGTAAATTCCTTGCAAAGCATCAATCCAAGTCCCACGCCCCGCTCCAGATCGGTGCCCTGTTGGGATTTTACCGAAAGCGAGAAAATATCCTTTTGCAACTGATCAGGTATACCAATGCCATCATCCTTGATACAGATTACACACTGTTGATTTTCAATATTTGCACTTAACCAGATGTTACCCCTGCTTGAAGTAAATTTGATTGCATTCATCAGGATATTTCTTACAACCAGCTCGAACATTTGCCGGTCGGCCTTCACTGTGATTACCGCGGGAATGTCAATCCAAAAACGAATTTGTTTATTGTCAGCAATACGTTGCACCTGACTGATTACCGATTCCAATGCTTCACTTACAGAAAGCGTATGCAGATCCGGATTAAAATGCTGCATTTGCCCTCTGGTCCAAAGAAGAATGTTGGAAAGCATCATCGATGCATTTTTCGTCATCGCCAGCAGCTGGCTTTTGATCTGCTGCTTTTCCTGTTCATCGAGCTCAAAGTCGACGAGCACCTCCAGATAACTCTGCAGGGAAGCAATCGGCTCTTTTAAATCATGCCCGATCACAGATAAAAGCTTGTTCTTGGTGACATTGGCCGTCTCCAGATCCTGTGTTTTAATAATCAACTCCTCACGCTGCTTATTATACGCTTTTATGATGTAAACCGTGACCATAAAGGCAAAGCCGGCGATGATCAAATAAGAGAAGACCATATCGATGTATCTGCCCTGACTGTCCGGATAAGTCAGTTTAATTGTTTCAGGAAACAGGAATTCTACCGTGAGCAGCCCGGTTACCAGCAAGATATTTAAGGGTAACCACAAGTAGTATTGTTTGGTTGGGCTCGTAACGACGCAAACGAGAAATGCCAGCAAAAAAATCGTGTAGGTCGGCCCGTTTATCCCCGAATTGAAGTAATAATTAAAAACCAAAGCGACATTGACAAAGACCTGGAAAACACCAGCGCTAAGCTGATGCATACTTTTGATCCGTGACAGATAGTATAAAATGCCAGCACTTACCACCACAGCAGATAGCAGTACAGCAAGCGAAGGGATCTGTAAGTAAAGCGCAACCGGTATGTTTATCGAGATGCAGACCACAAGGGCCAAACACACTGCATGAAAGATTCTTGTCTCAAGTTTAAAAAAAGATCCGCTCCCAACTAACCGTTCAAAATAATAAGATGTCTTATCCATTTGTTTAATCCTGCGAGGCTCACAACGTTTGAGTACAAATATTCAAAATTTTAGTCATAAAGTCCCCTCTCAAGCACCGAAAGAAACCAAAATTTCAAAAAAAGTTGGAAACCACCCCGCGAAGTTTTCTGACCCTCGTGTAGCATCGTTTACATAGACTACAAACAATTTTCTATAAGATGGAAGATCCAGAATCTGAATCCGTAAAACAGATTTATGATGGCTGTGGATAAAAAACAACTCAATTATTTAGTCAGTGCTCAGTCACCAAAGCGAATCAAAGACTGCTGATTTTGATATTTCCTATATAACAATCCACTAAGTCCGCATCCTGCGTAAAACTTCGTATCGTAAAACTGTTGTAGGTAATCCCTTCAGGAATGCTGCAATCACCACAAGGCTTACCGTATTTGGTCTTAAACTGCAAAGAGTTGGTAAGCTCTTTTCCGTCCAGAAACAAAGCAACACTGCCGCCTTTCTTTAAAAGCTGCACATGCACTTTGCGTTTGGAATTGGTGAAAACAGATTGTGGAGCGGTAAAATAGCCCCCTTTATCATTGTAATCCATTTTTGAGGGCGTATTGACAAGCTCGATATTGACCTCTCCGCGGTAGTCATGTTTTGCTTCCAGCGCACTTTGATTGCCCGCGGTGATGCTTGTTTTCAGAAAGGAAGCATATTGCAGACCATCACTTCCTTTTTTGCTTCCTTTTAGCTCCATGGTGATATTAGCGCCCCATCTGCCATCAAAACCTGAGGTGAGTATGTCATATTCTATATTAAAGTTCTCTGGCAGGGACTCCAGGGTCGCAGATGTGAGCTGGTTGCCATATCCGAGCTTTAGCCAATTGCCATTCTGCCCTTCCACTTTACTGACCGTATGGGCTTTACCGATGGAGCTAAAATGCCATCCTGCTGGTTTTGCGCCGGGTGATTCCTGGGAAAAATCATCAAACAAGACCATATTTGAAGAAACATGGGTCTGTTTTCTGGCTATCGTTTTTTGTCTGCCTGCGGTATTGTGCCGGTAGGCTTCCAGTCTTGCCTTTAACTCGCCTGCATTGGCAGCACTGTATGCTTTGGCTTTGATACTTTCAGGATTAAAGAAGTAGTTGTAGATATAATCATAGTTGATATTCTCAGACAGAGACGTAAACAGTTCATAAAGCTGATTACCGCTTTCTTTATTTTCAAAAGGGAACGAAACTGCCACCCACAGCGGATTGATATCATTTGCTTTCGCCCAGCTTGCCGAGTCGAGTTTAAACACCTGATAAAACTGCTTTAAACCTTTTTCAAATCCTGTTGCTTGAAACAAGTCCGGGTCTGTATCAAAGCTATACATGTTCGGCTGCATACTTCTGATAAGCGCATTTTCGTGCAAAGAATTACTGTACCTGCTTTTAAGCAACTGTATTTTGCTGCGGTATTTTTCCAGATCAGTTTTGATGAACTGGTCTACCGATTCCTGCTGAGTCTTTTGATTTGAGGGCCACTGCGCAGCCGCTTCTTTTCTTTTGTCAGCCAGCACCTTTGCAAGTCCCTGCTCAGCCTTTTCAAGCAGCTCCCCTGTGCTTACCGGAGTCCATGGCAGTTTATTATCCGGCGCCAAATACACCGTACACCACTCGTTTATCCAGGTAATATATTTGTATGCATTGGGATGAATGCGCGCATCAGCGCCTTTGCGGCCGTCAAGGACCTGTTTGCTAACAGCATAGCCATCGGGCTGGATGGTAAAGTAAAATTCACGGCCGGTATTAATAAAATGAATCGGAAATGCGCCGTACAATTGGTTGACCGATATGTCAAATCTTGTATTTTCCTCGGGTATGGGTTTGAAACGGCCATCGGGTTCAGTCCACTGCTTATCATGACTGACATTCCATACCAGAAAGTTTACACCATAACGTCTGCTACCAATGTAGCGTGAAGACGTACCTAAACCGCCAACGGGCGTATAACTGGTTTTCATCCACTTGACGATTTCATTGAGCACAGCCTCCTTTCTTTTTGCTACGGGATCGGTTTGCGGTTTGAGATGGTCGAATCTGTTATTTGCCCACCAGCCAATGATGCTGTCCTGAATGTTCTGATCAGCACGGCCCTGAGCCAGACAGTTTTGTGCCGCGCAGGTTAAGAGCATTATAAAAAGACATTCATATTTCATCATAGCCGGATTTAAGCTTAGAAATTTAAAAAAATTGCTGTGAACTTGCTCGTCTGACTTATTTAGCGGTCACTGAGAATCCACCACCGATTGAAGACTTATGCCGCCAGAACGTTTTTCAATCAGAATATCCTAATGAATCTGTACTCACACCCAAAAATGAGCTGACACAAGCCAAAATGCAAAAAGTACGCGCAGTAAATAATGCCTGTTTTAGACTTATTGGGATAACCGTTTTTGTTTCGGCCAATAAATTTTAAAGCATGACCCGGTTTAAAAGTCTTCTATTTACACTTCTGTTAACCTTTTTGTTTTGCCACACCAAGGCGCAAAATCAACCTAAGTTCTTATCAACACAAAAATTAGCACCTGCCCTAAAAGCACCTCAGGCGGTTAAACAGCTTATGGCTGATGCAGAACTGGCCATGAAGGTAAAAGCATATTCTGTCACCGACAACGCAGCGCTGAGCCCGGCGGGCGACAAACACGACTATTACAGCTGGGCACCTTATATGTGGCCCAACCCGGATACCAAAAGCGGCTATCCATACATCAACCGCGACGGGCGTACCAACCCGCAAACCGAAGCCAGGTCCGACAAACCGCTTCTTCGCCGCATGTCGGTTGCAGTAAATACGCTTGCGCTGGCTTATGCATACTCCAAAGATGTAAAGTATGCACAAAGGGCTGTAACGCTGATCAGAACCTGGTTTTTGGATCCAAACACTAAAATGAATCCAAACATGAATTTTGCCCAATGTACACCAGGCATCGAAAAAGGTGCACCGATCGGAATCATTGATTCCAGGTGGCTGACCCTGGTGATTGATGCTGACGACATTCTAAGCAGTGCAGGTATGATTTCCCAAACGGATCACAAGCAGCTGCAAAATTGGTTCAAAGGTTACCTGGACTGGCTTCTGACAAGCAAGCTGGGCAGAAGCGAAGCTGCCGCGGATAACAATCACGGAAGCTGGTGCGCAGTACAAATCGCCAGATATGCCCTTTTTACCGGAAATGAAACAATTGCCAAAGAAACCGTAAACGCTTCGAGGCGTTTCTTTGATATTCAAATCGATTCTCTGGGCCGTCAAAAACTTGAATTAAAGCGGACAAAATCATTTGATTACAGTCTTTACAACCTGCATGCGCTGATCGCATTGGCTCAAATAGGCGATTTGACCGGGATTGATCTTTGGCACTACAACGCCGGGGGCAAAAAAAATATCCTTGAATCGATCAAATTTATGGCAGGTTATGCAGATGACAAAAATCCATGGCCATTTCAGCAGATCGCTCCGAAAGCAATAAGTCTTGGCTATGAGGATTATGACCACTTTTCTGTTTACTATCCTTATGATTTGTGCAGTGCGCTCAGAATCGGAGTAAATGTATATCAAGACAAGTCTGTGCTAAAAGTGCTGGAATCTCTGCCAAAAGAATCGGCTCAGGCCAATCGCGCGGCACTGCTATATCCTGTTGAGTAAGGACGGTTTGCGGCATGAGCAACTTTTGGTTTGCAAGAAAAAAAAATAAAAAGTATCTCTGAATTAAATTTATCTCCGCTTTCAAATCAAATTTGTTTTATATTGTCGAAGTAATTCGGAATCCTGATTGGATGACAATCAATTTTCGTACCCTCTCATACCTATCAGAATTTACTTCGCAGCAGCATGGACAAATGGAAGAACCCGAAACTTGTTCTTGTCTCGGTAAATGAAATTGACCTTCAAAATAAGGAGAAGGAAAAGCGGGCTCAGGAGCTTCTTACAGCCAACAAAGAGCTCGTTTTTCAAAATGACGAAAAAGAAAAAAGAGCACAGGAGCTGATTGTGGCAAACCACGAACTTGTACTGCAAAATATAGAAAACGAAAAGAGAGCTGCCGCACTCACTTTGGCTAATGCGGATCTTCTCAGACAAAACGCTGAAATCAAAGAGCTGACCCTTGCCCTGGAGGCGGCAAAGCAGGAGCTGGAAACAGCGTATCTTGAAAAACAAAGACAAGCGCTGGTTCTACAAGCAGCAAATCAGGAACTCGAATCATTTTCTTATTCTGTGTCTCACGATTTGCGGGCTCCGCTGCGGGCCATCAACGGTTTTACCGAAATTCTGCTGGAAGAGTATATTGAAAAACTCGGCGAGGATGCCCAATATCTTCTTGGCGAAATCATTGCAAATTCCAAAAAGATGGGTCAGCTTATTGACAATCTGCTTGATTTTTCACGTCTAAGCAAACAACAGATTTCGTTTGCGCGTGTAGACCTGGACCTGCTTGTTAGATCGGTAACAGATCAGCTCTGTCGGCTCGAACCAGAACGTGAAATTCAGTTTGAATTTGACTGCCCCGATGCCGGTTTTGGTGACCGGAATATGTTAAGACAGGTGTTGGTAAATCTTGTATCCAACGCGCTGAAATACACCTCTAAAAAGCAAAAAACACGGATTCAGATCGCCTGCCACAGAGAAGAAAACAACTGTATTTTCTCCATCAGAGATAACGGAGCAGGTTTTGACATGATGTATTACGATAAACTTTTTGGAGTATTTCAGCGCCTGCACAGCAGCAACGAATTTGAAGGTACCGGTGTTGGGCTGGCAATCGTTCAAAAAATCATAGCAAAACATGGCGGAAAAGTTTGGGCACAAGCCCAGGTCAACGAAGGAGCCTGTTTTTATTTTTCACTACCCTTCTCATCGTAATCCTTCTTTAAAATATGGAAAATCAAGAGATTCAAATCCTTTTGGTGGAAGACAATAAATCCGATGCCGCACTGACAATCAGGGCGTTAAAAAAGCACAACCTGGCTAATAACCTTGTTCACCTCATTGATGGTGCACAGGCTATCGATTTCATTTTTGGTAAGGGAGAATTCTCCAGCCGGGATCCGGAAATAAAACCAAAAGTCATCTTTTTGGATATAAAAATGCCTAAAATAAGTGGTTTGGAGGTTCTAAGAATCATCAAAGCGGATGAGAGAACCAAACGCATACCCGTGGTGATGATGACCTCTTCGAATGAAGAAAGAGATATCATGGAAAGCCATCAGCTCGGCGTAAATAGCTATGTTGTCAAACCGCTTGGTTTTGCCAATTTCTCTAAGACCATTGCAGAACTGGGATTTTACTGGCTGGCGGTCAACAATGCACCAAGACAATGAGCACCAGCTTCAATTTTCCAATCGCGCTATCAAGCAGCTCATGAACACGACAATCAATATTCTGCATCTTGAAGACCTGCCCAGTGATGCGCTGTTTGTAGAAAAGACACTTAAAAAGTCCAACATTGCATTTCGCAAACTGATCGTCGACACCCGCGATAAGTTTATCACAGCACTGACAGCATTTTCACCCGATATTATTCTTTCCGATCATTCACTGCCTTCCTTCAATTCGATTGAAGCGCTGAAACTCCTCAGAGAAGCCAATCTGAACATCCCTTTTATTATCGTAACGGCGGCGATGAGCGATGAAGCCGCTGTCGATCTGATCGTTAACGGCGCTGACGATTATATTATCAAGGACCGTCTGAGCCGGCTGCCGGTTGCCATTACCAATGCTATTGAAAAGTTTCGGCTAAAAAAAATCCATCAGACCTTTTTAGAAACCCTTATCAAAAGCGAAAAGCGGTACCGCGCCCTGATAGAACATAGTGCAGACGGAGTTGTCATATTGGATCAAAGCGGTAAACCTAAATACGTCTCAGCATCGGTAAAAAATGTTTTAGGATATGAGCCAAATGAAGTGCTTAATATGGACTTATTTACATTGATGCATCCTGATGAGATAGCCGACATGACCTTGATGCTAAAAAAAATACTAAACCATCCCGGTAAAACTATACCCGGTCACACGGGCAGAATGCTTCACAAGGATGGAAGCTGGAGATGGATCGAAGCAACCGTTACCAACCTGCTGGATGATCCGGACATAAACGGAATCATCGATAACTTCAGAGATGTTACAGAGCGTGTGCAAGGCGAGCAGCTTTTAAGTGAAAGCGGTAAGTTTACAAACGCTATATTGTCTTCACTTGGCTCGCATATCTGTGTTATTGACAATACCGGCGTTATTGTAGCAGTCAACAAGGCATGGGCGGATTTTGGCAAAACCAATGGCGCAGTAAATCTTGCCAGGACCTCGCAGGGCACTAATTATTTTGAGATTTGCGAAAAAGCAATTCTAGCTGGTGATTTGATTGCCAAACAGGCATTAGATGGGGTTCTATCCGTTTTCAATAAGGACAAACCTGTATTTGAAATGGAATACCAGTGCGATTCGCCTGAGGAAAAAAGATGGTATGTTCTTCACGTAATGAAATTTGGTGAGGATCAGACCAAAGTTGTACTTTCACATCAGAACATTACAGAACAAAAAATTGCTATTCAACGCTTGGCGCAGAGCGAGTTAAGTTTAAAACAGGCCCAGTCGATGGCCAAGATCGGAAGCTGGGAGATGGACCTGCAAAGCTTTGAATTGAGCTGGTCAGAGCAAGCATATCGTATTTTCGAGACCAATTATGAGCAGTTTACTCCGACACATCGGTCATTTTTGGCGTTTTGTCACCCCTATGACCGCGTAAAGGTTGACAGGGCACTGCGTGATTCAGTGAAAGACTCCTCGATTGATTACATTGAGCACCGCATCATAACCGCCAGCGGCACGCAAAAAACGGTAGAACAAAGATGGATCGTTTCAAAGGATGATAACGGATTACCTATCAGTTTGATGGGAACCTGCCAGGATATTACAGAGAAAAAGGCACTGGAGCGGCTTTTGGACAAGGCCACTACCATGGCCCGGATCGGAAGTTACGAAGTCGATCTGGCAAATGATCTTTTTTTCTGGTCGCCGATGACCAAACTGATCCATGAAGTAGACCATGATTTTATTCCTACGGCAAAAACTGCCCTGGATTTTTACAAGCCCGGCTTAAACCGCCAGAAGGTCCAGGAAGCCATTGATTTGGTTATGAAAAATCAGACGCCCTTTGATTTGGAACTTCAGATTGTGACAGCGAATGGGAATGATCGGTGGGTCAGAGTCATTGGTGAAGCAGAACTTGTCAATGAAAAGTGTATTTTGTATGGCAGTTTTCAGGACATCGATAAGATTAAAGAAACGGAATTAGAAGTACTCAGGGCCTACGAAGAAAAAAATGTGATCCTTGAAAGTATCGGAGACGCCTTTTTTGCAGTAGACAAAGATTGGATAGTCAACTATTGGAACAAGGAAGCCAACAGGCTTTTACACCATACAAAAGAGGATGTTTTAAACAAAAATCTTTGGGAAGTTTTCCCCAAAAGCGTCGGGTCTGAATCCTATAAAAAATACAATCTTGCCGTTCAAAGTAAGCAGATTGTTCATTTTGAGGACTATTACCCGCCGATGGATTCCTGGCTGGAAGTAAGCGCATATCCATCATCGAACGGTTTGTCTGTCTTTTTCAAAGACATCACCGCCAGAAAACTGGCTGATAAAAAACTAAATGATCTAAACGATAAACTGCGCGCACATACCAACGAGCTGGTTATTTCCAATAAGGGTCTTGAACAGTTCTCATACATGGTTTCACATAATCTGCGCGCACCGGTAGCTAATATTATAGGCCTGGGCGGACTTCTAAAAGATGAAACCTACCCCTCTGATATCAGACAGGAGTTTTTGAATGGCATATTGGAAAACGTCCAGCGACTGGATGATGTGATCGTTGATTTAAATCTGATATTACAGGTTAAACGGCAAATCAGCGAAAAGAAAGAAACGGTTAATTTACAGATTTTGGTCGACACGATCCAGTCGAGTATAAAGAGTTTGATCGTAAAAGAGAAAGCCAGAATCACCACTGATTTTACCGCAGCAGATGAATTTGAGACGATGAAAACCTATCTGCACAGTATTTTTTATAATCTTATCCTCAATAGTATAAAATATCGTAAAGCTGATACTGCTCCCGTGATTGAGATCCGAAGCAGCCTCACAGCCGGCAAACTGATCATCAGTTTTAAAGACAACGGGCTGGGTATCGACTTGAATAAAAAAGCCGATCAGATCTTTGGGCTTTACAAACGCTTTCATCATCACGTGGAAGGCAAGGGCATGGGGCTTTTTATGGTTAAGACCCAGGTCGAAATGCTGGGTGGCACCATTTCTGTGAACAGTGAAGTAAACCTGGGAACTACCTTTTTGATCGAATTTAATGTCTAATATTTATCACAACCTCCGCAAAAATGAGCATTCCACACCACTACATCGTCGTAGACGATGATTCTTTAAATAATCTGGTCTGCAAACACGTAATTCTCAGATTTGATAAAGAGGCACAGATCATGCTTTTTGCAGATTCTGAACTAGCACTAAAATTTCTCGCAGAACAATTTATCCATCAAACAGAAAATGGTGGTAGCATCCTGTTTTTAGATATCAACATGCCGATCATCAATGGATGGGAATTTCTTAAAGCCTTTGAAGGATTAGAAGAGAAAATCCATAAACAGATCAGAATTTATCTTCTTTCTTCTTCGATTGATCCAAGTGATATTGAAAAAGCCCATGAAAATCCATTTGTAAAGGGCTATTACCCAAAACCGCTTAGCGTACAGACATTAGACGCGATCCGTAACGAAACAATGTCATAAGCGTTGGAGCAAAGAAATTTCGGTTAAAACTTATGATGACAAAACATAAATCTCTCCGCTCATCGAATTCGCGCCGGATGCTTATTACATTCAAGCTTCTATGGGATAGCAAAAAGAATCCTTTTGTTAAAGTTTAAAAACAAATACTTCAAAATTTGCACTAAGGATTGTTTTCTACAATTTTACAATCCGATAGCAACATGGATGGATGTCTGTCCTTGCTGAATAAAAAACTACATTGTAAAAGACTCAGAGCACTGTTTAGGCCCTATCTACCGGCAGCAAATATTTTATGACCAGACGTGAACATATAGCAGGACTGATTGTCGCTGCATCAATACCGCTTTTTATTTTACCTGCAAGAATTTCCGAAGGACAATGGAATGACCCTGTCAATCTGATTGGTTCAGAATTAGTCATTTTTCTGATGAGCCTGACGTGCTGGTACTGTCTTGTCTTTATTCAACATAAAGATAAGTTGCCGCTTTTTGCGAAACTTTTATTCTCATTGGTATGCTGCTGTGCTCTTTCCAATGTGTTCTATTTTACCTTCAATCCGATCTTTAAAGATTTCCCTTTCCGGACAGCCCAGAATCCATTGCTGATAAAAATCCTGATGCTATCCAGCAGAGGAATTCTGATGAGTGTCATTTTGATTCCCGCCGCTTACTATGTTAAAAAGGAGCAGGAAGCCCGTCTGGCCCGATTGGAAAATGAGCAGCTGATCATGGAAAGGATGCATTTTGAGAATCGGCTTCTGGAACAGGCAGTTGTAGAACGAACCAAAGCACTACAGGATACGCTTGTGTTGCTGCAAAGCTCACAGAACGAACTGGAGCATCAATCCTACATTCAATCCCGATTGATTGCCTCCATTACACACGATATCAGAGGCCCTTTTAAATTTGTGGTCCAGGTCTCAGAAAAAGTAGCGCATCTGGCCGCCAACACACAAGCCATTGAATTACAAAGCTATACAGACGAGCTAAACAAATCACTGGGCAACATGCTCACATTTGTTGACAATTTGCTCGAATTCACCAAGCTCCCTCTCAAACAAAAAATTTCGAAATCTGAAAATGTAAATCTTTTTGGTTTGGTCCGTGAAAAAGCTTCACTGTTTCATGGCACTTTTGCTGCAAACAAAAATGCGCTGATCATCGATGTAGACGAGAAGATCAGCGTGAAAACAAATTTTAATCTTCTAGGCATCATCCTGCACAATTTGATTGACAACGCCAATAAGCATACGATCGCAGGTAAAATTCAGATAACGCTAACTACAACTACGGATTCATTTAATTTGAAAATAAGCAATTCAGGTAAACTAATCGCAGATAATATTATTGACTGGATAAATACCCGCCAGAATTGGGCCGATCCTGAAAGCATTGCTCATACCAACCGCGTACGCGGGATTGGTCTTGTGCTGGTCAAAGAAATTGCCATGCTCTTAGAGATCGGTCTGTCGATGCGCAGCGAAAGCTCGGATACGCATGTGCTGCTCAGCTTTCCTAAGGATGAAGTCTAAGTAGTCAGCAATATTGTAAATGACTGCTAAGAATTCATTTAGCTAAATTTTGGACCAAGTCGTTGCACTGCCGCTCGTCACCAGAATACAAAGGTCTTAATCGCGATAATATAACCTAGCAGACAGCAACTCACAATGCGGTTGAACCCAATTCATCCTGCAAGGCTAACTTATACCCCTTTTGCCTCAAACTGAACAAAATTTCAGCTTTTGAAACCAGCTTACTTTGAAATGTCAGACAATAAGTGCTGCCCGGAATTTGAATCCTGCTTGTTTTGACACCCTTAATCAGCAGGATGTCTTCTTGCAAACGTACAGAATCATAGTCTCCCAATATTCTGATTTGAAGATTCCGGTGGGTTTTAAAAAACGCAAATTGCTGCTGGGCAATGCGCTGCTCTTCCGTTTTCAGCGGCTCGTAATAACCCATCAGCAGGCTTGCAACAGCAATTAAAAAACCAAATTGAAATGATCGTTTTTCAAGTCTGCTGTGAAAATAAGCCCGCCAAAAGTAATATCTGGCCAATCTGATGCTGATGTAAATAAATACCGATAGCTGTAGCAGTGTAAAAACTGTTTTGTGCGGCATCAACGGTGCAAAGGATGGAAACAATCCGGCCGTAGCAGCCAACAATGGTATCAGACAGCATCCCAGATGAAGAAACCAGATTAGCAAAGCAACGCATAAAGAAGAAATAGATTTGAGAATCATGCCAACGGTATTTTAAAATTCACTCTTTTTTGTGATATTTGCAACGTTGTTGCAAATACATAAGTTCACAATCATGAAAACAATTTTCTATCCGGTCATGTTAATTTTAGTCTTTTCACTGTCCGCATGCAGAGATGATCAGCAAAACACAGAAAAACTTGCAAAGGCCAATCAGGTTCACCTGCAGGCAATTGCGCTAGGTCAGGATTTAGAGAAAGAGCTAAGGCTCCTCAAAGAGAAAGAGGCAGATTCTGCAGCAATTCAAAAAATAGACAGTCTTACGGGTTTGATTGCATTGTGGCAGGATTCGATCCTGGAAGTTGGCGGCTTTGAGCACAATCACCCGCATGCAAATGAGCATCAGCATAAACCAGCTCCAAAAATGACGGCTCAGTCAATGCTCGACTATCAGATCACAGCCAAAGAAGCCATTGAAGCAATCGGCAAGCAAATCGAAGATCTAAAAAGTAAAAACTGACTATGAAAATAATGACAATTGCCAGCGTTTTGATCTGCTCACTGCTGGCCAAGGAAAAATTCACTCCCGTTGCAATTGGCTGGAAAAGGTTGACCGACGTGAAATTCACGCGTAAATTCAACAAGCAGGCAGAAATGTATTTTCTGTACCCAACATTCGGGCCTTCTGTCGGGGCGCTGAATGGCAAAGAGATCCAGATTCGGGGCTACGTCATTCCGGTTGATGAGCAAAACAACGTTTATGTGATTTCATCGCAGCCGATGGCCATGTGTTTTTTTTGCGGCGCAGCCGGCCCTGAATCCATCATTGAGTTGCAGCTCAAAGATCAACGGCAAAAATTTAAGACCGATGCTATTAAAACGGTCAAAGGTAAATTAGTATTAAATCCGGGAAATATTGAGCATCTGAATTACATTCTTAAAAACGCGGAAGTTGTGGAATAATCAGGTAAAGTATCACAGCCAAACAGTAATCTGACCTACTGCACAACAGCAGAAATCTAACCTGAATTTGAGAAAGTCTTCTTTACGGAAGATTGCTAACCTTTCCTGCCGCTTCTGGCGTTTCTTAGATAACTTTGTACTTTTAAAAGTTTCTTTCCGTTTGATAGTCTAACTCAACGCCATTAATCTTGAATAGAGCATTCATTTTGCTATTGCTTTTTATAATATCTGCACCAGCCAGCACCCAACCAGTCATACAGCCGCTGGCAGGAAGTGAGCAAATCCGGTTTGAGAATTTTACAGTACTACCAGACAAGGGATATGATTTTAAAAGGATTCAGACTGACTCCGCGCTTAACTTTAAGCCGGATTCAGCGCTGTCATCTGGCTATGCTTACTGGCTCAAAATACAAGTCATCAACCCCTACCCAACAGCCAAAGCATACACGATCCGTGTTTTTCCAGGTCTAAAAAATACATTTTATTTCTTTGACCCAACCGCTCAAAAGTGGTTAAGCCGGCAATCGGGACTTTTAAGCTATCAGCCATCACGGCTTCTGGGGATAGAACAAATTGAAATGCAGCCCAAAACAAATAATTTGTTGTATTTCAAAATTGATTTAACTTCTGCAACAAAAACAAGTCAAAAATTAAAGCCAACGCTCTTATTTATACCTCAAACGATCGACCAGCGTCACGAGCAGCAAATTCAGACTGCGCTGATCACGGCCATGATCGTACTACTGGTCTTCTTTGTAAACAATCTTTACGTATATCTAAGCTTTAAAGACGTTGCCATTTTATATTACTTAATCGGCCAACTTGGCGGAATGCTATATATAGCCTCTTACCGGTGGTATTTTCACATCTATTTTCCCAGTCCGGTTTTTAATTTCCGACTCGGTTCGGTGCTCGAATTTTATGATATAAATAAATTGTTAATGCACGTTGCGATCATTTTTACTTTTTTCGGTTTCGTACATTTCACACGTAGTTTTCTTAAAACTCCGGCAACGCTGCCAGGTTGCGACAAGGCCCTGCGATATAGTTTAAATTTTTACATCATTCTTAGCGTGATCGCTGCAATAGTTAATTTGGGTGGATGGAATTTCGAAGGCATTACCCTGATTTATGATAACGCCTATTGTCTCTTTCTGATTTTGATCATCATCTTTACCTGCATTAAGGGGTTTCTTAGCAAGCTACCAGCTGCCGGGTCTTTTCTGATGGCCAATCTGCTGACACTGCTGTTTATGCTGGGCATTCCGATTTATCACATGTTTATTTCTCTTAGCGGAGACGAAAAGTTTTGGCTGCCCGAGCTGGCAGCCATTGCACAGGCACTGGCTTTTTCGATAGCACTTGTGGCCCGGACAAAAACCATTCAAAACCAACTTAAAGCCAGTGAGCTTAACAACAACAAACTGACCTTTGATCTGAGGGAAATAGCGTACCGAAATCAGCTCAATGAAATGGAAATACAAAAGGTACAAACTGAAATCGAATCCGAAAAAACGCAAAACGAATTATTGAAGCAGCGCATGCAGGTCAATCAAAGAGAACTCGCCTCCTCGACGCTTTACATGGTTCAAAAAAACGAATTGCTGACTCAGCTTAAAACGCAGGTTCAGGACATGAACAGGGCTAACCGGGATGGTGTGCCCAAGGAATTAAAAAATATCGAGTCGCTTTTAACAGATAATCTACAGCTGGATAAGGACTGGCACAAATTTAAAATACATTTTGAGCAGGTACATCCTGATTTTTTTGAGAACTTAACTGCAAAGCATCCCACGCTTACTGCCAGAGAAACAAGGATATATGCCTATTTTTATATCAAACTTTCTACCAAAGAAATAGCTGCGCTGCTCGGCATTGACCCTGCCAGTGTACGCCGGGCGAAGACAAGGCTTTACAAAAAAATGGCTATTTCCGATACCGATCAGGATGAATAAAAAATTGTAGAATAAAAGGCTGATACTTGTCAGATTTGCACCCCGCCAAACGCACACTCAATGTAATAAATCAGTTCGTCTAAGCCGCCTGCGTCGGTTGCGATCAACTCATTTTTGTCATTGAAGAATTCGACTTTGTATGAATCCGCTTCTGGCAGATAGTGAACAAACAGGGTTTTGGTGTTAAATTTCAGCAGCGGATCCGGCTGATTTTCGTCAGAAAGAAAATTTGACCGACTCAACTGATCTGCACGGGAAAGCTGACAGTAGATCACCTTCAGCAAGCCAATGCCCGGTGTTAAAAAAGAGATGAACCACAGATTTTTCTTATCAATGATCATTTTGGAGACGGGAAATGCCGCAGTGTAGGGAAGATTGCCATGTTTGATGATCCTCGAATGCGGCCAGCGGTCCAGCATTGCCGAAACAATTCTGTTTAGTGGATTCAACATGTTTGTTGGGGGAGTTAGGGAAAATAGCAACGCTTAATTGAAGAAAACTATTCAATAGTACTCACACCGCTAACCAAGTCTGGGTGACAAATATAGCGATAAAAATATTTCTATGCTAAATAGAATATTTTCTATTTTTTTGATCTGAGACTGATTTGCGCAGTGAAGCCTGACCGGCTGTGGTATTAAACCAATTACCGGCGTCTGTATTTAGAAATGTCCAGATTCTTCGAGCAGTATACTTTACCATCATCTGTAATGATCACACAGCTATATTCGCCAAAGCGGTTGATCAGATCCAGTCCGGCCTGTTTTCCCATCACCATCAATGAAGTACTAAAACCGTTAGACGCTTCCGCGCTCGGGCCAAAAACGGTCACGCTGGTAAGACCTGTGGCAGGATAACCCGTTGAAGGATTGATAATGTGCGAATAGCGTTTTCCATTAAAAACAACAAATTTTTCATAACTCCCTGAGGTGACAACCGCGCCCTGACGCAGCGGTATGACCGCAAAAAGCTTACCTTTTCTGGCAGGATCGTTGATGCCAATCACCCAGTCACTGCCATCGGGTTGTTTGCCCCAGGTGCTCATATCACCCGAGCCATTGACTATACCGGCCTTAATACCTCTGGAAAGCATCATTTCACGGCAACGGTCTGCTGCATACCCTTCCCCCAAAGCGCCAAAACCAATTTTCATGCCCTTCTCTTTCAAAAAAATCGTTGAATTTACTTTGTCTAACACAATGTTTTGGTAACCGACCTTTTCAACTGATTTTTTTATAACCTCCGCAGTCGGCATAGTTTCCATTGAGCCGTCAAATTTCCAGATTCGGTCCATAGCCGCAAAACTGATATCAAAACTGCCGGCTGTAAGCCTGGAAAGATCCAGCGCTCTTTCCGTGAGCGCAAAGACCTCCGCATCAACCTGAACGGGCGCTATTCCTGCACTGGCATTAACTTTCGAGACCTGGGTTTGCGGTCGCCAGTCAGAAATCAGATTTTCGATTCTGGTAATCTCAGCGATCACTGTATCAATGCTGCTTTCAGCAAGCGCTGAATCTTTGGCCACAATTGTAATATCGAACCTTGCCCCCATCAGCATCGTTGTTCGCTTTCTTAAAACCTGCGCAGAGCAAAACGAGCAGGAAAAAATAAAAAGTGCAGGAAAAAAAAATTTCATTGGATTCAAAAAACAACTTTCAGCCGGGAGCCCTAAGCATTTCATTATGGCCAGGCCACAAAAAACCGGAAGAAGCCTGGCTTCCTCCGGTCAAATTTGCAAAAATTAATTAGAATTTATACGATAATGTCGCTGCAAACATCCGTGGCGGAATTGGGTTGATACTGTAACGGTCATGAACAATATAATTCAACTCATTGAAGATATTGGAAACCTTAACCAGTAATGCAAAACGGCGAAAGCCATAACCCGCGGAAAGATCAACTGTTGCAAAGCCTTTCAAGGGCACCTGTGCATTATAGGATGACTGAGCTGCGGTCGTATTGTTCAAGCCTGCGTTTAAACCCACTACATTATTGTTGCCACCTGTTCTTTCTCCTGTATAAAAAGCCGAAGCACCCAGCCTGAGTCCTTTCATACTGCCTTTATCGAAGGTGTAGAAAGCGGATCCGTTCGCTGTATGAGCCGGGTTATTGATCAACCGCTCTGCTTCAACCTGTGAGCCGACAAGACCCGTAGTGTTGGTATAACGCATGTAGTTGTAACCATAACCGGCAATAAAATAGAAATTTTTAGAAAGCGTCGCGTTAAAATCTACCTCCAGACCGTCGCTGGTTGTCTCACCGCTCAGCTCCCTGATGTTGCTGTTGGTATTTGCATTACCATTCACATCTACGAGCGCTGTCTGGGCGAAATTACTGTTTTGAATCCGGTAAACACTCACGTTAGCAGAAAGCCGGCCATTCAAAAACTCGTTTTTTAAACCCAATTCATACTGATTGATAATAGATGGTTTAAGATTATCTCCATAGATATCGGTTCCGGAATTGATCGTGAAGTTGTTGGTATAACTGGCATATACCGAGCTGGTCTGAATCGGCTGATAAATCAAGGCCACCTTCGGTGAGAAGGCATCATCCGACTTATCCGCAGCTGTTCCTCTTCTTTCCTGCTGTTTTTCTTTGTTAAATATCGTTGTCTGAAAAGCCTTTTGATAAGACCACCGTAACCCGGCAAGCACCTTAAATTTACTGGTCAAACTGATCAGATCCTGCACATAAATACCCATCCGGTTCTGTGGCGTGGTAGTCAATGCCGTATCAGCAATCGATGGAACATCATTACGGACGTCAAAAGTAGCCGGATTATAAATATTGATTTTATCATAGGCCGTGCCGACAACGCCGGCCGCAGTGGTATATTTAAAGGTATTGTTCTCTGAGACAATCCTGGTAAAGTCAGATCCAAACAGCAACTGGTGTCTGATACCGCCTGTTTTAAAATTTCCGTTTAAATTCAGCTGCCCGGTGTAGTCCTTTTCACCAGATTTCACAGCACTCAGCGTCCTTGTCCAGTCGCCATTGGCGGCAATTGTCATCGGCACACCCACGCCGAATCCGTCCACTTTTGTATTCTGAGCCGATCCGATTGCTGTCAGTTTCCAGCTGTCGTTAAAACGGTGATTAATCGTTAGAAAACCCGATGTCTGTTTGGTATTATTATACGCCCATTTTGGATATAAAAACCGGTTGCGCGGCGCGTCAGGCACCTCAGTTACGGTAATACGGTTGTTTGGAATGCCCACACCCGCATCAGGAACAAGATCTGATTTTAGATAATCGACCTGCACGAGCACATCGGTTTTTTGCCCGATTTTGTAAAGCAGTGATGGTGCCACATAGGTGCGGTTGGTGTGCACCACGTCACGATAACTGTCTGCGTTTTCATGTGTTCCAATAACGCGGAAAGCCAGATTTTTTGTGATCGGCCCGTGTATGTCAACCGTTGGTTTGTACTGACCATAACTTCCTGCCATCATCGATATTTGACCACCCCAGTTGAATACCGGTTTTTTGGTAACCATATTGATGATAACACCGCCAGAAACATTTCCGTATAGCAAAGCGGAGCTCCCTTTCAAAACCTCGATGGCTTCCAGCGTGCTGGCATCGGGGAACCCCTGTGTATTTGAAATGACACCATTCTTAAATATACTTCCCCCGGAGCCGGCAATACCTATGCTATATCCGCGTGCAGAAAAGGTTTCTGCCACCCCGCCCCTGCTTTGGGTAAGCGACACTCCGCTGACATTTTTCACAACATCTCCAAGCCGAACAGCCTGCTGGTCGGCGATGATCTTACTTGGAATTACGCCCATGCTCTGCGGAAGATCCAACGGTTTGATATCAGCCTTACCCAAAGAAACGGGTTTATTAAAGCTGTTTCCACTGGTAATAATCACTTCGTTGAGCTGGGAGGCGCTTTCTGTCAACGCAAAGTCCTGCACAGTCTGCTGCCTTGAAGAAACGGTTATCTGTTGCTGCTGAGTCGTCAAACCCACAAAAGAAACTTTCAAAGTATAATTTCCTGGTTTGATATCCGTAAGCAGATAATTGCCATCCTCATCAGTAGCGGTTCCTTTACCCGACTGACTCAGACCCACACTTACATATGCAGCAGCTTTACCATCGCTGGTTTTAACCTTGCCTTTGATACTGCCATTCGTTGTTTGCGCAAGAGAAGCTTGCACAAGTAAAATATTTAAAAGAAAAAAAACTGTAAAAATACGCTTCATTATCTGTTTTAATTTGGATCAATTATAATTAATGCTAAAAGTACTTACAACATTTTAATTCAGCACATATTTTAGAATTAAAACGAGATTAAAATTGGAATTTGAAAACTATTTTCCGGCTAAATCACTGGTGAAAGCGTATATAGGTCTTACTATCAGATATTAACACTTTTGCAGATTATAACAAAACTAAGATGTCCGTCTTCATTAATATACGTTTTACTTTTCGCTTTCCGTATAAGAGACTTGCAGTGATATACGTCGAATCTGGTTTGGTTACAGCTACTCAGTAAAAATGATGGCCTTTATGGTTTTAAGTGATAGTTGCCACCTATTTGTTTTACTATGAAAAACTTCCTGCTGTTTTTTTATTGCGCATTACTGACAATAACAACCATGGCGGCAGAATCCTACCAGGTCAAAACCGAAGAAGAATTCAAACAGGCAGTTGAAAAAGTGATTGCTGGCGATCAAATCATCATAGCCAACGGTACTTATAACGGCTGGTGTCTGACTGTGCCTACAAAAGCTAGTGCAGATAAACCCATCCGGATTCGGGCGCAAAGCGCCGGTAAAGTGATATTCTCAGGTGATGTCAGTAAACCTATATTTCTTCTTACAGGCAGTTACACAGAAATTTCCGGGTTATCTTTTACAGATTGTAACCTTTTTAAAACGCCAAACGGAAACGGCGTTTTAATCGAGTTGAAACAATCCAGTTATTGCAGAATTACGGACTGTCGTTTTACAAAAAATACGCTAAAATCTCAATACATGCCCATTGTTGTTGTATCAGGAACCGGACAGCACAACCGCATCGATCACTGCGTATTTACCGGCAATATCGACAACCAGGAAGTACAGGTCAAAATTGCCAGTGATGCTATCCCGGTTTAAACGATGATCGACCATAACGTTTTCAGTGACAAAAACCGCGTAAGCTGGAAAGGAGCAAATGGCGGGGAGTGCGTTCAGGTGGGGCAGGAACCGGTGCTGCTGGGAACCTTAAAAGCTTTCACCGTTGTTCGTGAAAACCGTTTCGTCCGCTGCAATGGCGAGTCAGAGATTGTCAGCAATAAAAGCTCTTCAAACACTTATTCGAAAAATTATTTTCAGGACAACCACGGAGAACTCGTCATGCGTGGCGGTCACGATTGTCTGATCGATAGCAATACTTTTGCATCTGGCACGGGAGGAATTCGCATCAACGGAACCAATCACACCATCACTAACAATACATTACAGGGAATGCCGACTGCGATCCGGTTTATGTATGGCATGTCAAAAGGTAAATCCGAAACTGGCTTTTATGTAGCGGCCAGCGATTGTCTGGTAAAAAATAATCGTATCAGCAATGTATCGACCGGGATTTTGATCGGCGATAGTAAAAATGCAGACTGGACAGGAAAGTTTGATACCAGTAAATATCCATCCCGCGTAATGCAGGATATTGCACCTTTTAATATTACGCTTGCCGGTAACAACATCACCAACGCTAAAACCGCAGTGGCAGGTCAGCAGAACTAGTTGCTGATCGTCGTGCATTTGACAAGGAAGCATAAAAATCATAAGCCATCAAACACAAATTATTGTTGGTGGCTCTAATTGCTGCGATGCTTTCATGTTCGAAAGCTGATAAACAGCAATCCGAACCTTTGTTCCTAAACCTGCCGGCAACGACCTTGTTGGAATGGGTTGAAAACATGTCTACCGACAGGAAAATAGCCTGGAAATTTATTCCCTGTTTCGCTTTGCCGACCGAGCAAGCCTGGAAGTGTCAGGCAATGACAATGATCAGCGAATCGAAAAGAGCATTCTGACCTTCAAATATACCTAGAATAAGGCCTCAAAGACAGTAAAATTTGACTTTGAAGTTCGCGCCGGCTGCCAGGGTTATTCTCACAAACACATCCATGACCGTAACCTGTAATTTACAGAGGGTTTTTAAGAAGATTCATAATTAAAACCCGCTTTAAAAACCAGAATCTATTGCCGCAGAACATTTAAATACTTTGCAGAAAATCATAAAATTCCTGTTTGCTGTTAAGTTTTAGCTTTGCGTTAATATTTTTGCGGTGCGTCTCAACAGTTAGTTAGCTAAGAGAAAGCATCCGGGCAATCTGTTGGGTTGTTTTAAGGATGCGCCGTTGGGCAGTCTGCGAGCTGTTACCTACTATCGTCTTCGCATGCTGGATCTGGACGGCACATTTGCCTATAGCCGCGTAGTGAGTCTGAATTCTGATCAGGTGCGTGCTTTGATAGCATATCCCAACCCTGTGAAGCAAGCAGTAACAGTCGAACCCGACAAGTCATATCTGGGATCTCAAGCGAGCCTGAGCACAGCTTCGGGCGTTAGATTACGTCAAATTTTGATCAATCAGCGACAGCTACCGATTAATATGAGCTCATACAATCCGGGTTTGTATCTTCTGCACATGGCTGATGGAAGGGTTGTTAAACTTGTTAAAGAATAATATAATTTGTTTCGGTACGCCGCCAAGAAATGAGTTTTTACCTGCCATCAGGTATTTTTTACAAGCAATGTTAGATCTAAGTTTGCAGGGAAAGCCCAGGCATTTAAATCATAAAACAATAAATCCCTCTAAAAGTAAAATTCAAAAACTGCAGGCACTATTACCGGGCTGTCTCAATTCAGATTGAGACAGCCTTTTGACTTGAAAAAAATACGCGTTTGCTCTGCCGGCTGCCTTATTTTTCCGTTCCGGTTTTTAATATCTGGTCCTCCCCTTTCTCTTTTTGGGCCGCCGTTAGCACCGTCCCGATAAATGCTTTCGCTTTATTTTCTTTTAAATGCGCATATATCTTTTTATCCTGGTTAGCTTCAAGGGCAATCTGATATTTCAGGTTTTGGTATTGCATTTTGGCTTCCTTGTTAGCAGCCAAATAATCCCGCAATAAAATATGCTTTTTTAGTTCCAGACTATCCTGGCAGCAAACATACAAATGGTGCCCAACCGAATCCAACACTGCTGGCAGAGCAGCTTTATTGTTTCTTTTGAAGACTTCCCTGTCAGCAATTCCCTGATTACCATTATGGAAGTATCCAATGCTGATCAGAGCTGATTTAACTTTTTCAAAGTCTGCATGCTGATGATAAACCAGATCCATATCGATGATGGGTTTTGCAGCCAATCCGCAAACAGCGGTACTGCCAACATGTTCAATCCTGACATCCAATCCGCTTAACGCTTCCAGAATCACTGCTGCCAATGTATCGAAGTCGTTTGCCCAACTATTTTTATATTCTTCAATCAGCATGGGATTTTGGTTTTGAATCTTCATTTTAATTCCATCATGTAAAATTCAGTGGCTAAATTCGCAGATTTAATTCTATTTATCAAAAGCCAGCCTGATCGCATCCGGCCAACGAAGGTCGCACTTTGAAGCTGCGCTTTTTTAAAGGATGAGCACGCACCCCTGTTGCAGGTATCAGATGGCGTTTGGGGTTGCGCAAACAACTTTTACATTTCGTTAACCTTCTTTTACCGGATCTTAACAGACACCATCACAAAGCGTTCCAGCTTTGCAGCCACCGCAGTGGTTCAAATCCTTAAAACAAAAAAATGACGAAACTCTTGTACGTTTGCGGCCTGTTGATGCTTGCTTTTTGCGCTTCCTGTGGAAGGACCAAAACTGACCTTTCAGATGATAAAACCAGGTCCGAAACAATAGATACAGTCAGTTCCTACGGGCCTAAAACAATGGTCCGTAATGTAAAAAAAGGCCGAAATGGTTCCGTTTTGATTGCTGCCTCATTTGCTGGTGTCTTTCGGTATGATGGAAAAATATTCACCAATCTAACAAGTAAACTTGGTTCGCGCAGATTCTGGGATGTTCTGGAAGACCGGGCCGGAAACCTTTGGGTTGCTACGACCGATTCAGGTGTTTATTATTATCCTAAACAGGCAAAATCCTTTCAACATTTCACAACCAGACAGGGGCTTGCCAGTAATTCTGTTTTACGCATTTTTGAAGATAAGGCCGGCATTATCTGGTTCGGTACCGGAGGCGGAATAAGCCGTTACGATCCCCAACGGGCAGTTTCCGGACGGTCAGATGGACAATTCTTTCAAAATTTTACAACGAAAGACCGCCTTCCCAATAACGGTATTAATACGATTATCGAAGACAGAAGCGGCAAATTATGGATTGGCACACGCGGCGAGGCCTGTTTTTATGATGGAAAAACATTTACCATTTTAAGAAATAAGGATGGTAAAGCCTTCAATAACGTCTGGGGTATAACCGAAGATAAAATGGGCAATATCTGGTTTGGAGCCGCAATAATTGAAGACAAAAAAGGCGATACGCTCGTCGTTACAGCTGGTCTTTGGTGCTATGACGGCAGTGGCTTCACCAAAATTAATCAGAGGGGCAATTCTGCTATCATCGCAGACAGAAAAGGAAACCTGTGGACTACCGGCGCAGTAAATCCTAACGGAGTGGGCGCCTGGAAACTTTTCCGTTATGATCAGCAGGCCTTGTCCAGTAAAATGCCTGTTGCAACAGAAATTATGTCAACAGAAAAAATGCTTTGCGGGATCTTGGAAGCCGATGATGGAAGTATCTGGTTTGGATCTATGAATGGGGTGTATCAGTTTGACGGAAAGACCGTCACGGATTTTAGAAATAAAGAGGATCAGAAATAATGGCTGGCTCCCCACCTGCTACTTTCCGCTTATTACGAGTTAATATGGTTTACTATAAATTAACAAAACATGAAAAAAATATCTGTATTTATTCCAGCTATCCTCCTGATAGTTCTACTAAATTCTTTTGTGCTAAAAGATAGGGAAGCAAAAAAGAAACCAACCAAGGAGGGCAAATCAGCAGGGATTGTCAACATCATTTTCAAATCTGTTGATGGCGGACAAACCTGGCGGGACATTAGCAAAGGGCTGCCGGAAAACCTGCAGAAACAAGGTGTGCCCAGCGATGGTTTCTTTGCAAATGACCACGGGCTTTATTTACGTGCCGGAAATGGGGTTTATCACAGCGAACCAAATTGCTCCAATTCTTTTTGGACAAAAGATATTTTCCCTGGTAAACAGCGTAACATTACCCCTGGCCACCATGGGATATATGCCTATAATTTCAGAGGTCAGTTTTTACAAAAATTAAACGGAACGATTAATTGGTCGCCCGTGTACAAGAATTTTCAAGAGCAGGCCGTACGCCTAAACGGAACGATGGATGATTGGATGTACAAAAATTTTAAAGAGAAATTTGTAAGCACCGTTTTTGAAACTACTAAAGGCGCAGTTTTCATTAGCTCCAACAACAGTCTATTTAGATCAACTGACAGCGGAAAAACCTGGAAACAAGTGAATGCCGGGAACGGTACAATGAAATTGGCAGAGTCAAACGGTGTACTTTTGGCTACCTGCAAAGAGGGAATATTAAGATCTACCGATGATGGTCAGAATTGGGATCGCGTGATCAGTGAAGGGGGTGCAGGCATCGCTGTGGAACATATTGCCGCAGGATTTGCTGCTATAACAAACAACACCGTAACCCAGACAAACAGCATACACATATCAATCGATGGTGGAAAAACTTGGAATGCCATCAGTGAAGACCTTCAGCCTTCCTGGGGCAGTTTATTGATAAAAAAATTAGGCTTACTTCAATCTTCATCGGATATTTTATCAATCAAACAAATGGGTAAATATTTAATATGTGGCCGCTCAGATGGTATATTTCGCTCACCAGACATGGGCAAAACATGGCAACAGCTATCACTTCCTCCAACCGAAAATTATGGCTTCAATTTAGCTGTTGCAGGCAAGGCGATTTATGTCATACCGAATAAAGGATGTTAAAATTTTAAACTCAGAAATATTATGTACTGCTGATTTTATATCATTTTTCAATTAATATGAATCCATATCATTTCTATTGCATGAACAATAAGCTATCAATCAACAACTTAACCTTATTTATTACTTTTTTAGCTTTCAGTTGCCGAGCAACTGCAAAAGAAGAAAATAAAATTAATTCAACGGCAAGCCCGCTATCCTTACATGCTGGGAATGAGAAGTACATGATGATAGATACGAAGCAAAGTGTTCTAACGTGGAAAGGTCAGAATCTAAGCGGGTTAAACAGTCAAACAGGCTATATCTATATATCAAAAGGAGAATTAATGATTGAAAACGGTCAACTTACCGGTGGTACAGTTGAAGTCGACATGAATACAATTGAAGATAAAAACCACGGGCGTGATAACAAACTTGTAAATCACTTAAAAGATCCTGATTTTTTTGAGGTTGAAAAATTTCCGTATGCTACAATTGCCATTACCAGCGTTGTGCCAGTAAACGACAAAAATCAAAATATTACAGGAAATCTAACCATTAAAGGTATCACGCACCCGGTTACTTTTCCAGTCAAATTCGAAGTCAGAAACGGAATTGTCAAAGCGGATAGCAAGCTGGTCATTGACCGAACACAATGGGATGTGCGATATAAATCATCAAAGTTTTATGATAAGTTGGCTAACCAAACGATGTCGGATTCCATTGAATTCCATATGAAGATCATCGCAAGAAAATAGACATCCGAATTTGTGGGGGATTGACATGTGTTTTCCACAGATATCAATAAGGCAATAGCCGTAAAGTGCATTGTCTCCACTGCCAGCTGGTTTGCGGCAGCTATTAGATGCGCCTATGTCAACTGGCAGCTTACAATTTTTACCATCACCTATATACGCTTTACCATCAGACAGAAAATAACTCAAAAACATTTGAATATAGTAGCCACATATACTATATTTACAACAACAATATATCTTTTTTTTCAACAACTCCAAAAGCCTTGTCAGCTAACCAGTCTTTTTATGACAGAAGAAAATCGAGGCAGAAAGTACTGGGTTATCGCTGCTTCCAAAGACCATGTAAAAAATGGTGTTGCTGCGGGCATCACACAGGCCAATCATGGAAAGGCAGGCCCCCTAAAGCGCATGCATAAGAACGATTTTGTTATTTATTATTCATCCAAGCAGACATTAGGCAAAACTGATAAATGTCAGGAGTCTACCGCCATTGGCGAAATTTCGGACCAGGAAATTTTTCAGGTTAAGATCTCAGAGAACTTTGAGCCTTTCCGTCGCCGGACCAACTTTTTGCAAAGCGGGGATATTCCCGTTTTACCTCTTGTTGATCAGCTTGATTTTATCGTAAACAAAAAAAGCTGGGGCTATCCTTTCCGGTTGGGTTTCTTTGAAATCAACCAGCACGATTTTGACTTGATGTCTTCCAAAATGTTATCTGGCAAACATGTTTGAAAGTTGAGACCAGTTTTAAGAGCCTGACTTACTTCCACCAGTGTCTTACAATCATTACGCTACCAGCAGGATTTAAAATACAAATCGCGAATCATTACCGATTTTGTGACCGATCGCAAGCTGAGTTTTCTATCTTAAAACACATCTTGTGTTCTTATAACGATTTAACATTTAAAGTGATCTGATTATCTGTTAGATACGACCAAATAAATTTTTCGATTTGAGTGCCTCTATGGTTGCTTTAATGTCAAATGCCATTTCGAATAATCTTCGTTGTAAGCAAAGCCTGACCTTCGGATTCAAGCTGCTCATTAGGAATTAAAACTCAAATTGGCGTTCTTGCGGCCAAATATGCGTCCGAAAACGATGCATAATCACCCAAGAATTACGTCATCAACAAAGAAAAATTCAAATTCTTTGTTGTAATATATTCCAATGAGAGTTATTCTTCATACAGCCCAGCATCTACCTACTCACGCAACCACTCATCGTTGCAAATCAAGTGCGTTCACCTCCTTTTGTGTTACCAACAACCTGGAATAGGTATTGACTTAGGATAAATGAAACGTTACTGTAATCTTCCCTAAAACAAGGAAGTTTCAGTTATGAATAAATGCTAAATAGCCAAACTGAGTATGGCATTGAAAGTGAGCCACCTTCGGAGCTGCAAACTGAGCCACTTAGAAGAGATATAATCAGTAGCATTACAAAATTAAAAACTAAACTGGATTTTGCTGCATATTCATTCTTACTCTCATTGACTGCCCTTTTAATTCGATACGGTTTGCATGCTGTAAAATTCGATCCATTATGGCATCGCCCAGAGTCGGTTCTGCCAGGTAATCATACCATTTGTTAATCGGTAACTGAGAAGTTATGATAGTCGATGATTTAGCATGCCTGTCTTCAATCAGCTGCATTATTGCCAT
>NZ_SMFL01000015.1 GCF_004349265.1 Dyadobacter psychrotolerans
TGCTGAGTTTGCCCCACCAACGGTCTGAATATGTTGATAGTAATTCCTTAATTCCGCCCTTAACATAACTATTCCAAAGCCGTTGTGATTGTCGTTCGCCCAATCCAATCGCAGCACCTGCACGAGCTTGGCTACGATACTCTCCCATTTTTAGCGATCTTATAAATCGAATTCGATCACGACGCATTGCATTCTTTTCACGCTTTTCCATGAAAAGCAAATCAGCTATACTTTCCTTAATAATGTCAGCATATTTCATATATAAATATACGACTTTTTATTTTGAAATTAGTATTATAAGCAGAAATGATAAATGTTTCAATGGCGAGGAGTTAAAAGTCAGATGTTCTTTTGGGGCAATATCGTTTATAGAAAGATAAATTAATGCAATTTATTAAACACGTTGCCTCATCATTTCAAATAATACGTTAAACTTAACTTTGCAAAAAAAGGGCTTCCGGCAGTAAAATGTATTTCGTTGACCGGCTCCGTTTCATTTTTTAAACGGCTTTCCGTAGCAAACTGCGTTTGTTTCCATTTGGTGTTCAAAATATTCATCACCGATAAACCGATGTTGTATCTCGATTTGGTATAATTTACCAGCGCATCTGCAATAAAATATCCTTTTGCGACAATGCTGTTATCTTCGTTTGCAGGACGGTCGCCTAAATACCGGTAGCGCAACGAACCGTTCCATCCGTTGGATTTTCGGTATGTAAAACCTCCTGTTGATGAAAATACCGGAGCTAACGGAATATAGTCATTACCATTTTCTTCGTCAATAGAGCGGGGTTTTGTCACGTTTAGGTCCGTGTCAAAAAACAAATTATTAGCCAGCTGATAACGGATAGTCAGATCAATTCCCTTGCGAACTGTGCGGCCGCTGGGTTCCACCACACCCTCATCGCCTACGTAAACAAATTCCTGTTTAAGCCACAGATACCACGCCGCCGCATTGATGTACAGTTTTGGAATTGGCTTCCAGTTAACTCCCAAATCTGAGCCGTAAGCAGCAGGCAGAATATCCTTTCCTTTTTGTTCTACAACGAGCGGAACGCCGCCCGCACGGGAATCATTGGAATGAAAGCCTTTTCCCACATTCACATAAAGCTGAATATTCTTTACCGGCGCGTAGTACAAATTGACTTTTGGGGAAACAATACCTGCATGTGCCTTTCCCTGGTGTGCTGTTAAAAGGTTTAGATATTGATTGTTAAACCAATCATAGCGAATACTGGCATTTAAACTGATCTGACTGGTTAGGTTTACTGTTTGGTTCAGATAAAAACCCATATTCATCTCATTGATATCGCCCAGCATCAGTGCACTGGTTGTCGTTGTTCGGTTAATTGTTCTGGAAAGTTCAGTATTGTTGGTTACATCCTGACGATAACTAATGCCAACAGAGGTTTCCAGAGTTTTGCTGCCGATATATCCGGTGTGGCTGTAACTGCCATTGTAACCAAACAAATTGCGTTTTTCCTTTTGTTTGATCTGATCGCCGTTGAGAGGATCAACCAGAAAAAATGTAAAATTTGAAAAAAGCTCGAAGTTGTAATTTGAATAAAAAAGCTGGTTTTTGATGATATCGCCGTCTGCGGTTTTTGTTGTGAGTTTCAAATTGGCATTCGTTCGGGAAGTAAGTCCGCCTTCCTTGTCGTCGATGGCTCCAAAATGAGAAATGAGGCCCGATTCAACCGCCCTGTCAGGAATTTGACCGGAGTGATTCCATTTCGACCAAAAGTGTGAGACAGAGGCATTGAAAATGGAATTGTCGCCGATTTTAGCGTTATATTTTGCAATACCGTTGATGCGCTGGAAATTTTGAGGAGAGTCAAAATAACTGTTGCTGAAATTATATTCACCAGCGATGTAGGCCGATTGTCTATTTTGTTTATCACCGAGCAGATCAAAAGTACCCAATGCCCGGTATGTATCAAACTGGCCAAGTTCAGCTTTCATAAAACTTCTGTCAAGCACATCTTTTGTCTGAAACTCCACCCAGCCAGCGGTCGCAAAGTTTCCTTTTTCGGCAGTGTACGGACCTTTTTTGAATGCTACATTATCAATCAGCTCAGGTATGACAAAGTGAAGATCGGCATAACCCTGGCCATGCGCATGTGACACCATGTTAACAGGCATTCCATCGGCCATGATGCTGATGTCAGTTCCGTGGTCAATATCAAAACCTCTTAAAAATATCTGCTCTGCTTTTCCGCCACCCGCGTGCTGCCCAATAAAAAGTCCCGGAACCATCCGCAACACTTCCTGTGAATTGTTGACCGGACGCAATTTGATATCAATCTGACTGATAAGCTGTTGGGTGTGTGTGTTGGGAGCCTGTACTTTTATTTCTGACAAATCAATCGAGCCGTTTGTCATATTAAAAGTAAGTGAAGTAGTTTCTCCGTCTGAAATTTTAAACGATTGAATCACCGATTGAAAACCAATGAAAGATATTTGTACCTGATAGTTTCCGGGATCAATATTCTTGATTTTAAATTCTCCCAAATCATTGGTGTAGGCTGAAAAGTCTGTACCTGCAATGTGAACTGAAGCACCTTTAAGCGGAGTTTTTGTAGCCGCGTCGTAAACAAACCCTTGTAATGTGCCCTGGTGTGCAAATGCTGTTAAATAAATTAAACAGAAAAGTATGGTTAAGTAAGGTGTTTTCATAAGCGCATTTTTATTCGCCTGCAAGTTTACCATTTTATCTGTTTATGAGATGAAAATAGTTACCATAACCTTATTTGTGGTGGTTAAAAGCCAATAACCTGTTTGGCCTTTGGATAAAATCGAAGTGGCTATATCCTCTTAAAATCCATCCCGTCAAATACCAGCGTATCTACTTTTCCGGTGGCACCGAGCGTAAAACGGGCTGTGGCTTTTCCGTGCCACGCTTTTTCAAACGGGCCGTTAAAAACGTCGTAATGCCAGTGGTAAAGCTTTGCTTTTAATACATTATTTACATTGACGTACAGGATGTTGTCCTCCACTGTAATTGTCGCATCGCCGTATAAAGGGCTGGTGTACCGGCCTGCATATTGCGCAAAAGGCAAGGAGGGAAAAGTATTCGGAGAGCGTTTTGCTATAAGTTCCAGCGCCTTCTTTTTGCTGTCGAGCTTCATCTTATCATAAAGCGCTTTAAACTCTGCATTCCAGTCGCGTTCCCCGCCGAGTGCAAAATGGTCAAATGCCTTGTACATCAACACATGACGAAGCTCTGCGTGATCGTAATTGCCAAAAACAAAAATACCCAGATTTTCTTCGGGAAGCTGAGCCGTGATGGCCGTTAATCCCGCATGACTGCCGGTATGAAAATTGATCTTTTTTCCTTTATAATCGTGTTGATACCAGCCCAGTCCGTAAGTCATCCAGTTGGGTTTGACAATTTTTAGCGTTGGATATTCTTCGACAGGAAACATGGTTTGCGGTTTGAAAATCTCTGTCCACGATTCCGCGCTGATCAGTCTTCCACCTTCATATTTACCGCTGTCGAGCATACAAATCACCCATTTGCTTATATCATCCGCACACGACCAGACAGCACCTGCAGAACCGATTTCACTGTCTATTCCATAATCGATGACCTGAATCGTATCGTTAATTTTATAGTGGGGCCTGGTCTGGTTTTGGGTTTTGATAAACTTTCGTTTTGGCGCCGTAGAGGTCATTTTTAAAGGTGTAAAAATCCTTTCCTGAATCACATCAGACCAGAGTTTACCGGTTAACCTTTCGATTATACGGCCTGCTGCGGAGTACATAATATTTTGGTATTCAAATCCTGCACGCATTGAATATTGCGGTTTGATCAGCGCCATACGCCGGAACATTTCGTTTACAGGAATGTTCATCGCTCCGGTAAAAAAATCGGTATTGCCCAATCCGCTGTCATGAATCAAAAGGTCGCGGATTTTAAGTTCGCGTGTTACATAGGAATCGTAAAGCTGAAGTTCAGGCAGGTATTTGTAAACCGGATCATCCCATTTAATTTTTCCTTCATCGACCAGCATTGCCATCAGCGCCACAGTCATCGCTTTGGTCGTTGAAGCGCAGGCAAATAAGGTTTGTGTATCGACAGGATCAGGTTTTCCGATTTCTTTTACGCCGTAGCCTTTTTTGAAAATAACTTTTCCGTCCTTAACAACTGTGATAGACAAGCCTGGCACTTCCCATTCTTTTCTGACGGTTTCGACGTATTTGTCAAACTCTTTAATCTGTTTCCGCGAGATACGGTCCTGGGTAAAGCCGTTTAACGCGGTTAAAATCAAAAGAATAGTCAGTAGATTTTTCATGCAGGAAGGAATGGTATGGTTAGGCTACTGAAAAAGAAAATAGTCATAAATGGAACGTGTAAGATGAGCAATGGTTTGCTCTCGTTGCTCAATTGGCTGCTCCGAGTCCGCTACAAAAATAGCAATTGCAATATGTCCTGCTCCGTCCGGCAGGGTTATAATCCCCACGTCGTCGGTCGCGGTGGCATTTAACGAACCTGTTTTGTGCGCAACCAGTGTGGATGGCGGAAGGTAACCTTTTAGCCTCGCTGCACCGCCACGACATCTTTCCATTACTGCCAAAAGGTTATCCCGGCTTTCCGGTTTTAATACTGTATTCTGGTAAATTCCCGTTAGCAGATTGACCATTGCCAGTGGGGTAGCGGTATCACGGGGATCTTTTCTGAGTTTCATTTCTGCCGCCGTTCTGGATTCGGCTGTCGTATTTTTTAATAATTTATCATAAAATCCAAGCCTCCATTCAGACTCTGCGGGCAAAGTCACACCTTCCAGATCAGCAATGAGCTCCACAATGGTCCGGTCAACAGACATTCCCTGAATTCCAAGATCTTTAATTTTTTGATCAACCGCCTTTGGGCCACCAGCCAGCCGAAGTAGAATATCTGTCGCAGAATTATCACTGATCACCATCATCAGTTCCAGCAGGTTTTGAACAGAAAGCTGTACGCCCGGTTTGGCAAACAATACGTCCAGCGTGCCGCTCCCGGGATGAAGATCCGAAGGCTGCAAATCCACCATCGTCATCAGAGAAATTTCTCCTTTTTCGATTTTATTAAAAAGCTGAACGGCGATGGCAACCTTAACGGTGCTTGCCATTGCATAAGCTTCATTTAGGTTCAGACTGATTTGTTTCCCACTTTCCAAATGGCGCGCACAAACTCCAACTCTTCCTTTGGCAAGTTTGGCAATGCGTTCAAGCTCATTTTGAAGCCTTGGTGAAACAATCTCAGCAGTATTTGTAACTTTTTGCTGTGACTGCGCGGAACTGGCAAAAAGAAGAAGTCCCAAAACAACAAGATGTCTCAAAGCTAAATTTTTCCGGATCATCGCAATCTGTTTTTTTTAAATTTAAGGTACAATGTCTCAAATGCAATGCGTTGAAAATAGCGCATTTAAAATCGCTTATGAGTTGAAATAAATTATTGATTATCAACAACAAAACTTAGTGCCTGTTCAATATCTGCGATCAGATCTTCAACATTTTCAATCCCAACAGAATAACGGATCAGACTCTCCGGAATGCCCAGCAGCGCTCTTTGTTCTTCGCTAAGCTCTACATGGCTTGTCGTCCGCGGAGGACCTGCTAGTGTGCTTACCGAACCAAGGCTGGCGGCAAGATGCACCAGTTTTAATTTTGGTAAAAATGTTTTTACAGAATCGTAACTGCCTTTTAATGAAAAACTTAAAACGCCGCCAAATCCCGACATTTGTTCTTTTGCAATTTCATGTCCGGGATGTTCTTCCAGTCCAGGGTAAAAAACCGAATCTACCTTTTCGTGTGCTTTAAGATAGTTGGCGATAATCATTGCCGAAGCATTTTGACGTTCTATACGCAGTTCCAGTGTTTTCATACCGCGAGCAATAAGGTAAGCAGCATCTGCCTGAAGACTTGCACCATTGATTTCCCGGAAAGCATAAACTTTTTTAACAAGTTCTTTTTCGCCGCAAAGCAGTCCGCCCATCGCATCCGAATGTCCGCAAAGGAATTTTGTTGCACTGTGGACAACCAGATGCGCACCGAGTTTTATCGGGTTCTGATTGATTGGTGTACCAAAAGTATTGTCGACTACCACAATAGCTCCGACTTGACGCGCAGCGGCAGAAAGACGTTTGATATCAATGACTTTCAGTGTCGGATTAGTAGGCGTTTCCAGATATAAAATGTCACAGCCCTTGGCTACTTCTGCTTCAATCTGCTCATGATCCGTTGTTTCGCAAAGCGTTACTTCTACATTGTAATGAGGGAGAAATTCGAGAAACAATTTACTGGTGCCACCGTAGGTATCTTTAATGGAAACCACTCTTTTTCCCGGTCCCAGCAGCGCAAACAAAGTATTACTGATGGCTCCCATGCCCGTTGCAAAAGAAGTAGCTGCTTCGGCGCCTTCGAGCAAACGGATTTTTTCTTCCAGAACATGAACAGTCGGATTGGTGTTTCGGCTGTAAATATGTCCTTCTGATTTGCCGGTTGCCACCGCATACCATTCGTCAAGATCATCATAGGAAAAAGCAACGCTTTTAACGATCGGTGTTGTAGTAGCTCCGTCGGCGAAGCGCTCTGTTTCACCTGCCCATACAGAAGTGGTTCCTTTTTTTGCGTTCAATTCACTCATTATCTTATGTTTGATAAATATCTTTTTTGATTAAATTAGCTGATCATTCCGTTTGGCAGATCATCGGTTGGTAGTTGCGAAGGATGGCTTGTATCGTTGTCTTTGAGTGTCACGCCAGTAATCTGTAACCTGAACGCTTCACGGACAAGATACATAATTTTGTCTACCGCCAAAGCCGCTGAAAGTCCTTTTTGCCGAATATTAGAAATGCAGTTACGTCTTTCGTCGGTAAGTCCCGGCGATGGTGCGTAGGTAATGTAAGCGCCCATGCTGTCAAAAGAACTTAACCCCGGTCTTTCTCCTATAAATATAATACTCATTTTTGCTTTGAGTAAACCGCCGATTTCATCCGCGATGGCCACGCGGGCCTGTTCAACCAGCGAGATGGCTGATACAGAAAATCCCAGTTTTTTTGCTGCCTGAATCAGTAAACTTACAACCGGCCAGGCATTTTCATTGATTGCAGAAGCAGACAAACCGTCGGCAAGAATGATGCATAAATCGGCAGGCTGAACGTGCAGCTGCTGAAGTTTTCTGACTGAATCATCGGCCAGCCTTCTGCCCAGGTCGGGTCTTTGCAGATAAATGTCACGGTTTGCTGCCTGGCTGTGCAGCGAAACCACCGGCTGATGTATTTCTTTTAGCAAATCAATCAAAGGCCCCTGATCCAGAGAGGAATAAACAGCATCTTTGGCATGGGCGTGGGCTAGTTTAAACGCCAGCGACTCGGCCATTGGAATCGATACACCGGTTTTCCCCAAGGCAATACGCGCGTCAGTATATGCTCTCAGCGATTGCCATTCGTCGGGTTCTATATTTGTTTTTAAGATTTTGTTCATGCTTCAAAGAGTCCTGCGTAAAGACTTTTTTGGTTGCCGGTAAATAGCCGGTTGCTGTCCGAATCCATAATTCCCTGCCGAAGCAGCCAGCTTTCAAACTCAGGTGCGGGTTTGAAGCCTAAGACCCGTCGCAGATAGAGTGCGTCGTGAAACGAGGTGGACTGATAATTGAGCATAATATCGTCTGCTCCCGGGACGCCCATAATGAAGTTGATGCCGGAAACGCCCAGCATCGTCAGCAGTGAGTCCATGTCATCCTGGTCGGCCTGGGCGTGATTGGTATAACAAATATCCATTCCCATTGGTAAGCCCATCAATTTTCCGCAAAAATGGTCTTCCAAACCGGCGCGGATAATCTGTTTTCCGTCAAAAAGATATTCCGGACCAATAAAACCCACGACCGAATTGTGCAAAAATGGCTTGAACTGCCGCGCTACTGCATAGGAGCGGACCTCGCAGGTTTGCTGATCGAGTCCCAGGTGCGCATTGGAAGACAGAGCACTTCCCTGGCCGCTTTCGAAGTACATGACATTGTTACCAACTGTACCGCGGTTCAGAGAAATGCCTGCCTCGTATCCTTCCTGCAAAATGGCCAGGTTGACGCCAAAACTGGCATTCGCCTTTTCCGTTCCTGCAATAGATTGAAACACCAGATCCACCGGAACATTTTGTTCGATGAGTTCAATGGTAGTAGTGATATGACTTAAAATGCAGCTCTGGGTCGGGATTTCGAAACGCTCTCTTAGATCGTCGATTAAATAAAGCAGTTTAGCGGTCGCGGCCGGACTGTCTGTGGCCGGATTAATGCCAATTACTGCATCGCCACTTCCGTAAAGCAAACCATCAAGCACGCTGGCCGCGATACCCCGAACATCGTCAAGTGGATGATTTGGCTGAAGGCGAACAGACAAGTGGCCTTTTAAACCAACTGTATTTCGAAAACGGGTGATGACTTCGCACTTTTTTGCAACCAAAATTAAATCCTGGTTACGCATCAGTTTTGAAACTGCGGCAACCATTTCCGGTGTCAGCCCCATCGTAAGCTTTTGCAAAGCGATCGTATCTGCCTGGTCGCTAAGAAGCCAGTCACGAAGTTCACCAACCGTAAAATGACTTACAGGAGCAAAGGCATTAAAATCGTGCGAATCGATGATCAGCCTGGTGACTTCGTCACTCTCGTAAGGTATTATCGCTTCGTTTAAAAATCTTTTTAGAGGTACATTGGAAAGTGCCAGCTGAGCGGCTACACGTTCTTCGTAGGTTACAGCAGCCAGTCCCGCCAGCACATCGCCGGAACGAAGCGGGCTGGCTTTGGCAAGCAATTCCCTCAGGTCATCAAAACGGTAGGTAAACCCTCTGATTGTATATTGATAAGACATGGAAATCTATGTTTTAGTCTGCCGTAACAGCTGACTCAATTATTTTACGGTGCATACCAGTTGCGAAGAAAATCGCCGAAATGATGGCAAGTCCGCTAAAAAATATCAGTCCCAGCCAGGGATAGAAATACATCATTGCAATCAGTGCTACCAAGGCTAAAAGCAGAGCAATAGCAGGAAAGTACGGATAAAAAGGTGCCTTGAAAGGCCTTTCCATATCAGGCTGGCTGCTTCTTAATTTGAACAGAGAAAGCATACTGATGACATAAACAACTACCGCTCCAATGGTGGAAATGATTACCAGTTTCATGGTATCCAAAAGCAGCAGCGCAATGATACCCAGGATAGCACCTGCAATTAACGCCAGGTAAGGAACCTGTTGTTTTTTACTTACTTTCGAAAGTCCTTTTGGCAGGTAACCTGCGCGGGCAAGGGCATACATTTGTCTGGAATAAGTGATGATGATGCCATGAAAAGAGGCGATCAGACCAAAGAGGCCCACACTGGCAAATAATTTCGTCAACGCATTCTCACGTCCTAAAACAAGTGCAATCGATTCGGGAAGAGGATAATCCAGATTGTCCAGATTTTCCCAATGTGCAATTCCACCGACACTTATCATCACAGCCAGTGCAAGTACAGTCAGTGTTAAAAGCGCAGAAATATACCCTTTGGCAATTGCCTTTTTTTCGTCTTTCACTTCTTCTGCAACCATGGCTACGCCTTCCAGACAAACATAAAGCCAGATTGCAAAAGGCATGGCTGCAAAAACACCTCCCCAGCCGAAGGGCATCGGATTGTGCATGAAAGTCTCCAGCTTAAAATGGGGAGCAACCACGCCAATAAACAGCACAAGTTCGCCAATGGCAAGCAGTGTCATAATCAATGAAAACCAGGCTGCTTCTTTGATTCCAAGTAAATTAATGACCGTAAAAAGTATAAATGAAATGATCGATGCCATCAGCACCGGAACGGTGGGGTATAGGAAATGAACATAACTTCCCAGTGCCAGTGCAATGGCAGGTGTAGCAAACAAAAATTCGATCAAAGTGGCATAACCTGCCACCAGCGCCCCCAACGGGCCAAACGCTTTTAGTGCATAGGCAAAAGGGCCACCTGCGTTTGGAATGGCAGTTGTAAGCTCCGTGAAGCTGAAAATGAATGTAAAATAGAGCAGGGTAATTACCAAGGTTGCGATTAAAAGGCCGATTGTCCCAGCCACGCCCCAGCCGTAATTCCAGCCAAAATATTCTCCCGAGATGACGAGTCCAACGCCTATGGCCCACAAATGAATGGGTTTTAGTGCTTTTTTAAGCGTAACCTGCTCGTTTTCCATCGGCTATTAATTTAAAGAACTATTATAATTGGTGTAAATGAACAACGGAAAAGCGGTAGCCTGTCAGCCATCCGCTTTCCCGTTTTAAGTTAACAGTATTTTACTTAAGAATATACATCTGAAGGTTCACATCATCACTTCCGCCGTACTGGCTGCTGATGGCCTGTTTAACATTCTCGGTATTGTAATCAAGTTCTTTCTGCGGATACAGCCAGCGAATCGGCATTTTTGTTGCAGGTGTATTTCCGTTTGATGCCGGGTTGATCGGGAACGCCGGGTAGCCGGTACGTCTGTTTTCAAAAAAAGCATTGTACGGAGCCTGTAAAAACGTCGCCAAATATTTCTGGGTGATAATCTGGCTGAGTTGCTGTTCGGTTGTACCAGCCAGTTTCACTTTGTCTGAAGCCACGTAGGAAGCAATATAAGCATCCGTCATTTTCATGTTGTGGTGATACAAAGCATTGTCAGGCGTGTAAGACGCTGTGAATTGCATTGCTGCTGTTATTCCCTCTGAATAATAGGCCGATGCTGTTGAGGTTGTGACCCATCCGCGAAGCGCCGCTTCTGCCAGGATAAACTTCATCATGGGGTAGCTCAAAAGAAATACAGGCTCTGAGTTGGGTAGTTCTGTATAACGGCTGTTGAGCGGAGAGTAATTTTTGGTACCAAAAATACTGCTGATCGAAGAATAAATCATCGAAGGATCTGTTCCAATGTAAGCAGTTGGATCGTTCACAGCAGAACCTGAGGCCACTTTAACTGGTGAAGGATTTGCGTAATAATACAAACGATTATCATCCAGTGATTTTAATTTTCCAACAATCGTTTCAGATATCATTGGATAAATCACCGCGGGATTACCCAGTTTGTAAAACGGGTAACGCTGGCCGGCCTTGTCAGAATATACCAGCTGAAAATTATCAGCATTGCTGGTAAAAATTGGTCTGCTGGTAACAATTTCTTTAAAACGCTCCACAATACGGAGATCAGTTTCCGCTGTTTTTTTATAGAGATTTAAAAGAACCTGAAGTTCAAAGGTATTAACCAGTTTGCGCCATTTGGTAATATCTCCTGCATAAACCGGATCTCCGTCAAATTTTGTACCCGCGGCAAAAAGTTTATCCGCCTCATCAAGCTCCGTCAAAATACCTGCAAATACCTGTTTCTGCGTATCGTATTTGGGAGCCACAGTACCTTTTTCTCCGCTTAGTGCATCGCTGTAAGGAATATCACCCAAACGCATTGTTAAATCGAAAAATTTCCATGAACGGATGAATTTACCCAAAGCCGTATAAGAATTTTTCAAGGGTTCGGTCGGAGCAAAAGCAATCATTTTCTCGATGTTTGTCAAGGTCGGTATGCCGTCGTAATTAGTCCTGCCCAGATAATTGTATTGTAAATCTTCCGCAAACTCGGTGTAAATGACGGATTTACTAAGAAAATGAGGAGAAAGAAAACTTTTTCCCGATGCAATGGTAACGTCGGTGATATTCAAAATCAGTCCTGTTGCCAGCATGGAAGAACTGGTTTTGACAGCGGCGTCAGGATTGGTGTTGAGTTCATCAAAACCTGAACAGCCAACCAGGGACAGCACAGTCAGTCCTATTGCTATATATTTTTTAGATAATGTTCTCATTGATAAATGCTTTAAAGTTTTCAATTAAAATGTCAATTGAAGGCTACCTCCCAGATAGCGTACAGAAGGAGCTGTCAGCTGCGTATCGTCAGCCTTGTCCGGATCTGCAAAACGGAATTCTTTTGTCCACATCCATACATTCTGGCCCGTAACAGAAACCATGATCGAACGTGCTCCCAATTTTTTAGATATGAAACCCGGAAGTGTATAGCCGATTGAAACCTCACGCAATTTCAGAAAGGTCGCATTAGTTACACCTCTTGTGCCATCACCATAAGAACGGGCGTAATCCTGGTAGGAAACTTTGGTTTCATTTTTGGCATAGGTTCTCGTATCGCTGGTGATGTTTCCGTAGCTGTCGAATTTCACTTCACCGGAAGCTACAACAACTCCGGTTCCAACATAAGATTTGTTTTTATTAACCACTTCATCGTATCTGTATTGATTATCCGAATCAGGGTGTGAGCCGGTATCCCACATTTTATATGAGGTGTAGTTGTTAAGGAAGCCACCAACACGACCGTCAAAGTTTACACCGAAACGGAAGTTATTCCAGCGAATGTTGTTGGCCAATCCAAAGATGAATTTAGGGTCTGTGTAGCCATAAAGGTAGTTGTAGTCACTTGCCAGTGCCAGACCATTTGTTCTGTGAATGACATTGCCCTCAGGATCTTTGAGCCATGTTTTTCCCGTGTAAGTATCATAACGTCCGCCCTCTGTTGTCCACAGGTTTTTAGCCGAGAAAACAGGATCTAGTGTTTTGTAGTAGCGGTGGTTATAAGACCAGTTCGCTGATGCATCCCACTGCAGACTGCTTTTCTTTACAATCGTTGCGTCCAGGGTGAGCTCCACACCTTTGCGGATATAAGTCTCATCAATATTAATCAAGGTGGTGTTAAAGCCTGAGGCAGAAGATACATTGGCACTTCTTTGAATGTTGTAATTATACTTATTAAAATAGGCTGCGTCAAATCTCAACCGCTTTTTCAAAAAGTAAGCTGCTGTTCCAATTTCCCAGGTACGGTTGGTTTCTGGTTTTACAGAACCGCCAATAATGGTTCCGGGATAAAAAGCAGAATTCAGTGCATCCCAGTCTGCTGTAACGGTCGAGTAAGTTTGATTTGTAGCGTAAACACCTAAGTCAGACTTTGAAACGGTCCATGATCCCCGCACTTTCCAAAAATCCAGAAAATTAGGTAGTGATTTAAAAAATTCACTTATGACCACACTACCACCGACTGAGGGATAAAAGTAGGAACGCGAAGTTTTTGGCATAGTCGAACTCCAGTCATTACGGCCGGTAACATCCAAAAAGATACGGTTTTGATAAGAAATTGTGGCTTTTCCAAGCAAGCTGTTTACCTGTTTTCTTCCAAGAAAGGTGTTATCAGAAATGTTTTTGTTAACTGTTACATCAGGACGTTCCACTGAATTGTTTAATGAATAGTAGCCGGGAATAACAAGTCCACCTCTGGTCGCACTATAGAGCCCTTTATTTTGATACCGGTAAATAGTACCGCCGGCAAGCGCGTCAATTCCTATTGGTCCAAATGTCTTGTTATAGGTTAGCAAGGCATCACCATTAAAACTGTAGCCTGTTCTTTTATCCAAAGAATACAAACCCGCAGCATCCCATCCTCTGGTTGAAAGGATATTTGGTGGGTTTCGTTTGGTTTCATCATTTTGGTAAAGATCAAAACCTGGTCTGATCATCAGTTTAGCTCCCGGAAACAGCTCGTAGTTGATGGTAAGACTGCTATTCATCTTGTTTTGTTCAATACCATTCAGTTTTTCATAGGCCATCAAATAAGGGTTGTCGTACCATGCCTTGTAATGCCAGTTTTGCTGTTGGTCTTTCACCAGCCAGTAATCTTTGTATTGGCTCAAATCGTATTCCGGGCCCATCCAAACCAGGATGTTGTAAATATAACCTTGTGCACTATACCCTGCCCCGGAAATCTGCGGAGCAGTTACACGATTGTATCCAACCTGAGAGGATAGTGTCAGTTTTTCACCAATCTTTATATCTCCGCTCAAAGAGAAGTTAATTGTATTGGATTTAAGGTTAGGAAATTGTCCTTTGTTGTAAATATGATTTAACGAAACCCGAAGACTTCCGTTTTCGCCTGTCTGGCTCACACTGATGTTGTTATTACTGATCATACCCGACACAAGGAAGTCCTTAAAGTTATCCCTTCCGCGTGAAGTAAGTTCTGTATTTTCCATTTGTTTGGTAATCGGATTCCACTGATTAGCCATTTGTCCGATATCCAGTTTTGCTCCCCAGATATAGTCGGTAGGGTCATAAACACCACCCAAGCCGGCACTGTAGCTTTTTTGGTTGTCAGGAAGCATCAAAAATCCTGCATTGAACATGTTGTTCGTATTAACCGTAACGGTCAGGCCTTTTGAACCCGCCCCTCTTTTTGTGGTCACGATAATTGCACCGCTTCCTCCGCGTGAACCATAAAGGGCCGCAGCAGTAGGTCCTTTCAAAACATCAATACTTTCAATGTTGTCCTGTGGTATACTTCCCAGGTTCATATTTCCAAAAGGCACACCGTCGATGACGAGCAATGGCGTTTCCCCGCGAAGACTGATAGTTGGTGCTTCGTTAAATTCAGAACTGTTTTTGATCCATAGACCGGCAACACGGCCAGTCATTGAGGTTGCCACATTAGTTCCTTTCACCGTTTGAAGAGTGGAGCCGCTAATCTTCTGAACAGCGTAACCAAGCGATTTTTCGTCGCGTTTGATACCAAGTGCAGTTACAACGACTTCGCTAAGCTGCTGCTGATCATCTGCCAGTGAAATGTTGATTTCGGTTCTGGTTCCAACAATTTCCTCTTTGGTTACGTAACCGATGAAAGAGAAAATCAGGACGTCTTCGCTTTTCGGAACGGTGAGTTTGTAATTACCATTTGCATCAGTAGTCGTTCCGATTGTTGTCGCTTTGACGATCACGTTCACACCAGGCACTGGCTGATTGGTTTGAGAATCCTTAACCTGACCGCTTACGGTTATTTCAGCAACAGCTGATTTTGTTTGATGCAGGGGAGAATGTTTTGTTACCGAATGAGCGAGGGAAGCTGAGGCCGTCAGCGAGAAAAAAATCAGCTGAAAAAGCGAATATTTAAGGAATGCCTGCCGGCAGACCTTGTTAGTTAAAGGTTGTTTCATACATTTACATGGTTTTATTTCTAGAAAAAATAGGACAATGGATTCCTTTAATTATCCGGGTAGATAATAACATCGAAAGGATCTACCAATTAGGGCTGGCTGCGGTAGGACGCAGTCAGCCTTTTGATATAGGTGGTTTAATCAGGTAGTGTTTTATATCATAGGTTAATTTTAAGTTTGGTCGGATATCTGCATTACTTCAAAAAATCGTTAACAGGCCATTGAATGCAGGATTTATGTTGGAAAATTACCAATTGCCCGAAACGATTTGATTTCAAATATAAAGAAAGAAATAAGTGTGCAGTATTACCAAGACGTTATTTTTTTATGATCTGATTAATTATCGCAAAATTAAAGATAGGTGAAATGAAAAAATGTAAACTTTTCTATAATCTGTTCTAAAAAATATAAATATCAGAAAAGTTAAATTAATTTACCTTAGGGCACAAATTACAAAAAGCGGAGTGTGTTCGAGAACAAACACACTCCGCTTTTTGTAAAATCCAGGACAAATGACTCGCTAACCTGAAATCTGTTCCAGGGCTTCCCGGACACTTTCTACCGGCAGCTGACAGGTTTTATCAAAACAAACATAAATTAAGGCCTTGCCATTTCTGTCCGTCCGGCCCTGAATCAGAGGAAGACCGGAAGTTGTCGCAGTTCCTAAAACCACTTTATTCGGAATGAAAAACCGGTCCAGATCTTTCCGGAGCGAATCAGCATCACTACCTACAAAAACAACTTCTGCTGTTGGAGTTAAACGCAGGCAATACAATGCTCCCCAGTTGGTCACCCATTGGAGATCCGTTTTTAAAATTTTGTGCATCTTCAATAACATCTGATCCGAAAGTGACAGATAATCTTCGCGATCCAGAATTTTACCAAGCGTATACATATTTGTCGCCATAATAGAATTGGAAGCCGGAACGACGTTGTCGAATAGTTCCTTTTTCCTGGCAATCAGCGCTTCACCCTGCGCATCGGTAAAGAAAAAGTAGCCATCCGTTTGATCGTAGAAGTTATCAATGGTGTAATCGGCCAATAAACGCGACTGATTTATCCAGCTTTCATCAAATGTGATTTGATACAGGCCAAGATATCCTTCCATGACGGCAGCATAATCTTCGAGAAATCCGGTGATGGATGCTTTTTGATTTTTGTAACTATGTCTTAACTGACCATTTAGAGTGACTTTTGACGCAATAAATTTTCCGCAGGACACCGCCATTTCACGAATAGATTCATCACCCAGCGCACGGTAAGCATCAGTCAGTCCTTTTATCAGCAGACCATTCCAGGAAGTAAGGATTTTGTCGTCAAGACCCGGGCGGATTCGTTCGGCTCTTTTTATAACAAGTTTCTCAAGGGCTGCTTTATACTTTGCTTCAAACTGCTCCGTATATATTCCCAGCGCTTTCGCTGTTTGGGATGCAAAGTTCGTGAGGTGCAGATGATTGTAGCCATGCTCCCAATTACCATTTTTGCTTACGTTGTAAAGTTTGGCAAACCAGCTGAAATCTTCTTTCAGTATATCTTTCAGTTCATCTTCTGTCCAGATATAAAATTTGCCCTCAATGCCTTCGCTATCCGCATCCAGAGCAGAATAAAAACCGCCACCCTGACTTAACATTTCATTTTTCAACCAGCTGATCGTCTGACGGATTCTGTCGGAATATAATTCATTTTGCGTCAGCATAAACGCTTCCGAATAGATACTTAGCAGCTGAGCGTTATCATACAGCATCTTCTCAAAATGCGGTATAAACCAGTCTTCGTCCACCGAGTAACGCGCCCATCCGCCGCCTGCATGATCGTAAATACCCCCAAGCGCAATGCGGTTCAGTGATAGTTCAAGCTGTGCAAGTGCTTCGGGGTTCTGAGTAACGTCGTAATACCGCAGCAAAAATTTATAAATGGATGGCATCGGGAATTTTGGTGCCCGGTCCGTGCCTCCGTTTTCCGTGTCAAAATGTTTTTTCAGCTGTTCAAACATTTCGTCCAGGTCATCGACTGAATAGTTACCGTTTGCAGCATTCAATCCATATTTTTCAGTCTCTGATAAAACCATGTTATCGACAAACCCCTGAGCAGATCCGGCCAGTTCGTCGTAATGATTAGTGAAAGCGTTATCTATACTTTTCAGGAGTTGTACCCAGTTTGGAGCAGGTAAATAAGTGACTCCGTAAAAAGGCTTGGCATCAGGGAGCAAAAAAACATTCAGTGGCCAGCCCCCGCGTACACCCATCGCCTGGACGGCGTCCATGTAAACCGCATCAACGTCCGGCCGCTCTTCCCGGTCTACTTTAATACAAACGAAATGTTCGTTCATTACCGCAGCAATGTCTTCCTTCTCAAAACATTCCCGCTCCATCACATGGCACCAATGACAGGCCGAATAGCCAATACTGACCAGAATAGGCTTGTTTTCTGACTTTGCTTTGGCCAGCGCTTCATCCGACCAGGCATACCAGTCAACAGGATTATAAGCATGCTGGAGAAGATACGGGCTGGTTTCCTGGCTTAAACGGTTCATAAGTTGATTGTTTTAAAATAAGATTGCTCTTCGGGAGCGTTAAAAAAGCCATTCCTGCAAGCTGATCTCAAATATATTACTGAATCACAACCACCTTTCTGGTGAAAACGCGGTTCTGGTTTGAAAAGCGGGCAATATACATCCCGGAAGCAAGTTTGGGAAGGGGAATGAGTTCTTTGGTTTCCCCGGCAAATGATTTTATTGTCTTTTGCATGATCAGCTGCCCCTGAATATTGAACAGCGAAAAGTCAACATCAGCCATACCGTTTACGCCGGTAAGCAACACATTCAGATCTTTTCCGGCCGGGTTGGGGAAAATGGCTACCTCCGCTAAAAAAGGTGCCGTCGAATTAATGGTATCATTCAGGTCAAATTTGCATAGAAAAACTTCCTTCCCTTTCAGCGTAATCGTTCGGTACCATTTGTTGTAATAAACATTTACAATCGTTTCGGCGTTGTCGGCCGCATAAGGATTTTGAGCTGCGATAACGATATCGGTTCCTTTTACTACGCCACGCCAAACCGGATTTTGCTGCTCCATATTATCCCGTGCCGATTGCGGGATCACCAGCTGATGGGTTCCTTCGAACATATCTTTGAATTCAGAAAGTCGATACAGTCCATAAATGAAATGCTCATAAGCTGCATAATTTTCCTGACGGGAACCTGGGAAAAACGGATTTTCCCAAAGCCAAAGTCCGGTAGCTCCTGAGAAAAAAGGAAATATTGCGGTCGCCTCTGCCATAAAAGGCGTAATCATCGGCGTATTCGGATCGTAACTGTCATGAATCCTGAGCCAGACAAACGGCACAATTGGTTTGTCGCTCCAGGCCCGGTTCACTTCGATATGAAAAAGCAAATAGGAGAGGTAGTCCTTGCCAAAAGGGTTGTCGTATCCGTAGTAGTAGTAAGGAGAAGGTGAAAGAATGGTGAGTTCATTTTGGTAAAGGCCTCCAACTTTGCCTGCATTATCCTGATTTAAATAATGGGTTCTTGCCACGTTGGTGGTCCAGTCCTGCCAGCTGTTGGAAGTGATATTGAGCCAGGTATTACGGACCGGTACATCGCTGTACGCGCTTATGAGCGTTGCAGGATCAATTTTAGCCTTTAATCTTTTCACTGCCTCAGCGTGCCACCAGCGGATATCTCTTTTGTAGGTGGCAAGAAATTCATTGTCAGACAGGTTACGGTACTGTAACGGAATCTGTGCGTTGGTTTTCAGGGCAAGAATATCACGGTCTTCACGTTGCATACGTTCAATATCGAGACTAACAATATCGGCCTGGACCGTACTTGCGAAATTATCCCAATAATTTCGGTAAACGGTTGTATCATTCCCCCAGGGGCTGCGTAAAACATTGTCCGCCCAGGGTTGCTGGCCGGCATTGGTAGCCACGCCGTACCAAAGTACAGCCCGGTTTTTCACCGGAATTGAACCCGGTTCTGGTCCGCTATATGCGGCTATATGTGAGAATCCGTGTTTTAGCGGCTGCGATTGGGTATCACCAAAACGGGGACCGCTGTATATAATTTTAAACGGAAGACTGAATTGAGGGAACTTGCTCCACTCGATATTATTGTTGGAGCTAACCGGATTGAGTTTATAGGCTGGCTCGCAATTTTGGGAAAAGCAATAAATAGGGTTGATTATCAATAGTATAATTAACACAGAGTACTGCAGTAAGTTCATTTTTGTAATATGTATCATAAGATTGCCCGAACAAATTCGTTAATTTTGCAGAATCTGTTTTTCTGCTTGTATCAAATCGCCAGTTAGTCAGGTTAATTTGCCTGCGTTTTTTTTACAGATATTTAAATGGATATCAATAAGTTGAGTACTATTACCAAACACAACATGAAACGAATTTTCACTCTGATACCGGTCTTGGCCATCCTATTTTTTATCTCGTCCTGTAAGGACAAAGATAACAACCTACCAACCGAAACAGACAAAATACTTGTTAATTATCCCTGGAACCTAACCAGCGTAACCGATTTGTCAGGAAAAACCATATCCCCAACCCAGCTGAACGAAACAACAAGATTTCTTCCTCTGATGAACATTGAGTTTCAAACTGGAAACAAGGTTGTTGCCAGAGGGATCGGAGATTCTCAGGTTATTAATGGCGGAACCTGGTATTTAATCAATGAAAATAAAATGATAGATATTAACGTTTCGGGCTTTAAAGGGCAGTTTGGCCTTGAGGAATTATCCAACAGTAAAATGAGACTGAAAAGTACGATGCCGGTTGGCGGGGTAGACCAGGAAGCGATCATGGTTTTTACTCCAGTGATCAAATGAGTTTTAGTGGCAGGTAAAGATAATGTTTTGAAAAGCGGCGGAATTAATCTGCCGCTTTTCTTATTTTGCAGGAAATTTCCCCTTCATGCAAAAAAATAATCCCCGTATCGTCAATGCCTGGTGTATGTACGACTGGGCTAACTCGGTACATGCGCTGGTAATCGTTTCTAGTATTTTTCCTGTTTACTTCACTGCCACTGCACTGAGCGCCTCCGGTACGCCGGAGACAGACTTTTTTGGTTTTACAATCAAGAGTTCTGTTCTTTTCTCCTACACGGTTTCTCTTTCTTTTCTAATCACCGCAGCACTCATTCCGCTTTGTACGGCTGTTGCAGATTACACAGGAAGCAAGAAAACTTTCATGAAGTTCTTCTGTTATACCGGTGCGCTGAGTTGTATGCTGCTGTTCTTTTTTACCCGGGACACGCTGACTTTTTCCATCCTTGTTTTTGGTCTCAGTCTGATCGGATGGAGCGGGAGCATCGTTTTTTACGATTCTTATCTTCCCGAAATTGCTACCGAGGATAATTTCGACCGTTATAGTGCCCGCGGTTTTTCGATGGGTTATCTGGGAAGCGTGCTCCTGCTGCTTTTTAACCTTAGTATGATTCTGTTTCCCAAATTATACGGAATAACAGACAAAGGAACACCGGCAAGAATTTCATTTTTTACGGTGGGTGTCTGGTGGATATTATTTGCACAGATACCTTTCCGTTATCTTCCGTCTGGTAAAAAAAATAGTTCGGTAAAGCAGGGAAACTGGATATTTAATGGCTTTAAGGAGCTAAAAAAAGTTTACCACGATCTTCACCGGCAGCCTTATCTGGCTAAATTTCTCTCTGCCTTTTTTATCTACACCATGGGACTGAGAACGGTCATGTACGTTGCAACGATCTTTGGAGCCACAGAACTGAAACTTCCCTCTCAAAGTTTGATCATAACCGTTCTTTTAATTCAGCTTGTAGGAATAATAGGTTCTTTTAGTTTTGCCTGGTTATCCGGAAAAATTGGAAATATTTATGCGCTGATGATAGGTGTGGCCATTTGGATCGGCATTTGTACCGGAGCCTATTACACTACCCAGGCCATGGAGTTTTACGTACTGGCCTGTACGGTTGGGATGGTGATGGGCGGTATCCAATCACTTTCCCGTGCGACCTATTCCAAACTGATTCCAGAAAACACAGAAGACAGCGCATCCTATTTTAGCTTTTATGATGTAAGCGAAAAGCTGGCTATTGTGCTGGGAACCTTTATTTATGGAGTAGTGGAACAACTCACAGGCAGCATGCGAAACAGCATTCTGGCACTTTTACTGATTTTCGTAGTAGGTCTAATCTTGCTTTCTCGAATTCCTTCGAGAAAAGTTTATCAATATCAACCAGAAAAAGCAAAATAATTGGATATAGTCTCAATAAACTAGTTGTTTTCCGTGATTGCTTTATAAATTTCTACAAGCTTTGTAGAAGTTTCATAATCTTTATTACATTTGTTGCAGTGAGGGCCTTGTCAGGGCCTTTTCTAAGTGAAATAGTGTTGTAAAATGGTAAGCTCGGAACACTTTGAGTTTACTATTTTTGTGTACGGGCTTTTTTAAGTTGTGAGCAGTGGACTGAAAAGCTTCCTGAAAAATATGACAGATCAAAAAATAAGGAACCATAAGTCCCTTATTTTAAAATGTATACTCCAAAAATTACTTCTCACTAAATCGTTATCCTTTCACATCGCCGACCATCTCATAGGCGACTTCGCCGTTGTTATCTTCATGGCCGTTTTTTTAAACTATGCAGTCAATGCATATTCATTTGAGATCAGGTAGGGATAGTTTTCCCTGATAAGCTGCTGCAATCTCACACGCGCCCGTACATAATGCGACCTGATTGTGGCTTCATTGATCTGTAACATTTCCGCTATTTCTCTATGGTTATAGCCGTCTACCACATGCAACAGAAAAACTGTTTTATAATGTGGTTTGAGCTGCTGGATGAGCTCCAGAATTTCATCAGCCGTGATCTGGCTAATAACATCGTCTTCCATTTTTATGTAAGGCGCATCATCCAGTGCCATCCTGTTCTCGCTGTGCTTTTTATGTTTACGATAATAGCTGATCGCTGTATTGATCATAATCGTTCTGATCCAGCCTTTAAAAGGGAAGGTTGAAACATAAGTTTTCAGATTATTGAATACTTTCAGAAAGCCTTCGTTAAGTACCTCTTCGGCTTCTTCGGTGCTTGACGTGTAACGCAGGCAAATGCTTTTACAGTAACCAAAATATTTTTTGAACAGATAGCGCTGCGACTGACTATCACCGGCAATACAGCCGGCAATTACCGATTCGAAATCGTTTAAGTTATATGTTGGTTTATTTGAAAAGGAAAACATAGAATTTGTCAGGAAAATGATACACGAGAACTTTTGCTTTTTGTTCTATACAAATTGAATCAAAACCGATTTTAAAAGAAAACAGCTTAGACACATAGGGAAAATCTCCTGACAGAGAGTCAAAATTTCCCGTCGAAACCGGCTTTGCCGAAATCGCTGAGCAGGTCCATACGGAATCTGACTTTTAACGGGCAAATATCTTTATCTAACCTGATAAATCGGTTTTCCGTCGAATGTCTTTTGATGTGGACACAGCTATGCCAATCTTGCGGTTTAATTATTTAAAATGGGAAACGAAAAACCGAAAAGAGGAGTAGTCGTGGCGGTCCATCTGCTTGCCTGGATATTGCTCGGATTTGTACTTATGTTTTACCAGCCATTGTCGTGGGGCGTAAAGCTTCCGATCGCTTTCTGGGTTAAGCAGCTGCTTAATTTTGGATTACTGGCCGGCTTGTTTTATATCAATGCGCTGGTGATGGTGCCGTCGTTTCTTTTAAAAAATAGAATTTCGGCTTTCGCCTTATGGATTCTTGTTTCAGTGATCCTGCTTTTAATAATTAGTAAACTAATTGACCTGCAGCTGAATATATGGCAGGAAATGCACGCAGTAATGCCTCGCCCGGGCCCTAAACACCGCGGCGTGATTGATGGTTTTTTACTGATGACCTCTTCTCTGGTGCTTGGAATCAGTACCAGTCTGGCTGTGATCCAGCGCTGGCAGACAGATGCACAGATCAGAAACCAGGCTGAGAAACAGAACATTTCAACGGAACTAGCTCTTCTAAAAGCACAGATTAACCCACATTTTTTCTTTAATACACTCAATAATATTTATTCCTTAACCTATACAGATGTTCCCCTTTCCAGGGACGCGATACTAAAACTTTCGAGGATGATGCGGTATTTGTTGTATGAAACCAGCCAGGATTCTGCGCTGTTAAGTCAGGAAATATCTTTTATGAAAGACTATATTGAGCTTATGAAACTGCGTCTTCAGCAAAACACAGAGGTGATTTTTACTGAACCGAAAAAGGAAAAAGATTACGCAATTGCTCCCATGCTTTTATTACCGTTTATCGAAAATGCTTTTAAACATGGTGTCAGCAATATGCAAAAATCACACATTGTTGTCAATCTGGACGTTGAAGATGACGTACTTACATTGTATATTGTCAATCAGATCTTTCAGGATAAAAATGGCTTAAATGTAGAAAGCGGCGGAATCGGTCTTGCCAATACACAGCGTAGATTGCAGCTGCTTTATGGTCCAAAGCATTCTTTAAAAATAGCGGAAAATAAAAACGAAAATTCTTTTCAGGTTACCTTAAAAATTAATCTGCTTTAAAGCCGTTCCAGTCATGAAATTGAATTGTATTGCAGTTGACGATGAGCCGCTTGCGCTTTCACTGGTTAGCTCGTTTGTGGAGCAAACACCGTTTTTAAATTTATCAGGAAAATTCGGCAACGCTGTGGATGCACTGGACGCGATCCATAGCCTGGAGGTTCATCTGGTGTTTTTAGATATTCAAATGCCGGATCTGAATGGGATGGAACTGGCACGCGTGCTTAGTCAGAGCAATTCTACTTTTCATACCAAAATTGTTTTTACAACGGCTTACAACCAGTTTGCTGTAGAAGGATATAAAGTCGATGCATTGGGTTATCTGTTGAAACCTTTTGGATACGAGGAATTTTTGGCGACTGCTATGAAAGCGAAAAATTACTTTGAGCTTATTCAGGATAATCAATCCGCACCCGAACCGGAGGTTAAGGATAATTTTTTGTTTGTTAAGTCGGATTATAAACTTGTGAGAATCGACTTTGATACAATTTTATACATCGAATCATTAAAGGATTATGTGAAAATTCATCTGGCCGCTCCTGCGAGCCCGGTTGTTTCTCTGAGTAGTTTAAAAGCAATAGAAGAAAAGCTGCCTGCTTCGAAATTTCTTCGTATTCACCGTTCTTTTGTGGTCAATATCAGTAAAGTGGATTCTATTAGTAAAAACGCCGTTCACATTTCTGCAATGGATATTTCGGTTGGAGAGCTTTACCGGGATGCTTTCAAAGAGCTGCTTTCCAGGTGGAATTAAGCGTAGTTTAAAAATCTTAAAAAACCTTAAAAGCAGTTCGTCACGCCACAATGTGTACTTACTTGCAGTATGGATAATTAACAGTATCCCGCTTTGGGATAGTTTATTTTTTTCTATATAATCCAAAATTCTGCCTGTATACGGTGCTCACATGAAATAATCTTTACCGGAAATTTTCCAGTTTTATTCAAACGATTTTTTTATGAATGAGCAACTTCGTGCTTTACTGGCTGCAAATGCCGGCCTTCCTTATCAATCTGTAACAGATGACTCACATCTTTCAAAGGATCTTGGCCTGGATAGCCTTGACACCGTAGACATTGTTTTACAGCTTGAAGACATGTTTCAAATTGCCATACCGGATGAAGATTATCAGCAGCTGCAAACCGTGCGACAGTTTTCAGAATATCTGCATAAAAGACTGACAGCTGTGCCTAACAGTTACTCGCCTGTAAATAATTGGCTTTATCCGGCCGTTTAACACACTTGTTTGTAAAATTGAATCGGGATGATTTAAGAGTAAATGAGGATCGTTTTTTGCCTTTGTTTGTTTTACCTGAAAGTATCAGTTAGGCACTAGAGGGTTGGCTGAAATTCATTCGTTTTAAATCATGAAAAAATTACTGATTATTTTTTTGTTGTGCATCTCTGTTAACGTGTTTGGACAAAATTATGATGAGGCAAAAGTCGCGGCTTATACTTTGCCGGACTTACTGATGTCGGTAAACAAAAAGAAAATTACAACGGTAAAAGACTGGGAGAACATCCGGCGGCCGGAAATCCTTTCACTATTTGAAGAAAACGTGTATGGCAAAATGCCAAGGCAATTTGATAACATAGTCTTTGAGGTCAAAGGTGAAAACAAAAATGCGATGAATGGAAAAGCGCATTTGAAAGAAGTTGAAATTGCAGTCACCAGCAACAAAAAGACTGTACGAATCAATTTGATCCTGTTTGTGCCTTCAAAGATAAAAGAACCGGTCGCGGCCTTTCTTTTAATTAACAACAGAGGTAAGGAAAATACTTCACCGAATAGAGAAGTAATCAGTGGTTTTTGGCCGGCTGAACGTCTTATTGAGGCAGGATATGCAATTGCAGCGTTTCATTACAGCGATGCAGCCCCGGACAATGAGGACACTTTTCAAAATGGCGTACTGAGATTATATCCTGAACAATTATCAGCTGGTGACGGAATGAAGGCGGTAGGTGCATGGGCCTGGGCGGCCAGCAGAGTGATGGATTATTTTAAACAGGACAAGGATATCGATGCGTCGAAGGTAACCGTGGTAGGACATTCGCGTGGCGGAAAAGCTTCGCTGTGGGCAGCAGCACAGGACACCCGTTTTGCTATGTGTGTCACCAATTGTTCCGGTAATACGGGTGCTTCGTTGTCGCACCGGCGGTTTGGCGAAACAATTGAGCGGATTAACACCAGCTTTCCTCATTGGTTTGCTGACAATTATAAAAAATATAACAGCAATGAGAAGGGGCTTCCGCTGGATCAGCACATGTTGCTTGCACTTGTAGCACCACGGCCTTTATATGTAACCAATGCTTCGCAGGATCTTTGGGCAGATCCGAAAGGAACATATCTGTCTGAAAAAGAGGCTGAGAAAGTATATCGTTTATATAAGCTTACATCCAGCCTGCCCGTTTCACCGCCTGCGGTAAATATGCCTTTTGTTAAACCACCTTTGGCATATCACATCCGTGAAGGCAAACATGATCTAACAGAATACGACTGGGCACAATTTATCAAACTGGCAGATAACCATTTTGGCAAAAAGAAATAAGATCCTTTTTATACCAGGTTAATTAGCCACTATTCAACTATTTATCAGATCCTTTCGGAATGCAGCCGGTGTAACGCCTGTTTTATTTTTGAACAAACGGTTAAAATACTGCGGATACTCAAACCCCAGTTTAAAAGCCGTTTCATTAATGGATAAATTGGTAGTCAGTAAAATCTGTTTTGCCTTTTCAATCAGCAGATTGTGGATGTGCTGCTGTGCACTGAGACCGGTGAGCGAGCGTAGCATATCACTTAGATAATGCGCCGAAACGTTCAGTTCGTCGGACAGCTCCTGTACGCTGGGAATTGATTTTATGTCATCCTGCTGAAAAATATTTTTGATCAGTATTTCAAAACGGGCCAGAGGTTCCTGTTCAGAACTTTTGCGGGTGATAAACTGACGGTTATAAAATCGGTTGCAATAATTGAGTAAAACTTCAATGTGCGAAACAATAACATCCTGACTGAAACCATCAATTGGCTGCCGATACTCAGAGCGTATATCGTGTGTAATTCTTGCAATGAGCTCTTCCTCTTTTTCAGACAAGTGCAGCGCCTCGTTAATGTTATAGGAGAAAAAACCGTAATTTTCTATTTTGGCGGCCAGCGGATATTGCCTGATAAAATCAGGATGTATTAAAAGCATCCAGCCCGTAAGCCGGGAATAATCCAGGTTTCTGTTAATTGTAAAAACCTGCATAGGTAATGAAAATCCCATCAAACCATTACTGAAATCATAATACTTACGACCATAACCGATCGTACCGTCGATATTCTTTTTAAGAAAAATCGTATAAAAATTATAGATAAGCTTGTTATCCGGCAGATCGATCAATTCGGCACGACATGCCAAGTCGATTACACTGATAAGCGGATGTTCCGGCTCAGGCAGATCAAGTAGTTTGTGATATTCTGCTATGGAATTAATAATGTGTGGATTAGCTGAGGATTTCATGGGAGTATCCATTTAAACACAGGAAAGTCAACCTCTCCTGTGCTAAGTTTATCTGTGATTTTAAGCTTAAAGGTTAATACCCGACATGGAAGTCTGATCGTAGCGGTCACCGGAGGTTTTTCCAACCGGCACGATTGATTCAAGCGCTGCAAGTTCTTCGGAAGTAAAAACGATATCCGCTGCTGCATAGTTTGCTTCCAGATTTTTTACCCTTCTCGTTCCCGGGATCGGAACCGTTCCCTTGGTCAATGTCCAGGCAATAGCAAGCTGTGAAGGTGTAACAGACTTTTCTGCGGCCAGTTTTTGTATTTCCTTTACCAATTCAAGATTTCTGTAAAAATTTTCTCCCTGGAAACGTGGAATGCTGCGACGGAAATCATTGGCATCAAAATCATCCGGGCTTTTTAAGTCACCGGTTAAAAACCCGCGACCCAGAGGAGAGTAGGCAACAAAGCCGATACCAAGTTCTTCAAGTGTATCCACCAGGGCATTTTCTTCAGCGCTTCGTTCAAATAGCGAATATTCCGTTTGAACAGCGGTGATCGGATGTATATTATGCGCCTTTTTTAACGTTTGAGCCGAAACTTCCGATAACCCAATGTACTTTACTTTACCGGATGCGACAAGTTCCGCCATTGCGCCAACGGTCTCTTCAATAGGTGTTTCAGGATCAACCCGATGTAAATAATACAAGTCGATATAATCTGTTGCCAGGTTTTTAAGCGAACGTTCAACAGCTTTTTTTACATAATCTGGCCTGCCGTTGATACGCCAGGTTAGTTGTTCATTGTCATCGACCTCGTAGCCAAACTTTGTAGCTATAATGTATTTTTCTCTTTTTGAGAAAATGGCTTTTTTGATCAGCCTTTCGTTCAAAAGAGGGCCGTACAAATCTGCCGTATCCAAGAAATTGATTCCCAGTTCCAAAGCGCGGTGAATCGTTGCAATTGCTTCTTTTTCATCTGCACTTCCATATATTTCCTGTCCGGCTAAGGTAGTCATGCCCATGCAACCAAGTCCTTCAACCGGTACTTCGAGTCCCTGACCTCCAAGTTTTATCGTTTTCATGCTGCTCATAATTTTGCTGTAATAACTGTAATTGTAACAGCACAAAGGTCAGCATATTAAAGTGGGTAGGGTTATACAAATCAGTGTAATTTGTATACAAACCGGAGCATATCGGAATGGGTTGGTTTAAGAGATACGTCGTAAAAAGTTAGCCGATTATTAAGAAAGAAATTTTTGTATTACCTTCTGAACGATCTCAATAAGACCCTTAAATGTATTAGGCTTGATAAAATATTTATTAATGCCCGATTTAATCGCTCTACCCGCTAGTACCGGATCATTGGACGTGGAAATCATTACAGCAGGTACTTCGTCCAGTTCCGGGTTAATTCTGATTGCCTCAATGGTTTCCAAACCGTTCATTACGGGCATATTCATGTCAAGCATAATCAGTGAAGGATCCGGTATTTCAGGGTCCTCAATCTGATCGAGCAATTCGGCCCCATTTTCCGCTTCAACAAAATTTACATCAGGATTTACCTGAGTCATTGCCTCTTTAATGAGGAACCGGTCATCAGCATCATCATCTGCAAGGTAAATCGTTTTTGGTTTTTCCATTTTGGCAAACGACCTATGAATTGTGAAAGGTAAATTTTAATCAAATGTAGCAAAAAAAATGCAGGCACGATATTTTATAAAATATGTATATTGGACAGGATGTGGTGTAATTTTCCCCTAGTAATGAGAGATTCTTTTAAACTATTGGTGATTGATGATGATCAGGATGATCATGAAATCTTTCGTGGTGCCTTGGATATTGCCTTCCCAAAGGCATTTTGTGAGTTTGCGTTAGATAGAGCCGACGCAATAAAAACCCTGAGTAACAATAAAAACGTTGCTCCGGATTATATTTTCATGGATTGGAATATGCCCAAAATGGATGCTGAGGAATTTATGAGACAGCTCAGGTTACTGCCGGATATGCAGGGTGTGGGTGTTTTTGTACTTTCTGGTTCTGCTCCTTATGTTGAGCTGGAACATCTTCATGCTCTTGGCGTTAAAAAAGTGTTGATGAAGCAGGCTTCCATTGCACTTCTTTCACACGAACTTATTAATGCAATAGGTTCAGGTGCAAATTAAATTGAATAATTTTTAAGATATAATAAGGTTACTATCCAATAACAGAAAAGCCGGCTCCGAATATTCGGGCCGGCTTTTCTGTTATTGGGCTTTTATATTTTAAAGCGTTCTCTTTACTTCACGTAATTCAAAGCTTTCGATAATATCACCAACTTCGATATCATTGTAATTTTTAATACTTAAACCACACTCATATCCGTTTCTAACTTCCTGAACGTCATCTTTGTAACGTTTTAATGAGTCAATTTCACCGGTTAGAAGTACGATACCGTCACGAACAATTCTGATTTTGTTGTTTCGTTTCACAAAACCATCTGTTACGTAGCAACCTGCGATTGTACCAATCCTGCTGATTTTGAATACTTCACGTATTTCAATGTTACCGGTAATAATCTCTTCAATAGAAGGTGCAAGCATACCGGTCATCGCATCTTTGATCTCATCAATAGCACTGTAAATCACAGAGTAGTGACGGATCTCGATCTGATCCTGCTCTGCCATTTTCTTGGCATTTGCAGATGGACGAACCTGGAATCCGATCACGATCGCATCGGAAGCAATCGCAAGGTTCACATCCGATTCAGAAATTTGACCCACACCTTTGTGAATAATATTTACTTGAACCTCAGAAGTAGATAGCTGCAATAATGAGTCAGAAAGTGCTTCAACAGAACCATCCACGTCACCTTTTACGATCAGGTTCAATTCACGGAAGCTACCGATTGCCTTACGACGGCCGATTTCTTCAAGTGTAATATGTTTACGCGTTCTGATTGTCTGTTCGCGCTGTATTTGCTCGCGTTTAACTGCAATCTCACGGGCGTCACGTTCATTTTCAAAAACGTTGAAACGATCACCAGCCTGCGGAGCACCATTTAATCCCAGCAACTGCACCGGCATAGACGGTCCTGCTGTTTTCAATTTTCTTCCCAGGTAATCTGTCATCGCTTTCACTTTTCCGAAGTGTGCCCCTGCAAGAACCACATCACCAAGTTTCAAAGTACCGGTTTCGACAAGAAGTGTTGTTACATATCCACGGCCTTTGTCAAGTGAAGCTTCCACAACCGTTCCGTTTGCACGGCGGTTCGGATTTGCTTTCAATTCCAAAAGTTCTGCTTCAAGGAGTACCTTTTCAAGCAACTCATCAATACCAAGTCCTGATTTGGATGAGATTTCCTGAGTCTGGTATTTACCACCCCATTCTTCTACAAGCAGGTTCATGTTGGCAAGTTCCTCACGGATCTTCTCAGTATTGGCGCCAGCTTTGTCCACTTTACTAAAAGCAAACACGATAGGTACACCAGCAACCTGTGCGTGATTGATTGCCTCACGTGTCTGCGGCATGATACTGTCGTCCGCTGCAATAACGACGATAACAACGTCAGTTACTTTGGCACCACGGGCACGCATCGCTGTAAAGGCTTCGTGACCCGGCGTATCCAGGAAGGTAACCTGCTTGCCTACTTTTGTTTTTACGCTGTATGCACCGATGTGCTGGGTAATTCCACCCGCTTCACCGCTTGCTACGTTTTCTTTACGAATATAATCCAGTAAAGAAGTTTTACCGTGATCTACGTGACCCATGATCGTTACGATTGGAGCCCTTTCAATCAGGCTTTCTTCGGTATCCACTTCTTCAACAACGTCATTCTGAACTTCTTCCTCTGCCGAGATAAACGCTACTTCAAAACCAAATTCATCAGTAATAAAAGTAATCGCTTCCGCATCCAGACGTTGGTTGATCGAAACAAACATACCCATGCTCATACAAACAGAGATAACCTCCTGCACGGTAACGTCCATCAGTGACGCCAAATCGTTGGCTGACACAAATTCGGTTACGCGCAATACTTTTGTTTCTTCCTCATCCTGTGCGTTTGGATCGTTCTGATCTGCACGGTCACGGCGTCTGAGGCCTCTTCCTCTACCTGCCGATTTAGAGTTACTGCCACCACCCATACGGGCCATGGTCGCACGGATGTTATCTGATACTTCTTTGTCAGATACTTCTTCGCGTTTTCCTCCTCTGCGGTTATTTGCGGCTCCGCGTGCTCCTGTTTTGGAAGCTGCGCTGCCTGTACCAGCTGCGGGAGTAGTTCCCGGTGCAGCCGGGGTTCCAGGAGTTCCCGATGCCGGTCTGTTACCGGTTCTGTTTCCTGTTGAAGGCGTAGCAGTGCCTTCGTTTGTGTTACGCCTTGGTGCAGTACCAATAATTGGTCCCTGCGGAGCCGGTGTTGTCGTTGCCGGTTTGGCAGGATCGCCAGGTACTGCAACTCCGTCACGAATGCGTTTTCTCTTACGACGACGTTTTTTATCTGCGGCTGTATCACTGCTGGATGCAACCGGATCTTTTTTCTTGAATTTGTCAGAAGGAAGTTCAATCTTTCCAATTACACGCAGTCCGCGTAACTGTTCTCCTTTGGCTTCAATCAGTTCCGATGCTCCCGATTCATCAGGAGTAGCTTCTGCTTTAACCTCCGTTGGCTGCGGTTGTGCCGGCGCATCAGCCGGTTTATCAGCAGCAGGCTGCTCAGCTACAACTTCTGTTTTCTGTACAGGTTGTGGTTGCTCAGCAGGTTTTTGTTCAGGGACGACTGGTTTGGCTTCGGCAGGAACCTCAGCTTTTACTTCTTCTTTTTTCACCTCAGCTACAGGAGCAGGTAATTCTTCCTTAACCGGTTCCTGTACAACCTGTGGTTTTTCAACCGCAACAGGTGCTTTTACCTCTTCCTTTTCAGGAATGACAACAGGAGCAGTTTCAGGTTTTTTCTCTTCAGCTACTGGTTTTGCAGCTTCTGGTTCAGGTTGTTTTACAGCAGGAGTTTCCGGCGCTGTGTAAGCGGGCTTTTTAGCATCCAGGTCAATTTTTCCAACTACCTTAATTCCAGGCAGACGGTTTTCAAAAGCAGGAGCAGCCGTTTCTTGTTTTTCCTCAACCTGAGGTTTTTCTTCAGCAGGTTTTGCAGCGTTGTTTCTGAAATACAGGATTCCGTCTACGTCGCTTTTAACCTTTTCTTCTTTTATTTCCACAGGTGCTTCAACCGGGGCTGGACGCGGAACCATCGAGGTTCTCAGGTCATCCGATTTGAAATCCTTTGCAAGAAACTCAATTTGATCAGAATTAATTTTGGTATTAGGGTTACTTTCCACCTTATACCCTTTGGCAGACAGATGATCTACGATCGTAGTAATTCCTACGTTCAGGATCCGTGCCACTTGGCTAAGGCGCATCATTTTATCTTCTGCCATATTAGCAATTAATAGAAAAAGTTTTGCATTTGCGGACTTGCTAACACCAGTGTCAGTTCATCCAAATTTATTATTCAAATTCTTTACGCAGGATATCCAGAATCTCTTCAACAGCTTCTTCTTCCAGATCCGTACGTCTTACAAGTTCTTCTTTATTGAGGGCGAGAACACTCTTCGCAGTATCCAAACCGATCTTATGCAATTCTGCAATCATCCAGTCCTCAATTTCATCAGAGAATTCAGACAAGTCAACATCCTCGTCGTTGTGTTCTTCAATATCTCTGAACACATCAATTTCCATTCCAACAAGCTTGCCCGCCAATTTTATATTCTGCCCTCCTTTACCGATTGCCAGTGAAACCTGATCCGGTTTTAAGAAAACGGAAACACGTTTTGAATCACGGTCAATCTGCATCGAACTTACTTTTGCAGGGCTAAGTGCTCTGCTGATAAGTAACTCAAGGTTTTCGGTGTAGTTGATCACGTCAATATTTTCGTTGCCCAGCTCGCGAACAATCGAATGGATACGTGAACCTTTCATGCCGACACATGCTCCAACCGGATCAATTCTGTCATCGTAAGATTCAACCGCCACTTTTGCACGTTCCCCTGGTTCACGAACAACTCTTCTTACAGAAATAATTCCATCATAAATCTCAGGAATTTCAACTTCGAAAAGTCTTTCAAGGAAAACGGGAGAGGTTCTTGAAAGTGTTATTTTCGGAGAACCATTGTTCATGTCAACCTTGTGTATCACTGCTTTGACCGATTCGCCTTTACGGAAACGATCTTTTGAAATCTGCTCCGTACGTGGAAGAGAAAGTTCATTTCCTTCACTGTCCATGATGATTACTTCATGACGCAGGGTTTGGTAAACTTCTCCGCTGATCATTTCGCCCACCTGATCTTTGTACTTTTCATACATGATCTCCTTCTCCATATCTTTTATTTTCTGGATCAGGGTCTGGCGGGCTGTCTGAACAAGCCGGCGTCCGAATTCAACAAGTTTAACTTCTTCGGCAACTTCTTCACCGACTTCAAAGTCATTCTGGATTTTACGCGCTTCAGCAAGAGGAATTTTATTATAATCCCATATATCTTCCGAATTGTCATCAACAATTTCGCGAGTCCGCCACATTTCAAGGTCTCCGCTTTCAGGGTTAATGATTACATCAAAGTTATCATCGGTGCCATACTTTTTGCGAATCATTGTACGAAATACTTCCTCTAACACACTGATCATCGTCGGACGGTCAATGTTTTTCGAACTGGCAAACTCTGCGAATGATTCAATTAATACTCCGCTATCCATTTTTATGTTAAAGAATATTTGCTGATACTAAGTTAAACATATTATATACTACATCACAAATCAACCAACAGGCTGAGACGTAAATTATTTAAACGAGATCTCAATCATTGCTTTTGCAACATCACCCAGACTAATTTCTCTGATCATGGATGCGGGATCAACAGGTACTTTGGATTTCTTTTTTGGCTCAGGCAACTGTAGCTTTAAATTATCTTCTCCAACTTCAATCAGATTTCCCGAAACAGCTTCACCCGTTTTTAAGGTCACTTTCAGGTTTCTGCCAATATTTTTTCGGTACTGTCTCAGCAAAACCAATGGCTGGTCAAGACCCGGAGACGATACTTCCAGTGTATAAGCTTCTGCGAAAACTTCAAGTTCTTCGAGTTGTTTCGCTAATCTTCTGCTTATTGAGGTACATTCCTGAATCGTAATGCCTTCATCACTGTCGATCAGAATGATCACTTTTTGACTTACCTTGGAAGGTTTAATGATGAGATCTACAAGAAACAAGTCGCCTTCCTCCAACATTGGATTCAGTAAAACTTCTAAATGCTCTTTTATGGACATGTATGGCTTGGTACAAATAAAAAAGGGGATTTAAGACCCCCTCAATCAACCGATCAACTCGAATTATGATGCAAAGGTAAAACTATTTTATCATTTGTACAAGTTATGGTTTCAGGTTCTGAAAGGTTAAGCTATTTTTGTTGGCAATTCAAAACAACCTCCATGAAAAGAATTAAGAAGACTTTTTCCTTTTTTTACAAATGTTTTGTCATCTACACACTAGTTGTTTACGCACTGCTTTTCTGGTTTCCGTTCAAAGGCTGGTTTTGGGGTTTTGTCATGATGTCCTTCCCGGTAGTCATCGCCGGGCATTTGATCATTCTTGCCTTTTCTCTTTTTTCCAGCCGTAAAAATGTACTTCTCCCTTTGCTAGTGCTTTTACTGGGGTGCATTTTCCTGCCGCGTACGTATTCTTTCAGATCTGGTCCGGAAAAGGTAACATCCAAACAGGAAAAATCATTCAAGGTGATGAGTTATAATGTACATGGTTTCCAGCACAATTCTCAGGCTTCCAAAGATCAGGTTAACCGTGACATTAAGGAAATGAAAGAATGGATTGTCAATACAAAGGCGGATATACTTTGTCTGCCGGAATACATCAACTACTCCAATACTGAACTAATGGATGCGACACTGGAGTTGAAAAGGGCAGGTTATAAACATGTAGCTTACCTCAACCAGACAAAATGGAACATGCCACACAGTTACTGGGGAATGGCCATGTTTTCGAAATATCCGATCATAGCGCAAAAGGATACTGTTTTTGAGATGCAAAATGGAATGATCCAATCCGATATTAAAGTGCAAGGCAATACTGTCAGACTTATTTCTCTGCATCTGCTTTCTATGACCTTGAAATTGAATGCGTTCAGGCAGCAAAAAACGTTAAAAGGTGTTGCCCGTGAGTCTAAAAAAACCACTAAGTTAATTAAAAGAGGTTTTGACAACCATGCGCTGGAAATGACCGTACTGGAATCCTGGATTAAAGAGTCGCCCTATCCGGTAATCGTGTGCGGTGACTTTAACGAAACACCTTACAGTTATGTCTACGGGAAAACAAGGTCATTATTAAAAAGCACATTTGAAGAGAAGGGCAGGGGCTTTGGTTTTACATTTAATAAGCTCCCATATTTTATCCGGATTGATCACCAGTTCTATGACAAAAATAAATTAGACCTTGTGGATTTTCAAACTGTTGATTCGGTAAGATACTCCGACCATTATCCACTTATCGGAACCTATGAGTTTGCCAAGGCCAGGGACTGATTTCGATAAATAGCTATAAATGAGAAAAGCCCCATGTCGGGGCTTTTCTCATTTATAATTAACTCCTAAACTATCCAGTTCTTCGAGCGTGACAGTAGGCGGAAAAACCGCATGCTCTAATTTGTAAATGACCAGACCGGCCGTTTTTAATGCCAGCTCTTTACTTTCAAAACTTTTTGTACCCGGCACGCCAGGCAAAAAAGGTTGTTCTATAATGGCTGTGGTGTCCTGTAAAATCAGGTATCCCCAGCCAGTTTCTCTTTGAAATGCCTCCGCTTTTAAATTGCGAAAGCCTTCGCTGCCCGGCCCATTACTTACTTTCGAGCGGTTCGAGAAGTAAAAAAAGGCTGCAACAGCAAAGGCTATCAGGCAGATCAGAACAATTATATTTTTGTTTCTGCTGCTCACGGTATTTTAGTTATTATCGTCAGCGTTGACCGGTGAAGTAGGATCAAATGCCCAGAAATCATCCACATTGATAGATCCAGAAACACCTGTTCCGATAAATCCGATATCTCCGAAACTGAATCCTGCTGCATAACTTCTTGCAGAGCCTGATTCAAATGGTGTCATAGCTGTCCAGGTATTGGTTGTTGGTGCATACTCCCAAACATCAGAAAGTCCTGTTCCGCCTACGATATAAGCTTTGTTGTTGATAACCAGCGTAAATCCAAATGCACGTGCTGTAAGATCCGTCCAGGTATCTCCGGTATCCACCATCTTATTCCATGAGCCCAATCCGCTATTTCCGGCTGGATCAAACTGGTAAAGGTCTTTTGTGTTGGCGGTAGAGTTGTTCTGGCCAAAACCAACATAAGCTTTTCCGTCAATCACAAATGAATTTGCTCCACGGCGTTTACCACCTGTAAAGGTTGCAACTTCAGCCCATTTATCCGTTGCCGGGTCGTAGCTGTAAAAATCCTGATAGAAGTTTGTTCCGTTGTATCCCAGACCCACATAGCCTTTTCCGTTTACAACAAATGCAGATGCGTTGTTACGTGTTCCGGCAAAGTCAGCAACTTTTTTCCACAAGTTGGTAGCAGGATCGTATTGGTAGAAATCTTTTTTGTATCCGTTGTCTACCAAAGTATTTCCATCGTAACCTGTTCCTACGTATGCTTTTCCGCTGATTACGAAGGCAACTGCATCATGTCTTCCTGTGCCTGTGTAATCTGCGATCTGTGACCAGATTTTAGTGCTAACATCATAAGCCCAAAAGTCCTTAACACGGGAAACGGTTTCGCTTGTACTTCCTGTTCCGATGTATCCCTTACTGCCGATTGAAAAACTAACTGCACGGCTTCTTGCAGATCCTCCGAAGGACGGCAGTCCAGCTTTGTACCAGTTTCCAACTTTGTCTGCTTCTACATCATCGTTATTACAGCTAAACTGAAGTAAGGCAGTAGACGCAACCAGGAGGGCTAATGAGGTCTTTTTTAAAGTATTAAACATGAAAAAATTATGGTTTGACTAATTGTTACAAATGAATTATTCTACTTGGTTTTTAAACTTAACTTAAATATCGTGGATATTTCCGTCGGGCAGCACGGAGGTTTTCCAATGAAATTTTCTGCAAACATAACATCTTGAACCTGCTAAGAGAAATATATATGTACTTTTTAACAAAAGTTATGATACCTGATTGAATTTTTAACGCATAATAGTTCGTTATGTTGTTCGGAAAAGGTGTTCATATATCAAAATTCAACGCCTCAGCTAAATGCTAAATAATGCAGTCAGGGATAAACAGGTTATGTTTTCTTTCCTAATTTTTAGTGTCTGCCACTATTTCCGGTCAGTCTGCGTAGTGTTGTAAAACGCAGGTGAATTACATTTATATACTTTTCCATTCACATTAATTATCAATACGCCCCGGCGTTTTGTTTTGTTGCATAAACGTTGATATTCATAAATTTTACCTTTTATAGTAATTACATCTTGTTATTAACGTTACATCTGATAATTTTGCACTTTTACCGTTCTTGCCTTAAATGAAATTTATTTCCTCTTGTTTCAAAACGTTTTCCGCTGTTGTTCCTAAATTTCTGGTTGTAACAGGTTTAAGCCTTGCTTTTGCGGGCTGTCAGTGGGGCGACCAAATAGAAGCCATCGAACAACCAAATCCGGATGACTTTACTGCTTTATACTCCGATACCACTTCTATAAGTATATCAACCGTTGCACCGGACTCGGTTATGACAGGTTCTTCTTCCAGATTATTCTTTGGGAGATATAAAGATCCGTATCTGGGAAAAATGCACGCGGCTTCCTTTTTTCAGCCATCTCTGGGAGAATCTTCCATAGCACTGGCGGATAAGGCTGTCTATGACTCACTGATTTTGTCACTGCGTTATGATGGCTATTATTATGGTGATACAATGAAAGTAATGAACATGTCGGTTCATGCGCTGACGGAAGACATTACACTTAAAAATGCCTATTATAACAGCAATACAACTCCCTACGAGGCACAGCCAATTGGGAAAATCAGCTTTTACCCAACACCCAGACCAAACGTCAACAATGCGAGAAGAGATTTAAAAATCAAACTGTCTAATACGCTTGGACAAAAGATTTTCGATATGGCTAAGGCTAATTTGATAACTAATAATACGGAGTTTATTAATGTATTAAAAGGGATTGTAGTACTTCCCGGTGCATCAGATAACGGATCGGTTGTTGGCTTCAAGACAATAGACGCCAATACTTCTATTCAACTGCACTATCATACTCCGGACATTGAAGGTGTAACCAAAGATTCTACAGTCCTTCAGCTTGCAGCACTTTACAATCAGCTTGGCGGTGATAGGAGCCAGACAGCTTTGGCTAAATTGCCTCATACGATTCGTGTCGCACTTCCCTCTGCCCAGACGCAGAATATGAGTTTCATTCAGGCAGGACCAGGCATTATGACACGTGTTGATCTTCCAACGGTTCGTCAGCTAAAATATAATAACTATTCCTTTGCTAACCGGGCATACATTTACATTGAGCCTTTGAAGTTATCCGCGGAATATCCGTTTGTGGCGCCCCAAACATTATATGTGTATTTGTGTGATAAGAACAATGAATACATCCGAAGCGCTGGCTATCCGGTGGAACTTTCTACACTCAGCGGTGCCCCTGTAACAGCTACATTAACCAACGACCTGGTCAACAACAAATCATTTTACCGTATTGACGTCAGTCAGTATGTAAGCGATATTCTCAGAAGTGATTCCGAGGAAATTTATGGATTGCTTTTAAGGACTTCTGCAATTTCTACAACTGATCCTTCTTTTCCGGATTTAAATACGGAATTCAGCAAAGGTTTTAACAGGCTGATCATTGGAAATCAGGCAAACCAGAATGGGAAATTGAAACTGGAATTGTATTACACAACAGTGAAGATCAACTAGAAAGAAACATAGAGTAGCTTTTTCAGGCCTGCAATTTTTCGAAATTGCAGGCCTGTTTTTGTTACATGACGTAACCGTTCTTTGGCAAAATCTTATCCGGAATATTTTCGTCTCCGATCAGCTGGAGCAAATTGATCTCTATGGTTCTGCATAAAGATGTCATTGGAATGTCGTTTGGTACATTTTCGAAAGGACTTTGCATTACATATGAAATGTTTTCCATATAGAAAAATAGGAATGAAATCAAAAATGTAATTGGAATGGAGATACGTCCAATACTTTCTATAAGTCCCATTGGTAAAATAATGGTAAACAAAAAGATGACCAGATGGACAAAGAAACTGTATTGCGTAGGAAATATTGTATTCTTGATCCGCTCACATTTACCCATGGAGTCGCACAGGCGGGCAATGGTGCCATCCAGACTCTGAAACAGGATCCGGTCGATTTCTCCTCTTTGAAAAGAGTTTGTCAATCTTTCCTGTATAAGCTGTAAAATCGCATTGGGTATGTTGTCATGCCCTTTTACGTAAAGTAATTCATCTGCCTTTAAATGAAGATCTGCCATAATTAAAATGGGTTCTTTTCTGAGGGAGTTGCTCAATGCATAACACCATGCGATTTGTAAATGCGTTACATTTTCAATTATTTCAGTTCTTTCCCTGGCCTTGGGATCGATAAAAGACATTGCCTGCCGGATTAATGTCCTGCTGTCATTTACGATTGCTCCCCATATCTGGCGAGCTTCCCACCAGCGGTCATAAGCTGAGTTGGTACGAAACCCCAAAAGCAGGGAAAGTGCCGTACCGACTATGGTAATCATGGAAATCGGGAAAACCAAAAAGTCCCAGTTGTGATATTGATAAAGATAAAAAACCAGCGCAGCGTAACTCGTAACACCAACGACGCCAATCCAAATGCCTTTCAGCAGCCGCCAGATTGAAAATACTTCTTTAACGTACATAAAAACAGGTAGGAAGATGAAATAATAAAAGGGCTGATTCGTACTGAAAGAAAAACAATTATACCAATGTAGTCTAAAGCAAACAAGCACGGAACAATTGCCCCGCGCTTGTTTAAAATTATTTATTATTTTGTTCAAACAGCTTTGTTTTCCTCGGCAGCTTTTTTGAATTTCTTTTTATTTGCTATTTTTTCAATGGCTACAAAAAGAACCGGAACTACGAAGATCGCCAGTGACGTTGCCGCAAGCATACCGCCGAATACAGTCCAGCCAATTGTTTTACGAGATTCAGCTGCTGCACCGCTGGCAAATGCCAAAGGAAGTACCCCAAGTATAAACGCCAGTGAGGTCATGATAATGGGCCTTAAACGAAGCTGCACTGCTTCCAGCGTCGCTTTGACAAGCTCCATACCACCATCTACACGCTCTTTGGCAAATTCAACGATCAAAATCGCGTTCTTAGCCGCAAGCCCAATCAGCGTAATCAAACCAATCTGCGCGTAAATGTTATTGGTAAGGTTTGGAAGCAATGTTAAAGTGATAATCGAACCGAGTGCACCAATAGGAACGGCGAAAAGTACAGAGAACGGAATCGACCAGCTTTCATACAGTGCAGCCAGAAACAGGAATACAAAGACAATCGATATGGCAAAAATGGTGATCGTACTGTCTCCCGCCTTTATTTCCTCAGAACTCATACCGGAGAACTCATAGCCATAACCGGCCGGTAATGTAGATGCAGCTACTTCGCGGAAGGCCTGGATTGCCTGGCCGCTACTGAATCCCGGTTTAGGAACTCCGTTAATTTCTATGGATCGGTAGATGTTATAGTGAGAAATCAAAGCAGGGTTTTCAACGACCTTCGAGCTAACCAATGCACTAAGCGGGATCATGTTTCCTTCTTTATTTCTGACATAAAACTTATTGATCTGATCCAGGTTGGAGCGGAAACTGCTGTCAGCCTGCACCATCACACGGAAGTTACGTCCGTAAAGGTTAAAGTCATTGATATAACTGCTACCCAAAAGTGTCGATAACGTACTAAAAACATCATTCACCTGAACGCCCAGTTTTTTGGTTTTGTCGCGATCTACGTCAATCTGGTAACTTGGTGTTCTGGCATTAAAGAAGGTATATGCCATCGCAATTTCAGGACGCTGATTTATAGCAGCCAAAAACTTTTTGTTAACCGCTTCAAACTGCTGGATGTTATCCGTGCTCGTGGTCTGCTGAAGTTCAAAGGTAACCCCCGAAGTTTGCCCAAGTCCCGGGATAGCCGGCGGTGCAATAGCAAGTACACGTGCTTCTTTTATGTCTGCGGTTCTTTCCGAAATTTGTTTAATCACTGACTGCACATGGTGTTCTGCTCCTTTACGGTCAGCCCATGGGTGCAGGTTTACAAACATGGTACCAACATTGGATTTGTTCGAGAAACTAATAACGTTCAATCCTGCAAGACCACCCACTGTACGCACTTCCGGAATAGCCGAAACACGTTTCATGATTTCCTTGATCATCGCGATGTTACGGGTCGTCGATGTTGCTTCCTGCATCTCATAAGTCACGAAAAGACGGCCTTCATCTTCAACCGGGATAAATCCTGATGGTTTGTTTTTGAAAAGAAATACAAGACCAACAATCAGACAGATCATCATGATCACAACGTACGGAGTTCCTTTAATCCATTTGGCAACTCCACGTGTGTAAGAATGGGAGACTTTATCAAACCAGCTGTTAAAGCGGTCAAAGAATTTTTCCAGCCAGTTCTTTTTCTCACCTGCTGCCTTGGTAGGTTTCAGCATGATGGTACATAAAGCAGGAGTAAGAGAAAGGGCTACAAATGCAGAAAGCAAAACGGAAACCGCGATGGTAATTGCAAACTGTTGATAAAGCCGCCCGACAATACCCGGGACAAAACTCACCGGAACAAACACGGCTGCCAGAATAAGCGCAATCGCAATAACGGGACCGGATATTTCGGTCATCGCTTTATGTGTAGCATCCTTCGGTGACATCTTCTCATGGTCAATATTATGCTGTACGGCTTCCACAACCACAATAGCATCATCCACCACAATACCAATCGCAAGTACAAAGGCAAACAGGGTAAGCGTATTGATCGTAAAGCCGAAAGGAATAAAGAAAATGAATGTACCGATCAGCGAAACAGGAATAGCCAAAATAGGGATCAGCGTAGCACGCCAGTTCTGAAGAAACAGGAACACCACAATCACAACCAGGATCATCGCTTCCGCGAAAGTATGCAGTACTTCTTCAATCGAAACGCGCACAACCGATGCAGTCTCAACCGGAATTACATAATCAACATCCTTTGGAAATGTCTTTTTCATTTCTGTCAGTGTTTTCATCACACCGTCGTAGGTATCCAACGCATTAGCACCGGGAGCCTGGTAGATCAAAACAAAAGCAGCTGGTTTACCATCTACGAAAGCATTGCTGCCGTAATCAAATTTTCCCAGTTCAACACGTGCGATATCTTTCAGATAAACAACACTTCCTTCCGAAGGAGACGAGCGTACAACAATGTTTTCAAACTGGTCTTTCGTATTTAAACGGCTGTTTGTCAAAACGCTGTACTCAAAGCTCTGCTGATTAGGCTGTGGATTTCCGCCAACTGTACCGGCTGCAACCTGCAAATTCTGCTCTGCCAGCGCTGCTGAGATATCGCTCGGGGTCATTCTTAAGCTGGCAAGTTTTTCAGGATTTAACCAGATACGCATACCAAAGTCATCCGCTCGGGAAACGATATCACCCACACCTTTTACACGCTGCAAGGCATCTTTAAGATAGATGTTTGCATAATTCCCTATAAACTGAGCATCATGTGTTCCCTTTGGAGAGTAAAGCGCCAACGCGATCATGATCGAAGGCTGTCTTTTACGAACCGTTAAACCAAGTCTTTTTACAGCATCCGGAAGGGCAGGTTCTGCTACACTCACACGGTTTTGTACATCAAGCGCTGCAATGTTTACGTCTGTACCAACATCAAAAACGACGTTGATACTGCTTTGGCCGCTACTGGTTGAGTTGGAAGACATATAACTCATACCAGGCACACCATTCACCTGGGTTTCAATTGCTGTTGTCGTAGTTTGCTCTACGGTCTGAGCGTCGGCTCCGGTAAAGTTACCGGTAATTGTAACCGTGGGAGGGGTTACATCCGGATACTGTGCTACCGGCAGGGTTGTTAAGGCAATAAGACCAACCAATACGAGCACAACCGAAGTAACGATCGCCGTAACGGGTCTTTTTATAAAAATATCTGCAATCATTTTTTTAGTATTTAAGAGAATCAGAAGGAGTGAAAGACTTCATAAGCCAACATTCCGTATTGCTTATTTTTTAGCAGGCGATCCGGCCGCAGGCGCACCGGCAACGGGAGCAGGCTGTGTGTTTATCACAGCACCTTCGCGCAGGTTCTGAACACCCTCCACAGCAATTTTTTCACCTTCTTTTAAACCTTCTTTAACAATGATGCTGCTTCCAAGCGGCTGGCCAAGAACAAGTCTTCTCTGGCTCACCTTGTTGCTGTCTCCGGCAACGTAAGCAAAGAATTCGCCAAGTTGTTCAGTTACCGCCTTGTAAGGAATAACCACCGATTTGGCAGCTGAATTGTTAAGCACACGTACGGTTGCAGTCATACCGGAGCGAAGCAGATTGTCATTGTTTGGGAAAACAAGACGCGCTTTAATCGTTCCGGTCTGCGGATCTACTGCACGGTCAAGAAGCGTTAACTTTCCTGTATACGGATAGATGTCCGTTCCGAATGCAAGTGTAAAGGTTGAATCTGATGTTTTTGCTTTACTGAGAAGACTGGTAAAACGGAAAATTTCTTTTTGGTCTACATTAAAATCAACCGCAAGCTGTCCGTCAGAAGAAACCGTATTTAAAACCGTTTGTCCGGCAGTAACTGCCGCGCCAACTTTAACCAGCGAGATTCCGATTGTTCCGTTAAATGGAGCAAAAACTTTGGTATAACGCACGCTGGTTGAAGCCGCAGCGATAGATGCTTTTGCAGCGTCAGCCTGTTTTTTTGCAACTTCAAGTGCTGCATCTGCATTGTCTACCAATTGTTTGGCAACCGCGTCATTTTTATCCAGTTCGTGATAACGGTCAGCATCTTTTTGCGCTTTTACGACATTGGCCTGCTGTACGTTCAGGTTTGCAACAGCCTGGTCGTAGTTGGCAGAATAAAGCTGCGCGTCGATGGAATAAAGCAGTTGTCCTTTTTTAACTTTCGCTCCGTCTTTAAAATGAACACCTGTAACAAATCCAGTCACCTGTGGACGAAGTTCAACCTCATTGAGTGCTGTAACACTGGCTGGATATTCATCATGATAGGCTGCTTCGCTGGTTGTTACTTCCTGCAAAGTCACATTTACGGGCGGGGGGCCTTGCTGAGCTGCTGCCTGTTTGTCGTCTTTTTTTCCACAGGAAGCCAGTATTAGAACTGATAAAGCCGCGGTATAATATGTTGTTGTATTTAAAAACATGGTATCAATGTGGTTTCAATAATTAATAATTAAGTTGGCCAAGGGCTCTTTGTACGTCAATTTTATTTGCAAGTACCTGATAAAGTGCGTTGTAATAATTGATTCGGGCCAATCGAAGGTCTGTTTCGGAAGTTATCACTTCCAGGTAGGTTTTGATACCCGATTTATACTGCAGCTGGATCACATCATAAACTTCGCGGGCCAGGTCAACATTCTCTTTTTGTGCAATCAGGTTGGCAAGACTGCCTTTATAATAGCCCAGTGCGTTTACATATTCTGAGTTGACATTCATCTGAAGGTTTTTAATATCCAGGTCAGCTCTTTTTACCTGCCACTCTGCCGAGTTGATATTGGCTTTCCGTTTTCCTCCCTGATACAAAGGCAGCGAAAGTGTCAGCGCGGCAAAAGAGTTTGGGAAATTATTGCCATATAACTCACCCAGACTATTATTAAGATAGTTGAAGTTATAAGCACCGTTTGCAGAAACCGTAGGAAGGAAACTCCACTTGTTGTAAAGCAGGTTAGCTTCCAGAAGTCTTTTTTGTGTACTCAAAAGCTGATACTCTATGCGTGAAGTAATCTGCGGGCTTTGCAGCGTATCCAGCTGAATATCCCTTTCCATTTGCAGACTGTCATAACTGATCTTTAGCTCCTGATTGGCGGGATAACCCATCAATGCTTTCAGATACTCAACTTTTCCTTTGAGAATTTCTTCGTTGCTTTTCTTGGCAGCCTTGGTGTTGTTCAGGGAAATGGTAGCTCTTTTAAAGTCAATCTTATCGGTAATGCCTGACTTGTACTGATTCTGCGCGTCCTTCAAACTTCTTTCCAGACGTAGAATATCCTCAGTGGAAACGTCGATTTGCTGGGTTGTTGCCAGTACATCGTAAAAGGCTTTTGAAACATTTACCGCTAAGTCTGTCTTGTTGGCAGAAGTGTTTTGGCTGGCCTGAAGGCGAACGTCGTTTCTGCTCCTTTTGGCAAGCAAAACATCCCGGTTGAAAATAGCCTGGGAAACTGTAAACTGTGCACCTGAAGTATTAGCCACACCCAGCTTTACGGGATTACCCGCGATGATGCTGGTCTGTACGATAAAGTTGTGCTGAAGGTTGTAACCAAAATTAATTTGGGGATACCAGTCAGCCAGTTTGCTCTTAATCGTATTTTCTGTAATACGTTCGTCAATAACAGACTGCTGAATCAAAGGTTGATTTTTAATGGCGTACTGAATGACTTCTTCCAATGTGCCGGTGCCAATCGTATTCTGCTCAGATGTGCTCACAACCGTATTTCCCGTTTGAGAAAATACAAATGCCGGAGCCAGTAGCAGAAGTGAAATACTAAGTGCTAAAAGTCGTATGCTCTTAGCTTTTAAATAAAAATCCATGTAAAGGAGAACGTTAATTTGATAATAATTTTGATGGTGTTAATGAATCTTCAGGAGGTTGGTTTACGTCATTCAACTATCCGCGGGCAGGTTTAATTCCTTTTGAAGTGTATCCCTAAACAATTTTTTCAGGTGAATACTTAACCTTTTCCTGATGTCCTCTTCCAAATAATCTTCGGTAACATCCTGCATATCATTGATAATCCGGTAAAAAGGTTTGGTTGAAAGCGCCTGATTAATTGTTCCGAATAATGCAGTGGAAAGCATTAAAACATCAACGTCCGGCCTGAACACACCTAGTTTTTGTCCATTGTGAATGATGTTTTCCATAGCCCTTAAATTGTTAACTTTAAGATCCCGCAGAAGGGCAGATATAATTGGTGTTCTGCTGTCTGTCATCAGCTGTTCCCTTGCGACAATGTTATGAAAACACTGTTTTTCAATCAGACGGTCAATGATGCCGTCGATCATAAGGTTCACCTGTTGAAAGGGGGACAAATCGACGTTCATCAGCAGATCTTCCAGCCGTTTTCTAAATTCAACAGCCCGGACTGTAAACAGCGCTTCGATCAGCTTTTCTTTGGATCCGAAGTAGTAGGAAATCATCGAAACGTTGATATCTGCTTCCTGTGAAATATCCCGTATGGAGGTGCCTGAAAATCCTTTTGCTGCAAACAGTCTTTCTGCTACGGCGATAATTTGTAATTGTTTTGGATTGTATTCCATTTGAAACTTTCACCGCTTGCTTAGGTAGATCAAGTGCAGCGAACGACCAAAGGTATGGGAATAAAGAAAGTAAATCAAACGTTTGTTTGAATTTAGTAAACACTTATTTGATTATTTAAAAATATTATTTGTTAAACACCAAACTTGTTTTTATCCTAAATCTGTGAAGGCAATTTAATAGAAGAATTATTCAATTTTTGCGGCCAGATTGTCTCGATAATCCAAGCAAAGCCAATGACTAGCACGCATCCGATAAGGTTAAGCCACAGAAATGCGGTAAGATCCAATATGTAACTTATGATCACGAAAACTTCACCAAGCAACGTTCCCCAAAATACTGCGCGACCTCCGATTTTCTTAAAGTAAAAGGCAACCAGAAAAATTCCCAGTATTACACCATAGAATAAAGAACCCAGAATATTGACTGCTTCAATCATACTGCCCAACCGTGAAGCATATTGTGCAACAGCAATACAGAAAATCCCCCAGAAAAAAGTAGCCCAGCGAGAAGCGGTAACGTAGTTTTCGGTGTCCTGATCTTTCCGGTACATTCTTTTGTAAATATCCACAACCGTACAAGAAGCAAGTGAATGATATGCCGAAGCGACAGATCCCATAGATGCCAAAAGAATGACGGCAATAAGAAGACCCACCATGCCGACAGGTAAGTAATCAATCACAAAACGGAGGAAAATGTAGTTAACGTCATTTACATCCGAGCCGGTTGCCCTGGAAAGTAATGTTTCAGCTTCCTTACGAACCTCCTTTACTTTGGATTCGGTATCTGCAAGAATAGTTCTTGCTTTTTCAATAGCCGGCTGATCATCCTTTTTTACGGCTTCAGTGAGTGCCATCACCTGCTGATGTTTTCCGCTTTGGATTAGTGTATGTTTTTTTTCAAGATCCTGGTATTGCGGTGCATAGGCTGTCGTTTTGATCTTGTTAACCGCTGTTTCATTAAAAAACAAGGGCGGTGTTGTAAACTGATAAAAAGCAAAAACGAGCACACCTACCAGCAAAATCAGAAACTGCATGGGAATCTTCAAAAGCCCGTTCATGGCCAGTCCCAGTTTGCTTTGTCCTTCGGAGCTGCCGGTTAGAAAGCGTCCCACCTGCGATTGATCTGTACCAAAATAGGAAAGCTGAAGAAAGAATCCGCCTATCAATCCTGACCATACGTTGTAGCGGTTATTGAGATCAAAAGTAAAATCGATCACATTCGTTTTACCCATTTTACCCGCAACGTGCAGCGCATCAGTGAAAGAAACCTGCTCTGGCAGCATGTGTACAACCATGAAACCAGCCACAACCATACCGATTGTAATTATAGCCATTTGCTGCATGTGGGTATGTGAAACAGCACCTGAGCCTCCGGAAATGGTATAAAACATGACAATTCCGCCAGAAATAATGTTTGTCCAGGTAATATCCCAACCCAGGATGGTCGATAAAATCAGTGAAGGAGCATAAATGGAAAGACCGGTAGACAAACCGCGCTGTAAAAGAAAAAGAAACGATGTAAGTGCACGGGTCCGCAGATCAAAACGGCTTTCAAGAAACTCGTAGGCAGTAAATATTTTAAGCTTATGAAATTTTGGAACGAACGTGATGCAAAGAATAACCATCGCCAGCGGAAGTCCGAAGTAAAACTGCACAAAGCGCATCCCGTCGGTATATGCCTGACCGGGAACAGATAAAAAAGTGATCGCACTGGCCTGGGTAGCCATCAGCGAAAGCGTTACGTGATACCACGGTAGCGACTGTCCTGCCAATAAAAAAGAATCCATTGTCTGCTTTTCCCGGCTTCGGTAGATGCCATAGGAAACGACAAAGATCAGTGTAAGCGCAAGTACAATCCAGTCAAGGTAGTTCATTGAAAATGTTTCATGAATAAATAGAAGAAAACGATCAGCACGACCAGCGTACCCAATAGCAGTCCATAGAGCTGGGGCCAGTTTTTAACAAATGGCGGAAGCCCGTCGCGATCCTGCGGCGTGTTTTCATTTTCGTTCATGAGCAGCTGAGGTTTGGAAAAAAATCCGGTCAAAGGTTACATTGGCAAAAATAGAACGCTTTTTAGATTGTTTTAGCATAAAATCGGAAAAAGGTAGGTTGGTAAGAGATTGGAGCAGGGAAAGATGTAAGGAATGGCGAGGATAATTTTCCAAAGGATATAATTGCCCATTCAAACTGAATAATGTTTTTCGCGGAGCCTTTCAGCTTTGATTACAACACCATTTACAGCTATAGTTGTATTTAAATGATAATATATTGTCATGACAATTTAATTGACTCAAAATGGTGACTATGGCATGATCTTTCGTCTCTATGATTCTCATCAAACCAAAAATCACAATGAAAATTAGATTTTTAACTATGTCGCTTGGCGTATTGTTATCATGCGGCGGGCTGTTTGCACAGGTTGTTTCAAAGGATTCAATTCAGGCGCTGGAGCAGCAAAAAGACGCAATAGAGCTTAGTAAGGATGTTAATGATAAAAAAACACAACTCGCTAAACTTCAAAATGATCTTGAAAAGAAAAATAAGGAAGCTCAGGAATCGGCAGCAAAAGCGGAACGGTCGGCAAGAGAAAATCAGACAGCTGCTGCCAGGTTGAGCAGCAATGCCCAGGATAAAAAATTAGCTGACCAGGCAAAAAACAGCGCAAGACGTGCAGAACGTGATGCAAAAGCTGCAAGAAAAGCCGCAGATAACCAAAAAAGCACCCAGGAAGATATCGCCAAACTACAAAGCGAAATCTCTGAGCAGGAGTCTAAAATAATTGCTGTCCCGGCCGCAACGTTTTCAGGTAATGCAGTAAACACAGCTGCCGGAGCACCAACCGCTGTAACTTCGGCTCCATCACCGCAGCCATCAACAACTTCAACTGTGAATCCTGTAACTTACCGTGTAGATACAACTGCCTCCTCTAACGCTGCTGTAAAAAACATTACCGACAGGGTAATTGAGTCTACTTACAGGAACTATCCTCAGCAGCAGGGGCAGCCATCCATTATCATTAATAATATCATCATTCCTTCGGATTATGAACGTCCGGCGGCAAAGCCTGCCGACAGAGACAGATTGCCACAAAGAAATGCGATGCAGGCTGACGAGAGGAGAAACGATCCGGAATATGAAGAATTCCTTCGTTGGAAAAACGAAAGAAGAAATTCACAGCAATCTGCTTACCGGGCGAACACAATAGCTCAGGAAGACCGGCAACAGGAAATTACTTCTCATAAAATGGGTTTTAAAGACCGTTTTGGAGAGATGCCAAAACGTAAATCCGGATTATGGGTCATTCCGCTGGTTGGTATTCATGCTTCCGGTTTTGATGCGGATTTTACAAGCAGCGAAGCAGAGGGACGCACAGGCTGGAATGCAGGTCTTGATTTCAGGTTTCATGCAAAACGCTTTTTCATCCAGCCGGGAGTACACTATTTCAATTCGTCTCTTCGTCTGACAGACAAAGATAGTTTGTCAAGTGCACCGTTGCTGGATGGCCCCAGAATCCATTCGTTGAAAGTTCCGTTAATGCTGGGTGTTTATCTGACAAAGGCAAACAGCGGTTTCTTTAAATTCAACATTAAAGGTGGTGCAACTGGTAACTATATTATTGCAGTTGATAAAGACAGCAGGAGTACTTTCCAAAAAGATGATGTAGAAGAATATTCTTACGGTCTTGCGGCAGGAGTAGGACTTGAATTTGGTCTGATTACTTTGGATCTTTCCCATGAGTGGGGAATGAGCTCATATCTTAAAAATACGGATGTAAAAAATAACGTGCTTCGGGCAACTTTGGGTTTGAAGCTTTAAGGAATTGATGTTGACTTTAGATAAAAATGCCTGCTTTTCAGCGGGCATTTTTTGTATCCCATGATTCCTGCAAAAACCTTACAAAGTATATCCGACTTTCAGCGTTGCGTAATCCCTGTTATTATAAACCTTTTCATCTATCAGGTGCACTTCTATCGCTACCGAAAAAGCTCTGACATTCAAACCGATACGCGGCGAAACACCTAACCGGGTGCCTAGTCTTTGGCTTTTTGTTGGAATTTCATGTGCAGGATCATTTTCAACCATACGCTCACCACTCCCTAAAAAATAAGCACCAGCTCCTAATCCGATAAACGGCGCATACTGGTTTTTCCAAAGTCTAATGACATCACCGGTAAAAGAAAGAGAACCAATCGGATCGGCTTTAATCCTGCCGCCGCCTGACAAATTGGATTTTGCGAAAGTATACTCTGCCCTTGCACCTACGGCAATGTAATTGGTAAGTCTGTAACTCGGCTCTGCTGACACTGATAGCGTAGCAACATCCAGGAAATTTCCTTTATGGCGCCATGTTGTTCCCATTCCGGCTCCAAGTCTAAGATTCCATCTGTTTCTATATTGAAGAAAATCCGGTGATTTTTGATCGTAGTTCAGTGGACGAACATATTCCTCTATATTTTGCCCAAAGGCTGAATTTATAACGAAAAGTAAAAAGGCAGTTTTGATTATTTTATCCATTTTATGAATTTATTGAGTAAAGCCAGGGTATTCAGGATTGGTGAGAAACTTCTACCCGCATACCACTGGCTACATTTTTATGCCAAACGCATTGCTTTTTTTTCTAAAATATTTATTTAGCGGTCGATTTTTACTGCAAAGTTGTATCCGCTTATATACTTGACGAAAATCCCTTTTTTATCAATTATCCATACGAAATTTGGCATTCGGTTGTGGCAGGCAACATTTATGACCATGACAGCACAGGGTAGTTGTGTTAAAAATAATCATTTATTTTCGGCGAATATTACAAACGCGTAGCTTCCAATTTCTAAACCTGTTATCTGTGAAAAATTTTCTTCTTGTCTTATTGTTTCTTTTTTGTGTTGAAAAATACCCCACAATAGCCCAGCAGCTACCTCCGATTTTTGATAAGACCTATGAATCCCAAAAAGACTCCCGGATCAGACAATATCTGAGTCCGAAACGGATCGTTTGGATGTCGGATAAAACAGGACAGAGTATCATTGATCCTCAGAATCTGATCAAATTGGGTACCGGACAGGCAGATCTGGTTCATCGGAATATTAGCAGGCTGGTAAGCACACACGAAGTGCGTCCGGGACTGGTGCTCGATTTTGGAAAAGAAATACAGGGAGGTTTACAGCTTATTACAGATCAGCCCGGCGATCATCGTCCGATCAAAATACGTATCCGGTTTGGCGAATCGGTAAGTGAAACGATGTCTGATGTGGATACCATTAGTGGTGCAACCAACGACCATGCAATGCGGGATTTTATTATTGATGTTCCCTGGCTGGGTATGATGCAGATTGGGAACACTGGTTTCCGTTTTGCGAGAATCGATCTTGTGGATCCCAATCGCGACCTTCAGTTAAAAGAAGTAAGGGCGGTTTTTGAATATCGTGACATTCCTTACCTGGGTTCCTTCAAAAGTAATGATGACCGTTTGAACCAAATCTGGAACACTGGTGCTTACACAGTTCATTTGAATATGCAGGAATATCTTTGGGACGGAATCAAACGTGACAGGCTCGTTTGGGTAGGAGATATGCATCCGGAGGTGATGACGATTAATGCCGTTTTTGGCAAAAATGATGTGGTTGCAAAAAGTCTTGACCAAGCCCGGGATATTACGCCTCTTCCTGGCTGGATGAATGGCATTAGCGCCTACTCGATGTGGTGGGTTTTGATTCACAGAGACTTATACAAAAATCAGGGTGACCTTGAATATCTGCGTAAGCAACAGAAATATCTGGTTGCACTGCTTGACCAGATTATGCAGAAGACAAAGGATAACAAAGAAAACCTGGACGGCGGACGTTTTCTGGATTGGCCATCGAGCGAAAATCCTTTGGGCGTTCACGCCGGATTACATGCCATGATGGTGATGACGCTGGACGCCGGGGCCGAGCTATGCACCATTCTTGATGAACCTGCACAGGCTGCCAAGTGCAAAGAGGTTTCAACAAACCTGAAACTATATGTGCCGGATGCCAATAATTCCAAACAGGCTGCTGCGCTGCTTTCTCTGGCCGGGCTGGTCGATGCACAAAAGGCAAATACGGAAGTGATTTCACAAGGAGAATGCGAGCGGTTTTCAACCTTCTACGGTTATTACATGCTCCAGGCAAAAGCCAAAGCAAAAGATTATCAGGGCGCAATGGATTGTATACGGAATTACTGGGGTGGCATGCTTGACATGGGCGCGACCACATTCTGGGAAGATTTTGATTTGGCATGGACTAAAAATGCAGCACCTATCACTGAGCTTGTTCCGGAAGGTAAGGATGACATTCACGGAGATTTTGGTGCATACTGTTATAAAAATCTGCGACACAGTCTTTGTCATGGATGGGCTTCGGGACCGACTTCCTGGCTGACCGAGCATGTCCTGGGTGTAAGTGTGGTAGAACCGGGTTGCAAGGTAATCCGCATTCAGCCAAATCTGGGAGATCTGCAATGGGTTGAAGGAACATTCCCGACTCCAATGGGCGTAGTGAAAATCCGTCACGAAAAACAGGCAAACGGAAAAATTAAATCGGATATCGATGCGCCGAAAGGGGTTAAGGTACTTCGTTAACAATTCTGACGCTCGGGCCCATTTTCAGCTATGCATAATTCAGAAATGATTTAACTCAATAATATCTTCTGTATGAAATTCATTTTTTGCTTTTTACTTCTTTCTCTGACGATTTTTAATCTCGCAGCAAAAGGTTTGAAGCCGGTATATCTGCGTTGCGAATACAAGGAAAATCCGGTGACCGACGCTGCCGCTCCAAGATTAAGCTGGGAGCTAACTTCTGCCGAAAACGGACAGTTACAAACAGGATATCAGATCCTGGCAGCAAGTTCGGAAAGTAAACTTACCGAAAGCCTGGCTGATCTTTGGAATTCCCAAAAAGTAAACGGCCGGGCTACTTCACAGGTTGAGTATGCCGGTAAGCCGCTTTTGTCCAGACAAATCTGTTTCTGGAAAGTGCGCAGCTGGGATAAAAACGGTACGCCGGGAGAGTGGAGCTCAACTGCAAAATGGGAAATGGGACTTTTGGATAAAAAACAATGGATAGCCGACTGGATTGGCCTGGACTTGGACAATCTTGGAAAAGGAAAAACCTATCATTTGCCGCCCGCGCCTTATTTAAGAAAAACCATTAATATAAAACCCGGCTTTGTAAAAGCAAGGCTTTACGTGACAGCGCTGGGTTTATACGAATTCTCGATCAATGGGAAAAAAACGGGTGACGACTTTCTGACCCCAGGCTGGACCGACTATGACAAGCGGGTTTATTACCAGACGTATGATGTAACTTCTCAGATCAAAGCCGGGGCGAATGCGCTTGCTTCGCAGCTTTCCTATGGCTGGTATGCAGGTTATCTGGGCTATTCACTTTTAGTTGGTAATCCTGTTGTGCGTACGTTTTACGGAAAAGTCCCTCTTTTAAAAGCGCAGCTTGAAGTGGAATATGTAGGAGGAAAAATAGAAACTTTCGCAACAAGTGGCCAGTGGAAAGCTTCCGTCGGGGCACTGCTGGAATCAGATCTCCTCAATGGCGAAACCTATGACGCAAGAAAGGAATTTTCCGGCTGGAACATTGCAGGTTTCAAAGATCAGGAATGGCAGAACGTGCAGGTTTATCCCGATAAAGCGGATCGGCAGATTCAGGTTTACCCTGGCCCGCCGGTTAAGGTTACTCAGACACTTGCTGTGAAAAATACAATTGCCCGCCCTGAAGGAAGTTACATTTTTGATATGGGACAAAACTTTGCAGGCATCATTCGTTTGAAAGTTAAGGGAAGTGCAGGTGATACAATCAGACTTCGGTTCGGAGAAAAGCTGCATCCGGATGGCAGGCTGATGACGGAGAATCTTCGTATGGCCCGGGCAACAGATACCTATATTTTAAAAGGTGATGCAAAAGGTGAAATGTGGGAGCCAAAATTTACCTATCACGGATTTCAATATGTAGAGATAAAGGGTCTGAAGGAAAAACCATCCGAAAGTACATTGACTGGCCTTGTGATTGGTTCGGATACGCCGAAGGTTGGTTCTTTTGAAACGGACAATAAAATGATTAATCAGCTGTACAGTAATATCGATTGGACCCAGCGTGCAAACTATGTGGATATTCCCACGGACTGCCCTCAACGTGACGAACGTGTAGGCTGGACCGGTGATGCGCAGGTATATGTGAAATCAGCGACTTTTAACCGGGATGTTGCCTCCTTTTTTACCAAATGGGTTGTTGATCTGAATGACGGGCAATATGAAAATGGCGCTTATCCGCTTTATGCACCAAGACCTAATCTTCGTAAAACAGATACATTTTCCCCTGGCTGGATGGAAGCAGGTATTATTTGTCCTTATCAGGTATACCGGAGTTATGGAGATACCAGGATGATCAGTCAGGGCTGGCCGTACATGGTCGCATTTATGGATTTTCTGGAAAAGCGTGGTAAAGGCAACGGTGTTTTTAAGGAAAAATCTTTTGAGGACATCGATCCAAAAGGCGGGTTTGGCGACTGGCTTTCATTTGGTAAAAAGACGCCACCGGATATGCTCGCTTCATTCTACTATACCTATTGCGCCGATTTGATGGCTGAAATGGCAGGCGCAATAGGTAATGTAAAAGATCAGGAAAAATTTACAAGCACAGCGGCGAAAGTACGTAAAGCAATACTGGAACATTACACGGATGCGAGCGGTAGGTTTGTCTGTGATTCAGCGGCTTATGGCAATGGAGCGGGTTATGTAGATGGCCAGCTTGGCTTTACAGGAAATACACAAACCGCCTACGCCAACGCGATTTACATGAACATTCTTTCAAAACCTGATCAGCGAAAAGCAGGACTTTATCTTACAGAACTGCTTGAGAAAAACGGCGGAAAACTGGCGACTGGCTTTTTGGGTGCCAAGCCTTTACTTCCGGCGCTTTCTTCCACAGGACATTCAGATGCAGCCTATAAATTATTTCTCAGTAAAGAATTTCCTTCATGGGGTTTTGAAGTCGAAAATGGATCTACAACAATCTGGGAACGCTGGGACAGCTTTACAAAGGAGGATGGCTTTAAGTACAACGCGGCAATGAATTCGTTTAGTCATTATGCTTTTGGGGCTGTGTGCGAATGGATGTTTGGAAACGCCGCAGGGATACAAGCCTCCAAACCCGGCTTTGCTGAATTTGACATAAGACCTGAAATCGCTCCGGATGATTTGGGCGATGGCGGGATCAAACATTTGAAGGCCAGTTACCACAGCATCAACGGTACAATCCTCTCCGAATGGCAAAAGCAGGCTGACAAGCTTGTTTTAAAAATATCGGTCCCGGTAAATACCGTTGCAAATGTGTATGTTCCGGGTAAAATGTCGGACCAGTTGCTGGTTGACGGCAAAAAAATCGGTAGCTCCGCTTTTGTCAAATTAAAGGGAGAACAAGCCGGTTATGTTATTTTGGAAGTTGGTTCCGGGAGCTATTCCATTGAAAATAAACGATAAGATTTTCCATGTTTTAAAAATGAAATGCTTGCAGGATAATGGTACGGTTTACCAAAAATCACTTTAACTGTATTTAAAAGAACAACAGCGGTCGTAAAGAGCGCCAGCAATATAGCCAGAGGAGCGAAAGCCAGCAGTGGAATCAGGATTACAAGCATGCTCAATTGAAAGTTGATCACATCAATGCCTTGTTCTTTGATTCCCCTGACACGGTCCTTCTCGAAAAGCCAGATCATTAAAGATGGTAAAAAAAGCAGACCGCCTAAATGCAGCCAAACCAGCAGACCTTTGTTTTCCGGCACTGTTTCTTGTCGCATAGGCGCTTCTTTAATATCTGAGTAGAATGTTGCCGGGTCACAGCCAAGAACTTCCGCAATCGTGTGAAGGGAATGCAGCCTGGCAGCGACTTCTCCGCTTTCAATTCTTTGGATTGTACGTACATTAATGTTGGTCTTATCCGCAAGCTGTTGTTGGGTAAGACCTTTACTTATTCTTAAAGCTCTGATTTTTTCTCCCTGGCTCATAAATATTTGTTTTAAATGACACCTGCAATTTACAACAGGATCGCTAATCTATGTTATGGCATCACCCGGCATTTACACGTCATTTAAAAACCTGCTGAGGATCAGGAACAGAGGATCATTACCATGGAGAGGTAGCCGATTTTTTCACGAAGGATACGCAGACATTTACTGATGTGAAATTCAATCGTCTTTTGGGTGACGCCCTGCATCCGGGCAATTTCTTTATTGGAAAGTCCGCTCCGGCTCAGTGCAAACACTTCTCTGCTTTTTTCCGGCAGATTGCTCAGTTCATAAGCATACTGTTCTTCGAGTTCTTTTAAACTTACCCAATCGTCCACAAAATTCGATGATTGTTTTAGTAAGGTTTCCGCATCCAGTTCATCGAGTGGGATCGCTTTCCGGATCATTTGTTTTCTCAGATGTGAAATAATCCGGTTTTTAATTGCTGAAAACAAATACAGGTTCACAGCCTTTTCAATCGTAATATGAAAGCGATTATCCCAGAGTGCTATAAAAAGATCCTGAACCAGATCCTGAGCAACCTGCTGATCTCCGGTCTTTCTGGAAGCAAGCGTGTACAATTGTTGTGAAAATCTTCGGTGTAGCTCAGCGAAAGCCGCCTGATCAGACTGTTGCTTTATCAGTTCCCATAACCACCTGTCGTCTGCTTTTTCCAAATTGTAACCCATACATAACCAAACAGCATTGTAATCAAAAGTTACTGTTGGGTAATTTAAAATATTATAATATTTCTTCAAATCTCACTAGGGTATGCGGTTTTCTGTGCGTCCTTCTTATATAAGGCTAATTTAATCAGTGTTTTATTTAATAAATAAATGCATAACAGTCAAGTGGATCCCGAGCTTTTGCGGAAATATTTACAGGGAAAGTGTAATCCTCAGGAATCGTTTTTAGTCGAGCAGTGGTATGCTGCGATCAATAAAGAATCAGCATCGGACGAGCCATTTGATCAGCAGGCACATTTGAAATCAATTCAGGAAAAAATCGGTCTTAAAATCGATTCCGGTGATGATTCGGATGAAAAGATTAAGAAATTTTGGCCTAAACTTACCCGATATGCTACTGCTGCATTCATTGTCCTGGTGTGTGGAGTCAGCTTTTATTTATACCGGTCCGGAGGTCTCAAAACCATGCCGCTGAACAACGCGCTGACTACAATTGCAAACACCCATAAACAGGTAAAAAAACATTTTTTACCAGATGGCAGTGTTGTCTGGCTTAATCCGAATGCTGTTTTAAGTTATTCGCCCGAAGCCTTTTCTGCGACATCCAGGGAGGTGAACATCCAGGGGGAAGCTTTTTTGGACGTAACCAAAGATGCTTCCCGGCCTTTTCTGGTGCGTACCGCCGGTTTACTGGTTAGGGTGTTAGGAACCAGTTTTAATGTGAAAGCCAACGACAGGCAAAAACATTATGAAGTTTCCGTCGTCAGCGGTAAAGTGCAGGTTTCAACAGCTGCCGAAATGGAGCCTAAAAAATATGTGATGCTTCTTCCGACACAAAAAGCGGTATTTCAACTCAACACTGGTGTGATGACAGCCACACAGCTCGGGTATGCGGAGCAGAAAGCAGAAACCTGGCAGCCGGTTTCGCTCACATTTGAAGACGAAAACCTGGGTGAAGTTATCAAAAGGCTTCAAACCAAATTTGGGATTTCGATTCGTCTTGCAGATAAGGATTTAAATAACTGCTTCCTGAAAGCCACATTTGAAAACAACCGCCTTTCGGAAATTCTGGAAACAACCACCCAAATGCTGAACGCCAGCTATGAAATGGAAGGCGATTCAATCGTGATCTACGGCGAAGGATGTCAGCCCGAAGAAGATAAATCCATGTAAATATCAGACTGGTTCTATTACCAAAATTTTAATTAAATGCTCAAACATTTTAACAATCCGTTTCAACTAACCTAAACCCATGCCATCTTTACTTAAAAGCAAAAAGCCAAATAGTATTATGAGGCTTTCAATTCCGCAGTTTTTACTTGTTTTACTTTTAAGCACGGCTATCGGCGCAAGAGGTAAAGACGCTCATCAGGATCTGCTCGGCCAAAATGTAACTGTAAACCTGAAAAACGTCGCGCTCTCAAAAGCACTTTCAGAAATTGAAAAGCAGGGAAAAATTCGTTTTGCTTACAGCAGGAGTTTAATTCCGGTAAAACAGATCGTCAGCGTGAATGCCGACGGACAGCCATTGTCTTTGGTTTTGGATAAGTTGCTGCTTCCTTTGGCAATAGAATATCAGTCTGTAAAGGGGCAGATTATGCTCAAAAGGAAACCTGTCTCCGAAAGTGTCACACCGCAGCAAAAGACTTTAAACACTGAGTCGTCCCCCGAACAACCGGCTGATTTAAACATTTCCGGTAAGGTCACCGATGAAAAAGGCGACGGACTACCCGGCGTAAGTATCATCGTGAAAGGCACGCAAACCGGCAGCACAACCAATGTGGATGGAACCTATTCACTGGCAGTGCCCGACAGCAAAGCTGTGCTGATTTTTTCCTTTGTAGGTTATTTAAGCCAGGAAGTTATTGTTGGAAGCCGCAGCGGTGTTGATGTGGTTTTAAAAGTCGATGAGAAGGCGCTTGAAGAAGTGGTTGTGGTCGGATACGGAACCCAGAAGCGGTCAGACATTACAGGAGCGATTTCTTCGATCAATGTAAAAGACCTTGATGGTGTACCTTTAAGATCGATGGATCAGGCTTTACAGGGACGAGTTGCGGGTGTGTTTCTGACATCCGGAGGCGGACAGCCAGGTGCTGCAAACAGCATCCGGATCAGGGGTGGGAACTCTATTAACGGAAGTAATGAGCCGCTGTATGTTATCGATGGTATCCCTATTTATGTTGCGCCAACCGACGGGGCAGCCAACAGTCTGAATCCGCTAAACTCGATTAGCCCGACGGATATCGCCTCCATTGAAGTATTGAAAGATGCTTCTGCGACAGCGATTTACGGAGCGCGTGGAGGGAATGGGGTTGTTTTGATTACCACCAAAAGAGGAAAAGCGGGTGAAAGCAGAATTGATCTGGATGTTTCTTATGGTTTTCAAAAAGAACTGAAAAGATATGATCTGCTTAACGCCAAGCAGTTTGAAACGCTGGCCAACGAAGCCAGCCAGGCAGATGGCGGTCCGTTGTTGTATGACCCAAATGCTAACCCGGAAACCACCGACTGGCAGAGCTACATTTTTCGACGGAATGCTCCGATTAAGGACTACAAATTGTCGGCTTCCGGCGGAGATAAAAGCACGCAGTATCTTTTAACTTTTGGTTATTACAAACAGGACGGTGTGATGAAAAACACCGATATGGAGCGTTATTCACTTCGCCTAAATGTTGATCGTCAGATCAAAGACCGTATTAAAATCGGCAATAATCTTACGTTCAGCAACGTGCAGTCAAACAGAAGCAGGACGTCAACCATTCTCTTAAATGCTCCGGATTTACCGGTTAGACAGCCCGATGGATCCTACACCCGTTATGACAAAGACGGTGTGGGTTTCAACAATCCGGTTGGTTTGCTGAACGATTCAAGAAGTCTCAATAAGGTTTTCAGAGGTTTGGGTAATGTATTCGCAACGGTTGAAATTTTAGAGGGATTGAATTTTAAAACCATGTGGGGGCTCGATGCGAGCTTTAATAAAAACGATTCTTATACACCCCAGTCGGTACACACGGGCGCCGAGGTAGGTGGAAATGCATCTGTAAATACAAATCAGAATCTGGTCTGGCTAAACGAGAACACTCTTGATTTTACCCGTGCTTTTAAAGATCATAAGATTAACATTCTGGCAGGTTACACACAGCAAAGTGCCCGTTACGAAGCGCTGAGTGCTTCTGCAACAGGTTTTCTCAATGACAATACCGGTAGTAACAACCTCGGTCTGGGTAATCCTGGCCAGGCCGTTCTTCCGGGTTCTTCAACAGCTGCCTGGTCGATTTTAAGCTGGATCGGAAGGGCAAACTATACTTTTAAAAGCCGCTATCTCTTTACGGTTACGGGCAGGTATGATGGATCTTCCCGTTTTGGAAACAACAACAGCTGGGGCTTTTTCCCATCGGCAGCACTGGCCTGGCGAATTATTGAGGAGCCTTTTATGAAGAATCTAAAGGATATCAGTGATTTTAAACTACGTGTAAGCCATGGTGTGACCGGAAACCAGGATGGTATCGGGAATTATCCGGCGCTGGATCTTTGGGGAGCGGCCAATTATGTACTGAATAATCAGGTTGCAACTGGTATCACTCCCACCCAACTTGCCAACAAAAACCTGAGGTGGGAATCAACTGCGTCCACCGATATGGGTTTGGAGCTGGGATTGTTTAATAACCGTCTGAGTTTTGTTTTTGACGCTTATTATAAGAAAACGTCAAATTTACTGCTGAACATAAGCGTCCCTGCGACCTCGGGTTTTATCAATGGAACAAAAAACATCGGTTCGGTTCAAAACAAAGGTTTGGAATTTACAGTCAATGCCATTCCTGTTGATGGCCAGTTTAGCTGGAATACCAGTTTTAACGTTGCTTTGAACCGTAACAAAATTCTGAACCTGGGTGGAAGCGATGAGATCATTCCTTCCACGGACAAAAAATCAGCGCTGTTGAAGGTTGGACAGCCGCTGGGTAATTTTTATGGATATATCAGTGACGGACTGTTTCAGTCGGCTCAGGAAGTGAAAGACGGAGCGCAGCCTTTAGCAAAACCGGGAGATGTACGTTTTATCGATTATAACGACGACAAGATTATTAACGCCACCGACAGAAGAGTGATGGGAAATGCGCAGCCAAAGCTTTACGGTGGATTTACCAATACTTTCTCTTACAAAGGGATTGAGCTCTCTGCCTTCTTACAGTTTGTGTATGGCAATTCAATTTATAATGAAAACACATTGAACCTTGAAAATATGCTGGGATCTGCCAATCAGAGTATCACTGTGCTTGACAGATGGACGCCGCAAAATACGGATACAAACATTCCCCGGGCTACAACTACAAAACCAACGGGTGATCCTTACGACCGCTATGTGGAAGACGGATCGTATCTGCGGCTGAAAAATGTACAGTTATCTTATAACATCCCGCTGAAAAAGCCATTGCTTATCGGCATACGCACAATAAAGGCTTACATGAATGTACAAAACCTGCTGACTTTTACAAAATACTCCGGCCTGGATCCCGAAGTAAACAGGTATGGCAGCAACAATGTGCTTCAGGGTTACGATCTGTCGCCTTATCCAAATGTTCGCACCACAACCTTTGGGCTTAATATCGGTTTTTAATTTCGCATGATAAATCCAGAAAAAATGTATAATCATATCAGACCATTAATCCTCGTGCTGCTCCTGACTTCATGCGCTCAGCTCGAACAAATTCCCGACGGAACCAATACGACGGCCGGTTTATTCAAAAATCAAAAAGATGCGGAAGCAGCCGTGAACGGCATGTATTCCGCACTGCAATCTCAAAATTTGTATAACCAGTTTAATGAAACCATCCAGTCTCAGGGAACCGACGACGCCGAGTGGGGTTTCGGCCGGAATACCAATAATACCGACAAGCTGGCGCTGGACAAATTTACCTACACGGCTTCCACCAACCTGGCTTATGCTTACTGGCGCACGCTGTATCAAAATATTAACAGAGCCAATCTGGTCCTGAAATATGTTGCGCCTATGAGTATTCCCGAAGCTAAAAAACAGCAGTATCTGGGCGAGGCGCACTTTATCCGGGGACTGATGTATTTTACTCTGTCGCGATTGTATGGAAGTGTTCCCATTGTCACCGAAGCAACAGAAGATCTGGATGATCTGGAAGTGGCCAGGTCCCCTCTGGAAGCAGTTAACCAGCTAATTGCGGAAGATTTTCTTTACGCAAAGGCAAACCTGCCGTTGACTTATCAGACCATTGACAGGGGAAGGGCTACCAAGGGAGCAGCCATGGCGCTTTTGGCAAAGGTTTATTTAACTGGCAAACAATACCAGAAAACGGTCGATGAGTGCAAGGAAATTACGGCTTTGGGCATTTATGAACTTTGGCCGACTTATGAAGAGGTGTTCAGGATTACAAATAAAAATCAGAAGGAATCGATTTTCGAAATTCAGTTTAGAAGTCTGGGAAGTATTGGCAATAATAATGGCTCGACGTACAACGGCTTTTTCAAGCCACCGGCAACAGTTGTGCCCGTTCCGGCAGGGAAGTTTGCAGGTTACGGCGACAATCCGGTAACTGAAAATCATTATAAAGCCTATCCGGCGGGTGATCTGAGGCGTGAAGTAAATGTGAAATATTATCCGAATGCGCCTAAATCGATCCTGTATCCGTATTATGTCAATAAGTACGTCGATCCTGCTGCATTCAATGTCAATGATGGAGGAAATAACTATTTCATCGCCAGGTATGCCGATATTTTGCTAATGCAGGCCGAAGCACTGCATGAAATCACGGTAGGCAGTAAGGAAGCCTATGAGCTTTTCAACAAAGTAAGAAGGCGTGCATACAGTCTTCCGGTTAGTGTGGTATCGATACATGATTTGAAAGAAGGACTGACTGTCGAGCAGTTCCGCGACACCATTCTTTTGGAACGCAGACTTGAATTTGCATTTGAAGGACATCGCCGTTTCGATCTTTTGCGAATGGGTAAATTAAAACAGGCAATGGCTGTTCAGGATCCATCAATTGTGGTGGCAGACAGGCACCTTTTGCTGCCTATTCCTCAGGATGAATTAATTGTCAATCCATTACTGGACCAGAACCTCGGTTATTAAACCAATAGGGGCGCTATGCTATAATCCTCGTCAGTTAATCAATCTGCATGCAGCCTAAAAAACTGTATGCAGATATTTTGTTTGTTGAGGCAGATGACGAACTTTGACATCCGTCTGAAATTTTGCCGGTTTAAAATTAAGATCTCACAAATCAAGTATGTTTTAATCTATACGCGGCTTTTGAAGAGGTTAAGCGAATCTATCATTTGGCATTTAATATGTTTATTATTTTTAATTACTTAAAAAAACACCTGACGGCTGTTGGGATATCAGTTTTACTTCTGGGCTCGGTTTTGCTGACGGGTTACACCGATAATAAAGACTTTACTCTAAACAGTGCTGATTCCCTACAGTTAAACCCTTTTGTAGAGCCTGACTTCCCGTTTATTTCTACTTCGCTTGATGCGCGCAAACTGGGCAGTTCATTTCCAACTGATAACATGTCGGCCAGAAGTCTTGCCTTGCAGCTTGGTGACAGCGCTTATGTTTGTTTTGATACGGATTTGCTCAGATGGACGGCCGGCTGGACTGGTAAATTTCTGCCGATGGTGCTTATGGCCCAGATTTCTTACAAAGATTTTTTTAATAAAAATAATAAAGTAACAACCGTTCTGGGATCGCCAAAGATTGCTACCGGGCTCTATCCGGGCTGGTCTGAGGGGAAGCCTGTTTTTGAAGATATTCGTCCGGCAGCAGAGCGGCCGGGTGAACCTAAATGGGGAGCGATTGCAGCTGACAAGGGACGCTGGAAAGGTCTTTATACTTATGGTGAAAAGGCTGTTTTGAATTACTCGGTAGGAAGTGCAGATGTTTACGAAATGCCGGGTAGTTTTCGTTTTGACGACCAGACTGCCTTTACAAGAGCGCTTCAAATTGAAGGCGGTGTCTCTGATTTATATCTTACTGCTGCTGAAATTGACCATGCAGCAGGTTCCGACTCAAAGGGAAATGTGGTGTACATTTATCAGGGTGTGAATAACGATACGGTCACAGCAATCGGAATTTTGGCAAAAGGCCAGTTGAAAATGAAACCTGCTGCAATCGATAACCGGTATCTGACAGTGCATGTTTCGGCAACAGCAAAAAGAGCAGAAGGTACGGTGGTTGTTTGGAAAGGTCCAACGAGCAAAAAATCTGCTTTTGAAAAGTTTATGCGTAAAAAACATGCTGCACTTCCTGATTTCAGAAAAGGCGGAGCGCCTCATTGGAAAGAGACTGTCGCAACGGCCGGGAAAATTTCACCTGATACCGCCACGTTTGTTACTGATAAACTTACACTTCCTTTACCAAATCCCTGGAAAAGAAACGTACGTGTTGCCGATATGGCCTTTTACAGTGACGGAAGAGCCGCGGTCGTTACTTTTGAGGGTGATGTTTGGATGCTGGAAGGTATCGATAAGGAGCTTAAAAATATCAAATGGAAACGATTTGCTTCCGGCCTTCATGAGCCTATGAGTATAGAAGTTGTTAAAAACGAAATTTATGTTTTTGGCAGGGAAGGTATTGTCAGGCTGCACGATTTGAATGCAGATGGTGAAGCGGATTTTTATGAAAATTTTTCCAATGTCATGGCCCAGTCTCCTGAATCCAGAGAATGGGCAGGGGACATGGTTTACGGACCTGACGGCTGTTTTTATATTGCAAAAGGCGGAAGCCAAAGTAATGGTCCCGGTGTTACTGCACAGGTAGCAAAGGGTTTCAGAGCCGGGTCGCAACACAACGGCACAATCATGAAAATTTCAGCGGACGGCCGCGATTATGAAATGATCGCAACGGGTTTGAGAGGACCCTATCTGGGAATGCATCCGCAAAAAGGAACAATTACTGCTTCGGATCAGCAGGGGAATTTTGTTCCGTCCACGCCGATTTATCTGATTAACAAGGGCGATTATTATGGAGTACCTGCAACGGCTCACCGCAATGATAATCCGCCGATTGCTCCGCCACTTACCTGGATACCGCATAGTGCCGATCGTTCCAGCATAAGTCAAACCTGGATTACATCAAACAAAATGGGGCCTTTGAACGGCGATCTGATCCATTTTTCATTCGCGCATCCGGGATTGTTTCGTGTATTAATTGATAGCTCGTCGAAAATCACGCAGGGTGGTGTTTCCTTCATAAAAGCAGATTATCCGGCTCCAACTTCAAAAGGCGTGATCAGCCCGGCAGACGGACAGCTTTACATTACCGGTTTTAATCTTTGGGGATCAAGCTCAACGGGAATCAGTTCACTTTTGCGGATGCGTTACACAGGTAAACCAAGTTACATGCCTAATCAGTTTAAGGCAACCGGGCAGGGTGTAATGCTGGGTTTTGACTGCGAGCTGGATGCAGCTAGTGTGAATCCGGCAAGTTTTGCGGTGAAACGCTGGAATTACAAACGGACACAGGAATACGGGTCGGGGCACTTCAAAATGGATGGAACAACAGGACAGGAAACCATGCAGGTAGCAGCAGCTTATCTCTCGTCAGACAAGAAAAAGGTTTTTCTTTTAATTCCGGAGATGAAAGAAGTGATGCAGATGGAAGTCACGTACAAACTGACTGCAAAAGATGGCAAAAAAGTTGATGATGTCTTTTGGTTTACTGTAAACAATACTTCTGAAGCTAAACCTGAAAAAGAGGGCTTTTCCAATGTTGATCTGGCGCTGTTGACAAAGAAAAAAACAGAAGAGGTAGTTAAAACTGATCTTGCATCGGTAGAAGCGGGTAGGGAAGTGTTTCAAAAAATGGCATGCTCAGGATGTCATTCGGAAGGGTTGAAAACCAAGGGGATGTATGGCCCTCCATTTCAGAATCTCTATAAATCGGAAAGACATTTTGAGGACGGAACCACGGCGATTGCAGATGAAAAATATATCCGTGAATCAATTCTGACGCCTTCGGCCAGGGTAGTGAAAGGCTACAACGAAGAAATGCCATCTTTTGTAGGTATCCTCTCCGACACGGATATTGCCTCTGTAACGTTGTTTATTAAATCACTTAAAAAGTGAAATTTGTGCGATCAGTTATGTGTCCGAAACTTTCAGAATAAGAGCGTAACTGATCGAATAAATGCCTCGATTCAGGTTTTGAAAACTGCGTTTAATTCAAAAAAGCCAGTTTAATAACGGAACCTGAATTTTCTCCTGCCTTAACCTCCAGTTTGATTTTTAGAAGAATGCACAAGTCTTTTACAATAATGAGTCCCAATCCCTTGTGATCTGGCAGCTCATAATCGCGCATCCATTCATCGTAGCTTTTATAGTTTTTATTAAGCCACACCACTATTTCGTTGGAAAGGCCTTCTGCTGTATCTTCAATAACGATGCATCTCCCGGTTTCTGTCATCTCAAAGGAAACCGTTACGATTTCCTCGCTCAGCTTAACTGCATTGTCCATTAAATTTTGAACAATGATGGATAAAAGTTTGGCATCACTTCGTACAGTCGCTCTTTGACCTACTTTGTTCACCAGGGTTACATCTCTGAAATTCGCAGTTCCGGTCAATAACTGACATGTTTGTGATACCAAATCAAAAACATTTACCTCCGACAGGCTGATATTGGCAATGTCATTTCTGTTCTGGCTTTTAATGTATTTAAGAAGGTTAGTAGTATGTGTACGTGCGCGGTTGATCGTATCAATGGTTTCCGTGCTCAGTCTGCTAATAAAAGCGTTTTCCGGATTGTTTTCTGTTACAAATTTATGAATCTGTGACACCGAGCCGGCAATGTAATGAAGCGGAGTTTGTATGTCATGATTAATGGCAGCAACAACCTGATTACTAATATGGTAACGCCGGTGAAGACTTTTCGTTTTTTGCTTTTTTAACAGAAAGCTGGTATGGGCCTTTAATATAAGCCAGAAAACGCCAAGCAGCAAAATGGCCGTAGCGATCCGGAAAAGCCAGGTTTCATACCAGGCTGGAACAATATAAAATTTAAAGACATCATAAGAAAAATTATTTGGCCCAAATCCGTTTTGTTTTCGAACCGTCAGCAAATGCTCACCATAAGACCTGTTGGGGATCAGTACGGTAAGATCAGACAGAACCGGCAGCCAAACCGTGTTTTCATCCTTTTTTGCAAGTGAATAGGAGATATGCAGGTTGCTTATATCGCCAAAGTAAGGAGTTGTCAGAGTAAGTTTTAATTGCTCAAAATCTCTGGGGACATTACCAAGATCAGCAAGCGGAATTTCTTTTCCATCAAGTTCTACATTTCCAATAAACAGATTGTTATCGGGCAAATCGGTTTTTATGTTTCCCGGTTTAAACCATACCAAACCGTCAATTGATGGAAAAGAAATCATCTGACCCCCAAGCTGTAAGCCACAAGGCTGGCAGCCTCCATTGAATTCATTGGAGTTAAAACCGTTGCGTTTATTGTAATAAAAATAAAAAACCTCTGATTGCTTTTTATTTGCATAAGCGATCAGGTCACTTTTTAATACCTGAAAAAGTCCTTTATTGGTCGTTATCCAGAAGAAACCTTCTTTGTCTTCAATGACGCAATGTGCTGTTGCCATGAACTGCTTTTTATCCATGGGTAGCTTTGTCAGGTTGCCGTTTCTAAGCAGGTAAAGCCCGTCACCATAGGTTGTTATCCACAAACCCTCTGCTGAATTATACAGGCTTCTGATATTAAAATTCTCAAATCCTTTAACCGGTACAGGCTGAGCATCATTCCTTTTATACTGAAAGAGCCCCTTTTTTGTACCCAGCATCAATCGGTTATCAGGCAATAGCAACATGCAGGAGATCTCTCCAAAGTTTCCATGGGTAATAAGTTTTGGAGTGGCCTTTTTATCAATCGAATTGATAGCATAAAGTGAGTCTTTCTCACCACCAATCCAAAGTATATCGTTATCATCCACATAAAGAGCCTTAATTCTGGTAGAAAACCGATAGGCTGAAATTATTTTTCCGTTGTGAGGATCATAATTATTGAGCTCGGGCGAAATCGCTTTCCAAATGGCACCATCTTTACCTTTTGCCAAAAAAAATTTACTTTCTTCCGGATGTCCCCAAAGCCGCTTTTGGTCGGTTCTTTTTAACAACCCTTGTTGTTCTCCGAATACTTCGCCTTGAGAGGATAAAATCACATGTTCCGCCAACTGGACCTGAGCATAAAACTCATTTCTGTTGTTTATTCTCCGATTACCGGTTGTCGCAAAATCCTTCGGACGAAGGACATATAATCCGAGCGTATTACTTCCTAAAAAAAGATAATTATGACTTTTATCCTGATAAACCGTAGTAATATTGGCAGTATCAAAATCGAAATCTTTCACAAGCAGGGTGGTGGTCAACCCGCTGTGGTTATTTCCTCTAAGCAATGAATAAAATCGCCTGTTGCAGTACATGTAGGCTTTCTGGGCAATGTTATTCCAAAAAAGCTTGTAGCCTGAGCCAGTTAATCTAAAGGATTTATCATTCAAAATATCTCCTGTAATACTGACAACACCCGGTGTTTTTGCTGCTGTGATATGCACCAGTTGCCCATCACTCATTTTCCCGTAAGGATGAGAATCGATCAGAAAAAACTCTTTCAAATTTATTTTAACCGAATATGAAATTTTATTCCCGGTGTAAAACTGAATTTTATCCTTGCACCAGACATAATAGGTATTGTTGCCGGCGGGGAATAGAAACGGCTCGTGTTCAGTGGAAATTTCATTGATGGAAGGCAGACTTCGCATCACAAAAAGGCCTCCCCTGACTTGTCGTCCAAAAGGTGTTTTTAGTTCATGATTCCGCGCATACATTGTATCCAGGCTAACACCACCTGCATTGTTTATATTGATGTACTGAATATTTTCAGTGATAGCCAGAAAATCCGGACTGGAGATATTATAGCGGTCCTGAGACGGAACGAAACCATGGATTCTGTTTCCGGTAAGAGGAGAATTGGTTTTATTAAATGTGAAAAAATTTTGTCCGTCAAACCTAGCCAGGCCGTCTTCCGTAGCAAGCCAAATAAATCCGTTTGGATCCGGCATAATTGCTTTTATACTATTCTGCGGCAGTCCGTTTTCATCAGTATAATGGATTACAGAAAAGTCAGTTATTTCTGTAATTTGTGCTAAAATTTTACCGAAATGGAGAAGGAATAATAGTGTTATTCCTGTTTTAATAAATCTCATTCAGCGACCCTGCTGTGTATACGTGTTATGAACTTATCTGCCCCAAATTAAGTCTATTCTGTCTATTAACCTTCAAGGGTTTAAAATATTAGGAGTTTTTTTGCAATAATTTAAATCTTACCCCTGAAAAATAAGCTCATCTGGCTTAGTTTGAGAACAGAACCAGGTGGCGTCACAAAAAATCAAACCTCCGGAAATATCCAGAGGCTGAATGTTTTCTCAACAATACCAACTCTGTGAATCGATTCTTTATCCGAAAGCAGGCTGCCTCTCTTCAAAACATGTATTATCAGATCCGGTGTGTTTAAGTGACGGCTATTTCTGAATTTTTTTCTTCGGATTGGTGCCGTAAATCATACCCCGTCAGTTCGGAAAGATCCAGTGATTCGGGGCATTCATTTAATATTAATTGCAGTATATCGGGACAAAAGTAACGTCTGCCATTCAGTACCGTATGGATGCATTTCAGCACTTCCGAAAGCTCATTTGTCTTAAGAACATAACCTTTAATTCCTTCGGTTATTCCGGCTACCGCTGTGTTATAATGAATTTTTCCAACCAAAAATATAATACCTGTTTCAGGATGGTTTTTGCGGATAGTTCGTAGTTGATCAAAATTTATTTCCGGGCATTCTTCGGAAATGCCCACAATAATCAGATCCGGTTTTTGTTCATGAAACAGGTTAATGAAAACTTCGAGGGTACATATTTGTACTAACTTCAGGTTTGGAAACGAATCCCTGAGCAGCAAATTAATACCTCTGCGAAGAATTGGATGCTGGTCAATTAGGGTGATGTTCATTTTATTTCTATCGGACTGCAAAAGTAGTATTTCTAAAATCCGGAGTTTTCGAACAAAATTTTATTGCAGTTAAACAGAATTTTGAATTACTTTAACAAAAGTTTATCGCTGTTAGAAGTAGTTCTAATACATTGTAATATCATAGGGACCTGCAGCCTACCTACAATAATGAATGCCGACTGTGTGAAAAAGATTTTAGTTGCAGAAGATCACCCTCTTGTACTGATGGGGATTCAACAAACTATTGAAGAGATTTTACCCGGGTCAACCGTGTCGAAAGCAGATAATTTTCCAAAAGCTTTAAAATTACTTGGAACCGAAAATTTTGACATGATGATTATGGATATTAATATTCCGGGTGGAGATAAGGTTTCCATGATAGAAGCCATTCGTCTTAAACAGCCGGCACTTCCTGTTTTGGTTAATTCCAGTTATGACGAACAGCTGTATGCTTTGCCTTTTTTAAAAGCAGGTGCAAATGGATTTATATCTAAAACAGCTCCAAACAGAGAATTCAAAAATGCAATTGATGCTGTTTTAAAAGGAAAGGTTTATGCCAGTTCTTCGGTGCTTCAGAATGCATTTTCCTTGCTTGCTAACCCGGGCAGTTCCAATGATCACGTTACCTCAAAACTTACTGATAAAGAACTGGAAATTGCCAAACTACTTTCAAAAGGAATGAGTACAAAAGCAATTAGTGAGTCTTTAAACCTGTCATCTTCGTCGATCAGCAATTATAAAACCCGTATTTTTGATAAACTCGGCGTGGGCAATGTCATTGAACTGACAACCTACTTTGAATTGAATTGATACTTTACAGATCAAATTTGATTCCGGACTTTGATTCCAATTGAAAAATATCCGACAGAACCTCATTCGCCCTGTCGGATATTCTTAATTTTAGTCTTCCTCGGGCTCGGTACCTTTTGCAACAATAACACCGTCCTGAAGTTTTACCGGTTTGCCTTCCTTTGCTGATTGATAAATAGCTTCCATCAGAATATGATCCTGTAGGCCTTCTTCACCGGGGGTAAGCGGCATTTTGTTGCTGATAATACAATCTGAAAAATAGTCCATTTCGGTTGCGAACTGGTTCTTTTCTGCCAACCCGATATTTTGCTGTAATTCAAGTTTTCCATCAGCCTTAGCACCGGTCAGTTGCTGTCCTTTGTAAGCATAAGCCTTGTCCATATTCAGCCATCCTCTTTCACAAAGTACCCGGTAGTGGCGGCTTTCATGTACGTTGTAGTGGGTCGAACAGTTTGCCACAACGCCGCTGGGAAAGCGCATTTGCCATGAAACCATTTCTTCTACTTCGGTAAAAAGCGGATTGCCAGGTGTACTGTATTGGTATGCAAATACTTCTGCTGGTTCCTCTCCCAATACGAACCGCGTTGTGTTTAGGCAGTACAGTCCGATATCGGGCAGTGCGCCTCCGCCGGCGAGTTTAATCTTATGTCGCCAGTGGTCCGGGTTGGCGCTGCTCTGGCAGTTGGAAGCTTCTATAAATTTGGGTGCTCCGAACTCTCTCTTTTGCACCATTTCCCTAAGTTTACGGTTATGAGGCTGATACTGAATCCGATATGCTACCATCAGCTTTACCGCAGCTTTTTTACAGGCATCGATCATCCCCCTGCATTCCTCTGAGGTGTTTGCCATCGGTTTTTCACAAAGAATGTGTTTACCTGCTTTTGCACCACGGATCACATACTCTTTGTGCATTCCGTTCGGCAGCACAATGTAAATTACATCTACTTCCTTGTTATTTTTGAGCTGGTCATATGTCTGATAGGAGTAACAGTTCTGTGATTTGATGCCATACTGAGCTGCAACCTTTTTCATTTTTTCCGGCGTTCCGCTAACCAGCGCCACCAGCTTTGATTTTTTACAGCTGAATAAGGCAGGAATAATTTCTTCCAAAGACAAATGTCCAAGCCCAACTACTGCATACCCGATCCTTCGGTCCGGCGGAAGAGGAGTGGGCACCGGGCCGGATTGCTGGTCTACATCCGACTTCCATTGTTCCAGCACAATAGGTTTGTCGTCAATGGGTGCTGGTGATTTTGGCGGCGTCTGAGCGTTCGCATCACCTGTGATCGAATTGCCGAATACGAAACTTCCCACCGATCCGATGGTTACAAATCGGGTTGTTTTGGAAAGAAAGTCTTTACGGGAAATATTAGATTTGAAATTCGCGTCTGTGTTTATAAAAGGCTCATTGGGCCGGGTTATTGGTTCCATTGTTTGTTGATTAAGTTTTTCAAAAAGGCTTTTGAAAACCGTCAACAATAATTGTTCCTGTCCTGATAAACTTCTTTAATCTGCTTACGAACAATTTAAATAAAATTAGAAAACAGACTGGATGAATCTGTTTTCTAATTGGCAAATCAGGCCGGCTGCATTGCATTCAAAGCTTCTGCCGGTGAGCTTAAATAAAGGTCATAAATGTGTTGTGTGTTGCCTACCCGGATCTCATATAGATCGTTTTGAAGCGCTTCTATAAAATCACTGGCAACTGCCGAAGCGGCCATTCCGTTTTTACCGTTGATGGGTGCCGAGAACTCAGTATCTACTAAAGGTGGCATAAGCTCAAAAACTTTTACGTCGCTGGTGCGGGCAAGCGCGATACGAAGAGACTGAGAGTAGGAGTGAAGCGCGGCCTTACTCGCAGAATAAGTCGCCAGACTTCCCGGCACAAACGCAACCACAGAAGATACATTAACAATAGCGGCTTCTGTCCGAGATTTGAGCAAAGGTAGAAGTTTTTCATTCAAGCGAATGACAGCCAGGTAGTTGGTTAGTATTTCATCTTCAGCTTTTTCGAAAGCTCCTGCACTATTTGACACATCGTATAAATATGCCTGGCCGGCGTTGTTGATGACAATGTTAAGATCAGGAAAATCATTTACTAAAGTTTCTACCAATGCTTCAGTGTCCTTGCTGTCGCTAACATCAGAGACGATCCCGGTTGCGTTGTTTAGCTGGCTCAATGCTTTGTCAAGCCTCTCCTTGTTTCTCCCGGTGATGATAATTTTGTTCCCGTTGGCAGAGAATAATTTCGCGATTTCAAGGCCGATGCCTGCACTTCCACCACTGATCAGCACCGTATTATTTGTCGTTTTCATTTTATTTTTTGGTTTTAATTAAATATAACTATTAATGACCGAACGGTCATATTTTTTGCAAAAAAAATCACAGCACCTGTGCCTCAATTTCATTTTTTAGTATTCGTGCTATAACCTTCATTTTATCTTTGTTACCAGACACTTTGGAAATCATAATGCCACCTTCCAGCATAGCGAATGTTTTAACCGCAAATTCCTCGGAATCCCATTCCGTTTCAAATTCACCTGCGGATTTTCCCTCTTCGATCATGGCCGTAATATTTTCCTGCACACTTTCGATCATCCGGTTTACTTTTTTGCGGATAACAGGATTTGTATCATCAGCTTCCATGCCAAAATTGATCATCGGGCATCCACCAAAGATGGGAGAATCCAGCGGATTGCTAAAAAAATCAATGAAGGCAAATAATTTAGCTCTGGCCGTCTGCTGTATGTTCGTCGATAAAGCTGCTTTATCTGCCAGCGTTTTTAAACAATAATCCACCACGCAGGCCGAAAGCTCCTCTTTATTTTCAAAGTGCACGTAAAGGCTTCCCTTAGCCAGTTTGGTCGCTTCCATCACATCGCTCATTGCAGTAGCCGCAATACCCTTCACATTGAAAACCGGCGCCGACTTTTCAATAATAAACTGCTTTGTTTTTTCTGCCTTTTTCATGATGATAACTGGTTAACAATACAAAATTAAATGACCGATCGGTCAATTCCTATAATTTTGTAAATAAAAATTAATAAAAATAATAAAGCGAGACAAAGTGCTGATTGTCAGGTTTGTTTCGCTTTTAGTAACTCCGGGATAATAATTATTCCAGTTCTTCCAGATTAAAATAGACAATATTATCTTCACCTATCCGATCCATTTTAGTGAGAATTTCACTTGGTGTAACCTCGCTAAACTGGATAAAATAATCGTAGTCTTCCACCTCGCTGTAATTGTCCAGCGCTTCAACGTCTTCTCCGTATTCTTCAAGCTCGTCGTAAGTAATTCCCAGCCAGGCTGCTAATTTTTCTCTGAACTGATCCTGCTGGTTGGGTAATGACATGTTGTTTGGTTTAGATAAAATTTTAGTAATGTTTTAAAAAAGACTTCTGGCGAATGATTCTCTCGCTTAGTGATTTCTGTTATACTAAGCGGATCGACTCCGTTTAAGCGTTCAATGAAATGGGTTGCTTTTTTTCAATGGCGACTGCTATACCATCCCACAAACTGATCCTTTGATTGAGCGCCTGAGCAACCGCTGTTGTTGCCTGTTGCCATTTAACCGGGTCGTTGCCGCAAAGGGATTCGGTCATCTGGTAGGCGAGATGCGAATGATGGTCGCCGTCTACTTCAATGTGCCTTTGCAGATAATAATTAAAGATGCTGATACTTTCAGGAGCATGTTCATGCAATTCGCTTACAAACGAGATAAACATTCCCGGAATCAGATCTTCACGGCCGAAAGTAAAGACGGCAGCCTGAACATGGGCCTGCTCATGATCAATTACAGAAAACGTATGTTTTACAAAATCCACAACAGGTTTTTCTGCGCCGCATTGTTCCAAACATTCCGTAAGCGACTTTCCTTCCTGCAAAAATTTCAGCATACTTTGGATTTCCTCGGTGCCCGCACCTGCCTGCCTCATCGCATCTAAATATAGCTCAAAATGGCTGCAACGCCTTCCCTGCTGATCGACATCACTTTCCTCGCCTGTAACGATTTCATTTATTAAGAATCGGGTTTCCGCGTTACCGACCGGCACCCATGGAACCGATACACAGGTAAGTTTCTGCTGAAGGACTTTAAGTAGCGACATGAAATCCCAGACAGCAAATACATGGGATTCCATAAAAATACTAAGATCTTCAAGAGACTTGATTTGGCTGTACAACCGATGGTTTATCAGTGCATTTCGGTAAGTAGCGGTCGACTCTTTTAGGTTTTCGATCTGGTTCATTTAATTTTCAATACGTGTATTCTTTTTGTAAAGAAGTTTTTTTCGGGTTGCAAAGTTATGTCCTTGCTGTTACAATTCTGCTATTTGCTTCGACGCCGCCGGTTGAACTTTTAAGTTTTAACCTTGTCTACTCAAAGGTTCCATCCAGATAAAACCAGCGTCCGTCTTCAAACACAAATGATGACTTTTCATGGTGAACCTGCTTTTTCCCTTTGCGGTCCCTAAAAAGCGCTTTAAACTCGACCGTATCTTCATCGGCATATAAAATTTCCAGCGAAAGCCAGACATTACTTTTCGCCCAGTCGAGGATGTCTTTTCTTGCCAAACTGCCTCTTTTAGAAATATGGGTGGTATTTAAAAGGTAGTCGATGGCACTGGTAACATAAGCGCTGTAACGGGAGCGCATCAGTTTTTCAGCGGAGTCCGCAGGTATATTTCCTTTTATCAGCGGATTACAGCAGGCTGAAAAGGGTTTTGCTGTTCCGCAAAAGCAATTTTTCATAAATAATAAACTTTCAATTTCATTGACAAAGTTACACTGTGCGTGCAAGATTCAACCGGCAAATCATATTGGCGGGGATTAATTCATTTTGAAGACCCTAAATTTTGACGTTCTGCTGATACGGTAAATGACCAGCTTTGTCGTCTTGTTTAAAAACAAGCTTACCATTAATCCTATAACCCAATGAATTACCGCAGTTTTTTTCTTTTCGTTTTATTACTGATAACAGGAAAACCTTCGAAAAGTCAGGATCTGACTTCCTGCAGGGCAATCCTGAAAAACGATACACTAACGATTGAAAATAATTTCATTCGCAGGGATTTTGTCTGGAATAAGGGAAACCTGATGACGGTAAGTCTTACGGATAAAAAAAAGAATAAGATTTGGAAGTGGAAAAATACGGCCCCGGACTGTGCGTTTCCAGGCCATGAAAAAGCGGATGGCGAGGGCGATCTGAAAGTTGAAAAAGTTATTGGAAAGCCCAACCAGTCGGATCACCTGGAAGTCATTGTCACAACGAAACTGGGTTCGCTGGATGTGAAACGTATTTATCAAATTTTTACAAATACTGCCACGATCAGCTGCACTTTTTATCTGAAAGGGACCGCTTCCCAAGCATGGCAAAATGCAGAAACTGTATCGACTACAAACGCTAAAAATATTGAATCGGTTAAAGAGTTGACGCGCCCGGCTGCTTCTGTTCCGAGGATGGATAAGTTGTCGTTTCAGGGTAATCATTTTAAATTAAAATCTGTATTGTTTTCTGATATTACCGATCGGAATAATACGCTTGTCAATGAAACGGAGCTGAATCTGTACAGACAGGCGGGTTATTTAAAAGGTAACTTGCTTGTGATCAAAGAACTGCCAACTGCCAGTAATTTTTTTATATTAAAAGAATCGCCGGGATCTGTTGTACAGCTGGCTAATCCCGGATTTGATTTTCTTGCTAAAAATGAAGACATACAAACTGTTGGTCTGGGCGTTTTGCCGGCGAATCTGTCACAGACAGACTGGCTCAGGTGTTACGGGTTTACCATCGGACTGGGCGGAACGAGTGAGCTCGAAACGCTTCAGGCACTTCGTTCTTATCAGGATGTCAAGCGTCCGCGTCGCACCAACCGTGATGATATGATCCTGATGAATACATGGGGTGACAGAAATCAGGATAAAAAAATCAGTGAGAAATTTACAGTTGAAGAAATTAAGAAAGCAGCGGACCTTGGCATGACCTATTTCCAGCTGGATGATGGCTGGCAGACCGGTAAATCCGGAAATTCAGCCTTTAAGGGCGGATCATTTGTGGGTATGCACCGCAACCCTGATTATTGGAAACCCGACGTAACCCGCTTTCCAAACGGGCTCAAACCGATTGTTGATATTGCAAAAAAAAGTGGGATCGAACTGTCACTTTGGTTTAATCCAAGCACAGACAGCAGTTTTAAAAACTGGGACAAAGATGCCCGGGCGCTGATTGGTCTGTATAAACAATATGGCATACGTACTTTTAAGATTGATGGTGTTCTTATTGAGGACAAACTGGCGGAAGTCAATTTCAGGTCAATGCTCGATTCGGTTTTAAGAGATACCGGTTATGAGGTAGTCTTCAACATGGATGCTACCGCCGGCAGAAGAAATGGCTATCATTATTTTAACGAGTACGGAAACATTTTTCTGGAAAATCGCTATACCGACTGGACTAATTATTATCCCTACTGGACACTCAGGAACTTCTGGAATCTTTCGCGTTACATGCCTGCTCAAAATCTTCAGATTGAATTTTTAAATAAATGGCGCAACACCGATAAGTATCCCGGGGGCGATCCTTACGCTCCGGCTGTTTATAAGTTTGATTATTTGTTTGCCATAACTATGATGGCCCAGCCTCTGGCATGGTTTGAGGCGACAAGCCTGCCTGAAGAAGCTTTTAGTACAGCCAAATTGATTAAGTCATACGGTAAATTGCAATCGCAAATCCATTCCGGACAGATTTTCCCGATTGGGGATGAGCCAAATGGCAGTGAGTGGACAGGTTTTCAATCGATTATATCTGCGACAAAAGGTTATTTATTGGTTTTCAGAGAAGATAATGCTAAAAAAAGCAAGGCCGTCACTACCTGGTTTAGGCAGGGAGAGAAGGTGCAGTTCAAACCGGTGCTTGGTTCAGGAAAAGCTTTTGCTGCTTCAGTAAGTGAGAATGGGAGTATAAGTTTTACTTTGACAGAGAAAAACAGTTTTGCACTCTACGAATATCAGGTTTCAAAATCCAACTGAACTAAAAGCTGGTTACAAATTTGCTAACCAGTCAGCAGGTTAGCATTTGCACCAGAATCAGGGGTATTCAGTGCAAAAAATACTTTTAAACCATTCCCTCAATCCTTCATGAACATGCTGACAGATGAGAATGGATCACCTTTAAGTTCGAGTGATAAATTAAAGAATTATCAGAATCCTGGTTATAATTAATAATTAGGGTGAAGTGATTAAATTACCTGCATAAATTAGAAGTACTTACGGGGCTGGGGAGAAATCCCGGCCCTTAAAATTTCATGATTATGATTAAACAAATTAAACTACTGGTTGTCTGTGTATTGCTGTTTACTAAGGTTGCAGCCCAGTCGCCTAACATCATATTTGTCCTGGCCGATGATCTGGGTTATGCGGATATTGGTGTTTATGGTCAAAAATTAATTAAAACGCCTAACCTTGATCAGCTGGCTAAGGAGGGCGTTATTTTTACCGATTTTCATGCAGGTGCTCCCGTATGTTCTCCTTCCAGAAGTGTGTTGATTACGGGACTTAATTCCGGGCACACCACCATTCGCGGAAACATGACGAAACAAGGTGGTAAGCCGGGCAAAAAAGGAGATCAAACCATTTACCGGGCAAACCTGAGTGAGAAAGATTTCACGATCGGAAACCTGTTGCAGCAGTCGGATTACACAACGGCTATGGCCGGAAAGTGGCACCTGGATGGGTATGATACTTTGGCGGCTCCCAACCACAGAGGATTTGATCATTTTTCCGGCTGGCTGATCAGTTATCCTAAAACCTACGCTAACGGCTACTGGCCGGCAGAGCGTTACGTAAATGGAAACACTAAATCCATTGATAAAAACCGCAACGGAAATAAAGGAGCTTACATGGATCAGATTGCAACTGACGAGGCGATCGATTTTTTATCAGGACAGAAAAATGCAAAAAAGCCATTTTTCCTGATGGTTAATTACAACAATCCGCACTCGCCGCTGGACGCTCCGGATGAGTTGTTATATGCGGATAAAGATTGGACGAAAGATGCGAAAACCTATGCAGCCATGGTTTCGAACCTGGATCAGTCGGTTGGTAAACTGAAAAAGTATCTGGTTGATAACGGTCTTTCAAAAAACACGATTGTGTTCTTTTGTTCTGATAACGGACCAAGATCAGAGCCTACAAAACAGCTGACTGCAGTTGCCGATTTTTTTGATTCCAATGGAGATCTGAGAGGTTACAAACGGGATTTATATGAAGGCGGAATCCGCGTTCCTCTGATTGTGTGGGCACCAGGTTTGGTGCCGGCGGGGAAAGTAAACGACACGCCTGGTTATTTCGCCGACATTATGCCCACTTTTGCCGATATTGCCAAATCCAAGACAAATTTTACATCTGACGGAACCAGTCTGTATCCTTTGCTCAAAGGTCAAAAAACTGGGGCGCAAAGATTTTTGTACTGGGAATTTTTTGAAAACGGCTTTGAGCAGGCAGTACGTTTTGGCAATTGGAAAGCTATCAAAAAGGATGGTAAAATTGAACTTTATGATTTAAAAACGGACCTTGGCGAGATGCGTGACGTATCCGTGAGCAATAAGGACATCGTTAAAAAAATTGAGACATATTTAACTACCGCACGAACTGAATCTGCATTCTGGCCGGTGGATTAATTAACTTGTGAAAATATAAAGTTCACAACGCCCTTCTCCAACTCAGGAGAGGGGCGTTGTCGTAGCAAAGTTTCTGTCAGTTTGAAGTTTAACATTAAATAACATTACCGTAATATATTTTGAGCGTTATTGGTATGAAATTTATAGTAGGTAAAATACATAAATCAATCACGACCAGCTCAATGGCCTTAGTTAATATTGAAGATCCGACATTAACACTTCCGACTCCTCAGCACGTTGAGGAAACAATCAATTTGATATACCAAAAGCTCGAACGTCCTGAAATGAATCATCCGGCCAACGCCGCAATTCGGGAAGGTTATGAAGAGGCTGCCGACATCCTGTTCGAAAATTACAGAACCTACGCAGGTGTATCCAGCACCACCATTCAGGGAAGATCCATTGCCGTCATGGCCGTTGACTATTTGAATGGAAACGTTAGTCAGAAAGTATTGGTTGGCGTGCCGCCGGTTAGTGTTGCAAGCTTATAACGAGAAAACGGAAATTGGTTTTTTTAAAATCGATCTGATAGAGAACAACTGCCCGAACACGTTGGTGTTTTCAGCATAACGTATTTCTTGAAATACAGTACCCAAAAGCTTTTAAGAAGCATCCGGAATACCAGCCCTAAAGTAGATGAGTGTCAAAAATGGGAACCCAACCCTGGGCAAAACCTAATTTGAAATTGCCATTATTCGGTTTTGATTCTACAAAAGTGTCCTTCCTGCCTTGAAGTCTTCCCAGTTATAGTTTAAAATCCTGTTTTGTAAAATAAATTCCTGATGATGGTATACGTTAATGATAATCCGTGGAGATAATTTTTAAGTACACAGGCTGTTATATTTGACTGGAAAAGCAGATTGAATAAATACAAATATGGAAATAGAAATACACCAAATCAATGATTCCAGAATTGCTGAAGTCATTTCGGGCAACATCATTCTTGCCAGTGTAGAAGATGGCGTTGATTTAATCGGGAATTTGTATTATCAGGATTTCGATAAAATTATTATTTATGAAAAAAATATTACGCCTGATTTTTTTGATTTATAAACGGGTATCGCTGGTGAAATACTTCAAAAATTTTCAAATTACAGGATGAGTCTGGCCGTTGTCGGTGAATTTAGTGCTTATCAAAGTAAAAGTATAAAGGACTTTATTTTTGAAAGCAATAAGCACGGGCAGATCAATTTTGTTGCCACAAAATCAGAAGCGATCGGCAGGTTGTCAAATAAAATGTGAAGGAGTAAATGAATCGGTTAAATTTCAAATTTCTATTTTATGCTTAAATTAAACGTTGCAGTTGGCCTTGCCTGCCTGTCATTTTTCTTTTCAGAAATGAATCAGAAAACAGGCTTAAAAGAGCCGGTTTCAATAACAGTCAGTCAATCAGAAGAAACAAAGTCTGCCTTTACACCGGGTGAAGTTTGGAAAGACGTAAATGGTGAAGTGATCAATGCGCATGGCGGCGGGGTGCTCTATCAAAAAGGAACTTACTATTGGTACGGCGAAATTCGCGGAGAGCGTGAGTCAAAAGGAGTTAATGTTTATTCTTCCAAAGACCTCTACAACTGGAAACCGGAAGGGATTGCGTTGGCAACCGTATCGGATACTGCAAGTGACATCGTAAGAGGAAGTATCATTGAACGTCCAAAAGTAATTTTTAATAAAAAGACAGGAAAGTATGTCATGTGGTTTCACCTCGAACTGAAAGGTCAGGGCTACAACGCGGCCCGTGCTGCCGTTGCTGTGAGCGACAAACCAACAGGGCCGTTTATTTATCAGAAAAGTTTCAGGCCAAATGGACACATGTCCCGCGATATGGGCTTATTTGTAGATGACGACGGCTCGGCTTATCACATCTATTCTGCAAAAGATAATTATGATCTGCGCATCTCGAAACTGGAAAAGGACTATTTGAATCCCTCCACACAAGATACACTTTTGTTCAGCAAACACCGGGAGGCTCCTGCCTTATTTAAAAAGGATGGGAATTATTATCTGATCACAAGCGGATGCACCGGCTGGGCTCCGAATAAGGCTACGCTGCATGTTTCAAAATCACTTTTTGGTCCCTGGCAACTTGTTGGTGATCCTATGTCCGGTCCGGATGCTGCGCTCACTTTTGGCGGACAATCGACGTTTGTCCTGCCCGTTCAAGGTAAAAAGAATGCATTTATTTTCATGGCAGATAAATGGAACCCGAAGGATCTGAAAGACAGCCGTTATCTGTGGCTGCCGATTCAGTTTAAAAACGGTACGCCTGGCGTAGAGTGGAAAAACAGCTGGGATCTTTCTCAGTTATAGTTAATTGATATTGACGTTCAACCCGTCGGGTTTATTTTTATCATCTATGATCTTAAAATCCCCCGGTTTTGCCGGGGGGTATTCATTTTGAAGCCCCTGGGCTTGAAGTCAACTTGTGAAGATGAGATTGCAATTGTATGGTTTACTTTTGCAGGTCAATCAACTTCCATTCTCCCTCGGGTTCTTTTTTCAGCTGAACATTTACCGAAACGTTTTGATCGTTTCCCAGGACCTTAATACCAAGCTGGGCCTGGCCATGCCCGTTTATGATGTTGATAGATCCGGTTGGTATAAAACCATAACCTTTAATCCCGCCGGTCTCGGTTCGAATTTCTTCATTTTTCTCAATTTCCCGAATCGCTGCTTTGTAGGCATCCGAACTTTTCATGACGTTTGCCGTAAATAAAAGTGTAAATGCAAAAAAGGAAATTATCAATACCAGTAACGCCAGAATCCGGGGTTGTTTGGTGGGTTTATCCGGATTTTGAACGACGATGGTTTTTGCAACTTTATCGCCAAGTCGCTTTTTATCATCATTTGTTGCCAAAATCAGAACTTCGACCGGCCAGATTACCAAAAGTAGATTTCGAAGAAAAAGTCTTCCCGCAGAAGGGGTTTGCTGCTTGTTTTCAGCATCACGGACCATAATGCCCATAATCCATTTTCCCGGGCTGATTCCACTAAAACTGTCTTTTCCAAAATAAAGCAGAAATCCTGGCAGCGTAACGGCTAAAAGGATTAGCGGAAATTTTTCCATTCCTGCTCTATTCATCAAGTCCTGGCCCAGTGCCAGAAAAGTGGCAGAAACCATGATTGAAGTTATTACAAAATGGTCGATCAGAAAAGCCGCAACTCTTCTTTTCCTGCTTGCCAAAATTGTGTTCATTTTCGGGAGGGTTAAGTTTTCTTCTCGTATAAATTACAGAATAATTCGTATCCGTAAGTAATCTTATTATCAGTAGTAAGAAAATGTTTCTTCAGGTTTACTCAGATAAGTGTAACATCCTAAAATTTAGCAGCGCGCCCGCATTGGTGGTATGGATGTTTTAATACAAGTAATTCAGTTTGAAATCGATGATGTTATTTCTGAAATAGTAAAACGGCTTCCTCTGGTTAACAAATACTAAATCGGGTTAATGAAATATGTGGATCATTTGGGCAATTATGGCTGCTATTTCTGCGGCGTTGGTTACAGTCTTAACAAAAGCAGGTTTAAAAAAAGTTGATTCAAGCCTGGCTTTTGCGATCCAATCCGTTCTGATTTTTTGTATTACCTGGGGTGTTGTGACCTGGCAGGGTACATTTGGCGGAATTAAGGAAATTGAAGCCAAAGCATGGATATTACTACTTCTTGCAGGCCTGGCAACCACGCTTTCCACTTTATTTTCATTTAAAGCATTATCGATAGGACAGGCCTCTTATGTAACAACAATTGAGCGGTCGTCCGTTGTTGTTGCTATTTTATTGTCTGTTTTATTTCTCAAAGAAAAAATTACCTGGCAGCTTGTTGTGGGAGCAGTTTTGATCATCAGCGGCGCGGTTTTAATTGCTCTGTCCGACACAGGTAAATAACGGTTTTTAAAAGTATTTAACAGATCAAAATGAAAGAAAAAACACCTTTACAACGATATCAGTCCATGGTGGACTGGAATTTGTACCGCCTCAAACAAAATAAAGCCTCACTGGAAAAACTGAACAAACTGCTGCCCGGATTTGATTACACCGAGGAGGCAGACGAAACTTATAAGGCGGATTATGACGATCTGCTTTCTCTGAAAATTATCTATGAAACAGGCATCAGAAATTTTGAAAGTAAAGTAGATTATTACAGAGCTTTAATCCTCGAAACCGAGTCCGCGAAATAAACAGGCAGGTAAATAATATAGTGCTTGTGTTAGTTTTTGAGTAATAAACCATGATAAAATCCTTGTAACTTTATTTATATGGAATATCATGACTCAATTATATCGCCCCACAATTCTTCTGATTTTATTTTCTTGCCTGGCTATTCTTTCTTTGTCCGCACAGCCCTGGCCCAAAGTGAAAGATGTTGATCTCAGCAAACTTAAACCATCGGATTTTACAGATGATGAACTTGATCTGCCCTATTATCTGAAACACTTTCATACGGTTGCTAATAGTGTGAGGGAAAGCGATCCGGACAAAGGTTTTATCGATCTTCCGATCTGGAGGCGACCGGCTGATAACAAGCCTTACAATGCGAGGATTATGGAAAACATACTTTCTCTCGCTTACTTTTATAGTACCAAACGTCCCTGGAATCCCTATTACAAAGATCCCGCAGTAAAAATTCGAATTGAGGCGGCTTTGCATTTTTGGATACGTTTACAGGACAGCACCGGCAGATTCAGTGAATATGGTGTTCAAAAGTGGAATCTTGCAGGAACATCGTTTGCTACCTTATGTATGGGCCGCACCCTGGAATTTCTGGAAAAAACCGGTGGAATAGATTCCGGAATTTTAAGAAAAACCAGGGAAGCAGACAGAAAAGCGATCATGTTTATTCTTCGTGATAAGGAGTTTTATGACCATGGTAAAAATTATACAAACCAGTTTACCGCATGTTTTCCCGGTGCACTGGCCTATATTAAACTCTATCCGGATAAAGAAATGGAGGTTCTGCTTAAAAAGAAAATCGCTGAAACCGTAAAAGATTTTCAGAGTCCGGCTGGTTTTTTTTATGAAGGGGGAGGAACGGATCATGGTTACAATCTGAATACACATCATAGCAACATGCGTTTGATTTATGATTTCACACGGAATTCAGAAATTGGAAAAGGAATAATTGAAGAAGAGAAACGATATGTAGACTGGATTGCGTTAAATTCTGTGAAAGAGCCGGACAGTAAGTTCTTCACACTGAACAGAGCAACAGAAACCCGTACTTCCGCTCCGGTTATCGCTGCCTATTTTCCGCGAAGCCCTCTGGGTGGATCAGTAGAACTGCTGCGCGCTTTTACACCTTCAAAAGAAGAAATTGACGAAACCAATAAACAAAAAAGAAAACAGATTGTAGAAAACTGGCCTGAGGTTGACAAACTTGAAGTGTATTCCCCCACCATTTTACTACACCTTAATCGCTATCAATGGTATCCCACCAACGAGCAAAAACAAGCGGCGGTTAAAAAACTTCCTTACTTCACTAAAAGTGAATTTATTCAACAGCGTACCGATAGCCGGCAGCCAACTTCTTTTACCTTTATCCGGCAGCCTGGTTATTATGCAGTATTCAATTCCGGGCCGGTTATCAATAAGCGTCAGCGTTATGGCCTTGGACTTCTATGGAACTCCCGCTCGGGATCATTCCTGCAATCACAGGCTGATTCTGATGTAGCTGCCTGGGGTACCAAGGCGGCTGGAGGGAAACTTTACGAATCCGGTGATCTTCCGGCAAAAATGACCGTAAACGGTCAGCCGGTTATTGCACAGCCGGGAATTTCCGATTTTCCGGCAGGTGTGTTAACGGTAATTTATGCACTGGGCAGCCAGGGTGAAAAATCATTGAAATTCGATAAAGAGCAAATAAGTGTCACCGTGAAACATGCAGGAGCTTTTACAGAAACTCTTCCATTGCTTATAAACGAAGATGATAAAATCGATCTTTCAAAACCGGGAGAAATCAGTCTCAGGAAAAACGGTGAAACAATCACAATCATTTATGATGATTCGGCAAAGCCTCGTTTAGAAAAAACAAGCCTGAAGAGCGGCACACAGTCTGTTGTGTCTGTCGTAATCGAGACGCAGGACAAACTTATCTATGTGATCAAAGCCCAGAAGTAACCCCTGTTTTACTGTTTCAGAGTCGATTTAATAAGGCCGTTGTACTGCTGCATCACCCGCGCAACTTTTCTATTCTTAAAAAACAGCTATATACAACCATAGGCTCTAAATGGCGGTTCTGGCCTGATTTTTTAAATAGCGGCACCAATTACAAACTAAACACCAACACTTATATCATGAAAAAGACCATTGTTTTTATACACGGAATGTTCCAGAATTCTAAAAGCTGGGATAATTGGGTTGCCTATTTCACAGAACGCGGATACAATTGTGTGGCGCCATCATGGCCCGACCACGCCGGTGACCCTGAGCGGTTAAAGAATAATCCGCCGGCAACTCTTTGCGATCTGATGCTGGAAGACGTGATCAACGCGATGGAGGCAGAAGTAATAGCTGCAGGTGGCAATAATGTGGAAATAAACGAAAAACCGATCATTATTGGACATTCGGTAGGAGGGTTGCTTGCACAAATTTTTGTAAACCGAAATCTGGCAAGTCTTGCCGTTCCCGTATGTCCTGTTGCTCCTAATATGATGATGACGCTGGACTGGCCGTTTTTCAAAAATGTGGCGGCAATTGCAAATCCTTTTAAAGGAGATGAGCCATTTAAACAAACACCGGAAGGTTTCCATGAAGCTTTCTGTAACACTCTCGACGAAGCTGCCGCACGTATCGCGTACACGGAAACAGCAACGCATGACAGCCGGAATGTGTTACGCGGATGTCTTGGACCTAACGGGCACATAGATCTGGATTTGCCACATGTACCGCTTTTGTTCATCAGCGCAAAAGAAGACCAGATCATTCCGACAGAATTGGTTGAAAAAAACAGCAAAGCCTACACCGATGACGTGAGCGGAGAAGCTTCGTTCCACGAATTCGAAGGTAGATCACATTATATTTGCGGGGAGCCGGGATGGGAGGAAGTAGCATCCTATGTTCACAACTGGCTGGAAATGCATCAGGTTCATACAGCGGTATAAACACAGCAGGGAAACATTATCAAGAGGTGAAAAGATCAGGGTAAAAGCTGATCTTTTTAGTTTTATGAAAATAATGCGGGTTGAAAAATAGATAAAACAGGATGCGTTATGTCTGATAATCAGTATCTTATCTATTTTTAAATATTAGAAAAATAATTTTCAAAAAACCAGAATTTATGAGCTTTCAGGCATGGTTTTGTAAGTAAACTATATACAACTAAAAACCAAAACACTTATGAAAACTTCAATCAGATCATCAAAGCCGGTGCATGCAAATTTGTTAGATTCACCAATGCATTTTAGGGAAGATACCAATCCTTTTCAAAAGAGTAATCAGGAAGAGAAAATGCCTTCTCCATATTCCAACAATAGTGAAAAGTCGCGGAAAAGGCCACGAATTTTGAAACCGGTTTATTCTGTACGATTATTTTAAAAATAGCAATGGTTTCAAACAAACACTTCAAATTAATGTCATTGAATGCGATTCCCAAGGCCGAAGCCTTGGGTTATTTTTTGTTCAAAGGAATTTGTTTTTATTGAAAAGGAAGATAAACACTAAACGTAGATCCTCGTCCGGGTTCGCTGGTGACCGAAATGGTACCTCCGTGATTGGCCGCAACCCGGTCGCAGATAGCCAATCCTATCCCTGTTCCAGTATATTCGCTTCTGCCGTGCAGGCGCTGGAAAAGCTGAAAAATGCGGTCCGCATATTTCTGGTCGAACCCGATGCCGTTGTCTGACACTTCAAATTTATAGTATAAACTTGCCGCCCGGCTCGGAACAACCGATAGGGGCAAATCGTTATTCGAAACAATTTCAGATCTGATATTTATGACCGGGTTCACATTCGGTTTACGGAATTTGAGCGCATTGCTGATCAGATTTTGAAACAGCTGTCCAATCTGTGTAGGATCGCCCTGAATGTCCGGAAGATGAGTAACTGTAACTTCGGCAGCGGATTCCTGGATCACTAATTCCAGGTCTGTCAACACATCATGAATGACTTCCGATAGTGAAATCGTTTGCGTATTCTCTTTTTTACTCGAAATCTTAGAAAACGTTAGCAGGTCTTCAATTAAATCGGACATGCGTTTGGCAGCGCTTTGCATCCGTGAGAGATAACCAACACCTTCACCAAGCTGTTCGGAATACCGGTTAACCAGCAGATTTCCAAATGACTGTATCTTGCGAAGTGGTTCCTGTAAGTCGTGAGAGGCAACGTAGGCAAATTGCTGCAGGTTCAGGTTGGATTGCACAAGCAGGTTGTTGGACTCTGCAAGTTCTTCATTGGTTGCAACATACTCTTCGTTTATAGAGGCAAGTTCTTCGTTCATGACTTCCAGCTCTTCGGTTCGTTCCTGAACTTGCTGTTCCAGAGCAAGTTTTACTTTACGCTGTACAGTAACGTCCTGAGCAGTACCAACAACTTTATAAACTTCTCCCTTTTCATTGTAAAAAGACTTACCCTGCGCATGTATAATTCGTTCCATTCCGCCTGTATCCAAACGGTACTCTACATCAAAAATACCATCAGTACCCATCTTTAGGGCATGATCCATTGCAGCTTGCATTACCGGTTTATCCGATTCCCTGATAGGCAGAAAACCTTGCTCAGGTGTAATGGTATCCTCTTTTTCAAAGCCAAACCATCCTTTCAGCCTTTCAGAAAATTCCAGTGTTCCATTAACAATATCCAGCTGCCAGGTTCCCAGGTCTGCTAATTCGATAGCTCCGCGCAGGGAACTTTCGGCTTCTTCTATTTTTTGCCTTGCTTCAACCTGCTGCGTAACATCAGTGGCTACTACAAACACGCCGGTGATATGATTTTCTGCATCACGCTGAGGTTGGTAAGTCAGATCAATATAAATTTTTCGAATTTCATTGTTACGCAGTATGTCAACCGGCTGCTCTTTTGAAAGATATGGAATACCTGTAGACATAACGCTCTCTATAAGCTTTTCAAAACCTTGTCCAACTAGTTCAGGCATAGCTTCAAGCATAGGTTTTCCAATAACCTCCTCAATTTTTCGTCCGACCATTTCTCCATAAAATGGATTGGCCATCGTTATCGTCAGGTTGTCCTTACTAATGATTGCAATTGCGATTGGTGATTGTTCAAATAAGTCGAGAAGTTGTCTTTCACTTTCCTCAACCTGTTGTTGGGCAAGGACTCTTTCAGTAACATCTATGGCGATGTCCAGAATTGCATAAACTTTACCTTCATTATCAAAAATAGGAGAGTAAGTGATATTGTAGTAATTGTGGCTCATTACTCCATTTTGCACTATATTGACCTGTGCGCCGAAGCTTTGATACATAATTCCGGTAGTAAATACGTCGTCCAGAATTTGCAAAAATGCCTGGTTATTAAGTTCCGGCATTACCTCACGAAGCGGAATACCAACAATGTCCGGCCCTTTTCCCACAATGTCAATAAAGGCTTGGTTAGGCATTTCTACAATCAGATCCCTGCCCACGAAAAGTCCTATGGCAGCGGGAGCAGAAGCGACGACAGATCGTAATTTTGCTTCGCTTTCTTCCAGGGCTTTTTGAGCAAGTACCTGTGCCGTGACATCAATGGACATATTGACTATTCCATAAACCTCACCTTCACCGTCAAAAATTGGTTTGTATGTAAAATTAAAATAGTAGGTACTCATTACGCCACCGACTTCAATTTCAACCGGAGCGTTTTTTGAGCTGTAAGCTTCGCCAGTCGTTAATATCTCGTCCAAAATATCTAAGAATGGCTGGCCTTCCAGTTCCGGCAATGCTTCACGAAGCGGTTTGCCAATAACCGATTTATCCTTACCCCAATAATCGATCATGGGTTGATTGGCCAGCTCAACGACCATGTCTTTTCCAACAAAAAGGCATGTCGCAACCGGAGCCTGATCAATCAGTGCACGGAACTTGGATTCGCTCTCGGCTAGATTTCTGATGGCATGATATTGTCGCGTTACTTCGGTGGCAAGGATCATAATACCGTTTATGACACCATCATCATCACGCATGGGTGTATACACAAAATCGAAATATACATTTTCCGGAGAATCGTTACGAATAAGTTTTGCAAGCATTCCATTGCCGTAATACGGCTCTCCACACTCATAAACATCACCCAGAATTTCCATGAAAACCTGGTCTTTAATCTCAGGAAGTGCATCAATTAACCGTTTTCCGATAACGGACGAATCTTTACCCCAAACTTCAAAAATCTTTTCGTTTCCCAGTTCTATGACAAAGTCCCGACCTTTCAAAAGACCGATAGCCATGGGCGCCTGTTCAACGATTGTTTGAAAGCCCCGCTGGTGCTTTTCCCCCTCTCTTACCTGTTCTCTGCTTAGAACATCTTTGGTTACATCGATGAAGGTACCCAGAAAGCGGTTAGTGTTATTCGAAGGATCTACATGGATTTGGCCTTTGCAGGAAACCCAGATTGTATCCGCTTCTACTTTTTCGTCTGCACGAATTTCGACCGATAATGTATTGGGAGAAGGATGATAATTTAAAAACTTTAATGACTCCTCAAATAACTGACGGTCAGCATGGTGAATCTGCTCCAGTAATTTTTCAAGAGGCACAATGTCGTCGCCACTAAAATGGAATAGCGCTTTGGTCCTGTGGCACCAACGCACCTGACCTGTATTAAAATCCAATTCCCATGTCCCTATTCCTGCGGATTCGAGCGCCAGTTCCAGGCGTTGTATCTCTGCCGCACTATCCGGACTAAATGGCTTAGATGTGCCTTCCATGTAATAAAGTTTTTGTAAACATAACGTGATTAAAATATCAGACGAATAAAAGAATATCGTATGTCCTGGTTCTTTGTAGCCAGTTAATTAATGTCTGCAAACGAAAGATATACCCAACTTCTGACATTACGTATATCTTGAATATTATTTGGCACTTTCAAAACTTTGTGCCAGAAGCCTTTTACCGATTGAGAAACCTCTTTAAGTTTTTATACAACGTATGTGGGGAATTACAAATAAGTTTGTTTCATTATTTTTGTCACGTTAAAAACTGGATTACAGAGGTTAGTTAAACAGCACCTGCTCATTGGTATAATATGTTTTTCTGCTGCCGACTTTGTCAATCAGTATTTCTCCTCCGGTTGGAGAAGTCTTTTTCTTACTGTTGTGTACAACCATAAAATCCCGGATTTCACCACTGATGATATCGGGATTTGATTTCAGGATTTTCTTTTCCGCATCTTTTAATACCTCATTTATGGATTTTGCCAACATTTTAATCTGTTTTTGAGGAATTTTAGCAGCAATCGATTTTGGGTGAATCTTCGCATCCCACAGTATTTCATCCACATAGGCATTCCCAATCCCGCCGATTACCTTCTGATCTGTCAAAACGGATTTGATTGCAGCTTTGCTTTTTTTTAGTTTTTCTGATAACCATTCTGCTGTAAGTTTTTCGGACAAGGCATCCATCGTATCGCTCAGTTCCGGATTCAGATCGATTTTTGCAATTTTCTGAAAGTCGGTGAGGATGAGCTGGGTACCGTCTTTAAAGATAAAATTGACAAGCGCATATTTGGGTAGCTCATCTTCTTTCATCTGCATCACAAGTTTTCCATGCAGCATCAGGTGCATACTCACCAGGGCATCTGCACCAAAATCGAAAAACAATTCTTTTCCAAGCCTGTAAACTTTCTTCAGCGTTTTACCATCAAGATTTTCACTCAGCTCTTTTTCACTGACCTGAGTTTTTTGTTTTACTAACACTTCCAGCTTTTCAAGCTTCTTTCCTTTGAGCTCCTTAGTCAGATTTTTACTGAAAGCCTGCAAGTCAGGTAATTCGGGCATGGTGCTAAATTTAGTCTGGTGAAACGAATCTTAAAGACAGTAAAATGCTGATTAAAATAACAATACCAGCACTGTCAGGCGATTTCGTTAAAATTAATCTGTTTCCCCTCAAACGGCAATTAATAAAGTCGGCGAGCTTATTCTTTTGAAATAGGACAAATTTTTTAAAAAAAATAAAAAAATGACTACGTATGTTTTGCTTCAAATTTGTCTTTACCTATAACTGACTATTGCTAACCTGACGCCTGATCCTAAACGTTAATCCATGCAAGCCAACTTTATTCCTGAAATTACTGACCCAAAGTCTGGAGTACATCCCAGTCCGGAAAGGATGGGTGATGCGGCTCATGAAACTCAGGAAGTGTATGTTGAGGTTTTTATTCGGAAAACCTTTGAGGAAAACCCAAGAAAGGGATGTGAAATGCTGTTCCGTTTGTATTACCGCGGTTTATGCACCCACGCTGTCCGGTATGTTTATTCCAAAGAAATCGCTGAGGATCTCGTTGCCGACGTTTTTTATACTTTTTGGAACACCCGGGCTTTTCTCTCAGTCACATATTCTTTCCGCTCATTTCTGTTTCGGAGTGTCAGGAACCGGGCTTACAATTATTTGATGAACGAAATGAAAAAGACCGATGACGGAATTATACTGGTGCATGTGATGAAAGATAATCTGGTGAATAGACTGCCACTGAAACAGGCCATTTCTGAGGGAATATACGGAAGGATTCGTCCGGTAATTATGATTGCACTTTTGGGTTCGCTCGGACTACTTCCCGCTGCGCTGTCCAACGGCATGGGATCCGAAATCCAAAAAACGTTAGCTATTATGATCGTTGGCGGTTTGCTGATTTGTATGTTCCTTTCATTTACGGTTTTACCCCAGATTTTCTATTTGGCGTATCGAAAAAGTAAAAAGGAAAAATCAAGTTAATCCCGTAATATGCATGGCTTCAACTGAGTGTTTGTCTAAAATAAAAGGCTGCACAATATGTTTTGAATTCTCATTGCCGGATAATTCCGGAACTTATGACTTGCCCTTTGGGGGTGAGGTTGATAAGTTTTCCGGAATTTTTTCATTATAGCCGGTATTAAATTTACTTAAAGTCTTCATCTCATCAGAACCGGAACAGCTTTGTCCGGTAATTTTGGTATACAAAAAGTTTTTTAATCCGGATTATATCAGTGAATTAGATGCTTTAAATATCTAAAGTGCGGGGAACGACTTTTGTATATTTCCGTAAGCAATTGGAACTGCTTTATGCCAGAATATATTTTTGTGCAAAAAAAAGTGTCCTTTTGTATAATTTGCCGTCAATAGTGCATCACATAAAACACTTGTTATGAAAAGTTACATTTTATCGTTTGCAACCGTTTTCTGTTTATTTATCTGCGGTGCTAATTCGTTTGGCCAAAGTTTATCTGTTGAAAATTTATTGGACAAGGCCGTGACCCTTTCTCAAAAAGGAGATTCAACCGGAGCTACTGAGGCTCTGACAAAAGGTACAAGTGCATTGGAAACAGAGGCAAAATCCGCCGGCGGAAGTTTGAAGGATAAACTTTTGAGTCAGGCCGGTAATTTGAAATCACTCATTCCCCTGGCATCTTCCGGCAAATTAAGTTCCGGTGTTTTGGGCAAGGCTGTAAGCGCTGTAAAAATGCTTGTGGGAGCAAACAGAATAAGCAGTCTGCTTGGCAAAGGAGAAAGCGGCTTGCTAGGCAATGCAGCAAATCTGACAAACAATCTTGGTCTTATCAAAGCCGGATCATCCATTTTAGGTTCTGAGTCACAAAGCCAGTTGGGAGGGCTTTTAGGAGAGGCAACCAAAGCCGTTAGCGGTTTGGATAAAAAAGGTGTTACAGGAAAACTGGCGGCTACTGCGTCATCAAAATCGTTGGGGACTATTGTAAAACTGGTAGGTTCTGCGCTCTGATTAAGTTTTAACGAAATTTTAATTTTGTCACTTTTATCAATAAAAAAATGGCTTTTTTATTTTTCCGTTATTTCCTAAATGTGAAAATTGTGAAATGCAAGTGCATATTTTTGATCGCCTGATTTATTAAATGTTGTCCAACTATTATTACTTTTTGAAATAAACAAAAACTATGAACAATACATGCTGTGTGCAGATTAACAGTGCGTTAAGGTGAATGTTGAGTAAAAATTGGTAATCACTCGTTAATTGGACTATTAAATATTAATCTCCTTTGGTTACATAATATAGGTGATTAACCGATCATATTTAGACTGTATATTTATTGCCTGTCTTTGATAAGAATCTAATAGCAAAATATTTTATAGCTGATAAAATAAATGGTTTACAAATCAGTTTTTTTCAATGTGTTAACAGGATATTATTTAATGTAAATTTTAATTGCAGATAATAATCAATTAATTTAGCAAAAATATGTCACCAGATCACTCAATTTTTATCTATGAAAGTTAAAGCAATTAAGTTTTTCTCACCAAATGAAAATGCGCCGGTTACTGCAAAAGCAATATCAAAACCAGCGCCAACCGGTTACATTTCGTCAACCGGAAAACTAGTTCTGCCTTCTGCTACCCTTGAAGAATTAGGTATTGAAGCAGACTCAGCAAAATTTAAAATCGGAGCGCAGCAGGGAAAAAGAACACTGAAATTTCTTTATCTGATACCTGCTACTGAACAGGACGAAGCTTTCTCTCTTGAAAAAAGCGGACGTGGATATGTTATTCCGTTGGCACTTATATTGAAAAAAGGCGGAGTGGATTTCGAAAATGTGAAATTTACTTTTAGCATCACGCTTTTTAATTATGAAGAAGGCGTTGTAGGTTATGAGCTGGCTTTGGAGAATCCGCTTCCAAAACCTGAATATACCGGTAAGCCTCGCGGACGTAAAAAGAGAACAGAAGAAGTGGCATAATATAAAAATGGGAGGCTTAGTCAGAGCCTCCCATTTTTGATTGGGTAATCTTCAACAGAAATAACTCACTATAACCGAATAACTTTATTCTTCCTCTTCGGTATTTTTCAGTTTGGATAGTAAAGTATAAGCGCCCTTCAAAACAATTCCTGACTTCGTGTTTTCGTAATCTTTTGGAAATTGTACTTCCGTAAATCCGTTTTCTGAAACACCCTTTGTGATCTGAAGCATTTCAAAAGCAGTTCCTGATTTTTTAGCACTCTGCTTAGGTTTTTCAAGGAAAATATAGGACTGTCCTTCATAATCTACAATTGCTTCATCAGGTAATGCTGTGACAGGATTGGCTCCCGTTTCTATAATTGCTTTTACAAAGTTTTCTGGCATCATGCCGTGTTCTTCGTTTGTCAAATGGCAATGAACCCTTACTGTGCGGTCTTCATTAATTTTTTGATTGATTAAATAGACCTTAGCCAGATGTTCCTTTCCGGGATTGTTACTCACCGTGAAACGTACAAGCTGGCCAAGTTTTACCTTTTGGATATCATTTTCAAAAACAGAAAGTTCGACATGCAGATGGTCTGTATCTACGATTTCAAACATCACATCCGTCGGATTTACATATTTGCCAAGATTAACGTTTACTGTTGTTACCGAACCACTGATGGGCGCGTATATCGACGCATGATTTACAATGTTACCGGCTTCAAGTGTTTTCATGTTTATTCCGGCTGTCCTCAACCTTTCGGTAAGACCGTTTAGTCGTGCCTTTTGTATTTTTACTTCTGATGCCGATTGCTGCAGTATTTTTTGAGCATTGATATTTTCTTTACTCAATTCTGTTTGGCGTTTTAATTCCAGTTGAGCCAGATCCAGTTTGCTTTGCGTTTCCAGATAATCCTGTTGAATCTGAATGAATTCGGGGTTTTCCATTACGGCAAGCAATTGTCCTTTTTTTACCTTCATACCTTGGAGCAGTTCTGTTTTTCGGACAAATCCGCCCATTGGTGCTGAAATACTTACCAGGTTTTGAGGCGGGATGTCGATAAGTCCATTGGCTGTTACAACATCGCTCAGATTTCGGATGCTGGTAGATCCTGTTTCAATACCGGCAGTTTGATATTGCGCTGCTGTAAGTATTATCTCAGTATCGGTAATCTCCTCAGTTTTCTCTTTTTCCTGCTCTTCTTCTTTTGTTTGTTCACAGGCGAATAGGGCAGTGAAGAGCAATATGGTCATCAATACATTTTTCATTTTATCGGATTTTTATACAAAATATTTTTCTTCCGGTTTGTGCCAACCGAATTATTTATTGATGAGAAATTCAATTTCAATAACAGAATCATTGTGAAGTTTAAGCAGGTTAAGATGCGTTAACTGAATGTTTAGCGCTTTTGAAAGTGACTGCGAAAACTCAATGTAGCCGATTTCCCCTGCCTCATAAGCCTTGGTTGCATTGCTGCTGATTTCATTGGCAAGCGGCAGCGATCTTGATTTAAATACGGAAAGACTTTCAGCAGCTTTTTTATAAGAGTCCAAAGCTTGCTGAAATTGACTCATCAAACGTTGGTTGCTGATTTCTAACTGATTTTGAGCCAGCTTTTCACTAATTCCTGCTGCCTTTATTCTTGCTTTTGTAGCTCCGTTAAATACCGGCAGCGATAAGCCAACTTGAAAACCCTGAAACCGTTTACCGGAACCGAAAAAAGTTTCCGTTCCATTTACATTCTGGAATCCTGTCAGCGATTGATTAAAGTAGCCCAAACTAAAATCAGGCAGTAAGTTGCTTCGCTGGAGGCTGGTGAGCTTTTGTTCCAAACCGATCTGTTGTCTCAGGTAATTCAAATATGGGTTATCTGAGATCAAAGAACTATCGGGCAGAACAATTTCTAAAAGGCTCAAACTATCATCCGAAGTTACGACGGGATTTGGGCTGTTCATTAATAGCTGTAATTGCCTTTCCTGCATACGCTGATCTGCTTGCAAATTGATTATTCGTGCTTGTAAATCAGCCTGTTCGCTGAGGGCCACAGAGTATTCGAGTTTGTTGGCTTCGCCGGTTTTATATCTAAGTTCGGCAGCTTTCACAAACCGGTCGGTTCTTTGGCTTTGCTGATCCAGCAAAATTTTTTGATGATTAGAAAAAAGCAGGTCGATGTAAACTTTTTTTACCTGCCTGGTCAGTTCGGCTTTGGTGATTTCGAGTTTTGCATGGACAGTATTAACCTGCTGCGAGAACACATCTTTTCTTTTTCTGACCGTTGCCGGATTTGGTATCGATTGCGAAAAAGTAAAATGATTGTCGAACCGGGTGCTGTTATATTGTCCGGCCATCCAGGAAAGCTCCGTTTTGGGAAGATCAGCCGCTGTTTTTTTCAATGCTTCCTGAAATTCAATTTGATAAAGTCCGTCTCTAACTTCCAGGTTTTTATCCGTTGCTTCTCTGATGGCATCCTGAAGCGTGATTTCACGAACTTTGATATCCGGCGTTTGAGCCGATACTTTGGATGGGATCAGTGAAAACGTGATGAATACAAGCAAAAGCAGCGATACAGCTTTGATCGGATTGCCCGGATTAAAACGTTTTTCAGTTAAAAGGTATAACACCGGCAAAACCAGCAATGTCAGCAACGTGGCCGATACCAGTCCGCCTATTACGACGGTTGCCAGAGGGCGCTGCACTTCTGCACCCGCATTTGTGGAAAGTGCCATAGGCAAAAAGCCGAGTGAAGCAACGAGAGCCGTCATTAAAACCGGTCTCAGGCGGGTTTCGGTTCCCTGCTGAATAACCTGTTTCAAATCATTTAATCCTTGTTTTCTTAAAAAGTTGAACTCAGCGATCAGTACAATGCCATTCAAAACGGCAACCCCAAACAGGGCAATAAAGCCAATTCCTGCAGAAATACTAAAAGGCATACCCCGAATCCACAATGCCAATACACCGCCGATCGCCGATAGCGGAATTGCTGTGAGAATTAACAGACTTTGCCTAAGTGAGTTAAAAGTAAAGTACAGAAGTACAAAAATGAGTAAAAGCGCAATAGGTACGGCGATGCTTAAACGCGTATTTGCTTCACGCAGATTTTGAAATTGTCCGCCATAGGTTGTGTAATAGCCAGCAGGGAGTTTAATGTTCTGGTCAATTTTTGACTGAAGTTCGTCAACGATGCTGCTGACATCCCTGCCACGAACATTGAAAGAAACAGTGATCCGGCGTTTGGCATCCTCTCGCTGAATTTGATTGGCGCCAGTTTTAATTTCAATAAAAGCAATTTGTTCAAGTGGTATCAGCTCTCCGTGGGACGTTGATACAAATAACTTGCTCACATCGTCCATCGTTTTTCTGCTTTCCTGATTGAGCCTGACTACCAGATCAAACCGTTTTTCTCCTTCGTAAACAATTCCCGCGGCACTTCCGGCAAAGGCAGTGTTGATGGTCCGGTTGGCATCTTCTATACTCACTCCAAACCTGGACATTTGATCTCTTTTGAATTTGACTACAATTTGCGGTAAACCGCTTATCTCTTCCACATAAACATCTTCGGCTCCTTCCACCGAACGGACCAGTTTTCCGATTTTTTTTGCCTGCTCTGCAAGTACTTCCAGATCTTCCCCGAAGATTTTAATTGCAACATCCTGTTTGACACCGGTCATGAGTTCGTTAAAACGCATTTGAATAGGCTGTTGAAATCCGAAGGTCACACCTGCAATTCTTTCTTCGAGAACTGCCTGCATTTTTTCAGCAAGCTCTTCCCGGTTTTTTGCCTTTTTCCATTGCGATTTATCTTTTAGAATAACCATCAAATCGGCAGCTTCCACCGGCATTGGATCCGTTGGAATTTCGGAAGAACCTATTTTGCCAACCGTTTCTATTACCTCGTCCGGAAATTCTTTGTTTAATATGCCGGAAGCTTTTTGTACCGCATCAACCGTTTCAGAAAGGGAACTTCCTGTTAGCACACGGGTTTCTACTGCAAAGTCGCCCTCATCAAGCTGAGGGATAAATTCGCCGCCCATATTCAGGAACAGGTAAACGCTGATCGCAAAAAGAACAACAGAAAGAAAAATGGTAACAAAGCTTCTACGGAGGCTAAAAGCCAGTGCCGGAATATAGAGCCTGTGGAAAAATGCGATTATTTTGTCAGAAATATTGACCTTATGTGTATTCTGTTTGCTCAAAAATAAAGCAGACACCATCGGTACGTAAGTCAGAGAAAGGATGAATGCGCCTAATATAGAGAAGCTGACAGTCTGAGCCATAGGCCTGAACATTTTTCCCTCAATACCAACAAGGGCTAAAATCGGCAGATAGACGATCAGGATTATGATTTCACCAAAGGCGGCGGAATTGCGGATCTTGGAAGCGGACTCAAAAACCTCCTGATCCATTTCGGGTTGCGAAAGTCTGTGCGTATATTTTTTGCCTAAAATATGATGCAAAGTTGCCTCCACGATAATGACGGCTCCATCGACAATCAGCCCAAAATCAATTGCTCCCAGGCTCATCAGGTTTCCTGATACTCCAAACAGGTTCATCATACTCACGGCGAACAGCATTGCCAGCGGAATTACCGAAGCCACAACAAGCCCTGCCCGGAGATTTCCAAGCAGCAAAACCAAAACAAAAATTACGATCAGGGCGCCTTCCAGCAAGTTCCTGGAAACGGTACTGATTGCATTGTTGACTAGTTTTGTGCGGTCCAGAAATGGCTCGATCACCACACCATCGGGCAGTGTTTTGCGGATTTGTTCAATACGTTCCTTTACATTGGCGATTACCTGAGATGAATTGGCACCTTTTAACATCAGCACAAGTCCGCCGACAACTTCACCCTCATCATTTCGCGTCATGGCACCATAGCGCACAGCGTGGCCGAACCGTACCGTTGCCAGATCACGGATCAAAACGGGCAGGCCGTCGGGTGTTTGTTTTACCTGTATCTGACCAATATCTGTCAGGCTTTCGATAAGTCCCTCGCTTCGTATAAAGTAAGCATTGGGTTTTTTGTCGATATAAGCGCCGCCTGTGTTCTGGTTGTTTTTTTCAAGGGCAGCAAAAATATCACTGATCGAAATTTGAAAACTTCTTAGTTTGAAAGGATCAATAGCGATCTCATATTGTTTAAGAAACCCGCCAAAACTGCTGACGTCAGCCACACCGTCGGTTCCCAGCAGTTGCCGGCGGACGATCCAGTCCTGCACGCTGCGAAGTTCCATGGGCGGATACCTGGTTTCATAACCTTTTTTTGTATGCAAAACATATTGATAAATTTCGCCCAATCCGGTAGTGACGGGCGCCAGTTCGGGCGATCCTATACCATCAGGAATTTGTTCTGAGGCGGTTTTAAGTCTTTCGGTAACCTGCTGTCTGGCCCAGTAAACATCGGTCTGATCTTTGAAGACGATGGTGATTACGGACAGTCCGAACCTGGACATAGAACGGATTTCCCGAATGTTGGGAATGGTAGCCATTGCCGTTTCAACAGGAAAAGTAACAAGCCGTTCCACTTCCTGAGCGGCGAGCGACGGACTTGTGGTGATAATTTGTACCTGATTGTCAGTGATATCAGGTACTGCGTCAATAGGTAATTTTGTTACGGAATAAACTCCCCAGATCACCAGGGCAGCCGTAAAAAGTCCTATGATCAGTTTGTTGTGTATTGAAAAATAGATGATTCGATCTAACATCAGAATTTAGATAACGTGTAAGAATAGCCGTTCACTGTGGAGCAAACCACAGAACCGGCAAACCTGAAAAGTTATAATCTTCTAAATCCTGGGAGGTTGCCAGATGGTGGTCAGATTAGTGGAATTGATCTGGGGTGTATAAACAAAGGCATTCTCCTTCAAAAAGGAGAAGGTGACAGATTCAGGCAAGCAGGGAACCTGTTGTTGTATGGTGATCCCGGAACAGCATGCGCAAATGCAAAATGGGGAACACAAATCTGGCACTTGTTCTCTGGGAAGTTCAGATGCAGTTCTTACTGTTATTTTTGTAGTATCATGGAAACTCATCAAAACTTCGTCCTGACAAGGAATGCAGGACAGCAAAACTGTGTAAATGGCCAGGAAATAATGTGCTAGCTTCATGATGCTACAAAGGTAGATGAAATACAAATGCAACAGGTAGTCAAAAATGTCACTATTAATTATGCAGTGAACCAGGATTGAGATGACTTGTTGTAGAATATTTTTCAAAAGCAGATGCAAAACATTACTGCTCTGATTTACAGCAGGTAAAGTATTTATCAATAACCGGCTTGATTATGCACAAAACGACTAACGAATAAAAAATTTAAAAATATTTTACCTAGAAGTTATACTACCTTTTGTTTTATAATTTATTCGTATTATAATTGTAAAGAATTTTACATAATGTAAATAGAGGAGGGTAAGATTTATAAGAGTTCCACGCTTGGGGAACTCTTTATTTGTTTATGGTGCTCCAAGTTTACCCTGAACATACTTTCGAATAATCAACAGAGAGCCTTGGCAACCGTATATGCCACTGGGTTCTTACTTTATTCTCCTGATAACATCGACTGGCTTGTTACCATCATAGTCAGATATATCCGTTATTAGTGCAAAAAATCTTAAATCAGATTATATTTTCAAATAAATCTTACTAGATTGTACTGCGAACGGGCAGAAATCGCTCCGTGCATAGTCGTAAACCTATCACAAATCAAGAATACAATACTATTTCACTGAAGCGCACAAATAATAACGTTATGAAACACCACTACTTATCACAGGTTTTTAGGATAACCACCTTCCTGGCCGAACTGACACGGCACCGGGAAGAAAATAATGTTCATTACCTCATTTTACAGGAAATAAACATTACGAACGATTTTGTATCTGGTTCCAGGATTGCGATTGAATAGAAGTTTTTCTTATTCATTTTTTTAGTATTCAGAAGCTATTGACCCGGCTTTCTGAACATTACTCATATTGTATAACGATAAAAACGTCTTCTTTTGAAACCCAATCACCATCAACCGATTCCGGACTGCGGACCGCTGTGTCAAACGGAACATGTACCTGCAAGACACTTGGAGGCCACAGCCATTCCGGATCAAGTTACTGCGTTTTTTAAAGGCCTGTTTGACACCGGTGACTGGCCGGCACGCTGGGGATGTGGAACCTGGTCTGATTTTCACGGTTGGTTTTATATCGCTTCCGATCTGTTAATCTGGGCGGCATATTTTTTGATTCCCCTTTTTCTTATCAGACTAACGATCCTTCGTAAGGATTTTCCTTTTCCTAAAATTATCTGGCTGTTTGGAGCATTTATTGTTCTTTGCGGCACAACCCATTTTATAGATGCCATCATTTTTTGGTGGCCGGTTTATCGTCTGAGCGCATTTGTCAGATTTTTAACCGCCGTCGTTTCTATTTCTACGGTTTATGTACTTTATAAAAAACTGCCAAATGTACTTTTGATACGTTCGGTGGCGGAACTTGAGCATGAGATTAATGAACGGCGCCTGGTAGAAGAAAAGCTTGCTGCCAGTGAATTTTTACTCTCAGAGGCTGGTCATGTTGGGCGGGTAGGAGGCTGGGAGCTTGATGTGCCAACCAATAAATATTTATGGTCGAAGACTGCTTATGAAATTTATGAAGGTGACGAATCCCTCAGGGCTGGACATGATGGTACCATTGCTTTTTTTACTGAACCACATCAGGAAATACTAAATCGTACACTTTGCCAGGCACATGAAAACGGTGAAGGCTGGGATCTGGAATTGCAGATGGTTACTGCAAAAAATACAAAAAAATGGGTGCGCTATTACGGTAAACCGTTGTTTGATCAAAATGGTGTATTGATAAAAATGAGAGGCGTTTTGATGGACATTGATAAGTATAAAATCAATGAAATTGACCTGAACAAATCAATTCAGCTGATGGCACAGCAAAATAGCCAGCTGAAAAATTTTACACATATTTTGTCACACAACCTGCGAAACCATACCAGCAACATTTCGCTGCTTGCCGAGTTTGTAGACGAGTCGACCCTCAGTGAAAACAATACAGAGGTTTTTCAGAAAATAAAAAGTGTTTCAGATGTTCTGGGAAATACACTGGATGATCTTTCCAAAGTACTTAAGATCAGGGAAAGTTATCTGCCAAGCGAAGAACTTGTTTTTGCTGATGTGACCGAAAAAGTTCTGGAAGTTCTGGACGTTGCGATTCAAACCAGCAACGGTGAAATTAATCTTGACTTCAAAGTTGACACGATTTTGTTTCCGAGTATATATTTGGAGAGTATAATAATGAACCTGGTTTCTAATGGTCTTAAATATAAAAAGGAAAATATGCCTGTTCAGATTTCGCTGAAAACCTACCTGAATGAGAATCAGGTCAAAGTTTTGGAATATACGGATAACGGGGTGGGCATTGACCTTGAATTACATGGAGATAAGATTTTTGGATTGTACAAGACTTTTCATGAGCATAAGGATGCACATGGCGTAGGACTATTTTTAATAAAAAATCAAATTGAATCCCAGGGCGGGGTGATAGAAGTAGAAAGTAAACCCGGTGAAGGAACAAAGTTTAAAATCACATTTAATGAAAAAAGTTAATCTGCTATGTGTCATCGATGATGATAAGGTTTATACTTATCTCATCAAGAGGATTATCGAAGCCGCGGACGTTGCAGATAATCTTGTTTTTTTTGAAAACGGCCTGGATGCGCTCAAATATTTTGACAGGCATAAGGAGCAGGCCGACAAGTTGCCCGAACTGATTTTGTTGGATATCAACATGCCAATCCTGGACGGCTGGCAGTTTATGGATGCGTATTCAAAAATCAGATCTGTATTCCCAAAACCGGTTAGTTTATACATGACAAGCTCTTCAACTGATGAAGAAGATTACCACCGTGCGCAATCAACCGAACACGTTTTGGATCTGCTGAGAAAACCTGTGTCGGTTAATATTTTGAAGAGTCTGGTTGAAACCTTATAACTGAAAATATTTACAAATATGTAAAGCTTTCGGACAATGCAAATACGTACCTTTCGCCGAAAACTTATATAAATTAGTCAACCCGTTCAAATGAAAAAAATAATTGTTCTCTTCCTGATCTTTGTCAGTGCGGATCTTATTGCACAGGAAGTGCCTGCCAGTCTGGGGTTTACCAGCATCAATCACCTGGCTTTACAGGTCAAAGATATGCCGGCCAGTAAGGATTTCTATAAAAATATTCTTGGGCTGACACCAGTGGCGGTTCCGGATAGTATGAATGCAATCCGTGGCTGGTTCAACACCGGAAATGGTCAGATGATACACCTGCTTGCCGGCCGGGTAACTCCTGTTGTCAACGATAAAAACGGAAGTCATTTTGCTATTTTCGTCAGTTCCATCGCTAATGCTGAGAAATTTCTGACTGCTAAGAAAATTCCTTTCCATAAGCAGGTTCGTTTTGACAAAGCCGTTCAGATATATTTCGCTGATCCCGATGGCTATCTGATTGAGATGAATGAGAAGAAGTGAGGAGTAAAAAGTAAAAGATTAAAGTAGGTGGCGTGGTCTATTTGGGCTGCGCTATTTTGTCAGGCATGAATTTTTAGAACCGCCTCTAAATTCTTATGACCATGGCAAAAAAAGCAAAGAAACCGGCAGCAAAGAAAAATAAACTTGGTGTGAAAAATTCATTGGTTAACAACATCAATGCCAGGAAAAAGAAAGGAACCTCTCATAGCAAAAAGGATTCTACTGTATCAAAAAAGGATTACGGTAAAATGGAAAAAGGGTGGGACGACAAGGATAAAAAAGACTAAATTTTATGTGGCAATCTTTAACTTGATATTGTGGAAAATTGATCAGCAGTCAAATCCATCGTTGCTTTTTACTGTTAACTCAACAACTGTTAACTAAGTACCAATTGACTTAACCCTGGTCCGCAGGTTGTTCTGCAATAACGGGCTTTTTATTCTCCTGTGTTTTTGGTTTTAAACGTTGCCATAAGCGTAACTGCCTCCACCACTTTTCCTTACTTCCGACAGGCAGCCCTTCCAGATTTTTCTTGAAAAACAACAGTGCATCGTCCATTTCATTGCTGATTGCTTTCAGAGCAAGACTGGATTCACGTATTAATAGTACACTGACATAAAACAGCATCAGCGCTCCGATAATACTAAGTAAAACCGGCAGCCAGGTATGTTTTGCATTAAAAATATCCATAATTCCCAGACTGATACTTGTTGCTACAAAAAGGCTCAGGCACAGATACAACGTAACCATTGCTCTTTGCAGCAGATTGGTCCGGAGCGTGGATTTATTTAGCTGGTAAAACAGTTTCGCACCTTCCTTGGTAATCACTTCACTTGAAGCATCGTGATCCCTTACCAGTTGTTTTAGTTGTTCGGTAAGCTTCCGGCTTCTTTCGATCACACGGCTCAATCGCTGCGAAGTGGTGGTGATTAACGATCCGCAAGCAAGTATCAGCACCACGGGTGCAATCATTGAAGACAGGATCGTTAAGGTTTGCGATATGGTATTCATCTTTTTATAGTTTAATACTTAGTAATCGGGTTAAAGTCTGCTATCAAAAAAGTAAGCCAGGCCGGTATTGCACCTAACCAAAGCAGCTGCCGTGGAAGAAATCATTTTCTGTGTATCTTTAAAACCACATTTACCAGAACATGGAGAAAAAAATAAATATCATTTCAACAAAAAACGCTGCTGCACCAGGTGGACATTATGTGCAGGCGACTGAATTTCAGGGTTTGGTTTACATTTCAGGACAGTTGCCGGTGAAAGCGGACGGCAGTCATACAACCGGCGAGCCGTTTGAAGTACAGGTCAAACAATCATTGGAAAATCTGCTGGAAATTCTCAAGGCGGCTGGCGGGAGTTCTGCGGATTTATTGAAAGTTACTGTTTATCTGGTCGGTATTGAAAACTGGCCGGCTTTTAACAGGATTTATGCGGAGATACTCGGAGATGTAAAACCTGCCCGTTCAATCGTGCCGGTTCCGGAGTTGCATTATGGTTATTTGATTGAGATCGATGCAGTAGCTGCTGTTACTACGGGTAAAAGTGAATAATTACTCCTAAGATATTTTATTTAATCGTTAAGTTGATCAATCTGCCAGACCGATCTATCTTGCAGCTTCAAAACCCCGTAATCATCTATCATGGTCCAAATTAGTTACAAGCTTACAAAAGACGAACTTTACAAAGGGTTGGTTGACAATTCCAATACAAGAGTCATTACCAAAGTTTTAAGGATTTTCGGAAGTGTTTTACTGGCTGTGATGCTCTATCTGACAACGGTAAACATTATCAACGGAATCAATTATTTCAGCATGGGCTACGCCTTCCCAATGTTCCTGGGTGCTTATCTGGTGTTTTTGCCGGAAGCTACCGCGAAAATGCAGGTTCCCAATCTGATCAAAACTAAAAATCCTTTTACTGAAAATGTGATTGTAAGAATAGACCGAGCCGGTTTCCGTACAAAAGGGGAGACCTTCAGTAATAGCCATTCGTGGGACAGCGTACATTCTATTGTAGAAACAAAAGATAGTTACCTACTGAAACCCACCGAATCTACGGTAACCGTTTTACCGAAAAGAGTATTTACAACAGAGCAAACCGACGAATTTAAAACAATCGTGGCATCAGTTACCGGACCGGTTGTGAAAATGAATTAAATATAAAAAAAACTGCTGACCATGAGTGATCGGCAGTTTTTTTAATGTTTCCTAAGTTTTAAGTTTACCAACCAATCCCGTAATCTTCACCATGGTTGCTGGAACCTCCCCACATACTGCCGTGGATCCAGTCAAAATAGATGGCATTAATCGGGCCGCTTGTTCTTGGCTGATAAGAATTGCGATATCCCATTCTCGAAAGCTCCTTGCGGGTCCAGTCGGGCATATTGTCATTCAGGATCAGTCCACCCGGATCTTTTTCATGTTCTCCGAAACTGGCATACATCTGTAATGTTTTAAAGCTCGGCGCTTCCGTTGCTTCCTGAACCGTCATACCAAATTCAACGATGTTTAGAAAAAACTGAAGCAGCAACTGATCCTGCTCGTCACCTGCCTGTTTTGCAAAAGACAAAAACGGCTTTCCGTCTTTCAGGGCCATGCTTGGCGTTAGGGTCACACGCGGACGTTTGCCCGGTTCAACCACATTGAATGGATTTTCCTTAGCATCCAGTACAAACGACTGCATACGCTGACTTAATCCAACGCCTGTATTTCCCGCAATGCAAGCCGGAACCCAGCCACCGCTTGGTGTGATGGAAACAACCCAGCCTTCTTCGTCCGCAGCTTCCACAGAGGTTGTTCCGGCGGTGAATTCTTCCATAAATTTATCATTCAGCCCATGCTCATTCCGAAGTGAAACCTGCTTGGTACCCCAGGTTTTGATTTGATCTGCAAAAGGGTTTGTTTTGCCCTCAAACGGGTAGGGATCACCTGGTAAAACTTTCGGATCATTCTTTTCCCAGTTAATTTGCTTGATACGTTGTTTTGCATATTCTTTGGAAAGTAAGCCCTTCATAGGTTCTTCCGGAGCAAAAGCAGGATCACCGTAGTAAAAGTCACGGTCTGCAAAGGCAAGATTCATGACCTGATACATTGTGTGTACATATCTCGACGAGTTGTATCCCATTGCTTTTAAATCAAAGTTTTCAAGCATATTTAATGCCTGTAACATAACGGGACCCTGCGTCCATGGCTGCATTTTGTACACATCAATTCCCTTGTAGTTGGTCACCAAAGGCTCTTCGATTTTTACTTTCCAACTGGCCATGTCCTGTTCTGTAATCAAACCGCCCTGTTCCTGGCAGCCGCGTGCGATTTCCTTGGCAATGTCGCCTTTGTAAAAGCGATCATAAGCGGCATAAATCGCCTCTTTGCGATTTTTCCCTTTTTTAAGTGCCTGAGCTTCTGTATCTACCAGTTTTTGTAAAGTGGCAAGAAGTTCTTTTTGAACAAAAATTTCACCTGCGTCAGGTGCTTCTCTTTTTTCTCCCGGGTGTGTCAGAAAAACTTTTTTTGAATAAGGCCATTCCTTAATCTTTTCTTTCCCCCTTTCAATTGAATTAGCGGTCTGTGCTTCAATCGGGTAACCTTCTGCAAGCTGCATTGCCGGCGCAAGCACCTCTTTCAAACTCATCGTACCGTATTCTGCCAGCATGGTCATCAAACCACCAGCTGTTCCGGGAGTCGTTGCGGCGAGTGGGCCATATTCCGGCGGATATTTCATTCCTTTATTTTTGAAAAAATCAGCAGTTGCACCGGTGGGAGCAACACCCATCGCATTCAGGGCGATCACTTTTTTCGTTTTTGGATTGTAGATCAGCGCCTGAGTTTCTCCGCCCCAGCTAAGTACATCCCACATTGTGCAGGTAGAAGCCAGCATGGCACATGAAGCATCAATAGCATTACCGCCTTTACTGAAAATCATAGCTCCCGCTGTTGCCGCAAGTGGTTTTCCGGTAATTGCCATCCAGTGTTTTCCATGAAGCGGCGGTTTTTGCGTGGTAACAGGAAAGTTGTTAAAAGCCTGTCCGAATGACTGGAAATAAGTGCCAGCCATCGCCAGCGAAAATACCAGTAGTTTAATTTTCATATAGTTACCGTTTTTGTAAAATTCTGTTAAAATATTTAAATGCAAAAGGAAGTATGGCAAAGTCGCATTTGGTTGTTATAAATGTAGGTAAAAATTGTAAAATGTTAAGGTGTGCCAGCCGGCAGATCAATATTTATTCTGCTTTGATTAATTCCTGTATAGGACGGATTTTCGAGTTGCTTTAAATTAGAAAAACTTCATAAAATTGGTTAGAAAAGCAAAAAGAAAACCCGCAGGGAACAATAACGCTCCTGCGGGTTTTTGTAAAATGAAAATTCTATAAATATTACTCCTTCACAATCACGTCATGCGCTCCGCCTTCAACAATACTTACAGACGAAACCAAGGTGATGCTCGCTTTTTCCTTCAATTCTGCAATCGAGATTGTTCCGCAGCTGCACATGGTTGATTTGATTTTACCAAGTGTCACAGCCAGATTGTCTTTCAAGGTACCGGCGTAAGGCACGTAGCTGTCTACACCTTCTTCGAATTTCAGACCGTCGGTATCGCCCATATCGTAACGTTCCCAGTTACGGGCACGGTTGGAACCTTCGCCCCAATATTCTTTCACATAATTTCCGTTGACCATCAGTTTGCGTGTCGGGCTTTCGTCAAATCTTGCAAAATAACGTCCCATCATCAGGAAGTCCGCGCCCATGGCAAGTGCCAGTACCATGTGATAATCCTGAGCAATACCGCCATCGGAACAGATAGGTACATAAATACCGGTTTGCTGAAAATACTCATCACGTGCTGCTGCTACTTCAATAAGTGCAGTAGCCTGTCCGCGGCCTATACCTTTGGTTTCTCTTGTAATACAGATCGATCCGCCACCTACGCCTACTTTAACGAAATCCGCACCCGCTTCTACCAGATATAGAAATCCATCTCGGTCAACGACGTTACCGGCGCCAACCTTTACAGCAGATCCAAATTCCTTTTTGATATATTGGATCGTTTCCTGCTGCCATTCCGAAAATCCATCGGAAGAATCGATACACAGAACATCAGCACCGGCTTCGATCAATGCAGGAACTCTTTCCTTATAATCCCTTGTATTTATCCCCGCACCAACAACCAGTTTCTTTTGTTTGTCGGTAAGTTCAAGCGGGTTTTCCTTATGATTGTCATAATCTTTTCTGAATACAAAGAATTTAAAATTATTTTCTTCATCAATAACAGGAAGACTGTTCAGTTTATGTTCCCAGATCAGATCATTGGCCTCTTTCAGGGTTGCACCCAGTTTGGCGGTGATCAAATGATCAAAGGGAGTCATAAACTCCTTTACTTTTTTATCCAGAGAATCTGTTCCAACGCGGTAGTCGCGGCTTGTTACGATTCCAAGTAATTTTCCCTCAGCAGTTCCGTTGTCTGTAATTGCAATGGTGGAGTGTCCTGTTTTTGCTTTCAGCGCGATCACGTCTTTCAACGCATGATCCTGAGTAAGATTAGCCGTACTGATTACAAACCCGGATTTATGGTTCTTCACTTTGCTGATCATCGAAGCCTGCTCCTGGATTGACTGAGAGCCGAAGATGAAGGAAAGTCCGCCGTTTTTAGCGAGGGCTATGGCCATGCCGTCATTGGAAACAGACTGCATTATAGCAGAAACAAAAGGCACATTAAGTTCTATATCAGATGTTTCGCCTTTCGTGTATTTTGTGAGTGGGGTTTTTAGTGAAACTTTCGCAGGAACACACTCTTTCGTCGTCAGACCTGGTATTAATAAGAATTCGCTGAAAGTCCTGGATGTTTCGTTTAAGTACTTGGCCATTGTATTGATTTTAATGTAAAGGCATTTATGGTCGTTATCAGCGACCGATTCTGTATGTAACTAAAATTAGCTGCAGGTAATTCGTTTTTGGGAAAAATATTTTAACAAATATATAAACCGGTTAAATGCAAGTTGCCATCAAGCAAAACGACTTATCTGAGTGGTTGCATTAACAAGACTGCAATTTCCGATATTTTGCCGGGGTATAAAAATGATGAGATGCCTTTGATTTTTTTATTTATCCGAAGCACGGCGAAAAGCTGTACTACGGATGGTACCGGTCGGATGGCTTTTTCGCCATCCGACCGGTAAAAAAACAAGAGATATCTTCAACCTGATGTTTGAAAGCTATACTTTTGAAGTCCTTAACTTCATAATGACAATATGTATAAAACCTTTTCCATTTTCTTCTACCTGCTTTTTCAGGTGACGCTGGCAGCCGGACAAGGAAAATGGCAGTTGATTACGGAAAAGCAAGGGACGAAGGTTTATTCAAAAGAAGTAGCCAACAGCAAAATCAAGGCCATAAAAGCCGAGTGTGTTTTAAATTCTTCCGCATCACAGCTTGTCACTTTGCTAATGGATGTCCCGGTTGCTGAGCAATGGGTTTTTCATACCAAATCATGTGTTTTGGTAAAAATAATATCACCATCAGAACTGTACTATTATTCGGAAGTAAGTTTACCCTGGCCGCTTGAAAACCGTGATTTTGTAGCGAGGATTCGTGTTACCCAGGACCCGGTTACAAAAATTATAACAGTGGATGCACCGGCGGTTCCGGGATGGGTACCGGTCAAAAAAGACCTTGTCCGAATTAGTCACTCGGTTGGCCTTTGGATTATAACGCCTCTGGACAAAGAACATGTAAAGCTGGAATACAGCTTACAGGTTGATCCGGGTGGCGTTCTCCCGGCCTGGCTCGTTAATGCATTTGCCGCGCAGGGACCTTTGGAAAGTTTTAAAGCTATGAAAGAACATCTGCTTTTGCCGAAATATAAAAATGCATCACTTCCGTTTATAACAAATTAAGTTTTCATGACTCCGATTTTTGTGCCTTTCCAGTCAGGAAAAAGTGTTTTGTCGTTTTTAAGGCCTAAGTGTTTATCTGCAACTTCACTGAACACACTTCTGAAATCCGTAGTCACGGCCAGATCTCTTCCGTCTTCCAGATTTTCTACCGCCAGCGGCTGAACGTTGCCGTGAACCAGACCGCCTTTTATGTCATTGCCAAGAATAAAATTGCATGAAGCTCTCCCGTGATCGGTTCCTCTGGTTCCATTCTGGCGAACGGTGCGCCCAAATTCGGTCATGGTCATTACGGTCACATCATCCTGGTAACTGCTCAAATCATTCCAAAAGGCTGTGATGCTATTGCTTAAATCTGCAACGTTCCTTGCGAAAACGCCGTTTTCAGTTCCCTGGTTAAAGTGCGTATCCCAGCCATTCGATTCTGCAAAAGCTACTTCAAGGCCAACATCCATTTTTATCAGCTGCGCAACTTGTTTTAGAGAATTACCAAGTGCAGACGTCGGATAAACGACATTATTGGCTGGTTTATAGTTTTTTATATCTGTTTTGTTCAGCATTTTCATTGCTTCAAAACTTTCCTTCCCGGTTTCCTGCAACAATCCGGAAGCTGTTTTGTCATACAGATCTTCAAAGCTTTTCGCAGCCATATTGGCTCCTGACTGGTTGCCACGCATCTGAATTGAAAAGTCCTGTAAGTTGCTGATCGCCACCGAAGGATTATCTCCATAAAACGACCTGGGCATCGCAGAAGTAAGACTTACCGCTGTAAAAGGTGTGAGTGTATCATGACCTAAAAGTCCGACAGCACGGTTCAGCCAGCCGCTTGCTGTTCCTTTGTTAAACGGAGTACCGGATTCCATATAATCCTGCGCATCAAAATGAGAGCGGGTGGTGTTTGGAGAACCAATTCCGTGAACAATCCCCAACCGATTTTCGCGAAACAGCGGTTCAAAGGACTTCATCGACGGATGCAAACCAAACCGGCCATCGAGATCGATCAACGGTTTGCCGGATGCATTTTGCGCAGCTGACATAAAGAGACCCGGTCGTGCTTCTTTCAGAAAAGTATCTGTGAAAGGTGTCACCGCCATCAGACCATCCATCGCCCCGCGCTGGAAAATGCAAACAAGCGTTTTTTTCTTTTTATAAGGCAACACTAAGTTCGTACCTGCGGCTGCTTGTGCAATAAAAGCAGGTATGCCGCCTGACAAACCAACACCAAAAAGTGCCAGTCCGCCTGATTTGAGAAACCCTCTTCTTGATAACATCAGTTTTTCTGTTTTGAGTTAACGTCTTTGATATTCCGGTGAGCCGATGATAACACCTACAACCTGAGCCAGCATAGCGTTACTTCCAACGCTATTTTGCATTGCTTCCTGTTTGTTTCGACGTGTTTTTATATCAGGTTTTGGGTCCATCTGAACCACATTCATCTGATCCTTTTCAATCGGTGAGGTGGCGTTGCTTGCCTTATCAACTTTTTCAGTGAGTTTCGGATCGTTGAGCATGGGTGAAAGCCTTTCAATGGTTTGCTCCGTGTTGCGTTCAGGAATGATTAGCTTGCTATATGTGATTAAAGCAGCTTGGGAACTTTCGGGCTCATGGTTATTATTCAGTGCTGCCAGGTTTACTTTAATTCCCGGAATTCTTCCGGAAGCAAGTGCCAGGCCAAAATTCATTCTATTCAGCAAAGCGCCGGTGTTGATCCAGTATTGACCTCTATCGGGAAATCCGGTCGGTGCCTGATATGCGTACATTTTTTCACCCATTCGGGTAATCCAGTTATATAGCTGATACGGCTGGGTAATTTCCGCTTTCAAACTGCGTACGGAACCAATAACAAGTTCAAATGGTGATTTTGTTTTTTCTCTCAAAGAAGCCGCCGACCAGAATTCAGGTGAGTTAACCATCGTGATCAGTACTGATTTGATATCTCCATTTTGATCCAAAAATGTTTTTGCCATACGGTCAATCAGCATTTGGGAAGGATTGTCGCTAACAAAACGAACAGCGATTTTTTTAGAAATAAATTTGGCTGTTCCTTGATGATTTGCGAGTTCATGAAGTAACGTTACACCTTCCTGATAACCATTTTCAGTAGTTCCGTAACTTTTACCCAAAACCATTTTTTTACCAGTGTCGTGTCTGTTTGCAGCGAATAAAAAGTCGCCCTCATGAATAAAACCCCGCTTTTCCAGCCGGTCTTCATTTTGGTTTAGTCCTTTTGTCCTGTTGTAAGCAGAAGATGGAAAAACAGTCCAGCCAGTGAGTACCCGAGCTGCCTGCGTTACGTCCTGCTGCGTGTATCCGCCATCGACGCCAAGAGTATGCAGTTCCATGACCTCACGTGCGTAGTTTTCATTTAAACCCTTTTCTTTTTTTGCCTTTTGAAGTTTTGTCATCAGCGAATCCATTTTGCCCTGGTTGTCAGGATTTGCAGCTTTTTTGCGGGAGCGTAAATTCGTGTTTTTATCATTGGCCGAACTGCTGAAATTATCAAGATAGTAAAGCATGGCAGGAGATTTTGCAGTTGCAAGTAACATCACACTGAAATTTCCCAGCGCATTTGGCCTGATCACATCCCGCTCATAGGCAGGTATAAAAGGAGAGCAGTCATTTTTGGTAAGTGAAACATTAAAATGATTAAACCAAAAACTGGTCATTACTTCCTGTAACTGATTCTCGGTATAGGCGGCACGGAGTATTTTCTGGCTAATAAACTGGCGGGTTAGTTCGCGCTGCGGTTTTAATCCCTTTTGCTGCATATAAATGTCCAGCGCCTGACGGTACTGCACCTTATTTGTTTTTACAGAATCCTTGTCGATTGCTCCGTCTTTTACGGCCATCCGCAGTGTCTGTCCCGCTTTGGGATAAATGGCTAAAACTTCTGAATTGGAAAGTTTCAGTGCATCATAATTGGCAAGAAGGCTTTCGAGTGTATCGTCGGGCAAACCTGCAATTAGCTGTTTTTGAAACCAGTTTTCAAGTCCCTGCTTCACAACTTCATCAATTTCTGCCGGTGTGGCTCCGTAGGTGAACCGGCTCAGCAAATGCGCTGCGGCTTGCCGTTCTGTCAGGCCTGCTTTTTTATAGGGGAAATTTGAAGCAGATATTTTGGCCGGATCGGGGTTTTGAAAAGAGGATAAAAACATCCATCCGCCCAAAATAATTAGTACATAACATGAAATAGCTTTCATAAATAAATCCTAATTAATAATGATATGGTACTTGGACAGCTAAATAAGATTAGGTTTAATCCGTCAGGAAAAATTAGTTGTTATTTCTTAATGAGGCTGTTGCATCATTGCAGTAGAGCTTGCAGAATAGACCCTTTTATTTTCAAATCTAACAAACAGATTTCTAAGCATTTTCATTTCAACGACAAACTAACATGAAATACTTCAAAAAAATCGTTTCGCTTTCACTGACTTCCGGAAAAACGGTTGCTTTTCTGATCATTTTTATAGCCTGCGAGAAAGGGGAATCTCAGGTTGCAAAGCCGGCCACACTTCAAGATGCATCGTCCTTTCCGGTTGGTTTTGCCATTGACCCTACGGCAATGAAGGACAATGCGACTTATCAAAAAACGGTACTGGATCATGCGGGCAGTTTTACTGCCGAAAATGTCATGAAGCCCAGTCGTATCAATGCACAAAAAGGTGTTTTTAGTTTTGATAAAGCAGATTATCTGATTGATGTTGCCCAGGCGCAGGGAAAACGTGTACATGCTCATACATTCGTTTGGTACACCAATACGGCACCAGCCTGGATGAAGCAAATCAAAGACTCCACAGAACTGGAAACGGCTTTGAAAACCTATATTCAAACAGTCGGAACGCATTTTAAAGGAAAGGTTGCTTCCTGGGATGTAGTCAACGAAGCCTTTGACAATACAACTGGTGAAATCAGAATGGCATCCGTAGACGACAAGGGGCAAACCCTGCTGAATCTCGGAGGAGTGATCGGAAAGGATTATGTAGCCCGCATGTTTCAGTATGCGCATCATGCGGATCCAGGCGCATTGCTATTTTACAATGAATACGGACAGGAAACCAATGCCAAAAAACTGGATGCGGTTTTGAAAATGGTAACGGATTTTAAAAAGCGTTCGATCCCTATTCACGGTCTGGGTTTACAAATGCACATCAACATCAATACGCCCAATGTAGGAATTGAAAATGCGATTCAAAAATATGCGGATACTGGTTTGATGGTACATATTTCAGAACTGGACATCGCCGTTAACCCAGCCAAAACAAAAGACCTGACTATTACTGCCGAGCTTCTTGAAAAACAATATGAGAAGTACAAATTTGTTGTAAATACCTACAAGAGAATTGTTCCGGTAAAACAGCAATTCGGAATAACGATGTGGGGTGTGAGTGATGCAAACAGCTGGATACCTGGCTTTTGCAGCTGTACGGATTTTCCATTGCTGTTTGACAGCCAGTACAAGACAAAACGTGCTTATGATGGGTTTCTTGATGGTTTAAAGTAAATTCTGTTGATTCACTTCTTTAATATCGTATTGAAATATTAAAGATTTTTAATAGAATTTTTCTAAATCGTTAAATGAATAAATCTTCCTTACTGTTCTCGATTTTAGTTTTTATCACTGTACATTCTGCTAATGCACAAAAGCAGAATTTGCTCTCTTCAAAAGAAAAGAAAGATGGCTGGACATTGTTGTTTGACGGTCAGACCACAAACGGATGGCGGGGCGCTTACAGCACTGAATTTCCTAAACATGGCTGGATTGTTAAAGATGGTGAACTGCGGGGAGAACTTTCTGCCGGTGCAGAATCGGGAGATGCAGGAGATATTGTAACGCTGAAAAGGTACCGTAATTTTGAGATGGTTTTCGACTGGAAACTGGGTAAAGGCGGAAATTCCGGTGTAAAGTACTTCATTGAAGAACGCCAGCCAAAACCGGAAAAAGGTTCTCAGGCAGGTTACGAATATCAGCTGATCGATGACGCGGATTATATTTATATGGATAAAAAACTTCCGCAGGATCTGAAAACCGCTTCAATTTATGATGTAATAGCCGGTGATAAACCGGATGCCAGAATGGATGTCTGGCATAGCTCCAGAATTCTCGTAAACAATGATCATATTGAACACTGGCTCGACGGTAAAAAGGTTTTGGATGTGAACCGGAAAGATACAGTTTTTAAAAACGGAGTTACAGACAGCAAATATAAGAACTATAAAGGTTTTTCAGAGATCCCCGATGGTCATGTGCTCCTGCAGGATCATGGCCATAGCGTCGCTTTCAGGAATATAAAAATCAAAGAACTATGAACCGAAGGAATTTTATAGAAAAGTCATCACTAGCGATAGCAGCCTTTGGAATGCCAACCATTGTTCCGGCTTCTGTTTTTGGAAAAAATGCGCCTTCGAACAAAATTACGATTGGTATGATCGGGACGGGCAGGCAAGGTTTCGGACAGAATCTGCAGGGCTCTGATATGAAAAGTATTGGTACAAGAGTTCCCGGTTTGCTTGATGTGAATGATGCACAGGTGGTCGCCGTGAGTGATGTGGACAGCTGGCGGATGAATAAAGCCAAAACCGTTATCGAGGCGCATTATGGTAAGAATAGTGCTAACGGAACGTACAAAGGCTGCGGTACACATACCGATTTCCGCGAAATGTTAAACCGCAAAGATATCGATGCCATCATGATCTCAACGCCGGATTACTGGCATGTGCCGATGGGGATCATGGCTGCAAAAGCCGGCAAACATGTAAGCTGCGAAAAGCCGCTAAGTATGAGCGTACATCAGGGCAGGGAATTGGTAGATGCTTTAAAAAAATATGGCGTTGTTAACAGGACGGATAGTGAATTTCGCTCTGTACGTCCTCAAAACCATGCTGTTGAACTCGTACGGAACGGCCGGATCGGTAAGCTGCAAAAGGTTGAAGTGTCGTTTCCGTCTGATCCGACCCCGGTAGCTCCGCAGGCAGATATGCCCGTGCCGAAAGACCTTAACTACGATTTATGGCTCGGGCCGATGCCTTACGTACCGTATACAGATATGCGGGTGCACACGCCCTTCGACATTACAAAACGTCCGAACTGGATGAGGGTTGATAATTATGCCCAGGGTATGATTGCGAACTGGGGAGCACATTATTTTGACATGGCGCAGTGGGCAAATAACACTGAATATTCCGGTCCGGTGGAAGTAGAGGGTAAAGGTGAATTTCCAAGAAGTCTTTGGAATTCGATGATCAACTTTGCTGTCACCTACCGGTATGCAAACGGCGTTGAACTCACCTGCGAACAAACACCAACAAGTAAACCGTCTATCAAATACACCGGAAGTGATGGCTGGATTCTGGTTGCGGATTTTCCGGGAACCATCAAGGCAAGTAATCCTCAGATACTCACTTCCAGGCCTGGGAAGGGCGAGCTGGATCTGTCGCAAACGCTTTGGGATAAAACGGATTTTATAGAAGCAGTAAAAACCAGACGTAAAACACTCGAACCGATCGAAGTTGGCCACAGAACAATCTCGATTTCACAGATCGGTCTGATTGCTTGCCAGATTGGCGAAAAGCTCAAATGGGATCCGGCAAAGGAACTGTTTGTGGGCAACAATGCTGCCAACGCATTACTGGCTTCTCCTTTGGCAAGAAAAGAGTGGATCCTTTAAATCTAAAACTTATGAAAGAACTTCTGCTGTGTTTGATTTTTGTTTTTTCTGCAAAAACCGGTTTTACGCAAAAGGTAACAAACGATTTTTTTACACTGCATAATATCATCCGGGGAGACTCGGTTTACAATACATTTGACAAACAAGTGGAACTGATTAAAAAAGCCGGTTTCGCCGGTGTTGAAATTAATCAGACTGAAAGCTTTGAAGGAATGAAAGCGGCGCTCGATAAAAACAATTTTACGGGCTCGTATTTTTATGTAAAACTCAGGCTGGACGAACCGCATGTTGACCCTAAACTTAGACTTTACATCCAGCAGCTGAAAGGAAGCAAAACCATCATCGCGCCCTTTATTTTAAATGATTCCAAAAAGTTTAAACCTTCGTCCCGTGAGGCTGATACGCTGGTTATAAAACTCGTCAGAGAAATTGGTGAGTGGGCGAAAGCGTCGGGTTTGCAGGTTGCTATTTATCCGCATCTTGGCTACTATGTAGAAAGGACCGATCATGCTTTGGAACTTGTGAAAAAGATCAATCAGAAAAATGTCGGGCTTACTTTTAATCTATGTCACTGGCTGGCGACTACTACGGCTGAGGAACGTTCTGATTTGAATCCTCACCTCAATGAACTTAAACCTTATCTGAAAATGATAACTATTTCAGGGGCAAATGACGTTTTTAGCCAGCAAAAAAATGTGTGGGAGGATTATATTCTTCCGCTTGGGAAAGGAAGTTTTGATACTTACGGGATGGTTAAATATTTGGTGAAGGATCTTGGTTTTAAAGCGCCGATTGGTGTGCAGTGTTATAACATCAAAGGTGACAAACCGGAGCTGATAAAAATAACAACTGCTGCCTGGAAGGATTACAAGGTAAGAATCGAAACCGGCAAATGAATCTGGTCACCGAACTTCCGCAAGCCGTTTCCGGTCAAAAACCTTCGTCCATGCGATGGTATATTTGTGCCTTGCTGTTTTTTGCAACGACAATCAATTACATCGACCGGCAGGTTCTGGCCATTCTCGCCCCGCAGCTGCAAACAGAAATTGGCTGGTCGGAAATTGAATATGGTTACATCGTTACGGCTTTCCAGTTTTCCTACGCGATTGGCCTTCTGCTTGCGGGCAAACTAATCGACTTTCTTGGCACAAAAAAAGGATATATAATTTCCATTATTATCTGGTCTTTTGCGGCCATATCACATGCCTTTGCCGGTTCTGCTTCCGGCTTTGGTGTAGCAAGACTGACTTTGGGGATTGGAGAATCAGGCAATTTTCCGGCAGCGATTAAAACGATTTCAGAATGGTTTCCCAGAAAGGAGCGTGCACTGGCAACAGGTATTTTTAATTCAGGTTCCAATATCGGAGCCATTGTTGCACCGCTTTTGGTGCCGGTTATCGCGCTAAACTATGGCTGGCAGTGGGCATTTATAGCTACGGGAATGCTGGGTTTTATCTGGCTTTTGTTTTGGTTGAAGATGATGAAAAAACCAGCTTTACATGCACAGGTAAATGCCTCTGAACTTGCGCTAATCGAATCGGATCATGACTTTGATTCAGGACAGCCGTTGTCGATCCGGCAAATTATCAGCACCAGGAAGGTTTGGGCAATTGCAATCGGTAAATTTCTGACCGACCCGATCTGGTGGTTTTTTCTTTATTGGCTGCCCAAATATCTGCACACGACCTATGGACTGGAACTGAATAAAATAGGACTTCCGCTAATTACTGCTTATCTGATCGCCGATGTCGGCAGCATCGGTGGGGGCTGGGTTTCTTCGAAGTTTCTGAAAATGGGCTGGTCAGTAAATGCTTCCAGAAAGACGACGTTACTGATTTGTGCAGTGCTGGTAATACCCATTTATTTTGTTTCGGGTATTTCCCAGCTGTGGCCGGCAGTTTTGTTGATCGGGCTCGGCATGGCAGCACACACGGGCTGGTCTGCAAACATGTACACGCTCGCCACGGATTTTTTTTCAAAAAGGGATGTAGGTACAGTTGTAGGATTTATCGGTATGTCGGGTGCTGTTGGTGGTATGCTGATGGCCTCTGCAACCGGACATTTGCTTGAAGCCACGGGAAGTTATAAAAGCGTTTTTGTAATTGCAGCTTCCACATACAGTCTCGCCCTTTTAATTATTCATTTACTGGTTCCTGATATCGATTCTGTTAAATCTTAATAAAGAAAAAATGAAATTTACGAAGGAAGACCTTGATACCTACCACCGCGACGGCTACGTGGTGATCCGTAATTTTTTTAGCAAAGAAGAAGTAGATCTGCTTTATAAAATTGCAACGGAAGATGATGTCATGAGTACCAAAAGTTATGACCGTACCGATGCATCCGGCCTCAAAACGAAACTCGCTTTGTGGTATGCACTCGATGAAAGTTTGTACAGTAAGTTCGCTCGCTCAGAGCGGATAGTTGAGGCAGTTGAACAGATACTTGGTGGTAAGGCGGCACACTATCATTCCAAACTAATGCAAAAAGAACCCCGCAAGGGCGGAGCCTGGGAATGGCATCAGGATTATGGTTATTGGTATAAAAACAATGGTTTTTTGCTTCCCGAAATGCTTAGTGCTCTGACGGCTTTGACCCCTGCAACAAAAGAAAATGGTTGTATGCAAATGATAAAAGGTTCGCACAGGATGGGCAGGGTAGAGCATGGTTTTGCTGGCGAACAGGTTGGCGCGGATATGGAAAAAGTCAATGAGGCCCTGAAAATTATGGAGCTCGAATATCTGGAGATGGATGCAGGAGATACAGCTTTTTTTCATTGCAATACCTTACACGCTTCGGCGGCAAACTTGTCTGAAAAACCACGATGGTCTATTATTACAGCCTACAATCTGGCAAGCAATAAGCCGTACAAAGATGTTCACGTAAGCAGTTACAAGCCGATAGAGCCATTTAAAGGGGATTTGTTAAAAGAAGAAGTGCTGAGTATTTCCGATGATGCAGATTTTCTTGTGAAGTAAATCCGGTTCCGATTCTACTTTATAAAATACTGTACGATTATCAACGATTTATGAACATCCGATTTTATGCTCCGCATTGGGGTAACCTGCTGCCTTTTGATACTTTTTGTAAAAATGTAAAGTCTGCTGGGTATGATGGTGTGGAACTGGCATTTTCTTTTGACCAAATGGAAAAACAGGAAATACTCGATACACTTAAAAATTACGACCTGGATTTTGTAGCACAATATTATCAGTCATTTGAAAAGAACCTGGATGAACATGCCGGTAATTATGAGAAACATCTCCGGAATCTGATTGAAGTAAATCCTGCATTTATCAATTGCCAGACAGGGAAGGATTATTACTCTTTTGACCAAAATAAGCGTCTTTTTGATCTGGCAGCAAGGCTTTCTCAGGAATCGGGTATAAAGATTATTCACGAAACACATCGAGGTAAAAGTCTTTACGCGGCAAATATTACATTTCAATATCTGACCCAACTGGCCGATACGCGGATTACGCTGGACATTTCACACTGGTGTAATGTTCACGAATCGCTTCTGGCCGATCAGCAGGAGGAAGTAACTTTAGCCATTGCCCATACCGATCACATTCACAGCCGCGTTGGTCATCCAGAAGGCCCGCAGGTGAATGATCCCAGAGCACCGGAATGGGAGGAGGTACTGCAAACTCATTTAGGCTGGTGGGACAAAGTTGTGGAAACGCATCGGAAGAACGGAACTTCACCAACCGTAACCACAGAATTTGGCCCGGCAACATACATGCCCGTGATGCCATACACACAGCTGCCGCTGGGAAATCAGTGGGAAATTAATGTTTATATGATGAATTTGTTAAAAAAGAGATACACGGAATAAAGTTTTGCCACGGATGGAAATTTAACCAGCTAATAACATTGGTGAAAATTCGTGCATCCGTGGCAAAGAAATTATTGTGGCAAAAAAGTTATTTGCCTTCTCCAAAAATATCCTCCCAACGATAATAGTGAAATACTTTTCCCTCCGACATCACAACAAACAATCCCTTCTGAAACTGTGCATTGAGCGGAAGACTGGTAACGTCTGACCCGTCGCTTTTCAATGCTGAAACTTTTACTATTTTGATCAGTTGATGATCATGTAAGTTGTCGGCGGTACCTTCCCGATTGAAAATGTGGAACTTGCCGGCTCCCTGATCCGAAACGAGAATGTATCCTGATTTCTCTCCGGTTTTATAAATCGAGATGCCTTCATTGTCTTCGGTAAAACCTTTGTTGGCTATCAATGCAAGTTCGGAGCCGCTGCTGTCGGGATCAGCAAAATATTTACGGACGCCAACCTGTTCGTCTGAATAAAAAATGTAGCCGTTTTCATTGTCAGCCGCAATGGATTCAATTTCCTTTTTGCCACTATACTTTCCGAATTTGCGGACGACCTCCCCGGTAACATTTCCTTTTCCGTCATCAGCCAGTTTATATTGCCAGAGGTATCCGTCAGCAGGACCGGTTTTACGGCCAACAATTGCGAAAATTGCTTTATCCGATGGTCGTGTGTAAAGCGAAATACCCATGGGGTCCTGAGTTGTTTCGCCTTTAAAAACTTCGATGCCGCCGTTGTCAATTGCCTTCATATCCGGCAAACTGTAAATGCGGATTTTATTGGCTTCCCGTTCAGTAACTACTGCTATGTCTGTTGGTTTTCCATTAAGTACCAGTCCGTAAGCAATGTCAACATTATTGGGGCGTTTGAGATTTCTTACGACTTTATCCTGAATAATTTTGCCTTGCAAATCAAACACATAAAGTGCCCCGTCCTGGTCTTTGTCTGTTCCGATAATCAGACTTTTGGATGCATCGGCCGGGTTGATCCAGATCGCAGGATCGTCCGTGTCATGTTTAACAGGTTCAGTGATGACTACCGGTTTAATCGCTGACGGATCTGGGGTTGTTTTTAGTGCTTTTTTTGTGCAGGAGGAAAAGGAAAATACAATGGCTAAAAACAGACAGGAAACTATATTTTTATTCATTTTAATAAATTTTTATTTAAAAAACATGAGCCCGGCCGCGGCCAGGCTCATGTCACATTTGAGAACAAAGGTATTATTTGGTAAGGTCAAATTTTAATCCAAGGTTAAATCTCGGGCGGTAGTATTCAGCCTGTACTGTCCGTGAGGAAATGCTTTGGTAATAACGCAACGGCTGGTTGGTCAAATTGTTTGCTTCTGCAAATACGCGCAGATTTTTGGTGATTTTGTATGCCGCGTTTGCATCCAGGAAAAACTGCTTGTCGTAATAAATATCATCAAAATCACTTCCGCCAAGTGCATCAAGGTAAGCAGCGGTGTAATTGGCTGACAGCCTTGCGGAAAAACGTTTATCTTCCCACGATAACGATGCATTGAACATGTGTGGCGCAGTTCCCGGCAAAGTAACATCACTTCTTACATCACCATCTTCATTGTAAACACCATTGGCAAAGGATTTCGTAAACGTGTAATTTGTGTAAATTCCAAAGTTTTTAAGAAAACCCGGAAGGAAATCAAGCTGGCGCTGGAAAGCTACTTCAAAGCCAAAAACATTTACACTTTCGCCGTTTCTCGACTGGAAAAAATCCCATTGTTCGCCAGCTGCAACCGGATTGGCTGTGTTTGGAAAATCGGCAGCAAAGTCTGCGGAGCCATACTGCTGATTACGATATGTGTAGATAAAGTTTTTCAGGTTTTTGTAAAATGCGCCACCCGAAATCAAACCTACTGATTCAAAATAGTTTTCGGCCATTAAATCGAAGTTATAGGAGTAGGTCGCTTTCAAATCAGGATTACCCGCCCGGATTTCCCTGTCGCCCGGAATCGTGCTGATGTAGGGAGCCAGCGCGTAGTAATTAGGCCGTGCAAGTGCGGTGGTTGCTGCTGCCCGCAATATCAGATTTTCGGTCGCATTGTATTTAAATGAAAGGTTTGGCATTACGTTCAGATAATTATTTTTCACTGTACGCTGTCCTGTCAGTTCCTCCTCATCTTCAATCAGGTTTCCGGTGTAATCAATAGAAGTATTTTCTAATCTTGCCCCCAGAATCATCGATATTTTTTCATTCAAATCCTGATCCCAGCGAACATAACCTGCAACGATGTTTTCCTTCGCATTGTAATTCACGCCTAAAAACTCACTCGGAACAGTAGCGGACTCAAAAATCGAAGTGTTGCTCAGGTTTAAACCGCCCAGGAATTTGTTGCTGGCAAACAATCCCGGAACCAGGTGAGATCCTGCCTGGAAATTTCCATCGTTCCAGTTAACAGTCGGATTCGTTCCCAAAGTTGCGAAGTCATCTTCGTTAACCGGGGAATATTCATAAAAGATATTATCACGGTCTTTCGTTTTTAATCTCAAACGACCACCCACACGAATTCTGCCCTTCTGATCGGCAATAACCGAAAACGGAAAACGTACATTTACTTTAGCGCCAAATTCCGTTTCTTTTGTAAAATCATGATTTTCACTGATTTCGTTCAGTCCTATGGAAGAAGCATCCAGACTTGCTGCTGTGAACATCGGCGAGCGGCTGTCACCATTGTAAGTCAAGGCATTTCCGCTTTTTCGAAAATCAATGTAACGTTCATTTGGGCGATCCTCACTAGCCGTTGAATAACTTACCGACCAGTCCAAATCCACCTTTGGGCCGAGCAAATGGTCGCCTTTCACGGAGTAGTTCTGCACCCGCTGATCTTCCAAACGTGTGTTTTTGTTGCGGCTGTTGTCAATTCCACCTTTTGTCTGGCGTCCGATTCGTCCTTCAAAGCCGGTTATTTTGTCATTGTTGTCATACACCGGTTCAATGTTATCTATGCGTAAACGGTAACGGTTTTCACGGTCGTCACGCCAGTTGTACATCGCGTTGGCAGTGATCGTGTGATTTTGACCTAACTTAAAATCAAATGCTGCGGATAAACTTCTTCTGATACGCTGCACATCATATTTACGAACATCGCTTTCATTGATATATACATTCCCGAAATCATCTTTTGCCCAGGAAGCTTCGACGTCATCCGACCCATATGAATTGTTGTTATAAGACCCGCCAAGTACCATCCCGATGGAGTTTTTTGCAAATCTGTTGGCATATAAAAATCCACCGGTGTACAAAGCTTTTCCACGAATCGGGTTAAAACCACTGGACAGCGTAGCCGAGATCCGCTGACCATTCGGTGCTGCCCTCGTCACCAGATTTACCGAACCACCAATTGCATCTGCGTCCATATCCGGGGTTAAAGTTTTGTTTACCTCAATAGTGGAAATCATATCAGACGGAATTAAATCCATCTGCACACGGCGGTTGTCACCTTCCGCTGACGGTATCCGGTCGCCGTTCATGGTAACTGAGTTAAGTTCAGGTGCTAGTCCACGGATGATGATATTACGAGCTTCTCCCTGGTCATTTTGCATCGTGATACCAGGAACCCGTTTAAGTGCATCGCCAATATTAGCATCCGGAAAACGACCCACCTGATCGGAAGAAATGATGTTGCTGATGTTTTCGTTGTTACGCTGCTGGTTGAGCGCTTTGGCCTGTCCTTTCAAACGGTCACCCATCACCACTACCTCGTTCATGTTCAGGCTGCCTTCTTTCATGATCATTTCAACCGAAATAACCTGGCCTGCCTGTACGGTCACTTCCTGTGAAAAATTCTGGTAGCCGATATAAGTTGCTTCCAGTTTATAAGTTCCTGCGGGAACGTTGAGGAGTTCAAATTTTCCGCGTACATCCGAAATGGTATATTGATTTCCCGGCGTGAGTTTAAGTGTCGCACCCGGGAGGGACAACTTCTGTGCATCCATGATATTCCCCGTTATCAGCCCTTTTTGGGCAAAGGAAAAGGTCACAAAAAGTAAAAAACAAAAGGTAAAAAAGATTTTCCTGTTAGATGTAGATGTGTTCATAAAGCTGATTTTATTCAGCTGCAAAGGTCACCTCGCCGTGTTAAGCTTATGTTTCTTTTGTGTTATCAAATTGTTATGATGAAAGAATTGTCGATTTATTTATTTGATAATGAGCTTGTTGCAATTTTTGCTTTAAGGTTTATGTGGACTTGTCTGATGGAAATCTTTCTTTGTTTATTTAAATTATAAGTATTAAAGTTCAAACGAAAAGTGGCATACTTAGTAAAAACAGACATTCCGGATGCTAAAATTGGTTCTGAGTAATGCGGGTTTAAAAGTACTGGCCTGCATTTTGCGCTATGGACTTGATAAGGTTAATAACATCGATACATACGACATTCTGAAAATCAATTTTTATGGAAAAGACTATTTTAGTAGCAGGCGGCACAGGAGATTTAGGCGGACGGATTGTAAGATTTTTGCTTGAAAAAGGTGCCGGCGTACGAACCATCGTTCGGCAGGATGCGGACCCGGCCAAAGTAGAAAAGCTGGAAGCATTAGGTGTTGAACTTATTCAGCTGGACATGACGGACCTGATACAGTTAACAGCTGCTTGTGAAGGTGTCAGCTGTGTGATATCTGCTCTGCAGGGTTTGGGTGATGTAATTGTAGATATGCAGTCTGCCATACTGGAAGCTGCGGTAAAAGCAGGTGTTCCAAGGTTTATTCCTTCTGATTTTTCCAGCGATTTCACAAGGCTGACTCCCGGAGAAAACCGGAATTTTGACCTGCGACGCGAATTTTACGAACGTATCGATAAATCACCCATCGCAGCAACAACAATCTTTAACGGGGCGTTTGCCGAAATTTTGAACAACAATATTCCGTTCCTTGATTTTAAGAAAAAGTCGGTCGGTTATCTCGGAGATCCTGATTTCAAACTTGATTTTACCACGATGGATAATGCGGCCGAGTTTACCGCAGCTGCTGCTCTGGACGATTCTACACCCAGGAATTTAAATATCGCAAGCTTTCAGGTTAGCGCAAATGAAATGGCAGAACTTGCAGCAAAGGTTTTAGGGGAAGAATATAAGACAGCTAGTTTAGGAAACATTGAAGATTTTGCCGCTGGTGTAAAAAAAGCCCGTGAAGCCAATCCGGATGGTGAGAAGGAGCTTTATCCAAGATGGCAACAGGGACAATACATTCAGTCCATGTTTAGTGTTCAAAATGATAAACCCGATAATGACCGTTATCCGGATATTAAGTGGACAACGCTTGAGGAATATCTGACCGCACGGAAATAGACATAAAGATTTGCCTGAAAGACTGTCAAAAAACGCAGTCTCTTAGGCAAATTATTTATAACCGATCCAGTTGTTTATCAATTTCAAGTGCAGCGCTGATCAGTGCCAGATGCGTAAATGCCTGTGGAAAATTGCCTAAATGTTCGGCTTTGTGACTTATCTGTTCGGCGAAAAGTCCAAGATGATTGGCATAACCATTCATTTTTTCGAAACTGTCCAGTGCTTTGGTTACTTGTCCGCTCTTGGCCATTGCTTCTATAAACCAGAACGAACACATATTGAAAGTACCTTCCTCACCTTCGAGTCCGTCAAATTTATCAATGCCATTGCGGTAACGATAGAGTAGTACGTCAAGTCCCAGCTCACGTTCGACAACGTTTAAAGTTGACAGCCAGCGGGGCTCATGGGGCGAAATGAAGTGCATCAGCGACATAAGCAATACACTGGCATCCACATTGTCGGAACCTTTGTACTGAACCCAGGCACCTACTTTATCATTCCAGAAATTGTGATAAATATCCAGGTAAATTTCAGTACGGATATCATTCCATTGCTCTTTAGGATAGGGAAAAGAACGGTGATCCGCAATTTTGATTGCACGGTCCATTGCCACCCAGCACATCAGCCGGCTGTGCAAAAATTCTTTTTCGATATTTCTTATTTCCCAAATGCCATGATCTGCTTTTTGCCAGTTTTCAATAACCATTTCAATTTGTTTGACAATAGTCTCCCAAAATTCATAGGTAACGGCTGAATGCTGTTTGTTATAGATGTATATCGTATCTATTAATTCTCCGTAGATATCAATTTGCAGCTGATCCTGTGCTGCGTTCCCGATTCTGACGGGTAACGATTTTTTATAACCTTCCAAATGTGAAAGCTCTGATTCTTTGAGATCATGACTGCCGTCGATGGCGTACATCAGATATAGTTTGTCGTCCGTGCAGCGGTCGTGTATCCATTTGAGAAAGGCGGTAGCTTCGTCGGTGTAGCCAAGCCGCAGAAAGGCGTACATGGTAAAAGCGGCATCGCGGATCCAGGTGTAGCGGTAATCCCAGTTTCGGCTTCCCTGTAAGGTCTCGGGCAAACTGAACGTGGGTGCAGCCACCATTGAGCCATGTTCGGATGAGGTCAAAAGTTTTAAAGTGATCGCCGAACGGTTTACGGATTCCTTCCAGCGTCCCTTGTATGTAGATTTTTTTGACCAGTTTCTCCAGTAATTGATCGTTTCAAATTTGGTTGTTTCCTTATATGCGTCAACAGGATCTGGCGTTGCATTTTGCTCTTTACCACATTCAAAAATAAGGTAAGCAACCTCCGATTCTTTCAGGGTAAATTCAGCGTAACCGAAGTTTTCTTTTACCTGTAAGGTTACGTCAGCCATCAGCCGCATTGAAGTTTGTTCTTCATTGTGAGCAGTGAAAGTCACGATATTGTCTTGCAGTTTACAGTTATGTTCTGCCTGGGCATAATCAAAAGCCGGATTGCATTTTACGCTGTAAGTAATATTTCCCCGAACTGATTTTACTTCCCGCACAATGGCATTGGACATCTTGGTATGTCCGTCGGTTAGAGGCATATAGTCGGTAAGTTCGGCGATACCTTCTTCGGAGAAAAATCGGGTAAGCAGCACAGCGGTGTCGGGCAGATAGAGTTGTTTGGTTTTGTACTCTTCAATTTGCGGAGTAATTGAAAAACTTCCTCCTTTATCACTGTCAAGAATTTTGGAAAAAACGGTAGGAGAATCAAAAGTAGGATAACACATGAAATCGATCGAGCCATCCATGGACACGAGCGCCACGGTTTTCAGGTTTCCAATTTGTCCGTAATCTTCAATAGGGTTGTATCCTTTGTTGAAATCCTGCATTACAAATGGTTTGAGTTTGCCTTTTAATGTTTTGAGGTGAGGTGAAATAATCAGGCCAGCAGGTTTGATTGGCTAATAACTGAGGAAGCGGGTAGAGGAAATGTGATCCCGACTTTTATAGTAAGAGTTCATCGAATTGTCTGGTGTGAAATATTATCAATTTTCACTTAATCAAATGAAAACCATGAAGCCATTTTCAACAATCCTGTTTCTTTTCTTATCTGTCAATGTTTTTGGGCAAACAAAATGGGACAGCGCAGTAAATCACGCCGGCTTAAAAGTAATCCATAGGGAGAAAAATGGGAGCAGTGCAATGTTTTACTTGAATGGAAAACTGATGCATAGCAGTTTACATAAAACGCTGAACCCGGATTTTGTCGCAGACGTAGATGTTCTGGAAGGAAAAATTTATATCAAAACAAAAGCTGATTACAAGCCCCAAATTATCTCTTTAAATAATCTGCGAAAAAAGTATCTTGCTCAGCAGCCCAAACCGGCACTGTTTATGATCGATGACGAAATGGTGGATGGAAACTATGAAAGCATTTTAGTAGATGAAAACACTTTGCTTTCGATCGTTACCGAAAACTTCCTTAACAGGGAGGAGGGACTTGATCTGATTTTGATCAAACTGCGGACTAAATCGAAGGAGAATATAAAAAAATCGAAGGAGATAATGATACGCGGAAATGCTATATGATTTTTGAAGACCTGTCAGAGAATCCTTACATCGAAATAGGAAACCAGAGCAACTAGGGCATAACCTTGCTGGTTTGTGGTCCGGAAGAATAATCAAGAAGCTCAGACTTGTTTATCAGATTATTGAGGAAACTATAAATGTTTACGTAGTTGCTGCTAAGGGACATTATTCCGATAAGTAGTAATATTTCCACAACCTCTTTAAAGATTGGATTTGCATTTAAAGTTATGTATCCTTTTTTGAGAAATTGGGTAGTAAATGCTTTTGTATAACTTACATTTAAAATTGTAACCTGAACTTTTTGAATGCAAAGTACTACTACTCCGGTACGCTTTATTGCTATTGACGACAACCCGCTTGACCTGCTTGCCATTACTGAATATGCCAAAGCATATCCGTTCCTGATCAACTGCGGCACCTTTTCCAATGCACTGGAAGGGGTGGAAGCTACCGGTTATATCAAACCGGATCTTATTTTTCTGGATATTGAAATGCCGGGAAGCACCGGTCTGGAGTTACTCAGGAAGATCAGAGCAGATGTTCCCATGGCGGTGTTTATTACTTCACATGCAGAATTCGCCCTGGAAGGATTTGAGTTGTCGGCACTGGATTTCGTCCTTAAACCACTTACCGAAGAGCGTTTTGTTCAGACTGCCAGGAAAATAGGTGAGTACGCGGAAATGAAAGCAAAGTCGGAGGCGTATGAAGTCCTGTTTGAGAAAGATATGCTGACGATCAAAGAGGGGTATAACCAGGTACGTTTATCTCAAAAGGATATTATTTATCTGGAAGCAATGCAGGATTATACCAAAATCGTTACAGATAAAAAAAACTATATCACGCTGTCTTCACTTTCCTTTTTCATGGAACAGCTTTCACCTGACCGGTTTTTACGTGTGCATCGAAGTTATGCAGTTTCTATAAGCCGGATCAGCGAGTTGCGTATTTCAGAAATAATTTGCAGCAACACAACCATTCCCGTAGGAAAAACTTATCGCTCAACCGTTGCAAAGCTGAAACTATAAACCATGAAACATGTTCTGCTGATCCTGGTTTTGCTGGCAGTGACCAGCGCTGAGGCTGTTTGCCAAATCCCGGATTTACGACCCTATAAAACGCTTTCCCAAAAATTAAAAAGGTTACAGGTTGTCTGCGATTCACTTGCGGGAAAAGGGAAAATATCAGAAGAAAAAATAGTGGCCAGGCATGGCCTGAAATTAACACCAGCCAACGATCTGCTGAACCTGGCAAAATTTCATTTTTATCTCGGGTTCGTCTATGGCGAATTAGGCTCTGACAGTTCGGTTTATCATTTTGAAAAATCAATCGATTATTCCCGGAAAGCAAAAAATCCTGAGGCTGTTAAAAACGCGTTGGAAAGGGTGATGTTTACCTATTCCAGCTTTGGGAAATATAAAGAGAAGGCAAGGTTGGCTTTAAAAGAGCTTCTGGCAATTATTGATACAACCAAAAGCGAACCTGGGAAAGTGGACATGATGGCCACGATCGGGAATTACTACGGAATGAATGGCCAGTACGAAAAGCAGATGCAGTTATTGCTTCGTGGTATCGAAATTAAAAAGCGCCTGATCGCAAGCGGCAAAATCAAAGACCGTGAAGACGTGGTTGCGGATCTGATGAATCTGGGGGAACTATATGTGGAAACAGATCAGGCAGAAGTTGGGTTTAAATATATTCAGGAAGCCAGAAAGTACATTGTTGCTTACCCAAACTACATCGCCCATTATTACAAAGATATGGCCGATGTATTGCTCATTCTCGATAAACCATCACAGGCGAGGGTCTATTATGATAGCCTCACCGCCATGCTGACGCCTGCCAACAAAAGTTCCGTTCATCGTAGCAACAGAATAGCTTCTGATCTTGCATTCACAGAATATTACCTGACAAATAACAAAACCGACAGCGCGTCCATACACATTTCACGCGCAGTTGAAATGTCCCAGAAATGGCCTGATGAGTACCTGACCCCACAAATTGATTACATGAGGGGAAAGGTTTATTTTGCCAGGAAGGAGTTTGCCAAAGCGCTTACTTTCCTGGAATCATCCGAGCCGCTTGCAAGAGATTCGGACCCACAGATGTATGTTTCACATTTACAGCTGCTTGCGCAGAGTTATGGAGCCGCCGGTCAGTGGAAACAGGCATACAACACCTATGAAAAGTATGCTCCGCTGAGAGATTCGTTGTACATTGAAGCGTCGAAAAAAAGCATTGCCGACGCGGAAGCACATTATCAGAATAAGGATAAACAATTACAGATCGAGTTAAAGAATGTGCAGATCGATGATGCAAAAAAGCAGCGAATCTGGTTTATTTCGGGTTTGGCATTGCTTGCGTTTTCACTCGCTTTGCTCGGTGTGATTTATCGTAATAAAAAACAGAATGCGGAAATACTGGATGCTAAAAACCGGCAAATGGAAAAACTGATCGGTGAACTGGAAGAAGCGAACCGTACCAAAGCAAAATTGTTCAGTATCATCAGCCATGATCTGCGTTCCCCGATCAGCCAGGTTTATCAGTTTCTTAAATTGCAGCAGCTTAACCCAAAGTTGCTGAATGATACGCAGCGCGCTGAACTAAGTGAGCGAATACAGACTGCCACCGGTTCACTTTTGGAAACGATGGAAGATCTATTATTATGGTCCAAAACGCAGATGAATCAGTTTCAGGCCGATGTTCAGCCCACCTCGCTTTTGCCGGTTGTAAGTCAGTGTCTGAAATTGCTTCAGTTGAACATTGAAGCAAAAAAGTTAAATATTGAAACACTCATTTCTCATGAAATGGTGGTACAATCTGATCCTTATTATTTGCAGGCAATTGTCAGGAATTTGCTTCAAAACGCAATAAAGGCAACCGAGGAGTCGGGTGTCATTCGGGTAGGGATAACCGGATCTGACGAAAATAAAGCTTTGTCAATCGAAAATTCAGGTCCCGTTTTTACCCAGGAAGATTACATCAGGATTTTATCTCAAAAAGATAATACCCAGGGTTTATCCGGATTAGGTCTGAGGCTGGTTGATGAGCTTTCAGAAAAAACCGGTTTGAAAATCAGGTTTGAAAACCCGGACGGAAATTTGACGAGGGCGCTGGTGGTGTTTGGATAAAGGCACAGAGTTAACTGCGGAATTAACATTACTCTGGCACCAACTCATATTCATTGGTTGTGTTTCCCGTTTTTCTGCTTTCCGTTGTGCGTTTTAAAGTCAGTTTAGTTTCGGAACTGTTTACAATGTAAAACTCTACATTGCCGGAAGTTTCGCTTGGCGGCGGAGTAAGGTTTTCCAGAATCAGGCGCTTGTAGTCTGTCGCAAGGGACCATTTTCCGGTTAATTTTCTGCCGTCAATATCCGAAAAAGTTACCTGGTCTGTAACGGTTAGGTCGAGCCGGAAACGGGAATAACCCGGCCGCGTGTTTGCTGCATTTCCTTCCGTGTAAACCAATGTTCCGTTTTCTTTCACGGTCAATGCCTTCCAGACTTTCCGGACATTTATCGTATCAATTTCTTTCGGCTGGCAGCCCGCCAGAAAACTGCACAGAACTGCGGTTATTAAATATTTTTTCATTGGAATAAAATGATTTTCTCGCTGATTACCTGCTTGTCTGTTTTTGCCAAAACGATATAAATTCCTGGCGCCAGATCGTGAAGGTCTGTTTGTGAGGTTTGCGGAGATATAAACTGTTTTAGTTTTGCACCTTTTATATCAACCAAAGTTATGTCTGCCTTTTGAGATCCGGCCAGCTTTATGTGAAGCGTTTTGTCAAAAGCATAAATCAGATGTTTGGAAGCGACAGGTTCTGTTCCTGTGATGATTGAGAATGCCTCCACTTTCGCCACATTGCTGTAAAGGGAACTGCCCGCAGCGTTGGTTGCTTTAATCCGGTAATAATAGTCGGCCACATCCAGAATCTCACGGTCAGCAAACTGAATGATGGATGCGGCTTGTTTTCCGATCTGGACAAAACCCTGGTCGGGCCTGGTTGAACGCTCGATAATTACCTCAACGGCGTTGGCAGACAACGGCGACCAGCGAAGCTGTATCAAATCAAAATCCAGGGGAATGGCTGTCAGGTCGCGCGGCGCATCCGGGATTGGCGCCTGTGGTGTCGTTACCTCTGCAACATTACTTAAAGGTGAATTGCCGATTGCATTAAAAGCAAAGATTCGGAAATAGTATTTGGTCAATGCATTCAGGCCTTTGTTTTCGTAGGTAGTTACATTAGCAGCCACATCCGCCACTTTTGTAAAATTGACGCCATCCGTAGATCGCTGTATCTGGAAGCCTGTTTCATTTCCAGAAATATCTGCCCAGGACAAGTTCACCTGTTCGTAAGTAATGGCAACGGCGGTTAACCTTGCCGGAGCAACAGGTGCAACATCCATTGTGGTTGCAGAGGCAATATTGGAAAAAGGAGATGGGTTGGCTGTATTTATTGCCCTTACTCTGAACCAGTATTGGGTCGCGGGATTTAAGCCTGTATTTTGATAGGTTGTCGTATTGGCTGGGAGATCTGTTATTTTGGTAAAATTGGTTCCGTCTGTCGACCGCTGCAATTCAAAGCCAGTTTCGTTGGTAGACACATCTTTCCAGGTTAAATTGATCTGACTGCTTGAAATAGTGGCTGCTGCTAAATCGGTGGGAGCAGCGGGAGGAATATCAAAAGTTGTCGCTTCGGCGACGTTTGAAAAGCCGGAACTTCCGATATTGTTTTTTGCTTTAATCCGAAACCAGTACTTGGTAAGCGTGGTCAGTCCGGTTGCCTGGTACGTAATCGTGTTTGCGGAAAGATCTGCCAGTTTGCTAAATGTGGTACCATTGAGTGAAATCTCCAGCTCAAAACCGGTTTCATTTGAAGAGACATCTGCCCAGGAAAGATCGATTTGAGTGTTGGAAACGGGCGTCGCAGTCAGTCTTGCCGGTGCAACAGGAGCTACTTCCGCTGTTGTGGCATCTGCAACATTGGAATAATCCGAATATCCGCCAGCGTTTTTAGCGCGGACTTTATACCAATACCGGGTTGTCGGACTAAGTCCGGTATGTTGGTAAATTACGGTATTTGCAGGCAAATCGGCGAGTTTGGAATAGCTCGTTCCATTCAAAGAAAATTCGAGTTCAAAGCCGTCCTCATTAATAGCATTGTCAGTCCAGCTCAGATTTATCTGGCTTCCTGATGCAACGGTTGCAGTCAGAACAGTAGGAGCGGCCGGTCTGACGATAGGTGCAGTTCCCGTTGTGGCACAAACCGGACCGGCATATTCAGAGTTTCCGACTGCGTTTTTTGCCCTTACTCTGTAACAATACTGACTTGAAGCATTTAATCCTCTGTCCTGGTAAGATGCTGCATTTGGGCCAAGATCTGCGATTTTTTGAAATGTTCCGGTGGAAGTGGTTCCGCGTTCAATCTCATAACCTGTTTCATTAGCAGCCAAATCTGCCCATGCCAGATCAATGCCGGAAGAAGAAACGGAGGTTGCTGTCAGACGTCCCGGAGCCACAGGCACGACCTGCGTGGTGGTAGCACAAGAGGAATTGGAATAACCAGATTCTCCGCTTGTATTGTGTGCCCTGACTCTATAACAGTATTGAGTGCCCGCAGATAATCCGGTATCGTCAAAGGAGAGGGTGCGATTATAAGGAACGATGGCAATTTGTGAATATGCGCCTCCTGCTGACATGTTGGCACGCTCCAGATAAAATGTAGTACTCCCGTCGTTATTACCATCCCAGGTAATACGAATCGTGTTGGCGTTTAATAAAGCTGCTGCAAGGTTACCCGGCGCAACCGGTGGCGCGATGGGTGTGTTTACCTGGACATCATTAGAAAACGAAGAATTTTGTGTTGCCGATTTCGCCCGAACTCTGTAATAATATAACGTGTTTGCAGAAACGGTTAAATCCTGATAGGTAGTTACATTTTTTCCGGCAGAGCCGATCAATACAAAGTTATTTCCCAAGCCGCCGTCCCGGAAAATGTCAAAACCTGTTTCCAGCTCTCCCGAATTGTCCTTCCAGCTCAGTTCAACCCGGTTATAAACCGGAGCTGTGCCAGCAAGACCGGTAGGAGCAGGCAGGACTGTTTGGGAAAAACTGTTTGCTGAAAATAGGAGGACAGCGTAAATTGTAATTTTAAGTGTTGAGAAGAAGTTTTTCATATCGTTTTATTTAACATCCACTTCGATAATTTTAGAAAGTCCTGATTCCATGCCATCCTGGTATATTACCCGCACCGCATATTGGGTTAACCCTTTTTGGGGACGTTTGTCACGGTATTCACGTGTATCATAAATCGAATCATAACTCGCAAAACCTTCATTTTTCAAAGCTTTGTAAATGACAAACCGGCAATTTGGAATATTGTAAGTCCAATACAATGATACGCTTTTATCGGGATTCAGAAATGCTTTTAGTCCGTTTACCGAAGCAGGCGTAATACGTGGTGTTTTTACATTAAGCGGAAAGGATACATCCGAACGTAATCCGGCCTCATCCACCGCCACCAGAGCATAACCATATTCAGAATGGCCTTTGATTGTTTTATCAGCAAAATTTGAAACCGAATTTTCCAGTTTTGCGAGTTCAACCCAGCGCTCCGTATTTTTTCCACGCCGCATTAGAATTTGGTTGCTCACGTCGGCACTGCTGCTGGGCGACCAGGAAATAACTACCGCAGTGTCACTGACGGTGTAATTTTGAATTACGGGAGCAACAGGTTTAAGAAGATCCGGTCGTTTTAATTCAAAAATGTCCGATGGTTCGCTGGGGTTGTAACTTTTATCGTAGGCAATAACACGAAAGTACTTTTTCCGTGTCAGCGTCTGCAGGGTTGTTGAGTCATTAAAAACGGGCAACGCCAGATATCCTCTTGTATCACCTGTGAACACATGATCGGGTGCGTTAGCTGAAATTACGCGGTAGCCCAGCAGATCGGGTTCCCTGTTCATATCCCAGACCAGCCTGACAAATCCGGTCGTGTCGATATATCCCTGAACTCCCATTGGTTTTGAAGGGCCTTTGCTATCCTTAATTACGCAGTAGGCTGGAAGTCCCAAACCGATGTTGCTTGCCGTGTCAATCGCAACTACCCGATAATAGTTCGGAAGATGGGGGAGTGCCGTTGTGTCAACAAAGTCTAACGCCGCCGCTCCGAGTGGCTGGGACGTCAATGGGGTAAACGGTCCATCCAGGTTCATGCCTTTTGCTACTACAAAACCTGCCAGATCGGCTGGCCTGTCGTTATATTTCCAGGTCAGCTTCACGTTGCTTCCCTGTAAGTGAGTAGCTTTAAGGTCTTCAACGGCATGGGGAGCCGTGCGGTCAACTGCTGAGCCTGAGACGATTTCAGAAGCGACGAGTTCACCAAAAGGTGTGATGCCCAGAACCCTGTATTGGTAAGGCCGGTAATTTTGTTTTACAGAATCTGTGTATTCAATTTTATCATCTAAAACCGAAGTTGGCGCTTGGATCCAGGGTCGTTTCGTAATTCGCCGGAAGGTTTTTCCGCCATCGTCGGATCTTTGTACATAATAGCATGAAAACAAATTTTCAGATAACAGGCGGTTCCAGCTCAGCCGGATCAGATGTTCTCCCGAAGTTACTTTCACCGGAGTCATACGCTGCGCTTCCGTCTCTTTTTCGTTTGTGACAGAAGTCACAGCCATTTCAACGGGATACAATTCAGGATTGGTCAGCGGTGTGAGGTAATAGCTGTACCGGACACCTTTTTTAACGTTTTTATCAACCCATCCCAGCGCCATTCCCGTCGCGTTTCTCGGGCTTACATCCGCAAGTAATAATGCAATCATCATCCGCAGGTCATTCTGGTTTTGCTGATCAAGAATTTTATCAAGCGTAATCGCATCGTTGGCACCGATGGGTGTGTTTGTACCATTAACCAGCTGAGCAGATGCCGCCGCCAGGGTGTCTTTTGCTGAAACATTTTTTAGCCATTCCGCTGTCGTCCATGGTTTTACTGTGATCTGGTAGTCCAGATGCATTTTTTTATCCGGCGTTAAGCTTCTTCTCGTCAGCAGGTAACCTTGTTTTAAAGCCTGGCGAAAAAGTGCTGCATGGTTAGGAGCCCAGCGGACCACAACCGAATCGCCAAATGCTTTTGCCATAATGCCCACCCGGTACCTGCCGGTTAATGAAGTGTCGATCCTGGGCTGGGGCCGTTTTGAAATATCATCCGCTTGCTGCCCAAGACAGATTCCGCCTGTAAGCAATATACTTAGGAGCAGAACAAGAGTGCTTGATAAGACGGATTTATAAAATATTTTCATGATAAATAAGCTTACTTGGCAGGGTTAAAAACGGAGGCTGTGCGAACTTTGTTGATATCGAAAAAACCAAATGCCTGCGGCGAGGGACATTTGTAATAAGAGTCATATAATTCATGAAGCTTCCCGTCCTTGGTCATTTGCTGCATTTGTTTCATGTTGCTTACGAACACACCAAAGTCCGAACTCTGATTTTTATAATATACCAATGGTTTGTAAAGCATGTTCCAGCCGGCATAATTTATATCGGAAGTAAGTTTGCTGTCGCCCTTAACTTTGTCGATTCTTGATTTGGCGATAACTACTGCCAGTACGCAGTTTACTTTGGCCAGATTACTGGTCATCATAAAAAATCCTTTTGACCACTCATTGTTGCAGGGAATTTTCTTTCCATCTTTATCTACCTGGTAATAGGAATCATTGCAGTACACCAGATATTGCTTTGTCTTGTTGTAGATATTATAAAGGTGATCATCGAAATAGCTTGGCTGTTCACTATCTTTTGTAAAAGGATCAGCAGCGAATTCTTCATGAATCGCTTTTCTAAGCATAATTTTGGACTGCAATGAATTGTAGGTACCATGGTTTTCTGCCAGAAGAGTGAGCTGGTCTCCGATAGCTATAGTAATCATTTTTTTATAATTGCCATCATAAATCTGATTGTTAAGTTCCTCATAAGTAGACACATGAGGAAGTATGTATTTGTCATAGGCGTTACGCACGGGAATGGAAGAATAAGTGACGCCATATTGTTTGGTTCCCGGTTGGCCAAAAATGGTTTGCGTGATATGCTCCTCCACATATTTTTCTATTGCAGGCGAATTTCCGTCCATAACCGCATCCGAAACAGTAAGCCCGCCGGTTGTCTTTAATCCACTAACCGGCGACCCATTAGCAATGGACTGCATGTCGCCCAATGAGTAGGTTTTGGGCGCTATATTTGCATTTTTGCTAACGTTCAGCTTTACTTTCTGCCCCACCAGTACAAGGCAGTTTAATAAAAAGAATATTGTCAAAATCGTTTTCATAATCGTGAGTGCGTCGGCACTATTTATGTTTTCTTTCTGTATAAATCAGGTTGTAGATATCTTCATTTTTAAAAGGCTTCTGAATATCATCATATATGTGATTAAACTGCACCATCGACCGGCGGAACAAATCAATAGCTTCATTCTTATCACCGAATGGTTTAGTCAGATCGGCTTCTTCGTAAAAATGGCTCGGAATCCTTTCAAGCATTTCAGCTATCGGAATAGCTACTGTCTTAAACCAGAAACTTTCTTTTCCGGCTTTTAACAGAACCATTGAAGGCCTGAAAGTGCCGTTTCCTAAAAATTCACTTTGCATTTCATAAGAATCAAAACCTTCTTGGGATTCCATCTTTGTTGTAAGCGCATCCATCATTTTGGCAATGGCATTTGTCTCTGTCAGCGGAAACTGTGCTGCCATTACCTTTTCAGAAAGTTTGTTAAACTGACTGGTTTTAAAGTAATATTTATAAAGAGAAACTTCCAGTTTTTTTGCCAGTTTGGCTTCTTCCTTAGCCTTTGCTGCGTTTTCATTGATTTTGACGATCAGACTTCCCGTATTATAAAGCATTTCTGATCCGGCAGTTATTTTGTAGCTCGTGCCATAACCCTGCGCAATCTTTTCGTAGGTTTCATTCGATACTTCTGTGTAAGTATCAACTGTATTATTATACTTCGCATTTACACTGGCTGCGGCTCCTGAACCTGCTCCCGGAAACGGTGATTTATAGCCGGATTTCCATGCCTGTCCGTTAAGCGAATTGAAGCCCTGATTAACTGCAACGTAAATGTTTGCAGTCGATATTTTCTTAGCCGACTCTTTTGCTTTTTTTGCTTCTGCAAGCTGCTGATTGACAAAAGCGGGCTTTGGAATCCTTACAAGTTCAAATCTGTAAAAAGTTTTGTTCTTAATGCCAGCAGGCAATGTATAATTAACCTGGTCGCCGGTAAATACTGCTTTGGCCGTCATTACAGAAAGTGGTTTGTCATCGGCAAAAGTGGTTCCTTCCAACGGAGTAAATCTTGCCATGAGATCATAATTGGCGTCTGAGTTCAGATTTGTTAAACAGCACGTCATTTTTGTTTTCAGCCGGATAAAAGTTACGGCGTCCTCACCTTTCATAAAATACCGCTGGCCTTCGTAAGGATAGGACGATAAAATTGCATCATCATCGGAAGAACCTTTTGACAAAACAGTGATACAATCGCCCGTCTGAAATTCTACTGATTCGGTTTGCTCCACGGTCTGGTTCTTGAAAATGTATGGTTCGAGTTTACCGTTATTTCTGATATGTACCTGCAAATCCAAAGATACCTTGTACGACGATTTGGGTAAAAGGGCAGAATAACGGTAAAATGTGACGTTGTAATTCGGGTCGCCATTTTCATTTCTGTCATAACTGTATCTACCGCTATTGTCCGAATCGCAGCCTGCATATTGTGGGTCAACTTTTGTGGCAACGGTTGAAAAACCTTTTTTATACAACAATTGAAACTCACGGTGTAAGATCGTGTTTCCGTTTGGCGCAACCGACGTTGTTCCCTGCGTACCGGCTTCCACTTTTTGTCCCTGCGGAACTTCCAGATCAATGATCAAATCACTTTGAACAGGGTAGTTGAATTCCGCATAGTATGGTGAAAGAATGGACGTTTTTTTATCAGTTCCTGACGGACCGACGGCAGCGATAAGAGGCTGTCCTGCAAACGGATTTGGTGGTGCAAAGGCGGGTTCGCATCGCTCTCCTTTATTATACCAAAAGTCGAGATTGACCTTTCCCTTTACCAGTCCGCCAAGTACGCGGTATTTTAGCAAAACATGTCCATTCAGCCAGATAGGATTGACCATCCCGCCGCGCAGCAGTGCCGCCGCTTCCAGTTCTACAACGGTGAAAGTTCCTTCATAAACCCAGGTATCAATGTCCAGATCAAGTGCAAAGTGCATGTAAGCATAAATTTGACCCATCGCATACCAGCCATTTATTCCCGGAGTTTTGCCATTACAAAGATCACTCGATTGAGATAAGGCAAGGTCAAATCCGACGGCGCCATCAAAACGCAAATGAAAAGGACCAACGCCAAAATCGGAATTGAGACTATAACCTGAGCCAAAGGCAATCAGAGGTGAGCCATCCTTAAAGGCAGTAGGCGTATTGCTTTTATAACCAAGTTCCTGCAAAATCCCTGGCCGTTTATCAAAGCCATATGGTGCTGGTGGCAGCGTTGAGCCCGAGCCATTATAATTTCCAAGCATAAAATAAGTGCCAAATTTGAAACTGGCCAGGCTGGCAATATCGATTTTCAGACCGATACGATCCTGAGGAATTCCCAGCGAAAGAAACCAAAGGCCGGCACCATCCACATGTAATTTTGTGCTTTTTACCTCTGCGGTTATGCTTACACCCGGCAACGAATATCCGGCAGCAAGATCCAGCTGGGCATCGAAAATTTTATTCTGAAAATCGTAGACCATATCGCCACTCCCTTTGGCAAATGCAGCAGACTTTGTATCCCCAAGCAGCCAGGCGTCAACGTGAAAGGACATTTTACCAATACCGCTATTCGCTGTCATTTCCATCCCAAGTGTTCCCTCCATGGTGAGTACGCCGGGAGTGACCAGTCCAACGCCTACCAGCGCTTCAAAGCCCATGCCCGTTTTGTCATCAGGCGTGTAGTAAACTTCACCCTGCGGGTTCGTTTTTCTGGTTACTTTTGAATACAAACCACCACCAAAACTTCTGAAAACGAGAGGAGAGGGTGGGGCAAAAGGTATTCCGGATGCGCCAATGCTTATCTTTCCGCCTACATACCAATAACGGAACCCACCCTGGCCGGGAGTAGTGCGTCCGAAGCGCGCGGAAACATCACCTCCTAACAAACCACTTATTGTCATCTTAACAGTCCCGTTCAGACCGTTCCCATAGACACCGTCGTTGTTGTAAAATTCCAAAGAACCCTTCACCTGAACCGGTCCCAAAGGGGCATCCACAGAAACTTTATCAGGAGTTACATCGTCAAACGACCAGTTTGGTCTTCCTTTTGACAACCCTGTTTTGAAAAAGAGCGTTGCTCCGGCATCAGCTGTTAACCCGGCTCCCTCTCCGCCAGTCAGATCCAGTTTTCCTGCGAACTTAAATCCAAACCGTTCAGGGTCGGAGGGATCTACTACCAAATCCGCCGAGGTTAACGTTAAGGGAAAATCATCCATGAGTTTTTGCGGCGATGCAAAACCCATTTTTAAAGATTTTAATCCAAAATACGGCGCCTTGCTGGTCAGGGTAAGTTCTTCAAATTTGGCACCGGGTATCGTAAAGTATTCAGCATCAATATCAATTCCTCCGTTCAGAACCGCCTTCGCTTCCACACCTTCGTTGCCACTGTAAGTCACACTGACATAACTGCTGCCTTCCAGTTTTAATTTGGCCCGCCAGATGTCTACGCTCATTTCGTCGGTGGGTTTGGCCGTGAACTGTACTGTCAAACCGCCGCTTTGTTCTTCTTTTGAAAGGGTGCAGCTATAAGGTAACTGCGAAGAACCTTGTGTCGGATCTTTAAATACTGGTAAAACTATTTTTCCGCTCATTGCAGAATTTTGGAATGTACTTTTCAGGAAGCTGACAGATAATTCGTCAATTGAATAATACCAGCTTGCCAGTGAACCGTCCCCGATGTCCAGGATGTTTTTCATAAATGCTTTTCCGGAAAAACCATTGTTATCTGAAATCATATCCTGCACACCAACGGTGAGCGGCTTCCCATCGCTTCTTTTGATGAAAGCAGGAAGTTCAAGGTTGATTTCCGGAAAATAAAGTCCCTGCCAGAGATTAATTTCCGGGCCGGCCAGATAACCTTCCGGTAACTTCGCGGGTGTAGTCATTTCCGAATGATCGTAAATCGCCGGTTTACCTTCCTGCATCGAGAATTTAAAATCAGAAAGTCCGTTTACATAAAATTTGGGAAAACTCAACTGTGCCGTCCAGTTTTGAAAATTAACCAGACCCGTGTTTACGCTGATTTCAACAGGACCTTTTGTAGCTGCATCAGTCAGGCCGGGAGGGGTAAGCAACCCGTGAACCCGCATTTGTTTGAAACCCTTATCATCAAAAACAACATGTGTAACCTGAGCCGTATCCGGTCCCATAAAATTTTCACCCATAGGTGCGCCCTCTGCTCCTTTTAAAGCAAAAAAAGGGGAAAGCTGCATTTTGTCGGCAAGATATAAGACACCTTCGCCACAGAGTTTTTCCGGAGTAAAACACATGTTGAAACCACTCAGCGGAATGCCGGAAACCAGTGAATTCGCTGTTTTGACCCAGGTATTGGCATCAAAAAAGGCTTGGTTTGGCATAAAGGTCATGTTAGTGATCGCAATGACCGTATTCACCGGGCCAAAGGTTTTATCAATTCCAAGCGGCAACTCGAATCCTACACTTTTGGCTGAATTTGTCAGAGAAGAAACAAGTTGATCTTTGGCGGTTGAAAAGAATGTACTCAGGTTCTGCATCGTAGCGGGCGTCATTTCCAGGGCCGGCATTTCAGGTTGGTCGTAACCAGGCGTAAAACCCGGCGCTCCTTCCTTGTAAATCGCTCTTGCAAAACCACTGATTACCTGTCCCTGTGCATTACACTGAATATCAAAGAGATTTACCCGCAGCTTTACATAACTGTTGTTGATCATCGGAACCGGAATCATGCCTGTTCCCGAAAGTGCTCCTTTTTCTTCTTTAACGTTAGCCAGCAAATCGAGCTGAAAACCGGCAATTGTCGCTTTTCTCGTTTTCAGAACCTGGCTGTTGTCTACTTTCTCACTTTCATTTACAGGAACCTTGCAGGAACAATTGGCCGGAAGCTTTGCGAAAAGCGCCGTTTTTTTCGGGGTGGACGTGGTGTCTACCGGAAGCAGACTTATTGGGATGATGTTTTGAACGACCTCGATTCCCGGCAAAATAATCTTCTGGAACTGACCATAGGTAAATGCCTGCACCGGGCTTTTTCCGTCATTTAAAAAATTTAGTTTTCCATTGACGGGAACCGCCTGAACGCGCCAGGCGTAGCGTTTCCCGACCTGTAATGGAGGATGCTGCGGTCCGTAAAGAAAGGTGGTCAATTTCAGATTTTTAACTTCGAGACCCGACTTTGGTAAAACAACTGCATCAATAAAAACATTTGGGTCTATATCCAAAGCAGGAAGTTCGACGATCCGTAAAGTATAATCAACCTGGTTAGGCAGAATTCCCACCGGAGCAGTCCAGGTAAAAACCTGTGTTTGTGGCGTATTTGCGTTTACCTGCATATCGGCCTGAGGGAAAATAAGGATCGGAGGCTCTATTACCCGCATCGGTATCAATCCGCTGCATCCCATTGGAAACTCCGCTGAAAGCGGGCGAATCGTTGCGTTGTCGAATGCCTGAACACACAATTGGTAATTTCCCTCCGGAAGTGGTAATCCGCGGTAAAGCAGGTTTTTGTTCATTCCCTGGACCTCAATCTGATTCAGGTCAAACAGACCTTCCAGCTCGCTGCGGGTAATCAGCCGGTTTACATCCGTTGGCCGCAGTTGTAGCGGCTGCTGTGGCCGGTAATTTGATGAGGTTTTGATGATCACGCCATTATCCCCTTCCAGTTTTCCCAGTAACCGCACGCTAAGCGCTCTCCCCGAAAGATTACTTATAAATACCTGAACCCGGTTTCCTGTTCCCGGATAATCCTGAATGTAAGGGCTGTAAGGCGGCAGCACATTGGTGGTAATGCGGACCATGTCCTGCGCCGCGGAATAAAAACCTGTTGCCAGAAACAGCAACAGAGAAAAACAGGCAATTACACAGTTTCTGTGTTTTATTATTTTAGAAAGAAATTCCATATCCGATGTTTCCTCTGAATTCGTTAAATTTTTCCGCTTCTATTCCCGTATTGGAGTTTAAATAATTAAGCATGAGATTTAAACTCTGCCTTTTCGAAAGCTGATAACCCGCATTTGCAGAAGCTGTTAGTAACTTTCCGGTAACTCCAAATTGCTTGTTGATGAGGTACGATACGTTAGCGGAAGTGGTTATTTTCTTTTTTAAGAAAGCGTAATTTGTGCCGACGGTAGGTCCGTAATATTTCACCTTCGAATTTTCCTGACCGGGCATGGAAACCGGCAGGCTCGTCTGTGTATAGGAAAGTGTGAGGTTCAGTCCAAAACCACTTTGATTTTGCACGAAAAAATAACCCAGGTTCAGATTCTGGTTGTTATTCTCTGTTTGTGCAGCTGTGGTCTGGTTCAGATCTGAAAGTTGCTGATGCGTCGCTGTGAATGTAAAAATGTGGGACAGTTCCGGATTTAAAACAGAGTACCGTGTATTGACGGTTGCCGAAAGATTGTTCTGTGCAATCCGGAGTGTATCGATAAGTGGTCGTAAACCTGCTTTTTGACTTAAACCGTAATTCGACAGCGAAATGTCAAAACCAAAAGTCGGGTTGGGGTTCACAGAGGCCATCAACGATCCGATGGACCGGCCGGTTCCTGCGTTTTTGTTATTGGCAAGATTATCAAACTGCCGGCCGTAACTTCCTGTAATTCTTGCCTTTCCTTTTAGCAGATTTAAAGATGTCGCAACGGTATAACTTTCAATATCACTTTGAAAATAGTAAGCACCCATTGTCTGGAAGTTAGGGTCAATGCGTTTGTACTGCACTTTTAGCGAACCCCATTTGTCCTGATAACCAACTGCGGCCTGCGTTGCCTGCGTTAACTGAGATGAAAGACGCGGGGTAATCATTTTACCAAACAGCCTGACCAGGGGATTCTTTCCCTCTGCCTGGATTTCTGTCGCCAGCATGTCACGCGTGTAAGAACTTGCAGCGGCATCAAGTTCTACCAAAAAATGCTTTACAATTAAAAGGCGGGAGGTGATACCCACAACCAGATTTTCGGCAGGAGTGAGGTTTAACTCGGGAGAAGGAGCTACACCGGCAATGGAGTTGGTGTCATCCTTTGCACGCAACATCACCAGGTCTACATAATTATTTGCTTTACCGTAACCCAGTTTGACGGAATATCCGGTACGTTTAAAAGACGGAATCACGTTTGGATCAATAATGGTTGACGAACTGGCTTTGTTAAAACGACCATAAACAATACCCACACGGAGTAACCCGGGATTGAGTTCGACGCCACCACCCAGAAAAGTATGCCCTGCCAGAGTGAAAGGCGAAAAAGAAACATTACGATATCCGGCATGTAAGGTCGCCCATTTGTAACCCGGACTTACACCAAACTGGTTGAATGGCTGACGGAAACTTGTTCCCTGATTTCCTAAAACACCTGAGAATGGTAAACTGATGCCCCCTGGTAAGGTTAGGGTTATGGCTCCGCTAAGTCCGAAAGGCGTGGGCTGGTTCCGGGCGTTGATTCCGTTGGCTGTGTAAAAACCGGCGTAAGCATTCAGACCTCCTGAAACCTGCACGGCTTTTGTTTTCGGAGCATTTTGTCCCATTACCCGAATGGAAACGGGTAGCTCCAATATTATCAATAAAAAGAGTAATAGTTTATTCATAAAATGCTGATAACACTGTGATAGTCCGCGCCGGAATTATCTGATGTGTTGAAGTTAACCACACCGAAAAAACCAAACATGTAAAAATCGATGAAGGGTATGCAATAATCGCTGAACGATTACTTACTGCCAAAGAAGTGGTTATAATTGTTTGATGATCTTATTAAGCGGTTAATAAAATAGAAGTTTAAAGAAAAAGTCAGGTGTTACTTCAACCAGAAGACAGCAGGAGAGTTGCTCCTTTAAAACTCTATACATTTACAAACGTTACTTTTTTTCATCGACATAGAAAAAATGTGAGGAAAGAGACGCGAAGTATCTACATTGGGATGAAAGGAAATTTAACACTGATAATAATGTCGCTTTCGGCTTTCCCAGGCTGTTAAGGACCCTAAATTGGTCAGAAATTAAGGGTTCCTGTTTTGGATATTGCGTTTATGTAAAAATATAAAATGAAAAAAATGACACCGATTAGTCGCAGAAAATTTGTTAAAAACAGCATGATCCTGGCAGCTGTAATCCCTGCGACAAATACCGTTTCTTTACCTGATTTGGGAAAAAAGAAAGGAGAAATACTGGAACCGGTTATACTTAACTGGCTGGATTTAAAGGTTTCCGGAGCTGGTGCCGGTACGACCTGGGGGATTCCCTGGCGAAAAGGTTTATTAAAAAAAGACACACCTTTAAAACTGCAAAGTCAGGATGGTAAAGAAGTGGCCATTCAAACGTGGCCACTTGCGCAATGGCCGGACGGCACGGTTAAATGGTCGGCACACGCAATCGGACCGATGGAGAATACTTCGGGTAAATTTTTATTAAAACAGGGAAAACCAGCTGTCATAGAAAAGCCAATTGTCTTAACTGATAAAGCGGATAACATTGAAATTGATACGGGAATTATCGTTTGTAAGGTAAACAAAACAGGTAATGACCTTATCAGTTCAATTTCAAGGACTCGTAAAGTGACTGCGCAAAACGGCCGGCTGATCCTGCAGATTCAGGACAAGGCTGAGGCTGAAAGCGGAGAATCGCTCAAAACGGAGTTTTTTGATGGCAGAATTGACAGCGTAACCGTTGAGCAAAAAGGGCCGGTAAAAGCGGTTGTTAAAATTGAAGGAAAACATAGCAGCGGTCAGCGCGGGCTGCTGCCTTTTATTGTCAGACTATACTTTTATCAGGGTAGTGATGTTATTCGGGTTATGCATACGATCATTTATGACGCGGATGAAAACAAGGATTTTATAAAAGGAATCGGCATCCGTTTTAATGTTCCGATGGAAGAGGAGATGCACAACCGGCATGTCCGGTTTACGGGAGAAAACAAGGGTGTGTTTGCCGAAGCCATACGTGGCCTGACAGGATTACGGCGCGATCCGGGAGGAGCGGTAAAAGATGCACAAACCGGAGGAAAAGAGACGCCGGCGGTTTCCACGTTTCCGCAGACCGTATCAAAACGGCTGAATTATATTCCCGCCTTTGGTGACTATACGCTATTTCAGCCAACACCAGATTCTTTTGAAATACAAAAAAGAACCAAAGCAGGACATGCCTGGATACAGTCGGCATATGGCGGACGATCTTCAGGAACAGGATATTTGGGATCACCAAAAGGCGGCATCGCATTTGGAATAAGAAACTTCTGGCAAAGCCATCCGGCTCAGCTGGATGTTCGCAATGCGCATACTGATCTTGCGGAAGTTACCATGTGGGTTTGGGCTCCCAAGGCATCTGCCATGGACATGCGGTTTTACCATGACGGGATGGGGCAGGATACTTTTGAAAAACAAAGGGATGCATTGGAAATCACCTATGAAGATTACGAACCGGAATTTGGAAGGCCTGTTGGTGTCGCCAGAACCAGTGAAATGCAGATCCGCGTGCTCCCGGCAACACCTTCCGGTGCAGAACTCACTGGGATATCCCAGGAAATACAAAATCCTCCGCAATTGATTTGTGATGCAGGGTATTATGCGCAAGCCGGGATTTTTGGCGGTGCTTTCAGCGCAATAAATACGGCCAACCCCGAGGAGGTTAAAATTGAAAAACAGCTGGAATTTTATTTTGACTATTACCAAAAACAGGTCGATCAGCGTCACTGGTATGGATTCTGGAATTATGGTGATGTGATGCACTCCTATGACGAGGATCGTCACGTTTGGAAATATGATGTGGGCGGTTTTGCCTGGGACAACTCAGAGCTTTCCACTGACTTGTGGCTTTGGTATTATTTTCTGAGGACAGGTAGGAATGATGTGTTCCGAATGGCCGAAGCGATGACCAGGCATACGGGAGAAGTCGATGTTCATCATATCGGGCCTTTCAGTCCGCTGGGTTCCAGACATAACGTGATGCACTGGGGATGCAGCGCAAAGCAGTTACGGATTAGTACCGCAGCTAACAGACGATTTTATTATTACCTGACCGCTGACGAAAGGGTGGGTGACCTCATGCGTGAGCAGGTTGATGCAGACAGGACACTACGCACCATTATTCCGGGAAGGAAAATCGGACAGGTTGCACCGGAAAACGATCCGAAAGGAGAACTGGCCAGTATTTCTTTTGGAACCGACTGGGGCGCGCTCGCGGCTGCATGGCTCACTGAATGGGAACGGACGGGAAATGAAAAGATAAAAAATAAGCTGCTCAACAGCATGCGCACCATTGCCGGACAACCCCACGGATTTTTTACCGGCGTGTCTACCATGGACTTGAACACTGGTAGATTTATTTCCGCTGATCCGGCGAAGCTAAGCGTTTCACATCTGAGTTCCGTTTTTGGCCTTGCAGAAATATGTGCGGAGCTGATCGGTGTTTTTGATATGCCTGAGTTTGAAAAAGCCTGGGTGCAATACTGCCAGTTATATAACGGAACAGCTGAGGAACAGAAAAAGGCATTGGGACAAAGTCTGACAAAACTCAACCTGAAACAAGGACATTCACGGTTGACGGCATTTGCTGCCTTACGAAGAAAAGATAAAAGACTTGCAGACAGAGCATGGAGCGAATTTTTTGAAGGCGAGGCGGGGATTAAAAACCCAAACCCTAAGGTAATTCACCTGCAGGGCCCGGAAGTGCTTAATCCAATTGATGAGGCGGTGGGCATTTCAACAAACGCTGTTGCGCAGTGGGGACTGGCTGCGATGCAATGTCTTGCTTTTGCAGGGAGCGATTTAAAATAAACTTCAATTTTTTTGAAACATAGCCTTTTGCCTGCTTATGTACGGCTCAAGGCTATGTTTTTTTTATTAACGTGGTTTAATCAAAAATTGGAACTAAATTTCAGCTACATAGGTCATCACTGCTTCCTCTGCACGTTTGTTTGGTTTAATTGAAGGTGGCATAACCGCTTCTCTTAATAACCGATAATATTGCACCGTATTCTGCAGTGCGTTAAGACAGGACTCCCTGTTTTGTTCTGCGATGGTACTTTTCATCCATTGCAAATCTTCCTCCGGCAAGAGCTGTTCTATTTTTCTTACTCCTTTGGGCAGTTCCTTGTTTTTTATCAGAGCCAGGGGGCCTAACACGTTTTGCTGCATAAAGGAAAAAAAAGTTGTCGTTTCAAAGTATTCCCCACGGCCAATTTTTGCTGCGGCGTAATGAATCCAAATCCAAAAACGGTCTTCGATCCATTGGAAATCCGGGTAAGGAAATTCTGCGGTTGATTGACTTAGCAGGTTTGTCAAAATGCTGTCGCGCTCCCAAATTACGACAGGATCTTCAACCCTGGATGTCATATCAGTAAGGTGAACGAATTTCAGGTCGACGTGTAGCATGGGGTTATTGTAAAGACATATCAGCAAACGGGGCTCGCCAACGTGTTCGCCGGTAAAACAAGCCAGTAAATCACCTGCAGATTGGGCCACAGCCTTTCTCTGTTCCAACGGCAGTGTTTCAGATCGATGGACGATTACCAGATCAATATCTGAGAACCGGTCCATTCGTCCGTCAATCCAGGAACCTCCGGCCGCAAGTGCCAAAAAATCTTTGTCTGATGAAAGCTTGTCTGAAAAAGAAGCGATAAATTGCTGGAAGAAAACTGGTTTCATAAAATTCAGAATTGATTAGAAAATTATTGTGTAACAGGCTGCGGCCATGCTTTAGTTCATCCCCGTACTGCCTGGTTCGGGGTTTAGATATTTTTACCGATGGCTGCAACTCGAATAGAAACAGATAAACTCTAAACCACATTGCGGATTTGTAAAATCGTTATCTTCGGAAAGAAAGTTAAGCGATACTTCGAAACAGCATAGTTATGAGAAAAAATGAAATTTTTGCAGGTCTTGTAGTCATTCTGGTTGGCGTTTCGAGTCTTGCGGCAACACTTCCCTTTTCCGGTACGGCAGGTTTATTTAATTTTCGTAAAGGAAAATGGGTGACTTTGTTTGACGGAAAAACGATCGCCGGCTGGCATAACTACAACAAAGAGGGAGTAACAGGATGGTTGGTTGAGGACGGGGCCCTTACTCCTGATGGTACCGGGGGAGACCTTGTTACTGATAAAGAATATGAAAATTTTGATTTGGAATTCGAGTTTAAAATTCCGGCCGGAAGCAATAGTGGTATTTTATACAAGGTAGTCGAAAAACCTGAAATCAAAAGAACCGTATTCTCAGCGCCTGAATATCAGATTATTGATGACAAAGCTTACGTCTGGCGAAACCCAGAAGGCGAACCGATCACAGTGGATGCACAGGGTATGAAACTTAAATTAAAAGAAGGACAGCTTACAGGAGCTAACTACGATATGAACCCTCCTTCTGATAAAGCAGCAGCAAAGGCTGTGGGTGAGTGGAACACCGGGAGAATCGTGGTGAACAAAGATCATGTCGAGCATTATCTGAATGGCAAAAAAGTGGTGGATTATCTGTACGGAGGAGATGAGTGGAAAACTTTACTGGCTAAGAGCAAGTTTACCGAATGGCCTTATGCCACGCCTCACGCCAAAGGCAAAATTGCCCTGCAAAACCACAACGCACACGAAAAAGTGTGGTTTCGTAATATTCGTATTAAGGAGCTTTAAGAAAATTTTAGAAACGTTCAGGCATCAGCGGGAAACGGCTGTTGTTTTTTTATTGCTTTAGCAGAATCAGTTCGGATAAACCGGATCTGGCTTCTTTTTCCAGCTCAGGCACCAAGGTTTCGATATCAGGCGGCCAGACTTTACTTTTTAGATTTCCTTCAATTACTTTGTACTTATCCGCTGTTGACAAAAGTCCTACTGAAAACAACGAGGACCGGTATTTATGAACGGCCTGAATCAGACTTTCCGCATCTCTTTCCTTTTCCGCTTTACTGATTACGGAAAGCTGGATTTCACTTTCGTGTTCAAACATCGAAATTAACTCGTCACGAAGCTCTACGCTGCCTCCTGTTATTTCATCCAGATAGCTCATGTTCAGAATAGAACTTGGAGTTGCCGGAGCTTTTATCTCAGCAGTTTTAAGATCAACAGCAGTACTTGTGGCATCTTTACCGGTTACCTGCCAGATGGTACTGATCAGCTCTTTCTGTTTAAATGGCTTGGAAATATAGCTGTTTGCACCAATGCTGAGACACTCTTCTTTTTCTCCAATCAAAGCATGTGCGGTCATAGTAATGATCGGAATTGTGGTTGAAATGTCTTTTCTGATTTTTTTGATCGCCGTATAGCCATCCATGATCGGCATCTGCAAATCCATTATAATCAGGTCATAGGCCAAACTTTCTTCCAGCAGATGAACTGCTTCCAGGCCATTATTGGCAATCGTGAATTCAAGTCCAAGCCTTTCGAAAATAGCACGCAGGAGTTTCTGGTTAAGCAGATTATCTTCGGCTACCAGCACATGTAATTTTGGCAAAGGCGTCAGTGAGGCCGATGCGAATTCGTCCACTTTCTCATAAGAATCGGTGGCCATGACCTTGAATGGAAATTCAATGATGAAGGTTGTTCCTTTACCTGGAAGGCTTGTCACTTTTATAGTGCCGCCCAGCAGCGTTACCAGCGATTTTACAATGCTTAAACCAAGTCCTGTTCCTCCAAAAAGCCGGGTTGTGCTTTCGGATGCCTGAACAAAACGTTCAAATATTTCATCGATCTTTCCTTCCTGTATACCGATTCCCGTATCTGAGATCGAAAAGCGAATTGTTTGAAATTCATCTTCTATGTCCGAAATTGGCTCAACGGAAAGCGTTACGCTGCCTTTTTCAGTGAATTTGACAGCGTTCCCGCAGACATTCAGCAATATTTGAGTAAGGCGCAGCTGATCAGTTTGTATGATTTGAGGAAGTTCTTTGGACAAAACAACGTCATATTGAATCCCTTTTTCCCTTGCTCTCTGGCTTATCAGAACGGAAACGGAATCGATCAACTCTCTTAAAGATGTTGTTGTTTTTTCAATCTGAATATGTCCTGCTTCAATTTTTGAAAAATCCAGGATGTCGTTGATCAGATCAAGTAAATTCCTTCCTGCCAGTTGTATGTAGCTTACATATTCAAGATTCCGCGGATCTTTAACTTCCCCTTCCAGGAGATTTGTGAAGCCGATAATTGCGTTCAGCGGTGTACGAATTTCATGACTGACATTTGACAGAAAGATATCTTTTACTTTTAGTGACTGTTCAGCAATGATACGCGCATTTTCCAGCATGGTCTCATAGTTCACACGCTCTGTAATGTCTCGAATGACTGTTATCGCACTCGAAACCGTGCCGTCCGTTTCGTAAATCGGACTGACGCTTGTTTCCAGATTTTTGACTTTTTTATCAATCAGCAGGTTCAGTTTGTTGCCGGGAAGTTTTTCTCCTGTCAAGGCTCTGCTTATGGGTAAGGAGTTGGTTTCAAAAGCGAACCCGGGGTCGTCGGGATGAACCAGTTTAACATTTTCCATCAAACTGTCGAGTCTGTCATACTGCCCTTTTTTCAGTCCCAGCATCTCTTTGCCAGATTGATTTAAGAGCACAATCTCTTTGTTGGTATTAATTACCATCAATCCGTCAGGAACAGCTTCAACATACTGTTTGAGAACACCTTCTTTTTTATTGATCTCATTTTGCATCTTGATCTGCTTTTTCTGATCTCCGGCAAGGAAAGCCAGTGCAGCAAGTGTGAGCAAAAAGCCGGCAAGGCCCGTTCCGATGATAAAAAGTGTGGTACTTTTTTCGGTATCAACAACCAGATGCCTTCTGTTTTCCAGGTTCAGATTTTCGTAGCGATCAATCTCCCGAATCTTGTTCATCAGAAGCTGATTAAGCCGTATTCCTTCACCTTTTCTGATCATATTCCTGGCAGAATCAATTCCCGCCCGATTGTATGTACTCATCACAGAATGGGAGAAAAGTGCAATTTTACTTGAGACTTCAAGTAACTGCCGCACACGGTCTGTTTGGCGCTGATCACCTTTCATCAGATTAAAAAGTGTGTCGCTTATTTCAATCAGCTGGACCCTTTTCGTATAATTATCTTTAAGCAGATCAAGGCTATCGGTATTCAGGTAGCCGTGCATGTTTAGCTGGATATCTTTTGCGCACTGTCCGAAGCTGGCAGTCTGATGCAGAATACGGGTCGTAGTATTAAGCTGGCTATTGTGTGACGCCAGATGCTTAACACTTTGATATGCAAAATATTGAGATCCGAAAATAAGAAGCAAACCCAAACATATGCTAAGTAGGGGGCCTCTGAATTTTCTGCTGATTAACGCTGAGAGCATGAAGTTAACTTTCTATCTTTAATCTGATGTACAATCTTAATAAACATCCTTCTATTGTTTGCTGGTTAAAACAAACCGGGCAGTCTTCAAAGTAAAAAACACCTTCATTTTTCAACTTTGAATTCATACTAATTTCTGAATTAATAGAGTATTTTAGTGTGTCAATTCGAATATATTTATCTATTAATATACAAATAGTTTTACAAAAAACAAGTTTGTCTGTAAACGGTATGTCTTAGTCAACCGGTTCGATATGAATCAAAATGTTACCCAATTCCGGAATCTGACGGCGAAGCGTGTCCTGTAACTGATGTGAAAGTTTATGTCCTTCCTTCACCGAAATGTCTGCATTGACCTGCGCGTGAAGATCTACATGATATTTCATGCCTGATTTTCTGATATAACATTTCTCGGTGTCTTCAATGCCTTCAACGCTTAGTGAAACTTTTCTTATTTCCTCGATCAGGTCATCGTATAAATTCTCGTCCATGATTTCTCCCAGGGCAGGTCTGAAAATCATAAAGCTGTTATAAAGGATAAAACCCGAAGCTAAAAGTGCAGCCCAGTCATCGGCCGATTCATAGCCTTTTCCGAGGATTAATGCAATGGAAATGCCTGCGAAAGCGGCAACTGAGGTAATAGCATCACTTCTGTGGTGCCAGGCATCTGCCTTTAGCGATGAACTGTTGGTTTCCACGCTTCTTTTCATTACCAACCGAAAAGACAATTCTTTCCAGACAATGATTGCTCCTAAGATAATCAGTGTCCAGGGTGCCGGTAATTCGTGAGGCGTCTGAATGTTGATGATACTTTCATAAGCAATAACGGTAGCGGATGTGATCAGAAAACCAACTACCAAAAAAGTAATAAGTGGTTCCGCGCGGCCATGACCATAAGGATGATTTGCATCTGCCGGGCGGTTGGAATATTTTATACCAAACAAAACCAGAAACGAGGCGAAAATATCTGCTGTCGACTCAATTGCGTCAGCGATCAAAGCATAGGAATTACCAAAATAGCCTGCAAATCCTTTAATGACAGCCAGACAGGTATTACCTACAATACTAAAATACGTGGCTTTGACTGCTGTTTGTTCGTTTGTTGAAGTAGTGATTTCTGGCATTTATCCCGGGTCTCGTTGTAACCGGCAGCGCTTAAATCTGCCGGTTTACTACAAATGTAGATGAAATAGCCAGTTTTGCAGTTTATGAAACACTTAATCCTGAAAAATGAGTATTCGTTTTTATAAACTTACAGTCAAAACAGGCCAATCTAAACACGAACTTTCCAGGGTTTATACAAAATGTCAAAGCAGCTTATCGGGTGTAATCGGCAATTGGCGAACCCGCTTTCCGGTTGCGTTGAAGACTGCATTGGCAATAGCTGCTGCTACGCCCACAATACCTACTTCACCAATACCTTTAACACCCAGTTTATTGCCCGCTTTGTCTTCTTCACGAATAAAAATGGCCTCCATAGTTCCAATGTCCAGGTTTGAAGGTACATGGTAATCGGCCAGCGACCGGGTTGCAAAATTGCCCCATCGGGGATCGATTAAAGATTCTTCGGTGAGCGCCATGCCGATTCCCCAGGTATTTCCGCCAATAATCTGGGAACGCGCGGTTTTTGGATTCAGAATTTTTCCGGCGCCGGTCACTGCCAAAAATCGCTCGACTTTTACCATCCCCGTAGATATATCCACCCATACTTCTGCAAAGTTTGCATTAAAGCTGTGTGAAGAATAGTTCTCAGCGCCTTCCAGCTCTTTTGAGTCTGCCCTGGTTTGAAACTCCGATACATTTTCAGAGATCATCAGTTTTGCTGCGGTTGGACGCACGAAAAATTGTTTGCCGGATCTTGCAATCAGTTCATCTGTAACTTTGATACAGGCATCGTTAACGACATTGGCATAACTCGTAGCGCCGACAGAACCAACGGAACCTGCGGCAGGTGGAAAGTCAGAGTCTCCGATTTTTACATTTATTTTATTGATTGGAAGATCAAGAGCATCGGCGGCAGTTTGAGCCAGAATGGTGTAAGTTCCTGTTCCCAGATCAGCGGCAGCCAGTTCGATTGTTGCGGTAACATTGTTTCCATCGCGTTTGAGTTTGACATTGGCTGAACTTGGTCTTTGATGTGCCGGGTAAGTCCCGCAGGAAACGCCATAACCCACAAGGTAATTTCCCTGTTGATTCTGACCCGGTTCGGCTTTGCGCTTTTCCCAGCCGAATGCCTTTGCTCCCTCTTTCAAACATTGCACGGTTGTCCTGGACGACCACGGTTTTCCGTTTGATGGATCGCGTTCGGGTTCATTTTTTAACCGAAACTCAATCGGGTCCATTTTAAGTTTAAACGCCAGTTCATCCATAGCCGATTCAAGTGCGAAACTTCCGGTTGACTTTCCTGGTCCCCGCGTGTAGGTGGGCAGGATCAGGTTCATCGCTACAACCCGGTAGGTTATGAGAGAATTCGGGCTGTCGTACATAATTTTTGAACAGTCACCGCAAGGTTCTACAAACTCATCTTGCATCGCTGCATGGGTTGTAATTTCATGAGCAAGAGCTGTGAGTTTTCCATCTTTGGTCGCAGCCAGGCTCACTTTTTGCAAGTTGCGCTGCCTTAATCCAACCGAATTGAACATTTGCTGGCGGGTCAACGCAAGTTTTACCGGGCGATTTACCATTTTTGCCGCAACCGCTGCCAATACCAAATTTCCCCACTGACCGCCTTTTGAACCAAACCCGCCGCCGATGTAAGGCGAGACGATTCTTACATTTTCAGGTTTGAGATTTAATGTAGCAGCTGCTGCACTTTGCGCTCCGTTAACGATCTGGGAACTGTTGTAAAGGATCACATTTTCTCCCTGCCATTCCGCGATCGTCGCGTGGGGTTCCATTGGGTGATGATGCTCGATCGGGGTTGAATAAATCTCTTCCACCTTCACGTCAGCAATTTCCAACGCTTTTTTAGCGTCACCTCTTTTCGCATCAGCTTTTTCCTTGTCCTTCGGCAGAACTGCGTCTTCTGCCAGTTTTTCAAAATCAAGTTTTCCCTCTTTTTTCTCATATTTAACCTGTACTAAATGCGCAGCATGCCGGGCTTGTTCAAAGGTTTCGGCCACAACAACGCCGATATGTTGCCCGTAGAAATAAATATCCGGACTTTGCAGCATCGCTCCGCCCCGAATTCCTCCTTTCGTGTTAAGCTTAGGCGCATTTTTATGTGTGATGACCGATAAAACGCCGGGTGACTTTTCAGCCAGGGAGGTATCTATATCCGTAATTTTTCCTGCTGCGATAGTGCTTTTAAAAATGACAGCATAAGCCGGATTTTTTATAGGATGATCGGTCGAGTAATCTGCCTTTCCGGTCACTTTTAAAATCCCGTCGATACGGCTTACAGGTGTGCCGGTAATTGTATTTTTATCTTCCATAGAATTGATGGATTTTATAGAAATCATGATCTGCCGCTGTTAAATGCCATTTGTAAAGCCCTGACGATGCTGCGGTTTCCCAGTTCGACTTTGAATTTGTTATGTTCCAGTGGCCTTGCATCGGCCATTTCAGCATCGGCTGCCATTTTGAAATTTGCTTCGGTAGCCTCTTTTCCAACAAGCATTTTTTCGGCTTTTAGTGCACGCCACGGTTTGTGCGCCACTCCGCCCAGAGCAATTCGGGCCTGGACAATTTTGTTGCTATTCAGTTCCAAAGCAGCCGCAACTGAAACGAGTGCGAAAGCATAAGAAGCCCTGTCGCGTACTTTCAGATAGTAGGAATGTGCAGCAAAATTATTTTTTGGTATTTCAATAGCTGTGATAATTTCGCCCGGATTCAGATTAGTATCTTGTTCGGGTTTGTTTTCGGGTAAACGGTGAAAGTCTGAAAAAGCAATACTTCTTTCCTGGCCGCCTGCATTCCTGACTGTCACCGCAGCGTTGAGTGCAGAAAGTGCCACGGACATGTCTGATGGATAAACCGCTACGCATTTTTCTGACCAGCCAAAAATCGCGTGCATCCGGTTTATTCCTTCCATGGCCCCACAGCCTGATCCGGGCTGGCGTTTGTTGCATGGCATGTTTACGTCGTAAAAATAGGAGCAACGTGTCCTTTGCAGCAGGTTCCCTCCATTGGTCGCCATGTTGCGGATTTGTCCCGATGCCCCCGCAAGAATAGCCTGCGTTAAAAGCGGATAGTTTTGACGAATTATGGGATGATTGGCTGTCTCGGTATTTCGCCCAAGTCCGCCAATTGAAATTCCGCCGCTATTAGCTCCGGCAGTAATAATCTTAATCTGCGCCAGATCGAGCCGGGTTATATCAATCAGCTCATCCGGCTGCTCCACATCTTCCTTCATCAAATCCAGCAGGTTGGTTCCGCCTGCCAGAAATTTTGCTTTTACATTTCCTTCCAGCAATTTGGTAGCCGAGGAAATATTTTTTGCATTGGTATATTTAAATGGTCTCATGGTGATAGCTTAATCAGTGATATTGCCCTGGAAGGCGGTGCCGAAGAATTGAGATATGCTGGTTTATATTTAGAAAGCGGCTAGCCAACAAAATCCCAGGTTTGCTCGACTATTTTTCCGCTATGGACTTCCTTAATTGCCGCAACAATGTTGGGATAAGCGCCGCAGCGGCATAAGTTTCCTGACATGCGCTCGCGGATTTCTTCGTTGGAAAGCTGAACCGGAGCCGGTTTCTGACGAACATCTTTCGTTACATAACTCACGTCGCCTTTTTTTGCTTCATCCATCAAGGCCACAGCTGAGCAAATTTGTCCGGGTGTACAAAAGCCACATTGAAAACCATCATGCTTCAAAAATGCAGATTGGACCGGATGCAGCTGGTTGCCTGTTGCAATACCTTCAATCGTTTTCACTGAACGGCTCTCACAGCTGGCAGCCAGTGTCAGGCATGATAAAACTCGCCGGCCGTCCACGATGACGGTACAAGCGCCGCATTGCCCGTGATCGCAGCCTTTTTTTGTGCCCGTAAGTTCCAGTCTTTCGCGTAACGTGTCGAGCAAGGTCATTCTTGAATCGATGAGCAGCTTTTTGGAAACACCATTTACTTTGAAGGAAATAGCAACGCCGTTTTCAATATTTGCTGCGGTAAATCCTTCCGGTGAAGCGGAGAGCGGCCTGGTAAGAACCTGCTCTGCAACCGCCGACTGCCAGGCCAGCATGCCTCCCCCAGCCAGAGACATCAGTTTTAAAAAATGCCTTCTGTTAACACCTGTATCCAAAATTTCTTCCAGTTCCTCAGGCATCAGGTCTTCAAATAACTTTTTTTCGTCTTCGGTTAATCTCAGTTCATTTTCTTCCTTCATAGTGATTTCGGAATTGGAGTTGTCTGATTTAAAAGGATGGGAGAGGTGATAACAATAACGGAAAGCCGTAATAACCAGGGTCTTTCAGTTATGATATTTTGAAGAAGAGATGTTCAATAACTATGCCAGAAGTTATCGGGAAAGATGAATTATGAATGTAATTTTAACATAAGTACAATGTTGAATTTCTTAGCATTCAATCATCATAGCAGGGCTGCTCCGCGCTTTGTTTTTGCTTGAATTTTTTTCTTCATCCACTCCGGATATCCGCTAACATTTTCAGCGCTGTATATCCTCAGATTTTGGTCCGGACTATCTTTTAATAAGTCGTCCTGGCTGCAATTCAGTATTTTTGCTGCTGTCTGCACACCTGAGTAGGTAGCACCGGCAACGCCGTTTGCGAGTATGCTTGCTCCGCACAAATACAGATTTTCAATTTCACTTTTTGTTTTAAAAGCAAAAGCACCGATCTGCCAAAAGCTCTTTTCTGTTCCATACACACATCCGTCTGTTGAGTCGATGTAGAACATATTGGTCATCGGCGTTCCCAGTTCTTTCTGAACAATTCTACTGCCAATACCAGGAACCACTTTTTCGATACCTTTGATCAGCTTTTCAGTCAGGAGTTCTTTAAAGCTGGCATATTCCGGTGAGTGTTTGTTTCCTTCATTTTTAAATTGGTCAAAAGATTTGTGATCGATAAACGTAATCACTTCCAGTGTGTGATGCCTGCCATCAAAACTTGTAGGGTCTTTCAAAGTGGTGCAGCTGATGAAAAGTTCAGAAAATTCTTCGTCTGAAGTTATATCGGCAGTAGGCTGTTGAGCGAAATTAAGATCTGAATCTTTTTCGGTTTTCAACCAGAAGTTGCCTGAGTCAAGCCCGGCCTGGCGCAGATCCATATCTACCGTTAAAAACAGCATCAGGGATGCCCGGGAGTATTTTGTTTCAGCCACCTGCTTACGCAATTTTGCGCTGAGATGGGAGCGGCCCACCAATTCTAAATAGGTTTTGCCGGGGTCGTTGTTAGAAATAACCCTTTTTGCGTAAATTTTCTCTCCGCTTTCAAGTTCAACTCCAATCGCCCGTTTTGTTTTACCTTCATCCAGTAAAATCCGCTTTACCTTCTGGCTTGTTCTCAGTTCGCCTCCATGCTTTTTTAGAGCATTCGTCATGGCTTTTACAATCGCGCCGCCACCGCCCATAGGATAAAATCCGCCATTGGAATAATGATCCATCACCGCGCAGTGATAAGGAAAACTCGCTTTGCCCGGAGGCAGGCCATGATCACCGCACTGAATATTCAGAATCTGTTTCAGCAAAGGATTTTTAATATGCCAGTCGATAACCGTTTTTAAACTAAAAAGTCCGTATTTACCCAGATGTCTGGTGCGCCAGGGAATGGTGATATTATCCCAAAAACCATTCATTTTAGGAATCAGCGCCAGTTGACTGCTTACATTACGAACTGTAGTTAAATACTTTCTGATTCCCTTTTTTTCTTCGGGGAAACGTTCTGCGAGAACCTGATATAATTCGTCAAAATCAGCCGGAATGTCAATGCGTTCTTTACCAATGATGCAGTGTTCATATCCATCCGGATTCATGGTAAAAAAAACGAGATCATTGGCAATACCCAAACCTTTGTACAACGCATTGGTCGACTGCCCTTCGGAAAGTTTGCCGATATAATGAACGCCGGGAGAAAAACGGTGACCTCCGAGATAGAAACTATGACACCAGCCGCCAGGAACATCATGCTGTTCCAGTACAAGAACTTTTTGGCCTGCCCGCGCCAGACAGATTGCCACCGACAAACCGCCTGCTCCCGAGCCGATTATGATATTATCTAAATCCATTTAAACAAAAATTTATGTCCAAAGGGTTTTGTCGTCAGGCGGCCTTTCATGGGTTCGATATTTTTAGATAAAGTCTTCTTTATAATCGTTTGCAAATATGTTAAAAATCTTGAACCACAGTGCAGTTGTTGAACAATTTACGGAATTATGAGAATTGTAGATGAAATGACTGGAAACAAGCAGGCATATAGGGAAAATATTAACTCACTTACCAAGTAAAGCGAGACGATTTTTCGCTCTTGATAACCATGGTTGAAAGATAGGTGATACTTTATTTAAATTCTATAAAAGACTTTTGATGATTTAGCTGGTTTAATTAAGCTAATAAGTGGTTAATATCAGCTCTGAAAATTGATTGTTGTCGCTGTAATTTTAGGCCTGATAATCGCTCCATAAAAATCGTATGAAAAATATCTTTCTGGCTGTATTGATTTACATTTTGTTGCCATCTGTGTCGGTTGCACAGGAAACAAGGTCTGTTGAAATTAGAAAAGGTATTCCTTTGGATTCCATCGTTTTAAGTGATCCTTTTATCCTGACAGATCCGAAAACGAAGATGTATTACATGACCGGAACCGGTGGAAGACTGTGGAAAAGTAAGGACCTCCGTGCCTGGGACGGACCGTATACGATAGCGCAAACGGATTCAACTTCCTGGATGGGGCCAAAGCCGATGATCTGGGCTGCTGAGATTCATCAGTTTAAAAACAAATACTATTACTTTGCAACCTTCACCAACCGGGCGGTAAAGATTGATACCGTTGGAGAAAATGTCATTGAGCGACGGGCTTCTCACATACTTGTTAGCGACAAACCCGACGGCCCTTATCTGCCGATGAAAGATCCTATTTACCTGCCTGCTGATATGCCCACACTGGACGGTACTTTCTGGATCGATAAGGATAAAAAGCCTTATATGATTTATTGCTATGAATGGCTTCAAAACGGAAACGGTACCATGGAGAAAATCGAACTTAAACATGATTTAAGCGGATCGATAGGTAAAGGAAAACTGTTGTTTAAAGCCAGCGATTCACCCTGGAGCCGTGAGAAAGATAAAAACGGGCAGGATAAACCCAACAAAGTAACCGACGGACCATACCTGTTTAGAACAAAAACCGGCAGACTGGGCATGATCTGGACGAGCTGGATTTACGACGTTTACACACAGGGCGTTGCATATTCACAAAGCGGTACGCTGGACGGTCCCTGGGTTCATGAAAAAGATCCGATCACCCCGTCAAACTACGGGCATGGAATGTTGTTCACTACGCTGGATGGTAAATTATTGATGTCGGTTCACAGCCACAGAAGTGTAAAAGGTAAATACATACGTGTTCCCAAATTGTTTGAAGCAGACGTTTCCGGTGATAAATTAAAGATCGGAAAGCTTTATGTGCCATGAGAGGTGCATTACGTCTCGACAAAGTGAATCAGGTTCTCACGTTATTTGGAAAACAGGTTGGTGTAACGGATTTAAATTCTTTGTCTGATGGCTAGAAAACTTGCCCTTACCCTTAATGGAAAAAAGGAAGTTATCAGAAGCCGATTTTGATGTTTTTGCAAAGGGTTTCAAACTACCGGAAAGGGCCGTTTTAATATTTACAGGAAGTTTACCAGCAACAGAGAAAAAGTTTTGGAACTATTCATTCCTCATTTCTACCGATTGAGCTTAAAACCAGATACCTGGAAATTTGGGATCATAAAATTAAAATTCTGGACACCTGCTGTTAACTGCCGACTTTCTACAAGTCATACTTCATTTGAACAGCCCTGATCTCACTGGTTCCCGGCTTGTCTCCCGACACATTGATCCCAATTCTCGGTGCCCGGTCCCAGCGGGGAAGCCAGGATGCTTCTACTTTCACAGAATTTGTCAGCGAGTCGATCTTTTGTCCTTTCACATCCCAGCTAAATTCATAAAACCGGCCATAACGGCTGCGTACCTTTAAGTTAATATTTTTGTAATTTTCCGGAATTTCCTGTGTTTTAACTACTTCATAAACACCGTCTTTTACCTGCCACAGATCGATGTTGTTTTTTCGGATACCGTAACCAACGGCGTTGTTGGCGTCACCATAAACGATGATGCTTTGCTTCTGCTCATTTTTGGCGATTACTTCTGCGGTAAAAGTATAACTGCCTTTTTTGATAGTCAAACCAAGAAAGTTTCCGGTGCTGATGTTATTGTTATTTTCAATCTGAAGTGATCCGTTTTTTACCACGAACACAGGTTTTGGGAAACTTACATCATAGACCCAGGGTGCCTGAATTGTATCCAGATCGTAGTTGATGAGTAGGCTGGGATTGATAAACATACCAGGGCCTTTCGGAGATTCGGCCTGGGCTGGCGTCGTTTTACCATAACGAAATGCTGGCCATTTCGAGCTCTCGTCCCATATCAGTTCACTTAATACACCCTGTCTGCCGGTAAAGGTAAAATCAACTCCGTTATAGGCATGATGTAGATAAAAATAACGGTTATCAGGCGTTACCACGACGGTTCCGTGGCCGGGACATTTCCAGGTCTGATCGCCGAAAAGTACCGGATTTTCTGCATATTTCGTCCAGGGTCCCTGGAGCTTTTCCGCCCTTGCAAAGCCCACCTGATAGTCGCACTGGTCACCGCAGCAGGCATTCCCCGAGTAGAGCATATACCAGTAACTTCCTCTTTTAAATATAGCCTGACCTTCTGCTCCTCCCGATTCCCAACCGGTAGCCTCTGCTTTAATCAGGCTGAATTCCTTGCCAATTACCTTCAAACCATCCTGTGAAAGTTCGGCACCGAGAATTTCAATTCCTTTGTCTTTGTCCAGACCGTATGCTTTCCAGGTGATGAATAATTTTCCGTTGTCTTCTGCTACGTAGGCGTCAATAGCTTCTTTTGTCCATTCAATGATGATCCCGTGATCTTTAAAACCTTTTTTCAGGTCTTTTGTGCTGGCCACGCCAATAAAAGACTGTTTGTCAGATTTGCGGCGTGCGGTGTAATAAACATAAAAAGTACCATTGCGGAAAAACAATTCCGGCGCCCAGAAACTACCCATCGTCCATTCCGGGAACGCAGCAAAAACAGGCCCGACATACTCCCAGTCAACCAGGTTTTTCGAACTGTAAATAGGGTAGGCAGGGCCCCATTCTGAAGATGTTCCTGCTGCATAATAGGTATCACCTACACGGATGACAGATGGATCCGCAAAATCACCGGCAATGACCGGATTTCTATAGGTTATAACCGGGCCGGGATTTAGTTTTTGTGCAAAACCATTACCGGTCAAAACCAGTGTCAGCGAAAACAGAGCAAGCAGGAATTTCATTACTTAAGTATTATTTGGAGAAACAAGAAAAGGATTTATTTTGGGAATAGGAATTGTGTACAGGTTTTGATAAAAATTGTTGAAAATTTTCGTTTTGTGTTACGAAAAATTTCGGTATATTTATCAGGTTAAAACTTTGAGTTATGAAAGCCGTTTTAAATCAGCCCGCCCGCAGTATCAGATCTAAATTTGATGATCTTGGTATGGCAACCAACTTTGATATTGTTGTCTCTGCCCGCAAAGGGTTACAACCGAAAGTGTTTTATGATTTTGCTGATGCAATCAAAATGCCTGAAAAAAACCTGGCTGCTCTGATCAACCTTTCTTCTCGCACAATTAGTAATTATCAGGAGTCTAAAAAGACGCTTGATCCATTGTATGGAGAGCATTTGCTTAAACTAATCGGGTTGTTTGAGAAAGGAGAGCAAATTTTCGGTAGCGTAGATGAATTTAATTATTGGCTTCGCAAGCCGTTCTGGAATTCGGAAGAAAAACCTTTGGATTGGCTGGGTACATCCGGAGGCGTCGATTTTTTATCGGATGAACTTGATAAACTTGCCCTGGGATATCCTGTATAATTATTATGCTGGTTTACAGAATTGTACATAAAATGTATAGCAGTTCACTATTTGCATCCGGAATGCAGGGCCGCTGGAACAGTGCAGGTAACAAGGTGCTTTATGCTGCAGAATCGATTCCTCTGGCATTTCTTGAAAATATGGTGAGGAGGCAGGGTGTTGGGTTCAACAACGATTTTCAAATAATGTTTATTTCCATCCCGGATCCCGTCTCTATTGAAGTGATCAACTTAGTAGAATTAGGCATGACATGGAGAAATCCGAATGATTACTCCGCATGTTTGCCATTGGGAGACAAATGGTTCCGAGAAGGTAAGTCACTGGTTTTAAAAGTTCCTTCTGCAGTTATGCCCGAAGCATCTAATTATGTAATCAATACATTTCATCAGGATTACGGCAAGGTTAAACTAGCCGGAGTGACAAATCTGGTTCCGGATCCCAGGATTGATGATATTTTGAAGAGGTATAGGTAGTGTTAAAAAGGATCAACATGCCAAACGCACATCAATCCTTTCCATCAACATTAATCAGAAACCTACTCTCCAATCTGCAAATTGGTACTTATCGCGATTCTGTTCCAGGCGTTTATGGTTACGATAGCCATGATGATCTGTGCGATCTGATTTTCTGTAAAAAATTTGAGAGCGTTTTGATATGATTTGTCACTCAGACCGCCCTGGCTTATAAGCGTGATTTCTTCCGTCATTGCCAAAACGGCACGTTCTTCCGGGGTGAAAAGTTCAGTTTCATGCCAGGCGTTCAGCAGGAAAATCCTTTGATTAGTTTCTCCGTTTTTAAGCGCATCCTTGGTATGCATATCGATGCAATAAGCACAGCCGTTTATTTGTGACGCCCGGATTTTGATGAGTTCTTTTAAAGTTTTAGATAACTGACCAGATGCCAGATAACCTTCCAAAGCATACATTGCTTTAAACGCCAAAGGTTCTTTTCCATTAATATTAACCCGCTTTTCCATTGTTTTTCATTTTTAAATTTTGACAATGCAAAGGTGAAAAACCGCGCGGCGGAAAAACTTAAACTGGTTTAAGAAACTCTTTTGGCCCTTATTTCACTAAGATATTCAGGCGTGAAACCTAAGAAGGAGGCGATTAAATATTGGGGAATACGCTGGATAAATTCAGGATGTCTTTTTTCGAGTTGATTATAAAATGCCTCTTTTGAAAAACTGTAAAGATATTTGATCCTCATCTGCGATGCCGCATAAGCACGCTGATAAATAAAGCGGAAGTAGCGTTCCATAACCGGAAATTGTTCCAGTAGTTTTTCCTGTGCCTGTGCGTTGATGACCAGGATTTCGGAATGTTCTACGGCCTGGATATAAAATTCAGTCGGCAGCTGATGTTCGTAGGCCAGGTTGTCGGTGATCCACCAGGTTTCTATGGCAAATTCGGTCGTCTGTTCTACGCCTTTATCGTTCACGAAAAACTTTCTTAAACAACCTTTTAAAACAAAATAATGAGATTTACAGATCTGTCCTTCAATGAGCAAGTTTTCTTTTTTTCGTACGCTGACGGGTTCAAAGAAAGAAAGGATAACAGGAAAATCTTCCTCCTTTAGTTCAATGAATTTCTTTAAATGCGCCTTAAAAATTTCAGACATAATTTCTCATAGCAAGCTTATTTTCTTTTACTTATTTTGTTCAAAGTAATCTGCCGCTGTAATGAACTTTTGAACCTGACAAGCTTTGTTTCCTGTAATTTTAAATGTTTGGTAACCCTTCCATGCACGCGTTTTCGCCACATTTTGAAACTGGAAACAGTCATTTCTTTTCTCATCAGCTCAATAACCTGTTGCTCATTGAGTCCGAACTGAAGTTTTATGGCATCGAAAGAAGTTCTGTCTTCCCAAGCCATTTCAATAACCCTGTTTTTATCCACGGCGGTAAGGCTAGTCATATCTGTTTCATTAGTCATATCAGCTTAGTTTGTTTGATGAATTTTGTAAAATAGTAAGATTAACAATTACTGAACCGTTACTTTAATTTTTAAATTCCCACGTGTAGAATCGCTCAGCGCCTTATACATAACAAACACTTTATCAGTATAATCTTCGGAAGAAATCAGTGGGGACGTGAAACGGCCAGCGGGAATTCCGATTCCGCCGTTGATAACAAAAATTGAATCCGAAGACCAGGACAACGCCGCTATATGAGAGAGATTCCCTTCCAGATTTATTCTCATTGAAAATGGCGATTTAGTAGTGCTAACCACAAACAAGCTATCCCGGTTTGGTCTGACAACCTCGAAGTCAAAACTTTCGGCAGGTTCGAAGTCAGGGTTTTTACAAGCTATAAATCCTCCAACCAAACATAACAGCATAGTTGCTTTCCAAAGTAATCTTCTCATTTTCCATTTTTTAATTCAGACTAATATAAAAACGGTTACAATTGATTTTTACTTATTTTTTTAACAAAAAAACAACATTTGTCCGCAAGTATTGTCGATAGAAAATCAAATGCTTTTCTATGAAATGAAGCTGACCAATGAGGCAGATTATACCTGATTGATCAGCTTTGAAATGCAATTGCTTTGAGGAAAACTCTTATTTCAAAAAGTTGTTTTTCAAAGTGTCCCATACCTCCTCACCATCTCCCTGAAGTGTTTGTTTCAGCATATAATACTAATTTCAAAATAAAAAGTCGTATATTTATATATGAAATATGCTGACATTATTAAGGAAAGTATAGCTGATTTGCTTTTCATGGAAAAGCGTGAAAAGAATGCAATGCGTCGTGATCGAATTCGATTTATAAGATCGCTAAAAATGGGAGAGTATCGTAGCCAAGCTCGTGCAGGTGCTGCGATTGGATTGGGCGAACGACAATCACAACGGCTTTGGAATAGTTATGTTAAGGGCGGAATTAAGGAATTACTATCAACATATTCAGACCGTTGGTGGGGCAAACTCAGCA
>NZ_SMFL01000016.1 GCF_004349265.1 Dyadobacter psychrotolerans
AACCAAAAGTCTCTTTTTATAGCCGACGGTGCGAAAGCTCATAAAGACGAACTTTTTGATGCCAACAAATTAGTATTTAAAAAATTGCCGCCCGCTTGTCCTGAACTAAATCCTATTGAAAGATTTTTCAAGGAAGTGCGGAGGTATCTGAAAAACAAAGTTTTTGACAGCCTAGAACTCGCACAACAAAAAATTCAGAAAGTAGTAGAGAACATTTCAGAATCCATTGACAACGTGATTTCACTTACTTGTTTTCCCTATATCAGAAATACGTCTATTTAAATTGGATTTAGTATAACATCAATTTTAGTAATATTTCTGTCTTGTACAAAGACTGAACTGGGACCCGGGAATAACATCTACTTTGAAGGAGATTATATTTATAACCGACGTAATAATACAACTGAAAGAAAAATAGATCTTCAAATTACGGGAAGGTCGAACAACCGGGTAAATTTAAAACTGACGGGTTTTCCCGGGCCCTTTTCCGGAGATTCTACAATAAATGTAAATGACATAGAGCTGACATTTCTCAATGTCGAAGTGAAAAACAAATTTGTTTTGGAATTTGAGCAGACTCAGAACGCTTATAATAATGACAAATTTGTTTATAATGCGTGGTTTAAAGTCAAAGCCAGTAAAGTGGGAGAAGATATTACGTTGGATATTTATGTTGAAAGGAGAGATGTTGCCGGGCACATAATTAAATACATTTATCCGTTTGTAAAAAAGCTGTAAACCTCTGACATCACTTCTCATTCACCACACTAAAATTCACCCTCGTCTCCTCTGAGATTTTAGGAATCAGTTATAAAATAAGTTGTAACTCCGAAAATTGCAGCGAGGCCGTATAGGTCAAAGAATTTTGAAATAATATCTGTAAACCGAATTTAGAGATATTAGATTATTTTATTGCCTTAAGTTAACAATCTGATTTTAAACAAGAAAACGGGAAGAACTGCTTTTAAAAGCAATCCTTCCCGTTTTTCTATTCAGGCCAAACAAAGTAACGTTTGTTCAGCACCTATTTTAGTACAGCTGATTGAACAGCCATTTAAATGTTCCATGTGACTGGGCGCGGAAAGTGATTTCCGGACCGAAGGCGTACAATTTACCTTTACCCACATTGGCTTCAAATGCGGCTACTCCACCCTGCAGATAAGCCTGTCCCCATGCCCATCCACTGCGAAGCGGTGTGCTGTTCGGGAACCATGCAAGCGGTTTGATAACGCCTTTGGCAATTGCATCCGGTGAAACTGTGAAAACAGGGCTGTTATCAAAATAAACGTCCGTTTTTGAGCTCATACCCCAGCTTGCTTTTGCAGTCGTATCAACGCTTACATTGAGAAGACTTCCCGGAATAAAGAATTTCTCACCAGGAAGCGGTTCGCTGCTGCCATCCTTAGTAACCTCAGTAATTGCGTTGCGAATAGGCAAACCTAAGTGATAGGCAAGACCTGTGCTGCTTCCGATGGTAACGATCTTACCGCCTGCTTCCATGAATTTCTTCAATTGCGGAATAGATTTGGCAGCCGTGATGGATCCCATTGTAGAACGGAATTCCTCAGGAACTTCTTCTTCTTTTGGTCCTCTTCCTGCAAACATGGCATTCATAACAGAGTCACGTGCAGAAGGTGCAGAGATAGCGCGGGTTACAAATACGATCACATCATATTTACTTTTCAAATCACCGCCATCGATTTCTTTTGCAAAAATAACACTGAATGGAAAGCGATACTGTTCAAGCATCCAGCGTACCCAACCCGAGGGCATCGATCCACCGTAAGTATCCCAAAGCGCCACTTTCAAAGGAGCAACTTTTTCCATTGCTCCGGCTGGTTTTTTAGCAACCGCCCCGATCTGGATACCCAGTTCTTTTGTAGCTTTTTCAACGATTCCTTTTGACTTTGCACTCTGAGGAATGTAGAAAGTACCGTCAGCAAGACGACTAACTTCTGCTCCTGCTTTCAAAAGATCATTTACTACGATGAATGCATCGTTCACACTCGCCTTGATTTCGTAACCTGCTGAACCCGATGCAACTTTACCAACCGGTAACTGAAGCTGTCCGTATGGCATTTTTTCAAATGGTCCGTCGAATTTTTCCAGAATACGGTCAAACTTAACACTCATCTGGAAAGCAAGTGTCCATCCTGCTGCATCGTAAGGTCTGATCGGAGGTCCGCCCGGGTACTGGAAATCGTTAGGATAATCCTGCGGCTCGAACATATCGATTACGTGTGGACGGAAAGCCTGAGCAGTTTTAACCACATAAGAACCAGCAGGATAATTTTTACCGGCTACTGTAAATGCAGATGTTGCTTTTTCGATCTGGATACCTGTGCGAACCAATGCGTTGATAAATTTCACTGCTGTTGGAAAATCAGCCTGGTCTGCAGGAATGATGTATCCGCGCGGATCACGTTTGGCTGGTGCTTCAAAAACCGTGTTGTAATATTTAACAGGAACACCACCGCCTCCGCGGAACATACCTCCTCCGCCCGGGGTTGGTGCTTCTCCTCCGCGTGGTCTTGCTTTGGCCTGATCTGCTTTATAAGCTGAGTTGATCTCCTCCACTCTCTTTGGTGTTGGCGTCCAGTAATCACCGCTTCCACGTTTGATAGAGTTTTTACCCATCGTATAAATGTTGTAAAGCAAATGATCGCTGTTACGTGCCGCATAATCCAGAACCGAATAGTTCAATGACACCGAATAGTCAATAGACTGCTTGAAATGCCATGTCTTCTGAGGCGTTACAGGGAAAGGCGTATTGTTGTTCGGGATCAGACGTTCCGGAACCAAAGGTACGTCCTCTGGGGTTGGTCCGCCAATAATCTCTGTAAGCAAACCGATCATGTTGTGAAAATGCGTAGTTGTACGAAGACCGCCATTATACCAGGTCGAAAAGCTCGAACCAGTCAGACGTGTAAACCCTGGCTTGTTTTCGGCATTCAGACGGTTGTACATTGCTGCGCCCACTGCATCAATTCCTGTTACCATCATCGGATCAAAAACGTAGTTGAACGGATCACGGTAAGGAGGTCCTGCCAAAACGGAACCCGCAGGTCCTCTCTGATGGTGATTGTACATAATCTGAGGAATCCATTCAACAAAAAGCTGCTGCCCCATGTTACGGCTCTCCACCTGATTCTGAATAAAGAAATCGCGGTTGTTATCGTGACCGATGTATTTCTGATACAATCTCGGAAGCCCTTCGTTTTTACGCTTCAAAGGATCTTTTTCTCTCATATACCAGTTGGAAACCAACTCCTGTCCATCAGGATTAGCATGTGTGAAAAGAATAATCACATTATCAAGAATCCTTTTCGTCTCAGCATCATTGCGGCTAACTACGTTGTAAAGTGTTTCTATAAGCTGGTGAATACCTACAACTTCCGTAGCATGCAAACCACCATCGATCCATACGATTGATTTTCCTTCTGCTGCCATTGCCCGTGCCTGCTCTTCGCTAATACCATCGGCGTGCGCCATTTTCGTAGAAATTTCCTTATAGCGGTCAAGCTTTTTCAGGTTTTCAGGAGAAGAAACAATCAGCATGTGCTGGTCGCGATTCTCTGCGGTTTTACCAATCACAGTTAACTTAACACGATCCGAAGCTTTTGCAATTTTTTGAAAGTAAGCTTCTGTCTGTGTAAAATTGGCTAGCTGATAATCATCACCAATGCTAAACCCAAAGTGCTCTTTGGGTGTCGGAATCTGGGCCCAGGCCGACTGAATTCCTAAAAACAGGATCGCTAAAAACAGGCGATTAAATTTGTTTGTCATTTGGTCAGATTTGTTTTGTAAAGTTCATTAAACAATAACTTGAAAGTACCATGCGACTGTCCACGGAAAGTAATTTCAGGTCCGAAGGCATAAAGTTTCCCTTTACCAACTTTGGCCTGGAAGGCAACTACGCCATCTTTCAGATAAGTTTCTCCCCAAGCCCATCCACTCACAAGTGGTTTAGCAGTTGAGAACCATGCAAGCGGTGTAAGACCTTTCATAGCCGCATCCGGCCCGATGTGGAACACAGGACTATTGCTGAAAACAACATCTGCTTCGCTGGCCATACCCCAGTTTGCCGGTGCGTCTGTATCAAAAGCAACTTTAAGAATACTTCCGGGGATGTAATAGCGCTCTCCCGAAAGATTTTTGGTTTCTCCTTTTGCATTTACTTCTGTAAGTGCATTGGTTACAGGAAGCCCCAAATGATAAGCAAGTGCAGTGCTGCTGCCCACTGTAACAACCTGTCCGCCTGCTTCCATAAATTTTTTAAGTTCAGGAATTGATTTTGCAGGAGTAATGCTGCCCAGCCAAGGACGGAACTCTTCTGCTATTTCCTCTGGTTTAGGCTGTCTGCCAAAGCCGCCTCTGCCTTCACCACCACCGGTAGCAACCGCAGGAATACCTCCGCCAATGAACAGAATCACATCGTATTTTGAAGACAAATCGCCTTTGTCAATATCCTGAGGGTAAATCACTTTATAATCAAAATTGTATTGTTCCATCATCCAGCGAACCCAGCCTGATGGCATCGAGCCGCCGTAGTTGTCAAAAAGAGCGATACGCGCGGGCGTTACTTTAACCGATGTGGCCGGACGAGCCGAAACGGCTATTCCTTTTACACCATAACTTGCCGATGCTTTATCCAAAATCGATTTGCCTTTTGCAGGAACAAAAAACGATCCGGCAGGAGCAGTAGATGTGCTGTCGGTTGTACGATACACTTCAACACCTGCTTTCATCAGATCATTAACAGCTGTAAAAGCATTGTTTACTCTTGAATCAACAAGATATCCGCCTTTTGAAGATGGTGTTGAAACAACAGGCATCGCCTGAACCTGTCCGTAAGGAATACGTTCGAAAGGACCGTCAAATGCGTTTAAGATACGATCAAACTTAACACCCATCTGGAAAGCAAGTGTCCAGCCTGCTGCATCGTAAGGACGGATCGGAGGACCGCCCGGATATTCGAAATCATTCGGGTGATTTTGTGGCTCGAACATATCCATCACGTGCGGACGGAAAGCCTGTGCAGCTTTCACCACATAAGAACCAGCAGGATATTTTTTACCTTCCACAGTGAAAGGCGCTGATGCTTTGTGAATCAGAATACCTGATTTGATCAGCGCATTGATAAATTTCACAGCTGTTGGAAAATCCGCCTGATCAGCCGAAAGGATAAAACCTCTTGGATCTCTTAAAACAGGATTTGTATAAACACTATCAAAAAACTTCTGCGGAATTGTGTTTCCACCAAATCCGCCAAAGGCTGCGCCTGCTGCTGTGCTGTCCGGACGCGGACGGGCTGCCGGTGCTGCTTTTTTAGAAGCCTCAAAACCATCGGTTACAGCCTGAGAGTACTTTGGATAAAGTGTCCAGGTATCTTTGCTTCCTTTTTCGATAGAGCTTCTGCCCATTTTGTAAATATTGTACATCAGCTCGTCTCCGTTGCGAAGCGCATAATTCAGGATTCCGTAGTTAAGCGAAACTGAATAATCGATTGAACGGCGGTATGGCCATTTCTGAGGCATTACCGGGAATGGGTTTGCATTGTTTGGAATTAAACGGTCCGGTACCAGAGGAATGGTCATCGGTGTCGGATTTCCTGTAATCTCTGTCAGGATACCAATAATGTTATGGAAATAAGGTGTTGTACGAAGACCACCGTTCCACCAGGTGGAAAATACAGATCCTGCCAAACGTGTATACCCTGGTTTGCCTTCAACATGCAAACGGTTGATCATAGATGCAGCAACACCTTCAATACCCGTAATTATCTGCGGATCAAGAAGATGATTAAAAGGATCGCGGTAAGGAGGACCTGCCACAACAGCACCTGCAGGTGAAGTCTGGTGGTGATTATAAATGATCTGCGGAAGCCATTCAACATACTGCTGAGTAGAAGTGTTGGTGGTTTCTTTCATGTTCATCATGTAGAAATCACGGTTGTTATCGTGACCTACATATTTCTGATACAGACGCGGAATGTTCATGTTCCGTTTCTTAGGATCTTTTTCGTTCATATACCAGCTCGCAACGATTTCCTGTCCGTCAGGATTTACCTGCGAAAGCAAAATGATCACGTTGTCCAGGATTTTCATTGTTTCAGGATCTTTGCGGCTTACCAGTTGGTAATACGTTTCGATCAGCTGATGAGAACCCACGGTTTCAGTAGCGTGAAGACCACCGTCGATCCAAACAACCGGCTTGCCTTCACCAATTAAAGCACGTGCTTCTTCTTCGGTGATTTCGGCATGTGCCAGTTTCTGGGAGATTTCTTTGTAACGATCTAATTTTTTAAGGTTAGCGGGAGAGGAAACAATCATCATTGGCTGGCGCCGGCCTTCTTCTGTCGGACCAATGTCAACAAACTTTACCCTGTCCGAAACAGCGGCTACTTTTTTGAAGTAAGCCTCAGCCTGGGTGAAGGTAGCCAGGTTGTAATCATCACCGATGTTAAAACCAAAATGTTCCTTTGGCGTCGGGATGGTTTGGGCAAAGGATACCGATACTGAAAAAAATAACAGTACTATACATAAACGTATTCGTATCATATTTATAGGATTAACTTTTTGATCATTAAGTACAAATTTATAAACCATTAAGGAGTGAAGAAACATTAAGGAAAATGCTTAATAACCCTAACTCCTTAATGTTTCATTAAAAAATATTACTGGTTTTTGAACCTCACACCTACACGGCAGTCACAAGGCTCGCCACGTGACTCATCACAAGCATTTTCCTGATACTGAACGATCTTTCTGCCGTCACCCATCGTCAGGATAAACTTGAACAGGAAGTAGTCATTGGCAACCACAGTGCTCAGATTTGTACCTGTGAATGCAGCAAGCTGAGCCGGTGTAAGAGTAAAAGTTTTAGGAAAGGTTGTCACCTTTTCATACAACTTATCTGTTGCCAGGACGGTGCTCGGCAGCGGGAACTGACGGATACTTGGAAACTCACCGGCCAAAGAATAAACAATCGGGTACGCAGGCGGGCTGGATTCTTTTTTGTTGAAGCTAAGATATACGTCAATGGAGGTTACCGTGGTTCTCCCAAAATCGAAATAATCCAGCGTCCATTCAAATTGCTGCGTTGTTGCATAATTCGGATCCTTCAGGTTAAAGAAAGATACGTTTCCGGTTTGTACGGTTGGCAAAGCAGACTTCGCTATGTTCACCGTTACTTTTGGAGCAGCACCGGTTGTTGCCTTTTCCCAGTCGTACTCCACATCCTTGCACGAATCCATCCCAATAGCGATCAGCATCATGGCATATACAAAGAACTTTTTCATATCTGTTAATTTAAAATTGATATCAATATTTTTTTTGCCCGATCTTATTTATCCCAGAATACAGGTGTGGTCTGCTGAGCTCTCTGAATTGTTTCACGATCCTTAATCAAAGTTTCGTTCGATGTCAGTTCCGTTTCAGAATAGTAAAAACGCAAAGGGAACACGTCAAGCGGAGAAACAAGGTCGCCTAGTTTTGGAAGACCGGTTCTGCGGTAATCGTTGTAGGATTCTACGCCGTTACCAAACAGGGCAATCCATTTCTGCGTCATCAAAAGTTCCATTTTACCGGTTTCGCTGGCAGCTGTAAACTGTGTTTTAACCTTATTTACAAAACCTGTGATCGTTGCAGCAGGAATGGTAGTTCCTTTGTTGCTTCCTGCCAGCGTACTTACGGTAGTCAGCTGAGCAGTAACCGCATCAGCAAGAAGCTGTGCCGCATCCTCTCCTGTTCCCATTGTCAATGCAGCTTCCGCTCTGATGAATTTCACCATTGAGTTAGTAATCAAAGGAAGAATTCCCGCACCCGTTCCGTCTCCCGCAGTGGAGAGAGGAATTTTAAATGAATTTGAAGTAGAAGTTGAAACCGCACCTGTATTGTTCAAATACACGTTAGCAGCAGTCAAGGTTTTGATCGTTCCGTTGTCATACAAACCACCGGCCGGATAAATTCCGATCAATGCTCTTGTATTTGCATCTGCAGGAGAAGCAGCTCCATCACCCGGTTCACGGCCGTAGTAACCTTCACCGTTGTTTGAGTTTGCAAGACCTACTGTTGAGTTCTGGCGGAATACATAATAACGAAGACGCGGATCGTCACTGTCTTTCAGATTATTAACAAGTGGCATACTTACATAACCGCCTCTGCTGGATCCATACCAGCTCACGTACCATGGATGGCGTGCGTTTGGTGTTACGTTAGTTCCGTACTTAAAAGTAAAATCCTGAGCATTGTCTGCAATTAAAAGGGCACCGCTTGAAAGTAATGCTTTGATACCGGCACTGGCTTTTGCTGGATCTGAAAGGCGGATCTGATTAAACATTTTCAGTTTAAGCGAGTTGGCCATACGTGTCCAGTTAGTTTTGTTTCCCTGATAAAAAATATCGGAACCCGCAGCTACTGTAAAGCTTTTGTTCATATCAGCAAGCGCTTCATCGATCAGTGCAAAAAGACTGGTGTAGATATCAGCTCCTTTGTCAAGAGCCGGATCAGCAAATTCTCCCGCCGCCTGGGTGTAGGGTACGTCTCCCCACACATCAACCATAATGCTGTATAAATAAGCTTTTTCAAGCTTTGCGATTGCTACATATCCCCATGCTTCCTGAGCTGTACCTTCTCTTATTACCGTTTCAAGATCAGGAATGGTGGCAGTGTAGAAACCTGACCAGGGCGTAGAAAATGATGTTCCGCTTTGATTCCAACGGTTTAGAGCACCGGATGCAAAGTGTTGCATGGCAGAAGAACCTCCCGCATTAACTCCGTTGAAATAACCTGCCAAAGACATTTGGGTTGCAGGTAAAAGCAGACTCAGCGTAGGCTTTGTCGGGTTGTTTGGGTCACTGTTGATGTCCACAAAATCACTGCAGGAACTTGCCAGAAATAGCAGAACAAGTAACGCGGATATTTTAAATTTTCCTCTCATAATGTTTCCGGTTTTGACTGGATTAAAAGCTGATTCGTAAGTTTACACCATAGCGGCGGGTTGTTGGTACCCCGTAAGAATCCGCACCGGCATTGTTGGATGATCCTGTGCTAACTTCCGGATCATAATTCATGTATTTTGGAAAGTTTGGTGCATTGTACCAAAGGTTTCTTCCGCTGATCGAAAGCGAAGCAGATCCGAAAGGTGTTTTGGCAAGCAAACGTGCAGGCACTGAGTACCCAAGAGAAACTTCACGAAGACGGAATACAGTTGCATCGAATACTGATCCTTCTGCTACCCCACCCGGCCCGAAGCCGCTTGCGAAATAATAATCGATTACTGTAATGGCTGTATTGTTCGGGATTTTGTTACCCTCTCCATCCAGAAGTGGTTTCAGTGTATTTACATCACCCAGCACGCCTGGTCCGATAAGCATTCTGTAACGATCTTCTGTGTCTTTACTTACACCACGCGCCATGGCTTCACCAATGTTACTTGAATATATTGCTCCGCCTTGTTTCCAGTCAAAAAGAACACCCAAAGTGAATTTTTTGAAAGAGAAAGAATTGCTAAGTCCGGCCATAAAAGTTGGGTTTGGATTGCCGATCGGTCCGCTTGTTGAAGAAGATATTGGTTTGGCAGTCTGTGGATTAACTAAAATATTACCTTCTTCATCTCTTGCATAACGACTTCTGTAAATCTGTCCGTAAGGCTGTCCGGCAATGTGAACGTTGCTTCCGTAAACAAGCTGAGCATATCCCCCAAGGTCATCAACCATGTTCTTGTTTTTAGTAAAGTTGGCATCCACCTCCCATTTGAAACCGTTTTCAGTTTCGATAGGCGTTGCACCAAGGGTTACTTCAATACCTCTGTTGGATGTTTGTCCCAGGTTAATGATCCGGTCGGTGTAACCCGTTGAAGGAGCAGATTTTACAGTGAATATTTGAGAGGTACTTTTCTTGTGATAATAAGTTAAATCAAAAGAAAGACGTCCTTCAAAGAATTCAAGGTTTGTACCTGTTTCAAACTCTGTGATAAATTCCGGCTGAAGATTGGCATTGGTCAGTACATCCGACATGGTCAGCGTACTTACATTTGTAACCGTTCCGTTTGAGAAAGGCGCACCTAATCCACTTGCATCTGCATTGGCTGTGTACACATTGGCAGTTAAATAAGGACTGGCCTCGTTACCAACTTTTGTATAACCCAACCGCACTTTACCAGAGCTGAAAATTTTGTTTTGAATTTTTAAAGCTTCTGAGAATACAAACGACCCGTTTGCACCGCCGTAGAAGTAACTTCTGTTTGCCTTAGGTAACGTAGACGACACATCGTTCCGTGCTACCAGGTTCAAAGAAGCAAAGCTTTTATAGTCCAGTGTTACGTCCCCAAAAAATGCATAGTAACGCTGTTTGATCTTCGCACGGTTGTTAGGAAGACTTCCCAGAGTAATCGTTGAAGTATTGCTGATATCATTGATACCCGCTGTGATGATGTTGTCACCACTGAAAGCCGAACGCTCTGTTTTACGCTGGTTAATGTTATTTCCAAGAATGGCACGTAAAGAGAAATCTTTGTTAAAGCTTTTGGTGATGGTGAATAACAACGTGTTATCCAGTTCCTGACGGTAGATATTGTCGGTATTAATCGTTCCGTTTGCGTAAACAGAAGAACCTTTGCCTAAAACACTTACCCGGCGATCAGTGTAAGCATTAAAACCAGCTGTGTTCTGGATATTCAGCCATGGAGTCGGATCAAAACCCAACACGAAGTTACCGTAGTAACGATCTACGTTTGAAGTAGACGGGCTGTGTTTAACAGACCAATAAGGGTTATCAAGTCCGTCACGGTCATAGACGTTTGCACCTGTATTCGGATTTTCATACGGAAGACCGCTCAGATCGTAACTTGTTGGTAAATAATACAGGTTACTCATGATATCACCGCTTCCACCAATCGGAGGGCTTTTCTGATCAGTCATTACATAGTTTATCGTACCTCTTGCGTAAAATTTGTTATCCAGTTTAATATTACCGCCTACGTTAAAGGAAGTACGTGAAATTTCGTTTCCGGGGACAATACCCTTGTTACTTGTACGTCCAAGACCTAAGGTAAAGTTTCCTTTTTCGCTTCCGCTGTTGATCGTTAAACCGTTTTCAAATACAGAACCCGTTCTGAAAAAATCACGCTGCGCTTTTCCTGCATAAGACTTGTACGGAATTTGAGCAGCGGTAACGCCATCAGCCATATAAAACTGAGGAAAATCAGTTGAATTGTATCCCGGACGTGCAAGAGGATGGGGAATCGTTTCGCGGCTGCTGTATGCCGATCCGTTTGAACCATAAACCGCTGTACGAAAGTCAAAGTTGGTACCTTGCCCGTAAGTATGCTGATAATCAGGAAGTCCCGCAATTTCCTCTGCTGAGTAAGAAGTACTATAAGTAATCTCAGTACCTTTTTTGCCTTTTTTGGCAGATGCTTTGGTAGTAATGATAATCGCGCCGTTCGCTGCACGTGAACCATAAAGCGCAGCTGCCGCAGCACCTTTCAATACCGTTAAGCTTTGAATGTTATTAGGGTCAATGTCAAAAGCACGGCTTGCAGTAGACTGGCTGCTTTGCGTCTGACGGTCACCCGCAGGAGCGTAAGTAGAGTTGTCAAAAGGGACACCATCTACAACATACAAAGGCTGGTTGTTGTTTCCCAGCGAAGAATTCCCGCGGATTGTTACGTTGGTAGAACCACCCGCAACTCCACCACCACCCTGAATGTTAACACCTGCCATTTTACCTGTCAGTGCACGCATTGGATCCGGTTCGCTTTTTTGAGCCAGATCGTCTGATTTTAAAGTTGCCACAGAATATCCAAGTGTTCCTGCAGCTCTTTCGATACCAGCAGCTGTTACTACTACTTCGCTAAGCTGTCTGCTATCCGAAAACAACAAAACATCTATTACTGCTCTGTCTTTAACAGGCGTTTCATGCGTGGTAAAGCCCAAAAATGAAAAAACCAGAACCGACTCACCATTAGGTACCTGGATTGAATAATTTCCATCCTGATCCGTCGTAGTTCCGATCTGCGTTCCTTTTACGATGATGTTCACCCCGGCAAGTGCACTGGCGTCATCCTGAGCAGTTACTTTACCTTTTACACGAACATCCATCATGTTCGTTGACGTTGACACCGGAGCCTTTTTCACAGGGACGGTTTTAACGGGTTCAGCAATTACAAATGTTTTCTGAAATTTTTCAGCTGATAGGTTCAATGGTGTCAGAACCTCTTTTAAATAGGTTTCAATGTTCTCATTTTTCCCTAACGTACGCGATATACGTTTTCCTGTTACCTGGCCTTTCTGATAAGCAAAAGTAACATGATATTTATTCTCAATTTCCTGCAAAGCATCGGTTAGTGCGATAGGACGAGCCTTGGCGACCACCGGCTGCTTATCATCATTCCCACGTGCCCAAATGGCCCCCTGCCCGTTTACCTGGCAAACTGCACCCGGCAAAAGAAACATCAGCCACAGAAATTTCTTCCTGGATAACATTGATCTCATAAGTCTGAAAGTTTATTGTAGGTAAATTAGGTTAGATACTAATCTGCATGGCGGTAAACCTTTTCGGAATTTTCCATGATAATCTGATCTTTATGGTGCATGATATCAATGTTCAGCGTCCTGGACAGAATCTTAAGTACCATATCGATGTTGTTTCGGGAAATTTTCCCTGTAAAACGTAAACTTGCTAAAGACTCATTTTCGATGATTACATTTTTGTGGTAATAGTCTTCAAGCGTCTTGCCGATGTCCGAAAGTGTGGCATCGTCAAAGAAGAACATGTCGTTTTTCCAGGCAAGCCAAAGTTCCCCGTTAGCCTGCTGTACCGTTATCTGTCCGGTTTCTTTGTCATATTCGGCCAGTTCTCCGGGTTTTAAAACCGATTTCTGCCCATGCCGTTCTACTTTTACTTTGCCACTTTCCAGGTAAACTTTTGTTTGCCCGTTTTTGCTGGAAATATTAAATTCCGTCCCTAAAACATCAATTTTAAAATCATCCGGCGTGTGAACGATAAAGGACTGGTATTTTTTATTCTGCTTAATTTCAAAATAGGCTTCTCCCGACAGCAATTTTACATCTCTGGACTCACCACTCCATTTTTCAGGATAAGCAAATGCGCTGTTGCGGTTTAGAACAACCAGTGAGCCATCTGACAACCGGATTTGTTTTTCTTTAAACTGATCCGTCTGTACCTGAACATAATTCACCTCATTAATTCCCTTCAAAGCCCACATGGCCAGAAACCCTGTCAGGAGCAGTAAAGAAACAGAGGCTGCAATCATCATTAACTGGCCCCTTTTTGGCTGATGCTGAAATGACGCTTCCGGCTGAATTGCTTCCTCTTTTATTACACCTTCCAAATAATCGTTGAGTGCTTCGTCAAGTACTCCTTTTTTTTGAAGATCAATAAATACTTCCAGCTCCTCAGTTGTTGCCTGATTTGTATAATACCTTTCAACAAGCCGGCTAAGTAATTTAGGATCTGTCATAATTTTGCATTCTTAACTGTAAGACAACTCTGGATGACTGTAAGGATCCCCCCCAAAATATAATAAATTGAATATTTGCAAAAAGTTTATACTATTCTATCGATTAGTGCAATAACAAAGAATTATATTTTGATTTTCAATAAAAAGAAGAAATTTAAACAAATAACAACGACTCGAAGTCACCTAAAAAAAAGGTGATAGCAGAAAGTACATTAAAAGCAATGCCCAGATCCTTTTCCACTGCGACTTTAAAGATCTTCATGGATTTGATCATGTGCTTTTTGATGATATTGCGGGAAACACCCATCATCATGGCAGCCTCGTCATAAGACAAACCCTGCTGACGGCACAATTGAAATATTTTACGGCTTTGGGGAGTTAGCGTGATCAGTACTGAATTGATAAAATCCTGATATTCGTCCGATTGCATTTTTTCTTCCAGCTCGTTATTTACCTCATTGTAATTGCTGATAAAAGCAGAGAGTGTTTTTTCCTCAGAAAGGACTTTTTTTAAAACGTTCAGACTATGATTTTTACCAACCGTAAGCAGATAATACTTGAATGACATTACCTCATGAAGCCTGGTGCGGTCCTCCCAGATTTTGATAAAAATTTCCTGGCAGGAATCATTCGTCAAATCAGCCGATTTGAGAATGTTAAAAACAAAGCGGTAAAGCACCGGTTTGTAACGATCGTACATTTCCGAAAAGGCCTTTTGGTCTCCCTGAGAAATTTGCCTTATAAACGATCTTTCGTCATTATACGGACTCATGGTATCAAAAAAAGTAAAGTATAATCATTAAGAAGTCAATTTGATTATGAGTGTGGCTAACAAGAGATTCTTTTTAAAGTTATAATTAACAAATAAAATCTGCCTATAATTGAAATAAACAAATTTAAATCTTGTCAACTAATTTTAACTATAACAATTATATCGTTTTTTTTGATTTATGGCAAATATTATATAAAAGTTATAGTTTATTATTAGATAATCACCAAAACGCAAACTTTTGTCACTGGTTTACAGACTGTTCGCAATTTATGCCAGAATATTGAAAGTATATTCCAACTAACCTTGTAACTGATTTAACAATGTTTGTGACATAGTAAAAAACTTCAATAAACGTCGGCAGGAACATTGCCTTCAAAAATGAGAAAACGTGGAAGATTTCCGGGAAATTAACAGGTCAACCGCAATTGACTATCTGTTATACTTAGTGTTGCAAATTAGGTTTATCTAATTCAGATTTTCCAGGGAGATTTAAGCAGATAACTTTTTTCTTTCAGCTGTGTACAGAATTGCTGACAGGTTACAAACTCTCCCTTATTACTTTTTAAATACTGAATCAACCCGTCAAGGCGGTTTGTCAGTTTCTGACCATTATTGTTTTTCACAAATCCGGGAAGCTTAAAGCTGCTGATATCTGCAAACTCCCAGGGATGAAAGTAAAGCATCAGCGTTTTTCTCTTTCTTAGCGTTCGCAGGCACATAGACGAATAAATCGCAGGCGGAAGGTTTTTGAACGACAGCCAGAATAAAGGAAACCTCAAAAACGGCGTAGTTGAGCAGGGAAGCTCGATCAATCCTTTTTCAATATAAGGAAGCGGATTTTTATGGAGAAGATTGTATCGCCCGGGAAGATAAGTTGGATTTACAGAAGAATCATATTCAAAACCCCACTCCGTAAGTTTGCTTTCATCAAATGGTGCAAGCCTCGGCATACGAAATCCGGTTACCCTACTTTCGGAAACAGATTCCAGAATTTGTTTTGAAATCAAAATATCGTCCTGCTGAAAAATATGAGCGGGAGAATGATAAAGTGCATGAGAAGCGATTTCATGCTTTGCGGCAAGATTTCTTACCAGTTCCGGGTTTTTCCGGGCAAAATTACCGGTAGTAAAAAAGGTAACGGTTATGTCGTGTTTATCCAGCACTCGCATAAGCCTGTTCATACCTTCCAGCGTAACATCCATCTGGTTATTTTCAGATACTTTTTGCCCGTACTCCTCCGGTATGTCAAACTCCTCCAGATCGAAGGTTAAATTTATGAAATGTCGTTCCATATACTGCTCATCATAATAATACGCGCCAGGCTGACTGCCTCCCGGAATAAAACCTTCATACTAAAATCGCTGAACACAATGGCTGGGTTTGCTGAAACTTCAACAGATCTGATGCCTATTTTTTTACGGACCAGTTTACGTATTAGCTCAATTTCAAAAACAAAGGTATTGGTTTTTGTCTCCAGAACTTCCGGAAGGATTTCTCTTCTCAAACCTTTGATTCCAGCCTGTGTATCGGTAATATGTTTTGACAAAAAGATCCGGTTCAGGCGATGTAACGCCTTGGAAACAAGCTGTCTTTTGAAAGGTAATTTTTTGAAATATTCTACGTTTCTGTTTCCATAAACAAACCATGTTTGCGGATTTTCTTTAAATACATTTATCATTTCCACAATCGGTGCGGTACCGAAAGGAAAATCGATATCGGTGTAAATAATGATATCTCCGTCTGCACGGTTGGTTCCTTTCCTGATCGCCGAGCCTTTCCCTTCGTTAATCTCACTGTTCAGAAAAATCACATTGGGAGAAGCCATAAGCATATCAATTTTTTGCAGATCTAACCTGGTTGAACCATCATTGGAAATGATATACTGGATACTATAATCCGGTAATTTCCCGTTAAGCTCGGTCATATGATCCAGAAATGTCTGGCACCAGCCATCCAATGGATTATAACAGGGAAGAACAACGCTAATCATTTGATGATGAAGTATTAAATTATTTTTTTTCAACGCTAAACAATTGTATCAGTAATACGCACCACACCAGAAAACAAGGAATAACTTTAATCAGATTCGGCACGATAAAATCCCGTCTCCATGACAGGGGATAAATGTCCGTCGGAGCGAGAATACTGAAAAAGAACACCAGAAATATCAGAACCTTTGCCCAGGGATAAAGCTGCTCACGGCTGAAAAGATACCAGATCGCAACTCCCTGAATGGCTATAACATAAGTTGAAGACTCGGCCGCGTGATTGAACATGATTACCCACAGCGACGCGTAAGCAAGCAAAAGAAAACGATTTTCGATGGTTTTAAAATTCTGTTTTAATAAAGTCCATAACCAGGTAACAGCAAAAAGTAACAGCCCGGCATATTGCACTTTACTCACATCCTGATCGGTGAAAGCAGGATTCCAGACTTTGATTAATCCCATGATAGAAAAACCAAAATTCACCTTGTGGTCCTGAATCAGGCAGGTGTACCAATCTTTGTATAACTGACCGAAATGTTCTGAACCCACAACCGGTAAAGGCAGAAATCCCAGAACAGTCATCCATAATAATGAATAAAGGATGTAGTAGCCTTTTTTGGGATAAAACAAAAACAATGCAGCGAAAATAAGTCCGTAGCCCTTGATACAAAATGCAAGAATGGGAAATAGCGCAGCCCACTTAATTTTATCTTTTTCTAAAAACGAAAACGTAAGCAAACCCAAAGCTCCGATGATTGGATTTGTCTGCTGGTTGTGTAGTGAGGTCACCAGTTCAATTAGAATAAACCACCAGAAAAAAACCTTGTGATTGTCTTCCAAAGGCAAACTGCGGATTGCATAAAAGACCACCAGCGAACAGGTGATAAGCCAAAGAATGAGCCCCACAGAAACCGGCAAAAGACTGAAAGGACTAAATAAAATGCAGAAAGTGGGATGATAAAGAAACAGATCAAAATACTCGTTTGGATAACCAGTATGCAGATTGGATTTATCGAGCAAATGAAACAGCGACTGTCTGAAAATGATGTAGTTATTGTATTTACCAGGTCCGCCATGGTAGTGCTGCAGACCGATTACAATACTAACAATAATGTATACAATTAAAATCACCTTCTCCCGGGAGAAGAATGCAGTAAAACGCTTCATTAAATAATCACTGTTAGGGATAAGTATTTTATCTCAAATATAGTGACTACTCATGTGTACAAAACATTGGAAAGAGCTACAATCAATATTCTAATTTTTTCCTAATATAATGTTATTCAAACGAGGCCATTTATAGTTTAAAACTGAATGAAGTAACGCTGATCAGGTACAGTATTTTTATCTTTTTTTGTAAAAAGAACTAAAATTCCAAAACCATGTCTGACAACAAACTTGAACGGTACGCAACGGCTGCACTGGTGATCGGCAGCATCGTCGGCACTTATTTTTTCAGCCGCCCCCGCAAAAAGAATCCGGTTCAAACAGTTCTTGACCGAAAACAGCAAAAAAAGATCGATCGCAATTTGATGACTCCTGCGAATGAAACCTTCGGAATTGTATGGCCCGTTATTTACACCGGAACCATAGCGCTGGCAATACACCAGGCTTTGCCCTCACAACGTTTAAACCTAAGATATCAAAAAGCCCAGCCCTGGCTTCAGGCGAGTTATTTACTTACAGGTATTTTTAGTTATTTCTTTTCGAAGTCTGACAAAAAAAACCGCATAGGTGCTGCGGTTACTACCATCAACATGTTGCCAGCTGCCATCGGATTGCATCGGTCTCTGGAGATTGGCACCACGCGTGCACCAGAACCTGAAAACACCTTGCAAAAATCTATAAGCATTTATACAGGTTGGCTGACAGCAGCATCAGCAGTGAGTGCTACTACTCTTGTTCAGGAGGCAGGCTACTTTAAAAAAAACTCAGACGCAAAAAAATGGGCGACAGGATTAATACCGCTCACTTCTGCAATAGGTTTTCTGGTTTCCAAGAGATTAAACGACCCTTATTATCTGCTCCCTATTGTAGCCGCGCTGGCAGGAATTGCAGTAAAACAGAAGGATAAAAATCAGGAGTTAAGCGTTTTGTCGGCTTCACTGGCTACGGCACTATCAGGAATTGCTGTCGCAGAAATCAGGAAGCCGGATTTGTCCGGAATAAAACAATTATCTGCTCTTATTTAAAAAATTCTGAGCTTCCAAAAGCAGCGTATCGTCCTCTGTAATCCACTTATTTTCGCGGGCGGCATGCAGATAAACACTCATGGGATATTTGCCATCAAAAGCCGGATCAATTTCTACCATCGGCACTTTTAGCCGGGCATGTTTGATACTTTCCAAATCGTTGATTGACACGTAACTAAGTTCGGGTTTGCCCTGCCCAAGGTCGCAAAGCCCGAACGCAATGTTGTTGGCGGCATCAAGCTCAGATAACAGCCAGATCGCTCTGCCGTATTTTGAATGCAGTTTTACAACCGGTTCATGATCCTTGCCCAAATCGTTTTGCACTTCCATGGCATTATGGATCATGATTTCTGTAAGATTTTCAGGAATCATTTTTGACATGGGCCAAAGATAAGACATCGGGCTGTGTTTGCCAATGTCAGTACGTTATTGCGCACTTAGCTTTTTACGTACTTTACTTAAAAATTCAGGAGAAAAACCAAGATAAGAAGCGATATAATGCTGCGCAACGCGTTGTGGAATGGCGGGATAGCGGTTCAAAAAATCAAGATACTTTTCTACTGCGGTAGTGGAAATAGTCCTGAACAATCTTTCCTGCAATTGTGCGAGATTACGCTGCACCATCAACCGAAACATGCGCTCAAAACCAGGAACGGTGGCCAGCAGTTTTTCTTTGTTTTCAGGTGTCAGAATAAGTAGTTCGCAATCTTCAAGCGTTTCAATATAAACGAGACTCGGCGTCTGATTTTGAAAGCTCGTGATGTCACTTACCCACCAGTCTTCTATAGCAAATTGCAAAGTAACTTCTGCTCCTGACTGGTCAATGTGATAAGTGCGTATGCAGCCTTTCAAAATATATGCTTCAAACTGGCAAACTTCGCCTTCCTGCAAAAGAAATGTTTTACGCGGCTGTTTTTTGTATTGTAGTAACGTATCAAAATAGGCCAGATCATCGGGTTGAAAAGGCATACACCGAAGCGCGTAGGCATTTATTTTTTCAAACATAAATTTTATTGATTGTGGCGGCCTGCAAGCGCGTGCTGAATTTCTGAATAAAGCAGTCCGCTTCCACCACCAAAATGACGTATGCAGATCATATCCGGGTTTGTGCTTGTAAAACTGCTTCTAAGTACCAATTCGGTCTGATCATCCACACCCACACCTAACAGCACAAGATCAAATACATTTTCCTGAAAAACAGAAAGAGCGTCGGTAGCACTGGCTGCCCCTACCCCATTCCAAAGTTCGTTTTTATTAATTAGCCTTAATATGGTAGCCAGGATTTCCGGATGATCGGCCAGCACAAGAATGTTCGTTTTACCCATTATTAAATATAGTTGTAAAGTCTGCGATTGCCAAAAACATGTATGGGTGACAGCGATCCCCTAAGCTGTCTACCACTTTTGAGGCACTTCCATAACCAGTAATTTGGCCTCGTTCAGCACAGAAAAAACGAACGTTTCGGCATTCATGATACCAAATCCATCACGTTTGCCAAGTACCTGTTCACCGATTTGCAAATCACCTTCAATCACAAATATATAAATGCCGTTGTCTTTGTTTTTAAGATGATATTCTCCCTCAAAACCTTTGTCAAAGTCACCCAAATGAAACCAGGCATTTTGATAAATCCACACGCCTTCATCGCCGGCATCCGGAGAGAGGATTTGAAGCCATTTATTGTGTTTATCTTTTTTAGAAAAATCCTGCTGGTCGTAACGCGGGGTAACATTCAGCTGATTTGGGTAAAGCCATATCTGCAAAAAGCTCACCGGTTCGTCAGCATCCTTATTGTATTCAGTATGATAAATCCCTGTTCCGGCGCTCATTACCTGTATTTCTCCCGGCCTTATGAGCGCAAGATTGCCCATACTATCCTGGTGCTCCAAAGTACCTTCCAGCGGTATGGAGATAATTTCCATATTATCATGCGGATGTTCACCAAAGCCTTTTCCTCCGTTTACGGTGTCATCGTTAAGCACCCTTAGCGCACCGAACTGCAAACGTTCAGGATCATAATGTCCGTGAAAACTGAATGTCTGAGCGCTTTGCAGCCAGCCATGATCTGCTGAATGTCTTGTGTCCGCCTTGTGCAGAATGGTTTGTTCCATCTTTTATTACTGATTAACAGACTGTTATTAACTTAAAATTTCCTTATTAACGATTTCAATTTCCTCAGCTGAAATGGTGTGAGGACGGCCGGGATAAATCTCTGAGCTGACATTTGCTTTCAGGTTTTTGAAAATGTCAACACTTTCATTAACACGCGAAACAGGCACGTGGGGATCAGGATCTCCGGTAGAAATGAACACCGGCGTACCTTCAAAATCACCCTTATAATTACTTTCAACCAATTGCTTGCCAACCAGCCCGCCGGTAAGCGCAATAATACCTCCGTAGCGTTTGGCATGCCGGGCCGTATATTCCAGTGTCAGACAAGCGCCCTGAGAAAAGCCGGCAAAATAAATATTCTCAGAGCTGATACCCTCAGCCTCAATTTCCGCCACAAGGTCCTCAATTACGTTTAATGCGGAATCCAGCGCAGGCTGATTTTGGCCCACAGGTGCCATAAAACCATAAGGATACCAACTGTTATTTGTAGCCTCCGGTGCTAGGATCGCCATTTCATCCAGTTTGAGATAACGTTTCAATGAAATGATATCCCGCGCCGAACTACCTCTCCCATGCAGCATAATAATTGCCTTTTTTGCCTGACCAATTTCCTTCCCGCTTGTTGTTATTTGTTTTGTATGCGAATACATGATTTCGGAATTTAAGATCGTTTGGATCAATTAACTAAAATTACAAATCGGTCAAAGAAAACTCCCTGGCCGATTTGCCTTTAAAATTTAAACCAGTTTAGGCAACACTTTTACAATTTGTTCCCGGCGCGGTTCATATTGGGCTGGCAACATCAGGCCTGATCCCAACTGTTCAACCGTTTCATCTGTGGCAAATCCCGGGTTGTCACTTGCAATTTCAAAAAGAACACCACCCGGTTCACGGAAGTAAAGAGAATAGAAATAATTTCTATCAATTTTATCCGTAATCTGATGACCGGCCTCGATAACTTTTTTACGGAACTCCATCAAAATATCATCATTGGCTACCCGGAAAGCTACATGGTGAACAGAACCGCCTGCAACATGACCGGCTCTTTCTCCCGGCACTTCAACCAGATCCACTATTGCTGCATTTTCAACTGCGTCAGTCACAAACCGATAGCGGTTTACATGTTGTTCCAGCAATTTATAACCAAAAATATCGGTCAGTATTTTCGCAGTTTCCTCAATTTTATTGCTACTGATTGTAATATTATGAAAACCGCGTGTCGCATTTTCGGCAGTCACTTCGCTGGTTTCCCAGGGTTTGCGGTTATCTGCTTTTTTAGGCACTGTCAGCTCAAATTTCAAACCATCCGGATCCAGGAAAGTAAGATACTGTTCGCCGAATTTTTCAGCGGGTTTATTATAAGTTACTTTATTGTCGTGTAATCTTTTCAACCAGAAATCCAGACTTCCTTCGGGCACAGAATAACCAATTTCGGTTACCTGACGTGTTCCTCTTCTGCCGGCAGGGATTTGATCGCCCCAAGGGAAAAAGGTAAGGATGGTTCCCGGCGTCCCGTTTTCGTCACCGTAGTAGAAATGGTATGTGTTTGGATCGTCAAAATTCACCGTTTTTTTAACCATTCTCAAACCCATCACACGGGTGTAGAAATCATAATTTCTTTTGGCGTCACTTGCTATTGCTGTAATATGGTGGATGCCGTTGATTGTATTTTCCATGTCCTTATAAAGTTTAGTTGTTTTCGTTTTGATGATACAAATGTACCGGATCAGCCCAGGCGAAAGCATTGAACTAGGACAAGAAAAACGTAAGTTTGGATTTTAATTTTTCGGGTAAATAAAACATCAAATGAACGTAAAATGCCGATCTCTTTCTATTTAGTAAACTTACAACCCACTATAAAACAGAAGATTACACCGTAAAACCAGTCTGTAAATGAATATAAAACCCTGAGGATTTGGAATGAAAAGAGAAATTATGTGTTATATATTCGTGACAAGGACCAGTTAAAAAACTTGCTTTTAAAATCATGAATTGGATTGCGATAAAAGATGAAGACCAGATACAGGATATTTTCAAATCAGAAGAATACTCCATTATCTACAAACACAGCCCGCGTTGTATGACAAGCCTGATGGCTTATCGTCAGCTCAAATCTGAGGTTAGTGGTGTGCCTGATGTTGAAATACCGCTATATATTGTAGATGTAATCAGCAACCGCAGGGAATCGCAGCTTATAGCCGGCACTTTCCTGGTTCAGCATGAATCCCCTCAGATTTTGGTTGTTAAAAAAGGAATCTGCGTTTTTAACACTTCCCATGAAAATGTCTCGCTTCAAATAGCCATGGAGCACATTGATCAGGTAGCTTAAATCCAAGCATTGTTTTGAAACCCTAAGTCCGGGTACCAATCTATTTTGTCCAAATATTATTTATGGATTATCTCCAAATTAATGGAATTAATCCATAAATTTGGAGATCAATCAATTTGGCTATGCGAGAACTTAATTACATCATTATCTCAACGGAGATGGTCTGGCAGTGGTACTATGACCCATGCAAAGGAAAACACTTTAAAGAATTGCTCGGTAAAGAAGCAAGGTTCTTCATTAGTATTCTTGAAACAAAAAAAGACATTTATATAGAAGATATTTTGCCTCAGCTCAAATCGCCGGAGAATAACTGAAAACGATTCTATTTTGGTTTTAACGCACTGCCTGAATCTGGCAAAGGGATAAATCCCGTTTCACCCTCTATGACAGGAAAATTCTGCTGCTGCCAGTTTAGTTTTGCTGCTTCTATCAGGTCGCGATTTGTGGAAACAAAATTCCAGTATATCAGTCTTTCTTCGGGAAAAGGATCACCGCCAAAAATATAGATGGTGGTATTGGCATGCATCACAAACTCACAAAGCTGACTGTCTTTGGAAACCAGTATCCGCTTTGGTTCGTAGGTAATTCCTTCACTTTCAATGCTTCCTTCCAGAATATACAGCCCGGCTTCACCAAACAAGTCTGAGCCAATATTTACCCTTTGTTCAACAGTGCTTTTAATCTCCAGAAAGTAAAGATTGCTGTAAACCGGCACGGGGGAGTTTTGGTCAAAAGCCGAACCTGCAATTAATTTATAATTTACTCCATCCTGTTGCCATTCAGGAATCTGATCCGTTTCGGCATGAAAGAAATCTGGTTCCATTTCTTCCAGCTCCCTGGGAAGCGCCACCCAAATCTGCAATCCATGCAGCTTTTTATCAGAATGACGTAAATATTCAGGTGTGCGTTCCGAATGAACAATTCCTTTGCCGGCGGTCATCCAGTTAACTTGTCCCGGTTTAATTTCAATGTTGTTGCCCAGCGTATCCTTATGCATAATGGCACCTTCGAAAAGGTATGTCAAAGTCGACAGTCCAATATGCGGATGGGGTCCGATGTCGATATTTTGAAATTCTTTCAGATTTGCCGGGCCCATGTGATCAATAAATATGAATGGCCCTACCTTCCGTTTGCCCCGAAATGGCAGAAGCCTGCCAACAAGAAAATTGCCAATGTCAGCGGGCCGCTCCTCGATAATCATATTAATATTTGACATCCTAAGATCAGTTAAGTGGGGAAGTTCGGTCTCAGTATATAAAACCTGACATAACGATTGATGGTATAATATCGAAATAAAAAGCTGAATTTCGGTGGAATTGACAATATACGTCGTAAAACTTACTGGAATGATTTTTGTTAGATGACTATCATTCAGAATTCGCTAACTTTCCAATTCAGGTTTGATATAAGATTTGTACTGCCACAATATGACTGAATACGAAGAGAAAATAAAGCATGAATTGCAAAAATGGCAATTGAAAATGCAAAAACATCCTTCCCGCGTGGACAGGATCTCCAAGACCGTTCAGGACAAAATTAACAGTTTCATTCCCGATAAGATCCACGATACGATTACATCTGCGATTAAACAGATGACACGTGCCGTTCTTTTTGGTGCTGAGTTTACAACTTCTGCACCCGTGTTCATGAGTTCTTTGGAACAGGTTGATAAAGCAGTACAATCGAAAATCGAATTTTATAAAAAAGCCGGTGCGGCGGAAGGTGGCATTACCGGTGCAGGCGGCTTTTTGCTGGCAATGGCCGAATTTCCGATTTTGATCGGCATCAAGATGAAACTGCTTTTTGATATTGCCGCACTATATGGAAAGCAGGTTGATGATTACCGCGAAAGACTTTTTATTTTACACATTTTTCAGCTTGCCTTTTCAAGCCAGAAGAACCGGCAGAAGGTTTATAACCAAATGGCTGACTGGAACACAATCAATCAGGCGCTGCCCGAAGACATTCATCAGTTTGACTGGAAGAGTTTTCAGCAGGAATATCGTGATTACATCGACCTTGCCAAAATGGCCCAGCTGATCCCGGGCATTGGTGCAGCTGTTGGACTTGTAGTCAATTACCGTCTTTTAAACCAGCTTGGTAAAACAGCAATGAATGCTTACCGGATGAGATGGCTCCAAGAAAAAAATATGTTAAACCCGCAATCCGGTCAGCCGCTGATTACCGGATAATGATATCAAAAAGTATACAAACCATAGTTATATGTCGATTCACTTGCCAAACAGATTTTAATGGGCTCAACGAATAAAGATAAGGTTTTTAGTAAAGGGCTCGATTCCGCCTTTCTGGCTGTGTACAACGGCTATAATTTTTTCACCCGATTTTTTCGCGAAGCTTTTCGAGGCCGGATGGAACTACAGGAGCTTGTAAAGCAATGTTACGCCATTGGTTATAAATCGTTATTTCTGATAAGTTTAACCGGCTTTATTACCGGAATGGTTTTCACCAAACAATCACGGCCATCGCTTGCAGAGTTCGGGGCTACATCCTGGCTGCCTTCGCTGGTTTCAATCGCAATTGTGCGTGCACTTGCCGCTTTGGTAACTGCGTTAATTTGTTCCGGAAAAGTCGGATCAAGTATTGGCGCTGAACTTGGCTCGATGCGTGTTACCGAGCAAATTGACGCCATGGAAGTTTCTGCGGTTAATCCTTTTAAGTTCCTCGTTGTTACACGCGTTTTAGCGTCTACAATCACCATTCCAATTTTGGTTTTTTACTGTACGCTTGTTAGTTTATTGGGTGCTTTTTTAAATGTAACATTAAATGAGGGCACCAGTTTTAGGGCATTTTTTGAAAACGCCTTTGAACAGATCACCTTTCTGGACATCGGGACATCGGTTGCCAAGGCTGTTGCCTATGGTTTCACAATCGGTATAGTAGGCTGCTACCAGGGTTACAATGCCAGCAAGGGTACCGAAGGTGTGGGTAAGGCGGCAAATTCTGCGGTCGTTATTTCTATGTTCCTGATTTTCATCGAGGAAGTTATTATAGTTCAGGTGTCTAATTATTTTAGAATATAGGTATGGAAGAAACCGCGAAAAATACCGAGCCGGTCATTTCGATCAGGGATTTATATAAATCCTTTGGTGATCTCCATGTATTGCAGGGTGTAAACCTTGAAGTTTTAAAGGGAGAAAATGTTGTTGTACTTGGCCGGTCGGGAACGGGTAAATCCGTTTTAATAAAAATCATTGTCGGCCTGCTGACTCAGGATAAAGGAGAGTGCAATGTATTGGGAAAGGAAGTTTCATCACTCAACGAAAAAGAGTTGCGCGATTTAAGACTTAAAATCGGATTCTCTTTTCAAAACAGTGCGCTTTATGACAGTATGACCGTCCGCGAGAACCTGGAATTTCCGCTTGTCAGAAATGTTGCAGGGTTGTCAAAAGCAGATGTGAAAGAAAAAGTAGAGTCTGTTTTAGATGCGGTGGGCCTTCTTAAAACAATTAATCAGGCGCCTTCTGAGCTATCGGGCGGACAACGAAAAAGGATCGGTATTGCCCGAACACTGATACTTGAACCGGAAATTATGCTGTATGATGAACCTACGGCGGGTCTGGATCCGATCACCTGTATTGAGATCAATGAACTGATCAATGAAGTTCAGGAGAAATACCATACAAGTGCCATAATCATTACCCATGATTTGACCTGCGCAAGACAAACGGGCGACCGGATTGCGATGCTGCTGGACGGCCATTTTACAAAACAAGGCACATTTGAAGAAGTCTTTGAAACACAGGACGATAGAATTAAAAGTTTTTACGATTACAACTTTATCAAATAATGGAAACAACGACCAGAAAACGCTCTATCACGGTAGGAGTATTTGTAGTTATAGGTATACTTATTTTTTTAGTAGGTATCCTCACGATTGGAAGCATGAAAAAGGCATTTTCAACCAACATCGTGATCAAGACGATCTTTCACGATGTAAACGGATTGAAACAGGGAAACAACGTCTGGTACTCCGGTGTGAAAATCGGGACAGTGAAAAAGATCCGGTTCCTGGACAATTCGCAGGTAGAAGTAATGCTTAACATCGAAGAAAAATCTCAGGAGTTTATTCGTAAAAATGCCAAAGCAAAGGTAAGTACCGACGGATTGATTGGTAATAAAATCATTGTGCTTTATGGTGGTACCCAAAAGGTGCCTGCCATTGAAGACGGAGATCAGCTGGCGGTTGAGAAAATCGAAAGTACAGAAGAAATGCTGGCCGTTTTGTCTGAAAATAATAAAAACCTGCTTGGCATTACCAGCGCGTTTAAGACAATAAGTAAAAATATTCTCGAAGGAAAAGGTACTGTGGGTATGCTGCTAAACGATGAGAGACTTTATAATGAAGTGGATCAGACATTGCTTGCTTTGAAAAAAGCATCCTTGAACGCACAGACCATGACCGCCTCGCTGTCGGGTTTTACTACGAAACTAAATCAGAAAGGCGGATTGGCTAATGATTTTGCTACGGATACTGTGATCATGCGCGACATCAGAACGACAATCGGCAGGCTGAACGAAACGGTGTCAACAGCTAATGTAATGGTTACGAATCTTAAAACAGCCAGTGAGGATCTGAACTCAAATACGACAAGCCCGCTGGGAGTTTTGCTGCACGATGAAAAAACAGCTTCAAACCTGAAAGGAACACTTCAGAATCTTGAAACAAGTACTGAAAAACTTGATGAAAATATGGAAGCGCTTCGTTCTAACTTTTTGTTCCGCCGTTATTTCAAACGCAAAGCCAAAGAAGAAGCTAAACAACCCGCGAAAGAAGAAGTGAAGGAAGTAACTAATTAAATAATTATTACTTTTGCCGGGGTAGAAAAATTTCTACGCAGAATGTTAAGATCATCCAATCTCGTATATTTGCACTACTACCTCCTAAATAAGCAAGAGAAAAGACCGAATGGCTTTAAATATTAATCCGGTACTGGATATTAATTATCTGGACCAAGTTTATGGTGACGATGCATCAATCATTCATTTGATTTTTGACGCATTCCTTAGTGATTCTTTGCCTAGGTGGCATACACTCAAGACAGCGATTGACAATGAAGATCTTACAGAAGCGGCAAGTATTATACATGGACTTAAACCGTCATTTACCATGGCTGGCCTGACATGGCTTAGACCAAAGGTCGAGGATTTGGAAAGAGCGATTAAAAGCAATGCCGATACGTCCTTTTTACAGGAATCCTACAAATATCTTTCTGATCAGCTTAATCCTGTTTTGCCTATTTTAAAGACGGAATCGGAGCGACTGGCTCAGATTTAAATCCGGATTTACCAATATAAAATATTGAAAAAGCGCCTTTCAGGCGCTTTTTCTTTTTGCCTTTTCCCACACAGCGCTCTGGCTTCCTTTGATGTACCGAATAATTCCGGCAATCACTGCATAGTTCATCACACAAAAATAATAGGGTACAAACAGCAGCTTCACCTTAATTTTTCTTTTTTCCAAAAGCCATCCTGCAAAAGCAGAGAGATAAAACAGGACCTGTGCTGCTAAAATGAGCGCATAAAAAATACTTTGGTCCTGAATACAAATGACGATGTTTACAAAAAAAGCAAGTATCATCAGAAATGGTGTCACTGTCCACCGCAGCACACGATGACTGATATACTGAAAGCTAAGGACAGGATAAGCAAACGGATTGAGAAGCGGCTTTAATCTCATAATGGACTGAATACCACCGGCGGCAATTCGGATTTTTCGTTTTAACTCTTCCCTGATATTATCAGAAGAAAGCTCGGAAGCATAAGCATCAGGCTCATAAATGATGCGGTAACCTTGTCCGGCTATCAACATGGAAATCATGAAATCATCCAGAATGGTGTCTGATTCCACGTGCCTGTACAATGACCTGCGAACGCTGAACAGCTCTCCTGCCGCACCTACGACTGAGTACAATTCTGAATCCCACTTTTTCAGTGTCGATTCGTACTTCCAGTAAAAACCCTCGCCTGCCGTAGCATCTGCGACTTCATCCTGCATCACCCGTTTTTCACCGGAAACAGCTCCTACGGTTGGATCTGCGTAGTGTCTTGCAATGTACAGGAGGGCCTCGCTATTCAGGAAAGTATTGGCGTCGGTATAAACAACAATTTCAGAATCAACCTGTTCCATAGCACGGTGTATGGCGTGAATTTTACCATTTCGTGCAGGAGAATGCAAAAGCTGAATCTGCTCGTATCGGCTTACAATTTCAGGTGTTGCGTCCGATGAACCGTCGGTTATAAAAAGAAGTTTGAGCTTGTCTTTTTGATACTGAAGAGCGAGTGTATTTTGGATTTTCTCCTCCATCAAACTCTCCTCGTTGTAAGCAGCAACAACCAGGGTAAGGCTGGGGAAATGTGTACCAATTGCCTTAACGGCTCGTTTTCCTTTGATCCAACGTCTTATTTTAACAAGAAAATAAAGTACAAACGCGTAGCCAACGAATGTGTAAAAAACAATGAATAAACTGATCCAGAAGAAAATTTTCATAATTAACGTTTTATCGGATAGCCAAGGTTACTGCTGTCTGATTTATTAAAGAAATGCCAGGTGATTGCTTTCAGGAATACAGGGATGAAGTTATACTCACCATTTTTAATATATGCCAGCAGATTTCGGGGAATTACAGCCAGTAAGAAGTAACAGCAAAAAATAAAAAAAGTAACAGCTGACGTATTTTTACGGATAAATAAAATCCTGTTGCGGTTCATAAAAAACTCCTTCAAAGCGGAACGCTTCCCGACAGATACCGATTCTTTATGGTAAATCAACGCCTGCAGATTGGTATGGATTTCATAACCTGCCTTTTTTACACGTTCACACCAGTCCAGCTCTTCATAATATAAAAAGTAATTTTCGGCCATTAAGCCTGCTTTCTCTATAACATCTTTTCTCAACATCATAGCCGCCCCGTGCGCATAACCGGTTTTTCCCGTACGGTCATCATACTGGCCCTTATCCTCTTCAAACTGCCCGATACAATGATTGCGCGCCAGATAATAATTCATGTGGGTATAACCGGCATACTGAAGCATTCCGGGCTGGTCAAAGTAATGTATTTTGGGAGAAATAATTCCGATTCGCTGATTATTGTCCAGAGATACCATCAACTGTTCAATCAGCGTAGCTGTCACTTCGGTATCATTATTGATCAGAAACAAATAATCGCCTTTTGCCTGACGGATACCGATATTGTTGCCGCCTGCAAAACCTTCATTGGTATCTGACCTAAGAAAAACCACATCGGGATATTTCAGTTTCCAGGCCGGAACGTAGTTTTCAGTGCTACCATTGTCAACCACGATGATCTCAATGGCCTTGTAGGTATTCACTTCCTGCAGAGATTTCAACAAGGCTTCGGTAACGGCAGGCTGGTTGAAATTTACCGTTACAATTGAAACAAGTTTCATGAATTTTAATTAGACGACGTTGAGTGGAACACTATTAAAGCTTAACAAAGATCCGCTAAGATTTGTAGAATTATTTCAAAATTAATAATATTCGTTTAGCTTTAAGTAAAATGTAGGATTAGCTCCCATATTTTGTAATCAGGTTACCGGCAACGTTATAAAAAGTTCTTAAAATCTAACCCTTACTTGAAAAAGTGAAAATTAAAAGACTTCTTGATATTAAGAAGATTTCAAAAAGTAACAACTATAATTTCAGTCAGCTTGCTACTTCGGGAGAGATTGAACTGGAGACTAAAATTCAGGAACTTACCTCACTGCTGGAAACTACCCATTTGACAAAAGACCAGATACGACATTATCAAAGCCGTATTTCACAGGCCTTTGAGAATGCGGTGTTTTCTGAGAACCCAATTAAGCCATTTGAAAAACTTGATCAAAACCATAATCTTTCCAGAGAAGAGTTGCTGGATGGTTTTGAAAAGCTGCTTTCACAAAACCAGATCGACAGCGAGCTGGGAAGAAAATATATACGGAAAAATGCATTTCAAAAAATCATCGTGTGTCTTATTGCCACGGTGCTGATCGCAGCCGGTTTTGCCATGATTATTATGCCGGCACCACCCAGTTTTGAGCTTTTTACTATTTTTTACTTTAATCCCAACGATGGCGTCACGGTCATGGACCTGGTGTCATTGCTGATAATTCTTTCAGGCGTTTTTCTTTTTGTACTAACTTTCAGTAAAAAATGATCTTATTTCCTGAGCCGGCGACCAACATCAAAACCATACTTCTGGTCGAAGACAATTTGTTTTTTCGCAACGTGATGAGCGCTTCACTAACGCGGGCCGGTTATAATTGCGTTCTGGCAACCTCTGCATCAGAAGCACTTCAGTTATTGCTGCGCCAGGAACCTCACCTGATCCTGTCAGACTATGAAATGCCCGAAATGAACGGCTTTGATTTCAGGCAGGCGGTACTGCAAAACCCCAGATTTTCGGACATACCCTTTGTTTTTCTTACTTCACATACAGACAACTCTCTGATTCTGGAAGGTTTAAATCTGAATGCGCTGGATTATATCAACAAAGAAACACCGCTTCCGGTTATCATTTCCAAGCTCGGAAACATTATTAAATCACTGGAAAATGAGCATCAAAAGTCGATTCGCGAACTGAGGATCGCTGCCGATGCCTTGAATGTAAAATCAATCCCGTCAAAAAATCCACAGGTTGCCGGGTTCAGAATTAATTTTTGGCACAGAGGCTACCGGGGCTATCCCGGCGGAGATTTTATTGATTTTGTAAAAGTCGATGATCGCTACTGCTTTGCATTTCTGGGCGACATTATGGGTAAAAAATGGAAAGCCTGGTTTTTTACTTTTGGATTTTTGAGCTATATCCGGGCCGCCATCCGGTTTTGCGTACTCGACGGCGATTTAAGACTGGACAGCATTGTACAGAAAATTAACAAGCTTATTTATCTGGATGAAAGTCTGCAAAATATTTTATCAAGCCTATCGCTGCTGTTGATAGACAGCCATACAGGCCATATACACTACACAGGAGCAGGCGATCTTCCATTGATAAACCATGGATTTGAAAATAAAAAAACCGATACCCTGATTTCTTCCGGACTATTGCTTGGTCTTTTGGAAGACGGCTTTTATGATGATCAGACAATAGAAATGCAGTCGGGAGACCAGCTTGTGATTTTTACCGACGGCATGATCGATATACCTTCCAACGGTACTAAAAAAAGTGATTACCCGTTTTTTGTTGCTAAAATAAGCCCGTATCTGGGTCTTACCGGCAGCTTTGATCTGATACGGGAAAATGTTCTTGACCGCATTACAGATCAGAATCAGCTGGATGATGCCAGTATTATATTTATAGAAAAATTATAACTCCTCATGATACTTCAAACAACCGAAATTGGCAGTACAATACAGGCAACGATTTTGCCACAGGAAGCTAATCTGCAGCATGCAGAAATGTTTAAGGAAGAAATGATTACCATCATTGCCAATGGCGCAAAACTGGTGATTGTTAGTTTCGAAAATGTTACTTACATCGATAGTTCTTTCCTGGGAAGTCTCGTCGTAGCTTTAAAATACGCCATGCCACGCAACGTAGACATTTATCTGGTTTCGCTTAAACCGGATGTAAAAAACCTACTCACCCTGATTAGAATGGATAAGGTCTTCAAAATATTCAAAGACTATAAGCAGGCTATGGAAACAATCAATTCATGAAGCAAAATCCGGATCATTTTAAGTTTGTTTTTAATAGCCGGCAAGAAGATATTCCGGCTGTGTTGGAGCGATGTCAAAACTATATCAATCAAAATGCAGGTGAAAATCCGGTTGATATCTCACTTTTGTCCAAGGTGAAATGGGTGATAACAGAGCTCCTCACCAATGCGGTAAAACACTCAGGTGCAGATGAATGTCTTTTAAAGATGGATGTCCGGAATGCCCAGCTTGTGATTGAAAAAGAAGATAACGGAACACCGCTTTCGCTACACGACTCTGACAATGAAAAACAAATCGCCTGGCCGATTCAGGCAGACCAAACCATTGAAGATTTTCAAATTTATCACAACGGAATGGATTCACTGCGGGTGTCCATTGATAATTATAATCTGGCAACATTCTATACAGAAGAGCTGCCTGAATCACAGATGCCGGCATTACTGCTTGATACAAGCGAGCATTTTGGTTTACTGATTATTACAAAAGCTTCTGATGAATTTATCTATGAATATAACAATGAATCCGGAATGAGCAAGTTCCGGGTTACATTTAACTTAAACGCCTAATTATTTCAGCCAGATTCGGCAACTCTAACCGATTTTTTCTTTAACGCATTAAATAGGATTTCGGCAATTTCATCGATACGCCGGCCCCAGGTATTTGCCGATGCAACCGCCAGTCTCTTTTCAACCTCTGAGGGCGAATTATCAAGCAATGCCTCGTTGATGGCTTTGGAAAAACCATCTGCATCGCTGGAAAACCGGACGGTATCACCGGTAAATTCGGCCAGGTCCGGATTAAAATCAGTGCAAACCACAGGCTTACCGGCTCCGAGGTATTCAAAAAGTTTTAAAGGAAAAATTGTCCTGCTGACATCATCTTTTTTAAAGGGAATCAAAGCTACATCAAAGCCCTTCACAACCGAGGGCATTTCACTGTAAGGCACCGGACCGGTAAATTTTACATTTTTTAAAGATTTAAAATCCTCAGGTACAAACTCCTCTGAAACCGGACCGACAAAAACGAAAGTTTTATCAGTATTTAGTTTCGCTACTTTGGCTAGCATTGCATAGTCGATTCTTCTTTCAATAGCTCCGAAATAACCAATCGCAGGTTTAGGAACATCCAGCAGCTTGCTTACCTGCGTCTGCGGATCAAGCACTTTCATGCTATGTGTCAGATCAGCGGCGTTAGGAACGAAAAAGGTATTCGGATTAATCTTAATTTTTTCCTCGTATAACGCTTTACTGCTGCACAAAACTATGTCACTGCGTTTGATCAGATATTCTTCCGAAATGAGTCCATGTTTACTGTCAAAAGGCAGTATCAGCGGATCCAGACTATGATAAACCTCCAAAACCGGTTTAAAATAAGAGGCCAGCGCAGGATAATGAAAGTTGAAGGAATTGATAAAAATGAAGTCTTTTACAGCATATTTACGCCAGAAACGTTTCAGTTTAAAGGCCAGCAAAACTTCATTTACCTTTAAAGCTGCTCTAAAAATTGCTCCTTCCGGTAAAAAATTAATTGACAGCAGAACCGGAGGCACGATGACTGAAAGGCCTGGCAATTCGGTCTCAATAACATCAGTATTAAAGATCGAAAACAGACCTTTACGCCTCTGCCCCGCCGGTGAATTTTTCAGTTTAAAATAGTCCTTGATCGTGTAAGGATTTTCCACATAAAACACCTTGTTTGTTTTTGCAAGATATTTTGCGGTAGTATAATTGGTAGATTCTATTTGCGAATCAAGCCTGGGCAAGCCGAAAATTACGATCTGTTTTCCGTTGAGTATCATTTTTAAAAAATTATCAGGAAATCCTGTATGATTTGTCTGAGGTGCCAAAGCCGGTTTCTATATAAATCCTTATATTTATGCTCAAACTAATTCGGAGCAATTTATAGAATTGTCAAGCTCGCGTAAAGATGAAAAAATATTTTTAAGATTATCATCAAAGCAGCCGCCGACACGAAAATATTGCCATTGAACGCCCAAAGAACACTAATACGACTCAACGTTACATCTTATTTATCTAAATGGCTGACTTTACACGCATTTTAAATCAAAAACTCAAAGGCAAAAAAATCCTGCTCATCGGAGTTAAGTTCTACCATTTTACCGATGAAATTATAGCCAAGCTTATACATTACGGAGCAGAAGTAACCTTTCGCTATGAACGCGACACGACGATTAAATTTGGCCTCGCAAAAACCTTTAAGCCCGAGTTTGCTGACGTATTACAGGAAAGACATTACCGTAAAGTTGCCGCCGAGGCCGAAGGAAAAAATTTTGATTATATGCTCGTCATCAGGGGTTATACGATGCAGCCCTGGTTTGTTGAAAAGATCAAGGCGGATCATCCTGGCATTCAAACGATCCTTTATCAGTGGGACTCGTATACAAACTGGGAATGTGATTACCGGTATCTGATTTCTTCCTTTGATGTCGTAAAAACATTTGATCTCAAAGACGCCGAAGAACTCAATCTTCCTTACGTACCGACCTATTCGAGCGATGAGTATGCTGATTTACCCGCAACTGAAACAGAGTTTGATATTTTTTATTCAGGAGGCTACACAGACCCCAGATATGAATTCTTAAAACAGATCATATCTTATTCAGCTGCAAACGGGCTCAAATTATATGCTCACCTGGTGATGAATCAGGTTTCTTATATCAGAGGCTTTTTAAAAAATGACAAACCCGACCGCTCTCTGCTGTCTTTTAAAAATCTGACCAAGGAGGAATATCTTGATATTTTCAAGCGGTCTAATGTGATTATCGATTATACAAAGGATACGCAGGCCGGCCTTACCATGCGTACGCTTGATGTGCTGGCAGCAGGTAAAAAGCTTTTAACGAACAATAAATACATTACTGCTGAACCGTTTTACAATCCTGCTCAGGTTCAGCTTTTTGACCCTGCAAATTTTTCTGTGGATACCGATTTTGTAAAAGGGAAAGAGTTATTTCCAAAACAGGATTTTTCAATAGACAAATGGCTTAACAATATTTTTTAAGGCTGCTCAAAGTCTTGACTTCTTTCCTTTTGGCAAAATACGACATATGAAAATTTTATTCGATCACCAGAAATTTACTACCCAGCGTTACGGAGGCATCAGCAGATATTTTGCCAATATCATTCAGCAAATAGAAAAGTCGGATGAATTCAGCTGTGAGGTAGGATTGCTTTATTCCCAAAACCATTACCTGAAAACCGAGTTTAGCAGCACCGATAAATTTCTTGCCAAAATACTAAAATCAGAGCGGGTAGCCCGAAAACTGTATAGTCTCAATGAGCGCTATTCCAATCGTCTGGTCGCTAAAAATGATTTTGACGTATTCCATCCAACTTATTACGACCCATATTTTCTTGATACGCTGAAAAAGCCGCTGGTGACCACCATCCATGACATGACGTATGAGAAACTTCCGGAATACTTCTGGGCGCAGGATCCGCTTTCTTACCACAAAAGGCTGCACGTTGAAAGGGCTGATGCGATTATTGCCATTTCGGAAACAACCAAAAGTGATCTGCTCAAATTCCATGATGCGGATGAAAGCAAAATATCAGTTATTTATCACGGTATAGATCCCGACAGTCCTCTGGGTTTTCGGCCGGTTCCTGATCTTCGTGAAAATTATATTCTTTACGTAGGAGACCGGGGCGGATACAAAAACTTCTATTTGTTTATAGACGCTTTCAAACGACTTTCTGAGAAATATCCGGAGCTTAATGTGGTACTGACAGGCGGGGGAAGCCTGGGTATCGCAGACCGCGAACTGCTGCTGCGATTGAAACTGACCGACCGGGTTAAACATGTGAATGTGACCGACGAACAGCTAAATTTTCTTTACCAAAACGCAGTACTGTTTGTTTACCCTTCACTTCACGAAGGTTTCGGATTACCGATTCTCGAAGCGTTTAAAGCCAGGTGTCCTATTTTGCTTAGCGATACACCTTGTTTTAGAGAAATTGCAGTGGATGCGGTAGAGTATTTTTCCGCTCACGATATGGAAGACATGGCCGGTAAAATAGAATCATTTCTGACAGATTCTTCCAAAAGAAATGTTTACATCGACCGTGGTTTGAAACGTCTGAGAGACTTCCCACTGGACATTTCCATTAAAAAAACGCTGGATCTCTACAAATCGCTGGTTTGAGACAGCAGCACATCGCGCCAAACAAAACGGTCTGTCATGATACCTTTTGGATGTTCCCGTCCAATCCTGAATCCAAACCAGTTCTTTGGCGCGATGACAAAGTTTTTCTTCGGGCACATGTAGGCGGCCCACCAGGCGAAGGTGCTATTTGAAATAATTGCTACATCTGCATTTAAGATCAGCTGAAAATCAATAATTTCAGAGTTAGAAGAAAAGATAAAATTGGGCCTTTGCTCAAATTCTTTTTTTACAAATTCCATATCATCGCTTACAAAGTAAACCTGATAGGTGTCCAGATTCTCTACTGAGTTTAATTGCCTTTTGAAATAATCAATCGGCAGGGAAATATCTCTTTTACCGTATGCCAGATAATCGGTGCGGCGTATGTGAACAACAACTGTTTTATTGTTTTTAAAAGAATCACCGAACTGTTTATCAAACTGCTCGCGGAACTGCGGAAGTATAGACGGCAATATACTCTGAGGCAATTGACGAACATAAAAATCAGATTGAAAAAAGCCGTTATAGATCGTTGAATCGGCAGGGTTATGATTTTTTGGTGCGAAAAAATTATGCACGTAAATATCTTTAAACCCAATGATTTTAGGCAATCCTCTTGCAAAAATTGAATACAATTTGGAGCCCAACGTCAGATTATGGTAGGTTCCGAGATCAAAGTACTTTGTAAGATAGGCATGATGCGGATTGGTAAAAAAATATATTTTACTGCCATCCTTTGATTTCAGATACAATAGAAAAATGTACTGAAATATCTGATTCCCAAGCCTGCCATTAAACTTAACGCCTACCATAAAATACTATTTTTGTGAGTGATCCACACGGCCCTGACGCCTTTTCCAAACCGGAATGATATACTTCTCGAAAAACTCTGGATAAAAACGGAACAGGTAAATAATCGTATTCCAAAGGCTTACATCTACTTCTCTTTTGAGGATGGCCTGCGCTACGATAAAACCAACTACATTCGAGATCAGTGTTGCATAGGCTGCTCCCATTACACCATATTTTACGATCAGCAGGTAATTCAGTCCCAGGTTAATCACAGTTGTTCCTACTACTACCAAAAAGGTAACCCGGGTTTTTCCGATAGAATCGAGGATGGTGCCAAACTGGCGGCCGTAAGGAATCAAAAGACAGTAAAGAAGCGTAACATGAAGCAGCGGAATCGAGTCAACGTATTTTTCGCCGGCAATAAAATGAATGACAAAATCGGAAAAGAAATAAAGAAAAAGCACACCCGGAAGCACCAAGGCAAGCGTAGTTCCAACCGATTTTTCATACAAATATTTGATAGCACCTTTGCCTTCTTCTTCCATACGACGAGAGCTCTGCGGAAAAACTACTACGGCGATGGCGTTACCGGGAATATCGATCAGGTTGGTGATGCGGACCGCGATGTTGAACGCCCCGGAAGCCGCCGGAGAAAGAAGCGCACCCAGCATCATCTGGTCAACCGTGCCGGATAAAAGTGAGCTTACCGATGTACCAAATGAATATTTTCCGTAACCAAACAATTTGCCGAGCCAGGGTTTATCCATTGAAAAAGAAAACTTCAGATTTTCTCTTACAAAACCATAGGCGACGATTGTACTTACAGCCACACTGCAAAGCTGCACCCAAACCAAATAAACCAATTTAACCTGAAAATCGGCCAGATAACAAACAAGAACAAATCCAAAAAACGATGATTGACGGATCAGGTTGTTGATAAATATGCCGTTGAATTTAAGATTTGCCTGTTCGACGGCATTAAACTGGGTCAGAATACCTGAGCAGGCGAATACCAGAATATAAATGTAAAGCAGATTGATCAGTTGCGGAGATTCCCAAACGGAACTTAAATACGGTGCAAAAGCAATAATGGCAATAATACTGACACCGGTTACTAAAATGCTTATAACCGTGGATGCAGAAATTATGACCGGATGTTCTGATTTTTCAGCCGACGAAAGATACTTCACCAACGCATTTTGAATAAGCCCGCTTCTGATCGCTTCCAGTATGGTGGTAGCCGACATAAACAGAGTCCAGACACCAAAGTCCTGCTTGCTTAATACCCGTACCAAAATGTAAAATCCAGCAAAGCCAAAAAATACCCCGGAAAAATTCTGAAGTACATTGATGATTCCTGACTTAATCCAGTAGTGATCCTTAGACTTAACCTCCATGTTTTATCGGTGTCATTCGAAATATGTTCCGATATAGTTTTTCACTTCTTCGTCGGTTTTAGCGTGCAGTATGGTAGCTCCCGAAAATTGCGGGTATAGCTTTTCAAAGCATTTGAAGTGGTGTTCAGGCCCTTTTTTGGAAAGGATGAGGTTTGTGCCTCCGAAATAACTTGCCAGCGTGGCTGTGCCGCCATGTATCGAAATAAACTTTGAAGCATTGGCATATACCATCATCTGCAAATGATTGAAATTGTTGGCTTTACCTTTATTTTCAACAAAAAGATCTTCCATTAAAATCACTTCGGGATACTCTTTTTGCAGCCAGCCAAATTCATCCATATCATAAATATCGCTGTTATCCATAGTGATATTCTGCGGCCTTGGGCGGTTGTAAATAATTGTATATTTATCTCTGAGCCTGTCGAGCATATAACCAAGCATTTCAATGCTGTAAAAGCTCACCGGGGGCCCGTCCCATTCCATATTGTAGCGGTTGGCAATGATCAGCACCGGCTTATCGAAAACATATACATTATTGGTGTACGTCTCTTTCAATGGGACCGGAAGCCATTTTTCCATGTCGTAATTCTGGCTGTACAACACACGGGGCATTTCGTAGTTGTAATTTCCTTCGTTAGTCCTGGTCTGAAAATACTCTTCATGATTTTCAGAAAAGAAGTACATTTCTTTTGTATATGTTGAAGAACGTGTACTCTTTAAGGTTCCATTCTTATAGTGCCAGTAAGCAAAAGGAAGTGTAAACTGAAGTTCAGGAGCAAATTCACCGTGAAAAGACAGTTCCTTATATTTGGGCTTAAAGAGATAGTCTTTAAGGGTATATTTAAGCTGATTAAGCTGGCAGATGTACGTATCCCTATAGTAATATTTGATATCAATAGGAAGCCGTCCATACCTGAGCAGTATAATTAAGCTTAAAAATTTATTTAACATATCTTTTCGTTGAGTAATCAGTCCTTTGTCGTGATCCAAACCCTGACAGGAGCCACATAATGCGTAACAGGCCCCGGAGTTCGTGAATTCAAAAGTAGAATTAATTTATCAAAATAAAACAGTGTGCTAGAATTATTGTGGCAATATTTCGAAACTTTTTTTTTGTTAATGCCAATTAAAATTAACTTTGGGTAAAAAACCAGTTTGCAAGTTTACTCAACAACCCGCTCTTAACTGTTTATGTCTCTTTTCAGCCTTCCAGGATGGGTAAAGCCGCATTTATATTCTGACAAAAAATTCGTTGATCTTTCACCTTCGGAAATTGAAATCCTGAAAAACAGGCTCAGTTCGTTTAAAAGCGATACCCCGGAGGTATCTGTGGTGATACCGGTTTGGAATGAGCAGGACAGCGTTTTTAAAACATTGTCTTCTCTGTCAGCAAGCATAACGGACTACAAAACAGAGATAATTGTGGTCAACAATAATTCCTCGGATAACACACAGAAAGTTATCGATACGCTGGGTACAAGAAACTATCTTCAGGAAAAGCAGGGAACACCATACGCAAGGCAAATGGGCCTTGACAAAGCAAAGGGTAAATATTATCTCTGCGCCGATGCGGATACGCTTTATCCTCCTCATTGGATCAATCTGATGGTTTCTCCTATGGCAAAAAGCCAGCAGGTAACCGGAGTTTACGGACGCTATTCGTTTATTCCCCCCGCCGGTCAGGGAAGGTTTGGTTTATGGTTTTATGAGTTCATTACTTCATTTATAATAAGAATCCGTCAGCGCAAAAGAGAATATCTTAACGTTTACGGTTTTAACATGGGCCTTGTGACTGACATCGGGCGTGAAACAGGCGGATTTAATGTCATCAGTGACCGCAAGTACAACGACGTTGTAGGAAGTGATTATGACAATGATGCTGAAGACGGACGTATGGCCAGAAATCTGATGTCAAAAGGAAAACTGGAACTTGTCACACATCCAAAAGCAAGGGTTTTTACATCGTCGAGAAGACTAATGGACGACGGAAGTATCTGGAATGCTTTTACGAACAGGATAAAACGCCAGTTAAAGATTTTCCGGGAGTTCACCTAGTGGCTTGCCTCCGTTTTAATATTCGCTTAGTGATTGATAGCCACGCGGTAACTGAATTTTAACTCAACGTTATGAATAAAAAGGACAACATTAATATTGTAGTGGCAAGTAACAACCACTATGCAATCCTGCTCGGTGCGCTGATCAAATCCATTGAGGTTAACCATAAAACCCCGGAGAAGATATCGCTCTACATTCTCGATGATGGTATTTCGAAAGAAAATCAGGAAAAGATACGTGGCTCGGCAAGCAAGGACATGGTTGAAATGTATTGGCACAAAACCAACAGCATCATTCCTGCCAATGTAAAAATCCCGGTTGATAAATCTGCATTTCCTATCACAACCTATCTGCGGCTTTTTGCTACCGAAGTAATGCCTGCTGACACCGAAAGATACATCTACCTGGATGTAGATATGATTGTTCAGGAGGATATCAGCAAATTATGGTATGCAGATCTGGATGGAAAGCTTATTGGCGCGGTGCTCGATCTGAGTGAAACAGCCGGAAGCGAATGGGGCGGAATTCCAAATTATAAAGAATTAGGTATTGCACCCGAATCCAAGTATTTCAATGCCGGAATGATGGTGGTGGATGTGATTCAGTGGAAAGCGGGAGATATTGGTAATAAGGTAATCCAATGTCTGCACGACAACCTCGAGTCGGTCAACTTTGCCGATCAGTATGGTCTGAATGTAACGCTTGTAAATCAGTGGCACGCATTGGACCCGAAGTGGAATTCTTTCGCCATACTTGATATCGAAGATCCGTACCTGATTCATTATCTGGATATTAAGCCGATTTTCCGTTCCTATAACAGCATCCCGCGTTATCAGGAAGATTTTTACAAATACCTCAGACTCACACCCTGGAAAAATCACAAGCCTATTCCGGACTACGTAAGATTATCCAGAAAAGTCGTCAATAAAGTAAGAAAAATCGTGTCTGCCTATCTTAAATAATTTTACATGTTCAATTTTCCTGACGTAACACTGCTCATTACGCACTATAACAGAAGCAGTTCTTTGGAAAGACTATTGAAGGCATTCACCCACCTGGGATGCCAGTTTGGCGATATTGTGGTTTCTGATGACGGGAGCAAGCCCGAACACCTGCTTCGTCTGCAGGAGATTAAAGAGGTTTATCCTTACCGCCTGGTTGGCACACCGGTTAACAAAGGCCTTGGTAATAATATCAATAAAGGCCAGGATGCAGTTAAAACGCCCTTCACGCTCTACGTACAGGAAGATTTTGTACCGCAACCGATATTTCCTGCCCATTTTGAAACTGCACTCTCACTGATGCACAGATCGGACGACCTGGATATGGTCCGTTTTTATGCTTACTTCCAATATCCATATCTGAAACCGGTTGAAGGCGGTTATTCGGAAATGGTATTTAATTTTACAGACCCCGGTTACAAGAAATTTTATTACTACAGCGATCACCCTCATCTTAGAAGAAGCACGTTTTTCGAGAAATTCGGAAGATATCCCGAAGGCATCAAAGTAGAGGCAACCGAGTACCAAATGATGATTTCGTTTCTGAAAAAGAAAGGAAAAGCACTTCAGTATGAAGACTGCAAGGCTTTGTTTGATCAGCTAAATTCGCCGGACGAACCCAGCACTGTGCAGCGTAACATGTGGCGTGGCAATAAAAACCCGGCCGTTTCCTTCATAAGACACCTGTACCGACATTTAAAATTTAACTATAACTACCTCAGGTAGATGTCACAAAAGAAATACATCAATAACCTGAGAGGGCTTGATTTCCTGCGCTTCATTCTTTCAATATCGGTAATCGTCTGGCACTACCAGCATTTTTTTTATCCCTTTGTTTCTTTTAAAGACAGAGATCTCTTTCTAACGGACCAACCGTTTTTTAACTTTTTCAAATTATTTTATACCGAAGGATATTACGCTGTTCAGGTTTTCTGGCTGATCAGCGGTGTGATCTTTTATAAGGTCTATCAGGAACGGATCATGTCCGGAAACGTTACCTTTTATCAGTTTATCTGGAACCGGTTTTCACGGCTTTACCCCCTTCACCTGCTGACGCTGTTTATCGTAATTGCTTTGCAGTACTTTTACTTTGGCCAGCATAACAGTTATTTTATTTACGAGAAAAACTCACCTCAGTCCTTTTTCCAAAACCTGTTTTTCGTGCAGGCCTGGGGAGAAAACCGTCTTTCCTTTAACGGACCAACATGGAGTGTTTCGATTGAAATCCTGGTTTATTTTATCTTTTACGGCGTTTGCGCTTCGGGGCTGATCCGTACAGCCAAGGGGCTTCTGGGGACTTTCATCTTTTTTATGGTTATTAAAAAGTGGGAGCTTGTTTTTGCAGGAGACGATATTTCTTCCAGCATCTATCTTTTCTTTGCCGGATGTATTCTGGTAAAACTGTTTGATATGATCCAGGATCGTGTCCGTTTGCAGTTTGTGATCGTGATCGTATTGTTTTCTTCCTGGTTTTTCACCCAGCATACTCCTCGTATCATCGAACCGCTTTACGAAAGGGTAACCGGGTTTCTTTATCCCGATCTGCTGACATTTTCATGCTTTGCTGTCTGGACTGTCATTGTTGTATTCAACCTGAGAATTTTCGACCGGATACCTGACGCTGTTTTCCAGTTTTTCGGAGATATTACCTACTCTACTTACCTGACACACTTTCCGGTTCAGTTGTTATTTTACATGATTATCAACCCGATTTCTTACACAGAATTCTTTTCACCAGTGATATTTCTGACTTATCTGATTACTGTTTTTGTGACGGGACGAATTGTGTTTAAATACTTTGAACTTCCCGTTCAAAGGAAATTGAGAACTCTGATGACAAATCCGGGAAAATCCTGAAATCAGTCTTTTAACTTCAATGTCTGTTCCTGCTGATCAAGCTTGTAGGAAATTTGAATAATGGCGATGGCCAGATAAAACAAAATATTGTTGGGGTACTGCACCAAAGCTTCCTGCGGAAAATTGCCAATGTTGAGAGCAAAAAGTACCAATGTCATCGCAAGACAGTAAGTTCGGAGTTCAGGGTTATGTATCCTGTAAAAGTTTTCAATGCCGCTTTTAAGAACAATAAACATCAGAAAGCAGAATATAAAAAGCCCTATCCACCCCATTTCAACAGCAACTCTCATATAACCGCTGTCCGGCGGGAAATTCGCCAAAAACGAATACGGAGCGAACCTCACTCCCCACATCCCCGTGGCACCAAGTCCTCCACCCATCGGATGTTTAAGGATATAGGGCTGTATACGCTTCTGATTTTGTTTACGCACATTATAGGAAGCATCTTCTGACGGGCGAAAAGCACTCTGAAAACGTACTAGTGAAGGATTTCCTGTTGGCATATAAATCATGACCACGATGAAAAATGCGGCAACTGAAGAAAAAAGCATAATCCGGCGGCTAAAATGCAGAATAGCAAACAGGATCAGCGCGGCAGGAACCAGCACGTAAGCACCTCTTGTTCCTGAAAATAACATCGCATTCAGCATCAGCAGAGCGAATATTGCCAGGACAATTTTCTTCCAGTTAAGAATGGGGCCTGATATCAGGGCAATACATAACAGGGCTGTAATTACCATGTTATAAGAAAATTCCACCGGGTCGGAGAAGATCGAATACTTCCGCCAATGGCCATCTATAAACATCAAACTCACCGAAAGCGGATCGCTGCGCATACCTTCAAGCTCCGCCTCGGCTATTCCTATGTACTCCTGCTTATAGGCATACACCATCGCTACAAATGCCAGAAGCAGCCATACCTTCAAAATGATACGCAGGGAGGTGATGTTCTTGATCTGGTAGACAAAAACGAAGTACATCAGTGTCAATATGGCAATCGTCCGAACTGTGTAGACCCAGGCAAGACGAGACTCTGCTGTCGGATTGATTACTTCAAGTATGTTGTATCCGATCCAGATCAGCAGCATGGTAGCAACGGGACCTTTGAATACACTCCAGTCCGGACGTTGTTTTTGTTTGATGAAAAAGCCCAGTAACAGCAAAACCTGCATGCCATCCAGAACCGTTCCCATCGGGTAGTCAATACCAAAACGGACTATAAAAAACAGTCCAAAGGCCATCGCAATCAGGCAAATGATACCAAAAACGGGGTATACAACCATTCCGTAAATAACAGGAATTCCGATCATGACTACCAGTGTCAGCAAACCTACAATCATGCCGCCGTTGATAGCTGCTGCTCCCAAAGAAACGGCAATAGCCGTCAGCAGCAAAAGTCCCACCGGTGTTTTTGCCAGTGAGCTTAAAGATCTACCTTTCAGCGATATACGTAAATTTGAAAGCATTTTAAATTAAGAAAGCTAAAAGAACAAAATCTTAAAGAAGAAGAAGAACACACTCAGCAGGGCCACGATTAAGGCGATGATGCGGGTAATCACCTGAATTTTTGATAATTCCGGCTCCTGCTTTATTTTCCGTGTTTTATTATTTGGAAAAACCCTCATCTGTTCAACCGGTTTAAATTACCTTTTTAACATTGTGTCGTGTTGCTACGGATATTTTATTCGCTTTTTTTGCTTTAAATAACGAAACCATCTGCAGATACATAAACTGCGGAATACGTTTCAGTGAATGATAAATCTTCGGATCCGTTTCGCTGTTGAACAGCGCAATGAAAAAACCTGCTACGAAAACCAAAAGCGCGGCGAACCAGCTAAGAGAAACAAGCGGAGCGAAAGCAAGATTAATTAGCATCATCAATACCGACAGCACCAGAAAGATAAAAAGCGGAGGCCTCAGCAGCACGATTCCAAAAAGAAAGCGGTTCCAGTCCAAACGAATTATGCCAGCCGCTACCAGACCAAAACCCAGCGAGAAATATTTAAACCATGTATTGATCCATCTCGCCCGCTGGTTAACCAACTGCTCGGAGCCCGACGTTTTTTCATCATAAACAACAGCTTCTTCGGCAAATGCGATGCGCTGTCCGCGACTGACAATAGCATGCTGCAAGACTTTATCAAAGCCGGCGCCGGAAACATCCAGTTTTTCGAGGCATTCCCGGTATAAAGAAGTAGTGAAAGCCATACCGGAACCTGCCAGAGTCGCCGAAGATCCGGCTTCAAACAACATCTGACCGTCATAATAATGATAATAAATATCCCTTGCTGCATCAAGCTGAGCGTACATCGTATCAATATTCTTCGCCTTCCGAACACCCTGAACCGCCTGATAGCCCTGCTGAAAATAAGAATTCAGCACAGACAAATAATCTCTTTCAACCAGGTTATCACTATCGATAATTGTTAAATGCGAATGTGGCCGGATGAAATTATGGATAGCATAAAAATGAGACCGCACGTTACCAGCCAAAACCTGCTCCGGCCGTAGGAGTACCACCTTGTCAGAATTGAAATGCAGATTTGAAATATCACAATTATCAGCTACTACATAAACGAGGTAATTGGAGTATTCCATCGCCAGAATAGAATCTACAACCTCTGGCAACTGGTCTGTCTGTTCATAAGCAGTCACAATTACAGCATAATCCGGAAGTACCGGCAAACTTTGTTGTATTTTCTGCCTGCCAATCAGCGTTTTAATTATCAAAAGCAAAACAGGAAACAACAGGTGAAACCCGATCAGCAACTGCAAAATGATCCACAAAAGATTAATGATGGCCATAAAGTTGCTGTTTACTTGGTTTTAGCTGCCTTAACTGAAACTTCCCTTGCCCCTGTAAGCACCCATCCCGGAAACTTGCTGCCAAGACTTTTGAAATAATCGATCTTTGATTTATCATCGGCCTTGATGGACTTTCCTGCTTCAAAAACGGAAACTACAATATCAGCAAATGAAATCCATTCTTTTGCCTTGTTCATCGCTTCCATCGAATCGGCTTCTACCAGGATCACATCAAATTTTGTTCTCAAATAATCCAACACCTGTTTGATGTGATACACATCCGCAATTTCATTCAACGAAGTATCTCCGCCTCGGTTTCCCAGGATACCGATCCCGTCTGCACCAACGTTTGCGAGAGCAAGGTTTTTGTCATGAAACAAATCCTCTACAAACGCACCTGTTGGATTTAACGAGGTAATGTTTGAATAGGAGAAGTTACCATCAATAACCAAAACGCGTTTGTTTATTTTTGAAAAAGCCCAGGCAAGTCCAATCGTTAACAACGTTTTATCCTGCCCTTCTTCCAGTCCTGTCAGGACGATGATCTTTGATCCCGGTGTTTCCGAATCCAGTTCATACCGTATGGAACGGACCAGATTTCTGAAAATGGTATGTGATTTTTTCGATCCTCCTTCATTCTTGATTTTTTCCAGATCAATTCCATCCGATAAATAATTCAGATGGCCAATCACAGGCAGGTCGGTCTCATTAGCAAGCTGCAGGGGATAATTAACCGACTTATCAAAGAAGTAAAGTATAAAGAACACAAACAAACAGAAAGCAAAACTGATCACACCGGACAGAATCAGCAGCACCATCTTCTTGGAAGGCTGAATATTACCAGGCAAAGCTTTTTCAGCCTGCTTTAAAAACACCGGAAAATTAGACTCCAGAGTAGCGTTGTTGTAACGCTGAAGCGCTTCCATGTATTCCTTACTAGCAATGTCTATACCGGTTTCATATTCCTGAATTTCCGCCTCATTTGGCACCAGGGCATCAAATTTACGGTTCAATCTTCGTAGCTCCTGCTGAATGGAAGAAACACTGTTGGAAGAAAGTTCAAGCTCAATTTCGAGATTCAGCTTCTGTGTGACAAGCCCTTCCTTAATGACCATCGGACTGTAAATGTACTTATCAGATGCATTGGTTATCTGAAGGCTCAGTTTTGTTTGAAGTGAATCCAGTTTGCCTTTGAATTTCGGATCAAAATTATTTCTGATATACAATTCATTAACAGACCGAAGCTGTTCTTTGGTTGTAATGATATCCTGGTTAACACTTGTGAGCGCGCTTTCAAGATAACGCCTGTCGGCGGGATTAAACTTATCATCTATTCTGCGGATGGCAGCAGCATAGGCAATAATATCCTTCTCGGCAATTTCCCTTTTTGTCTCGTACTCCGAAATCTGACCGTAAAGACTTCTGGCCTGTTCATTCAAATTTAAAACCCTGTTTCTGATCTTGTAATTACGAAGGCCGTTCATTTCCAGAGTCAGCGCATTCTTTTTCCGGTTCAGAAATTCCGTCAGGAAGGTGATGGCACGGTTGCTGTTTTCAAGCAAACGATTGGAATAAAAAGATATAAATTCCGTAGCGAGCGTATTAATCAAAAAGGCAGATAACAGCGGATCTGCCGCTTCCGCATCGATACTGATATAATCGCTGTTTTTGACACGATAAACTGAAATTTTGGAAGCGATCGAACCATGATCGTATCCTGTTTCTTTAAGCATGGAAATGATCACATCGCTATCTTTGTTTCCCGGAAGCAACTCTTCCCTGGATTTCAGTTTCTTATCAATGAGCGAAACGTATTTTTCCAGGGTCTTTTTGTCCATAGACTCAATGACCTTTCCCGGCTTGGTAAATTTTTGATTGGCGGGTGACCGAAGATCGTGTAGTAAGAGCTGATATGAAACCTGATCAAGGACTTTCTTGAGCATCAGCATTTGCGTGAGGTTATCAAATTTCCGGTTGATCTCCGACTCCTGATCATCATCAGCCAAAGTTAACACCTGTTCCGTTTTATCGACAAGTCCGGTGGAAATGCTGCCATGAGATTTGTAGATATCAGGCAATTCTCTCACGAGGAAAAAACAAATAATCAGAGTAACGACAGGCACCGCAATAAGCGCGATCCGGTTGCGGTATAGCAGTTTAATAAATTGTAAAAACTCCGTCATTTGATGTCTTCAAGTTTTTGTCCCAATAACTCTTCCAGGCTGCTCTTAGCAATGTAAACATCCGCTTCCGAGGTAATTTTAGTCTGTTGCTGCGTAGAGTACATCAGCAGTGCCGTATTATAGTTTTGCAGCGGAAGTTCTCCTTTTTCAAATTTGTACTTGGTATCCTTCAAAGCACTTTCGATGTCAAGCAGCGCTTCTGATTTAATTCTGAGAATTGTCAGGTGCTGGATATAGGTGATGTAGCGTTTTTTAACATCTGCCACAAGCCCCAGTTCATAAGTTTCCTTTTCATAAACACTTACCTGCGCCTCTGCCCTGGCTTGTTTTATGATGGTAGGTTTCTGAATGATGGAGCCAATATTGATAAAAAAACCAAACTGATACCCCTGCAGGAGAACCGGGGTAGTGACATTAACAGCCTGGTTAGGACTATACAAATAAGAGAAAGACAATATATCAAAGTAAGATAAACGGGCCTTTTTGACTGCCATATTACCCATTTCGATCCTGGCATCATACATTTTTCCCCTTGGAAAATTTTGCTTGGCAACTTCAATAAGTTTTTCCAGATAGGGGTAAGATATTTCCTGCGCCAATGTTTGCTGAGCACGGGCTCTGCCAAAAAAAAGTAACAGAGGTATTAGTAAAATTAAGTATCTCATTTACCTTAAATATTGTAAGAATTAAGTTTCTGAAAGCGCGAAAAGAAAAGACATGAGACCGGGAAATTCTGATAAATCCAAATCAAACGTTTTCCGACTGCAACAAAGCCGGGAAGGTTTTCAGGATAATCATCATGTCCATTTTGAAAGAAAAGTTTTTGGCATAGGTAATATCCAGCTCAGCTCTTTCCTCTTCTGACATGTCCGCTTTACCCTTTCCTCGTTTGGTTACCTGCCAAAGCCCGGTCAGTCCGGCAGGTCCGGCAAAACGAAGGATCTTGTCGTCAGTTGTCATTTTTTCAGCTTCGTATAGTGGTAACGGTCTGTTACCAACCAGCGACATATCGCCTTTAAGAATGTTGATTAACTGAGGAAGTTCATCCAGACTCGAATTTCTCAAAAACTTGCCAATTCTGGTAATTCGCGGATCATTTTGGAATTTCATAAAAGCCGCTTTTTGTTCTTTTTGGTTTTGAAATACCTTTTCACAGATTTCTTTACCGTCAAGAAATAAACGTCTGTTACAGAATCCGCCGCTCCTGCATTCCTCACATAGGTTGGCATCTTCCGGTTTAACAGCACTTTCGGCAGGTTTGTTGTTATACATATTAAACGCTGCCATTTTGCGGATCATCTGATCTGCGTCAGTACGCATGGTCCGGAACTTATACAGATCGAAAATTTTGTATCCGCTTCCTACTCTTTTGGATTTGTAAAAAACAGGGCCCTTCGAATCGAGGCGTATCGCCGCAGCAACAAGTAGGAAAACCGGAGATAAAAGAATTACAGCACCGCCGGTTGACACAACATCAATGGCCCTTTTCCAAAATGGAGTTTCTGTATGGTTTATAGCCTGGATTTTTTGAGAGGCTTTTTGCGCTACATACCACTGCCGTTTTGTAAAATAGTGCAGCCTGGTTAGCAGATCGCCATCTGTAAAGTCAGTAGCAAATATATCGTCTGCCTTTTTTTCCTTTGCATTACGCACAAGCGCTGGGCTTAATTTATCGACAAGGATAATAAAAGGAAGATTGCCCAGTCCGGCATTTCCTCGAATAATATCAAGCAGAGCCCACCCCTCACTTTTTACATGCGCAATGATGACATCTGCCGGAAAATAATCCTGCAAAGCGTTTAGTAAATCGTCCTTTTCTTCGAAATATTCTATTTGCAGATAGCTTCCGTAATTGGCCGAAAACCAAAGATACTGCTCAAAATCTTTCGTTAAATAAGCAACTCTGTACAGAGCTGCCGGGGGAACTTTTGTATCAACAAAAGTAACCGTAGACTTGTGACCTAGCTCCATAAAACCGATGGATTATAGAATTATGAATATTTTTTACTACGTCGCAAAATCGCGTTGATTTTTGCCTGTACCTCCATTGGATTAAATGGCTTAAGCATAAAATCATCCGCTCCCAGGTTTAAACACTGAATGCGTTCACTGCTTTCGTCAGAGCCTGAAAGTATGATGACGGGGATATCCGCGTATAGATTACTTGCCTTAGCCACCTTTAGGAATTCCTTGCCGCTTAAATTAGGCATATTTAAATCTGCGATGATCAAATCAGTTTCGTTACCCTGTTCAAGCCAGAGCATTCCTTCAGATCCGTCATGCTTTACAATAACATTGAAGTCTTTTTTTAGAAAATGTTCCAATATTTTACAAATACTGGGTTCATCATCAATAATTAGTAGAGTTTGTTTAACATTCATCGCGTTGAGTAAAATATCAGTTCATGGAGGCTGTATAATATGACCAAATGTTTTTTAAAACACGTTTTATCAACATTACATTCAAGTATCCGATCCCGAAACAATTAACTAAGATAAAATTTGTCGATGTCGAATAATTATCACAAGCAAGTATTTCTACAAAGATGCAAATAATAGGCAAGAACCGAATTGAATTAGTAATAAATTCTCTTCAACCATAGGGTTACTTTCGTTCGTTATAAACAAAATCTAAATAATTTAAAGGAAAATACAGTTCAGTCCGGCCGTTAACTAAATTTAAGTTCACAAAACCGAAGATTTTTGGTAAGCGTGCAAGATGAATAGAAAATACTACATTTGAAAAAATATTTCAAATTAATTCTACCTGTAAAGTATCTGTGAGCGCAAGCTGACGTATTTTACGATGTCCGAAGTATTAGAATTTATTTTTCCTGATAGGGCAAAGTTAGCGATACCCTTTTGTCGATGCGATTACCGAGTTCGTTACGTGCCGGAATCCAGGCCGGTCCCGCTTTAATAAGCTGAACTGCCCGTTCAAAATTTTCACTTTTTTCATTGCTTTTAAAATCAGACAACTCACCTTTTTCTGAAACCATAAAGGTGATTTCAAGTTGTGCTTTACCAGTGGATTCCTCTGCGGTTCTGTTGAGGTAAAGCCCAAAAGCCTGCCATCCGCCTGTCGGGCTAGGCTCACCAATGACCGCTGAAGCTGTTCGGAATGACCGTTTGTATTCCGCTTTACCGTACCCAACCACCACAACTTCACTCAGCATTTGTGTATCTTCTTCAAGTTTGATATTTGCCAAATCGGTCTTTGTGATAGGTTGTTTATGTGTTTTGTACCCAATAAAAGATAGCATAAGCGAATCGCCTATCTTGCCCGTTATCAAGAATCTCCCGTCCTTATCTGTTGTATAGGACTGTCTTGGAGATAAGGCAACCGACACACCTGGCAGCGGATTGCCCTGCTGGTCGGTGACTTGTCCCGATATGGCCCGTTTCGTATACGAATAAACCGAAAGGCCAGCTGTCGGCACACCTTTGATCGCAAATGGTTGGCGTTGCGGAGCGGACTGCACGATCCGCTCTGTCCTGATATCCAGGGTTGGCAATGAATCCAAAACTCGAAGCTGGGCGTCAGCAGGAGTTAATTCTGGTGCCTGTGTTGGGCTCACTTTTTTTAGTTTTGATAATTGCTGAATTTTCGGTTCGGCAAGTACAAGGAAGGAATCGGCACGTACAGATAAAACCCCTTCAGGCTTTGGTTGCTGTACTGCTACATTCTGGGGTATTTTCCGATTGTCCTGAAGATAACCCAGCCAGACAATCCCAAAAGTAATGAGGAAGATGGCGGCTGCAACAGTTAACCAAAGCGGCAGACTTTTGCTTTTTTTATCCTCCACCCTGTTCTCAAAACGGAGACGCAGATTTTCCATCGCATGCTGATGATCCGATCCGGTATCATGAAGCTCTGTAAATCCCTGATACGCCTCTGCCAAAAAAGGATCATCCAACAGTCTTTTTTCAAAACTATGCTGTTCGGCAAAGGACATAGAGCCAACCTGATAGCGCTGAAAATCTGTTAAATCATATTTGCTTTTATCGTCCGCCATTATTTTCCATGCAAATTTTCAAATTGCGTTTTCCGTTCTGGATATAGCTCTTCACTTTATTAAAATCAAAACCGGTTTGATCGCTGATTTCCCGGTAACATTTTTCCTGTAAAAAAAACAGGTCGATACTTGCTTTCTGCTCGGCCGTGAGCGTTTTCATACATCTTTCCAATTTGTCCAGTTTTGTATCAAGATTTGTCAAATCAAAATCGTCCATGAATTCGACTAAATCTGTTGGTTCTTCCATTTTATCACTAAAAACAAAAACCGGCCTCACACGGAGCTCCATCAGACAATAATTTCGGGTCACGCTATGCAACCAGCTTTTGAAATTTATAACTTGGTTCGTCCGAAGATCCACAATCAGTTTTTCAAAGATATTCATTACAGCATCTTCACTTTCCTGACTGTCTTTCAAATACTTAAAGCAAATTGTAAAAACCATCTGCATGTATGGCTGATACAATTCCGAGACAAAACGTATCTCATCTGTCTGTTTGTAAGCAGTCAGTAATTCACTTTCCGTCAAAGGTTTTTCCTCTTTACTAAACAGTTTAAAAAATTTCACTAAGATCTGTGGTGTTATAGCCAGCTTGCAATGACTTGATGCAAATGGACATAAATTTCCATAAAACTTTAAGATTAATTTATGGAATTTAAAATGGTTTTGCATCCAGCAATAAACTAAACGATTCAAAACCATGAAACCAAACCAATTGCTGCTGATCGTGCTGCTTCTCTGCGGTTTTTCTCAAAGCCCTGAAAGAAAAATAACCGGTATTGTTACTGACAGAAATCAAACGCCTTTGCCGGGAGTAACAATCTCTGTAAAAGGTTTCAAATTGGGGACAACCACCGACCGACTCGGGCGTTACCAGATTTCAATACCGGTAACAGCTTCCAAGCTGGTTTTCTCTTTCGTCGGATATCTATCAAAAGAAGTTTCGTTTGCTTTTGACAACATATTAAACGTCACTTTAACCGAAGACTACAAAGCGCTTCAGGAAGTAGTTGTGGTTGGTTATGGAACTCACCACAAGAGATTCGCCTCAGCTCCGATGTCCATCTCAAATCACAGCATGAATGCGCCAGTTTATTCGAATAACCAATATCAGAATACAGAAAATTATAAATCAGTTAATGAAAATATTTTTCAGCTGACGTGTCAACAGGCTGTAACTACATTTTCTGTTGATGTCGACCGGGCTTCATACAGCAATGTGCGTCGCTTTTTAAACTCCGGACAAATGCCGCCGGAAGATGCGGTAAGAATCGAAGAAATGATCAACTATTTCGATTACGATTATCCTCAGCCAAAAAACGAACATCCTGTTTCGGTGACCACGGAGCTATCTGATTCGCCCTGGAACAGGCAGCTCAAGCTTTTGCGTATTGTTCTTCAGGCAAAAACAATTTCAACAGCCGGGCTACCGGCTTCCAATCTGGTATTTCTTGTTGATGTATCGGGATCGATGATGGATTTCAACAAACTTCCGCTTCTTAAAAATGCTTTCAAACTACTGGTTGATCAGCTTCGCCCACAGGATAAAGTTTCTATTGTGGTTTATGCAGGAGCTGCCGGTCTGGTACTTGAACCAACATCCGGAAATGAAAAGGCAAAAATCAGAGAAGCGCTTGACAACCTTTCCGCAGGCGGGTCTACTGCGGGCGGAGCAGGTATCGAGCTTGCCTACAAAATTGCCCGCGAAAACTTCCTACCAAAAGGAAATAACCGGGTTATTCTGGCAACTGACGGGGATTTTAATGTGGGAGTTTCATCGGAAGGGGCACTTGAACGATTAATCGAAGAAAAAAGAAAAGATGGCGTTTACCTGAGTATTGCGGGTTTTGGAATGGGGAATTACAAAGACAGCCATATTGAAACCCTCGCTGACAAAGGAAACGGGAATTATGCTTATATCGATAATATTCAGGAAGCCAGAAAGGTTTTTGTAAGTGAATTTGGCGGAACGCTGTTTACCGTTGCCAAGGATGTGAAACTTCAGATCGAATTTAATCCTGCCAAAATGAAGGCTTACCGGCTGATTGGATATGAAAACCGGGCACTAAAAAATGAAGAATTTCATGATGATAAAAAGGATGCAGGTGAAATGGGTTCAGGTCATACCGTTACTGCCATCTATGAAATTGTACCTGCAAACGTGGAAAGCCGTTATCTAACCAAAACCGATGAGCTGAAGTATCAAAAGACAGCTCCGTCTGAAAATGCAAAAAGCAATGAATTACTTACCCTTAAGATCAGATATAAAAATCCGGAAAGCGATAAAAGCATTTTGTTCCAAACCGTCGTTTCTGATATGGCCAAACCGATGAACTCGACCTCTGACAATTTCCGTTTTGCAGCTTCCGTAGCTGAATTTGGTCTGCTTTTAAGAAAATCTGAATTTAAGGGAACTGCCGGTTACGATCATGTCATAAGCCTGGCTCAAAGCGCAACAGGAAAAGATCAGGAAGGATATCGTTCTGAATTTATAAGTTTGGTCAAAGCGGCAAAACTTATAAATGAAGGTTCAGAAACGGCTAAGAGATAAAGGAATACGGTCTTGAAAAACAGTTTTTGAATGTTATTTCAAGACCGTGTTGGATCTTAACTTAAAGCTTTATTGATTAGAGCAGTTCCCTCCTCGCTGAATTGAAGACTCAAAGCTGCCTCTCTGCCCGGTTCTGACATTTTCGCCCAGGTTTTTCTCAAAATATCGATCATTTTCTCTTCCGATAATTTCTCAATCAATTCATCGAATTGAAATTCCAGAAATACGAGACATAAAGCGTTTTCCATGGTTTGCACGTCGGGATCCGTTTTAAGCTTTGACTTACGAATAATCTCACCCACACGTTCGGTCATTTCCTGATCGTAACCTACCGACTGTAATATTTCGCCTGCTTTCGCGGCATGAAATCTGGACAAATCACTTCGCCATTTCAGGTATCCGGCTCTGCCATCAGGGTAAGTTTTCCGGGCTATTTCCCATCGTCCAATATGCTGGCTGCGGGAGGCTAGCAAAAGTGCCTCACTGGCATTTCCATCGAGTTTTATAACCCATTCGTACAATTTAAGGGCATAAAAATATTCGGAGGGAAATTGTTTTCCGTCCCAGGTTATGGACTCGGGAGCATTTTTGTTGTATTCATCAAAGCGCCCGAAAGCTGTTTCTAATTTCGCCATTATCTATCAATTACTCTTCCTGAAACGGAGTTCAATTTTGGTCATTCTTGGGTAATCGTATGCTGTGCTTTTTGTGCTCATCGTAAATGACTCATAGGTAACGTCATCAGGGACAATAGTCCAGGCTCCGCCTTTCTGGTCGGCAGCAGTTAGCGTTATGTCATTTGCGTTCAATTTCCAGCGAAGCAACATCGGCTTTGTGTCTCCTTTGAAATAACCCTCAAAATCACCGTTGGATTTAAATTTTACAGTTTCCATGTAACGTTCAAAATCGATTCCGCCAAATTGCTGAATCATTTTTCCATCCTTAAAATTCACCGCATCATTGACCAAAATCTGTTCGATTTTCCATCCATCACCAGCCAGCAGCTTTTCAGAAGCATCTTTTGGATCTTTCGCGGTATTGCTGCACGCGGTTAACAATATCAAAAGACTGTAAATTATCAGGAATGTGATAGTTTGTTTTAGTTGCATAGATTTTCTCAGGTTTCGTATGTGTTTATAAAACCAGATTTTTAAACAATTCTTCCAGGGTCTGCTGCGGATCTGTACAAAATCCGGGATGGACTTTCGATGACTGTACAACACTGCTGCGGGTTGCCGTCAGCCATCTGAAACGGGACGCAACCGGCAAAGCGCCAATCGTTCCTGAACCTTTGGCTCCCTGACAGATTTTCTCCAAAGCCTGTAAATATCGTTCAAGATCAGCGATATCGGTTTCACTGCACAAAGCATGGATTTTGGTATCATTCAGCTGATATAAAACTTTTAAAAAACGCTGCGATGCGCAGTATAGAATCACACCTGCATTCACAAACTCCTCACGCTCAACCCTTGGTACAACGCGGATAACGGCGTACTCAAATAAGTGCTTTTCTTGCATTTTGCGCTTCGATTACAAAAATATTCGATACAGAAAGCCTGGTAGTCAAAAAATTAGCATATACCTGGCGCAGCTGTTGTGGCGATTCATCTGAATTACTGATCAGCCATTCGTCAGGAATCAGTGAAACAACAGCAAGAATGTTTTCCTCCGTCAGAACAGAGCGAAATTCTGCATCAACTACATCAAGCTCTGAGGCCGTGGAAAGCAAAACATGGTCCTTCACCTGAACAAAAGGACGTTTGGCCTGCTCTTCCCAGTTCTGCCAGGAATGATGGAAATATAACGATGCACCGTGGTCGATCAGCCACAACTCTTTGTGCCACATCAGCATGTTGGTATTGCGGGCAGTTCGGTCTACATTGGTCAGCAGACAGTCCAGCCAAACAATCTGCGATGCAAGTTTAGCATCCACTTTTGTCACCAACGGATCAAAGGTAATCGCACCGGACAGATAGTGCATGGCCAGGTTCAAACCTGTACTCGAACGAAGCAGATCCTGAATTTCTTCATCTGCCTCAGTCCTTCCGAATGCCTCGTCCAGATTGGCGAAAACAATTTCAGGCATCCTTAACCCGAGCATGCGGCAAATTTCTCCACCAATCAGCTCGGCAATAAGTGCTTTGACCCCTTGTCCTGCGCCACGAAATTTAAGAACATATAAGAATTCATCGTCCGCCTCAGCGATCGCAGGCAACGACCCTCCCTCACGAAGGGGCGTAACATACCGGATCACATTGACTGTGCGTAATTCAGGTATTTTATTCATTGTCATCATATAAGACTTACCACTGGTCAATCAGGAAACACTAAAATTAGAACCATTTCCTGCAATACACTCTGCCAGCAAAGGATTTTTTAGAAACAGCGTAAAAGAAACGGATTTAATGTGTTGTTGCTCAAATATTTGAATTCTCAATTTCTAAAAAATAGAATCTTTTTTAAATTTACCAAATGAGTAAGACCAACACCACTATACACGATAACTTCATCAGGGCGATATTATCAGACAAGAATATTGCCATTGAGTATTTCCGAAATTATTTACCGGAAGCTGTTTCCAGCCGGCTGGATTTTTCATCCATGAAGCAGATTCCCGATACCTATATCTCCAGAAATTTGCAAAAAACGATGTCTGATATTGTTTACTCCTGTTCATTGAGAGGCAGGAAAAACAAGGTAGTAATTTCGTTACTGATTGAGCATAAAAGCTTTCCTGATAAATTTACCGCAGTTCAAATCGGCAGTTATCTATTTTCTGGTTATGAGAAACAGGTAAAAAACAAAGAACGGATGTAATTATACCAATATTATTGTATCATGGCAGAGGTAAATGGAAATATCAGCCGCTCTCAGGATTGTTTAAAAACCTGGATCCTGAATGGAAACAATTTATCCCCGACTTTGACTATGTTTATAATAATCTTGGTGAAATTTCGGATCAGCAGGTAGAAGCGCTTCAAAATAAGTTTTTGGCTGCCTCCTTACTTTCTCTTAAGCATAGCTTTGAGAAAAAATGGCTGGAAGGTAACGCACTGAAAATATTAATTTTGTCTAACGATGCGTCTGAGAACTTACAACGTAACCTGGCTGTTTATATATTTGCCAACAGCTCACTGACAGAGCAGAAGATAATTGAATTGATGAAATCTTTACCTTCAAACATAAAAAATACACTTATGAGCACGCTTGACTTATTGGAAAAAAGAGCAGTTGAAAGAGGACTTCAAAAAGGAATTGAACAGGGAATTGCGCAGGGACTCGAACAAGGGATAGAAAGAGGAATAGAAAAGGGAATGGAAAGAGGACTTCAAAAAGGAATTGAACAAGGCATCGAATTAGGCAAATCAGATATTGTAAAAAACCTGTTAACCAGCACTGATTTTACTACTGAAAAAATTGCGATTCTGACCGGTGTGAACGAGAAGATCATAGAAAAAATACGTAATGAGTTAAATTCCGGCAAGCAGGGTTAAGTACTTACGGGAATTTAACAAATAGTGTTTTTCAAATCACTATTTCTCTGACAATGTCAAAGATTTAAAGCTGCGGGTTAACTCTGTTAAAGATTTCTCGACTCCCATACGTTCCAGAGAAGAAGCACCAACAAAGCCATGTACATCTGTTCTGTCCAGGATTTGGCGGACATCTTCAGGAGTATTAATCGGTCCGCCGTGGGCCAGGAAAAACACATCCGGATTCACGGCCCTGGCAGCTTCAACAATTTCCTGCGTACGAAATACAGCATCATCCATGGTACAGGAGGCTTCCACAACTCCGATTGATCCGCCGACAGTGGTTCCCACATGCGCGATAATTGCATCGGCCCCAGCCTCTGCCATTTGTCTGGCTTCGTCAGGCTTAGCTACGTAAACAATGGAAAAAAGGTCCATTTTACTTGCCAGTCTGACCATCTCAACTTCTTTATCAAAACCCATCCCGGTTTCTTCCAGTACATTGCGAAAATGCCCGTCTACAATAGAATGTGTCGGAAAATTATTGATACCGGAGAAACCCATCTCCTTTACCTTCAACAGATGATGCCACATTCTGCGACGCGGATCTGACCCGTACACACCACAAATTACCGGCACTTCTTCCACCACTGGCAACACCTCAAACTCCCCTATCTCCATGGCCACTGCATTGGCGTCGCCATAGGCCATAAGACCAGCTGTTGAACCATGACCGGCCATTCTGAAGCGCCCCGAATTGTAGATAATTATTAAATCAGCACCGCCTTTTTCAATAAATTTTGCGCTGATACCTGTGCCTGCACCTGCGGCAATAATTGCTTTTTTCTGATCCAGCGTAGCCTGTAGTCTGTCTCTAACCTCTTGTCGCGTGTAAGGATTACCCTTACCTGTCCATGGATTTGGCATAATATATTTTTATGTTTTAATTCAATATTAAATGGCTCCTTACTTAATCCCCTGGTTTATCATATCCAGTAAAGTTTCAACCAGCAAATCCGCAAAGGCAGGATCATTGATATGCAGATCCGCCTCAATTAAATGCACCCTTTGATTAACACCAGACCTGATGGTTTCGAACAAAACCTGATCCGTTTCCGGTCTGTAAAAAATTCCGCCTTCCTGATCAATCTGGGAGATCCCTTTTAACGGCAATACTACAGAAACCGGCGCAGCGGCACGGTTCAAATGGGAAATAAGTTGTTTACCCAAAATAACATTTTCAGCAATATCTGTCCGCATCAAGGTAACGTCCGGTGCCCAGCTGTAAAATTCCCTGCCAGTATATTTTGACGGAATTGTATCCGGATGTGCAAAATTCACCATGTCCAGACAACCCGGAACAACAACCTGTGGTAACTTCATCTCAACTGCCGCCGTCATCCGATCAGGCCCTGCGCTGCATATACCTGAACAAAGTTCGTCTGCTAGCTCAGTTGTAGTAATATCAAGGACTGCATCAAAACAGTTTTCTCTTATTAAAGCCTCCATTGTTTTACCCCCAATACCGGTTGCATGAAAGGCAAGTACCTCATAGCCTTTATCTTCAAGTAGCCGGGTACAACGGTCGACACAGGCCGTGGTATTGCCAAACATACTGATGGCAACCCGACGGATTTCGGTATCATTTAGCAAACCACCTACTTTTGACATCGCACAGATTGAAGCAGCTGCCTGTTGAATAAGGACCTTGATGATCCCATTAAAACCGGCCACATCCACCACAGAGGGCATGAGTGTAATATCTTTATTTCCAATTTGTCTTGAAAGATCCTTGGCTGCAAGTGTGCTCAGGCAGATTTTGGGAATGCCAAGCGGAATAAACTGCATGGCTGAGAGTGCTATGTAAGTACCCCCTCCCCCTCCCATTCCGATGGCTGCTTTCACCTTTCCTTCTTCAACAAGCTTTGCTACAATTTTCCCCGCGCCTCTGCCCATCACATCCATTGCCTGCCCCCGGTCTCTTTGTTTTCTAAGATCATTAATAGTCATTCCACCCTCCAGCACTACAACATCCGATTCAAAGTCCACATGAAACTGATCCGTTGTTCCCATTACACCGGTGTTGACTGTTAATACTTTCTCTCCCAGCTCAAGAATGCAATTTCTTAAATAGGAAAAGATCTCTCCCTTTGTATCAAAACAACCCAGTATTAATATAAACTTATCTGTCGAAGACATGCTCATGAGAATTATTACATGATTATTTTGGCCTGGTCATCATCGCCTGTTTCAATAGCCTTGTCGTTGCGTGACCATTCGCTCCATGAACCAACATACAAACTCGCCTGCGGTATACCTGCCTCCGACAGAGCAAGCAAGGTATGACAAGCCGTAACGCCGGAACCACAATGCACGATTAACTTTCGTTCACCACCGATTTGGTTATATTTGTCAGCCAATTCGGAAGAGGATAAAAATTCTCCTTTTTCATTCAGATTTGATGTATACGGAATATTAACGGCGCCCGGTATGTGACCGGCTATCAAATCAATTGGTTCACTTTGGCCTATGTAACGATAATTTTCACGCACATCGATGACCAAATAATCCTTATCATCTGCTGCTCTTGCAACATCATCCAACTTCACAATTGGAAGTTTCCAGGCCTCAATAAGGTAGCCGTTTGGAAAAGGTTGGATTACCGGTATATCGCTGGTCATTTCAAAACCTGCATCGAGCAAGGCAGAAAAACCGCCGTTTACAACAAATACTTTTTCATGACCCGCGGCTTTGAGCATCCACCAAAAACGTGCAGCAGCGTTTGCTCCGTTTTTATCGTCGTAAATCACCACAGTACTAGCAGAAGTAATTCCCTTGGCAGATAATGTTTCTCCAAATTTCTCAGGTGAAGGGAGTGGATGCCTGCCGCCGTCTGCTGCATTTTCTGATTTTGCAGAAAGCTCCGTTTCCAGATCTACAAACAATGCTCCCGGTAAATGTGCCATTTTATACCTTTCCAAAGCGTCAGAACCACCTCTTGCATCGGCGATAACAACATCCTCCAACTGCACAATTGTTCGTAATTGTTGCGCACTAATAATTCCCATAAGCTGCTAATTTGGTTTATCCGGCAAACCTATAAAATTAGGGTCAAAACTATTGGATAGGCACTCGGTTAATTGCAAGTTTATCAGATATCAAGAGAAATTTATCTCGTATTGGGATGTAGGCAGTGTTGCCAGTAGTCGATAATGATCTTGACCTGACCTTTATAAGAAGCAAAATTGCTGAGTTTTTTATAAAAACCCTGTATGGTTGAATTATACGCAGCATCAACGATCTGCGGGTTGTCGGCAGTACTCAGGAAGACGAACGGGATTGCTTTTTTCTTTAAATAGGCATTTGCATCAATACGCTCACGAAGTTCAAGACCATTCATTACCGGCATATTGATGTCACAAAGAATTAGAAATGGCTGCTCCTGAGTCGTTTCAAGATACAAAAGTGCTTCAAGACCGTTTTCAAAAAAAACTAACCGGTTAGGTATACCCAATTCTGAAATTGCGGTTTTTAGCAAAAATTGGTCATCAGTATCGTCTTCAATAGCAATAATGGGCCCTTTCAGTGACATGCTTTGGTTTCAATTTAAAAAAGTCGCTGCGCAAATATCACATTTATTCGAACCATTAACAATTACTTTAAACCGGTAACACATTACCTGAGAATGAAATTACAAGATTAGAAAAAGACTAAATTCACTTACGACCTAATGTTTTGAACCGATGTTTCAGTCATTGTACAAAACAGCTTTTACAATTGTTTACTCAGCATTTCGAGTTCCTCATTTTCGGGAGTTTTACTATCGATTCCATTTTCCGGAATACTGATTTTAGCTGTCCAAGCTATCGCGTTTAAAACCAGCTTTCTAAAATTATCGTCTTTCCAGTTCGCGTGTACATGTCCTCCCGTAAACCCGAAACCTCTGCCACCATCTGTCCGCTCAAAAGTCCAGGCTAAAACCTGAGGCTGTTTATCAACCAAAACTGCCTGACGTACATATTGATTATTTGAATGTGTTCCTTCTTCACGGTTCAGAGTAGAATCCGGAGGAAGTGTTTTCAAAATGGGTGTGATTCCCTTCATCCCCTTTGAAAACCGCATGTGATAGTACCATTCATCCCTAACGCTAAATGGCTTTAAACCCTTTGCTACGGGGTGATCCGGAAAACTTTCAAAGCTCGCTGTCCAAACCGGGTTCACCGACCAGTCTGTTTCAAAATAACCTCCAATCCACTTTAAAGAGTATTTCTGCCCCAATTCCTTTGGTATTTCCAGCGTAAAATGGAGCATCGCAATCCCTACATCTTTGGTTAATATTTTATCCAGTTGTTCCAAATATGGCATCAGCATATGATCGCCGCCTCCATCGCAAAAAATGACGACTGCATCCGCCTGATCAAACACAGAACTATCTTTCGGCCAGCCGTTTTCGCATACAATTGTCTGCACATCCGGGAAGCTTTCCTTAATCTTTTGAGACATAAGTTTACTCCCTCCATTATGTTCATGCTCACCTTTTCCATGGCTATCGGGCCCGGCAATGAAGACAACTTTTTTAAAATCAGACTGTTTTTTATTTTGTCCGAAAATGTGAACGGTCGTGATCAAAAACAGAATAGCTAAACAAATAATTTTTCCGTACTTGTCCATACTTGCCGCACTTTAAGTTATTTCAAGAATTATCTTGCAGATATTAATTTCTCAGGACAAAAATTAAGCCAGTTTGTGATCCTGATTCTTTCCTTGTATTCAGGTACCGCGATTAGCTGAGTAAGTAAAATAAAAAAGGTGCATGAAATTAATTTTTCCATGCACCTTAAAAATGATTATTCTGTCAACCTGAGCATATCTCATCAAGCCACATTCCTCAAATGTCTTACGAGCGGATCCCCGCCATAATTTTCCCAAAGTCCTGCAACTATATTTCTTTCCAAAACACTATGAGGCTTGAAGTCAATTACAATCTCCCCATCATTGATCCTTGTGCGAAAATACTGTGCGTAACGCTCAGACATCACTGAACCAGTCAGAGCTCTTACGCCCCCGTCATTCAGGTCCGCAGCCACCATAAGTGCCACACCGGGGAAGGAAATATATTTACCTAGAGTATTGATTGCGTCTGAAATTGTAACACAAGTTTTATCCTTATCAATACTTGTAAAGTTTATTTGCGGGCTGTGCGGGTTATATAATTTCTCCTGAGTTTCCTCAGACATGATTAGCGTAATTTCTTCGGGTGTATAACCCAGTTCAATTAAAATATGGAAGGCATTCTCAGCGTCCTCCCGGGTTGCAAAAATACCAGTCACTGTGCAGGTATCTTGCGTGTTGTAGTTTGTTTCCATATTCCTTGTTGATAAAATGTTTTGAAAAGTATTAGGCTTTTAAAATGTTTAATAAGAATTGTTCCACAACTTACCGGAATAGGACAATAGCTTTTAGAGAAACTTTACCAAATTTTGATATATATACGGTGGTTACAACCGTAGCATCAATTCCTCATTTTGTTGGAAGTCTGTCTGTTAAAAGGAAAGTGCGGTTAAAAACAAAAAGACAGGGACTAAGAGTAATCCGAAATACAGATCTGCTTATATGTAGAAATTGATTAAACAAACTGATATGTTAAACTCCATCCGATTAAAACAATTATTGATAGGTGTTATGCTGATAATCGGCGCTGGCAATTCGCTTTATGCACAAACAGGAGTCGGGACAAAACCGCCCAAAGGTGCAGAGCTTTACATGGATGGCAGCCGTAAGATGCTTGATGAAAAATGGATTTATTGGGAAGGTCCTCGTTTTTCGGCCAAACCTCCGATTAAATGGACCGTCGTCAAGGATCCGGTCGATGCGGGCACTGTCATTAACTGTAACGATCCGGCATCCGCTGGCGGCCTTTATGGTTCAGCGGATATTGTTACCAAAAAGCAGTTCCGCGATTTTCGTGCACATGTTGAATTTTTTATTACAAAAAAAGGAGGGAACAGCGGTGTTTACCTTCAAAACCGCTATGAAATTCAGGTACTTGATGGCGATACGACTTCTCACGGTATGGCGGCAGTAATTAATGAATCCAAATCACCATATTACGCTTACAACGGAATCGGCAAGTGGAATTCTTATGATATCCTCTTTCGCGCTGCCCGTTTTAAAGATGGAAAACTGGTTGAAAAACCATTGGTAACTTTATACTTCAACGGCAAAAAAGTACACTCCAATCATGCCATCAGCCAGGTTTGGGGTGGGCCAAATTCAGGAATTGATGGCGGAAACGAAGGCGGAAAAGGGATTACCGACAGACCGGGTGGACTGAAATTGCAATCGGAGGGACATGACGTTTTGTACCGGAATATCTGGATTAAAGAAGAAGATCTCAAAAAAGCGGATACAAATTTTTAAAAACTTTGATTGAAAACTCTCACGAAACTGCTGTTTTCAATGCGATAATTTAAATTCTCACAATTCCTTAAATATGATTTAATTGCATCACAGCAAATTCAGGATGTCATGCAATACAGAGTAGTTTTTGATTTTGAAGTAACATTTACAAACGGTGGAGGTATCCAGGGCCAGGACTTCCGGCTGGACATTGAAGGTGAAAACATTTCTGACAGCGCCCTGACTAGTTACATTATTGAGGATCTGCGACTTTTGATGGTGGATCAGGTTCGGATTCTCAATAAATTTTATATTCAGGAAAAACACAAAAGACAAATAACCGATCCGTTGCAAACCGGGCAATTGATCGATTTGAGCCATACCATTTTTAATGGTCTTATAACCTACAAAGGTCTTCCCGCACCGGTCATTTGCGATTTCCTCAGCCGTCAGGATTCAGAAGGAAAATACGAAGAAGGAACTACTTTTCAGATTGGAAAAATTGAGATGGTAAGCAATACCGGCACCTACATAGATTGCCCTTTTCACAGATTTGAACACGGAACTGATTTATCTCAAACCGCTCTGGAATCTTTTGCCAATCTGGCGGCAATAACAATTGAGGCAAAAGACATATTGGAAATTGGTCCTGAATATTTTATTAACCAGGATTTAACCGGAAAGGCAGTGCTTGTCAACACGGGTTGGTCGGCCCACTGGAATACGGATCATTATTTTGAGAATCACCCTTTTCTCACAAGTGAGGCCGCGCAGTACCTGGCTGAACGTCAGGTTAAACTCGTAGGTATCGATAGTCACAATATAGATGACACAAGAGCCAACAAAAGACCCGTTCATACCATTTTACTTGGTTCAGGGATCCTGATTGTTGAACATTTGTGCAACCTGGACAAGCTTCCTGACAGCAATTATCTGTTCAGTGCCGTTCCGCCAAAGTTTAAAGGTGTCGGCACCTTTCCGGTAAGGGCTTTTGCAACCTTGTAATCTATCCAGGCGCAAATCCTTAAACAATAAACATCTGCATGAGAAATAAAATTTTACTCACGTTCGCAATCTGCACATCGATTGCCTTTACAAGCTTTGGACAAAATTTCAACAAAGCAAAACTGGACAGCCTCTTTGATATTCTATCTCAAAAGGACAAAGCCATGGTCAGTGTGGCTATTTCTAAAAACAATGCGGTGATTTACCAGAGAGCAATAGGTTTCGCATCCATCAATTCAACAGAAAAAACTCCGGCAACTACCAAAACCCGCTACCGTATAGGCTCAATTTCCAAGACTTTTACGGCTACAATGGTTTTTCAGCTGATCGATGCAGGTAAACTTAAACTGACCGACAAGTTATCTGCCTTCTTTCCAACCATCCCGAACGCCGATAAAATTACAGTTGACATATTGCTAAGTCACCGCAGCGGCCTGCATAATTTCACAACCGGACCGGGGTTTATGCAATACATGACCCAGCCAAAAACACAGGCAGAGAACATTGAGTTATTCGTTTCTCAAAAGCCTGATTTTGAGCCAGGTGCCAAATTTGAGTACAGCAACACGAATTACAATTTGCTCGGATACATCGTCGAAAAAATTACGAAGAAAAGCTATTCAGAAAATCTCAACGAGCGCATCGTATCAAAACTAAATCTGAAAGAAACCTATTATGGGGGAAAAACAGATTTGACAAAAAATGAGAGTTATTCTTACAAACCCATGGGATACTGGATTCAGCAGCCCGAGACTGACATGAGCGTTCCGGGAGGATCCGGTGCAATCGTTTCAACGCCTGCGGAAATGACTACTTTCATCACATCCCTTTTCGCCGGCAAACTGGTTTCAAAAGCAAGTCTCGAACAAATGAAAACCTTGCAGGACGGTTATGGAAAAGGCATGTTCACTGTTCCTTTCGGACCAAAAACGGGATATGGCCACAACGGTTCTATCGATGGATTTGTCTCTAATCTATACTATTTCCCTGAGGACGAGGTGGCTTTTGCCATCTGCTCAAATGGCGTTTCTTATCCGCTAAACAGCATATTGCTGGCAATGCTGAGCAGTTATTATAATTTTCCATTCGTCATTCCAACATTTAAAAGCATATCTGTAAAATCCGAAGAGCTTGACAAGTACCTGGGTGTTTACTCCGGCCCGGCGATACCAGTCAAAATCACAATTGCAAAAAATGAAAACGGGCTTACCGGACAGGCAACGGGCCAGGGCGCATTTCCTTTAACACCTACTGAACCAAACGTATTTGCCTTTGAGGCAGCAGGAATTGTTATTGTTTTTGATACTTCAAAAAATGAGCTAACTTTAAAACAAGGGGTAGGAAACTTTGTAATGAAAAAGGAACAATAAGCCTTTCTCAATGCTTTAAGGAGGTTTTTGGCATAAAATTAGTGCTGTGAAAAGTAAACTTTACCTTTATGATTGCAGAAAAGCTATGTTTATCCGGAAAAACGGCGCTGGTCACCGGTTCGAGCCAGGGCATTGGAAAAGGCATTGCCCTGGCTTTTGCCGAATATGGTGCAGATGTCATCCTGCATTACAGAAAGGATGAAAATGAAGTACAGCAAGCGGCCTCAGAACTAAAAAAATTCAATGTTAAAGTTTATCCCGTTCAGGCTGATTTATCTGAACCAGGCTCCGTTTCCAAACTTTCTGAGGCTGTTTTCGCTCAGGTTGACAAGGTGGACATTCTGGTTATCAACGCTTCTGTGCAGTTACCGGCTGTTTGGACTGAGGTTACCGAACAGGAGTTTGACACACAGGTTGATGTCAACTTAAAATCAACTTTCCTGCTTATGCAAAAATTTGCTCCCAAAATGATAGACAATGGCTGGGGACGGATTGTTACCATCGGCAGTGTTCAGCAGATTAAACCTCATCCGAACATGATCGTGTATGCAGCTACCAAATCCGCTGTATTAAACATGGTGCAAAACGTTGCGATGCAGCTGGCGGATAAAAACGTTACGGTCAACAATCTGGCACCTGGTGTAATTGACACGCCGCGAATCGGAGAAGAAGTTGGTGACAGTGAAGAGCGCATCAATAAACGCCTGGAAACGCCCGCCGGGAAAATTGGCTCACCGGAAGACTGCGCAGGTGTTGCCGTTTTACTTTGCTCGGAAGCAGGGAATTTTATAACCGGACAAAATATTTTTGTAGACGGTGGAATGAGTTTGTAAATTGTCCAAAAAAATTCACTCCATATGATATACCGATTACTATTACTTACCCTTTTCGCCACGGGATTTTCAGCTCATGCGCAAACAAACAAAAGTTATTCTGTTGGCCAGATCAAGACCAACATGGGCGAAATTCTTATATTTCTTTATGACGAAACGCCAAATCACAAAGCGAGTTTTATCAAACTGGCCAAAGAGAATTACTGGGATACGCTTACATTTAACAGGGTGATCAAGGATTTTGTAGCACAAGGCGGCTGTCCGGATACACCAGCAGGTTTTTCTGATTCACCATATCTGCTAAAACCTGAGTTTAACAGCAAATTGCGTCACGTTTACGGAGCAGTTGGTGCAGGCCGGGACGATAACCCACAGATGCTTTCTGCCGGATGTCAGTTTTACGTTGTTCAGAATAAAAAAGGAATTGCCCGTCTGGATGATAAGTATACCATTTTCGGACAGGTTTTTCAGGGTATGGATGTAATTGACCAGATTGTCAGCGTAAAAAAGGATTCAACGGATACGCCGCTTTCTCCCATTACACTGGATGTAAACATTGTCTCAATGACTGAAAAACAAATCAAACAAAAGGGGTTTGATCCTGTTTTAAAATAATATACTTCATAAAACGAAAAAAATCCGGCCTGATCGCAAGCCGGATTTTTTTATGTTCTACACCTTATTTTTTCTTGTAATCGATTTTAAATATCGTGCCGTTGAGATCGTCTGTAACATACAAAGAGCCATCCGGTCCCTGAGCTAGTCCGCATGGTCGATGCTGGATCGGCCCGGTTGGTTTTACGAGATCGGTCCCGGCAAAATTGTCTGCAAATATTTCCCACTTCCCTGCTTTCCCATTTACAAAGGGAACAAATGCAACCAGATAACCTTTGTGAAGTTCGGCAGACTGGCTATGAAAGGCAATAAAAGCGCCGTTTTTGTAGCGGGCCGGGAAACTGTTGCCCGTATAGAACATCAATGCATTCGGACCTAAATGCGCCGGAAAAGCAACAAACGGATCAACTGCTTTTTCTCCCGAAGTCTTTTTGCCATCGCCTCCGTATTCGGGAGCAAGCATTTTTTTGTTTTGGAAATGATCGTAGTAAATATACGGCCAGCCTGCATCATCACCTTCTTTGAGCTTGTACAACGCCTCAGCCGGAAGTTCTGCGCTATGTTTTGGCGTATAATATTGCGGGTAAAAATCGTCGAATTTACCCCGGCCGTGAGCGGTTGCGTAAAGCGAATTTGTTTTTGTATCCCAGTCAATCCCAACAGCGTTTTTCACACCCGTTGCGTACCGAACACCATCAGAGAAGGTTTGTCCCGATTTTTCAGCGCTAAATTTCCAGATACCGCCGGCAGAGTCCAGAATCGTGCAAGGCGACATCCCCTTGCCTGAACCCGCCTGACGGCAGTTATCACTGTATGAACCTATGGTCACATAAATGTTCGACTTCCCGTCAATAGCCAGCGGCTTGGCATTATCGCGACCATGGTCAAGAAGACCGTCGATAATCTTCTCCGGTTTATCAAAATCTATGATTTCTTCCTTTTCATTGAGCTTGTAGCGGTACACAGCCTTATTGGAAGAAGCGTACAGGTAACCATTTTTAATCATTATTCCTGTTCCCGGAAAATCTCCGAACAGCTTTTGCTCGTCGATCGTACCATCCTTGTTGGTATCCCTTAACAAATAAATCCCTTTGCCATCTTTAAGTTTGGCGAGCTTAACATAAATATCTCCGTTTTTAGCGACAGCAATATGCCGGGTTGCTCCCATATCAGTTCCAAGAATTTTGGCAGAAAATCCGACCGGCAGTTTAATTTCCTTTGCATCGACCGGCATCAGGTTAGAAGCAACCGGAAGTTTCTCTGGCTGGGTTTTTAGAAGATAAAAGCCGGTGAGCCCTGTAACGATGAGCGCCGCCGATGTTAACTGTAAAAATTGTCTTCGCATGAAATAAAAAATGGATGAATAACTGAAATGATATTTCCTTTGATGTAAAGTAAATAGAACACATGTTAATACTCAGATCATTGCAAACATATTTTAAGATCGATAAAAATTTGGAATGATTTTTTATCGATTCCCCTATACAATTCGTAAAGCTTAGGTTAAATTGCAGCCTAAATCTTAACTTCTATAAAATATTATTCAACTAAAATCTGAAACAATATGGTACCTTTTGGTGACGACGATGATGACGATTTATATGATGACGATCTGCCTGGAAACTACCCTGCCTCTGATGACATTTTCACCCGGGGTTTAGTTGATGAAGAAATAGATCCTGAGTTTATAGGTCGCGATAAGCTGGAAAACGAAGAGTCGACTGGTTGGAATGAAAAGGATTTTGAAGACGACCTGGTTGGAGACGACCTGGACGTACCGGGGTCTGATCTGGACGACGAAGACGAAATCGACGGTAACGAAGACGAAGAAAACAACTATTATAGCCTGGGTGGTGACAACCACAACGACCTGGAAGAAAATCAGGGAGACTAATTTTTAAGTTTTTTAGTTTTAAGTAATAAGTTTAAAGCGGTTGTCTCCCCGGATAACCGCTTTTTTTGTTTAAGTAGTCTTTCCAGATTTGCTCTTTACAAGTAGCTTTTTAAACGGCATCACTTTTTTCTAAAAAAGAAAACCATGGCGCAATTTACACCTGAAGCTTTTAGAAATGAACTGATCAGTATTCTTGTGTACTGGGAAAAATATGGCCAGGATAAAGATAAAGGAGGTTTTTACGGAAGGGTTGGTTATGACAACAAACCGGTTGCTAATTCAGCAAAATCGGTTGTTTTAACCGGTCGCATTCTCTGGACATTCTCAATGGCTCACCGCCTTTTTAAACAAGTTAATTACCTTACGCTTGCTGACCGGGCTTATCAGCAACTGATCAAGAATTTCGTCGATGAGGAACACGGGGGCGTTTATTGGTCGGTTACTGCAGACGGAAAACCGGCAGACAGCCGGAAACAGATCTACGGACAAGCTTTTGCCATTTATGGTTTAAGTGAATACTACCGTGTGACGAATTTTCCTCCTGCACTCGAAAAAGCAAAGCAGCTTTTTTCCCTGATTGAAAAACATGCTTTTGATGACACAAACGGAGGTTACCGGGAGGCTTTCAACAGAAACTGGACAGACACCGACGACTACATTCTGAGTAAGAAGCCTTGGATCAAAAGCATGAACACGCACCTTCATTTGGTAGAAGCGTACACAAATTTGTACAGTGTTTGGCCCGATAAACATTTAAAACAGCAAACGGCTAATATGCTCGATACCATCTTGATACATATTGTAGATAACGAAACGAACCGAATGGAGCTGTTTTTTGACGCGACCTGGAAGCCAAAGGATCATGTGATTTCTTTTGGTCACGACATAGAGGCTTCCTGGCTGCTTTATGAAACGGCGGAGGTACTGCAAGATAAAAAGCTGATTGAGAAAGTAAGACAGAATTCAATTTTAATGGCGCAGGCAGCCGTTACAGGACTAAGCCGCGACGGAGCGCTGAATTACGAATACGACCCTGAAACTAAAATTACCAACACCGACCGGAGCTGGTGGGTTGCTGCTGAACAAATGGTTGGGTTTTACAATGCCTATGAACTTACAAAACAGGAACATTTTAAGATCAAATCACAAAAAAGCTGGGATTACATTATAACTGAATTCGTCGACAAAGATCGCGGTGAATGGTTTGGCACGGTAAAAGAAGATGGCACACCGGTTAAAGGTGACAAAATCAACTTCTGGAAATGCCCCTATCACAACAGCAGGGCATGCGCAGAAATGTGGAGAAGGCTTGAGAGAAAGAAATGATATTTACTTTGTCTCAGTTAAGAAACATTTCATCAACGAGTAAAAGCGCCTTACCTCCCTTGCTTCTGTGCCATTCCGGTATCTTGCTCAGTGGTCTGGCAACTATTTTAAGACAGCTAACCGTTTCTGCCTTAAAATTACCCTCAACTGATTTTAATACAGGTTTCTCTCCTTTTACCGGTAATGAAGGTTTCATTCTCGTCAGAAGTTTTAGCTGATGCGCGTTTGGACCGCCCCAGACTTCAACCACTTCGGGTGGGAAAATGCCTGTATCTTCTTCAATCATATAATGCAATCCCACCGAAGAAAGTAAAACCGGTTTTTTAAACTCTGAAACCAGTGTCATATCATTATCCCGAACACCGGCCCAATTGTTTGCCCAAGCCGGATTGTTCGCTCCAATTACACCCAGTCGATGATCGAAAAAGGTATGCGCACCTTCGGCCTGATGTACTCGGTTAAGCGGGAAAAGTAGATTGACACTATCTGGTTTGATCGTGCTTTTAAAAAAATTGAACGTAGCCAGATCGCTTCCAAACCATCCGTTTTTGAAAGCCTTTGCCTTGATATTTGTGCTGTTAATCAAAACCGTTTTCCCGTCAAACACAGCAGACGTTAAACTGTCCGGTTCTGTACCATCCAAAGTGTAGCGAATCGTAACGCCCTTGATCGGATGTTTAAGCAGCAACGCAGTAGGCTGAGAGAAAATCACCGAAGTGTTTTTTATCTGAGGCGGATTAAGTTTTAGGGGATCCTTGCCATCATCTTTAAATCCGCCGATGAAAGTAATCTGCGGATTTGATTTTTGTAGTATAGAAATTTGAGCCGCAGTGAGTTCGGTATCCCAAACGGAAACCGTTCCCAGTTTTTTAAACGCACCAATTTGTGTTTGTAAATCTTTAAAATTGACTTTTGTTCCTGATAAGGTCAGACTTTTTAGATGTTTTAGAGAAGATAGTTCTTTTAAACCGGCGGCTGTGATATCAGTAAAGTTAAGATCCAGTTTTCGCAGATTTTCAAACTTACTGACACTTTTCAGGTCCTGATCTCTCACAGGCATTTTATTGAGATTCAGGGAGACAATCTGCTTTTTTACTTCTGAAAGTTCATCGAGCTGTTTTATACTGAAAGCATTCCGGTTGTAAATATTCACTGCCAGCGCCGGCGATTCCTTCGCTAAAACAGCGACAGTCCTATAATCTGTATTGAGCTTTTGAATCGTTTCCTCTTCCGCAGCTGCAAAGTCAAATTCCTCTTCTGTAACGGAGGGTTTTAATCTTGCCGAAGCCAGTATTCTCAGTGAATCCTGAGTAGATAGATCAATTACCTTTTTTGTGAAATCTGCATTTTCTTTTACCCAAAGAGAAAGCAGCACTATTTCTTCTGGTGTCAGCTGTGACTTACCGATTGGCGGCATGTGCTTTTTATCTTCGTCGGGCAGGTGAATGCGCTGAAGAAGTAAACTTAATTCAGTATTTCCCGATATAAAAAGTTCACCTGTTTTCCCTCCCTTTTGTATGGAAGCAACGTCAGTCAGGATGAGTTCCCCTTTCAGTTTGTCCGGATTATGGCAGCTCACACATTTCTGTTCAAAGATCGGTTGAATTACATCTTTAAAAATAACGGCTTCTTCCAGTGGAACAGCTGCAATTTCATTTTGTTTGCTGATCGGTTCGAAAATAAAATTTTCACCATGCGTTAAAGCCGCACCGTAATGCCCCGTTAAAACCAGTCCGATTACCGTCACAAACGAACTAAGCTTTGCAACCGGAGCCTTGTACCACTCCTTATTTCTGACCCAATAAATCAGCGACGAAATAAAAAAAATACCAGCACCGGTCCATTTATGCCAAAGTAATGTTTGCCCGCCGTAACCATCTTCTTTTGATAAAAACAGACCCATAACGACCGTCACTCCCGCAAACAAAGCGCCGATCAACAAAAGGTTTTGTGAAAAATTGCGATAAAAAGTGTTAGCGGAATTCTCAGGCCGGAAGCGAAAAAACTCCATCAGCATTGCTATGAGCAGGATTACAATAGGAAAATGCAGAATCAGCGGATGCATCCGCCCGATGGTTTGCAGCCAGAAGGGAATAACTAGCTTATTTTCAAACAACAATAAAAAGGCAATGAAAATATTGGAAGCAAACAGCAGCTGACCGGCAAACCTTTTTAATCTTATATGCATCAGATTTTAAATCACGAATTTGAAAGACTGTACACAAACTGTTTAGCTGATAATATCACGAACCACTTTTCCCGAAACATCCGTCAGACGGTAGCGCCTTCCCAGGTGTTTAAAAATTAATTTTTCATGGTTGAGTCCCAGCTGATGCAAAATGGTGGCCTGAAAATCGTGAACATGCACCGGATTACTGGCAATGTTGTAACCCAGCTCGTCAGTTTCGCCATAAACCATTCCGGGTTTAATGCCACCTCCTGCCATCCAGATCGTAAAACAACGCGGATGATGATCCCGGCCATAGTTATCGGCAGTAAGTTTTCCCTGGGTATAACTGGTACGGCCGAATTCCCCCCCCCAGATAACCAGCGTTTCGTCAAGCAAACCTCTTTGTTTCAGATCTGTCACCAGGGCAGCAGAAGCCTGATCGACATCTTTTGCCTGTTTAGCAATTTCAAAAGGAAGATTTCCGTGCTGATCCCAGCCCTGATGATAAAGCTGAACGAAGCGGACACCATTTTCAGAAAGTTTTCTTGCCAGGAGACAGTTGGCCGCATAGGTTCCCGGAACCAGACAATCGGGTCCATACAGTTTGATAATATCATCAGACTCTTTGGAAAGATCCATTACTTCCGGTACTGCGGTTTGCATCCGGTAAGCCATTTCGTATTGTTTTACTTTGGCAGTAATTTCAGGATCTCCAAATTGCTCATAGGACATCTGGTTAAGCTGCGACAAATTATCCAGCATATCCCGCCTGTCTTTTCTGTCCATTCCTTCCGGATCGCGCAGGTAAAGCACAGGATCCTCTCCTTTACTAAACTGAACACCCTGATGTACAGAATCCAAAAAACCATTCGACCACAATTTGGAATAAACGCCCTGTCCGTTTCCTACGCCACGGGAAAGCAAAACAGTAAAATTGGGCAGGTTTTTATTTTCGTTTCCCAAACCATAGCTCAGCCAGGAACCCATGCTGGGCCGGTTGCCCTGCTGTGAGCCGGTTTGTAAAAAAGTCAGTGCAGGATCATGATTAATTGCCTCAGTATACATCGATTTGACAAAACAAAGATCATCGACAATCTTAGATGTATACGGCATCAGGTCACTCACCCATGCCCGCGACTCACCATATTGTTTAAAATCGACAAAAGAGCCTACAAGCGGAAATGAAGCCTGATTGGCAGTCATTCCGGTAAGTCTTTGCGTCCCGCGCACAGAAGGGGGAATCTCCTGACCGAGCAGGTCCCTCAGTTTGGGTTTGTAATCAAACAGCTCCTGCTGGGACGGAGCACCATTTTGGAAAAGATAAATAACACGTTTGGCCTTCGGAGCAAAATGCGGTATTCCGGGCGCAAAAGCTTCATCGTCGGTTCCACCGCTTTTGAAAAGATCAGGCATCAGTAAGGATCCCAGCGCCACTCCGCCGATCCCCAAACTCATTGAAGACAAAAATCTCCGTCTGTTAAAATTAAGGCCGTGTTCTAATATTTCCTTTTCCATAACTGTTAGCTCATAGCTGTTAGTAATTGGCTGTTAGCTTTGCTTGTAAAATGGTTTGGTCTATTTTTTTGACTTGACTTCTTAGCGGGTTTAACAGCTGAAAGCTCATTCGCTGCCTATGATTTAGTAATTGTTTCTTCCAGATTATAAATTGTCGATACCACCCTCATGAGCGCAGCCAGGGCTTTTTTGTCCACATTTTTGATCAAGGGGTACTCTCCTACCGCCGTCATTTTTTCCGCGGCGGCCGCTGTCATTGCCTTAAGCTGTTTATCGTAGTAGGCACTTAGCAAGGTCAGTTCCTTTTCACTCGGCTTTCTGCATACGATCAGCCGGAAAGCTTTGATAATTTTCTCATTCGCAGCCGTTTTCTCCTGTAATAAACCGGCAGCCAACACACGGGAAGCTTCCAGTACAGCAGGATCATTCATCATTACCAATGCTTGCAAAGGCGTATTTGTTTTTGATCTTTTCACCTCACACAAATCCCGGTTACTTGCATCGAAAATCCCCATTGTCGGTGGCGGAACCGTCCGTTTTATCAGCGTGTACATGCCCCGGCGATAAAGGCTCGCCCCATGATCCTGGTTATAAACAGAAAGTAAACCCCTTCCCGAAGTTGCTCCTTCCCAAAGTCCTGCCGGCTGGTAAGGCTTTACACTTGGACCACCAATTGTTTTATTGAGAAGACCGCTGCTTGACAAAACCAGATCTTTGATAAACTCTGCGTGAATACGGTAACGCGGACCTCTTGCCAGCAAAATATTATCCGGATCGGTAGCTAATTTCTCTTTATTAATTACCGCAGATTGCCTGTAAGTTGCCGAGGTAACCATTTGTTTCACCAGTCTTTTCACATCCCAGTTGTGTTCCATAAAGTCCGAAGCAAGCCAGTCGAGCAGTGCCGGATGAGAGGGAAGTTCACCCTGCATGCCAAAATCACCTGAGGTTTTTACAATACCTTTTCCAAAGAATTCCTGCCAAAGAATATTGACGTAAACTCTTGACGTCAAAGGATTTTTTTTATCAAAAAGCCATTTGGACAGGCCCAGTCTGTTTTTGGGATAATTTTTATTAAAAGGTAAAATGGACTGAGGTGTTCCGGGCTGCACCTCTTCTCCTGGCGCGTCATACACACCGCGTTTGAGAATGTAAGTCTTTCTGGTCGAATCCAGATCGCCCATCACGGATACGATAAGCCGGTTCGTATCAGGTTTGTTTACGAAACTTAGAATGTCCTTCACATCCTGGTTACTGATTTCCATCAACGGTTTTTTTGCATAAGTCTCCGGTCCGCCGATGACAGATTCTATCCCGACTTCATTGACGTTGTTAAAAAAAGCAAACATCTGATAATATTCCTTCTGTGAAAAAGGATCGTATTTATGGTCGTGGCAATGTGCGCATTCGAGCGTAACACCAAGCAGTCCTTTACCAAACAGATCATTACGATCCGTCACGTACATGATGCGGTACTCCTCGGGTATGACGCCGCCCTCCTCTGTGATTTTGTGATTACGGTTAAATCCGGTAGCCAAAAGCTGCTCCTTGCCCGAGTTAGGCAGAAGATCGCCAGCCAACTGCCAGGTTACGAAATCATCATAATGCATATTTTTGTTAAAAGCATGGATCACCCAGTCGCGCCAGGGCCATTGGGTGCGGTAACCATCATCCTGATAACCATGCGAATCGGCATACCGGGCCAGGTCCAGCCAGTGAATCGCCATTTTTTCTCCATAAGCAGGATTTTTAAGCAGCTGATCAACCATCTTTTCATAAGCATTGCTGTTTTTGTCGGCCAGAAAATCATCCATCATTTTCAATGTAGGAGGCAAACCGGTAATATCCAGACTAAGTCTTTTTAAAAGTCTCTCCCTGTCTGCTTCCTCATTGGGTTGAATTCCTTTCTGTTCCTGTTTTTGCAGGATGAAATAATCAATTTCATTTTTTGGCCAATCCGTAAGATCAACCTCGGGAATGCCGGGTTTTCGCGGAGCTACAAAAGCCCAGTGTTTTTCATATTTCGCGCCTTGTTTAATCCATTTTTCAATCAGCGTAATCTCGTGGTGCGTCAGTTTGAGATTAGAAGCGGGCGGTGGCATAAGCAAGCCAGTATCCTTCGAAGTAATCCTAAGATAAGCTTGCGAAAGTTCAGGTTTGCCGGCAACCAGTGCATGGGCCTTCGGGTTTTCTTTTAAAGCTGCAAAAGCGTTTTCCGCAATATCAAGACGCAAACCAGCTTCCCGCTTGTTGGCATCCGGCCCGTGACAAGCCAGGCATTTGTCTGATAGGATCGGACGTATATCAAAATTATAGCTAATCTGCTCGGGTACTTTTTCCTGTTGGGCCTGCTGAGACGAATCTCCGCCACAGCTTTGAAGAAAACCTAGAATCACTCCCAAAATCAGGATCAAACCTGCTGATGCCTTAAAGCTCATATACCGGTAAAATAAGAAAATACCAAAAATAAATATCGCCAAAACAATAGTACATTTCTTTTAAAAATTAGCAACCTTTTAAAGAAACATCTAATCAGATAAAGAACGGGAATCAGATTCCTACTCTTTTTCTATATCCGTCAGATCAGGCAAATTTGCCTGTTTACAATTAAATGTGAATGTACAAAATGCTATTTATAATGTACTTTATGAATATTTATTTAAATTATTTTACTAGAAGCGTATCTAAAAAGCTATACTCATTAGTTCAACATTCTTAAAAAGTAAAGGATAGTACAGGCATTTTTTTAAAGCTGGCACAGATTTTAGCTAATCCATGCCACAATCTAAATTGCTAAGCCATGCCGGAAGGACCTTCCATTGTAATTTTAAGAGAAGAAGTCGCTGCCCTGAGACTAAATGGAAAGGAAATCCTGCATGTTGAAGGAAACAGCAAAATTGATAAGGACAGGCTGATTCATCAACAGGTTATTGACTTCAAATCTTGGGGCAAACATTTTCTTGTTTGCTTCGAAAATTTCACCCTGCGGATTCACTTTATGCTTTTTGGATTATACAAAATCGACGGAAGAAAGGATACACCTGCCCGGTTAAGTCTGCAGTTTGCCAACGCGGAACTGAATTTCTATTCTTGTTCGGTTAAAATTTTTGATCAGCCGGCGTATGAACTTTATGACTGGAGTGGTGATATCATGTCCGATGACTGGAACGCAGAAAAAGCCTTAAAAAAACTGAAGGACACTCCTAAAATGCTTGCTTGTGATGCACTGCTGAATCAGGATATTTTTGCGGGGAGCGGAAATATCATAAAAAATGAAGTTCTCTTCCGCACAAGAATTCATCCGCTTAGCCAGATCGGAAAATTACCTCAGGAAAAGTTGGTGGAAATTGTAAAAGAAACCAGGAATTACAGCTTTGATTTTCTTACCTGGAAATTGGAATTCACTTTAAAGAAACACTGGCTGGCGCATACAAAAAAAATGTGTCCCCGTTGCCGTATCCCGTTTATTAAGGAATATCTGGGCAAAACAAAAAGGAGAAGTTATTTCTGCACCAATTGTCAGGTCCTTTACTTCTGAAATCAAAAACGCGGCAGGAAAAACTACCTGCCGCGTTTTTTAAGAGGTCAAATGTTTATTTCTTGCTGGTTATCCAAACATTCGCTTTGTCTTCCAGTAATTTTAACGGAACACAGCCGGATTCTAAAACCAGATTGTGAAAGTCACTGATCTTAAATTTATCACCCAATTCAGATTCTGCTTTGGACCTCAGCGAACGGATTTTCAACTGGCCGATTTTATAAGACAAAGCTTGTCCGGCACCGGCCATATATCTTTCAATCTCAGCAGTAATACTTTCTTGTGACTCCGCTTCGTGATCCAGAGAATACTGGATCGCCTTTTCACGGGTCCAGCCTTTGGAATGCAAACCTGTATCCACCACAAGCCGAATTGCCCGGTGCATTTCAGCGCTTAACATGCCAAAGTATTGATATGGATCCGTGTATAAACCCAGTTCTTTCCCCAGTGACTCGCAATATAAGGCCCAGCCTTCACCGTATGCGCTGTACCACAAGTTCTTACGAAAATCAGGAAGTGCTTTGTTTTCCTGCTGAAGTGAAATCTGGTAATGATGACCGGGAATTGCTTCGTGTAAAAAAAGACTTTCATCAGAAACCACATTATAGGTTTTTGCATCCGGAACAGGCACATAAAATACCCCGGGACGTGAGCCGTCGGCCAGACCCGGATTGTATTCTGCGGAAGCCGATTTTTCCCTGAAAGCTTCCGTTCTCCTAACCTCAAATGCTGATTTTGGTGTCAGATCAAAAAGCTTTTTAAGATTCGGTTTCATGGTTTCATGAATCTTATTAAAGTTCGCAATCACCTGCTCAGGTTTGGTAAACGGCATCAGCTTTTTATTATTTCTTACATCATCAAAAAACGATTTTAAGTCTCCTTTAAAACCAACCTGCTGTTTGACTTTCTCCATTTCACCTGAAATACGCGCCACTTCATCCAGACCAATCTGATGAATTTCATCGGCAGTCATTTCAGTCGTTGTGTAATATTTGATAAAGTAATTATAAAGCGCTTTTCCATTCGGCAATGCATCAAATCCGGAAGTACTCCGGCCAGCTGTCAGATATTCAGTTTTTACAAAATCATGCAGTTTCTTGAACGTTGGTATAATCTTGCTTTCGACCATTGCAGCATACTGCTTTTCGAGTCTGCTTTTATCTTCGGCTGAAAAATCCTTTGGGAAATTTTTAGCAGGTGTATAAAACAAATGTTCAGCCACCGGTCCATGATCCATACCGGAAAGCTGAGGGATCATTTTTTCTATCAACGGTTTTGGTAATATATAACCTTGTTTCACTCCGTTTCTCATGTTGACCACTGCCGTATCGCACCATACGACAAAACCATCCACCCGTTTCAGCCAGTTATCATAATCCTTCACTGTTTTAAAAGGCTGAAGACTTGTCCCGCCAGCTATTTGCGCGATCATCAAATGGGTGGAAAATATCTGGTTCAAGGGCATAAGCTCCGTTGGAAAACTCAGTCCTTCCAGGTTGATCGAACATTCCCAACTCAAAAGATCCCAACTCACCTTTTCTTCGGATGAAAGCTTTTCACGATCATACTTTGCCAGTTCTGTCTGATATTTTTTGTAAAAAGCAATGAGTTTTTCTTTCCCTGCTTTGGTCAGATCGTCAGACATCTGGTCGTTGTAACGATTGTCTCCGTTCATGGTCGCTTCCAAAGGATACAGCGGAAGACGTTCCTGATAATACTTGTCGAAAACCTCTTTTATAGCAGGCATAGATTCTTCTCCCGATGTTTTTTTATTGCAGGATTGCATTATTAAGCCAAATGCGATGGCAAAAAGCAGATTTTTGAACATGTTGAGGTTCTTTTGATTTGAAAGCATGACAAGTTAAATTAATCCTTTCAAATTACAAATCCGGATTGTGCTCAATATCAAATTCCCGGCATAACATCGTTATAATAGTTGAAAACAATTGATACCTTGTACCAAAGAGCTGATAAGACGGCTTGTCCCCTAACAAACAAAACAAGATATAGCGATGATTAACTTTAAAACCTTTTTTGCAAAAAAGGATCCTCTTTACATTAAAGAATATAAGCCAAAGAAATACGTCAAACCCGAAAAAATGATTGACATTGTTTCTGCATGGCAGGGCCTGGAAATGATCATTGAAGACATTCAGCTACAATTCGGTCTTGGGAATAATACCTGTATAGAGTTCGGAGTTGAATTCGGTTATTCTGCTGTGGTACTCTCCAATTATTTTAATAACGTAATTGGAGTTGATACCTTTGAAGGCGACATTCATACCACTAACAAAAACCAGCATTATGAGGAAACTCAGCAAAGACTGGCTTCTTTCAATGGTATCAAGCTATTTAAATCGGATTATAAGGATTGGATCAGGCGGGATTCTGAGCACTATGATCTGGCACATGTTGACATCGTACATACTTATGAAGATACATACCAATGCGGACTTTGGGCTTCACAGCATAGCGACTGTACCCTATTCCATGATACGGAAAGCTACCCCGATGTAAAAAAAGCTGTCTTAGATATAGCAAAAAAAACAGGGCAACAGATTTACAATTATCCGCTGCATTTTGGATTAGGCATTTTAGTAAATAAACGTTCTTTACGTAAACGGTGAAGTTTAAATGAGCAAAAAAGTACTGGTGATCGGAAGTTCCAATACGGATATGGTCGTAAAAACGGCAGCATTTCCAAAGCCGGGCGAAACCGTTTTGGGTGGAAAGTTCTTCATGAACCCGGGTGGCAAGGGAGCCAACCAGGCTGTCGCCGCAGCCCGGCTGGGGGCTAATGTTCGTTTTGTGGCTAAAACAGGAAATGACATTTTTGGCAAACAAGCTGCGGAAGGGTTTGTAAAAGAAGATCTTGACACGCAGTTTTTAATTCAAACCAATGATTTTGCCTCCGGGGTGGCATTGATATCTGTCAATGAAAAAGGTGAAAATCAAATCGTCGTAGCATCAGGCGCAAACATGGACTTGAAGCCGCAGGATTTGCCGGATGCCATTTTTGAAAACGTTGAATGGGCTTTGGTTCAGCTCGAAATTCCGATGCAGACCATTGAATATGTAGTAAAAAAATGCGCGTCATTAAATATAAAAGTTATCCTGAACCCCGCACCAGCTGACACTTTAAAGGATGAACTTTTAAAAGATATATACCTGATCACACCCAACGAAACAGAAACGCAGCTTTTAACGGGCATTCTTCCTGAAAATCCTGAAAAGTTAGAACAGGCAGCATCATTTTTCCACCAAAAAGGAGTTGAAAACGTGGTTATTACACTTGGAAAAGACGGTGTTTTTTTATCAAATAACAGCTATTCTCAGATTATTCCAGCCGTTGAAGTCGATCCCATGGATACAACCGCCGCCGGAGATGTATTTAACGGAGCTGTTCTGGCGGCTTTGTCGAATGGAAAAGACTGGATTGAAGCCTGTGAATTTGCATGTAATGCGGCTGCGTTGTCGGTTACCCGTATGGGTGCGCAAAGCTCTGCCCCTTTCCTCAAAGAATTGAATTAACCTCTTCATGACCAAATGAATAAAATACCTGTAATTATCGACTGTGACCCTGGCCATGACGATGCCCTGATGCTGATGCTTGCTTTCGGAAGCGGTAAATTTGATATAAAAGCAATAACCACTTCGGCAGGAAACCAGACTCAGGAAAAAACATTAAATAATGCCCTAAAAATATTAACACTGATTGGCGCTAATGTACCCGTTTACAAGGGTGCAGAAAAGCCTATGTTTCGGGATTTGATTATTGCCGACCATGTGCACGGTGAAACCGGGCTTGACTGTCCATCTCTTCCACAACCCACAATAAAACCTGATTTCCTGTCAGCAGTTGAAGGAATTGCCAAAGTCCTGACTGAATCTGATGAAAAAGTTATACTGGTACCCACCGGGCCGCTTACCAACATTGCAACCTTCCTGCTGGCCTATCCGCACCTGAAAGACAAAATCGGGCGAATTTCTCTAATGGGTGGAGGCATATTCCGTGGAAACATAACTCCGTTGGCTGAGTTTAATATTTTCGTTGATCCGGAAGCAGCACATCTTGTTTTCAAAAGCGGAATACCCATAACCATGTGTGGCCTGGACGTGACACACAAGGCGCTGGTTTTTCAGAAGGATATCGACCTGTTTCGGTCACTCGGTAACAAATCGGGACTGGCGGCAGCAGATCTGATGGATTTCTTTTCAATCTTTTACAGAACTACCTGCACAGAACTGAATGGAGGAGCAGCTTTGCATGACCCCTGTGCCATTGCCTGGCTGATCGAACCGGATATGTTTGTCAGCAAGCCTTGTTTTGTTGATGTAGAAATCAATGGAACACTAACATCGGGAACAACTGTCGTGGATTTCTATGGAGTGACTGGAAAGAAGCCTAATGTTGAAGTTGTTTTTGATATCAACCGGGAGAGGTATATTGAAATTTTGTATAACTCGATAAAAAATCTTCCTTGACAACGATTACTTATCTCACTCAACTACAAATAATGGAAAACGACTTCAAACAAACGGAAATGCAAACTACTGCTCTATTAAAAAAAATCTGGTTAAGACCACAGGAGGTATTCCAGTATCTATTTAAATATGATCCAAAAAAGCATGTAACCTTATTACTAATTCTGGCTTCGGTAACCGGAGCATTTTCCCGTGCGTATACCAGATTTCCATTCGATGAAAATCCAATCCTAAAAGTTTTACTTATTGTACCTATTACCTCCTTTATAACTTTTTTTTATTTAACTTATGTGGGTTTCTAATAAGCTGGACAGGTCGTAAATGGCTTAAGGGAAAAGCTGAAACAGACCAGATCGTTACGGTGTTGGCATGGTCCTCGATCCCGCAAATCTGCTCTTTCATTTTTGTAATTCTACGAATTCTTATTTTAGTTCAGGACGTATTTCGTACACCGCTGAACTTTGAATTCAACATCCTGGAACTATTGCTTTTGTTACCGCAGTTAGTCTTGACTTTCTGGTCTATGTATCTGATTGTGAAGGGTATTTCAGCTGCACAGAATTTTACATTCGGCAGATCCACAGTGAATCTTCTGCTGCCTATTGTACTGGTGCTTTCCCCCTTTATTATCTTTTCTATTCTTGGCCGGATAATAATGGCTTAGAAATTAGATAGACAGTAATTACAGCAACACAGAAACACTATCCTCAACCTCACCTCTTGAAGCTCTCTGCAAAACGGTAGCATTACCCAGATACAGAATTACCAGTCCGCCGATTGAACAAAAAGCCATCATACCAACCATAGGCATAGCTGTATTGTTATGTAAAAAACTTACAATTCCGGAAATGATCGCTCCCGCTCCCATTCTCCAGCTTCCCATCAGTGCAGAAGCACTTCCGGTATGTTTCTTAAAAGGAGCCAGCGAAAGCGCCGATGTATTGGGACCAGTCAATCCCTGTCCGGTAAGGAAAATGAACATCATGGCAATCAGACTGTACAAGCCAAACCAGTTGTTGTAAACACCGGCGATTAGTACGATACCGACTATGCTTTGGTACACCAGAGTGATTTTGATGATCTCCTGGCTTTTATATTTTTTTAAAAGAAAATGATTCAGCTGCGTGGAGCCAATCATTGCGAAAGCCAGCAAACCAAAGATCCAGCCATATTGCTGAGCACTGACTTTGTAAATATTCATAAACACATCCGATGAGCCTGAAATATAGGCAAACGGAGCCGCAGTAGCCAAACCTCCGGCAAGCGTGTAAATAAGAAACTGCGGCTGGCTGATTACGGTAAAATAACTGCCCATTACCGATTTGGGTTTAAGCGAAACGGAACGATCCGGCATCTGACCAGTTGGCAGAAAGAAATAAATTCCGGCGATCATGATCGAAACAATACCAGCCAGAATGATAAACAGCCAATGCCAGCTAAAACCCATAGTAACGTAACCACCGACGGTCGGCGCTATCATCGGTGAAACGGCGATAACCAGGGTGATCATCGAAAAAACTTCAGCCCTTTTATTGGAAGGAAATATATCGCTGACAAGTGCCTGTGATGCGACTAATCCCACACAACCACCCATTGCCTGAAGAAAACGCATCAGTATAAGTGAGTCCACGGTGGATGTCATCGCGCAGCCAATGGAAGCCAACATATACAAACCCAAGCCTACATAAAGTGGAATTTTTCTTCCAAACCTATCTAAAAGAGGCCCGTACAAAATTTGTCCAAGACAGATTCCCACCAGGTAACTGGTAAGTGAAAGCTGCACTTTATCAATGGTTGTGTGCAGGTCTTTGGCAATTGTCGGGAAACCCGGCAGATACATGTCAATGGAAAACGGGCTGATTGTAGCCAGCGAGCCCAGTATCAGGATGATGAAGGAATATCGTTTGCGACTCATACTCAAAATAGAACTTAATGTAGGTCTAACGGCAAAAATGTTACTTTAAGTTCCTGTTTTCTAATAAGTACAACGATTAAACAATATAATTATATCGGAGACATTGTCTTAACAATCAAAGTAAATTTCTGACTTTAAACGCGTCGTAAATTCATTATTTTCAAACAGCACTAAAAGTAGCTACTTTTAGTTTTCAACCAAACGGCAAACTTTTGTTTTAAAAACTTAAAATCCACTTATTACTATGAAAGCAATTTTTATGTTGGTTACGTTTTTCCTGATGAATGTTTATGCACCCGAGAAACCGGTAACAACTGTGTCAACTGTAATTCCGATTTGCCACACACCTTTGGGCAGCAACGATATGGCCTTTTTAGCGGCGGATCCTTCTTTTCAGATGCTTCATGAACTTCCGGCTCCATTTCATTATCAAGGTGCAGGAGAAATGGTCAGTTTCCCAACTCCGGATGGGACGACAGCGTCAGGATTTCTTTTGAAATCAGCAAAAAAATCGAAAAAGTGGCTTTTGGTTTATCAGGAATGGTGGGGACTCAACGACAACATCAAACAAGAGTCGGCCAAGCTATATAGAGACCTGGGTGATGTAAATGTAATTGCGTTGGATATGTATGATGGAAAAGTTGGCGAGACCCGTGAAGAAGCCGGGAAACTAATGCAATCAGCAAGTAAGGAAAGACTTGCGGCAATTACCAGAGGCGCTATATCCTTTGTGGGTAAAGATGCTAAAATTGCTTCAATCGGCTGGTGCTTTGGCGGTATGCTTTCACTTCAAAGCGCAATTTTAGAACAGAAACAAATGGTTGGCTGCGTGATGTACTACGGAACGCCTGAGAAGGATGTGGAAAAACTAAAAACATTAAATACAGATGTTCTTGGTATTTTCGGAAGTCAGGATCAGGGTATTTCTCCGGCTGTGGTAGCTCAGTTTAAAAAAGATATGAAAACTGCCGGAAAACAGGTGACGATTAAAATGTATGATGCAGTTCACGGGTTTGCCAATCCGAGCAATCCCAAGCATGATCCGGCTGCAACGGCTGATGCTTACAAGCTTTCGCTGAATTATCTGAAGAAGAAATTCAGCTGAGGTTGGTTAGACTTTCCAAGTTTTTGAAACTTGGAAAGTCTTTTGAAACCTGGAAAGTCTTTTAAGTATTATTAAAATTATTTCTTTGTTACCCTAATCGAAATACGACGGTTTTTAGCTCTGCCGGCCTCAGTCTCATTTGAGGCCACCGGATGCTCCTGGCCGTAACCTTCTGATTCCAGCCGGGACTTTTCTATTCCTAAATCTGTAAGTGATTTTTTAACTGAATTGGCCCTGTCCGTGGAGAGTTTCAAATTGCTTACCGGATCTCCGGTATTATCCGTGTATCCTCCCAGTTTTACGTTAACATCCGGATACGCTTTCAAAATCTCGGCAACATTTTCGAGCTGCTCCTCCGATTCCGGTTTTAGCTTGTCACTGCCTGTTTCAAACAATAAACGGTCAAAGTCAAACCAGGTTTCCTTGTCAGCCCTGGAATCAGATTTGATAAAATCAAGCAGAGAGGTTTCCACAGGATTGCCGGAACCTGCAATGTTTAATTTGATTCCGTTCAGATCCAGTGTATTTGCGCTTACTATTGGAGGTGGTAAACTTATGACCTCTTCTTCAACAACCTGCACTTCGCTGACAATTTTTTCCACCGCAATATGAGGTGCAATTACCAATGAAACGATAGACATCAATTTGATCAAAATGTTCATCGAAGGACCAGACGTATCTTTAAACGGATCGCCTACGGTATCTCCTGTCACAGCAGCTTTATGCGGTTCTGATTTTTTATAATAAGTTACACCATTAATCACTGCACCTTTTTCAAAAGACTTTTTAGCATTGTCCCAGGCTCCGCCGGCATTGTTCTGAAAAATACCCATCAAAACACCGGAAACCGTAACGCCCGCCAAGGTACCGCCCAATACTTCAGGCCCAAAAAGGAAACCAACAATAACCGGAACCAACAATGCAATAAGCCCGGGCGCGACCATCTCGCGAATTGAGGCTTCGGTAGAAATGGCCACACATTTATCATATTCGGGCTTAGCTGTACCTTCCATAATTCCTGGAATTTCACGAAACTGGCGGCGTACTTCTTCAACCATTTTCATAGCTGCACGTCCCACCGCGGCAATAGCCAAAGAGGAGAAAATAAAAGGAATCATAGCTCCTACAAAAAGACCTGCCAGTACATTTGCCTTATAAATGTCAATGGAATTAATTCCTGCGACACCACAGAATGCCGCAAACAGTGCCAGTGAAGTAAGTGCAGCAGAAGCAATAGCAAACCCTTTTCCGGAAGCCGCAGTGGTATTTCCAACTGCGTCCAGAATATCTGTACGACCACGAACTTCCTCCGGCAAATGTGCCATTTCAGCTATACCACCCGCATTATCAGCAATTGGGCCAAATGCATCAATGGCAAGCTGCATGGCAGTTGTCGCCATCATACCAGCAGCAGCAATTGCTACACCGTATAAACCTGCAAATTCGTAACTGATAAAAATACCTGCTGCCAAAACCAATGTAGGAATAACAGTCGATTCCATTCCGACAGACAGACCACCGATAATATTGGTTGCATGTCCGGTAGATGACTGATTCACGATTGACTGAACAGGTCGTTTGCCCATTGCGGTGTAATACTCTGTTACCGTTGACATAATTGCGCCAACGATAGACCCCAACAAGATTGCCCAGAAGACATCTATTGCAGTAAAATCAACACCACGAATGGTTAGCAATCCTTCGGGCAACATCCACATTGTCAATGGATAACTCGCAATCAACACCAAAATGATTGATCCCCAGTTTCCGCGGTTCAAAGCTCCCTGCACATCACCCTGATCATTGCTGACACGAACCAATAACATACTAATGATCGATGCAATAAGTCCGATTCCGGCGATGACCATGGGCAGTAGAATTGGAGAAATCCCTCCAAAATTATCGACACCTTCGGCAACGATTTCCCGTCCTAAAACCATTGTAGCAAGGATGGTAGCCACATAAGAACCAAATAAATCCGCACCCATACCAGCCACGTCACCTACGTTATCACCAACGTTGTCTGCAATCGTAGCCGGGTTACGCGGATCATCTTCCGGAATTCCGGCCTCGACTTTACCAACAAGGTCAGCACCTACGTCGGCAGCTTTGGTATAAATCCCGCCTCCCACACGTGCAAAAAGAGCGATGGATTCCGCACCCAAAGAAAACCCAGCCAATACTTCGAGTACCTTTTCCATTCCTAATCCATTTACGTCGGTGCTGTCACCAACAAAAACAGAATAAAGAATGATAAACAACCCGCCCAAACCGATAACTGCTAAACTGGCAACACCAATTCCCATTACCGATCCTCCTGTGAAGGAAACTTCCAATGCTTTGGTAAGACTTGTCCGTGCAGCCTGCGTGGTACGAACGTTTGATTTGGTGGCGATATTCATTCCGATATAACCGGCAAAAGCAGAAATAAACGCGCCTGCGATAAATGAAGCGCCAATGAAAACACTGGAATTTTCAACCAGCGTTCCTGAATAACCCAATAAAATACTGACAATAATACCGAAGACGATCAGCACTCGCCATTCGGCTTTGAGAAAGGCCAGAGCGCCGTCGGCGATGGCATCTGCAATTTCTTTCATTTCGGGGGTTCCGCTATCCTGCCGGACAACCCACCCTCTTTTAAAAAACATAACCAGCAAGCCAATGATGCCCAACGCCGGTACTAAATAGGTAATATTACTCATGCGCGATACAGAAATTAGGTTAAGGTTGAAATTCCCGTAAATATAGAGAATGACGCCCCATAACAAAATGTCTGATCGCTTATTTTAGATCAATTCTTATGTTTTTTATAAAATTTTCATGACTTTTAATCCGCCAGCATCATACTTTTTTCTTTAACCCACTGCTTTTCAAAGCATAATACACAACCAACTACCCCGCTAACTGCTGATGATAAAATCCCGATAAAAAATTATATAATTCGGGGTGTTTTTCGTGAAACTCCTGTGGGTCGCTAAAAAAATACTCACTGACAACGGCAAGAAATTCTGCATTGTTTGTGATGGCGTATGGATTGATATCCGAATGTCCGCTTCTAATATTATTCATTTCCTTTTTAATCAAATGGAGCCATGGAAGCGTAAAACCGCTTTCCGCAAGTCTTTCCGGAATGCCGTCAGCCTCTCCGTCCTCACGGTCAAGCAAATGTACAAACTCATGGATACCGACATTTTCCTCCCCTTTTCGTCCATTGAAACCAGCCAGAAGGGAAGGCTTGGAAAGAAGCAGCGAATGATTCATGTAACGATTTCCAACCATTCCTTCAATATTTTCGGAAGATTGGTCGGCACCTTCGATTTCAAATTGCTTGCTGAAAGACTTAGGATATATCAGTACTTCGTTCAGTTCAGGATAATCAAAGGCCGGGAAGGCAAATGTGGGAATGATTGCACTTGAAGCAACCAGAAGACGAATTTGATCATTAATTTCCGTATCAATTCCTTCCACTTTTTTCTCGGCTAAAAATAGCTGAACCCTTCTCTCAAAAAGCGATTTTCTTCTTTTATCCAGCGTTTTATAAAACAAAACATGTTCATCCAGAATTTCCTGCCAGGCTGTTGGAAAAGAGACATTAAAAATTGCTACACGCCGGTAAGTCTTTCTAAAATAATTTCTGTTGACTGCTTCAATTATCCCGACTGTGATTAAACCAACAAAATACAAAACAGACTGATGGCTAAAAAATGCCAGTGCCCCAAAAAAAACCATCACCGTAAGCTGGATTCCTATCGCACGCAGCCTAACCGATTTAAGCGAAGCCTGATAAAAAGCCAAAAGATCATCGGCTGAATTGATAACTTTTGTCATTGAAGAAAGTTAAACTTCATATAAGAAAACATTGAACGAACCGCGTGTCAACTCGCAGCTTTACTGAAAATTTATACATTAACCTCCGTCTTCCGCCGGGGGATTTAAACGCATCGTTGTTCCGGCCTTAGCCGAAGAACCCCTTTCGATCAAACACTCCTTCGGAAACTTTTTAGCAGTAAAAACGAAATACCAAAACTAACCATACCTGCAAAAATAGCCAGCAACGTTCCTCCCAGCAGATACTGCACAATATTGACATGGATTGATTCAAGGGTAAGATCTTTTACAGAAGTAAGCTGAACGCCATTTTTATAAAATAACCCACCGAACTGATAACTCCCGAAGATGATAAAAGGAATAAATGGCGGTATGCTGACGTTTGCTGCGGTCAGGAAAAGCACTTTATTCATTTTAAAGTAAACTGAAAGCGGAATGCCTACCAAAAGCTGGAAACCCCATATTGGTAAAATTCCCATAAAAAAACCAAAGCCGATCGACGAAGCCTTGCGGATGTTGCTCTCCTGTGGTTTAAGCGCCTCCTGTTTTATGATTTGTAAAAGACCTTTGTTTCTAATGTAAAGAAAAAGCCGTATGGGTAAATACCAAAGTAAGGTCAGGATCACCAGCCAGGTGTTCAGGATGCTGATTCTGGTAAAGTCACGAAATGGCCGAAAATGCGTTACACGTTCGTTTTTATCATAAATTACTCTGATATTGACCGGCAGAATCTGCACGTTTTTCCAGGCAAGCTTAACGATTACTTCGATTTCAGTTTCAAATTTTCTGGTAAAAAGTCTGGTCTTTTTTAACGGATCAAGTGGATAAAGCCGAAATCCGGTTTGGGTATCGGGAAGAGTAAGTCCGGTTTCAAATTTGAACCAGAAGTTGGAAAATTTATTACCAAAAGAACTTTTCCCAGGCACACCTTCCTGTTCCATATTTCGTGATCCCATCAGCAGTGCACCGGGATTCTCTGCCACAGCTTCTATAAATAAAGGAATATCACCAGGCAAATGCTGACCATCTGAATCAATTGAAATCGCATATTGATAATCAAGCCTGATCGCTTCCTTAAAACCACGTCGTAACGAAAATCCCTTTCCGCTGTTAATTTCGTTGGTCAATATGCTGATTTTTCCCTCATAAAAGGCAAGAATATCTGCTGTCCCATCCGTTGACCCATCGTTAATAACAATCACATCAACATCCTGGGCATAAGAAAGCACACCGTCAATAACCCTTTGCAGCGTGTTTTGATTGTTGTATGTGGGAATTAGAACGCAGCAACGGATTTCTTTCAGGGTCATTATCAGTCATTAACGTAGTGATGCAGTTTGCCGGTTTATTTCAAAGTGTAAAATAAGACATCTGCGCTTTAAGATATACGTTTCCGCTGTGATTTGCAGATGCTATTACTTCAAGAAACTGTTCCTTATCTTCAAATTTAATAGCTATTGTAATAACCGGAGTTTCGATTGGATTGATGACCTGTAAAAACTTACAGCTCCGCATTGTTTTCATGCCAAGTTTCCGCCTAAGATGTATTTCGAGAACCTCTTTTACTATCTGCAGCTGCACTACACCAGGGGTAATCGGTGAACCCGGGAAATGCCCCGCAAAAACCGGGTGGGATTCGTCAATTCTGATCTCTGCTGAAATGGTTTCCGCAGTCGAGTTTAATGATAAAACCGTGTAAAGATCATTTAAAAACATCAATTGTTCTTTTAGGTAAATTAGCGTTCAGGTAAAACAGAAAAGCGGCTCACAGATTCACAAACAAGCTTTCTGCAATGGGCTGGTTAATCCTCTCATTTTGAAAACGCATGATACTTTTGTCGCCGCCTTTTTCAAAAAATGTAAGTTCCTTCAATCGTAAAGTGCTTTTTGGAAAAACCAGTGTAATTTTGGAATAGACATTTTTCAACCGCTTGCTAACCGGCAGAAGCGTAACCTGGTACAGTTCGCCGTTTTCCGCAAAACTTTGTTTGAACGCCTTGTTATCCTGAAAATCTCCGTTTACCAATCCAATCATCAGTTCCTTGATCTGCCCTGCCATACGCCCAGCTGATCCAACATTTTTTTCCTTTCCTGCATCCTGGACACGCAATTTGTCACCGTTAATTAAAATGACATATTTAAACGGCTGCTGCTGCTCCCAGCGCATTTTGTCATTTTTTTTGTAATAAAATATACCAGATGACTTCTCCGGATCCTTTAAAACGGCCAGGTATTTTTCTTCCTTGAAATCAGCCTGAATGGTATTGGCAGCAGCAGAGGATTTTTTTAGTTCCGAAAGCACTTTCGCCGGATCGGCCACAGCCTTGTAAACCTGTGCAAAGCCTGTCTGACCAACCAGTACAAGGATTGCAAAAATCAATTTATACTTTAACATAAGCGTCTTTGTTGATGATGGCAGGCAAGGGTTCGATGCCCAGTCGCCTGCTGTTGATGTGTTCAATGATATCTTCAAGCGCATGAGTGGTTACAGCCAGCCGGTCATGAAGCAAAATTATATCACTGCGTCTTAATTTTGAAATAATGTTGTCAATGAGCCGGTACTTGTTTCTGGCTTGGGTATCCATACTTCTCAAAGACCAACCTATTGAATCAAGGCCATTTTCCCTAAGCGCCTTTGGATACCGTGGGTTGGTGACGCCAAACGGCGGACGGAACAGTGTTGGCGTTTTGCCTATCGCCGCAGTAATCACCTCGTTGCAGCGCGCAAGATCATTTGTTAAACGGGCGGTTGAAAAAAAAGCAATTAATACATGATGGCTGTAAGAATGATTCGCAATAGTATGCCCCTCTTCGTCAATCCGCCGGAGCAGTTCCGGGTATTTTTCAGCTTTTTTACCAATGACAAAAAAAGTTGCTTTCACCTTTTTCTCTTTTAGAATATCCAAAATTTGCGGGGTAAATTCCGGATCCGGACCATCATCAAAGGTCAGAGCAACTGCCTTTTTTTTCCCTTTATGAATAGATGTAAAAAAATAATTCGTCTGAATCTGGTAGGAACCGTAAGCGGTTATTCCCAGATAAAGCAAGCCAAGTGCGCCCATAACAATCCACATAAAGTCGGTTTCCATGAAAATGACACTGCTTACTACAATGGTAGTGAGGGCAATAAAGGTGACGATGTTATGCTTCAAGAGATTGTATCAAAGTTAAGCCCAGGTTTTTACTATTTAAACAGTTACAAACCAGTATATTTTTTAAATTCTCATCCTGCCCCAACCTGTCAATGGCATAATGCATGGCGAATGCAGAAGTTGTCGGATAGATACCTGAAAACTGTAAGTAATCGACAATACGGTCAATTTCTACTTCATTATTGATAAAATAATCTAAAATAATTCCACTGGTGCCGAGCTCAAATCCGGGAAATAAAACCATATCAAGATCCGAAGATCTGATATTTTGTTCAGTTAAAAATCTCTGAATTTCCGTTTGAATATCTTCAACCAATCCAATTGTTTCGACAGCAGAAATCCCGGCAAGCGAATTTGCCGATCTTTCCTTCGAAAGCATAAAAAATGATGCCCCTGAACTCAGCTTTCCGCTTAACGGCAAGTGAAGATCTTGCTGAATTTTATCCAGAATTTCAATATACTCATCCGCAGCTCCTACCAACACATGATCATTATCTTCACTGAGCAGCAGCATTGAATCGATCAAAGCATGCTCAAACGAAAGCGTATTTTGCGTGTGCGTCATGTTGTAACCATGATTTCCTATGCTCAGCGAAATCTGCCCCGCAATCGTATTGTGAGTTGACTGAATAAAAGATGTTGGCGGCAACAGTCCTTCGATGGTCAGAAACGTTCCCAGGAATTTTTCTGTATCCTGCAAACAACCAAGACCGGTTCCTACCACGATCGAATCCGGCTGCGAAATTTCAGCTTCTTCCAGACAAGTTTTGGCGCAGGCCACGGACATGCGAAGAATTTTGCTCATCCTACGAAGCAATGCTGCATCAATATAATCCTTGTAATTCGGGCTTATCAGCTCAGAGTCTTCGGTAAGTTCGTGTAAAGAAGCAGAAAATCCGGCATTTTTAAATGTCGGTTGATGCGTGATTGAGGAAGCTGCTGAAATGTAAAACAAAGACTTGAAATATAATTAGTTATCACTGGAGAATACGATCGAGGAGTTGTTACCCCCGAAACCAAAACTATTCGATAATACCGCCTTTACCGGTTTATTTGTCAGTAGGGAAGTTACCGGTACAAGTCCTGTTCCCTCTATCGGATTTTGAAAATTCAGATTGGGATAAATCAGTTGATTGGTGATGGCCAGTATAGAAAATACCGACTCAATTGCTCCGGCAGCTGCGAGTGTATGCCCTGTGAAGGGTTTTGTGGAACTAAAAGGTGGGATCTGATCACCAAATACATTCTTCAAAGCAACTGACTCGGAGAGATCATTATTCTTCGTTCCGGTTCCATGCGCATTTATATAAGAAATATTTTTTACATCGATGCCCGATAAACTGATAGCCTTTTGAATCGCCAGCGTTGCACCTTTGCCATCCGGCGACGATGCTGTTTGGTGGTACGCATCGGCAGCATTAGCCCAGCCATTCACATAACACAGCGTTTTATTGCCTGACAAAGCAATGCTCTTTTCGTTTTCCAATAAAAGAAAACCGGCACCTTCTCCCAGATTTAACCCCGTCCGGGATTCATCAAACGGCCGGCACCACTGGTCATCATAAATCATTAAAGAGCGAAACCCATTGATGGTAAATTTCGTCAGCGCATCGGTGCCACCAACTAAAACCCTGTCCAGCTTGCCGTTGAGCAACAAACGGGCACCCAGCATGATCGCATTCACGCCGGACGAACAAGCCGTTGAAAGTGTGTTGATGTAACCAGAGATTCCCAACTCGGCAGCAATTCGTTCAGTGGTGTTACCACTGTCATGAGACCGAAGCAGGTTGTAGTCAGGATGATCTCCGGACAAATAATCTACATAAAAATCCTCGCTCCGGTCCATTCCGCCGACAGAGGTTGCGGAGATAATGCCGGTTTTTATGGAGGCGTCCATTCCGGTTGTTCCCAGAGCCTGCCTGGCAGCGGCCAGTCCGAGCTGGGAAGTGCGTGAAATATTCTTGTTTTTTATTTCTAAATATTCCAGTAATTCCTGGTTCGAAGCTTTTACTTCCCCAACAAGCAAACCGCGTTTTTCATCCAGATACTGAACGGGTCCAATACCGGATTTTCCTGTTTTAAGAGAAAGCAGGTTTTCCTTCACAGAAAGTCCTATGGCAGAAACAACACCAATACCTGTAATACGTACGCTCATTTAATCTCAAATTAGAATCCTGCCAGAACCCGCCTAAACCGCCTGTTCCGCTTTTCTTCTGGTGATATAGTCTGCCATGGTATTAATCGACATGAATGCTTCCTTCCCTTCCTCAGGTTTGGTTACCTGAATACCATGGAATTTTTCAAGCAGTACAATCAGCTCCAGTGCATCAATCGAATCCAGGCCAAGACCTTCGTCGTTAAATAATAAAGCATCATCTGCGATTTCGGAAACCTGAATATCTTCCAGGTTCAGCTGTTCAATGATCTGCTTTTTAAGATCTTCTTTTAATTGATCCATTACCGGATATTTTTATTATTAAATTAAACCTGCCAGTTTTTGCAGGCTTTCGATATTAAACTGATTCCCCTTTCCTTCTTTTTCAACAAAAAACAAAAAAGCGTCGATCTTTTCATCCGCGATATCCAGCCATCCGCACAAGCTCGCCCCAGATCCCGTTGACAAAAGAATTTCTACGTAATTGATATAAAAATCCGCTGCAAATTTAGGCAAAACAGCAAACATATTCTCACCATACCATTTGTTATAAATTGCCAGTTCACCCAGGACAATATTTGGCAGTGTGTAAACAAACAATGCCGGACTAGGTGAAGCCTGCTCCTGATAGGAACGTTTAAAACGCACATCACTGTCAACACTGGAAAACCGGTTGGCAAAAAGCAAAGCTATTTCATCATCCTGATATGCATTGATTATGTTAGAATTTGCCTTTTTCAGAAGCTCAGTGAGAATAAATCCGGTTTGGGAAAGTGTATCCATTTTGTAAAACTTTGGATAAACAATCTCCTGTTCCTTATATAATTGCTTAAGCCAGCTATCCTGCGAGTCAGTATCTCTGGCTGCAATGAGCTGTCCGTTTACAAAACAGGATTTATTTGTTAAATGGCAATATGAAGTTATAAAACTCATAATTTCTGAATGATCAGCGAAGCATTTCCCCCGCCAAAACCGGACGCAGTTTTTAAAATCGTTTTTAGCTCCGACGGTTTGTTTTCTTCAATAATATTCAAAGTTACGGACGTACCTTTTTGCTGAAAACCCAGACTTTTTAACAAAATATCATTTCTGATCATTTGAATTGACACAGCTGTTTCTATCACACCTGCCGCGCCCAGTGTATGTCCGAAGTATCCTTTAAAACTATTCAGGGGTACATGCGTCAGACTTAACCTGTCAAAAGCAATTGACTCCATTTCATCGTTATAAACGGTTGCCGTGCCATGAGCGGAAATAAAATCTATATCCTGATCCGAAATTCCATTGATCTCCATCGTTTTTTTCACGCTTCGAAAAAGCCCCTCCCCTGTTCTTGACGGCCCTGAAATATGGTTGGCATCATTGGCAGAAGTTCCTTTTAACAAACGCAAAGGCGCTTCTCTAAAAACCGACGGAGAATTAGAAACCAAAACAGCGCTGCATGCTTCCCCCAGTGTTATTCCGTTTCGCTCAGAATCAAAAGGCAGGCAGGGTTTTTCACTAATGGCAAAAAGAGACTGAAAACCGTATAAAACAAAATCAGAAACCAGGTCACAGCCAATGACGATGGCATGATCATACAAACCTGCACTAATAAAATTGGCTCCTGCATTAATGGCCAGTACACCTGAAATACATGCGTTGGATATCACAACAGGCTGGTGCCTAAGGGAAAAGCGCTCCTTTATAAACGCTACACTTCGGCCAAACTGATCGCCGATGATATTTTCGATTGCCCCTTTGGTAGAACTGATCAACAAAATCGTACGATCAGATGTAATTATATCAGAATCAATTTTTTCTGAAAGAGAAATCAAAACCTTTTCCAGCAAACTGTCAAAAGGATGCTCAAATTGAAGGTCGGTAATTTTTGAAAGATGAACCGGTGTTTTGTTTAATCCTGCATCCGCCACCAAAGAAATGCCTGACTGGTTATTCACCATAGCCCGGAAATTCTGGTCAGCAGTGACACCCAGCGGACTTATAATTTCTTCTGCACCGATGTAAATCATATTTCAAAAAGCCGGAAAACGGATACCGGAAAGATAAATGCTGTTAAGGTAATGTGAAGGTATACTATTGATTGTTCTTCTCCTTCCACTGACGGTAAAAATCGGGTGTCAGCAGCTCCATTGTCCGGCTTTCTTTATCCAGAAAAACCTGCATCGTTTTTCCAATCGCGCAAAGTTCTCCGGTTGTAATGTTCACAACTTCATATTCAAACATAATCTTTGCGGATTTTGAAGGAACATACTTTGTAATCACTTTAATTACCTGACCATAATAGACAGGTGCTTTGTGGTCAATTTCTGATTTAACAATGGGTGTAAAATAACCGTTATCGAAAATCGCCAGATACTCCAAATTAAAGGTTTTTCCAAAGTGCTCTCTGCCGTCCTCAAAAAATTTCAAATAGTTGCCATGCCACACAACACCCATCGCATCAGTTTCACTAAATCTTATATCAATTTCAATTTCCGAAAAAAGCATAGCAGTCATTTCATTAGAAGCAGGCAAGAATAGTCATTTTTTGCCATTTAATGCAGAAACCAGCACAATAACCTTGCCCCTTCTGCAAATTTGGCCGGTTAATTTGTAACTATTTTCATCTCGCATTCCAGCAACAGGTTACCATCCAGATAATTCCGGCCCGTTACCATAAAGATATTACCAAGCTGATGCGTTGGCGTAACAATCGTATTTATTCTGGAATGAGCCTCCGGCAGCCGAAATACTTCCAGCCGGGTTATTGCGCCAATAAAACCAATTTTAGGGTCGCCTCCTTGCTGAGCATCCAGGTAACCAAAAGAAGCAGCACAGGTTTGGGCGATATTTTCCATTAAACCACCTTCCTGAAAAAAGCCGTCTGATACCAAAACGTTATTTTCTTCAACAAAAAAATCGGTTTCAAAGCGATCCGGACTTACAGACAGCAAATTATCGATCATCACAAACGGCGGGCGGTGCGGAATAAGTGATTCAATGTGCTCCTTTGCAACAATCATTATTGAAAAAAGTTAAAATAATTAAACCATTGCTCCGGATATTGCATAACCTTATTTTCCAACTCCGTCACATAAAGCTGTGCGATTTGTTCGGGCTTCATTTTTTGAACAATAGGAGCTGTTGCACTTAAATGATAACTGTATTTCCCATTCTTAGCGGCAAATACAAAGGTCACCGGCGCATCAAATTTCGAAGCAATTACAAACGGGCCGTAGGGGAATTTAGCCTTTCTGCCCAAAAAATCCAGTTCTATAAATTTTGCACCCTCAAGGTAACGGTCGGCATGAACAGCTACAAATTCGTTGGCAATAAGCGCATTGCGAATGGCAATCACATGTGAAAGATCATCTTTGATTGCAATAATCTTAAAGCGGGATCCTCCGGTTGAGAGCTCCATAAACTTTTTGATGCTTTCCACTTCTGCATCGAGCATTACGATGTTGATTGTTGGTGTGATACGACCTTTGAGAAGATTACCAGCCGTTTCCCAGTTTCCCAGGTGTGCACTAAGTAAAATGCCACCCTTCCCCTGATCTCTTATATCGATCAGATATTGCTCATTTTCAAACTGATGCGTGAATTGTTTATTCTTGCCAAGTAAAAATGCGGCCCGGTCAACCAAAGTTTGCCCGAAAATATAGAAGTTTTTGCGGACCAGTTTTTTCGCCTGATTAACAGGAATATGAAGGGTATTCTGGTAAAAATCTAAAAGAGCTTTCCTCGGTTTACCTGCAAACAAAAAGTAATAATAGGTAACAGCCTGCAAAAGCCGGTAGGCAAAACCAAGTCCAAAAAAATTTATAAAAAACAAAAATATCTTATAACCTGCTAAGGATCCTCTGGTTTTGCCGTCCCATTTTTTATCCATAATGGCGGATCACTCCTTACAATCCAAGTTTTTGCTGAACAAGACCGTAGAAGTCTTCAAAAGTGACAATTCCTTTGAAATCTTCACCACTGATTTTGATATTGAGGTTTTCTTCAATCAGAACAACCAGATCTACGTAATCAAGGCTATCCAGATCCAGAGTATCTTTTAAACTGTTTTGCGGAAGAATCAAATCCCTGTCCACTTCGAACTCCTCAGATAGAAAATCCCGGGTCTCTTCAATAACTTCTTCCAAACTCATCTTAACGTCTTTAGCATACATAGCTGCAAAATTAATTTATTCTTTTCTGATAGTTTCACAATATTCCCAAATTTTACTGCATTACCAGCAGCAACCGGAAAGTTTGCAACAAGGCAAACGCTGGTTTTAAAGAGTTATTTGAAGTTGGAAGGTCATACAAAAATAAACATTTCCTGCAAATACCGGTAACCGTTTACGAAGTGAACTTTCCGGCAAGGTTAACATTTACCTAAACTTCCTGAAAATAAGGGTTGAATTGGTACCTCCGAAGCCAAAAGAGTTAGAAAGGAAACAGTCAATATTTTGCTTTTTGGTTTGAGCGATAATATTGATTTTGGCTGAATCCTCGTCGGGATTTTCGAAGTTAATATTGGGGGCGATAAAGTCGTTCTGCATCATCAGAAGAGAGTAAACAATTTCACTTGCTCCTGCCATCCAGCATTCATGTCCAGTCATTGACTTGGTAGAACTTACAGGCGTGTCTTTGCCAAAAACTTCATAAATCGCTTTTGCTTCTATTCCGTCGCCAACAGGCGTAGAAGTGGCATGGGCATTGATATAGTCAATATCCGCAGCATGAATATCTGCCTGGCGGAGTGCCATTTCCAGCGAACGGATTTGGCCTTCCATGCTTGGATTGGAAATATGATCACCATTGGACGAGAAACCATAACCAATAAGTTCGGCAAGTATCGGCACACCGCGTTTGACCGCGGCTTCATAAGATTCAAGTATAACCGTTGCTGCCCCGCCGCTGGGTATGAGTCCGTCACGGCTTTTATCGAAAGGCCGGGACGCTTTTCCGGGATCCGATTCGTGAACAGAAAATGTCCCCAAACCGTCAAAGCTGGCCATAGAAGCAATATTAATTTCCTGAGCTCCACCGCAAATGATACGGTCCTGCAAACCCTGACTGATCATCAGATAACCCATCCCGATTGAGTGTGATCCGGAAGCACAGGCGGCACTAAGTGTAAAATTGATACCTTTCAGTTTAAAAATCGTTGAAAGATTCATATTCACCGTGCTATTCATATTTTGAAAAATAGCACCGCTGCCAATGAGTGTGGTATCCTGTTTTTCACGCGCCTTTTCAACCGCTTCCACTACCGAGGCGGCTGTGCTGTCGTTGCCAAAAATGATACCCGTTTCTGTTTTATCCAAAAATTCGATATCCAGGCCCGACATTTCCAGCGCTTCCCTTGTCGACATATATGCATAAATCGCGGGCTGGTGCATACCCAGCCGCTGACGGCGCGATAACATACTTTTCAGATCCGGCTCCTTAACCATTCCCGTCAATGCTGAACGAAAACCAAAATCTTTTCTAACCTGATCAAAAACGATTCCGCTTTTGCCAGCATATAACGACTTAGTAACCTCATCCAGGTTTTCACCCAGGCAGGAATAAATGCCAATTCCGGTTACTACAACTCTGTGGTTCATGGGTTACGAGTAAATGCCTCCGTTAATATTAATTACCTCGCCGGTAATATAAGCGGCTTTATCTGAACACAAAAAACTTACTAAATGTGCCACCTCATCGGCTTTTCCAAACCGGTTCATCGGGATCATTTGTTTTAACTCATTTTCGTTCAGATCTTTGGTCATGTCACTGGTGATAAAACCAGGCGCAACCGCATTTACTGTAATTTTACGTTTGGCTACTTCCTGCGCAAGCGCCTTGGTTGCAGAAATGATCGCTCCCTTGGCAGCAGAATAATTGGTTTGTCCCGCAACGCCTTTCATCCCCGAAACAGATGCCACATTCACAATCCGTCCTGTGCGCTTTCTGAGCATATGCTGAATGATGTTCTGCGTAACATTAAACAAACCTTTGGCGGAAATGCTCATTACATCGTCCCAATCCTGCTCAGGCATCCACATAAAAAGGCCGTCACGGGTAATGCCTGCATTGTTCACAAGCACACTGATAAATTTTTCTTCATTTCTCTCCCGCCAGCCGTTGAGTGCTCCGTCGACCTCCGTTTTGGTCTGAACATTAAACTGCAGCAACTCTCCATCACCGCCAGCCGTCCGGATTTCTTCCAGCGCTTCTTCAGCAGCGGCAAGATTGGAAGAATAATTAACTAAAATATACAAACCGTGATCCTTTGCCAGCTGCACGGCTATGGCCCTGCCCAGTCCTCTTGAAGCACCGGTTACCAATGCACAGCTCATAATGTAAAAGGGGTTTCTTTGATATATTCGTAAACATTTGCAATACTTTCAAACTGAGGAACATCTTCTTTTACGAAGCTGGACTTGGTCCGAATTTGATTGTAAACCGAGGTTGCATTGGGTGAAAGTCTGTTTTTCTCTTCCGGATCCAGCAAATCCACCGCCTGGCAAATTGCCATGATATGGATGGACATGACCTGATACGCGTTTTCCAAAACCTGCTTTGCCAAAACCGCGCTGTTTGTTCCCATACTTACAATGTCCTGATTGTCATTGTTGTTTGGAATGGAATGTACATAAACAGAATTAGACAGGGCCTGATTCTCAGCCGTAGTAGAAGTAGCTGTGAACTGAACACCCTGAAAACCAAAGTTCAGCCCCCAGGTTCCTGCGTTTAAAAAAGGAGGAAATTTGCCATTCAGTTTACTGTTCATCAGGAAGTTAAGCTGACGTTCCATAAGCATTGAGAGCTTGGTAAGTACAATCTTAACCTTGTCCATTTCAAGAGAAATATAATCTCCGTGGAAATTACCGCCGTGAAATACGTTGTTTTCCTCAGGACTGACAATCGGATTGTCATTGGTAGAATTCAGCTCATTTTCAACCACATCCTGTGCATACAAAATCGTGTCAATAATCGGTCCGATAATTTGCGGAACACAGCGAATTGAGTAATACTCCTGAATTTTACGTTCAAATTCTATGCGCTGTAAAGCGGTGTCGTCTTTAAAAAGCTCTTCGCGGTTACGGATCATGCCGCTTCCTTTTACAAAATCCCGCATCTGGCCGGCAACGTATTGCTGACCTTTATGATGTTTTACTGCATTAAGCTGCTGAGAGAAAGAGTCATCAAAAGCCTCAATTACTTCATTTAACATCGATGAAGCAGCTATTGCCCACTGTACCAAACGTTTGGCATAGATAAGATTGATGGCAGCGATTCCTGTCATACAGGAAGTTCCGTTAATTAAACCCAACCCGTCGCGAAGCTCCATTTTTAAGGGTTCGATCTGATGTTCAACCAAAACTTCCGCAGTTTTACGCCTCACGCCGTTTTCATAAACATAACCCTCCCCGATCAGGTTAAGCCCCAGATGAGAAAGCTGAACCAAATCACCACTCGCACCAACGCTGCCGTGTTCAAAAATTTCAGGAACAATTCCTTTGTTTAAGAAAAGAACAAGCTGTTTGATCACACCGGTACTGATCCCGGAATTCGCCTGTAAAAAAGCATTCAGACGGGCAACCATGACGCTGCGCGCATACACCTCGTTTAACGGGCGCCCAATACCGCTGGAATGGCTGCGGATGAGGTTATATTGTAAACTATTGAGTTTATCAGTTTCAATCCGGTACTGGGCCATAGGGCCAAAACCGGTATTGATTCCGTAAATAATTTTATCTTTTGAAAAATTCGTTAGAAAACTAAAAGACTTTGAAACCTTGTTGAGTGCGTCGTCTGCCAGGATAAATTCTTTCTTTTCAAACGCATATTGCTCGATCTGAGCTAATGAAATACTATTCATTTATTGATACCGAAATTAAATAACATGTAAAATAAATCTTTTTTTACGGCTTTGCCAAGTAAGGTTTTTGAACGGTATTGAACATTAATAAGTTGGCATCACACTTACATTTACTTAATTTTGCCTTGCACTCACGTTTAACCTATTCATGATCGGGGATTTATTATTAAAGCTTAACCTGCTCCTTTCAAGACATAAAGCCGTTTTCTTTATTTGCCTGATCACCCTGATCGGAGCCCTGGGCTATGGTATTTCCCGTCTGCGCGTCACAGAAAGCATTTTTTCGACACTACCAAAAGGTGAAAGTTTTGAGCAGTTTACAAGGTTGGTAGAAAGCAAAAACATCATTAACCAAATTGTATTTTCCTTAGATACAGATCCTCAAATAAGTAGTGATGAAGCCTTGACTTTAACTGAAATATTTGAAGATTCACTAAAAAGAGCTTCCGGAAACTATATAAAAAACATTCAGGCAGTCCGTCCGGATATTCAGCAGGACGTTTATTCTTACAGCTACGCTCATTTTCCTGAATTCATCGATTCTGCTTATTATGCTCATATCCTGCAAAAAATACAACCGGATTCCATCCGCACATCGGTTGCTTCTGCCTATAAGCAACTGCTAACACCGGGCGGGACATTTTTAAAACAGTTTGTGGTTAATGATCCGCTGGGAATTTCAGGAAAGTATTTCCGTGAGCTGAATGCAGCCAATAATTCCTCGGCGATGACAGTTGAGGAAGGCATTATGTTTTCGGCTAACAGGAAACAAATCATTATTACCGCTTCAACGGCTTACGATTCGGGCAACTCTTCAAAACATGTAGAGTTGTTCAATAATATGGAGGATTTCCGCCTTAAATGGAATAAACAGTTCCCCAAAAACCATCTGTCCTATTTTGGCACTTTTGAAATCGCAGCACGAAATGCGATTCAGGTAAAACAGGATTCCACACGCACCATGGGCATCGCCCTGATTGCCATTATTGCGATCCTGATTCTTTATTACAGAAAAATACTTATTCCTGTTTTTATCATTTTACCCGGTATTTTCGGAGGCATTTTTGCAGTTGGCCTCATTGGCTTTTTCCGGCCGGAAGTTTCAGGAATTTCTTTGGCAACCGGTGCTGTGATCTTCGGAATTCTGTTGGATTACGCATTTCACTTTTTCACCCATCTTCGTCATACGGGATCCGTTTCCATAACGGTTAAGGAAGTCAGCGAGCCGTTGTTGACGGGAAGTCTCACAACTGTACTTGCCTTCACAGCACTGCAATTTACCAACTCAGTCGTATTGCAGGATTTTGGTTTGTTTGCTGCTCTAAGTCTGACAGGCGCCGCGCTGTTTACGCTCATTGCCCTGCCAATTATTCTGCAAACACTTTCATTTGATTATCACAAAATACCCGCTGAATCAAAGTTTTTCAACATCCCTTCTGTTCCGGCTAAGTTCAAATCTGCCAGTTTGCTGATTGTCGCTGTACTGACAGTTGTCTTTCTTTATTTTGCCAGATTCACTGAATTTGACAGCAGTTTTGAAAGCCTGAGCATGCAAAGTGATGATGTGAAACAAAGAGAAGAAAAACTGACGGGCATCAATCCTGACAAAGACAAAAGGATCTACATTTTTACGGCAAACAAACAAAAATATCAAGCCGAGCAAACCAATTACGCGGTTTATCAAAAGTTAACACAACTTAAAGCAGAGGGGAAAGTCAGAGAATTTGTGTCTTCCGTTGCATTTGCTGTCCCAACCCATATTAAACTGGAAAGGACAGTTCGCTGGAACAGGTTCTGGAATGCCCAAAGACAGGCAGGTACTTTTTCACGACTTGATCAGGCGGCTCTTGCAAATGGTTTTAACCCAACCGCTTTCGATAATTTTAAAGATTGGATTTCAGGTAAAATTGAAGATGTAACGGATGAAGATGAATTATTTTATCAGTTAGGATTAACTAATCTTGTCGATTCAAACCCGCAGCAAACGACGCTGATCACAACATTAACAGCAGACAAAAATCAACTTCCGTTTGTAAAAGCAGAATTAAGAAAAATGCCGGGTGTCGATATTTTTGACCGTGGCGAACTGGCCGGAAGTCTTTTAACAATGGTGAAGGATGATTTTAATTACATCCTGCTTATTTCCGCGTCGATCGTTTTTCTTACACTTTTGATAGTGTATGGCAGAATTGAGCTGACACTTTTGACTTTCCTGCCCATGGTCATCAGCTGGATCTGGATTTTAGGAATCGCAGCTATTTTGGGAATCAAATTCAATTTTGTCAATGTGGTCATCACCACCTTTATATTTGGCCTCGGAGACGATTTCAGCATTTTTGTCACCGACGGACTTCTAAATAAATATAAAACAGGAAAAGAAACGCTTAAATCTTACCAGTCCGCAATTATTCTGTCGGCACTGACGACCATCGTTGGAACCGGTGTGCTGTTTTTTGCCAAACATCCGGCCATTCATTCCATCGCTTTTATCAGCGTGCTTGGAATTATCTGCATTCTGATCATCTCTTTTATTGTTCAGCCTATTCTATTCGATTTATTTGTTCAGAACCGGAAAGAAAACAAACGGGCTCCGGTAACTTTCCTACCGTTTCTGCTTAGTATTACTAGTTTCACCTACTTTCTTGCCGGCTGTCTTTTTCTTCACTCCAAGCTGGTAACTATTCTGATTTTACCCATTTCAAAAAAGAAAAAACGGGAAATGATCAACCGGTCATTATCCTTTTATGCAAAAACCGTAATTTTCTCGGGTCCTCATGTAAGGAAGAATTTTTCAGGAACAGAAAACATTGAAATAGATAAACCCGTGATTTTTATAGCCAACCATACATCGTTTCTGGATATTCTCCTGGCTATCATGCTGAATCCAAAAATTGTTTTGATGGTAAAAGGATGGGTTTACAATTCACCTTTTTTTGGCCCGATCATCCGGTATGCAGGTTATGTCTACACCGACGATGGTCCGGAAGAGAATATTGAAAAAATGAAAGCGCTGGTGGCCGATGGTTATTCGCTGCTTGTTTTCCCGGAAGGTACCCGGTCAAAGGATGGTAAAATCGCCCGTTTTCATAAAGGTGCCTTTTATCTGGCCGAACAGCTGAATCTGGATATACAGCCACTTTTATTGCATGGTGCGTCGGAGGTTCTTCCGAAGAGCGATTTCCTTATCCGTCCTGGAGCGCTCAATGTGCGCGTTTTGCCGAGGATCAAGTTCAACGATCTGAAATGGGGTACTGAACTGAGGGATAAAACGAAAAATATTTCTGCCTTTTACAAATCAGAATTTGCTGCTTTTAAAAATGAAATGGAAGATACAGGTTATCTCAAACACAGAATTTTTACCAATTATGTTTTTAAAGGACCTGTTCTGGAATGGTATTTCAAAGCAAAATGGAAGCTGGAAGCCAATAACTTTTCATATTACAATGCACTGATTGAAGATAGAAAAAAAATACTGGATGTTGGTTGCGGGTACGGCTACCTTTCTTTTTTTCTCCATTATAAAAACGAAAACCGGCTCATTACAGGAATTGATTACGATGAAGATAAAATTACGATTGCAGAAAACGGTTATAATAAAACGGCCAATCTACGGTTTCTGTATGCAGATGTCATGACCACGCAAATCGGTGAGCAGGATGTAATATTTTTAAATGATATTCTACATTATTTATCTGCTGAAAAACAGCTTAATTTGTTGAAAAATTGTGCTCAAGCGCTCAATCCGGATGGAATTTTATTTATCCGGGACGGGATTACAGATTTAAAAGAGAAACACATCAACACCAAACGTACTGAGGCTTTGTCGACCGGGCTGTTTTCCTTTAACAAAAAAACCGATGAATTTCACTTTTTCTCATCTGATGACATCCGTGGATTTGCTAAAAGTCAGAACCTTACATTTGAAATGCAGCGGCATTCTGACAAAACATCTAACGTACTTTTTATCCTAAGAAAAAGTATTTTTTGAAAACCCGGAGCGTATTAATATCCATATTTAAAACACACTTTAATTTAAACCAATGTCCAAATTGACCGAAAAAGAATATGACTTTGTCATTATTGGAAGCGGTTTGGGCGGACTGGCCTGCGCCTATATTTTAGCTTCTGAAGGTCACAGTGTTGTCGTACTTGAAAAAAACCATCAGATCGGCGGCCATCTGCAGGTGTATAGCCGTGACAAAACCATTTTTGATACAGGCGTACATTACGTCGGAAGCCTGAACGAAGGCGAAAACCTCTATCAGTTCTTCAAATATTTCGGCATACTCGACAACCTGAAACTGAAAAGAATGGACGATGAGCGATTTGACGTGATTCGTTTTCAGGATGGAATGGAGTATGATTATGCACAGGGATATGATGCTTTCGAAAAAAAACTAATTTCCTATTTTCCCGAAGAAGAGCAGGCGATTAAAACATATTGTGTTAAAATTAAAGAGGTATGTAGTAAGTTTCCGTTATATAATCTCAGAATCGGCGGCGACAGTTACCAGATGGACGAGCAGCTTCTAACGCTAAACGCCTATGATTACATTGCGTCCATCACCAGCAATGAGCGACTGCAAAATGTACTGGGCGGCTCCAATTTGCTGTATGCCGGTGTAAAAGAAATGACGCCCTTTTATGTTCATGCACTGATTATGAACAGCTATCTTTCCGGTGCTTACAAGTTTATAGATGGCGGATCTCAGATTGCTATTCAGATGAGCCGGGGAATCCGGATTTTTGGCGGAGCGATTTACAAACACAAAAAAGTTATTTCCGCTAACTATGATGAGAACGGATCAATTGTCAGCATTGCACTTGAAAATGGCGAAATCGTCAGGGGCAAACAATTTATTTCCAACGTTCACCCCGCTGTTACGATTGACATTTTTGGTGAAGACCGTTTCATGAATGTGTACAGAAACAGGATCAAAAATCTGCCTAACAGCATATCCACTTTTCTGGTGCATCTTTCATTTCATGAGAATTCGTTCGAGTATTTAAATTATAATATTTATCAGCATCACATAGATAACGTCTGGGATGGTATCGACTACGAGGAAGAGACCTGGCCGCAAACTTATTTTGTGTGCACGCCCTATATTTCACGAAATAAAAAATTTGCCGAATCGATGTCTATCATGACTTACATGAAATCATCAGAAACCGACAAATGGGCGCATACGGCTAAGACAGTTTCCGAACCCGGTGAAAGGGATTTGGAATATGATTTATTTAAAAAAGAAAAAGAGGAAAAAGTACTCCGAAAAATAGAGGAGGTTTTCCCCGGGATCAGGTCAAAAATAAAGGCAGTGCATAGCGCAACGCCACTTACATTCAGGGATTATATCGGCAACCGTGACGGTTCGTTGTATGGGGTTTTACAAAACTCAAATGCGCCAACCAGAACGCAGATTAATACCAAAACAAGGGTACCAAATCTATACCTGACAGGACAAAATATTTCCATGCATGGCATTTTGGGCGTTACTGTGAGCGCTTTCGTTACTTGTTTTGCATTTGTTGATAAAGAGAAACTTATTGAAAAAGTTATAAATGCGTAATCATGCAAAAGGTTGATGTTTTGGTTATCGGAGCAGGCCCGGCAGGTACGGTGGCTGCTTCTTATTTGAAAAACCAGGGTTATAATGTGACAATCCTGGAAAAAGAAAAATTTCCCCGTTTTCAGATTGGCGAAAGCCTTCTTCCCTGCTGTATGCAGCATCTGGACGAATCGGGTTTACTGGAAGCAGTGAAAGCCAAAAATTTCCAGAAGAAAACGGGAGCCGCTTTTATGCGCGGTGACAAAAGATGTGAATTTCTTTTTTCAGAACAGTTTACCGATGGCTGGACGTGGACGTGGCAGGTAAAACGGGCAGATTTTGATCTCACGCTGGCAGAAGCTACCCGCGCCAAAGGCGTAGGCGTTAACTTCGAATGTGAGGTTTTGAACGTGGTCGCCGGTAAAGAAAAACAAACGACCGAATACCGCGACATTGACGGAAATATTCACAGTATCGAATCACGGTTTATCATCGATTCAAGTGGTTACGGACGCGTTTTGCCAAGGCTATTTGATTTGAGCAAACCGTCTGCCTTCACGCCAAGGGGAGCCGTTTTTTCCCATTTGGAAGATATTAACCGTACAGAAAAAACCAGCAACAACATCTTTGTTCATTCCTTTGACAACAATAGGTCATGGATCTGGGCAATTCCGTTTTCGGATGGTTCTACATCTGTAGGGATTGTGAGTGACAAAGAAAAAGTGGTTGAACTTGCTGCCAATGGCGGAGAGAAATATGAAAAATTCATCCGAAATTTTGGAGATTTGAATGGCCGTTTTAAGAATTCAGAACTGAAATTTGAACCCAGAAATATCCTTGGTTACTCTGTTGGTGTAAAAACCATGTTTGGAGATGGATTTGTTCTTTCAGGTAACAGCACAGAATTCCTGGATCCGATATTTTCGTCAGGTGTAACGTTTGCAACCGCTTCCGGTTTATTATCAGCAAAAATGACACACCGGCACTTGCAAGGTGAGAATGTAGATTGGAAAACCGAATATGAAGATGTTGTTCAAAAGGGCATCAACGTTTTCAGAAGTTATGTAACAGGCTGGTACAGTGGCGACTTTCAAACCATTGTTTTTGCAAAAAATGTAGATAAAGACATTAAAAATCAGATTTGTTCGGTATTGGCAGGTTATGTTTGGGATAAATCAAATCCTTTTGTAAAAAAGCATGACACCATTTTACCCACATTGGCAAAGGTTATTGTCATGAAAGAAAAAGCTGAGGAAGCACTTTTGAAATAATTCTTCCGCCGTGTCAGATTCAAACAGGATCTGAAACGGCGTGATTTTAAACCGCTTTTAATAAAATCAACCCATGCTGAACGCCCTGGTAATGATTGTAAATCAGGACATATTTGGGTGTTATTTCCGATTTCCTTAACTGCATAGCCTGGTCTGGAATATGCCTTCCTGACAAAATCTGAACACCAAGCCAGGTGGCAAAAGCGGAAGAAGTCGGATAATCGCCGGTTAAATTCTTGTAGCTGTAAACGCTGCTGTGTGAAAACATTCTCTGATGCAAATTATCGTAAAGATCATCATTCCGGCTGTCGCCGCTGTAACCTAAAACAAGCGCATCGATTTGTTCCGGATCTACTTGATTTCTTTTCAGCAAATAGTTTAGCTTTTCTGTAAGCTCATCTTCCAACGCATAACTAATCTGCTCCACATCAACAATTTCTGCCAAAGCCCTTTCAGACAGCTCAGATTCTACCACGAACATGGTCGCACCTTCACCGCAAACTGTGCCGGCGGTTCCGGACTGCAAAAGTGTTGCTGATGTTGAATCTTCCTTTTTAAAATACCCGCTCAGATAATCGATATTATAATGATATTCAGAAATCTCCTCGACACTGCCAAGCAAAAACGAATTGGCATTTCCTTCGTCCAGCCAAAGCATGGCATCCAGCAAAGCACATTCAAATGCGAGACCTTTATGCACATGGGTTGTGTTGTAACCTGTATTTTTGCTCATTAACGCCAGGTTGCCGGCAACTGCATTTGGCGTGCTTTGTACAAAGTTGGTTGGCGTTAAAGTGCCTTCTTTATAATCTACAATCTGATTTAGAAATTTAAGACAGTCTTCCAGGCCGCCATTCGCCGTGCCAAGGATAATTCCGTCCAGCTTTGGATTTTTATGGATCAATGGCAACCCTGCTCCCACGCCCATCCGCACTGCTTTACCCATTCTTCTCAAAAGTCCGGCAGGAATAAGCGAACCATACGGAGGTTCGGTGGCGACATACCGGTTTCCCAAATAAGTTTTTATTTCACCACTTAAAAAAGTGTCGTCGTAAGTTTGCTGGGGGGAAATGCAGGATAAGTCGGTAATGAACATAAATTTATAAAATGGTCGAACTGGTACCTCTCAGGCAATATGTGTTCCAGCGACAGACATGAATTGTTTGATTTGGGTTAAATAAGAAGAAATTTCCAGGTCCTTCTGCTCATCTGACCAATTTAACTCCGTAGCCATGAGTTCTGCAACTGCAGGTAAAACTTCGGAGGTAGTTTGCCAGTCCGTAATTTCAAGCCGGATTCTTCTTGCCAGAAAATCCCTTGGTGTTATTGCCATTTCTTCGCGTACCGTATGGATTACTTCTGCCCGGATATATGGGTATTTTTCGTTCAAACGCGTTTTCCAATCAGGCTTGTCAAGCGTGAGTTCGCAAACCTTCACGGCTCTGGATCCATATTTTTTTACCAAATGCTGACAGACGTCCACCGGCAAGTTATATTTTTTTTCAAGCTCTTTATAAGAATCAAATAGATAATTTTCACCTCCTGCAAGTGTATGATTTGCTGTACCACAGGTGTTTTTCCTACTAAAAACACTATCGATCTGGTCTATAGCATCTTTTGCCATGAGACGGTACGTCGTCCATTTCCCTCCCAATAAACTGACTAAACCGCTAGCCGGATCAATCTCCACTTCATGATCCCGCAGCAGGCTTTTGGTTGATTTACTGGTTTCCGCTGAAAGCAATGGCCGAAGTCCACCAAAACCAGCCTTTAATTCAGTAATATCTATTTTCTTTTCAAGATAAGGATTCAAAGTATCTGCCAGATATTGCTTTTCTTTCTCGTTCAGCCCCGCTTCCGTGTTCAGATCCTCACACTCCGTATCGGTTGTTCCCAGCATCATGGCGCCTTCAAACGGAATGGCAAAAACGACACGCCCGTCAGAAGTTTTGGGAATCAGCATCGCGTAATCGCTATTGAGTGTATCATAGGGAAGCACCACATGTACACCTTTACTCGGGCGGATTCGCTCATGTAACTCCGGATTGGCCATAAGGCGGATGGCATCAGAATATGGACCCGTGCAGTTTAGTACCAGTTTGGTTTTGATTGACAAATCCTGCCCGGAACGTGTGTCTTTTATTTGAACGGCATTTAATTTTCCCTCAGCACTTTTAGCAAAACCTTTTACTTCCAAATAATTAGCCACAACAGCGCCGGATTCAGATGCCGACTGAGACAGTGCAAGACAATACCTTGCATCATCTAATTGGCCATCATAGTAAAGCACAGCACTATGCAGCTTACTTTTGTTAAGCGTCGGAATCTTTCTCAGAACCTCCGATTTTTTCAGCCATTTGCTTTTGGGAAGCGAATCATTGGTTGCAAAACTATCATACATTTTTAACCCGATACTAAAATAAAGACCCTCTATCCATGAACTGACCGGTGTAACCAGCGCCAGCGGACGTGCAAGATGGGGTGCATTATTTAAAACCAGATGCCTTTCTTCCAGACCATGTCGAACCTGTTTTAGCTGGGCAAAGTCCAGTTTTTTGAAAGCCTGTTCAAGATAACGGACGCCGCCATGAATAAGTTTTGTTGATTTGGATGACGTTTCCGAAGCAAAATCCTGTTTGTCGATCAGGGCAACTTTGTAACCACGCAGTACCGCATCCAGTGCACAACCTGCACCACTTGCCCCTGCTCCTACGATACAAATATCAAATTCTTCATTCGCTAATCTTTCAATGGATGTTTGCCGGTTCATGCAGTGTGGTTGGTGCTTAACTTACGATGTGGTTATCGCCAATTGCAAAAGTACAAATACAGTTCTTTCCAAGCATGGCTCTGGCATAAAAATAGCTATTACAATATTGTGACCAAAATGCTATTTGTCTGTCTGAAACTTGTTCAATGCTGAAAATAGACTAGCTTTGGATTTCATAAATTAAACACTTTACTTACAAAAACCACAAATTATTATGGGCTTAATGTCATTTTTTAAAGGAGTCGGAGAGAAAATCTTCAAAAAAGAAGAGGCTGCTGTGCCTACACCGGAGGTTGAACCGTTGCGCGCAAGTGCACTGTTGGCTCACGTAAAAGCACTTGGACTTCCTTACAATTCTCTTACTGTGAAGACTTCCGGCGACACCGTTACAATTGAAGGCGAAGTAGCACAACAGGCTGATTCAGAAAAAATTGCACTTGCTGTTGGTAATGTTGAGGGGGTTGAAGTGGTTGACAACAGACTTACCGTTGCAACACCTGCACCGGAAGCTACCTACCATACCGTTGTAAAAGGCGATACGCTTTCGAAAATTGCACAGACAGTTTACGGAGATATGATGAAGTATCCGGTTATTTTTGAAGCAAACAAACCGATGCTTACACATCCTGATAAAATTTATCCGGGTCAGGTTCTTCGGATTCCGGCACTTTAATGGTTTTCAGCCTTCAGCTATCAGCTTTCGGTACTTGCTCTTTAAATTAGAGGCATAAAAAAATGACAACTCTTTCGGGTTGTCATTTTTTTATGCCTTTGTAAGAGAACCGAAGATTAATCTTCAGCAGCAATTACGTTCAGAGAGATCTTGTGTTTCACTTCTTTGTGAAGATCGATCAATGCTGAATAAACACCAACAGATTTAACATCGTCAACAGTAATTTTCTTACGGTCGATTTCAAAACCTTTTGATTTAAGAATATCTGCAACCTGTGTGTTGGTAACACGTCCGAAAATACGGCCGCTTTCTCCAACTACAGTGCGAATATCGATTGTCAGGTCACCGATTGCTGATGCGATATCTTCTGCATCTTTTTTCAGTTTTTCTGCTTTGTGAGCAGCCTGGCGAACGTTTTCAGCAACAATTTTGCGGTTCGAAGGATTAGCTAATAAAGCAAAACCCTGTGGAATAAGATAGTTACGGCCATATCCTGCTTTCACAGATACGATGTCGTTTTTGTATCCTACTCCTGCTATATCAGTTATTAGTATGATTTCCATTGTTCGTAGCTCTTTCTAATTTATTTCAATTGATCAGCAACGAAAGGCAATAGTGCCAAATGACGTGCTCTTTTGATTGCCTGTGATACTTTGCGCTGATATTTCAGGCTTGTACCTGTTAGACGACGTGGCAAGATTTTTCCTTGCTCGTTTACCAATTTAAGTAAAAAGTCAGGATTCTTGTAATCAATATATTTAATGCCTGCTTTTTTGAAACGGCAATACTTTTTGCGGTTAATGTTTTTCTCAACCGGTTCGTTTACGAGTGACATAGCTTATGCGTTTTCGGTTTTTGATTCAGTTGACTCTTCTCTTTTTCTACCTATCAGTCCCTTACGTTTCTTTTCGTTGTAAGCAATTGAATGCTTATCAAGGGCGATAGTCATAAAACGCAAAACTTTCTCGTCACGACGGAATTCCGTTTCAAGAATGTCTACCACATTAATTTCTGCCGAAGTGTATTCGAAGATGTGATAAAAACCAGAGTTTTTCTTTTGGATGGGATAGGCCAGCTTTCGCAATCCCCAGTCTTCCTCATGTACCATTACACCACCATTAGAAGTGATGATAGTACGAAATTTTTCAACGGCGTCCTTTGCCTGGGCCTCAGACAAAATGGGAGTTAAGATGAACACCGTTTCGTATTGCTTAGACATACGGTAATTGGTTAATTAATAATAATTTGTAAATAAAATACCCTCACTCCCATGCGAACATAGAAATGAGGGTGCAAAAATACGTCTTGCGATTCAGAATTCCAAACGTAATGAATACTTTAAATCGTTATTTGATCTACTTCACTGTAAAGTCGCCTTTTCCGATTTTAAAACCTTCACTGAAAACTTCAACTGCATATTTACCGTCTTTCATAGCGATACCACCTCTTCCGTAGAATATATCAACAGACTGACCTGTGTTGGTGAAATTAACTACCTGTTTCGAACTGTAAATCATTTCTTTACCGTTAAACAAAAATGAGCCGGAACCTGTGGCCATATCCGACAATACGGCTCCTTCAGGATCCAGGATACGCAGGTAAATCTCTTTTTCATTCTGTTTGGCCACTCCGTTTTCACCCAGTTGGAAATTAACCCGTAGTTTGTCAATGCGTTTTGCTTTAAACTTTTCGCCGTCCCGCTCTTTTCCTTTGGAGGAAACCGCATGGATCGTCAGATTTTCTGCCCGTAATGCAGATGCTATACTCACCTTTTCGCTCAACTCCCTATTTAAAGAAGAATAGTTGCTCACCGAATCGCTCAAACGGGTACGCTCCGATTCCAGACCGCTAACCTGCTGGCTCAGTTCTTCGTTTTTCGATGTGACAATACCAAGCTCTTGTTTTAACTGGATAATCTCGCTATCCTTTTGATTCAGGATCGCTTCATAAGATTTAATTTTCTTACTGTAATTTGCTGTGGCAAAATTGTTTACGTTTTTCAGCTCCTGCTTGTCTCTTTCCAGCTGAGCTTTAAGCGCTACCAGCGAATCAACACTTCCACCCAACTGCTGGATTTCCGCAATTTTTATATCCAGCTGTGCAGAAATGGAATCCAGCTTGGTTTTGGTGAAGAGAACCTCTTCGGTTTTAGCCGTAATGATGTTGTCTTTTAAATTATTCTCCTGTTTTTCGTGGTAAATGAAATAAACCAGGACCAGATTAAGCAATAGTAACACGGCCAGAGCTGCCCAAAGAAGGGTTTTACGATCTTGCTTTTGTTCTTGATTATAGTCCATGCTGACAGTTAAATTTTTGAATTAGTTGGTAAAAGAACTATGTTTTTTTCAATTTTGAAATAAGTTGCCAGTGATTTCTGTCTGCTACCTCAAAAATAATTTTTCCAACACCTTATTTATCAATTTTTTACACTTCAAATATGCCTTCAATAGCTCAAAATATTAACCAGATTGAACAGCAGCTACCTCAAACAACAAAGCTCATTGCGGTCACTAAAACGAAACCAGTCATGGTTTTGCAGGAAACCTACGATGCCGGGTTTCGCAGATTTGGAGAAAACAAGGTGCAGGAAATGACTGAAAAATACAATTTACTACCCAAAGACGTTGAGTGGCATATGATCGGTCATTTGCAATCGAATAAAGTGAAATACATGGCACCATACGTGTCGATGGTTCATTCCGTAGACAGTTTTAAGCTTTTGCAGGAAATTAATAAGGAAGCTAAAAAAAACGACAGAGTAATTCCCTGTTTGCTACAGATTTTCATCGCTCAGGAAGAGACTAAATTCGGTTTGTCTGAGCAGGAAGCAGTTGAAATATTGACATCTCCTGAACTTTCATCTTTGACGAACATTACGATTGCAGGTTTGATGGGCATGGCTTCCAATACGGAAAACCAGGAACAGATTACGGTGGAATTTAAAAATCTGAAAACATTGTTTGAGTCCTTTAAACAATACAACAGCTCCAACGTGGAAATGAAGGAGCTCTCGATGGGCATGAGCGGCGACTACATTATTGCGGCTCAGGAAGGAAGCACACTGATACGCGTTGGCAGTGCCATTTTTGGAAGCCGGTAGTTATTACTTTAATGCCTGTTTTATAAAATCCTTTTTCAGTCTGGAAATAGGGACCTGAACTCCGTCTTCCATTAACAGATAGCCACTGTCTTCTTTGATCCAGCTTCTAACGAATGTTTTATTAACCAGATGTGAATTATGACAGCGGATAAAACCATAATCGGCAAGCAGTTCGTCATACTCAAACATCGGGCGTGACACCAGAATTTTCTCTGAGTTTTCAAGATAAAAGATCGTGTAATTGTTTTCTGCTTCACAGCGAATAATCTGCGTCGTCCTGACAAAACGTGTTTCCTTTGCCGATGGCAACGCGATCCGGTGGTCGGTGCGCTGTTGATTTTGCTGAACCATTTTCATCAGGTTTTCCAGCTGAACGTTCTGCCGTTTCTGTAAATATTTCTCTTCAGCCCTGCCTACCGCCAATTTTAATTCCTGATAGTCAATTGGTTTCAACAGATAATCAATGGCTGAAAACTTAATCGCCTGAATTCCGAATTTATCATATCCGGTTACAAAGATCAGCTCAAATGAATACGAGGGCAAAGATTTTAGCAAATCAAAACCGTTCTCACCCGGCATTTGGATGTCAAGAAAAACCAGATCCGGATGAAGTTCACCGATGTACTTTCGTGCTTCCTCTGCATTTCTGGCTTTGGCAGCAACTGTTGTTTCCGGACAATATTTTCCAAGCAGAAAACTCAGGTTTTCAATATTATTCAATTCATCATCAACTATAAGTGCCTGCATCAGAAAGCATGTTTTAGAATTAATCTGGCGACCGTCCCGTTACCAGATTCAATTTTCATTTCAATCTTGTTTTTTGACTTATTCAGGAGCTTTATCCTTTCCCGGGTAAGCCGGATCCCCTGTCCGGATGATTCCTGACTTACATCAAAGCCTTTGCCATTGTCCCTGACTTCAACCACCAGATCATTTTCATTTTTAATGAACGAAACATCTAATAAACCAATTTCACCAAGACCTGAAATTCCATGTTTGATCGCGTTTTCAATCAGCGGCTGGATCAGAAGAGAAGGAATCTCCACATGACTGGTTTCGATATCTTCATCAATAAAAAATTTATACCGAAAATTAAATCTTAGCTTTTCCAGTCGCACATAACTGTCCAGCGTCCTCAATTCCTCCGAAAGCGGAATCATTTCTTTATCACTGTTATTTAAAGAATTACGAAGTAGTTTACTAAAATCGGTTAAGTAAATATTCGCTTTCTCTATTTCATTTTTATTGATCAAACCCTGGATGGATCCCATCGCGTTAAACATAAAATGAGGGTTAAGCTGTGCCTGAATCGCCTGTAACTCAAGTTTTGTTCTTCTGGTGGCTTCCCTGGCTTTTTTCAGACGCTTACCCCGGTTAGCAAAAAGAATTAGCCCTGTTATAATCAGTAAAATCCATGGATACATGTAAAAAAGCATCATGAAAAGATGGGCTGCATAGGTTAAATAGTGAATTGCAACTTTGTCCCAAGTTTTATTCATCACAAATTTATACGTTTCCAAATTTCCACCTGGAATATAACCTGCGGTCACTTCATGCTCCCCTGACGGCAAAATATACCACCACGCTTTTTCGCCCAGCGATTCAACGTCAAAAACAGGGTACATTTCCAACTGTGTCTTTGTCCAGAACTTGTTGTCAATCTTACAAAAGAGAGCTGCTTCGTTAACTTCACTATCATAATATGCCTTCTTGAATCTAAAAAATAAATTACCATAATTGGTTACTATACGATCAGGAACGGCATTGTTGTGGCTATAAACCGTCGGCACTTGATTTACCCGGCTGACAATTTTTCTAATTTGAGCGGTGTCTTCCCAGGATTTATTACCATATCCATTTGTTATGTCAACATACATCAGTTGTGGTTTCGGGTATGTAAATGTTACGTTAAGCGTGTAAATCGTTCTTTGCGTACTATCCGAAATTTTTATTTTAACCTTTTTGTTGCCAAAAGGAATATTTTGCGTAACAGCGCATTTTTCTCCGAGCAACGAATAATGAGCAATTTGACTCATACTTTTTGAGGAAGGACCTACAGATTCCTTATAACTGAAAGAAATATTATAGCCTTTTTCCAGCTTTTCAAAATCCCTTACCACAAAAGTCAGCTTCTCTCCCATCCGGCTGGCCGTTACGTTATATTCAGTTTCCGATACTTTGTCAAATGTGGGTTTGGTTGTTGTGTCCATTACCGCCTCTTTGCTGATCACATTTTTTTCATAATCTGTAAAGCTTTGAACAATAACATCCAACCTGGGTTTGTCACTTTTTTGGTTTATCAAAAATCTGTTGGTTTTGGTATCAAGGATCATGTCCTGTGCTTTTAACAAGCCAGACAGGTTTATCAAAACAATGAAGAGAAAAATTTTTTTAGCGTTGTACATAACTGTCTTTTTAAAGTTCCTGACAAATATGAGAGGGACCGCGACAGATAAATTATACAAATGTGTAAGCTGCAAGGGCGAATGTGTAAACTGCATAAAACAAAAAACTCTACCCGAAAACGGATAGAGTATCATAAGCAGAAAAGCTGTTTTTTCTATTCTACTAAAATCTTTTTCACTTCATCCCGCACAAATTCAAACGAAAGTTCGGCACAGGCCAGTCCCTTTTTACGAACCAGAACAGCATTTTCCTGTCTGCCATAACCACCGGAATACGGATTGTATTCGTCAAAGCCGGTCAGTGCACCCATTAAAACAATTCCGAAAGTTCCCGTTGCGTTACCAAGATGAGACGGACCGCTATCCAATCCAATAAAGTAATCAGCACGGCGGATTACTTCCGCTGTTTCCAGAATAGAAAGTTGTCCGCATAAATTCCGGTAAGATTCCGTGCCGATATTCAGGTTGCTTTTCAACCCGATTTCTACAATCTGAAAATTATAATTTACTGAAAGCCACTGGATAAGCTGCTGCCACCGATCTGCCGGCCAGTCCTTTGGCGCAAAATTGGACTGACAGTGCACAACGATATAAGGCTTATCCAGCCCAAGGGAATCGACCTTTGCCCTGTGTTTATCCTGCAGGTAAAGTAACGGCTGATCATTTGCCGGAAACACTGATTTAACAGGAGTCAGCCCGGACGTTTGAGCAAAAACTTCCAGCAGGTTCCCAAAATGAAAATAGGTATGAACATTAATTCCGCGGCTTTCTGCTACAGGATTATCTATAAATACCTGACATTTAGGGCAATGATTATTATTTTTAAACTGAAGTTCAAACACTTTATCAAAAACACCGGTTCCCAAAATTACCCTTCGCTGGGTTACGCAAAACTCTTTTAAAACTTCATCTACTGACGGATTGTAATCAACCAGTTCATGGAATACGGGTTTAACAAACCAAACGATGTAAGCATCCGGATAGTGCTGGCGGACATATCTTGAAATGGGCTCAGCCGCAACGATGTCTCCAAAATGTTCTGTGCGGATAATAGCGACTAGCTGCTGTCCCTTCTTTAACCGACTTTTTTTCAGTAAAAATTTGAGTGCTGCTAAATATCCAAGCCAGTATGCTTTGAAAATGTGCGTGTATTTGTGGTAACGATGTGTCCAGAGCTGAACGAAACGGGATATGGTCATTGGTAGATCTTTTCCTTACAAGGCAGTGTGGCGCCAAAGCGTGCAAGTTAATAAAATCCCTTTAAAGTGTTGGTTGCACTGGTGACACAAACTACCTTTGGCGTCGGGATAACGAAGTTATTGACGTTTAGTGAAAAAATTAGTACAATAAACATACCATTATGAAATTCATGTTACAGGCAGGCGGTATTTTGGGAGCATTGGCAGTTGCCCTGGGAGCATTCGGAGCGCACGCGTTAAAAGGAATGCTTGAAGCGTCGGGAAGATCAGAAACCTTTGAAACCGCTGTCAAATACCAGTTTTATCATGCCATTGCTCTCGTGCTGGTAGGATTGCTGATGAAAGGTGCCGGACAGGATGCAATTCGTTTACTGGGCTGGTCAGGAAACGCTTTTGCAATCGGTGTGATTATCTTTTCCGGCTCGCTTTACGCAATCTGCTTTACAGGAATCACCAAATTCGGAGCAACTGCACCGATCGGAGGAGTTGCCCTGATCGCAGGCTGGTTTTTTTTGATACTCGCCGCAGGAAAGCTTAGTTAGTGAATGAAAAATGAAAACCGGGTCGCCGGTGCGATCAGGAATGAAGAGTTGGCAATTATTCTTAATTGTCAACTAAGAACTGGCTTAAATTCTTAATCGCTCGGGCGATCCGGTTTTAATTCTTAATTCTTAATTAAATAAAACTATCCTCTCGAAAGCGTAAACGGCCTTTGCGCATCGATTTTTAAAAATACAAACAAAAGAATCGTAAATGACCAGAGGGATGAACCTCCATAACTAAAAAATGGCAGCGGAATACCAATTACGGGCATCAGACCGATGGTCATACCTATATTAACCAGAAAGTGAAAGAAAATAACCCCAGCCACGCAATAGCCATAAACTCTTGCAAAGCGGCTTCGCTGTCGTTCCGCAAGGATGACCAATCTGGAAATCAACAAAACAAAAAGTACAACAACCACAAAGCTTCCGATGAATCCGTGCTCCTCGCCAACGGTGCAGAAAATAAAGTCGGTACTTTGCTCGGGCACAAAGTCAAATTTGGTTTGAGTTCCTTCCAGAAAACCCTTGCCGGTAAAACCACCTGAACCAATTGCAATCTTGGACTGTATCACGTTCCAGCCGTCTCCGCGTGGGTCAGAATCCGGATCCAGCAAAACCATAACCCTGCCGCGCTGATGTTTTGCAAGCACGTTGTTCATAAAAAAATCAACTCCAAACACAATTCCGATCATGACACCTGCCAGCAGAATCGTTGCCCAGAGTCCTCCGCGTCTTCTGGTCATGGTTGGCATAATCCAGATTGTCAGTGCCGCTAAAACGACGATAACACCCACGATATACCACCGTTCATAAAGTAAAGTGATGATAAGCAACGCAGCGGTTGACATCCCAATTGCAGGAATGGCACCGGGCATACCTTCCCGGTACAGGACCACAGCAAAAGCCGCGAAAACCAGCATCAAACCTGTTTCTTTTGACAAAAGGATCAATATAGCCGGCACTAAGATGATGCCAATAATGGGGTAATAATCTTTTAACTTTCTATTGAGACTGATCGCCGGATCGCTGAGATATTTGGATATTGCCAGACTAACACCCAGAATAGCAAACTGGGCAGGCTGTAAGGAAAACGGCCCAAACTTTATCCAGGATCTGGATCCGTTGATGTTTGATCCTGCAAATAACACGACGACAAGCAGAAACAGCATAATGGCGTAGATGATAAAGGAAAAAGTTTCGTAGAACTTGTAGTCAATTACCAGAATACAAATGATCAGTACCGCCGAGGTGCCGATCCACATCAGCTGCTTGCCGGCGTTGTTAGAAAGGTCAAAAATGCTGCTGTTTGCCTCGGGATTGTAAACCGCCGCGTAAATATTAACCCAGCCAATACCCAGACAGACGATGTAAATTAATACAACCATCCAGTCTACATTTTTTGTTATGGGCTTGCCGTCAGGTATTTCTTTCAATGAAGTAGTGTTTAAAACTCTATTTTTTTAACGGATTAACAATAACCGGTGCTTTCTTTTTAGCAGTATCTGGTTTCAGCAACTTCACCGTATCTGACTTTAACAGTGACCTTTGCTGGTCCGTCAATACCACCTTGCTCATCAGGTTCGTTTCTTTCATTCTTTTCTCCATGGCCAGGTTGGTAATTTTTCTCCGAAGATATTTTTCCATGATCAGCCCTGCAATAGGTGCCGCAGCAGATCCACCAAAACCAGCGTTTTCTACAAAAACCGCAATTGCAATTTTAGGATTATCAGCAGGTGCAAAGCCAATGAAAATAGAGTGATCATCTCCCTTTTTGTTTTGAGATGTTCCGGTTTTTCCAGCAACCACCATATCCTGAATGCGGGCATTTTTAGCGGTGCCAGCTTCCACGGCACCGATCATTCCTTCAATCACCGGACTGAAATGCTGCATTGACACACCGGATTCATGTCTGGTTGTATACATCGGATCCAGCTTTTTCTGATCTCCCACACCATGAATTACGTGAGGAGTGTAAAAATAACCTCTGTTTGCAATAATAGCCGCTACATTCGCCATTTTCAAAGGCGTAATCAGAATCTCGCCTTCTCCAATACTAATGGAATAAATGTTGGAGAACTTCCATGCATTTTCACCATAAATCTTATCATAATATTTTTTATCAGGAAGATTTCCTTTTCTTTCACTTGGAAGATCTATGCCTAGCTGCTGCCCAATTCCAAATTTACTCACCCGGCTATGCCAGTCTTCCAACCCGGCAGCCGATGCTTTAAAAGTATTGCTAATCTTATTGTTGTAGATAACCCGGCGAAAGAGGTGGTAAAAATAAGGATTGCAGGAATGCGTTACCCCAAGAGCGATAGAAGTAGTTGCGGCATGATTGTGACATCCTACCGGACAGTTTGCATGACTAAAACCTGTCCCTGGTGTAACAACGCCTTCCTGTAACCCAACAAGCGCCTGAATAAGCTTAAAGGTCGATCCCGGACGATAACTCGCCATTACAGGCCTGTTGAACAAGGGCTTATATGGATTCCGCACCAATTTGGTGTAGTTTTTTGAAAAAAACCGACTTGCTAAAATGTTGGGATCATAAGTTGGTGCAGATACCATAGTCAGGATCTGGCCGGTTGAAGGTTCAATTGCAACCACACTGCCTACCTTATTGACCATCAAACTATCAGCATACTGCTGTACTTCAAGGTCGATACCGGAGTATAAATTTGCTCCTGCAACAGCCATTGTGTCCAGCTCGCCCCCCTTCCAGGGGCCTTTGTAAACACCAGCTACATTTTGCATGATGAATTTAGTCCCGCGTTTTCCCCGCAATTCATTTTCATAAATTTTTTCAACACCACTTTGGCCGATGTAATCGCTCTGACGGTAATAAGGTTCTTCCTGTTTTTCCAGCTGGCCTTTTGTGATTTCACTCACGTAACCCAGTGTGTTTGCCAAAGTCGGGGCGGTATAGGTTCTCAGAGAGCTTTTTGCAAACTGAAACCCGGAATAATCCACCATCACATCCTGTATGGAGGCAAAATCTTCCTTGGAAAGCTGTCTCAAAAATATGGACGGTTTATTGCGGCTGTAAACACTCGCAGCAGTCATCAGGCTGTCAAAATCTCTTCTTTCAATACCTAAAACGCTGCAAAAACGAAGTGTGTCCTCCACTCTCGCTTTGGACGGAGTTACAAGCAAATCATAAACCGGCGTGTTGTATACGATCAGCTTGCCCGTTCGGTCATATATTTGGCCACGAAAGGGAATTTCAATAACACGTTTGATGGAATTACTGGATGATACAATTGAGTAACTTTCATCCAAAACCTGTAAGTAGAAAAGTCGCGATAAGTATATTAAACCTATTACAGCAAAAAATCCAATGATAACAAAGCGACGATTTTCAAGCATTCTGCACTAAATATTCCTGTTCTCTCTATTTTACGCGAAGTTCGTGATATCAAAAGACTTATCAAACAAGAAGACCCTGAATATTATTAACCTTTTTAACCTTTTATTTAATATCGCGTTCTTTGATAAGTACAACGAAGAATCCATCCGGTTTATTCCCCTTTTGGCACAACCATCACCACATCTTCCTTATCTACGATCACTGCACCTTCGGGCATTCCTTTTAATTTTCGCAGGTATTTTTTGGGGGTGACTATAACAGGACACAGGCTGTCCGTCTTTCGTTTGGAATAAAATGCTGCCAGTTCGGCTGCCCTTTCGATTACGGGAGCAGGAAATTTCTTACCTGGCTGGTTTTTAATAATTACGTGTGAACCGGAAACATCCCTGGCATGCAGCCACAGATCTTCCTTAAAAGCATACTGTTTGGTGAGCAAGTCGTTATTTTTGGCGTTTCGGCCTATCAGGATTGTATAACCTAAAAAATCAACCTTTTTAAAAAGCTCGATCACAGCTGCTGCCAGGGACAACACCGCCCCGTTTAACGCATGCGTTTTAATATAACTTCTTAACTCCCTAAGCAATTCGATTTTTTCAATAACTTCAAGATGCTGTTTCATTTTCACCTTTTCAGCTTCTCTGGCCTGCAGGCTGTCATTTAATCGATCTAATTCAATTTTCTCGTTTTTAGATTTACGGTAATAAGTTTCTGCATTTTTTTGGGGCGAAAGATCTTTTTTAAGCTTTATCTTAATCGGCTGCTCTCTGTAAAAATCAAAAAGCTCCACATTTTCAGAACGCGCCGGAATCTGGTGTAAGTTAGCCATGATGATGTTGGCAAGTTCATCGTTACGAACACCTTCTTCGAGTTCGACCAGTTTTTTGAAAGTGTTCTCAAGATAGTGATCAGTCTGCTGGATTCTTTTATTCAAAATCCTGATTATTTCAGCTTTCTCTTTTTCAATTCCACTCAGGCGGATAAATGCATAGTAAAATGCATTGAGTGCCTCGAGAGGATCTGTATAAGTTGCAGAAATTTCACCTATTGGAAGCAGCAAAAGGACCGGAACCAGCTCAATTTTTGAAATATAAAATTCAGGTTTATCAAGTTCTTTCAGCAAATTCTGAATAATCTCCCAACGCTTATCGGCAGAGTTTTCATCTTTAAGTAAGTTGTTCAGATACTTGTTGATTTGTTTACCAAAAGTCGGAAACAAGGCCTCATGTTTCAGGTTGTTTGCAAGATATGCTTCGAAAGTCTGATCTATCGGACGGTTCAGTGTTTCCAGCCTGATCGTCTGATCCGTCGCCAGTTTGTTATTGAACAGCTCGATCACTTCCTGTTTGTCGTTAAAACCAATCAGGTTTGAGCGGTTACCGTAAAGTTTGAATACCAGGTTTGTATTGTCATCAAAATATATGGCAATTGCACGCTCATTCAGGAACACGCTGACGATATTTATTCTGCGGCCATAAAAGCTGGTAAAAAGATTTACACTGTTTCTTCTCGCCCGGTCAAACTTATCCGGAAAGCTAAGACATGCAAAATTCGACCGTAAAGTGGCTTTGATGAAAAAAGGATTTTGCAGCAGCCCGTCCGATTCCGAGTCTGCAAAAACAAGTACCAGCTCATCCTTTTCCTGACTGAAAGTTTCAATCAGAAGCTTTCCCGACAATTCCTGATCAAGCCGGGGAGCCAGCTGTTTTAAAAAATAATAATTTTGATGCAATGTATGTGGAGTTGGTATTCTATTCGCTAAGATTCATTTGTCTCTTCTCATCCCGCACTCCCTCTGAAAGTCCGTTTTGTTCCAGCCAGTCCGGATTGTAATACGTATTCATATAACGTTCTCCTGAGTCGCAAATTAACGTGACGATGGAGCCCGCTTCACCTCTATGACGCATTTGTTTTGCCAGCTCGAGCACACCCCAAAAATTCGTCCCGGAAGACCCACCTACTTTTTTATTCAACAATTCACTCAATGTGAGCATCGCCGCGAAGCTACCTGCGTCGGGCACCTGAATCATATGATCCACAACGGTTCTCAGAAAAGATGGTTCGACCCGGGGCCTGCCAATTCCCTCTACCCGAGAACCCAGGTCAGTGCAAAGTCTGGCATCGTTGTTTTTCCAATATTCATAAAAAACAGATCTTTCCGGGTCAACGACACAGATCTGCGTTTCGTGCTGCTCGTATCTTACATAACGCCCGAGTGTTGCAGAAGTTCCGCCGGTACCTGCTCCTGTCACAATCCAGCGGGGAACCGGATGATTCTCATGCTGCATCTGCCGAAAAATGGATTCTGCAATGTTGTTGTTTCCCCGCCAGTCTGTCGCACGTTCCGCAAAAGTAAATTGATCCATAAAATGGCCGTTAGTCCTTGCAGCAATAATTCTTGAAGCCTCGTAAACCTCGGCAGGATGATCTACGAAATGACATTTTCCACCATAAAACTCAATCGCCTGAATTTTATCCGGACTGGTGGATTTGGGCATAACGGCTACAAAAGGCAGCCCGAGCAGCTTCGCAAAATATGCTTCGGATACCGCTGTTGAGCCACTTGAAGCCTCAACAATGGTCGTTCCTTTCTGCACCCAGCCATTACAAATCGCATACAAAAAGAGCGATCGCGCAAGCCGGTGCTTTAAGCTGCCCGAAGGATGGGTCGATTCGTCCTTAAAGTAAAAATCAATATCAGGGAAGCCTGGCAGTTTCAGATAAATGAGATGCGTGTCTGCCGAGCGCTGGTAATCCGCTTCAATTTTTGAAATGGCCTTATTGATCCAGGACGGTTTTCTGGCAGGAAATATGGGATGTCTCATTGTAAAAGTGCCGGCTAATTTTTATTTTTTTGACCGATAGAACCGCTTCGATAGCAAAGCAGGTAAACTTAAAGTTCAATTACCAGCCCGTCGTAACTCAGCCGTACGTTTGGCGGAAGCTCTTTTTCAACATCTTCGTGTTTGCCCAACTTGTGGCTCATGTGAATCAGATACGCCTGAGGAATATTTAATTTATCGATCAATTCCAACGACTGGGAAAGCGTAAAGTGAGAAAGATGTGATTCTTTCTGTAAAGTATCCAAGACTAAAACACGCGAACCCTTTATCTTCTCCTGCTCACTTTCAGAAATATAATTTGCGTCAGTTATATAGGTAAAGTCGCCAACTCTGTATCCGTAAACGGCAAGCTTGTGATGCATTACCTCGATAGGAATAAATTTTATTCCCTGAATTTCAAACGGTTTATTCTCAACATTATGCAGTTCGAAATGCGGCACACCCGGATAACGGTGTTCGCTGAAGGCGTAAAAAAACTCGCTTCGGATCTGATTTAAAACTGACTCACGGCCGTACAGCGGAATATCCTGTTGCTGTCTGTGATTAAAGGCGCGGATATCATCCAGTCCTGCCGTGTGGTCTTTATGCTGATGGGTAAAAATAGCAGCATCCAGTTCCTGTACGTTTGCACGCAGCATTTGCTGGCGAAAGTCGGGACCGGTGTCAATAACAAAAGATTTTCCTTCAACCTGAATCCATACCGACGTCCGTAAACGGTTGTCCCGGGCATCAGTTGAACGGCAAACGGCACAATCACAAGCAATAACAGGTATTCCTTGTGATGTGCCGGTTCCTAAAAAAGTAATCTTCATTCAGGTTATTCTGTCAAATGCGCCACGACTTCTACAAGACGGTCAAAATTCAGAGGTTTCATAAGTGCATCGTCGAATCCAGCCGCTTTGAAATCTTCTTCTGAATAATTTTTGGCGTTTCCTGTTATTGCTACAATCGGAGTTTTTGCTTTTTTGATGTCTGACAATTTCCTGATGCTTCTTGCACATTCCATTCCATCCATAACCGGCATGTTAATATCCAGCAAAATAATATCAAAATCTTCTTTTTCAAGAAGTTGTAACACTTGTTCTCCATTTTTCACGGAGGTAATTTCATAGTGTTGAAATTCCAGAATCTTCCTTGCCAGATTTTGAATTACGGAACTGTCTTCGGCAATGAGTACTCGTTTTGTGTATGACATATGATGAATCAGGTATTGTGTTTGATTATTTGCAAGTTCAATTTAGGCATATTTCGACCAACATCACAAATCGATTGGCTGGCAAGTGCCAAAATTATCACAAAAAAGTAAATAAACATCCTATACTTTTTCAAACCCCGGCTAGAGATGTAAGTTTGTAATTGTTTTATCAACCAGAAGTACAGTCATGTTTAAAAATAAAGTGATCCGGTGGAGTACCATTGCAATGTTAATAGCCATTCTGGCATATTTTTTCATTGAAAACTTCTCGGGTTCAGGCTCTGAAAATCAGGACATTTCGATAACAAATCCGGAAGAATATGTTGCTAAGCTAACAAAAGAGCGCGCCGCAAAGGATGAACTTTTTAAGTCCGGCCCTGACTCCCCTATTGCGGATAAAGAAAGTTTTCATGGTTTGCATTATTTTAAAGTTAACCCTGCCTACCGGGTGAAAGCCAATATTTCTCCTTACATGAACGACGACAAGGAACTGGTCATCAACTACACTGATAGCACTTCCGACAAATACGAAAAGTATGGTTATGCCAGTTTTGCAATAAACGGACAGAATCAAAAGCTTCTTTTATTAAAACATGAAGGCACGATTTCCGTGTTGTTCAGAGACGAAACCAGTGGAAAAGAAACGTATGGCGGCGGCAGGTATCTCGATTACCCGGTTTCGGATATAAAAAATAATACGCTCGTACTGGATTTTAACAATGCTTACAATCCTTATTGCGCCTATCAGCCCAACTATGCCTGCCCTGTTCCCCCAAAGGAAAATACTCTTCCAATCGCCATCTGGGCAGGAGAACAGACAGAAGAAGGTGTTCATTAATACAGATTTTCCATTGTGATTATCTATAAAAAAGTTGTTGCTCTTCGAACCCTTTGGGCACTTGTAAAACTTAAATCACTAATTTTGTAAACTTTTACAAAAAGCAGTGGTTTCGGTGACATTATAGCCTGTGCTGTTTTGCAACACCTGTATCCAAAAAGACTTAGTTTAAATCATCATCACAAAAAAGCTGCACGCGTCACTGTTTAGTAAAACAAGTCCAGTTTTCAGTTATTAATACCCCATGAAAATTTCCTATAAGTGGCTTAAAGAGTTAATAGAAATCACCGAATCTCCTGAGGAAATCGGAAAATTGTTAACTGCAACAGGCCTTGAAGTTGAAAATATTGAAGAAATAGAATCTGTAAGAGGTGGATTAAAAGGAGTGGTCATTGGAGAAGTTTTGACCTGTGAAAAACATCCCGAGGCCGATCGCCTTAAAATAACCACCGTAGATACCGGACTCGCAGAGCCGCTTAACATCGTGTGCGGTGCAGCCAATGTTGCCGCAGGACAAAAAGTGGTTGTGGCTACCGTCGGCGCTATACTTTATCCAACCGGCAACGAAGAAGCTTTGGTACTAAAAAAATCAAAAATTCGCGGTGCACTTTCAGAAGGAATGATCTGTGCCGAGGATGAACTGGGGCTGGGTACATCTCATGACGGTATTTTGGTATTGGAAACCGAACTTCCTAATGGTACTCCGGCGTCGGAATATTTCGGCATTTCCTCTGATTACCTGATTGAAATCGGTCTGACGCCAAACCGGGCCGATGCCGCTTCACACTTTGGTGTCGCCCGTGACTTACGCGCTGTTTTGAACCGGAAAATCAATTTACCTTCCGTTGACGCCTTCGTTATTGGTAACGAGTCACTCAGCATGGAAGTAAGTGTAGAAAATACCGAAGCATGTCCAAGATATGCCGGACTTACGATTTCTGGAATAACAGTGACCGAGTCTCCTGCATGGCTGAAACAGAAACTTCAAACCATTGGAATCCGGTCAGTGAATAACATCGTTGACGTCACCAATTACATATGTCATGAATTGGGGCAGCCCATGCATGCTTTTGATGCAAACAAGGTTACAGGCAAAAAAGTAATTGTTAAAACGGTTGCTTCCGATACAATTTTCAAAACACTGGACGGACAGGATAGAAAGTTATCTGATCAGGACCTGATGATCTGTAATGCTGCGGATGCCATGTGTATTGCAGGCGTTTTTGGCGGTTTGGAATCGGGCGTTACAAATGAAACGACATCGATTTTCCTGGAATCAGCTTACTTTTCTCCGGTTTGGGTGCGTCGTACAGCCCAGCGTTTTTCTTTAAAAACTGATTCTTCATTCCGCTTTGAACGCGGCACGGATCCTAATATGCCTGTTTTTGCTTTAAAGAGAGCAGCCTTATTGATTCAGGAAATTGCAGGAGGAACCATTTCTTCAAATATCACCGACATCTATCCTGAACCAATTTCAGACTTCAGGGTGAATATGAGCTATCGAAATATCAACCGTCTGATCGGTAAATCGCTGGATATCGCTCAAATTGAAAACATCCTTCAGGGACTTGACATTTCTATTGAAGAAAGAACTGAAAAAGGTTTCACTGCCGTAGTGCCGCCTTACCGCGTCGATGTACTGCGCGAAGCTGATGTAATAGAGGAAATACTGCGCATTTATGGTTTCGGTCAGGTTGAGCTGTCGGAATCACTTAGCTCCGATTTTCTTTCGGACTTTCCTGTAAATGATCCTGAGAAACTGAAAATGCGTATTGCTGAATTACTTGCAGCAAATGGTTTTAATGAGATGATCAACAATTCTCTGACCAAACCTGAATACAGCGTCTTATTGGGAGAAGAGAGTGCGGGCAGTGTGGTAAAGATCCTTAATTACCTGAGTGAAGATCTTTCCGTGATGCGCCAAACCCTGATTTTTTCAGGTCTGGAAGTGATTGCACACAATGTAAATCGTCGTCAGCGTGACCTGAAACTGTTTGAATTTGGTAAAACATACCACCACATCAACGAAAAATATACGGAAAAGGAAAGACTTTCCGTTTTTCTGACCGGGAACGTTCAGGATGAAAGCTGGATAGCAAAATCAAAAGAAGTTGTTTTCCATGACCTTTCGACAATTGTTAGTCAGGTTTTGTCAGCCATGAAAATCAAAAATATTGAAAAACAGGATGCAGATGCTGCCATTTTCCAGTACGGGTTGACCCTGACTTTAAATCGCAAACCGCTTGTTTCATTTGGTTTATTAAAAGCAGGTTTGACCAGGAATGCTGATGTGAAAGCACAGGTTTTATTTGCTGACTTTGATTGGGAATATTTGCTTCGTCAATACGATTCCGCTGTTCAGTACAAAGAGGTTTCTAAATTCCCGGAAGTAAGGAGAGACCTTTCTCTGGTTGTTGACAAAAAAATCACCTTTGAAGAGCTTCGGCAGATTGCCTACAAAACAGAAAGACAGTTACTGCGTTCGGTCAATGTATTCGATGTTTACGAAGGAGCTAACCTGGAGGGGCGCAAGTCATATGCAATCAGTTTCATCCTACAGGACGATCAGCAGACACTTACCGACAAAGTAATTGATAAATCGATGTCCAGGCTGATTGCAACATATGAAAGAGAACTGAACGCGATTATCCGCAAATAAAAGAACACCGGCAAACGGATTTTAAATTTATTTGCCGGTACCATAATACTTTCATTTAACTAAATAATTACTGAATTTTAAAGTACATCCTTACCTGATCATTCATATGATCTCCACAATTTAAATTTGACAAATAAATGGACAGGAGCAGTACACGCCTTATTGAACATAAATTAGCCGATTTAGAAAAGAAATTGGAAATTTTGATCAATACGAAAGAGAATCTAACTTGGTCAGTCTCAGAATTGCAGCGCGAAAATGCCGAACTCCGTTTGTCCAACATTAAACTCAAGGAAGAAGCTAAGGAAACAAAGAAAAAATACAGTACTTTAGAAAAAGACTTTAATAAGTCTAAAAGTTTCGCTAAAATTGTCTCTAGTAAACTGACACCAACGGGCGGATTAGCCGAACTTAAAGATTCAGTTGAACGATATATACAAGAGATCGATAAGTGCATAGAAATGCTTGAAGATACCTTATGAAAAAGAATAACTTACCTAATCCTGATGTTTCTGTCTTTATAAAACTGCTGGACAGAGGCTTTAAGCTGAGCGTTCCGGCTGATCAGGAAAAATATTACAGGGATGGTTATGAGGTCTTCTCGGAACGCGTAAAGCAGCATAAATCAAAGACAAAAGGATACGACGATATTGAGGCCATGGGCCTTACAGCCATAGAATGTATGGTTGCATTGCAAAGGATTCGTGAACAGATGGATGGGCTGGTTGAGGCATTTCAGGATCGGGTGGAAAAACTGGATGCCGCGGTTGCTAACGCAATTGACAGCTAAGTTTCATTGTTTAACCTGTTAAAGAACCTTTCAAAATCTGATAAACTTTTAGTCACAGTAGTTCTCTTAAAATCGTACGACAGGAATACGTTCGGCATTAACGCTTGGTAGTCGGTTAAACCCAACTATTTGTAACCAATACGAAAATGCCAGATTCATCCATTTTTATTGTCCTCCTATCCGACATCATTGCGGTCGGGATTGGGATATTTGCAGGGAAATACATTTTTCAGAAATCTTTCGACCAAAAAGAAAAAGAAGCTCAGGAGCGTGCAGCCGAAATTTTGCGTAATGCGGAAAATTCAGCAGAAAACATTAAAAGAGACCGTATCCTTGAAGCCAAAGAAAAGTATTTGCGCCTGAAAACAGAGTTTGAAGAAGATGCCAATAAAAAAAGAGTAATTCTTCAGACCAATGAGCAAAAGCTTAAACAGCGTGAGCAAAGTCTGAATCAGACCGTAGAGCAAAACAAACGCCGCGAAACTGAGCTTGAAACCCTCAAAACCAATCTTTCGCAGCAGATTGAAACAGCGACCAAAAAGACTGAAGAAGCTGAAAAGTCATTACAGCTACAGGTAACTCAGCTGGAAAAAATCGCAAATCTTACCGCTGACCAGGCTCGTGAACAACTTGTAGATGCACTAAAAGCTGAGGCAGATACCAGAGCCGGTTCGTATGTGAAGAGCGCTATGGAAGAAGCCAGACTTACCGCTACCAAGGAAGCCAAGAAGATTGTTATTGAAACCATACAGCGTACCGCCGCAGAGCATGCGATTGAAAACTGTGTTTCTGTTTTCAATATTGAAAATGATGACATCAAAGGTAAAATCATCGGTCGTGAAGGTCGTAACATCCGTGCTCTGGAAGCAGCAACAGGGGTGGAAATCATTGTTGACGATACCCCGGAAGCAATTGTTATTTCAGGATTTGACCCTGTAAGACGTGAAATCGCCAGACTGGCCCTGCATAGGTTGGTACAGGACGGACGTATCCACCCTGCCCGTATTGAAGAAGTTGTAGCTAAAACCCGTAAAAATATCGACGATGAAATTGTTGAAATTGGGGAACGCACAGTGATCGACATGGGAATTCACGGGCTTCACCCGGAGCTTGTAAAAATGATCGGTCGTATGCGCTTCCGTTCTTCTTACGGTCAGAACTTACTACAGCACTCACGCGAGGTCGCGAAACTTTGTGCTACCATGGCTGCCGAATTAGGTCTTAATACAAAACTTGCAAAAAGAGCAGGGCTGCTTCACGATATCGGGAAAGTTTGGCCGGAAGAATCCGACCTTCCTCACGCAATTCTTGGTATGGAACTGGCCAAGAAATACAAGGAAAATCCGGAAGTTTGTAATGCAATCGGAGCTCACCATGACGAAATCGAAATGACGAGTATGTTATCGCCGATCATTCAGGTTTGTGATGCTATTTCAGGTTCACGCCCGGGAGCACGTCGTGAAATGATGGAATCATACATCCAGCGTTTGAGAGATCTGGAAAATATGGCAATGTCATTTGATGGCGTTGAAAAGTGTTATGCAATCCAGGCAGGAAGGGAACTTCGTGTAATTATTGATGCTGACAACGTATCCGATGAAAAGGCTGGCATGCTTTCTTTTGATATTTCTCAAAAAATAGAAAAGGAAATGCAATATCCGGGACAGATTAAAATCACAGTTATTCGTGAGATGCGTTCAGTTGCATACGCGCGTTAAACACAACCGAACATCAATGACTTACTCAAAGCTTACAAGTGCAGAGCGGTTGAACATTCACACGCTTGGTGATTTAAAAAAAGCAGGTTATGTATCACGTTCTATCAAACAGGAATTACGTGACAATCTGATTGAAAAGATAAAAAGTAAAGAGAATATATTTCCTGGAATTTGGGGTTACGAGGAAACTGTAATCCCTGATGTTGAGCGCGCCATTTTATCGATGCATAACATAAACTTTCTGGGGTTACGCGGTCAGGCAAAAACAAGAATTGCCAGAATGATGGTTAACCTTTTGGACGAGTACATCCCTTATGTGAAGGATTCTGAGCTGCATGATGACCCGTTGCTTCCGTTGTCAAGAAATGCAAAGGATAATCTGGCTGAACACGGAGATCTTACCAAAATAGAGTGGCTTCATCGGGACGAAAGGTATACTGAAAAACTTGCTACACCGGATGTTTCCGTAGCCGACCTGATTGGCGATGTGGATCCTATCAAAGCAGCAACGCTCAAACTGCCTTATTCTGACGAACGCGTCATCCATTACGGATTGATTCCACGTTCTCACAGAGGCATTTTTGTTATCAATGAATTACCGGATTTGCAGGCGCGTATTCAGGTTGCGCTGTTTAATATTTTGCAGGAAGGCGATATCCAGATTCGTGGATTTAAACTTCGATTGCCGCTTGATATTCAGTTTGTATTTACCGCTAACCCGGAAGATTATACAAACCGAGGAAGTATTGTAACGCCGCTGAAAGACCGCATCGAAAGCCAGATTGTAACTCATTATCCTAAAACGCTGGAAACAGGTAAAAAGATAACGGAACAGGAAGCTGTTGTTAAAGAAGAGCAAAAGGGAATTGTCGTTAATGAGCTGATCAAAACGCTTATCGAACAAATCGCTTTTGAAGCACGTGAAAGTGAATATGTGGACAGCAAAAGCGGTGTTTCTGCCCGTCTGACAATTTCTGCTTATGAGAGCTTACTGAGTACTGCCGAAAGAAGATCATTGATTAATTCAGAAGATTCAACCTATGTGCGCATATCTGATCTGTACGGTGTGGTTGCTTCAATCTGCGGAAAGGTAGAGCTTGTTTACGAAGGAGAAGTTGAAGGCCCTGTAATCGTGGCTCAAAATCTGATCGGTAAAGCCATACGTACACAGTTTCTTAACTTTTTCCCCGATCCGGAAAAGTCGAAGAAAAGCAAGATTAATCCGTACGCTAAAGTAATTGAATGGTTCGGCGGCGGTAACGAAATGGAAATGATCGGTGATATGACCAATCGTGAATATGCAGCAAGGTTAAAAACCATCGACGGACTTGATGATTTCGTGGATATGCTCAGCGCCTATGGAAGTGAAAAGGAAAAACTTTTCATGATGGAATTTGCATTGCACGGCATGGCAGAATTCTCGTTGATCGGCAAGCAGTCACTTGACCAGGGAATGAAATTCCAGGATCTGGTAAGCAGTATGTTTTCCGGCCCCGGCGATGAAGATTATGACTTTGATGATGATGACCAGAAGCCGTTTTAAGAAACTACTGTTCTTAAATTTAGTTTAACAATCAATATTCAACTTTCAATGTTCAACTTTCAATTGAGGCAAGATCTTTTGATAAAAAGACAACCGGTCTCAATCATGGTTTAACCGAACATTGATTAGTATTACCGGATAAAGTAAAAGGAGCCGCAAACTAGTGGCTCCTTTTACTTTATCCGGTAATATTTAAAACAATCTATTCAAGTGCTCCTTCATCCTTAATGTTTGGCTCACTTGTGTCTATCAGTGAATCCGGTTCATTGTTTACTTTTGCACGAACTTTTGCTTCAAGTTCATCCATCAACTCAGGGTTATCTTTAATAAGTGCTTTCACAGCATCCCGTCCTTGTCCCAAACGGTTACCTTCGTAGCTAAACCATGAACCTGCCTTTTTGACAATATCAAGTTCAACCGCAAGGTCAATGATCTCTCCTACTTTGGAAATACCTTCGCCGTACATGATATCAAATTCTACAACTTTAAAAGGAGGTGCAACTTTGTTTTTAACAACCTTCACACGGGTTCTGTTACCAAGGATATTGTCTGCACTTTCCTTAATCTGTCCAACACGGCGAATGTCAAGCCTTACCGAAGCATAATATTTCAACGCATTACCACCAGTTGTTGTTTCAGGGTTACCAAACATCACACCAATTTTCTCACGAAGCTGGTTGATGAAAATGCAGCAGCATCCTGTTTTGTTAATAACACCGGTTAGTTTACGCAATGCCTGTGACATCAAACGAGCCTGAAGACCCATTTTACTGTCTCCCATTTCTCCTTCAAGCTCCGCACGCGGAACCAAAGCTGCAACGGAGTCAATCACGATGATGTCAACCGCTCCGCTGCTGATAAGATGCTCAGCAATTTCCAGAGCCTGTTCACCATTATCCGGCTGCGAAATAAGAAGATTGCTTGTATCAATACCCAGCTTTTCAGCATAAGCCCGGTCGAAAGCATGTTCAGCGTCAATAAAAGCTGCCAATCCGCCTTTTTTCTGAGCCTCAGCAATGCAGTGCATTGATAAAGTAGTTTTACCCGAAGATTCGGGACCATATATTTCCACAACACGTCCACGGGGAACTCCGCCTACTCCAAGAGCAAGATCAAGTCCTAACGAACCGGTTGAAATTACAGGAATATCAAGTACCTTACTATCACTAAGACGCATTACTGTGCCCTTGCCATAGGTCTTATCTAACTTTTCAAGCGTTGTCTGAAGTGCTTTTAATTTGTTGTCCTTATCGGTTGTTGCTGGTGCTGCCATACTTTTTTAAAAAGTAATTTGTTTATGTAAAGAAATTGCGGCCATCGATACCTAAAACCGCCTGTTGATGGTAGTTACGTTTTGTAAATCTACCTTATTTTAACTAAATCCAAAAGGTACCTCCGTATAAATCGACCGTTATAACGATGTGTGGCTGAGTACAAATTCAACCAACGATAATATCAGTAACAAAGATATGATATTAATCGTATCAATGTTTTAACAAATTAAAATTATTTTTGTTCCCTACCTGGTGCGATATTCTTTTCATAAAAAGAATCTTTTTTTCCCAGATACTGATCCGCTTCCATCTGAGTCCATTTGTCCCTCAGCACCTCGTAAACGTTGGGATACGCATCGTAAGGTATTGGCTCAAAACGGACCTTTTCCGGATACCAGCGTTTTGTTAATCCGTTCACAGTCGCAGCCCTGTAAATGCGTTGGAGGGCAATAACCGAAGACGAGGACATAGCTATAAATAGTAACAATAGTATAGGCGTCTTTTTTAAACGGCGCCAGCTGTCCGAATAGGTGGCATCCAAAGACAAAGGATAATAAAGGTACAAACCTGCTATAATAAGCAAAGGCATCAGACCTCTGAACAGAAAATCGTTAACCTTACCAAGTCTGTATATGGGGAAGAGAGTGATAAAAAATACAATCAACAGAAATGGCAGCGCAGGTAAGAATAGTTGTCCTGTGTTTTTCAGGTAAAAATAAATCAATGCAAATATGACAACATTGATGCCTATGTTGACCGTATATTCGAAAAACCTGCTAACCATATTATTTTCAAACTGCCAAAGAAACCCGGAAATAGGTGCCTGTTCGTGAGATAAGAATAACAGCAGCACAGGCAGGCAGGCTGCAAAGGGCAGAATTACATCAATTGTAATTTCCCGCCAGTTCAAAAATGATCTTTCAGTATACCATTTTTTTAAGATCAATATGCCAACCAGAAGCCCGCTTGTAAAAGCTGGAAAAACCGCCCACCAGAATGTCAGCGCCACCGGTAATACAATGTATTCCAGTTTGAGCCTGCTTTTTAAAACATAAACAAACATTCCGCCAATTATCAGAGTAGGAATTACCTGATTGGGAACCCAGAATGAATTCTCAAGGCCGGACCATGACTCAATTCCGAAATCCTGCAGTTCATACATTTTGTCAAAAGATTTGAAGAAGATCATTTTGATCAAAAGAGGGGTGTCTCCGACTGATAATGCCAACAGCGCAAACAATATTTTTTTATTTACCGCCAGATATATCCAGCATGCTCCCAGAAAAAAACCTAAGGACGTCCAAATAAATATTATTGACTCATTTATTTCTCCCAACCATTTGAACAATAAAGCGGGAACTACATAATAACCGTAGTAATAAGAAACAATCGGACCATCCATAGGGAGTTTAAATGGCCAATCATAGCTAAAAAGTTCGTTGAACTTGGTATTGTGACACCAATAGTCCTTTGTCTGATAGCATATTCCCGAAGTTCCTGAAATGACAGTGAGTAACAGCGCCACACCTGAAAGAATCAGTAAATCCTGATGGTTTAACCCCTCTTTTTTGTCAAAGCTTTTGTCATTTAAAACCCGTAAGAAAATAAAAGATAAGATTGCAGTACCTAACGCAGCGATGTAGGAATTTGTCCAGTATAAAAAAAATATAAGATTTGGAAGTATAAGAAAAATAATACTCAAAACACGTAAAAAATAAACAGTCATATCAATATGTTGAGTAAATGGACCGAGACGCCACTAAAATTGATCAGAGCATGTCAATATTGCGGACACTCGCCTAAAAAATGATCTGATTATTTCTGGATAAAGTACTATATACCTTAATAACATAATTACAATGTTAAATTTACAAATAAAGAGATACTACGCAACGGCCAGTCTGATCTTAAAATCTCAATCCTACTGCTAAATTCATGCCTAAACCTGACCATGGTCATCTTCAATCTTAACGGCCTGAAATAACTTTGCTTTCCATAAACTTCTATTCTGTCAATTAAACAGTCATTGCGTGGAAATATTAATCTTTTTTGTTGCCCATTGGTACTTATCTCTGCTGATGCAAACCTTCTTTCTACATCGTTATGCAGCACATAAAATGTTCACAATGAGTCCTGCCTGGGAAAAAACATTTTATGTACTGACCTGGATTTTTCAGGGATCTTCTTTTCTCAGTCCATATGCCTACGGAGTTATGCACCGGCTTCACCATGCCTATGCCGACACCGAAAACGATCCACATTCTCCGGGTTTTTCATCAAGTCTGATGGATATGATGTGGAAAACAAAGAACTACTACAACAAAATTATTCATAGAACTGATACGATTGAACTCAAATTTAAAAAAGGAGTTCCGCACTGGACTTTTATGGAAAAGTTGGGAGACTCCTGGTTATCCAGGCTTGGCTGGGGAACACTTTACGTTTTATTTTACATTCAGTTTGCCACTTCCTGGTGGATGTTTCTGTTACTTCCCATTCACTTTCTGATGGGCCCCGTCCATGGTGTAATCATCAACTGGTATGCACACAGATACGGTTATATCAACTTTAAAGTAGACGACACTGCCAAAAATCTATTGCCTTTTGATTTTCTAATGATGGGCGAATCCTATCACAATAATCACCATAAGTATGGCGGTAGGGCTAATTTCGGTTTCAGGTGGCACGAATTTGACCCTACTTATCCTTTCATTCTATTGTTAAACAAGCTAAAAGTAATAAAGCTTAAACCCAATAATGACCTCAACTATATGTAAATAGCAAAACATACGATACTTTTGTTTTCCTTCGGGCCGGTTTAACAGACTGGCCTTTTCGGTTTTCGGAACATACTGTATCAAAAGAAAAATTGTGTTAAAAAAAATATTTCTTGCCCTGCTGCTTTTATTGGTCCTGCTGGGCTTTCTGTACAGAGACCTGCTCAGTTACGGATGGATGCAGGCAAAGGGACAGATTGGCATTTTATGGAATGTTCAGGATGTTGAAGAGGTATTAAGAGACCCTGTTTTTCCTGACTCCCTAAAATCAAGAATTCGCCTCATCGAAGAAATTAAGCAGTTTGGCGTTGACTCACTTGGGCTTACTCCCTCCAAAAACTATACTACCTTTTACAATCAGCATGGCAAACCTCTGATCTGGGTGATTACTGCATCAGATCGCTATCGCATCAAAGCTCATCTCTGGAAATTCCCTATTCTGGGTGCTTTTCCTTACAAAGGTTATTTTGATTCAACCCGGGCTGTCAGAGAAGAGAAGGTTTTAATTGATGAAGGCTTTGATACCGATATAGGAGAAGTATCAGCATGGTCGACGCTGGGTTATTTAAAAGACCCTATTCTTTCTAGCATGTTAAAACGAAAAGAAGGCAGCCTGGCAAACCTGATATTGCATGAACTGACACATGGTACACTTTTTGTGAAGAATGATCTTGAATTAAATGAGAATCTGGCAAGCTTTGTAGGTGATCTTGGAGCAATCCGTTTTTTAAGACAGAAATACGGAACGGACTCCAAACAGTTAAAAGCATATGAATTTTCTAAAAAATATAATGATGCCTATTCGCAGCATATTTTAAGGGGAATCGGACGACTTGACAGTTTATATAAAACATTTGGAAGCAAATTGTCTCCGGAGCCGGGTAAGGATTCGTTAAAAAAACACTTGATCCTTAAAATACTTAACGATGCGGATACACTTCTTGGTAACAAAAAAACGTTGAAAGCCAATAGTTACTGGGAAAAGCATCACTTGCCGAATAATGCCTTTTTTATCAGCTATCAGACCTACAAGTCAAAACAAAATATTTTTAAGCAAGAATATGAAACTAAATTTGGCGGGGATTTTAAAAGGTACCTCAACTATTTAAAAGAAAAGTACCCCTCTCTATAAATTTTAAATATCTGGCATGAAGCGCATACACATCATACTATTAGCCTTATTTGTAACTAGCGTATTTATTTGTTTTAAACAACTTGAACCCAACAGAACCATCGCCAACAAAAGCTTTGGTTTTGGGGAAAGAGTTGAATATCGCGTTCATTACGGTTTTATTAATGCCGCCGAAGCCAGAGTAGAAATTGCGAAAAACATAACCGTCGTCAATAACAGACCCTGTTTTAAGATTAATGTAACCGGGCGTACTGTTGGTCCTTTTGATTTGATTTCAAGGGTTCGGGATACCTGGCGTTCTTACGTGGACACCGCTGCCATACTTCCGCACATGTTTTACCAGAATATTCAGGAAAATAAATACCGGAAAGAGCAAACGACGGTTTTCCATCACAATAAGGATATGGCCGTTTCCAGTATCAAAGATGAGTCGAAAACCTTCAACGTACCCAATAATATTCATGACATTATCAGCGGATATTTTTTCCTGAGAACAATCAATTTTGATAAAATAAATGAGGGTGAGGTGATTGAAGTTCCCACATTTTTTGACGGTGATGTATATAAACTTCGTGTCAGATATGTTGGAAAAGATGTAATTAAAACCAAATTCGGCAAGACCCGTGTCTTACGCCTTAATCCGTTAATACCGGATAACAAATTATTTAAAGGAGAAGGAGCCATGCGTTTGTGGATATCCGATGACTCCAATAAAATTCCTCTGAAAGTTCAGGTTGAACTGGTGATTGGTTCTCTGGAGATGGATCTTAAGGAATACAAAGGCCTTAAAAAAGATCTTGCCTGGTTTTAAAAAACCATTTTCGTACATATTGAATCTGTTTTAAGGGAAACGGTAAGCCATTTTTGCTGATATGGATAAACGCAGCAGATTCACCACCAAAGCTTTTATAGAAAGAAGCAATTGACATAACCTGCGGACTTTCAAAATCAAAAAGAATGTCCGATCCGGAATGACTTTCAAAATACCGATTTAAAAGAAAAGTACGTGCGTTTCCTTTACGACCCATCTCATCAGAAGAATTAAACAAATAGATGGTCGTTGAACCATCATTAATAAATAAAGCACCGGCATGTGTCACACCATCTTTTGACACGTATGCAAGTTCAGCGCAGTTCTTTTCAGTCAGTTTTTCAAAAAGACATTTCAGAAGCATATAGGATTTAGGACTTACACCTCCTTCAATTGTGGCTGTATTGTTAGACACAAATAACTCAATCAATGGTTCAATATCCCGGCTCTTGCTGATAGTCCATTTCCATCCCAAACTGCGTTTGAGATTTCGTTTTTTATCAATAGAATATTGCTTTTGAATTTCCAGAAAATTATTTTTTAGCAATAGCCAAACAGTTTCATGAACTTCATACTCCAGTTCCTTTCTTTTACTGAGCAATGAAATAACGGCAGCGTAATTTTTAGGATTAAAACTGTAAGAGGAAATAAAAGGAAAATTTGATGAAAGCGCCGATAGGAAGGCAAAAGCTTGCTCTGGTGTGATTTCAGTTGAAGAGAACAAACCGAGATATTGGCAAAAGAAAGGCTGTTGAACAACTTTGAGAAAATACCTTTTCTTCAATGGCACGGGCATAAGGATTTTAAAATCAGAAGCAGATGGCCAGATCAGCGCATTCCAATCCTCGCAAACCTGGTCCAGATACCAGCTAAAGCCATAAATGACCCTCTCACGTGAACGATCTATACATTCGTCCCACAGCCGGTCATCGATTTCAGAACGCGTCAGCAAAACAGGTTCCAAGTAATTGAGATTTATTGGTTACTTCCTGATAACGAAAGTGAGGCTACTTGAAGTAGCTGCGAAGTTTTTGCAAAGTTTCTTCAACATCCGGCGTTTCATCCATCAGCAAATTAATGCTTTGAATGGAATGAATTACCGTACTATGGTCACGTCCTCCAAAATGATATCCGATCGATTTGAGCGGAAGTTCGGTATATTCTTTGGCTAAAAACATAGCAAGCTGACGCGGATAAACCACTTCCTTTTTCCTGCTTTTGCTTTTCAAATCGGCAATAGTTACCTGAAAATAATCGGCAATAACCTCCTGAATGGTATCGATGGTAACCTCCTTATCCTCGTTCATTACGATATTCCGTAATGTATTTTTGGCAAGTTCAACGTCAATTTCCCTGCGTGTAAGCGATGCCTGTGCCATTAGCGATACAATGACCCCTTCCAGTTCACGCACGTTAGAATTGACACTATGAGCCACATATTCAATTACATCATAGTCAATTGAAATTCCTTCTGACTGGATCTTCTTCTGAATAATCGCAATACGTGTTTCAAAATCAGGCGTCTGCAAATCCGCTGTAAGCCCCCATTTAAAACGAGAAAGCAGCCTGTCCTGCAACCCAACCAACTCTCTGGGCGGGCGGTCACTTGTCATGATGATCTGCTTGCCAAGCTGGTGCAGGTGGTTAAAAATGTGAAAAAAAGTATCCTGCGTTTTTTCTTTACCGGATAAAAACTGAACATCATCAATAGCCAGGACATCTACTTTCATGTAGAAATCGGTAAAATCCTGTAACGTGTTATTTTTTATCGAGTTGATAAACTGATTGGTGAATTTTTCAGAAGAGACATACAGTACCAGTTTGTTATCAAAATGGTTCATGATGTAATTTCCGATTGCCTGCACAAGGTGAGTTTTACCCAACCCTACCCCGCCATACATCATCAGCGGATTGAAAGAAGTAAGTCCGGGACGCTGCGCAACGGCAAAACCAGCTGAACGGGCAAGCCGGTTACAATCTCCTTCTATAAAATTATCAAATGAGTAATTGGGATTCAGATAAGTATCAAGATTCATGGAGTCATGATCTTTCAGCTTAATGATCGATCCCATTCTCGGATCCGTAGCAAAATTATCAGGCTTAGAATAATTGGGCGACTTGGGTGTGGAAACGTTCATAGTCAAAGGCTGATGCTTCTCATTTCCTTTATCCACGATGATTGAATACTCAAGAAGTCCGTCGCGTCCAATTGCGTAATCCAGCGCTTTTCTAAGCAGGTTCACATAATTATCTTCCAGCCATTCGTAGAAAAACTGACTGGGAACCTGAATTGTAAGCACCTTTCCATAAAGCTTTAAAGGACGAATGGGTTCAAACCAGGTCCTAAAGCTTTGATCAGGGATATGCTGCTGAATAACGCTCAGGCATGCATTCCAGATTTGGTCAACTTCTTTGTGTGCGCTTACTCTTTCCAATGTATATTACCCGTAGTCAGAATTCCTAAAAAATCAAAAGGACGCAAAGATATAAAAAATACCTGGTCCGTGCAGATGAAAGTGGTATCCAATTTAGCATCAATTCGCAGTTATCTCAAACCGATCAGTAAATCGCACTGAAATATCAAGGTTTATTGCTACGTTTCTAAAGTACCGCGATTTATATAAATATCTATACCAAATTTGTAGCTTTGTCAACACCTGTCTGGCCGTCTTAGTCGGTACCAGATCTACCAGCTGTTGCTTATGTCCAGGGATTTATTTTCAGAGTTCGAACCGTCCGATAAAGCTGCCTGGAAAACGCAGGCTGAAAAGGAAATTAACAACCCCGTTGGAAAAATATACTCCGGAAATTTTGCCGGTTTGAAACATACTGAACCCTATTACACCGGATCTGAGCTTAATGAGAAACAGGTTGTGGCAATGCAAAGCGCTCAAAAAGAGCAACCCGGCTGGTTGAACATTCCTCATATCCTGACTTCACCAGATCGTATATTTAATACCAAAATAAGGGCAGCACTTTCTTCCGGAGCAGATGGCATTCTGCTTGATTGTCCGTCAGATAAAGACTATGAACATGACTTTTCCAAAATACTCCATGGGGTACGTTTAAGTGAAACGCCTATTTTTTTTCAAACCCGGGAAAAACCGGATTATTTCTTTGATAAGATCTCAAAAATAGCACCGTATTATCTGAAAGGCGGCATTGCTCTTGACCCAATCGCTCACTGGATGACGTCTGGAAGGCCGTTTACCGATTACATTCCCTCGCTGACGGCATTGATTGATAAAACCAAAAAAATGCGGGATTTTTATCCGGTTATGGTTGAAAGCCATGTGTACCACGAGGCCGGAGCGTCGCCCGTTCAGGAACTTGCTTTTGTACTAAATACTCTGGTATGTTACATGGATTTGTTTACAAACGCAGGCATTCTGCCGGAAAAAGTTTTTAACAGCATATTTCTGTCGGTTTCGATCGGAACAGATTATCTGACTGAAATCGCAAAGTTGCGTGCTCTTCGTTTTTTACATAAAAGAATAGGTCGCGCATATGGCTTGTCAAATGATTGCCGCGCCTTCATTCACGCAAAAACCTCTTCATTCTACCACTCTCAGTCGGTACCGCATAATAACATGCTGCGATCAACTTCGGAGGCGATGAGTGCTGTGATTGGCGGTTGCGACGCGCTTACAGTTCAGGCATTTGACCATACTTTTAAAAGTACAAATGAGTTTTCAGAACGTATTGCCCGGAACACGTCTTTGTTAATCTCAGATGAAAGCTACATCAGTCATGTTGCGGATCCATCAGCCGGATCTTATTTTGTTGAAAATTTATCTTTCCAAATGGCTGATGCAGCATGGGATTTATTTCTAAAATCAGAAAAACCGGGTGGTATTGTTCAGTCGTTTGAAAGCGGTTTTATTCAGGAAGAGATTGA
>NZ_SMFL01000017.1 GCF_004349265.1 Dyadobacter psychrotolerans
GTTTGCAAAGACAACTGCCCTGCCTATGTTTTGCCAAATGTATTTACACCAAACGGTGACAATAAAAACGATATCTTCCAGCCTTTCGATTGCCCCGCATTTGTACAGTCGCTCGAATTCAGGGTTTTCAACCGCTGGGGAGCACAGGTGTATGATACCAAAGATGTCAACATCAACTGGAACGGAAAAAACAAAGCAGGGAAAGACCTCGCAGCAGGACAGTATTATTACGAAGTTTCCATTCAATTCGAATCGTCAAGAAAAGATGCCAAACCGACTATCCTTAAAGGCTGGGTGCAGATGTTGAGGTAAAACCCAGGCAAAGCCTGCTTTTTTCTTTCGATTACAAGTATTTCCTTTGTAGCCCCGCAGATTCAACTGCGGGGCTTTTTTATTCACTGTGAATACGATAAAATATAAATTATGAAAAAGGCATATATTTTCCCTGGCCAGGGATCTCAGTTTAAAGGAATGGGATTGGATCTTTATCAATCTTCTGATTCGGCAAAAGAATTGTTCGATAAAGCGAATACAATTCTGGGCTTTGACATTACCAAAATCATGTTTGAAGGAACAGATGAAGAACTGAAACAAACCAATGTAACCCAGCCTGCGATTTTCATTCACTCTGTTGCTCTTGCCAAAAATAGCAATGACTTTGCTCCGGACATGCTTGCGGGTCATTCACTTGGCGAATTTTCTGCTCTGGTGGCAGCAGGTGCACTTTCTTTTGAACAAGGGCTTTCATTGGTTGCCAAACGTGCCGATGCGATGCAGAAGGCATGCGAAATCCGTCCTTCCACAATGGCTGCTATTCTAGGTCTTGACGATAAGACAATTGAAGATATTTGTGCAGGAATTACCGACGAAATTGTTGTTCCGGCTAATTACAATTGCCCCGGACAGGTTGTAATTTCAGGAAGCATTGAAGGTGTAGAAAAAGCATGTGAGCTATTAAAAGCCGCCGGTGCCAAACGTGCACTGATTTTACAGGTAGGCGGTGCTTTTCACTCTCCTTTGATGGAACCTGCACGGGAAGAACTTGCGGCAGCAATTCATGCGGCAGAATTTAAATCACCGGTTTGTCCGGTTTATCAAAACGTCAATGCCAGTCCGGCAACAGATATAGCGATTATCAGGGAAAACCTTATTTCTCAGCTTACAGCGCCGGTACGCTGGACACAATCGGTGGAAGCAATGGTGGGTGACGGAGCAGGTTTATTCATTGAATGCGGTCCAGGAAAAGTACTTCAGGGATTGGTAAAAAAGATCGCAAATCAGGTTGAATTAAAAAGTATATAAATTTTTTTTCACCAAATACTTGACAAAACCAGATACGCGTATTAGTTTTGCACCACTATTAACAGTTCTGGCTGATGGTGTAATGGTAACACAGGACATTTTGGTTGTCTCGTTCAAGGTTCGAGTCCTTGTCGGCCAACAATAGTTAAGAAAAGCTCTTCATACTTATGTTTGAAGAGCTTTTTCAATTTTAGGGATTTCACATAAATTTCCCGTCCAGCTTCATTTTTCCAACCCACTTGTTTGGAATAATTTCCAATTTTCGATCCTTTTAAATCATATTTAGAAACCAATTTCGACAAAAAGGTGACATAGTGTAAATCCTTTGTACATTATTTTCGGATGAAATGTTACATTTACTATGTTTTAACCTAAACAGCACCCAAAAATGAAAATTGACAAAATTAAAAAGCGTGATCGAGAACGCACGAAAGGAAAAATCCTGAAGGCCGTCGGTGAAGTAATTGAACAATACGGAACCGACAAAGTAGGCGTAAACCTGATTGCGCGGACCGCAGGAGTAAATAAGGTGTTAATATACCGATACTTCGAAAGTGTAGACGGACTGATGGAACAATACGTAACGTCCGGCGAATACACTTCTACAACCGGTGATGAGTTTATTGAGAACATCGAACCCATTCCCACAGAAGATCGCAACAAAGCGTTGACAGATCTCATGCATACTTTTATCCATGACCTGAGAGAACGGAAAGCTACCCGTGATTTGCTCAGATGGGAGATTGGTACGGGGAAATCCATATTATCAGATGCCAAAAATGAGGTTGCCAACCGCGTTCTTGCGAAAATCGGAGAGATGCCGGACTTTGACGACACCAAAGGCCTGATGGCATTTATTACAGCCGGCATTTATTATATGGTTATAGCAACAGACCTAAGAAGTAAAATGATCGATATCGATCTTCATACGGACGAAGGCTGGAAAAGAGTCGAGAATATAATAGAACGGATCATTCACGATGTGAAAAACCCGGTTTAGAAAAAATGTCCTTCATTGCAAAATGGAGGACATTTTTTTTACCCTATGAAATTTGACGTTTTGGTTCACTTATATTTGTCTTTTAAATCACACCGATCAATTGAAACACACAGTTTGCTTTCACAAACAAGTTTGAAAGCGCTGATAAAAGAGTATGAGTGTACTAAAAAAGCTGGCCAGCGACACGGCAACCTACGGAATCAGTACCATGTTGGGTAGGTTTCTAAACTACATGCTGGTAGCACTTCATACTTCCCTGTTTGAGCCGGAGCAAATTGCCGCTCAAGGGCAACTTTATTCTTATGCTGGCCTTGCCCTTGTTTTATACACATTTGGTATGGAAACGGCATTCTTCCGATTTGCAAGACAGGAAGCCAACCGAAAAGAATATTATAATTTAATTCTGAGTGCGGTTACGATTGTCAGCCTCTTTTTTTCGGGACTACTATTTTTATTTGCTGAACAGACCGCCGTCCTGATAGAATATCCTGAAAGTGTGTCTATCGTCAGAATGTTTGCCCTAATCATGGCGATCGACGGAATCGTCTCCATACCTTTTGCAAGACTACGTCTGGAAGGCAAAGGCAAGAAATTTGTTGTGCTTAAAGTGGCCAATATTATAATCAATATTTCGCTCAACCTGTTTTTTCTAATCGTTTGCAGAGACATTCATGCCGGAAAATATTTATCTTTTCTAGGGCCGGTTATTGATATTTTTTACAATCCTCTACATGCTCCGGATTACATCGTTTTAGCCAATCTTATAGCGAATCTTGCTTTTTTATGGATGCTGAGAAAAGAACTGGCTGATTTTAAATTCGTTTTCAGCAAAGATCTGTTTAAGCCGGTCTGGGTTTATGCATTTCCGATTCTGATAATGAATGCAGGAGGAGTACTTAACATGCTTTTTGACCGGGCTTTTATCCAGTTTCTGCTTCCCAAAAACTTCTATCCGGGGCGAACCTCCGAACAAGCCATTGGAATTTATGTTCAGTGTTATAAGCTTTCGATCTTTATGAGTCTGGCAACGCAGGCTTTTAAGTATGCCGCAGAACCATTTTTTTTCTCAAAAGGTGAAGATAAAAATGCGCCACCCGTTTTTGCTAAAATTACCAAATGGTTTGTGATTATCTGTATTCTGATGTGGGTAGGCATAAGCCTGAACCTGGATTTGCTTGCAGAATTATTTTTGAAGAAGAAAATCTACCACGAAGGCCTTCCGGTAGTTCCCTGGCTGCTTGCGGGATATATGTTTCTGGGCATCTATTATAATGTTGCGACCTGGTTCAAACTGACTGATAAAACACAATACGGAACCTGGCTCACATTAACCGGTGCATTTATTACCATTTCACTCAGTTATCTTCTGGTTCCGCGGATAGGTTATCTTGGCTTTGCTGTTGCCTTTGCAGTTTCAGGTTTTTCGATGGTAGCCTTGTGTTATATTTTCGGGCAAAAGTATTATCCTGTGCCGTATGAAGTTCCTTCAGCTTTGATTTACGTTGGCTTGGGAGCCATTTTTATTGCCTGCTCTATGATGTACAAAATTCCTGACCTCTGGATTTCTGTTCCGGTTCATATGCTGGCATTTTTAGTCTTTGCGGCGATCTTATTTGTAGCCGAAAGAAAGAATATACCTTTTCTTCAAAAAGATAAATAAGAAAACTACCTGGCCATTTCCCGAAGTAATTTATTCGAAAACAAAAATTCCTGTAATTCCGGAACCGTCGTTTTTGTGATTTCTTCTTTTTTACCTTCCCAAAGTTTATCTCCCTGATATAAAAAGAAGATATTCTGTCCTATTTCCAGAACAGAGTTCATATCGTGGGTGATAATGATTGTAGTAATCTGATATTCCTCCGTAATTTCTTTAATCAACTCATCGATTTTAACAGACGTCAGCGGATCAAGCCCAGAATTGGGTTCGTCACAAAACAGATACATCGGGTTCATTACAATTGCCCGTGCGATACCAACACGTTTTTTCATCCCACCGCTGATTTCCGAAGGCATCCTTTTTGCGGCGGCTTCTAAGCCCACCCGCTGAAGGCAAAAAGCAACGCGTTCCTGCTTCTCACTGGCCGACTGATCCGTTAACATGTCCAGCGGAAAACGAACGTTTTCTTCTACCGTTTTTGAATCAAATAAAGCGCCACCCTGAAACAACACACCCATTTCTCTGCGGATAGATTGCTGAGTATCTTTATCGCTGTTATAAAAATCCCTGCCGTTATAAAGCACAGTTCCGGCATCCGGTTTGACCAGCCCGATCATGCATTTAAGCAATACACTTTTTCCGGTACCACTCCCGCCAATAATCAGGTTTGTTTCTCCTTTTTGAAAATTAGAAGTAATCCCTTTTAGTACTTCCTTTCCGTTAAAGGATTTTACGATATTGTTTATTTCAATCATGATTTCTAAAATTATAACAACAGCTGGGCAAGGAGATAATCTGCAATCAGAATCGAAATACAGCTATTGGTAACAGCCTGCGTACTGGATTTACCTACTTCTAATGCGCCGCCCGTTGTGAAAAAGCCCTGATATGAGGAGATAGTTGCGATCAGAAACCCGAAGACAAAAGGTTTTACGCACATAAAAAAGAGATTATACGGAACAAATGAGTCCCTGATCCCATTCAAATAATCACGCTCCGTGATCACGCCCGTTAATGTTCCGGCCAGATAACCGCCAAAGATCCCGAGAAAGGCCGCAAAGATTACCAGCATCGGAAACGTAAACATGGCCGCCATGACTTTGGGCAAAACCAAATAGGAAGACGAATTAATTCCCATTACCTCCAGCGCGTCGATTTGCTCGGTGATACGCATTGTACCGAGTTCACTTGCAATATTTGACCCTACTTTTCCTGCCAGTACAATACATGTGATGGTTGGTGCAAGTTCCAAAAGCTGCATGTCGCGTACAATCAATGCAACCGTTGAAACAGGAATAATAGGACTAACAAGGTTATAGGCAGTTTGAATACAGGATACGGCGCCGATAAACGTTGAAACAATTGCGACAATAAATATTGAACTCACCCCTATTCCCACACACTCTTCAATAAATCGTCGCCAGTAAACGGATAATTTTTCACCTTTGCCAAATAATGATCCTAAAAAAATGAAGTATTTACCGATAACAGACATAATATCTTAATTGTATTCAATATTTTCGGGAAAATTAGGCAAAAAAAGAAGCAAACAGAAAAATGAATCCATTAGTAATCGTTACAGGAGGTACAAAAGGTATAGGCAAGGCTGTTATCGAGCGTTTTTTGGAGGGCAATTGTGATGTAATTACCTGTGCCAGAAATAATATGGAGCTTTTTTCATTACAAAAAGAAATGAAAGACCGCTTTCCGGCTTCTCAGTTATTTTATAAAACCATTGATATGGCTGTCCGTGAAGAAGTCAGCGATTTCATTGTATTTATTCAGTCACTGGGCAGGCCCGTGATGGCCTTAATTAACAATACCGGTGTATTCATTCCTGGACAGGTCCATAATGAGGAAGAAGGCACTCTTGAAAAGACTATGGAGACCAACGTTTACAGTGCTTACCATCTTACACGAGGGGTTATAGCACACATGATCGAACAAAGGAAGGGCCATATTTTTAACATTTGCTCTACTGCGAGTATAACTGCCTACCCAAACGGAGGTTCATACTGTATTTCCAAATTTGCTTTATACGGAATGACCAAAGTACTTCGTGAAGAAATGAAACCGCATCAGGTTAAAGTTACCGCTGTGATTCCGGGCGCAACTTACACCGATAGCTGGCAGGGAACAGAACTTCCGGAAGAAAGATTTATTGCTTCGCAAGATATCGCTGAGGCAATCTGGTCGGCATTTTGCCTTTCTCCAAGGGCAGTTGTGGAAGAAATTTTGATTCGTCCGCAGTTAGGAGATTTAGATTGACTTATGAACAATAAGGCATTTTTACTAAATTGCCGCATTTTTAAAATTATTTATTAAACCCATATTTGATTTCATGGAACAGTACCTCGGTATAGACGTGGGCGGCACCAACGTAAAAATGGGGATCGTTGATGCTTCGGACGGAAGAATATCCAATTTTTATAGCCACGATACCGCAAGCTGGCGCAGTTCAGGCCACTTTATTGAAAGACTCGGCGATGCCATCGCGCTTCAGCTGGTTGAATATCCCTCAGTAAAAAAAGTGGGAATCGGAGTACCCGGCCTTACCGACCGTGCCCGTACCAAATTAATTGAAATTACTGCTATCCCGGAAATCGATGGTATTGCGATCGTTCCTGATTTAAAAGAACGCTTTCCTAATCATGATTTTTTTCTGGAAAATGATGCCAACGCTGCGGCATTGGGTGAATATTATTTTGGAGAAGACAAATTACCGGAAGACTATATTTTCGTAACACTCGGAACCGGCATCGGCGGCGCAGCCATTATAGATAAAAAGGTATTTAAAGGAGGAGGAGGAAACGCCATGGAGCCGGGCCATGTTCCTTCCAAAAACGGAAAGGTTTTGGAAAGAAATATTGGCAAAAAAGAACTGCTCGATATGGCCAACACGATGAGAGCAGCCTACACAGGTACTACCCAGCTTCCTTCTGACGGAACAATTTCAACAACCGGTTTGGTTGCTGCAGCTTCCGAAGGAGATGAACTTGCAAAACAGATATTTTTTGAAATGGGCTACCTGCTTGGAGAAGGCCTGGTTTCGATGATCCGTATTCTGGATATAACCACGATTCTTATCGGCGGCGGCATTTCAGCGTCATTCGAGTTTATTCTTCCTGCGATTAACGATCGTTTCCAGTACTGGTTAACACCGTACTATCTTAAAACAATAAATATTAAAAGAGCTACCTTAGCAAATGATGCCGGACTTTTAGGAGCAGCATCTCTTTGTTTTGACTGATAAATTTTAGCATCCCGTCTCTAGGGCGGGATGTTATTTTTTTAGAATTACCCCTGGTTGTGATTTACATACATTATCCTGATGAAATTATCTATAATAGTTCCTGCCTACAATGAAGAAAAAACCATACTTCGCGTATTGGAAAAATTAAGATCTATTGAGTTAATAGGTGGATTTCAAAGGGAAATAGTGGTTGTTAATGACTGCTCTTCGGATAACACCGAAGGTATGGTAAAACAATTTATATCTGAAAACCCTTTGGTCGAAATCAGCTATTTCAGGCATGAATATAACCAGGGAAAAGGTGCAGCACTCCATACAGGGATCCGCAGAGCAAGCGGAGATTACATTATCGTTCAGGATGCCGACCTGGAATATGATCCGGAAGAATTTAATATCCTCTTAAAACCTGTTATAGACGGTTATGCGGACGTAGTTTACGGGTCCAGATTTATGGGCGGCACGCCACACAGAATCCTGTTTTTCTGGCATACGATCGGAAATAAATTTCTTACATTTTTAAGTAACATGTTCTGTAACCTCAACCTGACAGACATGGAAACCTGCTACAAATTATTCCGCGCAGATATTCTAAAAAGTCTGAATCTGGTTGAAAAACGTTTCGGTTTTGAACCAGAGGTCACCGCCAAAATTTCCAAAGTTCCGAAAATACGGATTTACGAGGTAGGTGTTTCCTATTATGGCCGGACCTATGAAGAGGGCAAGAAAATTAACTGGAAGGATGGATTTAGAGCCATTTATTGTATTTTGAGATACGGATTGGGTAGTTAATATTCCACGACAAAGTTTCACTGGTTTCCTATCATAATTTCACCATAAGGTAAAAAAAATCTGACCGGACTTATCGAAATTAACTCATTTTTTCACAATAGTGAATTAATTTCAATCAACAGAAATTTAGAGGTTTAAAGTTGTCTACTGGCGATTGCTTTTGTATTTTTGTATTTGGAGTTACTAGTATATATCCAATATTCCTCTATCATTTGCATATCACACTCTCTTGTTTTGAAGTCCGGAGATTAGTCCCTTCAAAAACCCATGTCTGTGCGCGCTGAATTGGATTAAATGTTTTTGTTACCAGAGCGCCTATTCACAAAAATTACAGCACCCCGGCTCACTCAATTTGTTATGATAAAAACTATACTTTCCTTTTGTTTCATTTTCGTATCTTTTATTACAGTCCCAGGTTTTACACAAAAAATTAACTTTGTTTCCTTTGACAAGCTTCCGGCTGACAAACAGCTTTTTGCAAGGGACAAAAATAATGAAGGTGAAATCAACATTTCCGGTAAGGTTGAAGCAACGGGATACGCCTACGTTTCAGTAGTAAAGTATCGGAATAAAGTCAGAACCGGCTATCAAAAAAGCAATATTCAGTATACAGGTTCTGCGGCTCCTTTTCAATTCAGCACAAAAATTAAATCTGAGCTGGCAGAATATGCATTTGAGTTCTATGCCTGCAAATCTGCGACAGACTCTGTTAGAATTGTGAGGAGGGATGATGTTGTGGCAGGAGATTTTTACATTATTTATGGACAGTCGAATGCGGTAGCCTGGGAGGTTGACTATACTTATCGCAATGAATATTGCCGTTCTTTTGGATCTTTCCAGGGCGGAGCCACCACATGGGGATTGTCAAATGAGCTTACTCCTCGTGTTGGTATTTTTGGAATCGAATTTCAAAAACGAATTTCTGAAAAATATGGCTTCCCAACCTGTGTTATAAACGGAGCCACAGCCGGATCTTCCCTTCAAACTCTGCTGAACAGAATAGAAAATAACCACGCTGATACATCAACTCCATACGGCACATTACTCAACTATGCACAGCAGACTGGTTTATTGCCTAATATAAAAGGAATTTATTACTGGCAGGGTGAAAATGAAGCTGCCGGAGATAATCCTTTATCCTGGGCACCTTTGTTCAAGACCATGGTAGATCAATGGAAAGAAGATTATCCTAATGTCGAAAAAATCTATGTTTTTCAATTGCCTCTTTTTGGAGGTGGCGGTTATGATGACCGTATTGGCCAGTTCAGAGAGTCGCAACGTACATTAGATCGATTGTATCCAATTATTCAACCTTATGCTGCGCTCGGTGCCCCGGGATGGAACGGCTTTCATTATGGCTTGGAAGGATATCTTAAACTTGGCCAGGATCTTGCTGACATGGCCGGGTTTTATCACTATGGCAAAAAAGAAAAAATAACCTCCCCAAGTGTCCAAAAAATATTTTATTCTTCCCCTAAATCTGATGAAATCACCATGGTTTTTGAAGATTATCAGCAAATGGTGTATCCTAATGATACCATTAACAACAACATAGAAGGAAGCCTTGAACCTGTTTCAACCTATTCGGTTAAAGATTTCTTTTATCTTAACGGTGAGTGGCAAAAATTAAAATCGGGAAGAGCTGAAGCAAACAAAATTATTGTTGAACTAAAAACGGTAGGGAAAGATACCTTAATCAAATATCTGCCTTCAAAATACCATTATTCCGGGCTTCTTACTGCTCCATGGGTTTATATTGGCCCGTTTTTAAGAAACAGCAAAGGATTTCGGGCGTTTGCCTTTCATCATACCAAAATTTTCCCTTATACAAACCTGGGCACGCTTAAACTGGAAGGGAAGGATGAGCAAAAAAGTCTTACTCTCAGCTGGAATGCACTCCCAAATGTTAAAGGTTATATTTTGGAAAGGGTGAACAAAAAAGATTCTCTGCCTTCACACGAAGTCATGTATCTCCTGGCAAGCCAAACAGAATACACTGACGCAACCGCGAAAAAAGGAGTAGAATATACCTATTCAATCAGGGCATATACAGATCAGTCTGAATCTGCTATTTCTTCATTAATACTGACTAAACTGAGCGAAGATGTCCAGCCGGAAATAATGGTAACCGCGTTCCCGAATCCCGCAACTGAGCTTGTAAATATAACTTCCACGGCGTCCGGCATTGTAAAAATCGATGTCTACACCGTAACCGGAAAAAAGATCAAATCCGAAACTTACACAAGCCAGGATTGGGTTACTGTGCGCGCCGAAGATTTAAGCCGGGGGCAATATGTATTTAAAGTATACACAGAAGATGGCCTGGTTACCAGTAAACTGATATTACTGATGTAACGGTTTCGTATATTTCGTGAGCGCCCAGTGCTCATCAAACATGGCTACAAACCAAAGGATCATTATCATTGGCAATGAATATTTGTCCCAGGAAAGCTGCGCTTTACCCAATAGTAATACATTGAACAACACCACGCAACCTGCAAGGTTGAAATGAGGTGACACAAAACGCATCAGCGTAAGAAGCATCAACAGCCCGAAACAGATTTGTTTTAAAAAGCCGGTTATACCCACAGTCATAAAGAGCTGATCGATATAACCCAGATATGGCCAGGTAAAATAAGGATTGTATGCCTGTTTAGCAGGGAAAAACACGATCAATCCAAGAATGACAACCAGAAACAACACAAAAAATCTTGGATAATTTCGGGGATAATCAATGAAGTACCGCAATTTACCTGTTATCAACATTTCGGGGATTACGTAGTAAACGGCAAGGCAAACGGACGAATAAAGCACATATCCAAAATTATACTGAACAAGCTTATCGGAGTCATAATGCTGGTCGGCCATAACGGCGGCAGGTGCCGGGCCATGCCATAATATTACCCATGGGACAATACTTATTACAGCAACTGCATAGAGCATCCAGGTTTTGTTTAGGAACAGGCTGCTTACAAATTGCTTTACACCCGTGCTGTTTTTCAAAATCTGCAACAGTTCATACAAAACAATTGCTGCCGGAAAAGCAAGCATGTACTGCCGGCAACAAATACCGGCAATAAAGAATACTGCTCCTAAAATATGCCGGTTGTTAAGATAAGCAACGGTTCCTGCAAGTACGGCAACCATGGCAAAAATGTCGGTGTAATAAAAGACACTGATCAGGTAATAGTTTGGGAAAAGAATTAATCCTCCAAGACAAAGAAAAAACCGCCTGGAACGCTCCGGACTAAACCAGACAAACACCATCAGCAGTAAAAAACTGACTCCATAAGTCAGCAAACGGAGATACTGAATATTCTCACCAAGAAAATGAACTACCCAACCGCCCAGAATAAAAGGCAAAGGTGTGTTTAATTCATTGTAACTTTTTAGGAGATCAATAGAAGGAATAGGCTCCTGACTGAAAAAGACAGCCGTTGGTAAATAATGATTCTCATCCTGATATAGTGCTCCGTTAAAATTCTCTTTCAGAAAAAAAATGATAATGAAAACAAGGAAAAGAAATAGTGAAGTGTGTAGTTTTCTTGATTGCATGCTTAATGTTGATTTTAAACGAAATTTACCTCAGTTGTCAGAACAATGCCAAATTTTTCTTCAATTGATCGTCTGATTTTCTCCGACAACAATTTAATATCCTCTCCTTTTCCCCCGCCATAATTAACCAATACAAGTGCCTGTCGTTCGTGGACACCAATTTGTCCTTCACGATAACCTTTCCAGCCAGCCCGTTCGATTAGCCAGCCGGCCGGCACTTTCACTTTCCCGGGTCCCACCGGATAACCAGGCATCTCAGGAAATGTTTCTTTGAGCAACTCATATTGTAGAAGATCAATTTCCGGGTTTTTAAAAAAACTACCGGCATTCCCGATTTTAGCAGGATCCGGCAATTTACTTTGCCTTATCCTCACCACGGCATCACTTATTGCTTTGATTGACAAATTCTCCACTCCCATTTCTGCAAGTGTTTTTTTGATGTCGCCATATTCAATGTTGAAGTCGGGATTCTTTTTTAGTTTAAATACCGCTCCTGTAATGATGTATTGGTCTTTTAGCTCCTTTTTAAAAATGCTCTCTCTATACCCGAACTGGCATTCTTCCCAGGAAAAAATCCTCGTTTCCGCAGTTGCAATGGATATCGCGTAAACAGTTTCAATTACATCTTTAATTTCCACACCATAAGCACCAATATTTTGCATTGGAGCCGCTCCCACGGTTCCGGGAATGAGTGACAGGTTTTCAATACCGGCATAATTATGATCCACGCAGTAGTTTACAAAATCCTGCCAGACTTCGCCGCCTCCTACATACAGCCAGACAAACTCTTCATCTTCACGTATTGTTTCAGTTCCTTTAATCTGAGGATGTATCACCAATGCATCTATATCTTTACTAAAAAGAACGTTGCTACCTCCGCTTAAAATGAATTTCGGCGTTTGCTGATATTTTGTATCTCTCAATAAATCTGCAAGTTCCTCCACAGACTGTGGTTCCGCAAAATATCTGGCTTCTGATTCCAGACCGAAAGTGTTAAAATTCCGAAGAGATACGTACTGCTTAATTTCCATGAACTGTTGTATTTGATACAGCAAAGTTAGGTATTACATTCAAAATAGCGTGAATTGGTGATTCTTCCATTTTTGGTTAAGTTTGTGCGCTCAATCCGAATCTTTCCAGACATGCTGCTGAAAAATAAATTTCTTTACTGGACTTTAAATCTGGCATTACTTGGCGGAGTGTTTGGCTGCAGCAAAAAAGCTGCGGTAAACTCTTCCGGCAGTGACTACAGAGAAGATCTTTCCGCAGTGCGGCCTCGTTTTGAATCAGTAGAAAAAACGACTGAAAAAACGCCTGAAGCAAAAAAACAGCCCGTAGTACCAACAGCAAAACCTGGCAACGACAAACCATTGTATGTCAATAAAAAACTGGAAGCAGCTTTGGATTCACTTTCAAAACAAAATAAGTCCATTCGTTACATAAGTGGCTACCGCATTCAGCTTTATGTAGGAAACGTGAGACAAGAAGCAGATGGTGCCAAATCATTCATTTATCAGGCTTTTCCGGATTTAACTCCATATGTGTCTTATTCTCAGCCGACTTACAGAGTGAAGGCCGGGGACTTTATGTATCGGAGTGATGCCGAACAGTATCTTGAGCAAATAAAAGAACAGTATTCTTCCGCAGTCATTTTAGCTGACCGGGTTGAAATAAAGAAAAGTCTGATGCTAAATCCGACCGTGGATTAACACTCCATTTAAGTTTATTAATTATTTCTATACATACGATTGACAATGAAAAAGGCACTAATTACAGGTATTACCGGACAGGACGGCGCTTACCTGGCCGAGCTACTTCTGAGCAAAGGCTACGAAGTACACGGAATCAAGCGGAGAAGCTCTTTATTTAATACCCAGAGAATAGACCATATCTATGAAGATCCGCACGAAAAAAATATTCGCTTTCACCTTCACTACGGTGATCTGAGTGATTCTACCAATATTATCAGAATCATCCAGGAAGTACAGCCGGATGAAATTTATAACCTGGGCGCCATGTCGCATGTTCAGGTAAGTTTTGAAGAGCCGGAATACACTGCCAACGTGGACGGCATAGGCACTTTGCGAATTCTTGAAGCAGTGCGTCTATTAGGTTTAACTCAGAAAACAAGAATTTATCAGGCATCAACTTCGGAATTGTACGGCTTGGTGCAACAGGTTCCACAATCAGAAACCACTCCGTTTTATCCGCGTTCGCCTTACGCAGTAGCCAAGATGTATGGTTATTGGATCACGGTGAATTACCGGGAAGCTTACAATATGTATGCTGTAAACGGAATTTTATTTAACCATGAATCTCCGCTGCGTGGTGAAACTTTTGTAACCCGCAAGATTACCCGTGCAGTTGCCCGCATTGCTTTGGGATTACAGGATAAAATTTATCTGGGAAATCTGGATGCACAGCGCGACTGGGGTCATGCGAAGGATTTCGTAGAAGCTATGTGGCTTATTCTACAGCAGGAAGTAGCAGAAGATTTTGTAATCGCAACGGGCGTAACAACCCGTATCCGCGATTTCGTCAGAATGGCCTTTGCAGAAGTGGGCGTGGAACTGGAATTTTCCGGAGAAGGTGAAAAAGAGATTGCAAAAGTCGTAAAATGTAATAATCCCGAGTTTCAGATTGAAGCCGGCAAAGAAGTTGTAGCTGTTGATCCGCGTTATTTCCGCCCGACCGAAGTTGAATTATTGATTGGCGATCCAACCAAATCGATGACCAAATTAGGCTGGAAACCAAAATATGATCTTAAAGCACTTGTAAATGATATGGTAACAGCAGACGTTGCCTTATTCAAAAAAGATCGTCTTTTAGAAAACAGCGGTCACCGTGTTCCTAATTATTACGAATAAAATATTGATCCATTCAAAAACAGAGAACCCGGTGAAATCAGATTCACCGGGTTCTCTGTTTACTACTGAACTATAATTCAGAAACTTATAAAATTGCCTTTGTAACCTTCGGTATTTTTTTACCGGTTTTGATCAAAACTTCCGGAGTCTGGTAGCCAAGTAATTCTTTCACCACCTTTCCGTCAGGATCGATGAAAAGTAAGGTAGGATAGCCCTGCAATGGATATTTTTCTGCAAGCATGGGACCTTCACCACTCTCCATATCAAACTTCACATTAATGAAATCCTTATTGAAAACCGCTGCAACATCAGGACGTGTGAAGACATTTTTCTGAAGTAATTTACACGGGCCACACCAGGTAGTATATGCATCAAAAAAGATTACCTTATTCTCCGCTTTGGCTTTTTTCAAAATCTGAGCCCAGGTTCCGGAGGTAAATTTAATTCCCTTTTCAGGAGCGGTCATTTCCTTTTTTCCGCCATCATATGCGAATACTGAGGTTACCGCCAGCATAAGCGCCAGCATAAAAAATACTTGTTTATAAATTCTCATTTTCATATTTGTTACAAATTGAACAACAGTATAACGAAAATAGTACTTTGTTTTATTTTAAGTAAAAACAAATCCTTCCGGATAGGTTCCAAAATTTTTCAAATTTTCCCATATCGCAGCACGCAATTCAGACCTAAGAAAAGAATAAGTACCTTTGCAGCCAAATAATTATATATCAAATGAAAATTCAGGAAGCAAAATACGTCATGAGCAATTCGGATTATGAGAAATGCCCTGCACCGAATATGCCTGAATATGCCTTCATTGGCCGTTCCAATGTGGGTAAATCATCGTTGATCAACATGTTGGTTGAAAAAAAGTCGCTTGCAAAAACTTCGCAGCAACCTGGAAAAACCCAACTGATTAATCACTTTGAGATCAACAATGCCTGGTATCTGGTCGATTTACCGGGTTATGGTTATGCAAAAGTAAGTAAGTCAGAGCGGGAAAAATGGGAAAAGATGATCGGCGATTATCTGCATAACAGAGAAAATCTGCTTTGCACCTTTGTGCTTGTGGACATCAGGCACAGCGCATTGGCTGTTGACCTCGAATTCATGGAAGGCTTAGGAGAATCAGGAATCCCTTTTCACATTATTTTTACAAAAGCTGATAAACTGAAAGCCTATCAGATCGAAGCACAGTTGAAAGCCTACACAGAAAAACTGTCCGAATTATGGGAAGAAGTCCCTCCTATTTTTGTTACATCGGCCGAAAAAAATGAAGGCAGAGAGCCCATTCTGAAGGCAATAGAAAGTTATAATGCTACGTTTTCAAAAAACCCATAGGAATTAAGGTTGTTTACGGTTGAATCTTTCTGTTATTTTGCGGAAAATTAGATTGGCTGTAAGCATGTTTATGATCTTAAAAACGGCTAAAAAATCCTAATAAAAACTAATAGTAAGAAAGAATGAGTGATAAAGCAGAGACAACCGGAATGGATTTGTTGAAGGAGATAGCCAATGTTTCCGGTAAAGGCGGGCTATTTCGCATTTTGAAACCAAGCCGTGCAGGTGTAATTGTCGAAAGCCTGGATGAAAAACGTGAAAAAACATTAATCGGCCCAACGGCACGTGTATCTGTTTTAAAAGATGTTTCGATTTTTACGGACGGAGAAGAAGAATCCGTTCCTTTGGCGGACGTTTTCCTGAAAATCAGAGAAGTTCATGGCGAAACTATTGATTTGCAGCTTAAATCTTCATCCGACAAAGATCTTATCGAGTTTCTAAATAAGATCCTCCCTGATTTTGATAGATCAAAAGTTTATATTTCTGATATTAAAAAAATTATTACCTGGTATAATGTATTGTCAAAATACACACCGGAACTGTTTGTAGAAGCATCTTCGGGAGTTACAGAAGATGCAACGGAAGAAGTTCCTGCTGCCGAAGCGGAAGCTCCGGAAGAAAAAACAAAAGCATAAATTAAAAAAACTTAGTGCATAGATGCCAAAGCCCTGTCGGTCAGACGGGGTTTTTATATTATCTTCAAGATAGATTGAAAGCCTGCTCTACAGGTATCAATCTCTTCTTATTCTGAATATGATACAAAAGATCAAGATAGAAAACTACAAATCCATTCAAAGCCTGGACTTTGAATTAGGACGCTTGAATGTAATCATAGGTGAAAATGGGAGTGGGAAAAGTAATATTCTTGAGGCGATTGCTATGGGATCGGCAGCTGGTGAACACAAACTAAGTAATGATATTTTAGCTTCTAGGGGAATCAGGATTACTGATCCGGTTTCTATGAAATCTGGCTTTTCAAAAGATACTTCTCAGGGAGATATTGAAATCAATTTTAATGACTCAGCTGGTAAATCTTACAATCATTCTTTAAGTCATGATGTAGAAAATCCTTTCTCCGAGTGGGAGGATCATGGGGCCGTTGCGCTTGGAGATTTACGAGCTACGGATCTTGATGAAGAAAGTCCGGTTTTTAAATCGCGTAATGGGAAGATTATAAAATCGGAGATTGGATTTAATCAATTGTTAAGAAAGTCAAGCAGAAAAATTTATTCTAATTTTCTCATATATGCTCCTGAAAATTATGCCTTACGACAATTTCAGGAAGAGGCTCAAATTGAACCTTTGGGAATCCGGGGAGCAGGTCTGTTTAAATTACTTTCAATCTTGAACAAGGATCGGCCTGACCAGTTCCAGAAAATAAGGGAACAGTTAAATTTAATTGACTGGTTTGACGGTTTCGAGATACCAGGCGATCTTCAGTTTACAGAGAGAAGAATTCGAATAAAAGACAGATTTCTTGAAGATGGTCTTGAATACTTTGACCAACGCAGTTCAAATGAAGGTTTTTTATACCTATTATTTTATTTTTCTCTTTTTATAAGCGATTACACCCCCAATTTTTTCGCAATCGATAACATTGACAACTCATTGAACCCCAAGCTTTGTGCTGAACTAGTCAAGATTTTAGCTAGACTGGCGAAGGAACATAATAAGCAGGTCATTCTTACTACTCATAATCCTGCAGTTTTGGATGGGTTGAACCTGAACGATGATGAGCAAAGATTATTAGTTGTTTATCGAAATGCGTATGGACATACCAAAGTAAACCGTATTCTACCTAAATCACTTCCGGAAGGCTCCAATCCGGTAAGACTATCTGAGCAATTTCTCCGGGGATACATCGGTGGTTTACCCAAAAACTTTTAAGGATGAATCAGTTTGGATTAATTGGCGAAGGAATAACGGACCAGATTGTTATTGAGAATCTTCTTATTGCAAGTTTTTCTGACCCGGATATTTTAGTCACTTATTTACAACCATTAAGAGATGCAACCAATGATTCCATGGCCTTATCAGCTGGAAACTGGCATAAGGTTTTAGAATATTGCGGTTCTGAAAATTTTAAAGACTCCTTTCAAAGCCTGGATTATATTATTATTCAAATCGATTCTGACGTGTTTTTATCAGGAGAAGTTCAGGAAAAATATCGGAACATTATTAACTCGTCTGATAGCTGTGAAGTTATAGTAGACAAAATGAAAGGAATCATTATTGGTGCTATCGGAGAAGACTTTTACAACGGTGTTATAGAAAGAATTATTTTTGCCATTTGTGTACACTCTATAGAATGCTGGCTATTACCCATTTATTATCCTACGCAAAATGCAATAGCACGGAAAATTACAGGCTGCCGGGAAAAGTTAAATCAGATTCTACCTCAAAAGGAAGGATTTTATATACATGAAAAAAAACCAAAATACTACAGAGATATTTCAAAAAAATACTTTAAAATGAGGCCAAACGATTTACAAGGGCTGCGAAAATGAATCCTAGCTTAAATACATTTGTCTCTTCGCTTGAAAATTTTAAAGTATGAATCTCCCCTCTTACATCGACCATACCCTCCTAAGCCCGACTGCAAGGGAGACGGATATCAGGAAACTGTGCGAGGAGGCGTGGATTCATCAGTTTAAAGCCGTTTGCGTAGCACCAACCTATGTTGGCTACACAAAGGAAATGATGGAGTTTTGTCCTGTCAGAATTGAAATTGCGACCGTTATTGGTTTTCCGCTAGGGTACTCGACAACGGCAACAAAAATGGCAGAGGCAGGTAATGCACTTGCAGACGGAGCGACGGAACTGGATGTGGTCATGAATATGTCGCACTTTAAATCCATGGCCTATTTGAGCGTGCGTGAAGAGTTGAAAGGATTGGCTGAACTGGCACATATCAATAATGCCATTCTCAAAGTAATCATAGAAACAGCCTATCTTGATTCTTTCGATTTGTATACGGCTTGTGAAATATGTGCTGAAGCGAAGGTTGACTTTGTAAAAACATCAACCGGGTTTGCCCCACAGGGTGCGGAAATTGAAACTGTTCGAAAAATGAGGAGTATTCTGCCTGCCCATATAAAAATTAAGGCTTCCGGCGGGATTCGTTCTTATGAACAGGCAATCGCTTTTATTCAGGCCGGAGCGGACCGAATAGGTACATCAGCCGGTGTTTCAATTATTGCCGGGGTATGACAAAGCGTGTACTTCTTCTCAGCAGCGTACACCCAGCGACCGATCCGCGTATCCTTTACAAGATTGCGCCGACGCTCCTTGCTGATTATGAAGTATTTTGTGCCTTGCCAGGTGCCGGTTACAATGATCGGAATGGTCTAAAGATGATCCGTTTGCCGCAGTATAAAGGACTTCTGGCAAGGTTGATACTTGCACATCCGGTTGTTATATGGAAATGCCTGCGACTGCGTCCTGACCTGGTTCATATTTTCGTTCCTGAATTAATCCCGGTTGCTCTTTTATTTCAATGGCTGGGAGCGAAAATCATTTATGAAGTGCAGGAAAATCTATACAAGAAATTTGAGATAAAGGGTTATAATAACAATTTGATTTTTAGAAAGTTGTTTAAATATTTTGATCTCTCTGCCAGAAAAAGATTTAACTGCTTGTTTACAGAGGACGCATATCTGAAAGAATACCGAAATTTGGCCAAACCGTCGGCAGTTGTTCACAATTATGTATCTCTGGCTTTTACAGACAAATATTCAAAAGGAACTGAACATGACGGTTTTGCAAAACCCGCCTTTTTATACTCCGGAGTTATATCCATGGAGCGAAGTTTTGACACAATCGTTGCCGCTTTGGTTTTATTGAAAAAGAAATATCCGGTTTTTCTGGTTCATTTATTTGGACCCGTTCGATTTAGCCGGGACGAAGCGGAACAGTTACCAGGATATGCTTATGTTAAGGAACATTTGATTTTTTATGGATACACCGATCTTCGTTTGGTATTAAAATATGCGAAACAATGTGTAGCCGGAATAGCATTGCTAAAACCAGTCGCCGACTATCCCGATTCATTTACTACAAAGCTGTTTGAATACATGGCATTAAAATTGCCTGTGGTAACATCTGACTTTCCATTATATCAGGAGGTTGTTGAAATATCAGGCTGCGGTTTTTGTATTTCTCCGTATGATTCACAGTTACTGGCAGACAAACTGGAATGGATCATTGGCAATCCTGAAAAAACCCTTGAAATGGGTAGAAATGGCCGAAAATCGGTGGAAAGTGATTATAATTGGGAAAACGAGAAAAAAAACCTGTTGTCATTTTATAAAACAGTACTTAACTGAGTAAAAACAAGATACACATACGAATTGATATAATTTTACAACTTTATTATTGAATTGTTCAAATATTAAATACTACGTTTTCTACGAAATATTTAACTTTCGGAATTAAAAAGATTTTTAGTTTGCGGAGTCAACTTCTCAACCATGTATATTAATACGATTAGTCACTATTTACCAAGCGAAATTATTGGTAATGAATACTTTACAAATTTAAACAATCTTTCAGACGAGTGGATTGTCTCGCGTACCGGAATTTCAGAACGCCGCAAAGCTTCTCCTGGCGAAAATACTACCACAATGGCTATTCAGGCTGTTGAAACACTTCTTGAAAGTATCCCATATAGCAAAAATGAGATAGACCTGATCGTAGGTGCTACTTACACACCTTACGATACGATTGTTACACTTGCCCACGCAGTTCAGCATCAGCTTCAGATTCCAGATATTCCCGTAGTGAGCATTTCCTCGGCATGCTCTTCCTTACTAAATGCGATTGAAATTGTTGAAGGCTACTTTGCAATGGGTAAAGCTTCCAAAGCAATTGTTGTTGTTTCGGATCATAACACGGCTTATTACAATGAACTTGACACCGTATCAGGGCACCTTTGGGGTGACGGCGCTTCGGCTATGCTGATCTCAAAGGAACGGCAAACCAAGTCTGATATGCAGATTAAAAAGATTATTACAGGAGGCGCAGCAACCAGCGGAAAGGCAATCGAAGCAGTTGTACTTCGGCCCAATGATCGTGGTGTTGTGATGCCTTTTGGTCGTGACGTTTTTCAGAATGCCTGTATTTATATGCCAAAGGTGAGTCAGCAGGTTTTACAGGATTGCGGATTAACAATCGATGATCTTGATTACCTGATACCGCACCAGGCCAATCACCGCATTAGCCTGAATGTCATCAATACATTGGGTATTCCTGTTGAAAAGTTGATATCAAATATTCAGTACCTGGGAAATACCGGCTGTGCAGGCTGTGCCATCGCACTATCAGAGAACCAGGATAAATTTAAATCCGGTGAAAATATTGTCATCACAGTGTTTGGCGGCGGTTATTCTTACGGAGCCATGCTGTTGACGGTGTAGGAATTCAATAAAAAAAGCCTTTCTGCCTGATTTCAGATCAAACAGAAAGGCTTTTTTTATTTCAAACTAAAAAATTAATTTATTTCCTGCTCAGCAAATTTTGCAGGCTTCCATACATTGTTTTCAGGAGCAACGTCCGGAAGACTTTTATCCGGATCAATCGTTACCGACCGGATAGGCTGCGTAGTCGTGCTGCGGAATGTCCAGCTTCCACCTCTCTGCCATATCTCAACCGGAAAATCTACACGCGTTTTTTTACCGCTAACTTCTTCAATTTCCACCTTGGCAGGCATCGCCCACTGATTCAGGTTTTCTATTGTGATCAAAGATCCCTTTTGTGGATTTTGCTCGATGTAGGTAACCTGTTTTACGCTTTGGTCAAGTTTGTAATTTTCAAAAAACCAACCTTTCCAGAACCAGCCCAAATCTTCACCAGCTGCATCTTCCATGGTACGGAAAAAATCGTAAGGAGTTGGATGTTTAAAAGCCCAGCGTTGTACATACATTTTGAAGGCATAGTCAAAACGGTCTTTTCCAAGAACCTGCTCTCTTAACATTCTTAGGCCAAGTGCAGGTTTATAATACGCCTCCCACCCAAGGTTTGATGGTTGAATAACTTCCGGAATCGTCATGATCGGATCAGCTTTCGGACGGAAGATGATCGGAGCCAGGCGGTGCAGATTATTCATCTGTGAATCTTTAAATTCTCCGTTATTGAAATTGTCTCCTGATAGAAAGTTAATGAATGTATTAAATCCTTCATCCATCCATGCATATTTACGCTCGTTGTTGCCAACAATCATGGGGAACCAGTTATGACCAAATTCGTGGTCTGTAACGCCCCACAAATCCTCTTTCCTGCTTTTGCTGCTGCAAAATACTATTCCCGGATATTCCATGCCCCCTACAATTCCGGCTACGTTTGTAGCAACAGGATAGGTATATTCATGTACATAGGATGAATAAAATTCAATACACCCTTTTACATATTCTGTTGAGCGGCCCCATCCGTCAGCTCCGCCGTCTTCAGCAGGATAAGCCGATTGCGCCAAAGCAGTTTTTCCGTTTGGCAGATTCATCTTTGCTGCATCCCAAACAAAAGCTTTTGAAGTTGCCCAGGCGATATCACGAGCCTGTACGCATTTGAAGCGCCACGTAAGTGTTCCGGATTGTTTTGGTCTTGAGGCAGGATTTGTAACTTCCTCAGCCGTACGGATCATCACTGTCTCGTTGCTTTTTGCAGCGTCTGCAAGTCTTTTTCTTTGCTCTGCTGTAAGTACCTCATTTGGATTTTGCAGCGCTCCTGACCCTACAACGATGTGATCCCAGGGAACAGTTACATTATATTCAAAATCGCCGTACTCCAGGTAAAACTCACCTGCTCCAAGATAAGGAAGTAAATTCCAGCCTTCGATATCATCAAATACAGCCACTCTCGGATACCATTGAGCCATTTCGTAAACAATACCGTTTTTAGTTTCAAGTGTTCCCATACGGTCTGAACCATATTCAGGAATTTTGAAAGAATAGGCGATCTTAATTTTGATCACATCTCCGTTGCCTTTTACAGGTGTAGCCAGACGAATTTGTAACCTTGTATCGGTCACAATATAATTGGCAGTAACGAATTTGTCTTTGCCTTGTTGTACTTGTACCGATTTAAGCGAATCACCGCCACTGAAACCGGTATTCCCAAAACGTCCGCCTGTTACCGGAGTTGTCTTGCCACCTCTCGACTGGTCGTTAAAAGCATTTTGATCTAGCTGGAGCCAGATAAATTCCTGGTTTTCCGGACTGTTATTTTTATAAGTTATTTCAACGTCACCGCTCACAATTCCCTTTTGTTCATCCAGGGCAACATTAATTTTGTAATCAGCGCGGTTCTGCCAGTATTTTGGTCCCGGAGCGCCGCTTCCTGTGCGGTATTCACTGCCAGGCTGAAAGTTGAATAACGGATGGAAAAGCACGTGCGCATCATATTTAGCTTTGTCGGCTTCCTGGGCAAAAACCCCCGAAAAACTCAGACAGCATAGCGCTATGATGCCGAAGCGAATTTTTGAAATTTTCATTCGAATGAAGATGTATTAAAAAGATGTTATTGTAAACGGACAATATAACAGTTTTCGCGTTTTTTAGGATTAAAAATTTCATTTTTAATAGTCAATACCGACTTTTACAAAGAACTTCCCAAAACAAAAGCCACCTATGCGCAAGCGCCTTACCATTGAAAACTACAAAAATGGCATCCTGGCGGGCGATCGCATCATTCTTAGCCAGGCTATAACAATCATAGAAAGCGGACTAACCCAGGACAGAAAACTTGCTTCTGAACTGTTGCATGAGATATTACCTGCAACCGGAAATTCGCTTCGTATCGGTATCACCGGTGTGCCGGGTGTAGGAAAAAGCACTTTCATCGAAGCTTTGGGAAAACACATCACATCCCTGGGAAAACACCTGGCTGTGTTAACCATTGATCCTTCCAGCAAACGATCAGGAGGAAGTATCCTCGGTGATAAAACCAGGATGGAGCAACTCTCCCACGACCCGCTTGCTTACATCCGTCCTTCTGCCGCTAATCTGTCTTTGGGCGGAGTAGCGCGAAACACGAGGGAGACTATCCTGCTTTGCGAGGCGGCAGGCTTTGAGGTTATCATTGTAGAAACCGTTGGTGTCGGACAATCGGAAACACAGGTAAAAGGCATGACCGACTTTTTTCTTTTACTGATGCTCGCCGGCGCAGGGGATGAACTTCAGGGTTTAAAAAAAGGAATTATGGAAATGGCTGACGCCATAGCCATTAATAAGGCTGACGGAGACAATAAAACCGCAGCCGCTTTGGCAGTTCAGGAATATACCAATGCTCTTCATCTATTCCCAAAATCTGAGTCCGGTTTTGAATCAAAGGTAGTTTCCTGCTCTGCGCTGGAGCAGACCGGAATCAGCGACATCTGGAACATCATTTTAGCTTATCAATCATCCGCTAAGACAAGTGGGTTTTTATATAAAAACCGTCAGAGTCAAAATCTGGAATGGATGTATGAATTTATCCGGCAAACACTCGAAATGAGTTTTTACGGAAAACCATTAGTAAAAAAAGCGCTCAGAACAGTAGAAAAGTCGGTAGTTTCGGGATCTGAATTACCGGTTAAAGCAGCGCAGGATTTGCTTGATCTTTTCTTCAGAGAAGATATCCTTGACTAAAAGCGAACATGGCAAATCAGGTCATTTTAACAAAAATACCATTCTAAGGCAATTTTTCAGGTGATTTATAACGTTAGATTATAAAGACACTCAATCATCCATTTCTCCGTTATGAAATTCTACAAAAATGTAACTAAAATTCTTACCCTGTCGCTTCTTGCCTTTGCGCTCATATTCGTATCATGCAAAGATGATGACAAAGAACCCGAAACTGTTGATAATAATGAAATTGTAGGGAAATGGAAATTTTCTGCCATTGCACCCGAGACAGCAGGAACCAATATTGGCGATCTGAGCTTAATCACTACTTTGGTTCCATGTGCTTTCAGCCTGACACTAACGTTTGAATCTAACAACAAAGTCACACCTGCAGACTGCGAATTAGCTGTTCAGGGCCTTGCTGCTGCTGGATTTTTAACTGTCGGCCAGGACACGAAATGGAAGGTCGAAAATAATACACTCAAACTTACCAATGGCACTACCGTACAGACTTTACCCTTGCAGCAAAGTAGTAATCTGATGAAAATTACGGTTAATACGAACACAACCGGATCGGGAGCTGCCGTAAACGCTGTGCTAACATTTACAAGAGTTTAAAAGTAAAGGTTTAATTACAGCAAAAGCGGCCGCCCTGAAAGTCAGAGCGGCCGCTTTTGCATTTGTTTTCAGCTTTTATTTTCCTTCTCCGATTACCGGATTATTTTTATCAAACCACAAGCGCTGCGTGCTCAATGCCTGCACCGTACGATCACCCGGAGTGAATCCCTGCTCAGTCTGGCTTTTCAGCCAGTTTTCATTGTTGGTTCCAAGTGCGGGCTCATCTACCCAGTAACGACGCGGAATCGGTTCGTTAAATTTATCTCGGGGATAGTAAGTTGAGCTGTTCTTCGGATAGCCTGTACGTCGAATGAAAGTAAACGCTTCTGTTGGCAGGCGCATAAAATTCAGATATTCCTGAATGTAAATTCGTTCCAGATTATTTACTCCGTTGAATTTAACAGATGTTTGAGCCAGATAGGCCGTAATCTGTGCTTCAACAGTGCTTTGGGTAAATCCTGTTGTAGACAAAGCTGCGACTGCAATGGCGTTCATGGTGCGAAGCGATGAGGCAACACCTTTTTTATACCATTCTTCTGAAGTTCCTTTCGTATTCAAACCTGCACCATACCCTTTTTCGATCAACTCAGCAATATAAAAACAAGTTTCAGCACTCGTAACCAGGTAGTCGTGGAATGTACCTAGGCCACCGTTCCGCCTTGGTGCAAAAAACACTTTGTTGATCGATGACATTACCACCAGTTTACTTGTTCCTACTGTCAGCGGATTTTTGTAATACTGTGCCGTAGCAGCATCGGTAGTCCAGTCTGCCGGACCACCCTGATAACGAATCTGGGTATCTGTTGCTGAGATAAATGCAGGCAATGTTACTTTGTATTTTTTAATTGAATCCAAATTGGCTGCGGTAAGATCGTTTGGACTAAAATACATCTGAAGGCGTGGATCGTTTGTCGTTTTGAGAAAGCTGACAATCGATTTTGTCGCGTAACGCGCACTGCGGTAATCAATGTCGCCGCCAATGGGGTTACTGTTTGGATCAAGATATGCAAACTGATCTTCGTCAGCCGTGATCGGGCCGACCGCATTTTCCATTACTTCTTTGAAAATCTGAGTCGTTTTAGCCTTGTCCTGGCCTTCATAACGCACAGCAATACGAAGTTTTAAGGAGTTGGCCAGTTTCACCCATTTTGTCCAGTCGCTATGATAAAAAATATCCGCATTCCCATAAGTCAACTGGTCAGTTGAAGAAGCAACTAGATCCGCAATTGCGGTATTCAGTTCTGCCAGCCAGGTGTCATAAAGTTTCTGCTGCCCATCATATTCAGGTTTAAAATTACCCTCGGACCGGCCCAAACCAGCTTGTGTATATGGAATAGATCCATTCATATCGCTTACGTGCAAACCGTAAAAAATACCGGCAACATAGGTGGCCGCCCTCATTTTCTGATAGCGCTGTTTGTCCGCCTTTAAGTCAATCTGGCGACGAATTTCTACCAGGTTAGGCAATACATTGCTGTAAAAATTGCCATATCTCGAATTGATGTTTGTAGACAGCTCATAGGGATCGGTTGTCATGTGCTGGGTAAAACGAAGCAGCTGTTCCAGATTTTCCCAGATCCACTCCGACCCGCTTGACGGAAGGCTGTTTAGTGAGTATGTAAAAAGATACTTCGGATCCGGATCAGTTACGACGCTTGGATCCGTATTTATCTCGGCGAAATCATTGGTACAGGAATTAGACAGCAGCAGCGTACCGGCCAGCATAATTCCCGTTGCCCATTTTATGGTTATATTTTTCATTTAAAATATCTTTAATGTTATCCTTGCGGAATACCGTTTTTACTATTAAAATCCTGCTCTCAAAGTCACGCCTAAATTGCGGGTCATTGGAGGAATGAAACCAACCTCTTTTTGAACAGCCGTACTGTTTGAAACGTTAGATGCAGGGTTAAAGTGATTTGGCAAAGTGTTATAAAGATAAAACAGATCACGTCCTACAAAACTGATCGATAACGTGTTAAGCTTAATTTTATCAACAAATACCTGCGGAACCTGATAGCTTACCGAAAACTGACGAAGCGAAATCCAGGAATTTTTAACAATCCAGTAATCCCCAACTGCCGTTGAAGAAGATCCGTAGCGATACATAAACTGAGGTAAATGTGTAGGTTCTACAAACCCCTTGTCATAAGCTTCCTGATAACTCATACCGCCCACATTTACAGAAGTTCCGTTGGCCTGGGTGATGGTTTGACCTGCATCAAAAACACCGTCTGGAATAATTCCGTCGTCGTACGTTTTGTTGTCATACTTGCTCGTCCAGGTAATACCGCCATGTTCTGCATCGCGTCCTTCCAGAGACGAAGGGAAGATACCCGTATGCGTTCCGTAACGCAGCGAAGTCAGGATCATATCACCGCCAATTTTTGCATCAAACAAAACGTTCACAGATAACCTTTTGTAAGTAAAGGTGTTATCCCACCCGGAACGGAATTTGGCATTAATATCTCCCACGTCTTTCCATTCATTACTTCGTGCCGGGAAAGCGGCTCTTGCATCACTTCTCCATGACAGGATTTGTTTGCCATTGTTGGGGCTACCTTCCATGTTGTATCTTTTGGCTGCAATTTTTGTCCGGATTACCCCGTAAGCACCGCCTACTTTGGCATAAGGAATTAAATCGTTTCCGCCATTTCCTTCATTTTCCAAAGGATAATATTCTCTATCTCCATACAAGTCGATGATTTTGTTACGGTTATGAGAAAAACTCACCATAGTATTCCATTTAAATGCGCCGATTTGCAGGGGCGTTGCATCCAATGCGATTTCAATCCCCGTATTCTGAATATTTCCTGCATTGATCAAAATACTGCTTACACCCGACTCAACAGGAGCTGAAATCGTGATTGGCTGGTTTCTGGTATTGTCGCGATAAAGAGAAACATCGAAGCCAAGACGGTTTTTGAAAAACTTCATTTCCAGACCGATCTCTTTGGCAATTTTACGCAGCGGTTTAATGTTAGGCTGCAGCGTCGAATTTGAGTTAAAAGTCGATGTCGACTGAACTCCATTCCCTCCTGCATCCGTTGGATCTCTGAATGCAAATCCTGAATTAAGTGTAAAAGGATCAATATCACCACCCAGTGCAGCCAGGTTGCCTCTTAATTTTCCATAAGTGATCCAGCCCGGAAGTGAATTGTTGAATGTTTGAGAAAACACCCAGGATAAACTCGCCGACGGATAATTATAAAAGTTATTGCCAGTTCCGTTTTTGTAAGTCAGCGCCGAAGCCCAGTCACCACGCCATGTTGTTTGCAGGAAAAGCTGGTCTTTGTAACCAAAATCAGCACTTGCATAAAGTGAGTTGTAAGACCTTCTATTTTTAAAACCTCCGGTTGATTTTACCGCATTTACGGAGTTGGCAAGAAAATAGTTTCCGGGATAACTTAGCCCGCCATCTGTTTCGCTAAGGTTGTACGACAGATTCATACGCTGCGATTCTCCTCCTAAATAACCACTAAAATCCAGGTCCGGCGTAATTTGTTTGTTAAAAATCGCCATCCATTTCAGGAACCGGGTTTCTTTTGTAGAATGCCCCAATACATATTTACCACCGGTAAAGTTTGTTCCCTGACCAAGTTCTTTGGTTTCATTTTCTGTATAAACATTGTTTAAGTTACCCTCTACCTGCACTTTCATCCAGTCTGTAACCGTACCAGTCAGTGCTATACGCCCGCGAACCATTTGTTCTTTCTGGGTATAGTTATTTTCAAAAATATTAAACCAGATGTTTGGCTCGGGTACTTTATTTGGCTCGTTTACATCATTCGCCTGCGGAATACCGCCGTTGTAGCCAATATAATTCTGGCGCTGCATCCACTTTTTGGTATCATAATTCCTTCCGAACACCCATATGTAGCGGTTCAGTGAAAGACTTGGGGGGTTGCTCCCCTTGGTAGCGGTATAGTCTCCGGTAACATCAACAGACAGGAATTTATTTAGTTTATGCGTTACACGAAGGTTAAATGCATTCTTCGATAACTCATTCCGAAGGTTGATCCCTTTACTTTGATTGCGGTTATAAGAAAGACGGAAGGTCGATTCGGCAGTTCCGCCATCAATCGCAACGTTTGTCAGACTTCCCTTCCCGGTCTGAAAAGCATCCAGATAGTTATTCGGGTAGGCCTGGTAGGTTGTCATCGTACCATCGTAGTCCAATACCTGTTGCCCTGCAAACTTTGGTCCCCAGTTTTCCAGCTCACGCCCGATCTGACGGTCAATGTAAGGCTGTCCCTGGCTGTTAACCGGAAAAACCTTTGTTGTCCAGGATTCATCCGGTTTGTAATTCGGATCCCGGGTATCTGTAAAAAAAGCACCTACGGTTCCTCCGCCGTATTCATTCTGGAAATCAGGTCCGCGATAGGGCTGAGCCGCTGTAAATGTTTGGGTTACGTTAACACCGATACCTTTGCGTTGATGCCCTTTTTTTGTGGTAACTAAAATCACTCCGTTGATCGCACGCGTTCCGTACAGTGCAGCCGCCGCAGATCCTTTCAACACCGAAACACTTTCAAAATCCTCCATATTCAGGTTTTTGATATTATTCCCAAAGTCCCGTCCGCTTCCATCATAAAGGTCGTTGTCCAGAATTACACCATCTACAACAAAAATTGGCTGGTTATTTACACCCAATGTGGAGTTACCCCGTATCAGGATTTTTGTATTACCTGTCAAACCGCCGGCACCCTGGTCAATCTGCACTCCGGGAATTCTTCCCTGTAAAGCGCTGATCGGGCTAACTTCGTTGGTTGTAGCCAGTTTTGTTCCGGCAATGTCTGTAACTGTATAACCCAACTGGCGTTTTTCCTTACTGACGCCAAGAGCGGTTACGACTACCTCATTAAGCTGCCCGGCATCTTCTTTCAGTTTTACATCAATTACAGACTGTCCGTTTACCGAAACTTCCTGTTTTACATAACCAATGAAAGAGAAGGTTAGGGTTGAACTCTGGGCAGCAGAAATTGTATACTTGCCATCTACATCGGAGATTGTTCCTGAAGAACTTCCTTTAATCAGAACACTCGCGCCTGGAATCGCCGTCCCGGTAACGGCATCGGTTATCGTTCCTGTAACCTGAAGACCTTGTGCATGCAAAACGCAGTTTTGCATAAAACCAAGAGAAAACAGAAATACAATGATACAGGCAGATATATTCATCAGCGGCCGGCTTTTTTCCAACCGCGAATTATCTCCTGAAATTTGAATCAAGAAGAGTTTTTTCATGTAGTGATTGTTGGTTTAAGAGTATAATAGATTGGACAAAGCTGATTTATCCAAAAATTTAGTGAATGTACATTATTAAAATTATTTATTAACTAAACTTTTAAGTTAAAATTTTTATTGAAATCGTGAAAATGTGATTTTTCTAACCAATGGATGATTTACTTCAAACTTATCCTACTTCAATGATTTTAATAATGAAGCCGAAAGGCAACGCTGATTACTTTTTAAATGAAAATCATAATCATAGAAATTTCCTGACAAAAAGCAATTTGCTTCTATCCGAAACAATGCTTTTGCGATCACCATGGTTTCTCACATTTTTTGTGGAATTTTGCGGAGCGGACTTTGAATTCATCTGTACGGAATTTTGTAATTCACCCTGCCAATATTAAAGACCAAGATCATATGAGTAAGTTTGATATAATATTCAAGAAATTGGACCGTCAGAAGTATCCTTTTATAGACGGCCTGTATTATCTGTTTATCATCATTTTTTTGGGAATTCTTTTCCTTTTCTTCGCATAATTCGTGGCTGACTATCTTTTTATACTTAACCCGAATTCTGGCACTTCCCTTGGCCGAAATATCGACGCCGTAGCGCATGCGATTGACGCAGAAGCAAGCAAAAATAAACACAGCGCACATATTCTTTTTACTGAAGCAAGGGGACACGCGACTGAGCTGGTACAGGAAAATCTGCAATCAGGGAACTGGAAAGCTGTTGTTGCGGTAGGTGGTGACGGTACTGTAAATGAAATTGCAAGGCCATTGGTAAATCAGCCAACGCCTATCGGTATACTGCCCCTTGGTTCAGGAAATGGGCTGGGGCGGCACCTGGGACTTCCGTTAACACTGGAATCTTCTTTAAAAAGGCTTTTTGCAGGATCTGTTTCTACTATTGATAGCGGGCTGCTGAATGACATTCCTTTTTTTTGTACGGCAGGAATGGGCTTTGATGCTTACGTTGGACATTTGTTCAGTCAGCAAACCAGCCGCGGTTTGGCTACTTATGTAAATGTGTCTTTCAAAGCTTACTGGGATTATCAACCTCAATCATTCCGGGTTAACGGACTTGAGACAAACGCGTTCTCTCTGACTTTTGCAAATGCCGGGCAGTTTGGCAATAATGCATGGGTGGCACCTCATGCCAATCTTCAGGATGGTGTACTGGATGTCTGTACAATCAAACCCTTCCCAAAATGGTTTGGGACTTCTTTGGCTTACCAGCTTTTCACAAAACAATTGAAACAATCAGAATATATTGCTTATCAGAGTGTTACAGAGGTTTTGGTAGAAACTGATAAAGCTCCAATGATTCACTATGACGGAGAGCCTTTGCAGCTGGAAACCAATGTCATTAAAGTTAAAATCAATCCGCAAAGCCTGAATGTAATCATCTGAATGTCTTATCAAGAGCTATAATCTTAACAAATCGTAGTTATGTCAAAAAAGAACCGCTCCGGAGTTGTTTATTCAACCGATCCGGAATTCGAATATAAAGAATCCGGTGAGAATGATCCGGACACACTGTCCCCTCAGCAACAGGATTTACGTATCTGGCTGGATCGCAAAGGTGGCGGGAAAGTTATTACTATTGTCAAAGGCTTTATCGGGAAAAACGACGATCTTGAAGCACTTGGCAAGCAATTAAAATCCTTATGCGGCAGTGGCGGGACTGTAAAGGACTGGGAAGTTCAGATACAGGGAGACCATCGTGATAAAGTAATCACATGGCTTTTATCCAAAAATTATAAGGCAAAAAAAGCAGGTGGGTGAAGTGGCAGCGAGCATAGGGATAAGTGCAGGGAGCGATGAATCACCTACCCCATGCCCTCAACCCCAAGCCCATTACTCACAAAACCTTAGTGGTATCAATTTCCGTAGGTGTTGGCAGTGGTGTTGCCGGTGTTTGTGTAGGCGGAAAATTTCCTCTGCTGCCTTGTAATACTTCCACATTTGTTACAAAAAACTTTGTATCGCCATTCCAGGGAAGGGTGAAGAATTTTTGCTCGTAAGTCAGTGACACACGATGCCCGTTTTGAATGGCTTCTTCCAGTTTGGCTATTGCATCTTTATTTTTTCCGCTTACCGAGAAAATCCATTTAGAAGAATTCATGGTGCCATCGCCCTCGCTCAGGCCGCCCATTCTCAGCTCGCCTTCATATGTTTTGAATAAGTATCCTTTGTTGCTTAGCTGTGTTACAAAGCCGCCACGTTTACCTTCGCTATAATATCCAAATGTGAGGTAATAAATAATTCCAAAGACGATTGCCAGAAAAACAGCAAATATGACCCATTTACGCATTGTTTTAATGTTTTAAGTTTGTGAATTAAAGCGAACTTCGTAAAACGGTTTGATTTTTCCTAGTGATTATTTCGCCCGGATTGCAATCACCGGATCCATTCTTGCCGCCAGCATCGCCGGGACAATCCCCGACAAAACGCCAATGATACACGAAACTGCCAATCCTAATATAATGTTTCCGGGAGTCATGATAATCTGAAGCGATCCCATGGGAATAAACGAGAGAAGAAAAACCAGTAGAATCCCTACCAAACCTCCCACTAAACTGAGCATTACAGCCTCAAAGAGAAATTGAAACAGAATGGAATAGTTTTTAGCTCCTAAAGATTTCTGGATACCGATGAGGTTTGTCCTTTCTTTTACCGAAACGAACATGATATTGGCTATGCCAAATCCTCCAACCAATATTGAAAAACTCCCAATCACCCAACCTGCCAAAGTTAACACTGCAAAAAGTCCTGAAATAGCCTGGGCTGCTGCTTCGGGTTTATTTAATGAGAAATTGCTGTCGTCTCTCGGTTTAATTCCGCGCCTGGTTCGCATCAATCCGGTAATCTCTGCTTCTACGGATTTCATTCCCTCATCATCAGGAAAACCTTTTACAACAATGTTAGCCCTTTTCCTGCCCGACTGAAATAACTTTGAAAAAGAAGCAAACGGAATCAGGCAATTTTTATCAGCACTGCCGCCAAAATTCACCAGACTTTCACCCTTTTTCTCCTGCACGCCTACAATCACAAACTTATTTCCGGCTAACTTAAATTCTTTTCCGACAGCATCCTGTCCCGGAAAAAGCGCCGCAGGAATATCCGCTCCGACAACAGCCACGTTTCTTGCATTAGATGTTTCCAAAGGCATAAAATATCTGCCGCCTGCTATGGTAATATCTGATATTAAATTGTACTCAAATGACACGCCCTGCACCTGGGCATCAATACTATTCGACCCGTTTTTTAGGGTAATACCACCACGTGAATCCATAACAGCAACAGCACTGGCAGATTCCAGGTTATCGTACAAATATTTGTATTCCGAATAAGTTGGCTCCGGCCATTGAAAATACTTCCACCACTGATATTCACCTCCAAAGCTCCACGGCCATTTTTGGACATAAATTACTTTATCACCGATAAAACTCATGCTGTCTTTGATGCTTTTTTCCAGCGAGTCGACAATCGTGAAAACAGCTACAATAGCAAAAATTCCAACGGTTACACCGAGAAGAGATAATATTGTTCGGGTAAGATTAGACCTCAGTGCCTGCCAGGCAAATCTAAAACTTTCCCATATCTGGCGTAAAAATTTCATAGTCCCTGACCCGATCTGTTAAAACTTTATAAAGAATAGTCCTGAAAATTAACAGGAATGCTTATTTCATCAATGCAATTTAGGATAGAAGGTATTAAAACAGTTTGAGTAGTCTGTGGATATTTTGATCAATGATAATTTTCTGAGGAAAAACTTCAAAAAACATATTTGATATCATTCCTCTTACTTAGATTTGGTAAATTACATCACAAACTCTTACACCGCCAAATATGAGAATCCGCTACACGCTCCTTTTTCTTTTAACCACATTATCAGGCTTTTTAGCCGCACAAAAACCCGTTCAGGAATCAACCGGTTTTTACCAGTTTCTTTCCGATGATCCAAATCAAAAATCATTTTTTAGCGACCGCAAGGGCGTTGTAGCGAAAAACGGAATGGTTGCTTCCGCACACCCGGAGGCATCACGTGTAGGTGTTGAAATTCTGCAGGCTGGGGGAAACGCAGTTGACGCGGCAATTGCAGTACAATTTGCATTGGCTGTGGTTCACCCGTCCGCAGGAAACATTGGCGGCGGCGGTTTCCTTGTTTATCGTAACAAATCGGGACATACAAACAGCATTGATTTCAGAGAAAAAGCACCCGCAAAAGGGCATGCTGATATGTATCTGGACAAAGACGGAAATGTCATTCCAAATTCGAGTACACTCGGGAGGCTCGCATCAGGTGTACCCGGCTCCGTAGCGGGTATGGCCGAAGCACATGCAAAATATGGCAAATTGTCCTGGAAACAGCTTTTACAGCCCGCAATTGATCTGGCCGCAAAAGGAGTTATTCAAACAGAAAGAGAAGCCCGGGGATTAAATGCCATCAAAAAAGACTTATTGGCACTCAATCCGGGAACTACATATTTTCAAAAATCAGATGGTACCGAATGGGTAGCGGGAGATAAACTGGTTCAAAAAGATTTGAGTAAAGTTTTGACACGAATTCAGAAAAAAGGCTGGGACGGATTTTATACAGGAAAGGTTGCCAAGCGACTCGTTAAAGATATCAGTCAAAACAAAGAAGGTATCATAAGTAAAAAAGATCTGAAAGAATATCATGCAAAATGGAGGGAAACGATTTCAGAAACTTACAAAGGTTATAAAGTAATTACCATGGCGCCACCGTCCAGCGGTGGTATTGCACTGGTTCAGCTGATGCGTTTAACCGAACCGTTCCCGCTACGCAAATGGGGATGGCACAGCGATTCAACAATTCAGGTGATGATCGAAGCCGAACGCCGGGTTTATGCCGACCGCGCTAAGTTTCTCGGAGATCCTGATTTTGTCAAAATTCCTGTTGAAACACTTTTAAGCAAAGATTACCTGCAAAAAAGATGGTCCGATTTTTCATGGGATAAGGCCACAGACAGCAAAAATGTAAGCGGTGGCGTTTTCCCGGGATATGAAAGTTTGGAAACGACGCACTTTTCAGTGGTAGATAAAGAGGGAAATGCAGTTTCGGTTACGACCACTTTAAACGGCGGTTACGGAAGCCGGGTGGTGGTGAAAGGCGGCGGTTTTTTCATGAATAATGAAATGGACGATTTCAGTGTAAAACCAGGTGCACCAAACATGTACGGGCTCATTGGCAACAAAGCAAACGCCATTGCTCCAGGAAAACGAATGTTGTCTTCGATGACGCCTACCATTATTGAAAAAGACGAAAAACTGTTTATGGTTGTAGGAACACCGGGCGGTTCAACCATCATTACATCTGTTTATCAAACCGTCCTGAATGTGCTCGAACATGGCATGACCATGCAACAGGCCGTAAACGCTCTGAAATTTCACCATCAGTGGTTGCCGGATAAAACTACATTTGAAGCAAATGCTTTTTCGGAAACTGCTTTAAAAAAATTGCAGGACAAGGGTTATATTCTTGAACAGCAAAGAAACACAATTGGCCGCATGGACTGCATTCTGGTGACCCCTGACGGCTGGCTGGAAGGTGGCTCCGATCCGCGCGGGGATGATACCAGCGTTGGTTATTAATTGCCTGGTCCGGTTTGATTCAGGGAGCTGTCATTTCCTGAATCAAACCGGAATACTTTGGAAATTCGGAGATCAAAACTATCCTTTCCGCCATTTCAAAATCTTCAAAATCAAATCCCGGAGCAACGGTACAGCCTACCAATGCATAAGAACTTCCGGAGGCAGGACGTGATCCAAACCAGCTTCCGGCAGGAACAACGGCCTGAAAAGTTTCTCCGTTTTCAGGATCGCGGCCCAATCTGATCACATTGGAATTGCCTGTCTCCGGATTGAGCACAAAAATTTCCAAGGCTTCTCCTGCATAAAAATGCCACATTTCATCCGATTTGATTCGATGAAAAGCTGAAAATTGCCCGGCTTCCAATAAAAAATAGATTCCGGTAGAAAAGCTCCGGTCTCCCGTAAAACGGTCCGGCAGCGTTTCTTTAAGGATACTTTCACCTGCACGATAAGTCTCTGAATAATATCCGCCTTCAGGATGCGGAAGTAAATTATATTTCTCTACCCAATAAGAAGCTGGTTTCATATTTTTGTTTTCAATTCGGTTAATACTTTAACTCCTTTTGCTTCCAGTTTTTCAGTTTCTGCGTTCTCTTCATTGGTTATCAAAACGTTAACTAAAGTTATTGGGGCAAACTGCAGATATTTATCCTTTCCAATTTTTGAGATATCGCATAAAAGGTAGGTGATATCTGCATGAGACGAAGCTGCCAATGTAACTCCGGCCTCCATTTCGCTATGTGCACTCAAACCATTTTCCGAAGATATACCATCCACTCCTAAAAAGGCTTTATTTACCTGATAACGGCAAATATGCTCTTCCGCTATTTTACCATGAACAGCCTGCCTGTCTTTATCAACCTCACCGCCTACCAGATTTATTTTTACCGAAGAACCTAATAATTCGTATAAAACAGGAAGAGAATTCGTTACAACCCGGATCTCTTTATTTCTGATAAACTGGCATAACCGAAAAACCGTACTTCCGCAATCCATAAAAATAATATCACCATCTGTAATTTCATCTGCAGCAATTCTGCAGATATGATCTTTTTGTTCCGCATTCGCAGCAACTTTATTTTTAAAAGTAAAAGGAGTTTTTGTAAGCTCAACCTTCATGGCGCCGCCGTGCGTGCGGTAAAGCAACCCATCTGCTGCCAAAGCAATTAAATCACGACGTACAGTAATTTCAGAGGTCTCTGTTTTTTCGGCTAAATCGCTGACATTGACTTCTCCGAGTGTATCGACCAATCCCAGGATTATATTTTTTCGTTTTTGAAAATTCATACCTATTCGTACATTTGTTCAAAAATAATCAATATCAATCAAAAACAATCAATTTATGAATGATAACTTTAATTTAGTTTCTGAGGAAGTACTTTCAGATAACTGGTATACATTAAGAAAATTCACTTTTGATTACCAAAATGCAAACGGAACCTGGGAAAGGCAATCCCGTGAAGCATACGACCGCGGCAATGGCGCGACTATTTTGCTTTACAATAAAGAAAAACAAACAGTAATTCTCACACGCCAGTTTCGCCTTCCGACTTACACAAATGGAAATACAACCGGAATGTTAATAGAGGCCTGCGCCGGTCTGCTGGATAAAGATAATGCCGAGGATTGCATTCGCCGGGAAACCGAAGAAGAAACAGGTTACAAGATAAGATCTGTCAAAAAGATCTTTGAAGCCTATATGTCACCGGGATCTGTTACTGAAATTCTTTATTTTTTTGTTGCCGAATATTCGCAGGAAATGAAAACCGGAAATGGCGGAGGCTGTGAAACTGAGCAGGAAAACATAGAAGTGATGGAGATCTCTTTTCCTGAAGCACTGAAAATGATGGATTCCGGAGAAATTAAAGATGCTAAAACCATGCTTCTCCTCCAGCATGCACAGATTAACGGATTGCTTGGGGCATAAAAAAGGCTGAAGACAAGAACTATCCTCAGCCCGAATATTTATTTATATCTGTCAGGAAATCGGATCCGGTGTTACAGTAACGTCCGTTTCTGTTGTGCCTCCTTTGCCCGAAAACTTTGCATAAAGATCCTTGAAGAATGCCTCTGCATCAGGAAAACTGGTTTTCAGTGCCTCAGAACCTTTTGTTTTTAATTCATCAAAATATTCCGGTGCCTTATCTATCGCTCCTTCGGCTTCTGCCTTTAGATCGTTTGCTTTCGTTTTCAGATCTTCCAGAAGTTTCTCTCCTTCTTCGGACTGCAGGTATTTATGTGCTGCTACTCCGGCTGCTGCGCCCAGAATAAATGTGGCAAGGTGTTTTGCGTTGATGCTCATAATTTTCTGATTCTATGGTTGATAACTAATTAAAGATACTTATGTTTTGACACAAAAGAAACGAATTCAGTCACTTATCCACGAACGGTTAAAAAATAATGCCAGAATAAACTTTGGCTTTCGGCAGTCATTCATCGGCTGTCACAAACTGCCAGGACTGATGGCCGAAAGCCGACCGCCGATGTTATTTTATCTCAAATGCTGCCTGCATTCTGTAATTGATTTTAATTTTTTGGTACTGCACATCGCTATCCTGCACTGCATCGGCCGACTCAGCCATTGTACGCATTGCTGCTTTCATAAATACAGGCTGCGGATACTGTATATTCTCATCCAATTCTCTTATTTCAAGTATCTGACCAAGTTTTTGATCAACCGCAGCCACCAGATATGATGCCTTCTCTTTAGCTGCTTTCAATGCGTCGATTTTAACCTGTTTTTTAAATTCTTCTCTTTTCGAATGATCGACACGGCTGACGTTGGCGTACTGAACACCCCGGCTTTCCACTTTTGAAAGGATTCCGTCCAGTTTATCCGCACTGCTTACTTTTAACTCATATTGTTTCGCCTCAAGGAAAGTAGCTGGTTTTTTCTTTTTATCCACATAGTTTTGATAACCGCCCACACCACTTACCGATAACGCCTCTTTTGGAAGACCTGCATCCGCAACTGCTTTGATCAACTGCTTTTCAAGCGTACTGATAACGACTTTATCCTTTTGGTTTTTTTCATCATTAAAATACTCCCTTAGCGATACATTGAAATAAATCTCATCAGGAACCACTTCCATTTCGGCAAAACCAGCGACTTCAATTTTACGGGTGGGAGGAGTTTGCTGCATGGTTGTAGTTTGTGAAAAAGATGGGAATTCAACTGAACCGAATAATAACGCACTTAATAAAATGACCTTTTTCATGACTTCAAAAATTAATAAACTGATTAAAAAATTGACTTGGTGCTTGCAATATATTTGCTCTTAACGATAGAGCTAAATGCTTATTACGAAGACAAGGATTAGAGAAGAAGGTTGGAAAGAGGTTTAACCCGGAAGGGTCCGCGAAAGAAAAGCTAATAAAAAAGACACAGATACCAGATTGATTTTCAGAAGAATAAAAAATATTTTCTGCCGAAAATCAATACGATATTAACAAACATTAACGCTGCTGATGCTTTTAATTTAATGGATTACCGATGCCTAAAAATAAGCACCGGACAAAGAAATAGTTGTATCAGTAATTTCAGAGATCAGTTAAAATTCTGATAAATAGAATCCATAATTCTCACAAAATGTTGGTAATCTGTTTCTTCCAGATCACCCCACCCTTTTCTTCTGATTTCAGCAACAATGGGAAAAGCTTCACGATAGGTATCTGCTCCTTTTTCAGTTAAAAAAAGATTGAATTTTCTTCGGTCGCCTGCTGCCGGGGCTCTTTCAACCAATCCCTTTTTCTCAAGAAGATCTATTATCCGCGTTACAGTTGGCGGATCTTTAAAAGTGAGTTCTGCCAGTTCATTCTGGCTGATTGAAGGAGCTCTTTTAATATGATCAATCAATACCCATTGATCTACGGTCAGATCAAATCCTCCTTCATTTAACTGTTTCTGAAGCGCATTCCGAATTTTTTTTATGGTTGTATCGATCTTAAAAAAATACGCCCGCTGGTCAGAATAATGTGTCATGGATTAAAAGAATGTTTTAATCCAGATATAAGACAACACATTAGTTCGTCTACTAATAGTTAAGCGTGTTTATTGAAAATTTTTAAGAATATCTGCTAGTCACCAATTATCTACTAATGAGGATATTCGCTTAAATGGCGAAATGATCAAACTTCCCATTTATGGCTCACGAGCTGAACGAACATTTAACTACGTAAACTTTCGTATTAAAAAATCTACTTACCATCAGGTATTTAAGATGGAAGTCTAAAGTTTTATCAAACAATTCATGGAACCTACGATCATATTCGTAGTTTAAATGGAGATAATTTCCCTTACCTTTAGATCATCAATCCAGCTAAATTGCAGGTGATAAGATTTAACAGGTATCAGAATAAATTACAATGCCCGAAATGCAGCACCTGGAATTTGATTCGCCGGAAGAGCTTAAAAGTACCATTAGATGTTTTTGGTATAACAAAAGGGATTCCGAAGAATCAAAGTCAAGCTTTGAGGTAATACCTGATGGTTTTGCAGAAATTATATTTCATTTCGGCGGCGGTTGCGCTCTTTCTGATGAAGATGAATTACGTTCATTACCATCGCCATTTTTAATTGGACTGCTTAATCAGCCTGCTGTTTTTCACACTAAAGGAAATCTGGAAATTATTGGAATCAGGTGTTTTCCATGGACCGTTTTTGATTTGCTGGGAATGCCCTCTGATAAAGATGGAATACTGGAAATTGAGCATCCGATTGCCCGGCTTCATGATATTTTGGAAAAGTGGGTCGATTTAGGGAAAATTGAAAAAGCGGTTGATCATCTAAAACAGTATTTTTTGAGATCAAATCCTCAAATATCTTTTAATAATATGTTGTCGAAAGCAGGAATCGCTATGCGGGATACGAACGGCACCATGCCCGTTAGCCAGGTAGCTGAGGCAGCGCACGCGACTGTTCGCACATTACAAAGAAACTTCAAACAATCTTCCGGTCACACGGTTAAAGACGTATCCGGGCTGATGCGGTTTGAAAAAGTGAGAAACGAACTGTTGCTTAACCCGGACACGAATCTGGCAGGACTAGCATATGAATTGGGCTACACGGATCAGCCTCATTTGAGCAGAGAATTTAAACGTTACAGTGGTGTCAGCCCCGCTGCATTTGCCCGAAATGCAAAGAAATTTCCGGTAATCAACGATATGGTCGCATTAAAACAGGCTGATGATCATGCGTAAAATGAACAAAGCCATTCCTGTAAATTATTTTGGTGATGAGTTTGCTTTTCTGGGAAAGAACGTCGCAAACTACCGTTTTTATTGGCTCAAATGCCCTTTTTATCAGAAATCCATTGGTGTAATTTTGTATTGAAACTTATAAAAAATTAGCTGTATCAACAATCTGATCGCCAAACAGGAATTCGCCCAAACAGGTTGGCAGTGCCGGACATATATGCTACTGTAAATTTCTCTCAGGTGCGTCAGGCATTACCTATGGCTTTCCAAATCAGCAACCCGACATTGCCATGGGAAATTATTGGAGTCGCCCCGGAAGGTTGGGAGCGCTGTCGAACAAATGCAAAAGGAGGATAAATATTTATATATTTCATTTTTGTTAAAAGCTCATCCTCAGCCATATGAAAAGACTGTTAACAGTAATTCCAATTTTAGTACTCCTTTTAAAATGTAACTCTAAAACTAACAAAACAAGCAATATGGATGACCAAAAAAGTCAGGTAGACTCAACGTTACCTGTTGACAACACGCCAAAAGTGACAGGGATTGGCGGCATTTTCTTTTTTTCCGACAGCCCGAAGGAAACAAAGGAGTGGTATGCCAAAAATTTAGGATTTGACGTCAATCAATGGGGCTCGGTGAGTTTTGAGTACCGAGACGTTGACAAGCCAGAAGAAATAATTCCGCTGCAATGGAGCCCTTTCAAAAGAGACAGTGACCATTTCACTCCTTCCAAAAAGGACTTTATGATCAATTATCGGGTTCAGAATATTGAAGGACTTGTAGAAAAACTAAAAGCAAACGGCGTAACTGTTATTGACAGCATTGAGACGTACGATTATGGAAAATTTGTACACATCATGGATGCGGAAGGTAATAAGATTGAACTTTGGGAGCCATGATAGTAGCATAGTTGTCTGATTTTGTCGCATTTATACAAGCCTGATCAATCAACATTCATGAATTTTGCTTCTTCATCAAACAATGCAAAATCCATGTTACTACGAAATAAACAGGTTGCTGTCATTGGTGCCGGACCTGTTGGCCTGACAATGGCGAAAATATTACAGCAGAACGGAATAGATGTAACCGTCTATGAAAGAGACAAAGACGCGTTTACCCGAATTTCCGGCGGTCCGCTTGACCTGCACAAAGGTTCAGGGCAGAAAGCCATGCACAAAGCGGGATTACTGGAACGTTACTATGAAATGGGCATTCCTATGGGAAGAACCGTGGCAGATGAAAATGGCAAAGTGTTGTTGGCTAGAAAACCAACATTTGAAGAGCGTCACGACAATCCTGAAATTAACAGAAACGATTTAAGAAAAATATTAGTTGAAAGTTTGAAAAGCAGTACCATCGCCTGGGAAAGGAAATTTACCGGACTTGAAGAACAAAACGGAAGGTGGCTTTTACAATTTGAGAATAATTTAACTGCAACTGCTGACCTGGTTATAGGAGCGAATGGGGGAATGTCCCAGGCCAGGAAATACGTTACGGATGCGGAAATTGAATATACCGGAACGCTGATTTTACAGGGTGAAGTTTTGGAGCCCGAAACAACTTGTCCGGACTTCTATCAGCTGTCCGACGATAACATTCTCATGACGGCAAGCGGAGGCAATTTGCTTGTTGCCAATCCCAGGAATGGTGGCTTACTGAGCTATAGCATAACGATTAAAAAACCGGAAGATTGGGATCAGGAATATAAGGTGAACTTTCAAAATACAGAAAACATCTTAACGTTCCTGCTAAATCGTTTCTCTGATTGGGATGAACGTTACCTGCAGCTTTTCCGCTCAACTTCTTCCTTTGTAATTTGGCCAACAAGACAGATACCACTGGATGTACCTTGGAAACTCAACCGCCCCTTGCCCATAACCCTCATCGGAGACGCTGCACATATCATGCCTCCTTTCGCAGGGCAGGGCGTGAACACCGGATTAATGGACGCATTGATTTTATCCGATAGCCTGACTGACGGAAAATTTGAAACTATTGAAGCTGCTATCGACGATTATGAACAGCAAATGTTTGTGTATGCAAAAAAAGCACAGCTTGAAACAAGCGAAAACGAAGCCAAGATGTTTCATTCCGACTTCTCTTTCACAACGAGATTTACAAACGAAGATATCTATTAACCACCTGTTATTCAATTTATTATAAAGTATTTAACAAAAAAAACCAGCCTCGAACGGCTGGTTTTTTTTGTTAGTCTATTTTGACAATTTAAAATTACGCTGAATTTCTCGCAGCATTGATAATTCCAAACATCGCACGCATAATCAGCTGATTGTAGGTTTCTACGTCAACAGGAAGATTTTTGGGATCTTCGGATAACATTTGCAGCGCATATTGCTGAATTGTGATCAGTGGCAATACAATTCGTTCTCTGACTTTAATTGAAACCTTTGTAACGTTATTGCTGTCAAGCAATTCCTTTTGTTCAGAAACATCAAGTAACGATTCAAGTGTCAGCCTGAATTCCTGATACATTTTATCCCAAAACTCTCTATAATCTTCTTCATCACGAAGATATTTGGTAGCGGGGAAAAACGCTTTTGATAAAGACTGCATCGAATTTTCAATCAATGTCCGGAAGAAAAGGGATTTTTTATAAAGCGTTTTAATCTCCTCCTTCTTTCCTTCTTCAGCCAATTTGGAAATCGCTGTACCAAAGCCGTAAAAGCCCGGAACATTCTGTTTCATCTGCGCCCACGACCCTACAAACGGGATCGCACGAAGATCTTCAAATTTCAAATCTTCATCATCATTTCCACGTTTGGTAGGCCGGCTTCCGATGTTGGTTTGTCCGTAAAAGCGTAACGGTGTTTTTTTGTCCAGATATTTTACAAACATCGGATGATTCTTCAAATCCAGATAGGATTCATAAGCTGCTCCGGCCATTTCCTCGATCAGGTCTTTGTCCTCCTGATTCAGTTCCTCTTCAATCCGGTTTCCTCTGAACAGGTGATTTTCCAAACCGGCAGTGAACAACCTTTCAAGGTTGTACATGGCTGTTGTAACCGTTCCGTAATTTGAGCTAATCGTCTGCCCCTGAACAGTAAGCTGAATTTCTTTATCTTCAATATCCTTACCCAGAGAAGAGTAAAAATTATGGTTATTGCCGCCGCCACGTGCAGGAGGTCCACCGCGACCATCAAAGAAAGTGACCTTGATTCCGAATTCGCGGGAAACTTTTGTCAATTCTTCTTTAGCCGTGTAAATCGACCAGTTAGCACGCAGATAACCACCGTCTTTTGTTCCGTCTGAAAATCCAACCATAATTGTCTGGTGGTTATCCCGTCCTTCCAAATGTGAACGATAATATCCGTTTTCATACAATTGACGCATAATTCCGGGCGCATTTGCCAAATCGTCAACTGTTTCGAAAAGCGGCACAACATCCAGCGCAAGCTTTCCGCTTTCATCCGCAATCAGGTTTTTTGCCAGTGCTACAACCTGCATCACATTAAGCGCTGACTGGTTATTACTGATCACATAGCGGTGTGCACCCTGTTCACCATTTTTTTTCTGAATCGTTTTGATTGCGCTGATAGATCCCAGAATATCCTTCGTCAGCTCATCCTCGTAATCCTCAATTCGTAAAGGAATATTAAGTGATAATAACAGATCTATCTTTTTAGCTTCATCCCAGTCTTCATAATCACTGTATTTCAGTAACGGGATTTTTTTCTCTAGTCTTTTTAAGATGTCTTCCCACGCTTTGCCATGTTTACGGCTGTCCTGACGTACATCCAGACTGGCAAAAAAGAATCCGAAGATGTTTAGTTTTAAAATAAAATTATCCAGTAACTCGACGAACAATCCCTGGTGTTTGGCAACCAGAACCTCACGCGCACTGAGCAGTTCAGCAATCAGTTCCTGTGCATCTTTATATCCTTCCTCAAAAGGGCCAAAAATGGTACTGTTCATTTTGCGCTCCGCAATAGCAATCGCATCGTCTACGCCTTTAAAGGTCAGCCTTCTTTTAAGTGTACGAATATCGCGGTAATAACCTCTTAGCAGTGTTTCTCTTAATCTTGCAGCAACCTGAAGTGTAGTTTCCGGATTAACAAATGGATTACCATCACGGTCACCGCCCGGCCAGAATCCCAATCTGAACAAATTCGGATAAGGCCAGTCATGTGCGCTCATGCCCAAACCATCGATCAATTTCATTAGAATTGCAGGGATGGCGTCGTAATATACGTTTTCAAGAAACCAGCACAAACTGACCGCTTCATCAAAAGGAGTAGGTTTTTCGTGATTGATAAAAGCAGTTTTACCAAGCTGAAGAAGCAACTGATTTACCTCGGTAAAGTCGTTTACTTTAATTGCATCTTCCAGGTCGTTGATAATCCCTAGCACTTTTCCCGAATAAAACTGGGTTGGGTGCGCAGTTAAAACAATACGGACACTAAAATCCTGTAATTTATTAAGTAATTTTTTCTTTAAAATATCACTGTCAACCCGGTCGGTCAGATAAGTAATCGAACCCTTACCGGTAAGGTCGTGCGTCTGATCAAAAGCTGCATCTTCCACAGAATCAAAAAGAACAACCTGTCTTTCAATATATTGGATAAAAGCAAAAAGAAGATCCGTCCGTTCTTTTGGAGTTGCAGTCTCCAGAAGTTCTTCAAAAAAGTTTTCGATAATCTGCCTTGGTGACTTTCCTTCCTGAAAACCAACCTCGCTTTGTTGTGTAAGTAAAGGAAGCAGCGAGCCCGTCTGAAAAATACCGCGATAGGGCAAACTAAGGAAAAGGCTGTTAAAAATGTTGTACTTCGTAACTACAGCGTCTTGAAAACTATTATTCATAGTGGAGCGACAAAATTATATTTGGAGACTGTAAACTGGCAACAAAGATACCTCAAAAAATCGGTTTCAGGCTTTTGGATGGGCCTGTTGATGTGTTTTTTTAAGTTTTTCTATTGAATTATGCGTATAGATTTGTGTGGCAGCCAAATTTGCATGCCCGAGTAATTCTTTAATTGCATTCAAATCTGCGCCGCGGTTCAGAAGATGAGTTGCATACGTATGCCGCAAAACGTGCGGACTTTTTTGGGAAAGCGTGGTTACCGCAGAGAGGTATTTTTTAACGATTCGCTGTATAAAAACCGGGTACGCCGGCTTTCCGTTATCTGTGAGAATCAGTATGTCCGTTTCTTCCTCAGGTGCGCGCTCAACGAGATATCTGCTTAATAACGCTGTAAGTGAAGCAGAAATAGGAATCATTCGCTCTTTGGCTCTTTTACCAAAAACACGAATGGTTTTCCCTGTTAAGTCCAGATCTGAGATTTCAAGTCCTATTAATTCCGACAAACGTATTCCTGAACCATATAAAAGCTCCATGATCACCCGGTCGCGAAAACCTTCTGCATTTTCCGCAAACATTTCCGTATCAAAAAGTACTTCCATCGACTTTTCTTCAACATAGGCCGGCAATTTTTTTCGGGTTTTGAGTGCTGAAAGTATTTTGGTGGGGTCTGTGGAAATGAGTCCTTTTTTTCTCAAAAAGCCATAAAAGGAACGAAGAGACGCAATTTTACGATTAATGGAAACCGGATTTAATCCCTCCTCCATTAAATCCACAATCCAGGACCGCAGCATGGGTGGCTGCGCCGTTTCCGGCTGACTGACTTCATACTGGAACAGCAAATATTTCCGGAATTGCTCCAAATCAGTTTTATAGGAAGTTATCGTATGAGCACTGCTGCGTTTTTCATATTGCAGCGATTCCAGAAATTTGTCTATCATAGGTGCTAACATACAAAAAAGAGCTGCCTTAAACAAGACAGCTCTTTTTCAATTTTATATGATTCGAAAGGATATAATGATCCCATCAAACCTTACACCAGAAAACAAATTCCTAAGAACTAGTCTTCTAAATGACCGTAAGTTTTTTCTTTATAAACTGCACGCAAAACTTCGAAACGACGCTTAACAGATGGTTTTTCAAAAGCTGTACGCGCACGAAGCTGGCGCATTGTACCAGTTCTTTCAAATTTCTTTTTGTAACGCTTAAGAGCGCGGTCAATCGATTCGTTGTCTTTAATGTTTATAATGAGCATGCTTATAAAATATAATGTTCTTTGAATTGGTTTTCTGAAACGGACTGCAAAGGAAAGCTATATCAATCAGAAAATCAAGAAACAAGCCATTAAAATTAGGATATTTTTGCATATTGCCCCTTGGAAACAAAGGAATTAACCGATTTATCTGCATCTATGAGCTCCCGGCTTGGTATAATTGATTTAGGAACGAACACTTTTCATTTGCTTATCGTCGAAAAAAACGGAGATGAGGTAAATTCCCTTTTTCATGAAAGCCGTCCGGCACGCATCGGATTGGGCGGAATTAACAAACGGATTATCAACGAAGACGCCATTGAACGGGCACTTACCGTGCTTCGGTTTTTTCGGGAGCAGCTTGATTTATTTGAAATAGCTCAGGAAAACGTTTTTGCATTTGGAACAAGCGCTATCAGAAATGCGGAAAATAAAACAGAATTCTGCGAGACGGTATTTACAGAAACAAAAATTCCGATTACGGTTATTGACGGAAATCAGGAAGCTGAATATATATATAAAGGTGTACGTTACGGCGCTAAGCTGGGAGAAGTTCCATGTCTGATCATGGATATTGGCGGTGGAAGCGTGGAATTCATAATCGGCAACGAATCACAGATTTTCTGGAAACAAAGTTTTGAAATAGGCGGCCAGCGGCTCATGGAGAAATTTATGCGTACGGACCCAATGACCGAAGGCGACCGAAAAAAGCTTTACAATTATTTAGATGAAAGTCTTATTCCGCTTGCGAATGCAGTTCATCAGTATGCTCCTGAAAAACTGGTGGGCTCATCCGGCACATTTGATACTTTGGTTGATATTGATTTTCAATTTCGTACAGGCCAATGGTCTCCCAAAAATATAACCGACTTTACTTTGCCGATTGATGAATTCTACCGGATTTACAGCCTGATTCTGGCAGGAAACCACGATGAACGGATGGCAATTGCCGGTATGATTGCACTTAGGGCTGATATGATTGTAGTTGCAGTTTGTCTGATTGACTATGTTCTCAAAAGTCACAAAATCAGAAATATTCAAGTTTCAGGTTATGCTTTGAAGGAAGGTGTGCTGGCTTCGATGTTGGGAAAATAAATTATTGAACCAAAATATCTGCTTTTGTTTGAAACAGGAAAATTGTAATTTAGATCAACAAAAACACAAATTATGACAACGTTAACCATCAATACAGAAGATAAAGAAGTGTTAAATGCAGTAAAAGCGCTTCTTAAAGGATTTAAGGTATCATTTAAGGAAAAACAAGATGCACCCTACAATCCGGAATTTGTGGCTAAAATAGAAAAAAGCAGACAGGAAGTGAGGGAGGGAAAGACTGTAAAAATAGAGCTTGACGAGATAGGGAAATAGAGTACTCTTTACAGGCTGTCGAAGATCTTAATTATTGGAAAAAGACCAATAACAATGCTGTACTTCAGCGGATCCGATTGCTTATTGAATCAATTACTCAAACACCTTATCAGGGAATAGGTAAACCTGAATCTTTAAAACACAATTTTACCGGCTGCTGGTCAAGGCGTATTAACCAGGAGCATCGCATTGTTTATGAAGTTACTAATAACACAATTTTTATCCTTTCTTTAAAAGGACATTACAAATAAAGTATATCTTCTTCCGGCCTGGTAGCAATAATTGACTTTTATCGCTTTTAAGTTTCCTGGTGAAATTAATTGTTTCTTCTCCACTCATCCAATAATTAATTGTCCTACAAATCAATTTCATACTTTTGCGGATTCTGTTAACTATAACTTTCTGACAATTTATGAAATTGACCCGCTACCTTCTTCTGACGGTAATGCTGCTTTTGTGTATGTCAAATGTTTTTGCACAAAAGAAAAAAGAAAAGAAAAAAGAGGACGCCAAAATTGACAAGGCTGTCGACGCGGTAGCTACCGCAGTAAAAGACAAACTAAAGGACGACAAAAAGAAAGGGCCAAAGCCTTTCAAAGAGGTAATTGACACGTCTGCGGTCAGTCAGAAAGGAATGATCTCCACCCACAAAGTATCCGACAAATGGTATTTCGAAATTCCTGATTCGTTACTGAATAACGATATCATGGCCGTAACGCGCTATTCAAAAACAGCTGCTGGTGGCGGAATTTTTGGCGGCGAAGAAGTTAACAGACAAATGATCCGCTGGGAAAGAGGCATGGACAACAATCTGCTGCTGCGTTCCGTAACCGTTGTCGTGGCTAGCGGAGATAGTACCAAACCAATTTTCCAGGCTGTAAAAAACTCAAACTCAGATCCAATCATTGGCTTGTTTGAAATTAAAGCAGTAAAAAAAGATCAGGCTGGCAATTCTTCCGTCATTGACGTTACCGACTTTTTTAACAGCGACAACCAAGTATTCTCATTAAGCAGTGTTTCCAAACAATTGCTCAAGCTGGCCGCATTTAAAAAGGAAGCCTCTTTTATAGAAAAAATGAGCAGTTTCCCGATTAACACCGAAATACGTACCATCAAAACATTTACTGTTGTACCGCAAACGATATCCATGACGCCGGCCCCTTCGGTCGGTAGGTACCTGCCATCGGGGCTTGATGCGGGTGTTGTAACAATGGAGATGAATACGTCGCTGATATTGCTTCCAAAAACACCGATGAGAAAACGGTTGTTTGACAGCCGAGTTGGCTTTTTTGCAAATCAGTATGCCGTTTTCAGCGAAGAATCACAACGCTCCGACGAAGAAGTTTTTGCGGTGAGATGGAGACTTGAACCAAAAAATGCGGAAGACGCAAAACGCCAGAAAAATGGTGAGCTGATCGAACCCAAAAAACCGATTATCTACTACATTGATCCTGCTACGCCGGTAAAATGGCGTAAATATCTGAAAGCAGGTGTGGACGACTGGCAGGTTGCATTTGAAAAAGCCGGCTGGAAAAATGCAATTCGTGGTGAATATTGGCCTGAAAAAGATTCGACAATGAGTCTTGAAGATGCCCGCTACTCGGTGATCCGGTACTTTGCGGCCGACATTCAGAATGCCTATGGACCTAATGTACACGATCCCAGAAGCGGAGAAATACTTGAAAGTCATGTGGGCTGGTATCATAACGTAATGCGTTTGCTTCGTAACTGGTATATTATCCAGGGAGCCGCGGTGGATCCAAAGGCACGCACTAAAAAATTTGACGATGAGTTAATGGGCCAATTGGTACGCTTCGTTTCTTCCCACGAAATCGGCCATACACTGGGCTTAAGACATAACATGGGTGCAAGCTCGGCAACACCGGTTGAAAAGCTGCGTGACAAAGCCTGGACCGAGAAAAACGGACATACTTCCTCAATCATGGATTATGCCCGTTTCAACTACGTTGCGCAGCCTGAAGATGGCATTACCAATCTGTTTCCAAGAATCGGAGATTACGACATCTGGGCGATACAATGGGGTTACAGCACCTTATCAGATACAAAAGATGCCGAAGCCGATAAAAAATTGCTGAATGTAATGACCAAGGAAGCTTACAAAAATCCAAGATTACGTTTTGGAACAGAAATGAGCCCTTATGACCCGCGTTACCAAACTGAGGATTTGAGTGATAATGCTATGAAAGCTTCTGAATATGGTATCAAAAACCTGAAACGTATCCTTCCGAAATTGACCGAATGGAGCCAGGAAGATGGCGAAAGCTATAAGGAACTGGAAGAACTGTATGGCAATGTTGTATCACAGTATCGCCGTTATCTGGGCCATGTAATTAAAAATGTTGGTGGAATTTATGACACTCCGAAAACTTATGATACAGAAGGCGAAACATTTATAACTGTTCCTAAGGCTACGCAAAAAGAAGCAGTTGCTTTCCTGAATACGCAATTGTTCAAAACCCCGGTTTGGCTTTTGGATCAGTCTATTATGAGTAAAATAAAGCCTGAGTCCGGTGTGGAAGCGGTTAAAGCCTTACAGGATTACGCACTTAATTCACTGTTTGCCGGCGACAGGGCTGTGAGATTGATGGAAACCGGTATTTCTTCAAAATTCTATTCGCTTGATGATCTGTTTAGTGAACTCGAAGGTGGAATCTGGTCAGAAGTAAAACAAGGTACCAGCATTGACATGTATCGCAGAAATTTGCAAAAGATATATGTTGATAAACTGATTTCAATGTTAAAACCGGGTAAAACCAACGTTCAATCCGTACCGGTTGGTGTTACTTACGGTTATTCAACCCGCTCGGTTGATCTTGAAAAAACAGATTTGCCATCTATAACCCGTGCACATCTGGAGAACCTGAAAAGCTCAATCCAGGCTGCAATTCCAAAAACAACGGATAAAATCAGTAAATATCACTTAAAGGATATTCAGCAGAGAATCAAATCTGCACTGGATCCTAAGTAATATATTTATAACTTAAAGGGTTGATAAGAAGCAGATGACCGCCTACTTGTCAACCCTTTTTTGTTTCAAATGACCTGATTTAAATGAAATCTCTCTCCGACATTCTGCAGCAGCACCATAAGTTCGCTGAGGTTATCAGAAACCCTCTGCCTTTTAAAAAGTTAGATTTTTCTCGAAGCAACCCGGATCTCTTACAACGGGACCTATCCAAAACTTCTGTGTTTACCGATTATGTGTTTGAAGAAATGCTGGATCATTCAACATATACAGGTATTGGAGGTTATGGTGAAAAAAGGGTGATTTACAGACAGCTTGCCCACTTTTCCAAACAGGAAGAAAATCCGCGTTGTATTCATTTAGGCATTGATATCTGGGCGCCAGCTGGCGAAAATATTTTTACACCATTAGATGGGAAAGTGCACAGCTTTGCATTTAATGATCATGTGGGTGATTATGGACCAACGATCATTCTCGAACACGAACTGGAAGGCGTGAAATTTCATACGCTCTATGGACATTTATCTTTGGACTCTCTCACTTATTTGTACACAGGGAAAAAGTTTCTGGCAGGTGACAGGATCGCTGCAATAGGAAATCATCCGGAAAACGGCGACTGGCCGCCGCATTTACATTTTCAGGTAATTTCAGATATAAAAAATTACAAAGGTGATTACCCTGGTGTTTGCAGTCTTAAAGAGAAAGAATATTTTTTATTTGTTTGTCCTGATCCGAATTTGATTTTACGAATTTAAAGTAAGCCCTAACTGAAATCGTTTTATTTCTTCTTTTCTAAATTAGGTAAAAAACCTGTCAGCAAACCAATCAGCGGCAGGAATGAACATACCCAAAATACATATTCAATACTCGTTCTGTCCGCCAGATTTCCAAGGATGGCAGAACCGATTCCTGCAATACCAAATGCAAATCCGAAAAACAGTCCGGCGATCATGCCTACTTTACCCGGTATGAGTTCCTGAGCATACACCAGTATTGCCGAAAATGCGGAGGATAAAACCAAGCCGATAATGATACTCAGCGTGCAGGTCCAGAACAGATTTACATAAGGCAACGCCAAAGCAAATGGCGCAACGCCAAGAATGGAGATCCAGATCACATATTTTCTGCCAATTCGGTCGCCAACGGGCCCGCCAATAAATGTCCCCGCGGCTACTGCAAACAGAAAGGCAAACAAATATATCTGTGACGTCTGAATAGAAACACCGAATTTATCAATCAGGTAAAAAGTAAAATAACTGGACAAACTTGCCATATAAATATACTTGGAAAAAATCAGCAGCAGCAGTATTCCAAGTGACAGAGTAATCTTTCCCTTTGACAATTTTAAAACAGAAGACTCACCTTCACCAGAAATCGGTTTTTTAAAGTTGAGATGCATGTTGTTTTTGTACCAGCCTCCTACTCTTGACAAAATAATGATGGCCAGCAATGCCACCAGCGAAAACCAGATCACCTGAAACCGCCCGTATGGCAGCAAAATCAAAGCCGCCAGCAACGGACCAAGAGAACTCCCGGCATTCCCTCCTACCTGAAATAACGACTGAGCCATGCCATGTCTTCCGCCTGAGGCCATTCGGGCAATACGTGAAGCCTCCGGATGAAAAATCGCAGACCCTACTCCAATCAAAGCCACAGACACCAATACAAGATGAAAACTGTTTGCGAGCGACAATGAAACCAGCCCCAGCAAAGTAAAACACATGCCGGTTGCCAGCGCGTAAGGCTGCGGCTTTTTGTCTGTATATAAACCAACCAATGGCTGCAAAACCGATGCGCTGATTTGAAAAGTAAAAGTGATTAGGCCAATTTGGGAAAAACTAAGACGAAAAGAATCCTTTACCATCGGATATATCGATGGAATGAGGGATTGCATTGTATCGTTCAGTAAATGAGAAAAACTTAACGCCAGTAAGATGGGAAATACGGTTTGCTGAGGGCTGACGGCCGCAGCAACGGAACCCGAAGGTTGTTGTTCGATTGTTTTCATAATTGTGCTATTCAAATTCTTAAACCGGCTGGCCTGTAATTTTAGCTGCCCATTCCCATGCCTTCTGCGGATCCTGATCTATAATACTCTGCAACAGCGATTCGTGCATGTGCTGCGTAGCAATAAAACTTTCGGTATCAATAAATAATTCTAAAAAATATTCCTGTAAATGGTTGGCGACAGTCTTGTAGAGGTCCAGCAATATTTCGCTTTTAGCCGCCACTGCAATTCCAAGGTGAAAGTTAATATCAGCCTGAATACATTGATCAGGAATATTGGCGATTGCCATTTCCTTACGCCTTTCCAGGTGATGCCTCATTTGTAAAATATCCGTTTCTGAGCGGTTGAGCGCTGCGTTTTCAGCAATTTTAAGCTCAATCAACTGCCTTACTTCATTTAACTCTTTTCCTTTTGCCCGTAAAAAGCGATCAGATATAGATTCCGAAACCGGCTGTTTTTTTTCAACAAATGTTCCTAAGCCCTGCTGAACGCGAACCAGGCCGGTGTGCGACAAGTTTCGGATTGCCTCTCTGACCGTTGAGCGGCCCACACCAAACAATGCCATCAATTCAGGCTCGGTTGGCAGTTTGTCGCCGATGGCAAATTCACCTTCCGTTATTTTTTGGACAAGCCTGTTTGCAACCTCATCCGCTAAACTTTGTCTTTTGATCATTTATTCATCATATCATCTGATGTTTCAAAATTAGAAAAAATTTTATGGAGTTAAGGCTGATACCGAAAAAAATTATTTTTTATGGATAATTGTTGCCGCTGATTGTGCTGCTGCCAGGATGGTTAGATCTGCTATGGTGACCCGCGCCGGAGCATTTACTGCATAAAGAATTGCATCCGCGATATCACCGGCCTGCAACGGCTCAAAACCCTGGTACACTTTTTCAGCACGGCTTTCATCTCCTTTGAAACGAACCAAGGAAAACTCAGTTTCCACCGCTCCGGGAGCAACATTGGTTACCTTGATACCGTGCTGGGTTAGTTCCAGACGCATTCCTTCACTCAAAACTTCAACAGCTGCTTTGGAAGCACAATAAACTGCTCCGTTGGCATAGGTTTGCTTTCCGGCAATGGAGCTAATATTTACGATATGACCTTTTCCCTGTTCCAGCATCAAGGGAATAATCGCCTTGGAAACGTACAAAAGTCCTTTTACATTTCCATCGATCATGGCATCCCAGTCGTCCGGATCGCCTTCGTCTAATGAACCCAGACCATGCGCATTTCCTGCATTGTTGATCAAAATGTCGATGTTTTTCCAATGGTCCGGCAATGAGCCGATCATAGCAAGTACCGATCCTTTGTCTCTTACATCAAATAACAACGTGGTAACTTTTACCTGAGCAGATAATATTCCTGCAATTTCGTCTAACCGTTCCTGGCGGCGACCGCATAGTATCAGATCTATTCCGGATGATGCAAATGCTGCTGCTGTGGCCTTACCAATTCCCGACGTAGCGCCGGTGATCAATGCAATACGAGACATAAAAAATTTGTAACTAATTAATTAAATTGAAGAGCGTACCTAAATAGTCAAAAGACTCTCATCCTTCCTTCTTCCCTCCTCCTTCCTCCCTTATTTTTTCCCTTTAACCGTATTCAGGCTACTGAAATCACCAGCTTCCAACTGAGAAGCCTGTCCAAAAAGCTGAAGAGCTCGCTGGTAAACATTGTCCGTTGGATTGATAACCTGGAAAACTTCGTTGTTCAGTCCGCTTTTTTGTTTTCTGCCCCAAACATACCGGCCGATAATTGCTTTTGTCTGGGCAACGATCACAGGTTTGGAAAGCTTGAGCTCTTTCTCATTTGCTTTGATACCCGCTTTCGTAGCGTCTTTCACCAATTCGCCAAGCATGGCATCCGATACCTGAAAGGATTTCAAATAGTCGTTGAAGGGCTGCTTTTCCAGTTTTTTCAAATTTTCATTTGCATACCTAAGTGCATATTCGCGGATGATATTTTTGGCATACAATTCAAACAGGTACTTGCTGTTGTTAAGCGTATCACGGGGAACAAAAAAGTCAGGCGTGATACCTCCGCCGCCATAAACGGTACGGCCGCCATCGGTTTTGTAAACCTTGCTTTTGTCAAATTTGATACTGTCGGCATTGAAAAGTTCACCGCTTTCGTAACGATGGGACAAATCCTGGCTGTAATCATCGCCCTTGCCCATTTCGTAAGGCTTTTGAATGCTGCGTCCGCTTGGCGTATAATAACGTGAAATCGTTAGACGCAACTCTGAATTGTCAGAAAGTTTGATCGGCATTTGTACCAAACCTTTACCATAAGACCGGCGACCAACGATCAGCGCGCGGTCGTGATCCTGTAATGCACCTGCAAGGATTTCCGAAGCAGAAGCACTTCCTTCATCAACCAAAACGATTACAGGCCCTTTCTCAAATGTACCGTCTACGTGAGATCTTGTTTTTCGATCAAAACGGCTGTCTTTTCCTTCTGTGTACACCAATAGTTTATCTCCGGAAATCAACTCATCGGCCATGCTTGTAGCCCGTTCCATATAACCACCCGGATTTCCACGAAGATCTAATATCAGCTTTTTCAACCCGTCCGCTTTAAGTGTTTTTAAGGCTGATTTAAATTCATCAAAAGTTGTTTCTGAGAAACGGCTAACCTTAATGTAACCGATCTCATTGTCAACCATATAGGATGCGTCAACAGAGTAAGTTGGAATGCGGTCGCGAACAACGGCGAAATTCATTTTATCCTTTAAACCAACGCGTTCAATAGAAAGGTCAACCTTTGTTCCTCTTTTGCCGCGTAAAAGTTTGTATACCTGTGCGTTGGTAACACCTGGACCGGAAAGTTTTTCTTTGTTGACCATCATGATACGGTCGCCGCTCTGAATCCCGGCGGTTTCCGAAGGTCCGCCGCTTAAAGGTGTCACCACATAAACAGTGTCATTGTAAATATTGAACTCTACACCAATTCCGTCAAATCCCGATTCAAGCTGAGACCTGGCTGCTGTTGCTTCTTCACTGTTGAAGTAAGATGTATGCGGGTCCAGTTTTTCCAGCATTTTTGAAATGGAATAGTCAACCAGTTCTTCAGTGTTAACCGAATCCACGTAGTTGTTTTCTACATACATCAGCACTTCACGGAACTTGGCAGAACTTTTGGCGACATCTGTAAGGCTTTTTCCTCCGCTAAAAAATGTGCTGCCAATGAGTACGCCTGCCGCAAGCGTGATCGCGACGATGATAGGAAGGCGAATGACCGATTTGGAGTTGCGAACAGGCTGTTCAGGGCTTTCTTGATTCATTTATTAACCGTTTGTAGGAAAAAGTTCTTGCTTTTAAATATCAAAGTAAACGTATCGGCGGCATTATCCTTGTCCGCAGAATTAAATATACGGAACTATATCAGTGCTTAAAACAAAGGACAGCTCTTTATTTCTGTAACAAGATGACAGCCCGTAATCGTTCTGTTAATACCCATCAAAATAAACAAAACGTAGTCGAAAAAATTGTATATATACTGAATTACGTAGAAATAAATATATTTACGCAACGGAATGAAAAGCTTTAACAAAAAACTGGTTGCACTTTTCATCCCCCTATGCTCAAATTTCCCGACAGCGATATTGCTTCGTTGGTAAGTCCGGATGCCATCAGGGTATTTCTACAACACGTAACGCGGCTTGATCTGCCTGAAAATGAGCTGATTCTTTCGCCCGGTCAGCAACAGCAGCATTTATATTTTATAAAAAAGGGAGTCGTCCGCTCTTATTATAAAGTTTTTGGCAACGAATGGACCAACTGGTTCGCCGCGGAAGGGAATCCGGCCTTTTCTACCGAAAGTTTCCTGAATGGAAATCCATCAACAGAATTTATAGAAACCTGTACTCCCGTCAGTTTTTATAGTATTTCAAAACAGGAGTTCCAGCAGTTCTTAAATGAATTCCCTAATCTGTATCAGCTCGCGTTTGTATTTATGCACCGCTACATGAGCGTAGCCGAAAACCGGATGTATGGCCTGCACGTGCTGACCGCCTATGAACGTTACGAAAGATTTATAGAAACCCACAAAAATATTGTGAACCGGGTCAAAATGCAGCACATCGCCAGTTATCTGGGCATAACACCTACCCATTTTTCCCGCGTCAGAAAGGAATATGCTCAAAGGGGTTAAGATCAATTCAAATTCAATGTAGCTACACGGATCAACCTATGTTGAGAAAATGGTTGATGTATTGACAGTGAGCTTTTTATCATTTAGGTTTACCAAAAACAAAGCCGCCGGATAGCTTTCGGTTGGTCCCCACAGCTAAAGGCGGCTTTGCGACAGTTTAACTATTTCCACAATTAAACTAAGGTAAAATTATGAAAAAATTAGCCACCTTAATCCGTCATTCACTTATTCCTTTTGTCCTGCTGCTTATTTTAAGTTGTCAAAAAGAATTGGTTACTACTGAAACAGATTTATTAAATAAGTCACATGATTCGATATCAAATTTATCCATAGAGGAAGCAAAAAGGTATTTTGATACCAACTTCAGTTCGGCAACAATTAAAAAAAGTCATTCTTATAATGCAGAGCAGTTATTTGAACATAAATCAAGTAAATGGGAAAAAGCAGGGTACAAGCAGATATCATTTGGGGATGCGGTTGTTGTGCCCATGAGATTTGAAGAGTTAAATTTAGTCATTGATAAAAAAACTGGAGCTTATGTTCCATACGATCAGTTAAATTATTTGATGATGTATAAGGACAAGCAAAAAAACATAGTTACTGAATGGGTAACTCTGCTCCCCGATTCATCCTGGCTTTATGGAAAAAGAGACGTCTATACGGGTGATATAATGGTCAGAACATGGGAAGGGGAATATCTTAAAATGTACCGGTACAGCAAAGATGGTCAGGTTAAGGCATTCAACATTAATCCTTCAACTTTGCAGAATAGTAAAACTTCCGATTATAGTGCAGGAACATATACTGAGTGTATGCGTGTCAGAATAGCAGCAAACTGTACATGCATTGACAAATTTGACTGCGACATGTGTCTTATCTGCGCACCCGAATTTTGCTATACTGTCACCCTGGTAACAGATGATCCGGAGCCTGCTGGTGGGCAAGGTGATACCGGAGGCACTGGAGCTGGAAACACTAACAACAGCGGCGGAACCGGGACCTCATCTGGCAATGGAAGTAATTACACGCCTTCCTGCAATCCCAACATACCACCGGGAACCTGGGTACCAAGCAATCAGTTACCACCTTGTAATCCAACGACGCCTGTTGGACCAATAACGGTTAGATACCCAATTGATGAATCTTTTTTTACAATGATTCTGAGCTAGAAACAATTATTCAAAATTTAAATGACCCTATTACCGGGCAAGGTATTTCACTATTTCTTATTGAAAATTTCCGAGGCGCGAAATCAATAAAGGCAGTATATCGGCAAGTTGCCGGAGAGGAGTTAACTGTAGGAAGTTACACTTTGGCAAAAAACTATGACGTCAATGGCAACCTAATTAGTTACTATGCCTGGCGTAACTCTACTTATGGAATAGAATTTATGATCAAAGCTGACCAATTAAATTCATTTCAAGAAAATATTGAATATTATACTTCCGCAGCCAATTTGATATATCTGAATGGACCACCATCCCGGGCAATGATTGCTTTAATGAATGAGAACTATTTGGATGGTCTCCTTTCTATGTGGGATGAAGCTTTAAGAAGTCCATCTTACTACGTTTATGCTGCTAACATACTCGTAATGACTTCTACAAATTTAAAACCTAATAATATAACATTCACACACGTAACAAAAGGAATAAGCTCACCTAATTACTTAATTACTAGCCATTCTTACAGTCAATACAAAAATTTAATTCAACAAAAGCATGGCGGTTCCTGGCAAACAGTTGCTACCACTCCACAAGGACCTATTCAAATTTTAGAGGTCGGAGGAATTAAGTATAATGCTCGTCCAGTCGCTAGCAACCCTTATTATAAACTTACCATAGATTATTTTAGGGGCGGGAAAAAATTAGGAGAGTTTAGATTTAATAATTAGTAAATTAATCAGTATTGTGATGGCCAATGTCTTAAAGAAACAAGAGATTAACAATTTCGAGCTAATTATGGAACTGATTGCTACAGATCCTTTCTTCGAAAATATTAGTGATATTATCTTTTTACTGGATAGGCATGATAAATTAAGAGAATTGGAAGACCCTGAGCTAAAAAGAGCCGTATTCACAATTGTGCAAGAAATCATTGATAATGGAATTGCTAAACCTATTTTCGGATACTCTCCAACCGGGCCAATGCCGGATCCTATTCCTGAACGTGCAGAGGAGGTACTCAACTATCTTGACAAATACTGGGGAAAACCAACCGACCAGCATAATGACATCGGAAGGGCGTATCTGATTTTTTTCGCAAAAAAGGACGGCGACTTAGAACATAACTCCTTTAAGGCAAAATAACTATAAAAATAAAGGCGAGTCTGGTTGGCTCGCCTTTGCTGGTTTAATAGAAATATCTCAAACAAATTCCCCCAAAGACTCCGGATTGCGCATCGTATCAGGATTTACAACTTTGGCTGGATCCATTCCCATCAATATTTTTTTAACAGGTGCCTCCATTTTTTTTCCGCTGATCGTGTAAGGAATATCTTTCACCTGCTCGATGGTGTCCGGAATGTGGCGGGGACTATACTGGGTCCGAAGAATGTCTTTTATGCCGCCTTTAAGTTCTTCTGTTAATTCTTTGTCCTTTGCCAGCACAACAAACAAGGAAATCGTACCGCTGCCATCTTCTTTTTCAAGATAAACCGCCAGGCTGTCCTTGATATCCGGAATGCTTTCAACGGCGCTGTAAATTTCTGCGGTTCCAATTCTGACGCCGTCACGGTTTAGTGTAGCATCGGATCTTCCATAAATAATGACCGATTGCCGCGACGTAATTTTGATCCAGTCTCCATGCCTCCAGACGTCTGGATACATCTCATAATAACTGGCCATGTACTTTTCATTATCCACATCTCCCCAAAAAAGTACCGGCATGGAAGGCATTGGCTGGGTAATAACCATTTCACCCGTTTGATCAATTACAGAATTTCCGTCTTCATCAAACGCCTCAACCTTTGCACCCAGCATCCGGCACTGAATTTCTCCTGCATGAACAGGCAGGATCGGACAGCCTCCCACAAATGCACTGCAGATATCCGTTCCGCCGCTCAGTGAAATGAGCCAGACCTCTTTTTTTACATGACTGTAAATCCATTCAAAAGCTTCGGGTGTCAGAGGAGATCCTGTTGAACCTATTGTTTCCAGATGTTTAAGCCGGTCGGACGTGATACTTACGCCTGCTCTCATGGAAGCGATAAAATAAGCCGCCCCGCTTCCAAAATGTGTAATTTTAGCCTTTTCTGCCAATGACCAGAGCACTTGTGAAGAAGGAAAAGCAGGGGCTCCGTCATAAAGAACAAGTGTAGCACCGCAAAGTAAAGAGCTCAACGCATAATTCCACATCATCCAGCCCGTAGTCGAATACCAGAAATAGCGATCTCCGGGTTTAACATTCTGGTGCAGAACAAGTGCCTTCATGTGCTCAGTCAGGCAACCGCCAACACTATGCGTAATTGCTTTCGGCTTGGCTGTTGTGCCGGAAGAGTAAAGTATCCAAAGGGGATGATCAAAAGGAACGGCGTCAAAATCCAGACCGTGATTTGGCAAATGAAGTATATCTTCCCAGGAAGTAAAACGGTCGGGCTTAAATTCTGAGGTAATATTATCAATAAGAACAATATCTTTCAGGGAAGGCAGGGAAGAAGCGACCGACTGGATAAAACTTGTGCTGTCGTACGTTTTTCCATTGTAAACATGCCCGTTTGTTACAAATAGTACTTTTGGTTCTATTTGCTGAAACCGATCGATAACGGCGGATTTACCAAAATCAGGAGAACAGGACGACCATATTGCACCCACGGAACTCACTGCTAAAAATGCAACCACTGCCTGTGGAATGTTGGGCAAAACACCGCCAACACGATCACCTGGTTTTATTCCCCGCTGCCTCAGCCAGGTTGATACGGCGGCAACGTCGGCTTCAAGTGTTTCCCAGGATATTTCGGTTAAAGTATTTTGTTCCGACTGAAAAATGATGGCCGGACGATCCTTTGTTTTATTTCTGAAAATATGTTCGGCATAATTAAGCTTGGAACGGGTAAACCATTTCGTCCCGATCATCCCGCTTTTTGGTTTCTGAATTACTTCCAGATAAAGATCATGCGATTTGATATGAAAATAATTCCAAAGACTTTCCCAGAAATCTTCCAGGTCTGTCACCGACCATTCCCATAAATCTTTATACGATCTGAAATAAAGCCCCTTTTTAACAAACAGCCAGTCAATATACTTTTTGAGATTGGATTGCTCCATCAGACTCCGGCCTGGTTTCCAAAGTGGTGATTCTTTTGTTTCCGTTGACATATTCAGGTGAAGGATATTGGCTCTAAAAATCAGCTTTCGTTAATAGTATTTATAAACGCTGTTTGCTAAGATTTGGCATAAATTGAGACACAAATATTTAATTAGAAAATTATCGTATCTTTGCACCCTAATATATAAACAACTAGTACTCTGATCATCAGATACGTTCGTTAATGCGTTTTAGCATAAGGTTCAAACAGCAACGGCTGTGCCCCGCTAATCAATTGCGCGCTTAAAATTTGTAAAGAGGAAACAAAAATCCAGTAGTGATACTGCATTCCTAATGAGAAAAAGAATAAACAACTCCAAGGACTCGAGCTCCTCGCGTCCTTCAGGCGACGGACAGAAGTCTTTCCGTCGTTCATCCGGCAAAGCCCGTCCTGAGGCAGAAAGCCGTTTCAGCAAACCAAGTATTAAAAAGTCCAGTTTAAGAGTTGCAAGCGGTGGCTCAGCATCGGATAAACCTGCATCCTTCCGCCCACGTGCGTTCGATAAGGACACAAGTCCGCGTGATTTCAGGACAGATAGCAGAGGTGGAGCGGACAAACAGGGCTTCGATAAGCCGGGCCATGATAAGCCAAGATTTGACAAACCTCGTTTTGATAAACCGGGTATCGGCAAACCAAGATCTTCTGACAGCCGTGAGTTTAAGCCAAGAACCGGCGGAACAGACAAGCAGTCTTACGACAGACCTAACTCTGAAAGATCAGGTAGCGACAGACCGGGTCACGACAGACCACGTTACTCAGATCGTGACGCAGGTGCACGCCCGTTCCGTGCTAAAAGCGATTTTACCCCAAGAGAAAGAACAAACAGAGACGAATCATCAGAGAGACGTCCTGCAAGTGACAGACCTGCATACGATAAACCACGTTCATCCGACCGTGACAGAGCTCCCCGTGAGTTCAAACCACGCGGAGAATTTAATTCAGGTGAAAGATCTGGCTCAGAACGTCCGGGCTTCGATAAGCCGGGTTTCGATAAACCCCGTACGTATGGCAGTGACGCAGATCCGCGCGACTTTAAACGTGATGGTGAACGCCCTGCTTTTACAGGAAGAAGCGAAAAGCCAGGCTTTAAAAAAAAAGATGAGTCGGAACTAGATCAGGATTTTGCCCGTGAAGAAATGCCTTCGGACGAAGGCGCAAACCGTCGGGTTGGAAGATTTGAAACCGCACCTCACTATAAATTAGGGACTTACGAAAAAAAGAACGGTCTCAAAAAACGGAAGGATGAAAATCCGGAAATTCGTTTGAACCGGTATATTGCCAACGCCGGTATTTGTTCCCGACGTGAAGCTGATGATCTGATTGCAGCAGGACAGATTTCTGTTAACAATAAAATCGTCACAGAAATGGGTCACAAAGTGCTTCCGACCGATGTTGTAAAATACGGAAAGAAAACGCTGAACCCAGAAAAGTTTGTTTATGTGTTGATCAACAAACCAAAGGATTACATCACAACAACGGATGATCCGGAGGAACGTAAGACGGTTTTAGATTTAATCAAAGGAGCCTGCTCCGAACGTATCTACCCGGTGGGACGTCTTGACAGAAATACAACCGGTTTACTTTTGATGACCAACGACGGAGCGCTGGCGAAAAAATTGACGCACCCGTCTGGTAACGTTAAGAAGATTTACCAGGCCGAACTGGATAAAGCAATTACGAATGAAGATTTTGAAAAACTTCAAACCGGACTGACTTTGGAAGACGGTTTTATCCGTCCTGATGAAGTAGGTATCGTAACAGCAGACGCAATGGTGGTAGGGCTTGAAATTCACAGCGGACACAACCGGATCGTTCGCCGTATGTTCGAACATCTTGGTTATGAAGTTCAGAAGCTGGACCGTACTGTATTTGCGGGACTTGATAAAAAAGACCTGCCTCGCGGAAAATGGCGTTTCCTAAGTGAAAAAGAAGTTATCAAGCTGAAATACATGATGTAATCAGCCAAGGTGATGTAAAACAAACGGCCCGTCAGAAATTCTGAACGGGCCGTTTGTTTTTGCTTTAATCTAATATTATAATCTGAATCCGAAAGAGAAAACATCATAAGGAGCATCCGGATATAATCCTTCAAACTGAACCATAGATTCTTCTTTTCCTGCGATAGCACTTTCAAGTTCTTTTACTGAACGTACCGCTTTACCATTTACTTTGGTAATAATAAAACCTTCTTCAACCTGAGAACGGGCAAATTTACCACCCTGAATCGAAACGACTTTCACACCGCCATCTACTTTGTAACGAGTCAGACGTTGCTTTTCCTGGTCGGAAAGGTTGCCAAACTGCGCACCCAAAGTTGCCATTACAGCTGCAGACTCATCCTTTTTAAGTACATCCGAACCACCTGTGCGATTACGCAGCGTCACAGTCAGTTCTTTCTCTTTTCCGTCACGATTTACAGTAAGGTTTACTTTATCACCAGGCTTGTGCATACCGATTGATTGCTGCAGCTCAGGAACAGAATGAATATCAATTCCGTCAACTTTCACAATCACGTCTCCTTTCAGAGCGCCACCAGCCTTACCTGCGCTGTTTTCTGTAAATTCACGAACGTATACGCCGTCATTTACTTTCACTCCATATTCTTCCGCTTTTTTACTATCCAGATCGTCCAGGTAGATTCCAAGATAACCACGCTGCACATTACCAAATTTGATAATATCGCTTGAAACCTTTTTCACAATGCTTGTAGGCACAGCGAATGCATAACCTGCAAAACTTCCTGTCGGGCTGGCAATCGCAGTATTAATTCCAATCAGCTCACCTTTAAGGTTTACCAACGCACCACCACTGTTTCCCGGGTTTACAACTGCATCTGTTTGTATAAAGGATTCCAAAGGCGTATCGCCTGCTGTCATCGCTGCATTGGTTGCTCCGCCACGGCGATTTGACTGACTCCCAATAATACCCAGTCCGCGGCCTTTTGCACTAATGATACCTGCAGTAACTGTAGATTCCAGATTAAACGGATTACCAACTGCCACCACCCATTCTCCGACTTTGACTGCATCGGAATTACCTAAAACAATAGCAGGAAGATTTTTTGATTCAATTTTGATTACGGCGATATCCGTAGAAGGATCAGTTCCGATAACCTTGGCACTGAATTTACCTTTATTGTGCAAGGTAACTTCAAGTTCCTGCGCACCTTCCACAACGTGGTTGTTTGTAACGATATATCCATCCGGAGAAATAATCACACCGGAACCTGACGCCTCCTGAGGCTGGGATCTTCCGCCAAAGTCTTCACCGAAACCACCGCCAAAGAAATCACGAAGCGCGTCTTCCATCTGACTTTGTCTTCCGCCGCCACGGGATTGAGCTACTACTTTTGATTTGATGTGAACTACCGTAGGGGTGGTTGCCTCCGCTGCATAAACGAAATCTCCGGGAGCACCAGCCGGCATGCCTGTTGAAGTAAAGCGGGCAAGCGATTCCGCAGGCGCTTCTTTGATAATTACGTCGTTACCGCTATTTGTACCTAATAGTTTAAAACCAGCAAGAGTTGATGCACTTGAAATCAACCCAACCAGGACTAAACCTTTCCAATTTGTTTTCATATATAATGTTGGGGTTTTAATTTTTCGAATCAATAACGCAAAGTAAATAATAATCTATTCCTGTATTCCGCTCATTTAACATATTTTAACAAAGATATGTGATTCGGAAATTTACTAAAAATACTGTTCCTGCTTACAAAACAATTTATTAAAAACCTGGTTCACAAGAAAGGGGCGTTATCGCAAAATAACGCCCCCCGCCCAAATTTTAACCTTATGCTATTTCAATTTCACGGGCTGGTTTCTCTTTTGCTTCTTCACGTTTTGGTAAGCTCACGCTCAAAATACCATCAGCGTAGTTTGCAGCAATTTTTTCACCGTCCACAGAGTTTGGCAAAGTAAATGTGCGTTGGAAAGAAGCATACTTGAACTCCCTTCGGGTATATTTTTCGTTGTTATCTTCTTCCTTCTGTTCTTTCTGTGCAGAAATTGTCAGCTGGTTTTTTTCAAGATTTAATTTGAAATCACCTTTCTGTAAACCAGGAGCTGCCACTTCAATTTTGAACCCCTCTGTATTTTCTACTACATTAACTGCCGGCACACTTCCCGAGAATGCAGGGTTGTACAATTCATTAAATAAATCTTTTCCAAAGAATCCGTTGAAGTGTTTAGGCGCGAATTGTGTTTTTACTAAAGTGCTCATTGCTGTATGATTTTGTGTTTTTAGATTTTAACTTTTGAATACCACATCGGGTATGCGTAGATATTAACAACTTTTGTACCGTGCTAAAAAAATTAGAATTATAATGCCAAAATGTCTTCTTTTATCTAAAAAATGAAATTATCACGACAAAATGGCCGATTTCTCTCTTTTATTAGTGATCAAAACGACAGAATCTTAAAATTCACACCATCTTTCTGGCCGTTCACGTCATTTTATTCTTCCTTTTCTTTCATCTAAATACATTTGAAGAAAAAATCTATTAGTCATGAAAGAATTACAGATCGTCCGCAGGTATGAATGGGTGTTGGTTTTAGCTTCTACTATTGCTTATGTAGTGATAAGCCTGATGGGCAATGCCAGAAATTTTGACAATTACGTTGGGAGGTTACAGGAAGCAGGTGTACGTGTTTCTGTAATACTAAGTGATCTTCACACTTATGACAATGTACTTGACTACAACATTCCGGTAATCATTTCCGCCATTTTAACCTTTGCCGGATGGTCTGTATTTCACTACCTCGCATACCCGAAACTGGAAACCGACCGACGGAGTATTTCAGGCGGTTATTTTTTCGCTCTCACGGTTTTTCTGATTTTTTTAAGCAGTTTTATCCTTCTCCGTACCACACTTTATTTCGATTTTCGTTATGACGGCGACCATAATCCGGTTGGATTTAAAATTATGTCAGATTACCGGCTCCTCTCCGTGGCAACTGCTGCTTTATCTACGCTTACACTTTTCTTTTTATATGAAGTGTTATCACAGCTTTATTATAATTTTTGCAACCAACAGCGTTGGGAGGCTAACGCTAAATATTCAAACTATGTGATTATTGCCTGTGTATTAGCGCTGGATCTGTTCATTATTTTCAGTGGGGTGGTCAGCGCCATATTCGACTTCGGATTTCGACAAATGCTTAGTTTGTTTTTGGGAGCGATTATGATTTATGAACTCCGTAATTTTTTTTCCAAAGCTGTTATTATTCAAATGCATTCAAGCCCGGCATTTTCGGGTTATCTAAAAAACATGGCAGTTTATATTGTTCTTTGTCTTGGATGTTCTGTAATAGCCTGGGGATTATTTTCAAATTTTGGGCAATCCGTAAAACCTGGTGTTTTCTATGCATTCGCATTTATCGTACTAACCCTGGCGCCTATTTTACTTTCTTATATCAGCCAAAAAGAGAAAATTACACTCCAAACCTCGATCTCAAATAAATCAGCAGAACTATCCGGGCTTCGCTCGCAGATTAATCCGCACTTTCTATTCAACGCATTAAACAGTTTGTACGCAACCGCACTGAAAGAAAACAGTGAAAAAACAGCAGATGGAATACAAAAACTGGGAGATATGATGCGGTTTATGCTGCATGAAAACAATCATGACCGAATCCCGCTAAGTAGTGAAATTACCTATTTGCATAATTATATTGAGATTCAGCGAATGAGACTGGATGAATCCCAGAATATTGAGATCAGGATAAATATTCAGGAACCCGGCCCGGAAATATCGATTGCGCCGATGCTTTTAAATCCATTTATAGAAAACGCCTTTAAACATGGGATTAGCCTCAGAAATCCGTCATGGATTTATATCACACTGACTTTTGACGAAAACAGGATCTATTTCAAAGTACATAATTCTGTTCACGTGATGTCCGGTGGCGACCCGGAAGAAAAAAACAGTGGGATTGGATTGGAAAATGTAGAAAAACGACTAAAACTGATTTATCCGGCACGTCATGAATTGTACATCCAAAAATCAGCACAGGACTTTTTTGCTTCTCTTACTCTTGATTATTGATTTAAAATAAAATTGAAAGCGTAATTTCCCTTATCCATCCAACATGCCGTATGACCTTGAATGCAATTGCCATTGACGACGAACCCAAAGCACTGGAAGTAGTAAAAATGCATGCGGCGAAAGTGCCCTATTTAACTCTTAAAGCTTGTTTTACAAATGCATTTGAAGCAATTCCCTACCTGCAGACAAATCAAATAGACCTGATTTTCCTGGATATTAAAATGCCAGATATCTCCGGAATCGATTTTATCAATTGCCTGCAAAAAGTTCCTATGGTTATTTTTACCACAGCCTACTCAGAATATGCAGTACAGGGATTTGAGCTGGATGCGCTTGACTATCTTTTAAAGCCGTTTTCGCTTACAAGGTTTACCAAGTCGTGTAACAAAGCGCTGGATTTACATTTGCTGCGTAAACCGGTAAATCAGAATTTTATTTTTGTAAAAACAGGCTATGAGGAAGAAAAGGTACTTTTAGATGATCTCCTTTATGTAGAAGCAGAAGGAAATTATATTTCTTTTATTTTAAAAAATAAAAAATTGCTCAGCCGCCAATCGATGACCGAAGTAACATCACAACTTCCCGAAACCAGATTTATCAGAATTCACCGCTCCTACTTAATCGCAATCGATAAAATTGAAAAGATTTCCCGTCAGGAGTTAATGATAGCAGGTCAGGCGTTGCCGATCGGAGCGTCTTATGAAGAAAAAATCAATGAAATTCGTGAACGGATAAAAGAAAGAAAATAATATTATTTCAGTTCCAGAAGTAAACAGGCCTGTTCAGATGCAGACTGCTCGGCCTTTTTCTTTGTAAAGCCATTGCCGGTTGCGAAAGGCTCGTCGTTTACCAGAATCTGCGAAATGAATTCTCTGTGATGGCGTGTGCCTCGTTCTTCAAGAATTTCAAAACGAATTTCCTTTCCTTCTCTTTGTGCCCACTCAATGATAAGGCTTTTGAAGTTGGCATTATTCTGAATAATACTATCCAGATCGTAGTGGGTAATGAGTTTACTGATGATAAACTTTCGCGTAAAACGGAATCCTTTATCAAGATAAATTGCTCCTACAAATGCTTCCAGCGCATCACCGTACATAGATGAACGCGGAGACATTCCTCTGCGATTGCCATCATACTCGATTAGATTATCAAGACCCAGCTTGCGGGAAATTTGGTTTAACGACTCACGGTTAACAATACGTGAACGGATTTCGGTAAGGAAACCTTCGTCTTTATACGGATATTTGGTGAAGAGGAATTCAGCAACCACCATACCTAAAACAGCATCTCCAAGGTATTCAAGTCTTTCGTTAGACTCTCGAAAACCTTTTATGGCTGTCTCCCGGGAGGCAGAGGTATGCCTGAATGCCAATTGGTAAACACCCAGATTAGAAGGGCGGTCGCCAATTACATGGGCAATCGATTCTTTAAATTTTTTATCCTCAGCACTTCCTGTTCTGAAAAGAGAGAGTATCGGTATAAGAATTCGCTTTGCCAAGGTTAAATTTTTAATCAGCCTTCATACTTTTTGAAAATGACGGAAGCATTGTGACCGCCAAAACCGAAAGTATTACTTAGGGCAATATTGACCTTGCGTTTTTGTGCTTTATTGAAAGTGAGGTTCAACCGTGGATTGATCTCAGGATCAGGCGTAAAATGGTTAATCGTCGGCGGAATGATCTGATCACGAATGGCAAGGATACAAGCCGCAGCTTCAATGGCCCCTGCACCACCCAGTAAATGGCCCGTCATTGATTTTGTTGAGCTGATGTTCATGTTATAAGCATGTTCACCAAAAAACCTTTCAATGGCCTTTATTTCCTGCGGATCTCCGATTGGCGTGGAAGTACCATGGGTGTTGATATAATCGATGTCCTCAGGCTGAATGCCCGCGTTTTCGAGTGTATTCTTCATTACCATATAGGCACCTCTTCCTTCCGGATGCGGAGCTGTAATGTGATAAGCATCTGACGACATACCGCCGCCTATCATTTCTGCATAAATTTTTGCTCCTCTGGCTTTTGCATGCTCATATTCTTCAAGAATCAGAGCCGCTCCGCCTTCACCTAAAACAAAACCATCACGATCCTTGTCATAAGGACGGGAGGCTGTTTCGGGAGAGTCGTTTCTTTCCGATAATGCTTTTAACGCATTAAATCCGCCCATTCCGGCATTGGTAACGGCCGCTTCGGAACCGCCAGATATACATACATTCATCATACCCAAACGGATATAAAGAAAGGCATCAATCAAAGCGTTCGTGGCAGAAGCACAAGCTGAAACAGTTATGAAAGTAGGCCCGCGGAATCCGTATTTTATCGAAATAACACCGGATGCGCTGTCTGCAATCATTTTCGGAATGAAAAATGGATTAAAACGAGGATTCTTCCCGCCTTCGGCAAAGTTTAAAACTTCGTCTTCAAAAGTTTTTAATCCGCCGATTCCAGACCCCCAAATTACACCGGCTTTGTCAAGATCAAGCTTATCTGTGTCAAAGCCGGCGTCCTTCATTGCTTCATCTGCTGCAATTACGGCATACTGGGTGAATGGATCCATTTTACGTGCTTCCTGCCGAGGGATGTAATCATTGATATCCAGCCCTTTTACCTCACAGGCAAAACGGGTACGGAACCTCTCTGCGTCAAACCGGGTAATGGGAGCAGCACCGCTGACACCAGCAACCAAATTTTTCCAAAAGGTGGGAATATCATTACCAACAGGCGTTAATGCGCCCATTCCTGTGATTACAACTCGCTTAAAACTCATAAAATAAGGGACAGAAAGAAGATGATACTGTAAAGGAAACCTGAATTACTTCACGTTTTCTTCAAGGTAGGCAACCGCCTGACCAACTGTACCAATGTTTTCTGCTTGATCGTCCGGGATAGAAAGGTTAAATTCTTTCTCGAATTCCATGATCAATTCAACGGTATCTAGAGAGTCCGCTCCCAAGTCGTTCTGGAAGTTTGCTTCTGGCGTAACTTCCGACTCTTCTACGCCGAGTTTCTCGACGATAATTTGCTTAACTCTTTCTGCAATTGCTGACATTTTATAAACACTTTTTGGTTAAAATCGCAACAAAGAAAGATATTTCAGTTCACTTTGTCAAAATTTTTTTAACCCTTTAAATTTATTGTACACAAACAGGCCTAAATTAAAAAAACAGAAAATCAGTTGATTATCCGTATACGTTTCAATAAATCTATCAATTACCTAGAGAACATTATGGATAACTGTACATTCGCAAAAGATTTGACAACATCCGAATAAGCTGAATATGATTTCGATACCTAAATTAAAAAATACAGATTCACCTCTTTTCTTCCTCATGGCAGGTCCTTGTGCGATTGAAGGACGTGACATGGCTTTGCGCATCGCAGAACAAATTGTTACACTGACAGACCGCCTGAAAATTCCTTACATTTTTAAAGGATCCTACCGCAAAGCGAACCGTACCAAAATCGATTCCTTTACCGGAATTGGTGATGAAAAGGCATTAAAGATATTGCAGGAAATCAGTGAAACTTTTGGCATACCAACTGTAACAGACATACATGAGTCGCATGAGGCCGCATTTGCTGCTGAATATGTAGACGTACTTCAGATACCCGCTTTTCTTTGCCGCCAAACAGAACTACTTGCCGCTGCTGCAAGAACAGGAAAAGCAGTCAATGTAAAAAAAGGGCAGTTTCTTTCCGGCGCTTCGATGAAGTTTGCTGCTGAAAAAGTACATGAGGTCAATCCGGACTGCCAGGTGCTGCTTACCGACCGCGGCAACAGTTTTGGTTATGGTGATCTTGTTGTAGATTATCGCAATCTTCCTGAAATGCAGGCTTTTGGTGTGCCGGTAATTATGGATTGCACGCATTCCTTACAGCAGCCTAACCAAACTTCCGGTGTTACCGGCGGCAAGCCAAAATTAATTGAAACCATTGCCAAAGCCGCTATCGCCGTGGGTGCAGATGGACTTTTCATCGAAACCCATTTTAATCCCGCTGAGGCAAAATCTGACGGAGCTAATATGTTACCGCTCGATCAGCTGGAAGGGCTTTTGGAAAGACTGGTACGTGTAAGAGAAGCTATTTTATGAAAAATACGGCATTGGAAGAAGTTCGGAAAAGTGTTACAGAATTCAGATGTGGTCTGCGCTTAAAGTCAGGCGGTTCACTATTTTTTATGGTTCTGTTTTTTTGTCAGCCAATAACTTCTTCCTCTGCCTTCGCCCAATCTGATTCTACAAAACTTTGGGTTGTGAAGCCAATGGATGTTATTCCGCCGGTTTCGCTTGCTTTGGCGGGGTTAATAACACAGGGAAGAATAAGCCGTTCGCTGCAAAGAAACGTAGTGAAAAACTACCCTGGTTTTCATACCAATGTTGATGATTTCCTGCCGTATGCACCCGGTGTAGTTAGTTTGAGTCTTGCTGCTTCGGGAGTGAAGGGAAAACATAAGCTGGGGGATCAGATCATACTTGCTCTCTTATCTAATGTGATTGCACAGGGCGTTACGCAAAGTTTGAAAAGAATAATCGCCTATCCCCGTCCAAATGGTGAAGACAATCATTCATTTCCTTCCGGCCACGCTACAACTGCCTTTACAAATGCAACGATTCTGCATGAAGAGTATGGTGAAAGAAGTGTTTTATATAGTATCGGCGGATACACAACTGCCACTGCCGTTGGAACGATGCGTATCCTGAATAACAAACACTGGCTTGCGGATGTACTGATGGGTGCAGGTGTCGGAATTGGAGCGACAAAAGTTCTTTACATCAGTTATCCCTGGATGCAGCAAACCGTTCGCCGGGTGAAACACTGAAGGATTTTAAACTACCTGTGACATTTGAGATCACCTTAGCTCTTTATTTTTTTACAAAAACTAGAATTGAAAACACTGCTGACACAGGGTTGTCATTCACTGCTATTTAATTTGTCGTGATCATTAAACTTAAATTTTATGCAAATCAGGACAATTCAACCAATGCAGATATTCTGCTTCGAGACTGAAACGACGCTTAAGGATATTTCTCAATACATTCGTGTAATTGCCCGGCAGCTCTATTCAGAGGCAGTTAAAAACGAACTGGAAATTACCGGCCCGGTTTACTGGATCTACGACGGAGCAGATGGTCAGCCTGATACGAAATTTCGACTTACCATTGCTTTACCAATTTCACAGAATAAAACCCTTATAACCAATTCTGATTTTAAAATAAAAACACTCGATGCTTTTCGCTGCATGTCGCACAGACACGAAGGTTGCTGGAAAAGCCTGGGAGAAGCCTATGGTCTGCTTATTTTTGAAATACAGGTTAAAGATCCCGAAATGAGCGGTCAGAACAGGGAGATTTATTTAAATATGGATTTTGAAAACCCCGACGCAAACATCACCGAGGTACAAATCGGACTTCTTTAGTTGTAAGTAAACCATGATTTTAGATTTGAAATTTATATAACGTACGGAAAATCTATGTCAACAGCCTTTTTACTTTAAACTTTTACCCGTTCATCAGCGATGTCCTATTGTAGTTTTATACAAAATAATATTTCAGAACAATCTGATTATCTGCTAAATAAGCATTATCACGATAATCAGTACGGATTTTCCATAGAGGATGATGACGAACTTTTTGGGCGTTTTATCCTGGAAATCAATCAGGCAGGCCTGAGCTGGACGCTGATGCTCCGAAAACAGGAAAGTTTCCGGGTTGCTTATGATCAGTTTTCAATTGAAAAAATAGCTGCCTACACCGAATCAGACCGGGAAAGATTGCTGCTTGACCCCGGAATTATTCGTAACCGGTTGAAAATAAATGCAGCCATTGTAAACGCACAAAAAATACTGGACTTAAAAAAGGAATTCGGAACGTTCAAAAACTGGCTGGATTTTAACCGGTCTTTATCAAAAGTAGAATGGATAAAACTTTTCAAGAAGACTTTCAAATTTACCGGAGGTGAAATCGTCAATGAATTTTTAATGAGTACAGGATACCTGCCTGGAGCACATACGGAAGACTGTCCGGTGTATAAGACTATTTTTGGAGACAAAACTTAATACTCAATCTGATCCGGCGAAAGTAAAGCTAACCCCTTATCAATAGTTTTCAGGGCGCCGGGATGCATCTCTTTATTTCTCACAGCCTCTTCCATCAGATTATAATAACGGCAAAGAATGTGTCTTTTATCCCGGTGATGCCAGATTACTAACCAGGCAGTAGTGGCCCCTTCCTCCCCAAACTTGCTAAGTCCGGGCCAGCCATGATACTGAATTATTTTATCCAATAACTTTAAGTTCGCTTCATCGTTCGCTTTCAATTTTTGCAAATAAAAGGCTTCATGCTTTTTATCACCTATTTCCAAACTATCACGATACTGCTGATCTGTCTTGACCATCAGTTTTAACAGATTTTTCACTTCATTGATATTCATATTTTCAACATCTACCGAAGAATTTATATCTGCACCAATTTGGTTAAAAAGGCTTTTTGTCAACACAGAAGTATTAAGCGATTTTGTTTCAATCTGTTTTTCGGACTTAGAATTACAATTCCAAAGTATTAAAGCAAGAATTGAAAAGATTAGCTTTTGCACAGAGTTGCTGTTTAGGGATTTGAACAAAGTAACATTAAATCACATTGTAAATCAAACACTTAAACCTGATTTCTTGTAACAACGGCAGTACCTGGCAGCTCATTTCGCCGGATAAGTTTTTTCAAGCCAAACCAACAACTTACTCATCACATCGACCATGGAAGCTGCGCCCATGCCGTGTTTGTCGTGCGGATATAATTCGTATTGCGCAGGAACGCCCAGATCAATCAGCTTTTTATACAGATTTTCTGCCTGACTTACATGAACAAGCGGGTCTTCTCCGCCGTGAAAAAGAATTGTAGGCACGCCGGTTTCTTTTTTTAAATGGTAAGATGGACTGGCATCTTTGGCAATCTGCGCCTGCGGATCTTTTTCTCCCAAAAATCTTATTACCGTATTATCGGCATCGCTGCCGTCCGCCCGCACCATTTTGTCCGTCAGGTCTGTTGGCCCCCAAAGATCGATCACCGCTTTTACTTTCTTTTCAGGATCATAACCGTAAGCGTATAACATAGCCAGATGCGCACCCGCACTGCCCCCCATCAAGGCAAATTCATTTCCATTGTATTGATATTTTTTGGCCTTACCGGATAAAAACAGCAGCGCCTTTTTCACATCTTCAATCTGCGCCGGGAAACGGTCCTTACCTTCTTTTACCAAACGATAATTTATTGAAACTACGGCGTATCCGCGTTTCTCAACCAGTTCATCTATCAAAATTTGAGGAAATTCACTCTTATCACCACGGCTCCATGAACCACCGTGGATGTATACAATCAGTTTGGTCGAGTCTGTGTGATTTCGTGGGACAAATGCATCCAGCAAATTCTCGGTTCCTGGTGCATCGCCATACTTAACATCTTTGAGCGTTATGTACGTCGATTTTTTTCTGGAGATATCGGTCTTTGCAGAAACAGGCATTCCGTCGCGCCAGCCATTTTCTTTTAGATAGGAAATCAGCTCCGCTGGTTTATCCGTTTGAAGTCCCTGAACTCCTTTTTGCAAAGCTTCTTTCCACGAATCCGGACCTTCGGCAGGGTTTTGCACATCAAGCCAAACAGCTACGCCATTTTGATTTGCAACTGAAACCATTTCCGGATCGGCAATATTATCCAGCACCTCAATCTTTACCTGGCCCAGAAACATTCCGAGCTGTTCTTTATTTTTAACCTCATCAAAAAGACTGGTCATTAACGGAACCTGCGGAGCAATGTTTTTCCATTGTTTGTATTGAGAAGTTTTATTCAGATACACCACAACCTGCTTCTCCATTCCGCCTTCCCTGATCTGCTTCCAGGTTTCTGCTACGTCGGCTTCCTTAAAATCCAGATAGATGTTGATTTTTCCTTTGCAGACTTTCAAAACCTCTGAAAATTCAGGAATGTTGTAAGATTTTTTACTCCCGCTTTTTAGTTTCAATCCTTTCAAATCAGCCCGGGACATATCTGAAACATTGCCTTTGCCGTCTGTGGTCCGATCCACGGTTGCATCGTGCATTACAACCAAATGACCATCTTTGCTTGTCCGCAAATCAACTTCTACATAATCTGCGCCTGCTTTTATCGCTTCCTGAAACGAAGCAAGTGTATTTTCCGGAACCTCAACATGGTTGCCGCGATGCGCAATAACTACTAATTTATTTTTGCTTTGAGGTAAAAGCGCCTGTGATTTTACACTTGTCCAAGGTAAAAGGATAAGTATAAAGAAAAACGTAATATAACTTTTAGTGAAGAAGTTAAACATTCCTAATTTGTTTATGAAGTTATCAAATCAGGAGAAATACTGAATTAGTGTCCGGAAGGACTATTGGCGGGTAAATCAGATTCTCAAAGAAAATCAAAGGGAAAATGAAGAGTAGTTTGGTAGCTTATCTATGCATGGACTTAAATTATCCATACATAGATAAGCAAATGTTAAAATCAGTTGATTTCGAAACTCGACAGGTTCACGAATTGCTGTACACGTTCGTTGATTTCTTCCTGTGTAAGATTAACCAAACGCTCTGAACCAAATTTTTCCACGCAAAAAGATGCCATCGCAGAACCATAGATAATGGCGCGTTTCATGTTCTCGAAAGAAATGTCGTCCGTACTGGCAAGGTATCCGATAAAACCTCCTGCGAAAGTATCTCCTGCTCCGGTTGGATCAAAAACTTCTTCAAGCGGCAATGCCGGCGCAAAGAAGATTCGGTCGCCCTGGAATAACAATGCACCGTGTTCTCCTTTTTTGATGATCAGGGTTTTAGGTCCCATTGCCATAATTTTAACAGCAGCCTTGCGAAGCGAGTACTCGCCTGAAAGCTGGCGTGCTTCCTCATCGTTGATCGTCACCACGTCGACCATGCTGATAACCTCTTTCAAATCGTCAAGCATAATGTTCATCCAAAGATTCATGGTATCAAGCATGATCAGTTTCGGACGGTTTGCCATACGCTCAATAACCAGCTTCTGAGTTGCAGGAACTGTATTTCCCAACATAAGAAACTTTGTGGTCTGATACGATTCAGGAATGATCGGATCAAAATGTTCCATTACGTTCAGCTGAGTTTCGAGTGTATCCCGGGTGTTCATATCTTCATGGTATCTTCCCGACCAGAAAAAAGTTTTACCATCCTGAATAATCTCCAAACCTTCCGTATTGACACCGTGTTCTTCAAGCAGACTAATCATGCTTTGAGGAAAATCGCCGCCGACAACCGCAACCAGATTGTTTTCTTTTGTAAAATAAGATGCGGATAAAGTAATATAGGTAGCAGCGCCTCCAATGATTTTATCTGTTTTTCCAAACGGGGTTTCAAGAGCATCAAATGCGACAGATCCAACTGTTAGTAAACTCATAAAGCAGTATTGTATTGATTTTAAGTAGGTTTCAAATATAAATTTAATCCAAAAAACGCTGCGAAGATAAAGAAAACAGCTGAATAGCATATTCCTTATAATGGTATTGTGATAAACAGTTGGCAATCAATCATTGGTATTTGCTATTTTTGTGAGATTAGGGCGTTATGGAAAGTTGATTGACGTTACAGGAATTTTAAAAAATAAAATTTTATCAACGAACAAACACATACTTGTAAAATGGAAGCAATTTCAGAAGCTAAACGACACATTGACAACGCCAAGGATTTTTTAAGGAACCAGGCCAAAAAGGAAGACGGTTTGTACCATGACAAAAAGTATGTAAAGATTGCTGGTCATACAGCTTACACGGGTATACTGGTTGCGCTTGATGAACTCTTGGGAGAGAAAAAGAAGAAGACCAGAAAAAGTGTAGAATGGTATCAAAAGGAATTATCAGGTCTAGATAAAAAAATAACTTCCGATTTTGCAACTGCCTATGAAATTCTGCATTTAGCCATGGGATATGATGGCGCCCAAAGTGCAAAATTGGCTAAAATCGGCATGGAAGAGGCTGAAAAAATAATCGGCTGGGTTGAAAACAGACTTACAAATCAAACAAGATGAAAAAGCAATATTGTTGTCCGGGCTTCTGATAAACATACAGTTACCCAAAATTGATTTTTAAAGAAAGTAAAAATATTCATGGCCCAAACAACTTACCAGCCGCTCCGGATTTTCAATACACTTACGCGTAAAAAAGATTTATTCGAACCGCTTGCGCCTCCCTACGTAGGCATGTACGTCTGCGGACCGACGGTTTACAACAATGTTCATTTAGGAAACATACGTACCTTTTTATCTTTTGATATACTTTTCCGTTACCTGACGCATATTGGCTACAAGGTGCGGTACGTCCGGAATATAACCGACGTTGGCCACCTCGTGGGCGACGGAGAGGTTGGGGAAGATAAAATCGGTAAAATGGCCAAGCTGCAAAAGCTCGAACCGATGGAAATTGTGCAGCGGTATACCAATGATTTTCATGATGTGTCGGCTATTTTTAACCTTTTGCCGCCAAGTATCGAACCTACTGCAACAGGTCATTTAATTGAACAGATCGAAGCCGTTCAGAAGCTGATTGATAAAGGAATGGCTTATGAATCGAATGGTTCGGTCTATTTTGATATCAACAAATACCAGGCAGAAGGCAACGATTACGGAAAACTTTCAGGACGGGTTATTGAAGACCTTCTCAATGAAACCCGTGAACTCGATGGCCAGGCTGAAAAACTGAATCCGCTGGATTTTGCTCTTTGGAAAAAAGCAAGTCCTGAACATATCATGCAATGGGATTCCCCCTGGAGCATGGGCTTTCCTGGCTGGCATTTGGAATGTACCTGCATGAGTGCTAAATATTTAGGAAAACAATTTGATATTCACGGCGGTGGTATGGACCTGAAATTCCCGCATCATGAATGTGAAATTGCACAGGGAAAAGCACTTACCAACGTGGAGCCGGTAAGATACTGGATGCATACGAACATGCTGACCGTGAATGGACAGAAAATGTCAAAGTCTCTGAATAACTCGTTTTTACCGGCGGAACTGTTTTCCGGAAATCACGATTTGCTGGAACAGGCATACAGCCCGATGACGGTCCGCTTTTTCATGCTGCAAAGCCAGTACAGAAGTACGCTTGACTTTTCCAATGACGCACTCAAAGCTGCTCACAAAGGATATAAAAAACTCGCGAACGCACTGAGGATTATCAAAAGGATGACCTACTCAGAAGATGCCAACGCACAGGCGGACGAGAAGAAAATAGCGGATATTGAAAAATCGATTCAGGGTTTTTACGCTGCGATGAATGATGACTTGAACACAGCGGTGGCTTTCGCAAACCTTTTTAATATGGTGAAGTATGTAAATATGCTGAACCTGGGACAACTTCATACTGCTGCGCTCGGAGAAGAAGTTTTCACAGAACTCAAAACTAAATTCATCATATTCTTTGAGGACGTACTTGGTTTAAAAGAAGAGTTAAGCGAAGGAAACGCGGTGCTTGACGGAATGCTTAATTTATATCGTGAATATAAGTTAACCCGGAATTATGAAAAAGTGGATGAAATTCGCTCTTACTTTAAAAAGCAGGGACTGGCAATTCATGATACCAAACTAAGAATTGACTGGGCTTATGAGGAATAAATTATGAGAAATCGTCAGTCCATATTTGCCTATATTTTGCTGGCTGTTTTCCTGCTTGGTGGTCTAGCTTATATGCTGGCTCCGTGGCTGAACAAAAAAACGGTTTCAGAAAAGCCAGTTGTTTCCACAGAAATACCCTCAACTGTTTTTACAAAAGAAGGTGAAGTTGTTTTTAGCCGCGAAGGAAAACAGATCAGGAAAATTGACGTTGAAATCGCAGAAAATGATGCTGAACGTAACAAAGGATTGATGTACAGGCCATACATCCCGGACTCAACCGGGATGCTTTTTATTTTCCAGGAACCTCGTGAACTGGGTTTCTGGATGAAAAATACACAGATCCCGCTGGACATCATCTATGCAGATGCAGGCAAAAAAATCATTTCCATTCAAAAAAATACGAAACCTTTTTCCGAAGAAAGTCTTCCCTCCAACGGCGTAGCCAAATACGTGGTTGAACTAAATGCAGGATTCAGCGACCGTAATGATATAAAACCAGGCGATGCCATTTCCTTTTAATATTGTGTTTATAAAAAAGTTACCTCTTCTCTTTGCCGCGTGTTTTTTCTTTTACGGCTGTAAATCCAAAACCAATTCTGACGAAACGACCCAACAGGTTTTCAAACTCGCAGATAGTCCCGTTTTTAACGAAGATTCAGCTTACGCTTTTGTTCAAAAACAGGTTGATTTTGGTCCGCGTGTGCCCAATACTTCGGCTCATAAAAAGTGTGGGGATTTTTTGGTAAAAACACTTGAAAAATATGGCTTGCAGGTTACAGAGCAAACTTTTGAAGCAACAACCTACGACGGTAAAAAGCTCAATGCCAGAAATATCATAGGAAGTTTCAACCCAACTGCTTCAAAACGGATCCTGCTTACTTCGCACTGGGATTCCCGCCCTTTTGCTGATCAGGATTCATTAAATAAAAACAAACCGGTTCCGGCGGCTAACGACGGAGCAAGCGGCGTAGGTATTTTGTTGGAAATTGCAAGAACGTTATCTGTTTCAGCTAATAAACCGGATCTGGGTGTAGATATCATCTTTTTTGATGCCGAAGACTGGGGAAATTCTGATAAAGCAAAGGATAAGTTTAGTGGATATTGCTTAGGTTCTCAGCATTGGGCAGCCAACAAACATATACCCAATTACACTGCCTATTTCGGTATTTTACTCGACATGGTTGGCGCCAAAGGAGCCACTTTTCCAAAAGAAGGATATTCGGTTCAAATGGCTGAAAGTGTGGTGAAGGAAGTTTGGGATATTGCAAGAGAGCTGGGTTACAGCAATTATTTCCTGGATCAGCGGGGCTCCGGAATCACCGACGATCATGTACCTGTAAATGAAGTCGCCAAAATTCCAATGATCGATATCATTCACACACAACCGGATAACATAGCCCAAACTTTTTTCAAAGACTGGCACACTACAAACGATACGATGGAAAACATCGATCCAAAAACTTTAAAAGCGGTTGGACAAACGGTTCTGCAGGTTTTGTATCAGGAAGGTTCGCCGCAGGCTATGTAAACAGTCAGGGATTGTCACTAATAGCCGGGATGATCATTTGTGGTCGGGTGTAGTCATTAATTGTTTAGGAAAGCCGGAAACTATAAGTGACAACAAGTGACTATTTCCTGACAATTCCTGACTAACTCTGACATTTCCCTACATCCTGCTAACCTTAATCCACATATCGGAATTCCTTCCCTTATCATCACTGCATGAAATTTTAACACGTCCGAGAGGCGGATTGATAAAAACAGCTTCATTAGGTCCTGCCCTTTTGGCGAGTTTATCATTGATATACCAAAAAACCTCCTGAACATCGTTGGCTGGCTGACAAACCAGCTGAATTTGCTGTGGCTCATCTTTGCGTATATAATATTCGCTGCCCTCATTCGGACTCACGATCAGCGGCGCTCCGTCGTGAAAAACACGTTCGCACCTGGGATTATGCGGCGGTATTTTTTTATAGGGAATTTTCTGCTGTTCATAATAAGCGATCAACTCCGGAGCCAGATTGGGATAGGTCCTTTTTTCAAAATTGTTTTCCGGCAGACAATAGGTACAGTAGGAAATTTTGGCTTGCAGATCTGTGAAAACGTAACGCAGGTGCCTGCATTTATGATAAGCCGAAACGCCCATGATGTAATAACCTGTGATCTGGTGATCACAAAAATCTTCCGGGATATCTCCGCTGACCGCACAAACTTTCCTCAACGCAACATTCGGCGGCACCGCGTACCAGCCTTTTGGTGAATTGTAATCCAGTGAATTAAAAATGGAAAATAATAATGGCGTTGCTGTATTGGCGCCACTCAGTTCAGGTACACCTTCTCCGGAAAAATTGCCAACCCACACCCCGACCGTGTAGCGCTTATTATAACCAATGCTCCATGCATCCCGCTTCCCGTAAGAAGTTCCGGTTTTCCAGGCAATTTTTGGTAAATGGTAAGTATTGTCAAAATTGCTGGGAAGATCAGGCCGGGTGATCTGGGTTAATATGTCGGTTATCAAAAAAGACGCTTCCCTAGAGACAATGAAGGGTGGCTTTTGACTTTTTGGTTTGTTTGCCAGATAATTTAAAGGCCGGAATTCACCTTCATTTGCAAAAGATGCAAAGAGCCTGGTCAATTCTTCAAGCGTAACACCGCAACCACCCAGTATCATGGAAAGTCCAAGATCTTTTTCCTGTTTTTTGATTGTCTGAAAACCGGACTTTTTCAGTTGTCCCACCAATGTGGATGTACTAACCTGTTTTAAAATTCTGACTGCCGGAATGTTCAGAGAATTAGCGAGCGCAAATTCAGCAGTGACCGGACCGTTAAAGTGCAGGTCAAAATTCTCAGGTTCATAGCCGGCAAAATTTCCGGGAACATCGTTCATGACATTTTTCGGGGTAATGATCCCTTTATCAAAAGCAGTTGCATATAAAAGCGGTTTCAATGTACTCCCTGGTGAACGGACAGCACGAATTCCATCGACCTGTCCGCCGTCATAGGGATTATTAAAATCGGCAGAACCAACGTATGCCTCAACTTCCATCTTTTCATTGTTAACCACCATCACTGCAGCATTGTGAATATTCAAACCCTGCAGACGATTTACATAGTTTTTCACCTGTTCTTCAATCTGCCTTTGCAGCTGAATTTTCAGGGAAGTTTGTATCACAGGCTGGTTCGGAAAATCCTTTTGCAGCCTTAATGACAAATGTGGCGCCTGCCGCGGAGAATACTGTCTTTTAATGCTTAAAGGTTCAGTCAGCGCATCTTTAATAATATTTTTTTGAAATAAACCTTCTTTTTGAAAACGCAGCAACCATTCATTTCGGGCTAAAACCAGTGCTTCGTTACGCGTTCCGGGTCGCAGGCTGGAAGGTCTGTTTGGAACGATGGTCAAAGCAGTTATTTCAGCCAGGCTTAATAACTGTGGTGGTTTTCCAAAGTACAAAAGTGACGCCGCTTTAATACCTTCAATGTTTCCACCATAGGGCACCAGATTAAAATAAAGCTGCACGATCTCATCCTTGGAAAAATGAAGTTCAAGCTGCAATGCGCGGAAGGCTTCAATGATTTTGTTAAAATAAGTACGAGGTCCGGGTTTCAATAAACGCACCACCTGCATCGTGATCGTGGAGGCGCCGGAAGTTCGCCTTCCTGTAAAAATATTTCGAAAAGCTGCCCTTGTGATGGCAAAAAGATTGATTCCCGGATGATAGTAGAAATATTGATCTTCCTTGTAAATCAATGTTTTACGCAGTAGCGGAGTAATTTCATTATTGTTTGTATAAAGTCTCCACTTGTCGTCTTCACTTAAAAAGGCATGAATGACCGTACCATCTTTGTCGGTGATTTGGGTGGAGTACTGAACGTTTGGATTGAAGGGAAAGAGGAGGTCGAGGAGTAGGAAAGAGATCAAAATAACCGCGGACACGAAAATGATTTTTCGGGTTCTGGTTTTAGGAAAATATTTTGTGCTCAGTTTCATGTAGTCAATATTATTCAAAGCTATCGACAAATTTGATGAGCGTTTATAAAAATTTCCATTCATCCATTCTATTCAACCCCGTTGGGGTTGATGCGCTGTGTTTGATTCTACAACCACCCAATTGCATTGGGGGCTATTCGAATTTAACCCTTCCAGGGTTTGTAAAACTGACTCTTGTTTTTTCCCAGACAATGTTAGTTCGCATTAAAAAGAAGCCCAACGGGCTTCACTTTGAATAGCTCAGGGTATAACCCGGGGTTAAAATACCAAAATGTGTACCGACAACCCTGAATGGGTTGAACGTTTTCGCCGAGATACCGTTCAGCCTGCTGCGCATTCAGACCAGATCCTGTCGCGCTGACAAAAAAAAGCCCAACGGGCTTCAATTTGAATAGCTCCGGGTATAACCCGGGGTTAAAATACCAAAATGTGTACCGACAACCCTGACGGGGTTAAACGTTTTCGCCGAGATACCGTTCAGCCTGCTGCGCATTCAGACCGGGTCGCGCAGACCGGGTCGCGCAGACTCAATTTGTCCTTTACAATTAAATTTCACTACTTACTTCCTTTATTGCAAAATAAGCCAACCATAATACCATTATGTCAAAATATATTGCTGCAATTGATCAGGGAACAACCAGTACGCGATGTATACTTTTCAACCATCAGGGAAATATTGTTTCTGTCGGACAAAAGGAACACGAGCAAATATATCCGCAGCCAGGCTGGGTGGAGCATAATCCGGAAGAGATCTGGAAAAATACGCTGGAAGTAATTGCTATTGCCAGAATAAATGTTTCCGCAACTTCGTCTGATATTGCAGCAATAGGAATAACAAATCAGAGAGAAACTACTGTTGTCTGGAATAAACGAACCGGGCGACCTTATTACAATGCCCTGGTCTGGCAGGATACACGCACAACTGATCTTGTAGCTAAATATGAAAAAGAAGGCGGACTTAACCAGTTTCGCGATAAAACCGGGCTGCCGGTGTCAACCTATTTCAGCGGATTGAAATTGCAATGGCTTTTGGAAAATGTAGAAGGTCTTCGTTCCGATGCAGAAAAAGGGGAGGCTATTTTTGGAAACATCGATACTTTCCTGATCTGGAATTTGACCGGTGGCCCACATGGCGGCATACATGTTACCGATGTTACCAACGCAAGCCGTACGCAACTGATGAACCTGCATAGCCTGCAATGGGATGAAGATATGCTTTTGGCTTATAATATTCCCGGAAAAATGCTTCCTGCAATAAAAAGCAGCAGTGAAATTTACGGAACCGTAACCAATGAAGTTTTACCGGGAGTGCCGGTAGCCGGTGATCTGGGAGATCAGCATGCTGCATTGGTTGGCCAAACCTGTTTTGAACCCGGAATGGCTAAAAACACATACGGAACAGGTTGTTTTCTCGTCATGAATACCGGGAGTGAAATTAAAATGTCGGAACATGGCTTGCTCACCACAATTGCCTATCAATTTGGAAATGACCCGGTTCAATATGCGCTTGAAGGAAGTGTTGCCGTAACGGGAGCGCTGGTTCAATGGGTACGTGACAACATGGGTTTGATTAAAAAAAGCAGTGATATTGAAAAACTGGCCCGAACTGTGGAAGACAACGGCGGTGCTTATTTCGTACCGGCATTTTCAGGTTTGTATGCTCCGTACTGGCGTAATGATGCACGTGGCGTAATTGCAGGACTAACCCGCTACGTAAACAAGGGACACATTGCCCGTGCTGTTCTTGAAGCAACGGCCTACCAGACATTAGATGTAGTGAATGCCATGGAACAGGATTCCGGCATACAGCTTTCTTCTTTACGCGTCGATGGCGGCATGGTCATGAACCAGCTTCTGATGCAGTTTCAGGCCGACATGCTGGATACACAGGTTGTTTCCCCGGCAGTTGCAGAAACAACCGCTCTTGGAGCGGCTTACGCAGCAGGTCTGGCAGTGGGCTATTGGAAAAATACAGATGAATTGAAACAAAACTGGGCAGTAGCTCATACCTGGAATCCGGATATGGAGGCAGCTAAACGAGAGGAACTGTATAAAGGTTGGCAAAAAGCCGTTACAAAATCATACGCCTGGATGGAATAATAAAGTTCCTTAGTTAACAGACTGGTTCGTGAATCCGGGTATGATTGCCGTTTTCCGAATTTAGAATGAATATAAAAAAGAATGCTAAAAATTGAAACTCTCCTCTTCTTTTGCGCTGTAAACATGTAAAGCGTAACTTCGCCCCATTAAAACTAACCGGAGTGCCTTATGCATACCCTTCATCTGAAAAAGCCCCTTGCTTTTTTTGATCTTGAAACCACTGGAGTAAACATTGCCCGCGATCGTATTGTGGAGTTATCCGTGGTAAAGGCTTTGCCTAATGGTGAAACTGAAGTCCGTACAAGAAGGGTTAACCCTGAAATGCCGATACCGCTGGAAAGCAGTCTGATACATGGCATTTACGATGAAGATGTAAAAGACAGCCCTACTTTTAAAAGTATCGCAAAAAATCTGGCTGTTTTTCTGGAAGGCTGCGACCTTGCCGGATTTAACAGCAATCGTTTTGATATACCCATGCTGGTTGAAGAATTCCTGCGTGTGGGTGTTGAATTTGATGTAAAAAACAGAAAATGTGTTGATACGCAGCGAATCTTTCACATGATGGAACCGCGGAATCTTGCTGCTGCTTATAAATTCTATTGTGGTAAAACCCTCATTGGAGCGCATGGCGCAGAGGCCGATACACTGGCAACATTCGAGGTATTGCAGGGACAAATTGCCAGATATGAAGGCGTCAAAGTCCTTGATCCGAAAGGAGTTGAGTTTGAACCGGTTAAAAATGATGTCGCTGCACTTCATGAACTCACCGCTTCAAAAGTCATTGATTTCGCCGGAAGAATGGTTTTCAATGATAAAGGAGAAGAAGTTTTTAACTTTGGAAAACACAATGGAAAAAAAGTGGCAGACATTCTGAAAAACGAACCGTCGTTTTATGACTGGATGATGAAAGCTGAATTTCCCCTCGATACAAAAAGAAGACTTACCGAAATCAAACTGCGTGCTTTTACGCAGCGGTAACAGAAGTATAATTTTACAATTGGCACAAAGAAGTATTTATACCTATTTTTGCTGAAATACATTGAAATTCTGAGTGGCACACTTGAATTTGCCTGAAAAATAAGTAACAACTAGTTAATCCGAATACCCATTAAGGTTATCAGCTATGATTCCAAACCCTGCATTACCGGAAGTTAATATACCAGAGGTTATTCAGAATATCCCCCTTCAGCATTATCTCATTCTCAGCACATTACTTTTCGTAATTGGTATCATTGGCGTATTGACACGCAGAAATGCCATCGTCATTTTTATGTCGGTTGAATTGATGCTGAATGCTGCGAACTTGCTGTTAATTGCCTTTTCCTCATATCGTTCGGATCCGTCGGGGCAGGTATTTGTATTTTTTATTATGGCCGTCGCTGCTGCGGAAGTAGCCGTTGGTCTGGCAATTATTGTAATGATTTACAGGAATACCCGTAATACTGATATCAGCTTCCTGAATAAACTTAAGTGGTGAGATAAGTTTTTAAGATCTTATCAATCAAACGAATAACTTTTAAAGTTTTAAATAAAGACATGTCTCCAACCTTACTAGTCCTTATTCCATTATTACCTCTAATCGGGTTCCTGGTCAACGGGCTCGGATTTCCAAGTTTACCAAAAGGCGCTGTCGGATTTATTGGCTGTCTGGCCGTTATTGGTAGTTTTGTTTTATCACTGCTTACTTTCAATGCATTTCTTGCAAGCGGAAGCCAACCAATTATCGTTCCTCTTTTTGACTGGATCACTGTTGGAAGCCTGAATATTCCGTTTTCATTTCAGGTCGATCAGTTGTCCTTGCTGATGCTGATGATCATAACCGGAGTAGGTTCGCTGATCCATATTTATTCAATCGGCTACATGCATCATGATCCCGGATTCGGTAAGTTTTTTGCTTATCTGAATCTTTTCCTGTTTTTCATGCTGCTGCTGGTATTGGGTTCCAATTATGTCATCATGTTTATCGGCTGGGAAGGCGTAGGACTTTGCTCTTACCTGCTTATCGGATTTTGGAATAAAAATACAAATTACAACAATGCTGCGCGTAAGGCATTCATCATGAACCGTGTAGGGGACTTAGGTTTTTTACTGGGAATATTTACAATCATTACCACATTTGGCTCTGTTGAGTATCTGGAAGTTTTCAGCAAGGCATCTGCATTTCAGGTAGGTGATCCGATTATGATTACCATCACTGCCTTCCTTTTTATTGGAGCAATGGGAAAATCGGCACAGATACCGCTTTATACCTGGCTTCCTGATGCGATGGCCGGCCCGACACCTGTTTCCGCTTTGATTCACGCGGCAACAATGGTTACAGCGGGGATTTATATGGTGATCCGCTCCAACGTGCTCTATTCGCTGGCACCTTCTACACTTGAAATTGTCGGTATTATCGGTGGAGCTACTGCTTTGTTTGCCGCATCCATAGGTGTTTTACAAAATGATATTAAAAAAGTACTGGCTTATTCTACGGTTAGTCAGCTGGGTTATATGTTTATGGGTTTAGGGGCAATGGCTTACTCGGCCTCCATGTTCCATGTTATTACCCACGCTTTTTTTAAGGCTTTGTTGTTTCTTGGCGCCGGTAGTGTCATTCACGCCATGTCCGACGAGCAGGATATCCGTTCAATGGGAGGTTTAAGAAAAAAACTGCCCATTACTTTTCTTACATTCTTTATAGCAACCTGGGCGATTTCAGGTTTACCGCCATTCTCCGGGTTCTTCTCCAAAGATGAAATTCTGGCGCATGTATTTGAACACAATAAGCTGCTTTGGGTAATTGGTGTTCTGGGTTCATTAATGACCTCTTTTTACATGTTCCGTCTTTTGTTCCTTACTTTTTTCGGAACCTTCCGAGGAACCCACGAGCAGGAGCATCACCTGCACGAGTCACCTGCGACGATGACTATTCCATTGATCGTTCTCGCTGTACTTTCTGCGGTTGGCGGTTTTATTGGTGTTCCCGAAGCATTACACGGATCGCATCATCTGGCTGAGTTTATGAGTCCGCTGTACGATGCGGCTCGTCAGGCTAATCCAGCTGCTTTCCTTCCGACGACATTATCTCATTCCGAAGAATATATATTGATGGCAATTTCTGTTGCTGTTGCAGCTGTTGCGGCAATTATTGCTTATGTTATATATGTACAAAAAGCAGCAGTTCCTGCTCCGGATTCGGAAGAGAAATCAGCAATTCAAAATCTTGTTTACAACAAATATTATGTTGATGAACTGTATGACACTGTTTTTGTGAAATCAACAAAGACTCTTTCCAATGCCTTTTATAGTTTTGGAGAATTTTTTGTAGACCTGTTTGTAAACGGGGCAGCACGCCTGATCGGTTTTCTGGCTGGTTTATTACGTAAAACACAAACCGGGTCTACCGGTGATTATGTATTTGCCATGGTTTTGGGCATTGTAGTCATTTTATTCTGGAAGCTGTTACTTTGATATTTATACCGTTCACCATCTGTTGCTGACCGTTGACTTGAAAATATGCTTACTCTTCTTTTAATACTTTTACCCATTGCAGCCGCTGTTCTCACATTGGCTACCGGTGCACGCATTGCCAAACAGGTTGCGTTAATCGGAGGTCTTGCCGAATTGGGACTTGCGGTTTTTACCTGGTCACAGTTTGATCCGTCCGCCGGATCTCAGTTTGGATTTAAATATCAATGGCTTGCTTCTGCCGGCATTTCCTTTGCCGGAGGAATTGATGGAATCAGCATGGTGCTGGTTTTACTTACCGCATTTCTGGTACCGTTTATTATTCTTTCCGCATTTGGTCATGATTATAAAAACAGTGCTACCTTTTATTCTCTGATCCTTTTCATGGAAGCGGCACTGATTGGTGTCTTTACGGCAACGGATGCATTCCTGTTCTACCTGTTCTTTGAAGCTGCGCTGATTCCTGTTTATTTTCTTGCTGCTGTCTGGGGCGGAGAAAACAGAGCGAAAGTTACTTTTAAGTTCTTCATCTACACCATGTTCGGAAGTCTGTTCATGCTTGTGGCCCTGGTATTCCTGTATTACAAAACACCGGGTACGCATACATCAGAACTCACTGCATTTTACGATCTTCAGCTAAGCGCACAATCTCAAGGATTTATCTTCTGGGCGTTTTTTATTGCCTTTGCTATCAAAATGCCTTTGTTCCCATTCCACACCTGGCAGCCTGACACTTATACCGAATCGCCAACACAGGCTACAATGCTGCTTTCAGGAATTATGTTAAAAATGGGAGTTTACGGTTTAATCCGCTTGCTTTTGCCTATTGTTCCATTAGGTGTTGAAACCTGGGGACTTCTGGCTGTGATACTATCTGTGATTGGAATTATTTATGGTTCAATCATCGCGATACAGCAGCGTGATATGAAAAGGCTAGTAGCCTACTCTTCATTTGCACACGTTGGATTAATGTCAGCAGGTGTTTTTTCTTCCTCTGCGAATGGATTACAGGGAGCGATGGTTCAGATGCTTGCCCACGGAATAAATGTGGTAGGCATGTTTTACATCGTTGATTTGATTTATACAAGAACCAAAACGCGTTATCTGGATCAATTGGGTGGAATATCACAGACATCACCGAAGTTCAGTATTTATTTTATGATACTGCTTCTGGGAAGTGTGGCGTTGCCGCTGACAAATGGATTTGTAGGTGAATTCCTGCTTCTTTCCGGCGTATTCAACTACAATGCCTGGCTTGGTGCCATCGCAGGTGTAACAATCATTTTGGGTTCGGTTTACATGCTTCGTTTGTACCAAAAATCTATGTTCGGACCAAAATCCAACTGGGTGGAAGGTTTTAAAGATCTTTCTGTAACCGAAAGTGCGGTCCTGATCCCATTGGTTATTATGGTTTTCTGGATAGGTATTTATCCAAATACTTTCCTTAAAATATCAGAGCCTGCCGTGAATCAGATTTTACAGATTATAACGCATTAAGTCCGTAAACCGGTAAAATTAACAATCATTACAGCAGGGTGCCGAAAGCTGACAGCCGGAAGCCAATAGCTATTAACAGTGACTAACGATAATAAGTAATATATGTATCCCATTGTATTGTTGTCAGTTTTTGGAATCGTAGCGCTCTTTTTGGGGTTCTCGAAATCTAAAAATATCCTTCTTCCTTCTACATTACTTTTTCTGGCCATCGCATTGGCGGGAAACTTTTACGAATGGAACAAGGGGCCATTGCTGTATTTCTATGACATGTTCCGGGTTGACAACCTAACGCTTGCATTTAATGGAATCGTACTCATTTCTGCTTTTATGATCGTTGCTATTTCCGGAGGTTTTCAGGACAATGCCGATTCGGAGCCCGCTGAATATTATGGTTTGATGCTGTTCTCGCTGGTCGGAGCGATCATGATGATAGGTTTTGAGCATTTGATCATGTTATTTCTGGGTGTGGAAATTTTATCCGTCGCTATGTATGTGCTTACAGGGAGTAACAAAAGAAACCTCCGCTCTAATGAGGCTGCGCTGAAATACTTTTTGATGGGTGCTTTCGCAACGGGCTTCATGCTTTTCGGTATGGCTTTGCTTTACGGCGCAACGGGTTCTTTCGATCTTTCCCATATTCAATCCTTCGTTACAACCACACATGCCGGTGCCCCTTCTTACATACTGTATGCAGGTTTATTACTGCTTTTGATCGGTATGTTGTTTAAGGTATCAGCTGCTCCCTTCCATTTCTGGACGCCGGATGTTTACGAAGGGGCACCAACGATTTTTACAACATTTATGTCAACCATCGTAAAAACCGCCGGATTCGCTGCTATTTACAGATTGCTTGAACATTCCTTCTCCGGTATTTACAGTTTCTGGTGGATTGTTATCGCAGCCATTGCTGTACTCACTTTACTTGTTGGAAACATCGGTGCAACAAGCCAGAATAGTTTTAAAAGAATGCTGGCTTACTCAGGTATATCGCATGCAGGTTATCTGCTCATTGCCATTACTGCGATGTCAAAGCCTTCGCAAAACGCAATTGTCTTTTATTCTCTTGCCTACTCATTATCTACAATCTGCGCCTTCGGTATTTTGATGCTGGTTTCAAAAGAAAAAACGGTGGAAGGCCAACCCGACGAGCGTTACGAAGCATTCAACGGTTTGGCTAAAAACAATCCTTTTCTTGCCTTTGTACTTACTGTTTCCATGCTGTCACTGGCAGGGATTCCGTTAACAGCTGGTTTCTGGGGTAAATTTTTCATATTCACCAGCGCGGCGGACAGAGGTATCATCTGGATTACGGTAGTTGCCGTTTTAATGTCCACAGTTGGAATTTACTACTATTTCCGCGTGATCATTGCTTCTTATCTGCGGGAAGGAAATGTGGACGCAATACGCGTTGCACCTTTTTATAAAGTAATACTTGTTTTGGCTACATTCCTTACACTGCTTTTTGGTTTGGCACCTGGAATTTTAGAAGGCATCATATAAATCCGATTTTACTTCGGGAGGGAAGAGCTGCACATTGTGTGGCTCTTTTTTTGTTACCTAATTTCCAAAACGGCGTATGTAATATAGCAACTCAAATCTGGGTCTGGAAACTCATATTTTATCCTTCATCGATACACCTAAACTATTGAATATGGAACGATTACTTATCCGCGAAAGAATAATTCTGGATACCAAAAACATTAGTAAACACATCAAAGATAAGCGCATTCTGGTAACCGGTGCTGCCGGATCTATCGGACGCGAATTGGTAAGGCATATTCTGAGTTATGATCCGGCAAGTCTTTGTCTTGTAGATCAATCTGAGCTGGGTATGTTCAACCTGATGAGTGAACTTGGAAAACAGGACCATATCCAATACGAGTTGATGGATATCACAAATAAGGAAACGCTTGAACGTTTAATATCTCAAATAAAACCACAGATCATATTTCACACCGCCGCCTACAAACATGTGCCTCTCCTCGAAAGTCAGCCACATGCTGCTGTTGAAAATAATACATTCGCTACACATGCCCTTGCAGACCTTTCGGTTGTTTACGGAGTAGAACAATTTATATTTATTTCTACGGATAAAGCTGTCAATCCGGAAAATGTGATGGGAATTACAAAACGGCTATCTGAGTTATATCTGCAGCGTATTAATGAGGAGCAATCGGTTACCCGGTTTATCATCACCCGATTTGGCAATGTAATGGGTTCAACAGGATCTGTTTGTTTTACTTTTGTGGAACAGATTCTGGACGGTGGACCGGTAACTGTAACACATCCGCAAGTTTCGCGATATCTTATAACACGTTACGAAGCTTCCCAACTTGTGCTGGAAGCCGCCGCAGTCGGTCTTGGTGGTGAGATTTTTTTATTTGACATGGGTAAGCGCGTATCAATTTTAGACCTGGCAAACAGAATGATCAAGCGTTATGCCATGGGAAAAAACATTGAAATAAAGTTCACCGGCCTGCGTGAAGGAGAAAAACTGCACGAAGAACTTGTTTACAAAGATGAAGAGGTCTTCACCACAAGCCAGCCCAAACTTAGAATTGCAAAGCAAAAACCAGGCTTACAATTTAATATTCGTGATAAAATAGGAGCACTTAAAAATGCCATGAAGGACAAAAATAAGGACCAGCTTTTGCTGATCCTGAAAAATTTGTTGAAAGACGATAATGAAAAAGCAGAAATAGTCACAGACGTTATTTCGTCCGTTTCAACTACTCACTAATCGCACGATCAAGATGAACATATCCTCCGTCTACGTGAATGAGCTGACCGGTTGTATGGCTTGATCTGGGCGAAAGCAGAAACGCCGTCATATTGGCAATTTCCTCGGCAGTAGTCATCCGGTTTTCCAATGGAATCTTACTCACGATCGATGCCAGTTTTTCTTCCGGATTTGGAAGCGTGCGAATCCATTTTTCATACAAAGGCGTGTAACATTCTGCCACAATGATTGCGTTAACCCGGATTCCATAAGGCAGGAGCTCAACAGCCCATTCCCTGGTCAGGGCATTTCTCCCTCCATTGGCAGCTGCATAAGCAGAAGTTCCGCCCTGTCCGGTTTCCGCCGTTTTTGAACCAATATTTAAAATAGCCCCCTTCGATTCCTTTAATGCCGGAAGTGCATGATGTACGATTAAATAATAGTGTATCAGGTTGCTGTGCAGGCTTTGGATAAATTTTTCATAGTTCCCGCTTTCCAGGCCAACTCCGTCATTGACCCCGGCGTTATTGACGACCCCTTCAATCCTGCCAAACAGGCTCAAAACTTCCTGAACCACTTTTTCACATTCTTCAGGTTTTGATAACTCTCCTGTTACCTGGTAAACTTTCAGCCCCTCTGTATCAAGAGTGTCCACAGCTTCCAGGTTATCCGGTTCATTCCGGCCGACGATAACCGGTATAGCGCCTTCTTTTGCAAGCACCTCCACAATCCCACGGCCAATGCCTTTTGCACCACCCGTGACAATAATAACTTTATCTTTTAAGAGTAAATCCATGTGCAATGATGATTCTAATATAATTCTAATCTAAATAACAGGTTAAATAATTCCTTTTTTCGGTTATACAATGTAGAAGTTGTTTGATCTCGTTTATAATGATTATGTACAAGCCTCAATTTATAACATATTCATCTATTCGTATCAAATGAAGGCGGGGGCCAATCTTTTTTACCCTTCATAAAGAGAGGAATTATCAAATGATTAACAATTGGTTTGAATAAACATAATTGTAACATTCAATGTTAATCATCTATTAATTGATCTAAAAATATAATATTTACAAGAAAATAAAATCAGGTTTATTACCTCAGGCTCTTTTTCAATCAAAAAAAATAGCTAGTTTTGTATAATGGCAAAATGGTGCACTAGTTTCTTTGATGCGTTATAATCGGATTTTAAACACTATTTCATTTACATCTCCATAATAATACTCAAACCCAACACCAACAGAATGAAATACTCAGTACATGCAGAAGGCAAGTTTCAATTTATCGATGAGGGAAAAGGCGAAACATTATTGCTTTTACATGGCCTTTTCGGTGCTTTAAGTAACTGGGACGGTATTATTGATAATTTTTCTGACCGTTACCGCGTCATTATTCCATTACTTCCAATATATGAACTGCCTCCCCGTGAAGCAGGTTTAGAAGCACTTCTTGCATTTCTGGAAGAGTTTGTAGCCTTTAAAAATCTCAATAATGTAACCGTTATTGGTAATTCACTTGGTGGCCATATCGGTTTGTTATATACTTTAAAAAATCAGGAAAACGTTCACAAACTTGTGCTTACCGGTAGTTCCGGCCTGTTTGAAAATTCAATGGGCGGTTCATTTCCAAAAAGAGGAAGCTACGACTACATACGCGAAAGGGTTGCTTACACGTTTTATGATCCCGAAGTGGCTACCAAAGATCTGATCGACGAAGTATTCGAAACGACTTCAAGTATCCCCAAATGTATGAGTATTGTGGGAATTGCCAAGTCTGCACAGCGACATAATCTTGCAAAAGATCTGCACGAAATTAAAGTACCGACTTTGCTTGTATGGGGTTTAAATGATACGATTACACCACCTCATGTGGGTTATGAATTCAACCGTTTGATAGCTGATTCGGAATTACATTTCATAGATAAGTGCTGTCATGCGCCGATGATGGAACATCCGCACGAATTTAACGTTATACTGGAAAGCTTTTTAGAAAAACATGTTTCTGTTCAGGTAGCATAATTTTAAAGAGCCATAAATGGCTCTTTTGTTTTTTAAGGAGTTTTGTTTTTTTAATGAAATTTGACACATACTAAGTTTTTTTATACATTCGAGAAATTACATCACTAAATATGCTGGCTGCTACACTTATAAATCCAATGATCCCTGTACTGAAACTTACCGACACGGTGAGTACGGCACTGGATTGGATGGACGAGTTCCATACCAGTCAGTTGATTGTAACTGATTCCGGTGTCTACAGAGGAATTGTGTCAGAAGATATTTTATTCGACATCGCCGATACGACCGAGCTGCTCGGCAAAGTGATCATTCAGCACAAAGACATTTTTGCTTCTGAAGATCAGCACCCTTATGAATTGCTAAGATTGGTAAATCAGTTTGGTTTATTAATTATCCCTGTTGTCCATGACGGTAAAGTTCTTTCGGGAAGTATTCTGGTAAGTGACCTGGTAGAACATTTTGTGAATGAATTAGGCGTTCAGGAAAAAGGTGCAGTTATTGTTTTGAAAATTGCCGAGAGGGATTATTCTCTCGCCGAAATAAGCCGGCTGATCGAATCAAATGGTACGCGGGTACTTAGCAGTTACTATTCATCTTCTGAATCGGCGCATCCGCTGCAGGAATCGCGGCTTACTTTAAAACTGAACCGCACGCATATTACACCCATTATTGCCACCCTCGAACGGTTCGGTTACGACATTGAAGAGGCTCATGCCAATGATCCGATCGAAAGCGTGGACCAGGAAAGGTTGGACATGCTCATGCGTTACCTCGCAACCTAGTCTATTCCGGCATAAATACTACTGCGTTTTTGAATCGGCACTTTTGTCTTGTATCTTTCGGAAGAAACAAGATGATTTACTTTTTCTTTCATGAAAATAGCAATTCACGGACGCAACTTCAATGAGTCCGCCCGCCCGTTTATTGAAAGTATGTTCAAAGAACTGGCGCGCCGGGAAATTGACGTGCAGCTTTCCCGGGAATTCCGTATTTTCCTTGACCAACAGGGCGTCGAGCACAAATCCACTTCTGTATACGAAAAGCCTGTCGACCTTTTTGACGCCCGTTTGGTTGTGAGTATGGGTGGTGATGGCACGCTACTCGAAACCATTTCACATGTAGGTGCAAGACAAATTCCTGCAATTGGTATCAATGTCGGACGCCTCGGCTTTCTGGCAACGGTATCTCCCGAAAGAATTTCAGATATGATTACTGCGCTGGATAACGGTCAGTTCCGGATAGATGAAAGAACACTGGTAGCTATAGATAATGTTGACCTCTTCGATGGGCTGAACTTTGGTTTGAATGATTTTACGATCACCAAAACCGATACTTCTTCGATGATTACCGTGCATACCTATCTTAACGACGAATTCCTGAATTCATATTGGGCGGACGGACTGATAATTTCGACACCAACTGGTTCAACAGGATATTCTTTAAGTTGCGGCGGACCGGTTCTTGTTCCGCATTCCCAAAATTTTATTGTAACGCCAATCAGCCCGCACAATCTTAACGTTCGTCCGCTCGTGGTGGAAGACACTGCGGTTCTGCGCCTGGAAGTTAAAAGCCGAAGTAACAACTTTCTCGTATCTCTGGACGCGCGTTCAAGAGTGGTCGATGAAAATACCCAGCTTACAATCCGAAAAGCTCATTTCAGGGCGCGATTGATAAAAATGCTTGATGATAGTTTTCTTAACACTTTGCGCAGCAAATTGTCCTGGGGACTGGATATGCGTAATTAACATATATTGACATGCAGCTCATCTTCCATACTTTTAATCTTCTGCTAAAACACACTTTTACCATCGCACACGATTCCCGCGATGTGCAGCCTACGCTTATTGTAGAGCTGAAAGATGGTAATTTTAGCGGCTTTGGTGAAGCGACTTCCAATCCTTATTACGGAGCGACGATTGATAAAATGACCCAGTCTCTGGAGGAAGTAAGATCAATAGTGGAAGATCGGCAATTTGCAACTCCGGAAGAACTCTGGCAGGAGACTCACCATGTTCTTAAAACAAATCCATTTGCCCAATGCGCCCTGGACGAAGCCGCACAGGATTTGTTTGCAAAAAGAAAAAACCTGAAACTGTATGAGAACTGGGGCTTGTCACCCGACCATAATCCGCTTACCAATTTTACAATTGGCATAGATACGGTTGAGAAAATGGTGGAAAAGATGAAGGAGCTTCCCTGGCCAATTTACAAGATAAAACTGGGAACCAACGAAGATCTTCGTATAGTAAAAGAATTAAGACAAAATACCGATGCAAGGTTTCGAGTAGACGCAAATTGCGCCTGGACAGCTGAGCAAACAATACAATTCGCTCCCGAATTAAAATCGCTTGGCGTTGAATTTATTGAGCAGCCGCTGCCTGCGGAGGATACCGATGGCATGAAAAAAGTTTTTGCCGAAAGTGCCTTACCTGTACTTGCCGATGAGAGCTGCATCGTGGAGGAAGACGTACTTAAATGCCAGGGATTATTTCATGGTGTCAATATAAAGCTGACAAAATGCGGCGGACTTACACCCGCATTGCGAATGATTGCCGAAGCTAAAAATCTGGGCATGAAGACAATGGTCGGCTGTATGACAGAAAGCAGCGTTGGTATTTCAGCAATTGCACATCTGCTACCGCTGCTTGATTATGTGGATATGGATGGCTCACTCCTGATCAGTAATGACCCTGCCACAGGAATTACCTTCGACTTTGGAAAAATCATCTATTCCAAAGAAAATGGAACTGGTGCTGCCTTAAAGTAAAATGCTTTTCCCTTTCCAAATTATCTCATCAGGAATGCAGAAGTTTCTCACAAACCAACTTCCGGATCGGACAGTCGTACTTGAAGATGGAAAGAAATACCTCTGGTTTAGCGGAACAGACTACCTTGGTATGGGCCACAACGAAGAATTTCGTACTTATCTAAATGAAGGTTTTTCCAGGTTTGGAACCCATTTTGGTAGTTCAAGAAATAACAGTCTGCAACTTCCTATCTTCTCTCAAACAGAGGAAAAGCTCGCTGCGTTTTTCCATGCTCCCGACGCCATAACAGTATCTTCCGGCATGTGGGCCGGACAGCTTTTGATGAAGGAAATTGAAAACATTGTTAAAAGAAACTCTTGCTCAGATAAGATTCAATTTCATTATGCACCAGGTGTTCACCCTGCCCTTTGGGGAAATCACTATGTCACACAGAATGATCCTTGGAATAAATGGGCGGTGGCGACCGTTGGTATGGTTACGGACAGTCCACAAAATTTGTCGCACATCATATGTACTGATTCCGTGGGTTCTCCCCGTGTTGAAGAATATGACTTTTCTATATTCAAAAACCTGCCTGCCGGCAGAGAAGTCTGGCTCATTGTGGACGACTCACATGGGATCGGAGTAACGGGTGAATCAGGAAATGGCATTTTTGAGATGGCCACTTCCTTAGAAAATGATAAGGTTATTGTTACTGCTTCGTTAAATAAAGCAATGGGTATTCCTGCTGGTATTATTCTTGCCGAAAAAGAAGTAACTGAACAACTGCGAGCATCTCCCTGGTTTTCCGGTGCATCACCATTTGCACCTGCTTATAGCTTTGCACTCAACCTACTTTTAACCAATGGTATCTATCAGCAGACTTATGAAGAACTGAAAGAAAATATCCGGTATTTTAAAAACCACCTAAACGGGCTCAAACTGATCACAGCCATTGATGATTATCCGGTTTTTTGTAGTGAAAATCCGGCTCTTTTTCAATATCTGTTGGATAAAGGAATTATGGCGTCCTGCTTCCCGTACCCTCTTTCCACTGACTTGCCGACTACAAGACTGGCTATCACAGCAAGACACAAAAAAGAAGACCTCAACCGATTGGCCGAGGTCTGTAAACAATTTGAAATTGCTAATCCTTCTTAGTCGTTCATTTCAGTTCCACCGAGTGTAGCGAGTCTTTTTTCTTCTCTCAACTTTTCTCTCTCCACTTTTGCAGAAACCATGATACTGATTTCATAAAGTAACAGAAGCGGAATTGCTACCAGTATCTGGCTGTAAAGGTCTGGGGAAGGCGTAATAATGGCAGCTACGATCAGAATAACGATCATCGAATGTTTGCGATATTCTCTCATAAAACTTGGTGTAAGCACACCTACTTTTGACAAAACAAAAACCACGATTGGCAACTGGAACGCTACCCCGCAGGCCAAAGTCAATGTCGCAACGAGTGAAATGTAAGACGCAAGACTGAACTCGTTGATAATAGATTCATCCAGTGTATAGTTCGCTAAAAAGTTGATTGCCAGCGGACTAACTATATAGTATCCGAAAAGCACCCCGGAAAAGAAAAGAAATGTTACATAAAATACAGCACCACGTGCTGAACGTCTTTCTGATGGTTTGAGACCTGGGCTGATGAACCTCCATATTTCCCAAAATGCATAAGGAAAGGCAAATATTAAGCCTGCAATTACCGCGGAAGTCATACTCATCGTGAATGAATCCCCCATTCCGATTACCTGCAGCTTAAAATTAAGCGCCTTAACACATAGCTCGTCGTAACCAACAACATCAGCAAGCTTACACAACATCCGGTAAGTCCAGAAATCGGGCTGTGACGGAGCAATGATCACGTAGTGGTAAATTTCCTTAATGTATACAAAAGCGACAATGGCAAACACCAGAATGGATCCTACTGCCCGAATGACATGCCATCTTAATTCTTCTAAATGTCCAATAAAGGACATTTCATTGCCTGTTCCTTCTTCTTCGTTTTCTAAATCCTGGTCTAAGGGCATACTCTAAAATAGAAAGTAGGTTTTAATTATGAATAATCAGCTGTCTTTGAAAAGCAAGACCTTTCGCATTCTATACTTAACAAACCTACGTATTGTTAACGTTATTTAAATCTATACGTGAAAATGTGATCCTAAGATCATTTATATTTTCAAAAGTCAAAATTACTTAAAAAACCCGCCGGATTCTTTCGACGGGTTTTTTTAATATAGTTATAAAAATGAACTTAGTCCATTACAAACGGATAGTCATTTTCTACATATACATCTGTGTATGCTTCACTTGCATCCGGGAAATCAGATTCCTCGGCAAATTGAACAGATTCAGCAACGATACCTTTTACTTTTTGGTCAATTGCTTCAAGCTCTTCTTCGGTAGCAAGTTTATTTTCAAGAATTACAGCACGGATCTGCTCAATCGGATCTCGGTGTTTATATTCCTCAACCTCTTCTTTTGAACGATACTTTTGTGGATCCGACATGGAGTGTCCACGATAACGGTATGTACGGAATTCCAGGAATGTTGGTCCGTCACCTTTACGCGCGCGTTCGGCAGCACGGGAAACCGCTTCGTGAATTGCTTCAACACTCATTCCGTCAACAGGTTCGGAAGGAATGTCATACGCTTCGCCCAAAGTATAAAGTTCAGTGACGTTTGAAGAACGGGCAACGGATGTTCCCATCGCGTAACCGTTGTTTTCAACAACAAAAATGACAGGCAGTTTCCAGTTCATCGCCATGTTAAGCGCTTCATGAAAAGCACCCTGGCGAATCGCTCCGTCTCCGAAGTAACAGATGCAAAGCTTACCGGTTTTGTTATACTTTTCGGCAAAAGCGATACCCGCTCCCAAGGGAATCTGGGCACCTACAATACCATGTCCTCCAACAAAGCCATTCTCTTTATCGAAAATGTGCATAGATCCGCCCTTTCCTTTGGTCGTTCCTGTTTTCTTTCCATAAAGTTCAGCCATGATCGCCTTGGGATCTGTTCCCAGAGCAAGCGGAATACCATGGTCACGGTAAGCAGTGATGTACTTATCTCCTTTTGTAAGCGCACTGGCCGCTCCCGAAGAGCAGGCTTCCTGGCCTATATAAAGGTGACAAAAACCACGAATTTTTTGCTGACCATAAAGCTGTCCGGATTTCTCCTCGAACCGGCGTTGCAAGAGCATATTCTCGAACCAGAACATATATTGTTCCTTCGGATGCTGTAATTTTTTTGGAGCTGATGCTTTCTTTTTTTCAGTAACGGTGGCCATGTATTTGGTTCTCGTTTATAAAGACAGAACTTTGTCTTAAAGTTAGTGGTTTGAACAGAGTCTGTTTTTTGCCGTACTCACGCAAATGATTTGCGAAAATAAGCATAAACATTATAACAAAGAAGTTCATGTGGCTAGAAAAGCTCCATCTTACATACTTTAAAAATTATGAGGAGAGAGCATTTGTGTTTGGAGAGCACGTAAATTGTCTTGTTGGGGAGAATGGAAGTGGTAAAACGAACCTTTTGGACGCGATTTACTTCCTTACGCTTACAAAAAGCGCATTTCAAAACCAGGATGCACTGGGCATAAGACATGCGAATGATTTTTTTGTTTTGGATGGAATATTTAAGGATTCAGGCAGAAATATTCAGATTACATGCAGCCTGCAGCGTGGTCAGCGTAAGATTTTCATGGCCGACAAGAAAAACTATGAACGACTCAGCGACCATATCGGCCTTTTTCCGTTGGTACTTATAGCACCAAATGACACCGATCTGATCCGTGACGGGAGTGAAGAGCGGCGCCGTTTTTTTGATGGTGTACTCGCCCAGGCAACACCGGACTATCTTCAGGATTTCCTGCAATACAATAAAATTCTTACACAGCGCAACGGATTACTGAAACTCTTTGCTGAAAGGAATTATCTGGATGAAGATCTTCTTGAAACTTACAACGAGCCGCTTATTTCCCTGGCGATAAGAATTTACGGGCACCGCCGCCAGTTTATGGATCGTTTTTTACCTTTGTTTCGAAAGTACTATGCTTTTCTGAGCAGCGGAAAGGAAGAAGTCGAGGTGTTATATGAAAGTGAAGTATCATCGTCTGACTTTGCTTCTGAATTCCGGAAAAACCGTTCTCGCGACCTTCATGCACAGCGCACCGGCAAAGGTGTGCACAAAGATGAATACGTGTTTGAAATCGATGGAATAACCCTGAAAAAGTTCGGATCACAAGGGCAGCAAAAATCATTTGTCATTGCCCTGAAACTAGCTCAGTTCGAACTGTTAAAAATCGAAAAGGAGAAAACACCCATACTTCTGCTGGATGATATTTTTGATAAACTGGATGACCGGCGGATTCATAAACTGATCGAACTCATCGACACCGGTTTTCTGGGCCAAGTGTTTATCACAGATGCCAGACCGGAACGCTCCGAAAAAATTCTTGAAAACGTAAAAGCAGATGTGAGGTATTTTGAGATTGGCAGATGAGTATCAGCTTTGATAACATTCAGATCAGCGAATCATTTTACTATCCATTACATGTAAGATAACAATGTCATTTTCTACAATCGTGTAAAAAAGAACCTGATGTTTATTGATTATCAACTGTCTGACAGAAGAGAGTAACGGATGCTGTTTTCCTATAAAAGGAAAATTTTAAAGGTAGCTTAGCCGTTTCTGTAATTCCTCAGTGAATTTTATGGCGCTGGCTTCGCCCCAAGTATCATAAAGAAAATCCACTATCTCCCGATAATTTTCTTTTCCCGGAGGTGTCCACTTTATTTCGTAAGCCACGTCTTCGTTGCTTTCTTTATTTCTTCATTGGATAGCAATTTATCCCGATCAATCCCTCGCAAAGATTCATTCAGAGTTATAACCAAATCCGGAGAAATGTTATCAATCTCAGGCGACTCCTGCTGTTCTATAAATAACTTAATGGAAGACAGCAGATCTTCCATTAAATTATCGTCCATTCCGTTTACCAGACGAATCACCTCCGATTTTAACCCAGTTGCTGACATAAAATGTTGAATTACATTAATTTAGTAATACAAATTTAAAAATTTGAGCTATAAATGGGTAGACAAACTTCTGAAATTTTGTCCGCACTGGTAAAACATAGTCTGCACATTTATAGCAATTATACAAACCTGGCATCCAATTCTTTCGCCTGCGCCACAAATTCCTTAACCTTCTGCTCGTCTTCTTTTTTGCAGATCATAAGCACTCCATCGTACTCCGCCACAATAAATCCTTCCAAACCGTTGATCACAACCAATTTATCCGAAGGCATTTTGATGATGGAGTTCGTCGTATTGTGCAGGATCAGATTACCCTCTTTAACATTCTGATTTTGATCCTTTTCCGAAACTTCATATAAAGATTTCCAGGTTCCCAGATCCGACCATCCGAAGCTGCTCAGGACAACATGGACGTTATCTGCTTTTTCCATAATGCCGTTGTCAATCGAAATGCTGCCGCAATGCTGATAAGCTTTATGGATAAAAGACTCTTCTAATTCGGTATAATAATGCTCGTGTCCCTGTTCGAAAATTTCAGCTATATCCGGCTGGAATTGTGAAAGGGCTTTCTTAAAGGAGTTTATATTCCAAATAAAAATTCCTGCGTTCCAGAGAAAATCTCCGCTATCCAGAAACTGCAGGGCAAGTTCAAGCTGAGGTTTTTCAGTAAAAGACTTCACCTTTTTAACCATCAACTTATCCGGTATGTACTGAATATATCCATAGCCGGTATCGGGCCGAGTTGGCTGAATACCGAGCGTAACCAAAATGTCCTCCGTACGGGCAGCACCCAATGCAATTCGCACGGTATCCCTAAAAACTTCTTCATTCAAAATGATATGATCTGCCGGTGCTACAATCACATTCGCATCCGGATCACGGGAAGCAATTTTATAACATGCGTATGCAATACAGGGTGCCGTGTTTCTCCGGTGCGGTTCCAGAAGTATCTGGTCGTCAGTTAAAAAAGGAATTTGTTCTTTTACCAAATCCTTATATTCCTGACTGGTAACAATGTAGATATTTTCAGGAGGACAGACTCCTTCAAAACGATCAACGGTTTGCTGTAAAAGTGTTTTTCCGGTCCCCAGAACGTCATGAAATTGTTTGGGGAAACTAGCCCGGCTAAATGGCCAGAAACGCGTACCAACCCCTCCTGCCATTATAATTACGTATGTTTCCTTCATTGTGAAAAGTCAAATGTATGTTAGCATGAATGATTCCGCAAAGCTAAGAACTAAAGGTAAATATGAACGATATCTGAACGACTTATGAAGGTCTCTTACCCAAAACATCCTCATCAAATAATTTTCTTTTTTATTTTTCAAAAATTGAAAAAATACGGTTTCACGACCGCTAAGGCGTTTTTTTATGAATTGTATTTTAGAAATGACGTCATCTTAAAAAGTATAATTTTTTTAATATTTTGAGAAAAAATAGCACATTACTATAATTTGTCACCTTTATTATTTTAACTTGCTTCCATAAGTAAAAATCCATCAAATTAAAAACCATGAATAATAACTTTACTGGCAAAAAGATGTGCTGGGTGCTTCTGATGACACTTTTCAGTACCTGTGCATTTGCGCAAACAAAACTGGGAGGCCAGGTAACTGAGACCTCTTCCAACGAACCGCTTGCCGGCGTCAGCATTCAGATAAAAGGAAAAGTGATAGGAACAATTACGGATGCCAAAGGAAATTTCAGTTTTTCTGTTAATTCGCCGCCTCCGTTTACACTCGTTATTTCCTCGGTTGGGTTCCAAACTCAGGAGATTAATGTTTCCGGCGGACAAACTGACTTTCAGATAAAACTTTCCGAGCAGGTAATTCTCGGTCAGGAAATTGTTGTTTCGGCATCGCGGGTTGAAGAAAGTGTGATGAAATCTCCCGTTGCAGTCGAAAAAATGGATATCCGTGGAATTCGCGAGACGCCATCTCCTAATTTCTATGATGCACTTGCCAACCTGAAAGGTATTGACATGGCCACACAGGGTGTCTTATTCAAATCCATCAATATGCGTGGTTTTGGCAGTACAGGAAATCCAAGAACCGTTCAGATGATCGACGGTATGGACAACCAGGCACCAGGGCTGAATTTTCCGCTGGACAATATTATAGGTATGTCAGAACTGGATGTAGAAAGTGTTGAAATACTTCCTGGAGCTGCATCAGCACTTTATGGTCCGAATGCAATTAACGGCTTGATATTAATGAATAGTAAAAGTCCGTTTTTATATCAGGGACTGAGCGCTAATGTCAAATCGGGTGTTATGCACGAATCGCACCGTTCCAAAGCAACGACGCCTTTTATTGACGGTACAATCCGTTATGCAAAAGCATTTAATAATAAACTCGCCTTTAAGGTTAACCTTTCATATATCAAAGCAAAAGACTGGGAAGCAACCAATTACAGCAATCTAAACGTGGGAGGAAACGCAGATCCAACCCGTGGAGCAGGTACCGACGTCGATTATGACGGAGTGAACAGTTATGGCGATGAGGTACAGACCAATATCAATGCAGTTGCACAAACGCTTGCTGCAAACGGACTTTTGCCTTCTGCTGCTGTCGGACTCGTTCCAAGTACTTTTGTGAGCCGCACCGGTTATCTGGAAAAAGATCTGGTGGATTATAATACCAAAAGTTTTAAGGCCAACGCGGCGATTCATTACCGTATCAGTGATAAAATTGAAGCTATCGCACAGATCAATTATGGCTACGGAACTACGGTTTACACGGCAACCGGACGGTATTCCCTGCGTAATTTCAACTTGACACAGGCTAAACTTGAATTACGCGGTGACAATTTTACGGTACGTGCATATACCACACAGGAACGTTCCGGCAAATCTTATCTGGCCGGATTAGCCGCGGTATCCATGCTGAATGAAATTAAACCGCATGCAACCTGGTTTGGACAATATACCGGTGCTTTTGCAACTGCCCGCGCTCAGGGAGCTAACGAAGCGGATGCACATCTCGCTGCGAGAAAAACAGCTGATGCGGGAATGCCCGCTCCCGGAACCGACGCTTACCGCCAGTTACTTGACAAATACCGTAACATGCCAATCGTGAACGGTGGCGGCGGATTTGCTGATAAAACAAATCTTTATCATGTAGAGGGTTTTTATAATTTCAAAAACCAGATCAAATTTATTGAATTATTGGCGGGAGCAAACTTTAGACAGTATCAGCTCCGCTCTGGCGGAACGTTGTTTTCTGACCAAAAAGAAGGTCGGGACGGAACAATTCCAATAAATGAATTCGGTGCTTTTGTACAGGCGGGTAAAAGCCTTTTAAGCAATCATTTAAAACTTTCCGGTTCAATCAGATATGATAAAAATGAAAACTTTGATGGGCAGTTTACACCCCGCTTGTCCGCAGTAACCACTTTTGGAGAACACAATATTCGTTTATCTTACCAAACAGGGTTTCGTATCCCAACTACTCAAAATCAGTATATTGACTTGAAAACACCGTCGGGAACGCTTATAGGCGGTTTGCCGGAATTTGATGCCCGATACAACCTTGCAAACGGGATTTTAAGACAGAATTTATCGACTGAAAATATCTTAAAAACGATACAAGGCGATCCTTCAATCATTCAAAGTGCTACTGCTTATGCAACCGCTGCTGTAACGCAGGCTGTAACTGCGGCAGTAACTACTCAGGTTAATGCAGCTGTTGCCGCCGGACAAATACCAAATGTACCTGCTGCCATTCAGGCTGCTGTAACTGCCGGTGTTCAGGGTGCTTTGCCTGCTGCGCTGCAAGCCCGTGTTCCTGGCTTGGTTACGCAGCTAGCTCCGGCGTTTGCGCTTGCCAAATTACCTAAATACCAAACAACCAAGCTAAGGCCGGAACGAATTGCTTCTTATGAAATAGGGTATAAATCTGTAATTGCTAAAAAACTTTTTATTGATGCCTATTACTATATCAGCAAGTATACCAACCTGATTGGCGGTACCGTAATCGTAGTACCAACAGCCGCCGCACAGCCTGGCCTTCCTATTGAATCGGGTATTGGTGCAGGGAACTTCAACGGCTACTCACGAACTGTAAATACTTCGGAAACTATCACCACGAGGGGTTTTGCATTGGGACTTAATTATGCTCTACCAATGGGATTCAATGTGGGCGGTAATTTGGCAAATAATGAGTTATCCGATTTTACACCTTCGCCGGAAGTTCAGTATTCTCAATTTAACACGCCTAAGTACCGCTACAATCTGAGTTTTGGAAAAAGAATTACTAGTACAAGTATGTTTGGGTTTAACCTGGCCTACAAATATCAGCAGGCTTTCTTATGGGAATCAAGCTTTATCCTGCCTTCGGGAACGGATGTTCCGTTATTCTCAAATACAACAGTGCCGTCCATTAGCAATTTAGATGCGCAGGTTAGTATGAAGGTTTCTTCAATTAAATCTATTATCAAATTAGGTGGTACCAACTTATTTGGCAAATCATACATACAGGCTTACGGCAGTCCGAATGTCGGTTCTACCTATTATGTATCGATTACTTTTGATGAATTGTTAAACTGATTTTAAATACATTCCTTTCAACATATAAAACGGACCGGTAGATTTTCTGCCGGTCCGTTTTTCTTTTACAAAATATTGTAATATTGAATTATTTCTCCCCAAACGCAAGATCCCCTGCGTCACCTAATCCGGGAACAATATAAAATTGTTCGTTCAGTTTTTGGTCAATTGCTCCCAGCCATAACCTGCATTGCGGAATTCTTTGCTGGAGATAATTTACACCTTCCGGGCAGGCGATCACGGCCGCGATATGTGTCTGTGCCGGTATACCAAATCGTAATAATGCATGATATGCTTTTTCAAGGGAACTGCCCGTGGCGAGCATCGGATCAACAAGAATGAGCGTTTTACCGGTAAGATCCGGACTTGTAATGTAATCCATTTCCACTTCAAACTCCTCATCTTCACCAATGTTATGCCCACGATAAGCGCCTATAAATGCATTATCAGCATGATCAAAAATGTTGAGAAAACCCTGATGCAGAGGCAGGCCGGCGCGCATAATCGTTGCCAGAACCACGGGCTGAAGAAGTGATCTGGAAGGTGCCATACCTAACTGAGTCTCCACTTTTTCTGACCGGAATGTCAGCGTTTTTGAAATTTCATAGGCTAATAATTCACCGACACGTTCCAGATTTCTCCGAAATTTCATCCTGTCTTTCTGAATGTTAATGTCACGAAGTTCCGCAAGATAATGATCGGCAATGGAAGGTTTTTGAGAAAGTAAAAACATAAATGTGAAAGTTTTTTAGCCCGGTGAATGCAAGATAATACAAATTCATTGACGTAATTTGAACCACTAATTCGAAAAATTATCCGCAATAGGTAAAATTATGTGGATAAAAGAATTTTATCCACTATGAATCAACGATTTACAGAATTTTTTAGAATCTCCTTTATTATTCTGATATCGGTATCATACGCTCAGGCTCAAAGCTCTTTCATTCCTTTAAACGACGACTATTATCATCTGATCGACAGGCTGGAAATCAAACGAGGGAAATTCACCGAGGGTTTTCATTCTGCCGTAAAACCATTTGAGAGAAAAGCCGTTGTAGCACTGACCGATTCCATATTAAAAGAAGGTGATGTCCCTTTAACCAACAGAGACTGGGAAACAATTGATTACTTGCGTGAAGACAGCTGGGAATGGGCTCCGAAAATGGTTTCGACCGACTCAGCTCATTATAACAATCTTGCCCGGTTAGGATGGTTCAGATCTCCTGCCGTAAATAAAAAAAGAAAGTTCTGGGAACATGCGGCCGATCTTTACAGCATTCACAATAAGGACTTTGACCTGCACTTCAATTTTGTCACAACCAATTTTCTGGGAAAAGATAATAACACCAATTCCTCTCTCTGGTTTACAGGCCGGGGCGTTGAAATCAGAGGAATGATCAGCGAAAAACTGGGTTTTTATACTTTTGTTACTGATAGTCAGGGATTATTTCCAAAGTTTGTCCGGGATTTTGCGCCTGAATTTACTTTTCCTGGAGAAGGTTTGGCAAAAAAAAGTATTAAAAACAACAGCGTCGATTTCCTGACTGCACGTGGATATATTACTTTCCGGCCGATTAAAAACATCAATGTTAAGTTTGGTCATGATCACAATGTTTTTGGAAGCGGCTACCGCTCGCTGATCCTGTCTGATAACAGCAGTCCATATCTCTTTTTAAGACTTGACACACAGCTTGGCCGGTTTAAATATACCAACCTTTGGACCAGTATGTTAAATAACGATGGCAACTCATGGAGTGATGGGCTGAGAGGTAAAAAATTTGCAGCCATTCACCATTTGAGTGTCAATCTTACTGAGAAAATTAATTTTGGTGTATTTGAAGCTGAGGTTTTTAACCGTGATTCTGTTGGCGGCGGTTATGACCTCAATTACCTGAATCCGATCATCTTTTACCGTTATGTCGAATCCTACATCGGCAGCCAGGATAACGCATTGCTGGGTTTTGATTTCCGATGGCTGCTGGGTAAAAAGACTTCTATTTACAGTCAATTCGTACTGGATGAATTTCTTACAAAATATCTTTTCAACGGAAGTAAATCCTGGACGAATAAGTACAGTTTTCAGCTGGGAGGAAAATATGTTGATGCTTTCGGAATACCAGACTTAGACTTACAGGGAGAGTACAATCTGGTTCGCCCTTATACTTATGCGCACAAAGACGGTGGCAGAAACTATGCACATTACGGACAATCACTTGCACACCCGCTTGGTTCTAACTTCCGGGAATTTGTAGGAATTATACGTTACAAACCCACTTCCCGGCTTTCGGTATATGGTACAATCATGTTGGCAAATAAAGGAATGGACCCGAATTCCACTTACAATTATGGGGGAGATCTTCAGAAAAACTACGAAACAAGAAGGCGGGTGGAGGATGGTGACCGTGACATAGACCATAAAATCGGCCAGGGTATTTTAACAAAAAATACATACACCGACTTGCGGTTAAGTTATTCTCTTGCTCATAACCTTTTTGTGGACGGCCGTTGTCTGGTTCGTAATGTAAAATCAGAAAATGTTGATTTTACTCAAAAATCCAACGTATTTTCAATAGCAGTGCGTTACAACATGGCTTATCGTCAGCAAACATTTTGACCTTTCGATATTTACCTAAATATTAAACTGGTTAAACTATAAATCAAACAATTTTCAGGTGCCATAAACACGCCCGATCATACAATTGAATATGGAAACAGATCCCCATCAAATTCGTGATTTAATACGCCTTGCTTTACTTGAAGATATCGGCGACGGCGATCATTCTTCTCTTTCATCTGTGCCTGCCGATGCCACCAAAAGGGCTAAGCTTTTAGTGAAGCAGGATGGAATTTTGGCAGGTGTGGAAGTTGCGCTTATCATATTTGAAGAGACAGCATCCCTTTATAACGACCCTGCTCTTGAAATTGAAGTGTTACTTCATGACGGAACCGAAGTCAAAAGAGGCGATATCGTTTTGACCGTAGAAGGAAGTGCAAGACTGATTCTAAAAGCGGAAAGGCTCGTACTCAACACCATGCAGCGCATGAGCGGCATTGCAACTTATGCAAACCAGATGGTAAGCCTGATCCAAGATCTGCCTGTAAAGCTGCTCGATACCAGAAAAACAACTCCGAATTTCAGGCTGTTTGAAAAAATGGCCGTAAAAATCGGGGGAGCTGTAAATCACCGGATGGGTCTTTACGATATGATCATGTTAAAAGATAATCATGTGGATTATGCCGGAGGAATAGAAAAAGCAATTACAGGGGCAAGAAAATACCTCAGCGAAACAGGCAAAAAATTAAAAATCGAAATAGAAACACGTAATCTGGATGAAGTAAAAGAAGTATTACGTGTTGGCCAGGTTGACATTATTATGCTTGACAACTTCTCTATCGAAAATATGAAGCAAGCCGTTGAGCTTATTGGAGGACGTTTTGAAACAGAAGCTTCGGGAAATATTACAGAAAAAACGTTACGTCAGGTAGCCGAAACAGGTGTCGATGGAATTTCGAGCGGCGCTTTGACGCACCAGGCGCGAAGTCTTGATCTAAGTTTAAAAGCCTTCTAACCTCTCATCAATCTCCGGGCGTATGCAAAGATTTTACATACTCAAATACGTCCTGAAAGATACGCCGGCAAGAATAGCTTTAATCCGGCTATTGCTGCCGGCGCTTTTTTTATCAAATACTTTAAACGCTCAGGATCCCCCCAAACAGGAAATAGATATCAGTCAGTTTATCCAAAACCTGTTTCCTTCTCCGACCGAAGACTCCAATTATGAAGATTTATACGAATCTTTATTTCAATTATATGCCAATCCGCTCGATCTGAATACAGTTACCAGTGATGAGCTCACGGCAACTTTTATTCTTACCGAAAAGCAAATTGCATCACTTCTGGCTCACCGCAACAAGCTCGGCCCCTTTTTGTCGCTGTATGAGTTGCAAGCAGTTCCTGATTTTGAGTTAACCACAATTTACAGGATACTTCCATTTGTAACCGTCGAACCAAAATTGATTTCGCTGCGTGAAAATCTAAAAAATCCAACCCAGCACTTTTTAATGCTCAGGTCAGGAAGATTGCTCGAAAAGCAAAAAGGATTTTCTGAAACCGACACCGCTTCACGTTCAACATCGCGTTACAAGGGTCAGCCATTGTCCGGTTATCTGCGTTACAGGAACGCTCGAACCGGTGTTTACAGTTTTGGATTAAGTCTCGAAAAAGATTCAGGAGAAAAATGGTGGGAATGGAAACCAAAGAATCAGATTTTTGGAGCTGATTTTTCATCATTCATGCGCAAATTATGAACAGAGGAAAATTGAAAAATCTGATTATTGGCGATTTCCAGATGCAGGCCGGACAGGGAATGGTAATGGCAGCAGGTTTTTCGCTGGGCAAAGGATCAGAAGTAATCCGCACTACATACCGGAGTACTCTGGGACTTCGCCCATACACTTCTGTTTTGGAAGCAAACTTTTTCAGAGGTATTGCCGCCACTTATGCTTTTTCAAAACAACTTGATATATCCACTTTTTATTCCCGAACCAAAAGGGATGCAAGTCTTGACGACAGTTCCGCTGATGAAATGATTATTTCGTCCTTGCTAATCTCAGGTTATCACCGGACACCCACTGAGCGTGCAAAACACAATATCATTCCTGAACAAAATATTGGTTTTCACGGACTTTACAGATTGCCTTCACAACGTGGGCAAATAGGGCTGACTTTACTGAATACAAATTACGCATCGTTTCTCCGGAAGAAAGATGTGCCATACAATCACTTTGAATTTTCCGGCAAACATAATTTAGTAATTGGTTTGCATGGAGATTACCGATGGCAGAACCTGCATTTTTTTGGAGAAGGAGCACGTTCAAAAAGCGGTGGAATCGGCGGGATAGCGGGTCTGATTGCCGGTTTGGGTAAAACATTTGATTTTACCTTTCTGATACGGCACTACGACCGGAACTTTCATACATTTTACGGTAATTCCATTGCTGAGTCTACCAGGCCGATCAATGAGTCAGGAAGTTACTGGGGCTTGCGTTATACGCCAAACCGCCGATGGCAATTCAGCGGTTTTTATGACCGGTTTACTTTTCCATGGTTAAAATATCAGGTCAGTGCCACGTCCGACGGACACGATTTTTATCTGCATGTTTTATATAAACCAAACAAACGGTTCAACGCTTATGCACTCTTTCATGAAAAACATAAGCCGCATAACTTTCCTGATGACAATGATCCGCTGCCACCGGTTGCAGAAACCATCCGGCGAAGTGTTACAATAAATGCCGAATATGAAGTTCCGCTTCGTTTTTCAATTCGGACAAGAATACAGGGAGGCGATTTTGCTTATAAAGAAAATCCGGCATCCAGAGGTATTACGATTGTGCAGGATATAACCTGGCATTTACGAAAGTTAGAGCTAAGTGCCAGAGTGGCCCTTTTTAAAACCGACAATTACGATAGCCGCCAATATGTTTATGAAAAAGATATGTTGTACGCTTTCTCACTCCCAGCCTATTATGACAAAGGCACGCGGCATTATCTCATGGCAAGGTTTAATTTATCCAAAAAATTGAAAGTATGGCTGCGCTGGTCGCAAACAAGGTATGGCAAACTCGATACAATAAGTTCAGGCTTAGCAGAGATAAAAGGAAATAAGCGTAGCGAATTGAAAGCGCAGATGATGTACCAGTTTTGAATCATTACTTTTGCACCAAATTACATGGCAATGAGCATCACCAAACAAGACGTTTTAAAAAAATACTTTGGATACGATTCTTTTCGCCCGCAACAGGCCGAAATTATAGATAAAGTAATGGATAATCAGGATTGCCTCGTCCTGATGCCAACAGGTGGCGGAAAATCGGTTTGTTTCCAGATTCCTGCAATTCTCCGTGACGGACTAACCGTTGTCATTTCGCCATTGATTGCTTTGATGAAAGATCAGGTTGAAGCTTTGAGAGGAAACGGGATAAATGCTGCCTTTTTAAATTCATCGCTATCATCTGCTGAACAGGATCAGGTGATGTGGCAGGCCAAAGTAGGCGAACTGAAGTTGCTCTACATAGCTCCTGAACGCCTTTTTTCAGGAAATACTTTTGATTTTTTACGGGAATGGAACGTTCAGTTATTTGCTATTGACGAAGCACATTGTATTTCTTCCTGGGGACATGACTTCCGTCCTGAATACCGGCAGCTGAGTAATTTGAAACTACGTTTCCCCGATGTATCGGTTATAGCACTCACTGCGACCGCAGACCGGGTAACCCGACGCGACATTTTAAAACAGCTCGGCATCGAACATGCTGAAACTTACATCGCCAGTTTTAACCGTCCCAACCTCAGCTTAAATGTACTTCCGGGCAGAAAACGGATCCAGCAGATACAGAGCTTTGTTTACAAACACGACGGCCAGCCTGGAATTATCTATTGCCTGAGCCGTAAAGGGACCGAAACGGTTGCGGCCAGTTTACAAAATGCCGGTTTTAAAGCAGCGTTTTATCATGCCGGACTTCCATCCGAACAGCGTTCAAAAGTTCAGGAGCAATTTTTAAAAGATGATATTCAGGTCATTGTAGCAACCATAGCCTTCGGAATGGGCATCGATAAATCCAACGTCCGCTGGGTGATTCACTACAATCTGCCCTCGAATGTTGAAAGTTTCTACCAGGAAATCGGGCGTGCAGGACGGGATGGTTCACCTTCCGATACGGTGCTGTTTTACAGCTATATGGATATCATTACGAGGCAGGATATGATAAACAATTCGGAACAATCCGAAGAACAGAAAGAATTGCTCCATGCAAAGTTGAACCGTATGAAACAGTACGCCGAAGCCGATATTTGCCGCCGGAGAATTCTGTTGAGTTATTTCAATGAAGCGGTGGAAAAAGATTGCGGAAACTGCGATGTCTGCCGGAATCCGAGAACCCGGTTTGATGCAACGGTTATTGCCCAAAAGGCGCTTTCAGGCATTGCCCGTACGGATCAGAAGGTGGCAATGGGTATGCTGATAGATATTTTGCGCGGAAGCCGCAATCGTAATGTGCTGCAATATGGCTACGACAGACTCCCGACGTTCGGTGTCGGGCACGATCTGCGAGGCGAGGAATGGGCTGAATACATCAGCCAGCTTTTGAACTCCGGCGTAATGGATATTGCTTATGATGAAGCACATGCATTTAAGCTTAATGCAGCTAGCCGACAAATCTTAAAAGGAGAACGCAAAGTGGAACTGGTTAAATTCATTCCGATATCCGAACGGAAAGCGAAAGAAGAAGAGCTGGCCCCAAAGGAAAAACCAAAACAGGAAATTATTCGTGATGCACTTTTTGAAAGGTTGAGAATATTAAGAAAACAAATGGCAGATGCACTGGCGGTTCCGCCTTATGTTGTCTTCAGCGATGCCACGCTTTCCGAAATGGCCCAGAAAAAACCGGTTTCAGAAGCACAGATGAAAGCAGTGTCGGGGATAGGTGCCGAAAAATTCAGGCGTTACGGAGAAACTTTTATTAATGAAATTGTCGCATTTGCCAGGGAAAACACGCAGCCGGGCACACGGATCGTGAAAGGAATGACCTACATTGAAACGTTGGATCTTTACAAGGCAGGATATTCGGTGAAAGTTATTGGAGAAAAGCGTAACCTGAATCCGGTAACAATTTTGTCGCATTTGGTGAAATTAAAAGAAGACGGTCATGCCATTGATTTAAAAGCGCTCATTGATGATAAAACCTATAACACGATAATTAAAGCCGCAGAGGAAATGAACATCCGGAAAGAGGACCCGCTCAAACCGCTTTTTGAGTTATTAAATGAGCAGTACGATTACGGGCAGATAAAATTAGCGCTGGCGGTTTGGGAAGAGGAGATGCATTAGTTTTTTGGCTTTACCCGGTAAATTTCAATTATAATTTATAGTAAACATGTCAAGACAAAACATCCTTTCCGGCTCACCCTGGGAAGACAAAATGGGCTACTGCCGCGCTGTAAGAATCGGTAACATTGTAGAAGTAGCGGGAACTGTGGCCATCGTTGATGGAGAAATAGTAAAAGCGGATGATGCCTTTGCCCAAACCAACAACATCATCGGGCGGATTGCCAAGGTACTTGAAGAAGCCGGAGCTAGTCTAAATGATGTGGTGCGCACCCGGATTTTTACCACCGATATCAGTCGTTTTGATGACATAGCAAGGGCGCATGGTGCCTATTTCGGAGACATAAAACCCACAACCGGGATTTATGAAATCAGTGCCCTGGTTTCTCCAGACTACCTGGTCGAGATCGAATTCACCGCCGTTTTGGCTTAAACAAGTGAATTAATTGAATGAGACGGACTTATTCTGTCCGTTGTAATTCATTAATGAGTTTAAAATAATATTTTTTCTAAAATTCCCCGTAAATTTGCGGCTCTTTTCCTGTCCGGTTCCTGGACGAAAAGAGACTAACCATTTTTATTAATTCATTTACTATTATGAAAATTGCAGTGGTAGGCGCTACCGGCCTGGTAGGCGGCGAAATCCTCAAAGTGCTCGAAGAGCGTAATTTCCCGGTGACGGAACTATTGGCCGTTGCATCAGAAAGATCTGTTGGTAAGGAAATCACATTCAAGGGTAAACAGATAAAGGTGATCGGTTTTGAGGAAGCCATCGCAGCCAAACCTGAAATTGCCATTTTCTCTGCCGGCGGAGGTACATCCCTGGAACTGGCTCCAAGATTTGCAGAAGCGGGAATTACGGTAATCGACAATTCATCTGCCTGGAGAATGGACCCTACGAAGAAACTCGTAGTGCCTGAGATCAATGCAAAAACATTGACAAAAGAAGATAAGATCATTGCAAATCCAAACTGTTCAACCATTCAGATGGTGGTGGTTTTGAATCCTTTGCATGAGAAATATAAAATCAAACGCGTTGTTGTTTCTACATACCAATCTGTTACCGGAACAGGAAAAGCGGCTGTTGATCAGTTGTTCTCAGAAAGAGCAGGAGACCACAGCAAAGGAAAAGTATATCCGCATCAGATTGACCTGAACGTGTTGCCGCATATTGATTCGTTTCTTGACAATGGTTATACCAAAGAAGAAATGAAAATGACCAACGAAACGAAAAAGATCATGGGCGATGACAGCATTGCTGTTACTGCTACCACGGTTCGTATCCCGACCATCGGAGGCCATTCAGAAGCGGTAAACATCGAATTTGAAAATGAATTTGATCTGGACGAAGTTCGTCAGATTCTTAGCCAGGCAGAAGGTGTTATTATTCAGGACGACCCCAAAAACTTCCTGTATCCTATGCCATTAACAGCTCACGGTAAAGATGATACTTTCGTTGGCCGTATCCGCAGAGATGAATCACAGCCTAAAACTTTGAATTTGTGGATCGTTGCAGATAACCTTCGTAAAGGAGCTGCGACCAACACAGTACAAATCGCTGAGTTTTTGATGAAACACGATTTAGTTGGTGTTGCGCAGGAAGTTTAAAGCCGAAAGAATATCCCGTAAAACAAAAAAAGCTTCATAATGAAGCTTTTTTTGTTTTACCTCTTCCCAGCCCTATGCCCTAAGCCAAAACGCTCTCACCTGTCTACCTCTCCCATCACGACATCAATTGAACCTATGATCGCAACCAGGTCGGCAAGAAGCGCACCTTTTGACATTTCACCAATGACCGAAAGATTATTAAAGGAACAGGCTCTTGCTTTACAGCGAACCGGAATATCCGACCGGCCGTCTGTACGGAAAAAGAAACCCAATTCTCCTTTTGGACTTTCGGCCCGTGTATAAAAGTCCATCGCTTTCGGACGTATTTTTTTAGGTACCAGTGCCTGCGGATCAAAGTCAGCAGTTCGTTTATAATCTCCGGTAAGTCTTTGCAGACTTTGTTCAATGATTTTTACAGATTCCCAGCATTCCGCCACGCGAACCCAGGTTCTGTCCCAGCAGTCTCCCAAAGCTCCCATTTTTCCTTCACCAATCGGAATATCAAAATCCAGTTCCGGATAAACGGAATACCCATCCACACGTCTCAAATCATATCGCAATCCCGAAGCACGAAGCATCGGGCCTGTACAGCCGTAATTTATCGCAACCGGCACTGGTAATACGCCTACATTGGCAGTTCTTTCAATAAAAATTTTATTATCAACTACCAGTTGCTGTAATTCAACCAGCTTTGGTTTTAAGTACTTTATAAATTCAAGGCAGCGTTCCTCAAATCCAACAGGAAGATCATAGAAAAGACCGCCGATCCAGATATAGTTATAAAGCATTCTGGCTCCGCAGGTCCATTCCAGCAATCTCAAAATCTGTTCACGATCCCGCATCATCCATAAAAACGGCGTATATGCACCAATATCCAGCGCATATGTTCCCAAAGCTACGAAATGAGAAGCAAGCCGGTTTAATTCCGCAACAACCACCCTGATGTATTCAACGCGTTTCGGAATATCGTTTTCAATTCCAAGCATACGCTCGACGCCCATCACATACGCATGCTCAGAATTCATTGCGGCTACGTAGTCCATGCGGTCCACGTACGGAATGATCTGATTAAATGGCAACGCCTCCGCATGTTTTTCAAAACAGCGGTGCAAATAGCCAATATGCGGAACCACATCCAAAACAACTTCTCCGTCCGTTACCACTTCCAGTCTCAGAACACCGTGAGTGGAAGGGTGTTGCGGCCCCATGTTCAAAACCATTTCTTCGGTACGAAGATTTTCGGAGTTGTACTTGGTAGGCGCAGAAGCTGCGAAATGTTCTCTTTTGTATTCGTATTGAATGGCGTTACTCATGGGGGATACTGAAACGAAGAATTACAACTTTGTTAAAATCTGACCAGTTTCTGTTCCTGAACCTCTACACGTAAAGGGCCAATTGGACGGCTTTCATTATGCAGGCGATCGACAGAGGTGATGTAGTAAACATAACGTTGTCCGGACCGGACACTTTTATCTATAAACCGTTCGCCTTCATAACACATGCCGATAATGCGGCGGGGATCATAAGCCGTAGCCTTTTCAGTTTCTGAAAAGCGATATATCACATAATACTGTGCACCATCTCCATCCGATGCCGGATCCGGTTTTTCCCAAAATAATTCCAGCCCATTTGAAAGTAATGTTGCTTTCAGACTTTTTGGTGAGAGTGGCGGAATATTGTCTTTCCATGGCATGGTCGGGACAAGTGCAGGATATTTGAAAAAATCCTTACGAAGCGAATCTGCAAAACCTAAACTGTTATTCTTTAAGGAACGCGAACTAAAGAATATAGCTCCATCCGTTTCATTTTCCCGGAAATATCTGATTTGGTTGGGTATTTCTGCCGGATTAGCCCAGTTGGTATCTTTTTCCTTATACCCCACGCGATAAGCTCCCATGCCCACATAAAAATGCCGGCCAAAACAATTCTCCGTCCACCAGTCTACCAGATTTTTATAAGGAACACGACCAAAGCCGGATGAAAAATAAACCTGCGGAGCAATGTAATCGATCCAGCCTTCTTTGATCCATTTTCTGCTGTCCGCAAAAAGATCATCGTATGAGGCGAGTGCGCCGTAGGTTTTTGAACCTTCCGGATCGGTTCCTTTATTTCGCCAGACACCGCACGGGCTAATCCCGAATTTTAGCCTCGGCTTTATAGCCGTTAAGGTGTCATGAATTTGTTTTACCAATAAATCGATGTTATTTCTTCTCCATTCTGCCTTATTGGTAAAACCCCTTCCGTGTTTTCTGAATGTAGCTTCGTCCTGGATTGTCTGTCCCTGAACGGCATAAGGATAAAAATAATCATCGAAGTGAATGCCATCCACATCATAGTTTTTGGCAACATTTACCGTCACATCCCGGATAAAATTTCTTACTTCCGGAATCCCGAAATCAAACAGTTTATAGCCGTCATAACTGATAATCCATTCGGGATGTGTGATACTGATATTTTCTGCCGAAACGCTGGTTGAAGATTTATGCACGAGGCGGTTTAGATTTAGCCACGCATGAAATTCCAGTCCGCGATGATGTGCCTCCTGAATCATAAAATCCAAAGGATCCCAGAAAGGCTGTGGCTGGCGTCCCTGCTTTCCTGTCAGCCACTCCGACCAGGGCTCATTACTTTTGGCATAAAATGCGTCACCAGCCGCTCTGACCTGAACAAAAACCGCATTCATTCCTGCATTTTTATGGAAATCCAGCAGATTTGAAAACTCTTCACGTTGTACTTCAGGCACAAGATTTTTACTGCTTGGCCAATCGATATTATCCACTGTTGCTATCCAAACTGCCCTGAATTCCCTTTTTGGAGGGAATATGATATCAGTTTCCGTGCTTTGAGCCACGCAGCCTGTCAGCAAAAAAGTGTTTAGTAAAAGGAAAAGCGCAATAACTGTAAAATTTTTCACTATAAAACGTATGCAAAATGTTATTCTGATCAAAGTAACGTAATTTGGAACAAAGTTAGCCGAGAACTACCTTACTTTCATTCATTAGGATAGACTTTCAACAGGCTGATTTTAATAATAAGATAACTTTTCAATCTTGACTTAGTTATATTTCCCGGTTATCTGCTTTTAACCCGGCCTATAAAAAACTGAATATCAAAGGACGAATTGTTGTTTTAATGAATATTTTTTATAGATATTTATTGTGTAATTACAAGGATTTTTTGTGACTTAACCCAACCGTTAAGTATTAATTTACCGCATAACGCTAAAAACTGTATCCCATATTGGAACCATTTGTCAAAACCACTAAAAATAACGTCCTTTTTGAAATAGCATGGGAGGTTTGTAATCAGGTTGGAGGAATTTATACTGTTATTAGAACCAAAGTGCCGGCAATGGTTGAAAAGTGGGAAGATAATTATTTTCTCATGGGGCCATATTTCGAGAAAAAAGCTTCATCTGAATTTGAAGAAATAACAGACATGGACGATTCTCCTGCCGGACGTACCGCCAAGAGAATGCGTGAAATGGGGTATATTGTGCATTATGGCTACTGGCTGGTAACCGGCAAGCCAAGAGTTATATTATTTGATCTGGATAGTATCAGCCATGAGCTGGATACGATCAAATTCAATCTTTGGGAATACAATCGTATCCCTACAATCAATGTTGAGCCCCTTGTCAACCAAACGCTTTGTTTCGGTGAAATGGTCAGGATTTTCCTGAAAGAATACGCAGAGGACAATGCAAAACGTGAAGAAATTTACGCGCAGTTCCATGAATGGATGGCGAGCAGCGGCCTTCCTGATCTAAAACGTGAAAATGTAAAAATTGCGACGACTTTCACCACCCATGCCACCATGCTGGGGCGTTATCTTGCTCAAAACGTAAGCGGTTTTTACAATAAACTGCCGTTTTTCGATTGGGAGCAGGAAGCAAAAAATTATGGGATACTTGCCCAATGTTCAGTTGAAAGACAAGCCGCGCTCAGTGCACATGTACTCACCACAGTAAGCGATGTGACAGCACGTGAATGCGAGGTCTTCCTTGGAAGAATGCCGGATCTCGTTACGCCGAATGGTCTTAATGTTGTCCGTTTCCAGGCTGTACACGAATTTCAAAATCTGCATTTAAAATTCAAAGAGAGGATTCACGATTTTGTTCTTGGGCATTTCTTCCCAAGTTATTCTTTTGATTTAGATAAAACACTTTACTTTTTTACTTCCGGACGTTACGAATATAGTAATAAGGGTTATGATCTGACGCTGGAAGCACTGGCCAGGTTAAACTGGAAAATGGTGCAGGCTAATATGGACATGACCGTTGTAATGTTCATTGTGACCAAACAGCCTTTTACTTCTATCAATCCGGACGTGCTTCAATCCAGAGCTGTTCTGAATGAATTACAGGAAACCTGTACGGCTATTGAAAAAGAGGTTGGTGAAAAACTCTTTCTCGCGACTGCCTCTGGTACTGACCACAAAATGCCCGATCTGAATAATTTTGTTGATGAATACTGGCGTCTCCGTCTCCGTCGTACAATTCAAACCTGGAAAACAGATAAACTTCCTGCTTTTGTAACGCATGATTTGAAAGAAGAAGATGGCATTACAGATTTTTGCAAAAAGGCCAATCTGGTAAATAATGAGCGGGACCGCGTAAAAATTGTTTATCACCCCGATTTTATCTCCTCAACCAATCCGCTCTTTGGCCTCGATTACGGCCAGTTTGTGCGGGGCTGCCACCTGGGTGTTTTTCCTAGTTATTATGAACCGTGGGGTTATACGCCGCTGGAATGTGTGGTGAGAGGTGTGCCTACTGTAACGAGCGATTTGTCGGGATTTGGAGATTATATCATGCAGATTATGCGGGATTACGAAAACCGCGGAATTTATGTAATCAACAGAAAATCACAAACATATACACAGGCAGCTGATCAAATGGCTGACATTCTTTTCAAATTTGTGAAAATGCAGCGCCGCGACCGGATCATGCAGCGTAACCGGGTTGAAAATATTTCTGATGTTTTTGACTGGATGAATTTGCGTTCCTACTACGATACTGCACACGATCTGGCTGCGAAAAGACGGAAACCATAAGATTTATTGTTTTAAAAACGCCCGCAAATACCTTCAATTCTGGTATTTGCGGGCGTTTCTTTTATTCAAACCTTGCATTACTGAAAATTTTCAACACCTTCACATTCATATATTACATAACATTTTTCAATGAACTACGTAGAACTTGACATACAGACCGAATCTGATTTTACAGAGATATTAATGGCGGAACTTGGAGAAGCTGGTTTTGAATCTTTTGTTGAAACCGACGAGGGTTTGCTGGCTTATATCCAGGAAGAGGATTTTGACGAAACAAAAATCGCAGAAATAGTTGCTAAATACCAGGAAATGACAACAATAGCGACTTCCTGGAAATCGTTAGAAAGAAAGAACTGGAACGAGGAGTGGGAAAAAAGTTATGAGCCAATCGAAGTCGGAGACAAAATTCGGGTAAGGGCTGTTTTTCATGAGCCAAATCCATCCTTTCAATACGATTTGCTGATTCAACCCAAGATGTCATTCGGGACCGGTCATCATGAAACGACGTGGCTCGTTATGAATGAACAGCTTAGCCTTCCACATGCTGGTCTATCGGTAATGGACGTTGGCTGTGGGACCGGAATTCTGACAATTCTGGCTTATAAATTGGGGGCAACTCATTTACTTGGTTTTGATATTGATGAATGGGCTGTTGAAAATACGGTTGAAAACTTTGCCATGAACAGCCTGCCGGAGCAGGCAGAAGTTTTTCAGGGGACAATTGATGGTGTAAAGCCGGAACTGGTTTTTGGCGGCATTCTTGCCAATATCAACCGCAATATTCTTCTCGCCGAAATTCCGAAATATGTACAGCACCTGGCTTCCGGCGGATGGCTGGTAACCAGCGGATTCTATGAAACCGATCAGGCTGATATTGAGCGCTGTGCGGAAGAAAACGGATTAAAAAAACTAAGATCGAATACGCGTAACCAGTGGGCAACCGTTGTATTTGAAAAGTTGTAAACAAACTCCAAAAAAATCCCCGCAACCGGGAAACGGAGTACACGGAAAAGTACTTTTTATAACACATGAAAATTTTTAAATATTGCTTTTTCCTTTTTATCCTACTCCTGGCGGGGAACATCGTTATTGCGCAGAACCAGAAAATTGCCGAAGAACCCGGTCAGTTTATTATTCAGCTGCGAAAAATGATGGATGGAAGCCGCAACCCGCAATTTATCAGAGCGGCTGCACAACTGGACAGTATCTGGATGTCCTCGGTCACTCCTGTGCAGCAGGCCAAATTTATAGGAATTGTACGAACTCAAACCGCGAAAGGCCAAAAAGCCGGCCCGATCCTGTTTTTGCTTACCCGCAATGCGCACACTTTTGCAAAGCAGTCACCAGCAACTTTTGACGGCTTTCTTGATTTAGCAGCGCAGGCAGGAGAAAAGTATGATGCAAAGTCGTATCAGAAAGTGCTTGAAACCATCAAAACACTGACTGAAACCAATAAGCTTTACGCCACCAATTACAACTCGCTTTATCTGCTTGGCGGTACCTATCGCTACCGTTTTGATACCACAAATGCAGAAGCTGCCAACAAACAGGCATCTATTGCCGCGGCCAATGACAGCTGGGACACACCTGTGGATTCAAACTTTGTTATTACCCCTAAATCCAATCCGCTGCCGGTTATTTCCGGTGCAGTACTGGAATTACAAAATGCTATTTTCGGGATGGTTGCAGCGGGCGATTCAGTTGTTTTTGGGCCGACGACCGGAAATGTTTCCCTCCGCGACGGCATATTTGTTGGTAAAGGTGGCCGTTTTACCTGGGCAGCAGCGGGCGATTCATCGATTTATGCAGACCTTGATGCCTATTCTTTTAACATTACCCAGCCAAAAATTCTTGCAGAAAACACAACTTTACACCACGACCAGCAACTGGCTAATCCTGTAAAAGGCACAGTTGAATACCGGGGAACGAAAAAGATAAAAGGCCAGCCAGTCGCTTATCCACGCTTTGTTTCAAATGGCATTGATGCCCGGCTTAAGGCAACCAGAAAAAACATCAGTTACAAGGGTGGTTACGCACTGATCGGAACGACTATGTACAGTTCTTCTCTAAGTGACGAACCTTCAACTGTTGCCGTTACTTATAAGGATAAACCAGCTTTTAAGGTGGTGAGCAAGAAATTTGCTTTACGTGATTCGGTAATAACTTCCCCGCTTGCAGCCTTCACGATGCCGTTAGGTACAGATTCATTATATCACCCGGGAATCACATTTAATTATAATGATGACGAAGGAATGGTGAAACTTGGCCGAGCTGAAAAAACCGATTTTGGCCCGCTTCCCTATCGTGATTCTTTTCATAAAATGAATATCTGGTCGCAGGCCATGCGCTGGAAACTTCCAAATGAAAAAGTTGAATTTTTAAGAATTGACGGAAAACAGGTTGTACCGGTAAAACTGGAATCTTTTGATTATTTCAAAAAAGAACGTTTCCGGGGAATTAGCCAGGAATTCGGATTTCAGCCGATGCTTTTGGCGGCAAACTATACGACCACAACAAAAAAATCCAGCTTTTTATCGGAAGAACTGGCAGCAAAATTCAAGCAAAACCCAAAGATCCTTCGCCGTTCTCTTGAAAGGCTGACGCTCGACGGATATTTTATTTACAACAAACCAACCGACGAATTTGCCCTAAGTAAAAAAGGCGCATTATATGTGATGGCCAATCTTGACAAGGCAGATTACGATAACTTCCAGATCGTTTCGCAGTTTACATCCGATGACGAAAAAGCAAATGCCACAATTACATTGGGTGACACGATGCTCACAGTACTTGGCGTTTCCAGATTTATTGTCAGTGATTCTTTAAAGATTTATGGTGTACCCTCTGACAAGAAAATTGTCATTGGCCGTAACAGGAATTTTGGCATGAACGGTCAGCTGGTGGCTTCAAATTATCAGTTTCGCGGACAAAACCTGAAATTTGATTATAGCCAGTTTTTTGTAAATGTCAGTCCAAACGATTCCATCACTTTTACTCCGAAAGAGAAATTTGCAAAAGGACAAAAAGGCGAAGTCGGCAGACATGTAAAGTATGAAAAAGGCGGTACATTTTATCTGAGTGATCCGACAAACAAATCGGGTATCCAAAAAGGCAAAAAATCGCCAAGGCTGGTTGTTCCCGATGGTATGATGGTTTACTTCGATCAGCCGGAACGAGAACCTGTACTCTATCCGAGAGAAGTTTATTTTAAAATACCAAAAATTGATATGGACGGCCTCGACACCCGGGATGTTATTTTTGATGGTACTTTTTACGGAAACGGAATAATTCCTGACCTGAAAACAATTTTGAAAAGCATGCCCGATAACTCGCTGGGTTTTGAATACAAACCCCCTGTTACGGACATGAAGATCTACAACGGTAAAGCACTTGCCCGGTTTACGGATACGCTTGTGATGGATAACTCCGGGTTACATTCGAAAGCCATCATTAAGTACCTTTCCGCTTCTATGACAGCCAAGGAAGTACTTCTGGCATCCGATTCGCTGATGGCGTCGGGTGAGATTGCAAGCATTAAAGAGGCAACAATCGGTAAGGGTTACTTTCCTGCGGTGGATTTGAAGGATTATACGCTACGCTGGTTTCCAAATTCCGACAGCATGTTTATCAACACGCAGGGAAAATCTTTCTCTTTTCATAAGGGAACGACAAGCCTGGAAGGAGGGCTATTGCTTCGTTCTTCCGGATTATATGGAAGCGGGAAATTGAAACGTGCGGATTCGGAGCTTTCTTCTCAGGACATAAAGTTTAACAAGGAAGGATTTCTTGCAAACAAATCTGTTTTCTCCATCAACAGCGTGGGAGAAAAGTCGACGCAAAAACTGCTGACAGGAAACAACGTTAACATTGATTTTAATTTTAAAACAGGAATAGCAAATTTCCTGACTGACGAAACAGGATTTGGTACGGATTCATCGGGCATGCAGATTCCCACCGCATCCTATCAAACGCTGATTGGTTCTGCGAAATGGGATATGACAAAAAAAACCATCCTGATGAAGGGATTTGGTGAAACCTCTTCCTACACCTCAACAAACCCGGAACAGGAAGGGCTTACGTTCCAGGGGTCGGAGGCTATTTATGATGTGGATAAAGTGACACTCAATGTTAAAGGTGTTCCGTTTGTACAAACTGCGGATGTAAAAATAATTCCTGATGGCGGTCTGATCAGTATCGATGCAAAAGGAAAGATAAATCCGCTTAAAAAGGCCAGGATTGAGATTGACACACTGAACACCTCGCACAGATTGCGGGACGCGGATATCCGTATCGATTCGAGAAATCATTTTGAGGGTTCTGCAACTTACCAATACATTACAGCACGGAAAGATACATTTAACATCAAAATGCAAAATTTTGAGCTTAGAGAAATTGGACCTACAAGTGAGGGAAAGCGAAAAAATGATAACAAACCGGCTGTCACGAAGTACTATACAACAGCAAGTGCCGATATTAAAGAAACAGACAAACTGATCCTATCTCCAAGGATTCAATATAAAGGCGGAATTAATCTGATTGCTTACGAACCTTCTTTAAAACTGGATGGATTTGTAAAACCTGTATTGAAATTTCGTAAAGATTTTCAGAGTTCCTGGATAGTTTACAAGGAAGCGCCGGGCGAAAGTATCACGATTAAAATTGATAAAAATCTTAAAAACGAACACGAGCTGCCGCTTTCTGTGGGTTTGCATTACAACGAAGCACGTGGTTTGTATATGACGTTCCTTTCTCCCAAAGATTCAGACGGGGATGAAGACATTTATCTTGCACAGGGTGCGATGAGCTTTGACGAAGACAGCAAGGCCTTTAAGGTAACACCTCCCATGGGTGCCGACAGTTTGATTGATGAATCCAATGTTTTAAAGTTTGATGATAAAACCGGCCTTGCCGATTTTTCGGGTCCTTTGAAACTAACCGGTGCAGACTGGATGCAGTCAAGCGGCATTGTTGAAGCCCAGGTGGACAGTTCAAGATTTAGCTTTAATTCGATGCTGCTTTTGAAAATGTCGGCGCTCGAACCGGTTTTACAACCTATCGCTGCGAAAATTGTTGAAACAAATCTGGAAGAACAAAACAGCACAGCAGCGGATGATGACGCAGACCAGCTTAACCGTAAACTGGCTGCGCTGATTGGTGCCAAAGCAACAGATGCTTATATCAAACTTTCGGCAGCAGGTTATAAGCCATTATTCGACGCTTCGCCGATACTTGATGTACCAATGGTATTGTCTAATGTCAATTTACACTGGTCACCTGTACATGCGGCCTACTACTCACGGGGCCCGATTGGGGTATCAAATCTTGGCAAAAATAACATTAATGCCCAGATGGAGGGCGTGCTGGAAATCCGGAGAACTGCTGATGGTGATGAATTCAGTTTATTTTTGCAGGCTTCACCGGACATCTGGTACTTCTTTGATTACCGTCAAAATGAACTGGGTGTTGTTTCCTCCCAGCTCGACTTTAATGATCAGCTTACTGCCAAATCGAAAAATGTAAAGTCTAAAATGGCCCTGATTTCACTTAGGCCGGAAGAAAAAGACCTCTTTGTAAACAGATTTGACGACTTTTATCAGCCTGCGGTGAAAAAAGCAAAACTGGTTAAGTCTGCGGTTAAGAAAAAAGTAACGCCTGCTACTGAAAAGAAAAAGAAAGAAGAACAGGCAGAGGGTTTTTAACGGATGTAGTATTTATTTTACTATTCACAAACAATTTCTTAATTTTGCACTCGCATTTATCTTGCAAAAATCATAAGACAATTGTATTTTTGGTAAAAACCTAGTCTAATTCAAAATAACCAAGGAATAGTACAAAATGAGTGTTGCCTTATTTATAATAACGATTTTAGCCGCATATCTTTTAGGCTCAATACCGAGCTCAGTTTGGTACGGAATAGGTTACTTTGGGATTGATGTCAGGAAACACGGCAGCGGAAACGCAGGTGCTACCAATACTTTCAGAGTTCTGGGAAAACGTGCAGGGACAATCGTCATGCTCATTGACGTACTTAAAGGGTGGACAGCTACCTGCATGGCTTCGATGCTTTTTTACATGGGCACTATCGGTGAAACAGAGCTTTTGATGTACAAAATCCTGTTTGGTATCATCGCAATTGTTGGCCACATTTTTCCGGTCTTTGTTCGTTTTAAAGGAGGAAAAGGTATCGCTACTTTGCTTGGAATGGTACTGGCCATTCATCCTGAGCTGGCATCGGTCTGTATTACGATTTTTATACTCACATTATTGGCTTCACAGTATGTTTCTCTGAGTTCAATTTTAGCAACGTTAGCATTTCCTGTGCTTTCCTGGCTTGGCGTATTTGGTCATCCGGAGCCTTTGTTAATCGTGTTTGGTTTTGTGATGTTTGTTTTGGTTGTATTAACACATCAGAAAAACATTGTAAGATTGATGAATGGAAATGAAAACAGAGTGAATCTTTTGAAAAAATCAAAAGCAGTATAACGCTTAGTAAATATATTTTAAGAATACCAGCCCCTAAGGATTAAACCTTAGGGGTTATTTTTTAAATTGGCCTCGATTTTAACCAGGATCTTATCTGATCAGTTACAAATTTTAAAACCAGAATATGAACAATTACATTGATCAAAACCGCGATAAATTTTTAAATGAGTTACTGGATTTACTTCGGATCCCTTCCGTAAGTGCTGACTCAAAATATAAGCCGGATATGCTCAAAGCAGCGGAATATGTCCGGGATCGGATGAAAGAAGCTGGCGCAGACCGTGCTGAAATTTTTGAAACTCCGGGCCACCCTGTCGTGTATGGTGAAAAAACAATTGACCCAAATCTGCCAACGGTGCTTATTTACGGCCACTATGATGTTCAGCCTGCCGATCCGCTTGACTTGTGGAATTCTCCTCCGTTTGAACCCGTTATTAAAAATGACCGGATTTATGCACGCGGTGCCTGTGATGACAAGGGACAGTTTTATATGCATATCAAGGCCCTGGAAACGATGCTTGCAACGGATTCCCTTACCTGTAATATCAAAATGATGATTGAGGGGGAAGAAGAGATCGGCTCCTCACATCTTGAAACATTTGTTAAGGAAAATCGAGAGTTGCTAAAATGTGATACGATCCTGATTTCCGATACAAGTATTATCGCTAATGATGTTCCGTCGATTGAGACCGGGCTTCGCGGACTTACTTATGTTGAGGTAGAGGTTGTTGGTGCCAACCGGGATCTGCATTCAGGTGTTTATGGCGGCGGGGTTGCTAATCCTATTAATGTTTTATGTGAAATGATCGCTTCTTTGAAAGATGAAGATGGCCACATTACCATTCCTGGATTTTATGATAAGGTGCAAGAGCTTAGTGTTGACGAAAGGGAGGCTTTAAACGCAGCACCATTTGACCTTCAGGATTATAAAAACGATCTGCAGATTGACGACGTAGAGGGAGAGACGGGCTACACAACAATTGAAAGAACTTCTGTTCGCCCGACTCTGGATGTAAACGGAATTTGGGGCGGATATATCGGCGAAGGCGCTAAAACAGTATTGCCATCCAAAGCAAATGCAAAAATTTCCATGCGTCTGGTTCCCAATCAAACCGATCAGGAAATTTGTGAATTATTCAGCAAACACTTTGAATCAATTGCACCAGCATCCGTTAAAGTAAAAGTAACCCCGCACCATGGCGGCTTGCCCTACGTGACACCAACCGATTCGGTTGAATACGAAGCTGCAGCTTTGGCTATGGAAGAATCTTTTGGTAAAAAACCAATTCCTACACGCGGCGGGGGAAGTATTCCTATTGTAGCGTTGTTTGAGCAGGAATTAGGCAGGAAAAGTATATTAATGGGTTTCGGCCTTGACATCGATGCTTTACATTCTCCAAATGAAAGCTATGGCCTTTTTAACTATTATAAAGGTATTGAGACAATTCCTTTATTCTTTAAACATTACGCCGCTTTGAAAAAGTAAGCAGTTTTTAGTCCACAGTTTACAGATTTCGCAACTGTAAACTGTGAGCTAAAAACTTATCTCTTCCTTCTCTCCTCCCGTTTTAGTTTCTTGAGATTGTCAATTGCTTTTTTAGCCTCTTTATCCTGATTGGACTTTTTGTCTGCTTTATCATCGGCGAGCTTATAATAACGAAGTGCTTCGTCATAATTTTTTTTCATCTCAGCAATTTTGCCAAGCCCTATCAGCGAAGACACATAATAGCCTGCATTCAGAGATTTGGTTTTCACAGAAAAATCAATCGCTTTTTGATAGTACTGCGACGCCAGATCATAATTACGATGGTATTGCATGTTATAATAAGCTAACACGTAGGCAGCGTTACGGCCACTGACACCTTCATAACCAGGCATATTCCTTTCTATTTTGTCAAGAATGTTTTGTGCAGCCTTTTCTGCTTCTGCTGCTTTTCCTGTTACGAAAGCGGTCCGACAAAAATACCTTTCAAAATAGGGATTATTCGGATAGGTTTGCCACATGTATTTGGCCATCTCGTAAGCCTTTCCATATTCATTTTCCATACTATAAATCTGCAAAAGAAAATACCTGGCCTCTACCCGGGTGTAAAAGGCGTTGTTCCCAACCTTTTCGAGCTGCTGCTCCCCTAGTTTTTTATTGCCTTTAGGAAATAAAGCAAGAATTGGCCTTAAAATCGGATATTCCTTAGGTACCCATTCTGCATAATAATTGTAAAGACCATCACCAAACAACAATTCAGGAGACAAATCGCCATTGCCTTTACATATTTCAAAATATTTTAACGATTTTTTCCCTGCAAAAGCTGCCTTGGTCCAGCTCTCACGTTCGGCATAAAGTCGTCCTTTAAAGGCATAGGCTGCTGCAAGGAAAAAAGCCGGTTCTATCTTATTTTTTTCGTTGTCGTAAAGCTCTTCCGCCAGATTGATGGTAGAATCCATTTGCGCAAGGAAAGCCTTGTCATAAGCTTCATTATCCGTATTTGGCACAATTTTCCACCATTCCGACAATCCCATCAGAAAATGTGGCATCGGATGTTTAGGATAGCGATACTTCAGCCAGCGAAACTCCGTATCTGCTTCATCAAATCTGAAATTATAAAGTAAATTAATTGCTTCTGTTGATTCGATCTGCACTCCCGGATTTTTAAGAACCATGTCATAGTTCTTATCCAGCTCAGCCGAAGAATATAACTGGGCAGAAACGGAGGTGATGGAAAGACCCGCTACGATGCAGCATGTTACTATATTTATTATTGATTTCATATCAGGGGTAATCTGTCCATATTAACGCCGGATTTTTATTTTACGTTTGCGGAGAGTCGTGTTTTTGAAAAAAGAGTTAATATTGGCGAGAGGTTTAATTGACCGGAAAGACAAATTTATACGACACCAACCTTATGATAACCATACTGGATAAAAACTTCATACCGTATATTACTACTGAAATAATTGAAAAACGTATCTCTGAACTTGCGGCTCAGATAAATGCGGATTATGAGGGTCGCTGTCCGCTGTTTATCGTTGTTCTGAACGGTGCATTTTTGTTCGCAACTGAATTGATTAAGAATATTCCTCTTTCCTGCGAAATAACGTTTGTCCGTTTGTCGTCATACACGCTAACCGAATCAACCGGAAATGTAAGAGAAATCATTGGTTTAGAGGAAAAAATAAGTGGGCGTGATCTGATTATCATTGAAGATATTATAGATACCGGGCTTACCATGACACAACTACTGGAACAAATTATGGCGTATGAGCCGGCTTCCGTCGAAGTCGCTACTTTGCTGCATAAACCCGAAGCAATGAAAAAACAGGTTGCAATGCGTTACGTAGGTTTTGAAATAGAGAACAAATTTGTTGTTGGCTATGGCCTGGATTACGACGGACTTGGAAGAAATTTAAATGCGCTTTATGTTTTGGCCTAACTGTCTGTAATCAAAGCATAGTATAATCAATTCAACAAACACAAACCTGAACATGCATATACAATTTTTTGGAGCGGCAAGAACAGTTACGGGTAGTAAACATCTTATCACCACGGAAAAAGGGACAAAAATATTACTGGATTGTGGACTATTTCAGGGTATCCAGACAGATGAATTTAATGAGAACTTTGGATTTAAACCTTCAGAGGTAGATTATCTGATTCTTTCCCATGCCCATATTGATCATTCCGGCCTCATTCCCCGCCTGGTGCGACAAGGTTTTAAGGGACCCATTTACTGTACTTCTGCCACGCTTGATCTATGTAAAATTATGTTGCTCGACAGCGCGCATATTCAGGAGCAGGATCTCGAAAGAATAAACAGACGTCGTGAAAAACAGGGAAGACCCCAACTCGAAGAACTTTACAACGCAGAAGATGCGGCGCGCGCATTAGAAATGTTTAAAGCAGTGCCGTACCGAAAAACCTTTTTTCTTGGAGAAGATAATGAAGTAGCTGTGCTATTAACCGACGCAGCCCATCTTTTGGGGAGCGCCGCTGTCCATTTGACTATACCTGATAAAGGATCTTTCCAACAGGTCACATTTACAGGCGATATCGGACGACCGGAAGATCGTATTTTACGTAAGCCTGATGTCTTTCCCCAAGCCGATATTATTATCTGTGAGTCTACCTATGGAGACCGTCTGCATGAAAAAGAGACAGACATGCAGGGACACCTATTGCAAATTGTTCATAAAACCTGTGTTGAAAATAAGGGAAAGCTGATTATTCCGGCTTTCGCCATTGACCGAACACAGGAATTGATCTACGCCTTGGATCAGCTATCCAGTGCAGGAAAACTTCCAAAGATTCCTGTATACATTGACAGCCCTCTCGCTATCAATGCCACGCGGATTATGAAGGAACACGACGAATATTTTAATCCTGATATTCTTGAATATATTGAAAAAGATGGTGATGCCTTTGCTTTCCCTTATCTGAATTATGTGTCAGATGTAAACGCTTCCAAAGCCATAAACGATAACAAAGAACCTTGTATTATCATTTCTTCATCAGGCATGGCAGAAGCCGGTAGAATCAAGCATCATATTAAAAATAACATAGGAGATTCACGATCTACTATATTGTTGGTCGGTTATGCATCAGCAAATACGCTGGCAGGGGCATTAAAACGTGGTGATCAGCAGGTGAATATTTTTGGTGAACAATTTGACGTGAGATGCCAGATCGCTTCTATGGACTCGTTTTCAGGGCATGGAGATTATAACGAAATGTTAAACTTCCTATCCTGTCAAACTCCGGAAAGGGTAAAAACAATATTTTTAGTACATGGTGAATATGATACGCAAATATCATTTAAGCATAAACTCAACTCAGCGGGATATAAGAAAGTTCAGATTCCGACACTGTATGAAAATGTTAAAATATAGTTTATAGTTTTATTAAGGCTAACCTTTGAAAACCTAGCAAGTCTTGCTACTTTTGCAGACCTAATTCAATGCCGAAGTGGTGAAACTGGTAGACACGCACGTTTCAGAGGCGTGTGGAGGTTGCTCTGTGTGGGTTCGAATCCCATCTTCGGCACAATGCCGTTCTCGAAAGAGGGCGGCATTTTTTTGTGTTATAGGGTCTGCTTTATGGAATGCATATTAACACTAAAATTTCTCAGGCGTCTCTTGATCAATTTAATCTGTCTCAGCCAGTAAACATTCGATATTTTAAAATTCCTTACAAATCAAAAGCCACCCTTATGCAGAGTGGCTTTTGATTTGTAATAATATTGTGGCGGCGACCTACGCGGCCCGACCTACGCGGCGCGTAGCCGGGACCGCAGCGCGTAGCCGGGACCGCGGCGCGCAGCCTGGGAAGAGGTTAAGACTTCGCGTCTCGGCGAGTCGTCGCACCGTCCAGGCCGATAGTCCTAAACACAAAAAGACCATCCTTTTGAGATGGTCTTCGTTTAATAGTATTGTGGCGGCTACCTACTTTACCAGGTTTGACCCAAGTATCATCGGCGGTTCTGGGCTTAACTTCTCTGTTCGGGATGGGAAGAGGTGAACACCAGGCCAATAGCCACCAACAAGATTTTCTGTTGGTTTATCAACAATGTCTTTTGAGTTTCAATGATTAACATTGAATTTCATGTCATATTGGAAGTAGAAGAGATAAAATA
>NZ_SMFL01000018.1 GCF_004349265.1 Dyadobacter psychrotolerans
AAATAGATAATGCTGCTAAGGATTAAGAGTACATATTTGTCGCCGGCAAATGTCAGGTCAAATCCGGCCATTTGCTGGATCATATGCGAGAGCAGCAGCACAGGAATAGTAAGTACCATGCATATCCAGAAGCGTTTTAGAAAATCTTCTGTGTGATGCCCGGCATGTTTGTCGTGGCCCTGGTGCTCATCCATTTGCTTCGTTGGATGATGATCTTCAGGCATTGGAACCTCTTTTGGCATGTGATGGTGCCCGTGGTGATTTTCCATTTTTTTGGTTTATGTGGAAAGGCCAAGCCTTTCATTGATCAATAATTCAAAGTCAATCCTACACCAAATCCCATATCACTATCATAATGCGCGGTAACCCCTGCGTTCCTGGTAAAAATATATTTGATCGCCGCCATATACTCTTTATCGGTGTTGACCATCAGGTTCATCCTAAGGCGTTTGGAAACAGGTATATCCATGCGTTCTAACTGAAAGCGGACAATCCCGTCGGTGAAAATCTCGGCCTGGGCAGTAACCAGCATGGGCAACGTATAATTGACACCCGCACTTAGAATGGAGCGTTTATCTTTGGTATTCCGTTGACCAAAGAGATTCGTTTCCACTTCATCCATGTCCATTTTCCGGTACCGCCAGTCAAAGCCGATAAAGGGCATGAGCCACTGCATTTTGCCAAGGTAACGGCCTACATGCGTTTCTACTTCGTAGCCATGGTGATCATTGTAACCCAGCCGCCATTCCGTGCCAATACTCCACCGGGTATTTTGCAGCATGGCTTCACCATCGTTGCCGTTGGTAGCAAAATCGTTCTCGGCCATAAAATGGAATGCCCGGTCATCGGCAAAAAGTCTGCGTTGTGCTAACCTTGGATTAGGAATTTCGGGGTTAGCAGGTGAATTCTCGTAGGAGAAGACCGCGCCCATACCACTCATCATATGGTAAAGGATATGGCAATGAAAAAACCAGTCGCCGCTTTCTGTAGCTGCAAATTCAAGCGTGTCAGTTTCCATCGGCATAACATCAATGATGTTTTTCAGCGGTGCGTTAATGCCCTGGCCATTGAGAACCCTGAAATCATGGCCATGAAGGTGCATCGGGTGGCGCATCATCGAATTATTGTAAATGACCATCCGTACGTTTTCGCCTTTTTTAATCAGGATCTTATCCCTTTCAGAAACCACTTTATTATCCATACTCCATACATAGCGGTTCATGTTGCCGGTCAAAACGAAGCGTAGCTCTTTTACCGGTGCGTTTCTTGGCAAAGAGGTGTTGACAGGTGATTTGAGCATCGCATAGTTCAGGGTCGTAATCGATGACAAGGCGTTGCTGTTATACATGTTATGATCTGCATGTCCGCTTTCCATCGGCTTCTTATTATCATCCATTTTCATACCCTCCATTCCTTTCATCTCAGCCGGTTTAGCCGTCTCTTTGATTTTATTACCTGCCGGTGGGCCGGTAATTTCAGGATACATGACCACGTTCATATCCATCTGGTTCAGGCTCATATTCATGCCCATATCATCCAGGTCACCATTCATTTTCATCATGCCATTCATCATTTTCATACCCTCAAAATATTTGAGTCGGGGTAGCGGCGATGCCAGTTGTTTTACTCCTTCACCCAGGTACAGGGAAGCAGATTTAGTCCGGTCTTCCGATGTTACCAGAAACTCATAAGAAACTGGGGCAGATCCGGGATTTATCTGGGGAATGCTGACAATCACATCATAAGTCTCTGAAACGGCTATAATCAGCCTGTCTACTTCTACCGGCTCTACATCGTTACCGTCGTTGGCGACAACAGTCATTTTACCACCTGCATAAGTGAGCCAGAAATAAGTGGATGCACCGCCGTTTGAAATTCTTAATCGAACTTTCTGCCCGGGCTTAAACTGTGGAAGCTGACTTTCGTTCTTTCCGTTGATTAAAAATTTGTTGTAATACACATCACTCACGTCCATGGCTGTCATCCGCTTGAACTCGTTGGCTACTTTGGTTTTAAAATAGCCTTGCTGGATTGCTTCAGAATAGCTTTGCGTAGTACCCTTCTGGATGGCAAACCAGTCACTGGCATTGTGCAGCATCCGGTGCACGTTTTTGGGGTTCAGGTCCGTCCATTCGCTCAGCACAATCGGTACTGTGGGAATGTCTGGTTCTTTATTCTTGTTCAGGATCATCGATCCATACATACCAATCTGCTCCTGCAGTTCCGTATGGCTGTGATACCAGTGTGTACCATTTTGAATAATGGCAAACCGGTACAAATGGGTGGTATGTGGCTTAATAGGCATTTGGGTCAGATTCGGAACCCCATCATATTTATTAGGCAAGAACAAGCCGTGCCAGTGCAGGGAAGTTTCCTCATTAAGCTCATTATGTACATAGATCTCAGCCGTGTCGCCTTCCGTAAAAGTCAGTGTGGGCATGGGTATCTGTCCGTTTACCGCAATGGCCCTTTTAGGTTTGCCAGAAAAATTTACTGTTGTGTCTTTAACGTATAGGTCATACCGGACTATTTTCTGAGCAAATATTGTTTCAGAAAATAGAAGGAAGATAATAACAGGGAAAATAGCCTTTATGCCAGCAGTTTTACCGAAATGCATAAGTGTTTTGTTTTGTAAGAAGAAGAATATTCTGCTCTTACAGTCAGCTGTAAGAGCAGAATTAAAGTACGGAGACAAAAACCGTCTTTTGTTATTTGATGGTTTCCGTTGTTTTACCACAGTTTAACATCTGAGCGCCGTAGTATGGGTTTTTGATAGCCGGTATCTGGCTTAGCCAGTTGGCTCCTTTGCCCTCTTTGGCCATCGGGCAATGCTGGTAATAAACCGTCTCAGATGGCTTTCCAGATTTTATGACTTTGTACATATTATCTGAAAGGGATGAGAAATGGTCCCTCTGGTGGCCTGTATCCTTGGTTTCAGCAATATGGTCTGCATCAAAATCAAGGTCTTTCATTACTTTCATCCAGATCATATGCTGCTCAGAGGCAAGCTGATCCATTTTGACTGCCTTGATTGCTTTTACCAGGCTGGTCGCATTTGTTGATGCGGCGTTTCCGTCAGAATTAACCAACGCATCTTTAACTGCATAATAGGCATCCAGGACAGGCTTTAAAGGATCGGCGGCTGCGTCCTTATCCGTGCTCGCCATAGCACCATGCTGATGTTCAGGCATCTTTTTCTGTGCAACAGCATCTTTTTTAACGGCACGTTCATACTTGCAGCAATCCTCCAGCTTGCCGTAAGCATCGTCAGGAGCTAAATAGCGATCATTATCATACCCAGCCAAAGCCACTTTTTTCAGAACCGCGTCAATTGATGTTTTTTTATTGTCGTAGGTGACCTGGGCCATTTTCGTATCCTTGTCCCAGCTGGCTTTTGAAATGTTTTTCTCAAAAGCCGCCGTTTCAATACCTTCTTTGCATAAGGCGCATGATCCGGCAATTTTTACATTGTCAGTGGATATATTTTTTATTTCTGCTTTGAGCAGAATGGAGGACAGCAACAGTACTGCTGCCATCAATATTTTTATTGATTTCATCTGATTAAACTAAACTGTTAACAATAAATTGAACATTCAAAAGCAGGGATGCTTTTAAAAAGACGCACTTGTGGCGTCAGGCAACTTAACAGCTTATGTTTGGGGGCATCCAAAGAGACAGATATACCGGTTGGGGAGCAGATTCTTTGAAGAACCAGGAATTAGCCTGGCTAATTGTAAAAACAGGCTTCTCAATGAGTATGCCCGGATATGTTTTTAATGCAAACACCGAAGATCCATGAGCACAACTGCAGCCGGATCCATCGCAACTATGGCCACACATTTTCTTCTTAGCGCCTGATTTTTGATGATCGGAAGTGACGCAAAAATCTTTTTTGTGGGAAGAATGCTTAATTTCAGTTTTTGAGATTTTGTGTTTACTGCCACATGCATAACTATTCCCCACCGGAAGGACCAGTAAGCAAGTCATCATCAGGAAGAATAAAACAAAATATTTCATAAACAAATAAATGCTTTTTAGCTTTACAAAGATCATGCCTTATCTGAAATTATAACTACATAATTATAAAAGCGGCTTACATAATTATGGAATTACTGATTTCTGAAAGGTAAAAAGCCTCTTTTTTTGCTTTTCAGCGTAGAAAGGATCTTGATTTAAATTAAAATAGGAAAATGATACTGTTATCTAAACTTGGAATATTTATTCTGGTCTCCATGCTGCTCTCACCGCAAAATGATAAGAAACCTGTACATTCTTTTGAATCAGAGCAAAATTTGGGCAGTGGCAGTCAACCTGAAATTGCTGTGGATGCGAGTGGAGTTATCCGTATTGTTTATGGGGTTAAAAATGGAAAGGAAAGGGATTTGTATTATGTGTCTTCTGTTGATGGGGGCAAGTTTTATTCAAAGCCTTTTGTAGTCGGTAATTTCTCTCAGATGGGCCTGGGAATGGGCAGGGGACCACAACTGACCACAACAAAGGATTATACCGTTGTGACTGTTGGCGATCATCAGGGAAATCTGTTTGCTGTTAATCTTTCTAATAAAACCAACCAGTGGTCAAAACCTGTTAGGGTGAACGATGCAGATACGACAGCCAAAGAAGCGCTTTCAGGTCTTGGTGCTGGTAAAGATAATCTTGTATATACTGCCTGGCTGGATACCCGCCTTGGAAACAATAATTTATATGGGGCACTTTCCAGTGACGGCGGTTTAAGCTGGGGGGAAAATCAATTGATTTACAAAGGAGAGCAAAATGGTATCTGTGACTGCTGTAAACCCTCGGTATACATCAATCCAGGAGGGAAAATATTTGTCATGTTTCGTAATAAGATGAATGGTGCGCGTAATATGTACCTGATTTCGTCGAATGATAATGGAGAACATTTTGGACAGGCAGGCAGGCTAGGTATGGGGAATTATATGATTAATGCCTGTCCGATGGACGGTGGGGATTTGACAGTTAATGCAAAAGGAGAAGCTTTCACGGTCTGGCGTCGTCAAATGGAAGTTTACCTTGCGGAGCCTGGCAAAGCTGAGATAAAATTAGGCAGTGGCCGCACGCCTGTAATACTTCAAACTGCCAAGGGTAATGCTATTGCCTGGCAACTGGATAATAGTATTCAGTTCCAGGGCCCCGATGGTTTAAAAACTTCCTCACTCGGTATTGGTCAATATCCCAAGCTTGCACTGGCGAAAGATCAGAAAACAGTTATTTGCACTTTTGAGCGAGATGGGCAGATAATAGTAACATCGGTTATTTTGTAGAGCATTAGTGATGCAACTTAATACCCAGTAGCCTATGACGCTTGTACTACTGCTATACAATTTCTTTATACCAACCTACATTTCAGAAAGTAAAATAATGTCTATCGTATTATTGCAATGAATAAAATTTACTTTATCTTTGACACATGGGAGTTACAAAGACACATGTATTTACGGATAAACAAAACCGGATTGCTGATTTAGCCAAAGCGCTGGCACATCCGGCACGGGTTGCTATCATTCAGCATCTTTTAAAAGAAAAATCATGCGTTTGCGGAGATTTGGTAGAAGTGCTGCCGCTTGCGCAGGCCACGGTTTCACAGCATTTAAAGGAGCTTAAAAATATTGGTATCCTGCATGGAGAAATCAATCCGCCTCGTGTTTGCTATTGCATCAATGAAACAGTATGGCAGGAAGCAAAAGCTATATTTGGGGAAATCTTTGAATCAGATATTGAAGTAGCCTGCTGCAATTAAGTATGTGGACAAATAATTTATTTATTTTTATTTAATCGTAACATAGCAATGAACAACTTAAATCCAATGAACTGGCAAGCCTTCAAAAATATGCTTTTGGAAAATCCGGACAAGGTCCTCCAATTCCAATACGCAGAAGGTGAGTATGTAGATGCATCATATCATATTACCGAGATCAAACAAGCTCCGATTGTATCTGTCGATTGTGGTGGCGTGATGAACAGCTGGACGGAAATTGTTGTGCAGCTTTGGGAGCCGTCGGTAGCAGAGACAGAACGTGCCATGAAAGTAAGCAAAGCGCTTTCCATCATCAGCCTGGTAGAAAAATCGCTTCCACTTAATCCGCTGGGCGTGGTCAAAATAGAATTTGGTAATTCAAAGTTTGATACCCGCCAGATGTACCCTTCTGAATTTATAGCTGAAGGTGATTCCTTTACTGTTAACCTGGCCGCTGATTTTACCCAGTGCAAGGCAATAACCAGGGGACAAAGCTGTGGCACTACACCATCCGGTGAAGAATGCTGCACACCTTCAAGCGCGACAGTGGCTAATGTTAAACAAGTGCAGGTACTTGAAATGGTTGGTGCAGAAACCCAAAGTTGCACGCCGGGCGGGGGATGCTGTTAATAATCTAATCTGGTAAATATGATCACGATACGAAATTTAGAACCAGGTGATTGGCCAGTAGTCCGTGAGATTTATGAACAAGGTATAGCTACCGGCGATGCCACGCTTGAAACCAGCGCTCCTGAGTGGCCGGCCTGGGACCAGTCCCATGTAGCCTGGCACCGTTTTGTGGCACTTTCAGACACTGGTGAAATTGCCGGGTGGGCAGCATTGACAGCTGTATCCGGAAGATGTGTCTATGCCGGCGTAGCCGAAGTGAGCGTTTATGTCGGTAGCCGGTTCCGGGGACAAAAAATAGGTGATAGACTTTTAAAGCACCTTATCCTGGATAGTGAAAAAGGGGGCTACTGGACACTTCAGGCAGGCATATTTGCCGAAAATGTTCCCAGTATCAGGCTACACGAGAAAAACGGTTTCCGTCTGATCGGATACCGTGAAAATATCGGAAAAATGAAGGGGATCTGGCGAAGCGTCAACCTTTTGGAAAGAAGAAGCAAAATAACAGGAATAGATTAAGCAAAATGAAAAAAGTATTAGTGCTTTGCACCGGGAACAGTTGCCGGAGCCAGATAGCCGAAGGCTACCTCAGAAAATTTGCCGGTGATAAAGCAAGCGTATATAGCGCAGGGGTTGAGACCCATGGAGTGAACCCCAAAGCTATTTCCATCATGGCAGAAGACGGGATTGATATCTCTGGCCACACCTCTAACAACATCGATGAATACAAAGACATTGACTTTGATTTTGTGATCACGGTCTGTGATAACGCCAAAGAACGCTGTCCCTATTTTCCGACTAATGCGAAGAAATTCCATCAAAACTTTCCAGATCCTGGCAAAGCAACCGGCAGCGAAGAACAAATAACAGAACAGTTTCGTACTGTACGTGAAATGGTCAAAGCCTACAGTGAGAACTTTGTTAAAGAAAACTTAATATAGCATGTCTGCAAATAATTGTGCCCCTGCGGCAAACCGGAAGAAGCTAAGCTTCCTGGACCGCTACTTAACATTATGGATTTTTATGGCCATGGCCATTGGCGTAGGCCTTGGTAACTTTGCTCCCTCATTACCTGATTATATCAATACTTTTTCAAGTGGTACAACCAATATCCCGCTTGCTATCGGCCTGATCCTAATGATGTACCCGCCACTGGCCAAGGTGAAATACAACAAAATGGGCGAAGTATTTAGAAATACCAAAGTGATGACGGCTTCGCTGGTACTGAACTGGATTATCGGGCCGGTACTTATGTTTATACTGGCCATTATCTTTCTTCCGAATCATCCGGATTATATGATCGGGCTAATTCTGATCGGTCTGGCCCGGTGTATTGCCATGGTTCTGGTCTGGAACGAGCTGGCAGAAGGAAGCCGGGAATATGCTGCCGGGCTGGTAGCATTAAATAGTGTGTTTCAGGTACTGCTTTACAGCTTTTATGCTTATTTCTTTATTACGGTTTTGCCCCCATTGGTGGGACTAAAAGGACTGAATGTAAATATTACGATCGCTGAAATTGCTAAAAGTGTAGGCATTTACCTGGGTATTCCTTTTGCTGCCGGAATGATCAGCCGTTTTGGGCTGTCTGCCTTGAAAGGAGAAGACTGGTATGAGAAAAAATTTATACCTATGATATCACCTGTTACTTTGGTTGCGCTTTTAGCTACGATCATGCTGATGTTCAGCTTGAAAGGCGAGCTGATTGTTCAGCTGCCGGGTGATGTGCTTTTAATCGCTATTCCACTGGTCATTTACTTTGCGATCATGTTTTTGGTAAGCTTCTTTATGGCAAAATCACTGGGTGCGGATTACTCACAAAATGCTTCCATTGCCTTCACTGCGGCAGGTAATAATTTTGAACTTGCCATTGCAGTTGCTATCGGCGTGTTCGGGATCAACTCCGGTCAGGCATTTGTTGGTGTAATCGGTCCGCTGGTAGAAGTACCGGCTTTGATTGCCCTGGTGAATGTGGCTTTTTGGCTGCGGGATAAATATTACAAAACTGAAATTGCCTGAGCCCTGCATGGAATTATATGACCTGGTAATTATTGGTGGTGGGCAGAGTGCTTTAGCTTGCGGGTACTTTCTTCGCCGGGCGAATCTGAAATACATTATTTTGGATGACCAGATGCAAGGCGGTGGAGCGTGGCAGCACGTCTGGGATACTTTGACTTTATTTTCACCGGCACAGCATAGCTCGTTGCCAGGATGGATGATGCCAAAATCAGAACATGAATTTCCTTCTAAGAAGGAAGTACTGGACTATTTGGACGCTTATCAAAAACGCTATGATTTAAATATACAGCATGGCATAAAAGTGCAGGATGTTCAAAAAGAAGGTAATATTTTCACTATTTTTTCGGATCAGGGGCAGTATCATAGTAAAACGGTGATATCGGCCACCGGTACTTTTCAAAAGCCGTTCGTGCCGGATGTACCGGGTAAAGATCTGTTTAAGGGTCAGCAGCTGCATTCTTCACAGTATGTAAATGCAGATCCTTTTATCAATAAAAAAGTACTGATTGTAGGTGCCGGTAATTCCGGAGCACAGATCCTGGCGGAAGTTTCAAAAGTAGCAACCACTGTTTGGGCAGCAGAAAAAGAGCCGGAATTTTTGCCCGATGATGTAGACGGCAGGGTACTTTTTGATGTGGCTTCTGCCAAATACCATGCGATGAAAGAGGGCAAAGAATTTAATTCAGCTCAGTACAATGTAGGTAATATCGTGATGGTGCCGGCAGTAAAAGAGGCACGCTCACGTGGTGTGCTGAAAACACGGCCTACTTTTAAAACCATGTACAGGGATGGGGTTATATGGCCGGACGGCATTCATGAAGCCTTTTATGTCGTGATCTGGTGCACGGGTTTTGGCTTTGCAACTGATCATCTTACAAATCTTGGAATTTTAAAAGAAAAAGGAAAGGCCGATTGTGAAGGCACAAGATCGAAGGAAGTAACCGGCTTATGGCTGGTAGGCTACGGGAGTTTTACCGGATACGCTTCTGCTACGCTGATAGGTGTAGGCCGGTCTGCCCGGCAGACAGTTTCTGAAATTATTGAATACTTAAATTTACAACCATGAAAATTGTCCTTTTTTCAGATATCCATGCGAACCTGCCTGCCTTAGAGGCGTTTTTTAAAGACGTTGAAACACGTGATACAGATGCTATTTATTGCCTGGGTGATCTGGTAGGCTATAATATCTGGCCCAATGAAGTAGTTGATGAAATCAGAAAACGGGGTATCCCCACCATTGCCGGTAATTATGACTTCGGCATTGGAAGAAGCAGCGACGATTGTGGATGTGCCTACAAAACCGATGATGAAAAAGAGAATGGGAAAGTATCTATTGCTTATACAAATCAGATTGTAAAAGATGAGCAAAGGGCATACCTGCGTACTTTGCCAGCTCATATCCGGCTGGAATTTCAATTGAATGAAAAACTTTTGCAAGTGCTTTTGGTTCACGGCAGCCCGCGCCGGATAAATGAATATTTGTTTGAAGACCGGCAGGAGCAAAGCATGATCCGGATCATGGAGCAGGCAAATGCAGATGTGATGCTCTTTGGTCATACACACAAACCGTATCATAGAATTTTGGATTCAGTTCAGACAGACGGCAGCGATTATTTCCGTCATGCGATCAATATCGGATCTGTTGGCAAACCCAAAGATGGCGATCCAAGGGGTGGTTATGTAATCCTGAATATTGGGCAGGATGCATCTATATCAAATAAAGACAGCATCGTGGTAGAATTTATACGATTTGATTATGATGTTGAAAAAGCAGCCAAAGCCGTAGAAGACAGCATTCTTCCTGATGCTTACGCAGAATCCTTACGTACAGGCAAATGAGAATAGCATTACTATCTGATATCCATGCCAATCTTCCTGCTTTTGAAGCAGTCCTTGAAGATATTGAAAAACAAAAACCGGATGCGGTTTACTGCCTGGGTGATCTGGTTGGTTATAACGTCTGGCCTAACCAGGTCATTGGTTTGATCCGCAAACATGGAATTGCCACCATTGCAGGAAACCATGACCTGAAAGTCTCTAAAATACTTCAATCAGAAGGTGAGTGCAGCAAAGAGCAAAGCAGTGATTATGCTTATAAGCTTGTTGGCTCTAAGGAGCGGGATTATCTTTTGACACTTCCCAGGCATTTAAAACTCGAATTTCAGCTCAATGACGATCATTTAAATATGCTTTTGGTACATGGCAGTCCCCGCAGTATCAATGAATATCTTTTAAAAGAACTTCCGGAGCAGTATATATTGGAAATACTCAAAGAGTTCAAAGCCGATATCCTATGCTTTGGCCATTCCCATAAGCCTTATCACCGCATCGTCAATTCCGGGGTTAATGGTATGGATCATTACCATCACCTGATCAATACCGGCTCTGTTGGTAAACCCAAAGATGGTGATGCAAGGGCTTGTTATGTGATGCTTACCATTGATCATCAGACAACTGTAACAAGTCCCGATGGTATTCAGGTTGAATTTATCCGGGTGAAATATGATGTTGAGAAAGCAGCAAGGGCAGTCGAGCTTAGTTTGCTGCCTGATGCATTTGCAGATAACCTTAGAAAAGCTTACTAAACAAAGGGATTATGAATTTTCCACAAGAATTACGGTATTCTGCCCAGCATGAATGGGTGAGCGTTAAAGACGGTGTAATCACTATTGGTATTACAGAATTTGCTCAGAGCGAACTGGGTGATATTGTGTTTATAGAGTTGCCTGATGCCGGGCAGACCTTTAAAACGGGTGAAGTTTTCGGAAGTGTGGAAGCAGTTAAGACTGTATCGGATCTATTTATGCCCCTATCAGGCGAAGTGATCCAGATTAATCCTTCCCTAGCTTCAGAGCCTGAACTATTAAATGAAGACCCTTACGGTGAAGGATGGATTATGCAGATCAAAGGATTCTCTGTAAGTGAATTGGAAACACTTCTTTCCGCTGACCAGTATCAGAACCAGATCGGATAATCAGTAGATTTTATATCTTATGAAAGCATTACTCTTCTCTGTCATTATGCTTTTCCAAAGTGTTTTGGCCCGGTCAGTATTAACCATAACTGAAGATCCTTCGTATCAAATCAGCGAGCAATTGTCATCCGTGCTTTCCTATCCTATAAGTCTTTACAGGGACAAAGACAGGGTTGTTGTTATACAATTTTATCTTAATGAAGGTAATACGATTGCGAGAGTAAAAGTCCTGTGTGAAAATGAAGATCTTCGCTTCGACCTGATCCGGCAGTTAACAGGCAGGAAATTAAACCTTAGTGCAAAGTATTCCTTTCAGGAATATACAGTTAAGCTACGTTTTCTCAGAGATCAGAATCTTTAAATTTCTTTAATTAAATCTTTGATATTACGCTTAGTAACTAAATATCTATTTGCTTAGCGTATGTTTTCATCGTCCGCGACTGCGGCCCCTTTGTAACAAAAACATCAATTGATCTTTGGTTTTTGCAGCCTTTACTTTCCTGTATTATCGAAATGCATAAGGCTAAATCTCTTCATAAAAAGTTAACAGGTTACGATGGTGGTCTAGTGCCGGAAACTCCCGGTCTCCCCATGGTTGCTCTTCCACAACAGTGCCAGCACTATAAATAACACCTTGCTTTTTATATTCTTCATACAACTCATCGATACCCTGGACTTCAATCCGGCAACTGGCCGTACCCGCCAGAAAGCTTTCGGCCCCACTGCAAATTGGATCTGCTGCCAGGGACAAGCCTTTGTTCTTCCAGTTTACATCTGACGATGCCCACAGATGGATTTCAATTTCGTCCCGCACTACTTTAGCAAAGCCATCGTCATAATATGGTGCCGTAAAACCCAATTTTTCAGAATAAAATTTTACCGACTCTTCAATATTTTGAACAGGAAGGGCCGGAATTGTTTTCATCATTTTCATGTCATTGATATTATACTGTTAGGCACAGCATGACTTGTTCATTTGGATAGGTGGGCACTTCACAGTTCCATAGGTGCAAAATACACAGCAATCACCCGCAGCTGGCTTTAGCAATGTCTTGCAATTTGTACACTCGTAAAAGTACATACATGCATTAACCGGCATTGTTTCAGCATATTCGGTATTGCAGTGCGGACAGGTAATTACAGATTCTAATATTACACTCATAACTGCCTAGTTTGTTTCAACGACTTTATATCCGGTAGCATCGACTGCCTTTTTAATTGCTGCCAGTGATGTTTTTGTACTGTCATACTGAACGGTTGCATTACCGTTTTTGTACGATACCTGAACCTTGTGTATGCCTTTTAATTTATTGACTTCCTGTGTAACATGATGTTCACACCCTTCACAGGTCATACCTTTAATCTTTATAAGGGCTGTTTGCCCTTTCTTGGAAATGGGTTGTTTTGCTTCCTGATTTTGATGATAGACTAGTGCAGAATAACTCGGAAAAGTAATGAGAAGTACTGCTGCAAGGGTAACCAGGCTTAAAAATTTTTTGGATTGCATAAATGGTTTGTTTTCAGGTTCACAATGACATGAGACTTCGGAAACTGGTTTTAACTGCTGATACCAGGCAAAACCCAAAATCAATACAGTACCAACAATAAAATAAGGACGTGCAGGCACAATCCAGTCAAAAGTTGTTGCCAGGCTGCTTGTCCCGGCCACCATGGCCAGTAATGGTGTAATACAGCAGACAGAACTTGCCAATGCAGTAAGTATACCGGCATTAGCGGTGATTTTGGGCGCTTTCATACTGCTACACTTTCTTGATTGGGGATATTTACAAATAACTGGTTGATGACATTTGCCTGATCAGGTATGATCGAATAAAAGATAGTCTGCCCGGTTTTTCTGGTTCGTACTAAACCAGCGTCCTTTAATTTACGAAGATGTTGAGAAACAGCCGGAACCGTCATCTGCAAAATATCGCTTAAGTCGCAGGGACAAAGCTCGTTTTGCTGCTGGATTAGATAAAGTATTTTTAGACGGGCATCATTTCCAGCAAGCGCGTAAACCTGCGCTAATCTGGTTAAAACATCTTCATTTGCGTCCAATATTTCCTTACATACCTGGATCTGCTCTTGATCCGCAAACAAGCGGATACAACTACTGACTTGTTCTGAATCTATTTCATTATTTTCCATACCTTTCTATATTTCGATACAAATATAACATTATTTAAGTATTTGCTTAAATAATGTTTGTGTGAAAATTAAATTAAAAATAAAGAAAGGGGGAGCATCGGCTACTGACATCTCTCTAAAAACTTAAATATTCCTAAGCGAACTGGATCAGTTTGGTGCTACTGACCTTACCGGGTCTGAACTCGGTTATAGAAAATATCTATACTCCAATTTGTTAAAATAAATCGGTGGTATAAACGAACTTTGGTAAAAATGCAACATTATTCACTTCTGAGATACCATAAGCTCTTTTGGTACATATAATGGTTTGCCGTACACGTTAAATCGTATTTTATAAATATTGACCCGTCCTAAAAAGCGTTGACCATTCAACCGACGTTTTGGTTGAAAAAGACAACTGGACAGGGTTATGCAATGAGTTGACCTGCCCGAAACTTGAAAGTGGGGTAAAGAGCATCTGGCACCTTTGATAATAAACCTGACTGGTACAATGTTGGGAAAGATAATTTATGTATGATAACATTTAGTTATAACACATGCCTTTTTGTGATGAAAATATGAATCCTAAATCCAGGACCTTTGAGTATCAAAACAGAAAAGTCATGAATACTCAAAATCAGATTACAAAGCAAACGAGTGGATTACTTGTTAACCTAAGCGAAAACGGCAGAAAAATAATATTCATTGTTTGTGTTGTGCTTAGCATTACACAATTGGTAAGTCCGGCCATGGCCTTACTGATGGGCTTGGTTGTTGCTCAGCTAAGCGGCCACCCATACCTGCACTTAAACCATAAAGCAACGCACTGGCTTTTACAGGCTTCTGTTGTTGGCCTGGGTTTTGGCATGAATGTGCACAGTGCGATTAAAGCAGGCAGTGAGGGCATACTTTTCACATTAGGGTCAATCAGTATGACCTTGGGCTTCGGTTATCTGCTGGGAAAATGGCTGCGTATTGAAGAAAAAACGTCCTTTTTGATTTCGAGTGGAACGGCGATCTGCGGCGGAAGCGCGATTGCAGCAATTTCTCCCGTCATCCAGGCGAAAGAGAAACAGATATCTGTAGCTCTTGGCTGTGTTTTTATTCTCAATTCAGCTGCATTGATCATTTTTCCGCTAGTCGGACATTACTATAATTTGTCCCAGGCTGAGTTTGGCCTATGGTGTGCTTTGGCGATCCATGATACCAGTTCGGTAGTAGGGGCGGCCAGCAAATACGGCGAGCAGGCACTTGAAGTAGCCACCACAGTAAAGCTTGCCAGGGCACTGTGGATTATACCGGTTGCCTTTGCTTCCACCTTTATCTTTAAGAATGAATCTAAAAAGATTAATATTCCTTACTTTATAGGATTTTTCATACTTGCCATGGTGGTCAATACCAATGTCCCTCAGATCGCCCTGGTAAAGCCCTTGTTAACCGGTATCGCTAAGGCGGGGTTAACGCTTACTTTGTTTTTGATCGGTGCTGGCCTGTCACGAAAAGTGCTTACATCCATTGGGTACAAGCCGTTACTTCAGGGCCTTGCACTCTGGATCGTGATCTCGGCCGTTGCCTTGTATGCAGTTGTGCATTGGGCCTGATAAAGGACTTTATAAAAATAAAATATAATGAACGGATGGAAAATCCGGCTAAACTAACTTTAAAAAGAGCTATGCTATTCGATTTTCGTTTGCAGGTATTTCAAGCAGTTGCTACCAGGCTTAATTTTACAAGAGCAGCTTCTGAGTTGTTTATATCCCAGCCTGCTGTGACCAAACATATCCATGAGCTTGAAAGCCAGCTTAAGATAAAACTTTTTGAAAGAGACGGTTCAAAAATCACCCTGACCCAGGCCGGACAGCTGCTGCTGGTGCATACCAAGCAGATACTTGAAGCCTACCGGAACCTGGAATTTGATATCAATGCGCTGGCTGGACGGCATAGCGGTATACTCAGGCTAGGTGCCAGTACCACGCTTGCACAATATGTTTTACCTCCTATTTTAGCCGCATTCCATAATAAGTTACCGGATGTGCAGGTGACACTTACGGTTAATAATACCGAGCAGATCGAGCAGCTGCTTCAGAACAAAATAATTGACCTGGGCGTGATCGAGGGTTATTCTAAAAATACAGCCATCCGGTATTCAGAGTTTCTGAAAGATGAAATCGTGCTGGTTTCCAGTTTGAAAAATACATTTGTAAAATCAGGGTCTATTCTGCCGCAGCAGCTCAAAGAAATTCCGCTTCTTCTTCGGGAGCCGGGTTCGGGAACACTGGAAGTAATCGGACATGCACTAAAAGCGGCAGGCATGAGCCTGTCTGATTTAAAAAGCGAAATGCAGCTTGGAGGAAGCGAAAGTATAAAATTATACATGCTTCATTCTGATTGTATGGCATTGCTTTCGATCCATGCGGTATTAAAGGAGCTTCAAAACAAGGAGTGCTACATTGTCGATATTGAAGGGCTTAACATAGAAAGGTATTTTTATTTCACACAGCTTCATGGTCAGCAAGAAGCGCTTCCTGAACTGTTTATGAAATTTGCCTGCCGTAATGCCGGATTACCCAGGTGATGAAAGTATATGAATGGTACGCTCTTCTATAATGAAATGTTATGGCACATTACTTTTAATGATTTCTATTAGGGCTGTGTTCACCCTATCTTTGTATCATCAATCAGCAGAACGTCATCATACCCTTGAATCTGCCTGAACAATAATTTTCTAAACCTAATAAATATGAAGGATCCAATAACCTTTCTGAAGTTGCTGAAAAATACTCTGACTTGTCTTCTTGGATTGGCAGGTCTGTTGCTGCTGATCACTGGAATTCTACTGCCTGGCCTGGCGCAAAGACCGGCTAAAATTCCATCAGCCAGTGCTGCTAGTGCCCCAAAGAAAACGGAATCAGTGCGGCCGCAAAATCAACTCTGGCAGCCGCCGAAGACAGATTCTATTCCCAAAATCAGCGAGATAGAGCTGATCCGGTATGGAAAAGAGCTGATTGCACACACCGCTGACTACCTGGGGCCAAAAGGAACTGTGATGCAGATTAGTAATGGGATGAACTGCCAGAACTGCCATCTTGACGCAGGTACCAAAATCATGGGCAATAATTATGCGGCGGTATTCAGCACTTATCCCAAATTCAGGGCACGTTCGGGCACAGAAGAGACCATCATCAAACGCATTTCAGACTGCTTTGAAAGAAGTTTAAACGGAACGAAACCCGACAGCGCCAGCAAGGAAATGACAGCGATGATCGCTTACATGAAGTGGCTGGGGAAGGATACTCCCAAAGGTATCGTGCCGAAAGGAACGGGGCTAGAGAAGCTTGCCTACCTTGACCGAGCCGCAGATCCTAAAAATGGGCAGATTATTTACAAAGCCAAATGTGAAAGCTGTCATGGTGTTAACGGTGAAGGAATACCCAATCCGGAGAAAGGGTCTTACATCTATCCGCCGCTTTGGGGTAAAAACAGCTACAACGACGGGGCAGGACTTTACCGGCTTTCCTCCTTTGCAGGCTATGTGGTAAACAACATGCCTTTCGGTGCGAGTTATGAAAACAGGCTATTGACTGAGAAAGAAGCCTGGGATCTTGCCGCATTTGTCAATTCACAGCCACGCCCGCACAAAGACCAAAAAAATGATTGGGTGGACCTTACCAAAAAACCAATTGATTTTCCGTTTGCACCCTATGCTGACGAATTTACAGAGAAACAGCATAAGCTTGGTCCATTCAAGGCTATTGCAGATGCAAAAAAAGAAAGAAAATAATTTAAACAGTACCCTAATCTTTTAAAACCAAAACAGATGAAAACGTTGAAAACAATGATGTATGTAGCAGCAATGCTTATTTCTGCAGGTGCGATTGCGCAGAAATCTCCCGTAAGTCCAGCAGATTTTCACGGAGCTATTGCAGATCAGAAATCCTATAAGGTGGTTTATCAGCTTAATAGTGATGACGAAAAAGTAATTAAAGCAACGATGAGAAACATTATGAATGCGCTGGATGACCCGCGTTTAAATGGAAAACTGGAAGTGGAACTTGTGGCGCATGGCGGGGGAGTGACCGTGTTTAAAAAGGACCAGCCCTATGAAACCCAGCTAAAAGCTTTGCAGCAGCGAGGGGTGATTCTGGCTGAATGCGAGAACACGATGCGAGAAAGAAAAATCAGCAAAGATGAGCTCTTTGACTTTATTTCTTATGTGCCCAGCGGAAACGGAGAAATCATTATCCGTCAGCAGCAAGGCTGGGCCATTGTACATCCATGATCATCATCAACCTATTAACAACAGATATGAAACATTTAGTAATCATCACCGCACTCATTTTGAGTTTAACAAGCCTAAGTCAGCTTCATGCCCAGCAGCAGGAACACCGTTTTGACCCACCCTGGAACAAACCCTGGAACGAAGGCCTTTCCTTTACCGTAGCGGGTGTTGACAATGTGCCTGATCTGTACGGAGATATCGTTGATCCGCAGCTGGTTGTGTTTTTTGCCGGAAACCAGTTTATGGTCATTGATGACCTTCTGGCCGGCTTTAAAAAAGCCTATCCTGATTACACCCGCATTTTTGCTGAGACACTTCCGCCCGGTATTTTGGCCAAGCAAATTAAAAGTGGATCAATAACAGTTGGCAACATGCGGATTTCGCATCAGCCTGATGTTTATACGGCGGGCAAATCCAAGATCTCCGAGATGCAGGATTTTTTTAGCCGCAGCGAAGTATATGCTAAAAACAATCTGGCAATCATGGTGCAAAAAGGTAATCCTAAAAATGTAAAAGGGCTCTGTGATCTTGGAAGGGCAGATGTGATGGTGAGCATGCCCAATCCTGAATGGGAGGGAATTGGAAAAAGGATAGAAGAAGCCTATGTGAAAGCCGGTGGCGAAATGCTACGAAAAAAGATCATGGAGCTAAAAGTAAAAGATAAAACAACGTATCTGACCCAGATCCATCATCGTCAGACGCCCATGCGCATCATGTACGGACAATCACAGGCCGGGCCCGTGTGGTATTCTGAGGCCTATTATCAGAAGATGATCGGCAATCCAATCGAGATGATCCCGGTTCCGGAAAAGGAAAATATCCAGGCAATCTATATGGCCGGGCAGCTCAAAACCGCGCCACATCCCAAAGCTGCCGAAGATTTTATGAACTTTCTGGTCAGCAGCGAAGCAAAAAAGATTTACCGCCAGTATGGCTTTACAGTGGATTAAGCCAATGGTCTATGAAAAGACTTTTTTAGCCAGAGGCTTCTGATAACAGCGACGGCAAATGCACAGCCCGGCACGTGCTATTTAACAATCCGGGAAGCCCGTTTTATGCTGTTAACAAATGTGCACAATAGGCTAGGGTTAAAATAACAATCGGACCTGAAGAAAAATGACAGAAAAGTGCAAGGGTACATGCAGGAATTTTTTGGAGGATCTGAATTTATGCTGGCATAGTTTGTCATAAACCATCAAAGGATATGTAACCAGGAGGTGGGGATGAGAGTAATTGTTTTATTTTACTTACTATCTGCTGTCCAGCCAGTTCAGGAATGAGCCAGTTTTATCTTTTCCGATTAGTAGTTTATCGGGAGTGTCAACGGATAAAGATACGACCAGTTTGCGGGTAAAATAATGCTCTACTTCTTTAACAGCCGTATAGTTTACCAGGTACTGACGGTTAATGCGGAAAAACTGATGTGGTGCCAATTGCTGGTAAATCTCATCCAAGGATTGGTTTACGGGAAATTCCTGGCCATCAAAAGTCGTTATCGTGGTGGTATCATGATGGGTGTAAAAGAACGCAATATTTTCTGTTTGTATGGTTAGATATTTGTTATTCTTAAATACCAGAAAGCCTTTTTTACCACGGACTTCAATTTTATTCAGCAGAACTTCCAGATCCGGCAAAGCATTGTCATGTGTTTGAAAAAAGTTTTTCAGGTGAACGACTTTATCCAGTGCTGCCGTTAAACTTTCCCTGGAAAACGGTTTAAGCACATAATCTACTCCGTTAGCTTTAAAAGCTTCCAGTGCATATTCATCAAAAGCGGTACAGAATATAACCGGCGAAACGACTTTAACCAGCTTAAATATGTCAAAACACAAGCCGTCCGCCAGCTGAATATCCATAAAGATCAGGTCAGGACTTTCATTTTCCCTGATGTATTTAACTGCTGCTTCAACACTTTGTATAGTAGCCAGGATTTTTGCAGTTGGATTGATAGACAAAATTAATTGCCCTAATGCCTTGGCTGTTTTAATCTCGTCTTCGATCAACAGGATTTTCATAAATAAGAGGTAAAATAACCTTAAAGGAAATTGTATTCTGTTCTATTCTGATTTCTTTCTGAGTAAGATGCTGGTAACGCTGATTGATATTTTCCAGTCCCATTCCTGTTGATGCTTCCGGATTTTTCTTTAACTGCAATTGATTTTCAACAATCAGCGTATCATCAGCGGTGTACAATTTAATATTTAAAGGATGTTCAAGAGAAATCACGTTGTGTTTTACACAGTTTTCTACCAGTAACTGCAATGTAAAAGGAGGAATGAAAGTAAAAGCTGCGGATGTCTCAATATTGATATTCAGGTTGATGCCTTCTTCAAACCTCGCTTCCAGTAAAAACATATAAGCCTGCAATATATTTAATTCTTCTGACAGCGGAATAATATCCTGTTGTCTGTTGTTCAGTGTAAAACGGTAAAAATCAGAAAGTTTAAGAACAAACTCCACGGAATGCGCATCGCCAATCTCAATCATCGATTTCAATGTATTCAGGCTGTTAAAAAGAAAATGTGGATTGACCTGCTGTTTCAGTAATTCATATTGTGCCCCGATATGGTCTGCTTTTACACGTTCCAGTTCTATACCGATCAGCTGTGTATGATAACTTTGATAAAGCAGGTATAAAAACATATAAATGGTCAGGTTGATGAGTATGCCGCGAAACTCATACATCATGATCATCGACTCAAATTTATAATGCGGAAACAATAGCTGATGGGCACTGACCAGCAGAAACATTAAACCAATGCCCAAAAGCAAACTGTAGAGCAGTCTGAGATTGAAAAACCGGCTGGTAAATTGTCGGTTTGAAAATTTAGGCAGACTGTATATATTAAAATACCATACAAAAAGGGAAAACAAAAAAGCAACGGATGCATCCACAGCCAGTTCGATAAGCGTAATATGCAGCTGAAGTATTTTCGGTATAGACGCCAGAACGCCCATAAATAAAGCACTGAACCATATCACTCTGGCAGAGACACGAAACACAGTGCTGTTACTCAACCGGACATTGTTTTTGGTAATCATAAAATAGTTGACAGTCGGCCAAAGATAACCTTAAAAAATCATAAGGGCTTATCAAACAGTCTGTTGTAAATCTACTTTTTAAAGTTGATCTGATAATACAACATTCCCGGTTTTAGTGTCGGTTAAAATCACATGACGGAAAGACTGACTATCAACACTGTTAATCGTTTTAACCAGCCCGGTAGACTGACCCATGTATTTGCCATTCGCATCGGTATCAAAAGTATTGATCTGATAATCAGAAGAAAACGGCGCTTTATCTGACCTTGATAAAGCCAGGGTATAAGAGATGTTCGGTTGTAATGAAGTGAAAATCTGCTCCACCAGATCAGCCAGGCCAATGCTTCGCACAGCAATTCTGCCATGTGATTTTTGATTTGTGTTAACTGCATTTAATGCAATTACCTGTGTGGAAGCCGTATCATTCAGGGCAGAAAGACCGGATTTAGCGTTGATATTAGTTACCGCATTTTCAGCATAAACCAGTGCCTGCGGACTTTGTCCAATCTGGATCGTGCTGATTATTTTCATTGTTTGCAGGTCAACAGCCTGCACCTGGTCAGCGAATTCCAGGCCTACATACAGTAATTTTCCATCCGTCGAAGGCCACAGGCCATGAGGCAAAGCTCCGATATTAACCGTATCGGTTTGTTTAAAATCCTGAGCTGCATCAAATACCCGCAGTTTGTTTTCACCGCCAACTGTAACGAGCATCATCAGTTTATTTTTCACATAACTGAAAGAAACATGATTGGTTATCGCGCCGGTCGTAATCACTTTGGCAACAGACTGAGAAGCGGTATTGATAATGGTAACTTTCCCAGTATCCTTGTGCGTCATGGCTATCCATTCACCTTTGGGACTGGTAAATATATTGGGTGAAAAGGGGCTGGTAACCGGAATCTTTTTTACAATTGTATAAGTTGCTGCATCCACAATATCTACCTCCGGCGTAAAGCTGGAACATATATAGGCCAGTTTGCCATCCGGTGTAAAGGATACCATGCCCGGTCCGTCTGCAACGGGTACGCGCCTGATCTCTGCCATTTTTTCAACATCAATGACACTGATGTATGCTTCTCCTCTCACAGACACCCATATTTGTTTACTATCGGGCGTAAACGTCGGCTCGTGCGGGGAACGGCCAACATAAATGGTCTTCAATATCTGGTTTGTTTCCGTAGAGATCAGGGTAACAGCATTGGAGCCGATGGACACCACAGCCAGTATTTTTTTCTCCTGTGAGTATCGAAGGCCATGCACCAGCGCCTGGCCTTTGTATAAGGGACTCAATACGTTAGGGTAGGGTTTACCCAGTTTAATTTCTCCCAATAACTTATTCGTTGATGGGTCTACAACAGAAACGGTATTGGAAACCTGGTTACCTGTATAAACACGGTCATGAGCATACGGACTTTGGGCAGCGGTAATTAAACCAACAAGATTTAATATGACTGCAAGCGCTATTGTTTTCATTTTCATTTATTTAAGAATAAGGACATTTGTTCAATTTCAACCTGCTGTAAGGAAATAAGTTGTTTGGCAAAACCGGTAATCAGCTGATCACCGGAATATTTTAATATGATTTTGGCCATATCAACAGCGGCCTGGTGATGCGGGACCATCACAGCTGCAAAAGCATGATCAATATCTGTCAGCTGCTCATTTGAAGGCATGGTGTTCATCATGGTCTGCATCGATTGGTTCATAGACTGCTGGTAACCGGAGGGCATTTCTTTGTCCGTTGCAGAAATTTGCTTTAACCACAGGTTCATCTGCTGGATCTCACTGGTTTGCTCAGTCAGAATACTTCTGGCGAGCTGTATCATGTTAAAATCTTTGCCATGCTGAATTTCATACTTTGCCATGGCTACGGCACCTTCATGATGCGGTATCATCTGCTGTATAAAATCAGATTCCGGTGAAGTGGCTTTTGGCAGTTTACTCATTTGTACCATCATGGAATCCATCAGGGTAAGGAGCATGTTTTTACCTGCCGACGAATGCTGATGATGCATCTGCATAGATTGCGCTTTAACGGGCCTGATGGCTGTAAGCAACGCTAATACCAGCATTATTTTGAACGTATTAAATATTTTATTTTTCATGTCTTTCAGATTTAATAGTAAAACTAGGAGGATGAGATTTATTTCCTGCAGCGGCTTTTGTTAAAACCGGCACATTGGAAGCTAAAAGCGGCAGAATTCAGGCTGATTACTATATTGGAAATGACGGAAGATCCAGATGTGCTGCGCATTACGCATGGGAGTATGCAGGATTATCAAAACCGTCCCTGCCGTAGATCTGATGTTCAGATAAATTGACCGTACAGGAACCATAGCCACCCAGAAGCGAATCCAATCATCCACCAGCCTTGGTGCAGACGAACGATACGAACAGATTGCAAAAACATATTCTGAATTTATTAGGCGCTTTCCCCCAAGCCTGATTCCTTCCTACCCGGGGATTTCAGCTGAAACACTGAGTCGGATTTGTTTTTCTATACTTACTACACGAGCCTGTTCCATAAGTGCAGGCTTTTTTGTTGGACGTTCACATATAGAAAATATCTATGTGAAATTTTAGCTAATTTATTCGGTGGTATTTCTGTACTCTCGGGCACCTAAGCTTTTCTTCCCATTTGGTTCTTAAAATGCCTGATTTTGTCACTTTGAAATTACATTTTAGTGGTACACCAAAACAAATTACTGTATATTGCGAGACCACGGGTTAAAATGTACTTTTTGAAATGGTGATTGGATACATAAGGGTCTCGAAGACCGAGCAGAACCAGGATCTGCAATTTGATGCCCTTAAAAAGGCAGGTTGTGAGAAAATTTATCATGAAAAGATATCCGGCGCTTCATTGCAGAGACCGGAATATATAAGGATGATTTCAGAGCTTCGAAAGGAAGATGTCATCGTTGTCTGGAGAATTGACCGTTTGGGCAGAACAACTTATGAATTGATCAAGCTTATGGTCGAATGGAAGGAGATGGGTGTTGACTTCCGGAGCATTTCCGAAGGCATTGACACTTCTACTAAAATGGGCAGGCTTTGGTATATGCTCAGCTCTGTCTTTGCTGAAAACGAAAGAGAGATTTTGATGGAACGTACCCTGGCTGGAATGGAGGCAGCACGTGCGAGGGGTAGAGTAGGAGGCAGGCCTAAAGGGTTAACCAAAAAATCGAAAGAGTTGGCCGGCCTGGCAGCAACATTATATAATAGCAAAAAATATACAACCAACCAGATTTGCGAACAGTTAAAAATTGGAAGCAAAACTACTCTTTATAATTATTTAAGACATGAGGGGATTGAGATCGAAGGATGGGTACGCATCAATAAGAAGGATTGAATTTTTAGCGTAAATATTCTAACCGTGATTTATTTACCAGATCCTAAAATATCATGATGCTTTTTGTACTTTCAGTAAATTTAATATGCTGCGGAGTCAGAGCGCTGGGAGCGTAATGAAAAAGATGATCACAGCTAAATTTGAGATTTAATGATAATAAAAGGCAACAGGCAAAATGGTCAGCCCGTGCTGATTAAAAACAATATAGTAAGCAGTTCTGAGAGAATACCCTTGTATACTAATGAATTTAGTGAAAGCTGGATACAAAAGATCATACACGAGAATGCTGCTATACTTCCTATCAGTGATATTGAATCTGGATTTGCACCTGCAATTTCTATCGGAAGGGAAGTAAAAACAAATGCAGGTTTTATTGATAACCTGCTTATTTCGGCTGAAGGCTACATAACAATTGTTGAAACGAAACTCTGGCGCAATCCGCAGGCCAGAAGGGAAGTTGTAGGGCAGATTCTTGATTATGCCAAGGAATTAAGCAAATGGACTTTTACCGATCTTGATGATGCTGTCAGACATGTTAATCAGAATTCTGAAGGCCTAATCTCTATGATTCGCAACCAGGCCGGCAATGCTGAAACAGATGAGCATACACTGATCGATAACATCAGCAGAAACCTGAAAAGGGGGCGGTTTCTGTTATTGATCGTTGGTGATGGTATTCGTGAAAGCGTTGAAGAAATGGTCGAATACCTTTCACAGTCTCCACAGTTGCATTTCACACTGGCACTGGTTGAACTTCAGGTTTATAAACTCAGTGGTGAGGTAGATTCTTTGCTAATTATTCCTCAGATTATTACCAGGACCCGGGAAATCACCAGAGCTATTGTCCGTATAGAAGGAGATTATGCAACTGGTTTAAAAGTCAATATAGACACGGATCTGGGAGTAGAACCAGTGCAAACGCAAAAACAGTCCTATGGACGGACTACACTGACTGCACAGGATTACTTTGAACAACTGGGCCAGAATACAGATCAGTCCATAGTGGATTTTGTAAAAAAAATGATTGCTGACAGCGAACAGATCGGTCTTCTCATTGCATGGAACACAGGAAGCTTAGGGCTGCAATTCCCTGATCCGTCGGGAAGTGGAATAAACCTTAGTATTCTGACAGTTAATAAAAGAGGGCAAATTCAGTTAGGCTATGCGGAAAAGCAACTTATTGCTTTAAATATTCCGCTTGCGATCAATTACACCTTTTGTGCTGATACCGCTCAGATGTTTGCCGGTATAGAACCAAACAAAGCTAAAATGGGAAGCTGGAATAAGAACAGTACCATATTAGACCTGATAACGCAATATGACAGATTTATGTTAAGGATAGAAAAATACCTGGAAGAGGTAGAGATGATGTAAGACAATAGTCTCAAAAAACGATAATAAAACATTCACAATTAAATTTCAAAAAATGGCATTAAGTTATGAAAGTGTTCAAAAAGCGTATAAAGTCTTTCACGAATTAAAAAAGATTCTTCCTGAGCTAGAAATCCCATCCTGGCCGGAGGACATGAGTGATTGGTCTGAATCTAAGCGTGAGAGTCCAAAAATTAATCTGGTTTATGGTTTCGATAAAAAATCTGATTCTGGCTGGGAAAACATAGTTTTCTTTACCAGTGAACCTTCAATACAGCTTTTAGAAAAATTTGATGAGTTAAAGTCACAGATTCCTAATTCATCTTTATCCAAGCCTTATTCTAAGAATACTGATTTGTATATTATTGGATGGTTTTAATCTCAAAAAACGAAGCTATAATTAATCCTCCGTACCTATGGAAAATGAAGTTCATAATCAGCAACCAAATGCACCGAATAAGAATGGCTGAATTCTTCCGACCATTTTAGGTGCTGTTTTTTTAATTTGGTTTTTTTTTACTAGGGACAGGCGTACACCCGATGAGAAAATGACCGACGAATTTGAGGAAACTGAAAGTAGAGCAAGACTTGAAGAGAAAATCTCTCAATCTCGACGAGATATTTATAAGGATGTTATAAAGGATATAGAAAAAAGTTAGATACGGAGAAAATCCGTTATACAAATGTGGAAATCTCTGAAAATCAATTTGTGTGGGTTTATTTGTCTGATGCTCATAATGATGGAGATTATCTTTCCAATATGCTTTGCGTTCGAGCAAAGAAGTATTTTATGAAAGGTGTTACGCTTTTTGATTCTCAGGGAAATACGATTTGCCGGGCTATTTACAAGTAATAAAATGAAGGTAAGTTTATCTTGGAACCGCAAGGAGATTTAATATATTCATCAATCGGACGTCTCAAAAATTGAAGAAGCCTTAAAGAACTACATTAATGGAATCACATATAAAAGATGCAATCACCTTCATCCATGAATATCGCAGCATGGAAAATGCAGATATGGCAACCAATGAGCGGCTTATTAAACGGGTAGTTACCCCAACATGGAAGGCAGACCACTTATGCGATTCCTGGGGTGGACGCAGGAATAATTTTGGTAGCTTCTTTCTGAATCTGGACCATATGACCCAAGGAGACTTTATAGAAGGGTGGGGTATGGAAATCCCAGCGCTACATGCGTATAAAACTGCGTATGAGCAAAATCCTATTTCCGTTGTGTTTGCAGACCCACCTATAACTATTAAATGGTTGCACGAACTGTTGAAGTATTTTTCCAATAACGGCATTGGTGATAGAAGCGACCTTATTTTAAGTAACCTTCCGGATCAAGAAAAACGTTACGGTAATTCAACCAATTGGGGAAATTATATTCTTAGTCTTTCTACTGAAGGTCGGGAGTTGGTTTTACATCAGCTCTACAACCAGGTTATGCAATAGTCTCAAAAAACGAACAATCGAAAATCAAACAGACTTGCTTATAACTGAGGGTGATGTCATGGTCAAGATTCATCTGTTTGACAAGGTTTTGAGGTCACTGAGGAATTGTCAAAAAATTACAAATTATAATAATACCTTGATGCTAACGAAACTGCATATTGAAGAGCCTGGCTTTGAAAAAAAAGCAAAAGAAGAGATTCTGAACATGGTCAGTAATCATTCAGAAATTTATAAGTACACAAACTTTGAAATTGGTTTAAAGATCATTTCTGGCCAAACTCTAGCTTTTCGGTCTCCGCTAAACATGAATGACCCTTTCGACTGTGATATTTCACTTATCGATTTTAGCCAAATTTCTCAGAATTATATTGAATACTTAATACTTAAATATCCCAGTCAATCCGATGAGCTTTCCAAGCTTCTGCCCCGAACAAGTTCAAATGAGCATATTTATAACCATATAATTGAGACCCAAACACGAGGGCTAAAACAAGATCTTTCTAAAAGGGGATTAACCTGTTTTAGTGAAACATTTTCCAATCCGTTAATGTGGTCACACTATACAACGTCTCACTCTGGTATATGCATTGGATTTGACTTTAAAAAGCTCTATACAAGCATAAGAAAATCATCCAACCCCGAGCGACTAATAACAAAAGTCGAGTATTCTGAAACATTCGTCGCCGTTGACTACTATAAATACCCGCGAGAAGCAATACTCAACTGGTTAAAAATGAAGTCAATAGACTGGAAATACGAAAAGGAAGTTAGAATTCTTTTGTATGATTTGAATTTTGATATCAATGGCTTGCATATTCATTCAATTGATCCTGATTGTATAAAGTCTATATTCCTTGGTGCAAAAATTTCGGTAGAAAACGAAAAAATAATACGAGATTTGATTGTCAGTAAATTCCGCAATATAACGATAAAAAAAATGAGCCCTGTAAAGAATTCATTTTGCCTTGAAGCGCTATAGTATATAAGAAATAAAATTTATTCAATTAAAAGAATTGAACCCGGAACAGTTTGCAAAGTCGTAACAAAAAGAACAATACATTAACAATTAAATAAAAAAGTACAACACCTATGACACAAGAAGAATTTATCCAAAAATTGGACTCCTAACGATGAAAATGTCCAGAATCTTGGTCTTTTTAATTTCTTTATTATCGGGGGTTTCAAACTTCTCTTTTGGGCAAGCAAATGGAATAGAGTACGTATTTTCTGAAAGTGTGACCACCGAGGTAAAGAAATTTTAGCAAAAATATCCTTCCCAAAATCATTATCTCTTGCTGTCCTCAGAAAATAAAGATTATTCCATTGAGATAAATGGGAATGAACCTGGATTTCAACCTACTGATAGTCTCTTGAAAAAGACAAACCGTTTTGTACTATTGGACGGTCATGCAATTCCTATACTTCATTTCACTGATATGGTTTTTCTTAACGCTGGGAAGGGGGTATATGGGTAGGCAAAGACGCGTTTTGGTTCTGACTCATGGTTATGTAATTAAATTCAACAATGATGGAAAATTAATAAAATAGAAACATTCAGAGTGAAATTGAATCTTTACCTTAAATGGAAAATGTATGATATTTTTAGGATTAATAAAAGCTAATGATCCGACCTCGTTAATTGATCCGGTAGATTTTCGTACCGTGGATGAACTCTATGAGTATTTATTAAAAGCACTGGACAGTCATAACTTTTCGCTATCTGTCCCTGTGACAAAAGAATTGTTAGAAGATGGTTTAAAAATGGAGAAACCCCTGATCATAAATTTTGCAGGTAGTACTGTTTCATTTATGTTGGGCGAAAAGGAGGTAATCTATTCAAATACTTCCCGATTTGTTAATACTGGTTTAGAATTATCTGATGCATTCACCAAGTTATAAATATCCTTATTGAGTGGGAAATGTTGAAGTTATAACAATTTCACTTGTCCAAAAAACGAACAAGGAAAGAAGAATCTTAACTTAAAAAAAGCAAATCAATTTTCAAATGTTGGGTATATGCTTGCTCTTGCGAGTAACAAAAATTTACTTATTAAAACAGATAATGAGAATTTATGAGACGAGCTGCCATCTATTACCATGAGGCCTTAGCCGGAATACTAACGGAAAGCGACGATCGAGATTATATCTTTGTTTATGAGGAAGATTATATAAAAAAATATCCGGGGCAATTTGTCACATTTACCATGCCGGTCAGTCCACAAAAATATGTGGGAAAGCGTTTGTTTCCATTTTTTTAAGGGACTTTTACCGGAAGGATGGTTGCTGGATATTGCATCAAAAAAATGGAAGATAAACCCAAATGACCGCATGGGTTTACTAATGGCTTGCTGTCAGAACTGCGTAGGGGCTGTGAGTGTTCAACCAATCGCAGAAAATGATAATTTCATTAAGGAGAATTTGCTATAATGAAATCTTAAAATAATGAACTATGGAAATAGCATATTTTAAAAGGCATCAGACAGAAGGCATTTATGATTATTATAAGGTCTTTGGAGGTGATGGTCAAACCATAGATGGTTATCAAGAAGTTATCAATTTTTTAAATCCAGAGCCGATTATCTATGTTCAGCATAATCAACCATATGATCCTAAGAACCCAGATAAGAAGTTTAATTTAACCGGAACTTGGTGCACCTATGAGGTTGGCGAGCTAATTTCTAAAGAAGAATATGATGAAGCTTACAAAAAAGCAACAGATAACGATAAATTTCAGATAATGTAGTCTTAAAAACGAACACATGGAAAATCAAATCGAACCGATTGTAATAAATGAAGAAGTTATGATTCCCATTTATCTTTCTAATGGAAATTTTGAGGCCAATGAGGAAGTGGTTCCGGTAATTCTGCAAGCAGCAGCATATTTTGGGCTGTCATCGGTGGAAGATTTGAGAAAAGTCACAGAGCAAGATTTCTTTGAGGTTTTCACACCGTTAATTAATGACCATTACGGATTAAAATAGCTGGTTATGGTTCAAATCCATTGTACCCAAAAACTGGGTAAATTTATCAAAGCTAATAAAGGAAAAGGTTTGCCCCGTGCTGGTCAGGACTGGAGCGCGCACCTTTTTTTTGTATCCGGACGCAAATGCATCGTTTTCGTACATAAGAAAACACTGTACACAGTGATGCTGTTGGATATCTTTAAAAAGGATATGACCTACATCAACCGGCTTTTCCTCGAAGCGCTTATTGACCAGCTTAAATCGGACAATATATTGGGCAACCATGAAGGGCTGATTAGGGACCTTTATAAAGAAATCAGTTTGGTTTCTACCGATAATGACAGAAAGACCCTGGGAGTAATCAATAACATTGTATCGATTTATCAGGGGAATTTTGAGGATTTGGAGTCAGTCAGGCGCTATGCATCCGAAGGGGTTAATAAAATGCCTTGGCAATCAACGAAGTATGTTTATTCAAAAGATATTATGTTAAAAGAGCTTAACTTGATTTGATAATAATATCATTGTCAGTCTCAAAAATGAACAAGGTATGAGGATGAGAAGTTTTACTAAACTTGAATTAAAGGAAGCAAAGAGGGCTATTGATTCGACAATTGGCAAATGTGAAAAGGCTTTACCTAAACTTAAGATAAATCCGCTCAGCAAACATTGCTAAGCCGAAGGATAGAAGCATTATTGATATCATCAGAATTAATTGAAAGGGAGCTTTCCTGTTTACCTATATGAGTGTCACGTACTACTTAGGCGCTGGTGCCAGCGCAAAAAAGATTCCCTGTGTTGCCGATCTTTGTAAGGAAATAAGAGAGATGGCCGTTTTTATTAAAGGAAACTCAACTCAGGAGGAAATCTCCTATTCTTTTAATGGTAAGCATAAAATTAATCTTGGTTCTGATAAACGGGAACGTTCCATTCAGATTATTGAAGAATTCTGTAACGAGTTAGACGGACAGTTATCCATAGATACATTGGCCAAAATCTACTGGATTCAAAATGATAGGTTCAAACTCACGAGACTAAAGTCAATCCTATTTGCAAGTTTAATTTTTTGGGAGAGAAAGGGTATCGATCAAAGGTATCTTAACTTCTGGGCAACCATAACGTCAGTTCACAGTACACTGATCAAAGATTCACCTGGATATATTGAATTTCCAGGAACAATAAATGTCTTGTCATGGAATTACGATTCTCAATTAGAGAGAGCTTTCAGGGAAATCTTTCCCAACGCGGATGATATATGGGATGCTCATGGAAAAACCAACGGCAAGAATATATTCAAGTATACCGGGGTGAATTTTAAAAAACTCAATGGATCGGTAAGTATGCCAGCCAGTTTTTCAATCGGCTCTCCTGGTGCAAAGGATAATGGGTTGTATGATATGACAGAGTATCAAATGGCCTATTTTATTGCTGATATCATTGGTGATCAACAAGGCATATTCTATGACCAAATAGAGGGATTAAAATTTTGCTGGGAACACTCACCCCCTTCTATTATACAGGACAATAGTTTTAAGGATAACTATTACAAAATTGATACCACGGAGGTTTTGGTCGTAATTGGCTATACTTTCCCATCGATCAATCATTCACTGGATTTTGGCCTCATAAAAACTATGAAAAATTTGAAAAAGGTCTACTTTCAAGGCGCGAATCGGGCAGATGCTGAAAGGATTAAAGATTATTTTCAAGCGGTTTTGCCGGAGTCACACAGTAATATTAAGCTTATTCCAATAGACTCAAATGGTTTCTTTATCCCGCCGGAAGCAACAATAGAGATAGAAAAGAATGATATATCAATGCGTTCAGGCTCAACAAGCCTTTAACGAGCGCTTGTTGACATTGGTTGGTCAAGAATACAGATTACTCTTACGATGAGACAGTAATAGAACTGTACATAGATCTAAATGCTATCATTAAAGGATACAATGAAATTAATTTATTTAGAAATTTTTTAATTGACATCTTGATCTATCGAAACAACTGTGAAACATTTAGCACAAGAAATTTGTGAGGATAAAGTGACACAATGTCCCTTTTGGTTGTCGCAAATACTACATGTTAGTTATTTTCTAAATACTAAGCTTTTATGAATTAACATGATCGGCTTCCAACCTGATCAGTGTTACACCACCTAAGAAAATCCTTTTCCTAGTAGAGATCTCTTACAAAAACCTAAGCGATGCACGCGCAGCTGTTGCCCAGGCATTCAGTTTAATCTAAGATTTGTGTTTTTAAACGTATAGTATACGTTTGGAGCTAAAACGACTAAAATATTTATAGTGAAGTATTACAATATATTGTAATCCAAAATTATTTATATATCTTAAAGTGTTGTTCCGGTTGATAGGCCGGTTTTCATAAACCTCTTAAAATTTAATTATCACGGAAATCTGAAAAGATCGTGATTCTATTGCAAGTGTATTTTTTTTGCCTGATCATTTGTGCGCTTTGTTGGATAAGTATGATTGTCTTTGAAATTTAAAAGATCATGAAAGTGTCATAGGTGTTATTAATTAATCAAAAATTATAAATTTGTATATTAATAACATCTATAACTATCTTATCATGAGAAAGTACTTATTAATGTTGTCGGCTTGGATTTTATTTTTTTCATGTTCTGATGACTCTAAAACTGTTACGCCAGAACCTGGTTCTATATTTAAAGTTGAATACATTCAATCTGGAAAATATGAAGACTATAAAAAAGAGATTGGGTTTAGTGAACCCTTGGTTTATGAAGGTACAGCTGTTGAAACGGGTCTTATTGTAAATGATGTTGCGTTAACAGATGGGAAGTATGTATTTGTAACATCGAAAAATTTAGAGCTGTTAAAAGTCACATTCAATACGGAACCCAAAGAAGGCTCAGGAGAAATGGCAGAGTTTGTTATTAATGTTTACAGAGATGGTAAACGAATTGACAATAAGTCTTTTAAAGTAGCTGGGAGTGGAGTAATGAAACATTCATGGGAATACAAATCGAAATAGTATCATGAATTAAGTTTCATAAAAAATTATCATAATCATAAATCACGTTTGTTATGAGAGATTGGAATGAAATAATACAAAATGCAATCATAATAGCGGTGAGCTCTGCTGTTTTGGGTTTTATAGCTATGCTCATGAGAGATATAGTTCTTTCTTTTTTTAAGCGTTCTGCTAAAAAGAATCTAAAATGAGTAACATAGACGAACTGGATTTTAATAAACTGATTGCCGGTCTGCCGGAGGAAGAACAGAAAAAGATTAAAATTAAGCTTCTGAGGTTTCTTAGGGAATTGTATGCAAGCTTAGAAACTGAAAGTCCTGCTATTAAGAATGAATTACAGTTAGAAGATATAGCTACAAAAGCGCAGAAGGATCTTTCAGAAGTGCTTAAAGGTATTCGAGAGGATATTGGTTGGACAGTATATGGGGCTTCCAGAAAAGCAAAAATTCGTCCGGAGCAAGTTAGCTCGATAGAAGGTGATCCGAGGGTAAATAATAATTATACTTCAAAATTTCTGTTCAGATACCTGGCTGCATTGGGTGTCCGATTGACGGTGGTTGATGTGCTTCCAACAAATAATGAAAATATATAAAAATATATATGTATGTATAGAAAAATGTATATATTTGAGAAGTTTTTAGAACTATACTTATGAAGGATATCACAAAAGTTTCACATTTGATAAGTCACGGAAAGATCGCTAATCTTAATGATCTTTACGAGCAGGTGTCAAAAGCGGATATCGCACGGGCTTTGAATCAAAACCCTATAAGCTTCACGAATTACAGGTCAAATAATCCTGAATCCTTTAAACTAAGCGAGTTTATTGCTTTGTCTAAATTTTTTAATGTTAGCCTTGAATGTATAACCACGATTTTTGCCAATTCTATTGATAACTATTCACAACTATCTGATAAGCAATGAACGAACAAACTCTGGCTCTTACTGATACTCGTGTCATAAGTAGAATTGATAGAGCAATAGCGGATAACCTTGACGCGCTTAAAAAGACCTATGGAAGGGATCATGAGATTGCCAGGGACTTTATCATATTTATTAGTACTAGTCTGAAAACTGATATGTTTGGATTTACAAGATTCACAATGTCAGACTTCATTAAAGTAGTTGGTCGAGACAGACGTGAGTTATCTTCCAAGCATTCATATCTTTTGGATAAAGATGCAGAAGCTATCGAATATAAAGGTCATAAATTCGTTTCCGTTTTTGATTACGTTTTACATCTTTTACAGAGTAGAAACCTTATTTTTTCAAAAGCATATTCTTACCATAATCACGGAAGAACAGTGGAAATGGAGGGTATTCAGATTATTAAGCAACTTAAAATTACAACGGATACAAAAAATGATAATAGGAAAGTCTATGATATTAGATTAAGTGAGGACTTTCTGAATGGTTTTATAAGTAGGTATTATACTTTTGAAGTTACCGGGTACCCAAAGGTTGGAAAAGGGAAGGGTGGAGATGGCCGTAAAACATTATATCTGATGTTGTCTAAGGCAATGCATCAAAACGTCAGTGATAGAGTAAGGTACTCTTGGTACTCTGTTGATTTTCTATGTAAGATTTGTGACGTTCATTTTTCTGAACCAGCAGAGCGTAAGCGGTTAATCACAAAATATCTTAATAATTTGATTGAAAAGGGAGGATTAAAAATTACATATGAGTTTGTTATAAAGCTTGGTAGTAATGATAAACACATTCGGGGATTTTGGATTAAAGTCGATTTTATGCCTGAGGGTATAATTCAATTAAGGGAAAGCCAGGCTGATCATCATTTCCATAGCATTTTATCAGCTGATCTAAAATCTCAATTCTCGAATTTGTATGGCAAAAGAAACCTTGTATTCCCAGAGGATGAATCTGATCCATTCCAAAGATGGGTAACGAATCCTCGTGCTGACTGGGATATAAAAAGAAGTGTATTTATGAATTGTTATTCGTTAGCTTATAAGAAACATATTTCCACCTGGGATGCTGACCTCAAAATGTCAAGTACTTCAATAAAATTAAATAGTAACTTAATTTAAATTTATTATTTCAATGAAAAGGGAGGTGTAAACTTGATTTACGCCTCCCTTTTAAATATATATAGGTTAAGTATCCTAAAATTTAACCTATTTACCCGTTATTAAATATTTTTTAAAGAATGAATGCAGTTGAGATTGAAGAAGCGATTTCATTGTTAGCAGAACAGCCTTTTGTCTCAGCTGAGTTTCCGTATGCGTTTTTAGAAGCTTTTGGCAATAAGGAGACAACTATTAAACGCCTAAGGTCTGGGAATAGCAACAAATCGGATATTGAGGGTGGTGTTCTACAACAAAATAACATCCATATCGCCGTTTGTAATGAAGGGAATGTAACAGAAACACTATATAAGCTTAAAGAAAGTCCAGCAACTAGCAAAGCAAAAGTTAAGTTTATACTAGCTACGGATGGAAAGGAATTTCAAGCCGAAGATGTGATCAGCGGTGAAACAGTAGCTTGCGATTATCCAGCTTTTCACGATCATTTTGGTTTTTTTCTTTCTTTGGCGGGTATTACGACGGTCAGACAAATCCGTGAAAGTGCATTTGATATTAAAGCGACAAGTCGCCTAAACAAACTGTATATCGAATTGTTGCGCGATAATCCGGAATGGGCAACGGCAGAGCGCCGTCATGATATGAACCATTTCTTGGCACGGCTGATTTTCTGTTTCTTTGCTGAAGATACCGATATATTCGAAAAAAACGGTCTTTTTTCTGATACTGTAGGACAGATGAGTGCTGGTGATGCATCCGACATCCACGAGATCATCGGAGAAATCTTCCGGGCGATGGACACTAAAAAAGATCAACGCGCAGGAAGCAAAATTAAAAATTGGGCTCTTAAATTTCCTTATGTCAACGGACAGTTATTTTCCGGATCAACCGAAGTTCCCAAATTCACAAGAATAGCCAAATCCTATTTACGGCATGTGGGTAACCTGGATTGGAAGAAAATCAATCCAGACATTTTTGGTTCAATGATCCAGGCCGTTGCCGATGAAGACGAACGCGGTGCTCTGGGAATGCACTATACTTCCGTACCCAATATTCTGAAAGTTTTAAATCCACTTTTCCTTGATGACCTGCGCGGCCAACTGGAAGAAGCCGGTGATAATGCACGAAAACTGTTGAATTTACGCAAACGCCTCGCTTTTATCCGGGTATTTGATCCAGCCTGCGGGTCCGGGAATTTTCTTGTGATCGCTTATAAGCAAATGCGTGAAATCGAGGCGGAAATTAATAAACTGCGGGGCGAAAGCAGCCGAAAAAGCGAAATCCCTCTCACAAATTTTCGCGGCATTGAACTCCGGGGATTCTCTTGTGAAATTGCGCGCCTTGCCCTCATTATTGCTGAATATCAATGCGATGTGTTGTATCGTGGACAACAACTTGCATTAGCGGAATTTTTGCCTTTGAGTGCTGAAAATTGGATCACTTGTGGTAATGCTTTAAGGCTCGAATGGTTATCTATCTTTCCTCCCGCAGGTACGGGAGTAAAACTTTACGCCAATGATTTATTCTCTACACCTTTACATCAAGCTGAAATTGCTTTTGAAAATGAGGGTGGAGAGACATATATCTGCGGGAATCCACCTTATTTGGGTTCTACTTGGCAATCAAATGACCAAAAAGGTGATTTAAAAGCAATATTTGAAAACAAGACCGGCTTATGGAAATCTCTGGACTATGTGGCCGGTTGGTTTATGATGGCTGCAGAATATGGTAAGCACACGAATGCGGCGTCAGCCTTTGTCTCAACTAATTCCATTTGCCAAGGGCAACAAGTTCCAATCCTCTGGCCGCTTATTCTTAAAACTCGGCACGAAATTGCTTTTGCTCATACTTCATTTAAATGGAATAATCTGGCAAGTTATAATGCGGGTGTTACTGTCGTTATAGTCGGTATATCAAATCATTCGGGCAAAATAAGGCGTCTGTTTTCTATTGGCGAAGATGAAGAAACAATTGAGAAAAAAGTTGATAATATCAATGCTTATCTTGTAGCAGGTAATAACGTAATTGTTAGCAAGGAGTCGAGACCAGTAAATGAATTAGTTTCCATGGATTTTGGCAGCAAGCCCGTCGATGGCGGATATTTATTTTTCACTTTAAGCGAAAAAGTTGCTTTTATTGCTAGCAACAATGCTACAGAGAGGTATATATATCCGTACTCGAACTCAGAGGAATTCATTAATGGGAAACAGCGATTTTGCTTGTGGATAAAAGATGAAGACCAGGATGAGGTCAAGTCTATCCCTGAAATAGTTGCGCGGCTAGATGCTATCAAAGAATTGCGGAAGAAAAGCACAAAAAAGCAAACCCAGGAACTAGCAGCACTACCTTACAAATTCGGAGAAATCAGGCATCGCAATAGTAATTATACCATTGTAGTTCCTAGAGTGAGTTCGGAAAACCGTGATTTCCTTCCAGTTGGATTAGTCAATGGTGGCACTATAGTTGGTGATCGAAATTTTGCGCTTTACGACGCGCCATTGTGGAATATGGCTATAATTGCTTCACGCCTGCACTGGGTTTGGATTGGTACTGTTTGTGTTCGTTTGGAAATGCGTTTTTCTTATTCCAATACGCTTGGCTGGAATACTTTCCCTGTACCAAAACTTACTGAAAAAAACAGGGAGGATTTAAACACCTGCGCTGAAGAAATCCTAATAGCTCGCGAGCGACATTTTCCGGCCACAATTGCTGATTTATATGATCCAGAGAAAATGCCGGAAGACTTACGCCGTGCTCATGACCGAAATGACGAAGTGCTCGAGCGTATCTATATTGGCCGCCGATTCAAAAATGATACCGAACGACTTGAAAAACTGTTTGCTCTTTACACTCAAATGACATCAAAGGTAAAAGCCTTATGAATGAAAGTAAATCTATCCCCTCAGTAACTGTTAATTATAAAAGTACAGGTAGTTCCACCCAATCTAACGAACTGGGTATGCGGGCGATGCAAGAGCGAGCCTATGAGAAGCGTGGAGAACAGTATTTGTTGATTAAATCTCCACCTGCTTCTGGGAAAAGCCGAGCGCTTATGTTTATTGCCCTGGATAAAATTCATAATCAGGGGGTTAAACAAGCGATCATTACCGTGCCGGAAAAGTCTATTGGTTCGAGCTTTTCCGATGAGTCTTTAACCAGATTTGGTTTTTATTATGACTGGCAGGTACAACCCAGATGGAATCTTTGCAATGCACCAGGTGAAGATGGCAGCAAAGTTAATTCAGTTAAGTCGTTCCTAGCAAGTGAAGACAAAGTGCTGGTTTGTACACACGCGACCTTTCGCTTTGCTGTCGAGCGCTTAGGAGTTGATAGTTTTGATGACCGATTGATCGCTATTGATGAATTTCACCATGTTAGTGCAGATGGAGATAATGTGCTTGGCTCTCAACTTAAACAACTGGTAGCACGTGATCGGGTGCATATTGTAGCCATGACTGGCTCGTATTTTCGTGGTGATGCGAACCCAGTTTTGATGCCGGAAGATGAAGCTAGGTTCGAAACGGTAACTTATACTTATTATGAACAACTTAATGGCTATGAATATCTCAAGACTCTGAATATAGGCTACTACTTTTATAGCGGAGCTTACGCAGATGATATTTTAAATGTCCTTGACCCGAATGAAAAAACGATCATTCATATTCCGAACGTGAATTCTCGCGAGAGTATGGGAGATAAGATTAAAGAGGTTGAGCATATTATTGAAACATTGGGAGACTGGCAGGGTATAGATCCTATAACAGGATTCCACTTAGTCAAAACATCAGAGGGTAAAATTTTACGTATCGCCGATCTGGTTGATGCTGATCCGGCCAAACGAAATAAGGTTTCGGCAGCACTAAGACTTCCAGAAGTAAAAAGAAACCGGAATTTTGTCGATATTATTATTGCCCTTGGCATGGCCAAGGAAGGTTTTGACTGGATTTGGTGTGAACACGCGCTCACAGTGGGATATCGTTCGAGCCTAACGGAAATTGTACAGATTATCGGCCGTGCAACGCGCGATGCTCCTAATAAAATCCATGCTCGTTTTACAAACCTGATAGCAGAACCTGATGCTTCGGAAGAAACAGTTACCGATGCCGTTAATGACACTTTGAAAGCGATCTCTGCTAGTTTGTTGATGGAACAAGTACTGGCACCTAGGTTTAATTTTTCGCCTAAAAATACGCAGAGTGGCCCAGTTCCGGGTTATGATTACGGGGAAGATGGCTATAATCCTAACAGAGAAAATGTTGGGTTTGATGAAGAGAGCGGCCAGTATCAAATTGAAATTAAAGGGCTGTCTGTGCCGCAAAGCGAACAAGCACAGCGTATTTGCAAAGAAGATCTGAATGAGGTCATTGCAGCATTTGTACAAGATAAGCAAACTATCGAGCGAGGTCTTTTTGACGAGGAAGTTGTTCCGCAAGAATTAACCCAGGTTAGAATGGGAAAAATTATTAGAGATAAATACCCGGAATTGGGCGAAGAGGATATTGAGGCGGTTCGGCAGCACGCTGTTGCAGCGCTGAACTTTACGCAGAAAGCAAAAGAAATTCTTAACCAAGAACAAGAAAGTGATACAAATGGCCGTGGTAATACAGCTTTAATTGATGGAGTGCGTAAATTTACCATGGATGTACGTGAGTTGGATGTGGACTGGATTGACAGCATTAATCCTTTTAGTGAAGCTTATGCCATTTTATCCAAAGCAATGACCGAACAAAGCTTAAAAGCTATGGCAGAAGTTATTTCTGGTAGAAAACTGAGTTTGTCCTTAGATGAGGCTCGTGATCTTGCCAGACGTGCTTTGAAGTTTAAAAAAGAAAGGGGCCGTTTGCCGGACATAAAATCGGCCGATCCTTGGGAGCAACGTATGGCAGAAGGAATCCATTTTCTCGCACGTCTAAAAGCAGAAGAAAGAAATGGCTAAAAATAAAACACTTACGGAAGAAGACGATGAACTTCTAGCAGAACTTGGATTTGAAATCGAATCGAAGAAAGCCACCGGCTACACTGCGCGTGAAGAACGGATTATGGCGGGCTTTGAGGAAATCCAAAATTTTGTAAAAGAAAAAAGACGATTACCGGAGCATGGAGAAGATAAAGATATATTTGAGAGATTGTATGCAGTAAGACTTGATCAAATACGTAATCAGGAGGAGTGCCGAAATCTTCTTAAAAACCTGGACTATCAAAATTTATTGAATGGCGAATTTAGTCAAGAGACTGATGCTTCGGTCGGCATGAACGATGACGAATTGCTAGCTGAGCTTGGTATAGATCTAAATGAAGAAAACTCCATTACTGAACTAAGGCATGTGCGTTCACAGGCTGAGAAAAAAGCAGCAGAGGAAATAGCTAACCGTATTCGGTGTGAAGATTTTGAGCATTTTAAACCCCTGTTTGAATCTGTAAAAAAGGATATTGAAACTGGGTACCGAAATACAATAGTTTTCAGGAAAGACGCAGGATTTACCAAAACGACACTTCAACCGGGACAATTTATCATTATTGGGGGCCAAACATCATATATAGCTGAAATTGGTGAAACAATTAAAGCTCCTAACGGGGAAGACGACGCCAGGCTGCGGGTTGTTTATGCGAATGGAACTGAAAGCAATATTTTATTGCGATCACTTATACGAGCTATGTATAAGGATGAAACTAGCAGATTTATTACGGAGCCGAATGACGGCCCACTCTTCTCGAGTGAGAATAGTGAATATGACCTTGATAGCGGAACAATATATGTACTTCGTAGTTTTTCAGATCATCCACTGGTTAGAGAAAATAGGAACATCGTACACAAAATTGGAGTGACAGGTGGGGATGTAAAAAAGCGCATTAGTAATGCCAAAGTCGATCCTACCTTTCTTATGGCTGACGTAGAAATTATCGCTACATACAAGCTAGCCAATATTAACAGGGCAAAACTTGAAAAAGTAATTCATAAATTTTTTGGTGCAGCAAAACTAGATATTGAAACAAGAGATCGTTTTGGACGCAACGTTAAATCGCACGAATGGTTTTTAGTACCGATCTTCATTATTGATGAAATGGTAGAAAAGATAAAAGATGGAACTATTAGTGACTATTATTATGATCCAACTTCCGTACGACTAATGAAGTATTGAAGCTTGCATCTAATATTCGTGCAATATGGCAGCCAAAGGCTTTACAACCAGTTTAATAGAATAACCCACTAATAGCTAAGCTCCTAAAAGGCTTTATTCATATGAATACACAAAGCGTTCGAGACTTGTATGATAAATTTCAAAAGATGTTTGATAAAGTCAGTCAAACTGGCTCAGATCACTTCTCAATAATGGCGCAGGCTAACAATCTAATATCACGTAATAGCATTGTAAGCGATATATTTTTAGACGAGTTTAAGTATGAAATTGAAACTTATCTCGATCAGAAGCCTTTTGAATCAGTTCAGCATATAGGTAGTGATTTGAATAGGCTTATAAATGCTATCAATAAAGAATATCATTTTAACTGATCCATTTTTTCCAAATTGAGTATGAACTATACCGACATTTACTTTATAAGTAGAATTTCAAATAAAAATTTTGATGTTAATAGCTCGTATAAAAAGGAATATATAGATAACATTTTGACATCAAAAAAACCTAGTGGATTAGAAACGAAAAGTGCTCTTGTTTTTAAGAAAAATGATAATAGAGCTATTATAACTATTACAACTACAATAAAATTCGTACTTCCCGTGGAGGGCAAAGAATTAATCAAATCTTCTTTTGCAACAGAATTTCATATTTTAAACAGTGATTTGATTTTTAGTGGACTACATCAAGAGTCAGCGAACTTCATGGGACATCTATTTTTTGTGGCTCAAACTAATGCGCAAGGGATTTTTGCAAACGAGTTGGAGCGCAAAAAACTACCTGTTGTTCCTATTCAATTTGTTCCTATGGATAGCTATAAACAAACCCTTATGGATTTTTTGAACGCTCATCATGGGGATAGAATTTAGTAATTTATAACTAAAAAAAATTAAATGGAAAGGAGATTTGTAACACTACATGTTAAAAATAGCGAATTTAAGGCAGAGCTAATTCAGTTTATTGTTAAAAATGACGGAACTGTGTTAGCTGTGTGTATGGATGAAGAGGGAGGTTTTGACACTTTTCCTTTGGAAGTTGTTCGAGGAGATGGATTTGAAATTTAGATTATTTGGACTAATTTTTTTATTTTTCTATGCAGTTTCCGCAAATTCCAGAACAAAAAAAATACAACAATAGAAGTCATATGACCCCGGAGCAAGAAGCAATGCTAGCGGCCATAAATGACCCGGATAATCTATCAAAAAAAAATGAAAAGATTTTACGTGAATGTAGAGACTTTTACTTGAAGGCTTTGAAATTCTTAAAGAATATAGATCTATCTAAGATAAATGAGAAAGATGCGAAAGACATAAAATCATATCTGAATACGATATTTAATTATAGAGGTGTCTTAAGGAACAATATATATTTTAAATATTTGTATAGAATTACATTAGTTAGAGATCATTTTTTGGAAGATGGCAAAGTTCGAGACCCGGGATTTATAGGATATCCTCCTTTGGATATTATAAAAAAAATCGGCATATATGGCAGAGCTAATTCCACTGAGACAACTGTTTTGTATTGTTCTTTTTCAGAGAACATAGCTCTGCTTGAAGCAAAGCCAAGAGTTGGGGACCGAATTATAATTTCTGAATGGATCAAAGAAAGTGATGAACCTTTTGTGAGTTATCCAATATTGAGTAATAATATACAAATTAATGAAGGATTAGTAAAAGCATACAGATCGTTAGACAAAACTTTATCAGGATACCCTGATTTATTGAAACGGATTAATATGCTTTATTTTGATTTTATTGGTGGAGAATTTGTAAAGGACATACCAGTAGTTCATATAAATAAATTTGAGTATTTATTTAGTGCTTACTTTTCCGATAAAGTACTAACAGGGGAAGAAAATAAAGCCCAGGACGGGAATAATTTTCAATACGATTGTATAATATACCCTAGTATTGCGGCTAAACACAGAACAGATAATTTAGCAATACATCCAAATTCTGTCCATAAATTAAGAATTAATTCTTTGCGGGACGGTATAGTAACTGCTACGAACTATGATAATTGCCAGGAAGAAGATTTTGACATTAACTCCCAGATATCGGTAATTGGGGGAAAGGAAACCAGAATATTAGCGAGCATTGAGAATGGAAGAATAATTTGGAGCGATGATTAGATTTGGACGGGATTGAGCAGGCATGGAAGGGCTTTCCAAATTCTGTTAAAAAGCGATCTTGCCGTTCTCTAAGCATAAAGCCCAGCTCGCCAGCTTGCTTATCTTTAACAGTTTAGCACGGTTTTTGTTAATCTGATTATCATCAGTAAACAGAAATCATGAATAATTCAGAATCATATCCGCAGCATGCACGTTGGAAAGATGGCGCGAGACAAGAGCTGATACCGGAGGATGGAGAAACCTTACAAGATGCTATTGCCTTTATGCGTAACAGTTTAAAGCAGTACGGCCATGATGATTTGACTTTCTCAGAGGACGATGTTGAGTCAATCGATAGCAAATACTATATAACTTTAAGAAACGTAATCTCTGATATTGTTTAAACTCATCACTCTATGCTTTTTGAAAATGAGAGTTTCGAGTCAGAGCTTGAAGGCGTTAAACTGAGGATTGAAGAACATTCCATTGGCGAGACGATAGTATTTCGGGTTGCCTTCTCTGATGCAAGGAATCCTTTGACCGTAAGCAAAATGAACACGCCCAGCGGGAAGATATGGATGTCTATCCCACAAGGACGACAGAGGGAAGCCGAAAAGATAGGAGAAATTATCACCGAACATTTCAAAACTAAGTAACCATGTGCTACTACAATGGACAAAAGGTTTCCCGGTCGGAATACATTCGACTTATGGAGCTTGAAAAAGCTGTTGCTAATTATAACTTTCTTGATAAGGATGTACAGGAAGGGTTCGCCTATGGACCGAGTGCTGTGCTCAAACCGAATGACTTGAAAAGCAATTTTGACATTGTTCAAATGGAGTGGGGCTTCATCCCATCTTATTTAAAGACAAGAGAAGATGTCAAGAAAATGCGCACTGGTTATAAAGACGTAGCGGGAAAATATCATCCACCGCTGACGACCTTGAATGCTAAAGGTGAAGAATTGCTATTTCCCGGTAAAATGTATCGAGACGCAACCTTAAAAAGACGCTGCCTAGTTTTATCAACTGGCTTTTACGAATGGAGACACATCTTCCCCAAAAATAAAAGAACAGGTGAACCGCTAAAAACGGCCGTTAAATATCCATATTACATTAGTCTGAAAGAACAGGAATACTTTTACATGGCCGGGATCTGGCAGCCATGGGTTGATCGTCAAACCGGGGAAGAAGTGGATACAATGGCAATAGTAACTACCGACGCGAACTATCTTATGAAGCAGGTGCATAACAGCAAAAACAGGATGCCGACCATTTTGAATAATGAATTAGCCTGGGAATGGATGATGGATGATTTGACTGAGAAGCGTATAACTGAAATTGCAACAAACCAATACCCCACTGATCAGATGCAAGCCTACACGATTGATAAGGATTTTAGAACGTCTGTCGAACCAGCCAGAGCATTTACTTACGAAGAACTTCCGAATTTAGAAGTTATCAACGCCACATAAATCAGCGTTGATAACCTTTTAACAGAGTATTTAAATTATAATGGTCTTATTTCTATCGTGTCCCCGTTACGATATGCCATCTTGTAAGTAACATTCAGCCCCTGTTTTTCACATTCAATTTTTATCTCATCTAAATGCTTTGGGTCTATGTTTTCTCCAAATATTATTCCGGTGTATGCAGATAATGGTATGTCTAATTTATCATTGAAAGTTGGAATCAATTCTTTGTAATGAGGGAGGAGTCCTAAATCGTCTGTCCAATCATGCTTTATAAACCTTAATTCGTTTTCAAACTCGTATTCTTTAAATTTGAAGGTAAAGGCATCTATTAGTAACTCGTTAAATAGCTTTGCTCTAAGTTCTGGTTGTTCTCCATTTAAGAAATGATGCGTCAATTTATATCCAGGATCTGAAATATATCTTACATGACCACCGCTTATTAAATTTACAGGTATTAGTGGTGCGATTTGTTCAAAGTCAAATTCAACACAAAAGCCAGAAAGATTATCTGCATACCCATCCCACATCCGGATGCTATCACATGATTTCGCTGCACTAAATACATAAGTTTTGTCTGCTATAAGGCTATAATATTCCTTTTTTCGCTTTTCTTGCTTTTCGTCTGTTCCATAACACTCATCGTATATGAGTTGTACTCTTCGGATTATATTATCCCTATTTGGCCTAATTCCTTCCGACTCGATTTGTTTAGTTATTTTACCTTTATAAGCTTCTAAAACTGTCTCAAACGAAAAATCAAAGAGAATTGGAAATCGACAATCAAACTTGTCTGGAAATTTTATCGCCCGTGCAAAATGAATTTGCTTTTTAGTTATTATCTCATCATGATATTGCTCTTTCCAATCACGGTATTTATAAATCTTAGGAGGGTAGCCACCGACCGGTAGATGTTCAGATCTTCCAGTAACATATCGTGGCTGTTCAAGAGGGGGAGGAGTCATGTTTTATTGAAATTTAAATACCTAATTAATTTACAAACCCAATTTATATTTATTTGACCATTTTCATATCAGCGGGCATTAATTAAGATGATTTCATCTAACCGGGTTGTATATCTACGCGAAAGTCTTTCTCTCTTCATTTTCCAAACTCTGTCTAAGTCTTGTGCTGCAAGCTTCACTTTTTGCTGACCGTACGACTTATTAAGCTTATCAATCACAGCCATAAGCTCTAAGTGCTTTGGATTGGAATTCTCAAATATCATTGTTTGCTTAGAATCTTCTGGTGTTAGTTCTAAAACGATCACCCCTGCTTTCTTGTAACCGAATCCAGGTTTATAGATCCTTTTGAGTGCTTGGATAGCGAACTCAGCTAATTCAATACTCGAATTTGTAGGAAAAGGCAAATCAACAGAAATGCTCATGCTATACTGTGGCTGATCCTGGCGGAAGAAATTCGTAACAATAAATATTTGTAGGACATTACAGCAGCAGTCTTGCTTCCGGAGCTTTTCAGCACAGATTGTAGCATACGTAACGACACGTTCTTTTATTTCGTCGTAGATTGAATAGTTTTTGTCAAAACTCCGGGTACAAGCAATGCTTTTTTTATCTGCTATTTCATCCAGTTCAAGAGTTCGAATCCCTGATAATTCCTTTTTTAACCGCAGGCCGACAATGGACATATTTTTTTTAACCCATGCGTCACCCATTAATGTAAAGTCCAGAGCTGTTATAACTCCCTGATCATTAAGTCTTTTAGCGTGTTGGCGACCAATTCCCCAGACATCTTCAATTTTCAACCATTTGATAGCCTTCTGTAATTTTTCAACTGTGTCGATGATATATACTCCACCTAATTCCGGAAATTTTTTTGCAATTTTATTTGCGACCTTGGCAAGTGCCTTGGTAGGAGCAAATCCTACTGAAACAGGAATTCCAGTACATTTATGCACTTTCCTTTTCATTTCTATACCAATTCTTTGGAGATCAAAATGTTTAAATCCGTCGAAGCAGAGAAAGGCTTCGTCGATGCTGTAAACTTCCAGATCTGGGCAGAAAGTGCCTAGAATTGTCATGACACGAGCGCTCATGTCTCCATATAAAGCGTAATTTGAGGAAAATACCTGAACGCCATGTTTTTCAAACATCTTTTCATATTCAAAAGCAGGCGCGCCCATTGGAATATTTAATGCTTTGGCCTCATTGCTGCGAGCCACAACGCAGCCATCATTGTTGGATAAAACAACAATCGGGACACCGTTCAGTTCCGGTCTAAAAACACGTTCGCACGATGCATAAAAATTATTACAATCAATTAGTGCGAACATTTTTTACATCTTTAATTATTTTCACAACGATTCCCCAGATTGCAAATTCATCGTTAACAGCAATTTTAACTGAGCTATACTTTTCATTTGCAGGAACGAGCCAGAGTGAATTTTTATCTTTTCTAATTCGCTTTACGGTAAATTCGCCGTTAATATGTGCAACTGCAATGCAATTATTCTCAAATTCTAAACTCTTATCAATTATAAGAATATCGCCATCGGAAATTCCCACATCTTGCATGGAATCACCTTTTACCTTACCTAAAAAAGTACTAGAAGGATTTTTTACCAGCTCTTTGACCAAATCTATGTTGACGTCAATAAAGTCGGCTGCTGGGCTTGGAAACCCTGCTTTCAAGCCTTCAAAATATGGCATGAAAAATTCAAATTGCATATTCATGCAAGATATAATTTCTAATGACCGCGATTTTAGAATAGGTTCTAGTTCCATTGCTTATGTTTATTTACTTTATTACTAATTCTATCAATATGTTGGAATAATTCCAAAAGTATGGAAAATTTCCAATAATAAAACAGTGCCTTCTTATTGGGCTGTCGGGAATACTACATGTAAGTAGTCATTTTCCTAAGTTATCCACAAAAAAATTAAAATTGGCTGTCGCAAATACTACATGTAAGGCGAGTGGGTTGTCGGGAATGCTACATGTAAATGATTTTGGCTGTCGAGAATACTACATGTAATTTTTACTGGTTGTCGAGAATGCTACATGTAAGTCAAAATTGTGTATTGGTTGTCGGGAATCCTACATGTAATAGAAGTCAATTTATTGCGTTTCCAGCGAATTGAGAGGGGGGTATGTCCAGAATACTACATCAATATTATATAACAATTATAAAAACTATAAAAAGAGAAAAAGAAAAGCGGTATTCGCTATCGCTCATGTTTTTATTATTTGAACAAATGGGGAAGAGAATGTGCAATTTTTTTAAACTAATAAGATAGTTGTAATTTTTTGTATAATTTATACTTCGAGCGATCCAGGCTAACAATGGTTTTAATAAAATTACTATTACAATATATTGTATATTACATTTTATTGTAATATATTTATTAGAATTTTATAACCTATATTATGGAAAGGAAAATAGACGCCGGAGGCCGATGTATTGATGTTTTAAGTTGGATATCAGCCGGATTTTTAAGTTGCATGTGGATCAGTTTACTAATACTGGATCTATCTTACGATACAACGTTGTTTTTAAAGGCTCATATTGTGGCTCTGGTGACGTTTGCCATCAACTACGATACAAAGTTTAACCTCAAAAATGTTAATCCCGGTACAGATGATAAAATAGGCTGCAAATATTAAGATAGTAACAGAAGTATCAGAAGGCATTAAAGCCAAGCAGATCTCGTTCAAAGATATTTATAAAGCATGATCTTTCCGTATGCAAATCTAAGCGTCAAGTTTGGAGGTGTTTTAGTAGGAAATGCAATGTCTGGGTTGTCCGAAATACTACATGTAACTTTTTTTGAAGATGATAATCTTTGATCCTGAGCTAGAACCGTTTCATTGTATAATCATGCGAAATGCCATTCTTGTTACTAATTCTGCCAGCAGCTTCATATTCGTTTATCAACTTCCCTGATTTTAGATGGGTTGTCGCAAATACTACATGTAAGCCTTTGGAAAACTCTGGTTTTTTAAGGATTTCAGAAGGTTAATTTCGGCTTAATCATATCATATAACAGTTTAATAGGACAAAACTTAATTTGTTCTACAGTACAAGGTCCGTATTATCACAGCCCAAAACGGGTTGTCGAGAATGCTACATGTAGCTTTGTAAAAAAAACCTAAGTTTTTGCTAATCAACTTCATTAGCTCCCGGTCTGATCAGTGCTCTGTCACCTAAGAAAATGCTTATCCTGGTTGAAAATCGTTTTAATTTCTCTAAGGTTTTCAGCTGGCCACACCTGGCGCTGGCGCACAAAACACTAGCATTAAATAGGGTAGGGGAGATCATGAAAATGCCCCAAACCTGACAGGGTATTGGGGCGCGAAAAATTAAACCTCTTAAAATTTAATTATCGGAAGTCAAAATTAAGTCTTTATTTGACTATAAAAAAGCTCTTTTTAAAGGTCTTTGATTTCTTTGCATCGTCAGTACAGGTTATATTTACTGATGTCTGTCCAAGAGTTATTGGAAGGAATAGAATGTAAAGTTTGTCTTCGACGAAACTCGATGTTGTAACGTTGAGCCAGTCATTCGCTCTTATTTCTTGCGCCCGGTATACCAAGCTAGCGTCGGTACCTTCATCCACCTGATATGTTATTTTATAATTTACATTCTTACTGAACGTCAGCTGCTTTAAGTATAGTTCAAGGAAAATAACTCTGCTTTTGCTGATCGTATCGGTTGGTATTACGACATAGCTTGTATCCCTACCGAGCTTCGCATCCATCGCTCGAAAGGAAAAGTTATATTCAGGAAAGCCTGGTGTTGCCCCATAATCTTCCATAGGTGTTAGGCTTAACTGTCCTTCACATCCTATTAGTGTCGCTATTCCTAAGAACATTACGAACATATATATTGCATTTTTCATAGCTCTGTTTATTATTTACACTATCTATTGAAACGGTAACCAATGCCCAGCTGGGTATGGAATATCTTGGTACTTGATTTAGGAAGCCAACGCTGTTTTGCCTGGATTGTGAAATTTTCGATTTCAACCTCTATTCCCATCATTCCACCGATCAGAAATTTGTTTTTGTTGTTTATGTGGTAATTACCGGCTACGCTAACATTATTATTTACACTTTCATAGCCAGCAAGCAACTGTGGAATGGCGTTGAGATAAAAGACTCGTCTTTTACTTTTAATAAGCTTAAATCCATGTCCAAATTGAACACTGTAATGACGTACTGGGATTGTACCTGTATTAAGTCCATCCGGACTGAACGCATACGTCTTTTGCAAGTAGTCTAAGTTCCACCTCCAAGAGTTTTCAAACTTATTGTATCTACCTGTACCTAGCGATACCCAAAAACCTGAATTGTCATTTTTTAGGTTATGATCGATGCCATCAACAGTACCAGCTGCAATGTCAAAAAATCTACTGCCTTTGACATGTACTTGAGAAAAGGAATAAGTAACCGAAAGACACATAAATAGTATTGTAAGATTTATAAATTTCATGATTATAGATTTTTTACCTGAAGTAATGTCTGATTGTCCAACTGGAACTTTACATGGCGGCCACCGGCTTTTTCATACACCTCAATTTCTAATATTTTGCCATCCGCAAGAGTGTAATAAGGGAATGAGATCACTTTATCAATGTCCGAGTAGCCGTTTAACTGATCAGGAGTAATTGGGTAAGACATTAAAGTTTTAATTTCTTCCTCTTGCACAGCCATTCTCTTGACGTAATTTTTATCTCTAACAAATACCTTAATAAAATCAATATTATAAGGCATATAGCTCTTATTTTTAAGTTGAAGCTTCATAAACAAGACATTATTATTGTCCAGGTATAACCCCTTCACCAGAGCTTCAAAATTGTCCTTTTTGGCTCCAACATGCCGGATGAAATTCTTCTTATCTATAACTTTTTGGGAGGAAACCTTCAATGCTTCTTCCAAATAATTGCCTTCCGCAAGTACATAAGTGTTCGGAGAACTATTGGAGCCAGCACCGATTCCTAACGCCTTTGTAGCTTCATAATCAGCGACTATATTGTTAGAAATATTGATGTTGAACACCGCTGGGTTTTCATTGTACCGCACTAAAAAACTGTAAAGACCTCCATCCTCTGTTAAAACTGTCATATTTGTTTCTTCAACAAATCCCTTAACGTCACTTTTAACACGAAGAACATTCAGCACAGCTTCTGGGACAGTGGCAATCACAACGTCACTTCCGGCATCAAAATCTTTTATTTTGCTTGGAAATACTATGTGAGTAGTCTTGTTAAATGAAAGTTCAACGGGATAGCTACCTCTTACCGATGCTTTTGCAATCGGCAAAATGAAAGGGTGGGGGTCAATCACTATGGGCTTTAAGTGACTCTTTTTTGATACACTGTTTGGTATCAGTGAATCTAGTGAATCGCTCACAATCTGCACATTATTCTGAGCAATTACGGTCTTACTCAAAACTAACATGAGTACAATTGGAAGTATTTTTTTCATGGCTATTGGATTTCTAATTTGCTTGATATTTGATGTTTTACTTACTCAATTATTTCTGAATCACTTTCTCCTTCAGTGTCAGTTTCTTCGTTGTTTTTACCTGCTCTTAACAGAATTTGGTAGTTGGGTCTTACCTGAGCCTTGGGCTGCTGCATCTTTCTTTGAAGAACATTTCTTCCTGTCTGCATCACCATATTAACACCTTGGCTGGCGAGTTGACCTCCAACTTGCTGTGCGACCGAACCACCCATTACATATGAAGGAGACATCATTTGTGTTGAACTTTGCGCAAGTGAATTATTTACTTGTTGCTTGATTCTCATATCAGGAACGTACAAACCCTTACGACCATCCAAATCATAAGCTACAAGGCTTACATTGTAGATGAAATTATTTATCCTAATGGTATTAACGGATATATCTATACGATCTCCGGTAATTCGAGCAATTCCATATACCAAAGTATTTTTTGGAAGGATTAAAGGTTCTCCTTCTTTTATAATTTTGGTTTCATCCTGCATCCGGATTGATACTGATGAACCATTAGTCACTGTAATCCCGTCTCCGTCACCATGCACTACGGCCCTGATAGATCCTTTAACTTTTGATGGTCGATTGTTTTTAACCTTACTGCCGTTCAAACCGTAAAAACCATTTCCACCTTCTTTCCCATTTGTTCCGATAGAAGAAGTGTTAACTTCTACACTGTATTCATCATTGCTTTGAGTATTCTGTCCTTTATTTTTTCCAGGAGAATAATTTCTGGGCATTGTATTTTGGCCAACATTCATAGGTGGCCGCTGCACCGGCTGATTTTGTTGATTCATTTGCTTATCCAACATGGCCAGAAGTTTGTCATTTGCTTTGAGTCGTTGTTCTTCTTCTTTAATCGCTCGTACTTTCTCAGCCCTTTCTTCTCGTTCGGCAGCAGGATTATTGTACATGTTGTTAACTGTCCGGTTAACATCACGGTTGTAAGCATTTTGCTGCGCAATACTGCCTTGTCTCACTTTGTTTTTTCTTTGCTGACTGGTTAATTTCATATCCTCTGAACTCAACGTCCCATTCCCTTTATTTGCTGCCCCCATTGATTTTGCAAAAGCTTCGACATCATCTTTGGTATTTGCTTCCAAACCGCTGACGTTATTTTTGTCGCCTGCCATCATGCGGGAATTCATATTAGCATTGTCGTCAAGGGTTATTCCTAGGCCATCAACCGGCTGCATATCTCCTGATAAACTGGCTGATGCATCATATTTCTGGTCTTTCTTTAATTCTTTAACTTTTGCATCCGGTATTGCCAGATCAAGACCTACTTCTTTGTTAATTTCTTGTTTGGATCCTCCAATCCATCCTTGCTGGTTTCCGACGATACCTATTCCAACAAGAAACGGAATGGGGAGAAGTATCATGAATAAGTGCTTCGATGGCTTCGAAAGAGCCTTGGCTTTTTCAGCCTTTATTTCGGTATTAGCTGCCATTTTAGTGTTTGATTATTACTGATAAAATTGAATATAGGAAGTAGCAGAAGGAGCCCACCCACAGGAAAATGACAATTCCACTTGTTGTCTTTTTCCCAATTATATCCTGCCAAGAATTGAGCTTGTGTCCTGTGATCTGGAATTGCGCATCTATCTTTTCGCGGATAGTTGAACCTAACTGATAACCTGATAGCTGTTTATCTTCCGCCGGTCTTTTATCTTTTCTTTTAAAGTTCTTGAGAATCATAGTTCACCAGATTTACTTAATATATTTTGGGTTTTCACCTAACAACTCCTACATTTTCTTCCTTAGGATCGCTTCTGTGAGTAATTGTAAAGTTTCTTAAAAGGAAACCTTGTGGATTCACTTCTGATCGTGTTACGTCAACCAACGTTGCTTCAGAAGCCAATATTCGGGTACTTCTATTAGTTGCTCTTTCTTGGGTAATTTTGAAGATTGTCCTTACCGTGTATGGATATTTTTTTAGGTCTACATCGACACTTTCAACTGTAACTTTTTGATTCGTATTCGATTGAATCAACTTTTGATAAAATTGATCTTCTTTTAATCTGTCAAATGTTCGTTTAGCAGATTCGTCTGCAAGAAAGGAAGCTTTGACAAAGTTTGCCTCAATTGATCTTGCGTCAGGAGGGCAAGTAAAAAACAGCTCGTGAAAGCGAGTTACATGGAATTTTGCTTCGGCTGGCCGGTTTTCTAACACATTTGCGCTAAACGCTTCCAGTGCTACGCCTCTGTTAATCACGTATATCCGATTACTCGAGTCATGAACTTGTTTAAAAGCTAGCACTACTGAAACAATACAAATTAATATGCAACCAACGATCACTGTAATTACCAGAAGTCTGTTCCGTTGATGCCCCTTCTCCATGTTTAATAGCTCATTCATTTTTTTATTTTTTTTATGTTTGGAATGATGATCTCCGTTCTATTTTTTGTCTCGTCATACACCTGTATTGTGACACCTTGGTTATGCACATAAAATACAGCTGTTTTGTCTGCATAATATTTGTAGCACCAAGCTAAGCATCCGACAGTCAACGAGAATGCTAGAATTGTAATAATTATCGCTTCCAGTTGTACCCTGAGATACGATTGATATAATGATGGTTTTTTCATTAGCTAACTGTTGCTGTTTTTGGTGCTGGCTTGCTCGAAAAAGATCCGGATCTTCCTGATGGATATCCGCCACCACTTTGACTACCACTATCGTGATTTTTTGATCCCATTATGTTACCCATACCTCGTGATGCACCTGCTTGCTGTACAACTGAACCCATTGGTCCAGCTCCGCCCATACTAGCAGCACCCATTGAACCACCGCCCATTCTCATACTTCCGAATCGTTTTGCAGCCATACCACCGGCAGCAGCTTTTCCAGTTAGTCCCTGAATCATTCCGGAAGATCCACCGACAACCATTATCATGTTTGTAATGGATGGTATTTGTGTGTAGAGTACCAAAAGGATAATAAGGACTCCTGTATAAACTAATCCAAAGGCAAATGGATCTTGTCCTGGAAGCGTGGAAGACATATCTCCGGAAATCATCATTTCATCTAGAAACCCCATGTTTAAAGTGACAGCGATATTTTGATATATTCCAGCCACCATCGGCAATAGGGCATAATTAATGTATTTACCAAACCATTCAATTACGTTGTTCGATAAACCATCGAAAATGGCAAATGCAATAGCTAAAGGAGCAATAATCCTTAGTATTATACGATATATGGCTGATATCAAATACAGGATTATATACGCGATATCTCCTAGTAATGCGAGGATAGCTTGTGTGAAGTCATATAAAGCTGATTTGAAATCATCTGCCATTTTTCCGGTTGCAATATTAAAAGCCTTGCTTACTGATTTAAACATATCGTCTTCCGGCTCACCGAATTCCATGTTATATGCATCTTCATTTTCTTCGATTTGCTGCCACTTCTTTTTAACGGCTTGCTCCCTTTTTTTCTGTAATTCAGCAACCCTTTGCTTTACGGACTCACTGTCAGCTTGCGCAGCAACCGCAACTTTCTTAAACGTTGCATCTATTAGAGTAGTGATTTCTGGAATCAAGCCAATTAAGATCATTAAGGCAAATGGCCTGAGTAACGGGATAAAATTGATTCCTTCGTTTCTTACAATCTGACCTGATATTTTTGAACCGATATAAAATAGGCCAGCGATTCCGGCAATTCCTCTGGATGCGGCCATTAGCTCAGTACCAATAGCACTACCATAGGTATTGTCAGCTATCTGCTTCGCATACATTAAATCTATTACTCTCAAAAGATCGGCGCTGCCGAAACTGTCGGCTAGTAGCATAAATGTGCTCATTGTTATGAATTTTAATTGTGGATGTTAGAGAAGAGTCTATTCTTTTTCTTTAATTTTTGTCGTGGACTTCCCTTTATATTTTTCTGCAATAGTAGCTTCGGCTGCGGCCATTTTCTCATTCATCTCTTTTGTATACTGATCTCTTAGCGGTGACACTGTTTCCTGCACGAGTACATTACGCTGCATATCAATTCCTTTTTCATATGCTTCCCAAAGTGGTCCACATATTTCTTCCATTTGGTATTCCCAATCCTTCATGGCTTTTTGGAAGGCATCTTTTCCTCTGTCTTCGTATTGAGTAGTTACCGTCACTCCGGAAGTCGAATCATAATGCATGGTTGTACCAAAAAATGTACTTTGTCCTGTTGGTGTAGGAACCATTGGACAAGCTCCCTCTTTCATTTTTATCATGTAGAATCCATTTTCCGTTGTTTTTGGGATTTGCATGTTTGCCAGCGATTGAGCCTCTAATTCAGCAATTTGCAGTTTGTTATTAAACTCCTGGTAAAGTTGCTGTTGAATCATGGCAGCTTCCTGAGCCATCTTTTTTTCAATATCAAAATCGACTTCTTCATTGTCATATTCGTTTCCGAATGTATAACCTGGGAACTCATCAACACCGGAAAAGCCACTACCACCTTCTCCTGATACATTGCTAGCAATTTTGTAAAGACGCGCAGTAGCACTTTTATCGTCCATACCAAATGCCCTTCTTTGAGATATATAGTTGATTTTTCCGACGTAAGACTTTATTTCAGAATTCAAGTTGCGAAGTCTTTCGGAAGCTTTATTCACTCCTTCAAGTCTTGAACCATCATCCATCGTAGAGTTCTTCTGTTGCACCACTTCGGCTAAATCCTTGGTAATATTTGCTACTTCCTTGGAAAAACTGGTAAAGTCTTTCGATATCACGCTATATTCTGATGATAATATGTGTTTATCAGCGGCAAGCGCGGCTCCATAGTTATTAATCAGTTTTAATGTAGTAGTGGCTTCCTGAGCCAAGCTTACGCCCCTTCCAACTTGACGAATGAACTTGCTGATTTGAACCAACTTCTTCACATTTCCTACCAGCTGTACAAAGCTTGGCTCCTGGAAAAACTTAATTATTGTTGTAATGACAGTATGGATTGGATCGTTCGTAATCATTTGCGAATACGCACCGCCTGATAAGGAAAAAAATAGTAATGCTGCAAAAACGTGTTTTTTGAATTTCATGATTGCTATGATTTTAAATGGAATTCACTTTTAGTTGTTGCTTACCTGGCCGTTCTCCACCTGCCCAAGCAGTTGTTGCCCTGGTCATATCATTATGATAATTCTCTTTTGCAAGTCTGTGTATTTCTTCCACTTCATCCTTCCTTGTAGTGAAGGCAGCATACGCGGTTGGGCTTACTTCAATACCATAAACTTTGGCATAGTCCTTTAAAAGGATACATACTTCTCTGTAAGGTGGCCTTTTATGATCAATGGATCTATTAACAGATTGAACAATGGAAGCTTGTTTTTCACTTAGTCCGAGTAAGCCTTCAATTTCTTTAAATCTGTTTTCATAGTTTTTCTGATCTAAAAGGATTTTAATATCAGAGTTATTGATGATGGCATCTTTTACAACTTCACTACCAATAAGGTCATCCAGCTCCTGGGTAACAACGATCAAGGAGCCATCATGCTTTCTTACTGTTTTAGAAGCCCAGCGCAGGAAGTTTGCAAACTTTTCTTTCGTCAATGCTTTCCAAGCTTCTTCAATAATCAGAGCTTTAATTGTTCCCTTTACACTGAATAACTTACGTACATAAGTATTCATAATCATGATTGTTGTTACCGGAAACAACACAGGATGGTCTTTGATGTTGTCCAATTCGTAGATCACAAAAGGGAGATCCATTAGATCAATGTTTTTCCTCGAATTGAGCAGAAAACCGTATTGCCCATCATCATAATAAGGCTTCAATACGTAAAGGAAATTTTTTAGATCAAACTCAACGTCTTCCCTGCCGCCGTTTTTCTGGAAAACTGCGGGAAACTCGACTTTTGTGTAGTCGTAAAAGGTATCGAAACAAGGATAGTACTTCTCTCCAACTAACCTTTTAGCTCTAAGGAATACATAATATGAGTGAACAATGTCTCTAATTGTTGTTAGTTCAGCATTTGTCACTCGCTCATTATCCGTTTTCCATAAGCTCAATAGCAATTCAGACAATGCGTCTTCGTCTTCCTCGGATGGATTGAGCGTTTTAAAGAAGAATGGATTAAACGCGATTGGATCGTCTTGTGAATAGGTTATATACCTACCACCCATTGTTTCACATAATTTTTTGTAACTATGGCCAACATCGACAATACTTACATGCATCTTGGCTGTAAGCATGTAATACACCATATTATTTGTGAAAAATGATTTCCCTGAGCCAGATGGACCTACAATAAATGTATTTCTGTTAGCGATCGCACCTTTCTTCAAAGGGGCATCATACAGATCAACCATTAATGGATAGCCAAACCTATCAGTCATGCGTATTCCGGACGGAGAATATCCTGCGTCATTATAGTTTGTTTCTATCGCCAGTAAACTGACAGCTTCGTCAACAAATGATGTTAGCAAATTATCTACTCCGATTTCTGCTATGTTACCTGGAATGCAACTCCAATATATCGTAGAAATGTCGTGTCTAGCTTGTCGTGGGGTGAATCCCAAATTTGCAATAGAAGAAGCTGTGGTTGATTTATAAGCTTCCGCAGTTTCTCTGTCGTTTGCCCAAATCATAACATTAAAATGCGCCTTTACAGGAACCCTGCCATTTTTTTCCATTTCTAGAAGGAAATCATCTTTGTAGGCCATTGATACCTGATTCCCTTTTTCCCACTCAGAAAAGGAGTGGTGCCTTTTAATCTCTTTAACGAGGTTTTTGTTGATCGTCCCACGATCTTCAATCATTATTACTTGATTGAAGATATGATTGAAGGGCATTCCAATACCCAATACTGCACCCGTGCTTACTGGTATTTGGTATCTGTCAGAGGAATATGGTTCGTAGGTTATCGAATTGGTTACCGCTGGTGGAAAGTCATTCAATTCGGATATTACGTACATGTATACCCATTTATTACCAATTTTTAAGGAGCCATCTTTTGATGTTTCCGTTTCCAATAAACTTCTATCATTATAGCTTAGACTTCGGTAGTTATCAAGCAACCCAGTTTCTTTTTCAGAACCTAAAATTTCTGATGGTGATAATCTCCTGGCCTTAATTTTACCAGATCCATTCAGAAGATACTCAAATTGTGCACAGGAATCCATGAAAGCATCCCAAGTGCTTTGCTGTAACATTTCTTTTGGAACAAGATGCCTTTTTAACAAAGACGAATTCTTGCTCGACCTTGTTTTTGCATCCATTGAAGGCCGTGTTACATATATGTAGCATTTATGTACTACATGAGGCCTTTCACCAAAGTGTTTTTCGTTAGCATGTGCAAGATAGTTTCCATTCTTAATGGTTGGATTGTTAAAGTCAGCAGTATATTCAGCTTCTACATACCAGTCTTGCTTATGTACAATATAGCCGACAGGAAGTGTTTTTATCGCGTTAACATATGCATCTGAAAGAATATCAATTTCACCATCGGAAGCTGTAAAAACTTCCGGATGTATTAGCTCAAATGCAAGGGTAATATCAGCATTAGCTGACACCATAACATCGGTAAGTGAATCTATTGCAAGAATTGGGAAGATGCTTTCTTCCTCCTTGATTTTCATCGACATAATTAATTTCTTTTAACTGCTCTAAGTTTTACGACATTACGGGAGGCTTTTCGTCTAACTATAAATTTTGGTTGCATGCTAACAACTGGCAATTTGCTAAACCCCCATTTGCCATGTGATTTATTATAGTGTTGTGGCACAAAAAAAGAGGCAGCTAAACCGCCAACGAGAAAGACAATACTGATAATAATCGGCATGCCGACAATATGAAAGAACAGAGTCAACATGATTGTTATAACTCCCCCAATTGCTGCATAATAAAAGAATTGGCCTTTAAGACCTTTAAACTCAATCTCGTTGTCGATCCCTCTATAAATGGTATATTTTTTCATGGCTAATAAATGGTTATGTTTAAGTGATACGCTGTCACTTAATACTTCCTTATTTTGATTCAATTGTTGAGTTAGTGAAAGGTTGTTAATTAGTTAAGTATGCTGTCAATGATCCATCCCATCATAAATAGGAACATTAAAGAGCCAAACCATTTTAGACCATAGTCATAAACATCGTCGTCACCATCCCTTACCTTTTTGTATATACGAACAAGACCAATAATCGAAAATAATATTCCCAGGTATAGTGCAGCCTGATGAGCTTCCGCTCCGTAACTAATAGCTACGAGATGTGGAGCAGTACCCGAACTTGCCCAGCCAGCACTATCCGTATATATAAAAGCTTCTACAGCATATACAAGTGCCGATGCTCCCACTAATCCAGCGCCCCATCTAATAACTGGCCCTTCAAACTCTTCTCCCTTTTGCATATTTTGGAAAATGCGCAGACCTGCTATTAATCCGGCAACAGCAATAATAGTTAGTGCTATAATTTTTGCCATTACCCATGCACCACTCATTGACATAGCTATTCATTGATAAAATTTTCAACATTGGAATCACCCGAAAATGGTTTTTGCTGCGAAGCAATTCTTTGCAACAATGTTCCTACAAGCAGTACTGCTATGATCGCAGCAACCCATCTAAATCCATACCCTTCAATATCGTCGTCACCATTCATCGATTTAAAATAGATTTTTAAGCCACCAAGCAGACCCATAAAACCACAGATAGCGTAAACAAATGTTGTAAACAATTGTAAGTTATCTGATATAGGATTAGTCACATATCTATCAATTATTGATCCATCAATAGCACCTTCTCCTGTTCCAACATAATGTTGCATTTGAACTAGAATTTGGCCAAATATAATCTTCATTACTTCGATGGTTTATAATTTTGGGTTTAAGAATGCCAAATGGTTACTAACCATTTGGCATTTAATACATCTTAAAACTTTATTTTCTTAGGTGAAGAATACTGACTCCAATACTGCTGCAATTGCCAATAGGAATAAAAAGGCACCTACCCAGCCAATTGCATGTTTTTGTGCATCCTGATCTCCGTTTTGTATCTTGGAATAAACACGAAAACCTCCAAATATACCTACTAAGGCAGCAATCACATAAATTAGAGCTGTTACTGGTTCAAAGTACAATTGCAGATCAGCTGTTGCTTGCGATATGGCAGCAGCTCCAGCCTGTATACCTTTATTACCCTGAGCCAAAACACTACCCATTCCTACTAAAATCATTGCTGATGCAGCAGTCACCTTTTTAAAAATCTGTTTCATAGAACTGTTTTTGAATTGTTTAAAAATATTTAAAAGAACTGTTGAATGCTCGTCTGGATGTTAGGACACCGTTTTTTTGAATTGTTTATATCCCCAACATCCTATTAAAATTCCGATGGTGGAAAAGACACAATAGAAAAATGTTTCTTCAATTGTGACAAGAGATAAGGAGCCTTTGAATCCAACATAAAAGATCAATAGCGCTCCAATGAGTACACCAAAGACTAATTCGAAGTTTAGTTTATGCAGCTTGTTCATATTGAAATTGTGGAAATAAATTAAAAATAACTCTCTCACGAGATGTTAGCAGCTTGCTAACGATTATCTCTATACGGTTGCCGGTTGTGACTTCAAGTTTGTTGACCATATTATTAACTTGAATGCATTCTTGCGTCAGAGCGGTTCTAGCTTCATCACTTTCATACATTTGCATTTTTAGTGAATTGTGAAGAATCAAATCTTCTGTTGACATGTCTCCAACGAATCTTTCTTCAAGGCCACTAGGGTAAGATTCATCTTCATCGTCTTCGTCATGTATCACAGCATAAAAAATTTGATCTTCATCTTCCTCTGAATTATCAGTCATGCCAACATTTTCTTGCCCACCTTGTTCCTTACCTACTTCTAAGTGATTTTCAGAATTATTAGGATGTGGCTGATTCGTTAAGACCTTTTTTTTTTCTGGATCTTCAACCGTCTCAGGGATTTGTTGTTCAACTGGTTCGGCAGGTAGGTTCCCTCCTATTCTTGCATTTTCATCAAACATGAAACCCTCATTGTTTTCTTCTTGGCCTCCTTTCATAGCCAATTCGATGTTTCTACGATCAGCTTCTGAAATAGAGCCTCCCCTACCGCCTTTGAGTGAATTGAATGACTCAGCCTTTGGTTTTTCGCTTAATTTGTTCTGATTGTTTGATAGCAGACCATTTAAAGAAGTATAGGCAAACACATATCCGATGAACAATACGAAGCAAAGGATAATATAAATTGAATTACTGATAACGATAGCTAACATAGTTCGTTAGATAAAAATATTAAATTGATATTATCAAAGGTATAAAATATAAAATTTATAATTTATATTTTTTGTTAAATTTTTTTCTTTTATAATTATTTAAAAGAGAGAGGGATCAGGATTTTTGATGCTTCTTTGTTCATAGCTCTTTCTGGATCTATAACATATGTATTCCCTAGAAGCAAAGTCTTCTTTGCTGGTTCCACTTCTAAGAAGATTCCTTGCTTTTTCTCGACTACCTTCGCAGTTTTTATTAATGCTTCTAGTGTAACAATATTCGGATAGCGCTCTAATACTTGTTTTGCAGTCCGGTATTCTGTCATAGTCGTTTCTCTGACATGATTTAAAATAACACCAAGGCCAATAACGATTACTGATAACCAAGCCCAGGTATATTTACCCACACCATAAAAAAAGGCAACTTTGAAGTTTGAAGTAGTAAATGGCCTGTACACCTTCTTCATTTCATTGATCTCTCTGTGGATAGATTCAAGGATCTCATTTTTTTCTGCGCTGTCAGATCTTTTTATTTCTTCCACCTCATATAAAAGCATAGCAGTCAATGGATCAATTATTTCACCATATTTTAGCTGATAAGATCCTTGAATTCTTTTAAGCTCATCTTTTGATACGTGTCCCATTAAATGATAAGATCTCTCGTGAGTTTATTCATTTGAACCCGAATCATTTGCCCTGACTTATCTATACCTTCAAGACCAAGACCTCGTTGCATTATTTGACTGATCCGAATATCAAATACGCTTCCAGTTAAAACATCTCCAAATTTTTCAATTTGTAATTCTAGGATTTTGGCATGTTCATGTATTTCTTCGATTTGCTGCGGATAATTCAACAAAGTATTCTCATTCATCCAAACGACGATTTTAAATTCTTTACCAACCACTCGTACTATGGAGTTTAAATACTCAACACAAGCCGTATAAGCGGTTCCTCCTGCTATAATGACGTGGAATACTAACTCAATATTGAGGTAATCGGCAAAAGCTTTTAGGTCTTCCTGATTTACATCTCTTGAAAACAATGCAGGAAGTTGTTCACATTCCGGAGCTCCAAAGTCAAGTATATAATTGGTGTACGATAGCTCGGCAATTTCCTCGATACTTCCGAATAGTTTATCTCTGGCAATTCTTTCCTGCTTATCCAGAAGGTCAATCTTTCCGATTCGTTTTTGATCGTGCAAAAATTTTAATTGCTTAGTACTCGTTTTAGTAGATCCGTCAACATCAAGCAGGTAGGTATCCTTATTATCCTCATGCTTAACCCCGAGTATATAGGTTAAAAACGACTTTCCTACGCCACCCTTTGATTGAATAATGAAGTTGAACTTCTTTGTGATTTTTGGTTTGGTCATTGTAATAGATATTAATGGTTAATAATTAATTTGTTTAGTCCAAAGGTTTAAAGCCTGATTCTTGCAGCACTTCTTTCTCAGCGAATACGTCAATTGGTTTAAATGTTTTCAGATACTCTAATTTTTTTGCTATTGGATCGGGTTCTTGAATCGTTGACGAACCCTGGAAAATGGTTATCTCAGATTCCACTTTTTTAGCCTTCCCATTGGTTGAATTTTGGCTTTGCTTAAATTTTCTTATTCTTCTTATAGTATGGTGACTAACCTTTATTCCAAGCTCTTCTGAAATAATTGTTGCGGCAGTTTCATAGGCCAGATTGTCAATGTATCCTGAGTAATGAAGATAAAGCAGTTCGTAAATGCCTTTTCTTTTGCTGAACTTTATCAATTCTATGAGCTTAGACTTGTCCATTTATAAACGTTTATCGCTTTTTAATATTTATCAAATATTAAATTTATAATTTATAATTACAAAATAATTTTTTATAAAAATCCTACTTTTCAATTATCTGCCAATTATTTGCCAATTATCTGCCAGTTATCTGCCAGTTCCGATATTTATTGAAGATGATTTTTTTTATCTGCCAGTTATCCGCTAGTTATTTGCCAGTTATCTGCCTGATTTTAGGTTACCTTGTCTGGATTAGCCCAATACAAGACAGTTTTTTGGCAACTTTATTTGAATAGTACAATATGACCTTTCTGTCTATGATTAATATCCAGAATAATTATTAAACATGCTTTGGATATAGAGAATCTAAAGGTATTTTTGGTAAAATAATTTAAAGTTGTATTAGCAAGCTATGTTTTCACCCGGTTAAAATTCACTTTGTTCTATTTTACCCGTCTGAAAACCGCTTGCCCCCTGGGAGTCAATTCGCCCTACGGCTCATTGTAGAAAAATGGAAAAGAAAGAAAGAGTAAAAAAGGCGGGTAGACCTAAGCTTGCCGAGAACCAAGTAAGAGTAAAAGTCACCCTGATGCTAACTCCTGATGAGATCGCTAAGTTGAAAGCTGAACAGGAAGGATACTCTATTGAATTTACTGTTTTTTGCAGAGAGAAGCTGCTTAACCGGGAATCAAAAATACTAAGGCGGCCAATACCGGAAGATGTCAAAGTTCAAATGACAAACATTCTCCGTATGGCTGGAAGTGTACTTTTGCTTGCAAAAAATACATCTTCGGACACTGTAATCTCGGATGAATTTCGAGATATGGCGGCAGGTCTAAAACGGATGGTTCAACGGGCTGACTTTTCGATCAATGAAATGGTACTAAGCCAAAGTCTAATTGCCGCAATTGTTTCCTTATTTATCAAAATTGAAAAATTGGTCAATAAGCTAGATAGAGACTCAGAGCCGGTGGTCGAGATTGATCTCTTGTTGCAAAAAATTAGGGAAAAGCTGCTTCCTTTTACCGATATGTATAATATTAGTAGTGATTTAAAATGATTGGAAATATTGGTAAATCTGGTGGTGATTTTTTGAACGCTATGATTTATTGTAAGTATGATCGAACAAGCGTTGATGAAAACGGGGATTTGAAAATCAGAGGAGAGCTGGTTTATTTTCAAAACATTAATGCATTGGAATTGTATGGTCCAGACATAGACCTTAGTTATATCGCTGATGAATTACATTCTGTGGCGGACCAGAACACAAGAACAAAAAGTCCTGTTGCGCACGTTAGCTTTTCCTTCCCGCCAGGTGAAAGCCCAACAAATGAAGTTCTGCAAAATATCGTGAAAGATTATGCCAAGGAATTTGGCTTAAAAGAGAACGGACTTGTTGCTTATAAACATGTTGACAAAGAACATGAGCATATACATATTATAGCAAACAAGATAAATGAACTGGGCAAGAATACTGTTTCAACAAGTTATGATTTTTTGGATATGGGTCATTTCTCCAGAAAAATGGAGAATAGATATGTCCTTCAGTCCACTAAACAAATGGACAGTTTATTGATTGATGGTAAAACAGAAAGGAAAAGCAATCCAATTCATGCCCAGCTGAGAAACCATATTGATAAGATGATTCCCGAAGTAGAAGACTTGGAATCTTTACGTGTGAAGCTTTTACAAAAGGGCTTTAAGACAAAAGTAGGCAACGGCATTACGTTTATTCAAAAATCGTCTGGTGTTGTTATCAAAGGCTCTGATCTAGGAAGAGAGTATTCAAAACTGAATCTTGAAAAGCGGATATTTGGAAATTATCAAACAGATGAAAAGTTCGGGATTAATAATCCCAAGACAACTGAAAAGGACAAATTGAAACAGTTGATAAAAAGTACAGCGCCAGTTTCTAAAACATTCTCTGATTTTGTTGTTGCTTTAAACAGGGAAGGTTATGGAGTTCAAGCGAAGGAAATGAATAATAAAAAATCAGGAAAGCCTTTTACGAGTATTCTTTTCACAAAGGATTTCCGTATCACTGATGAAAATAATGCTGAGCTACCAACCAGAAATGCGAAGATGATCACAGGTTCGCAGCTTGGGCCTGAGTTTAAATATGCTGTTATCAGAGGTAATATTAATAAAGGAACATGGGACGATCTTGGACACCGTTCTCCGATTAATATATCGAAAAATAAATTTGAAACTGAAAAACCGCTGACGGACAAATCGAAGGCGTCTTTGACAGTTAATTCCAGCAATGCAGGTAACGTCGGGTTGGACTTTACAGTAGAAAGGCTACTAACCACAAATAACGCGGGGCAAATCGAAGCGGATTCAGCTAAATCAAGAGCAAAGATTGCAGCAGAAGTAAAACGAAACGCAGCCGGTTACGATAATGCATTTGGAACCCGTGGTCTGGAAGAAATGAAAGAAGAGAAGAGAAAGAATCTTCGAGCAAAACCCAAGAAAAAAAACAAACTTTAAAAGTGACACGCTGTCACTTTATGCCATTGACAAATGGAAAAAAAATCTTTAAACAAAAAAATATAATATATCACATTTATAATTTGGTACTATGTGGTTCCTTTTGTACATTTGTTTATAATATTTAGAACCAAATATATCTTTTATGGTAACCTCAGAAAAAATAGTTGCCTTCATTCGGTCTAGGGACGGTCTTAATGTATCAAAAATCGAAAAGGAAGCCAAAGTACCTGGTAAGACTATAGCAAAAGCAATGATTGCTGACCCAATAGAAATTCCTTCAAAACACTTAGAAGCAATTGAAGCTGCATTAGCAAATTACGGTTATAGCGATGAACCTAAGAAAAAGAATGCAAACATCATTTCAGTTGTTAACCATAAAGGAGGAGTTGGTAAGACAACAACCGTAATTAATTTAGCCAAAGCATTAAGTTTGGAAGGATTTAAGGTTTTAATGGTTGATATGGATGGACAAGGAAATCTATCACAGTGCTTTAATATTGGAGAACCTAAAGAGCAAGTTATTGATAGCTTGTTAGGCAAGACTCCCCTACCTATATTAAAAATCGACGAAAACTTATTCTTAACGCCTTCGGATATACGGTTGGCTGAAAAGGAGAAAGATTTAGTTAGTGCAATCGGAGCAGAGACACGACTTTCAAGAAAGCTGGATGCTATAAAAGGTGAATATGATTATATTTTAATTGATTGTCCCCCATCCTTGAACATCTTAACAACGAGTTCGCTTATCGCATCTGCATCTTGTATAGTACCGATTCAACCTGAAGCATCGGCTTATCATGGAGTAAATAACTTAATAACATTGATTTCAGAAATAAGAGAGCATTCAAACACCAATTTATCTCTGAAAGGCTTTGTCTTCACTATGGTGGACAAAAGAATTAAGATACATTCCAATATGATGGACTACATTAAGGAGTCATTTAAGGGTATCCATACATTTGAAACTGTTATTCATCAGTCAGTGGCAATCAAGGAAAGTCAGGCAGCAAAAGAAGATCTATTTCGGTATAGCCCTCATAGCGCTCCTTGGAACCAGTATGTAAGCCTAGCAAAAGAATTAGTTAACTTGTAATCAAAAATATTATGGCAAAGGTCAAAGCTAATCCAATGGATAAATTCAAGGAAAAGACAAGCGATGTTAAACCATCTTCGTTTGTTACAGAATCTCTTATTAAATCTGAAATAATTATTCTCCCTGAGTTAAAAGATTTGATTCCGGCCCTGGCAGAAGATGAATCCAGGCAATTGGAGGAAAACTTAATTAAGTATGGGATCAAAGATCCGCTTTCTGTTTGGGAAACTGATGCAATAACGGTTCTTAATGGATTAGAGGCCAATAGTCCATCCCATGATCTATTTGCAGACTTAGATAATGATACAACAGTATATATTCTATTTGATGGCCACAATAGGTATGGTATAGCAAAGGATAGAAATTTAGATTTTAAAGTAAACAAAATGACCTTCAATGGTCTTTCGGAAGTGAAAGATTATATGATAGATTATCAACTTGGCCGACGAAATCTTACACCGGAACAAGTTTCATATTTACGAGGGTTGAAATACAACGAGCTTAAAAAGGCAGGTAAGGCATCTGGCAAGTCTGTTAAAGAAAAAATTAATGTCGCAGAAGAACTTGCTCAGGAGTTTGGAGTAACGGACAGAACTATAAAAAGAGATGGTGAATTTGCCGAAGGAATGGACAAATTGACACCTGAATTCAAGAAAGATGTTCTATCTGGAAAATCAAAGTTGGCAAAAAAAGATGTTCAAGCTTTAAAATCAGCAAAGCCTTCTGCGCCAATAGATTCAATGGCAGGTGTGTTAGAACTTCTGAAAGAGCAAGAGATTGAGAAAGATCATCAATCTGAACAAAAAGTGGATGAATTAGTTGATCGTGCTTTCTCTGGTTATGACTTAAATAATGATGAATCAGAAGGCAGCGTTAATACGGCTCAAACCGATCTGAATCAACTTGATGCTTTTAATTTAGATGAATTTAAAGGCGACTTACAGGAATCTCCGGCAATCGAAAATAGTGCTGATTCTGAATCTACTGAAATTTATGAAACTGAACCTGTATTGACAGTAGAAGAAGTCGAAGGAGATTTGAAACAACTCTTTGAGCAGCATCTATCTAAAGATGTTTTAATTCAAATTATTAATAAAGCAGGAGAGCTTTTAAATCTAAGGGATTAAAGTGACACGCTGTCACTTTTAGATTTTTTGGTGTAAATCAATATTTTTATTTATTTAATGTTTTGATTTAAACTTTAAAGGATTTAACGATGAAACAAATATTGATCATACTGTTAGGATTTTTTATAATTTCCTGTTCAGGAAACTCTCAGGGTGACAGCGTAAAAAATAAATACGTAGGGGAGTGGGATAAGGTTAAAGGGAAAGCAAGCACACTTACTATCTACGAGGAAAATGATGGGCTATTTCTCAAATATAGTAAAGGTGACAAGTATCCGCTTAAATTTGAGAAAGAAGGTAATTATTATTCCGCTGTAACAGGATTTGGAGCGACTCCTTTACTAATTGAAAACAATGTATTAGAGATTAACGGTACTAAATATCAAAAAAGATAGGCTTGTAATTAAATAGAGTGGGTTTATCAATAAAAAAGGGCGGCTGAAGTAAGCCGCCCTTTTTTATTTTTTGAAATTCCTTTCTTGCATTCTCTTGTTAAACTCTTCCTTAAAGGATTCTCTGGATTTCTCGAAATACAGTGGATCAGACTGCTCTTTATACAATTTTTCAGCAGATTCTTCTTCAATCGTCCTTTCCTGTTCTGCACCACTGATAGTTTTTTGGTACTGAAATTGTTCTGGAACTTCCGGAGACGGATCTGGTATGTACTCTTGAAGGAAATACCTTCTTAATGTCTTCACTTTCTCGAAAATATCAAGATTATACCCTAAGCTGGCCGGATAAGATTTCTTGTAAGATTCTGGAATTAGATAATCGAGGCGACCGCTTTCCACTTCTTGTCTGTTATCAGCAAAGTAGTTTCGAACGATGTTGCTTTCAATCTCCTTCTCAGTAAGTTTCTCCTGTTGTGCATGTGCTGCAAAAGGAATTGTTGCCGCGAGTAAAAGAAAAATACTCACTCGTTTTCGTGTTTCTTTCATAGCTGTAAATCAAGCTGTTTAAATTTTTAAAATGTTTCACATTTTAAATGTAAAATAAATATTATAGATTTGAAAATATATAATTTATAATCTATAATTTTTATAGCTATGAGCGCTACAAATTCTGAAAAGGAAGGGCGTGCTAAAGGTGTTGAACTCGTACTCACTCTTGCACTCTTTCTAGTTTTTTTACACCATTATTGGTACAATTTTTCATTCTTCTCAAAAATTCCTTCTATTGGAGGAATCAACCCAACTGAGTTTTTCTCAAAAATATTACTGAGGCTAAATGATAGGTACAGCATATTTTTCCATCCCCTCATTACTAAAATAACTATCTATTTTCTTCTAATAATATATTCAATTGGGTCAAAAGGCCGAATTGATCCAAGTATAACGGTAAAAGATGTGTATAAATATGGGGCACTAGGAACCATCATTTTTTTCGGAAATATATTAATCTTGTATACGAAAAGCGTATTTCCGGGATACATAGGCGATTTTTTATACCTGTTCAGTACATCTTTGGGTATCTTCTGGATTATAAAGGCAGGCCAGTATGCTTCGCGCATAATGTTCTTTAAAAATAACAATGACATTTTTAACAATGAGAATGAAACGTTTCCCCAGAATGAAGAATATATGGAGAACGACTATTCCATTCATTACAAAACCACTTATTACTTTAATAAAAAATGGAGAACTGGCTGGATCAATATCATAAATCCATTTAGAGCCAACATGATCCTGGGTACTCCCGGATCTGGTAAGTCTTTTACTATACTTAACCCTGCTATCTGGCAATCAACCTGGAAGGGATATTGTTTATACGTTTATGACTTCAAGTATCCTACATTAACTATTGAAGCCTATAATGCCTATCAAAAAACCTTAAACGAAAATCCCACGGCCTGGGGAAGGAAGCCGAATGGAGAGTTACTGATTCCAAAATTCTGTGTGATCAATTTTGATGATATTGAGTATTCTCACAGATGTAATCCTTTGCTTCCATCTACAATGACAGAGATATTAGATGGTTATCAGAGTGCTTCTACTATTATGCTCAATCTTAACAGAACTTGGGTGGATAAACAAGGGGACTTCTTCGTTGAATCGGCAATCAATTTTCTTGCATCCGTCATTTGGTACATGAAAATGGTAAGTGACAAATACACAAAATTGTATAACATCGAGCTAGCAAAATCACCTGCGTCTCAAAATGCTGAGAACCTAGCCCTGTATAGGCGCTTTCGAAACGTTTGCACCTTTCCTCATATTTTGGAGTTTGCCTGCCAAAAAGATTACGAAGAGATGTTTCGGATTATGGCTTCCTATCCTGCGCTAGAAGCTTATGTTCGGCCTTTTGCTAGTGCTGCGCTAAACGGAGCAGCTGAACAGCTTGAAGGGCAAATTGCTTCAGTTAGAATACCTCTTGCAAGGCTTTCGTCTGAAACGTTATATTGGATTATGTCAGGTAATGACTTTGGATTGGACATTAATAATCCGGACGATCCCAAAATTTTGTGCACAGGAAATAATCCAGAGAGGCAAGAAGTCTATGGGGCAGTATTCTCATTGTATACTTCTAAAATGATTAAAATGGTCAATAAGCAAGGGAAACTTAAATCAGCCCTGTTTTGGGATGAATTACCAACCATGTTCCTAAAAGGAATAGATACGCTTATAGCGACAGCTCGTTCAAATAAAGTAGCTACTTGGCTTGGTTTTCAGGATTTTGAGCAGCTTACCAGTGCGTATGGCGAAAAGGCTGCAAAAGTTGTAATGAACATGCCCGGTAATGTATTTTCTGGCCAACTTGTTTTTGAATCTGCTAAAAAACTTTCAGAACGTTTTGGAAAAACTCAGCAAGAACAGGAGAGCATTGCTTTTGGGAGAGAGGATACAACTGTAACCCTGTCTACGCAACTCAATGATACGATACCACCATCAAAAATTTCAACCTTATCCCAAGGCACATTTGTAGGACAATTTGCTGACAATTTTGGTGAAGAGACTGAGCTTAAAACATTCAACGCGCTAATTACAGTCGATCAGAATGGGATGAAAAATATCCATAAAAAGCCGCCAGTTATTAAAGACATCGAAAAGTTAGTTGCTAGTTATTATCCAGGTGCTGACTATTCCACAATGTCTAAGCAGGATTGGAAGAAAAAGCTTTTAGAGGATAACTACATGAATATCAAAAATGAAGTCCGAGAACTCGTAAGAATTGAAAGTATGGAATTTCCCAAGGAACGAGCAGCTACACCAGCCTGATAAATCACATACTTGTTTTTTTTCCTAGGCTTTTAAGAGGTGCATTCCAAAATATTGACTCCTCACTTGGATTTTTATAGGGTTTAGCCTCCCGTATGATAGTTTTTTTGCCGTATTCCCATAGCTATTTTATAAAATTTAAATCTATAACTGTAGCATTCACCATAAATTATATAATTTTATGACAAATAATTATTTAAGTTCACCGATAACTGATCAAAATGGTGTTTTAGAAGGATATTTCTCTTTTATAACACTCGATTACCGAAACGACAATATGAACCCAGAAATTTTCGAAAAACTCGACGCTATCTATGAGGAACCAGAGGCGCTAAAATTTTACTATAAGATAGTATTTTCTATGTGCCTCAAATTGATAGTGTTGCATAAGTATGAAAATGGTGAACTGACACAGGAAGAATTTGAACGCCAGTCTGAAAAACCAAGCGAGAAGAGCTTGATGGAGCCTTATGGATTGTCGTATTTACAATATAGAGCTTTAAAGGAAGCAAAAGGAACAGGTCCTCATATGCTTACTTTAAAAAGGACAGTGGATAGATTAGGATATAGCTTTGACAAGATCCTTTACTCGGAGAAAGTGATAAAGGTTGTAACCGATGAACTCGAAAAAATTAAAAATAAGAATCGTGTAATGAATGGTTTGGGTTTAGACTTAAAGTCGAAAAAGTAATACTACCTACTTCCAGATTTCGAAAGAGACGCCTTTAAAGCGTCTTTTTTTTGTTTAAATTCTTGATAAAGTGTTAGATAGGGTAGGGGGTTAATTAGTATTCCGTTTTTTTTTACTGCGTAATGTAAATGGATGCCCTTTGCGAGGCCAGTTTCTCCCATTACGCCGATTACTATTCCGATTCTAACTTCTGAGCCACTATAAACATATACTCCGCTTAAGTGGCCGTAGATCGTTTCAAAACCACTTGGATGCTTTATTGACACGCTTAATCCAAGGCCGCCATTGTAACCAGACTTACTTACAATCCCATCTGCCGTAGCATATATAAATTGGAAGCCTTTTCGACAGGCCAGGTCAATTCCTTCGTGTTTTATGTATCTTTTTTTGATCGGGTGAATCCTAAATCCATAAAGGCTTGTAATAAACGGCCTTTCGTTTATTTCAATCGGATTTATGCATGGTATTGCAGTTAAATATGTACTATCCACAATACCTAGATAAATATATAAGTTTAGTATCTCCTTCAAATTAAGTTCGTCTCTTAAAAGATTTATAACAGCCCTTTTATAGTCTATGGAGTCTTTCTGCTGATTTGCATAATCTCCTTCTTCCTGGTCAAAGTAAAACCTTTCTTGTCCCTTGCCGGACAATGCATGGCACATCGCTATCAAAAAGCTACAAAATAGAATAATCTTATTCAAGGCTAATTTTTTATTTCTAAACAAATTTATAAATTTACAATTTAATATTTACTAATTTATAATTTATAACTTTTATGGCTATTCAAAAAAATATTAGTCAGAAATTCGACTCAAAAAAGCCTATTACTAGGGAAGAAGCTGAAACTTTGGCTCCTTCAAAAGGAATGGCAGCAAATGATGGTGTGATTATCAACGATCGCATAGAACATGGCAGAGACATTCAGTCTGCGGGTACTGTAAAGGCTGAAATCAGCAAAACTCAGAGTGATATCGCAAGGATAGCACAAATGTATAAAGGTGTAGACCTTTCCCAGGCGATGAATGATCTTGCTCAGGACAAACAGTCTCTTCAAATACTTTCACAGAAAAATGTATATCAGAATTTGATGCAAGGAGAGGTTGTACAAGTGAGGAATGTTTCCAGAGACGGAGAAGGTAAACCGCGTCATTTTTTTGGTGTTAAGCTTTACCAACTGGATAAGCAAGTCAATTCGAATATTCCTGTTTTAAAGCTGGGATTTTCCACTTTTGATTCTGTAAAACTACCAGAAAGCAAAAAGGGGTTAAGTCACTCATTGACAGTTGATCCTCGGTTTGAAATTAGGTTATCAAGTTTGTTAAAAGAAAAGACACACACTAATGACACACAGACTAAGGAGCTGGTCAGAGAAATTAAGGAAACATTAACATCTAATGCGACTTCTACGCAGAAAGCCCACAAGCTTAGTCAACAGCTAAATAATGTTGGTGATTTCTACCTATCCAATGATCCCAAAGGAAAGAAACAATTTTTGGATGAGTCCGGAAAACTTTTCGTGCTTGAACAAAAACAGAAGGTTTCGCTAATAGGAGAGAATGGCTTGCCTGGGGGAATTCACAAACGAAAACACGAGATTCCCGTAACCGATCTTCCAATCAAATATAAAGGGGTTCAGTTAACAGAAAAACAGGTTCATAATTTATTAATAGGCAATCCTATTGAATTGTCTGGTTTAAAAGACCCAAAGCTCGACAAGCCATACTCCGCTACTGTGAACCTTAATTTACTAAGTGGAAAAGTTGGAGAAGCTGATAAAGCAAATGGAATTGAGCTTCCAAAAGGCAATAATATTGATGCCAAAAAATCACTTCTAAACAGTACTGCTTCGGAAGGCTATAAAACTCCTGAGCAAGCCAAAAAAACTATTGACGCGCCGGAAAGGCCTGGTGTCAAACAAAGAATTTGAACTAATCCACAACACTTATGAAAGCCAAAAACATTTTAACACTGGATTATATTTTGGAAACATACGGGCCTGATGCGCTTGAACCCCAATTTATTCCTTCAAGGGAAGACGATGGAGAAGACATATTTATTCCGAAGATCCGAGGAGACATGTCTTTTGAGGATTGGCTCCTTCTCCCACAAGAGTTTAGATTGTTTGTCACACAAATCTTCATTATGAAATTTCAATAAAATATAATCAGATGTCAAAAACTATCTATTTACAGTCTGAAAACAACCAGGAGGTTGCTTATAGCTATGAAAGCCTAACGGACTTAAAAGGCGAATTTGAAAAAAGACAAATCAGCATAGCTCCCAATGCAAGTGTCGGGACAGATGTTCGACTTGGTAACAATATAACTATTGGAGAGAGAGCAAAGATTCGATCCGGATCAAGTATAGGTTCAAATACTACATTCGGAGACGATATTGTAGTCGAGAAGAACGTTAAGATCGGGTCCGAGTGTCGGATTGGTGATAATTCAACTGTTTTTGAATCAGCAAAAATAGGGGATAGGGTCTTGATTAAGCAAGATTCTGATATTGGTGCAAGGTCTTCTATTGGTTCTAATTCAATAATTGATACCAAAGCAAGTATAGGCATGGATAACATTATTGAAGCAAATGCTACCATTGGTTCAAGAGTTATAACAGGATCAAAAACATCTATTGGTACAGGTGCAGCACTTGGTGCAAATGCCCACATCCATGATAATGGTGTTGTTTATGATAGCGAGATTGTCAAGGCAAATTCAGTCGTACGGCCACCTATAAAGCCTGTTAATCTAATCAACGACGAGCAGGTTGAAGTGTTTAATAACATGAATGCAAAAGGAGTCAAGTATGTTGCCTTCGGTAGCTTTGCCGTTGATGCTTATGAGCAAGCAAGAATTGAAGGATCGATTAAAATTTGGATTGAACCTTCAATCGAAAATATTAGCAAGCTTAATGAAGCACTTAAAGAATCTGGAAAGGATAGAATTGCGACAAAATTTGATCCGGATGTAAAACGTCCAATTAAAAACGAGTTTGACAAAAGTACCTCCCAATCTTTTGGAATTGATTTTTACCCTTCCATTAATGGCTTCAAATCAGACGAATTTCAAAAGATTCATGATCGGAGTGTACTTGTTCAAGGAGTGAAACAAAATCGTATTCCACTATATCATGATTCTAAAAAGGAGCAACTTTCTATTAACCACATGTCCCCGCAAGATCTGTTCCATAATGTTGGAAGTACCCAAAGCCAAGCTAAGGAATACAATTTAAATGTTCTACACAAAACGATGGTCGACCTTAATAAACAAGGCCAGAAGCTTGATATCATTGATCCTTTACTATATTTAGATTCTAATCGAACAAATATGGAAATTAAAAAATCTTATATTTCTTACCCTGGGCATGAAGATAAGCCAAAGGAGTTTGTTCCTAAATACGAAAAGCGTGATTTCTCGCAACTAAGAAAGGATCTAGATTTAGAGCTTGTACTAAATCACTATGGGTATTCTTTAAGTGATAAATCTAAACCTAATGACGTTTACCGTGTATATAAGTCAGGAATTGAGGGAGATAGCCAGCGCCTAGCCGTAATGAATAATCCAAAAGGAGATTATAAAATGTACGTTGATTTGAACAATACAAATTTTAGGGGAGACTCAATTGAGTTTGTGAAATTCAAAGAAGGTAGTTACAAGGAAGCTTTTCCAGTTATGGATTCAATTCTTGGTAATCCAACTTACAAGCAAAATGTATCTCAAATATTGCCAATGAAACCGGCCACTCCAGGTCAATTTTTAAATGACGAGAAATTACGTCAAGCAGATATTCTAAGAGAATATAATGCAACTCATATTGGAGAAAAGAAGGTTGGATATTTAGTAAATGAGAGGCTACTAGCTACCAAAACTGTTTTAGCTCCTGAATTTAAACATCAAATTTTAAGTGTAAAGAAAAACAGCGACTTTGAAAATACAGCTTTTCCTTTAACGTCTCAAAAAGGAAATATTCTTTCATTCGACATCCGAAACAAGGATTATAAAGCCTTGCCGGTCGGAGGTAAATGGGATGGAATTTGGAAAACAAACGATCATAATATATTGTTAAAAGATTCAGATTTCACTTTTAAAGATAAGACTGTTCAACTTGAAAAGGGCACTGTTGGTACTTTAAGCAAATCTGCGGGAATAGCATCTTTTCATATTGATCATCCAGTACATGGTCCAATATCTCTTCCAGTTGATAAAGACAAGCACGAGTTTCAGAAAATCTCAGCAAATAGGATCATTATTTCTGAATCTCCCATAGACTCACTGTCTTACCATCAACTATCCCCTCCAAAAGAAGGTGAATACCGACAGTACATATCGCCGGCGGGAAACCCTTCAAGGGAACAAAAAATGCACATTTCAAATCTGATATCAACTAATCCGCAAGCTCAGTTTGTAATTGGGATGGACGGAAATGCACCTGGTAACAGATTTGCAATAAACTATTTAGGCATGGCTCATCCATTGAGAGATGTTAATAATAGTATTGTACCCAATATTACCTACGTAAATCCGACAAAGCCAAAAGCCGAAGACAAAGCTGAGAAAGAGGTCGGATATAATATTTTAAAGGTTGAAATCAATCATCCAAAAGGGGATGGTCAAGATAATGCTAAAAAATCAAACGATTCAATCATTGATCGTTTGTTGGCTGCTATTAACATACATTCAGTGGACGATTCAAAAAAAGCTAAGGAATCATCTGAAAGTAGAAGTATTGTTGAAAAGCCTTCGGCATTTACCAGTTCATACGAGATTAAATTTCCTAACATCTCCAAAATGCTAAGTACTGCGTTGGATTATTTAGCAAACGAGATCACTTTGAAAGATGGAAAACCGTTAGTTGCTATTCTTAGACCATCATCTGTTCAAAATGATTTCAATGATGTTTTAAAAGAGCGCAAGGGTCAACCACTGCCTGAGTCAAGTAATTTATCTCTATCTCGTATCCCTTTGTTAAGTGACTTTGCTCAAAAGAAAGAGCAAAGTCAGAATAACAGTATAGCTCCATCACCATCGGTTTCTCCGAAAGCTTCATTCAATGAGCCAGCTATGAAAGCAGCTACTCCCGAAGCACCAACCCCAATCAAGAAGCACAGAATTTAATCCAATTCTTATCTTATTTAATAGTCATGAAAACTGTAATTGCAGAAAAACCTTCTGTTGCTCGCTCTATTGCTGAGTTTTTAGGAGCAACAAATAAAATGGATGGATATTTCGAGGGAAACGGGTATCGAGTAACCTGGGCAATCGGTCACCTTGTATCTCTTGCCGAATTAGATACATATCCCAGTTTTGGAGAAGTAAATGGACAAAAGCAAACTTGGGCATCTTCCATACAGCGTCTTCCATATATTCCTACGCCATTCAAACTTGATTGTTCGAAAGATCCTGGCTTAAGAAGCCAGTATTTCAAAATCAAATCTCTTTTTGAGTCTGCCAATGAGATTATAGTTGCAACAGACGCAGGGCAGGAGGGAGAATTAATATTTCGCTACATATACGCCTTAACGGGATCTCGGAAGCCATTTAAGCGACTTTGGATTTCTTCCTTGACTAATGAAGCATTTCAAAAAGGATTCAGCAACTTGAAGCCAGGACGAGACTATAATAATCTTTATTATGCCGCGAAAGGAAGAAGTGAAAGTGATTGGATTCTAGGTATTAATCTGACTCGCGTCTACACCGTAAAATACGCCAATAGCGACATTAAAGTGGTTTCCATAGGCCGGGTTCAAACGCCAACATTAAATTTGATTTGTCAGCGATATTTAGACAATGTCAATTTCAAAAAGACTGCTTTTTTCACTCCCACCTTGTTGCTAAAACACCAGCATGGAATGTTTCCAGTAAAGTATCACAAACAATTCGCAACTAACGAAGAAGCAGAAGCTGTTTTAAGTTCTATTGGTGGATCAATTGTATGTACAGGAGTTGATAAGTCGATTGTAAAAACAGCACCTCCTAAGCTTTTTAGCTTAACACATTTGCAGCAGCATGCAAATAAGAAATTTTCTATTTCTGCCCAGACTACTCTTGATACACTTCAAAGCTTATACGAGGCTAAATATGTAACTTACCCACGTACTGATAGCAATTATTTGTCGGACGACATGGAAGATGATGTTATTAAATCTTTTCAGTTTCTGAAAACACTCGGTTCTCTTTCTGGCCCAGTAACATCAATTCTTTCAAAGAAACTCAGTAGAGCGCCTTTCGATAATAGCAAGGTTACTGATCACCATGCAATAATTCCAACCGGGGTAAAGCCTGATCTCGGCAAAATGACGAAGGAGCAGCAACTCATATTCCTGTCTGTTGTTGAGCGCTTTATTCAAACTTTTTCAGACGAATGTGTTGAAAGTAAGACAGTACTATCCTTTAAGATTGGCTTAGATGGGTTATTTAGAGTTGGAGGAAAAGTCATTATCCAAAATGGCTGGAAAGCAATAAATCTTTTCAGTGAATTCGCAGTGGATGATGATGATTTAAGCCCGGACGATGAAAACACGTCTTTACCTGACGTGAAAGAAGGTGATACTTGTTTCGTAGAGAAGAAGGAAGTTCATAAAGGATTTACTACACCGCCACAATTATTTACTGAGGCCAGCTTGTTAAAGCAAATGGAAAATGCAAGTGACACATTGGATGATACCGAAGAAAAATTTGGTATTGGCACACCGGCAACCAGAGCTAACATTATTGAAACAATTCTTAAACGGTTTTTTATAAAAAGGGAAGGGAAAAAGCTCATACCTACTCAGGCCGGTTTAAGTGTTTATAAGCTCACACATAATGAGTTAATTGGAAAGATCCAACTAACAGCAAAGTTTGAAGAAAAGTTAAAATTGATTTCGTCTGGAGAGTATAGCTATTCTACATTCATCAATGAAATTTCTTCATTAGCTGCAACTTCTGTTTTATCTGTCTATACGAATGAAGTGGATCCTAATACAATTTCTATGACTTCTCAGACCGACAAGGAGAAAGTTTTATGCCCTGCTTGCAAAAAGGGATCGTTAACAGAAAATCTAAAAGGTTTTGGCTGTACTGAATTTAAGAGTGGAGCTTGCAAATATGTAATCTGGAAGGAATTCAGAGGCCGCACTCTAACTTATACAAATGTGAAAGACTTGGTTTTAAAAGGAAAAACGAAAAAGCTGGCTTTTCATTCGAAAGAGGGTAAGCCCTACGAAGCCTTTATCGTACTTAAAGAAGGAAAATTACAAATAGAGTTTGAAAAGAAGTTTCCAGTCAAGGCATAATGCCTTTTTAATCGAACATTTGGGAAAAAAGGTGTATCTCCGTTATTGTATTACAATATATTGTAATACTAAATTTTATTTTATATCTTTATTGTGTTGAAACGGTTGACAGACCGCAACATAAACCTCTAATTTTTAACTATTTAACTTCAAAAATCATGCAAAATTTAACAATTATTGGAAATCTAGGAGATGATGCCAAACAGGTGGATTTGAAAGATTGGAAACCGTTCCTTGCTTTTTCAGTTGCTTGCACTCGAAAAAATAAAGCTGGCGAATCCTTGACGCAATGGTACAACTGTCGAACTTCAAATCTTGCACTATTAGAGCACTTGACAAAAGGAAAAAAGCTTCACATATCGGGAAGACCGGATTTCTCTACATTCACGGATAAAGATGGAGAAGCGAAAGTTTCTGTAAATATTTCAGTTGATCGAATTGATTTAATCTGATATGAAGACTATCGTATACAGCATGACGTTAGCTTGCCTAATGTCATGCAGCGTAAGCGTTATCCCGCATACTGTCTCCAAGTGTTTGTCAAATACCGATGTTATGTTCATGAGCCGGAATAAGGTAAGTACGGATGTTATTCTATCATCAATAAACAATAATTGTTGTCGATGCTTTACAACTACTCCGGACGATCTGATTGATTTAAAAGATCAAGGTGTTCTGGACATTGTAATAAAAAGGATGATTCAGCTTAATAATCCAAAACTGGCCAGACCCGTTTCGGTTAGACCTAGAAGCCCTCGAATTCCTTCTTCATGGTATAGATAATACGATGCTGTAAAAGTGACACGCTGTCACTTTTACAGCGTTTTAGGTTGTCCGAAATACTACATGTAAGAGTTTGCATGCTCATAATTCCAGATCGTTTCAACTTGTAATGCATTTGCAAAGTAAATGAGAATGATTCTCAATTCACGTTGAATGAGAATCGGCTCTGTAATTCCATTCCAAATCATAATCGATTAGGAATGCATTATGTGTGAATGATCAATAATTATTTAACAAGTTGGTTGTCCGAAATACTACATGTAAGCTTTTGGGAAGTGGATCATTCAAATCTATCAAACTTTTCAGATAATGAAATTGCATCTTGTTCGCATATATCAATGCCAAGATTAAGTAGCAGATCTTTTGTTATTTTACATATGTATGGCTCCTGTTGCCGGACAATTTTGATAAATGAAGAATGCTTAGTCAGATAAGGTTCTACGATGCTTAAAGCTTGTATATAGCTTTTCATTTTTGGCTTTATTGACAAACCATATTTCCTCACAGTTATTACTGAAAAGTATACAGCCAGCCCTTCTTCTAATACATTGGCGTGTAGTCCCCCACCTAATGGAGAAATGCAATGTACAACCTCATGTGCTAATTGATATATGATTTGGCGAGGATCACCTTTGGAATCAGAACTTAGCCGAATTGCAATACCGCCAGATTCAGGATAAAAAATTTCAGGTCCATCATCGTGATACCAGCACTCCACCAGTGTATGCCCACTCGTTCTTGGACCAAATAATTGTTCTGCGTCACTTAAAAATGTATTTGCAAGACTCAGCAAGTCGGCTCTATTATTTAAATCTTTTTGATTGAAAAGTGTTTGGCCTGTAAGTATCGACATATTTGAAATTAATTTAAGGAGATACTAATATTTCCTGTAATGGAAAGTTAAGATTAGTCAGTTATCGACTGATATGCAAGAAGTCATTGAAGGCATCCCTTGTATTTTGGTTGTCGCAAATACTACATGTAACTGCTTTCCTGAAAACACTAAGCTTTTTGACAATCGCATTTGTAAGCACCTGGTCTGATCACTGACTACTTACCTAAGAAAATCCTTATCCTGGTTGAAGATCTTTAACAAAAACCTTAGTGATTGACCCGCAGCAGCTGGCCGGCCAAGGAGCAAAAAGCTAGTTATTTGTAATTCGTGGAAAAATTGAAAAGAACAGATGGGAAGAAAGATTTAGTATTACAATATATTGTATTAGTTAGCCCTTTTTCGTATCTTTATAATGTTGAAACGGTTGACAGACCGTCATTATAAACCTCTTAAAATAAACATTTTATGGAAAATTTAATTAGTTCTTCGGTTCTTACAACATTATCTGATTGGGACATTGTTACATCAACTTTGGATACGAAATTCCAAGATTCAGTAGTTGGTTTGTCTGACTACAAAACCATTCTTCGTGGTGACAATGGAGACTTATTGAATGTTTGCAAAAACAGTTACACCCCGCAAACGAACGCACAATTTATTGATGCAGTAGAAAGATTTTCAAGTGTTACCAACTTCCCGGTCGAAGCTATTTATGAAGTAGATGGAGGTAAAAAAATGCTAGGGTATCTTAGATGTACTGAAACCTTTGAAGTTGGTGGCTTTGAGTTTAAAGACTATCTCATGTTAGGTAATTCCCATGATGGCAGCACAGGCTTTTTTGTCGGGAATTCTAACATTATGGTTCGATGCAATAATCGTTTTGCACAGCAATTCAGAATGTTAAAAGTTAGACATTGCAGCAGTTTACATAACGGAGTAAACCAGATTTTATCGGGGTTTGAAAGTTATAAAAGAGAATTGTCAGGTTATTACAAAACTTTAGATGAATTCTCAAAAGTCAAGGTTTCAGATGAAATCAAACGAAGTCTGATTGCGCGTCTAGCAAATCTGAGCAATGAAGAAACTCTAGGAGACAAAGAGATCAGCACGCGCAAAAGAAATATTATGACTTCAATTGATGAGAGTCTAAGTAGTGAAATGGAAGACATTGGCTTCAATCTTTACGGACTTTTCGGCGGAGTTACTCATTACACCACACATGTATTGAAAGGCGCTGATGAGAGTGGCATGTTTGGTAGCGCTAAAATTTTGAATCTCGAAGGCTACAACTATTGCAAGAGTGTAGCAAGGCAAGTTTTAAGCTGTTAATGTTCATATAGTAAGTGGCTGCAGCCACTTACTATAATAATTGTTTTGCCGCCCGGAGCCTTTGGCTTCGGGTTTGGGCAATGATTGTATCAGATTTCTCTATTTAAGAACTTTCAGGTTAGGTTTTTCATTAGTATAATTCACGTAATATGAGCTACAAGCACTTTTGAATTTTTAATTTCCTAAGTTTTAGTATTTTGATAAAGTTTTAAATTATATATTTGATATATTATAATTTAAAACTTTGTTGTATGACTAGTATAAATGGAAATAACTTCAGTGAAGCCGGAAACGGCTATTTTCAAAATCGTATAAGAAATTATATTCAGCAGTATCATCCCGACCTGCTTGATAAAGGAGATGATTTTGAAGGAAAGATTAAAGCTTGGTCTGAAGATACAATAGATCATGTTCTAACTCTTGAAAAGGAAGGCTTTCAAAGCACAGAGGCTATTGAACAATCCTTAGCCAGGACACTTGAAAGCATATCATCACCAATAGGAACTCTTCGTGATTTTATCATCGAGAATGAGGATACCATTCAACAACTAACAGGAATATCAGATGTATCTGATAGAGAGCTTCTATTGAAGTTACTTCCACTTGTTCATACGGAAATTGAAACGGTTGAATTTTCCACAAGTCCAAGTGACATAAGCGATGCTAAGGCTCATTTACTTCGGAAAATTTCTTTGACACTTCTCCAACGAAATTAATCAGTTTCCATTTCTCATTTGTTTAATGAATAAGTTCGACGTATTAACTAATAATATAGCGGCTTTATCGACTGCTTTTGAATTATCAAAGGAGGGACGCAAAGCAAACTCAGAAGAACGCGAAGTTCTATCTGGTTATTCTGGTTTTGGCTCAATAACAGAGATTTTATTAGATCCGAAAATTGACCAGTTATGGACTGGGAAAAAGCATCGTGTACAACCATACGTTCAGGAAATTCACGATTTAATTGAGCAATACAAACCCAACGAAAAGAAACGATATGTTGATTCTGTTAAGAACAGCGTCTTAACAAGTTTTTATACGCCGGTTCCCATTGTAGATGCCATTTCAAGCGCACTTAAAGACAATCAGGTCAACATTAAATCTGTTCTCGACCCATCCGCAGGGAACGGATTGTTTGTTGATCGTTTGAGAAAAAGCCATTCTCCCAATGATGTTGTCATGTTTGAGAAGGATTTGCTTACTGGTCTTGTACTTTCTGTAAAATCTAATGACAGAACTAGGGTTGAAGGTTTTGAGAATATTGGTGGAAGGTATCAAAATCATTTTGACTTAGTTACTTCCAATATCCCTTTTGGAGCGATATCTGTGTATGATCCTGCTTTTCAGAAGAAAGGGCCGGTTGAAGCACGAGCAGTAAATCAAATTCATAATTATTTCTTTTTGAAATCACTTGAACAAGCTAAGCCAGGTGGATTAGTTGCCTTTATAACGACTAGTAATTTTGCTGATTCGGGATCCAACAGAGAATTTAGGGAAAGTTTATTGCAGCAGGGAAAGCTTGTTTCAGCAATTAGGCTCCCACATAATTTATTTGAATCAGCTGGTACGCAAGTAGGCTCCGATCTAATTGTTGTCCAAAAGCGAAATAGGCCAACTATTGCGTACAGTAGAACGGAAAAAGCTTTTTTGGAAACAACTTCACATGTTTTTAATCTGTCCGATCTTAGTAATGGCAATGATGTTTTATCCAATGATTATTTTGATAGTAATCCCCAAAAGATAATTCATACAAGTAAGGTTGTTGATACTAATCAATATGGAAAACCTGCCTTTATTTACAAGCATGGAGGGAGAATTGAGGAGATTGGTAGCACCTTGAAAGGTATTCTTACAAATGATATTCAAATCAACTTTGATAGTGAGGCATATAGCAAGGTTAGCAAGCTCCCACGCAAAAACTCAGTCTCGACTGGCCAACTTGATCTGTTTGCTCCACAACTTGATCTGTTCGCTCCGTTACCAGAGATCGAAGTAAGAAAAGCTGACCCTTTGCCATTTACCGGCAAGTTGTTCGACCATATAAGTGATGATAGTATTGTATCGCAGGGCGGTAGGATAGGTAAAGTAAGTAAAGACGATAACGGCAATCCCCTGGTTGAAGATTTTCAATTGTCATCAAAGCAAACCAAGCAATGGGAAGCATTAATTGATATTCGTGATGCTTATTTTGGGCTTCTCAGGAGTGAGAGGGATAATCAAATTGAAGATAAAGAGTCGCGTCAGCGATTAAATGAGTCGTATGACCTATTTACTAGCTTTTATGGACCTTTAAAGCATAAGAGCAACATGGACACGATCCTTCTCGACCCTGCCGGTAGAGAGTTGCTCTCATTGGAGAAATTTGATAAGGAAAGAAACGATTATGTAAAAACAGATATCTTCTTTGAACCGGTACACATTGCTTCGGCCAAAATTGATGTTTTTACTCCTAATGAATCGTTAGCTGCATCCCTGAATCTGTTTGGTAGGGTGAATTTTGATTACATGGGTAGTGTCTCAGGACTGGACATCGACCATCTCAAAAAAGAATTAAGTGATAAACTCTATTTTTCGCCGATAGACGATGAATACCAGGTTAAAGATGTTTTAGGCTCAGGAAATATTTTGCAGAAAATAGAGAGCATAAAAGGTCTAGTGAATCACAATGATCCGGAAATTCAAAGGACTTTGGCATTTTTGGATACTGTTAAACCTGAGCCAGTTCCATTTGATTTGTTAGAGTTTAATTTGGGAGAAAGGTGGATTGATCCAAATATCTATTCTCGTTTTGCTACCAACTTTTTTTCTTCTGATGTTGAAGTAAACTACTCTCCGTCAATAGACGATTATGCGATCAAGTCTTTTGGATACAATTCTAAAATAGGCACAGAGTATGCCGTTCAAACGGATCGTCGTACTTACACCGGGATTGATTTGTTCAGATACGCGCTATTGGATAATGTTCCGGACATTACTAAAACTGTTGAAGGTCCAGATGGAAAAGATGTAAAAGTAAGAGATGCTGAAAATGTAAGGCTGGCTTCTCAAAAAATCGATTTGATCCGAAATGGTTTCTCTGATTGGATTCAAAATCTTCCTGAAAAAGACAAGCAGGGTATTGAAAGTACGTATAACAATCTTTTTAACGCTGAAACTAAGCCTAAGTATGATGGGTCCCATATGACCTTCCCTGGCTTAAAACTTCAAAATGTTGGTCTTGAAAAATTATACGATTCTCAAAAAGACACATCTTGGATGTTATTACAGAATGCAGGAGGTATAGTTGATCATGAGGTTGGAACAGGGAAGACCTTGACCATGATCGTAACTGCCTACGAAATGAAGCGTCTAGGTTTAGCGGCTAAACCAATGTTAATTGGCTTAAAAGCTAACGTAGGGGCAATTGCAGATACATTTAGAGCAGTGTATCCTGATGCTAAAATACTATCACCCAATGAAAACGATTTTTCAAAGCCTAACAGGGAGAAATTGTTCAGCTCTATCGCAAATGAAAATTGGGACGCAATCATTTTGACTCATGATCAATTTTCTAAAATCCCACAAAGTTTGAATGTTCAGAGAAGGATTTTAGATAAAGAAGTTGATAATCTTGAAAAGGACTTGGGTGAATTGGAAAAGTCGGGTTTGTCTGTCGGCACTTCAATGATGAAAGGGCTAGAAAAAAGAAAAATTTCCCTTTCGAATAACTTGAACGAAGTTGTAACCCAAATTAAGGAGAAAAAGGACAATGTAATTGATTTTGAGAAAATGGGAATTGATTCCCTAATGGTTGATGAAAGCCATAAATTCAAGAATCTGATGTTTACGACAAGACATGATCGCGTTGCAGGCTTGGGAAATCCTATTGGATCACAAAGGGCGTTAAACATGCTCTTCGCAGTACGCACAATTCAAGAGAAAAGGGGAAGCGATAGTGGCGTTACATTTTTCTCAGGAACACCAATTTCTAATTCTCTGACTGAGTTGTACCTTCTCTTTAAATACTTACGTCCAAAAGAATTAGAACGAAGAAAAATTGAAAATTTTGATTCATGGCTATCTGTTTTTGCTAAGAAAACGACTGACTACGAATTTTCCGTTACCAACCAGCTTATTGAAAAATCAAGGTTTAAGAACTTTATAAAAGTACCGGAACTTGCTTTAATGTATAGTCAGATCACCGACTATCGTACCGCGGAAATGGTAGGTGTTGACAGACCGAAAGCGGCTCATAAATTGGTGAATATGAAACCAACAGAGGATCAAGCAGCTTTTACAGATAAGCTAATCGAATTTGCCCAGACAGGAAATGGTATGTTGTTGGGCAGAGCGCCATTGAGCAAATCCGAGGAAACGGCTAAAATGCTGATTGCTACCAACTATTCAAAAAAGGCAGCATTAGATATGCGCCTTATTAATCCGGATTTTCCTGACCAACCCAACTCCAAGGTAAGTGTATGTGCTGACATCATTTCAAAACATTACAAGGAGTCAAATTCTTATAAGGGAACACAAATGGTATTTTGCGATTTAGGTACTCCTTCGGCCAACTCGAATTTTAATGTATACGATGCGCTGAAAATTAAGCTCATTACTGAATATGGTATCCCTGAAAAGCAGATTCGATTTATTCACGATGCGAACAATGATAAGCAAAGGCAACAAATAATTAAAGAAACTAATGAAGGCTCAATTCGTGTGTTAATCGGCTCAACTGAGAAGTTGGGAACTGGTGTAAATGCACAGCAACGCGTTGTTGCTCTTCATCATTTAGATGTGCCTTGGAAACCAAGTGACTTAGAACAGCGTGTTGGACGTGGATCAAGGGCTGGAAATGAAGTTGCTAAAAATCATTTTGGTAATGAAGTTCAGAATTATGTCTATGCGGTCGAAAAAACACTAGATAACTTCATGTTTAATTTGGTTCAAAATAAGTCATTATTCATATCCCAAATTAAGAACCAGAACATTAATATCCGGCGAATTGATGAAGGTAGTGCCGACGAAAGCAATGGTATGAATTATGCTGAATACGTAGCCCTACTGTCTGGAAACAAGGATTTACTTGAAAAAACCAAAATTGAGAAACAAATAACAGGTTTGGAGGCAGAGAAAAAAATCTTTGGAAAAGATATATCATATCAAAGAGCAGTTTACTTACAAATGGGTGTATCAATGGAGAAAACAGAAGAAAATATTTCCAAAGTTAAAGCCGACCAAAAAGCCGTTATTCGATATGATAAGGATGGTAAACTAATACCTCTTGTCGATATGGACAAAGTGGAAGATTTAGGCCAGCTAATGTTACAAGCTGAAATGACAAACAAGAAGCACGGCACAAAGTTGATTAGCCATATAAAAGGTTTTGATCTTACCTTAGATACTTTTCAAACTTCTATTGTAGATACGGATACAAGCACTCAAAAAATATCGCATCGATGGGAACTGAGATCGTCTAACGACATTGGCTACAAACACAACTCGGGATATCTGCAAAGTGATAAGGTGAAAACAGCAGGGGAGTGGGTAAATAAATCAGTTGCCCCAGAAGTCTTTGAAAAGCTAATTAAGGGAATGGAAGAACGACAAGCCGGTTATATCAAAGATATGGAAATGACAAAAGATGTTTTGTCGAAAACGTGGCCAAAAGAAGGAAAATTGATGGAATTAAAGGATAGTCTGGTAATTATTGAAAAGCGACTGACTGAAAGCCTTAATCCTAATAAGGAAAAGGAGCAATATACCAGTAAGGACAATGGAATGAAAGAGATGGAGACAGAAAAAATTATAGCTTTGATTGGCAAAGCAGATACTCCACCTGGTGATGAAGCACAAAACAAAAATAGATCCGTCATCCGCAGGGGGCTGTAACTTAAAATTTTCATCATCCTGATAATTGGCACAATTGGGAAAAAACTCAACACTATTCAGCTATTACAATATATTGTAATAGCTGAATTTTTTTTATATCTTTATTCTATCAAATCGGTTGACAGGCCGTTAATATAAACCTCTTAAAATTTATTTATGTCAAAAGTATTTAAAACCATCGTCGTCGAGCATCTTGATAAGGAAGAAAACGAAGATGTTGTCAATATCTTGAATCAGATCATTAGTCATGGAATAGTTGGCAGTGGGAGTAAAGCTTTTATGTATGCAGTTCGCCAGTATCCACGTAACACTCAGATTATAGCAAGTCTCAAATCTTCACTGGAACAGACAAAAGCAGAGCTAGAAACTTTTCGGCGAAATGCACGAAAATTCAAAGAGGTGATTGCGTTTGTTTCAAGCCTTGATAGCCAGGATCCTGATAGTTTTCACAGCGCTTCAGAGCTATTAAATAAGTGACAGGCTGTCACTTTAACCACAAATTAACAAATGAGGAAAGATTTTAGCTTCCCTCATTTGTTAGGTAACCGGCAGATCACAATGTAAGTTTTTTAATGGTTCACTTTTTTTAAGTTGGCAGCTTACGATTTTTTATATGCCTATTAGGCAATGAAAATGGACTAAATTGTGACTTTTTTTTCGTTTTTATGTTAAAATACGTCTCAAGACGTATGTCATTATTTCAGAATTAAACATTTATAAAATTATGAAATTAGCTAAGCGTTGTGACAAAAACCTCATTGTAAAAATACTAACTGATTCATTTCAAGACAATAAGAGTATCAATTACCTTATTCCAAATGATTCAAAACGTATAAATAGAATTTCAGAACTAATGGCGTACTCATTCGAAGTTTGTATGGCAAGTGGTAAGGTATTTCTCTCCGATGATGAACAAGCATGCGCATTAGTTTCAGCTCCTGAAAAAAAGAAAACGACACTCTCCGGACTATTCCACGAAGTTCGGCTGGTCCTTCTTGGGATCGGATTAAATAATGCTCTCAAAGCTATGAAACGAGAAAAAGCAATTTCTGCTAATTACCCAGACAGCCCAATTTACTACTTGTGGTTTATAGGTGTAAAACCACAAGCGCAGTCCAAAGGTGTAGGAGGAAAGCTATTAACGGAGATTATTGAAGATGCGAAAGTTGAACATCGCCCAATTTTCTTGGAAACATCTACTTTAAAGAATATTCCTTGGTATGAAAGGTACGGATTGAAAATCTACAAAGAGCTAGATTTTGGATATACTCTATATTTAATCAGTAATAAAACAAATGACAGTATCTAATACAGATATGAATGTGGTAACTGCGACCTTTATAGTTTTCGAAATTATAATGCTATTGTTCCAGTTGCCTATATATTTGGCAAAAAGAGAAAAGATCCGGAAGTATTATTTAATACTTCTCATTCTATTGATAATTAAAAATATTGCGATGGGGTTATTTCCAGACCCAAGAATAAGTTTTATTCCCATTGGCGTTCAATACGGATTAACGTACGGCGCTGGCTTCATCATGGCTTCATATTTCCCGTTTTATTTTTATAAAGCCTATGATATAAGCCAGTTAAAATGGCATGCAACAAGAGGTATTTACTTTTTTTTGCATCTTCCTTTTTTTTTGATAACTGGGATAACATACTTGTTAAAAAAGGATATTGATCAGGCTATTGATAATGGCCTGATCATACCTGCAATTTATGGGATCGTATTAGGTTATGTTCTATTTAACGCTATCCGGGAGAAGTACAGATATGTAGAAAGAAAGGACTATCTACAAATTGTCGGAGTCTATTTTGCAGTAATACCTTATGCAACCCTTGCCTTTTTTGCATACTTTCGAATTGAGCAGGTGAACGAAGCATTATTAACCAATGGTGGATTTGCAATCATTACACTTTTATTTGTGAGGCAATCAATTCGTGATGTACGAAGCGATCTTGAAAGATTAAAAGAAATTGACAAAGCTTTGCCTGATGTTTCATTGGAAGAAAATAAAGCTACACTTATGCCCTTGGAGTTTGCATACAAAGAAGAACCAGTCTTAGTAAATGATTCTTATGATCCAGGTATGAGATTAGAAATGAATATGAATGAATTTGGTCTTACTACAAAGGAGAAAGAAGTAGTCAGGCTCCTAAAATTAGGCTATACTAACGAAGAGATAGGGAATTCACTGAATATTCAAGTAGGTACGGTTAAAAAACATTTGGAAAACACCTTCAAAAAGGTACTTGTTAAAAACAGACTTGAATTGATTCACAAACTAGAAAATTAAATCAAAACTGTACTTTTTTAATCCAATCATGTATTTATTTTATATGGTACGTCTTAAGACGTACCATTTTTATTTAAAAATATTTCGAAAAATATATCAAATTAGACTTTTTTCGTATTGTCATAGAAAATGTTTTCTACCAATTTTGATAAAGTATTTCAGCCACTAATATTTTCTACTTTATACTTATGGAAACTGCAATTCAAACTGCAACGAAACATTTTCGGTCTTTGAACTGTGTAAATACAGTTGATAATAATCGAACTTCTATCCCTTCTCATTCTGTTGAAAGCACCTTATTAAAATTTGGTAGCGATGCTTTTGAGCCAATTATTCTAGATATTAGGGGATCTGGCTCCGAGCTTGTTCCTAAAATGAGACTTCATTTTACGACCAAAGAATGGTTTGGATTAGATTTTAGCTATCGACTATTTATTATGAAAGCTTTTTATGACAACCTTTAAACGCTCAACCAAGTATTGAAGCAACTTGGTTTGTATTCACATGTTTTAATTTCCACTATACATCACAAAGCCGAAATGTAATATTTACTTTTAGGCGAACCATCTATATCCTCTAAATACATCAGATAATTTGTAAGTTAAATTATAATATATTAAATTTATATTTTATAATTTAACTTACTTTTTCATGCTTACATCTTGTGAAATGCCAAATTGTTTCGGGATAAGATATATTGCGAAATTACGCGGATGGGGAGAAGATTTGTGCCAAATTACTTCCATCTTAATAGACAACACTTATCCTAAAACCAGCTATTTTTTTGCTAAACGTATAATGTCCATAGTTAGCCAAATTCAAATATTTTACAACGAGATACTAAAATTAAATAGCCATGTTACTATCGTCTAAGATTATTTTACTAGTGGTCGTCATGCTTTTCATCATTATTGAAATGAGAAAGAAGGATTTTCCTGATGAGATGAGACCTAACATTCAAGACTTGCTTCGGATTGCGAATAGAAACAGTATTCAGATTCAAGAGGTTGACAAGACTGTGGACTTACTGCGTAAGGATTTTGCCTACAGCACTATGCATCTAGAAGATTTTAATGAAGAATACAAGCGATTCTTGAAGCATTTGGATACATATTATAAAGAATCTGCTAAAATACAACAAGTTAGCGAACAGATACAAACTGACATTGCAACATTAAGTAGCCTATTGAAGAATATGGATTTAACAAGAGAAAACTTGCAATGCATAACCAATTCTCATGAAAGAAGCATTGCCCAACTGGTTTCTGGTGCAGAATCTAATCTTAGTGAATGTATTGAGAGGGCTGAAAAATCCATGATCAGGATTCTAAATACTATAAAAGAAAATGCAAGATTGAATGTTAAGAATTATTACACACTTGAAGAATTTGAGCGCGACTTAAACGGAAATTAAATATGAAAACCATTACGTATACACTTATGCTGTTGGCCCTAGCCTTTGTATTAGTCACTGAGCTGTTAAATTTTAAGACATCGATTAAACCTAAACCCGTTGGGCAATTGATTAACAAATTGCCGTCTTCTACTGTTAAATCAGATAGTGTAAAAGCGGCTATTTTAGAAAAAGTCCACATTCCTAAAACAAAATTTAGTGATGAGCAATTTCTATTGGTTTATAAAAATGTTAACGGTGAAGTTTGGAAGATAGAAAACTCGCTACCTTTTTGGGGGGCAGGAGAAAAAAATGATTCCGTATGGGTATACTTCTCCAACGAAAATAGAAGGAACGGATATATTACCTATTTAGATGTTAGACCTATGAAGTAGGAGAGGACATTATAACAGAAGATTAAATCATCTGGAAAACAATCACAAAATTTAAGCAATATGTTCATGAAACAGATATTTAGCTTCCTACTCAGAGTTACACTTACCATGTCGGCGGCGGTTTTGCTCAAACGAATGACGTAACGATTTTCAAGCCAGCAACCCCGGCAAAAACTTTGGTGGTTTCCTATAATGCAGGGCATGCGTTGAGAAGGAAATCGAATCACAACTTGCGCAGGGATGGATCATGAAGGCTATGACAATGTGGAAATTAGAAATGATTGTTGTTTTCGAAAAATACTAGTGGACAATTTGGGTTGTCGGGAATACTACATGTAAGGTTTTTGGAAGTTAACCGACTTGCCCCGGTAGCAGCTGATCGACGTTTGCAAAGTGGATATTATTTCTTCCCAATTGTTCTTTTCCATCGTGCAGAAATCTGACGTTTTGTAGTGCGCAGAAACGGTGGTTTTTGCTAGAATGTTACACGGCTTGCCTGCTGCCATATATATTCAAATGGTGGAAGTTGCACTTTCTTTGCATTTTCAGTGTTTTTCTTGTAGATTGTGTCACATATGTGTCAGTAAGATGGGAACGAAAACAAAAGTTACGGTTGAAGGCTTGGATGATGATACGGCTATCGAACTTGAAGTTAAAGCCAATGGGATTGAAGTAAGCCACTTCAGATTGATCACGCCTGTCCGGAACAGAAAAGCGCTGATAGGTGCTCTTCGGCAAATGGAGAAAGCTAACTCGAAATATGTGATAGAAGTACAAACAAAGGGTATTGGTGTAAGTCTTACAGCGCATCTAGATCCTAAACGCTCGGTTCAAATCCGTGAAATACCTTTGGGAAGTAGAAAAATAACTGTTAGTGCAAAAGTTGATAAAGAGGTCGATTACTTGTGGGATAGTGAGGGTGCTAATAGAATATTTAGAAGTAAAGATGATTTCATAAGCTGGCTGAAGCGGCCACATGTTGCTCTTCAAGGTCAGATACCTTTAAATGTCCTTAAAACTGATAGGGATGCAGTAGGTGCCTTAATTATTAGGCTTATTCATGGCATATTGGCATAAAGTAAATGCACGTTTTTAGAATCTCTGAAAGTCAATTCATTAACGATTTATCTGGTTATGGTGCTTCTCTACGTGGTGGGAGGTGGAACGATGTAGGGACACATGCTCTCTATACTGGTAGCAGTGTTGCATTAAGTGCCTGGGAAGTTCGAGTATACTTAGATAATACCTTCTTACCCAGAGATGATTTTTATTCTATTGCTTTCATATCTATACCGATTGATAGTATAAAAGAAGTTGTATTTTCTAATGACAATTGGAAGATTGATGGACAAATTACAAGAGAAATCGGTGAAGAGTGGATTGACGAAGGAAAATATCTCTGCTTAAAAGTACCGTCTGCAATTATCCCATACGAATATAACATCATCATTAATCCGGCCCATTCACTTATAAATCAGGTATCAATAGTTAGAGTTGAAAACTTTATCTTCGATCCTCGCACTTTTAATATCCTCTAATTCATTACTAGGTCATTGATTTTTTGTGAAACCTATTTTTCACTAGGATTTCCATGAATTCATCTCTACATCTCGACCAACTTGATCAATATATTAAATATCGATTTTAAGATTCAATGGTTTTAATATTCTGTTTGCCATGTTTACTGATTTATCCCACGAGCCACAACATTCGGGACTTAGTGCAATAGTAATTATGTCAAATTTATCTTTGTTTTTCAAAAGCCATCCCGAAAAATATTCCACCAATTCTGCGCTAAACAATTCAAAATCTGAACGATAATCTTGTTTAAAAAAGTAGTCAATATCTAGATTCAAAATTTTGCTATTTTCATATTTAGCCCAAGGCGTCGAATCTAAATCCCATATATTAATTTCCTTAAATTTTAGGCCATCAGGTAGTGATAAATCACCCTTTCCCTGAGTAATTGATATAAATTCATTTATTAGATTGGGATATTTATCGCAAAATAAATGAATATAGTTGTCCCAACTAAAGTACTTATAACCTGACTCATGCTCGAAATTTGAAATTTCATTTATTGAAATATTCGTTAAATCAATATCACCATATATAAAATTCCCTGGTGGCGAGTACCCTAGGTCATAATGGGCATCTATGTGAACAACGGTTATATTATTATCTTTCGGCAATTTATCCCAACACCAAATAGCGGCTAAATGGTTGTCCATAATGTATATGTTGTCAGTATGGGCAAAGTAATTGAGATTTTCAGTCATTGATGTTTGTCTACCGCTATTGATTAAAACTTTAAGTTCCATTAATGATTAAATGAATTAAAAATGTAATTGATTGTATACTAGGTTTATATTTTTTTATAAGGATGACTACTTATGAAGCAGAGCCTTAAAACTTTTTAATTCAAAACGAATACTGTCAAACTCATCTTTGTTCTGTTCAAATGTCTCCCGAATACGTTGATCATTCAATGAATCATTATGTATAAATATGATGGATTGTTGTTGGGTTAACCTAGATTCCGCATTTAAAAGTCTAATATTTAAACTATTGATGAATCTATCATATTCTTTTTCCTTTTCATCAGGTTTTTCAACAAACATCAACGATACAGTGATTAATCCTGTCAATAAACCAGAAAGCATAAATCCTGAAACAAACCATCGATTTGCATAAATAAGAATATCAGCCTTTTTGTTGTTAACCTTTTGGTTCTCTCGATGTTGATAAATCAAATCCTTCACTCGTTTTGCCAATATATCTTCACTTGTTACACCTGAATCGATCACCGATGCAACACTTGTTTTCTTATATCTAAATTTATTGATTCCAAATATCTGGGTTGCAAATAAAATAGAAGCAACATAGGCTGAGAATGCTAGAACAAAAATGATCAAGACAATTATCTTTATACCTAAGCTTTGTGAATTTAATGTATCATTAAAAAATGGAGCAATAACAGCTGTTATGGAAAACACTAATCCTGCCTGAGTAATTACATTACCTATTTTTGTCTCAATAGAGCTATGCCTTGTCTCTTCATCACTAACAAGCTCTTTGATTGTTATAAGATGTTGCTCGGAGATATCCTTTTGATATATATATTGCAATCTTAAATCTTCCAAGTCTGATTCTCTGCTGCCGGGGAGTGGCTGAAAGCTAGGCGGAGCTGGACTTGTTTGCTTTATAAATATTCCATAGAAACCATAAAAATTGGCGACTTTCTCTAGCTTATTCATTAATCTTCGCATTTTTTGAAAAAGTCAATAATTGAATCAGAAATTGGTAATCCCGTATCCATCTCGATCCAAGCCCATTGACCGTTTGGGTTGATTTCAAGAAATACATATTCCCCTTCGGGAGTTTCGATTAAGTCAATGGCTCCAAATGAAAGGTTTAGGGCTTTTACAATCTCAATACATTTATTTTGAAGCATTTGAGGTAAATTATATGAAGTAAAAGGGAGTCTTTCTCTTCTCCAATCAACCTTGGTCGTCTCACTTTGTTGGGAATCAACACTTGCCGCAAAGACCGCATCATTTATCACTGTTACTCTGATCTCGCATTTTTTTTCTACGTATTTCTGATATATACTTGGCAGCGGCATTGATTCCAACAACTCTTCTAGTTCTACTTTTGAAATTTTTGTTGTGTAGATTAGTTGGCTGCCATTTTTAAACTCAAATCGGTTATTGTAGATCGGCTTTATGATAAGCTGCCCTTCACATTCCTCAAAAAAGTTATTTATCTCATTAACATTAGTCGAAATCAGTGTTGGAGGGATAATAAAACCTATTTGTCGAGCGGTTTTTAGTTGTAGGAATTTGTTTTCAGCACGATAAACGGAATCTGGCTCACTTATCCACCGGGCATCTATGGTATTCCATAAGTTTCTCTGAAACCATTTCAACTCAGATAAATAATAAGCTTGTACATACGGGTCGATACGTTCGAGTTCAGGAAGCTTGGTTCGTCTAAACCAGACAACGGAGAACTTATCTTGCCCATCAATTACTGGTGCAAAGTTTGACTTACTTGATAAACTAATCTCAGTATGTATGCTGATATCTTCACAGTTAAGTCTATAATAAGGAATATCTCTTTCGTTGAGCTTCTGGATAAGAAAGTCGGCCGTAAAGTCAAATTTATGGGTAACGACAAGGATCATAGATCTTGATCCGTATCCGTAACCTCTGTACCACTTTCTGTTAGAGTTGCTGTATCTAATAAAGACAAAATATCAACTCGGGTATTTCTATCTTGATCAGAATCAGACACCTCCCCAAAGGATCGAGTCCCTGTTGAAGTATCCAATAATTGTTTCACGTTAAAATCTTTGTCAGAGTCAGAAGACTCGAAACCAGTTTTAGTCAAAGTCTCAGTATCCAAGCCAGCCATACCAATAGCGGGCATGCCAGTAGCCTTAATAACATTTAGATTTTTAGTATAGGAATATTCGATCGTGGAATAATCCAGACCCTCACTTAAAACTTCTGTCCCAAAATTTAAAATAAATGGCTTTATTCTTTTCATTTTTATAAAGGATTATACCAACTTAATGTGTTGTATTCAGATATATGTTAGCTTCAATAATTTCTTTAATAACAATTTTTATGCATATATGTCGTCGTCAATACTTAAAAAATACTTCGAGCCGTATGGTTAAAGTAAAAGTCCGCTGTCAATGATGTCGATTCCCAAGGTATTTGTGCCTCATTCGATTTCTCCATGACCGCTTTTCTCACTTTTTGAAATAGCTGGGTTACCGTCAGATTGGCTGTTTTAATTTCTGAAATAAGCTCTCCGGTGTAGAGTCCATTTTGGCCCTCGCCGTCCGATGCGGTTTTCCCGGGAGATGTTGAATATGCAATTAATGAACCTTTCGGAGCATCCATAACGGCAAATCCTCTTTGTGTTAAACTTCGTCCCCAATTCCGTTCAAAAGGATTATCACGACATGCATCCAGAATTAGCACATTCACTGAAGTTTTAGCATTCTCCATATGGCTTAATATTCGATCTACTTGTACACAGTCGTATTCAACGGTTCTTTCGTTTTTTAGATTTGCGTCAACGGGTATCAAATAATTCAAACCTTTAACTTGAACTCCGTGCCCGGCAAAATAGAATAATCCCACATCATATTTTTCAAGTTCAACTCCGAAGTCATCAATTATTATTTTTAGCTCTTTAAGAGTCGCATTTTCTGCTGACATCACATCAAATCCTAATGATTCAAGATTTTGTTTAACTGCTATTGCATCATTCAGTGGATTTTGCAAGCTCCCTCCAAATTCATATTGATTACACCCCACAACTAATGCAAGTTTTCGTTGCTTGACCTCATTATTTATGGAAGAAGCTTCTTCAATATGGGTTTCTCTATATCCATAAATTGTTTTCCCAGCTATTTTTGACTTTTCGTAATATTCAATGTCACTTGCTTCAAGGTTTCTATTATATATCTCTATCAATTGATTTACACTTTCATCATCCGTTCGTGCAACTGGATTTACTATCAAGGATAAAAATTTAAGGAAGATTTCTTCTTCACAATGAAGTAAATTGAATCGTCTATCTGTAAACACCCAATCATCTTCCCAATCATAATTCATAATTCGATGTTTATGAATGTCATCAAAAGCATTGTCATATCTTGAATCATTCGAAGGCATTTTTGAAAGATCAAATATGCGATTTAAGAAGTTGGGTTCTTCCAGTCTACCAGACCATGAAATTTTATTCAAGGTAATCTCATCAAATATTGCTTGTCGAGCAACAATAGATATTTTTAATTTAGAGTCATTTTCATTGTCAATTTTTGGGTTCCATGAAATGCCGCGAATATGCATACCTAATGCAGTTGCAACTTCCATCAGCTGACTTTCAATTACTTCTGTTTCTTTTTGAAAATGAGTTGAAAGCTTAGGGTAATATTTTCCAGGAACTCCAATTTGAGCATCCATCAAGTCCGTCGTTCTATCACTACTCATTTCAAAAAGTGTGTCAACATATAACAAATCAATGCTACAGTCAGAGATAATTCGAGCAGAATCTTTTTCTCCAACATCTATTAGCCATTTATGTAGTTCTTTTTGCATTTATTCTTATAAGTGTTTGATAATTAAAATCTTAGACGAAGCAACATAGGTGCATGCATAACATCAATTTGTTTGAATGGTAGTACATTTTTCCTAATGTACTTAAAATCAGTTAAAATGTAACTATTTGATAATCTGTTTTGCTTACGTGATGGTGACTTTCTAATTTGACTCCCAATGATTAATAATCTTCGCCTGTTTAGATACTTTTTATTCAAAAATTGTCTTCTATGTGTGATTAATTGAATACCTAGGCTTGATAAGCACTTTGGGTTGTCGAGAATACTACATGTAAGGTTTTTGGAAAGTTAACCGATTTGCTGCGGTAGCAGCTGATCGACATTCGCATGTGGATTTATTTCTTCCCAATTGTTCTTTGCCATCGTGCAGAAATCGGATGTTATGGAGTACGCGGAAACGGTGGTTAAAATGAAATTTGGTTTTTAAATAAATATCTTTTAATTAACTAAATTACAACACCTTGTGTCGTGGTAATTTCAGGAAATGGTAGGATAAACTGTACTTTAATATTCAGGCTCAGAGGAGAAAAACCAAGACTGATGAAGGGCCTAATTTTAAGTAAAAGTGAATGTACGCTTTGAGCCACTGACTACACACTATCTTATTGGCAATAAAATAGTGTCTTAGTTTCAAAATTATTGCATCTAACACCAAAGATCCAATTATGCAGTAAAAATTATGATTAAAACAGATGGCCTGGAACGCTTTGAAACCTTCATGAATGAGCGGTACAGAAGCTTTGCTGGTTTGCTATGGTCAGATGGGTTGGGATAAGTCTTTTTGCTTTTCATTTGACATATAACAGAAATTCATTCTGCGGCTTGGGTGGTCAAATGTTAGGCCTGCAAATAAGGTTGAGAACTAATTTTGTTTTTGCCTACCTGTTGCACTTTAATTGAGCTACCTTTGCAGTATTATGAGATTAGCTTTTTACATATTATCTTTTTACACGGTGGTACTTTCCTGCATTCCATGCCAGGAGGAAGTATTGCGTGTCTCATATGAGCAAACTACAACTATCCTCAATACCAATGCCGATCAGCAACAGGGTATTGCCGATCTTTGCTCCCCTTTTTGTATTTGTGCATGTTGCACTGGCACAACGCTCCAAGAGCCCGTAATATCTTTGCCGGAAGTAGCATCTACTGCTTTTTTTAGTGATCAGGCTTTTACCTATACCGCCCGCAATGATGGCGGCGAGCTGACATCTATCTGGCAACCCCCCAGGATTTAGTGTAACCCATTCCTTTATGGTTTGCTTATTGCTGTGACTTTAAAAGTCACGGTTATAGGCTCATTCTACACAAATTCTAAGTCCAGATGTTAGATAAAGTCATTCATTTTTCAATTCATAATAAGCTTGTTATCGGCATATTTACCCTTGCGCTTGTCGCCTGGGGCATTTATTCGCTAACACAGCTGCCGATTGATGCCGTGCCGGATATTACCAACAACCAGGTACAAATCATTACAAGCAGCCCTTCGCTGGCGGCACAGGAAGTAGAGCGCCTGGTTACGTTTCCTGTTGAAACAGCCATGGCAACCATCCCGAGCACAGAGGAAATCCGTTCCATTTCAAGGTTTGGTTTGTCAGTGGTAACCATTGTTTTTAAAGATAATATTGATATTTACTGGGCACGGCAGCAGGTCTCAGAGCGCCTGCAAAGTGCCGTGGAGCAGATACCGGCCGGCGCAGGCTCGCCCGAACTTGCGCCAGTAACGACTGGACTTGGGGAAATATACCAGTATGTGCTGCATACCAAAAAAGGGTATGAGAAGAAGTACCCGCCCATGGAGCTGCGAAGCATCCAGGACTGGATTGTAAGAAGGCAGCTTTTGGGCACCGAAGGCATTGCTGACGTAAGCAGCTTTGGCGGGTTTTTAAAACAGTACGAAATTGCAATCGACCCTTTCAAATTAAGAAGTGCCCAGATCTCGATGGCAGAGATATTCTCGGCACTTGAACGCAACAATCAGAATACAGGCGGGGCTTACATTGACAAAAAGCCCAATGCCTATTTTATCAGGAGCGAAGGGCTGATCACAAACCTGAAAGACATTGAAAGTATCCAGGTCAAAGAAACTTCAAGCGGTCTTCCCATACTGATCCGTGATATTGCAACGGTACAGTATGGCACCGCTGTACGGTATGGTGCGATGACACGTAACGATGAAGGGGAAGTAGTAGGTGGGATGGTACTGATGCTCAAAGGCGCGAATGCTGCCAAGGTGATCGGTAATGTAAAGGAAAGGATCCAGCAGATTAGTAAAACGCTGCCGGAAGGTGTGGTCATCGAGCCTTTCCTGGACCGTACCAAACTGGTCAATAATGCGATTGGCACCGTTTCCAGAAACCTGATCGAAGGGGCGCTCATTGTCATTTTCGTGCTGATCCTGCTGTTGGGCAACCTGCGCGCCGGGCTTGTGGTTGCTTCGGTGATCCCGCTGGCGATGCTGTTTGCCGTCAGTATGATGAACCTTTTTGGTGTTTCAGGCAACCTGATGAGTCTGGGTGCAATTGATTTTGGATTGATTGTAGATGGTGCCGTTATCATTGTTGAAGCCACGCTGCACCACATCATGGGCAAAAAATATACCCACCGGCTTTCCCAGCAGGAAATGGATAATGAGGTCTATGAATCCGCATCCAAGATCCGGAACTCGGCTGCCTTTGGTGAAATCATTATCCTGATCGTTTACCTGCCGATCCTTGCCCTGGTAGGCATTGAAGGAAAGATGTTCCGGCCCATGGCCCAAACGGTCAGCTTTGCCATATTGGGCGCTTTTATCCTTTCACTGACTTACGTGCCGATGGTGTCGGCTTTGTTTTTAAGTAAGCAAAATGAGCATAAACCCAACGTTTCAGACCGCATCATTTCCTTTTTCCATCGGCTTTACCAGCCTGCATTGGGCTTTGCACTCCGCAGAAGAGTGATTGTGGTCGTGAGTGCTTTGGCACTTTTTGGTATCAGCCTTTGGATGTTTTTGAATATGGGGGGCGAGTTTATCCCACAGCTCGACGAAGGAAATTTCGCCGTTGAAATGCGCGTGCTGACGGGTAGTTCGCTTTCCGAGACCGTGGATGCCGTGCAGAAAGCGGCAGGCGTGCTGCGAAAAAACTTTCCGGATGAGGTCGTGGAAGTGGTAGGAAAAGTCGGCGCTTCCGAGATACCCACAGACCCCATGCCCGTCGAAGCCGCAGATGTGATGATTATATTAAACGAAAAATCCATGTGGACAAAAGCCCAGGGAAGGGAAGAGCTTGCAGAAAAGATGCAGGTTACCCTTAACGAAATCATCCCCGGCGTTACTTTTGGTTTTCAACAGCCTATCCAGATGCGGTTCAATGAGCTGATTTCAGGTGTAAAACAGGATGTTGCCATCAAGATTTTTGGCGAAGACCTGGATGTACTGGCCCAGCAGGCAAAAAAGATAGGCAAGCTGGTCGCCTCTGTTGAAGGGGCCGAGGATTTGTATGTGGAAGAAGTAAGCGGCCTGCCACAAATCGTTGTTACTTTTGACCGTGCCCGCATGTCGCAGTTTGGCATCAGTATTGAGGATGCCAACCGCACCATCAATACGGGCTTCGCAGGAAGTAGTGCAGGCCTGGTTTATGAAGGTGAAAAAAGATATGATCTGGTAGTCAGGCTTAAAAGCGAGAACCGGCAAGCCCTTGAAGATGTGCAGGGATTGTTTGTGACTACGCCACATGGGGAGCAGGTCCCGCTGAACCAGATCGCTACCGTACAGATGAAAACAGGCGCTAATCAGATTCAAAGGGAGGATGCAAAACGCCGGATCACAGTGGCATTCAATGTCCGTGGCAGGGACGTGGAGAGCATTGTCAAGGAGCTCCAAACCAAAATCGATAGTCAGGTAAAGCTGCCTACAGGTTACTATACAACTTATGGGGGCCAGTTCCAAAACTTGCAGGAAGCCAACACACGTTTGGGCATAGCAGTGCCGATCGCACTGCTTTTGATCTTTGTGCTGCTTTATTTTACATTCAACTCGCTGCGTCAAAGCCTATTGATCCTTTCGGCGATCCCACTCTCAGCAATTGGTGGTATTATTGCCCTTTCACTTCGGGGAATGCCTTTCAGTATTTCAGCGGGCATTGGCTTTATTGCCCTTTTTGGCGTGGCCGTATTAAATGGCATTGTGCTGATCGCAGAGTTTAACTCGCTGCGCAAAGAGGGGATGACCGATTTAAAGCAGGTCATTTTTCAAGGTACAGAAACTCGTCTGCGGCCGGTATTGATGACAGCCCTTGTGGCATCACTTGGATTTTTACCAATGGCCCTATCCAACAGCGCGGGCGCGGAAGTCCAGCGGCCGCTGGCGACCGTGGTAATCGGGGGCCTTGTGTCTGCGACACTTTTGACGCTGCTGGTGCTACCGGTACTATACCTGATTGTTGAGAAGCGTTTTGGTGGTGCTGCAATGAAACAGGCCGGGGCCCTTCTGCTTGTTTTTGCCGCAATTACCTTTTTCGCCCCCGCTGCCAAGGCGCAGGATTCTACACATGCAAGCCGGAAAATTTCACTCGAAACAGCCATTAATGAAGCGACCGGCAAAAACCTGGAAGTGAAAGCGGGTATTTACCAGATCGATTACCAGCGTTCATTGATTGGTACTTCTGTCGAGATCGCAAAAACGGATATTTCCTGGATGGGCGGGCAATACAACAGCAACAAGTTTGATAATCAGTTCAACATTTCCCAGAGTTTGCCCCACCCAAAGGTCGGCAAGAAAAGAAGAGCGCTATTGTCCGCTCAGGTTAACGGCGCACAAGCAAGGCTTGAAGTAACCAGGGCCGAGTTGATCCGGCAAATTAAAAGCAACTATTATCAGCAGGTACGCTTTAAGCAGCAGCAGCAGCTATTGATTGCCGAAGGAGTGCGGGCAGAACGGTTTGTCAGGGCAGCTGCCCTGCGCTTTAAGACCGGCGAAACAAGTCAGCTTGAATATTCGGTAGCCGAAAGTGAGCAGGGTGAAATCCAGGCACAGATTATTCAAAACCGGGGTAATCTGCTGGTCTTACAGCGGCAGCTTCAGACACTGATCAACGGTGCAACGCCGGTGGAAGCCCAAACTGACACGCTGGTAAGACGTGAATTTAGTCAAATACTGACAGATACTTCGGGTATTGGTTCAAATCCCTATTTGCAGTACCTAAGCCAGCAGATTTCCATCGAAAAACAGGCAACCGCCGTTGCGCGCACCAGCTTGCTACCTGATTTCAGCATAGGATATTTCAACCAGTCGTTGATTGGAGGAGAAAATATCAATGGGACGGAAATTTTTTATGGTGCCGGAAAACGTTTCCAGGGGTTTCAGATGGGCCTGTCCATACCGGTTTTTAACGGCGCTTCCAAGGCACGCATCAAAGCATCCGAGCTCAATGAAAAGGTGGCGCAGAATCAGGTAGAACTTGCCCGCGCGCAGCTAATGGGCAGTTTTCATCAGGCTGTGCACGCTTACCAGAGCGCCAGTCAAAGCCTGGTTTTATATGAACAAAAAACATTGGTTTTAGCGGGTGTCATTGCAGGAAATGCCACAAAGGCTTATGAAGCAGGCGAGATTAGTTATGTTGAATTTTCACAGGCACTCACCAGGGCTTTGAACATCAGGTCTACTTACCTGGACTTACTTGACAGCTATAACCAATCAGTCATTGAAATTGAATTTCTGCTCGCCAGGCAGCAATGACCCACTTTAAATTATCAATCATTCTAATGATCCATACGATGAAAAATATATTTATTGTCATGTTTTTGCTTACAGGGATTTGGGCCTGTGATAAAAAACAGGAAGAAAAACAGCAGCCAGCCCATGAGGATAAAGAGCAGCATGAAGAAGAAAAAGGTAATGTAGTTGAGCTAACAAAAGCGCAGTATGAATCGGCAGCCGTCGAGCTGGGGCCGGCCAGTATCCGTAATTTAAGTGATGTTGTCTTGGCCAATGGTGTGATCGATATCCCGCCACAAAACCTGGTAAGCATATCGGCGCCTTTGGGCGGATTTGTCAGAAAAACCGAATTGTTACAGGGTATGCATGTCAGGAAAGGCCAGGTGCTGGCCACAATCGAAAACGCTGACTTTATTCAGATCCAACAAGACTTTCTGGAAACGGAAAGTAAACTTGAATACGCGCAGCAGGAGTACAGCCGTCAGCTGGAATTGAGCAAGGAAAATATCAATGCACAGAAAGTGTTGCAGCAAGCAGCCTCGGAGGTAAAGACCCAGAAAGCACGACTGGCAGGGTTAAAAGAAAGGCTTGTTTTGGCGGGTATAAACCTGAATACTTTACAAAAAGGCACCATTGTCAATAGCGCTCCGATACATTCGCCCATTAGCGGATCTGTCACGACGGTGAATGTGAACCTGGGTAAATATGTCAACCCAACTGATGTCATGTTTGAAATTGTTGATACTGACCACTTGCATGTAGAGCTTTCCATTTTTGAGCAGGATATCCCTAAAATCAAGTTGGGCCAGCTGGTGCGCTTTACGGTCAGCAACAATGCTGGCAAAGAATACCTGGCAAAAGTTTACCTGATCAACCAGAAAATCAATGAAGACCGGACCGTGCGCGTGCATTGCCACCTTGTGAAAGACGAACCAGGCCTGCTGCCACAGAACTTTGTGAAGGCAGTGATCGAGATAGGTGCAAATCCTGTGCTTGCGCTTGCCGACCAGGCCATTGTTGATTTTGAAGGCGCATCCTATGTTTTCATACAGCGCCCGGAAGCTGCTGGCAGTGAGGGTACTTCAAAGGAGTCTGAGCCTGAGGGAATGACTTTTGAGATGGTCCAGGTAACCAAGGGCATATCAGAAAACGGGTATACACAGATCAAATCCCCGCAGTGCTTTGACAAGCAAAAGATCGTGCTCAAAGGGGCTTATGCGCTGCTGTCAAAACTTAAAAATTCTGAGGAAGAAGAAGGCGAATAATTATGAACCAGATTATCCTTGGCAGTATAGCACTCAGCCTGATCCATGCGCTGATCCCCAGCCACTGGCTTCCTTTTGTCACGATCGGCAGGTCTATGAGGTGGAACAGACGGCAAGTCCTGAATACCACCTTTTTGGCCGGTGCTGCGCATACATTAAGTACCACCGTCTTTGGTTTGATGGTCAGCTTTGCAGGCTTTCAGCTTTCAGAGAACCAAAGCATTATTGCAAGCAAGATTGTACCCTTGTTTTTACTGCTTTTGGGGACCTGGTTTGTCATGCAGCATTACCGGCATCAGGCACATAGCCATATCGATGAAAAATTATTGAAATATGGCAGCCACCGAAGGATCCTGTTATCACTGATGCTGATGATGTTCTTGTCACCTTGTTTTGAAATCAATGCCTATTTCTTAAACGCGGGGGCCATCGGGTGGTATGCGGTTTTGACAATTGTAGTGATTTATAATGTTTTGACCCTGTCAGGCATGATGCTGATGGTAAGCCTGGGAAGCAAAGGTATTAAAAGCATAAATATCCATTGGCTCGAGCACTATGAGCAGCTCATTACCGGGCTTACGCTTATTGGCCTTGCCATATTAAACTTTATTGTAGAAATCTAAAAGGGACTATATCATGGAAAAAGATCAGAATAACGAGCCTGAAAAGCAGGAACCAATTGATACAGAATTGGCAAACAAACAGCGTCACCAGGGCCATGACCATGCGGAAGGGCAGGATCATGATGAAGAAGAAGATGATGATCACGGCCATAGTGAAGGCGACGGGCACGATCATGGAGCTCAAGCTGGAAGCGAAAGCCTGATTAAAAGCCGGTGGGCATTATGGCTTAGCCTTATAATATTGCTTGGATTTTTGCTGGTGAGCAAAGTCTTTGAAATCCCGGTGGCAAAACCAATCGAGATTTGGCTAATGGTCATTGCCTATGTGCTAGCTGGTCATAAGACAATACAAATTGCATTCAGAAGGGTCATCCGGGGAGATTTTTTTAACGAGTTCACCTTAATGACAACTGCCACGCTCGGGGCGTTCTATATTGGCGAGTTTGCCGAAGGTGTTGCTGTAATGATCTTTTACGAGCTTGGCGAGCTCTTTCAGGAGCTGGCTGTTAACCGCTCTAAACGTTCTATTAAAGCGCTGCTGGACGTGCGTCCCGATAAGGTGACAGTCAAGAGAAGTGATGGTAATAAGGTCATTAACCCATCTGATGCTGCGATAGGCGATATCATCATGGTCAAGCCTGGTGAGAAAGTCGCCCTGGACAGTGAATTACTAACAGAATCCGCCAGTTTTAATACCGCCGCTTTAACGGGTGAGTCCAAGCCGGATACCAAAGAAAAGGGAAGCGCGGTACTGGCCGGCATGATCAACCTGGAAAGGCCGATCGAGCTAAAAGTGACGACTGCTTTTAAAGATTCAAAGCTTTCCAGGATTCTGGAAATGGTGCAGGATGCAACGGCCAGAAAAGCTCCGACGCAGCTTTTTATCAGCAAGTTTGCCAAAATTTATACACCTATCGTTTTCTTTTTAGCCCTGGCCATTACAGTGCTGCCCTACTTTTTTGTAGATGATTATGTATTCAATCAATGGCTTTACCGCGGGATGGTTTTCCTGGTAATTTCCTGTCCGTGCGCACTGACGATTTCTATTCCCCTGGGCTACTTTGGCGGTATCGGACTGGCTTCCCGTAACGGGATCTTGTTCAAAGGGTCTAACTTCCTGGATGTGATGACCAAGGTGGATACCATTGTCATGGACAAGACGGGTACGCTTACCAAAGGGGTTTTTAAAGTGCAGCAGGTTGTCAGCGATATGGACAAGGAAGAATTCCTAAGATTGACCGCATCCTTGGAGAATGTATCCACGCACCCGGTGGCAAGGGCGGTAATCGAATACCAGCAAGGTAAAAAATTGGAAGATCCCACGGATGTAGAAGAAATATCAGGGCATGGCTTAAAGGGCAAGGTTGCAGGTAAGGAGCTACTTGCCGGTAATTTGAAATTACTGGATAAGTTTTCGGTTTCATACCCCCAGGAAATCAAGCAAATCCAGGAAACAATTGTCGTTGTGGCTGTTGACGGTCAATATTCAGGTTATATTACCATTGCCGATGAAATTAAAGAAGATGCAACCCAGGCCATCAAGGATTTGCATGCGCTGGGCATCAAGACGGTGATGCTTTCGGGGGACAAGAATGCTGTTGCCCAGAAAGTGGCAAAAGAGCTGGGCATCGATGAAGCCTATGGGGATTTGTTGCCGGAAGGTAAAGTGGAGAAAGTACAGGCCTTCAAGGATGCTGGTAAACGGTTGGCCTTTGTCGGGGATGGTGTCAATGACGCCCCGGTTGTCGCGCTTGCTGATGCAGGCATTGCGATGGGGGGGCTGGGATCTGATGCGACCATTGAAACAGCGGATGTGGTTATCCAGAATGACCAGCCGTCCAGGATTGTTTCTGCCATCCGGGCTGGTAAGATCACGCGCTCCATTGTTTGGCAAAACATTATCCTTGCCATGTCTGTAAAGGCAATCGTACTGCTTTTAGGTGCAGGCGGGATCGCCACTTTGTGGGAAGCCGTTTTCGCCGATGTTGGCGTAGCGCTACTGGCAATCTTAAATGCTTTCCGTATCCAACGGAAAAAAATCTAACCTGCTGTAATATAACAGTACTTGCAAGGGGCCCGATACCCTTTTATGTTACTACAAACCATAGAACAGGAGCCTGCTATAGAACGCAATATTGACCAGAATGAGTAGGGATAAAAGGTTGTTTGTAAAATCAATTCACATTCACCTAAAATTAGCGAGCGATGGCACATATGCCGATTGAAAAAAGTTTAGACAGTACCCTTGCTTGCTACAGGAAGGCTTTTTGTTATCCCTAACCGTTGTAGAAAATATGGCTCGGATATTTTCCAGACGCGGCTAATGTTCAAGGTTGTTAAATTTTTAGTTAATCACATGCAATACGACGTGCCGGGACTGGACCGTGGTATAATCTTACAGTACAATTAAAGCCATAGCAGTATTTGAAGTAATTTAATTATTGCGCAGGCAAAAATAAAGTGTTTTCAGGCAGCATGGATCTTAATAATGTAAGCCATTTTTAAATGGCTTACATTTAAAGTTACTTCATCTTCATATCCTTATGCTCGTTTTTCATCTGTAGACAGTGCATCGCACAGGCTCCGTACTGCTTGTAATTTTCATGGACTAAAAGAACCGTTTTACCATTTTTGTCTTTGACTTCACAGACCCCGTTCATAGGGACAGATACTGTTAAACTGTCATTCTCCCCGCTTTTAACATGATATAAATAGGTGCCGTTTTTTGAAGCTTTGCCTAGATTTTTCCCGGTTGCAGCATCAACTGCATTTCCGGAATTGTCAATGTGGGCGACTTTTACCCCGGTAGCATCTTTGATGATCCCCTCACTTGTGATCCAGCCAATGTGTTTTCCTTTAGCATCAGTAATTTTTCCTTTTGCATCAATTGAAGGAACCGGCTGTTTGTAATTTTGGGCGTAGCCGTTTTGGGCAACTGTTAAAGATACAATAGCCAGGACGAATAAAAATATTATCTTTTTCATTGGTGAATTTTTGTTAATTAAATAATTAGTCAAATTTAAGTTTTTGATAATCAGCAAAATGTGACTTTGATCAGCATCTTAAATGACCTGGGCCTGCTTGTGAAGACATACCGAAAACTTAAGTAACTCCATATCGGTACGTCTTCACTATTTACTCTGGCCCTTTTCTATCACACCGGTGTAGCCATTTGCTCACAGGCTTTGGCACACGTCCGGCATGCTTCTGCACACTGGCGGCAGTGATCCATTCCCATGGCTGCATGTTTTTCGCATTCGTCAGCACAGGCGTTACAAGCATCCGCACAAACCCGGCACAAGTGAGCACTAAAACTGCTTCCCAAACTCATTACTTCGGACGCACTACGGCAGATCGCAGCACATTCCAGGTCAAGCTGGATACATTTGGCCAAATGGCCTACGTTTTCTTCACTTAAGCATGCGGTAGCACATTGGCTGCAGGCAAGCGCACAGGCTACACAGGCATCAATACAGTCTTTAAATTTTTGATTTTCCATGAGTTAAGTATTAAAAGATGAATTTATTTACTTCTGTTTGCCAGTAGCCAAGTCTGAAATTGGGTTATTTCTTTGTTCTGCTCTTCAATGATCATCGATGACAGTGATTTAAGCTGCGTATTTTTCCCCATCAGCAGCTGCATCTGCGCCATTTCGGTAGCGCTCTGATGGTGGCCAATCATAAGCGTCGCAAAATCCTGATCAATCTTACCGTTGATGATCTGTAAGTCTGCCTGTTTTCCCATCCGTTCCATTCCTTCCATCATTTGCATGTGAAACTCCATATTCATCGTTGTTGGGGTACTGCTGGCCAAAAAGGAATCAAGCTGGGTAATTTCTTTTTTCTGTGCATCCACAATAGCCTGTGCCATTGCTTTCATTTCACTGTTATTGCCGGACCTGAGTTCCAGTTCGGCCATTTCAATCGCACCCATATGGTGCATTTTCATCATTTCAGCGTAGTCAATGTCGGGATCCTGGGTCATTTTCATTGTCTGCATTTCAGCCATCATTTCATGCATGACAGTCATCATCTGATTCTGGTCATGGGCCTGAATTTTAACCGCATCATCATCATCTTCATCAGAGCATGCAGTTGTAAAACCAAGTAAGGCAATAAGCGCTAATGTTTTGAAAGTAGTCTTCATTGTGTTTGATTTTAGTATGTTAAAAATAATAAACTTGGGTATTCGGCAAATTCTATTTCACCCTGAGCAGCTTCGCATTTACCGCAACAACAACAGTGGATGCACTCATTAAAACTGCGCCCATGGCCGGACTAAGCATAAAACCCGGATATAATACCCCGGCTGCCAATGGGATCGCTATCACATTATAGCCAACTGCCCATACCAGATTTTGAACCATTTTCCGGTACGTGGCCCTTCCGAAAGTGATCATCTGCACGACGTCCATCGGATCGCTGTTGACCAGGATAATATCAGCCGTTTCTGCTGCAACATCAGTACCCGAACCAATGGCAATGCCTACATCGGCCTGTGCCAAAGCCGGTGCATCATTGACACCATCGCCGGTCATGGCAACGATTTCTCCTTTACTTTGAAATTCTTTGACCTTATCCTGCTTCTGGTGGGGAAGTACATTTGCCAGATAGCCATCCATGTTCAGCTTTTTGCTTACAGCTTCTGCAATTCTTTCGTTGTCGCCGGTCAGAAGAAAGGTTTTGATATTCATCTTTTTTAATGCCGCAATCGCCTCAGATGCGTTTTCTCTTATTGAATCCGCAAAGGTGATCATGCCGGCAAGCTTTCCATCTATCAGTATAAAATTTACCGTATCGGTAGCCTGGTCAACCTGAGCGGGAATTGCAGGCAGGGGAATGTTTTCCTGTTTAAAGTAATTGGGGCCGGCGGCAACCACTTTTTTACCGTCCACAGTTCCCCTCACGCCAATACCAGGCATGTAGTTAAAATCAGCAGATGCCCATAGCTCCAATTTTTTCTCTTTTAATTTCCGGATAACCCCATGCGCGATATGGTGTTCAGAGTTCTGCTGAACAGCGGCCGCATATTGAAGGATCTGATCGGCTGAAAACTGTTTGTCTTCAATGATAATCTGCTGGATTTCATGGGAACCTGTGGTAAGTGTACCTGTTTTATCGAAGATAATCGTAGTCAGATTACGTGCATTCTCGAATGCGGTGCGGTTACGGATCAAAAGTCCGTGTGTTGCCGAAAGCGTAGTTGAAATGGCAATCACCAGCGGAATGGCCACGCCCAAAGCATGGGGACAGGAAGTTACCATCACGGTCACCATTCTTTCCAAAGCAAAAGACAAACTCTGTCCACTGGAAAACCAGACAATAAATGTTACTACGCCGACAGAAATAGAAACCAGTGTCAGCCATTTGGCAACATTATCAGCCAGATTCTGGGTATTGGATTTGGCACTCTGTGCCGTTTTGACCATGTCAATTACCTTTTGCAGGTAAGTATCATTTCCTGCGCTGGTAACATGGATCTTAAGCACCCCGTCACTGTTAATAGCACCTGCTATGACTTTATCATCCTTCTTTTTCTGCACTGGTACACTTTCACCAGTCAGCATACTTTCATTCACATAGGAGCTGCCTTCCAGGATCATACCGTCAGCCGGTATTTTTTCGCCTGGTTTTACAAGCAATACATCACCGGAGCGCAGCTCTTTTAGTGGGGTATCAGTGATTTGGTTACCTCTTTGAACATGCACTACAGCCGGCAGCAAAGCCACCAGTGATTCCAACGCCCGTGATGCAGCCATCTGGGATTTCATTTCCAGCCAATGCCCCACCAGCATGATATCGATCAGCGTTGCAAGCTCCCAAAAGAAATCCATGCCTTCCAGCCCGAAGACAACCGCCACACTGTAGACATAGGCAGTTGTAATCGCTACGGCCACAAGTGTCATCATCCCCAGGTTTTTACTCCTGATTTCACTGACAAAGCCTGTCAGAAAAGGCCAGCCACCATAAAAATAGATAATGCTGCTAAGGATTAAGAGTACATATTTGTCGCCGGCAAATGTCAGGTCAAATCCGGCCATTTGCTGGATCATATGCGAGAGCAGCAGCACAGGAATAGTAAGTACCATGCATATCCAGAAGCGTTTTAGAAAATCTTCTGTGTGATGCCCGGCATGTTTGTCGTGGCCCTGGTGCTCATCCATTTGCTTCGTTGGATGATGATCTTCAGGCATTGGAACCTCTTTTGGCATGTGATGGTGCCCGTGGTGATTTTCCATTTTTTTGGTTTATGTGGAAAGGCCAAGCCT
>NZ_SMFL01000019.1 GCF_004349265.1 Dyadobacter psychrotolerans
TAATCTTTATAAGTACCAGCAATAGCGGTTGCGTAAACAGTATTGCCTTCTACGAGTTCAACTGTTAAAGCTTCCCCATTGGGATAATTCTTGTCCCAGGCCCAACCACTGACAGTATTACAGTCTGCAGATTCAAATGAACCTAAATAGCGATGCACATCACAGGTAGAAGCTTTGGGAGATCCTGCCAAAATAACTGTACTCCCCTGAACGCGTATGCCTAATTGGTGCGGCTTGCCATCCCTTAAAGAAGCAGGCATACCAAAACTAAAACCGTAATTCCCACTACCAATTCCTCCGATTTTTAAGGACTCCTTGTAAATATTAGCCGTGCTCGTTGCATAGACTGTACTGCCCTCTACAAGCTCTACAACAACTGCAGAATTAGGGTAATTACTATCCCATGCCCAACCAGTGATTACATCGCAGTCAATCGAATTAAAGCTACCGGAATATTGAGAAACCTTACATGTAACTGATTTAGAAGAACCAGATAAATTGTAAATAGTACCTTTCACCCTAGCACTTAATTGATGCATATTCCCGTCTTTTAATGCTTTTGGAAATGGTATATTAAAACCATAATTACCAGTACCGTAACCAGCAGTTTTTACATAATCTTTATAAGTACTAGCAATAGCGGTTGCGTAAACCGTATTGCCTTCTACAAGTTCAACTGTTAAAGCTTCTCCATTGGGATAATTCTTGTCCCAGGCCCAACCACTGACCGTATTACAGTCTGCAGATTCGAGGACACCCCCAAATCCACAACTTAAACTTTTAGGTGAGCCCGTCAAAATAATGGTGCTATTTTTAAGCCGAATGCTGATCTGGCGTGAACTTCCATCCATCAATATTGAGGGTGTTGCGATACTAAAGCCATAACGACCTGTTCCTACTCCACTATCAACCAGATCTTTCCTATATTCACTTGCATTCACAGTAGTTAAAACTGTATTCCCCTCAACCAATTCAATTGTAAGTACTCTTTCAGGATAGTTTTCATCCCACATCCAACCCCTAATTTCCGAGCAAGATGCTACTTCCAGTTTGCCTGACACATTCGGAGTTGGAATCGCAGCAATCAGCCCAGCCAACGAATAAGCTGTGTAATTGTCAGGAAGGATAGGTTGAAGAGTCGTTACCGAACCGGATGCAAGGGAACTAGCGTCTCCGAGTATGCTAATTTCGTCAACAATCGATGGGATTTTTTCCCACCTAGCGTTCGACAGACTCCAGCCAACTATACTTAACTGGCTTAGATTACCTGCTGTAAGTTCTGAGATATTACTTGTAATATTCCACGTTAAAGACAATTTTGTAGCCGCATTACCATTAATGTCCCAAAATTCTCGTGTGCTAACCTTTGCAATAGAACTTTCTTTCGTGTTTACCCTAAAAGGCGCCCCCAACGGCAATGTTGCGAAGTCCGGGTTCTCCATAAAATAAGCGCCATTAACTCCATCTTCATCGGTTGCGAATGGTCTATATGAACCCTTGTTACCAACCGGAAATATCTGTAGCCCTTTACCGGCCCTTTCCACATAACCATCGACATGTTTGGTATCACCCATGCCAGCCAGCTTTGATTCCGCAGAAAAACTAACAATACCAAAAGGTGCGTTCCTGGCGGTTTTTACAATTCCTTTTTGTTGTCCATAGCTGATGATTGATGTGAAGCAGATCAACAGTAATGTAAATTTCCTGGTAAAATTGGATGCCATAGCAGTACCTCTAAACTTGGTAAATGTAAAAATCTGACTTGCTTGAATAACCAGGTGCTGATCAGCCGGTAATGTTCACACTGTAATCTCCCAAAAACTGCAACTTTCCTCCTGCCTCAACCTTAACATCCTTTGCATAAATGTTTTGGCCTACCGAGATGACATGACCTGTATTAATTTTAATTATTGATGAGGAAACAGGCACACGCCCGTTGGACCATACCTCTGGGTTAATCCATGAACCTGAGGCAATACTTTGTATTGTATCTGAAAAGAGTGATGTCGTTTTGAAATTTTTGAAAAGCAACTGATTCGTTTTTCCCGCATCTGCACCAAACCATTCATTAAGAACATCTGCGTATACTCTTCGAAAGTCAATTTGCATTTTTATATCTCGGTTTGTTTCCCAAGATTGAGGTGAAGCGGGAAGTAAACCAGTGATAAGATTCGGACTGGTCCCCACCAATTGCCGCTTTATTCCCTTACCAAAAACAAACATAGGAGCGCCTATACCATGGTCAGTCCCTTTCGAAGCATTAGAATTAGCGCGTCTGCCAAAATCAGAAAACGTCATTCCTAATACATTGTCCTCCTTACCAAGTAGTTTTAAATCGTTCTGAAAAGCGGCAATTCCATCAGATAACTTTTTTAGAAGTTGTGCATGTAGTCCTTCGGTACTATTGGCTCCGACCTGTCCTGCATGCGTATCAAATCCTCCTAATTCAACATAATATATTTTGGAACGTAGCCCGCCATGAATTAATCTGGCAACGATTTTTAGCTGTTCTGCAAGTTCATTTTTTAGAGCTGACTCTGGATAAATTGCCAAATTGGTCCCCGAATCAGCTGCTGCTTTGATTTCCGATGCAAATCCGACCGTTAACACCTGTTGCTGTCTAATGAAAGAGATTAGATTGCCCGCATAACAACATGGGGTGCTGGCATCTACTGATGAATTAGGCTCCCCAATAAGTTGATAAAAACTATTTGGATCTTGAAGAGTTATCCCCATAGACTGTTCGTTGCCCAGTAAGGTTGTTGTACTAATTTGACCAATTTGAACAGCCAATGGATCCTCCATTTCGGAGTTCGGATAATTCTGGGGATAATTTGGAAATTGATCATTCAAATATCGGCCCGCCCAGCCCGACCTTGCATATTGCGTGGCTTCTACACCAGTCATCCAAATGTCCGTCGACCGATAGTGCGACAAATCCGGATTTGGATAGGATACAGAATTAATAATGGCGAGCTTACCCTCATCATAAAGACTTCTCATCCCGGACATCACCGGATGCAAACCCAGTTCTGAAGTTCCTGATAGACGTAATACTTGTGCCTCAGGAATGGCGATGTTCACTCGTAACGCTTGGTATTGGGAATAATGATCAATAGGAATAACAGTGTTCAATCCATCGTTACCTCCCCCCAAGTAAATGATTACTAATATACGGTCACCATTAACCGCTGCTGTTTGTTTCAGTGAACTCACTAATGCAGAACTACCTGCTATTGACTTAACTCCAAAACCATTCAACATAACAGGCAACATAGTTGCGGAGGCGGCTAAAAAATCTCTTCTTTTCATCAGAATGTAAAACTTAAAATATTTGATACTCAGCCATCCTCAACATATGCCTTAACATAGCTCTACATCGCCATAAAACCGTGCTCTGCTTAGTAGTATCTGATGTGGCTAAACGATATGCATCCCATTCCCTTACCCAGGTAGTACGCGGGCTGCTATTCATCATCATAATCTTATCTATTAAAAAGTCTTTTTGAATTTGAGACAGTTCAGTAGCAAACAGATTTTTCGAAAATTCCTGTAAAACCTGTTCACATGATATGCCAGATGTTCCCGACACGTCTGAGAAATTAGGTTGTATCGAAGTCAATCTTGCCAGAATATCTATTCCAAGTTTATAACCGGGTTTTATTTCAACGGAGGGATATATCAGCGTATCCATACGGGAGCCTCTAAGGCCAAGAGTAGTACCGTTGATCCAGTTTTTTGAAAACCCTGTTTGATAGTAGGGAAGAGAACCAAAGACAGAGGGCTGATTAAGAAAGTTTAACTGTAAAACTGCCATACTGTAACTTATATAGCTCATCATGTTCCTAAAAGCTGTATACTCGGTAGTAATATCTGGCACAGGCTGATCAAAAATTCTTATAGTTCCGATCATGAGCTCCGCAGGCGATTTCACAATTCCGCCAATATGTACAGGATCAAAAAAAACATTGCTCGTTAAAAGCTTCTTTAGAACAGGAGTAATCGCATAATTGTTGGCAGTGCTACAAAAAAACGATGCAAGTGGGCTTATTACCTGATCCTCGATTTCCTGAGTAACCTCTGGGTTTACATACCAGCGATATAATTTTCTGCAAATAAATCTAGAAGTCTCCGGATGACCAAGGAGCATACTAACCAGATCGTTCAGTTCGGCATCACCGGCCTCAGGACCAATCCTGCCCTGAATAATGCTATTGCTATATTTTGCAGAAAAACTTTTACTATTAGTATCGTGTCGATCCGGATTAAAAACTGTTCCAAATGACGTTGTGCCATCCTTCCCGTGATTCGTTGCTTGCCAACCAGTAAGCACTTGTGCCGCTGCTTTAACGTCCTGCTCCGTATAATTATAATTTCCAGCAAAGTCCTTCTGTCCTACCGTAAACAACTCCTGCAATTCCCTACCATAATTTTCATTAGGAAGTTCTTTGGTGTTTTCGTTACCATTTTGGAAAATAAGCATGCCCGGATCTTTTGTAATCCCTATTACTAAGTCTCTAAAATTTCCCATTGCGTTGGACCTCAAAAAGCGAAGATATCGATCCATATAACGATAGTCATCCACCGAAGCGTGAACAACTACAAAATGATTTTGCCAAAACGCGGTGAGTTTTTCAAGTATAGCTGGATGTCCATTTTGCTCTGTCATTAAACCAATCCACCAATATTGAATGTAATTATAGTAAGATGAACGCCTACCGCTATCAAATGGCTTGCTCAAAAATGATTGCCCCGCGTCTGTTCGTGATTCATCCATCTCAACTGGCGGGGGTGGTGAAGCGCGGTAAGAAGAATTACTTATCAATAAGTCTACTGCCTGGGTAGCTGTTTTGCCAGCAAAATTAGCAATCTCAAGTTCTGTTGGACCAAATGTTGCTCTGCGTAACAGATGAGCAGCGGTCTGAGCATTCAAAGGAGTGGAGTAACTATCTAAAAGAGCCATGGCACTTATCTAACCGGAGTGACTGTGATAACAATAAACATTCTATTTTAAGATATTAAGGCAGCTGCAAATCCTAATAAACGTTGGGCTTTAACAAGCATTCACAAATATAAAAAAGTATTTAAATAAAAGTATTTCTACAAAATATTAATTTTTTTTACATTTGCCTCCAATTATTTAAGCAAGACATTTCCATATTATTCTACATGCGAATATCAGAGGAAGAAACATTGTTGATTTGTTCAGAACAAGGTCTCAGTGCCTGTTTTATTTGTACCATTTTGTTGAAATATAATTGGGTTTGTAAAATCACAAAACTGGATCAAAAAACCCAATGAGACTTTGTTACCAAGTACAAGGTGTGACATCTCAACAGAGTGTGTGACAAAAGATGTGAATTGTATTGGCACTGTCACAAATGTCACACAACCGCTCTGTGAAATATAGGACCTCTGCGGAATCACTGTGACCAAATGATATCAAAAATTGACCACAATCTATTTATCCTCTCACAGTTAACCGAAATTATAATTGATTTCCCACCTAGCCCTAATCAGCATAACTGTCCAGCGACCACTAATAATGTGCAATTAAATCCTACATTCGTTTTTGAGTATTCCTAGTATAATACAAAGAATCTTTATGATATTCTGAATCGTTTCTACATAATTTGCTTATAATCAGAACCTAATAAAAATACACGATGTTAGAGATTTGTATTATTCAAATTTATGTCGTAAAATTGTTGTAGAACTTAATCATAGCAATAGTTCAATTTAGTGTCTGAACTGTCGAATATTTTTAGATGGCAAACGGGCAGAATGGCAAAATTTGAAGGTCAGGTTTTAAAATGATGTATTACTGAATCGTTGCCTCCTTGGGCGAATACGACGAAATGCATTTACTCAACGTTATCTTATAAATCATGAAGCATCACTATTCAGGGCTCCTACCTAAAATTCACCTATGGGCAGATGTATTTTTCTTTAATCTGTCTTTTATTCTCGCCTATTTTTTACGGTTCCAACAAGATGGAAATTTTAGTGAAAGCCAGTATATTAACCTTATGTTGGTTGCTAATCTTGTTTGGATATTTGTTATACACGTCCTGAAGACCTACTCTTTCACTAGGTTATCCTATCACTTTTATGTTCAGCTAGGCAATTTTTTCAAGGCATTGTTTATTCATGGTGCCATTATGACTACGTTTTTATACCTAAGCAAGCAGGGTGAGGAATTTTCAAGGGTACAATTTCTGATGAGTTACGTCGTATTTATTGTACTTTCTACTGCTGCGCGTGGATTGTCGGTTATGTCACTCAAAGCGTATCGGAAAGCTGGCTACAATTATAACCGATATGCAATTGTAGGAAGAGGTGACCTGGCATCCCTGATCCGGGAATTTTACGGAGAACGCCAGGAACTTGGATACCGGTATTACGGAATGTTTCAGATCGATCAGGAAGAAAGCCAGATCGGCACTTTGGAAAGTATGATTAAAGACAAAAAGCTGGATTATCTTTATTGCTGTCTCTCTGAAATGAATGACGAACAGGTTAAAGAGGTAATAAGAATTGGTGAACGCCAAAAAACACAAATCAGGCTTGTACCGGATTTCAGAGGCTTTATGACCAACATGGCAACAATCGAGTACCACGACATGTATCCGATTATTCAGGTTAATACCAAACCATTTTCAAGTGTAAACGAACAAACGGTGAAACGAGTGTTTGATCTTGCTTTCTCTGCAATGGTCATGATCCTCGGAGCACCGGTATTTTTTCTCGTTTGGGCAGCCATAAAAATTACTTCCCCGGGACCTGTGTTTTTCAAACAAAAACGGTCAGGTCAGTGGGGTGAAATTTTTGAAATTTACAAGTTCCGCAGCATGCGTGTGGATGCAGACAAGATGGGTCTTCAGCATTCTCAGGGTGATAATGATCCGAGAATAACGCCAATTGGACGTATTTTACGAAAGTCACGACTAGATGAACTTCCTCAGTTCCTAAACGTTATGAAAGGAGAAATGTCCGTTGTGGGTCCGCGTCCGTTGTTTAAATATGACGTGGATATGTTAATGGAAGCTGCACCTCATGACTTTCAAAGGTTACTTACCGTTAAGCCTGGCATCACATCTATTGGACAGATTAATGTAGGATATGCTGATACTGTCGCCAAAAATGTCGAGCGTCTGCGTTATGATCTGCAATACCTGAAATCGTATAGCTTGCTGAATGACGTACAACTTATTTTCAGGACTGTTCAGGTAATGGTTCTCGGAAGAGGACAATGAAATAGAACTTCGCAAGACTGATATTCAGTTTTACCTTACCCGATAAGATATTTTTACTCAGCGGGATTACATTGTGGCCTGATAAACTCCTCAATCAAGAGGAGACTTATCAGGTCGTTGATGATGTTTATTGTTTCTCCCTGATCGAATATTTACTTCGATGTGAAGTAAAGGCCTTCCAGAGGCTGATCATTTAAATAGCCAGACCTGGCTATGATTTCTCCATGCAAGAACTTCACACATGGTAATCTTAATATTAGACCCCTATCCTACGTTACGTCTTGGGTTAAAAATCCTCCTAGAGGAGTATTTAGGATATTTTCAGCTTAATGAAAATTCAAGCGTTTTTGAGCATTTCCGAAATAACCCCAAGCCGAAGGCAGATGTAATATTTGTTGGTGTTTTTGGAGAGGTTTTTACCGAGAATAATAATCATGAAATCGATCTACTTAGGATGTCGTATCCGGCAAGCAAAATTATCTTGCTAATGGAAAAAGTTAATGATTCGATAATCCTTGCGGGAACCAGGGCAGGCGCGAATGGTTATGTTTCAAGACAAAGCGACCCGCTTGAAATTATCAAGCATCTTGGAGTATGTTAATGACGTGACAGAACAACATTGTAATCAAGCTATAATACTGTCTTTTAAGTTCAGTTAGGTCTGTGAATACCGTGTAGTATTGCGATTGTTCTTAACCCAAACTGTGTAAATTATTGATTGAAGTTGCGTAAATACTGCATATAACTTCAAAACATTATATAATACCAAATCCCTTTTATTAGGTGACAGTTAAAGCAGGTTTTCATTAACGATTACAGATTTTCCAGGATCATATTGGCTGGTTACTAATTTGTTTGACTCATCGATGTTAACGGTCCTAAAACCTTTGTAAGATAACCCCCAGTTACCACCAAAATGCCCGTCGAAAATATAGTGTTTTCCATTGTTTGATATCAAAGTGTCCATATTGTGATCATGCCCATGAAAAACGGCGCCAATATTGCTATGGCTTTCTATCATTTGCATTGCCTCTGAAACTACCACAGGGCTGGCATTCAGGTCGATTTGGGGGACGTGTAAAAATATGAAGATCTTCTGTTTCTCCTTATATTTAGCAAGCTGCTCTGCGAGCCATTTTATGTCAACGTTTACGATTTCGCCTTTTTCATTTGATGTATCTCCAAGAATAAACCCGTAGGCACTTTTTTCGAAACTGTGATTAGGAAAATATCCCCAGGTTTCTTTCCAGGTATCTGCACTCACCATATCATGGTTACCACGGGTTACAAAATATGGCATCGACAAGTTGTCAAAAATGCCTTTAACCTGTGCTAAAAACTCTGCTTTATCGTGTATGATGTCACCATTGAAAACGACAAAATCCAAAGGCTCCCCAACATGTTTCTGATTTATCCATCGCACTATATTTTGATGGTCGGCTATATAATCGGTACCTGGCTGCCCAAAGTGGCCATCAGAACACACTATAAAACGTAAAGAAAGGTCGTCCTTTGATTCAGCTGGTTTCTCGATATCCTTATCTTTACAGGATAGTAAGAAACCTGATAACCCAATAAATTTCCACAGAAAGCTACGTCTTGTAAACATATATGTTTTAATTATCACTAAAATAGTAAATTATTCGAACGGTTTACGAATAATTTACTATTCGTAATCGAATTATTTTTAATGTTTGACCAAAGCTCAATGTTACAACAAACACGATCTCCTAATAAAGATCATCATCTTATGAGAAGCCGACCTGACCCGTAGCAGCGAGAGTTAAGCCTGAAGGTTCTTAAAATAAAATTCCTCCAAAAACCTATGAAAGACTCGCCGCATAGCGCTCTATAACTCCGCGTTTTGGCCTATATTTGTCAAAAAAACTACCACAACTATGAAGATCGTCGTTCTCGGGGCATCCGGACAATTGGGCAGCTGCCTTAATAAAGTGGCTGAAGAAAGAAACATCTCAGACATATCATTTCCTTCCGAGCAGGATGGTAATATTCTGGACACGAAATTGCTGGATAAACTTTTCGAAGCAGAAAAACCAGAATTCGTTATCAACTGTGCGGCGTATACGGCGGTAGATAAAGCAGAAGATGAGCAAGATATTTGCCGTAAAGTAAACCGGGAAGGCGCAGCCAACATTGCCCAGGCTTGTGTAAAATACAATGCTACGCTGATACATATTTCTACCGATTTTGTCTTCAAAGGTGATGTGCCTATGCTGCTTTCAGAAACTGATCCTGCCGAGCCTGAAAATATATACGGTCTTACCAAACTGGAAGGCGAACAGGATATTACCCGCATCCTGCAAAAACATTTTACAATCCGAACCAGCTGGCTGTATTCGGAATATGGAAACAACTTTGTCAAAACTATGTTGCGCCTGGGAAAAGAACGTGATTCATTGGGAGTGATCGTAGACCAGGTGGGCTCCCCTACCTACGCCATCGACCTGGCCGGCGCGGTCCTTGATGTTATTGAATCCGGCAGCAAGGCTTATGGCATTTATCATTATAGCAACGAAGGTGTTACTTCCTGGTACGACTTTGCGAAAACAATCTTTGACCTCAGCGGAACTAAGGTAATCCTCAATCCGGTAAAAACGTCGGAATACATCACCAAAGCAGTTCGTCCGGCTTACTCGGTCATGGACAAATCCAAAATCAAAACCACATTGGGCATCAAAATTCCCTACTGGAGGGATAGTTTGATTGTTTGTATTAGCCGAATTTAATACAATGGCATATACTTTTATTTTGAGACCACACATTGGTTCGCGTCGCCTAACTTGGTATACTGGTAAAATGGAAAATATTTGATTAAACTTTAAAAAGATATTTTTGCCTTTTGTGTGAATCTTGAATTTCGTTCTTAAATCGACAACTAAGGCTAATTTCTAGCTAAAAGGTTCAAACAAACGAAAAGATCAAACTCCCCGCTGTTAATTAAACAGCCGGGAGTTCTCGTATAAAGGAATGCATTTAAAGTCACTTCGGCATTAGGCGTAGGAATTATCCTATTAAAAGGTTTAAGAAAGTACCATAAACCGAGATGGTTGAAGAAAACGTTTCACTTTGCTGAATTCCATCCACACGCGGTTTGGTTCTTACACATTTATTGTAAAAGGCATGTGTAAGTTCTGCTTGACCCTTTAGTCATACGCCGTTACCGCAATTTACCAGCGCGGTTTGCGCGAAAATCAGCATTTCGAGACTAGGATTTACCAAATATATTCCGGCTAGACAGACAGCAGCAACAAGGCCCACATCTTCTTGATAACTTTTAGATTCTCACTTGGCATTTCGAGCCTAGTTGTGAGCCAAATTCGCAGTGCTTTCAGTCGATCGAAAAAATTCATTCCTGTAAATAAGACTATTCCAAAGCTTTCTATAAACTATTCTACAAATCCACACAAGTATTTTAATCCTTCAATATATTAGCATTGTATTGATTCCAAAAGGATTACGGTAAGTGAAATAGTACTGTAAATGTAGAATCGGAGATTCATTATCAACTTTTTTGTTCTGATTACCCTACTAAAATGACACCTATGGAGGCATTATTTGAAAAAACAAAATCTGAGATATTATTGAAATGGCCGAATCATGAGCTAAAAGAAATATACCATACCGACGATCAAAATGGTCAGACAATGAGTCTTATAATTAATTGCGAACCCCCTAAGGGCGTTCAAATGAGTTACTATAAAAATTCTACTTTTGAACTTCTAATACTTCCTCAGATCATCACCGATAATTACCAAAATATCAGAAAACATTACTCTCTTTCCAGCCGTGGAAGACACTTTCATTTGAAAGGTGGAAAATGCTATGTTTTTTACCAGGGGTATGAATATAATGAAATCTTTGGGAGAAATATTCTTAATAGAAACAGTGCTTACCATAGGTTCAAGTCGATTGATAAAGCAGTCGACCTGCTCATTCATGAGCTGGAAAATGGTTAAAGATTCGTATTGAAACGTAGTAATGTTTTCTTATTATCAAAAGCATAGTCAATTACTTGCTTCATAAAGGGACCATGATATGATTGCTACATTAAAGTTAGTGAAGAAAAAACTAAATGAATGTCTTGTGTTAGCTGATTAATTTGTAAGAAACATTACCTAACGTTATAACTTACTTCCACATGAGATCTATCTTTGACAAAGTTACATCCGAAATTTTCGCTGAATATCCGGACTATGATCTTAAACCTTCCGACGAATCCTACTACATGAATGGAGCTGTTGTAAGTTTTGTCATTAATTCTGAGCCTCCTAAGGGATTACAGATCAGCTACTATTTGGATCTCATATTAGAGATTTACATTCTACCTGAACTTATTTTGGACAGAACAAATCAGTGGGCACAATACAAGCGCTTTGCCAACCGGGGGCGCCATTTTGGACAAACCGGCGGAAATGCTTTTAAGTTCCAGCACAATGCACAAACTGGCACACTGCAGGGACAAGATATCCTGAACATTCACGACAACTCTATTAAAGTATTTACCGAATTCGGTCTTCTACAAACCGTTCTTGATGCGCTTGGTAAGTAGTTGGGGTAAAGCGCATCTTATTGAAGCGTGCTAACTATTTTGAACAAAGTAAAGAAACGGCACAGCTACCGTTATACGCAGTCTCTTTTTACAACGTATCCGGCCTACCAACTACATATTTGTTAGTTGCTGAACTTTGTTAAAGTTTTGCGGATATAGGTCGGTAATGTTTTTATGATTGATTGTGGAGATGTTTAGCAGAGTGTTTTTAGCCAATTGTAGGGATTGACATTATGTTTTTAGCAGATCGCGAAGAAAGAGTAAAGTAAAATCAGGACGACACATTTTTTTGTATTTCTTCTCAGACCGCTAGTAGACATAACACATGAAAACCTGCCAATTGTTGAGCACTAAACAAAGTTTGCCAATAATTTCCAGTGCTCTCCACGTCTATTGTCGTGATTCTAGGCTCTGTGAGCCAATGAATCATTGCTTCATAGTCAGAAGTATAGACTCCAAACTTTTTTACATCACAAGGATTTTGATTAATAGCCACCATGTGAAAACAGGAGCCAACGTCAATACCAGCGGCATGGGTATTAACAATGTCCATTGAAAGTTTTTCGATCTCAGTAAACTTTAAATTGAAAAGTCTTTCAGAGAATGTGCTTTTAGGTCTGTTTATTATTCTGTACGGGATTCTCAATTTGAAGATGAGATCACCACTAAAATCAGCAAATGCCTTGCGTCAACAAGGCATTTGTACATTCCAGCGGCGGCGGCCGACCGCCAGAATTCGTGAAGGGCTTTAAAGCCAATAGCACGATGGGCTTCTGCTAAAAGTTATTCAAAGCTAAAAGTTGTTTTCCTATATCAAAGAGAAGCTTCAATGGAATTCTTGGCATACAACTTCGCGTTCTCTGCGTCGTTTCCTTTTCTGCCCGAGGTGAAAGAAACATTATTTACAATCTGGATTACTTGTAATAGTACATTTCAAAGTAGCTATTCCCATTAATACCCTTGAAAAACATAAGCTTGTTGTCCTCGGAAAACGTCACGGTATAGTTTTGTGCAACAGAGCCCAAACCACTGATTTTAATGCCGGTAGCACTTGTGCTAAAATAATTCTGCCCGCCCGTACGGGAAAATGAAGTGGATGTGTAGGAGCCGTCATCTAAAAATTTGAAATACTCATTTTTATAAGAAAGTGTCCGTGGTGTGCCCCCGGGCCAGGTTTCGTATATTACTATTTTCTCAAGCATCCAGTCTCCCAGCAACCGGCTGCGAATTTCACCCGGATCCAATGTAAATTTAAGCGGTGAACCATCGAGTTGTGAATAGTTTTTCTTTTGTCCATACACCTCTACATCCTGTGTTCCTTCCATACCCAATTTCCACTTCGCTTCTGCAAGTCCGAGTGCATTTGTTTTAATGTCTGCCGTGGTAAGCGAACCACCCGATCCGCCCCTCACGCGCCATTCGATTGCCACGCCTTCCACCGGATCTCCGTTGGCATCGGTAACTTTTACAACTAATGGTTTAGCAAGTTCTTTCCCCGGTGTATTAAGCTGCTGGTCCCCGCTAAGGATCTGAATACGCTGCGGGTCCTTGCCTTCTTCGGGCTTTACCAGAGCGAATGTCAGCTGATTGGACTCAAAACCATTCCTGGCTTTTAGATAAATTGTTATCGGCGCGCTTTTTGAAGTGCTTCCAAAATTCATGCAGCCCTTGTAACTAATTGTGCCGTTTGCGGAGGCAGGAACCGAAAAAGTCACAGGATTCTGGGTTCCTATTTTCTCGACAAGCTGCCATCCTATATTCTTTTCCAGGTCGAAAACATCACTAACATTGAAGGAGACCATCAGGGAATAGGTACGGTTTGGGCTTTGAACAGGGCCGCAGTCACCGTTAAAAGTTACAACGGGAGATTCTATTTTTAGAAAATCTGCTTCTATGAGCCGCTTGCTCACCACATTACCGGTAATACTGTACGTAGAAGGCTTGGAAAACCAGAAATCCGTTTTGATACCACCTGCAACATCCAGTTTATAGTCCAGGGTGACATTCGGAGACTTTTGCTGCATAACAAAATCAAGACCGCTGGGCACTTCAAAAAAACCTTTCATCGCCGACATGCCGTAGGGAGCAATTTCATAGATAGGTTTAAAAATAGTACCGCTGGCATTGATCTTAAAATCCTTGCTAAAATCGGACAGCAGCATATTTACAAGTGAATTGTTGACCTGGTAGGAGCTGATATTTGTCCACTGCTCATTTTCATACTTGCTGCCGACTATGGCCGTCATCAATGGAGAAACCTTCCATTTTGCTTTTCCTGAAACAATAATCGGGAGCACATTTAATTTCACAACCTGCGTTAAAGAAACGACGATGGGTGTTCCCGGTATGGGCACATAAAGAATAGGCAGCGGAATTCTTTTTAAAGTTTTTTCTTTCTCAACAGTTATAGCGACTTCAGATTCATTTGCAATTTGAAACGAACTTCCATCCGAATTCATAACTACCCTGATAAGCATTTTGTCCGGCAGAAAAAATCCTTCATTTTTCTCGTATTCAATATCGAAACGTTTGATATTAATTTTTAGCTGTCCACCGTACTTAAGTCCGCCGGTTTGCCCAATCCCGTCTTCAAAAGACCAGTTTACCAACGAACCTGTTCTCAGATTTCCATCAATAACGGAAGAATCTGTGTAGGACGTATTGAGATAAAGCTGCTCAAAGGCTTCGTTTAAACCAGCAGGTACCGTGTTATAAGTCGTTTGGGACCCGCCGGGAGTTATGCTGACAACCTTTGACATAAAACCATATTTGTTTTCCGACGAAGGATTGGCAATAACGATGTCATCAATCTGTGGTTTGTAACCGGGAGCATTGTTGTTCATTACAAAATGGGCACTGTCTGAGCTCACTATGGAACTGGTTTCCAGCACATGCGTTTTCTTGCCCAATATTGTGCTTTTGTCATCATCCGGCTGCTTGTCTATGGAAATATTTCTTTTACACGCCCCGGAAATAAAGACGATAAATGCCAGCAGGATTAAAAGTTTTTTCATTTTGTTTTGATAGAGGAATTACGAAGGTTGAGTAAAATTTAAAATCGTTTTCGGAGTTTGTTTTGCCGGAAGCTCAGTTACGGTGTGTTTCAGACATTTTTATACAAGCACGATCCTATAAACAAAGATCCTCCAAGCATCAGAGGAAAACAATACTGAATGATCAGTATTCACTTGCTTTGGATTGCGATTACCACTGGTAATTTTGGGGGGAGATCTGTTTCCTTCTCTTTCGGGACGTCATCAGATCCAAATTATTAAATGCCCTGCACAATATTAAAAATAGGAATTACTTAACTATTAGCATTAGTACTGATGCGTTAAGTTTTACTCATCAAATAAGTCCCATTGTTCATTGACATTTTGATTGATTTGACATTCAGTAAGTAACTCTTTTAAAGAGGTCTTGTCAAAAGCAGATATGCCCAGTATTTGCATGATCTCATATATGGAGAGATTGCTTTTCAAAGTATGTTTGAGATAGGCTACTATTAAATAAGTGCTTATAGCAATCCACACATGGATATTAACTGCATTTTCAGAATGTCCCCAGAGCGTTTTGATGGTCAGATTCTGCCGCGTCGGCGGTCCGATTGACCCACTTGAAAAAAATCTCTATTTGCCACCTTTTCTGGTAAAGTTTGGCTATCTCAAGCGCAGAAAGCATGTCGTTGTTTGACAGGAAAGAAAGAAGAATATCTTTTTCTTCATCATAGTATTCCACAAGCCTCAATGGTTCTGGATAAAGTTTTTTAGACTTGTATCCGTTGAATATGATGGTTTTATCACTTCTGAGCCCTGAGGTAGGATCAATGTTGAAGTTGCTTTCGATGACTTTATAATTCATTGTGGTTTTTGCTCTTGAGATAAAAAAGGCTCCGGACTCATTCATATTATATAAGGCGGCGAAATCGATGTAAGCTTTATCCATGATATAGATCGCTCCCGGTGATACCAACAGCTCGTCAAGTATATTGCTATCATGGTATTTACCGTCGGTAACATGGATGAAGGATGGAATATTCCCTCTCAGATCTAAAAGAGTATGTATTTTTATTGCCCCACGTGAATACTTTCCTGGCGCCCAGCTGAATAGTTTCAGGCTTAGGGAAATCGTTGTTGAATCCAGTGCAAACACCTCATTGCGAACATTGACATTAGGAACTGGATTTGTTGCATACAAGGGTCTGACCAAGTCTATAAGATACTGTCCGAAGTCGGCATATATTCTCCAGTCTCTACTCTCATTTGCACGTGAAAGCGTGGACTGGTTAACGTGGCTTCTGATTCCAAGGTGATAAAGTTTGTTTTTATGCGCTTTCAGGCAAGTGCAGATATCACGCAAGGAATTACGAGAGGTTAGTTGACCGAAGAGTAGTTGAATAAACTGGTTCCAACAATTAAATTCTCGTGTCCGGAAATCGCCATTGTACTTTGATACACATTTTTCAAACTCATAACGGTCAATAAAATGCAAAAGCTGAGCAAAAACGTACTTACCTGAATTCATAGCATCGTGTAAAAGCCACAAAGCTAAATGTCAAATCAAATCAAAAAATCAAAGAACGTCCGCAACTAATTTATTTACAACCTGTTATAAGCATTTTTAAAAAGTTAACGCATCACTAGTATATTAGCATCATTAACAACTAGCTCAGCAAGTGGGACGAATTATCCCTATCCACTATTTCAACCCGTGAAAAACGGTATTGAGCCCTAGAGTTTTCATTCCCAAGTTGATGTCAGCATTTTGGTTTTCATAAATCAAAATCAGCAACTCAGATAATGCAAATTAAAACCCATGGATTCGCCTTGATAAGACGGCCGATTCTCTCTTTAAACAAACTATATGAATTTCATCAGGCGATAGACAACGACCCGACCAGCTTTGAAAGACAGCTGATTCAAATTTATCAGCAGCCGCCAATGCTTAAAGCGCTCTACCTTGCATCCAAGCCGGCCTATGCTATGACAAAGCGGCTTCTGGATGGAAATCTAGACAGCGGAAAACAGAAACTGCTTAAAACGCTTTATAAATACTTTGTCCGTATGAGCAGCCGATGCACGCCTTTCGGTCTTTTTGCAGGTTGCTTTATGGTGGATTTAAGTGAGAACACAAATATTGAATTTGATCATTCCATGCCCCTAATAAGAGATCACAGACTGGATATATCGCTGCTCGATCAAATGTTCCATAGCCTCTTAAAGAATGATAAGGTCAAAAAACAATTACTATTCTATACCAACAATTCACTTTACAGAGCCGGAAATAAATACAGATACATCAGGAGGTCTGCGGCTGACAATCAAGTCAACTTTCAACTTACAGAAGTTCTTGCCCAACCAATTCTTAATGATATACTAACCCATGCAAAATCCGGCAAAACACTCAGTCAGCTAGCTGATTTGGTTTGTGAATTTGACATCAGTACCAAACAAGCGAAAAAATATATCGAGCAGCTCTTTCATTCACAGATTATTGTTAGCGAGCTGGAAGCAAACATAACCGGCGATCACTATGCCGTAGTACTTAACAGCAAAATACAACAAATTGGCTACGAGGGTAAGGTGGCTCAATTGCTCGAATTCGCAACAAAAATCCTTTCAGACAATTTCGTTTCAAACAAAGATCTGGATTATATCAAAGACCAATCGGCTCAAATTATAAATCAAAGGCCAGCATCACCGGTTTTACAGACGAACATATTCTTTCCGACAAAAACAGCTCAGATTAGCAAAAGTCTGATAAATACGATTCTGAGCGAATTTGATAAGATACAACCTCTTTGCAATAGACGGACAAATCCTGATTTGGAGCAATTCGCAAAATCATTTTACAGCAGATATCAGCAAAAAAGCATCCCATTACTAACAGCACTCGACTCCGACTTTGGCATCGGTTATGGCAATCTGCATACGACCACGCAGTGTAACGTGCCGTTATTAGCTGACATTGATCTTTATGGTAAAAAGCAAAATTCCCAAAAATTCGATCAGCTTTCATCCCTTCGCCTGATTTTATACCAAAGAGCAACAGAACAAAATCTTACAACCGTGCACCTGACGGGTCAGGATTTGCAAATTCTGAAAGAACGTGCACCGGTGAGAACAGCTGAAGGTTTTTATATTTTTGGTAGCGTCCGCTCAGATTCAGCTTCGGAAGCTGATAGCGGTAATTTTCAGTTTGAAATAAAAACTGCAAGTGGTCCAAGTTGCGCCAGTCTGATTGGCCGGTTTTGCAGGGGAGTCAATGATGATCTAACTCAAAAATTACGGGCAGCAATACGACTTGAAGAAAACCTTAGCCCTGATGCAATCTTTGCCGAAATATGCCATATGCCTGAACCGGGCATAGCCAACATTCTTTTCAGGCCACATCTTCGAAAATATGAGATCCCTTATTTGACAACCAGTATACTTTCCGAGCAGCATCGTTTGGAGCTGGACGATATACTGGTCTCTGTGCCTGATGGCAAAACCATCTTACTGACCAGCAAACAGCTCAAAAAACAGATTATCCCAAGACTCTCCAACGCGCACAATTTCTCAACGGCTCTGCCCGTCTACAAGTTTCTATGTGATCATGCTTTGCAGGATAGCACTTATTTTAGCTGGGATTGGGGTGATCTTTCAGAAGAGTTCTTTTTACCTGCTGTACACTTCGGTCACCTTGTCCTTTCCAAAGCCATCTGGAATCTTGATGATCGTGTTCTGAGAAAACTGAATGAAGCTAGCGGCTCATTGAAAGAAAGATGGGCGCTTATCAACAGTAAGCTCGGTATACCCAGATACGTTCAAATAGGCAGCGATGATCGACTCCTTTTGATCGACACAACTAATGAGGTTTCGCTGTCTTTGTTAACAGACAGCTTACGGAAAAATGGAAAAGTTAAAATGACAGAATTTTTGGAAAAGCCGGGCGCTGGTCTGCTTTCTGATCAAGACGGACATTACTCAAATGAGATTATCATTCCCTTTTTAAGAGAAGGCGAGCCGACTGTAATTGGCCAAATACCTAATCTGATTTTCCAGCAGCAAAGACAGTTTTACACAGGTAGCGAATGGTTATACATCAAGATTTACACACCTAACGTGATGATGGACTATCTACTTACCGAAATTATCAAACCGATTTCTGATCAGCTTTTAAGAAAAAAGATCATTGAAAAATGGTTTTTTATCCGCTACTACGATCCTGAACCACATATCCGGATCCGCTTTTACAATCGGATTCCAGACAACTTTTGGAAAGTTGTTTTAGAAAAATTAACGCAAGCACTTCTGCCACTTACAAAACAGGAGACCATTTTTAATATCCAGATAGATTCCTATGTCAGGGAATTAGAACGTTACGGCATGATCGAATACGATCAACTCGAATCGATCTTTTGCGCTGACAGTATTTCGGTAGCAAGTGCTCTGTCCAATTTTAAAGGACTTGAACACAAGCAAGAGCGGTGGCTTCTGGCACTTTTGGGCGCTGATGAGATCTTGAAGTCGATAGGGATGAATAGCGAAGGAAAATCCAGAGTTATTGAAGGGTTGCATCGTCAATTTCAAAAGGAATTTAGTGCGTCTGATTCGCTAATAGAAATGGACAGACAATACCGTAAACACGCTTCCGATATCAAAAATTACCTGGCACAAGGTCAGCAGCAGCAGTCCCCAATCCGATTTTTTAAAAAGAGATCCATTGCAATTACCCGAATTATCTCATCATGCGGGCAGATCAACCAACCGCAGCTTGAAAGTCTGGCGGGTGATTTGGTGCACTTATTTTTAAACCGCTGGTTTAACTGCGATCAGCGAAGCCAGGAGTTTGTCATTTATCACTATTTGAAAAAATATTATTGTTTCCTTAGGAAAACTACCTCAGAGCCATAGAAATTAATCGAAAAATTTTTTATGTATCCAGGGATATACTTAAATTAATTGTGACAAAACAGTTATCAGCATCACTATGAGCTGTTTTAGCCAAGTGACAATTTTAGGTATGTGCTATGAAAATAGATCCGAAACTTAAATTGACCTGTCTGATTGTTGACGATAACAAAGCAGCGCATGAGCTTCTTTTAATGCACATCAAAGATGTTGAATATCTTAGCTACTGCGGGAGTTGTTACGACGGTGTACAAGCCTTGACTATGATCCAACGTCTGATTCCGGACATCGTCTTTCTGGATGTTCAGATACCTCGCCTGTCAGGAATTGAGCTTATGCAGATTCTCGGCAAAACATCTTCCAGTATTATCATGATCACGGGGTATGCCAAGTATGCAATTGAAGGATACAATTACGATGTAGTCGATTTTATTGAGAAACCCTTTGAGTTCCCAAGATTTCTTAGGGCGATAAACAGGGTATGTGAAAGACGCTCACTTTATGCAGCTATGCAGCCCTTATCGTTGATGGCTGATCAGAGGGAAACTGAGAATGATCCGATGGATGATCTTCAAGCCGCTAAGCAACAATCGTTACAAGGAAAAATTAACTTTCCCGTATATACCGATAAGTGCATATGGATTAAGGCAAACAAAAAGCAGATTCCGCTAGACTACGGTGAGATTTGCTGCATTGAGGCTTCCGGAAATTACTGTATATTTTATGCAACCGAAGACACTCACCGCACAAGAGTAACGATTTCCGAGCTACTAGATAATTTGCCCTCCGATTTATTTGCACAGACGCAAAGGGCGTTTATCGTTAACAGAGATGCCATAAAAGAACTCGAAGGCAACGAGCTGCTGATGATCAATGATGTCAAAGCGCGTGTGTCAGAGGAATTTAGAAGTGAAATTTTCAAAGTCGTAAACAAGCGTTATGGATAGAAATGATGGTTATTTTGGCAACATAAATAAGTTTCTTTTTTACAAGTCCGTGCCGGAGAGGATTAGGAAGCACCTGGTCTTCTGGATGATCTTTCTGCTATTTCACTTCACTTGGTTCATTCCCCTTTATATCAAAGGCAAGCTGACCCAACAAGTCATCCTTTTGTATATTCTAAATTACCTGCGATACATTCCGATGTATTACTTAACGATCTATATTTATCAGCTTCTCAGCTCCTGGCTGCGCGGCGTGATGCTCTTTTTTGCTTCTTTCGCCGGCCTTCTAATCACCATTCATTTTTTCACATACCTGATGTATTTGGCACTTCACCTTAAATTTGGTATATCGTCAGTCGTAGAACCGTATAAATATTATGGTGAGCTTTACTTATTACCTATTCACCATTTCAAACCTGTTGATTTTATTGTATTTCTTTACGATTTCCAGGAAACGCAGCTTTTAATTCTGCCGATTGGAATTAAAATGGTCAAATTCGGTTTGAGACAAAAAGAAAAGGAAAAAGAAGGTTTGCAGCATGAGCTAAAAGCCCTGCGTAGCCAGCTGTCACCACATTTTGTTTTTAACCTGATCAACAGTGCTTACCGGCACGTGCTACCCGTAAGTAAAAAGGCTGCGTCGTATCTTGGTAGAATAGCAGCAGTACTTCGACTTACCCTATATAACAATGACACTGAATTCGTAGGTCTTAGCCATGAGTGGCAATCCCTGAACGAATACGTTGATCTTGAATCAAAACGGGAAGGAGACCGACTGCACCAGCGTATTCATTTAGAAGGGGAAATACAGGATTTTCAACTGGTACCTAACATGCTTTTGCTGACACTAGTAGAAAACGCCTTCAAGCATGGTGTTTATTCTAATGGTTACCCATGCTGGCTGAGTGTTAGAATGACTGTCAAAGAACAAAATCTCAGATTTATCATAAGCAATAGCAAGCCGTCTACTTTTGAAACAGATAAAACCGACATTGTCTCAGGCATTGGTCTAGCCAATGTTAAAAGACGCGTCGAGCTGCATTTTGCCGGTAATTATAGCATGGATATATCTGAAACAATTCACAATTATACTGTGGACCTCACTATCCCGTTTATCACTAATTAAGGTTTAAATCCTGATTCATCCCGCTTTTTCAGACTTTCGTCCCGTAAATTTATCTTTACGATTTTCGGTCAATTGTTTTGTGACTGTTATTTACCCAAAACAATAGTCCGATGAAAAAGCAGCACAAGTTATCCTTCACCACTACTGTGGTCAGAAATTTCAGTGAAAAGATCTGGGCAAACCAGATCATTAAAAATTCCAAAACTGCTACAACAACCAGCGGAACTACCTGCACAATTCCTGGCGCACATTAAATTTATGGGATAGCAAAAGCCTGCTATCCCATAGAATCTTTCGTGACATTTCTCTGGTTCAGAGAAATGCGGCCCGCCCTGACTGTTACCTCCTCTCCTTTTGAGATTTTCATCTTAAAACTTACAATCATCATGGAGAAAAATTGGCTTGAACCGTTGGATCTCATTGTAAACACCACATTGAATCCACAGACTTCCGAGGTATACATGCTTCGGCAAGAACATGTTGAGCAAATTCTGAAAAATGTTAACCAGGAAAAAAACAAACAAATATATTCACTTAAAAACCAAATTTTTAATCTTTCCAACCATCTAGAAACACAAATTTCAATCGGTCAATACCACAGCCACCTGATTAAGATTTTGGATAAATGTCTTGAAAATTCGGCTAAGGTGGAATCTGGCTACGTAGTATTTCATCTCGCTTGCCGAGCCGTGATCGGATGCTTGAAAGACATTCTTTCGTTTTTGGAAATGCATTTTGAGCAGTATTTAATTAGCTATCAACATCTGCCAGCTGCCTATTTCAATGAATTTAAAACTGAATTGCTCCAACGGGTAGAGCAAATCAAATCATATTTGCTTTTACGGAATCCGGATTCAGAACTCAATGATATTCTGTTCGAAACGGTTTATGGTCTGCTATGCGAATCACAGATCGTATCTGTCACCTACCGACAAGCGCTTTACCTTAAAATTCTTGTCACCGAAATTGAGAAACTCAATGAAATTCAAGCCAACAGTAAATTTACCGGCGAGTTGATACCGCTTCTGTTCCATCTAAATTTCAACAGTCCCGAATTTACGGATTATTACAAATGCGAAATTACTGAGCAGCTCAGCACTTACCGCCGCGCAACAGAGCAAATTGAATATCTGCTTAACTGCTACAAAGTCTTTAATCAGATACCGCTTAAACCAGGTGCAGCGCTTAATCCGCATCTGGACGATATTCAAAAAACGGTCAATATCTGGTTTGCGCAGCAGATCGCTTCTTTGGAAAAACAACTTCAATGTCAGATAAACCCTGTTGCTGCATCACAAAATTTGTCAAACAGCGCTAATACAGAGTCATTTAAAGTGATGTGTTTTCTATCCATTGATCAAATTGCATTGGTCATCAGGGCGTTGGATTCTCTTAGAATTATCCAGTCCAGATCATTGAATATGGTCTTCAAAAGTATCACACCCTTTTTGTCAACGCCTAGAAAAGCGGACCTTTCCTGGAAAAGTGTTCGGACCAAGGCATACAACTATGAAGAATCTGACAAAACAACCGTGATTAACATGCTTGAAAAAATTATTGTATGGGTTAAAGAATCTTAAACCGACTGATTATGCCGCCAGATTTGATAAAGTACTTATCGGGTTTTTATTCGCTCAGCGAAGAATTCGTTAGTCATCTAAGAAGTGCGCAACTGCAAAAACTCTACAAAAAAAACCAGATCCTCAGTCAAAATACCAGTGCTCCCCTCTTTTGGTTTATCAACAATGGGCTTGCCAAAGGCTGCTATTACGATGCGGATGGAAAAGAACATATCACCCGTTTTTGGAAAGAGGGAGAAATAATGCTTTTAACGCATAACCCAATTGACGCAAGAGTTCACGCGCAGGTTATTGTTTTATTAGAAAACGCTACGCTTTCATCGCTTTCACCTCGCCGGCTTCTTTATTTAAATAATTACTTCACTGAAACCCACAAACTTTCAGGCAAGCTCTTGCTGGCTGACCGCGACAAGGCCGATCTGAAATCTTACCTGTGCGCCTTACCCTCCCCGCAGGGATATGATGAGTTTAAAAAGAACTTTCCTCATAACCGTATTTTGCTTAAAGACATTGCCTGTTATTTGGAAATTACTGCGAGTTCTCTGAGTGAAATACGAAGAAAATCCCGGCAGATGTGATTTGTCATACAAAAAACAAAGTTTGATTCTCTTTCAAAATCGAAAGTCGGCTACCCTTGTTACCAGTTAGTTTTATTCCATCAGAGAGAAATCGGCAGCTTCAAAGCAGCAAAGGTTTGTTTTTATAAGAAACGATTTAACTAATTGAAAATGAAAAGAGAAAATATGCTTCGAATCATTGTAGCACTTTTGGTTATTCTTTATTTCTACACTGCGCTTTCCAAGCTCATGGAATTTCAAATTTTCAAAAGACAGTTGTCCAACCAAACCATTCCAAAATGGTCGGTGGCTTTGCTTGCCTGGAGCATTCCGGTATCGGAACTTCTTGCCGTAGCGGTTTTGATTACACCCAGGTTCAGAAAGACGGGCTTTTACCTGTCGGTGATTTTGATGTTTGTTTTCACTGCTTACATGGGACTTGTTTTGATCAATTTTTTTGACAGAATACCATGTCATTGTGGGGGTGTGGTGGGTAACATGCAATTCAAACAGCACTTTTTCTTCAATTTGTTTTTCCTGATCATTTCGATCGCTGGCGTTTTTCTGTGCGGTAAACAAACCGATAGATCCAGTCCCACGATATAAGCCGCACAGGGCACGGGCAGGATGTCCGCCCTTTGTTCGCCAGGCGCTTTGCTGAAAACCTGAAAATAGAGTAGGCATTATCTTACCAATCACAATTTAAATTTTTAGAGTTATGAAAAAGTTAAAAATCGATTATTTGCTGCTTGTCGCTCTGTTAATGGCCGGTTCTGCAGCTGTTGCAACCAGACTACCTAATCAACCAAAACCGAATGTGCTTGTTGAGCAATGGTTCAGGACTGCTCCTAGCACCAATCCCGATCAGGAAGGTGGCTGGCAGTCAGGTGTTGCACCAGAAGAATGTCGTCCATCTGAGAAAATTTGCTCGGCAACATTTGAAACGGGCTACAACCCTAATGACCATGTTGACTCTGTGAACGTGCAGAATGCGATCGGCTCTGTTCAGACTGGTTATATTCTCGAATAGAATCATTTCTGACACGGTGTACACTCCGTCCTTTTTTGGATGGAGTGTTTTTGTTTATCTGGGGTTCTGAGTAATACCACTTGCCTGGATTTCATTGTCGGGAATTGGGAACACATATCTTTTATCATTGGCAGGTAGTGTATAGGTTTTACCCTCGTATGTCCTTGTGATTGTGACGGCGAAACGTGGATCCGGATTCAAACGTCTCAGATCACTCCAGCGAAGGCCGCGGCCAAAAAGCTCTCTTCTTCTTTCCGCCAAAATAAGCGGAAGGATACTTTGCTGATCAGCAGTCAAGGGAGTAAACCGGCCGGTTTTAAACCTCTTTTCCAGCAGTGTATTCAGATCTGCCAGCGCAAGATCTGTTTTTCCCTGCCGGGCGTAGCATTCAGCCCGGATTATAAGCATCTCGCTTGTGGTCAAACCTCCAAACATGGTAGCTCCGCCAAAATAACTACCCTTGTATCCGATGTTCCCGGTCGGTCTGAGCACAAAATAACAAGTTTTTCGAAGGTCATCTGGTTGATAAGTTTTGTATAAAAGCGAATCTACACCTGTTAGAGGGGAATCAAGAATAACCATTGGTGCTAACGATTGGTGAAAAATCACTTCCGGATTTTTTCCTGTGAGAACCGCAGGTAATGGTCGTGCAGCGGCGGGATTGAGCGTATTGTAATCCAATAGCAGATCATGGATAGCCAGACTGGAGCTGGCCGCTTCAAGTGCTTTGTCATACTCTCCCATCACCAGATAAACCCTTGCAAGAAGAGCCCTGGCAGCTTGTCTGGATGGGCGGCTGACATACAGCGGCTGATGAGATGCCATTTTATTCTCCGATTCATTCAGGTCTGCGATGATCCGGTCATAGGTCTGCTGCAATGTTCCCCGTTGTGAAATCTCATTGACATCCATATCCAGCCGGATAGGAAGACCCAGCAGAGATGGTGCAGCCGATTTTTCATAAGGTGCTGCGAAAACCTGAGCCAGATTAAACAGAGACATTGCTCTTATAAACAAAGCACTTCCATAGACGTGGTCCCAACTGGATTGGGAAACCGAATCAGGTTTTATTTTGCTTAGTCCGTCCAAGACCACGTTTGCATAAAATATCGATTTGTAAGAGTTGTCCCAGTGATTGCTGGCTTGCCCTTCAAAAATGTTAGCTGCCCATAGGTAGGTGTTACGATCCAGTGCACTTACGTTACCCAGATTTGCATCAGGATGGTAAAATTCGTCGGTAGCAGCAGTATGAAGCCCGGGCCCTGAATTGATGCCACCTGCATAAGCATCTAAAAGTGCCTGCATATGCGAAAGCTCAGTAGGAACTACCAGGGCTTTACTGGGCTTTTTGTCAAGAAAGTCTTCTGTACAGCAGCATAGCGTAGCTACCAGTACAATTAAAATCAAACGGCTTTTCATGTTGTAGAAACGGTTAGATTAAAAGTCAACTTTTACACCCGCAGACAGCGTCTTCGGAGCTGGCGGAGAAAGAATGTAATCCGGGTCAAGGTCCATTTTCGCTTTTTTATAGATCAATCCCAGGTTATTGGCATACAGATAGATCTGTGCTGACTGAAAAGGAAAGTTTTTAAAGCGTGCTTTGGAAAGTGTGTAAGCAACATTGATATCCTGTAATCTGACATGGTCGCCTTTTTGCACCAGTGCCGAAGAATAGGCGTAGATCTCGTTGCGCAAAACATTGATTGTCGTCGGCATGGATGGTACATTTGTCCGAAGTTCATCACCCGGATTTTGCCACCGCTTATTGTAATCAGCATGTCCACCCTGCCCTGAAAGAATTGTGGCATAATTAACAGATGGAAGCCGTACATAGTACCCCAGCCGGTAGCTGATGTTAGCCGAGACCGAAAGCTGCTTGAACGTTATTGTATTTCGCATGGCGCCGAAGATAAGGGGCCGCATGGTACCATGAAAATTCAATTGATCCAGCGTTGTAGCAGACTTGATAGCCGCATAATCCTTGCTTGTTTCATCATTCAGATAGCCGATTGGATCTCCGTTAGCCGGGTCAAGCCCTGCCCAGCGGTAGCTGTAAACAGCATATAGCGGTTTACCTTCGGTTGGCACCAGATTGGATCCGCCTAGATATGAGCCTGCTATGCTGGTTGGTTTAAGCAGGTATTTGGTAACCTGGTCGGCAGCGTAGCTCAGAAAAAAATCGGTTTGCCAGCCCAGACTACCATTCAAGTTCCGACTGTGAAGATTCAGATCGATGCCATGTCCTTTGCTGTTGGCCGTGTTTCCCCGGAAAGATGAAATACCTGTCTGTGGAGCAAAGGCTGCATTACCGATTAGATCAAGACCCTTCTTTAAATAATATTCAAAGCTACCGCTTATGATGTTATTGCGGGTCTTAAAGTCTACTGCAAAATTGATCATCCGGGTTCTCTCCCACCTGAGCTGCGGGTTTGGCGGATTGGCAATCGTCGCATAGGGCAGCCCAGTTGCCGAGCGGATTCCTTCGGTATAGTAGGCTGTTGTGTATGCGGAAAGTGATTTGTCGATATTCCCATTGTATCCGTAAGTCATTCTTAAATTCAGGTAAGCCAGCCAGTCAACATCATAGAATCCCTCCCGGCTGATCATCCAGCTCAGTCCGGTTGAATACAGCGGCACGCCCTTCTGATTGGTTTTGACACCAAAAAGATTAGACTGATCAAGTCTGCTACTGGCCGAAAGGGTGTAGCGGTTTTTAAAAGTGTAAGCTCCGTTGGCATAGTAGGAGATGTAGCGGTCAGTCAAATCCGATAGCGACGCTGTGTATGGAATCCTGTTGCTCTTCGAAGTGGGATTAACAAAGGCGGTATAATTTGCAAGATAATCGACCATCACACTGGTAGCAAGCTCGTCATCGTAACCGTACAAAATAGAGCCGTTTCCCATGGTATTTAACTGCCGCACCTCGGCTCCTGCAAGCATTGACAGACTGGATATGCCTTTCCAATCTTTGCTGAAATTAAGCTGGGCGCGCAAATTGTGACTGGCCGAGGAGACAGAGCTGAGATTGAGAATATCGCCGGCAGGAACAGGCCTGATAACAGCACCATCTGCACCCACCGAACTAAACCGGTTGATCAGATCCCGAACGTACCAGCTGTCTTTATCCTGTCTGTCTTTTCTTTCAGTATTGTTGCTAACGTATTGGTAAAGAACCTGAGCGTTCAAACCTGGCAAAATCTTGTACTGTGTATTCAAGTTTATTCTGTATTCTGCGTTCGATATACTGTTGTCGCCTAGACGAAGTTCCTGCTGTGGACTATATCGCCAATCCAGAAGACCTTTACCCATGGATTCTGCGATAAATTTATCCCTGTATAAATGGGGAAGGCTCACTGCATTACCATTTTCGTCAGCCAGACGGGCGTATGGGAAGATGGGATTACCGGCAGACAGATTCAAATCACTGGTATTGATCGCATTTTGATCCGTTTTCGACGAAGTATAGTAGATCGCTGTGCTGATTTCCAGTTTTTGCTTTAGCAGTGCATAGGTGTTATTTACATTAAGCGTGACTCTGCCGACACCGTTACCAACAGAGGTGGACAAGTTCTTGTCAAAACCTGCTGAGGCGAAATAACGCTGGTTGGCACTCCCCCCTTTGATACTGAGCGAATACTGCTGGCTAAGGCTATTCCGGTATAGGTATTTATTCAGATCAGACCGCACGTCTCTGCCCTTGAAGGCTTCTATTCCATTTTGCAGTTGCTGATCAGTAATTTTCCCATCGCGATTTTCTATCAGAAGTTCAACCACCGGCGTCAGCGCCGTTTTCGCATCGGCATTTTCTATACTACGGTAGTAACCGCGAGAGAATAGCATCTGTTCAATGTCGATATAATCCGAGGAAGAAATCACCGGCAGATAGTATAAATCAGGCCTCTTTCCCGTCGTTATATTGGAATTAAACGACACCTGTACTGGCTGGTTAAAACGTCCAGTCTTGGTCGTAATAACGATTACCCCGTTTCCGGATTGTGCCCCCCAGATTGAAGCTGCCGCAGCATCTTTTAATATGGTAATACTTTCGACATCATTGGGATTAATTAAACCCAAATCACCTGTATAAGGAAAGTTGTCGACGACAATTAATGGGTCTTCCTTAGCAAAAAGCGTACTCTGTCCACGAATGCTGATCGCACTCTGAGCACCGGATTTGCTCGCTCCACTGCGGTTGAATATCAAACCGGGCGCCACATCGGCAAGCCTACTGAGCACGTCGGTGCTTACACGGCGGTTGAGTAGTTCATTATCGACATGTACAAAAGAGCCGGTAGAACGCTCCCGAGGGATCTGCTGGTAACCACTCGAAACAATCACCTCCCCCAACTGGTTCTGATCGGGCTCCAACCTGATTTCAACCTGCTGACCAGCACTCATAATGATTTCCTTTTTTGTATATCCGATAAAGGATACGATTACAATCGGATCTGCTGCCGGCAGGTCCATTGTAAATGCACCGGAAGAGTCTGCCGATACACCTGTATGGCTTGATTTGTGGACGACTGATGCACCCACCAGCGGAATCTGAGTGTCAGCTGAAATAATTTTACCCCGCACGGTTACCGACTGGCCAAAGCCGATTACCGGAAATACCAGCAGCCAGAGTAAATAATAATATGTTTTCATAGGAGCGAATTTTGATTTGTAAAACTGGATTAGTGGTTTGAATCACGATCAGTGATGACCAATACAGGCCTTGTGATCTGATCTTCAACAAGTGTCAGACCGTACCCGCCAAGCTCTCTATTCAGGCTTGTCAGATCGGAAATACCTGCACTTAAATCCAGATCAACATTGTTTTTATAACCGGTCTGATCCACGATTGACAATGGGGGATTCTGTGTCTGATTAACCCGGTCTACAAGCAGTGCCAAGGAAGCATTGGTGATCTTCCACCCAAAACGATCCACCTTCACTTCTGTTTTGCCACCGGCGCTGGCTGGTAGACTGGCAGTACCACCAGTTCGTTTGAGCACTAGACATTTTTTTGTCCGATTTTCAACCGAAGCTGAAAACTCGGGAAAGAAGTTTTTTAGATCCTGCTGCATGATCATATTAGTCTTTTTCTGAAAAGACGCCGGAACGATCAGCTCATAACAGAAGCCGTTGTTATTGATAAGCCAATCAAGATAATCTCTCCCATAAAGTACAGTGGTTAATGCTGATCGGTCCTTGGTTTCGATGATTACGCTGGACTCATCAAAGTAGCTGCCCGGTTTTGCATATGCTATACGGTAAAGCCAAAGTCTGCCACAATTCGTAACCGTGATTCGCCTTCCTGTCAAGGAATCTATTTTCCAGGAGAACCCTCCGGTCAGACCCGGCGTGTATGCAGTCAGAAGCGAGTGATAAAGCAACTTACTACCGTCACCGCCATTCCCGTTTACCAGCAGTGATTTTTCTTTGTCATACGGAATGCGCTTTTCGTCTTTTTTCTCTTTAAGCTCAACCTTATTTTTCGAAATAAAGGCGGCAATATTTCCTGAGGTAATTTCGTCCATTTCCGTTACCGCTTTCACTACACCAGAAGGATCGATCCAAACATAATGCGGAATCGTCTTACGGTAGAATAAGTTGTGTAAAACAGTATCAGAAACAACTTCCGGTGTCTCTATACGTCTACCATAACGTTTCTCGTACTTTAACTTAAAGTCGGAAAACTTCTTTTCCGACTCCGACGTTACTGCCAAAAATTGAACCTGATCTTTAAACTGCTTTTGAAGTGAATCCATGCGCGGTATCATGTAAACGCAGGGACTGCACCATGTAGCCCAAAAGTCCAAAATCAGAACTTCACCCTTAAAATCTGATATTTTAGCGGATGTGGTTTTGTAATTGAGTATCCGTTTAATCGTCACATCAGGGACGGTGTCCCCTATTTGCAAGCTTCTAGCCGACCTAATACCTTGCGCTCGAAGTGTAGACCACTGAGACAATAGCAGATAAGCAATTGATAAATAGAAAATGTAAGGCAATACTTTGCCCGGAAAGCAAAAACGTGAGTTCATTGCAACTATAAGTTTGAGAGTGAAAAATGGTTAGCGCCCTGAGAAAGGCGGCTTATGATAGAATTAGACAGTATTCTCACCGTCTGTTCTAAATGAAGAACATAGCATCTACCCTACCGAAACTGTTGAGTACAGTTACTGAGGCTTACGGATCAGCAGACGAAAAATTTGAAGGGTAATCATAAGTGCAACACTAGTTAAAGCTTTGGTCGAAGCGTGGAACATATGGTAACTGTTACTAACACACCGTGAAACAGATATTGTAGATTATAGCTTGTTACTCCATTGATCCAATACTGATTTCAAATCTTATTTCATCAGGTTTCTTTACAGATTACAATGCATTCTTTGGCCACAAACACTATAATTTCTACCAAGATACCTTATCGACACCCAAATATAATCAATATTCACTTTTGACGTACTATCATACGTCAAAAAATTTCACAAATTCTTTCACTTTCCCGGATGGAAAGTAAAGTAGAAAACCAACTCAAGTTTGCGAGCGCTGTTCTTCAAGCTGCAAAAGAGAAGAATTTAAGTTTAAGAAAACTATCAGCTGCCTCTGGCCTTGAATATTCACAAGTGCAAAGGATTTGCAAAGGTAAAGTCAATTTAGCCCTATCGACAATCGTAGCATTATCTGAAGGACTTGAAATTTCCTTATCTAAATTATTCTCATATTACGAGACATTAAATTAGAAGCATCAACGTTACTTTGCCACATCTAGTCACTGCGGCTCGCTAAACAGCAATTCAAAATGACGTTGAACAAAATAAACTTAGTTTGCTGAACAATTTGCATTGTATATTTAAAATGTAATAGCGTGTAAACACCTTTAAATAAATCAATAGGTACTTCCCATTGAAATGAGCAAATCGTCGTCTATTCTGAAATGACCTAGGATTTCATAAATGGACATTATGTTTTGTTTTAAATCAGCATCACAATTTGATATCTCGATCTCTGCCAATAATTTAAGGATACTCTTTTCATACCTAACCAAATCTTCAATTTTTTGGATTGGAATTATTATCTCTAATCGATCAAGTGATGAATTATACTGCACCATGTCTTTAAGATTTACTGTAAATATATTAAGTAATTCTTAAATATCAAAATTTATTTGTTAAGATTTTAATAAAATTATTTGTGAATTTCTATATTTAAATATAGAAATTCATAAACAAGAAGGTTTCCTTGGGTGTCAATACCGAGAGTAGGTTGGGTGATATTTTAAAAATAACTTTAGAGAGGAATATATTCCAGTTCAGACGAAACTTTATTTAATCGCAACACTCATTAGTTTGTACCAGCAAACTACTAGAATTTAAACAAAGCCATACAAAATATATTATATTAAATTATTAATATAATATAATAATATAACAACAATTATTTGAAAATGAAAACCAAATTAGGAGACTATTTCGACAAAAAATCTATAAATAAGGCAGACGTTGCAAGAAAGTCTAAACTGAGTAGCCCAAGATTAACAGAGTTATCAAATAATTCATCTGCTAAACTACGTGCAGATGAATTATATTTAATCGCGCTGGCAATGGATGTATCACCTTGTGAATTATTGGAATTTGTTTGTGGAGATCTCAAAAACGATAAAGGTTAAGCCAAATTTGATATATTAGGTTCCGCACTTATGAATGCTAGCCTGATAGATTTTGCTACTACTTCGTTGTGCCGATGACTCAACAAAACTTTTGGGAGGCATTTGGGTTTTCAGCAAATATTTTAAAAATCATGATGCAGAATGGTAGGACCAAGAATCAAGGCCTAGGTGGACCTACATGCTTATTTCAAGCAGTATGCTGCAGCATCTAAGTAAGATGGCTATTGCCTACCGGCCAAGGTGCAAAAGAAAATCCGGAAAACATTTGGAAATAGCGAAGAAAATTAACTTCTCTCGGATGCTGGAAAACTTGGTTATTGAAAACGTAAAGGCGCCGTAATAAAACTTATCAAGAGATCCTAAACTGGTACTAGACAATCAAAGCCATTAAAAATTATCGGAATACCATATATTAAACTGCACATATATAAAGGGATTTTTTGTCCGATTTATATATGTGCGAAATACTCAATCTTCTGGTTGCGCTAACGCATCACTCAAATTCCATAGGCACGGATTTACTCTCAAAAGTGAAATAGTCTTTGTGTAACCAAAGGCTAATGCCAGCAACCACACCAAATGCGAGCCAAGGGCTGTAACTTGACGTCGTTGCAGAATCGGCAAACCCGTAAACTAAAAAACCCCAAAGCAGCGAAAACAGAATAGAGAAGATATATCGAAAAATACGTATCCTAAAAAATAAACCGGCTGTCAGTACGACCGTTATGATTAGGACTGCTACACCTGTAACCCTGTCCCACTCATATTTTTTACCGAGCCAGTGTGAGACAAATACAGCTAGGACAAAGATTTCAATACGTACCAAGGCCAAACGATTTTTCCGTCTTACCGTAATTTTTGCTGCCATAATTTCCTGTGTTTGATGAGGGCAGAAAAGTATCACGCAGCTTCTAACTAAAAAAGTACAAAAATATATTTTGAATTCCTGAGTCTGGCAAGTACCCTGAAATCATCTAACAGCTCTGACATGAAGAAAGCTAATGAATCTTGTCGATCACCCGCTTGTCTGCTAAGGATTGGTTTAGCATTGTTTTGTTTAAATGTTAGTGCTTTGCGATTTTTCGTAAGCTCCTGTGAAACAGGTATTTTTTGGCAATAATGCGGTTTTTACATTTGATTGAAAAATCAACAAGAATGGATCAGTCAGAAAAATTGTTCAATTTGGTATGGGAATGGCGCGAAAGTGGCCTAACTCAAAAGGAATTTAGTAAGCCACATGCCATTACGGTAGCCAAGTTCGGCTACGGGACTGGGAAAGAAAAATCAGACAGTCGGAAGATCAAAGAGACCCGTGGCACAATTGTATTTTTTTAAGGCAGATTTAAAAGGAGAAAATCCTACCAGATGACCGGCTTCGTGTTTTTCCAGACCCTTCTTTCTGCATATGAAATACAAAATAAGTAGCTTTTTTGTAAGTATAGATGGTTTCTCTTTTTGCCTTTAATCCTGGCTAGTGTGCCATAGCAGAAAATCAGTTCTATTTTACTTTGTCCTGTATTGCCGGAAAATATCACCACCTTTCGTGGTATCCATATTATTAAGGATGCGGATATGAAAAGAAGGACATCGCACGCCCAGCTGTAAGCCTTTTTACGGCGATAGAGTTTTCTGGATTGCAACTGCGTTTTTAAAAGATTCTTTGTTTGTGTGGTCTTCATTGAAATAATTCTTATTTTACATCAGACAATAGCAGATTACCTTTAATGAAAAGAATACAAGTGTGGTAAAGAGTGATGCAGATTTGTGGGAAGAATTTAAAAACGGAGAATGGCAGGCATTCGAACAATTGCTTGAATCATATTACCGTCCACTTTACCAATATGGAAGAAAATTCACCACAGACGATCAGGTCAAAGATTTAATACACGATCTGTTTCTACATTTATGGGACTACAGGTCAAATCTCCCCGAAGTTAATAATCTCAAGGCCTACCTCTTTACCAGTCTTCGTAACCGAATATTTAAAAATCAAAAAGTCGAATTTCTGGTTTTTCCCGGAGATCACTTTGAGCAAAGTGATCCTTCTGATCAACAGAATATTGAAAGGAATATTATTGCGACCGAAACTTCATCGGAATCACAGCAAAGGGTAAATCGAATCATCGGTTCTCTCACCCGCCGCCAGCAGGAAATTATTCATTTAAAATTCTTTCAGAACCTGTCCAATAATGAAATTGCATCCGTGATGGAAATTTCGCCTCCGGCCGTCTCCAATCTTCTTTATCACACTTTAAGATTATTCAAAGAAAAATGGGCTTTAATACTGCTCATTTCTCTTATTTCAATTGACTGGATCACAAGTACTTAAATAAAATCTTCAACCACGCCTATATTTTTTGCATAAAATTTGATGAGATCCGACGCTTATTTGGGTCATACCCATACAGCAGACCATTCCAAAACCCTTATGCAGGATTTTAATCATTACAAGCTTGAAGATTTTTTAGCTGACAGCGATTTTTGTCATTGGGTTCTTTCCCCTGAACGCCAAAGGTCATATTCCAAATGGTCGATTCTAAAAGAACAAAACCCGGCCGCCGGGCTTGTGATGGATCAGGCGGCTCAGTTGATCCGTTATGCGCAAACCTCCGCAGCTGAACTTCCTCAATATCAGGTCAGTCAGCAGATAAACAGGATCCTGAAAGATGCGCGGGCCCTTGAACCTGTTATGGCTTTGCCAATCGTAAAACCACTTATCCCCTGGAAAAAATTACTTATTGCCGCTTCGGTTCTCGTATCGGCTGCTTTGGGCTGGATGTTATATCTCCAAAATCGGGCTTTCACGAACCAATCCGTTTATCATGCTTATGTAGATGATAAAAAACAGACGCTTCTGGAAGTCGTCAACTTGGCCGAGGATTTAAAAACTTTTGAACTTCCCGACAAAAGCAAAATAACACTGTATCCAAGTAGCAGGCTGAGCTATGAAAAAGCTTTTGGTGAAAATGGCAACCGGGAAGTGTATCTGGAAGGGAAAGCATTTTTCCTGGTCAAGAAAGATCAAACCCATCCCTTTTTAGTATTCGCCAACGGACTGCTGACCCGGGTAGTGGGTACCAGTTTTCATGTTGAAACCACCGCAGAAGGAGCCAGTGTAAAAGTAAAAACCGGAAAAGTGGAAGTGATACCGGTTGAGGATAAAAATAAGAAGGAGCTTTTGCTGCTCACTCCAAATCAGCAGGCTTATTTTTCAAGCAAGGAAAATACTTTACAAAAAAGCATTGTTGAGCAGCCGCTTGCGATAGAAAACAAAGTGTCAAAAACAGATTTCGAATTTATCAATCAGCCTATGTCAGAGGTATTTGAGAAACTGCGTCGGATTTACGGCATTGACATTATGTATGATGAAGCGGTATTAAAAGATTGCTACGTAGATGTCACACTGAGCAATGAAACTTTTTTTACCAAGCTGGATATCCTTTGCAAAACCATTGGTGCCACTTATCAAAATGCAGACGGCCGTATTACAGTTACCTCCCAGGGGTGCCACTAATTGATTCCTAAACCTTAACCACCGAAAACCTATGCTCAAGCCGTAAAAAGTTTATTAAAAAAGTAACCGGTAATGGTACGAACATTACCGGTTGAGAACTCCCCTATTCAGCTTCTGAAACTACCTTCTTTCGAAGGCAAGGGAGAATTGTGTCTTTAGCTTTCAACCAAAAACTTTTCAAATTAATGAAAAAAACGTTTAGCCCATTCAATTATCTGGTGACGGTGATGAAAATTACAATTACACCATTTTTGGTTTCACTGCTTTTCACAAGCCTATCGCTGGCCGGCGGTAGCTATGGACAGGACATGCTAAGCAAACCTGTTCACATTAAAGCTGAAAAACAGGAGCTCAGAGAGGTATTACATACCATCGAGCGCTCCTCCCAAGTAAAATTTTCTTTTGTCCGTACATTGGTGAACGGTTATAAGGTTACAATCAATGTGGCCAATCAGCCATTGGAATCTGTTTTGCAGCAAATCCTGACCCCGTTAGACATTACTTATTCCGTTTCCGGACAATACATTATTCTCAATAAAAAACAGCAACCGCAAGCACAGCCACAAACTTCTGCCCATCAGGAGCTTTTGCAGGCGGAAATTAATATTAAAGGAAGAGTAACGGCCTCAGAAAATAAAGAAGGGCTGCCAGGTGTAAGCGTTCTGATCAAATCCACAACGCAGGGAACAGTAACAGATGTGAATGGAAATTTCGAAATCAATGTTCCCGATCAGCAATCCGTTCTGGTTTTCAGTTTTGTCGGTTATCTGCCTCATGAAGTTACAGTAGGCAGCAGTTCACAACTTGACATTACGTTACAGGCTGACGTAAAAGCACTGAGCGAAGTGGTGGTTGTAGGTTACGGAACACAGAAGAAAGTGAACATGACAGGATCTGTCGCTTCCATCGATTTCTCCAACGTAGCTCAAACGCGCCCGATTTCCTCGCTTTCGTCGGGTCTTGCAGGTCTGAGCGCTGGAATTTCGGTGAAACAAAACTCCGGACAACCCGGAAGCGATGGTGCCACTTTACGGATCAGGGGTCAGGGAACGCTGAATAATTCGGATCCGCTTGTAATCATTGACGGCGTGCAGGGAAATATGAATGATGTCAACCCGCAGGATGTAGCCAATATTTCTATTCTGAAAGATGCCGCTTCTGCCGCTATTTATGGGTCGCGCGCGGCGAACGGTGTTATTTTAATCACGACGAAAAGAGGCTCAAAAGATAAAACAACACTGAGCTATAACGTACGGCTCTCTCAGCAGAAGCCATCCAATCTGATCAATATGGTGACCGATTATCCCCGTCACATGGAGCTCATCAATGAAGGTTTTAATAACAGTTCGCCCCAAACAGGTCCCTTTTCACAAGCAACCATCGAGGATTGGAGGACTAATTCTGCTATTGATCCGGTGAAATACCCGAACACGAACTGGTTTGACTGGATATTACAAAAAAAATGGGCGCAGGAACATAATGTATCCGCCTCAGGAGGCAGTGAAAAAAGTACTTACCTGATTTCATTCAACTATCTGAACAGTCCGGGGCTGGTTGAAAACGGCGGCTTTAAACGTTACAATGCAAGAATAAACATTGAGTCGCAGGTTAACAAGTGGCTGACGGTAGGAACCAATACATTTGGACTGTGGTCGAATAGCGGACTTGCCAATATAGAGGATCTTTTTTCATTTACCGGCGCAACTGTTCCCGGCATCACACCAAGAGATCCGCAGGGGCGCTACGGAAGTGCGATGGCGCTGGGAGAAAATCAGCAAGCCAACAATTACCTCTGGACGCTCAACTCAACACGGGGAGATATCGAACGCCAGAAGTTATTCTCAAGGTTTTATTCCAATATCCGTTTTACCAAAAGCCTGACACTGGAATCAGGTTTTTCAATCGATTACGACAATCAGACCCGCCGCTCTATTGGGGTGTATATCCCAAGATATAATTTCCAGACCGAGCAGATATGGAATCCTAATCCGAGTACATACTCGGTCGGCAATACCAATGCAAGAGCTTATCAGACCGTTTTGAATCATGTAATTAAATACAACGAGACCTTTGGCAAACATCAGATAAGCGCCCTTTTAGGTTATCAGGAAGAATCCTATCAAAGAAACAATTTTTCAGCTTCCAAATCCGATCCTATAGATGATGCGACACCCGTACTGGACGCAACGTCGACAAATCCTGTTGTAGGCGGCAATGCAACAGACTGGGCATTGCGCTCTTTTTTTGGAAGAGTTAATTATAATTTTTCAGAAAAATACCTTTTGGAAGCAAATCTTCGCTACGACGGATCATCGCGTTTTGCCAGCAGCAAACGATGGGGCTTATTCCCTTCGGTATCAGCTGGATGGAGGCTTTCGGAGGAAGAATTCCTAAAAGATGTTGCTTTTATCAATGAACTTAAATTAAGAGGATCATGGGGCAGTCTGGGAAACAACAGCATAGGAAACTATGACTATCAATCTGTATACGGCACTTCGAATTACTCCTTCAATGGAATTATCGTTCAGGGTGGCGCACCCGCTGCGATTGCCAACAGCGCGCTTACCTGGGAAAAAACCAATATCAGCAACATTGGAGTCGACTTTGCAACCTTTAAAAACCGTCTGGGTTTTGAAGCAGAATGGTTTAACAAAAACACATCCAATATTTTAATTGATCTGCCGATACCTCTGGTGAATGGTAACCTCGCCGCGCCAAAACAGAATGCAGCCATGGTGCTCAACCGTGGAGTTGAACTTACACTGAACTGGCGTGATAAAGCAGGAGATGTAAATTACGGTATCAGCGGAAATTTCTCCTACATCAAAAATAAAGTGACCCGCTTCAAAGGATCTGAATCTTCACTCAGCAACCAAAACATCATGCTGGAGGGCCATCCGATATGGTCGTTTTATGTAAGGGAAGTGGACCGGATCGTTAAAGATTCCGACATGGAAATGATCAACCAGATGATCACTGATGGTTATACATTCAATCCGGGTATTCCCAAGCCGGGTGATTTTCTTTATAAGGATCTGAACGGAGATAAAAAGATAAACGATGATGACCGGAAAATAGTGGATGCCAATCTGAACCCGAAAGTGGTTTTTGGCCTGAATTTAAATGCCGACTGGAAAGGATTTTCTTTCTCCACTTTGATTCAGGGATCAGCAGGCAACAAAGCTTATTGGCGCGATCTGTACCTGTCTACGGGAATGCGAAATGGTTATCAGATCAATCAGGCCGTAGCCGATGATCATTGGACGCCCGACAACCAGGATGCACGCTATCCGCGACTTACCAATTATACCTACGCGCAGAACACGACGCCGAATTCGGATTTCTGGCTGCAGGATGCTTCGTATGTACGTTTAAAAAATGTTCAGCTTGGTTACACCGTGCCGGTTTCATTGACACGCCGTTTTTTTGTACAACGCTTGTTTGTTTATGTGAACGCAGAAAATTTGGTGACGCTTACACCTTACGAGGGTATCGACCCGGAAATAACCGCACTTGGAACAACTCAGACGATGTACCCCACTATGAAACAGCTCAGTTTTGGTGTAAATGTTTCATTCTAAACCAACTACAATCATGATTCACCGCATATATATACTTCTGCTTTCTGCAATTTTATTCGTGGGCTGTCAAAGTGATCTTCTCGATACGCAGCCTTACGACAACCTTGGCGAATCCCAGTTCTGGATTACCGAAAAACACGCTTTGATGGGCGTCAATGCCATTTACAATAACCTCACACAAGATATGGTCTATGGTCAGTACTTCATGCTTGACTGCCTTTCGCCTTATGCCTATGGTTACGACTTTTTTGAAGCTGAAATGACCAGTTCTACCACACCCTATTCGGCAACATATTCGGGTAAATGGTCCCAGCTGTACCTGGGTGTTCAAAGAGCCAATGACGCACTGGATAGAATTCCAGCCATGAGCTCCTTATCTGATGCGATGAAAAATCGTTTGATCGGTGAGGCTAAATTTCTTCGTGCGCTCCATTATTTTAACCTGATGGATTTCTTCGGTGCTGTTCCAATTTATGAGACGCCGGTTGTTTATTCCGAAGCGATGAAGCCGCGCAATACCGTTGAAGAAGTGAGCGCTTTTATCAAAAAAGATCTTACCGAAGCCATCGAACTGCTGCCTGTATCGTATGCTTCCGCTGATTTTGGCCGGGCAACCAAAGGTGCAGCGATTGCATTGCGTGGTAAAACTGCGCTTTACATCCAGGACTTTGAAAATGCAGAAAATGATTTTAAGACCGTCATGACCATGACTTATGACCTGCATCCAAATTATGCCGAGCTTTTTAAGGCTAAGACAGAGAACAACAAAGAAATTATTTTTTCTATCCAGAACATCGCAACTGCTGGTTTTGGAGAAAGCATGAGTTTTAGATTAGGTACGCGTGCAACCCGGGGATCCTGCTGGACCAACGGAATTCCCTCACCTACTCTGGTGGATATGTATGAAAATATTGACGGATCGCCTTTTAACTGGGACAAAGTAATTCCGGGCTTCTCATCCATGACTGCTGACCAAAAGAGTGTTTTATTCTCGGAAAAATCAAATGTTGAAAAGGCTTATCAAAACCGTGATCCAAGGCTTCAGACATCCGTTATCGTTCCCTGGGCCGAATATGTCGGCGCTAGTAATGTTACTTACAAACTTGCCTGGCCATTTAAAAGCGCAGCCAGCCCAACTTTTCACATTCAGCACAACTGGAATGCAAATGCGATTTATGTGTGGAGGAAATTTGTAGCGGTTGGTGACGAAAGTCTGCTGCGTGAAGCGGGGCCGATCGATTTCCCGGTCATACGCTTTGCTGATGTACTGCTCATGTTTGCAGAAGCAAGAAACCGGCGTATCGCTGCTCCGGATGCCGAAGTATTCTCGGCGATCAATAAGGTCAGAACCAGAGCTGGTCTTCCTGCTTTGCAAAATACCTCAGCTGCTGCGCCGACCTACTCAGCTACCAAAGCAGATATGACAAAAAGAATTATTCAGGAGCGTGCTGTGGAGCTTGCCGCCGAGGGGGTTTCTTACAGTGATGTCCGCCGGTGGAAAATTGCCGAACAGGTTAACAACGGCCCTATTTTAGAATTTACAGGAAAAACACTCAAAACCCGCGTTTTCCAGCCGAGGGATTATTTGTGGCCGATTCCCCAATCAGAAATAGATCAAAACAAAGCCATTGTTCAAAACGTGGGCTGGCAATAATTAAGATAATGTTTTTATTAAAGGAACAGGTGGCTGATACAGCTGTCTGTTCCTTTTTTTTCTAATAGGATTTTCAAATCCAAAAATTATAACTTTTTTTAGGACGATACACAGCGTCGTAGCTCCGACGATTTTTTGCAGATTTTGGGTCTTTCATTTTGGATCATGTTGTGCTAAATGTGTGCCGATTTTCGAAGCCACCCCAAATAGCATTACCGATCTGCATAAGAACATTGATTTTTAGCTGGTAGGTCTAATGAGCGTGAAATAACAAGTGGCTAACGTTTGTATAGGTGTAGAATTACTTACAAACCCTGATATACATGATTTGTTAGTAGAGTCGTCCAAGCCAACAACGGACGGCTTTCTCAAATTATAGTCTTTTTCTGAAAACAGTTTATTCTACTCAGTAGCCTTCGTGGTAGAGTGAAAGTCTGTTTTTTATTCAGGATTTGGAAATTTAACTATTCCAGCTGCATAAAGTATTTGAATGATCACACTGATTGTTAGCGCATTTTTGCAGATCTTAAAAGCAAAATGGCAATCTGGCTGTCTATCGTAATGCATCATAAACAAATACAAAACAATGTTACTAATCACGCAAAACAGGGATATTAGGGCCGGTTTTAAGCTTTTCCAATGCATGTAGGCAAATTTATAAAACTTTTTTACGCTACCAGAATTCATTAACCATTGTTTTACCACTTTGTAGAAATAGTTCTAAAAGTTGCCCGTATTCTACTAAAAATTATCGTCAAACGGAACATAACACCTTGTGTTACAGACCGAGATCCAACTTGCCGGGTCTCCCCGTTAAGAAATTCAATGTAGGGCCGGTTCGCCGGAGTGTTTTTTTGTAAATCAATAGTAAGGAGAGCTGTGGGAAATTTCTTGGTGGGTCAAGGAAAGTTTTACAACTCCCTTCTCAATTCCTAAACGCAGTCGGATGAATTGGTTTTTTGTAAGTAAATTTCTAATCTATTTATTTAACAAAAGCCAGTTCTAATTTTTGCAGATTCAATATCCTTTTTCAGATAATGTTCTCCTATGTTTTTTTACGCTGTGAGCACAAAGGTCCCTATTGAGCTAGGCCTTGATTAACCGCGGTCCAGTATAGAAATTGTTTTAAATGTGATAAAGAGGCATCATCCTTTTTTTTGCGATCCGACATCCTGAACATTGCTTGGCATGGCTGTATTTGAACGCATTTGGGAGCACCGGTAATTTATTTGATCTGTCTGTACCGTATAAAATGGTATAGTTGATTTTTTTTATTTATTATTCAGATGCGATCACATTTTCAGACTTCAAAATGATGGCTAGCTATTCAAAAGGCCATTATCTTTTTGAAACAGGCATTTTATTGGAAATCTACGCAAGCATCTAAATTACGCTACCCTTTACATGAAAAAGCATTTGCAGTATATAGACGAGAAGTCTGATAAGTTTTGGGAAATAGAAACCTCAGATGACTCTTTTACGGTCACCTATGGAAGAAACGGTACAAATGGACAAAGTCAGACTAAAACTTTTATTGATGCTGAAACATGTACCCTGGAAGCTAAAAAACTGATCGCTAAAAAAATAAGAAAAGGATATTCACAAGACGGAATTGTAGCGCTGGCTACCCCCAACAGCCAAGCTTCTAAACAGTCAAATCTCAATGCTGTCTTGGAAGAGTATACGGACCTGGTTAAAACCGGGAATTTTGCGGGTCTTCTTTCGTTCCTAGAAAACAAATCCAGAGGCAACGAGCCAGAGCTGAAAAAACAAATAAGAAAAGCCAAGAGCTATTGGCTAAATTATGTAGACCTCTCTGAGGATAATATCTTTAAGAAAGTGCTAAATGGAGGTAGTAGCTGGGGTAGACGGGCCACTTTAGAACAGCAAGACGTTATTGTCCTGAGTGCAATCGGTCTATTCAACCTTAAGGAAATTATTTCTTGGGATGAGCCGGTAGCTTATTTTGACAGGGTAGAAGAAAAGCATGTTCTTGAAATTCTCAAATGGGCCAAACCCAGCTGGATTAGCAGCTTCATTCTTGACAAAACGCGCAAAACCGAATGGCTGTCCGTTAGTTATCGCAGTATACGACGTCTGGAAGATAGAGGGCTTATAGAATATGATCCTGAACTTTTCATCAGAGCAGTAACCAGATTTGACCCATGGAAAAACTCCGGTAAGTGCAAACATACTGATTATATTGCATACATCACCAATGACGTAACGGCATATAGTAGAGATGTGCCAGGTATATTCAGCTATGAAACCGCGCTACACAATCAATATTTCGCAAATTCACCGGAAGAGAGTAATAAGAGTGTGCTGGTTTGGGAAAGGATATTAAACCACTTGCTTTTCGAGAAAAAAATCGACCGACTTTGGTTTATTGAAAACTGCATATTGGTGCAGACCAAAGACTGGAATGCCAACCTTCGTTCATTTTTCAGAAAGCGACTTGCAGATGCCAAGCCAACCACAGAAGATTTACTTAAATATCAAAATTCATTGTTTCATTGTCTTCACTCGCCATTAAATGCAGTCGTGAGCTTTGCAATCGATTATCTCAAAACGCTCATCTTGCAGGATGGATTCGATTTACAGGAATTCCTTACATGGGTCGAGCCGGTGATGATGCGCGTAGATTGTAAGGGCGCTATAAAAACCTCATTGGGTATTTTTGATAAAATAATAAAAGCCAAACCAGAATTTAAAACGACAATCAGCTACCTGGTCAGTGACATATTTGTGATTGCTGATTTGACCTTGCAGGAAAGATCCTTTAAAACACTCGAAAAGTTACTTGAGGCTGATGATATTATTTTAAGGGAGAAAATGGAAATGTATCTCCCTTTAATGCAGGGAAATATTGCCGTCTTGATTTCGGCATTCTTAGAGAAGGATAGCACCGAAATTGCTAAGAGTGAGCAGGATTATCAGCTCGTTTCAAGGAAGTACAACTTTCTGATAGACCAGAAAAGAGTTTTACCTTTTGAAAGTTTCAATGATATACTTTTTCAATTTGGCAAGTTTATCAGTTCATTCGAGGTTATTGAAGGCGAAAAATTAATCAACGCGTTTATTACACAGCAAGATCTTTTTCCAAACGACGCTCTCGAGCAACTTCGGGTTTATAGCAATCAGCTTCAAAAGACCTATTTTTTAGGAAGCGATAAAAATTATATCTCCGGAATGCTGGTTCACATCATTGAACAGCGGGAAGGTATCTATAATCCATCGCCTGTGACTTACCGTCAGTCGAAGATAATTAACCTTCCCAAAGAAATCCTGCTGGAAGTTCAGAAAAAAATTAAAGCAAAATTTTCGGTACCGTTATTATCTTTTCCAACCCATGCTCCTCACTGGGTTGATCCTGTGGTTTTGGTCCAGCGGCTATTGGAGTACAAAAAAAACGGATGGGTGATAGATGCTCTGGATTTTACAATTGCTCTCAGCAGGATGCCCAGGGAAAATACCCAGGCAGCCTTGCTACTCTGTGACCGGCTTGAAAGCAACCAGGCAGACCTGATTAAGTTTGCCTTGGGTGCAAGCAGTGAAATTAAACTGCAATATGATTCTTTTTTGAAGAAGATGTTTTCAGGAGCAAAATCTGAAAACGTACTCAACCATGCGACCTGGGCTGTTGTGGCGCGCACATTTTATGCTGACGACAACTTTACTGAATTTGAAAATACTTCTCTGAAAAACCTCCCGAATGTTTCTCACCCTTTAATACCTGTTGCTAAGATTATTAACAGGCAAAACGAGTACAAAAATTATTCGACCCAACAACCAGAGTACTATCATTTCAGGGAGCTGTCGGTAGATCTACCGCAATCAAAATGGGATATCCCCCTTAATCTTCTATATAGTCTTGATGTATATGAACGTAAGGCGGATCAATATGTTTATAATTTTCTTTCGCATGGCGATGTCTTGTACTGGCACAGTCTGATGCCGCAGAATGACCAGGCTTTAGCGACAATGATTTTAAAGTACGCTTGTAAAAATAACGAAGCTGGCTCTGATGATCTGAGTGCATTTCTATACTTATCAGCACAGGACGGCTTTGTTTTTTCACAAACTTCTCTATTAGTTATCGGTTGCAGCATGTTCTGTAAGGCTGTCAAAACCAGATCTTACGCTAGTGAGATATTAATTTATCTTATAACAGAACGAAAGATTGATGTAAAGGCGCTGGGAGAAAAAACAGCATATCTCATTTCTGAAAATTATGGTCCGGTGCAGCGTTTTATAGAATGCCTTACAATGCTTAGAGATATTTCATCCTTGCACAATTCGGCTTTAATCATACTATTGGATTCTCTGATTTCAAATTTTACTGCAAAAGATAAGCTGCCAGTGAATTTTAAAAAGTTATTGGAGCTCTATTTGGATCTGTTGATCAGAACGGGCTCAAAACCCAGAGAAGGTGCAATGAATATCATCTCGCTTTGGAAGGACTACAATTCGGTAAAGTCTGTTTTGAGACAAATTCAAAGTATTTAAACTGCCAATCATAATGCTCGCAGACTTAGAATATCACTACAAAAGCGCTTCTGCCTTTGACAAGGGGCAGGGTATCAACAAACTGGTCTTGGCGCATGAGACTGAAATTGAAGAAGTAAATAATATCCCGTGCTTTTTTTGGGGAAGTCTCACCGAACCTTACCTGACAGCGAAGTGCTGGTCGACAATTGCCAAAGTCGTCCGTTCCAGTTTTGGACCTGTGCCCGCCCATTTGAAAGATCCGATTGTTTCTGCGGGTGCCGGCCGGCTTCGATTTGAAGGATTTTCATCCTGCAATGGCGTATATGTCAGACTGGATATGATGCCCGACTCGGTTGATGGTGAATTTATTGCAAGTGGGACGACCAACGTTGATTTTAACGAACCAATACTGAATGCACTTAATTCGATTCAGAAAAATGAAAAGGTTGTTTTGTCGGTCGGACAAAGCGATGTGCGAATAGCCACAGAGAAGACCAGAATAACCGAAAAGAAGGTGGCCTTACCTGCAAGATGGATCAAAGGTTTAACCAGCGTACAGTTGTATCTGGCTGATATGACAAAGGTCTTTGAACTAACCAGACTCCAAGCAATTCAACTTTTTCAGAGCATTCCCAAGACAAATGCAAAAGGGGATTTTTACGTAGTAAACCGGACAGGCAAGTTTGTGTTCTCAATACTGCCGATTGTCGGGACGGTAAGAGTAGGTGGGATACACAGACTGAGATTACTGGAAGGGGTACTACCATTGATCAATACTTTGGAAATATACCAGTCGGGCGATAAGCAAACTTGTGCGCTGGTTGCGAATTTTGGAAAAATGAGGTTGACAATGGCTTTCTCACCCGATTCCTACCGTGGCTTTTCAGGTGAGGGTAAAGCACTTGACAGCATGATCGTAGATCTTCCTACGGAATATATTCATGGTATTAACAGCTTGTTGAAAGCCAATGAAACTTTCGACCCGACTTTAATTTCCATTGAAAATGATATTGATTTCATTACTATGGACAGTTTAACGGCAAATTTATCTTCCATGGGACTATTAGGTTTTGATCTACCTGATAATCAGCATTTTTACAGACGCTTACCATTTAAGACTCAGCGCATAGCGAGTTTGAACCCCAGGCTAAAAAATGCAAAAACGCTGATTGAAAATGGTGATATTGAGATCATTGAGCAAAGACTTGACTATATTGAAGCCAAGGTAAAAGGTTCAGGTGTTTTGCACAAAGTCATCATTGCCGATGACAACGCTAAATGTACTTGTGAGTGGTTCACAACATATCAGGCAACAAGAGGTGTCTGTAAGCACATTTTAGCCGTCAGGATAAACAGAGTGTGAAAACTTTGTTTTTTTCATTAATAATCAAACCGAAATAACTAAGGGTACACAAGGTGACAGTAACAAATTGCTTCTGTCACTAGCTACTACAGATTTCAAATTCGTAAAGTCTGTCCTTGAACAATACATTTGATGTCCGTATTCTTCTATTAGAAGAGTATTAGAAAGATGCCATGTTATTCTTCTGATCGCCGTCTAAGAAGTAACCATAGGGATCTATTGCCACAACCTTTGGCTGTCTGTCAATCACAATTTCAATCACCGTTTGCGGTTTTATGAAATGGTGCCTTCGAAAGTAAATGGGCTCGGTACTCTCCTTCCAGAATCGTTCCTCCGCCCCGAAGATTCCAATATCCATCAAATCGTCAGTTTGCATTTTTTTTGGTTTAAAGTCAGCTTCATCAATTTTATGGACAGTAACCAGCAGTTTTAACCTGAATCGCCCATCGCCAATAGTCTTCAATGAAAGCACTTTAATGCTATTGTCATATACGATTACCTTCCTCAAACGGTTTTCGACCGCAGTTTTTTCAAATGGCGTAGCCTGTTGGCTCAAAGCATTGACCAAGTCGTTAGATGATGGTTTGATGTTAGGAAAACTGTGACTAAATATCAGATTTTTAAGTGCAGCGTTCACACGATCTTCACCCAGCAACTCTCTGATCGCATACATTTCTAACCCACCTTTTTGATAATGAACAAATGGCTGCTCCCAGGTTTGGCTTAACGGAAGTTCTTTCTGAGCAGACCTATTTCTCAAAGTAAAATAAAGCTCGTTATCGGTCCGAAGGTATTGTCGCAGCCTCATTTTTCCCATACGCTTTTCAGCTACCATTGCCTCGGTGTATTTGGCAAGAGATTCGGTCAACAGCGCATTCCCGAAACCATTCTGCGGACGAATTTTGTAAGCCCACCATTGATGCGCGGTTTCATGGGCGGTGGTTGTATAAATAAAATTCAGACGGGAAGTGTCGCTCGCGTCGACCAAAAAATTATACTTTTCACTACTAAAAATGACCCCGGGATATGCCGTAGCCGCCCCTGGATAAGCCGGGATTTCTGCCAGTGTGATCTGTTTGAGCGGATATGGGCTGAACTGCGCATTTCCATAGCTGATGGCATCCTTCATTGCCTGCATCATGGCGGGCAAATTATGTGTCTGTCCTGGCTGATAAAAGATCTGAAAGGTAATACCATTCTCGGATTTTTTATGGACATCATACCGCATACTGCTTATAGCCAACATAAATGCAATGGGCTTTACAGTTTTGTATAAAAAGTAGCTACGCCCGCCTATTTTCCAAGATTTTTCCAAGTTTCCAACTGATACTACCTGTTGGCCGGCAAGGGTGGAAATGGTGTTTTCGAAATCGACTAGATGATAACGCTGGTGGGTCTGTGTAGGTTTAGTCTGTATTTCCATTCCATTTTTTTGCCTTATCCGGGGGTCATCCAGCTCAAATCTGTTATTGTATCCTAAAAACGGCAGAAACTTTTCAAGCTCAATGTAGCTGCCATTGCTTACAACCGAATTTTCGCTTTCGAAGGGCTTAAAACTGGATCGGTCCACTCGTATTGAAAAGTTCAGCAACATTACTGCACCGGGCAGTAACGGTTTTTTAAGGTCGTAAAAATATTGCTTTAAATCTTGGTCTGACCGTTTCAGAGCCGCCCCCGCCATCGTCAAAACAACCAAAGTCACCGACGGATCTACACCAATCCAAAGTTTGGAGATAGCATATGTAGATTTGTTCATTAAGTGATATGTACCTGAAACTTCATACCGCTGTTCATCAGGATAAATGTCCGTTTTTATTTTGATTTTAGTGATGACAGGCTGTGTGAGGGCCGCAATGGGCATATAAGTTTTTTCGTATCGTTTTTGCCATTGAATATCCTTTTTGCTTCCCCTACCAAGAGCAACTCCATCACTTTTTTCAATTATATAAAAGCCGGTACAAATCATCAGCATCAACGTTGATACTATCATTATTTTCGATGCGGCATCCCAATTGCGCATGCCAGCCTTCATCCGTTTCCACCAAGTATCGACCCTTCCGTTTTGCCACCAGCGACTAGCGAGCATACCCAAGGTAATGGCGAAAAATGTCCAGAACAGCATGTATCCGTTAAATGATTCCGCATGGTGCCCAAAGCCATTGATTGCCGAATAAATGACCTGTGGTGCTGAGCCGAACCGTAGTAAGTATTGCTCAATTCCAAGCATTTTTCCAAAAACATATATTCCCAAAACAAGAAGGCTCAACAGCATGCCCAGGTATTTATTTGGAATGATGGTTTGAATAAAAATGATCAGAACCGTAAAAAGCAATAGCTGGAACCCACTGTAATAAAATAGTGAAAAGTATGGTAAAAGCGAAATATTTGTTTGCCCTGTCAAAAACTGGAATCCAATTCCGGTTATGATATTACAACTGATCAATATGCTGATCAACACTGCAAGAGATCCGAATTTTGCCAAAAACAAAACAGCATCCGAAACAGGTGTTGAAAAAACAAGTGACTGAATTCTGCTAACCTGCTCTTTATGAATCAGCTCGGATGCGTAAAAAACCAGTAGCAACAATGCCATTCGCGCGGACAATATCTGTTCTATTACCAATGCGGTAGTGCCATAAAAGCGAATGTCGTATGGACCATGGAGAACATTTTCATCTAATTCCACGCCGTAAACAAATATCCAAAGTGCAAGCAGAACCACAAAAAGCTGCTGTCTGAAAAGCGAGGTAAGTTCCACAAGTAGCTGTGAGCGAAGCGCAGAAATGTAGTAAACGAAGCCCAACTTTTGCAGAGCAACAGGCCTGTATACTACTTTAATTATTTTCCCTCTGAAAGCTTTGGATTTATCAACCGGTCTTGCAGAAGCCGAACTAAACCTGAAATGCTTATAGCTCAATGTAACTGCAAGAACAGCCATACAAGTCCAGAGCAACCGGTTTGAAAGAAATGTACCGGTTACGGCATAAATATGATGATTCCGGCGCCATACGGACCAGCTTTTCAATTCACTAAAGAAGGTAGTCAATCCAAATGGGTCAGCCAATACAGACCACAAACCAGGACCTCCTGTCTTCAAGGCCGATGTGGCCATTAATGGAGAGTTCCCAAAAATGGAAGCGGTAAAATAAAGTATGAAAAGCAGCACGCCCGATGCATAGACAGCTCTCGCGTTTTGGGACCACATGGCCGCTGCAAAGACGAAACTTGCGCAAAACAGCGCATTGGGCAACCCAAATAATAGTAGTGGTTGTAAATAATATAGTAATTGAAAACTTCCCTTTTGGCTCGCCGGCAGCCATACCGTCCCGACCAAGATGCCTGCTGCGGCAATGCAGATGATCAGCGAAACCGACAACAGCAATCCGAAGAGCTTAATGCCAAAGTAAACACGCTTGCTGATTGCCGTCGAAAAAATCAATACATCGGTCTGGTAGGACTTATCTCTGAGCACGACATTCGCACAGAACAATGCGCTGACGAATATCATGAAAATAGACAGCAGGCAAATAATGAAATTGATTACATAGGGTCCGTTCTTTAAAATTTCCGGTCCACCAAAACTTCCGTGCGGCATTAAAGCGCCAAGAAAAAAAAACAGCGCGGCCGTAACCTGAAAAACGATTTGTTTGAAATGATACCTCATTTCAAAACCCATTAGAGAAGCCATCATATTGCCTGCCGATTTCCCGGCCGCTGATTGCCGAATATCGTGGAGAAATAAACGTCTTCCAGGCCAGGTTCGACGAGCCGAAATCCACTATCGGGCTGCACGTCTGAAAGGATATGTACCTGCGTGCTACCACCAATGAACCGCGTTGAGATCACATGGTTGTTACTTTTCAAAACAGCCAATGCGTCTTTGCTGACTGTTTTCTGCCATACCCGGCCGCGTAGTTTTTCGGTTAAGGCGCTGGGTTTGCCTTTCAGGACAAGCTGTCCTCCGATGAGCACCGCCATTTCAGGACATAGATCATGCACGTCCTCGACAATGTGGGTGGACAATAAAACCACCACCTGCTCCCCTATTTCGCTTAGCAAATCGTGAAACCGGTTGCGTTCCAGCGGATCAAGTCCAGCTGTGGGTTCATCAGCAATGATCAGTTGCGGGTTGCCCAGCAATGCCTGCGCAATGCCAAACCGCTGCCGCATTCCGCCGGAGAAAGTGCTGACTGCCTGTTTTCGGTTTTCATACAGATTCGTTTGCTGCAAAAGTGCAGCGACCTGTTGCTTGCGGTCGGCTCTATTTGTGATACCCTTCAAAACAGCCAGATGTTCCAACAATTCTGCCGCCGAAATTCTGGGATAAACGCCGAAATCCTGCGGCAGATACCCAAGCCGGCTTCTTAGAAAATGCGGATTGGTCCCAATATCAGTTTCATCAAAAAACACATTTCCGCTATCCGGCTGAAGTAACGTGGCCAGTATTTTCATCAGGGAAGATTTGCCCGCGCCATTTGGCCCGAGTAAGCCGAACATCCCATTGCCGATTTGCAGGGAAACGTTGTCCAGCGCCTTGACACCATTGGGATAAGTTTTGAGAAGGTGGTCGATTTTAAGTCGTTGCATTCGATTACAATTTGGATAAGAGCCCAAAACTGTGCAATACCTGGCTGGCAAAGAAAAATAGATGATATGGGCCGGGCTTTTAAGGATAAACCTTTTGTGTACCTTGATGAAAGCTTATTTTAAACCAATGTCACGAAAAAAGGTGCTTTCATCATTCTTTTTTGGCAAGCAGCAGAATCTACGGTTTCTTTGATGTCTATGAGTAAGTGGATTCAAAAAGACAGGTTTTATCCGGGCAGGCTGGACTTTTGGCTTTATCTCGGCCTATTATTCTGGATCGCCATTATTGAGGCACTTAATGCCGCCGGCAGCTGGGAAACATACTTTTCTGCTGCAAGCGCGCTTTGCATTTCGCAGTTCCCTGTCCTTGCGTTTGCATGGAAAAAAGAGAGTTGGAAGAAATCGCTTGCTCCACGTAAGTACCGAAGCTACCACATTGCATGCTATGGAATTTACCTTCCGTTGCTAGCACTGGGCAGCAGCCTTATACTCGATCAGAAGACCAACACATGGGAGATTGTGCTGCAGGGTGCTATTTGCTCTCTGGGTCTGGAGGTTATCCTGATAGCCAATACGTATTGGAATAAGCAGGTTGTTAATGCGAAATGGGTGCAGCGGATGAGCCTGGAAAAGGCAATTCTTATCTCACTGATATTCTTAGCGATTACCCTGTCGTCCATGGCAGTGTCAAGTCTGAATAATCCGCTTTATGATACAAAGGATCAATTGTTGATCGGGTTTGAATTCAACCTTTCGAAGATATTTTCCAGATTTGATACTTTTCTGATTTACGCGCTTCAATTGCTTTTAATGTATCTATGTGGCTATTTTTTCTTTCTGATCAACAGCAGAATTCTGGTTTCCAAAGTGCTGAAAGAAAAAGGTACCGTCTTTTACGTTCTTAGTGCCTTAGCCGTGGTAGGGGCCTTCTATCCGGTCATGGGGCAACTGCTATCTCTTTTACCCTTCAGCAAACAATTGGGCGGCACTTTCTCGCAAAATCCGTTTGTCTGGGAAAATGCATTCGGCGCAATCATTATTTTACTGGTTAGTTTACCTGTCCTTCTGGCCGTGCAATGGTCAAAACAGAATACACGCATTGTTTTATTAGAAAAAGAAAAATCACAGGCCGAATTGAACTTGTTAAAACAGCAACTGAATCCCCATTTTTTCTTTAATACCCTTAACAACTTGTATGCATTAAGTCTACAAAAATCTAGCGAAACGCCAGAAGTAATACTTCAATTAGCGGACCTGATGCGTTATGTAATCTATAAAGCATCAGAGCCCTCAGTTCGGATCATGGAAGAAGTGAAGTATTTGCGAGATTATCTGCAACTACAATCGATCCGGCTGAAAGAAAAATTTGACCTGCGTTTTGATGTGGATCTGCCAGATGAAAACTTCAAAATCGCCCCGCTGCTTCTTGTCGTATTGATTGAAAACGCATTTAAGCATGGCATTGAACCTGCTAGTGGCGATGCATTTTTGCATATCACCTTGAAAACGGACCAAAGAAAACTATACTTCACCTGTCAGAACTCTTTTGAACTGGTATCGGAAAATCCCTTAGGGATTGGTTTAAATAATCTGAGAAAACGGATACATTTATTATACCCTGGCAATCACAATCTTAAAATTGAAAAGGATAACACTAAATTTAAGGTGGAACTGGAATTAGAAAATTATGAATATGCGGTGCCTGATCATTGATGATGAACCACTTGCGCATGAAGTGATCCTTGCTTACATGGCAGATATTCCGTTTCTCGAAAACGCCGGGCAATGTTACCGGGCCACCGAAGCATTGGTTTTTTTAAGTAATCAGACAGTGGATTTGATTTTCCTCGATATACGCATGCCTAAACTTACCGGACTTGACTTTATCCGGACATTACAGCAACGTCCGCTAATTATTGTGACTTCCGCCCATGAGGAGCACGCACTGGAAAGCTTCGAGCTGGAAGTATGTGATTACCTGCTAAAACCGTTTCGTTTTGACCGCTTCCTGAAAGCCGTAAACAGGGCCAGCACACAGTTTAATCTTCGCATGCAGATCACGAGCTCCAGACCAAAAGATTATTTGAAAGCACCTACCCAGCCCAATTTCATCTCCGTTAAGACTGAGAAAAGACTGGTGAAAGTACTGCTTGATGAAATCTACTATTTCGAAGGTTTAGGTAATTACGTGAAGGTCTGGGGTGAGCAAAACTTTCTACTCACAGCACGTACTATGATCAGCTTTGAAGAAAATTTGCATTCTGAATCTTTCGTTCGAATACACAAATCGTTTATTCTAAATAAAAAGTTCATCCATTATATTGAAGGAAATGTTGTGTTCCTAAAAAATGGAAGCAAGTTACCGATAGGCAAAAATTACAGACAACTGCTCTCTAACGGCTCATTATTAAATCCGTGAACTGACCCTACCCGGTTACATGTAAATGATTACAACTTAACACACTTTTATCCAGGTCTGTTGTGAGATGGCTCCCAAAAAACGGCACACTTTTTTACACAACCTAATGCAAAATGGATAACCGAAAAAAAGGAAAGACTTGGAGAAGCTATGAGTCTGATTTCAAGCAGGAACTGGTTAGTATGTTGATTTCTGGAAAGAGTGCCAGCGAACTTTCTGAAACATTTGGAATTGCCCAGAAACGGTACGCCGTCGCGGCTTCTTTACCGTTGGAAAAGAATGGCAACTATTCATCATGAACGCCCAACAGAAATTCAATGTCGTACAATGTCTTCGAGTATTGCCTTCTTCTTTGGCCTTAATATAGGCTCTTCTTTTCATCAGCGTACGTCCCCAAGTATCTGGCATTAATCTAGAAATACACCGAAATTTTCTTTCTGATTTGGATGTTGAGCACCGCTAAACCAGGCAATGTCCGGGTCCAAAAGTAGTTGCTCATTGGATTTGATCCAATCAGGGTCGTATGTAAAACTAAAAGATTTTCTTCCTTTCACCTGCTGGGCAGCCAGTATACCGATACATTTTGGACCAGACATTCCTATCCAGTCGGCATAAACCCAAATGTCTGTATTATCTGCCATATTATTATGATTTGCCGATCAATTCCAAATCTTGCAATTTTCTTCCAAAAGTATCGTCAGCGGCCAGTTTCAAAAAATCATCCTGTAATCCAAGAACCCTCAGCACATTGAAATACGCGCCCAATGATACACTTGGGTTGCCCTTTTCGATATGATATAATGTAGTCCTGTCAATACCAGCTCTTTCAGCTACCTGTATCGTCGTAAGTTTGCGTCTCTTCCGTGCCAGCTTAATATTCTCCCCCAACTGTCCAAAGATTTTTGCAAATCTGGGAAGTAGGATCTGTTTTCTATTGTTCATGATGTTGTTTATAATCAACAATAATAATTAAAATGTTGATTATAAACAACATTTTAATTATTATTTAACAATCACTAGCCTCCCAAAACGTCAATACATTAAAAAAAATTGAAGCAATTACAGTAGATTAAATGTCTTTTCAACCAAGGAAAAAAATCATTTTTATCATTTAAAAGATACCAGCTACAATCATAACTGGTATCAATTGTTTATGCTATCAGCTTAACTATTTTTTCTAAATCTTATAAAAAATGGTTCGACAATTGTTCTGGAAGGGGTACTAAGCCGAACTTTTGTGAGAAATCACTTAACGTTCGGCTTTATTATCGTATTAAGTCTTTGATTATCTAAAAGATAAGAGCATCCACCTCATTGATTTTTGTGGTTCGATATCGCAACCGATAAATTCGCGTACTTGATTAGTATTGGGCCAGTTTTTGCTATTAAATATGATAAGCTCCTCGGAAGTGTGGGTATTGATTTTGGAATATTTCAAGTTGCGTACAAAATAGAATTTTCGGACGATTAGTCATTTTATTCCGTTAAACTGTATCGTCCTGAAAAACGCTTACAGTTTGATGGAAAAAGATTTAACTGTCACTTCTGTCATGCCCATTTCAGCAGGGAGAAAAGAGGATTGATGTTAGACCAGCTTTATGCCCCAATCTGCTTTTTTGCACCAGGCTGGTAACTTTTCTTTTTCTGTGCCGAATAAATCGACTTTGGACTGAGCCAATTCCAGATAATGGGCTTTACCAAGCAAGGATAAAGCTGCTCGGCCGCCTGGATGGATGGAGAGAGCGAGTTGGTGTTGTAAAGTATAAATAGCCCCCTCATAGCCTACTGAATCGCCGACACGCCTCAGAGCTCCCGTCTCAAAGGATTCCAGCCACTTGCTCTTTTTATAACGGCTGAGCAACTGATTAGAATATCCCTTTTGATTAAGCCACGATGTGGCGGCGACAGTACCCAATGGCCAGTCCTGCGTTAAAAGGTTTACCTTAGTCTCGTTTTATAAACTCATAGTTTATTTATACGTAAGCAGTCGGCCATCCCCCTATTTTTCCAAGAGGTGTAATACAGAGATTATTGATTCAGTTTCCAGCGGTTTGGAAGAAGGTCTGAGAATTTACCATCATAATCAGGGTCATTCACTTTACGAAGAATATCCAGCAGCCAGTCGTACGGATTTACTCCATGCTTTTTACATGTGGCGAAAAGAGAATAGATCATGGCAGCATTTTGAGCAGTGTCATGCGTGCCTGCGAAGAGGTAATTACGCCGACCCAATGCGATTGGTCTGATAGCATTCTCGATCAGATTATTATCGATTTGTAAATCTCCATGGAGCGCATATAGTCTCATGCTTTCCATTAATGGAAGAGCATATCCAATCGCCTTTCCAATAGGACTCTGTGGTAGTACTTTGGGATACTCCTGCTGCATCCATTCGTGTAGTTGGGTGAGTATCGGCAGGGCTTTCGTCATCCTTTTTTCGACAATCTGACCTTCACTGAGTGGTGGCATATGCTCACGGATTTCCTTTTCAATCCCGTAAAGCTGACCGATAGTTCCTACTGCCCAAGCAGCTCTCTGGTTGTCATTTTTAACCGCTTCATCAAACTTCCTGCGGATATGGGACATACAAAAGTAATGGTAGATGGATTGATTCTTCTCAAAAAGGCTCTGATATACATTGTATCCATCAGTCTGGATAACGCCTGAGAAGTCTTTTAATATTCTTTCCGGTCCTGTTTTATCTCGCCCTGGACAATAATCGAAGAAAACCAGTCCATCTGCAGGGGCATGATAAGCCCACAAGTAGCCCTTGTGAGAGCTTCCTTTCTTTCCGCTGTTTTCCAGGACCTGTATGCTGTCGAGTAGGTAAGGGGAATTTCACCCCAAACCTCTCACAGCACCGTGCGTGACAGTCTCCCGTCACACGGCGCTTCCAGATCAGCGAAACGGGTCAATAAGGCCGCACATAAGGCCAGTGCTCAAAAAGGCGTGGGTTGGTTTTGTAAACATTAACAAGCCACCGATGTGCCCTGCCCTTCCCCATGCGTCTGGTATTCATGATCCATCTTACCATCTTGGTGTTCAGCCAGTACCATACATCCCGGGTCGTCCAATGGGAGTAGTGGCAGTAATAGCGGTACCACCCCCGGATTTTAGGATTTAGAACCTTTGCAAGATCCTGTATTGTCCCTTTGTAACTACGACCAACTACTTTCCGCAGCTTTTGTCTGACATCATTCTTTGAGGTTTTACTCATGCAAGGGAAATATGTCAACAACCAACCATTTTTGGTCGGTCTGCGTAGCGGCCTGAATGTGTAACTGAGAAAATCGAAGCTTACACTCGTATGGGACTCGGTATGGGTCATATTCTTGCAATATACCACATGGGTTTTCTCCTGGTTCAACTCCAGACGGCGTTCTTTCATCCTTTTAGCCACAACATCTCTAATAAAGAGAGCTTGCTTTTCAGTGGTACAGTGAATAATCGCATCATCGCAATAGCGTTCAAAAGGCATATTGGGGTGATTGTTCTCCATCCATTTGTCAAAGGCAAAGTGTAAAAATATGTTGCTCAGTAGCGGCGAGATAACACCTCCCTGAGGAGTTCCTCTTTCACGATTTACAACAACTCCACCTTTTGAAACACCGGCTTTTAGCCAGCGATCAATATACATGAGAATCCACTTCTCCTTTGTGTACCTCTTGACTGCAAGCATTAACAGATCGTGATCCAGATTGTCGAAGAATCCTTTAATATCCAGATCTACCACCCAGCTGTAGTAACCACAGTTTGTAACCGCTTTGGCCAATGCCTGATGGGCACTCTTGCCGGAGCGATAACCGTAACTATCAGAATGAAAGCTGCTGTCTACCTTTGGTTCCAGATAACTCTTCACAACCTGTTGGGCGATACGATCCGAGACAGTAGGTATGCCCAGGTTTCGAACGCCACCAGATTTCTTGGGTATCTCCACTTGTTTTACCACGGGTGGATGATAACTACCAGAGCTCATCCGGTTCCAGATCCGGTAAAGATGACTTGGTGCATTTTGATCAAAATCTGTCAGACTTTGCTCATCGATACCCGCACTACCTTTGTTAGACTTTACTTTCCTGTAAGCCTCCAGTACCATTTTCTTGGTAATAGGATGCTGCTTTGTTTCATAATAATCAATCATCCCTTTTTACAGTTGTTGTTTGTTATAAAACCAATCCGGTCAGGCCCTTCCCTCTGCCACCATTACAGTGACTTCCTCAGTACTACGACATGATCCGCCTCTGTACAGATCATCGGTTTTCCGCCTCCCGGGTGATCCGGTTGTACGTTTCCCTTATCATTCCTGCACAAATTCCCTTGTTCCAACAAATCGCCTGTTACAGTGTCTTGCTGTCTATGTACCGCCTGCCGCTTAGTCAACACCAGGTTGCTGCCACTAAACTTTGTCCGGCCACGAGACTATTGTCCGGTTATGACAGAATATGTTGATATCGATACTTTACCATGACAGTTCACTTTCGTTCAACTCACTGTAACTCACCTGACAGATCATGTCTGCCTTTTCCTTGTCGCTCAGCACCTCCTATTTTCATAGCAAAGCACCACAAGGTGGTTTGCAGGATATGCCTGTCACCTCCTGCGATGGGCCTGCCATCATCAATCTGTCAGCATATGGCTAACTCGCCATTTCAAGGCACACGGTCTCGTCAATCTGCAAGTACAGATTGGCCAATACTTCACGCTTCAAAGCATTGTAGATCGGTTCCAGGGATTTACATGCTGCATTGGTGCGGGCCGCCGCCGCGGTTATCCGTTAGTGTCGAAGGCGGGATTTTCATCGCGCGGCGAACCGTTCCTATCCGCTCGAAGATCTGCTTTTGCCGGTACAGTGGGAGATGATCCACGAATTTACCGGTAAGAAGATGTGCAAGGACGGATTCATCAAAGAGACCTCGTTTGATTGTCCGGGAGGGTATTGGTGCAATAAGTACACCCTTTGCATCTGAGTTAACAGAATCTCTCAATGCCCACTTGCGGCGAACGATTCTGCGCACCTTGAAGCAGGCAGGGACCATTACCAGTATTTCAGTGACTTCCTGACCAATCACTTTATATTCAGTCAGATCACCTTCAGGATCAATTATGACTTCTTCCCTTTCCAGCTCGTCTGGCAATACCATTCTTGTGCGAGCTGCTTTCTGACGCTTTTCACCTTGTTTGTCCTGCTCCTGGTTAAGACTCTTAGCTTCCCTAAATGCAAGTTCTTCCGAGTTTTGTATATCCTCAGATGTGGCACCCAAAGGGAAAATATCAAGTTGCCCTTCCAGATGTTTTTTAACTCTGTTATCAGATCTTATTCCGAAAAGTTTTCTGCGTAATTCATTAGCATCCAACAGCGCCAGCCTAAGTTTTTGCTCGGTCTGCTCCAGCTTCTGCTGGGCCTGTTCGTATAACAATTTATAGTCTGGTTCTGCTGCAGTCATACTATAAAAATACAAAAAAAAGTGGCTTATCAACGTGTGAAGGCCACTTTCTAAAAAATATTATGCGCCTTTTAATAGGTGGACAGTTGTTTATAACGCTTGCGCAGCTGAACAGATTTCAACTTAACACCTTGTAAAATTAGCGTCAGTTCCCTCGTAGAGATCAGTAATTTTTTATCTGACGGGCGCTCAAAGGTACCTGCCTCTAATCGTTTTGCATAGAGTGCGTAGCCGTCGCCATCCCATTGTAGCAGACGCACCTGATTAGCTCGTTTTCCAATAAACACAAAGACATCACCTGATAGCGGGTTCAGCTTTAAACCGTTTTGTACCAGGCCTGCGAGCGAATAGACTCCGCAGCGCATATCCACAGGCTGGCTGAACAAGAAGTAACGTGTAGAAGAAGATAAAGACAGCATCGGTTAAGCCAGCAGTGCTTTTACCCATGCGGGCTCCGGCAACTCATAGAAAACAAGAGCACTTTTGTCGGTCACTCGAAGTTCCGCGACTGGTTGAGAAGACTTTACTTCGATCTTATTAACCTTCATTTCGATGAACTCAGCCTCCGGAAGAGTATTGGTTTTAAACCTTTTGGCCCAATACCAGAATGTTGAATACTTAACGGATTCCTGCTCGCAGAATACACGAGCACCTTTTCCGCTACTTTTCCATCGAAGATAGAGCTGGTGATACCGTTGCTGGGATTTGTGTTGTTCTTTTTTCATACCCCAAAGCTCATTATTACTCATCAGCCTTGAAAGATGGATACAGGCGATTGCTTACATTTATACAGTATAAAACAAACTTTGTAAAGGATAAAGTTTATAATTATCTCAATTTATAAACTAATAGTTTATAAATATGATGAATAGTAAACCTTGTTTTGCAACTTAATTCACAGAATAGCAATACTGTTTAGATATGATCCATAGTAAAGCAATCTGAATCACCTTACTTACTGACCTCAAAGTCCTCGGAACAAGAAAAAAATGATAAGAGAATTACTAATTTTTTGGACAAACCCAAAGATGGTAACCCAAGAAGCTTGCTATATTTTAATATAAACTCAACTAAAATCCTTTCTAGGCCGGCATAAGCTAATAAGACTGCCACAAGACCCGTATAAAAGGACAAAAGGAGGCTCCATATTTAATTGACAGCCTCCCAATCTTAAAACCTGCTTATGCTCCAAGCTTTAAGCACTGAATCTGCCTGAGATAGACTTATGGGCTTGCTTTTAAGGTGTCTGTGTTCAATAAAACCTTGGTTAGACGTAGCGGATTCTGTAATAGGAGCAAACAGAAAGGCCTGCCGGCGTCCCTGGACGAAAACATTATTATCTTTTTCATTGATAAGCCTTCGGTGGAAAGTAGATATAGTATCATTTACATAGTCGTAATCGATCTCCAATCGTTCCCAACCATAATAATCCGGATCATTCTCGCTGAATCTTCTACCAGAATAATAAAGATCAGTCTCCCGAATTGGCTTTATGTTTGACTTTAAAAAATAAACTTCCTTCTTTGCATGACGAGAAGAAGAATCTTCCCGTGGATCCGCAGTGGTTTTTTTCGTAAAATCACACTCGCCTACGTCGCCACTAAATACTACACGTGATGGCAACCAATCGTTATCCGGCAATATTGGGATTTTCAGCTTAACACGCTGCTTATTATAATCACTACCGAATAGCGCAAAAATTTCTTCTTTGCGGCTCTCCTCTCGCACGAATTCGCACCCCAGCAGATTTATCAAAAATCCATAAAGCAAAAGCCACTTGCATATTTTTGGTGATACCATCTATATGATCAGATTTAAAGTTAAAAATCTACAGTCTCTGTCCATACCCAGCCCTCGTTTAGTCATCTCGATTGTTTAATTCAATCGGAATGCTAACTTCGTACGCACTTTTCACAGCATTGGTCATTGTATGCTTTTAAAAGATGTCGAATTAAACCCGTGAAGCAAGAAAGTTATTTCCATCTATTTACGTAATTGCTTGTCATGAAATCATTTATCCTTTTAGCTATTCTTTTCTGCCTGTCCACACTGTGTTTTGGCCAAATTCTCGTTGGAGACGTAGATATTAACCAGGTAGACAGTATTAAAATTGCTGAAGTGTATGTGAATCGACGCGCTGTGAAAAATGTCGTTCACGTCTATGTTGATTTCGGTCAGAGAGATAATTTGAATGCAAAAAGTGTTGGAAATCGAATTGATGATCTTCTGATATTAGACCCTGAAACCAAAAGGAAAATGGTTTTCAAATCCACTGGTTCGGTGCTGAACTTTTTTGAGCGAAAAGGCTGGGAGTACATAAATGGTTTTGCTGAAAACACACCAGATGGTTCAGGCTATTATTATTTCAGAAAAAGACTATCAAAATAATGCTAGAAAAAAGCTTATTTCCCCTATTCCCAACAAACCTGCTATCCCAAAACGATCGGAATGGCTGCTGGCAACATGTGGGGAAGTTGGAGTAACGGAGAAATCCGTTTTCTTAATATCCCCTCCGGATACTACATTAGCATCAAATTCTAGGTCACGGCTCCGATGCAATGTATATTGATAACCCTAAAAATACAAACCAGCGGTAGAAAGTAATCACACCTTTTCTAACGCTAGTTCGCGGAAAATATTAATATGATTGCTTGTGTATTGATTAAAGAATGTCAATATCACTCAAGCACAACTCTGAACTTCTCAGAATATTTTTTCTGCCCGCCAGTCTCAAAACTTCTTTTATCAATTACTTTTTGGTCGAAAACCGATTTGGTCATGCTCAGGGTAGCTTTGGCTTCTTTGCCAGTGCCCGCATTGGCGCGGTCGTTGATCATTTTCAGGCGGTCCACGGCAGGCTGGGTCGGAGCGCCAGCTTGCATATTTGCTACTTCTGCATAAATGAGCAATATGTCTGCAAAACGCAGAAGTTTCATATCTGTTCCCGCATCAGCGCAACTAACTTGCTGATCATAAAGATTTTGAATATTGTACTTGCCAATTTAAGGCACGCCACGGCAGATTTGGACCAATTGATTACCGGCGCATTTGGATCATAAATGTCTGAAGTAAAATCGAGCAACAGATAATTGTGCTTACGAGGCTGCTCAGGATAAACATTCGAAGCCCAATAAATTTTTACCGGTCCGCCGCTATGCATATTCTACATGCCCTTTCTCGCATAACCCAGAAAATTTGTATCCGTCCGATAATCACCATATTTGAACGGATCCGGATATTAGGTACTCTTGCCTCATGAAAAATGAGACAGAAAAAATGCGTGGCTTGTATTATCAATGGCAGTCGCAGTGGATAAGCAAACAGGCGTTTTGTGTCAAGATATATACGCCTATGTTTTCGACTAGTATTAAGTTAATTAATCTCAAAATCTGTTCAACAGTACCTCCCTCACAGCGTGCGTCAATCAAAGTAAATTTACCCAAAACTGTATTTATAGATAGTCTGATAGGAAATTTGTCATTTAAACAATCATTGACCGTTATCAAACTGAATGGAACCAGTGTTTACAGCTGATGTTTGCTTAATCAAGCATGTCTGGCCTGATACTCCCAGTATCTTTCAACTCCACTACGTGACAATCTGAAATCAAACTGTTATTTACCTATATTATTTTTGGCTGTATAAGAAATGCTGACAAATAATGGATACTATAATTTGCAGTGAATAATAATTAGTAACATTACTAATATAATGTAATATTTACGAACTATCGTCCAACTTACATAGAATTCGTTTTATATTGACGGAGTTACATGCCTTTCATCGGTAATATGAAAAAAATACTCGTGATTTTGCTGATTGTCTTGACTGATTGTTTTTTATTTCCGTCTTCAATATCAGGTCAAACACCAAGATTTAAGCGACTTACCACCAACGACGGCCTATCTCAAAGTCATGTGACTTGCATTTTAATGGACAGCCTCGGATTTATGTGGTTTGGCACAGAAGACGGACTCAACAAGTATGATGGCTACAAATTTACTTATTATAAACATGATGCCTTCGACAAGAGCAGCATCAGTGACAGCTATATCCAGGATATCTTAGAGGATCGATCAGCAAATTTGTGGATAGCCACATCTGACGGATTGAACAGGCTAGACCGAGACAAGGATATATTTACGCACTTTTTTTCAGCTCAGACCAAACTTAACATCAATGACCTGTTTGAGGACAGTGCGGGTAAAATTTGGCTTGGAACTACCTCCGGTCTTTATTTATTTGATCCGGCTACTAAAAAGCTAAGTCTTTATTGGCTGAATATTAAATTTAACAAATCAGCTAGGCATCAGTTTGTTTCCTGTATTTCTCAAAATCGAGATGGCAAGTTATGGGTCGGAACCGAGAACGGGCTTTTTCTTATAGATCCGAAAACCAAAAGGTACGCCTCGTATGTTCATCAACCCGGTAAGGAATCCACCCTTAGCTCAAACTGGATAAAGGCTTTGTGCAAAGACCGACATGGAAACATGTGGATTGGTACCCATGGCGGAGGTATGTCACTTTTCTTGCCAAATGAAGATGCTTTCCGCAATTTTACTTTCGACTCCAAAGCCGGCAATTCTATAGCCCATAACGATATTCTTTACATCACCGAAGCATATGACCGGAAATTATGGATAGGAACCGAAAACGGGGGGCTTAGTATCTATGATGTTGTATCAGACAAATTTACGACCTACATCCATAATCCTGAGGATTATTACTCTTTAAGCAATAATTCAGTATATACGATTTATAAAGATAAAGCAGAGAATATATGGGTAGGAACATTTGCGGGAGGATTGAATTATCTTCCCAAATTTGGAAAAAAATTCATTACATACAGACAAATAGCCAACACCACTAATCAGCTCTCTAACAATGTTGTCCTTTCAATTTGCAATGGAGAAAATGAGGACCAGATTTGGATTGGCACCGATGGAGGAGGTTTAAATCTGTTTGACCGCAAACGGAAATCGTTTAAGGCTTATCGTCATAGCGATAATGATATCAACTCGATCAGTAATGACTACGTCATTTCAGTGATCCGTGTTTCAAAAGAAGTGCTTGGCCTGGGATTTCACAACGGCGGATTTGATCTGTTCAATACAAAAACCGGACAAGTCACACATCACCTTGCTGAATCCGGCAACCCCAACAGTTTGTCCATATCAGATGTCAACAATTTATTTATGGACCGCCAAGAAAATATATGGCTTGGAACGTGGAAGGGCGGCTTGAATTTGTACAATCCCAAAACCAAACTCTTCAAACAATTCAGGACCAGCCTAAGAGACCGCACCAGTATAAGCTCCGATATTGTTACGACGGTTTTTCAGGACAAGGCAGGTAATATTTGGGTCGGCACTTATGATGGCTTAAATCTCTTTGACCAAAAAACAGGGATCTTCAAACGATTTTACAATGACCCTGCCGACCCAAATAGTATTTCCAGTAATAAAATACAGTCGATCAGAGATGCTGAAAACGGAAATTTGTGGATCGGCACGCTGGGTGGGGGGCTGAATTATTTCGACCGTAAGACGCAAATATTCACCACCTATACCGAAAAGGAAGGATTGGCAAGTAATGTTGTCTATGCCATGCTGGGAGATGATAATAAAAATCTGTGGTTGAGCACAAACAAGGGTATCTCTCAATTTAACACTGGTAATCGGACTTTTAGAAACTATGGCATTTCTGATGGTCTGCAAGGAAATGAGTTCAGAAGCAACTCGTGCATTAGGAGCGAAGACGGTGAAATGTTTTTTGGAGGTGTAAGAGGGTTTAACACATTTTACCCTGATAGTCTCAATGACAACACCTTTATCCCCCCGATCTACATTACTGATTTTCTGATATTTAATAAAACGATACCAATTGGCCAGGGAGATACATTAATACCCCAACATATAAACCAAACACATTCCATTGCCCTTTCTTACAAGCAGACGGTTATTACCTTCGAATTTGCTGCTTTGAATTATACCGTACCGGAAAAAAACCAGTACGCTTACATGCTGGAAGGTTTTGATAAGGAATGGATAAACAGTGGCATTACAAGAAAGGCCACATACACCAACCTGGATCCGGGTGACTATGTATTTCACGTAATCGGCTCCAACAACGACGGCATATGGAATAAGACCGGTACGCGGATCAATATTCACATCGAGCCGCCCTACTGGAAGACGACCTGGTTTCGGATGCTGCTATTACTATCTATGGCGGGTTTGATCTACATTTTATATAGATACCGGGTTCGGGATATAAGAAGACAACAAAAATATCTTGTCCAGCAAGTCCGGCAGAGAACAAGCCAGGTAATGCAGCAAGAACAAGTTTTGCGTTCCCAGGCTGCGGATCTTAAGCTAATGAATGAAAAACTCGAGAAAAAACATGCTCTCGAGCTCGCAGCAAGGACCGAAGCCGAAAAAGCAAACATGGCCAAGAGCGTATTTTTAGCCACCATGAGTCATGAAATCCGAACACCAATGAATGGTGTGATTGGTATGGCTACGCTGCTGAAACAAACAGAGTTGACAGACGAGCAACGGGATTATACAGAAACCATTATCAGCAGCGGTGATGGTTTATTGACAGTGATTAATGATATTCTGGACTTTTCGAAAATTGAATCAGGTAACATGCAGTTGGAAAGCCTTAGCTTCGATCTGAGGAATTGTATTGAAGAAGTACTGGATATTTTCTCTGCCAAGGCTGCTGCAACCGGATTGGATTTAGTCTACCAGATCGGCAGCCAGGTTCCCTATCATGTTGTTGGCGATAAGCAGCGGCTTAAACAGATATTGATAAATTTGATAGGAAATGCTTTGAAGTTTACCAAGCAGGGCGAGATTCTCGTACAAGTCGAGCTGTTGAAATATGTTGAGAATGAAGTCAAACTATGTTTTGATATCAGAGATACAGGAATCGGCATTCCAGCAGATAAGTTGGACCGTTTGTTTGTGGCATTCTCCCAGGTCGACGTCTCACATTCACGCAGATATGGAGGGACAGGTCTTGGCCTGATCATTAGTAAACGATTGGTGAACCTGATGGGTGGAGTTATTGGTGTTGAAAGTGTTGTTGGCCAGGGCACCTGCTTTCAGTTTACGATCACTGTGCAAGTGGGTAGAGAAAATAGTGAAGTTTGGCAACTTAAAAGCCTGAATAACGAAAGTAAACTTGTTTTAATTGTCGATGACAATGAGACATATTTGCACAGCCTAGACTTTCAACTCCAACAATGGGGAGTTCAAACTATACAGGCTGGATCAGCTCGACAGGCATTGGAGATCATCGATAGCGGCAAAAAATTCGACCTGATTATCACTGACCAGCAAATGCCGGAAACGGATGGATTAATATTGGCGAGTCGGGTAAAAGAAAAATATCCGTTTATACCGATTGTGTTGTTAAGTTTGCCCGGAGATCAAACGCATAAGGAATATGGCGATCTCTTTTCTGCAATCTTGACAAAGCCTGTAAAGCACCAGCATCTATCGCAATTACTCCAGACCCAATTTGACACGCAAGGAAAATTCATTACACCCGCAGTTCCTGCCATGGTTACTTCACTTTCCGAGGAATTTGCAACCATATTCCCTTTGCGAATTCTTATGGCAGAGGATAATATGGTCAATGAAAAGCTTTTTGTTTGGATACTTACCAAATTAGGTTATACACCACAAATAACCCGTAATGGCAAAGAAGTCTTGGAAAAGGCCCTAGAGCATCACTACGACGTAGTTTTCATGGATGTGCAAATGCCTGAAATGGATGGTTTGGAAGCCACCAGGCAAATTCGTTTGCAATTAGTTAATCAACCCTATATCATTGCTATGACAGCCAATGCAATGCGGGAAGACCGAACAGAATGTCTGCAGGCAGGGATGGACGATTATATCTCAAAGCCACTGACGCAAGATGATGTGAAGCGATCTTTACAAGGTGCCTATGAAAGTCTAACAAGCAGGAAGTCATCTAGGAATGGCTAGGACCCGGCAATATTTATACTCCTGAATTTCTTCGCAAGTAGACGGTTAGTCGTCAAATTTCAACCGATCCTATTCATACGAAAAACCCTTTTTCTTTAATGAAAATAATATTTTGCAGGGGCGCCAACAATTCATGTTTAGGCTATTTTTCGTATCCCTAAGAAACATGGGTTTAAGCTTTAACAGCGTCGAATTCCATAAACGCCCCCAGCCAGCTGCAACGCATCGCCCACAAACATAACGCCAATTATTTAGGCGCATGATGCGAAAGCAAACGGAGTCTGACTTTGGCACTCCCGATATCCACTAGGGCAGCTCATAATCGACGAATCCAAGTAAGGGTGAGCGAACTGTTTTAGCAGCAGTCCCCGTTTACGTCAAGGAAACATCTTAAAATAACGTTTTTTGTTTTTGAACCGAAATTTTTAACATATTATAGCCAGGCGTCTCCCGCTGAGCAGGCTGAGCGTAGCGCTGCCAGCGATTATTTTTACGATTGGGCATTTTGGATAATTTTGAAATTTCAACAAGCTTCTGACTTTTATCCATCCATGAGCCAGTCACCTAACTTCATTAATGTTTCTGATCGTTACATCAGCCATTGTTTTAAATATATCCTGCATATACCTGCGATGATTGGCACCTGCGAAAACGAGCACCCTTTTCAAACCCAATGCCCGAGACCGATTTACAACATTGTCGCACATAACTTTATTTCTCAATAGCCACCAATGAATTTGCGAAAGCATTTCCTGTTTTGGAAATTGTGGGATATCATACATTTGAGGAAAATAAAAGTCTCCTGAGGCAAAAATCGCAGCGGCTTCGTCCGTATTTAACCATTCCGTTACGTTTTTTGAGCTTTTTTCGATACCTGCGTTTTTCAGAAAGCCTTTATCTCTTTTAGTGAGTAGCGTTTTTAATTCATCGGCATAAGATGCAGCTGTATCGTCTTTAAATTCTTGAAACTTTTGATGAAACGCTGCCGAAGATGCTTGCCAGTTCAAATCATAATCCTGGCAATCCATGGGAAGTAATTCCTTGATTTTCATTTCCAGCATCATTGGAAATGCAATGAGTGCGTATTCCGAGGTTTTTAGCCTTTTCATACTTCTCCCAGTGGTATCAAGCCCGGGACTAAGCAACTTATTTACGTAGTTTTCCAGCGACTTATCCGGTGTTTGCCTAAGTTTGCTGACAACCTGCCAGAACTGATAATGTGCATTTGAAACGTCCTGGTTTAGGTAATAGGCATGTGCAAGATCCGCTTTTATTTGATAATCATCTGGCCTTTGCTGTGACAATTGTTTTAAACTGTCAATGGTCTTGGGAAGTAAATCGACTGCTATTTCCCGGTTTCTTCTAAGCATATTGACTCGCCGAATGTTGTCCTGTTTACACCAATAATCCATGACAAGTCTTTCATCTTCCTTACTCAAAAACTCTCCAAAAAAAGCGGTTGGAGCGAATTTTCTGATTTTACCGTAAATAGCTGAAAGCTCCTGCCGGGGGTAGTTGCTGTAATTATGTGAAACGCCTATCAGAACAATGTCCACTTGCTGTGCAGATACATTAACCGATATGAAGAGAATAATTAAAAAAGAAAATTTCATTTTTGGTATCATATCCAATACGGTTCTTGAATCAATTTCAACTAAAAATATTAAATTTTTGTAAGGCGACTGGATAAAAAAATTTAACAGCAGTCGAATTTGAACCTTCAATATACTTATTGGTCCGCTGAAAGCCAATTTAGCACAGATTCTCATTCATAGAAGGTGGGAACGTCCATAAGGATATTAACCGCTCAACACTGGATTAACTATAGCGCTAGAATTAATTTGACATTAAACATCAAGACCAGTCATGATCGGTAGAATGGCTGTGATTTTGGCTTTTAGTAGATCAGCCAGGCAGAATGTCTCTCTTAACATTTCATGTTCAAATCTTTACACCATGAATCGCAAAATTTTGCTCGTCACCGGAGATGGTGGCGAGAGTTATGAAACCCTCTATGCCGTTCACCGCTTTCAGGAAGAAGGCGATACTGCCGTGATTGCCGCCCCCAGCAAACGCCGGCTTCACTTGGTGATGCACGATTTTGAAGCCGGTTGGGATACTTATGTGGAGCGCCCGGGTTATTGTCTGGATTCAGACCTGACAATCGAACAGGTCGTAGTTGACGACTATGACGCGATTTTGCTTCTAGGGGGGCGCGCGCCCGAATACCTGCGTAACAACGCTGCGCTGCTGGAAGTAATCCGGGAGTTCGACCGCCAGGGCAAATGGGTTTTTGCCATCTGCCACGGTATTCAAATTTTGGTTACTGCCGGATTAGCCAAAGACCGAAAGTTAACCGCTTACGAACATGTGCGTACTGAAATTGAGATGGGTGGCGGTATGTACTCTACTGAACAAGCCATACGCGACGGAAATATAGTAACCGGACAGACCTGGCAATCACACCCCGAGTTTTACCGCGAGGTCTTTTCCTGTCTCAACAAAGCGAAGCTTATTGAGCAGTAAATAAAAAATCAGCAGCTTGTTATTTCTGTCTTCTTAGGTTTCATAGCCGACGAAAACGGCAATGACAGTTTTTTCATTTATCAATATCTGATCGGAAACGCAGGTAATAGCTTCAAATTACTATCCGGTAAACTCCTATGAATGCGAACAGATTTACAAAAATTAAATCCGTTCGCAACGTCAAACCAGATCATCGATAAGGCATCCAAGACGCCTGTCATACAAAGGCGAATATGATGAATCGAAGCATGCACAGAGCATAAAACGATCCTTAATATGATGATGTTTTGCATTCATATAATACGTCGATAGGCCGTTGGAAGCTAATTACGATAATTATTTTTGTAAAAAGACTCCAACAATGATATCACAACACTATCGGTGTCCGATCCAGGTAAAATTGGATTTTTAATGAACGGCATCATGTCATGTAAATGACCAAATTCCTTGGCTGTAAGTGTGCTATATCCCATAAGCCAGTCGGGAAAGGTTCTTTGGTCTATCAGCCCGGTGTAAAGCCTGATTAAATTATGATGTCGTTGATCGGTACTGATTACTTGGTACAAAGATTCAACCCGCTGCTTTTCTCCTTCCAAAACCTGAATGATGCTCCCGTTGCAGTATAGAAGTATCCCGGTAATACCCAGAGTCCTGTTCTTGTTGTGACTATGCGTCAATAACGCCGATATTTTATCCTGGTCAAATAATTCGCGTGCAGTGCTCAGGTAGATTAAGCAGTATTCCATAAAGGTTTTTAGACGAAGATATAAATTTTTCGGTAACCGGTAGTATACTTGCAGCAAACAAATTCAACTTTGTTTGCTGCATGAACTGTATTCTCCCTGGTAGCTGTATCATAATAACTAAACGAGATAACAAACAAAGGCGGCCATTAACTCCGTATATGATTGGTAATTATATTTCGCCGGCAGTAAGTCTTTAAAGATCGATTAATGGAAATAAGGGCTGATCGACCTGACCGTACTATACAATCCATCCAAACAACCGCTACTCTGAAAAAGCGGCAATTGCTTCAAAATTATTTACAACTCTAACAAGTCAAAAGTTCGATATGCGATATTTGCAGCGGTAGTAAACTGCAAGGCTAGAACTTCTGACTTACTCCCTTAGCGTTTTCGTCGCCTGTGCTAAATTGAAACAAGGCTGAGCGGTACACGATGACCTGAAAGCAATTTGGCGATTCACTGCCCAAGGTAATACGCACACTGATAATCTGATCTTAATAAATCAGATGCTTTAAATCACAAGCATATAAATTCAGGTCAGTAATGCAATTTTAAATTTACCCTCTATCTACTAATTAAAGTGTTTTATAAAGAGTAATCGGATCAGCACATAATCAATTTGCATCAGGTTTGTAGCCAGGCAAAATAACCAGTCGCTATCTGCTCCTTTCAACTTTGCTATAATTAAAATACCGATATTGACCCAGTATTGACATGTCCAATGAGAGTTTATAGCTTCCCCACGGATATTTGACTTCTGTTACAACCGTTTCCTTTCTTGATTTTCCAACTTCCTTTTTCGTCTTTTTGAGAAATTCAGTCATTATCCTGCCGTCCATCTGAGTTGGAACAGGCAAAGAGTAAAGTCCCAGAACAGTCGGGGTAATATCAATATTAGATGTAGGCAATACATCTTTGTAACCGCTTTTAAAATCAGGTCCCCAAACCATCAGGGCAATATTGATCTCGTAAGGACTGGATCCGCCATGGCCGGCAACACCAGTGGTAAAATCAGTGCCCGCATATCCTTTGTCGTTGGCATCATCGTTCCAATTGGATGCGACAAGAATGTCGCCCGACCGTTTGGGATGATTATAATGAACCGCATCAAATGAAAGCGTTCCATCGATCCAACCCTTCATACTGGCTTTTGTCTTTGGTTTGGTAAAGACAGCGCCAACCCAGTTTTCCTGATGCAGTGCTGCTACAATTTTTCTAATATTTTCTTCATTATGGTCTTTTACATAAAACGCTCCTTCGGCGATGACAACATCGTCTGATTCTTTACCGCTTTTCAAACCTTTACCAATCAAAAAATCGGTTAGATTTTGTTTGCCTTTCTGGGTAACAAATCCGTGATCGGTAGAGATGATGATATTGAATTTGCTGCTCAGGTCTCTGGCCTGCAAAGAATCAAGTACCCGGCCAAATTGCTGATCTACAAATGACAAAGCGGAAACAGCTTGGTCTGACCCGATGCCATATTTGTGCGCAGAACCATCGGGATCCGAAAGCCATGCTGCACTTACCAGAGGACCGTTATGCTTTAAACCATATTTTATCAGCGCATCAATCACCCATTTGTGTTTGGCAAAATAATTATCTCCCTTTTGCGGGACTTGACCTATTTCTGCCAAAACCTGAGATTTGAGCGATTCAGGAAGTATCAGCTCGGGATTGATAATAGCCCCGTTTCCTACTTTGTGATTTTGCAAAAATGCCTGGCCAGTCGTTCCCGAGCTGAAAACCATCATCTTTTCGCCTGCCGATTGCAAAACCTCTCCTAATGAAACAGCGGTCAGTAACTGGTTGGATTCGGTTTGCTGAACCTTGATCAATTCCTCATAAGTCGTTCCGATCGCTTTGGATTTATTTACAGCCGGAAAATATATGCTGTTGCCCAATATTCCATGTGTTGAAGGGTATGAGCCCGTAGCATACGATGCTGAATTTACCCTTGTTACGGTGGGAAAGACGCTATGATGATGCGTTCCAACAGAAGCTTTTTGTTTGAAAGCATACAAGTTTGGCATCAGCCCGGCGGTGATATAGTCCGGTCTGAGACCATCGAAAAAGAATATCAGCGTTTTATTTTTGACCGATTTACTTGACTGTCCATAAGCATTAGATGATAATGATGCCGCTACAAGCGTCAAGCAAAAAGCGATCAGTGATTCAACAAAGTGTTTTTTCATTCTATTATTTTTATTCAAAACTTCAGATTCTATAATTGCTTCTTGTAAATTGGTTTCCAGGTTTTAATACCAAGTTTTTCCGTTTCAGCCAGAAGTTCTCCCACATTGTTTACCAGCACAAAATCAACACCCATACCAAACAGATCAGTAAGCTGCTGAGCTGTTTCAGCGTAGAAATAATTAATTTTGACCTTATTTTCTTTCAATGAGACTATTAAAGGTGTGCGGTCCTGACCAGCTTCCGGCTTTAAAAGCTGGATAAATTCCGCTTTCATTTTGATTGTCTCCGCTACATACTTAGCAGTATTCCGGCGGTAGCTATTTTCTCCGTTACAAATTAAAATTCCCGGAACCTGTTTCCTTGCTGCTGCGGATGCTTTTTCTGAGCAGGTCAGAAAAGCCTGATGCAGCCGTCCGGATTTTTCAAGCATTGACGCCGCCGCCTTTCCAACAGCTTCGTCGCCTTTTAAATGACAGTTCAGCCAAACATTATCAGGCATCACAGCCAAAACTTCCTGAAAGGTTGGAATCACAGTACCCTTGAACTTCTCAGACTTCTTAATGCCTGCATCCAGCGAACGCAGGTACTTATACGTAAGATCTGACACATTTCCCCTTCCATTGGTCGTGCGCTCTACGCTGTCATCGTGCATAATGACCATCACACTGTCTTTGGTGAGCTGAATGTCAAACTCGATCATTTGCGCTCCCAACTTCGCCGCTTGCAGCAAAGCGGGCAAAGTATTTTCGGGATGCGTATCCATAGCCCCACGGTGCGCGCACAAACCACGCTGAGGTAATATGATTTTCGACTTCTGAGCAAATGCAGTATTAGGCATCAATGCAGACAGAAATACAAGCCCGGCAAACAAATGGGCAACTATATTATTCTTCATTTTTGATTCTTCAATTTTGATTTCCCTCCAGACATTTACTTCTCCCACCAAACCTTAACATCACTGTTATCGCCTCCCATGGAAGCAACGGCAGTTTTTAGCGCCTCAGGATTGAGCGATTGCAAATAAGTAGGATATGGAACGCGTGCCGGAAACAGGTTTTCTGCCGGAATTCCTGCGCCTCTTGGCAAAACCGGGAACCCTGTTCTTCTCTTTTCAAACCAGGACTGGTAATCGACAAAAAAGTAGGCGTAATACTTTTGAAGCATGATTTGTTCCAACTGTTTATCAGTGGTTGCATTGGCATCAAACAATACACCCGGCTGCTTAACAAAACCAGCTGGCAAACTTGCTCCCCACTGGGTCATTGATGCTGCAATGCCTGATTCATAATGTTGAGTGGTTGTTGAACCGGTATTATATCCTTTTAAAGCCAGCTCAGCCTTGATAAACTCAACCTCTGCCAAACTCATCATTACACCGAGCTGTGGCAAAGTTTTCAATCCGTCCGCATAACTTGAATTGGCGCCTACTGCATATTCCTGTGTAGTGGGATAGCCGCTATCAATACCTCTGTATACATTTTCAGTGCCTACCTTAACCTGCGTGCTCCATACTGCTCTTCTGGGATCATTGACCTGGTTCATTTTATCCATGAAGAATTTGGTAAAATAATTACCGTCACGCCAATCAACCTGTCTGGCGTTGTAAAATGGGTTGAAAAACGGGAATGTACCCGGGTATCTGAAAATGGCTTCATCACTGTTAACTGCAAAAACCGGGTTGTTTGTTGGATCGGCCAGAATAGAAGTAATCTGCTGCTTTACATCTAGCTCACCCTCTCTTTTAGACAAACGGAGCAGCAAACGTAAACGCAAGGAGTTACAAAACTTTTTCCACTTCAAAATACCCGGATTTTTAGTACCCGAAAGTGCGTTGGCGTTATAGAGCATGTCTCCGCCGTAAGTCAATGCCTTGGTATCATCCAGCAAACCATTGGCTGTTTGAAGATCTTTCAGAATCTGAGTATAAATATCCTTTTGCTTGTCAAAAGTAGGTTTGAAATTTCCTTCCAGTGCTTTGGTTGCCTGAGAATAAGGTACATCGCCATAAAGATCCGTTAGGATGGAATAAGACCAGCTTTTGTAGATCAATGAAATTGCCTTATAGTTATTTTCATTCAGTTTGTCTGCAATAACGTAAATGTCCTGAATGTCACTTAAATAAGTATAAAAATTAGTCCACACACCCGTGCCTGGATTGACAAGATAACGATGCAGCCCGCCTCCGCCGGCACTAGCGCGGGGAGCGTCCACCTGCATGAGCTCGTGCGTAAAATTACGGCTTGCATTGACTGTGCTGTTAATTATTTTGTATTGCAGCTGCCCAAGCATAACGCCTGGCGTAATTTCCTTTGGTCGGTTTGGATCGGTATTGAGCTGTTCAAAACCGTCGTTACATGAAATTAGCAGGCCCGCTAAAAGCAAAAGAGGAAAATATATTTTTCTTAACATTTTTCTATTCGTTAAAATTTAAGAGTAAGATTCATACCCATGGTTCTGGTTGATGGAAACTGGGCAAGCTCAACGCCAGGCGTCAATGTTCCGTTGTTCAGGTTTCCGCCCTCGGGATCAAAGCCTGGAAACTTGGTAAAATTGAAAAGGTCCCTTCCGAAAAGAGCCAGACTGGTCTGACGTACGCCAATTCTGCTGAGCAATGCTGCCGGCAGATTAAACTCAACACGTGCTTCTCTGATTTTCAGAAATGACGCATCGAATATGTTGGTTTCCGCATTGGCAATCTGGTAGTAGTTATCGTAGTAGGAGCTGGCCGCAACTTTGACCGTATTCGGCGTAAAGCTTCCGTCAGCCTGCTTGACAACACCCTGTCCGATAATCCCACCGTCGCGTCCTGGCAAGGTGACCTTTGTTTTTCCCAGCGTATTATTTTTATGGTTGGTTTGCGAGAACATACTTCCTCCTTTTTGTCCATCCAAAAGAAAACTTACACGCACATTTTTGATTGTGAATTCATTGGATATACTCGCTTTCCAGTCTGCAAAAGCATTTCCCCACTTCTTTGTAGTCGGGTCTATTGCAGCCGGCAATCCTACGGAAGAATAAATGATCTGTCCATCCGGAGCACGCTGAAATCCGCGGCCGTACATGTCTCCCATCAGTCCGCCAACTCTGGCCTCCACCGAGACGTTGGCATCATGCGCATAAATGACCTGATTGGTTATTCCTGAGGCAAGTTCGCGAACGTAACTTCTGTTTCTGGACCAAAGCAAGGTAGTATTCCAGCTGAAATTCTTTTTGGTTACCGGCCTGCCAGTAAGTTTGACTTCCACACCGCGGCTATTGATCAGACCCGCATTGATGAGCGCATTGGCATATCCCGATACCGGATCCAACGGAATAGCCAGAATTTGGTTTCGGCTATTGTTGTTATAATAGGCCACATCCAAGCCAAGCAGGTTTTTCAAAAGACGCACATCAAGACCGAATTCATAACTGGCCGTTATTTCAGGTTTCAGGTCTGCGTTGAAAAGCGTTGATGAATTCGTAAAACTGTTACCGTAAACTCTGTCGTAATATCTGGCAGTTTGGTAAGGGCGGGTGTCATTTCCGACCTGCGCCCATGAGGCCCTTAGTTTTGCAAACGAAATCGCGCTGGGGAGCTTAAAGATTTCATTCAATAAAAAACTTGAACTTACCGATGGGTAAAAGAAGGAATTATTTCCATAAGGCAGCGTGCTCGACCAGTCATTGCGGCCGGTTACGTCCAGAAATATCTTTTCATCATAGGAAAACTGAGTCGCTGCATAGATACTGTTGATCGCTTTTTTTGTTTTCAAAGGATCTGCTACGGCTTGGTCCAAACTATTGGAAATTTGGTAAATACCTGGCTGGGCGAGCTGATCAGCATAAAGTCCTGCAAAATCATACGACTGGCGCATGGCATTGGCACCAACCGAAGCGGTTACGTCAATTACATTTGCGATCTTGTCTTTATAGTTGATCAAAAAATCGGTATTCGATTCGTAATTGAATACATTTTGTTCGCGGTACATACCCCTCGGATAACGCGTCATGCTGAAAGGCCGCTGCTGCGAGCGAAATTCGTAAGCCATATCCAGACCCGTACGTACCAGAAAATCCAGTTTGTCCGAAATTTGATAGGCAGCAGAAATATTACCGATCACACCATGTTTGTTCATCTTGTTGAGCATTTCATACATGCCCAGATACGGATTATCAGGTGTTGGATTGAAAGGATTTCTTTGCTGAATATTCTCTTTCCCAGCCACCCAATAAGGTTTAAACCATTCTGGTTTCAGGTTCGGCGCAGTCCCCAAAATCAAAAAGTACATCAGCGACTGATTGTTGTAACCGGCCATAGGGAGGTTATCACTTTTCTTATTGGTATAATTAACCTTTCCGTTAATTTTCAGACGGTCGGAAACCTTCTGGCTAACAGAAAGCGCCACATTAAGCCTTTCAAAACCGGTGTTGGGAATGATCCATTTGTTTTTCATATGAGTCAAAGACAACCTCGCTGATCCTTTGTCATTGCCACCTTCCAGGGAAATACTGTTGGAGAAAGTGGTTCCTGTCTGGAAAAAACCTGAGATATAATCTTTATTGGCAACCCAAGGTGTTCTTACTGTCGGCCTACCATCAGCTGCATCAGGATTATACTGAAAATAGGATTGTCCGTCAAATTTAGGCCCCCAGGCCCTTCCGGCACCAACTGTGGTTGCAGTGTTAGGTCCATCTGCATTTTCCAAATAAGAATAATAAGCGCTTGTACGGCCCTCGCCGTATTCAAATTGATAATCGGGGTAACGGTTTATCTGTTCCACGCTGAAATTGGAATTTACCGTCACACCGAGTCCTTTGTCTTTACGAGCTCCGGATTTGGTTGTGATAATAATCGCCCCGCCTGCAGCGCGGCTTCCATAAAGTGCTGTCGCGCCGGGACCTTTCAAAACGGTGACTTTCTCAATATCATCAGGATTGATATCTGATAGACTCGAGCCGTAGTCAACGGGGCTGTCGGCGGAAAGGTGCGAATTAAACCCTGTTCCTGTAATTCTGCTGCTGACCGGTACGCCATCCACAACGATTAAAGCCTGGTTATTGTCCAGATTTAGTGAAGATTCTCCGCGCAAAGTGATACGTGCAGATCCCATCGGTCCCGCGCCGGCTCCCTGTATGTTTAGCCCTGCTACTTTTCCGGAAAGTGTATTGACCCAGTTATTGGATTTTGCATCCTTCACTGCGTTTTCATTAATTGTTTGCGCTGCAAAACCCAATGATTTTTCTTCCCTTTTAATGCCCAAAGCAGTAACGACCACTTCGTTGAGAATCTTTGTGTCTTCAATCAGTACAATATCAATCGTGCTTTGTTTTCCGATTGTTTTCTGCTGAGAAATAAATCCGATCGCAGAGAATATTAATACTGACCCGGAGGCAGAAGTATTTAGAATATACTCACCCTGAGCATTCGTAGTCGTCCCGGAGCTGGTTTCTTTTAACAAAACATTGACACCCGGTAGTGGCTCACCGCTTTGAGCTGTTACCTTACCAGTAATGTTTAAAATTTGTGCGTTGGATACTAAAGGCACGCAGACACCCAGCAGCAAGGCAAAAAATGCCGGCAGTAATCGTTTTTTCATATTTATGTTAGTGGTTATTTACATTTCCAGCAAGGCCTGTGCTGTTAGAGATTATATTTGTAATAAGGCACCAAAGGTAGTGTACCAATAAAAAGGCTTTGTTAACCTCCTGTTAAGGAATCATTATGTAATTCAAGCAAGCGATTGACTGGTTCTGGCAGGGCTTACAATTGTTGTGGATTGCCTAAAATAGAAATTACATTTTTGGAAAATCCATAATATCATACATTACAGATCAACATTTGAGAAGATGACCATAATGTATATGTTACTCTTTGACGTGGCTCCGTTTTGATTTATGTTTCTGTGGGTTAATTAAATAAAGAATCAATTTTACCAGTTTGCTGGTATTACGCTGCCACAAATGCGACAGGATAATTTAATGAGAAGGCCCTCAGCCTGATGTGACATAATGAAGATGCCATTAGACCTACTGGTCTGTACTTCATGCAGGATCGAATTAAAGACAGCCGCAGCGGTCGAAAGTTTAAGAGAAAACGGTAAATTTCCTGCCCAACAATATCTCAGATAAGACCTAAATTAGAGTATCAGATGCCCATTACGGGTTCTGTATCGATGTATAACTGCCTTTTAAAGAAAAATATTCCTATAAGATAAACTTATTATGAGATCGTAATAGTAAGTTAGAACGTGCCAACCCTGATAATTAAAGCTTAGTTTAAGTACAGATAGTTACAAAGGGATATTTCTTTGTTGCGGTTGTTAAACAACCTATTCACCGCAAAAAACAAGATGAATATTTTCAAAATACGGTGACTACGACGTACATTTGACTCAAAATTCGCGGTAAATATTCGTCGGTTAGCATGATATCAACTGTGATCTCTTGAATTTTGTATCGACATATCACTCCTGATTCAATATCATTTACAAACTTTTTGGATCTCAACTTTCTTTTAAATTGGCATAAGCCTGTTTATCTGTTAGCTCAATCAGAACGTTAACATCGTCGGTGGGGCGGATTTCTTCTGCGACACGCTGTACATATAACGAAACCGTAGCTCCTCCAACAAAAATCACTGAATCGCGCAGTTCTTCTAGCGCATCATAGACTGCATTTATTTCTGTCTAAGACTCCTTAAGAATTATCATTTTTAGATGCTCCTGGGCCATTTTTTCCTCTCCTTAGCGTCCGACTATCAGAATATCTATGCTTGATAGTAACTTATAAAGTAACTCGTCCTCCAGAACGGCCTTAGGAACTCCCTTATGTAAGGCTTCTATTAAAAGACCGCTCATTGATCCCTCTTCGCTGTTCCAAACGTAATCTACTGTGCCTGAAAATTGTAGTTTATAAAACGGATGTGAATAAGCGGTAGGTATACCTGTAACAATTTGAACTGGTACTACGGGGAATACGTATGATAGGCCGAATTCTATGAATTTCATTAGTCCATTTAGGGGTATGTTCTTCTTGCTGTCATCAATAAGTCATGCTATGTGACTTCGGCTGAGTGATTCAGAAACCTCAGAAACACTCATACATAGTTTAGCTGAAAGATCCCTATACTGCCAGGCAGTATCCCACAAAGTAAAGATTTTTTTTAAGCAAGATTGCTACATTTATTGGACGCATTCCGTTGTGTACTCTCATAATACAAATACATTTATTGTTTGCTGTTCGCGATTTGCAAACAGCAAACAATAAATGTATATAAAATAGGATTGGTGGGCAATTTCTGACGAAACATTAATGTTCGATAATCTTGTTTTGACTATTCGAGAAGTTCATTTTTATCGTACTCTGCTTTTTGAAGGCGCTTATAGTGGAGAATTCCGAGCCGTTGAACACCGTAGTACAGAAAATTAGGGTCCTATCACTTCCGCCCGAAATTGCCAACTTAATGAATTGACTGATAAGAAGATAATTTAACAAAGCCAACACTTGGTTAATGGTCAATCTGCCAGGGAAGCACGTGTCAGACACTGCGAATTCTCCAATCTTGCATCACAATGTGCAAAAAATGTCTACAGCCTTTTGGCGCCGCATCAACGATCAAAATGCGCTTATTCAAAAAGCGATACATCATCGTCGCACTACACTAAAGGACTCCACAGTTTTGATTCCAAACAGTTTAGAGCTATTTGTGCCTAAGCGAATGCGCAAACATCATTAGTTATTTTCTCTAAAATCATCTATAACGTATAGGGATTTATCAAGGATTACGGAATTCACTTTTCATTCAAATGGTCAATGGCTAACTGATTGCAAAGATTTGTAATTTCAATCAGATGATCTTCAAGTTTTATATTTACCAAATATGGTGTGAAGAAATAAGTGTTGATAACTTCATTTCCTAAATATTCCATATGATTTAAATACTGAGTGCGGTATTGCTTGAAGTGTTTGGCTGAAAAAAGTATTACCTCTTTTTTGGGAAGATCCCACTCAAGTACTCGCCCGGAAACAACTGTTAGAAGTTCTCTCAACCGTAGACAACAATCTCTCAATGCCATTGTTTGATTTAAAATTTCAATGCTCCGATGTGGTGAGTCAAGTAAATTAACCTTCCCGGTAATTTCTGTGGCAGTGAGTAAATTGTCAACATTCAAAGAAGCTGCATTAAGAGCTATGAGCATCAAGTCATAATTTTCCTTCATGGCCATCGAGTTAGATGTTGGCACCAATCAGATAATAATTATGCCAAAAATTGAACGGTTAGAGTATATGAAAAACAAACATTTTTTATGTATCAGTATGGCGACCGTAAATTGTTGCAGCAACATGCAAAAATGTGCCGCCTTCTGGAGGGTGGCCCGTGCCATAATACGCCGTTCTGCCGCCGGCTGGTAATGTAACTTCGAAAACTTTGCATAAATAATTGATCTTTTGCCTCTGTGCGTGAGAATAAATGATCTCGTAGACATCAGCGAGTCGGATGCGGACAGGAGTTCTAACGAGGCCGCCATTTTTTTAATTTCGAGCTTGTTTTAACCGCGCATTTTCAGCACGTAATTTAGCCACTTCCACAGCCGGCTTTACCAACTTGCCGTTACCATTTTCTCTGCCAACACTTATTAAATTAAGTTATTCCGTAAAATCATTTTTCTCATCAATGCCTGCCGCAGCGTGTTTTGTTGATTTCAATCAAGAAAACAAATCAACCTGGCTTGTTATTTTTGCTTTTCAAACAATTATAACATGAAACACAAATACTTTTCGCTCGGGCCTTTTATCGGAGCAAAAAATTTTGAAATTTCAAGACGTTTCTACAAGGTGCTGTTTTTTGTCGAAAATCCGCTGTCATCATCTCTTTGTCTATTTAAAATTAATCAGTTGGCGTTTTATCTCCAAAATGCATATTTTAAGGACTGAATCGACATTACCAAGATCTTTTTTGAAGGACAGCGTGCAGACCCATATTACCACAGATTATCAGCACTGAATCTAATTGAAAAGTATGAGCACGTAAAACCAAGCCCGGTCAGCGTGGCCCTGTGGGGCAGAGAATTCTTTTTGCATGACCGTTCCGGTATCCTTTGGCACACTAGCGAATTATCAAACTGAGTAATCTGATAATATCGGTCTGTATTTTAAAATAAATAGTATATACTTACAGCATAACCGGTAAGTTCATAAAAGTAAATGTTAAAAACTGACCTTGACAAAATTGGCAGATTTTCCGATCAGGATTTTGAATCGGTATCGAAATTATTGATAGCAAAACAGTTGAGCAAAAATGAACTGTTGCTTCAACAGGGACAAATCTGCCAGTCTGCTTTTTTTATCTCATCAGGATCTGCCTATCAGTTCCGGTATGATGATATTGATGAAAAAGTATCTGACCTTCATATGACAGGTGAATGGTGTCTGAACTATGTAAGTTTCATTTCCCAGATCCCCACAAAATATAGCATTAAAGCAAATTCACAGACCCGTATTTTCGAGTTGAGTATGCATGCGATACACCATCTGATTGCAATATCACCCGCTTTTCTTCAACTTGGAAAAATCCTTGACGGTGCACTGACCAGAACCCAGTACCTGGACAATGCCATGACACCTTCTGAAAAATACAACCACCTGATTAATTCCCGCCCGCAGGTACTGCAGATATTTCCGTTAAAAATCATTGCCTCGTATCTAAATATGACGCCGGAAACACTCAGCCGCGTCAGAAGTTCTTTTTGAACGCAGAGAGATTTCTTGATTTCAATCAAGAAGCATATTTCACAGGGTGCATCATTTTTGTTTTCTAATTAACGGAAAATAAAATGGAAAACTCTTTTACAAAAACTTCAGCCACCAGCCTTAGCCTGGGATCATTGCTTTCACTTGTGACCATGTTACTTCACCCCTCCGGCGGAAGTATTGAACACATTATACGTATGAGGCATATTCTTATTTTTTCTCACGTATTGGCCATCGCATGTCTGCCCCTTTTGGGTTTTGGCGCGTGGGGACTATCGATTCTTTTGCAGACCAGGAGCAGAATTTCAACACTTATTTTCTTTGTATTTTGCTTTGGGCTGATTGCTGCCATGATAGCAGCTGCGGTTAACGGATTAATCTTACCGCAATTTTTGTCTGCTTCAAGTAAAGCAGCATCCCAGCAACTCATGCTGAGAACGGTTGTGAACTATGGCCACCACATGAATATCTCGCTGGCAAACATCTTCATCTTTGCCAGCAGTTTGTCGATAATGGCCTGGTGTATTCTGATTATTCGCTCAGGACTTCTTCCCAGATGGACCGGTCACTTTGGCCTGTTACTGTTTGGTTTCGGGATCGGTTGTTTCTTGCTGAAAGTAAATTTTACCGCCCTGTACGGTTTTAGGATTTTTGTAGCCGGTTTGGCCATCTGGATGATAATTGCAGGTTTGCAGATGATCCTGACCGTAAAAAGCAATATCAAAAAATAATCGCGCACCAACTATTCCATCTTTAAGTCAGACTTCTTGGTGCGACAAACCTGGCACACACGGCGGCTCTTAGCTTGGCATAACCTATAAAATATCCGGTTGCTGACCGGCATTATATAGTGGATCAAACCGTTTCGATATTTTGGACATATCAAAAATCTCGAAACGGTATCACTTAAATACCAAACATCGATCTGAGCCAGCAGGTACAGGCTTGGTTGGTTCAAAATTTCTGTCAAACGAGTCTTACAGCCATGAGGTTGACTTTTTTTTCTGGACACCCACCCTGCCGGATATATTCAACCAGCTACTCAGGGACGAAACAAAAAAGCCGGTTTCGGTCGTAAAAAGATATTTTTACAATATGACAGTAAACAGTTTGCTTCGTGAGTTCCAAAAATCCGGCCCTGTCTATGATGCATAGCGGCTCTGAATGTTGTGATAGATTCATGATTCAAACCAGTGTTTTCCATCATACGGGACAGCATCTGCTGGGTAATTCTTAGAGTTCGAATCAGTATTTAAAATGGGTTTATGTATTTGAGCTCATCGATGACTTTCAGTGATTTGTGTTGCCCGGATCTCTTCTTTCCAGTTCGTTGTAATGATTTACCGGTGAAAATAAACCTCGCTCGGCTTCTTACGGGTGAAGCCTCGCTCGTAACGGATATAAACGTGGTCTGTGAGCTCAACGGCAAACTTAAATTTATATTTCGCGGCAGACATTTTAGCCAGCCCAAGCGTGTGATGTATTGAGAAATAGTTAGCTGTCGACTAGAAATTATGTACTTATATGTTTCATAAGAAAATAACAATAGCGAGCCATTTGAAAATAAGGAATCGACTACCGGCCAGACCGGGCATATTTTCATCGAGCTTGAGGCTGATGAAATAAATCCTGATAGCTAAGTGTACATGACCCACTTTAATATTGTTCCACTCTGAGCAGCTTTGGAGAACTTCTACTGTCTAAAAAATAAATATTAACATAGAAATAATATTGCAAAAATTGAAATAGACAACTTTATTTTTAAATTTACCATGTAAGCTATATTACCTTTCACTTCTTTATTTTCTTCTCCTTTTGATCCGCAATGGCGCTATTAGAAAACCACACAGATGAAGAACTGATAGATTTGCTAAGGCAAGATGATCAACAGGCCTTTGAAACTTTGTATAATAGGTACTGGAAACGGATGCTGATAAAAGCCTACGCATTGTTGGGCTCAGAAATTGACGCGGAAGAGGTGGTACAAAATACTTTTATCAATATTTGGCAGCGCAGGGACAGACTTCAATTAAAATTCTCCTTCCATACCTACCTGGCTTCGGCTGTTAAATATGAAGTGATGGCGCTGTTAGCAAAAAAGGACAGATATAAACTGGTAGACATTCAAGAGGCATATGGCATAAATACACAAGATAATTCAACCCAGGAATATCTTGAATTTGTTGACCTTAGCTTACATATCGAGACGACTATACAGGCACTGCCCGAAAAATGCCGCTTGGTCTACCGCATGAGCAGAGAAGAAAGCCTTAGCGAGAAGCAGATAGCCGAAATACTTGTTATCTCACCTAAAACCGTGCAGGCGCACATGACCAAAGCACTAAAAACTTTGCGTATCTCCCTGGGAAGTATTTATATCTCTCTTCTTTTGTAACCTGCCACATGACAATATTTTTTGAAGCATAAAAAAATTTCCTTTGCCACTAAGGGTAAGCCGGTGTTTTGCACGCTATGTAGATAGTAACGCGAAATTCAGATGCTAAATCCACCCGAAAATATACAAACCCTAGCTAATAAATGGCTCAGTGGTACCATTACCCAGCAGGAGCAAAAGATTTTGGATGAATGGTACGAACAGCAATTACCAGAAAAACTGAATTGGACTTCGGTAGACGACACGGACGAAACAATAAGGGCAAGGATGTTTATTGCTTTAAAAGGACAGCTCCAATTCAATGCGCGCAAAGTAATAAGCATAAGGCAAACGCGCATCTGGACAATAGCAGCGGCATGTGTTGTTCTATTGATAATAAGCAGTATTTATCTCTCACAGCACAAACCCTCACAACAACGGCTCATGTCCGCAAAGCCGGTCGAGAAGGCAGACAAGACAGCAGCTGGCAACAAAGCGGTTTTGACATTGGCTGACGGTTCTGCAATAATACTTGATAATTCGCCTAATGGAACGGTCAGCAAACAAGGCAGCACCGTGGTAGATAAAACAAGCAAAGGACAGCTGATTTACCGACCTGGGACAACTTCGGTAGCGCAAGCCGAAAATATTAACACATTAACTACGCCCAAAGGCGGTCAGTACCAATTGCAATTACCTGATGGAAGCAAGGTATGGCTTAACGCGGCATCATCCCTTAAATTTCCCGCTGCATTTGGCAGTAGCGAACGGCGGGTGGAATTATCCGGCGAAGCATATTTCGAGATAGCAAAAAACGCGCAGAAACCATTCAAGGTTATGATTGCGCAAGGCGCTGTGATAGAGGTATTGGGAACACATTTTAACGTTATGGCCTATCAAAACGAAAAAAATGTTAGTACTACCCTACTTGAAGGCTCTGTAAAAATAACCAAAAGCAACCTTGCACTGACCATTAAACCTGGCCAACAGGCTGTACTCAATAACACATTACAGGCTTTTCAAGTAGATACCGAGCAGGAAATTGCCTGGCAGAAAGGCGACTTCCAGTTCAGCAATACGGACTTTGCAGGCATTTTGAGAGAACTCGAACGCTGGTATGATGTAGATTTTGTTTATGAAGATCTGCCATCGAAAAAACTCAACGGAATAGTATCCCGAACATATAATCTATCGCAGGTACTCAGAATGCTGGAAATAACCGGCGGTGTTCAATTCAAAAAGGAAGGAAGACAAATTAGGGTAATAAATTAAAGCGTATATACGTAACAGTTCAAATTAGTATCCCAAGTTAAGTACCAATCCATAAACATTACTTGAATCAAAACATGCAGAAATAAATACTTCCAACCCCACCTAAAACTGAAAATCCGGAAGCTGTGCTAAGCCTCCGGAAGTAAGCAAGGCTTAAAAATCAGTTAACCACCGTCTAAGTTAGTTAGAATAATTTTTCACCTTAATTCGTAAATGTATGAATTACAATGTCGTTTTCCAAACAACGCATATTGGTACCGCTTTGTCAAAAACAAAGACTTTTTCTTCCCTTAAAACTCTATTTTTGCTGTTGCTCACATTGTTATATTTAAATGCGGGTGCTGCCGCAATTAACCAATTGGTAACGCTATCAGAAAAAAATACCTCCATAGAAAAGGTACTTATTAAAATAAAAAAGCAAACCGGCTATTCTTTTTTGTATGATAAGGAACTGTTGAAAAACGCAAGACTGGTTACTATAAATGTCAGTAAGGTTCCCTTGGATGAAGTGATGAAAAAATGCTTTGCAGATCAGAATTTCACTTACGAGATACTGGATAAGGCCATATTGATTAAACCGACTGCTCAGCCTAAAAAAAGTGCATCAGTACAACAAAGTTCATCCCAGGCTGTGACTATTACAGGTAAGGTAACCGACTCTCGGGGTGGCACTCTGGTTGGTGTTAGCGTGCTTTTGAAAGGTTCTACTCAAGGGACCGCCACCGATGCCAACGGCAGGTATACCCTAACGATTCCAGCGGATGGGATTTTGTCATTTAGTTACATTGGCTTTGCCACTCAGGAGCTTGCCACAAACGGGCGAAGTACACTCGATGTCACCTTGCTTGAAGAAACAAAATCGCTTAATACAGTTGTAGTTGTCGGGTATGGTTCACAACAAAAGCGGGATATTACGGGTTCTGTTGGCCAGGTTAAGGCTGCTGATATCAAAGATCAGGCGGTAACCGGTTTTGATCAGGCATTGGTTGGTAAAATATCGGGGGTTCAGGTATTGCAGCCCAATGGCGCACCAGGCAGCGCGATGGCCATCAGGGTTAGGGGTTTAAGTTCGATATCAGCTGGTAATGATCCGCTTTATGTTATAGATGGTGTACCATTATCAAACAATAGTGATTTCAGTACGGCGATTGTATCCAATCCATTAAACACGATAAACCCAACAGATATTGAATCTATTGAAGTTTTAAAGGATGCTTCGGCAGCCGCCATATACGGTTCACGCGGATCAAATGGTGTGGTGCTGATCACCACGAAACGCGGCAGCGGCGGTAAAGCAAAATTTACTTACGATGGTTATGCCGGGGTGCAGCAGGTTGTAAAAAAGCTCGATCTGCTAAATGCTTATCAATTTGCCGAGTTAACGGTTGAAGGTATAAATAATGCTTATGCTGATGCGGTTCCTGGTGCAAACCTCGATCTTTCTTTAAACAGCAGCCGCCCGGTATCTTATCGTGTACCAGCCCGCTATTTTCCATACCTTGCCGGAGAGAAGGGCCTTACCGATACCGATTGGCAGGACGCTATATTCCGCACAGCTTCCATGCAAAATCATACCATTTCTGTTAATGGCGGGACAGAAAACATAAAATATTACATTTCCGGAAATTATCTTGATCAGAACGGAATAATCATTGGCTCGGGTTTTAAGCGTTACAGCGGCCGTGTTAACTTGGATGGACAGTCGGGCAAGTTTCGTTTCGGCGTCAATTTCACTCCGTCATACACGATCAATAATCTCGTAAAAACAGAAACACGTTACACTGAAGGCAGTATTGTTTCAGCTGCACTGAGCATTGGCCCTGTATTTAAAGTATACAATGACGATGGTTCCTACAACTTTGACGCCACTCCGGGCGAGGGAACAAAAACCTGGAATATAAACCCGGTTGCCATGGCACTGTTGACAAAAGACAAACTAACCCAATCCAGAATCCTTACCAATGGCTATGTTGAATACAGCTTTCTGAAAAACTTAACCTACAAATTTAGCTTAGGTGTAGACCAGAACAACTACCGTGAAGATTTTTACCGGCCATCGAATCTTCCTCAAATGAGCGGTTTCGGCGCCGGTGGTGTGGGCTCTCCGTCGGTTCCGGTGGGTACCTCAGAGAGTCGTGCGATTATTAACTGGGTGGCTGAGAACACCTTGAATTATATAGGGAGCTTTGGTAATCATAACGTATCGGGTTTGTTGGGTTACACCACTCAAAAAGAGCGTATCGATGGCAATTTTTTACGGGCTGAAAATTACCCGACAGATATTATTCAAACCTTAAATGGCGGCCAGATCACACAGGGTTATTCCAGTTTAAGTAAGTGGAGCCTGATATCTTACCTGGCAAGACTGCAATACAACTATCAGCACAAATATCTGCTATCAGCAACCATCAGGTCTGACGGGTCGTCACGCTTTGGAAAAAACAACAAGTATGGATACTTTCCATCCGTATCAGCAGGCTGGATCGTGTCCGACGAAAACTTTTTGAAAGACAGCCGGACCTTATCGCTTCTTAAATTAAAGGCGAGCTATGGTTTAACCGGAAACTTTCAGATCCCTAACTATGCTTCGTATGGCTTGTTGGGCAATGCCAATTACGTAAGCGGCGGTACGATAACCAACGGATTAAGCCCTACAACGGTAGACAATCCAAGCTTGCGCTGGGAAAAAACAGCCATGTTTGATATGGGTATCGAAGCAGGTTTCTTCGGAGATAAATTGCAGCTCCAGGCTGATTACTACAATAGCAATACTTACGATATGCTGCTGAATGTTTCTGTTCCGTTAAGCTCTGGTTTTGCCACGCAATTAAAAAACATTGGTAAGGTAAACAACCGCGGTTTCGAGTTCAGTGCAAATTACAGGCACAATATCGGCAAATGGCAATTCAGTGTTAACGGCAATATTGCCACCAATAAAAACAAAGTGGTAGAATTAGGTCCGGCCGGAGAACCTATATATACAAATGGCGCATCGGGCAGTATAGAGTACGTCACCATGATAGGCAAACCCATTGGTTCTTATTACGGCCGCGTAAAGGATGGTATTATTATGAGCCAGGCAGAATTAAGCACCATCCCGGTAACGAACAGTTCAAAACCAGGTGATTTCAAATTCAGAGATATTAATGGCGATAACAAGATAGACGACAAGGACCGCACAATCATAGGTGATTACTTTCCGGATTATACTTACGGTCTAACACTAAATGCCAGGTATAGCAGCTTTGACATGTCCCTGACCATTCAGGGCTCACAAGGATTTGAGATTGTAAACCTGCAACGCAGATATATTTACAATTTTCAGGGTAACTTTAATAGCTACACTGGCGCTATGGACCGCTGGCGCTCAGAAGAAAATCCGGGTAATGGCCAGGTCAGCGAAGTAAACCGTGTTCCCACCGGTGATGGTGGGATCTTCTCATCGCACCATGTTGAAGATGGCTCCTACACGCGATTTAAAAACATCACCTTAGGTTACACTTTGCCTAAAAATGTTTTAAATGTCCTAAAAATAAACAACGCACGGCTATATTTTTCCGCTCAGAACCCATTTACCATCACAAAATATATGGGTTACAACCCGGAAGTAAACAACAGGCCGGGTAGCAACCTGTCTCCAGGAGAGGACTATGGATCATACCCGCTTGCAAAAACATATGTGTTAGGTATTAATTTCTCATTTTAATGCAGATCATGAAAACCAAAAATATTCTTAGAGTTGCTCTTCTCGCTGCCGCGATGGGTGTAAGCTCATGCCAGAAAGATTTTATCAACCTTACTCCGGAAGCGGATCTGAGCATTCCTAATTTCTATAAAACACCATCAGATATGGTTGTGGCAGTTAACGCTGCATACGATGCACTGCAAAGCACTAATCAGTACGGCAGTCTTTTCTACCGGCTGATGGAGATCCGCTCAGACAACGCGCTGGATCTTAACCCCGGTGGCAGCGCGGGTGTAAACTACCGGATTGACATCTTTGCAGAGGAGGTAACCAACACCAACCTTACCGATGGGTACCTGGCCCTTTATGCTGGTGTATACCGCTGCAATATTGTGTTGGATAAAATAGAAGCTGTAAGCATGGACGAAATGCTAAAAAACCGCATCAAAGCAGAAGCAAGGTTCATCAGGGCGCTCTCGTATTTTAATTTAGTAAGGCTATTCGGTAAGGTGCCCCTTATTTTAACAGCCATGGAACCCTCCCAGGTAAGTCAGCTAAAACGCAACGAGCTTACCGAGGTTTATGCTGCTATTGAAGATGATTTAAAGTTTGGCGCTCAAAACCTGTCATTAACCTATACGGGTGCAGATGATGGCCGCGCTACTTTAAATGCGGCAAAGTCACTACTTGGTAAGGTATATTTAACCCAGCAGAAGTGGCTGGATGCCAAAAATATCTTAACGCAGGTTGTAGAGTCAAAAAAATATAGTCTTCTCGCAGATCCGTTGACGATTTTCCAGGAAACCAATAAAACCAATGCCGAAGTCATATTTGCGGTGAAGTATGGTGTAGCTGGCCGGGAAGGGCATGCTGCCTGGTTAACATCTGATGTAGGGCAAGGCAACCGCACGGTAGTTGATAATAGTTTATCAGCCGCGTACACGGCGAGTGATAAAAGGTTGGCTTTAATAGCAACTGTTGCCACTGCCAACAATAGCCAGTTCACGCCACGGAAAGTGTATGCCGCTCTAAGCAGCAACCAGGCAATTAATGATTTTATTGTCCTGCGCTACGCGGATGTATTACTGATGCTGGCCGAAGCCGAGGCAGAAGTTAGCGGCGCTCCAAACAGTGTAGCGGTTAGCACCTTGAATCAGGTTCGCAAACGTGCCGGCATAGACGAATTCACATCAGCAAGCTTTGTAAACCTGGAAGCATTTCGCGCTGTAATATACCGCGAGAGGCGCCTGGAACTTGCACTTGAATGCGACCGCTGGTTTGATATGGTGCGCATAAGTAAAATTGCCGGTAATGCCAACTATGCACAAGCCGCTATCAACGCATCCGAATCGAGAACTACCGCTGGTGGGCGTATATCTATCCTGCCAAGAGACTTTATCTATCCTGTACCTGATTCGGAGGTTAATATATACAACGACCCATCCAGATTTGCTCAAAACCCGAGTTACCCGCGTTAACTCACTGCGACCCTTCTTATTTAGTAAAGTTATTAAATAAGAAGGGTTTGTTTAAAAAAAGGACACATCATTTATAATGACCCATGAAAAAAATGTATTTGTTTGTTGCACTACTCTGTATCTGCGGCAACTTGAAAGCTCAGGTTTTCCAAACCTCCGATGAGGGCTACAAACAACCGCTGGACAGTGTTTTGAATCAGTTAGCTACAAAATTCAAAGTTAAAATTCTCTATAATCCCGAAATTACTAAAAATGCCTGGGTGCCTTATGCTGATTGGCGATTGAGAAATAGCGCCGAGAAAAGTTTGATAAACATTCTGGCCCCGGTAAACCTTAGTTACAGAAAAACCGATAGTACCACCTACCAGGTACGGCCATTTGAGTATTACCGCCGATCTGTTGTAGAAGGTAAAGAGCAACTGGCTGATTTTGCCAAACTTTATCAGGATAAAGGCAGCTGGGAGCAGCGAAAAACATCCATTGTAGCATGTATTAAGGAAACGCTGGCTTTAACGATTCTGCCTTTAAAGCCTGCTTCGAAACCGATTTTTACGGCCAAACGTATCATGAATGGCTATACCGTTGAAAACATAGCTATAGAAACTTTGCCGGGGTTATATGTTTGCGGATCGTTATACCGGCCCATAAAAGTGAAAGGAAAGGTGCCAGTTATTTTATGTCCGGGCGGGCACTTTGATCAGGGGCGCTACCGGAGCGATCAACAATACAGCTGCGCCATGTTGGCAAGAATGGGCGCTATTGCTTTAAGCTATGACCTGATCGCCTATGGCGAATCGCAGTTGCAGTTCAATTTTTCTGACCATCGTCGCAGTATCGTCATGGCCGTTCAGACATTGAATAACATACGCATGCTTGATTTTCTATGTGCCCTTCAAGATGCAGATTTGACCAGAGTAGCTGTTACCGGCGCATCCGGCGGCGGAAGCCAAACTATGATTTTAACAGCCTTGGATCCTCGCATTACTGTAAGTGCGCCAATTGTTATGGTTTCGGCCTGGTACACAGGCGGCTGCCCTTGTGAAACAGGAGTACCCGCTCACTTTTGCGCCGGCGGAACTAATAACGTTGAGATTGCGGCAATGGCAGCGCCCCGCCCGCAATTAATCGTTTCTGACGGAGGTGACTGGACAGCCACAGTTCCTGATATTGAGTTTCCCTATATTAAAAAGATTTACGCTTATTACGCTGCGCAGGATCTGACAACCAATGTTCACCTTCCTGATGAAAAGCATGATTATGGCCTTTCAAAAAGACTTGCAACATATGATTTTTTTGCAAAGCACCTACGTTTAAATCTGGTAAAAGATTCCTCCGGTAAAATAGATGAATCAGCTTGTATTATTGAAGAGGAGCCTATGCTGTATACATTCGGAAAACATGGTGAGAATCTTCCAAAAAATGCAATTAAGGGATTGCATGCGCTCACCGACGTCTTTGAAAAAGCAATATCACAGGTGAATAGATAAGATTTGCCCGCCGTAACGCAGCTAAATATAGCATTCGGTGAAAGCTGTACAATACTCAATAAACATACATCAGCCACAAAACTGCGGCTAGTGGAAGAATTCAGACGGTTTTGAAAAGAAAATCAACTTACCAGATACCCTCATCATTTTTAGGTACTCTGCTTAGCAGGATGATATCAATCCTTGTCATATTCGCCAGGCCAATGTTTACATAATTAGCCTCAACAGGTAAGCAATTGAACCGCTTATTTCAAAGGCTCAACGAGTTTCTCTGGGATACACATACCGAATATGGGTATAGCAGAGAAATCGGCATCACTGACCATCTGAACTCGAAACTGAAATCACATCGTTTCGAGAAAATACAACCTTTATAAGCCGGTACTTTCTTTTACCAATCGATCCTTAGGGTTAGGATACGTTTGGATCGCTTCGTTGCTTACCAGGAAGTTAAACTATACCACTCCTCTTATACAGAGTTAAATGCCGTTGGCAATAATTTCTCAAACTTTATATTTTGCGGTAACAAGCCGGATATCTTCCAAGACAGAATACTTGGTTAAAACTTGGCTTGCAACACCCTGCAGACACCGTTCTTTTTCTTTTCACCCTTACCCGCCCACAGCCAGGATGAAGACCCATTGGGCTTCTGGTATTTTTTAGATGATCCGCCTGGATTCATCCCCATTCATTTCAAGTATTTGAATATCCATAAATTTCAGAAAGCGCCTTTTGCATGCTTCAACTGCCAATTATCCATTGACCGATTCGGTAATCAGTACATCATCCAACGCTTTTTTAGCCCAGCCGATCAGCTAAGCTGACATCATAGATCCGTGACAAATAAAAGAGGCTGATAAAAAATAATGTGCAAAATAAATGTTGAAAAATTCAAATGATACTGGCAGAAACATTGACGCCAGTGAGTTTTAATATGCTTAGTATGTTGAAAGCGGTTTGTTAAACAAAAGTATTTTACCAATTTTCCACCAACTGATCTAACTATTGCAACGACAGCCTCGATGTAAAATTTGTTCCACTGGTAGGACAATCGAGCAGATTGGAAGTAATCAATTTTGGAATTAAATTCCACTCATAACAACTAAAAATTTTCTGATTCCCTATTGTAACCAAAACTGACTATTGGTAACTTTACCATCAATTTTTCACAGCGAAAAGCACTGAACTTTTGACACTTAAAGCGGATAAATATTGCCAGTTGATTGGCAGACGGTTGATGTAAATAATAAACTAACGGTTTGTATGAAGCAAGTGACGCTTACCTCCTTTAAAACAAATGAAATTTTAATTAGTGAACTGATTAACAATCTTGGCAGCATTTCCCGCAGTGATCCAGAGACGTACAATGAAAACTTTATGCCTTTCACAAGCTTTCTGCTTGAAAGCCTTGAATTAAGCCAATCAGAAACAGAAATTTCTTCGATCTGTGAAACGATTATTAACGTAGGACTTCTCCTTGATGATGGGAAATACGCATATATCAAAGGTACTGCCATGAATATCAACCGAAAATGCACATCAGCGTTGATCAAAGATCTTGGCAGGTTAATACAGGAAGGATTAAAAGCTGCATTCAATAAAGATGATAATTCAATATATCAGACAGAGCAAGAGGACGAATTACTCGGTAAGATTTTCTGCGTTTTGCCAGACCATGATGATTATCTCGATGTGGCAAAACTATCAAACCTTGGCCTGATTGATTTAAGCATGTTAAGCGGTTTGACAAATTCCAATGAAATAAATTCGCGTTTTCTGCCAAGGGGGGAATTTGTGGATCACTTGCGAGAACGTCTGTTGTGTCCGCAAGATCAGGTTTCAATGCTTTCTGAAGAATTATTTGTGAGCATAAAAAATAATATCCGCTGTGCCAGTTTGAAAATTAACTACACAAATACAATAGGCCGTACTATCACCAGAAAGCATTCCAACTCCTCAAATAGCGGCTGCACTGCTCTGGTTCAGAAATCTGGTGTTGCACCGGACACCATAATTGAACGGACCGCCAGCACGGAATAGAGTTTGATATGACGATTAAAGACCATATATTTTGATCTTTAAACGTCTGCAGGATCCGGCCAGACCGAGGGTAAACCACCAAGCCGCAAATGGTTCTGGAAGTGGCTAGGATTTTTTTATTCTCCATGAAAAACAAAAAAATCGCAGGAAGATTGCAATACGATACACCAATGGTTTATCAAACTGTAAGTAATCAACCGAATTTGATCATTGCATAATCGCATTTGCGAGTGCACTGCATTAATAGGAAATCACTAACTATACCGAATGTTGCTGCCATCAGTGGAGTTTAAATTAGGCTAAAATCATTTGAGAATTTTAACCCATACAAGTAACTGATAGTCAACATATTCGACAAAAGAAAGAAAAATAATACTGGACCATTGCTCATTAATATTCCCATATAAACTATTTCTATAACTTTTTAAATTTACCTGTTTGGTATTGCTCATACAGTACTATATTGCTGGAATTATGACCTTGTCAGGGTCATGATAAGTGAAATAGTGTTGTAGAATGGTAGATCGGTTTTCCGATTTACTATTTTTATTAAGCTACAATCCAGTACCTATGGAGAATTTGTTTGAAAGACTAAAATCGCAGATAACCGACAGGCCTGAAAATGAATTAAAATATATCGAAAAATCAGGTAATGAGCTCTCCAAAACGCTGACTTCGATAGTTGGCACACGTTACTTTACGGGTGTATATATCGGTTTTCATTTTAACCAGTACCTGGAGATTTTTATACTCCCAAACTTGAATCTCATTGAAAATTTCGAAATCGATGCCCCTGCTATGTTACTTAGCCAATCTGATCATTGCGGATTGGAAACTGCCAGGTTTTTTATATTTACCGGACATCCGGAAACACGCCAATTGGTTGGTAGAGATATTCTAAATGAAGACAGTACACTGAATCACTTTTACACAGAACAACAACTTATCGATATAGTCACAAATGAGCTTGGAACGAAATAGCATTGAGCGTGAATTTTAAATCGCCATAAGCCATGTTCAATCAGTTTCTTTACCCTCTATCACTAATTGATCAAACCGGACATTTTTTAACCATTTACCGGAAAGTTAAGCAAGAAATGGAAATAGGAGATATTCGTATGCGTCAGATGAACACCATATTTGAACGGATCTGGATATTAGGTAATCTTGCCTTATGAAAAATGAGTGATCTGTACGATCAGTGGCAGAGGCAAGGTATAAGCAAACAGGCTTTTTGCAATCGGTATGGGATACCATAAATTCAATTACTGGGTTAAAAATTTACGACGCACAAATTCCGCTCCCGTTGTAACGGCCGGTTGGTTCAGTTAAATACCGGTTCAACAACGGGATTTAATTAAGCATAACCAACAGGCGCTGACGGCAATTACTATTCCATCTGGAGCGCGTATAGTTGATATTAGCGTGAAACTTCTACGAAACATCCATTTCAAGTATATAACTAAAGAAAGAAATCAGGAAAACCGGAAATATTTGTTTAAGTCCTGTTTGTATGATCGAAAATTATCTTTGGTAATACGCATTTATGGATATCAAGAATGGTTATAAGCTGATGCATATATAATAGAGTCAACCGCTCATTGCTTAATAACTTTTCCTTCTACTATTGCACCATTCTTCGTTTCATACTTCCAAATGTATACGCCAAGGTGCAAGTCACTGATGTCAAACTCATGATAATTTTGTCCGGAAGAAACATTGAATTCTTTTACTTTTCTACCGGAAGAAGTATACAGACTCAAAAGGCCTGCCTCGTTAGTTAGTATAAAATTTGGATTTTTGCTAAAAACAAGCTTCCCTTGGGTTGGATTTGGATAAAGTAATACTGCTGGGACATTGGTCCGGATAGGTTCTACGGCCAACACCGGCTCAATTTTGAAGAATTCATTCAACCTGAACTCCGCGTATACACCATCTTCCTCTTTTCTGGTTATAGTATTCGGCAAAGTATATGGTTGTTTGGATAAGAGGTCGGTTAGATCAATCTCAATCCTTTCTACCTTTACGCCATTGGACTGGATAACCAGGGCCAAAGCAAAGTCTTTTTCCAATCCGGTTGTTATTATGTAATCCTTATTATTGAGCACTTTCCCATTTTTATCAAGCAATTTTAAATTGCTTGCAGAAATCTGGAAATTAGCCGGAAGCTCGCCAATTGTAGAATTATTGAAAAATCCGGCTTGCATGCTTTTAATATTGAGCGAAATGAATCCTGTGCCTTCATATTTGCAAACCGGGCGTATTATCAATTTGTCAAATTGTGAGATGGTGACATTATTTACGACTAGAGATGAATCTACAACTCTGTTTGCAGCATTTCCTAGAAAGGTTGCAGCGGTACGTCCCAGTTGAAATTCCTCATCATTTTTATTTTTGGCCAAAATGTCAAAAGAAATATAATCTGCAAAAGTTAATGTTCCAGTTTTGACTAACAGGTTTTTAAATGAGAGGGTTTTAATTGATTGGGTTTGTCCTACTCCCCTTGCTTTAATATTGACCGACTTCATTAAGATTGAGCGCAGTCCGCTTGAATTTCTGGCATACGCAATAACCCTGTACTCTCCCACGGCCGGATAATCATGGCTCAGGCTTTTAGTACTTGTCCCATTTAGTTCTGTTTCGGTTGTGGTACCATCTCCCCATAACACTAAGATCGGTAAAGGCTTGCCTGGCTTATGCGTACCAGTGTTGCTTACGCTAAATGTAAAATTACTTTCACTATTTTCAATCGCCAGGACTGGAGGATCTCCCAATACGTCACCGTTATAAAATTTGCTTTGCACAATTTCACCAGCCAATGGAACCGCAAGTAACCGATAATCTTGAATCCCATAATTTTGACGTAAAAAGTTCAGTGCTATGGGGTGTATCGTTTTAAGGAAAGTGGAATCGTTGTAATTTATTGTTTTTAGGTACGCGTCTTTATCTTCCTCAGTCCAGATCTTCGACTCAACGAAGGCCAGTCGATTATACAGATTGGGAATTGTTGACAGATACCGAGCCAAAAAAAACATTCGGTTCGTATTCCACATGCTGGCTTGTGGCAAAAACTCTTTCGTAACGCTGTCAGCCATCCTGAATCCTTCGGCATCTCCTCTATATTTGGCCACAGCATCTACCAAATCATCCCATCCGTCATGTCCCCTGCCGTAAAGAAAATCGTTCAGATCATCATCAGTGAGTTTTTTTAACTCCGCGTTAGAAGTGATACCAGACATTATTCTGTTTGATGTAATGCTCTCAGCGAATTGTTGGTAGTGAGATTCCAAAGCGTAATAGGCATATGTATACGCTCTTTGTTCAATCGCTCTTTTGCTCTTCATGGGATGGAGCGGGTTGTTGTTTGCATCTGTAATCTGCTTCGGGTTAAGATTCAAGTTACATTTAGCATGATGTGAACAAACCTGACCCGTAAATAAACAGATTTTTCCTGGATAGATATCTTCGTCAACAATTAGTGTCAATCCTGCCGGAGTTGTTTCTGCACCGTACCGACTGTTGCAATTTAGTACTGGAAATCCAATAAATGACGAGTGACAGCCTTGGTTAGTCCAACAGCATTGAAAGCAGGTCCCATTGCCGCAATACGGCTGAAATACATCGTAAAGTTTAAAAGCCTTATAAAAACCCCCAGCATAACCCATAATGTTCTGGGAGGTCACTTCTTTGTATAACTTACAAATTGGCACCACCTGAGTACAATACCCCACGGATTTACTGTAGGCGACACAATCGTAGTAGTCTTTTGAACTGAGCGTTTTTGCAAGTTTATCTAGCTGTTTAAATCCTCGATATGTTTGCATCAAATCTCCGTAAGTCTTAATCGGCATTTTAATGCCTTGTGCTTGGGAAGGAAATGAAATAAAGAGGAATAGAAATATAACGATGAAGTAGATTTTTTTGACCATGGAGTGGCTTATTAAGGGTTGTGAAAGAGGCTAATTTTCGGATTTACTTGTACCCAGTTTTCAAACGAATTAGGATTTGCTTAACGTAAACAAAAATAAGTAAAGGATGCAGGAAATGAAACAGTTTTTTTGTCGCACCGATTATTAGGGTTTCCATACATAGTCGGGAAGATAATTGGGTAAATCTGTCGACCTTTTTTGAGTTTACTGCTGAAATAAGAAAGGTTACACCACAAATGCGATTGATGGAATGTACCGGCAAATCCGGAAAGTAACCAAGACTAAAGGCGCATTTACATCAGATCAGGCGTTGTTGAAACACGTTTATCTATTTGTTAGGGATCTTTCCAAAAAGTGGACGATGTCTATCCATGATTGGGGCTTGACGATGTCGCAATTGTATATTAAATTTGGTGAAAGATTACAGGCTGATCGTGAATTTTTCCTTGGCGGCTGAATCTTGCAGAATCAAATCCTGACACAGTTCAGCGTACACTCCCGGCGTTTGGTAAAATTGGCTATCGTTTTTTAATTTGCACTTTTAGCCGTAACCATAAAATAAATGTCTCCTTCCTTTACTCAGTCAGCTTCGGTCTCTGAGCACTCTAAAAGTAAGATCTTTTTTATTGATTATTTGAAAGTATTGCTGACTGCATTGGTAATTATACATCATGCCCTGGTAACTTACAACGCGCATGATTTGCCCAGCCGAGGATGCAACGACCGCAATTTTTTTCCCAACCTCGATTTGAGGATGTTTCGTTACCACCTTCATCTTGATTTTAGCAATGGCACAGATACTGTAGCAAACGCGGACTGAGGAGCAAGCCACTAGTACCGCCTATGGAGAAATTAGAACTCCGCATAAACACCACATTCATCACCTGTCCAGATATAAAATTTGTTTTAATGTTCAACACTTCAGCACTTACCAAAGTTACATGCAGCTCGTTGCTGCGGTCCGCAGTCACATTATTGTCAACACTCTCGCAGGAAGACATTTAGCATCTGACCTTTCTGTTCATTAAAATGATGATTGTCACAATATATAGTATAACAATCGCAAATGGTATCGTAACAAATCGATGTAGTGGCCATAAATACCAAAGGATAAGCACAATAAAGGTTCTTGTAATAGCATGGAAAGCACCTACCCAATGGTCAATGATCCACGTCAGGGGCAGCCACATTAATCCTGTTAAGATCCCAACTGTAAGCGGCAGGGAAGAATAATCAACTAAAAAAAATGGGATAGCAATCGCGTAAACCAAGATAGCCTGGCCCGCCGTAAAAAGGAACAGAATGTCAAAGGTGTTTTTAGGTTTTGTCTTATCAAGGAACTTCTCCCCCGTGAATTTGGATACAAACATGCCCAGGTACACAATACTCCCCGTTGCAACAAATAACAACCAGACTTTGCCTGTGCTGGACAAAAAAATGCCACCCACGCCAACTATAAACCAAGCGATTAATCCGGCTATTGGTGTAGCTATTAACTTCGCTTTTTTAAATTCCTCCTTTTGCTGCTCCAGAGTTCTTATCAGTTGTGTCATCTGCAATTACGTTCTAGAATATTTACGATCTTGATCGTTTATGATTTGAAGTCGAAATCCTTGCGAATCCCATTCTATTGTTGGTATCCCCGCCAGTTTTTCAAAAATAGGATTTTATTGTATAACAATTTTGGTATTTGTAATTGATCGGAAAGGTTAATTTTGTGATCATTTCAACTCCCGTACAAAATTCGTTTATTAGCACCAGTAACATAAAGTGTTAAGTAGTCCGCATTCTGTTGCATTATATAAAAAGAAACCCGCTGTGCTTTCAACGAATTCTTATAACCTGAACTGCGATGATGAAATACTAAGTTAAGCAACTAGCGAGGCTATTTGAGGTGGTTTGAAAAAGCGGCACACTTTTTTGCATAAAATTTGCAAAAAATGGATAATGAAAAAAAGTCAAAAGCGCGTCGTAACTACGAACCAGATTTCAAAGCAGAAATTCTAAAAATGTTGATTTCTGGTAAAAAAGTAAGCGAGATTTCTGAGACATTTGGAATTGCTGAAAATCTGCTGTATCGTTGGAAAACTTTATCTACAATGAAGACAAAAACCAAAACTAATGAGTCTGAAGGTAGCTCTAAATTGGTTGCTGAGAATGCCAAATTGCGAGCGGAGAATGAACGGCTT
>NZ_SMFL01000002.1 GCF_004349265.1 Dyadobacter psychrotolerans
AAACTCAGAAACCTATCCCACGATGCGAAAAAGAGACGAATAAGCCTGGTGGAGTATTACAAAAACAATATCGAAAGGATGCATTATAAACTTTTTCGTAGTCAAGGCCTTATGATTGGAAGTGGTCCAATGGAAGCAGCCCATAGAACTGTTATTCAAACACGAATGAAGCGCAGTGGTCAGCGGTGGACACCTGTTGGTGCGCAGGCCATGCTCAATCTTAGAGTCATAAGAGAAAGCAATCGATGGGATTGCGTCACGAACATGCTAACACAGGCTGCGTAAAATTGAAATGCACCCGATCGGGTACTACAATTGAGCTGTCAACAGCAGAAAGTAACAACGATTATTCCTCCGGTTTAACTGTTATACTTACAGTTTGGAAAAGAAACAATTTGAAGGAACAGTTACAAGCACTGCAAAATCAGACAATTAGACCAAATCAAATATGGGTTTTGCAAAATGAGAAATATGTCAATGCGGAAGATATCATAAATAAATTTCCACAAGTCCAATATATAAAGTCTAGTATAAATTTAAAGTATTTTGGACGATTTTCACTTGCACAATATGTTAATACGAAGCACGTCTGGATCTTAGACGACGATGTAGTACCAGGGAAAAAATGGATTGAAATGTGTTTAAATATGCAATCCGTTAACAGTTGTATAATTAGTTGTGCTGGAAGAAGGATACCCAACGAGACTTATTATTTAGGAGATAGGAAAGATATTTTCAAATATTATTATGGAGATGTTTCACCCGGACTGGCCTATCATTTTTGTGAGAATAATACTGTGGTGGATTTTGGATGTAATGGATGGTTTTTTGAGAAGAAGCTGATAGAATTATTTTGGAGTACTCCTCCACTAAATTTAGAAATGTCAGAAGACATGCATCTTTCCGCAATTTGTAAGTTGAAGTTGGCGTCCAAACAATTGTGTTGAAACAACTAGATGAAGAATCCAGCGGCAATCTAAAAATTAGTTATGGACGGGACCAATTTGCATCGTGGACAAAATCCGGGTTTTATGACAAAAGGAAAGATGTGCTGCATTATTTAATTGATGATTTGGGCTGGAGGCCTATTTTATGGGATAACGGGAAATAACACACAACCACAATGAGTCGTCTTTCTATTAAGTATAAACTGCTGACCCAATTCCAATTTCTGCAATCGATGATTCGTAGAACATTCAAAAGTATTGAGATTCCAAATAAATTGGATCTGGACCGAAACAAAGCGCTAAGCAAAGTGGAAAATATCATCAGTCATCATCAAAACACGTCGAAGGTAACAATTATCACACCCACCACTGGTAGTCAGTTTCTTGGGAAAGCAATTGAAAGTGTTATAAATCAAAGCTATGTGGATGTTTTACATCTTATTATTGTTGACGGAGAGCAAAGTTTAGAAAATACAGAGAAAGTCATGAAAGAATTCAATTCCACTAAGCTTAAACTAATGGTGATACCTCACAATACGGGTAAAGGAGGTATGAATGGTCATCGGATCTATGCAGCTATCCCGTACTTGGTTAACTCAGATTTCATTTTTTTGTTAGACGAAGACAATTGGTACGAGCCAAATCATGTTAGCTCTCTGGTTGATATAATGGAGAAAGAAGGATTGGACTGGATATATTCAATGCGTAACATTTATACCCATGATGAAAATTTTGTGGCCATGGATAATTGTGAAAGTCTGGGAAATTTCAGGCCATACTCCAATCAAAATAATTTGGTAGATACGAATTGTTACGGTTTTCGAAGATCGAGACTTGTCAAATCTGCATATTTATGGTACCATCCGTTGAAAGCGGACCGTTATTTTTTCCATCACATCAAAAAGTATTCACCCAAATTCAAATCGAGTCGCAAGTACACAGTAAATTATCGACTGAAGGAAGCTCGGCCTCTTTTTCCTGAGTTCTTCCTTAAAGGGAACGAATTCATGCTTGAAAAGTATAGAGGTAAGCTCCCGTGGTTAGTATAAGGACAATAGGCATGACTTCATTATAAAGAGCTAGTTGATTAACAGAATTAGATAGAAGTACAAATCCATCCACATGTCCTTCACACACTACCACCAACTCGATCAAATGGATTGCGGCCCGACCTGCCTACGCATGGTTGCCAAACATTACGGTAAACACTTTACTGCCCAGACGCTCAGGGAAAAAGCCCAGATAAGCCGGGATGGGGTGTCCATGTTAGGCATTGCTGAAGCGGCACAGGCGATTGGTTTTCACTCTATTGGTGTAAAGGTTACGCTGGACAAACTCGTTGAAGAAGCTCCGTTACCATGTGTGTTACATTGGGGGCAGAACCATTTTGTGGTATTACACGCTATCGGCTCTCGGCCATCAGCAATTGGCCGCCAGATGCTTGCCCGCATTTGGGGAGGCCGGCGACCCGGAGGCAGGAAACAACAAATTGATATGGATCCGTATTTAGATACGGAGTTGCAGCCAGATAACAATTCGCCAAAAACCAAATATCAAGGAGCATCAGAGCGTGAAGGAAGCGATGATTTGCGCCCCAGGCATCGCCAGGATATCTTTCACATCGCCGATCCCGCCAAAGGTCTTATCACATACACCGCCGATGAATTTGAGAAGAAATGGCTTGCTGGCAATAAGGGAAACAGAAAGCAGGGCCTGGCACTGCTGCTGGAACCAACTCCCCGTTTTTATGTCGAGGAGGGTGAGAAGGTAAATGGCCTGCGGTTTGGTCAGTTAATGGAATACCTCTGGCAATACAAAAAACTTGTTGTTCAGCTTGGCCTGGGAACGCTGGTAGGCAGTGCGTTATCTTTACTGATGCCTTTTCTTACCCAGTCCGTAGTGGACGTAGGAATCGGTACACAGGATCTGTCGTTTATCCACCTGATACTGATCGCGCAAATGATGCTGTTGCTAAGCACAGCTGCGATTGGTTTTTCTGCGCAGCTGGATATTACTCCACATCAGTACGCGGCTCAATCTAACGATCCTATCCGAGTTTCTTTCCAAACTGATGCGGTTGCCGGTTTCGTTTTTTGACGTCAAACAATTTGGTGACATTATGCAGCGCATTGGAGATCACCGCCGGATTGAATCCTTCCTGACAGGGCAGACTTTGAGTGTGGTCTTTTCGCTTTTCAATCTGGTTGTTTTTGGTTTTGTGCTGGCTTACTACCATTTATCCATATTTGCTGTCGCTGTGGGTGCTTCTGTTTTATACGCAGTGTGGGTAATCCTGTTTCTGAAACAGCGTCGTAAGATGGATACCAAACGTTTTGATGTTTCATCCGCTAACCAAAGTCAGTTAGTACAGCTCATACAAGGTATGCAGGATATCAAACTTTCGGGAGCCGAAACATCCAAACGGTGGGAATGGGAGCGAACACAGGCGAGACTTTTCAAATGGAGTATCAAAAGTCTGTCTTTATCACAATTTCAGCAGGCAGGGGCTTTACTGATCAACCAGAGCAAAAACATATTTATTACCTTTCTTGCCGCAAAAGCGGTGGTGGATGGCCAGCTTACATTGGGTGGCATGATGTCCGTTCAGTATATTCTGGGTCAATTTAATGCGCCTATCGAACAGATGATTGGTTTTCTTCAGTCCTGGCAGGATGCGCAGATCAGTCTGGAAAGGTTGAATGAAGTGCATGGCCTGGCTGATGAAGAACCTGCCAACGAGATCAGGCGTAAAGAGTGGAACAACCAGCAGGATATTCATCTGACCAAAGTAACGTATACATACCCGGGTGCGGGAAATGAGCCGGTCCTTAAAAACATAAATCTAACAATTCCCCATGGACAAACGACTGCCATTGTAGGGACAAGCGGTAGTGGAAAAACAACTCTGTTAAAATTGTTACTACGGTTTTATGAACCTCAAAGCGGCTCGATCTCTTTGAAAAAACAGCTGGTGAATCCTTTAGGTGTTGAGAATCTCTACTTATTGCCGGGAAAAGCAAGCGAACTCAATTTAAAATATATCTCCCACAAAGCCTGGCGCCAGCAATGTGGCGTAGTAATGCAGGAAGGCTTTATCTTTTCCGATACCATTGCCCGCAACATAGCGGTGGCCGACGAAATTATCGATCAGGAACGGTTATACCAGGCTGCTCACCTGGCTAATATTCACGAATTCATTGAATCTCTGCCTCTTGGATACTACACCAAAATAGGCGCTGAAGGTAACGGAATCAGTCAGGGGCAGAAACAACGGATACTCATCGCGCGCTCCGTGTACAAAAACCCACAGCTGCTTCTTTTTGATGAGGCGACGAATGCGCTGGATGCGAATAACGAAGCAGTAATCATCCGGAATCTGGAAGAATTTTTTCAGGGACGAACCGTCGTGGTGGTTGCACACCGGCTAAGCACGGTTAAACATGCGGATCAGATTGTAGTGATGGAAAAAGGAGAAGTTGTCGAAGTTGGAACACACGCAGAGTTGGTTTTTGCCAAAGGAAAATATTTTAAACTCGTAAGTAATCAGCTGGAATTGGCAGTTTAATCATAAATAAATCCCATGTCCGAAACCCTTTCCACAAAGTACAAACCTGCCCCCTTCCCTAAACTCCACTCAGAAGAAGTTCAGGAGATTATCAGCCGACCGCCTCATTGGCTGGTTCGTTGGGGTATAACCCTATTTTTTGTTCTGACGGTACTGTTGGGATTGGGTACATGGTGGATACGTTATCCGGATATTGTGACAACGCCTTTTACCCTAACAGCAACAAACGCACCCCGCGTGATTGTGGTCAGAACCGAGGGGAAACTTGGAAAGCTTTTGATCCGCGATGGACAGAGGGTAAACAAAGGACAGGCAGTAGCCTATTCAGAAAGTACAGCTTCACCTGAACAGGTCGTTCAGCTGGCCAGATCAATGGAGCAGCTCAGTCTGTCTGCTACCAAAGGTCAATGGGCCTCCGTGATTCGATTCTCGAACGTTCAGTATACCTCTCTGGGCGAAATTCAGAATGATTTCCAGACCTTTAATCAGCAGCTTACCGAACTGAAATCATTTTTAGCCGGAGGCTTTTTTTTACAAAAACAAAAATTGCTCCTGGATGACCGGAATGATCTGGTTGCTATGGAGCACATCCTCGCTGAGCAACTGGTGCTTCAGGACAAAGACCTGGAACTTGCGAAGGACGAATTCCAGGTACAGGAGAAGCTCCACCAGGGAAAGGTGATTTCATCTTTGGAGTATAAACGTGAAAAAGCCAAAGTTCTTTCAAGGGAAATGCCGGTAAAGAATCTGGCCGCTTCGCTGATACAAAACCGGTCGGCTCAAACTGCAAAACAAAAGGAATTGCTCGAACTTGAAAATTCTATTCAGGAGCGGAAGAGTAATTTTCTTCAATCGTTACAAACGCTCAGAAGCAACATCGAAAACTGGAAATTACGGTATATATTGACCGCTCCCGTAGCCGGGACGGCATCTTTTTCCGCTCCCTGGCAGGAACAGCAGCATCTTACATCCGGGCAGGAACTGATGCTGATCGAACCACAAACCAGCAGTTTTCGTGGTTTGGTAAAACTTCCACAGGCTAATCTTGGGAAGGTGCTTGAGGGGCAAGCTGTTCTGATCAAAATGGATGGATTTCCTTACCGTGAATATGGAATGCTGGAAGGAAAATTGGCCCGGCCATCCCTAACACCTGGTAAAGACACAGCCTACTGGGCTTATGTGGATCTGCCTTTTAAACTAAAAACACGCTATGGGAAAGATCTGCCTTACCGCAACGGTTTAAAAGGTACAGCGGAAATTATTACAGCAGATCGCCGGTTGTTGGAGAGGCTTGTATCTACATTACGCAGCGGCGGGAAATAGCCTCCATTGGCCTTATCTGTCTAATGTCGTGGTCTTCACACTGGAAAAACGATGCGTATGACTAAATCACGGCTTCTTGAGCTTAAATAAATAAGAGCAATAAAACTGTTTTACTGCTCAAACACTTCCTTGATCCAGGTTTGATATTTTTGTTCGAGGCGTTTTACAATATCCGGGTGTTTAAGAGCCACGTTGGTGCTTTCGGAACTATCTGTTTTCATATTGACCAACAGGTAGTTGTCCTGATTCAGCTCGCCTTGTTTTGCCTGCCTGGGTGAATGCAGCAATTTCCAGTCGCCCTCGCGCACTGCCCATTGCGGGTTGTCGGTCGTGCCGAGACTCTGCCAGTAAAAATCTTCATGCGGTGATTTTGCCTGTGGTGAAGCGATTACTTTTGTTAAACTGCGGCCGTCCAGTTTATGTTTGGGCAAAGGTATATTGCAGTATTCAGGCAGTGTTACGAACCAGTCCAGATTGGTGGCAAACTGGTCGCGAACCGCATTGGCAGGAATATGACCCGGCCAGCTGATGAATGCCGGAGCGCGTACACCTCCCTCTAAAAGGCTGAACTTTGAACCGCGGTAAGGTCCAGCAGAACCCCCGCCGCTGAAAGAACGCTCTTCTTCCGAATGCCCCTGATCGGCCTGAAAAACAATAATCGTATTCTCTGTAAGTCCCAGCGCATCCAGTTTTTTTAAAAGCAAACCAACCTTTTCATCCATGGTTGAAACCGAAGCGGCGTACATATTCCGTGGTACCGGTAAGTTTTTGTAATGGTCGAGCCATTTTTTTTCTCCCTGCAGAGGGTAGTGCGGCATATTAATGGCGAAATACATAAAGAATGGTTTGTTTTTATTTTCCTCTAAAAATTTACCCGCCTCACTAACCATCATATCCGGAAAATATTTACCAGCTTCCCATATTTCACTTCCATTGCGCCAAAGATCATGTCTGTTGGGCCCACCCCAATAATAAAAGTGCGAGTAACTGTCGATGCAGCCACCCATAAAACCAAATGAATAATCAAAACCCTGCTGATTGGGCATCGTTTCAGGAGAGTAGCCTACGTGCCACTTACCAATATGAGCCGTTTTATAGCCATTATCCCTAAACAGTTCAGCCAGTGTATATTGGTTGCCAGGCATGCCGCCACCGCCGTAACTGCCCGCTGCATTGTCAACCAGGCCTGCTCGTTGCGGATACCTCCCGGTTAGCAGGGAAGCACGGGAAGGAGAACAAATTGGTGATGCAGCATAAAAACGCGTAAACCTGGTCCCTTTACGTGCCAGTCCGTCAAGGTTTGGCGTAGTCAGATCTTTTGCACCGTAAATATTCAGGTCAATCGTCCCCTGATCATCCGAATAGATGATGATCACATTCGGTCGCGAAGCGGTTTTCTGCTTAGTCTGAGCATGTACTTCGGTACTAAGAGATATATTGAAAATCAATACGATGGTAATCAGGGGTTTAATTAAATGCATTGTAAAATGTATTTGAAATCGTTGTGAACCAGGTTAGCATGCTCTGAAGTTGTTTGAAACTGACCTTCTATGGTAGAAGCCTGCTTATAAACTCTACCAGATAAGTAGTCATTTTTGCAAATATTGGATTCAATGACTCATAAAACAAAAAAACAGCCACAAGAAAGTTTTTTAACCGGAACCCAATTGATATCCACCCGTTCCGGTACCGGCTGATAATATGATAGTTGCGAAAATGATTTTAAATTTTACCTTTTCACCGGTTAAAATTTGCACTATTTTATTTTACTACATCATTTTAAATTGAATTGTCGTTCAATTTGAAATTTCTTTGACTGATCCGTTGCGAATTACTAATTATATATTTTACTTTGTCTATTGATTAAGTAGAGTTAAGTGTTACATCTTAACTTTATGACGAACCTGATTGATGAAAAACAAAGGCAATTTAAGTTTTTTTGTAAAATATTCTTTCCCCCCCGGCCATAGCCGGACAATAGTGCTTCGATGCCATTGTTGTAGCTGAATGTCAATTCTTTCGCTTCTCCAAGCCATTTTTTTGATGGCTGTCTTACCAATTATGTACCGTTGTTTTAGGCGCTCATTCGGTTTGTACTGTGTTTAAAGTTTTAAAATCAAACAATTATTTCTAAACAAAAAATGACTGGAAATTTATCTAAACGAAGTTTTACTTTCAGAAAGTGGATCCTGTTGTCAGTGGCAATGCTTTTCAGCGTGCAGGTTTTTTCACAAAATCCGGGTGTTCGCGGGACAGTGTTTTCTGCTGCAGACCGTGCAGGTTTGCCGGGAATCAACATCATTGTGAAGGGCACCGTGACCGGTACCACGACCAATGCCGACGGCCAGTATGAAATTAATGCCGCTGCCGGTGCTACCCTGGTTTTTTCAGGCATTGGTTTTATCACAAAAGAAATTGCTGTTTCAGAAAAAACGACTGTTGATGTTACGCTGGACGTGGATACCAAGCTACTTGAAGAAGTGGTAGTTGTAGGTTATGGCACGCAAAAAAGAAATAGTCTTACCAATTCCATTTCCCAGATCAGCGGTGAGGAAATTACCCGCAGACCGGTTTCGAACATTCAGCAGTCGTTTCAGGGTATAATGCCCGGGGTTACCGTAACCGACCTGGGTGGATCTCCCGGTAAGTCAAACGCTACTATCCGTGTTCGTGGTATCACAACTTTTAATATAAACAGCAGCAGTACAAGTGGTTATGACCTTGGTAAAAATGATGCTTTGGTTATTGTGGATGGTATTGAGCAGCGGTTAAGTGATATCAATCCGGATGATATTGAATCTGTTTCGGTTCTGAAAGATGCCTCTTCAACGGCCATTTATGGTTCCCGCGCTACCAATGGCGTTGTTCTGGTGAAGACCAAGAGGTCGAAAGGAAGTAAGGTTCAGGTTGATTATCATGGCTATTATGCAATTCAAAAATCCACAAATGTGCCAAAAATGATGGGGCTTGAAGCATACATGCGCGAACAGGTTGCTGCCTATACCAACGCCGGTGCTGCCTTGCCTGCGCGTTTTACAGAAGCATCAATACAAACTTACCTGACAGCAACCGACCGGGAAAAATATCCGATGCCTAATACCTGGTTTGAAACAATGCTTCACTCCGCACCACAGCAAAACCATACCATTTCGGTAGCTGGTGGAAATGAAGTGTTACGGACCCGGCTGAGTGTAAGGTACCAGGATCAGGATGGAGTAATTTCGAATTTCAGTAATAAAATCGGTGAGATCAGGCTTAATTCTGATTATGAGATTTCAAAGAAAGTCCGTGTTAGCGCTGATGTGAATTACAGATATAACAAAACGATAAATCCTACCGTCAATGCCTCTGCTCCGCTGAATAACTTTTTTCATGGAACACTTTGGGCAGTGCCGAAGTATCCCGACGGAACCTACGGGCTGAGCACACAGGGAAATAATCCGCTGATGTTTGTCGAAATCGGTGGGTTGTCGCGGCAGAATACGGATTACCTGGCCGGATATGTAAAGGCCGACTGGGACATCGTTGACGGGCTTACTTTCTCCACGCAATTAGCCGGGAGGGGATTTTTCAGCCAACAGAAAAATTACACAAATGCTTATACCAATCTTGACAAAAACACGAATATTACCAAAATCGTAGCCAATAACAGTCTCACCGAAGTCCGGGACAACCTAAAAGAATATACACTTAATAATCTGTTGACCTACGAAAAAAGCTGGGGCAGCCATAATTTCAAAGGGTTGCTCGGATACTCGCAGATTGGCAATACCCAAACATTCCTTTCTGCCTATCGCGAGCGTTTCTACAATAATGACATTGGCTCGATAGGGCAGGGAGCCAACGACGGGACCAAAAGTAATTCAGGAAATGACGCGGAATTCGGGCTCAGATCCTTTTTTGGAAGAATCAATTACGACTTTAATGAAAAATATCTGCTGGAAGTAAACGCCCGTTACGACGGATCATCCAAATTCACCGGCGAAAAACAATACAGCGTTTTTCCATCGTTTTCGGCAGGATGGCGTATTTCAAAAGAAAAATTCTGGGAACCGCTTGAAAAGACAGTCAACGATCTGAAATTGAGAGGTTCATGGGGAATTACCGGAAATCAGTCTGTTGATCTGTACAGCTATTATTCGGCTCTCACCGTGTCCGGATATAATTTTGGAGGAGCAGCCGTACCTGGTTACCGCCAAACTACGCTGGCCAACACCGACCTGGGGTGGGAATCAACTACACAGCTGGATTTAGGTTTGGATGCATCTTTCCTAAACAGAAAACTGAATCTTACGGTGGACTACTACAGAAAATTGACCAACGATATTTTATTAAATCTTGAAATTCCGGCTACAATCGGACTGACTGCTTCCCCTCAGAATGCCGGAACAGTGGAAAACAAAGGCTGGGAGTTTAGTCTTAACTATCGTGGGGCTGCGACTGCTTCGGGTTTCAGATATAATCTTGGCGCTAATCTGAGTATTAACGAAAACAAAGTGGTTGACCTGAAAGGTACCGGCCCCTACATCGCAGGATCCGATATTGATCCACGTTATATTATTGCTAAGGGTTTGCCGATCAATACCTTATGGGGTTTTAAAACTGCGGGTTTATTTCAAACACAGCAGGAAATTACGGAGTACAAAGCTACTTACGCTGCCAATACCAAACCGGGTGACGTAAAGTATATTGATTTGAACAACGACGGCAAGATCAACGCGGACGACATGACGGCGATTGGTAATTCCTTCCCGAAATACACTTTTGGTCTTAACACAGACTTTTCATACCGCAATTTTGAACTGAATATTCTTTTCCAGGGAACAGCAAAAGTGGATGCCAGACTTGCCGGTGCTCTTGCCGAAATGGGAAACCAGGAAGGATTTACACACGAGATTTATACCAACAATTACTGGACACCTGAAAATACCGGAGCCCGTTTTCCCCGTCCTGTTAAGTTTGATTTGAGGAATGTTGCAACCTCCGACCGGCTGGTAATCAACGGCGCTTATGTACGCCTCAAAAACGTTCAGCTTGCTTACAATCTGCCTTCGGCTTTGTCCCGGAAAATCCATTTAAACAAAATCCGGGTGTATGCTTCTGCTACAAACGTCTTCACGATCTCGAAGTTAAACGAATGGAATCTTGACCCGGAAATCCCTTCCGGCCGCGGTGTGTATTACCCTCAGACGAAGTTGTACACCATGGGCTTAAATCTTCAATTTTAATCTTTTCTCTGTCAAACGAGTATTTGAAAAAAAACTGACAGCAGATACAAACTGTTGAAAACACCTGAAATGATGAAAAAATATACAAATAATAAAAGATTTCGGCTTTTTGCTCTAACGTTGCTGGGCTTTGGATTATGGTCCTGTGATAACAATCTGCTTGAAACAATTCCCAATGACCGGCTGTCGGTGGATGTTTTCTGGAAAACGGAAAACGATGCCAAGATTGCAGTGAACTCGCTTTACACTGATCTGGATGGTACTAACCTGGTCAGCTGGGATGCGGTTACAGACATTGCACATACCAATCAGCCTTTCAATGTAGAGGCATATATTGAGTCGGGTACCTACGACGCCACAAGTTCGAAAGTTTTTAACGAGTGGAGTGCTGCTTACAAAGGAGTTAGGGCGGCCAACTATTTTCTGGAGAATGTGGATAAAATTCCTTCGGCCAATGCTACGGTTATTAATCAGCTAAAAGGTGAAGCCAAAGTTCTGCGGGCTTATCAATATATCAAATTGACTGGATTATTTGGCCCGGTGCCTCTGGTCACAACTTCCCTTTCTTTGCAGGAAGGACGTGAAGTTGTAAATGCAACGGTGCCGGAGCTTTGGGATTTTATTGACAAAGAACTTACCGAGGCAGCGGCGCTATTGCCGGCAACCTATCCGGCAGCTGACAAAGGCCGTGTTACAAAAGGTGCAGCGCTCGGATTACTAGCAAGGGCAAATCTGCTTGCCGGCCGTTATCAAAAAGCCGCCGATGCTGCGGATCTGGTTATCAAGTCGGGCGCATACGGTCTGTACGAGTCGTACGAAAAGTTATTTTCCTATGCAGCTGAGAACAATAAAGAGGTTTTGCTGGATAAGCAATTTATCAAGGACACCTATTCCAATGGTATTTTCCAGCAGCTTGCGCCTTACAGCCAGAAAAACGGCGGAAGTACTTTCGTTCCAACCAAAGCATTGGTAGATACTTATGAAACGACTGATGGCAAAAAGATTACAGACGCAGGAAGTGGGTACAATCCCGCCAAACCTTATGAAAAAAGAGATAGCCGTCTTAAATATTCTGTATTTCTTGAAGGCGATGTGCTTCCCAGCGGAATTGTTTTTAAGCCACAGCCAACAAGCGGGACCGCAGACGCCATCGGAAGTACCTACATCGCTTCAACGACGGGTTTTAATATTAAAAAGTATATTAACACGGATGACTACGCGAATCCGGGAAACAGTGGAATTAACATCATTCTGCTGCGTTACGCTGAGGTTCTTCTCACATTTGCAGAGGCAAAAATTGAGCTTAATCAGATTGACGCAAGTGTTTTCAGCGCAATAAATCTAGTCAGAAATGGTAGAAATGATGTAAAACAGCCTTCTGTTACAGCTGGTACGCAGGCCGAACTCAGGGATCTGATCCGTAGAGAAAGAACGGTTGAGCTCGCTTTTGAGGGGCAGCATCTTTTCGATATCCGTCGCTGGAAAACGGCTGAAAAAGTAATCCCCGGTCCGGTTTATGGGATCACTTTTACCAATGCACAAGGGCAATTGGTAACCGTGGAGGCAGTATCTGTTAACAAAGTTTTTGATTCCAGCCGTCATTATCTTTGGCCAATACCCCAAAAAGAAATCAATTTGAGCCCGTTATTGAAGCAAAATCCTAATTGGTAATTGGGTTCTGAATGCGATATTTGAGTTTCGTTTTTATTTAAAACAGTCAGTATGTTTGTTTCAAAAGTTCAAAAATATAAAACCCTGCTTTTTGCAGGTATCCTGCTTGGTACTGCAACCGTCATGACTGCCCTGGTAAGTAAACCTAAGGCAAAAACACCCAATATTGTTTTATTTTTTATAGACGACCTGGGCTATGGCGATCTTTCTGTAACCGGAGCACTCGGTTATAAAACGCCGAACCTGGATCGTATGGCAGCAGAAGGAACGCGTTTTACGAATTTTATGGCAGCCCAGGCAGTTTGCAGCGCATCACGGGCAGGTTTGCTGACGGGGTGTTATCCCAATCGGGTAGGGATTTCGGGAGCACTTGGCCCGCAAAGCCATACCGGATTGAGCCAAAGTGAAGAAACCATTGCGGAGGTAGTGAAAGCACAAGGATACGCGACGGGTATTTTTGGCAAATGGCACCTGGGCAGTGATGAAGAATTTTTACCCAAGCAGCAAGGATTTGATGAATATTATGGTGTGCCGTATTCTCATGACATGTGGCCGCTGCACCCATGGCAGGAACGGGCAAAATATCCTCCGCTTCATTGGATTGATGGTAATAAACCCGGTAAAGAAATCAGGACACTGGAAGATGCCAGTGAACTCACGCCTGTAATCACGGAGAAAGCGGTAGGATTTATTAGGAAAAATAAAAACAAGCCATTCTTTTTATATGTGCCGCACCCGTTGCCGCATGTTCCGCTGGCGGCTTCTGCCCGTTTTAAGGGAAAAAGTGAAAGAGGGATTTTTGGAGATGTGCTCATGGAACTGGACTGGTCCGTGGGTGAAATTCTGAAAGAGCTTAAAAGTCAGGGACTTGACCAAAATACGCTGGTAATATTTACAAGTGATAATGGTCCGTGGCTAAATTACGGGGACCACGCCGGTTCGTCGGGTGGTTTCAGGGAAGGTAAAGGAACCTCTTTTGAAGGCGGGCAGCGCGAACCAACGATTATGCGCTGGACAGGCGTGGTACCAGCCGGCAGGGTTTCCAATAAGCTGCTTTCGGCAATAGACATTTTGCCTACAATCGCAAAACTCACCGGTGCGAAACTGCCAAAACAGAAAATTGACGGGATTGAATTCGTGGAGTTGTTAAAAGGAGACGAAAGTAAAACACCTAGAGAGGAGTTCCTGTATTACTACCGTAGAAACAGCCTTGAAGCAGTTAGAAAGCACGACTGGAAATTGGTTTTTGAACATCCCGGAAGAACCTACGAAGGTTCACTGCCAGGAAAAAACGGACAGCCAGGACCCGCCCCTGAGGATCACCAGTTTCCGAAAGCACTCTACAATCTGGCCCGGGATCCGGGTGAGCGTTATAATGTTTTGGAACAAAATTCGGAGATAGTCGCAGAACTGGAGAAAATTGCTGCAGCCGCACGAGAAGATCTGGGCGATGACCTGCAAAAGGCTGAGGGTAAAAACAGAAGGCCTGTGGGAACATCGGGAAAGAAATAATATTTCAACAGCGGGTAGATTTAAATTGAACACATCAACTAGGATTTTATGAATTTTTTCAGGGCGACTTTTTTGATCTTGTTTTTCTTTTCAACCGGTTTTGCGCAGAAAACAACCCGAAAACCCAATATCATTTACATTTATGCGGATGATCTGGGTTATGGTGAGCTGGGTTGTTATGGCCAGACAAAGATCAAAACGCCCAATCTGGATAAATTGGCCAAAGAGGGTATTCGTTTTACCAAACATTATACCAGTACACCGGTTTGTGCGCCGGCAAGATGCATGTTGCTGACTGGCCGACACGGAGGGCATTCCTTTATCCGCGGCAACTACGAAATGGGAGGTTTTGCAGACGACAAGGAGGGAGGCCAAATGCCGCTGCCGGACGGAACAGTGACAATTGCCAAAGTGCTGAAAAATGCCGGATATGTTACCGGTGCTTTTGGGAAATGGGGACTTGGAATGGCCAATACGACCGGGAATCCCAATAATCAGGGTTTTGACTATTTTTATGGTTACCTCGATCAGAAGCAGGCACACAATTATTATCCGACACATTTATGGGATAATGGTAAACGGGATAAGCTCAATAATCCTTTCATTGATGTGCACAAAAAGTTGGCACCCGGTGCTCCTGATAGTGCGTTTAATTATTTCAGGGGAAATGACTACGCCATCGATAAAATTGCTGACCGAGCCCAAAAATTCATTACAGAAAACCAGGATAAACCTTTTTTTCTGTATCTGCCCATGACGATACCACATGTTTCTTTACAGGTTCCCGATGAAGCTGTGAAGGAGTATTTGGGTAAGTTTGAAGAAAAGCCTTATTACGGAGAAAAAAGTTATGCTTCCACAAAATACCCACGCGCTACCTATGCTGCGATGATCACTTATCTGGATAAGCAGGTTGGGAAAATCCAGGAGCAGATCAAAAAACTTGGATTAGATGAAAATACAGTTATCATGTTTTCGAGTGATAATGGAACGACTTTCAACGGCGGAACGGATGCCAAGTTTTTCAACAGCGTGGCCGGATTAAGGGGGATGAAAATGGATATTTACGAAGGCGGTATCCGCGAGCCGTTTATCGCCCGTTGGCCCGGGCATATCAAACCGGGAACCACAACCGATTACGTGTCTGTGCAGTATGACATTTTCGCTACACTTTCTGAAATAGCCGGGGTTGAATCTCCGCCACACTCCGACGGAATTTCGCTGGTACCTGCCTTAACGGGTGTGGGAAAAATGACACCGCGGGAATATCTCTATTTTGAGTTCCCTGAAAAGTCCGGAGAAATCGCTATCCGTTTCGAAAGATTCAAAGCCGTAAAAAGCAATGTGAAAATAAATCTCAACACAGCCTGGGAGCTCTACGATATGCAGGTGGATGAAAAGGAAACAAAAGATATCGCTTCAAACCATCCCGAAATTATTCAAAAACTAAATGGCATCGTAAGTAAGGAGCATTATCAGGCAACGCTCAGGGAATGGGAGTTTATTGATCCAAAGATTGAAAAGAAGTAAGTAAATTATATCTGCCAGCGGCATAATAGTGTTATTCATCCATAAAAAAAGCCACCTCTTCCGAGGCGGCTTTGCTTTAAATTATTTTAAGACTACGCTTTCGCTGCATCTCTCAAAGCTTTGATCTTGTCATGTGCAGCGTTGATTCCCTCAGCCTGGCTGCTTACGGTATTAAGCGCTTCCGTTGGAAGTTCACCTTCGCTTAGCGCATCTTTGTATGCTTTTTTAATCGCATCTTCGCCGCGTTCAGCTTCTGATAAAATGCTTGCGCGATCGCTGCCACCAAATAGTGATTTTACATCAATCCATGCACGGTGCAAAGTTCCGCTTACACTGTTGCCAGTTTCCACTTCTTCCGCAGAACCAACTATTGCAGCCAGTTCAAGACTGTTTTTACGACTCTGTTCCGCGTAACCCTGGAACAATGCTTTAAGATCAATGTTCTCATCATTGATATCTGCAATTGCTTTTTCAAAACCCGCTACGCGGTCATTGTTAATTTCTATCAAATCGTTGATTACCCCTGTTGAATTTGCTGTAGTTGCCATAACGGTTTCTTTTTTTGTTGTTGTGAATAAAAGCATTTATGAATATCGTGCCAGGATGGGTATTCGGACGCGGGGAGGGTTACTGTTTGGCAACAATAAAATTATTTAAAATTGGATATTATTTTCTCTTTTGAATATAATGTGTTGATTACTAAATGGATAATGGCTGTCAAGTAATGATTTTTCAATCACCTTCTTACAATTGGGATCGATACACTTTTGGATATAGTAACTCTGGATTGAATCGCAGTTACAAGATATTATATCAGTCGGAATAAAATGTCAATCCCATTCCATCATCCATCCATTTTGATAAGACCCTATCATATTGATAAGGTTTTTTTTGTGATTAACTTATTTTTATTTATACAAGTATTTGTTTATCAGTTCCTTATGTGTAAATCAATTTTTATGGAATGAGTTTGGTCTCAACTCTGGCAGACTTAAATAAATAACCATGAAAACGGGGAATTACAGCAGTATTTACAATCGGATGCAGCGTATGGCTGAGCTGACCGTGACGATGGTTTTGGCAGGTAAAATAGCGAGAGCCTGTAAATGTCTGGATGCAGCAGAAAAGCTTTTTTTGAGTGGCAGTTATCAAACCAGAAATGCTGTCATCAACGTCTTTCTATACGATTTGTCATCCATATTAGAGCTGCATCATTGCAATGTGAAAATGCTTCTTCCGGCGAGTCTTCAAAAAGAATATATCAAACAGAACAACGCATTTTAGTACCACTTTAACACCATATCCAATGATCACAATCCTCTTAGTGGCAGCGGGCAGTTTATGCTTCCTGCTTTTTTACAAAACCATTCAATTCTTCGAAAAAATCTAACACCATGGCAGCGCTATTTTTTATTGCAATCGGGGTTTTTGTCTACATCTGTTACGTGCTGATCAAACCCGAAAAATTCTAATCCGAATATTTTTCGATTCTTCTAAAATCGAATTTAAAAACTAAAAAAATGAAAACTGAATTATTAGGAATCATTGCCATGTTTGCTCTGACGGTTGCATTCGCGATACCGTTTGGCAAGTACATCGCAAAAGTTTACTCAGGCGATAAAACGCCTCTTGATCCCGTTTTTAATCCAATCGAAAAGTTCTTTTTCCGCATTAGCGGTATTGACGAAAAGTCGGAAATGAACTGGAAACAGCACATGACTGCGCTGCTGACGATTAATTTTGTATGGTTTCTGCTGGGTATGTTTGTATTGATGAGCCAGGGATCGCTTCCGTTTAATCCGGATGGAAACCCTTCCCAAAGCGCTGATCTTGCATTCAACACAAGCATCTCGTTCGTAGTAAATTGTAATTTGCAACATTATTCAGGAGAGAGCGGACTTAGTTATTTATCACAATTGTTTCTGATGTTCCTGCACTTTGTAACAGCCGGGACGGGTTTGGCAGCGGCAGCCATTTTGTTTATGGCTTTAAGAGAGCGGACAACGGATAAGCTGGGTAATTTCTACAATCTGCTGTTGAAATCATGTACAAGGATTTTGCTTCCTGTTTCCATCGTTATTGCCATTATCCTGGTCTTTAACGGCACGCCGATGACCTTTGATGGAAAGGATACCATTGTCAATATGCAGGGCGATACCGTTGGTGTTTCAACCGGGCCGGTTGCGGCTTTCGTGGCTATCAAACACGTGGGGACCAATGGAGGCGGATATTTTGGTGCCAACTCAGCTCATCCGCTTGAAAACCCTAATTACCTGACGAACATGGCCGAAATGATCGGCCAGATGATCGTTCCGATAGCGATGGTATTTGCGTTCGGTTTCTTTTTAAAAAGAAAGAAAATGGCCTGGATGATCTTCGGGGTAATGACGATCGGGTTTCTGGTGCTAACTATTCCAACAATTAGCTGGGAAAATGGCGGTAACCACGCAATTACGGCCATGGGAATCGACAACAGTTCAGGCGCGATGGAAGGCAAGGAAGTTCGTTTGGGAAGTACCGCATCGGCATACTGGAGTATCGCCACAACGGTGATTTCAACAGGCTCCGTCAACTCGATGCACGATAGCTTCACGCCGCTTTCCGGCATGACGCAGCTGCTTGCCATGATGACCAATGCCTTTTACGGGGGCTGCGGGGTTGGTATGCTGAACTTCTTTATTTTTATCATTCTGGCTGTGTTTATCTCAGGACTGATGGTTGGGCGTACACCGGAATTATTGGGTAAAAAAATTGAAGGCAGGGAAATGAAAATCGCCATGATCGTTGCACTTTTACATCCGTTGCTGATCCTGGCCGGTACCGCACTTGCAGCTGCCTTTCCTGAAATTACGTCGGGTACATTAAATAATCCGGGCTTTCATGGTTTCAGTGAAATGCTTTACGAATATACATCATCGTCAGCCAACAACGGTAGTGGTTTTGAAGGTCTGGGAGACAACAATCTTTGGTGGAATATCACAACTGGTTTTGTACTGATCTTGTCAAGATACATCCCGATCATAGGACCAATTGCGATCGCAGGTCTGATGGCAAACAAGAAGTTTATCCCTGAAAGTGCGGGTACGCTGCGTACAGATTCAAGCACGTTCGGGGTGATGGTACTGGCCGTGATTGTAATCATTACCGCGCTATCGTTCTTTCCAGCCCTAACCTTAGGCCCAATCGCTGAGTATTTCAGCATGCGTTAAACTCACTTATTATTTAAAGTAACAGCTACGAGCCAAGGCTAACCGCTAAAGCTAGCCGTGCGACGGACCGTAGCCAATAGCTAACAGAAAATGAAAAATCAAAATACTTCCTTATTTCAAAAGGAACTGGTGAATGAGGCTTTAAAGCAATCATTTATCAAATTGAATCCTAAAATTATGTTTCGTAATCCTGTTATGTTTACAGTCGAGATCGGAACGTTTGTCATGCTGATCGTGAGCCTTTGGGTGCTCGCAGGAGAAAAATCGCAAGGTAGTTTTGCTTATAACTTTGTAGTTTTTCTGGTGCTTTTGCTCACGCTCCTTTTTGCCAATTTCGCAGAGGGAATTGCCGAAGCAAGGGGGAAAGCACAGGCCGACAGCCTTCGTAAAACCAGGGAAGAAACACCCGCTAAACTGGTTCTTAGTAACAAACCGGGTTTCGGTCTGGATACGAAAAATGTAATGTCTGCCTCGATGAAAAAAGGCGATGTATTTATCTGTGAAGCGGGCGATAACATCCCGACCGACGGTGAAATCATCGAAGGGCTTGCAACCATAGACGAAAGCGCGATCACGGGAGAATCGGCTCCGGTTATCCGGGAAGCTGGCGGAGATAAAAGCAGCGTGACGGGTGGTACCAAAGTGCTTTCCGACAAAATCAAAGTAATGGTTACCACAGCTCCGGGTGAAAGTTTTCTTGATAAAATGATCGCTCTGGTAGAAGGTGCGAGCCGCCAGAAAACACCAAATGAAATTGCACTGACGATCCTTTTGGCAGGTTTTACATTGGTCTTTATCATTGTGTGTGTGACGCTGAAACCTTTTGCCGACTTTGCCAATACGCCCATCACGATCGCTGCTTTTATTTCCCTTTTCGTTTGTCTGATACCAACCACCATCGGAGGGCTTCTGTCAGCGATCGGGATCGCGGGGATGGATAGAGCGCTTCGTGCGAATGTCATTACAAAATCAGGTAAAGCGGTGGAAACAGCCGGGGATATTGATGTACTGCTTCTGGACAAAACAGGAACGATCACGATTGGAAACAGAAAAGCCACGCATTTCTATGCAGCCAGAGGTGTGACAGAAAATCACTTTATAAAATGCGCGGTTTTAAGTTCAATTGCGGACGAAACGCCGGAGGGAAAATCGATCCTCGAACTGGCAAATTTAAACCCGTCTGTTTACAGTAATCTCAACAACCCGGTTTTTATCAAATTTACTGCTGAAACCAGAAGCTCCGGCGTCGATTTTGACCAGACACGGATTCGCAAAGGCGCTTTTGATTCGATCAGGAATCTGACGGTCAATGCCGGAAACAAATTTCCATCCGATATTGAACAAACTGTAAAAGACATCTCCAGCAACGGCGGAACCCCGCTGGTAGTTTCAGAAAACGAACATGTTCTGGGTGTGATCGAATTGCAGGATATCATCAAAACCGGGATCAGTGAACGTTTCGAGCGTCTTCGCAAAATGGGTGTGAAAACGGTAATGGTTACAGGTGATAATCCATTGACTGCCAAATTTATTGCGGAAAAAGCAGGCGTAGATGATTTTATCGCCGAAGCAAAGCCTGAAGATAAAATGAACTACATCAAACGTGAACAGGAAAGCGGTAAACTGGTAGCGATGATGGGAGACGGGACCAATGATGCGCCGGCACTTGCGCAGGCTGATGTAGGTGTGGCCATGAACAGCGGAACCCAGGCAGCCAAAGAGGCAGGTAATATGGTCGATCTGGATAATGACCCGACTAAACTGATTGAGATCGTGGAAATTGGAAAACAACTTTTGATGACGCGCGGAACGCTGACCACCTTCTCGATTGCCAATGACGTCGCCAAATATTTCGCCATCATTCCAGCCCTGTTTATCGCTTCGATTCCGGCTTTAAAAGGTTTGAACATTATGAATCTGAACAGTCCCGAAAGTGCAATTCTCTCAGCAGTGGTTTTTAACGCAATCATTATTCCGATCCTGATACCACTCGCCTTAAAAGGTGTTGCCTACAAACCAATCGGAGCCAGCGCGTTGCTTCGCAGAAACTTGTTTATCTACGGATTAGGCGGCGTGATCGTCCCTTTTATCGGAATCAAAGTGATTGATATGGTAGTGAGTATCTGGTTGTAAATATTACAAGAAGGGATTGATAATGGTAAGCCGCTTTTCAATGATCAGTCCATGCTGCATATCTTCTGAATAAAGTGTGTTGCAACCCGCTTCCAAAGCAGAAGCGATTATTTTAGAGTCAAAAGGTTGCATCAGATATTTATGGAAGATGATTAGGGCTTGGTTGACAGTTGACTCATTCTCAGATTGTATGTATGAGGCATTCATCAGTTCAGTTAAAAATGCAGCAACCAGAGGCCGTTCCATTTTAAACTTTTTAATACAAACATTCAAACATTCGAAAATGACTTGGGGACTGATAAAAGCGACTTCTTCGATTAACGCCGAAGCAATTTCTTTCTTTCGACTATCATTATGGTCAAGAAGATACAGTACAATATTGCTATCAACGAAGAAGCTACCGCTTATTGGCCTCATCTCTGTCAAATTTAAAGTCACTCATGTCAATTTGTAGAGTCTTAAAAAATTGAATGGCGTTACGGGCTGCTGTTTTCTTAGCTAATGCTACAGAGTTAAAATCTTCCTCTACTTCAAAAGCAATAACTTCAATTCCTTTATGAAGGTATTCCATTGGTAAGTTAATAGTTAGCTGAGAGGCACTTTCCGCAACAAAGATTTTTCGAAACATACGACATGTGTTTATTCTCAAAAATAAAGAAAAATTAACGATAATGAAAACGAACATATTTCCCGCAATTAAATTAACAATGATTACCCTGGTTTTCTTTTCAGGGGTTTATACGGCTGTGATCTGGGGTGTTGCCCAGCTGGCTCCAAACGGAGGTAAAGGCCAAGTCGTTACGGTAGGTGGTAAAAGGTATTACACCAATATCGGGCAGACATTTACCCAGGATAAATACTTCTATTCGCGCCCTTCGGCTGTTGGGTATAACTCGGCCGGAAGTGGCGGCAGTAACAAAGGACCTTCCAATCCCGATTATCTGGCTACTGTGCAGGCGCGTATCGATACGTTTCTGGTACACAATCCCGGCGTTGAAAAAAAGGATATTCCTGTTGAATTGGTGACCGCCAGCGGTAGCGGACTTGACCCGGATATCACTTCTAACTCTGCTTTGGTACAGGTTAAAAGAATTGCAGCTATCAGAAAAGTATCTCAGCAGAAAGTGGAACAGTTGATTGCTAAAAACACCGAAGCTCCATTGCTGGGTATGTTCGGGCCGGAAAAAGTCAATGTGTTGAAACTCAATATCGCTCTTGATGAGCTTAAATAAAAAATCGCCTGCCATCAACTAAAACGACGCTACGGTCCGGCGGCCGGTGAGAGAAATAGCGTCGTTACATTTCCAATTTAAGTACAGTACGAATGAAAAATTTACTTTTAAGCGCGATAGCTTTAACCATTTTGCAGCCGGCTTTCGCGCAGGATTCAACAGAAACAAAAAATCAATTGACCATCAGCGGTTATGCTGAGGCGTATTATAGTCATGATTTTAACCGGCCGGACAACAACACCATCCCTGGTTTTCTTTACAATTTTAACAGGGCTAATGAGGTGAATCTGAACCTGGCTTTTATTAAAATTAACTACCAGACCGACCGCGTCAGGGCCAACGTGGCATTGGCAGCAGGAACCTACATGAATGCGAATTACAGCGCGGAACCAGGCGTTTTGAAGAACATTTATGAGGCGAACATTGGCGTAAAACTTTCCCAAAAAAGCAACCTTTGGCTGGATGCCGGGATTATGCCTTCGCACATCGGTTTTGAAAGCGCGATCGGGAAAGACAACTGGACGTTAAGCCGGAGTCTCCTGGCTGAAAATTCTCCCTATTTTGAATCAGGACTGAAACTTGGTTTTACAACGAAAGACGATAAACTATATCTTTCAGCCATGTATCTCAACGGCTGGCAGCATATTCAACGGGTAGACGGCAATTCTACGCCTGCCTTTGGAACGCAGATCACTTACAAACCGGCAGGGTCTGTAACGCTGAATTACAGCACATTTATCGGAAATGATAAACCGGACAGTTTGAAACAAATGCGTTATTTTCACAATGTTTACGGTATTTTTCAGCTGACTGAAAAATTTGGGCTGATAGCCGGTCTGGATTTTGGAACTGAAAGGAAAGTGCAGGGAAGCGGAAGTAATAGCTGGTACACACCTGTTTTAATTGCCCGGTTTACACCAACAGATAAAATTCGGCTTGCAGCACGGGGGGAATATTATGCTGACAAGAACGGTGTGATCATCAGCACCGGAACGCCTAGCGGCTTCAAAACCTTTGGCTATTCTGCAAACTTTGATTATTTACCAGTACCAAATGTTTTGTGGCGGGTTGAAGCCAGGTCTCTGAATAGTAAAGACGCTATCTTTACACAAAACGATACGGCCAAAAAGCAGAATTACTTTTTAACAACATCTGTTTCATTATCATTTTAGATGACTGAAAAGGAAAGCCACGTAAAACATTTTCTGGACCTGATCCAGCAGTCCCGCAAAGGCAAGTTTAAAATCTACATCGGTATGAGCGCCGGTGTGGGCAAGACTTACCGGATGTTGCAGGAGGCGCATACGCTGATGCGAAACGGAATTGATGTCAAGATCGGATACATCGAAACCCACAACCGGCAGGAAACGCATGCACTGTTGGAAGGCCTGCCGGTGATTCCACGCAGGAAACTTTTTTACAAAGGAAAAGAACTTGAAGAATTGGACATTCAGGCCGTAATCAGTTTGCGGCCTGAAATCGTGATTATCGATGAGCTCGCTCACACAAACATTGAAGGCAGCAAAAATGACAAACGCTGGCAGGATGTGATGGAAATCCTCGATGCGGGCATCAATGTGATCAGTGCGGTAAATATCCAGCACATCGAAAGTCTGAATGAAGAAGTAAAGGATATCACCGGTGTTGAGGTCAAAGAGCGAATTCCGGACAGCGTGCTTGCAGCAGCGGATGAAGTGGTCAATATAGATCTGACAGCCGATGAGCTGATTACCCGGTTGAAAGAAGGCAAGATTTATGCACCTGAAAAAGTACCGACAGCGCTGGGAAATTTTTTTACTTCCAACAACATTTTACAGCTGCGTGAACTGGCTTTAAAAGAAGTGGCCAGTCAGGTGGTTCGCAAAGTGGAAACGCAGATTTCTTCCCGGGGGCTGACTGCGTTAAAACCAAACCGGTTTCTGGCCTGCATAAGCAGTAATGCCGTTACAGCCAAAAATGTGATCCGTAAAACCGCCCGTCTTGCGAGTTATTACAACAGTCCGTGGGTGTTGCTTTATGTGCAGACGCCAAAGGAAAGCACCGATAAAATTGCGCTCGACAAGCAACGGCACCTGATCAATAATTTTAAGCTGGCGACCGAGCTGGGCGGGGAAATCATCCGCGTAGAAAGTCCGTTCGTTTCCCGGACTATTATGGAAGTAGCCGAGCAGCGTCAGGTAACCACAATTTGTATTGGAAAGCCGCACATGAACCTGTTTCGGGTCATACTGGCAACCAACATATTTAACCAGCTTCTTAAAAAACTTTCTGTTTCTGAAATTGACTTAGTGATCCTATCCTGATGAATATTAAAACCAAACTAAGACTGGGCATTGGCTTTTTGTTTATGATGATCCTGCTGCTTTCGGCGGTCGGTCTAAGAAACATCAATGCGCTTAAGAATGACACTAAAAACATTCTTGCCGACAATTATAACACACTCGAGTATGCCAAAAACATGATTGCTGCCCTGGATGTTATTCAGCAAAACCAGAACGGCTTTCCTGATTTTGAGAAGAATCTGAATTTGCAAAAAAGCAATATAACCGAGCCGGGAGAAAAGCAGGCAACGGAACAGATAAGTCTCCGGCTGGTCAAACTCAAAGAAAATCCGCAGGATGTAAATCTTCATCTTTTGATCCGAAAAGACGTATCGCGGCTTATGGAGCTGAATATGGCTGCCATTCAGCGTAAAAGTGACCTGGCACAAAATACTGCGGAAACCGCCAACCAGTGGATCGTGATAACCAGCACACTTTGTTTTCTTTTGGGGATGACTTTGCTGGTCAATCTGCCGGGGAATATTGCCAATCCGGTCAGGGAGCTCACCAACAGCATCCGGGAGATAGCTGCTAAAAACTATTCTCAGCGGGTTTATTACCGTGGCAATAACGAGTTTGGGGAACTGGCAAATTCGTTTAATACCATGGCCGAAAAACTGGAAGAATACAACAGCAGTAACCTGTCGCGGATTCTGGTCGAAAAAATGCGGATCGAAACGCTGATCAACAACATGCACGAGCCGGTCATTGGCCTGGATGAAAACAAGATTGTACTTTTTATCAATAACGAAGCACTTAAAATCTCCGGGCTCCGGCCGGCTGATATCATAGGAAAACCCGCACAGGATGCGGCGCTGAATAACGACCTGCTGCGTTCGCTGGTTGATGACCTGACACAGACTGAAAAAACGGATAATCAGCAGTCTGCGCCGCTAAAAATTTATGCGGATAATAAGGAAAGTTATTTTGAAAAAGAGATCGTCAGTATTTCCATCACACCGACCGGCGAAAAAGAAAAAAAGCTGATTGGTCATGTTATCATTCTTAAAAATATTACACCTTTCAAAGAGTTGGATTTCGCCAAAACCAACTTTATCGCCACGGTTTCGCATGAACTGAAAACACCGATTTCGTCGATTAAAATGAGCCTGCTTTTGCTTGAAAACCAGAATACCGGCCATGTTAATCCCGAGCAGCAGCAGCTGATCGAGAGCATTAAGGAAGACAGTAACCGCCTTTTGAAGATCACAGGCGAACTGCTGAATATGTCGCAGGTGGAGACGGGGAATATTCAGCTCAATATCCACCAGGCCCGGCCTGAACAGATTCTGGAGTATGCCTTGGAAGCCGTGAAAGTACAGGCCGAGCAAAAACAGATCGGACTGGTTGTGGAGATGGAAGAGGACCTCCCGGATGTAAAAGCAGATACGGAAAAAACAGCCTGGGTGCTCATCAATTTCCTGACCAACGCCATCCGGTATTCACAGCAGCAGGGACAAATACATATTCAAATCAAGGAACTAAACAGCGGAGTTCAGTTTTCGGTAAAGGACGAAGGCAAGGGAATAGACAGCCGTTACCGGGCCAAGATTTTTAACCGCTATTTCCAGGTCCCCGGAAGCGCAAAAACCGGAACCGGCCTCGGCCTCGCCATCAGCAAAGAATTCATCGAAGCCCAGGGCGGCCACATTGGGGTAAATAGTGAGATTGGCATGGGAAGTACTTTCTTTTTTGAGTTGGGTAGGGGGTAGTAGAAGAGTTTAATGCGATTTTTTCAAAAACATGATTAGTTACCCGCCACTTAGGGCCAGGTATCCTAGAAGCGTACCTTTTTCATTTGACATATCGGGAAGGCTGTGTGATGTTAAACTCATAAGCTCCAAAATCTAGAAAAGTTTTTCACTACGGGCGATGACATCCAAACGGTAAAACTTACCACGGGATATAACCGCGAGTTTTCTTCCGTGTCTAAAACAATTTTACTACCGCCTTCCATAATGATAAAACCTATCAATTTGATAAAACGTTTTGTGTTAAAAAATAACTACTAGATAAAATTTAAAACAATAAGTTGCTTATATTTAGTTACTTATGATTTTGTTGTCTAAAAAAAACCGACTGGGTACAGGTTTGGAATAACCAGGTTTGAATAACAACCAACATTTAAACCATGATTTCCCAGTCAGAAGGCATTCAGTTAATAGAAACAGAATTTCCTCAGTTAACACGCCTGTATAAAAGAAGCGCACTGAGCAGTGACATTTACAAATCCATCCAGCGGTTGCTTGAGCCCGTATCCTACAATGAAATTACAAAGGAGAAGAAATTCTGGCAGGGCTGTAAAAGTTGTGTGAACTACCAGACCCTGTTAAGCAAGGATTGTAAAAACTGTTTTTGTACCGCTATGCTTTTTTATACGCCGGATCAGGAAGAGCCTGATGATGAGGAAAATGAGTGTGAAACGGAACATCAACATTAACCGGCGATGAAAATTTATCAAAGACATCTCAGAAACCTTAAAATTCTGAACCTGCTTTCTCTGGTGGTAATTTTGATGACGATTTTTTATACCTGGTACACACTTCGGTTATTTCCAAATGATCTGTTTGTAACAAAGAGTCTTTTTAGCACAGATTTAAGGGAGATTAGCAAAAGTATGATCTGGAAAGACATCCGTCTGATGGTGACTTCTTACTTTCTTTTTTCTGTGGTCACTATTTTTATGGAACTGACACCTTTCAGATACAGTTCCGGATTTCATAAAGCGCAGTTTGTGGCCATTGTCAATTTGTGTATTTCAGCCGTTTTTGCATACACGATAATCAGGACAGTAAATCTGGCAATGTAGTAATGAGCTTTGCAAAGCATCCGGGCGAATCCTTCATTCACTTTTTACATTTTTTCGCAATACAACAACTTCTTTCATTTCAGGATGATTTACACTGCCGAGATCAGGAAAGGTCGACTTGGGAAATCTGCTGGCTTTGGGTGTTTCGGCACAATCTAAAAAAGTGCTGGGAACCCTGGTGATTCAAACGCTTGGAATCAGCGGAGAAGGTGTCACGGGCTCCATTCCTTTACCCAGTGAGATCAACCAGACCTCGGTTCAAAATGCGATTCAGTCGCTTGGTGCCATCAGGGCGAGTATTTACTCGGGTAAACCTTCAATCAATCCCCGTGTCGTGGCGGTTTACAATAACCTCGGAGGTGGTGAAAAAACCGTCAACAGTTTTATATCACAGCTGCTGGCAAAACCAATAAATTTGATTGATAAATAACCTGAAAGCTGCGCTTTTTTGAAGATCCGTCAATTTGGAAACAACATAACCCGATTTGGAAACAGTGTTTTATGGCGGTTTTTGGAATTTTGCATGATCAAATTAACGCAACAGATCATGCAAAAAACAATTTTTATAACAGGTGCGTCTGCAGGTTTGGGAAAAGCCACCGCCAGATTATTTCAGTCAAAAGGCTGGAATGTATTTGCCACCATGCGCAATCCTGAAAAAGAAACAGAACTGAATCAACTGAAAAACGTTACGATTTTACCGCTTGACGTTACAGATACTGAGCAAATCAAAATTACTGTTGCAAAAGCAATTTCATTATCCGTTGACGTGGTATTTAACAACGCAGGTTATGGACTGATGGGAGCCATGGAAGCCTTCACCGATGAACAGATTTTGAAACAGGTCAATACCAATCTTTTAGGTGTTTTGCGGGTTACGCAGGCATTTATTCCTTATTTTAGAGAACGGAAAAGCGGCTTGTTTATCAGCACAACTTCCATGGGCGGATTTTTGGCATTTCCTTTGCATTCCATTTACCATGCTACCAAATTTGCTGTCGAAGGCTGGTCAGAAGGTATGTCATTTGAATTGGGATTACATAACATCGGAATCAAAACCATTGCACCCGGTGGCATTGCAACTGAATTTCTGGGCAGGTCGCTCGACAGAAATTTTCACCCGGAATATGCGGGATTAGAAGAAAAATTATTCTCGCTAACCGATTCTATGATGGACGCCGCTGCCAGTGCGGAACAAGTTGCAGAAGTAGTTTACGAAGCAGCAACAGATGGGAAAGACCAGATTCGTTACGTTGCCGGAGAAGATTCAAAAGCGCTGTTTGCAAGACGTCTGGAAATCGGCTCCGAGGAGTTCCGGAAGGAAATCAGGCAGCAGATTCTGAGCTAGCCTTACATACCAGGCAGCTGTCAACAGCAGCTGTCTGTTTAAAACTTTAAAAAAGTTGAAATGAATATTATTAATTCAATATCCGAATTCCATCGTCTGGTTTCCTTACCGGAACCTTTGCATCCGCTGATAAGCATAGCCCGCGTGGCAGATATGCGCTTTAAGGATGATCGGGTTTGGGAGCAGTTTTCGCTGAACTTTTACTGTGTATCGCTGAAAAGAGACGTTTTAGGCAAAGTGAAATATGGCCAGCAGTACTACGACTATGATAAGGGATTAATGACTTTTATTGCTCCCAAACAAATTCAGTCGCTTAGTGCGCCTCATGCAGAAATACTTGGTCCGCAATCGGGAACGGGTTATGCGCTGTTATTTCATCCGGATTTTCTTTACAAACATCCCCTTGCAGCAGCAATAAAAAATTACGGTTTTTTTTCCTACGCTGTAAATGAAGCCCTGCATCTTTCAGAAAAGGAAGAGAAAAACATTTTTGAAATTTTTGAAAAAATTGATGAGGAATGCCAGCATATCGACCGGCACACACAGGAAATTGTTTTGTCACAACTCGATCTGTTATTAAATTACAGTAACCGTTTTTATGAGCGGCAATTCATTACCAGAAAAGCTGTAAATCACGATTTGCTTACCAAAATGGAAAAAGTGCTAAGCGAATTGTTTGAGAATGAACAAACGCCTGATCGCAAACTCCCTTCAGTTGAACTCCTTGCAGAGAAACTCAATTTATCACCTCATTATCTGAGTGATATGTTACGCTCGCTTACCGGGCAAAGCGCCCAGCAGCACATTCAGGAAAAGCTGATTGATAAAGCGAAAGAATACCTTGCCGTTACAAACCTGTCTGTTTCTGAGATTGCGTATCAACTTGGTTTTGAATACCCTCAGTCTTTCAACAAACTGTTTAAAAAGAAAACCAACTTCTCGCCTTTGGAATTCAGGCAGACGTTTAATTAGAGAAAAGGAGGTGGTTTTTGTAAAGTCAGAGAATTGGGTTAGCCTTACGACTACTTAACCACCGTTGCTTCAAGTTCAACTTTTAATGTTTCAAAAAGACTTTTTACTTCCATTAGCATGGTTGCCTGCCTGATACCGTGTTTGGCAATCCATTCCTGAAAAACAGGAAAGTGTGGCCAAAGTTCTTCCGTCGAAGTGGTGTAGATATTCAACCTGACAATTCCTTTGCATTCAAATCCGGCTTCATCAATCACCGTTTCCAGGTTTTTCAGAGCCTGAACCATCTGGGATTTCATGTCTTCATTGCTTGATATTCCATCGGCACTTATGGCTGTCTGACCGGAAACATACAATGTGCTTTCAACATTTTTTACCTCAACAGCCTGTACATAGCTGCGTTCATCCTGCCATTTCCAGGGATTGATGATTCTCTTTTCCATTCTGCTTTGCGTTTATGCCCTTTCAGGCCATTGTTGAAAATTATACTGCAAAGTTCAGGATAAGCTGGAAATTGAAATCTTGACAAACCTCAAGATTTTGGTGTGAGGTTTGTCACATTATGAAGAAAATCTGCTCAGAGTTTCGCGCGAAACGCCCAGATAGGCAGCTAAGAGGCTTTTGGGTACACGCTGAACAAGCGAAGGATATTGTGTAAGGAGCTGTTCATAACGTTCTCTGGAACTGGACGTTAACGAAGAAATGATACGTCTCTACGCGCTGAGGAAACCTAAATTTGCCTTTTCAAGCAAAAAACGCTCCATTTTTTGAAAGTCGTTACGAAGCTTTTTGTAGTTTTCGTAAGAGATGCAGAATACTTCTGTATCTTCCAGGCATTCCAGCGACATGGTTGCATTGGTCTGGGTATAGAAGGCGTAAAAATCGCTTTCCCACCAATCTTCCATTGCAAAAGAAACGATATGCTGTTTCCCTGAATCTTCTGTAAAAACAAGCTTTGTAAGTCCGGAAACGATAAAGTAGTGATACTTCACAGGTTCGCCTGGCTGGATAAGAAACTGGTGTTTTTTAAATTTTCTGGCAGAAAAATGAGAAAGCACAAACGCAAACTCATCATCACTAAGCGGTATTATTTTTTCGATATGTTCCTTAAGTTTCTGGTGCATATACGAGGTTTGGTCTGCGGGAGTTTTGATATTTAAGATAGCAAGGTATAGTTTTGAACTGGTGCGGACCACGTTTGAAATTAATTTCCGGCACGCCTCAATAAATTTACACCTATATAAAAAGGCATTACAAAAGGAATAGCAGGAATCATAAATGGATAAAATGGAAAACCGTTGTTTGTGACTTTTTCAGGATAAAAACCGTAAAGAGAGACTAAAATAAAAGCCAGTAAACTTATTACAATGTATATCCGGGAAGCGTTATTTTTTAACCATCCTGCCGATTTCAATGATGCAACAAAAGCAGCCGTTGCAAGATAAGCGAGGGAGACTTCAACAATTGATATTAGCAGGAAAAGTTTTTGAACCGGCTTATGCCATTCAGGTAATTTATTTAGTGAAACGGCTTCTTTCGTTTTAAATGTTTCAAGCAGAAAGCTATGCCAATAACCCATATCCAAAATAAAAAAGGTCATTGCAATAGCAATTGCAGTAAACCCAATGATAGAAAAAATTCGCCCGCTGGTATCTTTGATGCCGTCTCTTAAAACTGCAAAACCAAATGTGAGTAACACGCCGCCTGTTATAAGAAAAGCATATCTTACCTGTTGTTCAAATGCATTTGATACCCATTCCGCATAAGTTTCGGGAGGAGAACCCATTCCTGCAAAAATGGAAAAGAATATCCATGGCGCAACCAATAAAAATCCGCTTACCGCCAAATACTGCTTCTCATTGTTGGTATTCGTAAAGCTGCGGGCACCAAGTATCCATGAAGCCGCCATCATCAGGAAGGCACTTGTGAGCCATATCGGCAGGTAGGTTTGATAACTCACATTGTTTAAGGTAAAGCCAAGCACGGCAGTTACAATGGGTATCATGGACAGGTAAGCCTGACTTATGTTTCGATAAAGTTTTTGATTGTGCATCGGATGGTATTTCGTTTTATCAGCTAGAGGCGCCCTTATGCGCTAATACTTCCCGCATCCCATCTTCATAGCTTGTTGGTGTAAAAGAGAACTTTTTACAGAACTTGTCACTATTGAAAAAATAATCCTGTGTATTCTGATACTGCATCTCTACGAGCTCCTTTAATGTTTTTATGAAAATGCCTAAAAAAGACAATACAAAGGGACTGAGCAACATGTAGGAATTTTTCTTATTCAACATTCCGGTGGCTTTTTCTATAAATTGTCTTCCGGTCAGTCGCTCGGCTGATGTCGGCAAGTGCCAAACCTGACCATACGCGCTATCTGTGTTTCCCAGCAATGCGGTAGCTTTGGCAGCGTCCGGCACGTAGGTGAAAGAGTGGATTTTATCGACATCTGACTGCCAATTCGCCTTTTTTCCTTTTACCAGGTTATCCAGGACCAATATGTTGAGAATGCCGTTTTTTGCACCGGGACCGTAAAAATCCGCGCTGCGGGCAATAAGTGCTTTCAGGTTTTTATTCCTGATGGCGTCATTAATTAATTCTACCACCTGCAACCTTACTTTTCCTTTTTTAGACGGAGGGTTGATTGGACTTTCTTCCGTCATATTAGGAATCGCATCTTTATCATACATGTAGACGTTATCGAAAAAGACAAGTTTGCAGTTGTATTTGAGGCATCCCTCGATCACATTCCGCACTATAACCGGCCATTGTTCCTGCCAAATTCTGAAATCGTATTTTAGTCCGACGGTAAGATAAACGACATCCGATCCTTCTATGGCTTTCAATACGTCTTCCCTTTTCGACAAATCCAGTGCCATCAATTCATCATCGGCGTTTATGCGCTGGGGATTACGCGATACTAACCGGATTTTTGATGTAAATTGTTTTAATTCCTTTGCCAGTAAACTTGATATATCGCCTCCGGCACCTAATATAGTTTGCATAAATATAAAGTTTAGTTCTTAAAGAGAAATCGCATGTTTTTCTACACCATTTTCCTTTGACAAGAATTGGCGTAAGGCTCCATTCAGAACAAAATATAACTCGTTAGCTACTTTTCCTTCACGTAGTAAAACAGTGTTTTTTTTATATTTCTTTTCGTGAAAAAGGAAAGGCGCAACTTCCGGTGAGATGTTGGTGAATTCCTTTATAGACTTAAAAAACAAAGCGTTCATCCGGTAAAATTAGCAATATATTATCGTAATTATCTTTGAACGGTTGCCAGTAAATCATGGGGATAACCTAATGAAACGGCACTTAATTGAGTGAGTTGATCGATATGTTCGGGACTTAATTCAATCAGTCCTGCTTTTAAGCCATCATTGATATGATCGACGGTGCGTGATCCGACAATTGGAAAAGCACCTTTTGACAAAACCCATGCAAAAGCTACCTGGCCGGGCGTAACATCAAGTTCCGCTGCAATCACAAAAAGTTGATCGATAATTGCTTTTACAGTCTCATTTTCCTGGTATTCAGTATTGGAGCCCAATGTGATACGGCCGGTTTCTCCTTTGCGGTATTTACCTGTCAGTAAGCCACCAGCTAGTGGCGAATACATCATTGTGCCTAAACCAAATTGCGCAGCCATTGGAATAAGTTCACGGTCTGCTGTACGATTTAATAAGTTGTATTCAATTTGGATGGCGGTTAACGGTGTTGAACTTGCAATGACGGCAGCTTTCCAGGCTGGAAAGTTTGTTAAACCAGTATACAGAACTTTTCCGCAATTAACCAAATCTTCCAATCCTCTTACAATTTCCTCAATTGGCGTTACACCGTCATCATAGTGCGGCATGTAAATGTCAATATAATCCGTTTTTAACCGTTTCAGGCTGGATTCTACCGCTTGTCGCATTGCTTTGCGGTGATTCCCGAAATTACTGATCGCGGGATTAGCTTCACTGCTTTGTGTATATTTGGTGCAAATAATAAAATTACTGCGTTGATGTTCAATAAACTCGCCTACAATTTCTTCGGATTCACCAAACTGATACCGGTCGGATATATCTATGAAATTTCCACCGGCATCTGCATATGCAGTTAATATCTGCATGGCATCTTCGGGATTTGTTCCATAACCCTTTCGCGTTCCAAAACTGGCTGCACCTAATATGATTTCACTGGCATATAAACCAGTCTTCGTTCCAAATAACTTATACTTCATAATGGTCTCTTTTTTGGTACAAAATTGATTGCACAGATTGTAACATACAAGTACGGCTAAATTTATCTATGCCAAAAAAAGGCTCGTATCGCGTATATTTGTAGATAAAATTATCTGTGATGTACGAAAAAAAGATACCGGTTTTATTGGACTGCGGGCTTCACCTGTTTATGGAAGTGATGAATGGAAAATGGAAAGCTAACCTGATCTGGAACATTTACTCAGGAATTAAGCGCCCGGGAGAATTACAGCGAAAAATACCTAAGGCCACAAGAAGAGTACTGGATACTCAACTGCGACAGTTGACAGAACATGGCATACTGTCCAAAATTGTTTTTAATGAACTTCCGTTAAAAGTGGAGTATGAGCTTACAGCCTTAGGAGAAACCTTGATTCCCGCTATTACTTTCATAGCGCAATGGGGAGAAGACCACCGCTTTGAATTAGAAGAAACGATAAAAGTGGAGATCAGCCCGGTGGTTCTTGTGTAAGATAAGGTTGCCAAAAGCAAGAGCATAATTTTCACTCTCAATTAAACGATTGCCTAAACTCCAGTGGTAAAAGTTTGGTTTTTGTCCTGAATAATTTACTAAATGATTGCGGATATTCGAAACCGAGTTCATAAGCAACTTCACTGACAGACAAGTAACGGGAACTTTTCCTTTGCTTAGTTCAATCATTACATTTTGTCTGTCTTTTTATTCCACCTCTAAAACCGTACTGTCCTCCATAATTTCTTCCCTGCGGTTTCCGCCAATGATCCTTTCTCTGTGCTGCTGACCAAAAGCCCTGAGTGCTTCGATCAAATCATCCAGGCATTTACTATATTCGGTCAGTTCGTAAATGACCGAGACCGGCACCGTATCGAATACCTTTCGCGTAACAAACTCATTTTGCTCCAATTCCCTGAGTTCTTTGGAAAGTACCTTTGGGGTAATGTCTTTGAGTTCTCTTTGTATTTCTTTAAACCGTTTTGGTCCGTGAATCAGCGACACGATCAGCGGTATTTTCCACTTTCCGTTTAATACATACAATGCATCACGTACTGCTGTAATATTCTGATTACAAACTTCAGTTGAGATTTTTGCTCTTTCCATAATGCTCTCGTTTACATGTCACTATACAAAAGGATACCGGTATCCTTTTGTATACTAGTATCTTTTTCATATCAAAGATAGATAAATTTGTATTGTCATATTAAAAACAGCAACAAAATTCAATATATCTACGGCGCTCAAAATAGAATTGATTAGGGGTAAATGATTGTTAATCAGCTGATTGTGATAATAATAATAAAGGTTTTAACAAGTAATTCTTTTCGTTAATAAATAAGTAGTTCACATAATTTTTTTACAAATGTCAAATACAATCTGGAATGTAGATGCACTTCATTCGGAAGTTCTGTTTAAAGTAAAACACCTCGTTATTTCAACTGTAACCGGTTCATTTAAGTCTTTCAGCGGGTTGGCAGCAACTGACGGCGACCAGTTTGAAAATGCTCAGATCGATTTTACCATCGATGTAAACAGCATTGATACCGGCCAGCCAGGACGTGATGAGCATCTTCGTAACGCTGATTTTTTTGAAGCAGAAACTTATCCTGAGTTCAAGTTCAGCTCGACTTCATTTAAAAAGACTTCGGGAGATTTATACAAGCTGGTTGGAAACCTGACTATCAAGGGAATCACAAAAGAGGTAGAATTGGTAGCCGAATATGGCGGAACTGAAAAGGATAACTATGGCAATATCAAAGTAGGTTTTGAAGTGACGGGCACCATCGACCGCAAGGACTTTAATGTTACCTTTAATGCACTTACCGAAACAGGCGGTTTGGCTTTGGGTGAAAATATCAAGATTATCGCAAATATTCAGCTTGCGAAACAAGTGTAATAGTTACCGTTTTATCCGAAACAGACAATTTGTTTCTGGTTTATTAAGTCAACAAAATCAAATTGCTTTGTGCACGGCCGCTCACGGTCAATGGAAAAGTTTCAAAGGAATGAATTATGGAAATAGGAATTGATAGTTTTGCTTCGGCAATGCTTAATAACGTAAGCGGAACGCCACTCAGCAGCGTCGATGCAATGAGCGAATTGCTTGACAGAATTGAATTTGCAGACCAGTCGGGACTGGATGTTTTTGGGATTGGCGAGCATCATAAAAAAGAGTTTCTTGATTCGGCACCAGCGATAATTCTGGCTGCTGCTGCTTCACGCACAAAAAAAATCAAGTTAGCCAGTGCCGTGACTGTGTTGAGCGCTGCTGATCCTGTCCGCGTTTTTCAGGAATTTGCTACCCTGGATCTTATTTCAAAAGGCCGTGCCGAAATGGTTGTGGGCCGCGGCTCGTCTGTTGATGCTTTCCCGCTTTTCGGTTTTAATTTGCAGGATTATGATCAGCTTTTTGTAGAAAAACTGCAACTGCTTCTTTCCATCCGGGAAAACGAATCCATTACCTGGTCGGGTAAATTCCGTGCAGCACTTAAAAACCAGCCGGTATATCCCAGACCATTACAGAAAAAATTGCCGGTCTGGCTTGGAGTGGGAGGTACGCCCGAATCATTTGTGCGGGCAGGTGCGCTTGGACTGCCTTTAATGGTGGCCGTTATCGGAGGGGAAACGCATCGTTTCAAACCACTGGTTGACCTCTACAGACAAGCCGGCGCCAAGGCTGGTTTTTCCCCCGAGCAGTTAAAGGTAGGGCTGCATTCCTTTGGGTATGTTGCTGATACAACGCAGCAAGCTATCGATGATTATTATCCGGGCCATGCTGAAATCATGACGAGAGTAGGCAGGGAGCGGGGCTGGGCACCGGTAACCCGCGCAGGTTTTGATGCACAAATGGGTTATACCGGCGCGTATGTCATTGGTGATCCTGTGCAAGTTGCTGAAAAGATCTTACGCCATAGTGAAGCACTGGGCGGCATTTCAAGATTTACTTTTCAAATGGACAACGCTGGGTTGTCACATGAGCAGCTGCTTAAATGCATTGAGCTGATTGGTAAAAAAGTCATTCCGCTTGTAAACGCCAGGATTTCTAATTGAATTTTTATGGAATATAGTGGAACAGGAGCTTCGATACGGAGCTCCTGTTTTGTACAATTAACTTTTCCATCGCACGCCTTTAAATCAGCTGATATACCCCAAGAAAATTGATCAGCTCCATGGTATCAGCCATATCAAGTTTTCGAAGCATGTTTTGTCGGTGGGTGTTTATTGTATGACCACTTAGAAACAGCTTTTTCGCAATTTCTTCACTTGTAAATTTCTGCCCTATTAGTTTTGCTATTTCAACTTCTCTGGTACTAAGGCTTTCAAGCTTACGTGTATTTAAACCGGTACAATCCACCTCGTAAATCAGATCTTTTATTCCGTCCGTTAACCGAAGATGCTGCCTGCCTTCACGTTTCATGTTAGTAATGTCGGAAACCAGGGCAAGTAAAAAAAGGATATTACCATTAGCGTCCCGCTTTAAGGCAACGCCTTCCTGAATAATCCGTCTAAAGCTTCCATCCGGCTGTACCATCAGAAAGTCGAACATGCCCTTAAAAGTTACCAGCATTTCGTTAGAGAGGTCAGCCACATATTTACCCATTAATTCAGACATCTTTTGCAGTCCTAAATAATCCGACGGCGGAAGTTTTGAAACAAAATAAGCGACTCCTTCACGGAGAATAACTTCCTTTTTTAAACCGCAAACTTGCTCAATATCTCCGAAAGAACAGGTGTAACGCATGGTCCGCAAATCGATAATTGCCAGGGAAGACTTTCGGAGAAACAGTGTTTCGTTCAGCAACGGATTTTCGCTAAGCAATCCCTGGATATCAGATATTTCCGATTCGAGTATGTCCGATTTCCAGATTTTTCGAAATGAAGTTAGATCAAAATTGTAGTGTTCTGAATGATTCATTTTAAACGTTGAGGGAGTTGGTGGTGTAAATTACTGAATGATCAGTATTGTAGGTATGGTTTATTGAAAAGAAATTTGCTGAAAGAATAAAATCATGGTTATATCCAAATTATGTTTGTCTGCTGTGATATTAAATGTTCTTTTCAGGAAATAAGCTGTAAATAAATACAACAGTACATTAAAAAATACCCCGAAGTAGGTATTGCAGCTCCTGAGCTGTAAGTGCAACTTTGCACACAGCGAAAAGCATGCTGATTGGTTTGTAAAAAATTACCTTAGTATGCTGTTTTACGTAAGCCCCCCTACTCAACATATGAAAAAAATACTACTTCTGTTATCTCTTCAGTTTCTATTGATTTTTGTTGGCTGTAAAAATGAAATCGATGTTCAGTTATCAGGACCGCTTCCCGAGGCTGGGCAGGTGGGCGGAAGGATCATTTTACCTGCAAATACAAAACTGGATACCACAGGTTTGGAGGTTCTTACAGCAGTCGGCAGTGTAACGCCTGTAAATGCACGTTACGCGATTGATACAACCGGAAAAACATCCACTACGCTTTTAATGAATAAAGCCGGTGACGTTGTGCTCATGGGCTACAACTATCCGGGGCAAAGCGAGAATAATATTTCAACAGAATCAACAGCTTTAGCACTGCTGATGAATACGTTAACGCTAAGATCTTTATCGGAATCCGGTAAGCTTGAAGTGGTTAGAAGGATAAAAGCGGATTCTAATTATAAGACACTTGTAAATGAAATATCAGGTTCTCTGTCAGCCGGCAAAGCAGTCACAGATACGACCAATAAGAAGCTGATTAGCGCAATTTCTTCTCTGTTTAATAGCAGTACAAATTTACGGGTTTCCGCTACCACCAGTTACAGTAAACCGGTAGAGATTAAAACAGCCAATACAACTATCCTGCTCCAGAACAGCAATGTAGCTCATACTTATGTGGCTGGGTTATATAAAGGGGGGAATCCTGTTGGCGGAAAATATGTGATTGGCGGACGTACAATTTTTGCAACGAGCTTATCAGAAGCTGCGGCTGGTGTTTTTGGCGATGGATATGGCATTCCTTCGCCGGTTCTGATAACGTTAGAAGGGGATGGGAAATATCAGCTCCGAATACGTTCAGGTAAACCCGGTACTGATGATGGCAGTGACGAAAGCAGAATGGCCAGAGCCCGGAATGTCTACGGTTTTATGGCTAAAATTCTAAACGAAATAATGCCACTTGGGAAGGATTGCGGCGAAGCATTTGCCAAAGGAGTTCCTAGATTGCTATCCACAATAGTTGATAAAAAGGAAGCAGCTTTAAACTCAGCGGGTTCATCGGCTGTGTTTGCATCTATTGCACTTGACATAACTGGCGAAGCTTTGACAAATGCAGAGGAGCTATTGGAAAGTTGTAGTGGTGATCTTGACATGTTTACATACCTAAAAGGAATAGGCAGAACATTTACACTGATCGGATATGCGACCAAGTTTATGACCGGTGCGAATATCACAGCCCATACTAATGATTTATTTCAGGCAAGATCGTCTATCGATACATGTTTTCAGGTGAAAGGATTAAAAATGTACAAGTGCGGGGAAGACCTCAATTATCTGATCCAGATTGTGAGCGGTAACACGCAAAAAGGTGAATTTGGGAAGTCATTAATCAGTTCTTTGGTCGTGAAGGTAACAGACAAAGCCGGTAAGGTCATTGAAAAGGCAGATGTAACCTGGACTATTAATACCGGCGAGGGTTCGCTAAGTGCAGAGAAATCCGTTACCAATGCGCAGGGATTAGCTGAAGTAAAATGGACTTTGGGTACGAAGGCTGCCACTCAGCAGGTAACAGCTTCTGTCAATGAAGACGAAGAAATAAAAACCGTTGCATTTAGTGCGACAGCCATTCCCGGCATTCCGACAAAAGTAGAAATCGTAAGTGGCAACAACCAGGCGGCCGCAGCAGGAAAAGCACTATCCAACCCATTGGTTATAAAAGTGACTGACCAGTACGGTCACCCGGTTCCTAAAGTGGAAGTGGACTGGCAAATTAAATCCGGCGGAGGTTCATTTATGTATTCAAACAGGCTTACCGGTGAAGAAGGTACTGCCAGTGCAAACTGGATTTTAGGACAGTCCGGTACACAGACGGTAGATGTTGTGGTGAAGAACAAGGATGCGAATTATGTAGCGGGGGCGCCATTGCGGTTCGAGGCTAAAATTGGTGATGGAACTTTGGCAAAGTTGATTTTGGGGACGTGGCGTGAGGTTAGAAGTTATGGGCTGGAGGGTAATAAGCCTTATGAAAATATCAACGACGGCCGCAACCAATATTACTATATATTTAATAATGACGGAACCGTAGTCAGCAAGGATTTTGAAGAAGAAAAATGGTATACACGCAATTACTTGTATCAAATTGATGAGAATAAAAAAACACTCTTTACAATGGACCCGACAGATCCTGAGCGCGACGACGACGGAGGATACTTCGATGATAATATAATAATTCTGAATGAGCATAAAATGCTACTTTTTAATGAAGGAATATATGAAGGAGTCAGGTATTCTTCTTATTTCGAACTTGAAAGAATTGCCAAAATTCCAAATCTAAGAATAGTTAATAGTGCTAATCAACGGGTCGCGCCTTCTGCAAATTCAGAAATACGCTCAAAAAGATCACCTCTTTATCAAAGAGGAAAATAGCAAAACTTTTCGCTCTTACATCACAGTCAAATATGAAAAAACGATATACAATTATTTTATTCCTCCTCACCACCCTCACTACCCAAGCCCAGGAAACCCTTTACTGGGCCAACGGAAGCAGTTTTCCTTTCAAACTGGTGGAGGCAACTGAAAGCATCGTAAAGGTGGGAGAGATGAAGGGTGACCGGATCGTGAAACGGAGCGTGCCAAAAGAAAATGTCCTCGTTGCGTTTAATGCAAAGGGTAATTATTTACTGGTTTCAGATTTAAGTGCTGATCCTGCACAGGCTTCTTTGCAAATACAAAACTTTTATGCATCTCACGGTCCGCAAAATGATCTTTTGCTGCAAGCCAATCCGCTTAAAGTGATTGAATGTACGATCAGTTATAAAAGCGAAAATGTGGTTAACTACATCACACCTCAGGGAGTCACCGGCTCAATCAACCGAAATGAACTGGCACTGATCATATTTAAAAGCGGCGATCATGAATTTGTACTTTCTCCGGCTGATGCAGCACCTGTTCTGAAAGATGCAAGTGCCCAGGTTCAAAAGGCAATTAGCCAGCCGGCTAAAAAAACCGCTGCAACTGAAATCCGTGCTGCCGTCATAAAAACTCCGGCGACTGCTGTACTGGAACCTTCACACACCGTTGAAAAACCGGCGGAGGTTGTCGCGTCGGCAATCCCTCAAAAAAATGGTTTGTCAAAAGAAGAGCTTGGTACGTATAGCCAAAAAGGTATCAAAAAAGTGGACGAGTTTGTCCAGTATCTTAATATCATCAGCGATAAAAGTATTGATCCGGACAAAAAAGATGAAGCCATTGAACAGGCACTCAAGCTTTTTCTTGCAGATGCAACGATTGAGGTCTCTTCGGCTAACAGACAGGGGAAAAGGAAGTATCCGGTTAAGGACTATCTGACCAGACTTAAATTGCTACCCTATGGATCTACCAACATTTCCTGGAATGAGGTCAATTATGTCAACGATCTTACACAGGCCAGTGACGGCAATTATTACGGAACGATCACTGGTTCTCAGACATTTACCGGGTATGGTGCAAACAGCCAGGATGTTATGTACAGTGATGTTACCCGGAAAAGTGTGAAAGTTAAGCTGCAATCCTACAAAAAATCCGTAGAAGGACAGCAAACCACCAATTGGGATATTTTACTTGGTAATGTAGGGATCAGCGTAAATCAATAGAAATGCCACGTGCCGTTTTTTGCCTGTTCTGTATGCTGTGTTTGTCTGCTTTTTGTAAGGCGCAATGTCTTAAAATATACGGGCGCATTACGGATGCTTATTCAGGAAAACGGGTTTCAGGTGCCACGATCCTATTTAAAACAAAAGAGAAACAGCAAGTTTTATTTGAAACAAAAATGAATGGTCTGTACCAGATATCGCTGCCTTGTGATGCGCAATCCGTGGTGATTGAAGCAAAGGGATACCGGAGCCAGAAACTTCCTTTTAATATTATTGAAAGGCTTGAAAACGCAAGTTTTTATGCTCCGCTTTTGCTTGTGGCAACCGATAAACAAATAAGTGATCAACCCTATTTTCAAACAGATCAGCATCATGTAACGCTTAACGAAAATAATACGGGGAAACAAGGTTCAACGGTTCGTGTATTTGAGATCGTGGACGCATTGACAGGAAAGCGCGTTGCTGCTGAATTATGTTTGTTTTATACAAAAACGGGTGCCAGGGATTGTCAGCAAATGGCATCCGGAGGTGCCGGTTATGAAACCACTTTCCGCGAGGCGGACATTGTTGCCATTGAGGTAAAATCTGCGGGTTATCAAAGCTATTTTGGTAACCTGATCATGGATCAACTAGACAGTAAAAAAAGCACTTATCAGATACGGCTAAGCAGGAGTACAAATCTGCTGTCCGTTTTTATAAATGCAGATTCAAAATCTATCAAATGTCAGCTGACCGGCGATAAACCTGTTGAGCTCTCGTCTTCCGACGGCGTTCATTTTTTCGCCGATATTTTACCTCGAAAAAGTTACACCCTACAAATAAATGATAAAACCGGGAAGACACTGGCAGCAAAAACATTCTCTTCAAAAGAGGGAATCAACTTCTACGCACTGAACGTTAATGCCCCCGCAGGAAAATTGGCCAAACCTATTAAAAGACCTTTAATCATGCAACCCGGTGCATTTGATACAGTTAAAAGAGTTCTTTATTTCAAACAAAGTGATTACCATCTCAGTGATGAAAATAAGCTTCGGCTGGATAGTATTGCTGCCTGGCTTAGCTCAGATCCCACTCATTTTCTTAGAATTACCGGACATACGGATAACACCGGACCGGCAAATTTGAATCATATACTTTCTGAATACCGGGCAAGAGTGGCATATCACTATCTGGAAGAGAAAGGCGCTGCCAGAGGACAAATGAAATACACGGGCGCTGGCAGTAACAGCCCTAACGCGGCAAACGACATTGAGACCAATAAAATCAAAAACCGGAGGGTTGAAATTCAGCTTATGAAAAATCTTTAAGATTATTATTACCAACAGTTATCATCAAAACCCCTTTACCAGCAATATGAGAAATTTTTATTTGATCTGTTTTTTGTTTGGCATTTTCCGCATTTGTTATGCCCAGGACAAGACAGACCGTATCTACCAGTTAGATCAGTCGGATTTCTCGGCAATGGTGGATGAAATAGGTGAAACAGAAATCATCTATTTTTTGCCTGGCGACTTAGTTAGAAAACAGCCTAAAAACATACTAAAATCAAAAGTATGGAAGATTGTGTACGCAAACGGAGAAACTGAAACGTTCAATTCTCCAGCTGAATTGGTGCTGGATAAAATTAATCTGAGCAATGGCAAAACCCTGGAAGCCATAATATCAGAAGTGACATTAAAATCGGTGAGTTATAAATTTGCGGGTGAAGGTATTGTTCGTGAAATTGACAGAAATGAGGTTCATAAAATTATCTACGCAGACGGTCATCAGGAAATTTTAAACGAACCCAAAGTCATAAAAGCCGAAAAGCAAAAAGGGGATAAGTCAGTAAAGGTAAAAGAAGATGTGCCTGAAAAAGAAGCAGAAATAGCTTCCAAAGGGAAATCCAAAAACAAAAAGAACACAGATGAGGAAAATACCGGAACTGAGCCTGCCGCCAAAGTAAAACAGGAGTCTGCTGAGGCCACTGAGCCGGTCAGGTCCAATGAAATCATCATCAAAATTCAAAATGACTTTGATTCTAAAAACGCTGCCGCAAAACCGGAAGGTCGCAAATATAAAAATTATGTCGGCGTCAGATTTGGTGGTTTGGCGACAGGGTTTTATGAAGATAAAATTGCAAAGCCGGAAACACCTTTATACAACTGGGAAGCCGGACTGGGATTTAGTCTCGCCAATAGTAAACACTACAATGCCCGTCTGGAATTGGTTTATGCCAATAAAGGGGCTGTCGAAAAATTTACTGACGATGGGCTGACAATTACCAGCCGTAATAAACTCACCTATTTTCAGGGAAACCTGCTTCCGCTCATATTAAAAACAGGGGCAAGAAAACTTAATCCGGTGATAGGCGCAGGAGGTTACTATTCCTACTTATTCAAAAAATCTTCTCAGTATTCGTTAGACGGTGAGAATTTCGAAGACGATGAAGATACGTCAGCGCTTTTTGAAAGTAAATATGATTACGGATTGTGTGCCATGCTGGGTTTTTATTCAGGACACAAACCACTGCTTGAATTCAAATATGAATATGGATTAGGCGAGCTGATGAAAGACCTGAAAATCAAAAATCATGGACTGAGCGTGTCGCTGTTTCTTAGCTTTTAAAAACCTGTCATTTATAAATACGATCATATGCGTCACTTTTTACTTTTTTTATCGATGGTTATGACCTTTACGGCCAAGGGGCAAACCCGTTCCGATCTAATTTACAAAACTGATAATAGTAATTTTGCAGCTGTTGTGGATGAAATTGGTGATGCTGAAATTTTATATTATCTGCCGGCTGATGCTGCGAAGCGAACGCTGTTACACATCAGTCGTAAACAAGTTTGGAAGATCATTTACAGCAACGGTGAAATTGAAATGATTACGGAACCGTCCGCTGCTTCACCTGCTGTTTCAGTTGCAGCGGCTTCGGAAGCAGACCGCATTTTTCTTAAAAACAAAACAATGCTGACCGGCTGGGTGACAAAAGTATCCGGCCAGAAGATAGAATACCGCAAGGATGATTCGGGGCCGGTGTACGAATTGCTGCGTAAAGATCTGGCCAAAATAGAGTATGGAAATGGAAATGTTGAAGAGTTTGACGGCAAAGTTACGCGTGCTTCGACACCTGAGAAATCTGAACCCGTTAAAAAGGAAGAAGAATTAGAAAAGAAGAAAGACAGGTTATCGGGAAAGTTTTCTGTAACGGCCGGACCGGAAGCAGGTTATTATCTTGGAACCAAAGCCTGGACAGATGAGCAGGATGGACTTGGTTTTTTAACTTCACTGGGAGGCAGTTTACGATTTAATTACAAATTAAATAAACCTGTAAGCATCTACTTTACCACCGGCTACAACGGTGCATCGGTTGAGAAAAATTATCTGGAAGGAGATGTCGAAGCGTACAAAGAAACGTACAGCCTGGACGGAGCACATGCAGGGATAGGCGTAAAATATTTTTTGAAAGAATCGATATACATTCTTGGCGAAGGCCGGGCGAATTTCCTAAAAGTGAAAGTGACCTACTCCGGGGACGGCGAAGAGGATAAGTACGATGTTTCAGCGATGTGTCCATCCTTTTCCGCAGGCATAGGTTTTACCAAAAAGGTTTCACGTATTGTGGTAGAGGCTGACATACATTACCGGTTTACTCAAAGCGCATTTGATGATTTAACTGATCCCATTCATTCTGTGGGAGCAAGATTAGCGGTAGGTTTGGCCGATATCTTCAAAAAATAATCGCTGTATACTCGATGACGCAAATGCCCTATAATTGATCAGTACTAACTTTAAGATGAATACATTATCTACAAATTGCAAAAGCAAAGCCTTTTATTCTATTTTTTTGATAATACTTTATGGGTTTTTTCTCCCTGAGGTCTTTTCGCAGGATTCACTCAGTGTGCGCGAAGGTCAGGAAATCCAACTTCTGGCACGCCGAAAAGTAGAAAAAGGACTCAATGATTTACTTAACACCATTTCATTTGAGGACCTGGGCGATTTTGAGCGCAAGGCACTCAGAACAGATAGTTATGGTAATTCGGTTAACAAGGTATTTTATAATGATAAAGTAATTATTGAAGATGATATCAATCCGGAGCATATTTCCGGCAAAACAGGTACGGATCTGCCCATCGACAGATATCTCAGTGACTTTGAGCTTTTTTATCCAAAAAGTGTGGACAGGACTATTCTGTTTACAGATTTTGACGTGTCCGCTTTAAAAAAATCGGAATACTATTATGTCAAGGTTTATTTTAAATCACAATTTAATTCCCGGCATAATCAGATAAAAATTCCCTACGGGCAAGTCAGACGTGTGGCTGAGGTACGGGCCGAAAAAAAAGGTAAAAAATGGCTTACCTATATCATGAGGGTCGCCTTCGTAACAGAAATTGATTCGGCTAAAAGCCCGCTGAACGATGTGTTGTTAACTTCCGATTCAATTGCTGTAAACGGCGGGAAGCAGATCGCGGAAGTGATTAGTGAAGCTGAGAACCTCAGAAACAAAGAACGTGAAACCGAACGAAAGGCGCTGGAAGAGTACAACAGCTGGCTAACGACCGGTGACAAAGCCTTTGCTTCCAGGGATTACGACAAAGCCCTGGAAGCCTACACGGAAGCAGAAAAAAGAAATGATTTTGATGATTTACTGCCCCGCAGGAAGATTTATCAGGTAAAAAGAGCTTTCGAAAAAGAGAAACAAACCCAGGTGGAACTATTAAGGGAATATCTGGCGAAAGGCTCTATTGCTCAGAAGAAAAGAAATTACACGGAAGCTGTTGGATACTATAAAAAGGCGTTTGAGCTGAAACCCGATTCCCTGGCTCTGGGTGCTACAATTAAACAGCTAAATCAGAAATCGAGTGTAAAAACGGAACTTGATGAAAAGTATAATTCCGGTAAATATGCAGAAGTCATTAAAGATTATTCGAAAATTCTAAGGAAGGAAAAAAGTAATTCGGATTATTATCTGGGAAGAGGGCTTGCCTACGTAATGACCAACGAGTCCGACCGGGCTTTAAAAGATTTTACTCAGTCGATAGAATTAGATTTTTCAAACCTGGCCGCGCTCAAAGCCAGAGCTGAATTGTTTGCCACCAAAAAGGACTATCCCAAAGCGGCTGCCGACCTGACAAGCTATCTGAACATTGACGACAGTGCGGATGACGTTTTTGCAAGACGTGCCAAATACCGGATACTGACACGCAATACTGCCGGTGCTTTTGAGGACTATAACAAGGCTGTTGAGCTCTCTCCCAAATATCCAGGACACTACTTCAGCAGAGGAATATTGTTTTTTCAAACAGAGAATTATCCCAATGCAGTGACCGATTTTTCAAATGGTTTAAAGCTTGATAACAAACATAGTGAGTCTTATTACAACCGCGGATTGGCTTACGTCAAACTTAGCCAGCCTGAGCAGGCGGGCCAGGACTTTGCGCAACTGAGAAAGCTGGGTATCAATGCAGATCAGCAACAGCAAATCGGTCTGATCGTCAACCATTATTTTGAGAAGGCTTTTAAAAGTTTGGCAGACAAAAAATATGAGAACGCAATAAAAGAGTTCGATGAGACAATCTTCATCAAACCGGATATTTCGGAAGCCTGGTATCATCGGGGCCAATCTTTCACTGCGCTCAGCGATACGCTTGCCGCACTGGAATCATATGACAGAGCCATCAGCTTTCGCCCGGATTACAGCCAGGCTTTTTTTGAGAGGGCGCAATTGTGGTTTGGTTTGGGGAAGTTTGAAAAAGCTGCCGCTGATTACCGCAAATCTTACGAGATCAATCCTCTGAATTATTTGGCTAATGCAGGAGAAGCACATGCCTATTACGAACAAAAATGGTTTGATAAAGCCATTGTTTCCTATCAGTTTATTAAAATAAATGAAAAAAAAATTGGGAAATCATTTTCTGACAGCGTTTTCGCAAATATCTATAATCAGTTAGGAGTATCCCTCTTTCTAACCGGACAAACTGCCAAAGCAATAGAGGAATTTGACAGGGCGATTGCGAGAAATGAAAATTTCTCGGATGCTTATTGCAACAGAGGAAAGGCTTATGAAAAGGAAAACAGCCTCAGGCGGGCGGTGGCTGATTTTAAAAAGTCGGCGGGCCTCGACGGGAAGACTCCAATTAAATATCAGTTTTTAGGAAATGCACAGTACAAAGAAGAAAACTTTGAAGATGCAATTTTATCTTTTTCAGAAGCCATCAAGCTTGATGCTGATAATCGTTGCTGTATGGCGGTTTCTAAGTTAAAACGCGGCGATTGTTATTATGCCCTGAAACAATACCGGCAGGCCACCGACGATTATGAATCAGCTTTTGCAATCGACTCTGTTACACATATACCGGATGCGTTTTATAACACAGGAATTGCATTTTTGTATCAGAGGCAAACGGATCGATCCATTAAATTTTTATCCCGGATAACGGCAAAGGATCTGGTGAAAGGGCAGGCTTACTATGGTTTAGCCTGCGCTTATGTTCAGCAAAAAAAGCCTGAGCAGGCACTGGCCTGGTTTGAAAAATCCTTCCAAACCGGAACAATCAGCCGGGCCTACATTCGTAAGGATAAGCTTCTTGAAAGTGTCGACAAAGCGTTTGCAAATTCCTCAGCTTTCAAAGAATTGGTGAATAAGAATGTGATTAAATGATTACTTAAAAATGTCTTTTTCCCCTTCTTTTTTCAACGATATGAAAGGTTTGATACTACAAAAATTACCGCTGTTACTATTTGTTTTTTTTATTGGCTTACAGGCATTTGCTCAATCCGGCGATGTAACTTATCGCCCGGCACAATCATCTTCACTGATCGATGTCACAATGAAACATGAAAGATTTTTTAATAAGTGGTTTGATAGCCAGAACGTGGGCGTCGTTATCAGCAACCGTACGAATGACAAGCTCTTTGTAAAACTTCGATTCTCAGCTCACCTGACTTGTGGGAAATCCAGAAGTCAAAGTATAGGAGCAATTGCCGGAGACGGAATTTTATTAATGCCGCAGGAAACGATCGGCCAAAACGGATATTCCGAAATTAAGTATACCTCGCTTAATGCGGCATTTGGCGTTCCCACAGATTGCCGCCCTGCACAAAACAGCAAAGAGACAAATATTTCCATATTAAGTTCCGTTGACTACCAGCTGATCAGTATTGAAAATTATAGTGACAGAGACCGGAAAGTCGCTGTTGAACAAACAAGAAAGAAACAGGAACAAGATCAAATAACGAAATTGCAGGAAGAAAATGAATCCTATCAGAATGGTACGCAATTCTTGATTGATCAGTTACCTGCGAACGAAAAGCCTCCGTTTCAGGCCCGCCTTTCCGTCATTGAAAGAATGAGTACGCAAAGTCAAAAAAACGAATACGATAAATTACAAAAGGAATTATCGGGAAAAAGCCGGCAGCTGCAGGCAAACAGGACGGCGCAGCGGGCACAGCAATCCAGCCTGCAAGGGAATACAGATGGTTATAAGTCTGTAAGTTCTGGTAATTCGTCTGTTCGAACCGGTTCATCGGGCCCGGTTCCTTCACTGACATCTAATCGCAGAATTGGCTCTGCTGCGGGCGTTGCAACACCCGGTGGTTTAGACCGTTCGGCATTACCGGTTTTAGCCATGGACAAAGAGGGTAATCACTATGTGAAAGATGTGAATAATGATTACCATCAGGTAACAGCTCAACAATATCAGGCCATAAAGCAGCAGACAGCAAATTCAAATGCGGCGGCAAATGCAGCTGCCAAAAAAGCCGCAGCGGATGCAGCTCTGGCAGAGTTGGAACGAAATCGTGTAGCAGCTGAAATGAAGAATCAGCAGCAGAAAGAAGAGTTAAATCGAATAGTTGGTGGACTCACCACCATGGCGACCGATATTATCAATAACGAAAGGGCCCTTCGTGAACAGAGAGAGGAGAATAACCGAAGAAGTGCGGAGGAAAAAGCGGTTTTAGATAAAGCCAATAATGAAAAAGGTGATCTAATACTGAAATTCTATCTGAGCGATGCGAATTACGGAAACGAAGAGGCTATTGCGAAAGTATCTGAGGCATATCAGTTGAAGAACTTGGAGGAAGTCAGAATCAAGTTCCTGCTTGAAACGGCCAATAACAAAAATAGTTTTGTGGCAACCACACTGCTGCTGAATCATTACAGTGATATAATGAAAAAGCAAAAAGCGATTGCAAAGGGCAACCGCAGTTCTGGTATTGGCAACGCAATATGGACAGCCGTATTTGCAGGTGGTGTGGTAGCCAGTTCACACTACGCCGGAGTGGCATACGATGAGGGATTTAAGGAAACGGAAAACTTGTTGACCGGAGCACTAATATTCTCTGTGGGCTTTGGCCTTTTCACCTGCTACAAAAGCATCGAAGGTTTCGCAAGATCAAACTACCGCCGGTTCGATGATTATGGAGCTGCAAAAAACATGTATGACCAACTTGAAAAACGGCGAAACCCATCCTTATCCTTCGCCCCCGATTTTAATCTACGTAACAAAAGTTTAGGGCTGGCAGCCAGGCTACGTTTTTAATAAAAAACTCTTCTTAAAATAATAAGGTAATGATATTTTCAACATTTGGTAAAAAAAGATCGTCTGTATATCTGCTGCTTATTCTACTGTTAGCCAGCTGTGAAACAGAAACAGAAAAAGGGCTGGATCAGTATTATCCCTATCGTTCTGTAACCGTACTCAAGTTGTCTGATGTGCCGAAAACGGATTACTTTATTGGTCTGGACAGGATCGACATTCCTCTACTGGCAACTGCATTTAATGCCGCCGGGGAGGAAGTGGAAGTTTCGGATGAAGTGATTTATTTTACTGTAAACGATGAAAGGCTGGATGATAATTCTTTCACTACTCAAGCCGAAGGAACCTATCAGCTTGTAGCTCATTTGGGTAAAATCGCGAGTGATACAATTACAGTCCGGGCACTAGATCCTTCGAAATTATCCCTGCACATCTCCGCGGATGCAAGCCAGCAGTCCGGTTTTGTTGCAGACGGTAAAGCAAGCCTCGACTTTCAGGTAAAGCTTTTTCACAACGGAGTAGCCGTGCCGCTTTCCTCCCAGTTTATTTTGTATTGTAATAACGAGGTGATAGGTAATCGCCCGTTTACGACTCGCCGTGCAGGAGAATATAAATTTAAAGCAAGCGGAGCAAATCTGGTAAGTAATGAAATCGTTATAGAAGCTCCCAGTCCGGTAAAAACACTCAGACTTTCAAAAGAAAATAATGACTTAAACTTTTTTGGTTATAATATTTCTGAAACCGGTTTGGTGTTGGAAGGACTCGACGGAAACGGCCAGTCCGTGGCACTTAGCGAGGAGATCAAATTATATAAGGATGACATTGAAATTGATAAAAATACAAAATTTAAGACTAACGACCTGGGTCGGGTTACGTTTAGAGCAAAGGGTTACAAAAATGAAAGTAACGAAATAAGCATCGATGTAAAGAGTCCTGTTAAAAGCCTTAAACTGGCTTATTCCAGAGTCGGCAATATTTTCTGGGCAGATGGGGTTTCGGAAATTTCATTGTCATTACAGGCTTTTGATTTCAATGGCCAATCCATTGCGCCTACTCCGGATGTGAAACTTTTTTTCGGATCTCAGGTGATTGATTACACCAAAAGATTTACCACAACTCAGAGTGGGGATTTGAAATTCAAAGCGAAAGGATTTAATTCTGAAAGCGAGGAAATTACGGTTACGGCAGTTGCACCGGCAAATTATAAAGTGGTGCGAATTCCCGTCATTTTTCATGAAGTTAATACTACTGCACTTACAGAAGCAAAAATTAACGAGATTATCAGCGGAGTCAGCAAAGCTTTCAGAAACCAGTGGAATTCAACAGGTGGTCCAAAAGATCCGAATTCATCTGATTTGTTTATTGAGGTATATGCAGCCGAACGGGATCCGTCCGGAAATTTGCTGGCTATAAAAGGCCTGAACCGGGTGAAGTCTCAAAAACAGACTTTTAAGGTCGATAATTCAAAGAGCCTCAATGAAGCTGTTGAAGATGCCTGGGCATATTACTGGAACCCGGAGCAGTACTTTAACATATGGGTTTATCCGAATATGGAAGGCGATTTTTACGGAGCGAGCTGGGCTTATTTTCCGTTTGTCACCCAACATTTGCAGGGAGTTGGAGTCCTGTCTAAAGGCCGAGATATACATTACACGTATGGAGCTTTTCTCAATGCCAGGCATTTGGGGCCGGGTGACGGAGTGCAGGTGACGGCACATGAAATGGGTCATGCACTGGGTTTATCTCACGTTTTTGATGGAGACCTTTCGACTCACAACGGATGTTCAAAAGGAGATCCGGATTATTGTCAGGATACCAAATACTATGACCGGGGTGCTTATGAACAAAACATTGTAACAGCCAGCCGATACAACCGCACCAGTTGCGACGGAGAAACTTATGTGGCAACAAACTTTATGGATTACTTTTATAGCCATGATAATTCATTTACGTTCGATCAGCGCAGCAGAGTCAGGCATGTGATCAACTATGCATTATGGTTACCCACACCGTTTAACGGCTTTAACAACGGAAGGAAAACAAGTAACGGATATATGAAAAAACCTGCTGACTTTAAATACACCAAGCCTGTTTCATGTATAATTCCTGTTGATTAAGGCTTAGCTAGGAGGCTATCCTCAAAGTTCAGTTGATCAATTTTGCCAGGAAGCTAAAGCTTAGCAGGCGTTCCTCAACAACGCTGCAAAAACCATCGGTCCATGATAATGTCTGATTTAACGAGTAGAAAAATCAACTTTCAGTGTTAATTTGCCAACAACATTAAACTTCCGAAAGACCATGTTAATTGAAAGGCGTGATTTCTTATCCACATTGACACTGGCCGGTGCGGCTACCTTGTTTTCCGGCAATCCACTCCTTGGACTGGCATCGCCTAAAAAAGATAAACTGGGCATAGCGCTCGTTGGACTGGGTTATTACAGTACAGATCTGCTTGCTCCTGCACTGCAGCTTACTGAAAAATGTTATTTGGCAGGCATTGTAACCGGCACGCCTGCGAAAGCGGAAACCTGGAAGGCCAAATACAATATTCCCGATAAAAATATTTACAACTACAAGAATTTTGATCAGATAGCTAACAATCCCGACATTGACATTGTTTACGTTGTTTTGCCTCCTGCCATGCACCGCGAATTTGTGGTAAGAGCGGCCAAGGCAGGCAAGCATGTGTTCTGCGAAAAGCCTATGGCACCTTCCGTAGCAGATTGCCAGGCGATGATTAGTGCCTGCAGAGCAAATAAGGTCAAGCTTGCGATTGGTTACCGCTGCCAGCACGATCCCAATATCCAGGCTTACATGAAAGTAGCGAAAGAGCAGAAATTGGGCAAAGTGAAAATGGTGAACAGCGCAGCGGGTTATGTCGATAACCGCACTACACACTGGAAGCAAAACAAGGCCCTGGGTGGCGGCGTGATGGGCGATATGGGTGTTTATGCATTGCAGGGCGCGAGGCTGGCCACCGGGGAGGAACCCATCAGCGTTTTTGCCCAGGCTTCCACGACCCGTCCTGAAATTTATAAGGAAGTGGAGGAAACCATGATGTTCATGCTCGATTTTCCAAGTGGCGCAAAGGCTGCCTGTCAGACGAGTTTTGGGATCAACATGAATTATTTACAGGTAAATTATGAAAAAGGCTGGCTGAAAATGGAGCCCCAGTCGGCCTATAATGGTAACAAAGGGAGCATCTCTGACGGAACCATTATTAATTTCCCTGTAAAAAGTCAGCAGGCAAAACAGATGGATGAGGATTGCCTGGCAATTATCAATAACACAGAACTGATTGCCCCGGGTGAAGAAGGACTTAAGGATATTCGTGTGGTGGAAGCCATTTACAAGTCTGTAGCCTCAGGTAAAAGTGTGAAAATCTGATTGTTTTCCTCTTTTCATCATATTAAACTAGCTTTTGAGCCGAATAAATCACCTATTCGGCTCACTTTTTTTCTATATTTGAGCCGAATAGAAAATTCAATCGGCTCATGCGTTATAATTGGGAACTTCCGGACTGGCCTGACTTCACTTATTCTCTGACGGGCCTGGAGTCTGTCCTTGAAGCATTTTTGCTGGAAACCGGAGAAATTACCGGTATTTTGAAATCTTTGCCTGAGCATGTAAAACAGGAGTCGATCATTGAGACCATGCTTTCCGAAGCAATTAAAACCTCTCAGATTGAGGGAGAGTTTTTAAGCAGACAAGATGTAATGTCGTCTATTCGGAATAATATTGGCCTGAGCGCTACACCGGAACCTGTTCATGATCGTAAATCCCAGGGAATGGGACAACTGATGGTCGATATCCGGGGTACCTATCAGCAGGCATTAACAACGAATAAGCTCTGGCAGTGGCACCAGATGGTGATGATAGATTCCGTCCGCATCCGGGCGGGGCAGTGGCGTACAGGAAACGAACCCATGCAAATCCTTTCCGGAAGCATCGGAAAGGAAAAGATTCATTTCCAGGCGCCACCTTCCGCGCAGGTTGAGGCTGAAATGGACCTTTTTGTAACTTGGTTTAACCAGACGGCTCCCCAAGGCAATAAACCGATCAAAGTCGCACCCGTACGGGCTGCAATCGTTCATTTGTATTTTGAAAGTATACATCCGTTTGAAGACGGAAATGGAAGGATAGGCCGCGCACTTGCAGAAAAAGCATTGTCGCAAACAGCAGAAAGGCCGCTACTGATCAGTTTGTCAAAAACCATTGAAGCCGATAAACAGCGTTATTATGCTGCCCTGGAAAAGGCACAGAAAAGCAACGAAATTTCGGAATGGATCAGATATTTCGCAGATGTAATATTAAATGCTCAGATTGAAAGCAGACAGCTAATAAATTTCACCTTACAAAAAACCAGGTTTTTCGACCGGCACGGAAGTCAAATGAATCCGCGGCAGACAAAGGTTATAGACAAAATGATGCAGGCTGGCAAAGACGGGTTCGAGGGTGGCATGTCTGCAAAAAAGTACATGTCTATTACTAAAACATCGAAAGCTACTGCAACACGCGACTTGCAGCAGCTACTCGAACTAGGAATACTTAGCACTGAAGGCGGGGGACGCAGCGTTCATTATAAACTGCTTTTGTAACAGATCATTTTTATCATTGGGAGTAAAATAAAAAAACAATTTGAGCCCGGTAAAGCATTGCCCCGCTCAAATTGTTTTAGTTGGTTCGAATCCAACCGGACGATCAAAGATTAAAATAATTATTTAAGATCTCCCTTCTCAGCGTCTTTTTTCATATCCTCATTGGCGTAAATGGCCAGTTCAACACGCCGGTTTTTTTCGCGATTTCCTTCTGAGTTATTTTCAAACTTTGGCTGAGACTCTCCATACCATTTTGTTTTAAGTCGGGAAGAAGGCAAATTTTGAGACTTGAGATAGGAGGATACTGCTTCTGCACGGCGTTTGGATAGTTTCATATTGTAATCATCCGAACCTGTATCATCCGTATGGCCTTCCAAAAGAATTTGGGTATCATCATATTTCATCAAAATGCCACCCACTTTTCTAAGTTCGTCTTTGGCACCTTCACTCAATTCGGCAGAGTTAAGCTTAAAGAGCAAGCCTGAATTAAACGTCAGATTTATTCCTTCTCCAACTCTTTCAACAGTTGCATCGGGAATGGCCTGCTTTAATTCCTGTGCTTGTTTATCCATATGTCTGCCAATCAGGTAACCCGCCGAACCGCCCACGGCAGCTCCGATCAGAGCACCCACAACGCTGTTTTTACCAGTTAAGCCACCAATGGCTGCGCCGGCGGCCGCCCCGCCAGCAACGCCTACTCCGGTTCCTTTCTGTGTGTTATTCAAACTTTTACAGCCAATAAAAAAGGCTAACACAATGATAATGATGCTATTTTTTCTCACAATTCAATGATTTAAGTTTCTTTAATTATTTACAGATCATTGTCGCTAACAGGTCGAGCTGCAAATTTCTCAGTCCCAGATCGAGGGCTTTTTTCATATCAGCACAAAGTACGCTCTGTTCCTGTTTTGTCATCCTCTTTGCCAATTCTTTGATATCGGTTGTTACATATTTATGCTGCATCTGTTTTAAGCGCGCCTCAGTCCGGATCTGATATATTTCCAGATCACGTTTCCCCAGATCCACTACCTTGTCATAAGCAGCAAATGCATCGTCGTAATTATTAATCTTGATCATCATGTCTCCTTTCTGAATAAAAAAGGCTGGGTTGCCGGGGTCAAGTTCAATTGCTTTATTCAAATTGGTGTCCGCCTGTGCGAGCATATCAAGCTGGAAATCCAGATGGGCCAGCTGAGCAAACATTCTTGCTCTTCCCTTTAAATCCTTGTTCTTTTTGGTCAATTCGGTAATGCGGACTACATCGGTTTTTGCATCAGTGGTTCTGCCTAGTTTGCTGTAGGCATAACTTCGGGCATAATAAGCCATTACGTTGTTCTGTTTGCTTACTTTAATTGCGTTGTTGGCAGCACCAAGGGCCTTTTCATAGTCTTCAAGCCCATTTGCTGCAATCGCGATTCCAATGTTTGCTTCCTCTTTTGCATCTTTTGCCGAGCAATCTTTCAGTACTTTTTTAAAAGTGTCGAGTGCCTGCTGGTACTGTCCCAGATCGTTTTGTTTGTTGCCTGCCTGAACCTGTTTAAAACATTTATTGGACATCGTAATCAGCTGCTGGGCATGTATCGAAAGTGGACCGAGCAGAACCAGGCATATTAAAAGTTTGGTCTTTAAATTCATAGAAATAAAATTGGTATATTGTTAATCTGCAATTTTGGAAAGAATGCATGAGCCGCGATTACAAAAGCCGCCAAAACACTTCTGACAAATAGAATGCCCGGAAATTTCAAATCCTGCTATACTGCAAATACTTACATCATCTACTCCCGTTTTTAAATTTCTGTCAATATGACTTTATTAAGATTTACTCCCGGACACTGAAAGAGTTTGAGTGACAAAAATTATAGAATCAGTTAAGAGCTAAGAACCGTAAAATATCTGATTTCAAGAATTGTATACGATATGCGGGTACTGACATCTTTTGTTTTAGTAACTTATTTACGCAGGTGTGATTGAAGAATCTTATACAAATGACAGGTTGAAACTGTATGTAATTCGTATGGAGAAGCGCATTAAATCGATGTCAATTCTATCTTTTCTAAAATAGGAATTGTTATAAAAACAAATATATTCTTCTGTCGTATTGAGCAGAATTTTTCCCAAAAGAAGGATTTTATAATCAGGAGGGCATGGTGTGTTTTGGGAAAATGCTGTTTCTCATCCGGCCCTATTAGTATCTGCGAAGCCTGATTATGACGTCATGCAGCCTGAACTTTGAACTTTTTATATCGGTTTGATTTTGTAGGATAATAAGATTAAAATTTTCAAGTGCTTAAAAACCCGGAAAGTTTACGACAGGGAAAAAAGCTTAAAAATCAAAATATTATGGAAGACAGCTGGACAGCCAGGTGGAATGAACGATACGCTGGTGAGTCGTTTGCCTATGGTGAAATACCTAATGAATATCTCAAAGAACAATTAGAACAGTTGCCAGTCGGTTCCATTCTTTTTGCTGCTGAGGGCGAAGGCCGTAACGCCGTTTTTGCTGCAAAACTGGGCTGGGAAGTTTCCGCATTTGATATTAGTGTGGAAGGCAAAAACAAAGCGATGCAGTTGGCCGGGAAAAATCAGGTACGTTTAGATTATCAGATCGGGGAGCTGCAAACACTAAATTTTACTGATGATCAGTTTGACACGATTGCCCTGATCTACGCACATTTTCCCGCTGGTATTAAATCATCCTATCATAAGCAGCTAAGCAGATTTTTAAAAAAAGGTGGATTTGTTATTTTCGAGGCATTTAGTAAAAAGCATCTGAATTATATCGCCAAAAATGACAAAGTGGGAGGGCCAAAGGATGTGGAAATGTTATATTCCATTGAAGAAATTCAATCGGATTTTGAGGAATATGATGTGATTGTACTGCAGGAAAAGGAAATTATGCTGAATGAAGGTCAGTTTCATAAGGGCGTAGGATCGGTAATCCGGTTTGTGGGGCGAAAGAAATAATTTTCAAGGCTATTAGAGAATTTCTCCAATACTACAGTCTTTTTACAACCATCTGATTCATATATACATCACCGTTTATTTTCTGGCATAATTTTAATTCTGACACCGCAAAATGTTTGAATAGCTATGAAAGAAAAATATGAAACGATGCTTACTGCGCTGTCAGCAGCGGTTGCAAATCTAGACCATGTATTTACTGCAACAGAGGTGAGCACCACCATAAATTTATCGGTTAATCCGGAGAGAAATATAAATATTCTGAACCAAACAATGGCGCTCAGAGACTGTATTTTGAGATTAAGAGAGCTATTTTGGCTTTTGGGAGCGCCCGCGTTGAATCTTGATGTGCCTAAGAAAATAAATTTAAAAAATGCTTATGAGGTTCTTTTGAAGAACAATTTTGCTCATATCAAGCAGTTGGAACTTTGGGGTTACGGCATTATAAAAACTTATTTCTTTACTCCCTATATCACAGAAATCAAAATCACTGAGCTTCTAGATGAGATTAGTGGTTTAAGTGATTTGTTATCAGAAGATTATACAGTTTAAGGTGTTCAAATGCAGTTTGAAACGGTAAGTTATTTTATGACTTTGGTCATGTTTTTGTGAACAAACAGAAATTTTCACAAACTAATATATTCTTTTTTATAATTTTGGGGCGAAAAATCACTCAACAAAAGACTTGAAAAGAGAAATTACGATCCTTCTCGCAGAGGACGATGAAGACGATGTCTTTTTATTTAAACATGCTCTTTCTGAAATCAAAACCGCAGTCAGTCTGAAGGTGGTGGCGGACGGTTCGGATGTGATAGACTGTCTTTGTGGTGATTTTATTCCTGACCTTATTTTTTTAGACATCAATATGCCGAAGCTCAATGGCATTGAGTGTCTGCAACAAATCAAATCCCTGCCGGCGCTAAGCCGGATACCGGTTATTTTTCTTTCCACAAATTCAGGTTTGAAAATTATCAGTGAAGTAAAAGATAGCGGTGCAAAAGGGTATATCTCCAAGCCCAACTCAATTGAAATGTTGATTCAGGTTCTGGAATCCGTTTTGAAAATCGACTGGGACAAAAACGAGGATTTTTTCCTGCGTTAAAAATTGGCTTCCCGGGATTTGGCCTTTGCTATTTCCCGACAGATTTGCTATTTCGAAAAGCATAGATCAAAACTATAATAAGACTTACTGCACCCAGCCAGTCTCCTGCAATCGAAAAGAGTGTTTCCTTATGAAAGGAGGATACAGTTCCCAGTAAATTGGTTTTCTCTCCCGAGGAATTGTCGCGCTCAAAAAGTGCTTCTCCGAGATAATTGCTGATCGTAAGCCTTCCGTCACGTGCTGTACGAATAATAGCGAAACCGTTCTCTACTCCTCTCAAAATAGCCATTCGGGAATGCATCCAGTCGTCCACAACAAAATCATAGGCGGGAACAAACAACAGATCGATTTTCTCTTTGCCATATTCACGAATGTAACGTGGAAAATCAAGGTCTTTACAAATAGCGATACCCGCATTTAACGAACCGATCTGAAAAGTGCCCGGCTTACTTCCGGGTGCAAACTGCCGCTCATGGCCTGCAACAAGGTGAACTTTGTCATACCGGTTTGCGATATTGCCATTACTGTCAAAAATTAAAGCCGAATTACGTGCCTGTGCCTGCAGGTAATTGGTAAAACCGGCAATGATGTAAATCCTGTTTTCTTTCGCCGTTTTTGAAAAAACCGAAATGACGCTTTGCTCGTTTTGCTTCGTGAGTTGGATGACAGTTTCGGGCAGCAGCACAACTTTGGCACCGATTCCGGCCAGCTTAGAAATTTCCCTGGCATAAGTTTCGGTGACCGATTTTATTTGCGAGATGGTCTTTTGCTCGGAGTTATAATGAAGCCTTCGCTGCATCGCAACAAGACCTGTTTTAATTGATCGTTCTTCGGAAACAGAACGGTGATTGATTCGATAACTTCCAAAGACAAATGAGAAAGCAAAAAGAACCGCCGCTAAAACCGTTAGGGCAGTAAACCATTTTCTTTTTCTTTCAAAGGTAAACCAGCAAACGGCGATCAATGAAGGAGCCAGGCTGATTAAAAAGGTGATACCTGAAATTCCGGTTAGTGAAGCGACCTGGATAAGTGGTAAAACACCGGCCTGTGAATAGGCAAGACTGGTTGCCGAGCCGTCAGGAGACAAGAGAAACAAAAGGTATTCAAAGGCAGTCCATAAAACGGGGTAGGCGAAAACAGTTAGCCAGCTGTTATTTGTCAATACAACATTTCCGGATTTGACTACAATTCTTGCGTACACATACGGCAGAGCCAGTGTGATTGCTATTGCCGGCAGAAATGAAACCACGGTGTGCAGATAGGCAAACCAGCTCAACCGGCCCAAAAAGTAAGAACCAAAAGCCAGCCAAAAACTAACTTTCGGTGAAAAATAATATGTTGTAATCAGAGAGAAAACAGGCGCAAACCAAACCAGATACCAATACTCACCGGAAAGTCCGTTGCCTAAATACCAGCATAACCCGGACAACAACGAAGCTCCGGCGGCTAAAAAATAATGCATAGGTTTAACGGCATTGTTCGGCGGTTGGATTTTCATTTAAAGTTGGAATGAAGAATGGCTGCATGCTAGCCAGTATCAGCAAACCGAATCAACTGCTCTTTGTTTTTACTAAAAATGCTTAACGTCCGGCACAAGTATACCGGACGGTAAGCTTTTATAAGTGTTAACCTTTCAGTTTATCCGTGAAAAAGTCAATTGTACGTTTCCAGGCCAGTTCAGCGGCTGGTTTGTCGTAACGGGGGGTTGTGTCGTTGTGAAAGCCGTGATTCACATCAGGATAAATGTAGGCTGTATATTCTTTTTTATTTTCCTTCAAAGCTTTTTCGTAAGCCGGCCAGCCTTCGTTGACGCGCGTATCCAAAGCCGCATAGTGAATGAGCAGAGGTGCTTTTATTTTCGGCACATCCTCCGTAGCCGGCTGTCCGCCATAAAAAGGTACCGCAGCTGCCAAGTCAGGCACCCGGACAGCCATCATATTGGCAATGCCACCACCGTAGCAGAAACCAACCACGCCGATTTTTCCATTGCAGTCCTTATGATTTTTCAAATACTCGTAGGCTGCAATAAAGTCCTCCTGCATTTCAGTTTTGTCACGCTTGCTTTGCATTTCCCTTCCCTGATCATCCGTTCCCGGGTAGCCGCCAAGTGGCGTAAGAGCATCGGGAGCAAGAGAGAGAAATCCTGCCAGCGCAGCTCTTCTGCCAACATCTTCAATGTGCGGGTTCAGTCCTCTGTTTTCATGGACAACGATCACACCACCAAGTTTGCCGGTCGCGCCGTCAGGTTTCGACAACAATCCCTTAATCCGCTTGCCGCCTTTTGGAGAATCATAAGTAATATACTCAGATTTTAGCCTTGCATCATTGGCCGGGATCTGGATCGCTCCCTGGTAGTCAGGCATCAGAAAGCTCATCAGTGAAGCCAGCGTTACACCACCCACAGCATACGCCGATAGGTTTTGCATAAAGTTTCGCCTGTCAATCCGGTCGTGGGCGTAGTCGTCATAAAGATCAAATACTTCCTGTTTGATGTCTTCTTTTCTAATCTGACTCATCTCGATATTTAGTAAGGTTTATGGATAAAGCTTTGGAAATAATTCGTGTGCAGCAAATAATGGTCTTGATGTGTGAAAATGGAAATGCAAAAGCCGGCTTGCTTAAAAAATGCTTTGGCGCTGTTTTCTACTTTAAGTTTTATGACTTGCCAGTTTATATTTAATTCAGCATCTGCTTTTTAAATAAAACAGGAGTGAGTCCGACTTCCTTTTTAAACAACCTTGAAAAATACGACAGATTTTCAAAACCCAAAGTATAAGCAATCTCGGAAACTGATTTTTGCTCAGATTTAAGCTGATTTTTCGCTTCCGATATCAGGTAAATGTGAATATGCTCAATAGCCGTTTTGCCGCTTTCCTGTTTCAGAACATCTGTCAGATAACCTGCTGAAATGTTCAGCTTTTCTGCCATGTAGTGAACTGAAGGAAGACCTTTGCTCGTCAGTAAGCCATTCGAAACATACCTGTCCATTTCCTCCGTAAAGCGGCTGACGGTTTTACCCGATATTTCTGAACGGTTAATGAATTGCCTTTTGTAAAATCGCTGGGCGTATTTTAGCATCGTGTCAACATTAGCCAGTATGATTTCGCGACTGTACTCATCCTGGTTGTTTTGATACTCGGTTTCTATTTTGCGGTACAGTTCCCAGATTATTGTTTCTTCTCTCGGAGAGACGTGGAGTGCTTCGTTGGTTTCATAATCGAAATAGTGGTATTTTTTTATTTCGTCATGAAGCGCATGTCCGTTTAAAAAATCTTCATGAATAAAAATCAAAAAGCCATCTTCATCCAGATGGAGGTTTTTCATCTCGATGATCTGCCTCGGTTTGACAAACATCATCGAACCGCAATCATGATCGTATTTCGTTCGGCCATACAGGATAACGCCCGATTTCAGCTTTTTAAAGCTGATCATATAAAAATCGCTTGTAAACTCGCGGTCGCCCAGCGAACAGGTTCCATCACACTGATTGATGCTGAATAGCGGGTTCTCATTTGGAGGCCATCCGTTTTCCCGGTGTAATTCGCTTAAATTTTTATAATGTTTCATTTGTGTTAAAATAAACAAAACACAATCTACAAGAATTAGTTTGCAGATTGTGTTTAAGGATAAAATTACTTCTTTTGATCAGTGACCATGCGCTTCTGCGGAAACTTCTTTCCAGGCTTCAAACTCTGCAAGTCGCTCACTGTAAACCTGTTTTACACCGGGATAGGCTACTTTTCCCAATAAAAAATGAAGGGGCGGATTCTCTGCATCGATTAAGGCTAAAACAGCTTTTGTGGTCGACACCGGTTTACCCCAGCTATCCGGAGTTGCGCCTTCGGCGAATGCCTTTTTTATCGGTGCGTAAACTTCATTGGGCTCTGTTTGGAAAGCCGATGCGCCGGACCAGTCTGTTGAAAAACCATTGGGTTCAATTAAACTTACCTTGATACCGAAATCTTTGACTTCGCTGGCAAGTGTTTCACTCAAACCGTTCACTGCATATTTTGAGGCATTGTAAATTCCCAGAACCGGGAGTGTCACCAATCCAAGGAAACTTGAAACCTGAATAATGTGCCCGCTTTTCTGTGCTCTCATGATCGGAAGCGCCGCCTGCGTAATCCAGAGAAGGCCAAAGAAATTGGTTTCCATCTGGTTGCGCGCCTGCTTTTCGGTTGTTTCCTCGATTGCTCCAAACAGACCAAAACCTGCATTGTTGATCACTACATCAATCTGACCGAAGTAAGAATGTGCTTGATTAATGGCTGTAAAACAAGCTTCCCTGTCATTGACATCAAGCTCAACAGGAAGAATATTTTCGCCATATTGTTCTGTGAGATCATTTAAGTCATTGACATTTCTTGCCGTTGCGGCTACTTTATCACCACGTTCTAAAAGTGCCTTTGCCCAAAGTTTACCAAAGCCGCGTGAGGCGCCGGTAATGAAGATTATTTTTGACATATCATTTTTGTTTTTAATACATTACAAAGGTATTGCGGGGGCGTGCCGGCTGTTTAATACAGAATCCGGTATCCTTGACACATTTCAGGGATGAAAAGTGGATTGAATAAAATGATTCATTCCCAATGAATTTTGTCAGCTAAAAGATCAGCTGGAACGAGCGTTGGCCAACTATTGTAATTTTGACGAACTTGAAACGAAAACTAAATTGAAATAAGTTATGTGCGCAAAAATAAAAGTGGCAATTCTGGATGACTATCAAAATGTTTCTCAGGATTTTGCCGACTGGTCTGTTTTATCTGATCAGGCTGATGTCGTTGTTTTTAATGAACCATTGACAAATATTGCAGAAAACCTGCATCCCTTTGAAATCGTGTGTGTGATGCGGGAACGAATGCCTTTGAATAAAGCATTGCTTACCGCGCTGCCTAACCTGCGGCTGGTTGTTTCAACAGGATTCCGGAACGCTTCAATTGATATTCAGGCGGCAGAGGAGCTTGGCATTACGGTAAAAAATACAGGTTATGTGTGGAGTGGTGCACCTGAACTTACCTGGGCGCTGCTGATGGCGCTTGCAAAAAAAATTCCAAAGGAAAATGGAAATTTCACTTCCGGAAAATGGCAGACTACTATTGGTATTGATCTGGAAGGGAAAACTATTGGCATTGTAGGACTCGGCAATATTGGTTCTAAAATTGCTTCTTATGCAAAAGCTTTTGGTATGCATGTAATTGCATGGAGTGAAAACCTGACAGAAGAAAAAGCTACCGCCGCCGGGGCCAGACTGGTTAGCAAAGAAACACTTTTTAAAGAAGCCGATTTTGTAAGCGTGCACCTGGTGTTAAGCGATCGTTCCAGAGGCATAATAACTTCGGGAGATCTTAACAGCATGAAATCTTCTTCTTTTTTTATCAATACATCAAGAGCTCCGCTGGTTGACGAGGTTGCTTTAATAGACGTTTTGCAGCAAAGAAAAATTGCCGGTGCAGCGCTTGATGTTTTCAGTCAGGAGCCCCTTCCGGCGGACCACATTTACCGCAGTTTGGATAACCTGCTGGCCACACCACATATCGGTTATGTAACTGAAAACACGTATAAGGTCTTTTACCAGGATACATTAAAAGCGATTCAGGAGTGGCTTCACTGAAAGTAACGGTTTTCATACAATGATTGAACCGCTAACTAAGTTGTTTGTCACAATTGCCTTGCAACGACTTATATTTGATAAGCTCTTCTCAAACATTCATGAATCATGTTAATAAAAAACCTAAGTAATTGTTATGAAGAGAGATAAGTTTCTTAAAATGTCAGTTGTTTTACCCTTTATGGGTGGTTTTTCTGATGTTGAAAGGCCTAAAAAAGGTTTTGGTGTAAACAGTGGTAAAGACAGGTTTGACAAGAGCATTTCCCTGCTCGAAGGAGATACTTTTTACACCAAAGTATCTTCGAAGGACACCAATGGTGATTTGTACGTGTTTGAATCTACGCGTGTCAAGATTGGCGGGCCTTCGCTTCATGTGCATGCCGAACAGGATGAATGGTGGTATATTCTGGAAGGTGAATTTAAGATCAAAATTGGAGAGGATCTTTTTGAAGTTAAAGCAGGAGATAGCGTCTTTGGTCCAAGAGGAGTTCCTCATACCTTTTCAAAAGTCGGTGAAGGCACTGCCAGAATGATCATTACCTTCCAGCCGGCGGGTAAGATGGAGCAATTTTTCACTTCAATTTCTGAAGGCGTTATGAAAGGGAAATCTGAAAAGGAACAGGATGCGTTTAGAATAGCACATGGTTTTGAAAGAGTAGGCCCTGCACTTGACTACTTTAAGAAATTTTAGTCCGCCGTCCTAATCGCTTCTTATCAACTCAATTTTCCAAATCATTCAATTTTCAATGAATTTACCGGATTTTGAAGTGCAGCTTTCATGCTTTGAAGACCGACTGTGATAAATGCCAGGAAAACCGAAATAAGTCCGGCTAAAATGTAGATCATCCAGTTGATTTCAGCCTGAAAAGCAAAGTTTTTCAGCCATTCGTTTACCGCCAGGTAAGACAAACCAAGGCCGATGACAATTGCGATAATTACCAGTTTAACAAACTCAAATGAGAACATGGCAACGATACTGAATACATTTGCGCCAAGTACTTTACGGATACCAATTTCCTTCATGCGTATTTGTGTCATAAAAGTAACCAGGCCGAAAAGTCCCAGACAAGCTATAAATACGGCGATTGCCATAAAGACATTCAGCATTTTTGAAACCCGGAGATCTTCTTTAAACATTTCATTGAAATCGTCGTCTGCGAATGAATACTGGAAAGTACGTTCCGGTTCAAACTGTTTGTAGACTTTTTCAAGCAAAGCTATTTTTTGCTGAATGTTGTCCTTTGGATTTAGCCGAACCTGTAAAGACTGAAAGGGCTGTCTGTACTTTCTTTCGTCATGAACTTTTAAGATAAAAGCTCCCATTTTAACTTTTGGTCCGAGATTGTCGATGTCTCTGATGACACCCGCTACCTTGCCCATTGGCTTTTTAGCTTCCGAAAATAGGTCGCTTCCTACGGCATTGTCATTTGTTAGTCCAAGGGCTTTAACCGTGGTTTCCGTGATAACGTAATAATATCCGTCAACAGGGGGTATATTTTTATCTATAGGTATAAGGACTTTTACTTCCATGTTTTCAATAAAATCTTCGTCAACCGTATTTGACCATATAAAAGCCTGTTCTCTTTTTACCGGATTGTAGTGGTTAATTCCTACAAAACTGCCCAGCAACGGATAAACAGATGTACTTACATTCTCAAAACCATGGCGATTTTTAAGCTCTTGTTTCAGCGTCCAGCTCTTCCAGGATAATTTTTTTCCAAGGTCAATGTTTACCAGTTGTTCTTTGTTGTAGCCAGGGTTTTTGTTTTTCATAAAACTGATTTGTTTCTCAGCCACGACACTACCCAGAATCAGCGATGTGGAAATACCAAATTGTAAAATGATAAACACGCGACGTGCAAATAAGCCTTTGCTATTAAATAATACATTGCCTCTTAAAACCTTGGCGGGCGAAAAGCCTGATAGTATGATTGAAGGATAAATGCCGGCAAGCAAAGCAGTAAGAACGAGGACCAGTATCGCTGCGCTTACAAATGGGATTCTTTTGAGCTCTGAGATTTTTATATCAAAACCGAGCAGATCATTAAAAAAAGGACGAAAAGCGAATGTTAAAACCACAGCCAGCAAAAAAGCCAGTAAAGTGATCAGCATCGATTCGGTGAAAAACTGTCCAAGTAGTGAAAACCGGCTTACACCCAGTGTTTTACGGACGCCCACTTCTTTCGCCCGCACAACCGCACGGGCAGTTGTAAGATTGATGTAGTTAAACAAGGCCAGCAGCAAAATACCAAGTGCAATACCAAAGAAGGCTTTAACCATCATATTTTCGGATGCAGGTCCGTTGGCATGCATCGTAAAAAGCGGCTGGAGGCGATATTTATTCTTACTGTTGTAATCGTATCCGTCGATAAACTTACAGGCGGCCGGAATCTTTTTCAAAACACTCCTGGCTGAGTTTTCGGAATCCAGCATCAGGAAAGTTTCATAATAAGGTGCGGTAATTAATGTATCCAATTTTTTGCCCGTGTCAGTAGAGCCGATTATTTCGAACTCAAGGGTGGAATTCGCCGCTGTATTTTCCATCACACCTGTTACCTCCAAAAGTGTTGTTTTGGCTTTAGTAAAGGGTGCATCTGTTGTTTTTTTATCAGTAAACGAAAACAACTCAGGCCCTCGGTGAAGCAGTTTCCGGCCAACAGGATCCTGATTACCAAAGTACTTTTCAGCCATTTTTTCGGTAATAACAACTGTGAGCGGTTTTTTAAGTGCAGTTGCAGCGTTGCCTTTTACAAGCTTAAATGTAAATACATTAAAAAAAGAGGTGTCAGCAAATGCAATTTGCTGATCCGTGTCTAACCGGTCTGGCTGACTGGGATTTTGAACGAACGCCGAATTCCAGTTGGATATTCTCACGTAATTGACAATTGCCGGATCAATTTCTTTCAAATAAGGTGCAAGTTCATCCTTGTAATTTGTGTTGGGAAATTCCAAATCCTGCGATGGATTGTGATGTTGGATAGCGAATATCCGGTCGCCTTTTTTATGGAAACGATCATAGCTCAATTCATGAATGACAACCTGCAGGACAATAAAAGAAGCCGCCAGCCCGATTCCCAACCCAACTATGTTGATCAGGGAATAAACTTTATGTTTCTGTAAGTTGCGGAATGCAATTTTAATATTGTTAACAAACATGCTGGCGGCGAGTATTTTTATGAAATATTATAAGTATTACTTCATAAAACCTTACCGTTGTTTATTGGTTAAAATTGGTAAAAAGGGCTAAGATCTGCCTGGTTAAAATTTAAAAGCATATTTGATAAAAGTAGGTAAAGTTAGACTTTGGTACACCGCCGGATCGGTAAACTTTGTTTTCTCTGGCTGCCTGCTTTTACGAACCCGTAATTGTTAAAGCTGTGATCATTTCGTCTTTCAAAGTAAAATGATACAGCAACACAATCGGGCTTCCGGGAAAGGTACCTGAGACCTCTGTTTTTAAAATACTGGTCTGCTCCGAGGCAGAATAAGCGACCGGCTCCAATGTGATCTGATAATTTGCATTGGTCTTTTCATTCCAGTGTTTTATCTCCTGACGCCCTGTGTGCGTTGCGCCTTCATCAAAAACGACCGCATCCGGTGTAAAACATTTTGCATAGTCTTCACTATTAAATGCTGCCTGTGCTGATAACAGCGCTTTGATAACTTTTGGTAATTCCATAATTTCTAAAGTTTGTGAAATGGTTAAATGGTCGGAATTGTTCCGCCGTCGATGACGAACTCTGTTCCTGTCAGATAGCCGGCCCTGGGCGATACCAGAAAACCAACCAGTTCTGCAACTTCTTCGGGCTGGGCCGGTCTGCCAAATGGTATCCCGCCCAAAGCATCCATCACACTTTGCTCAGCCTCCTGAACGGTTGTGTTAGAACTTTCTGCGATTCGCTCCATCAGACGTGTTGCAGAAGTCGTTTTGATCCAGCCCGGTGAAACGGTCAGCACACGGACGCCTTTTGGTGCAACTTCATTGGACAAACTTTTGCTGTAGTTGACCAGTCCCGCTTTTGCTGCGGCATAGGGCAGGGTCGAGTCGTACAAGGGTAACCGGGCCTGGGTAGACGCAATATGAATAATGACACCGGATTTTCGCTCAATCATTCCCGGCAAAAATCCTTTGTCCAGTCTGACCGGCGCCAGCAGATTTGCCTGAATCGTTTCCACCCAGTTCTGGTCGGTAAGTACATCAAATCCGCCGCCCGGGGTTTCAGAGCTGCCCAGATTGTTCACGAGAATATCCAGTCTGCCAAAACCTGTTTTAATCTGCTGGATCACTTTTGCAGCACCTTCGGCAGTACTAAGGTCTGCCGGAATAAAGTGTATCCGGTCATTTTTCTCTTCCGGTTTATTTCGTGCTGTTACGATCACCTTCGCACCTGCGTTGAGCAGACGATCTGCAATGGCCTTTCCTGCACCCTTTGTGCCGCCTGTTACCAAAGCAGTTTTGCCTGATAACTCATTGTTAAAATTGAATTTCGTTTCCATATAATTCAAATGATTATAGGACAAAATTCGATCATACAGCAGGTTCATACAAGTACGGGCTATCGAATTGCATAGGGGTAAATTTAGCCCATATTGTACCGTATGGAACATAGGGTTATTTTTGTGATATGAAAGACAGAAAAATTGCTTTGAATTTAAACTGCGGACTGGATCTGATCGGGGAGGTGCTTTATGGCAAATGGAAAATCCGTTTGCTGTGGTTTATCGATGAAGGTTTTCAACGACCGAGTGAGCTGCAGCGGAAAATTCCGGGTGCTTCACGAAGGGTTCTGAACACGCAGTTGAAAGAACTGGAACAGCATGGCCTGGTTTCAAAAATCATTTATGCTCAGGTTCCCCCAAAGGTCGAATACAGCCTTACCGAGTTTGGCAAAACTGTAATTCCGGTTTTATCGGCTTTGGGTAAATGGGGCGACGATAATGAAGAACGCCTAAGATCTGTAATCCTGGCCTTTCCGGATAAGTTGGCAGATTAACAGGCTTCCGGCGACCTGATCCTGAAATCGTTGTTGATGCAGGTGGCGTAATAGGTATATCGAACCAGCTTCTACGCCGACGAAATACGCACAGAATAGCCTGGTTATGGCAGTTTTTCTAATAAAAGAACTGCTCCGAGATAATTTCTCCGTCTTTCACCTCATAAAGCATGATCTGGTTGATCCGGATTCTTCCGTGGGGTTTTACGGAAATGTCGATTTCCCTGGTTACAGCAAAATGATTTCCGGTAACGATGGGCTCACCGGTGTAAGTTCTGTATCCGGCTTCAATCCGGCTTACAAAATCTTCTCCTTTTTTACGAACAGCCGCTTTCCCCTCCGCATATCCGAAATAGGGAGAGCCTACCGGATCGATGCTTTTCACATTCTCGGCAAAAAACTCATCCTGAATCTCAAACCATTTTTCCTGCTGAGCAAGCTCATGGAATCTGGCGGTAACCTCCTGGGTTGTTGGTTTCTGTTGTGCTGACATGGTTTGGCTGGTAGTTAATACACAACAAATGTACGCAGCGTTTAATAGCGCAGCCGGGTGTTAAATGGACTTTGTCGCGTGTGGATTTGGACATTCAATTTAAACAGCTGATTTCGGACGAAACCTTACCTATGGAGAAGTCGAAAGAAAATCAGATGGGGATATAATGCTTAAAAATAGGGTTCTGTACAATAATTGTCAGGATTTAGGCCTATTGGTATTGTTTTTGTAGCAAGTTAAAGTGGAAGATAAATTTTGACTCATTAATATAAATTATACCATGGGAACTTTCAAAAAATTAGTAGGAGTAGGCGTAGTGACAGGCGTAGTTTTGTACGCATATCTCAGAAAATTCAGCGCGAAGATGAACCAAAACAGCCTGCCGGAGCCTACCAAAGAAGCAACGCCGCAGCTGGTGTAGGATTTAGGGATTACATATATTTTTTCAAGAACAGCCAATTGACTTTTGTAGGTCGTTGGCTGTTTTTTACTTGATTAACCGCAACAGATAAATAGTTTACACAAAAAAATGCATCAAACACACCTTATTTGAAACTAATAATCTCAGGTGTTTTAACCAGTACCTCGTTCAGCATTTGCAAATACTGTTTCTTGCCATATACCTGCCAAATGACTGTTAACGTACCATTATCCTTACTCACCTGAAACTGTTCCAGACGCATATCCTTTGAATTGAGTTTATTTTCCAGTGATTCAATCTGATCAAAATCAGCGTTCCTAAAAGTAACAGTCAGCATTTTTTGTCTATCCAGTTTACCAATCAGATCCTCTATTTTGCTGGCTAACAACAATATAACCAAAGTAATAATCGTAAAAACAAAAGCCAGGGCATGATAACCGATCCCGGTTGTCATACCGATAGCCGCAGAAGTCCAGATTACAGCGGCAGTTGTAAGACCATATACAGAAAACTGATCCTTAAAAATAACACCTGCACCAATAAAGCCAATTCCTGTAATGATGTTTGCCGAAATGCGATCATCGGTACCGGCACCATGTCTGGATACAATAGTAAAAATAGTTGAACCCAGCGTGATGAGAATGATTGTTCTGAAACCTGCCGATTTATTTTTATACTCTCTTTCAAAACCGATGATCCCACCGCAAAGTATAGCCATTAGCATGCTGATTATATCAGCCGTTTCTATCACAAAGTCCATTGTACTGAATAATTAAATTGTCAAAACTTAAAAAAAATAATGTGCCAGTGTTTGTAATAAGCCTTTTTACTGCACATCTCTTTCATTTCCGTAAGCGGCATCATGATTTCGCCCAGTAAATATAGGCTGCTTTATCAGGAGTATGCACACAGAATGAATCGGAATAAATTCTGATGAATTATCTTCGTTACCATGTTCCTTTTACAAAAGCCATTATTATACATATATAAAGACGTGATATGAGGTTTAGTAGTAGTCTTTTTGAAGTTCAATTTCATTAAAAGGATAACATTCCCGACAAGTATCCTTTTAATCTACCTCTGATACCGATTGCTTACGCAAATTCAATCATTTATGAATTTAGTGAGAGTGGAATTCTAGCCAAAAACTAAAAAGACACTGAAATTTTCAGAGCCTACGCTGATTTTATTGAATATATCGAAAATGCGTAGACTGGTATAAGTTCAATATTAATTTTACATAATCCGTTGCAGGATTGTGTTTTTCCCTGCTACATTTGGGAAACTATACTTACCCGAAACATGAAAATATTTATCTCCACAATCCTGGCGTTATTTGCCATACCTGCATTTTCTCAAATAAATTTTGTCAGAAAATCGACCTGGGAAGAAGTTGCCACACTGGCCAAAACAGAAAAGAAGCTGATTTTTCTGCACCTGGAAGATGATAAATGTGAAGAATGTAACGAGATCACCACGAAGGCTTTTGGATCAGCTGATACAAAGGACGTATTCGGACAAAATTATATTTCTGTAAAAGCAAATCTCGAAACAGCGGAAGGACAAAAGTTTGCGGAGAAGTTTGAGATAAAAGCTGGCCCGGTTTCACTTTTTATTGATGCCGGTGGTAACATCTTAAACAGGTTCAACGGGTTAGCCGGGGCCGGATTTATGTATGCCGAACAGGCGGAAGTTGCCCTGAAAAGAAGGTCAGGAAAGCAACTGAACGATTATGCCAGGGAATACAGCAGCGGTGTAAGATCTCAAAAATTTCTGGAAGAATACATTGTTAAACGCAGGCAGGCCGGTATGCCGGTGGACGAACTGCTTGAAAAATATACCGGTGGGCTACCCCTGGACTCCCTGAGTAGTTTCAGGGTCGTGAAATTTATCTATATGCATGGCCCTTCGCTCGACAGCAAAGTATATAAAGCAATACAGGCAATCACGCCCCGTCAGATGATTGACAGTATGTATAAGTCCAGCCCTTATCAGGAAGCAGTAGCCATGAACAATGCGATCATTTCGGCCACGATGCAAAAAGCAATAGCCAAAAAGGACCGGAACCTGGCTTATCAGCTTACCTATTTTGTGCAGAATAGTTACAATCCTGACCATTTTCTGGGTATGATGGCCGGTCAGCGTAACATGCTTCGGTACTTGTATGAAATTAAGGATACTACGCAATATATTCGGGAGACAGCCCAATTTGTGGACGGCCAGCACATGCGACTGACGGCGGATTCGTTAAGGCGGATGGACGACAGGATGATGAATCCTCCAAAGGTTGCTGCTGGTTCGAAAACGAAACAAGCCCGCCCACAGATGATGCCTCAATCGGTGTTTATACACATGGACCTGAATGAACATGCGTGGCACTTTTTTCAGATGTCGTCAAAAACCGATGACCTGGAACGGGCATTGAAGTGGTCGTACCAATCACAGGAATTTTTTAATAACCTTTATAGAAACACCGGGCACCCCATGCGCCTGGGAAACCCTGCTTACATTGATACTTACGCCCAGCTTTTGTATAAACTTGGCAGGAAGGAAGAAGCAATTGAATGGCAAACCAAGGCAGTGGAAGCGCAAAAAGTGACAGGCACTCCACATGCTTCTTTTGAAACAACTCTTGAAAAAATGAAGGAGGGAACTTTGCTAAAGTAGGGTGCTTTGGAGTAATATTGGTTAGTCAGTCTTTAATTGAAATTTGAAGTCGGGAAAAAACTCAGAAAGATTATTGGTTGTACTGTCAAAAACCATTTTCCAAAGGTTTGATTTCATTAACTTTGCCCAATGATCACAAACCCAGAATGTGCAGCCGGTGCTTTTCGCAGTCCGGATGTAAAACTAAAGGGCTTCAAAATCCATGAGATTACCGGACCGGCTTATCCTGCGCTTTTTTATGGCCGGAGAGACTTTTATAAAATTGTCCTGGCGACCGGGCATTTTAAAATTTGTTATGGCGATATGACTTTTGATATCGATGATACCTTCCTGTTTTTCGGTAATCCGCACATTGCCTATTCCAACGAACATCTTTCTCCCGAGCAGCAGGGTTATGCCTGTGTGTTTACCGAGGTTTTCATCGGAAGCAGGGACCGGACAGACAGTTTGCTAAATGCGCCGATATTCCGTTTTGAAGGAACACCCATTGTTCCTCTAAACAAGGAGCAGGCCATATTTGTCTCCGCTCTTTTTCAAAGGATGCAAGCTGTATATAGCGGTGATTACGATCAAAAAGCAGAAATGCTTCGCAGCTGTATTGATCTGATCATTCACGAGGCTCTGCGTATTCAGCCGCAAAACGGGCTGATACTAAAAAACGCAGCAACCAGGATCACCAGTTTATTTATGGAACTACTCGAGCAGCAGTTTCCAATAGAGACCACTTCCGATCCGCTCAGATTGCGAACAGCCCGGGATTTTGCCGAACAACTTTCGGTGCACGAAAACTATCTGAATCGCTCGGTAAAGGAAGTTACTGGTAAACCTATATCGGTGCATATCTCCGGGCGCATCGCCGCAGAAGCCAAAGCGCTTTTGCAGCACACCAACTGGAGTGTGTCGGATATTGCATACAGTCTGGGTTTTGAGTATCCGAGTTATTTCAACAACTACTTCAAAAGAACAGCCGGTCTGGCTCCGAATGCTTACAGGAAAACTAAAATGGAAGTATGAAAATCATAACTTTTGGTTTGATTCTCTTTAAGAATACCCGCCGGTTAACCGGAGCTTTGTAATATCAAATCAGGTGAAGCAATATCAATAAGCGCTTCCCGAATTTATATTACAAAAATCATGGAAAACCAAAATTCAAATAATCCGGACAGCAACGCACCAGCCGCGGTAATCTCAGTAAGTCCTATTGTTCTTTCGGCGCCCGGTCGTGGCGAAGATTTACAAATACGCGTTTCAGCACCTATTACGGGACAACAATTGCCGGTCATTGTCTTTGCGCATGGATACGGCAGTTCGCTGGATGGTTATGCGCCGCTGGTAAATTTCTGGGCCGCAAGAGGCTTTGTTGTAATCCAGCCCACCTTTCTCGATTCAAGGACACTTGCACTCAGCGCAGACGATCCCAGAACCGCTTCGATCTGGCGTTTCCGTGTTGAAGATGTCAAACGTATTCTTGATAATTTAACTTCGATTGAAGCTTCAGTACCAGGACTGATAGGCCGCCTGGATACCAGCCGAATCGCGGCGGTTGGGCATTCGTTTGGAGCACAAACTACCGGGATGCTTCTGGGAGCAAGGATTATCGGTTCGGATGGGGCGTTGGGTGAAGACTTGTCTGACTCTCGAATCAAAGTAGGCGTGTTGCTTACACCAGCGGGAAAAGGCGGAGCAGATCTGAGTCATTTCGCGGCAGAACATTATCCATTTATGAACCCAGGTTATGCTGAAATGACCAAACCAACGCTGGTAGTAGCCGGTGATAACGACATTTCTCCACTGACCGTCCGCGGATGGGATTGGTTTACAGATGCATACACGCTAAGCCCCGGCGCCAACTGGCTGGTTACTTTGTTCGGAGGTGAGCACTTGCTCGGCGGGATTTCGGGATATCTGGTAACGGAAACATCCGATGAAAATCCTGAACGCGTAGCAGCAGTGCAGGAGCTTACCTGGGCTTACCTGCGTTCTGCACTTTACACTAAGGATGATGCCTGGATAAATGCACGAACCGAGTTTTTGGAAAATGCGAAACCGTTGGGGAAAATTCAGGGAAAGTTTATATAACCTGCTAATTATGAAAAGCCAGTCGATTGGCTGGCTTTTCATAATTAGCTTTTTTTAAAATCATACAATTTAGCCATTCGATTTCTTCTCATTTATTTGTCCGTTCTCACCTTGTTTCAATAGGTGTCTGATTGAAGTCAAATGACCAAATAAGACGATCGGAACTATAAAAGTGGGCAGCCAGCTAAACGGAAAATTTAAAATTGCAATATTCGGTTGTTCAAAGGCGAATTTCTGGATGGGTGAAGGTGCGGATAATAAAGCATTCACTACAATATTAGCCAAAAGTCCAAGACAAATGATATTCCAGATTAAAACTACGTTGTTATTGATTTTTTGTTTTGTTAAGCCAAAATAAGCAATAAAAGGTGCAGTTATTCCTGCCAGAATGTCGAAGTTTCGTCCCTCAAAAGTCATCAGTTCGGGAACTGCTTTACTTAAAAATAACCAATACAAGACGATCTCTACCGGAATTCTGACAACATTTAAATAAGTCAGATTTTTGGGTGGCAAACTATCAATAAACCGTCTGCCTTTTTTGGTGGCAAACAACAAGATGATTACTAAAATAGCCGGAAGAATTCCGGTTAACATTATTTTGGGAGGAAGAGAATTTGTGTTTGTTTTGTAAATGTCATTCAGCGTCAAAACAGCCTGAAATGTTAACCAGATTGTAAGTCCAAAAAAGATTAAAAGTGATTTTTTTCTTGTCCGTTTCGAACATGAACTCCTGATTGTCCAAATAAAAAGGAAAAGGGTTGTTAGGGTTGTTAGTCCAAATGTCAGGAATATGTATGCGGGTAAGTTATAAATCATCGTTGATATTTTTTCAACTGCTTGCAACTAGATGTAATAGCTATTCTGATAATCAAGCAATTATGAATATTTGGCGGATCAATCATTCAAAGAATTGATGCCCTGCTGTTTTAGACGGTCAAGGTGCGCTCTCATTGCTGCAATCTGCTCAGCCGGATGTGATTGCCAACCGCTAATTTCACCTACAACTTTAAATGGCTGGGTCGAACGATAAGATTTGGTTGGATTGCCTGGGAATTTTTTGTCGGTCAGGTCAGGATCATCTTCGATTTCTCCCAATGGTTCTACCAGATAAATTCTTTCCCGTCCTTCGCCAAAGGCTAATTCTGCTCCCCAGATCGCGGCATCCAGGGTAGCGGTCAGGAAAATATATCTGGCATTTTTTCTCGCATAATTAGAGTTGAAACCAACTTCGATCAGGTCACCGATTTCCAAATCTGCTTTTGTCCCGTGAAAGTAGGTTTGGGCAAACGGACTTGGGCTGGATTTGCTGCTATTTTGTTCCATTGTGCTTTTGAATTTGTGCTAACCAATCAACCAAATCTATACTCATTTGATAGTTCTGCTTCATGCTGTTTTAAATATTTGGCCCAGAACTATTGCAGTTAAAATAGCACTTTGACGGCCCAATATAGCACAAAAGCTCAAAAGTATAACAGTTGAGCTTTTGTTTATCGGATTTTATAACGCCGGTGCAATATGTGTATACGCTTATTTTTACCTTAGTGAGCGAAGCCTGGTTTTATTGCCTTCTGTATCAGTAATATGCAAAAAAACAATTTTTTGGTACTAGTTTCATTCGTTTGGACAATTATTATTCCCCTGTTAAATTCACATTTTTACTACCTGTTCGTTGTTCTTGATTTTAGTTTTGCGTGACTGTTATTGTACTCTTTTCCTTTTTTTGGATGTGTAAATTTCAATGCGGACCAGGTTTCATTTACGCTCAAACAATTACTCTCAACAAGCCCGAATTCGTAACCAACCTGAATAACTTTTGGTAAAGAAAGATCTGTATTTAACTGTCCGCCTTTTGGCCAGGAAACCCAAAGCATTCCATCGAGGCTCAGCAGTCTTTTTAGTTTCGGAAAAATATCCTCCTGTTCACTTTTTTGCTTTACAAATAAATGAATGTAATCAAATTCGCCTGTCGGTGTTTTTGTTATTTGTACATCAGGAAGATTAAGCGCTTCGATCGCTTCATCCGGAGCGTTAACAAAAAACGTCCTGGCATTTTCCTTAATACCCATTTTTTGTGCGACGGTTCTCATTTGTTCATTGATTGTAAAATCTGCAAGTAGTTTGAAATCAAAGTTGCACCAGAGTATACAGTGAACCGTAATAGCCAAATTTACAAAAAACTTTCAAACGTAAAAAGAAAGCGTGGTTGAAAGCAGATCGCCAATAGTGCCGGCATTTTACTTAGCATTATTTTTTTCAAAATTGGTTTCCAAAAAGTCAAAAATCAAGTAGAAATACTTTAACGGTTCTGAATGTCCGCCTTCAATGGCCTTATGCTCAAAGTGGTAGCTGAAATTTTTACTTTTTAGTCTTTCTACCATCATTTCCGCCATCGGTGTTGAAGGGCAGATTTCATCTTTGGTTGCGGACAAAAACAGCACTGGTCCTTTAATTTGCTCGACTTTTATGGCGGCTTTTGCAGCAGCCAGCGTGTCGTTTAGCATTGCTTCAAACGCACCTCTCAAATTCCCCCTCATCAAAAAGGGAACAGCCGGATCATTCACCGGTACGAATGGCAGTTCTTTATTTTGATACGTCCAGCAGGAAGTGGAAAAGTGATTGGTATGCCCCGGGAAGACAACATTACTGCCAACAATACTCAATACACAATTTATATCTTTATAGTAGCTTGCCAAAAGTAAAGCCAGATCTGCGCCTCTGGACCCGCCAATTACGGCGATTTTATCCTTGTTAACGTAGCTGTTATTACCGGCAATTTTTATCGCATTGTAGACATCTTCAATTGCGATTTTATTCAATGTATCGGGAGTTCCACTGGCCCCAAAGTATCCTAATGCCAGAAAAGCATAACCTTTTTCGAGAAATTTATCTCTTGTCTTTTTCCAGTGATCACTCGTCCAGGCGTTGCCTCCCTCGGAACCTCCCAGGCCCACAATAAGTGGTTGATTTTCACTTTTACCTAAATACAAAACACTCTCAACGTTAGGTGTTTGTAAAAAGATTTGAGCAAATGTATTGGCCGAAAGTATCAGCATTGAAACCAGGAGCATGTATTTAGAGATATTTGCCATTTTTATCAGAATTAAATGATAGCACAAATATCTGTTGCCGTATTTCAATAACTTTTGACCTGGATCAAAAAATCATTTTTCAGCTCTTATTCTGCTTAAAGTTTCCTGTGTGATGCCGAGATAGGAAGAAACCATACCTAGGGAAATACGGTGATGAATGTCGTGATAGGTTTCGCAAAAATGCTGATATTTTTCTTTTGCCGTTGTAAAACGCATTGAAGTTATGCGTTCCATAAAATGGCCAAATGCGGTACCCATTGAAAGTCTTGCATATCGTTCCATCTCAGGGAAATTGTCAAACAGAAAGACAAGATCTCTGACGTTTAAACAAAAACAATCTGTTGGTTCAAGAGAATCGATATAATAAATATCCAACTTTTGCTGCATCAGACTTCTGGGCGAATTAACCCATTCGTTTTCTGCACTGAAATACTCGGTAATCTCTTTTCCGTCTTTGATAAAATAAATTCGCAAAAGTCCTTTTTGAATAAAGTAACTCTTTGTACAAATGGTGTCTGCACTATGAATCAGCTTACCCTTTTTAAAGCTTTTAAATACCATTCGGGTAGCGAGCTCATTTTTTAATATGGGGCTGAGTTTTATATACTTTTCAAAATGTCTGAAAATTTCCTCCGTTTGTTCGATTGCCAATTTGATCCTGGTTAAGTGTCAGAATGCATTTTAGTGAAATATTCAAAAGAAATGTGTAACAAGCTTAATTAAGTTTTTGCTGCAAATTTTGAAAGTACTGTGTCCAGGCATTTGAGCACTGCCCGTAACATTCTATCTGTGGTTTTAATCCTTCATGGGTAAAGGTTAACTGCGCTTCGGTTTCTGTTATTTCCTGAATGTCAAAAATAAGCTTCGTGCCTGCCCATTCGTTTGGATCACTCAAAAATGCCAGATTGCTTTCCGTCACTTCCCATACAATTCTTTTGTAGGGAATCAGCTGTTTTAATATTTGCTCAGAAAAGTGCATTCCACCACCTGCGGAAAAAGAAAAGGTATCATTTTCCTTTTGGCTTTCACCTGTAATAATCTCATCGTAAATCCCCGACCACCATTGCTTCACATCCAGCAAGAGTTCATAAACCTGCTTCGGCGATTTGTGGGTTATAAAATTTCGTGTGTAATTATCCATTTTATTTCGTGGCTTTTTATCACAAAATTAATTTTTTGATTGCAATTTAGGATGTGTTATTTGGACATTCTGGTGGGTGGATGTGGACAGGAATTTTTTTGGAAAAATGTGGTCGTGACCAGATGAGATCATCATGCTGAGAAATCTGGAATTAGTAGTCCAACGATTACAAAAATCAGTGTTGGTTTTACAAGGTTAAATTTCACTCAATTTCGTCCGTTCGTTTATATTCTACTGTTTCGTGCCACGCTTTTTTGGGTCTGCTGGCTGGATAACCATTTTCCAAACGATATTTTTTGCGTTCTTCGGTAAAGTTCCACCAGGTTTTTTTTGTGTCATTTGTATTTGCGTAGTTTACAACCAACCTGAATTGGTCTTCAACGCAAGGGTCTACCCAAAATCCTTTTTTTTGTTCGTAATCGTCTGTCAGTTTGGCTCCGTCTTTGTTTTTTAATTCGTTGAGTGAATAATAACCTAAAAACACAAGGTCTTCGGCAAATTTTATTCCTATTGACGGAACGGACTGAAATTCTGCCAACGCATAAATTTCTCTCGCTCGTTCAGTTGTAGCGTTTAGGATCACTTCCAACTCGTCAGTTGCGAAGTCAGGAATATTGGCAATTTTGATTTTGTTCTTTCTCAAATTCGCTTTTTCAATATCCGTCAGTGGCAGTTTGATGTTTATCTTATTTTTCATCTTTGGTAAAACTTACTTATCCAATGGTGCTCTTAAAAATAATTATAGGATTTTTAGTTTTTATCCTGTCCGTTTATGAACGCTTTGTCCTGTGGGGGCGGGAGTTAACGTATTGCGGGCTTTGTTTTGTGGTGGGAATCAAGGAATGTCAGCCCAACCCGTAACCAAAAGTTAAATTGAAAAAATGAAGATGAGCCATTTTTCGTCAGCTCACCATAACACAAAAACCCATGTTGGTGGTTAGTGCTTGTCAGCAGAGGCAGGCAATATATTTTCTGCAATTGTTTTGTTACCTTGAGAAATAGTAAAATAATAATTTTCTATTACGTTATTTCTCAACAAGTTACCTGGTATCGTCTTGATAGCCAAATATGGGTCAACAACGTCTGCGTACAAAGTCATTTCACCACTACCAATATCTCCATCATCGCAACGTCCGTTTCCTGTCCACCCAAGATGTTCAGTTATAAAATTTCTATACTTTTCTCGTATGTCAAGGTCTTCTGTTGTCCCCCAAGTTTTTAATTTGAAAGTAATAGCCAAGGTAAATTGCTTTTCATTAGATATTTCTGAAAATCCTTCTTTGATTTTGTCTGCAATTAGAGAATTTATAGAGTCTTTTAAGTTTGAAATGTTGTCTGATGATACAGTTCTTTGTTCTCCATAAGTACCCATTATCCCCCAATGAACTACTGCGGTTTTGTCGTCATTATTCCAGGTTTCCCAATAGGAAACTCCATCAGTATTTTTCTTATACAGCCTAAATAAAATTTGGTCTCGGCTATCAAAATAATTTTTCAATACTAATTTTTTTGTCGGCTTGTTTTTAGAATTAGAGGTTTGTCCGCAACTGGAAAGTGCAGAAGTAATAACGGTGAGAATAAGAAAGTTTAGTTTTAAAAATCTTGTCATAGTCGAATGGTCGTTTAGCATTACTGCCAACGTTGAAGCGTTGGCCTTGTGGCACATATAGCATTCCGTCAGCCGAATATAGTACAAAAGTTAACCGGGTCGCCGGTGCGATAGTAGTACAGCTTTTGAGCCTATATTCGTCAGCCGCCATAATGCCAATGCAATGTTGGTGGCTGCCTTAATGTCCGTCCGAAGGTGTGATGCTTCGATCATTTCAGCCCTCCAAATATATTTGATAATTCAATCTCCTTTGTATGTAACTCGGCTTCGTCTTTCGGCTTTGAAAAAAGGTTTCGAAACTTTTGCCAAGCACTTGTCTTGGTAAAGTAAATTGTATTGGGATAACTCTCTTGGTCGCTGTCATAGTCCATGAACACCTCTGATTTTATAAGGTGTCCGTCTTTGAAGTATTGAATCTCTTTACCTTTTAGACCTTCTCTAAGTTGTTTATCAATAGCTTGAACGTTAATGTCAATAAATTCAAGTCCTGGTCCACCGTAAGATTGTCCAGAAGAAAAGTCGTAGCGATAAAAATATTCAACTTCCTGTTGTCTGTTATACCCTTCTGTCAGCGGATTTTCAAATTTCCAGTAGATGAGTGTCTCGTCTAAATAGCCAACTTTGATTTCAGTTTTATCACTCTTGTCAAGTGGAACATATTTTTCAATAATTGTTTGTCCGTGTAATCCCACTTGAATACGGTCATACTTTTTTGTCTCCTCAAATGTCGTTTTGAAGTAATCCTTCCAATTATCATAGTCGTGCCTGTTTAACTTAATCATTGTCATTATTAATACTCCAGTTGAGGTTTGCATGGTGGTCAAAGGTTGCGGCTAACGTTTTGGGGCTTGGCGATGTGGCGGAAATCGAAGCACAAAATTTCAGTTTTGTGGAAAAGTTTAATCGAAGAACTGAAATTGAATTTAGCACATCAGCCGCCATATTGCCAAACCGATGTTAGCGGTTCGGCTTTTTGTCTTATTCGTTATCTCTTTCATTATCAAATCGTCCTATGTTGGTCAGCTAAACAAGGTTCTGCATATCCAATTATTTCATTTTGTTCTAATTCGTCAAGATTTTGTTTTATTAATTTGTAGTCAATCAAAGCTGGAATTTCCATTGAAAAATATCCGTCATTAACTTTTTCCGAAACACAACCAAGGTCTTCAAATTTATTTCGAATAGAATTTATGTCTGTTGATTTGTCCATAAGCACAACTTGTATTGTTGAGTTACCTGAAAATTCTACGGTTTTTCTATATGTCAGCATTTGTTGCTGTTGGTCAAATTCCGCAAATACAACGTCGTCAGAAGCGACAAGTGGTGCATAGAATGGAATATTGTCAAGTTTATAAAGCCCTTTGCTCTTGTCAACAATTGTAGCCCACAAAGTTTCAACCATTTCTTCGTCAAAAATGTCACTATGAAATTGAAATAATATCTTCACGTTGTAGTCTTTCATATTCATTGTTTTGCTTCTGTACTTTTCTACAAACTCTTTGGCATCTCTCATATTTTCTGGGTAATTAACCAAGGTTTCAAGCTTTATAAAACCATTTACTGTTTTGGTCACATTTTCGTATATGTGCTGATAATAAAATCCATTGTCAATTAGAAACCTAATAGTCTCCCATTTTTTGTCTTCGGTCTTTTTGGGAGGCCGAAATCTATGTGGTAAAAGTGTCATTGGCTTACCACATTCTGAACAAGGATAAGTTAATTCAGAAACGCTGTCAAAAGGTCTGTTAAGTGATATTTTACATTCTAAACAAACTTTTTTATGTCCCATTGTTTATTGTATGGTGTCGTTCTAAGCTGACCGCTAACGTTTCGGGCTTGGCGTTGTAGGGGAAATAGAATTCCGTCAGCCAAACTACAACAAAAAGCCAAATTGAAAAACGAAAGATAAGGATTTGTTCGTCCGCCCTTATAACGCCAAACCCTTGTTGGCAGTAGTGCTACTAGTCAATGTAAGGGTCCATAAGTCCTTGTGACTTGTGTCCTTGCTTTGCTGATAATTGTCCTTTGTTTATACTTGTACTTATTTCGTTTGAATAAATGTAATGCCCTTTTGAGATTGCAAGTCTGTACCTTATTTTGGTCTTAATTTTTCCCGTAAACTTTGGAATTACAAAAATCCAAAATTGATTTGTCTTTATGTAAATGTTGTGATAACTATTTCCACACCAACTACTCGGTAAATATTCAATAGGTTTCCATTCATTTTTGTAAAAAGCTTCAGCAACAACGGAAAGTCTGCTGTCCGAAGCTTCAAGCCTTAATATCGTATCAGATTTATTTCCCAAATACAAATTGTAAGCATTGAATTTGTCAGCAATTGTTATAGTTTTCGCTGTGTCGATTTTTAAAAATATCCCTGTCTCACTAAAAATCAAACTGTCGTTAATTTGTTTTGCAAAGTTGTCCGAAGTGCCAAAACCGCCTGCTGCTGTTGAGTCTTCAATACTTGACTTCGCATAGATTTGACCTCGAAGTTTATAATTAATGTTCAAGTCCTTCTTTGTCTGTCCAAAAGAAGATAAGTTGAGTATTATTAAAGCAAATGTCAAAATGTGATATTTCATAATCGGTGTCTTTGCTTACTGCCAACTCCGTAATATACGAAAGTTTTGTAGTACTCTTTGTATTTATTTAATATATATCAATAAATAATATAACTATTATAAGAATTGTTGCCAAGTAATTACGGCTCCTATTGCAAGTTACAAGGCATTACTTTATTCTTTTTTCAAATGTAACTGATCGAACGGACTTTCAATTTTTTCTATCTTTAAATTGCTTACATGGGTGTAACGCATGGTAGTCTGTATATCATTATGACCGAGTAACTCCTGTATCAATTTTATGTCGGTTCCTCTTTCGTGTAAGTGAGTTGCGTAGCTGTGTCTTAGGCTGTGAAAAGTAACAGGTTGTATGATTTTAGCTTTATTTTTTGCTCGCTGGAATATTTGCTGAAGGCTTCGGGTACTGTAACGTTCATCTTTATACTGACCCTCAAAAAGCCAGTCGCCCGGTTTGTACGATGCATAGTATTTTCTGAGCAGGTCTAAAATTCCAGGCGACAAAACTACTGTTCGATCTTTCTTGCCTTTGGCACCCTTGATATTGATCACCATCCGTTCTGAATGAATATCTCTGATTTTAAGATTGACAACTTCACTCACTCTCAGTCCGCCCGAATAAGCCAGGAAAAGCATTGTTTTATGCTTTAGATTTTCTAGTTGGCAAAATAAGCGTTCAATCTGACTGATTGCCAATACATTAGGCAAGATAACTCTCTTCTTCGGCCGAGGAATTTCTATAAAGACCTTTGGCCGCTTCAAAACTTGCTCAAAGAAGAATTTAACCGCATTCATTCGGCTGTGTATCGTATTTTCTGTGAGCTTAAGGGTATTGATACAGTACAAAAAATAATTGCGTAGCTGTTCCGGTTCTAAATTATTTACTTGTTTATCTTTGATGATATACAGCAGCTGCGCGAATTCGTTGATGTAGGTTCTTATCGTACTCGGACTGTACGCTTTCAGTTGCAGGGTTTCTATGTAAAGCCGGAGTGCAGGTTGATTTACGTCAGAAATATGTGCCATCACTTCTTTTCCGGCCAGAGGTTTCGGCTCTAATCCAAATTTTTGTCGATAGTGATGGCTATCTGCTACATACCACGCCTTTTGGGAGTTGCTCCATTTGGCACCGGTTAGCTTTCTGGCTCTTTCATTTAGTTCAGTGTTGTAATCAAACCGAATAAATATCACTTCTTTACCGCTGTGGACAGCAATTTCATATTTAATGCTATTGTTGATCATGACTTGCGCTGTTTATGGGTGAGGCATCCGTTTTCTTGTCTAACATAATCAGCTTGTCGGCAATGATCTCGGTGACCTGTTTCCTGGTTCCGTCGTTGCTGTCATAAGTTCGGGTTTTTAGTTTCCCTTCTATGTATACGAAGCTGCCTTTTCGGAGATATTTGTCAGCCAGCTCGGCTAACCCTCTCCACAATATGACAGAGTGCCAGTCGGTGTGTACATGTTGTTTTCCGGCATTGTCTCTAAATGTTTCGGTAGTTGCCAAAGCTATTTTGGCGACAGATATGTTGTCCTGTAAGTGTTTTATTTCAGGATCTTTACCCAAATTCCCTATGAGAGATACTTTATTTAGTGTTTTCATGAATAATTATAGTGTGTGTTAAATGATTGCTTTTTTCAAATAAGCAGTGTAAAGCTAATAAAATTGTCAAATCTCCATGACCAAACTCTTTTTGGTTTATCGAATTTAATCCTAACAAAAAAAGGGACATCCCGAAAAACTCGAGACATCCCTTTCCAAAACAATATTACTTTAAAAATCAACCCAGATCAAACCGGCCCAAATTCGTAATCTTAGTCCAAACCTTTACGAAATCTTTTACAAATTTGTCCTGAGAATCTGCACTGCCGTACACTTCTGCAATTGCTCTCAGTTCTGCATTGGATCCGAAAACCAGATCTGCACGGGTCGCTGTCCATTTTGGCTGGCCGGTTGTACGGTCAGTACCCAGATACTGATCTTTATGTTCGGAAATAGCTTTCCATGCTGTACGCATGTCAAGCAGGTTTATGAAAAAATCGTTGGTCAGCTGGCCCGGGCGTGTGGTGAAAACACCGTTTTTAGAACCATCAAAATTGGTATCCAACACCCGCATACCACCAACCAAAACCGTAAGCTCAGGTCCTGTTAATGTCAGCAACTGTGCTTTGTCAATCAGTAATTCCTCTGTCGACGTAGAGAATTTTGCCTTTTGGTAGTTGCGGAAACCATCGGCAGCCGGCTCTAAAAATGCTATTGATTCAACATCGGTTTGCTCCTGAGAAGCATCCATACGGCCCGGAGTGAAAGGAACGGTAATAGTATTTCCAGCTGCTTTTTCAACACCAGCATTACCCGCCATAACGATCAGATCCGCGATAGAAACTTTTTTACCACCTGCCTGATTAAATTCTTTTTGAATTCCCTCAAGCACATTCAGTACTTTTTGCAGTTGCGCAGGATTATTAACTTTCCAGTCCTTCTGAGGAGCCAGACGAACACGGGCACCATTTGCACCACCACGTTTGTCGGAACCGCGATACGTTGAAGCCGAAGCCCAGGCTGTGGATACCAGTTCGGAAACTGTCAATCCCGACGCCAATATTTTTGCTTTCAGGTTTACAACATCAAAATCCTGTACCAATTCATGGTCAACCGCTGGAATAGGATCTTGCCAGATCAATTCTTCTGCCGGTACATCAGGACCCAGATATCTTTCTTTCGGACCCATGTCGCGGTGTGTCAGTTTGAACCAGGCACGTGCAAATGCATCTGCAAATTCGTCAGGATTTTCCAGGAAACGTCTTGATATTTTTTCGTAAGCCGGATCAAGTCTTAAAGCAAGATCGCTGGTCAGCATGGTTGGTGCGTGTTTTTTGCTGCTGTCAAAAGCATCAGGAATAATCGCATCTGAATTTTTGGCAACCCACTGGTGTGCACCGGCAGGACTTTTGGTTAATTCCCATTCGAAAGCGAACAGGTTTTCAAAAAAGTTATTGCTCCATTGAGTCGGTGTTTTGGTCCAGATTACTTCCAGTCCGCTGGTGATGGTGTCAGCGCCGGCGCCTGTGCCATAACTGTTGCTCCATCCCAGGCCCTGCGATTCCACATCGGCAGCTTCCGGTTCTTTTCCAACATGATCGGAAGGAGCGGCGCCGTGGGTTTTACCAAAGCTGTGTCCACCCGCAATCAAAGCAACTGTTTCTTCATCATTCATTGCCATCCGGCCGAATGTTTCACGTATATCTCTTGCAGAAGCGATCGGATCAGGATTTCCATCGGGACCTTCCGGGTTCACATAAATAAGACCCATGTGTGCCGCACCAAGTGGTTTTTCAAGGTCACGTGTATGGATATTACGTCCGGGATCTTCATCCGACGATACTACGCCATGTCCTTCAACACCCGGTGAACCCTGTCCGTAACGTTCGTCATTTCCCAGCCAGGTTGTTTCCGATCCCCAGTAGACGTCTTCGTCCGGCTCCCATACATCAGCACGACCTCCGGCAAAACCGAATGTTTTAAAGCCCATCGATTCCAGAGCAACATTTCCGGTAAGGATCAGAAGATCCGCCCATGAAATTTTCTGTCCGTATTTTTGTTTAATCGGCCAAAGAAGCCTGCGGGCTTTATCAAGACTTACGTTATCAGGCCAGCTGTTTAGCGGAGCAAAACGCTGCTGTCCTGCACCTGCACCACCGCGACCGTCACCCACACGGTATGTTCCCGCACTGTGCCAGGCCATACGGATAAATAATGGGCCATAATGCCCGAAGTCGGCCGGCCACCAGTCCTGCGAGTCGGTCATCAGAGCATGAAGATCCTTTTTTACAGCTTCAAGGTCCAGGCTTTTAAAAGCTTCGGCATAATTAAAATCTTCTCCCAGCGGATTTGACAGGGAAGAATGCTGACGAAGGATGCTTAATTTTAGCTGGTTAGGCCACCAGTCACGGTTTTTGGTTCCTGCGCCTCCAACATTCTGTTTCACAGGTGTGCTTTGATCCAGCGTTCCGTTAAGAAACGGGCATTGACTGCTGTCGTTTGATTCGTTCTCCATTTTTATAAGTTCATGATTAAAATTAACTTCCAGCACCGGTATCCTGTGCGCGCCGATAAAATTAGAATATCGAAAGTAATAATCACAATCGATTAATTCTATATTTTGATAGTTAATATCTATTGTCCGCAAATTCAGTAAGTCTTTGCTTGAACAAATTCGGTTGACTCTGACCTTTGCATACTGGTTACTCTCAAAAACAAAAGCGCACTCGGGGCGCGCTTTTACTAATATTCAGACAAAAATTAATCCAATTTCCATTTCGGTCTTTCGAAGTGGCAGGTATATCCACCGGGATTCTTTTGCAGATAATCCTGATGTTCAACTTCTGCATTCCAGAAATCGCCCGCCGGAACAACTTCTGTGACTACTTTTCCCGGCCATACTCCGGAAGCGTCCATTTCTGCTATCAGATCGTTGGCGGTATCGCGCTGTGATTCATCCAAATAAAAAATAGCCGAGCGATAAGATAATCCAATGTCATTTCCCTGACGATTTTTGGTTGTCGGGTCGTGGATCTGGAAGAAATATTCAAGCAATCCACGATAAGTCAGTTTTGCAGGATCAAATGTGACCTCAATTCCCTCTGCGTGCGTTCCGTGGTTACGGTAGGTTGCATTAGGTACATCGCCGCCAGTGTAACCTACCACTGTTGTAATTACGCCCGGGTAGTGTCTGATCAATTCTTCTACTCCCCAAAAGCAACCACCTGCCAAAATGGCTTTTTCAGTATTCATATAATTTGTTTTTTGATGTAGTAAAGTGAAGGTACAAATTCTGTGCCCTATACAGTCACCAACACATTTTATGCTGAAATGGTTAAATCTCAACTGCGATTGCTAGCGTTGCAGATTGAGGGAGACACATGCCGGTTTACGAACAAGCTATTTTATCTGACCGAATTGCCGCTCCGGCTGACAAAATTCTCATTTTAGCCGGAATTTTTCAGAAACAGGCTTTCTGCGGTTTTATCCATCAATGACCTGCATTGATCACATCATGCCGACCGTTGATCACAACAAATTTTATGTAGCAATTTGATCGTGCACCTTTGTTTTGTCATCACGGACAAAGTTTCATTCAAACACATAAAACAATTCAAAATCATGAAAACGACGATCAAATTATTCGCAGTGTTATGTACAGCTTCATTTCTTTTCAGCTGCCAGGAGCCGGAAGTTACACCGGTTTCCAATCAAGTTAAAGAAACAAGCGGCACGCCCCGGGAAAACATCACAGATATGTCCGTAAAAGAAAATGTTAGCCGGCCCGAAGAAGTTACCTTTTAAGCGAAATTTCCTTAAAACTGATCATCCGTAAAATTCAAAAACATGTTAATTATTGTATTTATCGTTAGTCTTTCATTTATTATTTTGGGACAAGCCGGGAATAAGTGGTTCTCACTTTCTGTCTTTTCCCAAAAACTATTCGCTGTTCTGGGCCAAATGGGAATTGGTTTCTTTGCAGGATTTGCTGCTTATGCTTCTGCAAACCATACGTTAATCGGATTTCTTACGGGATTCCCGGCTCACTAAAATGAGGTGCTGAATTTAGGATCTGTTTTTTATAAATAATTCGTAAATATACTGAACCTGCTTGCCGACAAATTTTCACAAGGTGTGGGTAACGGTAAAAAACAATAGCTAGCTTAGGATAGAAAAGTGAAGGATTTTATTTGTCTGATAATCAGTTAAATGTAATAAAAGATAAGTGTGAAAATTTTCGTTTTCTGTTGGTGGGTTAAAATATGCTAAACTTGCAGATCTAATTTCGTTCATTGATCAGCAATGAAGTAAAGACGCATATGGTACTCAATCAGTTACATGAACTTATCCTGAAATTTGTTGAAAATACAGATAAGCCAATATTTTTAACAGGAAAAGCGGGCACGGGTAAAACGACTTTTCTTCATCATATCAGAACGACGGTTTCAAAAAACATGGCTGTGGTGGCGCCAACAGCGGTTGCGGCTATCAATGCGCAGGGAGTTACTTTACATTCATTTTTCCAGATTCCATTCGGGCCCTTACGTCCTTCAACAGAAAGTTCTGCTGACCAGGCACCGCTAAAACAGATAAACCAGGAAAAGGCAAAAGTACTCCGAAATCTGAACCTGCTGATCATTGACGAAATAAGTATGGTCCGGGCCGATACCCTGGATTACATCGATTCGATTCTGAGGCAGGTAAGGGCATCGTCGCGGCCGTTTGGCGGGGTGCAGCTGCTGATGATCGGGGATCCGTATCAGCTACCGCCGGTCTATCAAAATGACTGGCCGGTGCTTTCAAAGTTTTATAGTGGTCCTTACTTTTTTGATAGTCTTGTTTTTAACAAATTCCCCTTCTTAACATTCGAACTGACACAGGTTTTCCGGCAAAAGGATCCTGTATTTATTGATATCCTGAACGGCGTCCGTAACGGAAAATCAGATAGCAGTATGTTTGCTAAGCTCAATGCCCGCCGGCAAGCTGTGGATACAAATGTGCTGACAGATTATGTCACGCTTTCAACGCATAACAAACTTGTCAATGATATAAATCAACTCCGGCTCAGCCAACTTCCCGGAGAAGCGCATGTTTTTAAAGCCATTGTTTCAGGTGAGTTTCCAAAAGAAGCTTTCCCGGCTGAGGAAGAGCTGGTGCTTAAAGAAGGTGCTTTTGTGATGTTTATCAAAAACGATACTTCCGGCAAAAAGCAATATTACAACGGGCGCACCGGACGTGTTACCAGCATCGAAGACCGGCGTATCCGCATTACTTTTCCGGATGACGGATCCGATATTATTGCCAGTCCGGAAATTTGGCAAAACGTCAAATATGCCTTATCGGATACAGATGGGAAAATCAAAGAATCCAGTGAAGGTTCTTTTGCGCAGTTTCCGTTGAGACTGGCCTGGGCAATAACCATTCACAAAAGTCAGGGGCTAAGTTTTGAAAAGGCGATTATTGATGTCAGTGCTGCCTTTGCTCACGGACAGACTTATGTTGCACTGAGCCGCTGCCGGAGTCTGGAAGGGGTGATTCTTAATGAACCCGTAAAACAGGAGAATATCTTCAGCGATCCGCTGATTGTCAGCTTTATGCAAAAGGCGCTGAGCGAAAAACCGGATATGGGACTTTTGAATCAGACCATACTTGATTCGGATCAGCAGGCACTTTTAGATTTGTTTGATTTTTCTGTTCTGTATGGTTCCTGGAAACTGTTTCAGATCCTTCTGCAAACCAATGTATCTGAGGAAAGTGCGCTTTCGGATAGATCAAGAGAAGTAAATACGATTCTGACAGATGAAATAGTTAAAGTTTCCAACAGGTTCGTAAAAAACGATCTTTCCGTTTTACTCACTGGTTCAGGCATATGGCAATCTGACGCCGCCATGGACAGGTTGAAAAAGGCAGCGGGATACTTTTTTTCAATACTGGAAAAGCTGGGTGAAACGATAATGCTGATTTATTCAGAAAAAATATCCGGTGATGTTACGGTAGATTTTTATCCGGGATTAAATCACTTGCTGTTGAATTTAACGATGAAAAAGGCAGCTTTTGACATTTTACCGGAGGCCTCTTCCGGAAAGGATATTTCAGATACGCTCATGCTGGCTGGCGCGTCCTTTCAGCCTGTTATATTGGAGCTCAATCCTAAAAAGCGGCCAAAAGAAATCGAAATTATAAACCCTAAACTTTATGAGCAGCTGGTTGCCTGGCGTGAGAAAATTGCCCTTCAGCGGGGTGTGCAGCAATACGCCTTCGTTTCGGATGCAGTACTGAGAGAAATTTCGGCGAAATTGCCCAGATCGTTAAGCCAGCTATCCCAGGTTAAGAATTTCGGAGAAGTAAAAGCCACAGACTTTGGCAGCGAGTTGCTGAGAGTAATAGGGAATTATCTGGGTGAAAACGAGTTACTTTTTTAAGTGAGTTGATTCTCATAAAGTAAATGACTTATGAGAATCAACAATTGATAAAACATTAATCAATCGATCATTTTGTTGTTCACTTTTACATTCGTCAGATTAAAATCCTGCACAACGGTTTTGTCGTAATCCGAATTTTTGGCAGTAATATTCAGATTTTCAAAGTAGAATTTCGATAATTTATCATATTCACCCGGACTTACATCAAAAAACACATCGCATTTCAGGTTGATGTTTTTAAGGCTGATGTTGTCACAGTAGGATAGGGGAACGTCCTTTCTGCCTTTTAAATCAAAAAATTGCTTCCATGGTTTTACATAAATCAGGCTATATGCATAACCGTCAATGTTTTCTACGCTGACAAACTCATACTTTTGAGGAGTATCCGGCCGCATTTTTAGCCAGAGCACACGCATGGCGTTGGTGATATGGCAGTTTCGCATCACGATATTTTTATTGTGTATGGCCTCGCTGCCACAAGTGAGTGCCGCATGACAAAAGCCAAATTCACAATCTTCAATAATGACATTTGTATTGGCTCCGTTGCCCGGGTCGGTATCCGCGTAAGGCCCTTTTCCGCCTTTTAACGCAATAGCATCATCATTAACGGCCAGGTAACAGCCTTTGATCAGCACATTACTGCAAACATCCAGGTCAATGGCGTCGGTGCTCGGTGCCTTTATCGGTTCGTGCGGAGCAGTAATGCGGACGTTAATAATCTTGATGTTGTTACACTGATAATAGTGGCTTGTCCAAAAACCGGAATTCTGAAGGCGGACATCCTGAACCTGCACATCATTACTTTTCCAGATAAAAACCAGACGCGGGCGGGACACTTCCAGATTGGTACAATTGGGGTTTTCTTTTCTTCTTTGCCAGAATGCTTTCCAATAATTAAGCCCGTTGCCGTCGATAATGCCTTTGCCTGAAATCGTAAAACCGTTTACCCCGTAGGCATTAACAAGCGCCGGAAAATAATCCAGATTTTGCCCTTCCATCCTTGAAGCCATGATCGGGTAGTCGGCAATTTTGTCTGATCCTTTCAGCATACCGCCTTCCGAAACATAAAGATGGGTTTTGGGTTTAAAAAACAAAGCCCCGCTTAAAAAGGTCCCTTTTGGAATTACAATTACGCCACCGCCTTGCTTACTGGCAAGATCAATTATCTTTTGAATGGCAGCTGTTTGTACAACATTACTATCTGTTTTTGCACCGTGTTTTGTTATCACATACTGTTTACCCAAAGTCTTTAAACTGATCTTTGAACTATCTGAAAACCAAGCAGGAATTTTTGTGCCATCCGGAAAAGTAACAGATTTTCCACTTTGTGAAAATGTAAGAAAAGGAACACAGAAAAGGTATAAAAGGAGCGAACTGAATTTTACCATAGAAGAAAATCGGATGTTAGTACTGATCACAATTTGTAAATTTTTGTTTAAAAGATCGCCCGTTGAAGCTGAAATTTTACGGAAACCCGTGTGGGAAAGCACACAAATGTAAAATATACTGGCAGAAATGGTTTTTCTTTGATGTATTAAATTCCGCCTGTGTTGCCATGTTATAAATTCAATTAGGAAGAATATGGACTAAAGCTTCTGTATTTCTTTGTAAATGACAAATTTTAATTAAAAAAGGAACAGTAGTTAGTTAAAAAGATTACTTTTACCGGTCAAACTTTCGGTTCAGGTGATACACGATTCGCAGCACGATACACAAATATGGGATGCCTTCCGCCTGGGAGATAAAAATGCCTACGCGCAGGTTTATGAACTGTATTTTGATTCCCTTTATTCGTATGGCAAGAAATTCATGTCCGACCCGACGAGGGTGGAAGATGCGATTCAGGATTTGTTTATCACGCTTTGGCGCACCCGCGAAAAGCTCTCGGCGGTTGATAACATCAAGTTTTACCTCTTCCGCAGTTTGAGAAGGGACATTCACCGTATCAGTGAAAAAGAAAATGTATTCAATAAAGTCGACTTTGATTCTTTTCTTGATTCTCATAACCATCCTGCCGAGGAATACGGCAGCACTGATAGCGATAGAGAGCTAACTCAAAAACTGGTGGCAATCCTTAAAGAACTGCCCAGGCGCCAGCTGGAATCCATCACACTCCGGTATTATGAGAATTTTAGTATCGCCGAAATAGCTTCCATTATGGATGTTTCTGAAAAAACGGTGAGAAACACCCTGCACAACTCACTGACTTTACTCAGGAAAAATTCCAACATGCTTTACACTTTCCTCAAACTCACACTAATGCTCTGGCATTGATCAGCTCCACAACGCTTAAAACGGCTATTGTTAGTTTTTCAAAAAAAAATATCAAATTTCTTTGGGTCAAATAAGATAAAGCATCCTTTGTATGTATATAATGCAAAAGATGATGATCTAACTTGTAGAGGCCTTGGAAAATTACAGTAATTATAAAACCGAAGATTTTCTTCATGACGAACGTTTTCGTAAATGGATTTTATCCGGTGGAGAGGAAGAATCCCTGTTTTGGGAAAACTTTAAACTTCAATTTCCTGAAAAAAACAAAGAGCTGATACTTGCCAGGGCACTTCTTACTTCACTGAGCCAGCTTCAGTTACCTGCTGAAAAAGAAGTTAAACAAAAGATATGGACAAGAGTAGAAAGTTCAATTGACAAAACGTTTCCTGAAAGCGAGGCACATTACATTCGCCGGCCCTTCTATCGTTGGTGGATGGCCGCTGCAATCTTGCTGATCGCTGGCGGATTGGCCTGGATATTTCGATCAACGTTTAAAGGTGTACCGTTAGAATATAAAACGCAGGTTGTTGCAGCGAAAATGCCTCTCAGGGAAAAGATTAATGTTTCACAGGCTGGCCAAACTATCTCTTTGGCAGACGGGTCAACCGTGAAACTTAAACCGGGAAGCAAACTAAGTTATTCGGATTTTTCTGCGAATAAAAGAGTGGTATATCTGGATGGAGAAGGTTATTTCGATGTTGCGAAAAATAGTGCTAAGCCGTTCATTGTTTACGCCGGTCGAATTGTCGTACAGGTTGTCGGAACCAGTTTTAGCGTGGTTTCTAATACGGGAAAAGCGATAAGTAATGTTTCAGTTACTTCGGGCAAAGTAAAAGTATTCGCAACGGATAAATTTGAGGAGTCAGCAGAACAAAAGGCTGAGCAAATGATTTATTTGCTTCCCAATCAGCGGGTTGTCTATGATGCAAGAACGAGCATATTTAAGAAAGGGCTTGTTGAGCAACCTGTGCAGCTTGCCGGAACGGGAGATCCGAAAGAATTTTATTTTGACAATACCTCAGTTAAAGATATTCTCGGCGAACTTGAAACTGCCTACGGCGTGAATATAGATTATAACAATGCATCTCTGAAAACCTGTAAAGTAACGGCGCCTCTGGGTGATCTTCCACTGTTTCGAAAACTTGATATTATCTGCCAGACAGTGGGAGCAACTTATGAAGTGTTTGGAACGGAGATCGTTATTTCCGGAGGAGCCTGTGATCTTTAATAATACCTAACCTAAATAACTGAAAAACGCATGACAAGAAGTTAAACAAGAAAAGTAAAACTGGAAGCGCGGCCACGCTCCCAGTTCGAAAGTCTCCCACCAAAATTCGCGTTACGAAATTCCTGCAGAGCAGGAAGCGGGAATTGTATGTCCTATTCTAAAATCAATTAAAACAAAACATGGGTAAAAATATGGAAAAGTTTTTCAATACTGGTCCTAAATCAAGGCTTATAATGAAATTATTAGGTGTACCAATTGTCATCATTCTCGGACTTGCCACGCTTGCGCTTGCAAAAGACGGCAATGCACAGGATTTGATGAAAAGATCGGTGACAATTGAATTTAACAATAGAGAAATTACGAAGGTGCTCACATCCATCGGGCACAAAACCAATGTACGGTTTACGTATTTACCAGGTATATTTCCGGTTGATGCAAAGGTTTCAGTGAAATTCAGGAATGTGTCGCTGGAAAATGTTTTACACCATATTCTGGATCCTTATAATGTTGATTATCAGACAAGCGGAGAGTTTATTATTCTTAAAAAGAATAGTGCTTCCCCCAAATCATCGGTATTGGATTTGAAGGAGGAAGTGTTTCGCAATGATGATATCACCGTATCGGGAAAGGTTACGGACGATAAGGGAGAAAGTCTTCCTGGTGTAAGTATTATTTTAAAAGGTACGCAAAGGGGAACTGTCACCGATGTGGAGGGAGCATTTTCTTTCAATGTACCCGATAAGGCGTCTATCCTTGTTTTCAGCTATGTGGGTTATCTGCAAAAAGAAATTCAGGTAGGCAGCCAGACAAGTTTGACGGTTCAGTTGGCTGTCGATAACAAAACACTTGAAGAAATTGTCGTCGTTGGATACGGCAGCCAGAAAAAATCAGATGTGACTGGTGCTATTGCATCACTCGACGGTACGAAAATCGCCAGGGCTGCTACGCCTGATGCAACCGGCGCTTTACAGGGACAAATGCCAGGTGTTGTGGTGGTCAAAAATGTAGGGAAACCTGGCAGCGGCTACAACATCAACATTCGCGGCATCAGCTCGATAGGCGGCTCAAATTCTCCATTGTTTGTTATTGACGGAATTCCGACTACCACAGGCATGAATGAATTAAACCCGGCCGACATTGAGAAAATAGACATTTTAAAAGATGCATCTGCAACTGCGATCTACGGGTCGAGAGGTGCCAAGGGTGTTGTTATTGTAACGACCAAAAGAGGTAAATCCGGCAAAACAAGCATTTCATATGATGCTTACGCAGGTGTGAGAACACCTACACATTTGCCAGAAATGTTTAACGGATCGGAATATGTAGCTTTCAGAACCGAAATGTTTAAAGCGCAGGGTAAAGATGTTTCGCGAAATAACACAACGTTTTTTACTCCGGAGCAGTGGAAGAATATTGACGAAGGAAAGTTCACGGACTGGCCAAAACTTATTTTGAAAAATGGGTTACAAATGAACCATAATATCACAGCCAGCGGGGGAGATGATAAGACGCGGTTTGCGATCAGTGCAGGACTTTTACAGGAAGATGGCAACGTAAAGCCCGAACAATTTAAAAGATATACGCTGAGAGGAAATGTGGACCGCCAGATCAGTGCAAAATGGAAAGCAGGGCTGAATATGTATTTTTCTCAAAATCTTACAAATCTGGGGAGTTCAGAAGCACTCAGATCGGCGTATCGTTTGCCGCCAATGGCTTATCCTTATGACCAGACGGGCGCGCCGGCGTTCAGGGTTTATGGTACCAATTCGGTAACCAACCCACTGTTCGATCAGGACAATGAGATCCGTCAGAGCCGCAATTCACGAACTTTTGGTAATATTTATGTACAGGTAGAGCCGATCAAAAACCTGACATTAAAATCAACGATTTCGCCAAACTATTCTACTGAAAGAAGCGGGTTTTATTTTGGACCACTTACAAAACAGAGTCTGGGCGGATCGGTTCCTACACAGGCATCGAATTCAAGTCAGGAGCAACTGACCTGGGTTTTGGACAATCAGGCAACTTACGAAGCGCAGTTTGGTGTGCACAAGCTAACGGCTACGGTCGTTCAAAGTATGCAGAAAGATCGTACGGAAACCAGTACAATTACGGTCGACGGAATACCTTACAAGTCATTATGGTACAACCTGGCTACTGGCGGAAGAGTTTTGGGATATGGATCAGGCTATGTTAAATCCACACTGGCTTCTGCGATGGGACGGGTCAATTATAGTTACAAAGAGAAATATCTTTTAACTGCAACCGGACGTTGGGACGGATCTTCCCGACTGGCAGAAGGCAATCAGTGGGGCTTTTTTCCATCTGCCTCATTGGCATGGAGAATTTCCGAAGAGCAGTTTATCAAAACGGTTTCAGCCATCAACGATCTTAAACTAAGGGTAAGTTATGGTGTAACAGGGAATGACAGGGTGAATCCGTATTCCACCCAGGCCGCGCTTGGTCAGACTTTCTACGATTTTGGAGGTGTGTTTGCGCCAGGTTATGCACCCAATCAGCTGCCAAACAAAAACTTAACCTGGGAAACGACCCATGAGATTAATGTCGGTCTGGATTTTGGATTTTTTAGCAACCGCATTTCAGGAAGCATTGATGTGTACAACAGGCTTATTGATAACATTTTGCTAAGCCGTCAGCTGCCTGCTCCTTCGGGATTTAGCTCCATTACAGACAATGTTGGGAAGCTTAAAAACAGCGGAATTGAGCTGGGATTGAGCTCAATAAATGTTCATGCAGGAAAATTTATGTGGAAAACAGATTTTGTTTTTGACAAAAACAAAAATAAAATTCTGGAACTCAATGGAGGTAAAAAGGACGACGTAGGTAATAAACTCTTCATCGGACAGCCGGTGCAGGTAAATTATGACTATGTGTTTGACGGAATATGGCAGCAGGACCAATTGGAGGCAGCAAAAAAATACAATCAAACACCCGGACAGATACGCGTTAAAGATCTGGACGGCAATGGTGTAATCAACGCCAGTGATCGCCAGATTATTGGTAAAAGAATCCCAACCTGGACAGGCTCTTTTTCCAACACGTTCCGTTATGGCAATCTTGACCTGTACATCATGTTATATACACGCCGCGGTGAACAATATGTAAGTTCATTTGACGCCACTTTGATGAACTACAACCAGGATTACAATCAGGTAAAGGTTGATTACTGGACGGCAAGTAATCCTTCGCAAACACATTTTCAGCCGGGGAATCCCGGACCTTATACAGTGATTCCAACTTATCGGAAGGTTGATTTTACAAGGGTGGGTAACATAACGCTTGGCTACAATCTGCCAACCGGCCTGATCCAGAAATTCAAAATCAGCAATCTGAGAGTTTATGCCACGGCAACAAATCCTTTCCTGTTTACCAAATATGAAGGTTTTGACCCTGAATGGCCTGCCACCAATACCTACGGAACGGCAGTAAGTACGTCTTCATACCTGTTTGGAATCAACCTTGCATTTTAATTCATAGCGACTAATGAAAAAGATATTCTATACATTATTGATTGCGGCAGCCACAGGAATGGTGTCCTGCCAGGAGTTTTTGAAAGAGGAAAACCTAAGTGGTGTAACCAGTGAAAACTTTTATGTAGATGCAGCCGGGTACGAAAAACTGGTTAATTCCTGTTATTCGTCACTGCGTGACATTTACAAAACAGATCCAAAACTTTTTGCCTGGGGCACCGATACGGAAACACGGGGAGAAATTGAATCGGTGAGTGGCACGGTGGGCGACCGCGTGGTACGTGCCACGCAGCTGAATGAGTACAAAACCCTGTCTTCGGACAACTCCGGTGTTGACGAGATTTTTTCGGGACTTTATGCGGGCATACAACGATGTAATACGGCTATAAACAAGGCAAACGGCATTCCGGGCCTTACAGAAGCAATCAAAAATAAACGTATTGCGGAAGTTCGTTTTATCAGAGCTTACTTTTATTATTTGCTCGTTGAAAACTTTGGCGGTGTTCCAATCGTAAAAGATGAAATTAACACACCGATCACGCACTTCGTGCCTGGTTCTGAGCAGCAGGTTTATGATTTTATAATAGAAGATCTGAATGCATCGGTGGGCAGCGTGGATATAACAACAACCGAATTTGGAAGGGTAACCCAGGGAGCCGTCAAACATTTGCTTTCATTGATACATCTTACCCGTGGTTACAAAACTTTTGCTGCAGGTACGGATTTCGCAAAGTCGGCCCAATATGCAGAGGAGGTAATAGCCGGAGGAAATTACAGTTTGCTTCCTTCCTTTGCCGACGTTTTCAAATCCACCAATCAAAGAAATAACGAAATTATTTTTTCAATTCAGTTTGATCCCGCGAGTCTGGAAAATAAGACCATCGGGCATGGGCAGAACCTTTTCTTTGGATGGAGGATTTTTCGCGAACCCGGATTCTATGATGGTGAGTATGCGGTTTACAGCAGAAGGGTGAGCGATTTTATGCCAACCCAGTTTTTGTATACCCTTTACAATACAGCAAAAGACAGCCGTTACGACGGAACCTTTTTAAGTCAGTTCAGAGCGGTGAAGGATGATAAACTTGGTACTTCTGTGATCAAAACAGGTGATCTGCGGTTTTACTTTCCCTATCCGGACCGTCCTTTTACAAGCCAGGATTCCATTGCTTTGAAAGCTGCTAATCCTAATGTGGAAATCATTAGATTTGAGCGCTGGAAACAGGATTTTCAGGGAGTAGGAGGTGCTTTGAAATTTCCGATGATCAATAAATTCTTTGATCCTTTGGCCAATTTCCCCGGCAATAATGAAAGAGCCTATTCTTCGACAAGAGATATCTTCCTTTTCCGGCTTGCAGAAACGTATCTGATTGCAGCTGAGGCTTATTTTAAAATGAATCAACTGGATAAGGCCGCAGAAAAACTCAACGTCGTAAGAAAACGTGCTGCGGTGGCCGGGCAAAGTCTTGAAATAACGCCGGCAGTCGTAACGATTGACTTCATTCTGGATGAACGCGCCAGAGAACTTGCGGGTGAATACAAACGCTGGCTGGACCTCAAACGTACCCGTCGCCTGGCCAGAGCTTTTGAACATAATATCCTTACAAAACTGGCTAATCCTGCCGGTGTAATTGACAAATATTATCTGCGTCCGATACCGCAGTCGGTTATTGACAGGGATACGGAAGGATATCCGCAAAACCCGAATTATTGATGTTAAATACCAAAACGGTCAGATATTTATCTGACCGTTTCGGTTCAAAACATCGATACCGTGACAAAGGATGGACTTCATCTGGATTCCGCCGGATCAAGACTCCTGATCGTACCCGTTCCTGACGTCATCCGTCGATATCCATACGTTTGACATTTTAATTTTCTGTTTCAAAATAAATTCAACCACATGAAACAACGCTTTGTTGTCATTTTATTTTTTAGCTCACTATTAATTGCCTTTATTACCTGGGCGGAAGTCCCAACAACCCAATTAAAGATAAAGGCGCATTTTGCGATGCCTGATATTCTGGTTCCGGATTTTAGCAAAAGTAAAAAGCTGCTTATCACGGATTTTGGTGCTGCCCAGGGTGACAAAGTGAAAAATTCCCAGGCAATTGCTCAGGCGATAACACAGGCGAATAAAATGGGCGGTGGAATTGTTGTGGTGCCGGAAGGGGAATGGCTGACCGGAAAAATCCATTTGAAAAGTAATGTAAACCTTCACCTGAATAAAGGCGCCGTTCTGCTTTTCTCGGAAAATCCGGAGGACTACCTACCTGCTGTTCACAGCACCTGGGAAGGGTTGGAATGTTATAATTATTCGCCGTTGATTTATGCCTATGAATGTAAAAACATTGCCATAACCGGCGAAGGTGAGTTAAAAGCAAAACTGGATGTTTGGAAAGCCTGGTATGCACGTCCTAAGCCGCATATGGAAAGTATCAAACGGTTATACAACCTGGCGGGAGCTTATACGCCGGTGAAGGAACGTCAGATGGTGAACGACACGGCGCATCTCCGGCCGCAGTTTATACAATTCAACCGGAGCGAAAATATTTTGCTTGAAGGAGTTACCATTACAAACAGTCCCTTCTGGACAATACATCCCTATCTTTCGAAAAATGTGGTGATCAGAAAGCTGAAAGTTTATGCACACGGACATAACAATGATGGCGTTGATCCGGAAATGAGTCAGAATGTGCTGATTGAAGATTGTATTTTTGATCAGGGAGATGATGCTATTGCAATTAAGTCAGGACGGAATCCGGAAGGCTGGCGGCTAAAAACGCCCTCCAAAAACATTGTGATCCGTGATTGCATTGTCAAAAACGGGCATCAGCTTGTTGCCATTGGAAGTGAACTTTCCGGTGGGGTTGAGAACGTAGACATTAGCAATTGCACCGTGGTGGATGGTGCAAAGCTGAATCATTTATTATTTATCAAAACCAACGAACGGATGGGCGGTTACGTGAAAAATATTTACGCATCCAATCTGACGGCCGGAAAAATTGACCTGGGGGTTTTGGGTATCGAAACCGACGTCCTTTATCAATGGCGCACTTTGGTGCCGACCACAATTCGTAAACTAACACCGATCTCAGATATTTATTTAAGCGATATCGTCGCAAAAGACGTACAGTTTGTGTCAAGGATTTTGGGGCAAAAAGACCTGCCGGTGAAGAATGTATCGATGAAAAATATCAAAACGAATACGGTTCAGGACAAAAAAGAAATTCATGAAAATGTGCTTAATTTTCAGAACTAAGGGCATTAAAACACAATATTGATTACATGAGAAAAATGCCTTTAAAATTTATTGCAGCATACTGCCTGATCGCAGCCGGAAGTCTATTTACGGCAAATGCAGCTCAGTTTGATCTGGTGACGGCGCAAAATAAGGTGACAATATATTACCAGAAGGGTGATTCCAAACTTGATTCGATTGCCGCACATTTACTTGCCGCAGACATTAAACTTGTAAGCGGATATTTGCCAAAGGTTTACAATGATATAACCAGTGCGAAGGGCAACGTCATCATCATTGGCCGGACGGATTCAGGGCTTATCAAAGGTTTTGGCAATAAAGCTGCCGATCCGGACCTGAAAGGAAAGTGGGAATGTTACTCGGTTCGAATTTTGTCCAAACCAACAAAAAATATTACGAATGCACTGGTTATTACCGGAAGTGATGTGCGAGGAACGGCCTACGGCGTTTTTTCTGTTTCAGAGAAAATTGGGGTAACGCCGTGGTACTGGTGGGCGGACGCTACTCCGAAAATCCAAAAATCTCTTTCTGTAAATATAGATGATTTTACATCCGAAACGCCTTCTGTAAAATTCAGGGGCATTTTTATCAACGATGAAGATTGGGGATTACAACCCTGGTCTGCCAAAACATTTGAACCTGAAACAAAAGATATCGGACCTAAAACATATGCCAAAGTTTTTGAGCTGCTTCTGCGCCTTAAAGCGAATCTGATATGGCCGGCTATGCACCCCAGCACGAAGGCATTTTACCACTATCCGGGAAACATAAAAGCGGCAGAGGATTATCAGATCGTAGTCGGCTCCTCACATGCAGAACCGATGCTTCGAAATAACGTTAGTGAATGGAATGAAAAGACGATGGGTCCTTTTAATTATCTGACAAACAGACAAAAAGTAAACGACTACTGGGAGTCGCGGATAAAAGAAAGCAGCAAAGTTAACGGTATTTACACGACCGGAATGCGCGGCATACATGATGGCGAAATTCAGGGTGTAAAAACAATGGAAGAAACCGTTCCGCTTTTGGACACCATAATCCGGGTTCAGCGAGACATGCTTAAAAAGTATGTAAATCAGGATATTACCAAAGTTCCGCAGGTATTTACGCCTTACAAAGAAGTCCTGGAAATATATGATGCGGGCCTTAAAGTGCCGGATGATATTACGCTGGTGTGGCCCGACGATAATTATGGTTATATCCAAAGGTTGAGTAATGCAGAGGAGAGCAAGCGGTCGGGCGGTTCGGGAGTTTACTATCATGCTTCTTACTGGGGCAGACCTCATGACTACCTATGGCTTGGAACTTCTCATCCTGCACACATCCGGGAGGAAATGACCAAAGCTTATACAATGAATGCCAAACAGTTATGGGTACTCAATGTTGGCGATATCAAACCTTCCGAATATGCGACCCAGCTGTTTATGGATATGGCGTATGATATCAAACCATTTGAAAAGTCTTCTTTTTCGCTTACCCATTTACAAAACTGGCTGTTGGCAATTTTTGGAAGTAAGCAGGCAGTCTCAATAGCTCCGTTGCTTTGGAAGTATTATGACCTGGCATTTGAGCGCAAACCTGAATACATGGGTTGGAGCCAGACGGAACCGACGACGGCTATTAATTTCACTGCTTATAATCATTTTTTTTACAATGATCAGGCGCAGCTGAGAATCGACGCATACGATGCGCTGGTTTCCAAAGTTGAAGCGATCCGCAGGGATGTGGAGGCAAAAGACAAAGATGCATTTTACGAATTGATTGAATATCCTGTCAGGGGAGCGGCCTTGATAAATAAGAAATTTCTCTATCGGGATAAGGCTTATTTGTATGCGAAACAGGGAAGATTGAGTGCTTCTTCTTACGCTGCTTTATCTGATGAGGTTTATGAAAAAATAGGAGGGGAAACCAAATATTACAACACGAAACTGGCCAACGGAAAGTGGCAGGGAATGATGGATATGTTTCCAAGAAAACTTCCTGTTTTCGACCTTCCCGTTTTTGATTTATCCAAAACAAACAGTTTACCCGCTTTTCGTGCACTTCCCGAAGGTTACAAACAAACTGATTCTTCCGGACCTTCGCCTGATAGGCAATTTAAGCTTCCTGAGTTCAACAAATGGAATAAGCAGAAATATTTTATTGATGTTTTTTTAACCCAAAATCAGAAAAAGAACTTCACCATTACATGCTTAGAAACCTGGATAAAAACCAGCAGTAGACAAGGTGAACTAACACCTGACGGTCTTAACAGCCAAAAGCGTATCTGGGTAGAAATTGACTGGACAAAAGTTCCTGCACAAAAATCATTACAAGGAAAAGTCACTGTTAAAGCCGGTGATGATCAATATGATTTTGCGGTTTCAGCAAACAATACTGATTTAAAAGAACTTAAAAGTTTCAAAGGTTCTGTTGAAGCAGATGGCTACCTGTCGATCAACGCGGTTGATTATACTGCAGTAAAAAATACAAAGTCACGTCAATGGAGCGTGGTGGATGGGTTGGGTGCCAATGGAAAAGCACTGGAAGCATTTCCTTTGGTTGAAAAAGCGGCGGATGGTGAACTGGATACGCTTAAAGTGAAAAGTAATCCCTCTGTCGAGTACGAATTTTATTCGTTCAGTCAAACACCTGCTATCATCACCATTACATCTTTACCTACCTATCCGCTGAATAAAAATTTTGAAGTGCGTTATGCTGTAAGTGTAGATGACGGTCCGGTAAGAATTCTAAATTTCAGGACTTTTGGGAGAAGCGACGAATGGAAGAAAAATGTGTTGAGCAATTCAGCTCAGCGGATATTAAACGAGCCGATTCTAAAACCAGGTAAACATACTTTGAGAATTTATATGATTGATCCCGGCGTCATTTTAAATCACATTTACATCGATTTAGGAATTGCTCAGCCTTTTTACGGTACACTGCCGAAGACGTTTAAACAAAATTGATAAAAAACGATCCGGCTAACCAAAATTCAGGTTGGCCGGATCGCTTTTAGAAAAATCTTATTCCGACTTACTCAGTGTAGTACCGGTAATTTTGATTTGGTAGGGCCACTGCTCCTGTATAACCGGAGTTTTTTGTCTGCCAAAACTAACCGGCCAGTGTTCCGTGGGTGCAGCGCTTACGACGAGCCAAAGGTGTCCGGTATTAGCAGGAACTTTAAATTCGACTTTTCCTTTTGGATCCCGTGACACTTTTCCATACACGCGGCTACCGTCTTTTTTAAATGCCACAAAACCATATCTCCATCCCGCTTTTTCAGATTTTGGGCTGCTGTAACCTTGTGCTCCGGAAATGCCTTTGAAATCAACTGTTACTTTTGTCCCTTTTGCCGGCAGTGCCAGTTCAATTCCGTTGTACCCATAGTTTTGCGGACAATTTGCAGAGTCGACTTCAAACCAACCATCGGTTGTGGGATGTAATTTAGTAGTATGAAGATTAGCATATTGACGGGCTACGGGTTCGACCCTTTTCAAATCCCAGGTAATAAACCGGCTCGCAGCATCAAACATTTCGTCATTAAAAGCTTCCTGGGTTACACCTGTCAGTCTTTTGTAAGTCATCACAGGATCTTCACCTTCCTGAGTAGAGCGGCAAAGTTTGCCAAAAAACTCTTTTCCATGTTTTTCAGACCAGTATTCCAGTACATAAGGAGAATGGTACATGTTCTCCGGGTGCAGGAAAGCAAAGTGTGTTTTTTTGAAGTAACTGATCAAGTGATAATTCTCAAAAGTCATCCATTGCGGATAAACCTGCCAAAGCATGTATTGTGCCGACATTTCCATGATCGGTCCGCGAGGTCCAGTTTTGCTGTCGGCGCGGGAAATATATTGAAAGGCATGTCCCAATTCATGAGCCAGCGCGCCATAAGGAGCTTTGGACATTCTCAAAGCGGGTGTCCATAAAATACCTACCTTATTTTCAACCCCGCCGCCGAAAGCCGTTTGTTCTTTTCCGTTGATGACGAACAAAATCATTTTGTAACGATCAGTCGCTGAGTTTCCCTTTTGAACAAGTTTTAAATCATTGACATAATAATCGTAAAAGCGGTCACATTCTTTGAGCGCTTCATTCACATCAAAACGTTTCTCAACCTCATTGTTTGTCATTGGATCATCCCCAAATTCTTTGTGCCAGAAAATCGCGATGTTGGCCGACTGAATCATCCGCTTGCTACTAAATTCGCTCTCATTGCTGTTGTAGTCGTTTCCCTCCGGAACTCTCATTATTTTAGCCGGCAGATAAAGTTCTTTTTCCGGGCTCGCTGGGACCTGAGCATTTACATAACTGTGATTTTTAGTTAAAAGCGATGTCGTTAAAAATAGTAACAGCACCGGGTAACGGAGGTAGCTCCTGATCATAGCAAATTGTTTATAGATAAGGTTATAAATGCAAAATATGTCATTTTAAACAAGCTGTATGCAGGTCATTCTCTATCTGTTAAAATAGGTAATGAAGTGGTTAATATTTAACAAAGTCTTTAAATCTAACCAGAATGAACCTGTGGTTAATCTGCTTCATTTACTGAGGGCTTGACCTGCTCCACGAAGTGAAAATTTTCTGTTGTAAAGCATCAGGACTAGCCATGGGGGTAATTGTAAATGGTTTTTCTCCTTCTTTACCGTCTCTTAGGGCTGCTGATGTTTCAATTTGCAGGCCGGCGTAGGCAAAGTATTTTTTATAGTCCGGAACGTTGGTGGTATAGATGTAGCTAAAAAGCTCGTCCAACGGTTTTCCTGCTACTTTTTCAAATGTTTGCCTTAGTTCCTGTTCCGTGAAACCTCTGTTTTTAGCTTTATAAAAATCATTGTAAAGTGCTCTCATCACATCGTCGAGCGACTTTTTGTTTCGTGTTTCATGCCTGATTGCAAAATCAAACAGCAGTCCGATAACAGGACCTTTTTGATAATAGGAAATCGTTTTGTTCACTGCATCGCCCGTGCGTCCGAACGGGCCGTCTGACCAGGTTTCAGCGCTTGCCTGAGCCAGCGTCTGATACAGCCGGCCTGGTTTATTTTCAATATTGAAAATCTGCTGCCTGTATTTTTCAAGCATTTGCTGTGTTGTCAGCAAGCCACATTCCTTTAGAATGATGGGTTCGTAATAAACAGTCAGCCCTTCCGAAACCCAAAGCATATTTGTTTTACTTCCCCGGTCATAGTCAAACGGTCCGAGTTCTACCGGTCTGATGCGTTTAACATTATAATGGTGAAAGTATTCGTGCGCGATAAATCCCATCATACCGTCCCAGCCGCGGGAACTAAGCTGCTCTCCGCTGAAACTGATGGTTGTGGAATTCAGATGTTCAATCCCCCCCTGACCGGGCCCGATAGCAATAAAAGTATAATGTTTGTAAGGTAAATCGCCGATAAGCGCAGACGATTTCTCAACGATCTTCTGCACATCGGCCATGAATTTTATTTTGTCAAAATTCCCAAGCTTGTAACCGATGAAACGGTGTGGAATTCCTTTTACATAAAAGCGTGGGAGTTCTTCCAGATTGCCGGCAAGTATGGGGCTGTCGTACAAAATATCGAAATTGCTGGCAGTGTAGACGAATTTTTTACCCGCAGCAGAATCCAGTCCCGTTGCGACATTTTGCCAGGCCTTATTGGGTCGGATAGTAACTTCGGCTGGTAAGTCAATTTTTCCGGATACGTACATAAAGATACCGGCCGGTGTAATGTACCCATGTTCGTCGTCGAGATAGCTCGTTGCTACAAACTTGCGTGTGGTGACAACGTCATAATCCAGAATTACAATCCGGGCATCTTTTCGGCCAACGGTCCAGCCGGTTTTACCTGCCCGATGCCAGGCTAACTTTTTTCCCTTTTCGCTTTTGGCCGAAAAATTCCGCACACCTCCTGCATAATCCATGAGCTGGTAATAACCGGGAGTCCAGTCGGGAATCTTAAAGAAAATGCTGTCGGCAGCCTCCGGTTTATATTTAACCGTTACGTGAAAGGTGTGCGCAGCAGTACTGTCCATAGAAACGGTAAACCTGACAGGTTCTTTTTCTGCTGCAGCTGCTGTTTGCAGAATCCCGGGAATTGAAATGCTGATTATAAAACAAAAACAGGCAAAAAGTATCCTGGTGCCGTGGGCGCCGGTAAACAAACAAAGCATATCTCGGAGGATGATTGAAGAATGAATTCAGATATCAAAAATATCAGAACTTCAGTCGGGAGACATGGCGGGTGTTGGCAGATCATTTACTGATTTTAACCGGCTTAATTTTGAATTCAATTACAAGTTGTTGTTGAGCGTATTTTACAGCAAAAAAAGGAAGTCACAGGTTTAATTCCTGATGACTTCCTTTTATTAATATATTTTTAAATATTATTTTTTGTAAACCCGGTAAAGTCTTCCCTGGTCCGTTACGGCATACAGTGCGCCGTCTTTGCCCTCGGTAACATCACGGAAACGCTGTCCTTCATTTGCAAGGAGTCTCTCTTCACCTATAACTTTGTTATTTTCGATAATTAGTCTGGCAATGTGCATGCTGCTCAGTCCGCCGATGAAGAGGTTATTTTTCCATTCCGGAATGCTGTCGCTGCTGTAAAAAGTTATTCCGCTTGGAGAAAGAACCGGATCCCAATAATAAACAGGCTGCTCCAATCCTTCTTTTTGCTGAATTGCACCACCGACTTTGCTGCCGCTGTATTCAATGCCATAAGTGATGGTTGGCCAGCCATAGTTTTTTCCAGGTTCGATGCGGTTAAGCTCATCGCCTCCTCTGGGACCAAATTCTACTTCCCACAAATCTCCCGTCACCGGATGAAGCGCAAGTCCCTGCACATTACGATGCCCATAGGAATATAATTCCGGTTTAGCACCTGTTTTGCCTTCGAATGGGTTACCTGCAACGGGCTTGCCATCTTTGTTAATGCGGATTACTTTACCCAGACTTGAATTCAGCTGCTGTGCCTGGGGTCTTGTAATCGTATCAGAGCGCTCGCCGGTGCTGATGATCAGGTCACCATTTTTATCAAAAAGAATACGTCCGCCGTAATGGAGATTACTAGCGAAAGCCGGAGTCGCGCGGTAGATTACCCTCGCACCTTCGATTTTCTTCTCGTCTGCCGATAGTGTTCCTTTGGCTACCGCAGTTAGGTTTCCGTCTTTGACTGCCTCGGCAAATACCCAGTATACCATCCTGTTTTTTTCAAAATCCGGGTCAACGCGGATACCCAGCAAGCCACCCTGTCCATCGGCGTTAACAGCCGGAATGCCGGTAATAGGTGCGCTCAATACACCTGCGGTAGTTGCAATTCGCATCGTACCTGCTTTTTCGGTAATGATTAACCTTCCGTCCGGCAGGCTTGTGATTCCCCATGGATTTTTGAGCTCGCTGGTTAAAACCTTGCCTTCGTATGCCATGGCCGATTTCACGCTGGTTATTCTTGTCTGACCGGCAAAAGCCGGTTTGTAATCAGAGTTGGCTTTCTGGGTTTCAACGGGTGCAGCGGTGCTGTCGGCCCGGGAATTGCCCGAAGTTTCGGAGTCCTTTTTCTGACATGAAGCAAGTGCAAACACAGCTCCGGCCATGATTAAAATGGTGCTTTTTTTCATTGTTTTAATAATTAACAGTTTAAAAACCAGTCCTGATATGCATGACTTTTTGCGTATACCTGTTAACACAACCCAAAATGTCTGTTTTAGGATCAAAAAAAGTAAATAAATGCATTAAGGAGCACAAATACATTTGTGTCCTGTCGGTAAGTTTTCCTGCTAATCGATAGACAAATCATTTAACTGTAAGTAATGATTCAGGAAGTTATGCAGCTGTGTCGCCTGATGTTTTAGTGTCTGGATTTTAATAGCATCGCCCGGCGCCAGTTGGCTCTCAGCGATTTGGAGATTTACAGCTGCATCTTTTTCAACAATCATAACTGCCTCTTCCAGGCTTCTAAGCGCAGCCCACAATTTGTGCTCCGTTGTTTCATTAACTGCCGACAACAGGGAAGCAGAAGAATAAGCATGTCCTGTATGGCAGCGGTAACGAACCAGTTTCCCTTCGGTGTAAGAATCAAGTGCGCCTCCGCATTCCGGGCAGGTTAACGAAGATTTTTCACCCATTGAAATAATTCCTTTATCAAAAGCATTTCCCAAAGCGGCAATATCTACCTCCATTTTCAAGAGTTTTACTTCGTACGGATCCGCAACGGATTTTTTAGGAATTGAATGTCTGGTGAGCTCTACAAGCAGTTCGCTCATTGAAGAAAGCGGACAGACGTGGTCCGGTGCTATGTATTCCAGAACACTTAATGGCATACTGGGGTACAAGGCCTGCTCAGGGTCCTGAACAATGGTGATGCCGCCCAGTCGTTTCAGCGACCACATACCTGAGCATCCGTCATCAAGCATTCCGGTGAGTACAATTCCTATTGCCCGCGGGCCATAACTGTATGCAGCTGATCGAAATAAGGCATCGATAGAAGGGCGGAACCTATTTTCTTTCGGGCCTTTTTTTATAAGAATATGTCCGCTCTCGACAAGCATGTGGTGGTCTGGCAAAGACACATAGATGGTGCCTTCCTCAATTTTAGTACCATCCACGGGATGTATGGCATGCAAAGGGCCGCTTCGATCCAGTATGTCTGCCAAAAATGTATCCTTACCAGGTGCCAGGTGCTGGACAACAAAAACAGGGGTTTTAAAATCAGCAGGTAAAGCAGCGACCAGTTGCTTTAGTGCCATAACTCCACCAGCGGAAGAGCCAATTACGATTACGTCTATATCAGCCATGTTCCGGAAATTATTAAGGGAAAAATTTTAGGTCACCTATATAAAATCCATACCAAAACAGTGGGATTGTTAATCGTTTAGAAAGTTGCCGGAAGTGCGATAGTTTATCAGTTGAACACGCATTGCCTTCTAAGACTACTGCGGCATTTTTTGCATGATAACCTGCTCGGTTTTAACGATTGTTTTTCCTTTCTTATTTTTAGTTTCAGTTTTCGCCAGTTTCATCTGTTCTCCTTCATAACGAACAAGATACGGTGTTTTATTTTTCTGAAATTTACCAATATAAAGATAATTACCCTTTAAACTAACCGGTAATTTTTCACTGTGTTTACCAAAATCCTGCGCAATGATAACTTCACCTTTCTCTGTAAATTCAAACGATTTTTCTTCCGGTTTGTACACTTCCTTTTCCTGATTTAGAGGCTGTCCGTCAGAAGTTTCTATTTTTACTTTAGACAATAAAATCCATTTGCCTGTCATCGATGCATAAGCAGAACTGTCATTGCTTTGGCACAAACCAATAAATCCCTGAAAAATAAACAGGAGGGTGAAAGTCAATTTCATATTTTAATTTTTTGAATGGAGAATACAGAGATCTGTTTTGTAAAGTACTTTATAATATGAACAGCAGCTTACTTTACTAACAAACAGTCAATTTTTTCATTCAAAAAGTATTCCAGTGTTCAGTCACAAAGACACATTACTTCCTTTCAACAATCCTGTCGCCAAGAATTTTCTTTTCTGATTCTGTAAGTTCGTCAACTAATGCATATCGCGTTGACTTTGTGATGGCCATTTCATCCATTACATCCACCATATTTTTATAGCTGGAAACTGCTGTGGGTTTGATCACTACGGTGAGCGCTTCGTTACCCTGAACATTTCGCACAGAACTTACACGACGCTGCGAGGCGAAGATCAGAGTTCGTAACGCATCTCCCGGGCGGGTCGTTTTTAAGGAAGACAAAGCTTTATCGTCATTCGCTGCAATTCCATCCAGATAATAAATGTCATCGTTCCCGCCCAGGAACAGTGTAAGCACCCCGGAAGCTTTCAGATCTGTTGTACCGTCATCTTGTTTTGCGGGAAAAAACACAGACATTACCGTGGGTTTGGTCATTGTCGTTGCAAGCATAAAAAACGTGATCAATAGAAAGCCCAGGTCAACCATTGGTGTCATATCTATACGGGTTGAAATTTTTTTATCTCTAACCTTAACAATATCATTGCCGGATTCTTCAATTGCTGCCATGTTAGTAAAATTTAAAGTATTAATTTATTTAATTAAATATAAAAATTAATTATATATAAATGGAGATAATCGTTTTAAATTTTGTGTGAAGAACTTCGCAAACTGTACCAAGTTTATTGAATAGAATTTATTATTTATTGATAAACAATAAATAATTATCTATATTTACTCAAAAAACATTGATCACATGAAAACGGATACAAAAACAAAACAGATTTTACAGGTGATGCATGTACTTACCTGGATAGCATTTATTGGTTTGATGATAGAGGCAGGTGCAATCCTGGTTTCCTATGCTGTAAGCTGTGTTAATCCCGAGGCTGTAAAAAACCTGTACAAGGATTTGAATTTAGAGGAGCTTCGGGAATTCAGCTTTTGGCAGTATACCATGTCGGTTTCATTTTTGGTCGCCATCTCAGGTATGAAAGCATATGTTTTATTTCTGGTGATCCAGGCTCTTTCGAAGGTTAACCTGGAGAATCCTTTTACGATTGAAGTGGTTTTAATTCTAGAAAAGATCAGTTATAATTTGTTGGGAGTCTGGATCGTTGCAGTAATAAACAACAGACAGACGGAATGGTTGTTAAGGCGAACAGGTATCACCAGCGAAACGTTGGCGGCAGAAGAGTTTATTTTTATGGCCGGACTTGTCTTTATTATTTCCCAGGTTTTCAAACGTGGTGTAGAGATTCAATCAGAAAACGACCTGACCGTATAAACTATGCCTATTATCGTAAATCTGGACGTAATGATGGCCAGGCGAAAAATGTCACTAAATGAGCTTTCTGAAAAGGTAGGATTAACGCTTGCAAATTTGTCGGTTCTTAAAACAGGAAAGGCAAAGGCCATCCGGTTTACTACACTGGATGCTATTTGTAAAGTCCTGAACTGTCAGCCAGGGGATATTTTGGAATATGTGGAAAGCGATGTATCTGTGACTTTGGGTACGGAGGAGGTCTGATCAGGAATTAGGATTTTCTTTGCATGAGTTTATGTATGTAAGGATGTCTGAGTAAAATTCTGAATCAAAAATCATATGGATCCTGATTCTGACAGGTGGGTTTTAAAAAGGCTCGTCTCAAAAATCTGAGACGAGCCTTTCAGCTTTAACTATAAATTATCTTTATCTCCAGCCACCGCCCAAAGCCCGGTAAACATTAACCGTAGCATTCAACTGCTGCATTTTGGTTTCGACCAGGTCGAACCTTGATTCCAGGGCTTCCCTTTGTGTAAGCAAAACTTCCATGTAATCCGCCCGGGCTGATGTGAAAAGGCGGTTGGAAATGTTAACGGACTCGGTAAGCGCAGCAACTTCCTGCGATTTCAAATTATAACTGTTAGACAAATTGTCGATGGCCGACAATTGATTGGCAACTTCGATGTAAGCATTTAAAACTGTACGTTCATAATTGTAAACTGCCTGTATCTGCTTGGCGTTGGCGCTTGCATAAGTCGCTTTGATTGCATTTTTATTAATCAATGGACCGGCAAGATTTCCTGCCAGGGAAGCTATCAGCGATTCAGGCAGTTTGGCTATGTAAGCGGGATTAAAAGCCCGGAGACCCAGACCGGCATCCAGACTCAAAGAAGGGTAAAAATTGGCTCTGGCAACTTCTACATCAAGTTTTGCAGCGGTAAGCTCATTTTCTGCCTGTCTCACGTCTGGTCGGTTCTGCAGTATTTGCGATGGAATCCCCGCCTGCATGATATTCGGTATAAGATTGCTAAAGTTAGCACTGTCTCTCTGAACCGGCTGAGGATATCTGCCCAACAAAAAGTTTATTTTGTTTTCCGTTACTGTAATCCGCTGTCTGATATCATATTGCAGGTCTTGCGTATTCAGTACCTGTGCTTCAAACCGCTTAACTGCCAGTTCTGTAACCCGAGTTGCCTCTTTCTGCATTCTCACGATTTTCAGTGCGTTATTCTGAATTTCGATGTTCTGTCTGACAATTGCCAGCTGAGCGTCGAGTGCCAGTAATTCGTAATACGAATTGGCAATTTCTGAAATAAGATTGGTCATCATGAAATTTTTACCCTCCACAGACGCCAGGTATCTCGATACAGCGGCTTTTTTTGCATTCCGCAGTTTGTGCCAGATGTCCACTTCCCATCTTGCAAAAGCGGCGACCTGAAAATCAGGTAAAAATTCCGGCGTCTCTTTTCCCGGCTTGATATCGGTTGTCGCTTCGCTGGCTCCAAGGTTAGTATACCGGCCGATCTTGTCGACACCGGCTCCGCCTCCCAAACCGACAAAGGGCAGATATTCTCCTTTTCTGGCTCTGATTTCCTGTCTGGAAATTTCTATTTCCTGCAAGGTAATGTTCAGTTCCTGGTTGTTTTTAAAAGCTGTATCTATCAGTGCAGTCAGATAAGGATCGGTAAAATATTCTTTCCAGCTGAGTTTTGCTGCGTTGGTAGAATCCTGTGAGCCATTGTAGCTCACAGGTGTTATTTTGTTCTCGGTCTTATGTACCATCGGGGGCACACTGCATCCGGTATAAATCAGGGCGAGGAGTGTTAATCCTGCCCAGTTTAATATTCTGTTATTGCGCATCATTTTGAGTTTCTTGAGTATGAGGAAAAGCATCAACTGCGTGGACAAACTGCTCTGTCAACGAACCGTCCTCTTCATCTTTGATCATTTTTCTGCCGTCAGCCAAAGTGCCGAATATGAAGTACAAGCCAGGAATAATAATTACTCCGAAAATAGTCCCGAACAACATACCACCCATTGCGGATGCTCCAATCGTACGGTTTCCAATTGCTCCTGCACCTGTGGCACTGATTAACGGGATCAAACCTGCAACGAAAGCGAATGAGGTCATTAAAATAGGTCGGAAACGTACTTTCGCTCCTTCAATAGCCGCGTTTAGAATTGTTTCTCCCTGGTGCCGCTTCTGGACGGCGAACTCGACGATAAGTACCGCATTTTTACCTAAAAGACCTACGAGCATGATCAGACCGATCTGAGCATAAATGTTGTTTTCAAGGCCCATCAGTTTTAACAGCAGGAACGAACCGAATACCCCAACCGGAAGCGATAGAACAACCGCCAATGGAATAATGAAACTTTCGTACTGCGCTGCAAGCACAAAGTATACGAATGCCAATACGATCATGAATACGACAAGTGACTCGTTTCCTCGAATCGATTCGTCATAAGAAAGTCCTTCAAAAGCAACATCGTATCCTTTTGGCAAAGTCTTGGCTGCAACTTCCCGGATTGCCTGAATTGCGTCCGCTGTTGTATATCCCTTTGCCGGAAGACCTTGGATCGATGCTGAATTGTACAGGTTAAAACGGGTGATTTCGTTAGGACCCTGGCCTTTTTTTAGTGTCATGAATGACGAGTAAGGCACCATTTCTCCTGCATCATTTTTTACAAACAGCTTTAAAAGATCGGATGGCAATCTTCTGAAACTTGGATCGGACTGCACGTACACTTTAAAGAACTGGTTGAATCTGGTAAATCCTTGTTCGTAAGTACTACCGATCATAATGTTCAGGTTGTCCATCGCTTTTCCGATCGAGACGCCTTTTTGCATAGCCAGCTGATTGTCAATCTGCAATTCATACTGCGGATAGTTCGCAGCGAAGAAGGTAAACAAACCGGTAAGCTCCGGACGTTTTGCCAGATCTTCCATGAACTTCTTGTTGATCTTGTCAAACTCTGCGTAATCGGTATCAGAAGTTTTATCCAGCAAACGCATGGAGAAACCGCCGGAAGTACCAAATCCAGGAATCGCTGGTGGTTCAAAGAATTCAACCACGGCACCAAGTCCTCTTGTCTTGGCTTCCAGTTCTTCCATGATTTCCTTCACATTTTTATCACGGTCATGCCATGGTTTCAGGTTGATCAGGCAGGTACCTGCGTTAGAACCCCGGCCTTCTGTCATAATTTCATAACCAGCCAAAGATGATACGGATTCTATTCCATGAACTTCTTCGCAGATCTTTTGAAGACGTTGTGACACTTCATTGGTTTTTTCAAGTGTCGATCCCGGAGGTGTCTGGATAATGGCGTAAATCGTACTCTGATCTTCGTTAGGAATAAATCCTGCCGGCAAAATTTTGTTCACATAAACGATTCCTGCACAGAACGCCAGTAACACTCCCCAGGTAACAATTCTCCGACTGACAATTCTTTTCAGAAGGCTTACGTATCTTCCTGTAATTTTATCAAAACCGCGGTTGAAACTGTCGAGTACTTTGGTAAGAATATTTTTCTTCCGCTCATGTCCGTGATGATTCTGTAACAGCATGGCACACAGTACGGGTGTAAGCGTCAGGGCGATAAGGGCCGAAATCACAATCGAGCTAGCCATCGTAATCGAGAACTGGCGGTAGAATGTTCCGACAGGACCCGACATAAATGAAATCGGAAGAAATACCGACACCATAACAGCTGTAATCGCGATAATTGCTCCGCTGATTTCACCAAGTACTTTTTTTACTGCGTTGAAGGGCGAAATACCCGGCTCTTCCTCAAATTTGGCATGGACGGCCTCGACGACGACAATCGCATCATCGACCACAATACCAATGGCGAGTACAAGTGCAAAAAGTGTAATCAAGTTGATGGAAAGGCCGAAACCCTGTATCACAAAGAATGCCCCAATCAACGATACCGGAACCGCAAGGATCGGAATTAAAGTTGAACGCCAGTCGCCAAGGAATATAAACACAACCAGGGCTACAAGGATAAATGCATCCCGCAGCGTATCAATAACCTGCTCAATAGACGCATCCAAAAACTGGGAAACGTCATAACTGATTTTGTAATCCACACCGGGAGGAAATGATTCTTTCATCACATCCAGCTTCTTTTTTACATCCTCAATAACATCACTGGCGTTACTGCCATAGTTTTGGCGCAACACGATCGCTGCTGACGGATGACCATCCAGATTGGAGTAAATATCGAAGAATTCACTACCTAACTCAACTTTGGCAATATCCCGTAAGTGAATACTTTCCCCGTTCGAATTTGCCCGGACAATGATATTTTCATACTCCTCCGGTTTGTCATATCGTCCTTTGTAGGTAAGCACATATTCCAGGGACTGCGCAGCAATACCGGAGCTTTGACCGATCCGGCCTGGCCGTCCGACAATACTTTGTTCTCCCACAGCCTTCATTACTTCCTCCGTGGAGATGTTATAGGCCCGCATACGTTCCGGATTTAACCAAAGACGCATCGCATACCTGCGGCTACCCAGAATCTGCGCTCTTGCAATACCGGGGGTACGCTGTATTTCAGGGATCATTTTAACCGTTGCGTAGTTAAAAAGGAATTTTTCATCAATGCTCTTATCCTTGGAATAGAGGTTGACGTACATAAGCATACTTGGCTGAACCGGAGAGATAATAACCCCTTCCCGCTGAACAAGTTCAGGTAAAAGCGGCATAACCTGATCCACCCTGGTTTTAACCCGGATTACAGCCACGTTGGGGTCCGTCCCGGGCTCGAAAATAATCCTGAGCGTAGCTTCACCCGCACTTGTTGCATCAGTAGCAATATAGCGCATATCCTGCACACCATTAATGGCCTGTTCCAGGGTAATCAGGGTAGATTTTACCAGTACATCGGCACTTGCACCCGGGTAAGCAATAAATATGTTAACTGTCGTCGGAGCGATATCGGGAAACTGGGAAATGGGTAATTTCTCAATCGCCAGGATACCTACAAAGACTATCATGATCGAAATCACGATAGCAAATACAGGTCTTCTTATGAATTGATTGAACATTTGTGTTAATTTTTATGATGCCTGATTAATGTCATTCTTCTAGCTGAGAGTCTGTTTAGAATGTTCGCTGACAAGGCTTGCGAAGAACAAAAAAGCGGAGTTGACTATAGTCAATGAGCATTTTTTGTTCGAGTGTAACGCAGCCAGCGGACATTATCGACTGACTATCATTACTCGGCATACAGATTTAAATTTGAGATGACAGAGTCAGGCTTCAGGAATTTGGAATGTATTTTTTCGTTTTCTTTCACCTGCCGTAAACCTTCAAGAAGTATTTTGTCATCCTTGGTCAGACCTGATTTTACGACAAAAATATTTGGCAGCTCTGCTTCAATGGTTATCTCCCTTGACCGGATCACGTTGTTTTTATCCAACACATACACATATTTCTTTTCCAGTACTTCAAAGGTTGCTTTCTGTGGAATGATCAAAGCATTTTTAAGCGGAAGCTTTACCAGGATGTTACCCGTTTCTCCGTGACGTAAAAGTCCTTTTGGATTAGGGAATGTAGCCCTGAATGCGATGTTTCCCGTTTCATTATTGAAGTCAGCCTCAATGGTTTCAACCAGACCGGGATAGTCAAAAAGCTTATTGTTAGCCATTTGTAATTCTACTTTCAACGCGCCGTCCTTGATGATCTGCATTTTATAATCGAGATATTCAGCTTCCGGTACATTGTAATAAACCCACATTTTGCTGTTGTCCGAGAGCGTGGTTAGCAAATCGCCCTCGTTAACAAGACTTCCCAGTCGTCCCTGGAAATGATCCATAATTCCGTTAAACGGTGCTCTGATCTGTGTAAAACTCAGGTGCGCCTTGGCTAATCCCAGTTCTGCTTTTGCTTTGTCCAGTTTAGCTTTACCCAAAGCAAGTTCGTTTTTGGACACCACATTGCTGTCAGCAAGCGATTTCGTGTTTTTGTACTCAATTTCAGCAAAATTAGCCTCAGCCTGAGCTTTTTGTGTTTCAGCCTCGTAAATCATTGGCATAATCTGAAACATCAGTTGTCCTTGTTTTACAGACTGACCTTCGTCTACATAAATCTTCTGTAAATAACCTTTTTCCAAAGCCCGTAGCTCAATGTGGCTGATGGCATGAATTTGCGCTACATACTCCTTTGTGACTAGTGTGTCTTTTTGCAAAGGGCTGGTAACCAGGTATTCCACTTCTTCTTCTTTTTCTTCCTTTTTTGATTCACAGCTTGTAACAAACAAAGTTGCACACAAGCTAATGACCATGAGAATTTTATTCATGATGATTTAGTTGATTATTAAAAAATGGTGTTTTGTAATTCTTTTATTTGTCTGCATTTCGCGGCAACTTATTTTCTGATTTATTTAACTGTCGATGTTCGAATATTAATCGCAACGTTTTGAGCAGGTTACTGTATCAAAGCCTTATAACCCTGAGAATGATATACCTGCACGAAGAGTTATAAAACCAGTGATTGCAAAAGCTCAGTCGTATTTTTAGAAGTGTGTAAAATATTTGCGATGCTCTTGTATAAACCGCAGCGAAATCGATTCTGGCAGCTGTATACGTTCTCGACAAAGAAAGTTCACCACCTTCTTCTTCATCTTTTTCGGTGGAAATCTTAATACTTTTTTCCTGGCTGGAGCATAGATCTGCAAACCTTGGATTACCTGTTTCAGCGTTGAAACAGGAATTAGAATAGACTGAATGGTTGAATTGTGTTAAGGAAACAAGCCTGGTTTGTTCAGCAGGACTGGCAAAACAAAATCCATATCCGCCCAGGAGGATAAGGCAAAGCTTGAATAAATATGTTCTTAATTCATGGATCATTTAGGGGCGATTTTTAAGCAGGTTGAGTAAAATTGTGTCTTTAAACAATTGTAATTTTGGTGCTCATTAGTATTATTCGGTTATAGCTTCAATGGAAAAGACTTTCGTGTCAGTGTGGCGACAGGCCAAATTTGAGTCTGCATTAATGTGAAAGTTCCGGATGACCGGATAATTTTTACCAGTGGTAATATCAAAATTTCATTTTTCATAGAAGTGACCGGAGGTTATTTCAATACAAAAACAGCATACGTTCCTTAATAACACGTTAAAAGCGTGTTAAAAAGGAATTAAAATCGTTTTAGGGCCTTTTTTGACCTGCCTTATTGATATTAAAAACATCGTATCAGGAGGCCTTGAAGGTGTGTTAGTTTTTAAAAAGGGTAGGGCACAGCTTTAAATTGGCGTAATCAGGACCCGGTGCTTTTTTTTTAGGCTTAATCCGCTTATACCAAATTTGAGAGAAGAAAAATGAAATCGGGTACGGAATTTTAAGACTTTTCTAATATTATCCTTCCAATAATTCCCGAATATAAAATGGATTACGCTGAAAAATATCAGAAAAGTAAAGGCAACAATAGCCTCTTGTGGATTTCATTAGCCCTTCTGGGTGGCTTGGTAGCCAGTTATTTCATTTTTCCGGCTTTTAAAGGCGGAATTAACGAGGCGTTTGGCGTGATCACCAGCGAGGATCCGGCAAGGATAAAAATCTGGGTAAAACGGTTTGGCGCCCTGGGACCAATCGTTCTGATTTTAGCGATGACCGCCCAAATGTTTCTCCTGATAATACCCAACCTGCTGTTATTTATCATCGCGATCATATGTTACGGGCCCATCTGGGGATCCTTGATCTGCCTGACAGGTGTCTTTGCTTCTTCGTCACTGGGTTTTATGATCGGCCGAAAACTTGGCCCCGGAGCAATTGACCGATTTGTATCAGAAAAGGCTCAAAAGAAAATATCGGTGTTTGTTAAACGTTATGGCGCCAAAGCAATCGCTATTGCGCGTTTGTCGTCGCTTGCCAGTGATGCTCTGGGCTTTGTCGCAGGTATTTTGGAAATGCAATACAAAAAATTCATCATTGCCACCATGAGCGGCGTATTGCCGGTTATCATACTGATCGCAATCTTTGGTAAAAGCGGAAAGATAGAAAGAGGATTACTTTTAATTGCAGGTATTTCTCTGATTGTCCTTGGAGTTTATATATTTCTGGATAGAAAAAAGCGTCAGGCGGAAATAAATGGACAGTGAATACCGCTCTTTTTTGTCCAAAATTATAATATGCCCTCTCATCGGGTTAAATTTGCCTGAATATTAACTGAACGACATGTCTTTTTACAGAGTTATTACCCATGACACCGCTTTTCACGCCGACGATGTCATGGCTGTTGCCCTTCTCCGTCATGCCGGTTATCAATTTGAGCTAATCCGGACCCGCGACCCGAAAATTCTGGAATCTGCGCTTGCTGAAAACAATTCGTTGGTTTTGGATGTGGGTGGAGTTTATGATCCTTCTATGCTTAACTTTGACCATCACCAGGACCGCAGCCTACTTTCGGCCGCAGGACTGGTTTACGAGCATTTTAAAGAAGAGATATGTCCTGTCGATGCACAGATTTATTTCGGAAGGTTCATTGCTGCGATTGATGCCATGGACACAAACCGTGACAATATATTTGATCTTTGGGCAACACTTCCCAGAGGATTCAAAAATGTCTCGGGAATTTTGGGTGGTTTCAACAGAGAGATAACGGATCCTGAAATGCAGTACGAACAGTTTGGCAAAGCAGTTACTTTTGCGCAGGAAATGATTGTCAATGAGCTGTATTCTTCCTCAAAAAAGGCTAAATCAGAAGCGGCATATCAGCATCGCACAATACTGCCAAATAACGTGGCTGTGTTCGATGAGTTTTCGACGGTTTGGAAAGAAAAAAAGGAGCATGTGTTTGCTGTGTTACCACACGCCAATGGCTGGCAGATCCAAACGGTTGATACGAATATTGCCGTCATTCCGCAAGACATAGCCGGTCTTGAAACCTTTGTTTTTAGACATATTTCAGGCTTTATGGCGGTTATCAAGGATAAAGAAACACTTATAAATTTTGCCTCAAACCTGGATGAGATCGCAGGTCCAAAATGATTATGTTCAAGCAGTCAGCGTTCCATCTTCTAAAAAATCTGAGCGGCGACACGAAACGTATTTGCATGTGCTTCAAGAATAGATTTAAGCTGAGGGGAATAGCCGCCTCCCATACTGCATTGGATGGGTATTCCCTGTTCTGCTGCGGTCTGCAAAACCATTTCGTCACGCTTCCGGCAGCCTTCTAAGGTACATGACATCCGTCCGATTTTGTCTGTATAAAGGATATCCACTCCGGCCTGGTAAAAGATAAAATCAGGTTTTAATTGTTCAATCAGGCCGGGAAGGACCTCTGCCAGGGTTTTAAGGTAAGTTCTATCATTGGTTTTGTCTTCAAGTCCCACATCCAGGTCACTTTTTTCCTTTCTGAACGGGTAATTGTTTTTACCATGAACAGAAAAAGTGAATACACGCGGTTCATTGGAGAAAATATCGGCGGTGCCATTACCCTGATGAACATCCAGGTCGATGATCAGTACCTGTTTTGCCTTATTGTGATCGATCAGGTATTGTGCCGCGACAGCGTGATCGTTGATCATACAAAAACCTTCACCGTGATCACGGCTGGCATGGTGCGTACCTCCTGCAATGTTAAAGGCAATTCCCGTTTGAAAAGCCTCTATTGCTCCCAGCAGTGTTCCGTTGGTGATGATCAGTTCGCGCTCTGCAAGCAGGGGAATTTGTTCGAAACCAATCCGGCGCATTTCCTGACGGCTGAGTTTTCCCTGAACAAACCGGTCCGCATATTCCTGGTCGTGTGCGGCATATACAAATTGCATTTCAATGGGTTTTGGACAAAAGAAATCAGACTGCTCAGCAATTCCTTCCCTCAGTAACTGTAAAGGAAGCAGTTCATATTTGTCCATGGGAAAACGGTGGCCTTCCGGGACAGGAAATTTGTATATGGGATTGTAAGCGATCGGGAACATCTAAACTGAAAATGTAATGGAGCAGAATACAAATTTAGTTCTGCTTTTAGATAAGGTAATGCAAAATTCGATCCAAAAGGTTAGGCGGGAGGCGAATTATGAAAAGGTTGAATCCGGTCTGAATACGAAGCAGGCACTTCTTATTGTTTTGATCACACTGACTTAACAGCCAGCTAATATGCCTTATGTACTTTGGCAGCAGGAAATTCCTGGATAAACGAGCAGAGGTATGTACTGGTATGAAGATGAAGTAGTCAGGGTTGAAAATCAGCAGAGTAAACTCGCAAATGAGCCACAGACTTTATTTTACGGTAGTTCCAGTTTTACTTTGTGGGCTGGTTTGAATGAAGATTTTAAGGATAAAAACCCGGTGAATCTGGGTTTTGGCGGCTCCACGCTGGCAGCTTGCTCCTGGTTTTTCGACCGGATTGTAGCACCTGTCAAATCTGCGAAATCGATAGTTCTTTATGCAGGTGATAACGATCTGGGCGACGGGCGTAACCCTGAGGAAGTGTGTCTGTTTTACAGGCTACTGGTACTCCAAATTCGAAATGCCTTTGGTGATATTCCAATTTTTTATGTCAGTATCAAGCCGAGCCTGCACCGTTGGGAGATTATTGGTAAAATCAAAACGGCTAACCGGCTGATCAGAAATGAGACTGAAAAGGATGCCTCGCAGCATTTCATAGATATTTTTCCATCCATGCTAAACGTAAAGGGCACGCCGGTTAAGAGTTTGTTCGAAGCTGATGGACTTCATCTTAGCGCAGCGGGCTATGTTTTATGGGCCAATTTCATAAATGAATATTTAGACGCAAGTCAGACGAATTCCGGCTTGCAAAACCTGATGTAAATCTTGTTGTTATGCACAGAGCTTATCACAAATGGTTTAGTCCCGTTTTAAACAGGGAAATGGAATTGCTTGTTTTTGGTGAGAGAGGTTTGCCGGTCATATTTTTTCCGACGCGTTCTGCCCATTTTTATGATTTGGAAAACTGGAAAGTTGTTGACGCGATGCAGCAAAAGATCAGTGCGGGCGAAATTCAGGTCTACTGTGTTGACAGTGTAGACCAGGAAAGCTTTTATTCCAATGCTTCCGCAGATCGGAAGATAGTCAGACATATGCAGTACGAAAGTTATATTCTGAATGAAGTGGTTCCTTTGGTAAAAAGACAGAACAAACACAGATCCCTGGCTGCTGCGGGATGCAGTCTGGGCGGTTACCATGCCGTAAACATTGCTTTAAAACATCCGAACATTTTTAACAAAGTTGTTGGCATGAGTGCACGTTACGATCTGACAAAATCCCTCGAATTCTTTGCAGATCTGTTTAACGGGTATTTTGATGAAAATATCTACTACAACATGCCTAACCATTTTGTCCCCCGGATTACAGATAAAAAACTTTTGAATCAACTGGGAAAGATGGATATCACAATGGTAGTGGGCCGTGAAGATTCATTTTTACCTGACAATGAAAAGTTAAGCTATTCGCTAAATCAGATAGGTGTGGGGCACCAGTTTCATGTATGGGAGGAGGAGGCACACAAGCCGCGGTACTGGCGGGAGATGGTGAAACTCTATCTATAACAATTAAAAAATGTTGCGTATATTCGTATAGGTTATGCTCTCACAAGGTAAATTTATTGCCTGTGCGAAGAAAACAGATTGAATCGGTGGCAGAGAAAAAATAAATAGAACGGCACAAATATGTCTCACACGGCTTTACCTGATAAACAGGATAAAACTGTGTGAGACAAGACTTGCATTTATTGTTAGACGCTTTTTACGCCGCTTGCCTGAAGCATGAGCTCATGCAGATCGGTGTTTTTTACAAATGGCATCAGAAGTTCGCTTCCCGGCCCGAAAGCAGCCAGTTCAACAAAATCACCTGAATGTCCCATACTCGCCCAATTGACAGAAATATAGGACGACTGAATCTGCGCCAGCTGCTGAAAAGGAAGTTTGTATGGATTATAAAGGCCGTCGCCATCCATTTTGGTGTAAGCGCTCAACAGTGTCTGAGCCTCAGCTGCTTTGATTGCATAACCCTGAGCAGCTTCGATGCGTTCGATTACCTGGGCGGTCGTAAACTTGTTCGTTATTCCGTTTAGTATCCAGTCATTGGTGTGTTTAAAATGTTGAATTCTGTCGAAATCCTTATCGCTGCCAAACAAGCCCGGGTTGCCGTTTCCATGGTCAGTTGTCATGATTACAAGGGTTTCCTTATCGTTTGCAGCAAATTCCAATGCAACTTTTATCGCATCGTCAAAGGCGATCTGGTCATATAATAATCCGGCCGAATCATTTGCATGTGCTGCCCAGTCTACTTTGCCGCCTTCAACCTGCATGACAAATCCTTTGCTGTTCCGGGATAAAATCTCGATGGTCTTTTGCGTCATTTCGGCAAGTGTTGGGACACTTTTTTGCAGCGCCTCGTCGTGCATCGAGTCAAGCGTGTAAGGAAGGCCATTTTGAGCGTAAAGTCCGAGCACCGGTTTGTCCGTTCTGGCGCTTAGTGCATTCATCTCGTCACGGTTAGCTACGAGCGTGTAGCCTGCTGTATTATATTTTTCGAGTAAATCAACTTTGTCTTTCCGGGTTTCTTTGCTGAAAAATTTACTTCCGCCGCCCATCATCACGTCAAACTTCAAATCCAGATATTGTCCTGCGATTTCATATTCATCGCCCCGGGATTTGTTATTTACACAAAAGCCCGCCGGAGTCGCATGTGTAATGGAAACAGTTGTCACACAGCCAACCGATTTACCTGCCTGTTTAAATTTTTGTAAAATGGGTTTATTAAAACTTCCGTCGGCATTGACGTTCAAAGAACCGTTTGGCACTTTCACGCCTCCGCCCCAGGCCGAACTTCCGGCTGCTGAATCTGTCACCAGCGCATTGGATGAAGACGTATCCATCAGAGCACGCCTTCCCATATTTTCCCGGTAAAGTTTAATCCAGTTGCTTTGGCGTCCGTTTCTGCGCTGCGATAGTAAGCTGGCCATGTTTAATGTGCCGGTACTCATGCCATCACTAACCATAAAAATGATATTTTTGGCAGTTTTCTCCTTACGGGATTGAAGGTTGTTTGCAGTTACGGAAAGCGGGTTGATCAGCGATGTGCCAAGCAGCGCAAGTGAGCCGCTGGTAAAAAAATCTCTTCTTTTCATATTGAACCGGGTAATGCTATAATGCAGATTGATTGTGAATTTTGAATTGATTCCGACCTAAGAATTTCAAAATGTTTATAATCTGCAAAAAACGTCATTGCCCGGTTGAGGATACTGAATTGTGTTTTATGATTGTGTTAAGCTTTTGATCGCGCGATCATTGGCAGCGTTACTATTTAACAATATCCAGCCATGGAAAATGTGTTCTGTTTACCCATCCGTTATTAAGTTTTCAGCAGTCTCGGGAATGAAAAAAGGGCAGACAGTCGAAACTATCAGCCCTTTAAAACTTTTAAAATATTAAATAATCCTGAATTAACTACTTTTTAAACGCAGCCTTCAAAGCATCAGAACCATAGGCCTGTGCATCCTTGGCCTGCGGGATTATGATTGCCATTCCGAAAAATTCATGGGTCACACCATCATAATTTTTGGAGTCCACTTTTACATCTGCTGCTTTTAGTTTTTCTGCAAGCATACGGCCGTCACTAAGAAGCGGGTCGATTTCAGCGGTAACGATCGTTGTCGGCGGAAGTCCTTTCAGATTTGCTGCAACCAGGTTGATCCTTGGATCTTTGGCTTCTCCCATGTTATTAAGATAATTTTTTACAAACCACGCCATCATCGGTTTGTCAAGCGGTTTAGCAGCTGCGTTTTTCTGATATGACTCTGTGTTCATGTCCGAACCCGCAACCGGGTAAACCAGAAGCTGATGAACCGGAAGTTGTACTCCCTTATCCCTTGCCATAATGCTTACGTTTGCCGCCAGGTTTCCTCCGGCACTTTCTCCGGCAACAGCAATCATTTTAGGGTCGCCTTTTATCGCTACAGCATTTTTCAAAGTCCACTCGTATGCGGCAAAAGCGTCATTGTGAGCAGTCGGGAATTTATGTTCCGGAGCCAGCCTGTAAGCAACTGATACAACTACTGCACCTGTCTGCTCAGCCAGCCCTTTGGCAGAAGCGTCGTACACATCAAGATCTGCAATTACAAAACCGCCTCCATGGTAGTAAACAATAACAGGAAAAGGAGCATTGCCTGTTTTAGGTGTGTAGATCCGGGCATGAATGTTACCGCCTTTTACCGGAATTTCTTTGCCGGAGGTGTCGACCATAGAAGCAGGCATAGGAATGTTATTTTCTGCTACAAGAGCCATTACTGCGTCATTAGGTGTATGGTTTTTTCTTGCCTGCTGAGCGGTAAGTTTTGCGATTGGTGTATCCTTGTAGCTTGCCAGTTTTTCGATAACCGCCAACATTTCATCCTTAATATCAGGAGCCCATGCCGGCGCTGCGCTGTCCGGTTTGATGGTTTTTAAAGCTTCCGTAGTATCTTCTGCCACAGCCAGAGAGTCGGTATCAGTTGTTTTCTCGGAAGATCCTCCGCAGGAGAAAAACATTGCCGACATAAGAAATAACGCGGCTATCGAGCTGCGCTGGACGCTATTACGGGTTTCATTTGTTGATTGTTTAAAATGCATATTCATTTTTTTATGGTTTGAAGTTGTGCATACCTACGAAAGATATTAAACTATGGATTTCGTTTCGGGTGGATTTTATAATCAATAGCGAACAATGAAGTTGACTTTCGTTTCTGAAAATGCACTGGAAAATGTTCCGGCAGGAAGTTATCTTGCTTTATTATCTCACTCAGGTTCAAGAGGTTTTGGCGGAACTATTGCTAATACTTATTCCGGTATTGCCATGCAGAAAACGCAGTTGCCGAAAGAAGCGAAAAACCTGGCCTGGCTGGATATGAATACCGAAGAAGGGCAGGAATACTGGTTGGCGATGAATCTGGCTGGCGATTATGCTTCTGCCAATCATCATGAAATACATAATAAAATCGCCAGGTCTTTGAATTTAAATCCAGTCATGCGAATTGAAAACCACCATAATTTTGCCTGGAAAGAAAAACTGGCGGATGGAACCGATGTAATGGTGCATAGAAAAGGCGCAACACCGGCCGGTAAAGGAGTTTTGGGAATTATTCCGGGATCAATGAGTACACCTGGCTTTGTTGTTCGCGGAAAAGGGGAATCTACTTCCCTTAATTCGGCTTCACATGGTGCCGGCAGAATAATGAGCAGAAGCGCTGCTTTCAAAATGATTAACAAGGAAGATGTTGCGCAAAATCTTATTGATAAAAAGATTACACTGATTGGTTCCGGACTGGATGAAGCACCAATGGTTTACAAAGATATTCATGCAGTGATGGCCGCTCAGGCTGATCTGGTTGAAGTGCTTGCCAGCTTTCAGCCAAGAATAGTACGAATGGCAGATCCGAAAGAAAAAGCGGAGGATTAAGGTTTTGAGTTCAAAGTTTTACATTGGCAGTTCATACACATAGAAACAAAATTAAAGATTCCATATCGACTATGCTGGAATACTGCGTAGTCGATATTAACTTTAAACGAAAAGGGTTGGTAATTGTTAAATACTATAAAAAGCAATTTCGTGCTGCTTTGGATTTTAACTTTGTATTATCACAATTCAGATCCATTTAACTACTTCAAAAATTTATCTAAATTAGAGTAGATGTATTCTTCGGCGTATTTAATCTGTTCCTGGGTGAGTGATTTTTGAGCGATTAAATTTGTTCTTAAAACTATACTTTCATCCGTGTCGAGTTCAAATTCTCTTGTGGTTAGTTTATCAGTTATGACAGTATCAGACATGACCAGTTTGATAATAACCGGGTTTTTGTCAAGCCAATCCATTTGTGATCCCCGAAAGCCCTGATACGTTAAAATCTCAAAAAAATCATGATAAGGCTGTGAAAATTTGAGGAACAGTAAAGTCAGACCGGAATAATATTTTATTTCCAGATTGATCTTTGCAGCCTCGTCGAGTATGTTATCAGGAAAGTTTGTGTTCTTCAGGATTATATTTAAACTGTCAGATGTTGGTTGTAATCTGGCAAAATCCGGTGTTGAAAACATGTACAGAGGTTGAGGTTTTATTTTAAACAGTTTATGATTGCATCGGAAGATAAATGCCGAAAACTGCACCCTGATCCGGCTGGCTTGTTGCAGTGATCGCACCTCCGTGATTGGCAATAACCCTTTCGCAGATTGCCAGGCCTATTCCTGTACCCGGGAATTCATTTTGACCGTGAAGCCGTTGAAACACCTCGAAGATTCTGCCGGCATGCTGCGGATTAAAACCGGTTCCGTTATCTGCTATTTCAATACAGTGGTAACTGTCTGTTTTGCCAACAGGATTTACGGTAGAAGGCAGATTTGATTGTGCAACTTCTTTGTGGCTAATCCGGATTTGAGGAATGTTGCCTGCAATCCTGAATTTGATGGCATTGCTGATCAGGTTTTGAAATACCTGACCTAGCTGGCTCTGATCACCATAAATCATTGGCAATGGTTCTGTAATGATTATAGCACCGCTTTCCTGTACCGCCAATTCAAGATCGTCAAGTACCGTTTTTACTACCCAGCTCAACGATACTTTTGCAGGAGTCTCATCCCGGACTGTTATACGTGAAAAAGCGAGCAGATCACGTATCAGTGAGGACATTCTTCCGGCGGCGGATTGCATCCTGTTCAGATATTCCGTACCGGCACCCAGATTTTCCGCATGCCGTTTATGGAGCAGATCGCCAAAGGACTGGATTTTTCTTAACGGTTCCTGCAAATCGTGTGATGCCACGAAAGCAAACTGTTCAAGACTGGCATTCGATTTCTTCAATATTTCATTACTTGCAAACACTTTTTGGTTTAGTTCAAGTAAAGAGCGGTTCGCTTCCAAAAGCTGGTCAGTACGTTCGGAAACCAGTTTTTCCATATTTTCTTCCAAAGCTTTTTGCTTGGAAATATTGCGTGTTGTTCCCACCATTTTTACGGGATTACCCTCCTCGTCATAAACGCATTTTCCGGATGTTGAAATCCAGGCAATGTGTCCATCCGGCCATTTTACCCGGTATTCTGCCTGATAGACTCCCTTTGTAAGCACTGCATTTTCAACCAAATCAAGCATTTTCTGACGCTCATCCGGTAAAATACATTCCACCAGTTCAGAAAAGTTTAAAAGTGCTTTCGAGGGCAAACCGTAATTGGCCTTAAAAAGGTTTGTAGAACTGATGATACCGGTTTGTAAATGAAGGGCATAAGATCCCAGATTACCAGCCAGCAAAGCCATTTCAAGATGTTGATTCGTTTCGAGAAGTTCGTCCTGAGATTTTTTAATAATTACTTCATTCTCTGTCTGTTTGTCTATTACCTTGTCAAGCAGCGCATTGCGTTCTTCCAGCTGACGCTTTGCGGATTTTAGTTCGCTGTTGGTCCTTCTTAGTTCCAAAAGTTTAACCACCTGATTGGCAAGAGTCTGTAAGGCAGAAAGCTGTCCCGCTGTAAGTTTTTTTGGTGCATGGTCGATCACACAAAGTGAGCCGAGCGCAAATCCATTTGAATCCACCAAAGGAACTCCCGCGTAAAATATCACATAAGGATCGCCTGTAACGAGAGGGTTATCCAGAAACCGGGTGTCCTGTCGTGAATCATTGACGATCATAATTTCGTCCGGATTAATTATTGCATGGTTGCAAAAGGCATATTCACGCGGTGTTTCGCTGACGTCGAGTCCGTGGTGTGATTTAAACCATTGTCTTGTGTCATCAAGTAAACTGATCAGCGAAATTGGCGTCTGGCAGATTTCCGAAGCCAGTTTTGTTAAATCGTCGTACTCCTGCTGAGGCAGTGTATCAAGTATGTTATAACTGTTTAAGGCAGCTATTCTGTTTTCTTCTCCGGGCAATATTTTTGGGTTTTCCATAATCAGGCCGGAAAATAGATGCTGAAAGTTGCTCCCTTTCCGGGCTGGCTGCTTGCCGAAATTGCACCGCCATGATTAGCCGCAACGCGTTCACAGATGGCCAGACCTATGCCTGTTCCTTCATATTTTTCATTCGCGTGGAGCCTTTGAAAAACTTCGAAAATCCTTTCCGCATACTGCTCGCTAAAGCCTACACCGTTGTCTGTAACTTCAATACAATGGTAATTTGACGTAACCCTTGTTGGAAGAACTTTTCCAGGCAATTCAATGGCGGTCAGCATTTTGGCAGAAATATGTATTTTGCTGGCAAGATCTTTACGCCGGAATTTTATGGCATTGCTGATCAGGTTCTGAAACAACTGGCCAAGCTGGGATTCTTCGCCACGAATCATAGGGAGCGGATCGGAGGTTACCTCGGCACCGGATTCCTCAATAGCCAGGTCAAGATCCGTCAATACCGTTTTGAGAACCCAGGTAAGGGAAACCGGAATGTCGTTATCCTGCTGGACTGAAATGCGTGAAAAAGAAAGCAGGTCTTTGATCAGATTTGACATTCGTTTTCCTGCCAGCTGTATTCTCTGCAAATGGTCAATACCATCTCCTAAAGCTTCGGCATGACGGCGCATAATCAGGTCTGAAAAGGCCTGAATTTTCCTTAAGGGTTCCTGCAGATCGTGTGAAGCGATGTAAGCAAACTTCTGCAGGTTTTCGTTTGACTTGATCAGCAGACTGTTAGATTCGGAAAGCTCTTCATTAATAGCATAATATTCCTCATTTATCGCTGCCATTTCTTCATTTGCAGTGGCAAGTTCTTCGGTTCTTTCCTGTACTTTTTGTTCCAGTGCAAGTTGTCTTTTCCGGATTTCTGTGACATCCTGTGCACTTCCAATTAATTTATAAGCTTTTCCGTGCTGGTTATAAAATGCTTTTCCCTGTGCCCTAACGATACGTTCCTTCCCGGTTTGGGCCGCTTCGAGGGTATATTCAACATCGTACATGCCATCCGTTCCCGGTGTGATGGCATGAGTTATTGAAGTCTTTATCAGTTCGCGATCAGAAATTCTTACAGGTACATAAGCTCTGTCAACAGTGATAATTTCATCCGGCCCAATACCAAACCAGGTTTTCAATTTTTCTGAATAGGTAAGGATTTTTGTTTCAAGATCTATTTCCCAGGTTCCTAAATCTGCCAGCTCCACAGCTCCGCGCAGTGCAGCTTCCGCCTCCTGAATGGATTTTCTTGCCAATACCTGCTGTGTAACATCCGTGGCAATAACCAAGATGCCGCTTACGGATCCGTCAAGCTCCTTTTGAGCCTGATAAATGAGGTCTACATAAATCGTTTCAAGCTCATTATTTCGGAGAAGTTCGACGGGCTGTTCTTGAGAAATAAAAGGAATGCCGGTGTCAATAACATTTCTTAAAAGCCCGTCAAATCCCTGGCCATCGAGTTCAGGCAGCGCTTCCAGCAGCGGTTTGCCAATGATTTTTTCTGCGGGTCGTCCTACCAGATCGCCATAAAAAGGATTGGCCATTGTAAAGGCCAGATCTTCTTTACGTATCATGGCAATGGCAACCGGCGATTGTTCAAATAAAGCGAGCAGCTCCATACGGCTCTTTTCAATCTTTTGCTGCTCATGGATCTTTTCTGTTACATCAATGGCTATATCCAGAATGGCATAAACTTTTCCATCTGCATCAAAAAGAGGGGAGTACGTAATGTTATAGAAATTATTGGTCATCACACCCTGTTGCACAATATCAACCTGTATGCCGAAGCTCTGATACATTTTTCCCGATGTGAACACATCGTCCAAAATCTGTAAGAAAGCCTGATTTTCAAGTTCTGGCATTACTTCACGAAGCGGCTTTCCGACAATGTCACCGCCTTTTCCAACAATGTCAATAAATGCCTGGTTTGGCATATCGACAACCAGATCACGGCCTACAAAAAGCCCGATTGCTGCCGGTGCCGTAGCGATCACCGAACGCAGCCTGTCCTCACTTTCTTCGAGTGCCCTGCGTGCAAGTACCTGCTCGGTAACGTCTACGGCCATGTCCATGACCGCGTAAACATCTCCGGTGGCATTACGAATCGGTTTATAGCTAAAATCAAAATAATAAGTTCCTAAAATACCATTCCTTTCCAGAACCGCAGCTTCACCCTTGCCTTCGTAGGTTTCGCATGTCTCATAGACCTGCCTAAGCAAATCCGGAAACGGCTGGTCAGACAATTCGGGAATTGCCTGTGAAAGCGGTGTTCCGATTGCTCCGGAACCCTTACCCCAAATATCAAGCATCAGATTGTTGGCAAGGCCGATCTTCATGTCTTTACCTTCAAAAAGGCAGGTGGCAACTGGGGCTTGCTCTATTAACGATGCAAGTTTTGCTTCGTTTTCCTGAAGCTTTTTAATCAGTAAAACCTGGTCGGTAACATCCTGGACAATGCCCGTGAAAAGCTCTGTTTGCCCATTTTTGTCAAAATAAGCCTGACCTGTAAAACGAACCCACCGGATTGGCTCTTTATCAGATTGTGTTAAACGGAAAGAATGTTCAAATATTCCGGACCCTATTGGATCCAAAGCATTTTGGATCGCTTCTTTTATAACGGGTGCCTCGTGCGGATGAATACGGCTAATTGCATCTTCAAAAGAAACAAAATCTGAGTCAGGCAGGCCTAATAGTTCGCGGCAGCAATCATCCAGATTTAATGTATTCGTTGCTGTATGAAGCTCCCAGGTACCCAAACGGGCCGCTTTCAAAGCAAGTTCTTTATTCAGGCTCTCTTTGATGGCACTACGCCCGGAAGAATTATTGCCAGCCATTAATTTATTGTCTTTTTAATATTGACCCTGCGCAGTAAATGCGGTGATTAGAGTAATGAACCTGATTGGATATAGTCAGTCTCAGCGATAAATTTGCCAGCAGCTTTACAAAAGGCCTGAGCCAAACAACATTGCGACCACCAATTTGGTATGTGGCTTAACTGAGATAACTATTCCGGTTTTGATCAGAAAAAAAGTGTACCTATAAAGATGATTGTTGGCTCTAATTCATTTTATAGGTACTGCCATTGAAGAAATTTAAACCTTATTCTTTGTATAACTAAATGGTTTTTAGGTTTTTAGCTAAATTTACAAAACCTTCAAAAGTGTCCGGTTTAGTGAAAAAGCTGTTTATGCCTGCTTGAAGGGCACGTTCGGCAAGCGACGGATCGGAGGAAGTCGAAACCATAATTGCCTGTACTGAGGAAAATCTGGGATTTTTTCTAATGGCTGTGATTGCTTCAAGCCCATTCATCATAGGCATATTCATATCCAGTAAAATCAAAGCCTGTGACGGATCAGTCAGCGATTCGATGCTACTGAGTAATTCAAGTCCGTTAGCAGCTTCAATAAAAGTAATCTGTTTATAAATTTCATTAATGGCTTCTTTAATCAGGAAGCGGTCATCAGGATCGTCGTCTGCTAAATAAATTGTGCTGCTATTCATAGAGGAAATTGTGTGACCGAACTAAAATACCTGGTCAAAGTATCAGGATTATTCTGCGTTATTTAAAATAAAGCCGTAAAGGTAATTACTTGCCGGAATTTTGTAATCTTTCCTGTCGGTTAATTTTACTGTCTGACGTGTGGTCAGCGCTAACTTTCGTATAATCCAATAAATCCTGACCTTAACGGCTGATGTAGGTCCTGTTAAAAGTTAAATTTTGACTTTAGTAAATTGCGGTTATGATTCAGGATATGTAAAAAGCACAGTAACTTAATTATCTTGTTATTATAATAAGGGCACCGGATATACCCAATGCCCTTAATGCAAAACTCTACTCTACGGCCAACCGGGTAAGGTGGCCAATCACTTCTGTAAAGTAAACGAAGTCAGTTTACATATCGCTGACGATCCTGATGATCTAATTTATTTCTAATACTAAATATCAATACCCCGGATTCTGAATGAGCTTTTTGTTTTTGTTGATTTCATCCAGTTTGATTGGCAGAAAATAATTCCGGTCCACCCAGGCACGCTGCTGTACTTCAATGATTTTGTATGTAGGCTTCGCAGACGTGGTTTTATCATCTTTCAGTTTATAAGTTGCTTCCACGCCACGGCCATTGGAATATACCTGAGGAGCGATCATCCAGCGTCTGACATCAAAGAAGCGCTGCTCTTCATAGGCCATTTCTACCCGGCGTTCATTTTGATAACGTTTCATTAACGCCGCTCCGGTTTCGGTTATATCCGGCATGGCAGCACGTTTACGAATCATGTTAAGATATTTTTTTGCTTCCACATCTTCTCCCAGGTTGATGCACGCCTCGGCATAATTCAGCAGAATTTCGGTATACCGGATAAACCGCCACGGTACCTCAGAACGGAAGAACTGTGCATCGACGGCCGGATCCATAAACTTTTTAAGGTAGTAACCAGAGTAGGTGCCATTCCAGTCTTCAATAGGTCCTTTTCGGGTATCCAGCCCGGCCACCACCTCCATTTTTGACGTGGCTGCGTTCCATTTTTCCCAGTAACCTACCTGAATAATTCCTTTAGGGTCTTTATCGATAACATCGGCAGGTCGCTGACGCCATTGTGCCCCTTCGAAAAGTATATCAGCGTACAACCGCGAATCCCTTCCAACGTACGGATCGGCGGCATGGGCAGGGTTAGTCCAGGAAAATTTGGTGCCATCCTTCATCTCATAATCGTCGACCAGCTGACCGAGCGGCGTGTTTCCGCCCCAGTTGTGGTAGCCATTAGGGCCATTTGATCGGCCCGGCCACGCGCCGTCATTATCCAGCTTGGCTAAAAAGAAACGTACATGAATGTCCTCCGATGATTGTTTGGAAACGAACATATCCGCTCTGTTTTTGGACGCATCGGCAATGGTTGCAGGATTTGGCGCATTTAAACTGTAAACACCTAAATCCATCACAGCCTTGGCAGCATCTTTTGCCGCCTTCCATCTTGCCGTTCTCTCACCGCCTTTGTATCCGATCAGTTCAGTGTTTGCATAACCGGCTGCCCAGGTTGGGTTTGCATAAAGGTCACTTGCCGCATAAAGCAGTGTGCGGGCTTTGAGTGCAAGCGCTGCGCCTTTGGTGGCTCTTCCCAGATTGCCGGCAGACTGTGTTAAAGGAAGCAGGGCAGCCGCTTTGTCACATTCATCGGCAATAAATTTGATGCATTCTTCATAAGTATTTCTGGGTACCGCATAATCTTCGTTCAGCGCATACGCCTGTGTGATAATGGGCACACCGCCATAAACAGAAACCAGATTGTGATACAGATAGGCACGGACGAAATGCTCTTCGCCCATGTACATTTTTTTTGTTGCATCATCGAGCGTGGTTGCCGTTTCTATTTTGGAAAAAAACAAATTGCAGGCGCGAATGTTCTTATAAACGTTGTCCCAGACATAATAGGCAGCTCTGTCATAAGCCCAGTCGTTGATGTCGCTGGAATTGATCAGTCCTTTTGTAACATTCACAACCGGTCCCCAAACAGCCATCGACTCGTCACTGTATGTCGAAAACATCACATTGTTAAACCCATGCCCCAGTCCGCGGTAGGTATTGTTAATAAATGTCTGGATTAAAGCTGCATCATTCCAGACAGCATCATCTGAAAACTGGTCCTGAGGTTGCTTGTTGAGAAAATCCTGCTGGCAGGAAGTGTTATTCCAAAGCAGCAGTACAACGGTTAGCAAAACGATTATTTTTTTCATCTTGATATCAGTTAAAATGTCAGCGAAAGACCGCCATTGACAACTCTGGCCAGCGGATAATTGATTCCTCCCGTATTATTATCCTCCGGATCAAAACCTTTCAGGCCAGGGCAATAAGTGGCAAGATTGTTACCATTCACATAAAAACGTAAGTTCTGAAGTCCCAGGCGGGTAGCTAGGCCCGATGGTATCGTATAGCCGAATTCGAGATTTTTAAGTCTTACATAGTTGGTATTATGCAACAGGTAAGTGTTTCTCTGTGACCGCCAGTATTCGTCGCTTCGGTTGCTTGCGCGTGGTTTGCTTGCATTGATGTTATCGGGTGTCCATCTTCCGTCAAAGTCTTCTTTCCAGTAATTTCCAAAATCACCGCTTTCCAGAGAAAGGTATCTCAATGCCCCGGTTGCAGCCTGGAACAGGATTGATAAATCAAATCCTTTAAACTGTAGATTGGTACCAAGTCCACCCTGAAAACGCGGTACGTCGGTTTTGTAATTACGAACGCGGTCGTTGGCGTCAATTTTCCCATCTTCGTTTACATCTCTGAATATCACATCACCCGGGCGGGCACCGCCCCAGTGTGGATAATTGTCGACTGCTGACTGGTCTTTGAAAATGCCGATCGATTCATAGTACAAATCCCGGTCAGGATCAAAAGGCTGATTTTGGTCGGCTGGTTTGGTTGGCAGCGGATGACCGGTTATGAGCTGATAATCAGGTCTTCCGGGTGATTCGTCAATAAAATTAACCTTGTTGATCGCATACCCGCCGTTTACAAAGAATGTGTATTTCAGATCACCACCTTGTCCGCGGTAGGAAACATTAAAATCAAATCCTTTATTGGAAGTCTTTCCTATGTTCTCGCTGGGCAGAGTCAGTCCGGTGGAAGAGGGGACGGAAGCATTTCTTTTCCAAAGCAATTTTGAACGGCGATAGTCAAATACATCAAAGGTGATGTTCAGCCGGTCGTTCAAAAGACTTGCGTCAAAGCCAATGTCGGCCTGGTTCGCAACTTCCCAAGTAACATTTGGATTCGGGATCCGTGTTTCTCCCAGGGTTTTACTTTCTGTTGTTACGCCATAAACCATATTCTGGGTCTGAAATCCGTAGGTTCCCAGATACTGCCATTCTTCAATGCGGTCATTACCGGTTTGTCCCCAGGAAGCACGCAGTTTAAACTGGTTAATAAATCCAAGATTGTTTTTCCAGAACTCTTCTTCCGAAACTCTCCATCCGGCTGAAACACCAGGGAAAAAACCAAAACGTTTTGCTTCGGGGAAAATGTAGGATCCATCCACCCGCCACACAAATTCTACCAGATATTTTTCTTTGAAACCGTAATTGACCCGGCCAAAATAATTCATCCTTGCACTCTGATAAGCCGTACCGGTGTTGTCTTTTTCTGCATCACCACCCGCATTGAGCTGATCGAGTGAGTTGGACACAAAGTAGCGGCGATAGGCTGAGAACTTGTCGCCGTTTCCGGAACGCTTTTCGGTACCTACCAAAAATTTGACCATGTGATTGGTGCCAAATGCTTTTTCGTAGTTTAAATAACCATTCAGCAAAATATCCTGTTTGTCTTCCATATACTCATTCAGGTTCGGGTCACCGACACCCTTTTTTCCTCTTACCAATATTGGTTGTCCGTTGGCATCCCGGCTTGTTCCGTCCCAGGAATTCAGATACCATGGTGTCTGGAACCGTTTACGGAAATTAAAACCTTTGTCAATACCTGTGTTTCCGGTCAGCGAAAGTCCCTGTATCCATGGAATTTTTACATTAAGCTGAATGGTACTGTTGAGCACATACCATTTGTCCCGGTCGTAGCCTGTTTGGTTGGTGCTGACCACCACCGGGTTATTCCCGTATTCAATATCGGGTCCGGTAGCTCCGTTTGGCCAATAGGCAGGCATGTTGGGTTTTCCTCTCATGACCATCCACAAAATATCTCCGGCGGAGCGGGTTGGATAGTTTTTATCTTCCATACGGCCCGAAACATCAAAACGCAGGTTGATATTTTTAGTAATTGTTGCATCCAAATTCGTACGGAAATCGTGCTGGGTGTATTTGGTTGCGCTGTTTTTATAATACCCGTCCTGTGTTTTTGTTCCAAGGGAAACAAAATAGCGAACTGCTTCACTTCCTCCCGAAACTGTCGCATTGTAAAAATGCTGACCCGACCATTTTTTGTAGATGGATTCGAACCAGTCCGTATTGGGATACTTCCATAAATCAGATCCGTCCGCAAATTTAGCAATGTCCTCAGCGGTGTAGCGCGGCGAGCGGTTACGGTAAAGATCAACTTCATTAAGCGCTTGAGCATATTCAGCCGCATTGGTCATCTCGGGAAGGATCGTTGGCTGGCTGAAACCCTGGTTTGCGTTGAAAGTAATAGTCGGCTTGCCGGTTTTTCCTCTTTTGGTAGTAATCAAAATAACACCGTTCGCTGCCTGCGCACCATAAATAGCTGCCGATGCATCCTTGAGGACCGAAATTGTTTCAATGCTGTTTGGGTCAATCCTGTCCAGCGAGCGGCCGGGAATCCCGTCGACCACTACCAGTGCATCATTGTTACCCAGCGTGTTAACGCCACGGATACGAATTGTAGAACCGTCCTGGCCCGGCTCACCACTTCTCGACACCAGGGTAACGCCGGGCAGCCTTCCTGCAAGACTGTTACTGACATTTACCGCCGGTGACTTGACAATATCTGTTCCTTTTACTGTTGTTACCGAGCCGGTTAAGGTTTCTTTCTTTTGCTCACCATAACCTACAACAACGATTTCTGTCAGTGCCTGGGCATCGGTCAAAAGTTTTACGTCAATTACGTTACGCGATCCGACAATTACTTCCTGTTTTACAAAACCAACATAACTGAATACCAAAACAGCGTTTGCGTCAGGAACGGTAATCGTATACGAGCCGTCTGAATCAGTGGTTGTTCCGGTATTGCTTCCCTTTATCAGAATACTCACGCCTGGTAATGGCGATCCGTTTTCTTCCGATACTTTTCCTTTTAAGGCAATCTCAGCAGTGTGCTTGGCAGACAGAGCATTTGTCGAAATACTTAAAAAAAGCAGTAGCGGCATAATAACCAAGGCAATACGCTCATAATTAACAGCATATAGCTTTCCTGTGTAAATGAATTTTCTCATAAATCATTTATTTAAACGGTAGTTTACAAAAGCCAAAATTTATATAGAGGGGTAGGCTGCGCAGGCTGGCCAGTTCAGCCGGTCGCGCTTGAAGTCGTCAGTCGTGCATATAGCACTATTGATTTATCATAGGCAGCAGATGTTTAATGAAAAAAATACAACAACCTACCGGCAGCTGCAGCAGCCGGATCAAAGATTTTACTGAAGTGAGGAGATTAGATACTCAGGCCGCTATCCGTTCGCTGAGCAATTGTTTGGTCTGTGCTTAAATATTTTACCAGTTTCAAACAGAGGAATCTGATTTCTGAAACAATTTTAGATGAAGTTCTAAGACCGTGAGACAACTTTGCTGAGTCTTAATACAAAGGCAAAGGGTAGAATTTGATTTCATGATTTGTTAGGTTAACTATCAAAAAATAGACTGCGCATGCGTTAAACTACGGCAGGGAAACTAGACATTATTAAAATATTTTACAGAGATACTAAGAATTAATTAGATTATACAAATAATCAGATAGAAAAATTTACAATAAATCACAAAATGTGTCTAAATGACAATCAAAGGCATTTTGTGCTTAAAAAGTAACAGTTGGTTACAAAGTGTTAATCCGGATTTTCGGCAGGTATTATCAGCATTCAGGAATTTCAGGCTGTTTTTAATGGATGGGTTTTTGGAGAGGAATAGTTTTTTTAAACAGTATTAATAAACTCAAATCCATGAAAGAGGAAGATATTAAAACAACCGCAAGAATAATTTTAGGTGCAGGTTTGATCTTTGCAGGTATCAGTCACCTTACTTTCGCGAGAAAAGAATTTCAGGCTCAGGTGCCGGATTTTGTTCCTCTAAAAAAGGACGACACTGTTGTCTACTCCGGTTTCGTTGAAATTGCGATGGGCAGTGCAGTGGTTTTTACCCCTAAAAAACAACGTGATACGGTCGGGAAAATAGCCGCCGCCTTCTTCACAGCAGTGTTTCCTGGTAATTTATCCCAGCTTGTTAATCACAGGGATGCATTCGGGCTGGATTCTGATAAAAAACGGTTCGGAAGACTGTTTTTTCAGCCGGTTCTGGTTTGGTGGGCTTTGAAAAGTACCAGCAAAAAAGGCAATTAATATTCAATATCGGCGCAGAATTAGTCTTCATTACCAGTCAGGCTGAAAAGTTATTAAACTGTCTTCAGCCTGATTTTATTTTTTATCAATCGATAAAATTCCTAACAATTAATGTATTGAAGCTTAACGGCTTGTATGTTTGACGCAAGATATTTTGCGAAATTGTCAGACGTAAACGCCTTCAAATTTCTAAGTACATTTTTACCCAGACGGATTGATCTTCCGAAGTTGGTGTAAAACGGTGGAAATACGATCGTCGACTGGTCAATTGTGGTTCCAATGATTTTTCTTTTATTTTAATTTTTTAAAGATTTCCAACATGGTCTCTGAGTCGAGGGCATTCATATCCACAAGCTTTAAAGACTTGACCATTTTAAGCGTTGCCGTTTTATAATGCTGAAAGTGAGAGGTTTTTAGATGTGACTGATAAGCCGCGTTATCGGTATAGATTTCTATGATCCTGATCTGGGTTGGCTGCTCTTTACCGCTCATGGGAAAAATGGCAATTACCCCCGGTTCCTTTTTGATAGAAGCCGCCGCTTCTTCTTTAAGAATGGCATTATAATCAAACAGGTATTTGGGCAGAATTTCGATTTCTGAAATACGAACCATCATACCGTTTTCAATAACGGGAACCGCTGGTTTTGCGAGGACTTGCCGTAATGAATTTGCCTGGGTTCTGCTCACAAATTTTTCAATCAGGTCCGCTATTTCCATGAGCTGATTTTCTGTGATACCGGTATTGATTCCCATCTTTACATGAGACTGCAATTGTGATGTTACGCCGGGCATTGCGGCAAGAGCCGAAATGGTCACAAGTTCCCGCTGTTGAAAGGTTAGCACCTCGCTTTCAAAAATATCAGCAAACAAATGTTCTTTCAAAAATGCATCGATTCTTGGCGCAAATTCTCCAAATCCCGGTGCCGGCTTCAACTGCGGTGTTTTGGTTAATTCTTCCAAAACCGTCCTGCCCTGCTCATACTTATCCTTCACAGATTTTTTTGAAACTTCAGGTTTTTCCTGCTTTTCGTTAAGGCCGCTTGCCTTTCTTTTCTCTGTGACAGCCATAAGCGTAGCAATCCCGTTCAGACTTCTTGGAAATCCACAATATGCATATAGCTGCACCAGGATTTCCTTGATTTCTTCCACAGTTAAGCCTGCATCCAGTCCGGCGTTCAGCTGCTTTGACAGATTTTCCAGATCACCGCTGGAAGTCAGGGCGGAAATGGATATGATGCTTTGCTGTTTAAGGTTTAGCTCTTGTTTCTGATCTTTTGCGGTTTGTGCTTTCATGACAGTTGAAGCTAACATGAGCAAAAAAAGCAGCACATATGAAAATGGTTTGGCCCGGCTCATTGATTGGCGTGTTTATTGTTTATTAACCTCATTATAGTCTTCATCAGATACTGGTTTCAGCCAGATCACATTCGTACCGCCCTCAAAATTCGTGATCGCGATATGGGTCATTTTTGTGGCCTGAGCCGCTCCATGCCAGTGCTCCGTATTCTCAGGAATGTTGACTACATCCCCTTTTTTGATAGGTTGTGCCGGTTTTCCTTTTTCCTGATAGAACCCGGCCCCTTCCGTTACGATCAGAACCTGTCCTTTCGGATGCGTGTGCCAGTTTGTTCTGGCGCCCAGCTCAAAACTTACGCTACCCATTGCAAAATCATTATTTTTGTCACGTGCCAGAAGAGGTTTCAAGTAGGCGTCCCCGGTGAAGTATCCGTTTGTCAGCTTGTCTCCTTTTGGAAAAAGAGCTGTGCTTTGATTATCTGTCATTTTTGTTGAAGCTTTAGTTTGACTATATACTGTGAACGGAATTAATGCTGCGATTATCAGCAAGTAAAGGCTTGATTTAAAGATTAGTTTCATGTTATACTTTTTTTCTTTCTTTTGGTATGACAAAGGTCGGCCATCTTTTATGGCGAATTTTTATACAGATTACTGGTTTATTTACCACTTTTACTGATCTGCTACATAGAGCCGATTCAGGCGATTGTGAATCATTATATTTGCTTTGTAATCAGATGGAAATATGGAACAGGTAGAAAGAATTGATACCGTTAAGCAGTATAATACTTGGGTGGGTGCTGATACGCTGCATCCTTTGGTGAGTGTGGTCAATTTTAATGAAATACCAACCATACAGCATTTCAGGCGATATATGGCCGTTTATGCCGTATTTCTGAAAAACATCAAATGCGGTAATATGATGTATGGCTGCAAGCCTTATGATTATGAAGATGGAACTTTGGTCTTTGTATCTCCTGGACAGGTATATGGCATTGACAGCAAGGGCAAATCAATGAAACCCTCTGGTTACGCGCTAGTTTTCCATCCCGATTTGATTGCAGGAACGCACCTTGGAAAAATCATTAAGGATTACTCGTTTTTTTCCTATGAAGTCAATGAAGCGTTGCATTTATCAAAAAAAGAAAGAGAAACGATTGTGGATTGTTTTGAAAAGATCAGAGCCGAGATCGATCAAAATATCGACAAGCACAGTAAGACGCTCATTGTTTCCAACATCGAATTATTTCTCAATTATTGCATGCGGTTTTATGACCGGCAGTTTATCACCCGCAGTAATGCAAACAAAGACATTTTGGTACGCTTTGAAGATTTGCTGAATGACTATTTTAAATCAGGAAAAGCCCAAACTTTGGGGTTGCCAAGTGTAGCCTACTGCGCGGAAATGCTCCACTTATCTCCTAACTATTTTGGCGATCTTATTAAAAAGGAAACGGGAAACACGGCGCTGGATTTTATTCAATCCAGATTAATTGAGGAAGCCAAGATGAAAATATTCGGGGCCAATGCTTCATTTGGGGAAATTGCTTTTCAACTTGGATTTAAATACCAGCAGCATTTCACCCGGCTTTTTAAGCAGAAAACCGGCGTGACTCCGAATGAATACAGGAGTTTGAACTAATGATTTAGGCGCGGCTATCCGATGGAATCGACCTTTGGGGTGGCAAAGTAGTTTCTATTGCTACAAGGAGATCCAGGAAAACTCACCAGGTTTTGAGGGATATGCTTTTGTGAACAAAATGGTTTTAATTTCAGCTTTCTCCAGCTATCGGATTTAGTGTTGCAGGGGAAGCTGTTTTTGCTGATTTGTAAGAACCGGAAAATTAAGTTTATTTTTGAACGGATCTTTCAGAATTGGCCCATGAAGTACACCCGGCAGCGCTTATTGACAGGAGGAAAATCGAAATGGTTGCTCGCTCTGGGCATTGTCTTGATCTATCTGCCCATTAGAATCTATGTCAGTAATCCTGAGTTTACCTGGGCAATTTTTACCAGCAAACTTCCTTTGTGGCTCGTAGAATGGCTGGTCAACGTTGTGTTTTTTCGCCTCTGGATTAGTATAATCGACTACATTCAGATTCTTTCAAACCGAATCAATCAAAAAATCAAAATAAAGCCTGTAACGCAACTGATAACCTTTATTACAGGCGTTGTATTGGCAGTTGCGTTTAATACTGCATTTGTTTTTCTGTGGCTGAATATGGCGTCGTTTTACAGCAGGCACTTCAACGTCGATCTTTTTGCAAACAGAATGTATCCTCAATCGGTTGGTCAGTTTCGGAAAGTTAATGGCGATACAGAAAAAGTAATCAGGCTAATTTCTGAACGAAGTCGTAGTCAAAGAAGTAAATCAAACACCGCCCTAACAATCATGGCAATGCTGGCTACGTTTTATCTGGTTTCCAACAGACGGATGCTCGAAAGTATGGCGCAGATCAGGGTGGATGCAGAGCGGCTGGAAACCGAACACATGCACGCTCAACTGATCGTACTTAAAAACCAGCTGAGTCCTCATTTTCTTTTCAACAGTCTGAGTATCCTGACTTCACTCATTGAGACCGATGCGGCCAGATCGATTCTTTTTGTTGGGCGGCTTTCAAAATCCTACCGTTACATTCTCGATCAAAGCGGCGCAGAAACCGTTAAACTCGGTGCAGAACTAGATTTTCTGGATACTTATGTCTACTTGTTAAAAGCGAGGTTTGAAGAAAAACTAAACGTCATAATTCACATTCCTGAAAGTTATAAATACCAGTATTCAATTGCTCCTTTGACTCTTCAGTTGCTGATCGAAAATGCCGTCAAGCACAATCAGATGTCCGAACAGGATCCGTTGACTGTGACAATCTGTGCTGAACTTACGTTTCTGATCGTTAGCAATCCCATTCGCCTTAGGTCCAAAACCGGCAATTCTCCGGCAATCGGCTTAGACAATATTATCAAACGCTACCAACTTTTGTCTGCTTCCCCGGTAATTATCGAAAAAACGGAATCAGATTTTGTGGTAAAAATACCTCTGCTGTCATGAATGTGCTGATTATAGAAGACGAAAATCAAACTGCGAAGCGACTTGTAAATCTGATTCATCGCTATGATGCATCTATTGAAATTTTAGGTCAGTTCGCGTCTGTCAAAAAGACACTTGAATATTTCAGTCAGACAAATAATCATTTACCTGATTTGCTTTTTCTGGATGTTCACCTCGAAGACGATGACGGTTTTAAGATACTTGAAAACATTGACAGCAGCATTCCTGTCATTTTTACAACCGCTTACAGTGAGTATAGTTTAAAAGCCTTTAAAAGTTTTAGTATCGACTATCTTTTAAAACCGATTGATTACCAACAGCTTTGTGAGGCGCTGGATAAATACAAAAGAATTGTTTCTCCGACGGAATCTGTCAGCAAGTCATTAGTTCAGGAAACGCCTCAGATTAGTATCAAAGAGCGGTTTTTGGTAAGCTGGGGGGTGAAGCTGCTGAGCATTCCTGTTGAGCAGGTAGCCTATTTTTCCTACGAACAAAAGGCAGCATTTCTGGTAACCAATGACCAACGGAGGTTTACCGTGGATTACAGCCTAGACCGGCTGGTGCAGCTCACTGATCCAAATAAGTTTTTCCGGGTAAACCGAAGTATTTTGGTTTGCCTTTCCGCCATCTCGTCAATCGTTACTTATTCTGCTGGAAAACTCAAACTGGAGCTGATCCCGGAACCGGGTTACGAGGTGTTTGTCAGCATCGACCGTGTGACCGAATTTAAGGACTGGCTGGGCAAATAAGCCATAATCAGTCGAAGCGTGGAAACCATTCGATATCAAAAAACGGCTTGTCGACTTTAAAAAAGCGTCATTCAGCTTTTTTGTTTTTTCTTTCATTTTCAAATACGGCAATTTCAGGCTGTGGCTGTTGAACCGGCAGCCCGTATTTTTTGAAGGAAAATCGTGGTCGATTCGCAACTTATGGAAAATTTCGCAGCATCGTTTTATCAGACTTTAAATCGTATCGCAAAAGACTTTACGATGACGGAACTCGAAAATGTGGCTACCATTGTAACGGGCTGTGCTTATCAGGTTTCAGATTATGCATCAGATGAGATGAGTTCTGTTACGGTTATTGAACATTTTGCCGGGAAGGAGCTTGTGTTTGGTGAAGATAAATTCATGAGAATTACCGAACGGGAAATCATGAAATATAAATTCAGAACGGGTGATATTGTCTTTTCACACCGAAACAGTGAAAAAGGACTTGGCAAAACGGTGCTGTTCGATTCTGCAAAAACGGTAATTCACACCTCGAGATATCTTCGCATCAGACCTGCGGATGATTATGACAGCACGTTTCTTGCATTGCTTCTGGATGTTTACAGACAAACCGGATATCTCCACCGCCTTGCAAAAGGAAATGCTAATTTGTTAGCAATAAATGTATCATCCTTAAAAGATTTGAAGGTGCCGCTGATTGCCGACGAACAACAGCAAGCTGTCCTGACCAAAATGGGTCGCGGGTCATTTCAGGATTATTAATTTATAAAACACAGAATAATCACATACATTTATTGCAAATGACTTAACTGGTCGATGCAAAATAAAAATTACGATATTATTCTCAGCGGAAGCGGAATGGCTGGTCTAAGTCTGGTTTACCGGGCGTTAAAAGAAGGAATCTGGAAGAATGAGACCATCCTGATCATTGACAAAAGCCGCAAAGAAAAAAATGACCGGACCTGGTGCTTCTGGCAACAGGAAGCCGAAGTGTCTGATTTTGAGCAGGTAATTTTTCGCCGATGGGAAAAAATATCATATTTCACCAATAGCGGTTTGCACCTCAAACTACAAAACGGTGCCTACCTTTACAACATGATCAGAAGTATAGACTTCTATGAACATGTTCTCAATTTTATCTGTCAGTTTAAAAATATCAGTTTTTTACACGAAGAAATTATTTCCATCGATGGAGGAGAAAAATTCGGTATCGTAAAAACGACCAGCGGAAACTATACAGCGCGTTATATTTTTAATTCAGTTTACAAAAAACCGGAGCTGAAATCACATAACCAATATTTTTTACAGCATTTCAAAGGTTTAAGAATTCGTACCACTCAGTTCAAAGCCGATCCGGGTGAGATGTACCTGATGGATTTTCGAACATCGCAGCAGCAGGGAGCCACTTTTTTTTACGTCCTGCCTCTGGATAAAAATGAGATTTTCCTGGAATATACCATCTTTTCCAAGTCGCTGTTAGAGCCAGAAGAATATGATTTAAAAATTAAGGAGTATCTCACTGAGGTGCTTGAAATTAATGAATACGAAATCCTCGAAAGTGAGTTTGGCATCATTCCTATGACCGATTACAACTTTGAAAGAAGGGCTGAGAACGTAATAAATATCGGTGTGGCAGGAGGGGATACCCGGGGCTCATCGGGTTATACGTTTACAAATACGCAAAAGACCATTTCAAAAATTCTGGATTCTTTCAAAAATGATGGCCATCCGTATTTTAAGGATGAAACAATCAGCACAAAACACAAATTACTTGATGCAACCATTCTAAAAGTTCTTGATGAGAACGTCTATAACGGCGAAGAAATATTTTCCGATCTTTTTAAAAATGTGAAGGCTGAAAGTGTTTTTGCTTTTCTCGATTCGGAAAGTAGCATCATCCAGGATCTGACCGTGATGCGCAGTCTTAAAGCAAAACATTTTATTGGTCCTTTTATTCAGGTAATTCATCAGAAAATTCTCGGCAGATAATTAAATCAAACAGGTTGATGGAAATCAGGAAATCATTCGCGATTTTAGAATTGACTTAAAAAATATTTTTCAAATTCTTCCTTTCCCAGAAACCTTGCCAGTGTTTTTGTTTTTTATGCCAAATTTGTTGTTAAAACTGCTTTTTGCACTTTTGGAGGATCATCTACAATTCTGCTTGGAGCAATTTAATTTTTTGTAAACATTGTGATTTGGCTGTTGTTTGTGTTTATTTGAAAATTATAACGGCAAAACCTCATGGACTTCTCCTACCCGTATCCGGGATCGTCTGACGAAAAACTGGTTTGGCAGCGGTTCCTTGCTGGCCAGCCGGAGGCTTTTGAGAAATTGATGTCCACCCATTTTCGCTCACTTTTTCAGTATGGCAGTAAGTTTTCCAAAGACAAGGAATTTGTAAAAGATTCGATTCAGGATCTGTTTTTGATTCTTTGGGAAAAACGGGAAAATTTAAGCTCGGATATTGTGGTGAAATCGTATCTGATGGCTTCTTTGCGCAGGCTGATGCATCGCAGTACAACTACCAGATCACGGTTATTTGATAATGCCTCTCCGGAAGATGAAGGAGTTTTTGAAATCGAGTTTTCCGTAGAAGAGCACTACATTGAAAGTGAGTCGGCTTTTATGCTGACCGAGAAAGTCAGAAAGATGCTTAGTGAACTTCCCCGTCGTCAGAAGGAAGTTGTATATCTTAAGTTTTTCCAGGATTTGGATCGCAACCAGATTTCCGAGGTGATGGAAGTTTCTCCGCAGACGGTTTCAAATTTACTGCAAATCGCAATTAAGCAGCTTCGCACATACTGGAAGGCCGAATTTCTGATTTTGTTGACCATCCATCTGTTCATTTAGCGCCTGGGTATCCTGGCTGCTTCAATCGTTTTTCGATTTTTTTTAAAATACTTTAAATTTTATTGGTATCCCCGATCTGTTTTGGTCTATCCTTAAATAGACACACAATTTTTTATGGACCAATATAAAAATTTTAAGTCAGAGGATTTTGTCTGGGACAGCTTTTTCAGGCAGTGGGTGCTAACACCGACCAGGGAAAGCGATCAGGTTTGGAATGACTGGCTTTTACAAAATCCTGAAATTTCTGATCTGGTTTATACGGCAAGACAAACTGTGTTGGCATTAAAGGTACAGGATACGGAGATTTCGTCAAGGGAAATAGAACGGATAATTAGTAAGACGGTCGGCAGTATCAATCAGCCTTATGAGCGTGAAACGATATTGACGGATGTTGCACAAAACAGATTTTATCAACGATCCTGGTTTCAGTTTGCAGCATCGGTGTTGCTTATCGTGGCCGCCGGGTTATGGTTGAAATTTTATGACGGAAGTTTTCAAAATTCTGAATCGAAAATTGCTTCGCTGTTATCAGGTAAGGTTGAAAAGGGTTTGATTGAAAGAGTCAACGATAGTTCACAGCCAATGGAGGTATGGCTTGAAGACAGCAGCCGGATAACGCTTGCACCCAAAAGCCGGATTAGTTATCCTGAAAAGTTTTCGGGAGCGAAGCGCGAAGTTTCTCTGCATGGCGAGGCGTTTTTCGAAATTTCCAAAGATCCGCAGCAGCCGTTTTTTGTTTATTCCAATGAACTGATTACCAAAGTGCTTGGTACAAGTTTTACGATCAAAGCATTTGATTCTTCCCGGCAGGTTACCGTTGAGGTGAAAACAGGGAGGGTGTCTGTATTTGCCAAATCAGATCCGAACCTAAGATCCAAGATCCGGTCACGGGAGTTGAGCGGAATCGTATTGTCGCCGAATCAGAAAATTATATTTGAGCGCGATCAGATGCGGATGGTGAAAACGCTGGTTGAGAAGCCGCAAATTATTTTGCCAAAAGCGCAGATACCTCATTTTGAATTTGAAGATACCCCGGCCAGTGAAGCTTTCCTTTCGATTGGCAAGGCTTATGGAATTGATATACTTTTTGATGAGGATTTATTAAAAGAATGTCCGCTGACGGCAACGCTCGACAATCAGACATTACATGAAAAACTGTCAATTATTTGCTCAGCCGTAGAATCAACCTACGAGATTCTGGACGGACAGGTGATTGTTCATAGTAAGGGTTGTAGGAATTAGGGGAGAATGGAGGAAGGAGAAATTAAGAATTAAGAATTAAGAATTGGGCCTGAAAGGCCTACATCTCAGCCTGGGGAGATTCCCCAGGGAATTGATATCGACCGTGGCCACAACCATGGGACTATTCCTAAACCGTTAATTAAGTAAAAGAGTAACCCTAAGAAAAGGGCCGGAAATGGTGGAACACTTCCGGCCCTGAATTAAAACCCTGTATGATTGGCGTCATTTCCTTGCAAAAGGAGACAGGGTGTGTTTTGCCATTTTTTTCATTATTTCAAAACAATCAAATTTATGAAGAAACCTTTAAAGTACCGACAGGTATTACTTTGGACTATGCGAATAACAGCTACCCAACTCTTCTTTGCCCTGATTTTGTTTGGGGCCGCTTACGCGCATGATGGCAGCGCCCAGTCGTTGTTAAGTCAGAAAGTTTCGGTGTCGGCAACCGGAAGCGAGGTGAAAAAAGTGCTTAACCAAATGGAAAAGCAGGCGGATGTGCGGTTTGTTTTTAGTTCAAAACTGATCAAATCAACCAGAAAGGTGACTGTCACTGTACAGAACAAACCTCTTTCGGAAGCGCTGGACGATATCCTGACGCCGCTTGGTCTGCAATATGAAGTGTCTGGCAAGATCATAATCCTTAAAAGGTTAATTACTCTTCCGGAACAGACACCGTCTGCCAGCGCGCCTAAAAAGAATATTTCCGGCAAGGTTCTTGACGAAGTCGGACTGGTTTTACCAGGTGTGAGCGTAGTGATCAAAGGGACACAAACGGGTACGAACACGAACGCAGAAGGAGACTTCCAACTGGATATTCCAGAAGGCGCCTTAGGTCAGACGGTATTGGTTTTTAGTTTTGTCGGTTACAAAACCCAGGAAGAAATCATTGGTAACCAAACTGCACTGTCCATTAAAATGACTCCGGAGGATCGCTCTCTGAAAGAAGTTGTGGTGGTAGGCTACGGAACAGTTAAGAAAAAAGATCTGACCGGAGCAGTGTCGACCGTACAGGGCGATATGATCGCAAACCGTAAGACAACCCAAATTTCACAGGCATTACAAGGCTCCATGCCGGGTGTGATGGTGACAAGAAGCAACAGTGCACCGGGCGCTACGGCTTCCATTCGCGTAAGGGGAGTGACAACGATCAACGATGCGGGCGCCAACCCGTTGATCATTTTGGACGGTGTTCCTGTTGATGATATTAATTCTATTAATCCCAATGATGTAGATAATATTTCTGTTTTGAAAGATGCTGCTTCGGCTTCTATTTATGGCTCACGTGCGGCAGCAGGGGTCATTTTGGTGACGACCAAGCGTGCTAAAGATGGTCAGCTGAATCTGGATTATACTTTTGAGTATGGTATCGAGAAAGCCACACGGCTTCCTACTTATGTGGGTGCGCAGCGTTACATGCAGCTGACTAATGAACTAAGATGGAATGACAATGGCAACGGAGCAAACCAGTATCCTGCCTTTGCCAAAGATCTCATCGACAATTATCCGCAGCTTCATCAGGAAAATCCGGACCAGTATCCCGACACGGACTGGAGGAAAATGATCCTGAACAATTCAGCTCCGAGGCGCAGCCATATCCTGAGCATTTCAGGAGCCGGCAAGACACTTCGTTCCCGCGTATCGTTTGGTTATGACAAGTCAGACGGACTTTATGACGGGCGGTCGTACGAACGTATAACGGCTAGGGTTAACAATGATATTACGATAAACAAGTATCTCTCGGCTACTGTTGATATGAATTTCCGTCGGGCTTTTTCAACCCAGCCAGTATCGGATGTAAGAACACCCAACGCGATGACTTATCCTATTGTGAGGATGGGAATGATGCCGGCGATTTTTGCTGCTGAATGGTCTGACGGGCGCGTTGGAGCAGGTAAAGACGGAGCAAATATTTATGCCTTGATTAAAAACGGCGGTTTTAACAACCTTTGGTCAAATCAAATCGGTGGAAAAATGAGCCTTGATTTTACACCCGTTGACGGCTTGAAACTCTCGGGCGTTGTATCTCCGTTTCTGAATTTTGACAAGGGGAAAATATTTACCAAAAAAGTACCTTACACGTCTTACAACAACCCGGGATCGATTTCTGGTTACATAGAAGGTGCAACAGAAACCAAACTTCAGGAAGCACGCAATGACAATTATCGTTATACCACGCAGTTTTTGGCTAACTATTCTAAAGAATTTGGCAACCACAGTGTGAGTATTCTGGGAGGTTATGAGTTTTATAAAGCATCGGACGAATTGCTGGGCGCTTCGAGAGGGCAATATCAGCTTACATCTTATCCTTATCTAAACCTTGGGCCATTAGAGTTTCGCGATAACAGCGGCAGTGCATTTGAAAGTGCTTACCGGTCTTACTTTGGGCGCGTAATGTATAATTTCAAAGGAAAATATCTGTTACAGGCCAATATCCGTTATGATGCTTCTTCACGTTTTGCAAGTGATTACAGGTGGGGTGCTTTTCCTTCTGTGTCGGCGGGATGGACGGTTTCAGACGAAAAATTTATGGAATCAACCGCTTCCTGGCTTTCTCTGTTTAAAGTGCGTGCTTCATGGGGGTCACTTGGTAATGAGCGTATTGCGGACAGCTACTATCCCTACCAGGCACTCCTGAATTTTGAAACCAGTGCTTTATTTTATCAGGGTAATAATGTTGTTTCGGCTCAGTCTGCCGAGCAGGCACAGTATGCAATCCGTGATATTTCCTGGGAAACCACGCAGTCATATGACATAGGTGTTGACATGAATTTCTTCCGCGACAGGCTTCGTTTTACCGGAGATTATTACCGTAAAACAACCAAAGATATGTTGCTTCCGCTGGAAATACCGGATTACATTGGTTTTGAAAACCCTAATCAAAACACAGGTAAAATGTTTACCAATGGCTGGGAAGCGCAGCTGGGCTGGAACGATAAAGCAGGTGCTTTCCGCTATTCAGCATCATTTAACCTTTCAGATTTTAAATCTAAAATGGGAAACCTGGGCGGCACTCAGTTTTTAGCTGATCAGGTCAAATTCCAGGGAAGTGAGTTTAACGAATGGTACGGATATGTTTCAGAAGGCCTTTACCAAACCGCAGACGAAGTTGCCAACTCTGCAAAACTAAATGCCAATATGAAACCGGGTGATATCCGGTACAAAGACATCAGCGGACCAAATGGCGTACCGGATGGCAAAATTTCTCCTGAGTACGACCGTGTTTTGTTAGGCGGTTCACTGCCGAGACTTATGTTCGGAGCTAATTTTCAGTTGGGCTATGGAAATTGGGATTTCTCTTTTGTAGTTCAGGGTGTGGCCAAACAGAATTCCAGGTTAGGTCCGGACATTCTTCAGCCTTACCGCCAGAACTTCGGGAATTTTCAAACCATTATCGATGGTAAAAGCTGGAGCAATTACAATACTGCCGAGCAAAACCTTGCGGCTCAATATCCGCGCTACTCAAATACCTCAGCAACAAACAATTACGTGATGTCTGACTATTGGATGATTAACGGAGGTTATTTACGTTTGAAAAATATCAGTCTGGGTTATAATGTTCCAAAAACACTTACTGATAAAATTCATATTTCAGGTGTGCGCTTGTACGGAACAGTAACGGATCTTTTTTCTCTGGACCGTTTTCCAAAAGGCTGGGATCCTGAGCAAAATGCTTTGGCTTATCCAATCACGACTTCCTTTGTTTTTGGCGCATCTGTTAAATTCTAAAACTGAACGATCATGAGATTTAAAATATTTATTACCTCTATCTGCACGATTTTTCTTGCTTCCTGCGGCTCACTGGATTTAAATCCGCTCTCAGACGGTTCCAGCGAAACCTGGAACTCTACCGCGGAAGAAATTGAAATGTCGCTCAATGGCTTGTACAAAGACGCTTTCTGGATGAAGGACAGCGACGAATGGACAGATGATTTCATTTTCCGTGACGGCCTGTCGCCTGTAACCGGATCGACTTTAAACGGTCAAACCGATTTTGTGATCAGCTGGTGGACAAATACCTACAAGGCTATTGCCAGGGCTAATACGGTAATTACCAGCGTTGGACGTGCATCGTCGGTGCTTTCTCAGCAGCAAATGGACCGGTACATTGCAGAGGCAAAATTTGTTCGTGCCTGTCAGTATTCAAGATTACTTTCTCACTACGGAAACATTGTCTACACGGAGAAAAGTCTGGATATTGAAGAAGCGCTGACTTTAAAACAGGAAGACCGTACAACGGTGCTGCCTAAAATTTATGCGGACTTTGATTTTGCAGCCGCTACTTTAAAAACAACTTTCACCGCTTCGGAGTTAAAAAGAGCTTCATCAGGAGCGGCCTACGCGATGAAGGCAAGAATCGCACTTCAGATGGGAGACTGGGCAACGGCAAAAACCGCAGCAAAAGCATGTATGGATTTAAAAGCATACAGCCTGCACAGCAATTTTGACAATCTGTTTATTGCCAAAACTAAGAATTCGGTTGAAACAGTTTTTGGTCTTCCACGTTCCATTACATTAAAAGTTGTTCAGGGAGGAATTCAGGACTATGTAACACGCAACCCCGGCGGATTTGGCGCCAAAGATCCTTCGTGGGATTTATTCTGCTCGTTTCTTTGCACGGATGGGCTGCCGATTGACGAGTCACCGCTTTTCAATCCGCGTAAACCTTTCTTAAACCGAGATCCAAGATGTAAGGCAACAATCGTGGAGTTCCAGACTAACTTTTTGGGATATACCTACCAGCCGCATCCTGATTCCCTTACTGTTTTCAAAGTGGCTGACAATAAGTATGTTGAAAACAAAGACACACGTTCGGTAGCTCAGTTTGCTTCGTTTAACGGACTTGTATTCAAAAAAGGAATTGACAGTGACTGGCTGCTAAATTCATGGACGATCGAGCCTGATAAAATCATTATTCGTTATGCGGACGTGCTTTTGATGTATGCAGAAGCAAAAATTGAACTTAATGAAATTGACCAGACTGTACTTGACGCCATCAACACGGTTCGTGCAAGAGCTTATGGAGCTGCCCTTACTGCAGCCACTTATCCTGCGGTGAAAACGATGACACAAAGCGAACTTCGCAAAGCCCTTCGTATTGAACGCCGGATGGAATTTGCCCTCGAAGGTGTACGCTATATGGATATCATTCGCTGGAAACTTGCGGAGAAAGTTTTGAATAAAGTCAATTACGGTCTTTTGGATCCTGCGGATCTGCGCACGAAAGTGGTAAAACCGGGTCTTTGGTTTTTCCCTTCCACACCGCCAGTTGATGATGATGGTGTAGCTGATTTTACACCTATGTTTACGGCAGGTCTCATTAAACAAATTGCAATCCGCAAGTTTGATGCGCGCCAGTACATCTGGCCGATCCCAACCTCGGAAGTACTGACCAGCGGCTTAAAGCAAAATCCAAATTACTGATCTGATTGATATAGCGTTTCATGGCAAAACCATGTTCAGACAGATTTTTCAATGTTTATAAGAATAGCGAATAAAATAGTATGAGAAAGGAACGGAATATAAAGTCCGCAGTTTTAGCGTTGGCAATGAGTGCCGCAACAATCAGTCCCTTATTTGCGCAGACGGAGAAGCAGCCATTTATCAGCGGCGTTTACCCAAAGCTCGCGATGTACAACAATGAAGGTGAATGTGGTACGGGAGCGGTTGTTCCGTGGGCAAACAGACTTTGGGTGATTACTTATGCGCCCCATTTGCCTTTTGGCTCTTCGGATAAACTCTATGAGATTACACCGGATCGCAAACAAATCGTACGCCCGGAAAGTATTGGTGGAACGCCTGCTAACCGGATGATCCATACCGAAAGCAAGCAGCTTTTTATCGGACCTTATGCGATTGATGACAAAGGAAAAGTACGTGTGATTCCCTGGGAAATAATGCCGGGACGGCACACCGGAAACGCACGGCATTTGACAGATCCGGCTAATAAAATCTATTACGGAACCATGGAAGAGGGCTTTTACGATGTGGATGTAAAAACTTTGAAACCGACCATTCTGTATGAAGACGGCAATGTGATTAACAAAAGAAACAAGGCCAGTGCATCGCCGAATCCTCCGGGAGAACTGTTACCGGGGGCTCATGGAAAGGGGTTGTATTCAGGACAGGGCGTGATGGTTTTTTCCAACAACGGGGAATCCGGACCAAAGGCATTGACAGACTTTGATATCGAAGCGGGTTCGTTGTCCGAATGGGATGGCAAAAGCTGGAAAGTCGTTCGGAGAAATCAGTTTGTAGAGGTGACCGGTCCGGGTGGAATCTATGGAAATAAAAATCCTGACACCGATCCGATCTGGGCCACGGGCTGGGATCATAAATCCGTGCTGCTGGGTAGCCGGGATCATGGTAAATGGTCGTTTTACAGACTACCAAAGGCAAGTCACACCTACGACGGTGCACATGGATGGAACACGGAATGGCCGCGAATCAGAGATGTGGGAACTGCTGCCAAACCAGATTATTTGATGACAATGCATGGTATGTTCTGGCATTTCCCGGGGACTTTTAATTCAACAAACAGTGCAGGAATCCGTCCGGGATCGGCCTATCTGAAAGTCGTTGGTGATTTTACAAGATGGCAGGATCAGCTTGTTTTCGGTGGTGATGATTCAGCTCAAAAGGAGTTTTTGAACAAGCGGAAAGCAAAAGGAGCTATCGAAGGTCCTGGTCAATCGAATTCCAATCTTTGGTTTACGTCTCTTCAAAAACCCGATCAGCTTGGACCAAATACGGCGGAAGGTGCAGTTTGGATTTCTGAAAATATAGAAAAAGCGAAGGCATCCGAGCCTTTTTTATTCGCAGGCTGGAAACACCGTATGGCATGGATTCTCAACGAGGGAAATGCACCCGTTACTTTCAATTTTGAAGTTGATAAAGAAGGAAAAAATCAATGGAGCTCTGTTAAAACAATTATTGCGGAGCCTGGCAAAGCAGTTTATATCGTTTTCGATGCGGCTGAAAAGGGTGAGTGGATTCGTGTTACGGGTAATAATTCTACCAAAGCAACGGTTCATTTTTCTTATACGGATACGGACAGGTTTACCAAATCTGTTGACCCGATGTTTAACGGACTGGCCACTCTAAGCGGTACAGATTATTCGGCCGGATTGATGTACGGTCTGGGAGACAACAGACGCGCCATGGGTTTGCTGGCAGGAAAAGTGTCAAAAGGCAAATTTGAAGAAAGTGGTTATTACGAGCTGAATGCCGATATGAAACTGGAAAAAAAGGAAGATGCAAAAACAGCTTCTTTCATCCGCGAAAAGTTTGTGCTTCCCAAAAATGTAGTAACGATTGACGAGTCATCGGTTGTAATCGTGGATGATCTGGACAGAAGATGGCGTTTGCCGTTAGGAAGCGCAGCATTTACCCAAAAAACCAATAGCAATTTGCTTAGGGTTGTGCGTGAAGTGGCAACAGAGCGTGACTTGATGAATGTACACGGAACATTTTACGAATTGCCTGCTGAAAATGCAGACGGTTTTGCCAAGATCAGACCGGTTTCTTCGCATCAGCTGAGTGTTTACGATTTTGCATCTTACAGAGGTTTGCTGGTTATGACAGGTTTGAACAATGATGCGAAAGCGGGTGAACATATTATCAAGTCAGCAGACGGTAGGGCAAGTGTGTGGGCAGGAACGATCGACGATCTTTGGAAACTGGGTAAACCAACAGGGCAGGGTGGTCCATGGAAAGATGCATCGGTGAAAAAAGATATTCCTTCTGATGCGTATCTGATTGGTTTTTATGACAAGAGAAAACTAAAACTTTCTCATGACAGCAAACAGCCAGTAACATTTAAAGTGCAGGTTGAACCGGTCGGTCACGGGCCCTGGATGACTTATAAGGAAATTGTGGTTCCGGCTGGTAAAACAGTTGATTATACTTTTCCTGATTCCTTCCAGTCCCGCTGGATACGTTTCTCAGCGGATCAGGATTGCAAGGCAACTTCATGGCTTATTTACGAATAGGATAAAGATCACTGAATGGCCGAAAATCCGGTCATTCAGTGATAAACTTTTGGTTGGAATAAACAAACCGTCGAAAAAAATATGGTGATAAATCAATCCTCCGATAACGACTTGTTTTTATGGAACGGTTTAAAGCAAGGCGACAGTAACGCATTTTCATCTCTTTACTCCCGATACTTTCCTGTACTTTTTGAATACGGATTTCATTTGCAATCTGATCGGGAAATTGTCAGAGACGCTATCCAGAATCTGTTTGTATCGCTTTGGAAATTCAGACAAAAACTAAGTGATACGGATTCAATCAGGTTTTATTTGTTCCGGTGTTTGAGAAGAGAAATTTTGAAGGAATTAAACCGGATCCAGAAGTCTTTTTATACCGATGATTTTAATCAGGAAGAGTCTGCAGAACAGAAATGGATTTGTACCGAAAGTTTTAAAAGAAACCAGGAAACACTTGATGTCGCTTTAAAATCGCTATCTCGAAGGCAAAGCCAGGTTATTCATTTAAGATATTTTAAAGAACTCGATGTTGATAAAATATCACTTCTGATGGGAATTACGGCACATGCAGTTTATAAATTAATCTATAGGGCAATTGCTACGCTTCAAAAATCGTTTCAGCTTTTTGAGACTAGCGTTTTATAAAAGAGAAATATTTTGTGCATCCTTGCCGAAACCGGTAAGGATGCATTTTTATTTCATACCGTATAAGTAAAAGCTTCTCTTAATACTTCAAGACTTTTTGGAACAGCAGTATTCGGATCACCTTTTCCTTCCATTTCCAAAGAGACGTAACCATTAAAATTTGCTTTTTGAAGAATCTTCGCGATTCGCGGATAGTCAAGATCTTTGTCATAAACTTCTCCGCCACCGTAGTAAGTTTTCGCCTGAACGATCGAGGCATAAGGGGCGAGTCTTTCAAGCTGTGCGTAAGGTTCTCCTACAAAATTTCCCGTGTCCACATTCATTCCCATGGCAGGAGATGCTTGTAAAGCTTTATAAATCCGAAGCAGGTAATCGATGTTGGAAGAGAGTCCCCAATGGTTTTCCAGTGCCAGGGTAACTCCTGCTTTCTCGGCATATCTCAGACATTCCTGCAATTCGTCTATACACCATTTGATCGCATCTTCATCCGTGAAACCTTTAAGCGGCGGCTCAAAACCGGTTCTGTAATACTCTGCATCTCCCTTATTTGTTCCCCAGCTTCCCGTATTCATGCGAACACAGGGAATCCCCATTTGCGTAGCAATATCAATGCAGCGTTTTGTATGTTCAACATCGGCTTTCCTTTTTGCTGCATCCGGCTGAACAAAACTTTGATGAATGGAAAGCAATGGCATGGCAAGTCCGTTATTAAAAGCAAGCCGTTTCAGTTTGTTCTGATAGGCTACCGTTTCATTTGCCATTTGTTTGTGTAATATCTCAACTCCGTCAAAACCAAGCCTGGCAGCCTGTTCAATTACTTTTTCAATTGGAAATATGGTTGGTTTAAAATGCCAGTAACTGTATGTTGAAACGCTTATCGGTAACCGCCTGACGATCGTTTTCGCAACGGGTTTAACGGCGGCTATTATAGGTTCACTCATCATGAAAGCCGAACCTGCCAAAGCAGTCTTTTTAAGCCAATCTCTTCTTGAATTAGTACGTAAGTCTTCCATTTTTAAGTGTTTAGTTTATAGTCGTTTGTAAGATAAAAGTATGTCTATGGTATTCAATCAAGGGCACAAATTGTTTTTAAGCCATAAATGTGAACGCCTTTCTTAACACCTCCAGACTTTTTGGGACTGCCGTCTTAGCATCTTCTTTTCCTTCCATTTCCAAAGAAATATATCCGTTGTAATTGGCTTTTTGCAGGATCTTCCCGATCCGGGTATAGTCGAGATCTTTGTCATAATTTTCTCCGCCGCCATAATAAGTTTTCGCCTGAACGATCGTTGCGTAAGGAGCCAGTTTTTCAAGCTGCGCGTAAGGTTCACCCACGAAATTACCGGTGTCGACATTCATACCCATCGATGGTGATCCTGAAAGCTCTTTGTAAATTCTGATCAGAATATCGATATCAGAAGAAAGTCCCCAGTGGTTTTCAATGGCAAGTACAACCCCCGCTTTCTCAGCATATTTCAGGCATTCATGCATTTCATCAATACACCATTTAATTGCATCTTCATTGGTATAACCCTTTATCGGTGTTTCGGCCCCGGTCTTAAAATATTCGGTATTTCTCACAGCCGTACCCCAGCTTCCGGTGTTCATCCGCACGCACGGGATGCCCATTTGAACAGCCATATCGATACATCTTTTGGTATGCTCCACATCTGCTTTTCTCTTTTCATCGTCAGGATTGACAAAGCTTTGATGGATCGAAAGTAACGGGAGTGCCAAGCCGTTATCAAAAGCCATTCTCTTCAACTTATTTTGATAGGAAACCGATTCGTCGGTCATCTGTTTATGCAGTATTTCCACGCCGTCAAATCCTAATCGGCCTGCATCTTCGATTACTTTTTCAATCGGGTATTTTACTTCCTTGAAATGCCAGTAACAAAAGGATGAAACGCTGATTGGTAAACGCCGTACTACTTTTTTTGCCTTTGTTTCAGTCAGTGCAGGGTGTCCGGTTAACAGGGCAGAGCCAAGAAGCGAAGATTTTTTTAGCCAGTTTCTTCTGGAATTTTGATGTTGTATATCAGCGTCTGACATGTAGTTTCGGATTTTTACGATTCGGTTTTCTGGTTTTTGTCACTAACTATACAAAGAGCAGATTTGACATAATTACCCCAGATAAATTGGAAAGAATTATTTGTGAAGTGCAAATCACAAGTCGTGCCTACGGAAGGATCAATTTCGGTTTCATTCTGTTTTTGCTACCGGGGAAATGTTCCTATGGAAAATGAAGCCATTCCTGGAATTATATTGGAGATTTTGTTTTTATGTTGAATGTAGAGCCTGTTTAATTTGATATAAAATTGTTGAAAGCCTTACGTTGAGCGCCCGGCGACCTGGGCTCGATACCAAACATAACACCCGGTTACATTAAAATAAAACAAAGATTTATTGAGGAAATTTGAGAAGCTCTAAGGAATAGATTTATGTGACACGTTTGGCACTTTCTGAAAATGGCTCTTTGGAGCCCCCTGTTTATAGAAAATGCCCTGTTTAAACTCAAACTTAACTCCATAGGAGTTTCCTGAAAGCAAGGAAGTTCCTATGGAGCCATGGATTAGCCTCGTTGAAAATGATTAATATAAACAGGAGACGGCTTTGCCGACAATTAGTTTTTAAGATTAAGAGCATGTTTTTGTAATCTGGATAGTTAATGAGATTTGTTGATTTCGATTTTCATGTTCCGTTAGGAACATCTCGTCGGTAGAAGAAGAATAAACAACGACAATTAGGTTCCATCGGAACGTATCGTGGAATTGCGTTAACGATTTCTGAAACGACCACTTTGTATTAAAAATCATTTCAAAATTCGTCAAATAAAAAAACAATAAATATTTTTCAATTTGCCTGGGGTAATAAACACTGTTTCACTCTTTATTCATACAGGGACCCGGGACAAAGTTCTTCCATCAATAAGAGATTTCCTCTGTCAAAATAAATTAAAGAAAATGAAACGCCGTGATCTGTTAAAAAACCTTTTGCTTACTGCAGGCGTTCTGGCTGCGGACGTGACGTGGAGTAAGAGTTTACAATCTGCCGGTTCAATAAAAGGAATTTTTCCCCGTGCCGACGATCAGAAGCTTATTGCTGAGATCATGGAGACCTTTATTCCTGAAACTGCTACGCCGGGTGCCAAATCACTCAAACTGGATCATTTCGCTATGCGCATGATCAGGGATTGTTATGTGCAAAATGATCAGAATCTTTTTAGCAAAGGACTGGCGCTTGTTGATCAGGTTGCGTTAGGTCTTCATAACAAAAATTTCATTTCAGGCAGCAAAAGTGAACGTGAACTGGTTCTGAAAAATATGCAGGAATCAAAAGAGCAAATGCAGCTTGACTTTATAAAAATCATCAAAGCGCTGACCATTGTCGGATATCAGAATTCCGAGTACGTGATGACAAATATTCAGCATTATAATATGAACCCGGGCTTTTTTAACGGCTGTGTGCCGGTCAGCAAATCATAGTTATCAGCGATATGGCATTTTTAAATATAAACTCGATTAAGGATCGCACTTTTGACGCAATCGTTGTCGGCTCCGGAATAAGCGGCGGCTGGGCAGCGAAAGAATTAACCGAAGGCGGTTTAAAAACGCTGGTACTGGAACGCGGACGTGCCGTGAATCACATCACCGATTACCCAACCGCTTTCAAAAATCCCTGGGAGTTCGATCATTTAGGTCAGCTTCCCAATGCAGTGAAAGAAGCCAATCCGATTGCTTCGCGCTGTTTTGCTTTTGCAGAAGATTCGGCTCAGTTTTTTGTCAAAGATGATGAGCATCCCTATATCCAGGATAAACCATTTGACTGGATCCGCGGCTATCAGGTTGGAGGCAAGTCGCTGACCTGGGGAAGAGGAACCCAGCGGTGGTCGGAATATGATTTTGATGGTCCTGCACGGGATGGTTACGCCGTGGACTGGCCGGTACGTTACAAGGATATGGCTCCATGGTATTCGCATGTGGAAAAATTTGTCGGGATTTCGGGGAACAAAGATGGTTTGGCTCAGCTTCCCGACGGTGAATTCCTTCCGCCTCATGAAATGTCTTGCATTGAAGACCATTTCAAAAAACAGCTTGCCATAAATTATAAAAATACCCGTCCGATGGTGATCGGCAGGTGCGCACATTTAACAGTTCCAAAACCGATACACGTCGAGCAGGGGAGGGCGCAGTGCCAGCATAGAAATCTTTGCAGGAGAGGCTGCCCGTATGGCGGTTATTTCAGCAGTAACAGTTCAACATTACCCTGGGCTGAGAAAACAGGAAATTTGACATTACGGCCCGATTCTGTCGTTCATTCGATTATTTACGATGATGCAAAGCAAAAGGCAACCGGCGTGAGAGTGATCGATGCGCATACAAAAGAGATGGTTGAATATTTTGCCAAAGTCATATTTGTAAATGGTTCAACGCTGAATACCAACCTGATTTTGTTAAATTCGAAATCCAGCCGGTTTGAGAACGGTATCGGAAATGACAGTGGTTTGGTTGGGAAATATGTTGCTTTTCATAATTTCCGGACCAATATTGTTGCAGAGCATGAAGGATTTAAGGATACTACAACGGCAGGAGTTCGGCCTAATATGTGCTACATTCCGAGGTTTCGAAATGTTTTTAAACAGGAGACAAATTTTCTCCGTGGTTATGCTGCGGGTTTTATTTCAAGCCGGGTAACCTATAACGATGAGACTTTGATCGGAGAATCATTAAAAGACAGTCTGGCCAATAAAAAGTATGGTAACTGGCGTGTCAATACAGGCATGATGGGAGAGACGATCCCGAAGGAAACCAATTTTGTGAGCCTGGATGCCAATTTGAAGGATGCCTGGGGGATTCCTTTGCTTAAAGTATCTGTCGAATATGACGATAACGATGAAAAGATGATCAAGGATTTCGGGGTGCAGATGTCGGAAATGCTTTCAAAAGCGGGTTTTAAAAATATAGTGGTGAATGATCTGGTTGGCAAGGCGCCCGGACTGGATATTCATGAAATGGGTGGAGTCAGAATGGGCAAGGATGAAAAAACATCGGTTCTTAACAAATGGAATCAGATGCATGGCTGCAAGAATGTGTTTGTAACCGATGGTGCCTGCATGACCTCAACCTCAACCCAAAATCCGTCATTGACTTTTATGGCTTTCACCGCAAGAGCCGCGGATTATGCGGTACGGGAAATGAAGAAAGGGAATTTGTGAAAATTTGTAACGATCCAAATCTGGATCGTTACATAGCTTATTGCAGCACGGTAGACGCTGGAACAGTAACTGAGGGTTTTTCAGATTTGGTTTTTGCCTGCAGGTAGGGCAAATGGTATTGCAGGTAAAATTGCTTTTTAAAATCTTTATAGGAACTAACCGCACCAATGCTGTTCATAAATTTGATATAGTACCAGGCCAGATCAACCTGATGAGGCTTAAATCCGCTGCGGGCACTTTTTGGGAATAAATGGTGATTGTTGTGCCATTCACCAGCCACAATACCTGGCCATAACTGATTGACTGAGTTATCCTTGGTGCTAAAATCTATGCCTTCCCGCTGAACGTTTTCTCCTTTTCCATGTCCCTCATAATTAAAAGTACGAACGCCAACCGCCCAAAATCCCGCAGCACCAAATAAACAGCATGCCAATGCGTGGCCGCCCATCAGGTAAAACATCGCATACCAAAAACCCCAGTTGAGCACCCACGAAAGCAACGCATTTCCAGGATTTATATAAGATCCCCATTTTTGATATTGTGCATACGTGTTGGCTGTAACACCTGTATGTCTCATTAACAGCTTAACGCGGTTGTAATCCTTTTCACTAAGATCCTTGGCAATCGGCTGGTGGTTGACATCGGCCAGGAAGCAGTAAAGGAAGCCGGCCTGGGCATTATAAGGATCACCCGGCTGGTCGGACTTGGCGTGATGTACGTGATGGGAGATTACATAAATCTCTTCCGGTATCATGCTGACAGTCAGATTCTGAGTGAAAAACCGCCAAAATCCGTTACTAAACTTATAGGCTCCGTGAGTGCAATATCTGTGATGCCAGATCGTACCATGTGTTCCCATGATGATCATACTGTACAGAAAAGCAGCCAGCAGTGTCCACAAAGTGAAATATTCAAATATAAATAAATACAAAAAAGGCACCATGCAAAGCACCTTCATCCAGCTCATAAAAGGCAGCCAGTTACGCTTGTCTGCGAAAATATTTAGTCTTGAAAAAAACTCGCTTATGATCTGTCCCGGTTTGGGTTTAATCAGTTCACCTTCTGCGTTTTTCCATCCGTACGAAGGCGGCTGGAGTACAATATCAATAAATGCCATATTATTTAGTTAGATGGAATAGCCGGGATTCTTTGCATGCGCCGTCAGAAATCGTTCAGTCTAGTAATCAGGTTGAACGTTCTCAAAAAGCAGAATTTAAAGTGAATTGAATTTTGGGTCAAACTTGTTTGAAGGACCAAGTGAGTAAACAGAGTTTAACCTTAGCAGTATCGTGAAGTCATTCCAGTACAAAACGCTGAAAATCAATAATTGTTGGGTAAATATAAAATAAGTTCGATAGATATACGATAATATTTATTTTTCCATACTAGTAAACGGAGGATATTATATTAAACGTGAATACGCCTTTCACCAATCTGCTGTCTCCACATCGCAAAGTACAGTCCTTTTTGACCCAGTAAATCCTCATGCGATCCCGTCTCCACAATCTTTCCTTTTTCAAGCACATAAATGACGTCGGCATGCATAATCGTCGACAACCGGTGTGCGATCAGGATCGTCATTTGCTCGCCGTTTGAAGAAACATCTTTGATTGTTGCAGTAATATCTTCTTCCGTCAGCGAGTCAAGTGCCGAGGTTGCTTCGTCAAAAATAAGTAGTCGCGGTTTTCTCAGTAAAGCTCTGGCAATAGAAATCCGCTGTTTTTCACCACCTGAAAGTTTCATCCCGTTTTCACCGAGCACGGTTTGTACACCTTTTTCTGCTTTGGCAATCAATGCTGTTGCTGACGCTTTCTGCAAGGCCTGGGTTATATCAAGGTCAATTGCGGACGGATTGGCATACAAAAGATTATCCCGAATAGTACCCGCAAAAAGCTGTGTATCCTGGGTTACAAACCCGATTTGCCGTCTTAATGGATTGTAACGGATCGTTGAGGAATTCTCCTGGTTAAAATAAATATTTCCCTCCACAGGTAAGTAAAGCCCTATGAGTAATTTAACCAAAGTAGATTTCCCCGAACCAGATGGTCCTACAAAAGCAATAGTCTGCCCGGATTTAACGCTGAAAGATATTTTATCGATGGCGTTGTAGCCGGCCGTTTTGTGCCGGAATATCACATTGTCGAATTGCAAACTCACCAACGGGCCAACCTCGACAGAATTTTCGGGCCGCTGCTCAACGGGTTTCTGCATGAGCTGATCAAATATCTTTACAGATGCATCAACTTCTCTGTATTGCAAAATCAGGTTTCCCAAATCCTGCAAAGGTCCAAAGATAGCCGTGGAGATAAACTGCATGGCAATCAGTTCACCGGTCGTAAGCACTTTCCTGAAAATCAGCCAAAGTAATATGAAAAGGATCGACTGCTTTAAAACGTTGAGCGTTACGCCCTGTAGAAAAGTGAGTATGCTTACCTTTCTCGCTTTGAACATTTCCAGCTCAAAAATTTCCCGTGTCTGTTTGTTTAATCTTCTGATTTCAGAAAAAGTTAAGCCCAGACTTTTTACCAGCTCAATATTGCGCAGACTTTCGGTGATGATTCCGGCCTGTGCATTGGTTTGTTTGTTGATACTGCGCTGAATGCTCTTAATCTTTTTTGATAAAAGTCCGGTAAGCGATCCCAGAACAAGCACACCGACCAGAAAAACGGGTATGAGCATCCAGTTTTTATTTATACTGTACCAAAGAAGGAAACCAACGCTGATGAGTGAAGAAAAGAGGATGTTGATAAAAGAATTGACAAAACGCTCCGTATCGGTTTTTACTTTTTGCAAAACAGACAAGGTTGTACCGCTTCTGTTCTCTTCAAATTCCTGAAAAGAAAGTCTGAGTGTTTGTTTCAGGCCATCATTGAAAATGTTCATCCCAAAATGAGCAACCGCCTTGCGGGTAAGGTATTCCTGGCAGGATTTACAAAGTTTAGAAACTACCGCGATTCCGGCTGCAATCAACAGCCAGTACAAAACGCTGTTGATTAGTTCTTTCTCCGTCAGATTCTTTGGGTTGCCGGCATAATCATCAACAATACGTCCGAAGATCAGCGGATCCAGAAGGGTTAGCAATTGTGCTGCTGCCGCTAAAAAAAGAGATATGGCAATTAGTTTTCGCTGCGGCCGGAGGTATTTCCAAAGTGTACTCATGTAAGGTTTTTAGTATTTCAATCCAAATTTGCGGAATTGACTTTTAAAGAATTGTGGGTTGAAATGAAAACGCAACAAGAGATCTAATTTTTATGCCAGCAGGAAAGGTTGGACTCTTCTCTCTGGTTAAACGGGTTGTTTGACGATAAAAAAGCCAGGAGAATGTCAGTTGAATTAAAGCGTTAAGAAATATTTGGAACAGTTGACGAAGGTTGAATTTTACAATGTATCGCTGTTATGTCTGGCTGCAATCAATTTTGGCAATATTTTATTCGGAATTAATTGCAAAATACCAATATATGCAGTTTTGATTTTTGTAAACAACAGAATAATTATCAATACTTGTTAAAATCGCCGGGGTTTCAGTTAAAATCCGTCAATAATTCAAATTACGATGTGCCTAATATTGTACATGCAAAACTGAAAAGGTCACTATGGCAATTAAGAATTTAGTCATTTTAGCAATTTTTTTTATTCTATAATTAATCTTTTGCCAAATAGTCAATTGCTATTTACAGTGTCACACGTATGAGAATACAAATATCCTGTTATGGTTAACGTATAATACAAACCGTTATTATTTATGGGTAACTTTTCTGGTTTAAACTCCGGGCAGAATTTCTATGCATAACTTGGTGTAGTGGTGTGTTTTGATAGCCAGTAAAAATGAATTAAAGTTATTTATACCGTTTCTGTGGTGTGGTGCATGTTCAGGGTTTCTGCAGTCTTTGTTTTGGCTGGGGAAATTGTAAGAGCATCGTAGTGTGTGTTAATTAAATGTTTGACTGCCCGTGCGCAAGTCATTGATTTTTACCCCGAACATCTTTCGATTTCGGGGATGATCCTGTTTTGAATACCCTTTTTTTTACATATCCAGTTAAGTTAAAATGTTGCTCCTTAAATAACCATTTATGAAAAAGTATGTTTATCTACTAGCCTTTTTGATGCTGGCCCAGATTTCCTGGGCGCAAAACCGAACCGTTTCCGGTAAGGTTATCGGCAAAAAAGACAATTTGCCTGTTCCGGGTGCTACCATAAGGGTAGAGGGAACAAACACCGGTACCCAGACAAACTCGGACGGAAGTTTCACAGTTCAAATCGCCGACAAAAGTGTGCTGGCTGTCTCTTTTATTGGTTACTTAAAGCAAACTGTGCAGACAGACAGCAGAAACCAATACGAGATTTTTTTAACCGAAGATGCAACCGCATTACAGGAGGTAGTAATCAACGCGGCCTACGGAACTTCTGACAAAAAAGCCTTTACAGGTTCTGCAACGGTCGTAAGCGCTGAACGTATTATGTCAACGCAGCCAACGAACATTTCACAGTCTTTGCAGGGTGCAAGTCCTGGTGTTCAGGTGCTTAATACCAATGGTGCTCCGGGAAGTGATGCAACAATTGTTATCCGCGGACTAAGTTCGGTAGGTGGTGGTAACAACCCGCTTTATATCCTGGATGGTATGCCTTATGACGGAAATTTGAACTCGATCAATCCAAATGATATCGAGTCGATGACGGTACTTAAAGATGCGGCTGCAACAACACTTTACGGTTCACGCGCGGCAAATGGTGTACTTGTAATCACAACCAAAAAAGGAGCCAGCGGCAAGCCTTCTATCAATATCCGCAGTAATTTCGGTTATTCCGACATGGCTGTTTCTTATCCCGACAGACTTTCTCCGCAGCAGCTTCTGGAAGTTTCCTGGGAAGCATTAAGAAACGGAAGACTTGACCGGGGCATTTCGCCCGAAATTGCAGCGCAGTACGCAACGGATAACGTTGTTTTGGAATATTTTCAGGACAAAAATAAAAATGTATACAACACGCCAACACCGATCGGTTTGGATGGAAAACTGAAACCGGATGCAGTCCAGCTTTTTGAAGGTGACTGGCTGGGAGAGTATTTCTCTCCTCGTTTGAGACAGGAATACAGCCTTGATATCAGCGGTGCTGTTGGTGAAAATAACAAGACATCCTACTTTATATCAGGATCGTACCTGAATGACAAAGGAAGCTTTAAAGTGCAGGAATTTGGCCGTTTTTCAGGTCGGGCTAATGTTACTTCGCAGGTGAGCAAATGGTTGAGTCTTGGCACAAACCTTTCCTATACCCACTCCAACCAGCAAAATCCAAATGTACAGGCGCGTTTTACGCGGGTAATGCCAACGCTTTATCCTGTTTACGAATGGGATTATACCAATAATGCTTACGTACGTGATCCCTACGGAAACCTGATGCCGGACTACGGTGACAGAACCCGTACTGAATGGAGAGGCTGGAACCCTGGTTTTGTGAGCGATTACAAAAATCCTTATGACTGGAACTTCGACTACAACCAGGTTGATAACATGTCAACCAGAAACTTTGTTGAAGCACAGATTCTGCCGTTCCTGAAATTCAGAAGTGGTTTGAGTACAGATTATCAGATGACCTCGGGTCATAACTATCAGTCCGCTACGCTGACTTCAACGGCTGCAACCGGCGGCTGGTCTTCAAGATCTGCCAACAGAAGGTTTTCATTTACTTTCAATAACCTGTTGACTTTTGATAAAGATTTTGGTCTTCACAATGTAAATGTTTTGGTAGGACAGGAAATGTACCGTGCACGTTATAACTATCTGAGTGCTTCCAAACAAAGATTTGCGCTTGGTGGTTTGTATGAATTAGGTGCTGCAGCTGAAATGTCAGCTTCAAGTTCATCTGAAGACAACTACCGGCTGATGAGTTATCTGTCCCGCGTAGAATACAATTACAATGAAAAATATTACCTGTCTGGTAGTTTCCGGAAAGACGGATCTTCACGGTTCTCAGTTGACAACCGTTGGGGTAACTTCTGGTCTTTGGGCGGAGCGTGGATTATGTCAGGGGAGCGTTTTCTTCATGATGTTTCATGGATCGATAACCTGAAATTAAGAGGCAGCCACGGTGTGGTTGGTAATGACCAGGTGGCGGCCGGATATTATGCTTACCAGGGACTTTACGCAACAGGAAGAAATGATTACAACGATCCGGGTGTATTGCTTTCAAAATTGCCAACACCAAATCTGGTTTGGGAAAGTAATGTTCAGACGGATATTGGTGTTGATTTCCAATTATTTGGCCGTCGTCTGCACGGATCGGTTGACTGGTTTAACCGTACATCGAAAGACCTTATTTTCGCAAGACCGCTGGCACCATCTGTTGGTTTGAGCAGCATCTCGGAAAACATTGGTGATGTAAGAAACTCTGGTCTTGAACTGGAATTGGGAACTTATGTTTTCAAGAACAAAAACTTTACCTGGAACATCGACCTGAATGCTTCACGTTACAAAAACGAAATTACCCGTCTTCCTCAAAACGAGATCATCGACGGTCGTTTCAAAATGGTTGAAGGCAAATCACGTTACGAATTCTTCCTGGTAGACTGGGCTGGTGTAAGCCCTACAACGGGTAACAATACCTGGTACAAATACAATGCAGATGGCGGAAGAGAAGTTACCGAGGTTTATGCAGATGTAAACAATAACGATCAGAAACGTTTCCAGGGAAGCTCACTTCCGGATCTTTTCGGAGCGCTGACAAACTCATTCACTTTCAAAGGATTTGACCTTTCGGTGATGATGTATTACAGCATTGGCGGAAAAATCTATGACGCTGACTACGCAGAAGGTGTAAGGTACAGAAGAGGTTTTAACATGGCTACGGACATTTTGGATCGCTGGACGCCTGAGAATACCGACACTAAAATCCCTCGTATCTCAGAATTTACCCAGACTAACGTAGGATCTGGTTCATCTCAGTATCTTTTTGACAACAGCTTTTTAAGACTGCGTAATGTGTCTCTTGGATATTCTCTTCCAAAAACAATTACAGATAAAATGCGTGTTGGAAACATCAAATTCTTTGCACAGGGAACCAACCTTTTCACATGGGGAGCAGCTGCTAAAAGAGGAAGTGACCCTGAAACCGGTTTGAACGGTACGGTTGCTAACGGAACAAACGGCGACGGCGCAGGTTCAATCAGAAAGAGCTGGTCATTTGGAATCCAGGCTACTTTGTAAATCACGATATCAAAGCAAATAAAATATTAAAGACATGAAGTTTAAAAAGATTTTTACATGCTCATTAGCAGCCATGCTGGCAGTTTTCTCAGCTGGTTGTGAGAGCGATTTCCTGGAAACCGGACCTTCCACTTCCATTTCAGATGAACTATTGTTCAGAACGGTTGGCGGTGCTCAGAACGCCATCAACGGTGTTTACAATTACATGCGTCTTAGAAGCACAGACATCGAATACGGATCAGTTCTTCAATTCAACAACGGATTTGACATCATGGGTCAGGATCTGATTGTCCGCAACTCGATGGGGCAAATGCAGATTTATTATGCTCATAATAGTAATGTTAGCCGTGCAGATGGTGCCCTGACGGGCCAATTGTGGTCGTATTATTACACGATCATCAATAACGTCAACATCATTCTGGACAACATTGACAAAGCAGAAGGAAACGCGGCTCAGAAAGATGCGATCAGAGGACAGGCAATGGCAATCAGGGGGTGGTCTTATTTCAATTTGATTCGTGCCTACCAGCAAACTTATGCGATCGCCAAGGATATGCCGGGTGTTCCGTACTATTCGGTTGGAGGAACGACGGAAGGTAAACCACGCGAAAAAGTATCTGTTGTTTATGCCAATATCGTCACTGATTTGAAGGCAGCCATTGACATACTTGGACCCTACAGCAGAGCCTATAAAAGCCAGGTTAATAAATCTGTTGCGCAGGGAATACTTGCAGAAGTGTATCTGACGATGGAAGATTGGACCAATGCAGCCGCGGTTGCAAAAGCTGCGAAAGTTGGTTTTCCTTTGATGAATCAGACTCAATTCCAGTCCGGTTTTAACGACTGGGCACTTGGAGAATGGATGTGGGGCGTTCACCAGTCTTCTACCCAGAATTTTGGAAACGGATCGCCTTTCACGCTTTGGGCTAACCAGACAAGAGGAACAAGATGGACTTTTGATTTTCTTTATGTAAATGATAAATTTAAAGATCTGTTTGAAAAAGACGATGTAAGAAACCAGTTCTGGTTCAGAACAGACCATGGCCTTTGGACTTCAAACAAGTTCCGCGAAGCTCAGGACGATTTCTATGGTGATGTTGTCATGATGCGTTCAGCAGAAATGTACCTGATAGAAGCAGAAGCACTGGCCAGGTCTGGTAAAGAAACCGAATCAAAAGAAGTGCTTTGGCAATTGCAGGATGCACGTAAAGCCACCCGCTCAGTTGCGAGTGGAAATGCCTATATCGAACAGATTTTGCTTGAAAGAAGAAAAGAGCTTTATTCGGAGGGAATGGCCTGGTTTGATATGATCAGAACCGGAAAAGGATTTACCCGTTCAGGAGATCACCCGGCTATTGTTTCACTTCCGGCCCGTTCGTGGAGATTCATCTTGCAGCTTCCGACGACTGAGTTCAACAGTAATAAAAGTCTGGTTACTGCGGATCAAAATCCTTACGAAGGTATTTATCAGCCTTAATGCAGGATTTTTCCTGAACCTGATTTTTAAATAAAAATGAGGACTTACAAATAAGAAAAATTAACAATGGCAGCATCAGGGCTTATTTTCCTGGTGCTGCTATGATCTTTTAACCATCATCCTTAACCTTAAGAAATGAAACTTTTAACCACTAAAAATTTTGGATGCGCCCTGCTGGCGTGTCTGGGCTTGCACGGTTCACTGCTTGCACAGGGCACGGCCGAAGACTACAAAAGGGCAAACGACCTTCCTTTAAAGATTGGAAATAAGATTTATAACAATCCGGGTAAAGTCGTTTGGGCGGAAGGAAACAGTAAGTTTATTTACTGGGCTCAAACCAAACAGGGTAAAACGTTTGTCTCTGCCGATGTTTCTGCTTCCGCAGTAAAAAAGCAGTCTGCCTTCGATCAGCAGAAACTGGCAACGCAGCTTGCTGAAAAAGCCGGTAAAACGGTGAAAGCAGATAGTTTACCATTTTCAGATTTTGAACTTTCCAAAAACGGAGATTCGCTTAAATTTGTAGCCTTTGAAAAACGCTGGAACTTTCATTTAGGCTCAGCCACACTGTTTGACAAGGGGAAGTTTGATGCTGCGGCAGGTCTTCGCAGGTATTGGGGTAGAGGTGAAAGTGAGACAGCCGGACAAAAAACAAAGTCACCAGATGGTAAATGGAATGCTTATATCAAAAATTACAACGTCTACGTATATCAAGAGGGAAGGGAAAAGGAGGAAAAACAATTAAGTTTTGACGGTTCTCCGGGTGAATATTATTCAGCAAGAATCATGTGGTCTCCTGATTCAAAAAAGCTTGTTTCGAATAAAACACGTCCCAATAAGGATCGCACGCTTTACCTATTGCAGTCTTCTCCGGAGGACCAGCTTCAGCCCGTTTTGCAGACACGAAACTATCTGAAACCGGGTGACGCTTTGCCGCAAAATCAACCCGTGTTATTTGTTGTTGAGCAGCAAAAAGCATTTCCTGTTCCGGCAACGATGATTCCCGAACAATACGGTATCAACCAAATGGCATGGAGAAAGGACAGCCGGGCTTTTACTTTTGAATACAATCAGCGCGGACATCAGCTATATGAGGTGATTTCAATGGATGCTGCAACAGGCCAGTCAAGCGTAATTATTAAGGAAGAAAGTAAAACCTTTATCGATTACAGCGGAAAACGTTACCGCAGCGATGTAGCCGACGGAAAGGAAATTATCTGGGCGTCGGAAAGAGACGGCTGGAATCATTTGTATTTGTATGACGGACAAACCGGGAAAGTTAAAAATCAGATTACAAAAGGCAACTGGCTGGTTAGAAACGTTGTTCACGTTGACGAGGCAAAAAAGAAAATCATTCTGGCTGGAAGTGGTAAGGAAAACGGTCAGGATCCTTATTTTATTCAGTATTACTCGGTGAATTTTGACGGAACCGGTTTTAAAGCGCTGACAACGGAGAACGGAAACCATCAGGCGACTTTTTCAAATGACTATTCTGTGTTTGTCGATACGTATTCAAGAATTGACAGTCCGCCGGTAACCGTAGTGAGAAATGCCGAGGGCAAAGTAATTTCTGAAATTGAAAAAGCGGACATTTCTGAACTGCTTGCAGCAGGGTGGCGTCAGCCTGAGGTTTTTCAGGCAAAAGGACGTGACGGACAAACAGATATCTGGGGAATTATCGTAAGACCAATGAATTTTGATCCGGCGAAAAAATACCCGGTTATCGAACAGATCTATGCAGGTCCTCAAAGCTCGTTTGTTCCTAAAACATTCAGCTCCGATCCTTCACGGCTTATGCAGCTGGCTGAACTGGGCTTTATCGTTGTGCAGATAGACGGCATGGGTACCTCCAACCGCTCAAAGGCATTTCACGATGTATGTTATCAGAACCTGAAAGACGCAGGTTTTCCCGACCGGATTGCCTGGATGAAAACAGCAGCACAGAAATATCCTTATATGGACCTGGAAAAAGTGGGTGTTTACGGAACTTCGGCAGGTGGTCAAAGTTCGGCCGGTGCAGTTCTGTTCCATCCTGAATTCTACAAGGTCGCCGTATCTTCCTGCGGATGTCACGACAACCGCATGGACAAAATGTGGTGGAACGAGCAGTGGATGGGTTATCCGATCGGGCCGCAGTATGCAGCATCTTCAAACGTAGACAATGCTTACAGATTACAGGGAAAACTGATGCTCATCGTTGGAGAGCTTGATGACAACGTGGATCCTGCTTCGACTTTCCAGGTTGTTAATGCCCTGATCAAAGCAAAAAAAGAACATGAACTGATTGTTGTTCCGGGACTTGGGCACTCTTCGGGAGGAGAATACGGGGAACATAAACGCCGCGACTTCTTTGTTAAAAATCTTCTTGGTGTTAACCCGCCGACATGGGAAGGTCAAAAGCCTGTTTTTTAACTTTAAAACAACTATCATGTCTGCAACAGGTAGCCCACAGCCCGATCAGACATGATAGTCGTTTGAATATCAGAAATAAAGTTACACTAAAGCCCACAACAGATGTCTATCAAAAATATCTTAAACCCGCTTTGCATTTCGCTGCTTGCCAGTGGCTGTTTGTACGGTCAGGTGGTAAGAAACGATGCTCTGATACAGAGTTATGCAGATTACACCATCTCAGCTCCTCCTGAATCTCTGAAAGCAGATACGAGTTTTTACCGGAAATACTGTGATGCGCAGGGAATCCCGATTTTGTCATCGGACAAAACACCTGACGACGCCTTGCTGGTAGCACGCGATATTGTCAATTACATGCTGGCAAAAAGAACCGATATCAGGGAAAGCCTGGTGCAAAAGGGAGCAAGGGTACTGATTATTGCTTTTGCGGAAGGAGAGATGGATTTGCCGGAACGAAGAAACTGGAAAAAACCGGCACGCGATGACCGCAGACTTACACCCGGTGAACGCGATAAATATGACAAACCAGGCGGAATCGGCAGTATGGATGACAGAACCTACTGGAACGGCAGGGCACGCGGAATGGGAGGTACGCTTACCTCTTGTGCGGAGGAAAATCTTCTGGGATATCCATCAACGCGTTATTATGGTGAAAATATTCTTGTCCACGAATTCAGCCACAATATCATGGGTGCTATTCGCACAGTTGACCCGGAGTTTTATGCAGAAATTGGTAAGGCTTACGAGGCAGCCAGAGCCAGTGGGATGTACAAAGGACAGTATGCCATCAATACCAAAGAGGAGTATTGGGCCGAAGGAAGTCAGTGGTGGTTTGGTTCTAATTTCCCCTTTGATGATGGGAATCAGCATGTGCTGAAAGGTCCGAATGATCTGAAAAACTATGATCCGGTACTTTACGGTCTGTTGGAAAAAGTTTATAGGTCGGAGCGAATTCCCGCTGACGTTTATGGGACTCTTTATAACTGAATCAGGAACAAGAAAGCAGGGGTGCTATGATGTAAGCGTTGAAAGATTTGGTAAATAAGACGGAGGGGAAGTTATTTTCTCTTCGTCTTTTTTTGTTTAATAATTTTAAGACCAATCGTTGATATTTGGGCTATTCGTTCATTGCAAGGAAATCCTTCAGACATCCACGGATTGCAACTGTAAGCTCATATTCGTCGGCAGATAAAACAAACTTTTCTTCTAACCGGCAAAATTTCATAAATGAATCTAACCGGACTCCTTTCAAATCCGTCACCCGTGAAATCCATGTCGTGTCCATTCGCATGCGGTATTGAGCCCGCCTGTCTTCTACAACCTTCTGCTTTTGTACACTGCGTCTGTTTTTTGCTTCACGGCTAAATCTGTCGTAAACCATAGAAATCGGTCCTTTAAGCGTCATTTTCGGAGCCAGTGTCGCATAATCGTGTCCCATACGGCCGACGTTTCCCATCTGTATTCCCATAGGAGGGAGTGCAATGGGCACAATGACTTTTGGCGGGACTTCTGCCTGAAGAAATTCGCGTTTAAAACGGCTTTCGCTCCATCCGATGACGAGGACTTCTTCCAGTGTTTTTATCTCCTGTACCAACTCAATGACTAATGAATAGCCACTTTCAGGAACAATAAATTGCCGGGTTTTATAACCTACACATGAAATGACCAGGGTATCGCCCGTCGATGCATTAATTTGAAAGAGGCCGGCTAATGAGCTTACAACCGTTCGCTTCTGGGAATGATTCTGCACATAGGCAGAGCCTATCGCAGCATGCGTAACCTTATCTGTCACCGATCCGTTTCTTATAGATTGGGCCAGAAGATTTGATGAACTCAGCAATATTAAAAGCGGCAGGATCTTTCTCATAAATCAGAAACAAGGTAGTCACTACAAGCGAAGTTTCGAAGCTAAGCAATTATAGCAGACGATTAAATTTCTGCTGGTATTCTGTATTTTATTTAACATAAATTAAGTTAAATAAAACATTTTAAAGATTTTATTAATCTGGGGAAGGATCTGACAATGATGTAATGGGAGTTATAATTATTTGATTACCTACTTTTTTAGCAGCGATTCCAGCCTTTGAGCAATAGCAGGTATTAACTCTTTATCTACTTTTACGCCTTCATTCGGATCTGCGACTGCCCGGTAATTTCGTTCCTCATCAGGTTCGAAAGTAATGATCAGTCCATCGACATCGATCTGGATTTTGTGCAGATAACCTTGTAAAACCAGCTGCCCTTCGAATTCGCGTATTTCTCCTTTGTAGTTAACGTCAAGTAAAAATGAATCTTCCATTGCTGAGTAGCGCCGGAACAGGTTGTTCTGTTCTGCGTAATAGCGAAAGTACGCTAAACGAAGCTGATTAGAGATATTTTTTGTACAAATTATTAAGAACTGTTTTATCCCACACGGTCAGCACAGGCGTGATGTCGTTTTGGATAAAGTGTCGTTTGAAAGCAATAATAGCCGCATCCATTTTCCTGATGTCATAGCCGATTATCCTCAGCGCGGAAGCAGAGTCAAGCTCCATCGGAGGTGTTTCCATGATGGGGTCATACCATAAACCATATCCCTTTTGCGCAAGAATCTGCCACGGAAAATTGCTTGGATCCGGCTTGCGGGTAGGAGCAATATCCGCGTGACCAATGAAATTGGCTGTTGGTATTTTATATTTTCTTTTCAGTGTTTCAAGCAGCGCACACAGGTTTTCAATTTGTATGTCTGAGAAAGGCTCAAAACCATTATTATCCAGTTCTATGCCAATTGAGGAAGAATTAAGATCAGTGCTGTTTCCCCATTTCGACTCGCCGGCATGCTGCGCCCTGAGATAATCGTTGACCATCTGATATACCTTTCCGTCCCGCCCAATCACATAATGTGCGCTTACCTGGGTTTTAGTGATGGTAAATGTTTTTAATGTCTGAGCGGTAGAATCCTGCGCGGTATGATGAATGATCACAAAGTTGGGTCTTCTTATTCCCATGTTTACAGTTCCCACCCAATATTGCTGGTCGGCGGAAAGAGAATCTATGGTTTGGCTTTGCGGCGGAGCTGCCTGTATTGTTTTAGCAAAATCTTTCGCCAGGTTTTTATAGACTTTATCCGTTTTTGCATATTTTGGAGTCTTGCAGTGAAACGTTGTCAAACTGATGAGTAACAGCAGGCAAAGTGGCAGACCTTTTCTGATAAATAACAAAAAGCGCATAAAGAAGAGTGATAGGGGTGTAGCTTAGTAATTTCAAATTTAAATCAAATGTATCACAAGGCACAATTCTTTCCCGCTCAAAAATTAAAATTCATTTTCTCTTTTGCAGTATAATCAAGTCAGCGTCCGCATATCAATGGAAATAAATAAAGCGATTATTTTAAAAGTTATCTGTCTTCCTTCTATCAGCCGGAAAACATCATTTGCGTTACTGAACATGATTGCAGATCAGATTGTTACGGAAGCTGAACTTGTGGAATTCATTGAGCAATCCGACCTTTTATCAAACACATTAAATAAATCTGACTTTGAAACCGCCTTCTGCCGGGCAGAAGAGGTTTATGAAAAATCAATGACGGCAGGAATAAAACTGATCAGCTATTTTGACGGGCAATATCCGAAACTTTTGAGAACCACGGACGATCCGCCGCTGATGTTGAGTGCGAAAGGAAATTATGACGATATCAATTTTAAAAAACCGGTAGCGATCATCGGAACAAGAAAGCCGGGCGAGCAGGGCCGGGAAATTGCTTTTGCGCTTGGTGAGTCCTTTGGCAAATCCGGATTTAACGTGGTCAGTGGTCTGGCACCTGGCTGTGATACCGCGGCGCATTTGGGATGTTTGAATGAATCAGGTTATACGGTAGCCGTTTTGGCTTTTGGAATAGATCAGATCGCGGTTCAGGAAAACAGATTGCTGGCAGAGAAAATTTTAGACCAATCCGGACTACTGCTTTCTGAATATCTTTTTGGTCAAAAGGCCAAACCCAGGTACTTTGTAGAGCGGGATCGTATTCAGGCTGGTTTATCCGAGGCTGTTATCGTTGTTGAGACAGGGATTAAAGGAGGGACGATGCACACAGTAAAATACGCACGAAATTACAACAGAATACTTGCAGCATCTGATCACGTTCGGCAGGATAATTCAACCGGGAAAACGCAAGGTAATCAGCATCTAATCCAAAATTCGTTGGCAGTGGCTTTAACCGATTCGAAAGATATTGATTTACTTAAATCGAAAATTTCCGCTTCGCCATTTTGATTAAAATAAAAACCGATTTCGTTTTCCTGATAAATAATAACCTACTTTTGCAGCCTTAATCAAGTTCTTTGTTTTACTTCTCCACTGGAAAAGGTTCACGTTTGATCGTGAGCAATAGGGAACCGTGTGTAAATCACGGACTGTCGCGCAACTGTAAGTAGCGGTTATTTCAATGTTGGAATTTTGAATGATTGAATGATAGAATTGGCGAATAAGTCGCACTACTTCAATTATTAATTAGGCAAAATTTTTTCATTAGAATAAAAGTTACAAGTCAGGATACCTGCCTTTTTCTTAGTTGATGATGCTTTCGCGTAAAAAGCAAGTCAGGCCCTGGGTAGTTTTTGTGTATTCTTTTGAGTACATGGATCGTCGTGTCCGAACCGGATACTTGTTCTGTTCTTTTCCTGTCTGTTTTTTCGTAAGCATCTGGTAAAACCGGAACTTTTAACTCATCTAACCCAGGTTAAAAGTATGCTTCAAATTTATTCAATTAGTCAGAACCGTCTGGATGTTCTGAAAATCAGGTTTTCATTTTTTTTTAAAACCGATTTTTTAGCGAAAACAAAGTTTTTCTTCATAACCTTTTTCTTCGTTTCACAGACTTTATGTGCGCAGACAGCCGCGGTAAATGTAATCGTTTCGGATGAATCTGGAGGTGTCCTTGCAGGAGCATCCGTCAGACTTCGAGGCACATCAATAGCAGGTCAAACGGGTTCAGGCGGATTATTTCAGATAAACAGCATAGGAAAAGGCGATTACGTATTGTTGATCAGTTATCTTGGATTTGTACCTGCAGAGCGTGAGTTGAAAATTAATGGAGCAGGCAATGAAGAACTTAAAATAACACTTCGGGAACAGTCTCTCGGACTTCCTCAGGTTGATATCACCGGCTCATCGGCAATCAGTTACCAATCGGAATATGTTTCAGCAGGCAGCCGTATGGATGTCTCTGCACATCAGCTGCCGGTTTCGGTGCAGGTAGTGAGCCGCCAGCTTTTGGAAGACCAGCAGGTAACGAGGCTAAACGAGGCCCTGCGTAATGTCAGCGGAGTTACCAGCCGGACAGATGGTTTCAATCTTTATGATATTTTTGTTGCTAGAGGTTTTTCTCTTACCAATTCCAGAAATTATTTCAGAAATGGCATTCGCTTTCCCAAATTCGGGTTGCCTCCGGTAGGAAACATGGAGCGCGTTGAATTTTTAAAAGGGCCGGCTTCTGTGCTTTATGGTGCAGTTGAGCCGGGAGGAGTCGTCAATATTGTTACGAAACCTGCGCTGAGTGTTGCCCGTTACGGAGCGATGATTCGCGTTGGCAGTTATGGATTTTACCAGGCGCAAACCGATTTTACCGGTCCGGTAAATAAATCCGGTTCGCTTCGTTACCGTTTGAATGCGCAGTATGAAGATGCAGGCAGTTTTCGTGATCAGGTAAAAAGTAATGCACTGCATATTGCGCCGGTACTTACTTACGATATTTCGAGTAAAGCAACCATTACACTTGAAGGGGAATTTTACAAAAACAGACAAACCTTTGATCCCGGCGTGGTTGCAGTTGGAGATCGCCCGGCTGATGTGAGCCGTTCGCTATTTTTGTCTGAACCTTTTGCTTATGGCAAATATAAGGACACCAATTTTGGTTATACTTTTCAGCACCGTTTCAATTCTAACTGGCAGGTGCGGAGTTCGCTGAGACGTCACGATCTGCATGAGAACCGGCTTTATACCGAACTTAAATCACTTGCCAAAGACAACGTAACCTTAGGCCGCCGAATCGCTGACTGGGATTCAGATATGAAATTCACTTTTGTAAATGCAGAAGTTGCCGGTAAAATCAAAACAGGTTTTATAACACAAACGCTTCTTGCAGGTGCAGAGCGAAGCTGGTATGACAACAAAAGGTTTGTAAAGGGAGTGGATTATACTTCCACCAATATGCTTACACCTGTTTACAAACAAAGACTGGATGAAAATCTGGTCATGACCGCCAGTACCGATTTGACAGAAGACCTGCGTATTGCCGCACTTTACGCCCAGGATCAGATTTCGTTCTTTGACCGGATCCACCTTCTTGCCGGCTTTCGGATGGATTGGCTAAACAGCGATAATTTTAATAACATCACTTCGAAACCTACCGTGTTGAAGGATAGGGCTTTCACTCCGCGTGTAGGGTTAGTCGTGCAGCCAATTGAAGCCATTTCGCTGTACGGAAGTTACAGCCAGTCTTTTGTGCCGGAGAGCGGCAGTACCTTTGATGGTGCGCTTTTCAAACCGATTGAATCAGATCAGCTTGAAGCAGGAATCAAAACGCAGCTGTTTGGGAACAGGCTTTCAGCTTCCGCTGCTCTGTACCGTTTGTCAAGAAATAATATGCCCACTCCGGATCCGGATCATACCGGTTTTCAAATCCAGATCGGGCAGCAGCAAAGTAAAGGTATCGAAATTGACATCGCCGGTGAGCCCATCCGAGGTCTTCGCACGATTGCTTCCTATGCATATACCGATGCCCGGGTAAGTGAAATCAATGATACGCGTTATCCTGTGGATACCCGACTTGCCAATGTCCCTTATCATACAGCCTCTTTCTGGGCGACCTACACGATCCAATCTGCTGCACTAAAAGGGTTTGGCTTTGGCGGTGGTTATTTTTATGTTGACAAACGCCTGGGTGATCTTGCCAATACATTCGCTTTGCCTGGCTACAAACGTTTCGAAGCCTCACTTTTTTATCAGCATAAAGCATACCGTATTGCGCTGAATGGCAAAAATCTGCTGAACGAAAAATACTATGAAGGTGCCAACAGCCGCTTTTTAATTCGTCCGGGTACACCCAGAACGATCAACCTTGCCTTATCTGTCATTCTATGAGCTGGTTAAAACCGCTTACTTTATTGTGGAAACAGCCCCGCCGCACAATGTTGCGCCGGTGGTTGTTTTTGTTCCATTTGTATGCCGGACTGATATTGGGATTGATTATCACAGTTGTCAGTTTTACAGGCAGTTTGATTGTCTACAAGCCTGAAATTGAAAAAGCCATGATTTCTGAAATCTCCGGGGTTGTTCCACTAGAAAACACGGTTTCTCTTGACACACTTTACGCACTCGTGCAGGCATATCACCCGGGCGATAACCTGCAAAGTGTGGCTATGTATGGTGGCAAAACGGCGGCCTGGAATTTTCGGTGTGTGCCTGCCGGCGGAGGCCGTGTACAGATTTATGTGGATCAGTATCGTGGGAAAATTCTGGGACAGGAAGATTTTTCAAACAGCTTTTTTCAGTGGATATATGATCTGCATGCCGATTTATTGGGCGGGAAGAATGGCCGGATCGTGAACGGAATCTTCGGACTTCTTTTTGCAGTAATCTGTCTTTCCGGACTGTTGATCTGGTGGCCCGGAGCGGGCAGGATAAAAAAAGGTTTTACCTACAATAAAAATGCTTCCTGGAAAGGCAAAAACTATGATCTGCACAAATTGCTCGGTCTGTATAGTGCCTTACTGCTGGTTTTGGTAGCGGTTACAGGTGCCTACTTTCCATTCAAGGAGCAATACAATTCCATCTCAGCCTGGATCACCGGAACAGCGCACACCATTCCCAGTCCAAAACTTGCCGAAACCGATTCTACAGTTGCTGATGCTTCCTATGAGCTGGTATACCAAAATGCCGGTAAGGCAGCACCTGATGCAGAAAATTCATTGCTTCGTTTTCCGCAAAAACCACAGGAGAATTTTTCAATGCGGAAACTTTCAAAAGGCGACCTGGGCAGGATAGGAGATACCTTTGTTTATCTGCACCGGTATACCGGCAAGGTAATTAGGGTACGGTTCTGGGACGACTTACCGGCCGGTGTAAAACTCACTGAAAGCATGTTCCCGCTGCATTTTGGCACTTTCGGCGGACACTTTACACGGGTCGTCTGGCTGTTTCTCGGGCTGGCTCCCGGTGTGCTTTATTTTAGTGGGTTTGGGATCTGGTATAACCGGGTGATTTTGAAAAAAATAAAAGTGAAGGGTTGAAGTTTCTATAAAAAAGCTGACAGTTAAAGAGGCAGGTTATTACACTCTCTAACTGTCAATTTTTTTAAGGAATCAGATTTTCTGACCTCAGCTTTTCAAATAAATTGAAAAAAGAATCGCGGGTATCCTGATAACCTGTAAATCCAATTTTACGGCTTTTTGACATATCAGTCATTACTTCCAGTGGGCGGCCCAGGTCCAGGTCGGTGTGCCAGGCAGAAGCAAGGCGATTTATATCAGATTCTTTCAGGTTGTATTTTGCAGCAATTTCCTTCCAGATCGGTGCATCGCCTTCCATCTCTTTTTCGAGTGAATGAATAACACCATCAAAGCCAGTGTGCTCAACATCAAACGATGCAGCAATCTGCTTCCAAAGCCAGTTCCAGCGGAACACATCTCCATTGGCAACGTTAAATGCCTCATTGTGTGCAGCTTTCGTGGTGGCTGCCCAGATCATGTGCTCGGCCAGTAACTGCGCGTCTGTCACATCTGATAAGCCGTTCCACTGTGCAGCCGAACCCGGGAAATGAAATGGCCTGCCTGTTTCTTTACAAATCGTCGCATAAACCGCTAACGTGGTGCCCATGTTCATCATGTTACCCACTGCCTTGCCAATCACCGAATGTGGCCTGTGAATGCTCCAGGTAAAACCATCATGATCCGCTGCTGCATAAACTTCGTCTTCCTGAGCATAATAGAAGTTTTCGACGTCCAGTCTCGGATGCTCTTCACGAACAGGCGTTTCGGGTAAAGTTCCAGCTTTTGCATATGCTTCAAAAGGTCCCAGGTAATGTTTCAACCCTGTTACCAGTGCAACATGCTGAACCGATTTTTTAGACGAAAGTGCGTTTAGTAAGTTACGAACCATGGCGCTGTTGACGCGAATATTTTCCGCCTCTGTATCATTGCGCATCCAGCTGGTAAAGAATACATGGGTTGGCTCAATATCCCGGAGTTTTACTGAAAGATCTTCCAAATTAAGCAGGTCAGCGGAAATAGATTTTAAGCCAGATATTTCTGAATTAGGATTACGCGAAAGTCCATACGTATTCCATCCTTTTGCGATAAGTTTTTCGGCGAGATTGCTTCCGGTGATTCCGGTGGCACCTACTACCAATGCGATATTTGACATATTTATTTTTATTATTTAGAAAATCTTGGTTCAAAAGTTTGCTTTCGATTTCGATACAAAGGTATTCAGTCAAAAATTGCCTGCCCTTGACCTGGGTCAACTAATGCACTTGATCTGCATCAAGTGTTCTCGGTTGCATGGAATGTTATTCCTTTGAAAAATTTACCTTTACTATTCGAAAGAATAATTCGCTCATGTTTGATATCCTTTTTAGCCACATTCAGGAAAAAGTCTCGCTTAACGACGACGATAAAGAAAAAATTAAAACTTTTTTTGTCTCGAAAAAATTAAGAAAGCGGCAGTATCTGTTACAGGAGGGCGATGTTTGTAAACAAATGGCTTTTGTAGCAAAAGGACTTTTACGTTCTTACAATGTAGATGACAAGGGCGACGAGCACATGAGTGTTTTTGGCTGGGAAGGCTGGTGGCTGTCTGATCTGAACAGCTTTTTAACTGGAGAGCCAGCTGTGCTAAATCTGGATGCTATTGAAGATTCGGAATTGCTGATGATCTCACGTGCGGATTACGAGGCATTAACACTGACTGTCCCGATCATGGACAGATATTTTCGTATACTTTATCAGAACAGTCTGGTTACCAAGGAGCGCCGGTTGATAAGCTCGATCACACACAGTGCTGAGGAAAAATACGTGCAGCTAGCTGAATCAAACCCGAAGATTATCGAACGCATTCCGCAAAATCTGATCGCCTCTTATCTGGGAATTGCACCCGAAACGCTGAGCCGTATTAAGAAAAATCTGGCTGTGCGGAAGTAGCCTGGTTTGTTGTATCGAATTTGTTTGAGGTTGCAGGATGATGTTTTGTAAAGTGAAGTGAATAATGTTTTTCCAACGTTAGATATAACTTTTGCTGGCTTTTACACTATTAAAACTGGTGTTCAAAATATCTACTATGGAATTTATGAAGCAAATTAACTTAATTTTTCTTATTGCTCTTTTTTCATTTATTCAATATAACTCAACTGAAAATGAGCCGGTATTATTTATTTTTGCCAAAGAAAAATAGAAGTTTCCTTCTACTGTTCAGGAGGCCTTTTCAACACACAATTTAGGCTACAAACCTCCTGGGTACTATTATAAGATATATGCCGAAGGTATGGAGGTGCTCCCGGACTACCATTCTTATCCCGGCGATTTCTTCAATGAATATCAGCCTAAGGAAGTGTTGTTTCCCAGATCACTTCATTCGTACGTCTTTGTTTTCCATGAACTTCCGGGAGTTCAGGATTCTTTAATGAGCGACTTGGAAGCGATTTATGATAAAAATTTATGCTCACAAAAGGCTTAAATGAGGGATATCCTTTTCGTGAATCCGAACGGCCATTTCAATATAATTTTTTAAAAGTGAACGACTTGCTTACAATTGGAATTACTGCAAGTCCGAAAGAAAGGAAGCAGGACAGGAAGGTTGCGGTACGGTTCATGTACAATCTTTCAATTGGTAGAATGGGAGTGGCAATGGGAAATTATTTGTAATAACCTGATTTTACTGGCTCAGTTTTTTTATTGACCAGATCAAAATAAATACACATATAATGATCGATCAAAAAGAAGAATCGTATCAGGAAGATGGTAATACTTCCGGCGATAATCAGCAAATAAAAGGGTCTAACACGGTTAAAGATCCTGATGAATGGACAACAGGAGATGAACCGATGACCGGCGCGCAGAAGTCGTATCTTAAAACGCTCTCCGATGAAGCAGGGGAGGAGTTTGATGAAACACTCAGTAAGGCAAATGCTTCCAAGCGTATTGATGAGCTACAGCACAAGACCGGCCGCGGACTGGAAAGTTAAATATTAGAAAAATTCTGTAACGGCAACCCGAAACGATTATTAGTTTCGGGTTGCCGTTTTTTGTTATTTATGTTTTGGCCAAACACAATATTCTAAAATGTTTAGCTACGCTGAACCTGTTTAACACTGCCTGCGTTAAAAATCAATGCAGTAATAGCCCCCGCTTTTTGTGATCGGGAAGTCTGCATTGAATCTGAACATTTGAACAAATGAGTACCGATAATATAAAAAAAAACGTGGTTTATTCCGTTTTGGATCTGGCCACAGTGATTGAAGGAAAAACACCCGCAGACACATTTGTTACAAGTCTGGATCTGGCCAGGCAGGCAGAAAGATTTGGGTATACACGTTACTGGTTTGCAGAGCATCACAACATGATCAGTGTGGCAAGTTCGGCCACAGCGATCTTGATAGGCCACATTGCCGGCGGAACCTCAACGATTCGAGTCGGCTCCGGCGGGATCATGCTTCCCAATCATTCACCGCTGGTGGTAGCAGAGCAATTCGGAACGCTGGCATCACTTTATCCGGGACGAATTGATCTGGGACTAGGACGTGCTCCGGGAACAGATCAGGTAACAGCCAGAGCAATCCGCGGTGAGAATTTTAATGCCGCGCATAATTTTCCGGAAGATATTCAAAAGCTTCAGCAGTTTTTTTCAGAAGACAATAGTGGCAGCAAAGTTCGGGCTATTCCTGGTGAAGGTTTGGATGTCCCAATCTGGGTACTTGGATCAAGTCCCGACAGTGCACACCTGGCTGCTGCAATGGGACTTCCTTACGCATTTGCCAGTCATTTTGCACCAACCTATTTTAAGGAAGCAATAAAGCTTTATCGTAAAAATTTCAGGCCTTCCCAATATTTAGATAAACCTTATGTGATGGCTTGTGTTAACGTGGTAGCTGCTGATACGGATGACAAAGCCGCTTATCTTTCTACGTCTGTTCTTCAATTTTTTATGGGCGTGGTTACCGGAAGTCGAAAACTGTTACAACCCCCTGTGGAAAGTATGGAAAATATCTGGTCTATGCAGGAAGAATATGCCGTGAATCAGATGCTCTCGTACTCGTTTATTGGTGGTAAGGAGAAACTGAAACAGAAAATCAGTACATTTCTTGACCAGACGCAGGTGGATGAAGTGATGGCTACTTCACATATTTTTGATCATACGGCCCGGGTTGAATCATACAGATTGTTTTCTCAAATTTTGCAGGAAATTAATGCTGCGCGGGTCTGATCGGGCGTGCCTTAAATAAATTTTAGTATTTTTAAATTGCCTCGGCGCGATTTTTGATTGCATCACAACATGGCTGCATTTCAGAGACATATTAAAATGCTGGAATTGATACCTGTTAGTCGTTAATTTCCTGAACATGCACAAAAGATGAAATATTCCGATCAGAGTTTAGCCGCAGATATTGAAAAAATTAAGCTGATCCCGATAATCTCGACAATGCTTGAAGTGATTTGTCGTACAACCGGGATGGGTTTTGCTGCAATTGCCAGGGTGACTGAGGATCGTTGGATTGCCTGCAGTGTGCGTGATGAAATCGATTTTGGTTTAAAGGATGGAGGGGAACTGGAGATAAAAACCACTATTTGTGACCAGATCAGGGATTATGGGCGGCCTGTTGTGATTGATCATGTCGCAGAAAGTCCTGAATATTATAATCACCACACGCCGTTGATGTATGGGTTTCAAAGTTATATCTCCGTTCCGATCGTTTTGAAAACAGGTGAGTTTTTTGGAACCCTTTGCGCAATTGATCCAAAACCTGCTTCATTAAACAACACAGAAACAATCGGCATGTTCAATTTGTTTGCCGAACTGATATCGTTTCACTTGCAAAGTATTGATTTAATGGAGCGTAGTCATTTTGCCGTTAAAGAGCTTAGCAGGCAACTGACGGACTCCAAAGATGAAAACCGTCAGTATCAGTATATTTCAAACCATAATCTGCAGGAGCCGCTTCGAAAGATAAGGGTGTTCAGCAGTATGCTTATTGGTGCGGCTGAAAAAAACGATCCATCAAGAATTAAAGCAGCAGCTGAAAAAATCAATTCCAGTGCTCAGCGGTTTTCGATGATGATTCAGGATCTGTCAGATTTTTCTGAATTAAACAATGAGACAAATTTTGAATCTGTGGATCTCAATGATATTGTTTCAGATGTGATAAAGCAACTGGATGCTAAGCTCAAAGAAAAGGGAACTGTTCTAAATGCTGAAATACTACCAACAATTTTCGCTGTTCGTCTTCAAATGGAGCAGCTTTTTTATCATTTGGTGAGTAATGCGATACGGTTTTCAAAGAACGAAACTCCGTTAACGATCAAAATAAGTGCACATCAACCAGAAAAACAGCAGATTGATCATTTGTTGCCACCTGATTTTGACCTGAAATTTACCGAAATTAGGGTAGAAGATAATGGTGTGGGAATTGAAAAGGCCCAGCTGGAAAAAATATTTGACATCTTCTCAAAACTGCCCTCTGACCAGATTCTCGAAGGTGCTGGTATCGGGCTGGCTTACTGTCGTAAGATTATTCGTAATCACAATGGTAATATTTCTGCACAGTCAGATCCCGGAGAGGGAACGTCGTTTTCGTTAATCCTGCCGGTTAATCGCAAAACCGCTTGACCCAGGATTTGAAAAATTAAGATAGCTAATTTAAAAGTAATACTATTTTAAAGTCAAACTGATCAGTTCTGCTGTATTTTTCACATTTAGCTTTCTCATAATACTTGCCCTTTGATTCGCAACGGTATTCACACTGATCTCAAATTTGTCTGCGATTTCCTTACTGCTCATCCCTTCTGTCAGGCACTTTAAAATCTGTTGTTCTCTTGGTGAAATAGCTTTCCAAACTGTGCCTGCTTCTGAGTCAGTTGCTTCTGGTTTCGGTTCAGGAATTCTATTTATTTGCTTAAATAGATTTTTTATAATCACCGATGAGGCGGCAGGGTGGAAATAAAGCTCACCGCGGTAAATGCTTCTGATCGCACTGAGAATCTCTTCACGTCCTGTATCTTTTAGCAGATAACCACTCGCTCCGTTTTGCGCAGACGACAGAATATAATCCGTATTGTTATGCATGCTGAATACGAGCGTGTTCACCTTCGGATATTGAGGCAAGATGTGTTTCAGAACCTCGATACCGGACATATTTGGCATAGTTAAATCAAGTAAAACCAGGTCAGGATCCACTTTTTCAATCATTTCAGCAACCTGGTCCCCATCTGAGGCTTCACCGGCAATGATGATGTCTTCTTCGTCTTCGAGAAGGGAAATGATGCCTTGTCTTACCACCGAGTGGTCGTCAACGATCAATAAACGTATGGGCATTATTGGTTTTTTTTATACAAAAATTTTTACTTCGAGTGTGGTTCCGTGATCAGGTTCTGAAAGTATTTCCATGCTGCCGTCAAGCAGCTGCGTTCTGGTCCTGATATTGTCAATGCCGTTCTGCGTAAGAAAGGAACCTTCTTTATTTTTCAAATTACGAATTAAAAAGCCTTTGCCGTCATCTTCAATCTGTAAAATGATGGAATTTTTATTTTGCTCTAACCTAATATTTACATTTTCAGCTCCGGCATGCTTTACTACATTGTTCAGCGCTTCCTGTGCAATCCGGTAAAGTCCGATTTCTATCGCCTGACTCAAAGCAATCCGTTTTTCAATTCCCTGAAAATTTATCTTCAAACCGGAAGCCTGCGAAGTTTGCTGACAAAGCAGATTTAGTGCTGCACTTATTCCGAAATCGCTTAACACAGACGGCATCAGATTGTAAGAAATTTGTCTCGTTGTCTGAATTGTATCCTGTATCAGTCTGACCAGTTGATTAAAACGTTCCCGCTGCTTTTCGTCGGTAAACTGGGTCTGTCCCAATTTTTCTGCGTGGAGTTTTAGTCCCGTCAGCATTTGCCCGATCCCATCGTGAAGTTCACGTGCAAAACGTCTTCTCTCTTCTTCTTGTCCCTCAATTAAAGCAGAAGCCCTTATCCGGTCTTCTGCGAGCTGCAATTGATATTTTTCTTCCTCAATCCTTAAAATATCTTTCTGAACACGGATCAACTCGCTATTGGATCTTTCCAGGTCACGGTTAGCTTTTAATAGAGCGTCTTCGGATTCAGTCAATAGCCTTACTGCCCGCCGGGTTGTGTTGACTACGGGGCGGAAAATAAGGAGACCTTCTGCAAAAAGTACCAGGATCGTCATGATATCCAGAATCCACTCTATCCGTTCCAGGTTTTTAAGACGTGCAAAACTTTCCTTGTCAAACTGAAAAACGATGTCATTCATGATATTCAGAAATACAGGCTCATTTTGCAAAACAATATCAAGTGCCTGTTTTTTTTCAGAAAGTGACAGATTATCATCGTTTATCTTATTTAATCCCTGATAAATTGTGTTAAAAACCGGTTCTAGTCTGGCAAACATTTCATCAAGCGGGCCGCTTTTCCAGGTCACTATATCACTTCCAACCATGAGCTTTCTGGTTGCAAGCTGCTGGTTGCTTTCCTTCCAGACTGTCAGCAGTGAGTCAAAATCAGCTGAATCCCTGTAAGCGATTTTACCGGTTTTAAGGATAGCAAGTTTGGCAAGCCGCTGGCTCAGCATCCGCTGCCTGCCTGCTACATTCACAACGCGTCCGTCATAGTTCAGGCTCATGATCGTTTTTCGGATCAGATACAATCCGCCCAGCGTCAGCATGGCAACAATGAACAGCGCTACCACATAAAAGCGGGTAAGACTTCCGGCGACACGTTTTTCAACTTTTTCTGTCATGCTATAATCCTACATAAACCTGGTTTTCCCTGACCATTACCGGGAAGGTATTAATCCGGTAAGCATCGTCATTGAGACATTGCCCGGTTTGTAATGAAAATGTTTTTTTATGAAACGGACAGGCTACTTTGGGTTCTCCGTCCTGGCTGCCGATCATGCCGCGTGCCACAGCCATTTGTTGTCTGTGCGGGCACTGGTTGTCGGTTGCAAACCATTCGCCTCTTCTGGCAAAGTTAAAGATAGCGATTTGTTTTCCTTCAATCAGCGCACAGCCTCCACCGTCTTCGGGAATATCTTCTACATGACACGCCTTATGCCAAACGATTCTGTCTTTTGTATTTTTAACTGGTTCCATAAACTTAAAGGGCAAAGCCCGGATTAATTGTTAATATTTCCCAAACGAATACACCACTCCCTAAGCCCGGGGCCCAAATCAGATCCCCATGCCCCTTAAACCCACTCTTTTGCTTTTTTCTGATCACGCATCGTCTCAAATTCTATATTCGGATCTTTGATCGGTGCATTGACAAAATGAGAAAACCGTTTGCGCAGTTCAGGGCTTTCGACCACTTCTTTCCACTCGCATTTGTACACCTCAATCAGCGCCTGCATGTTTTTTTCCAGTTCTTCGCCGATACCCAGTACGTCGTCTACTACAACCGCCTTGAGGTAATTGATTCCGCCTTCCATCTTATTTAACCAGGTAGCGGTGCGGGTTAATGGATCTGCTGTTTTGATGTAAAACATTAAAAATCTGTCAATTAGCCTAATGCAGGTTTCCTTGTCGACATCCGTAGCAATAAGCTGGGCGTGCTGAGGTTTGGAGCCTCCATTTCCGCAGACATATAGATTCCAGCCTTTTTCGGTGGCGATAATTCCAAAATCCTTGCTTTGTGCCTCCGCGCACTCACGAACGCAGCCGGATACTGCTGATTTTAATTTGTGTGGAGATCGCAGACCTTTGTAGCGGTCTTCCACCTCAATGGCAAATGATACCGAATCCTGAACCCCAAACCGGCACCAGGTAGAACCTACGCAGCTTTTTACGGTCCTTAGTGATTTGCCATACGCATGTCCGCTTTCAAAACCAACTGCGATAAGCTGTTCCCATATTGCAGGAAGGTCATTTAAGTGCGCGCCAAAAAGATCTATTCGCTGACCACCGGTAATTTTTGTGTAAAGGCCGTAGCGCTGAGCGACCTGGCCGATCACGATCAGTTTTTCAGGTGTAATTTCTCCGCCGGGTATCCTTGGAACAACCGAGTAGGTTCCTCCTTTTTGAATATTTGCCAGATAGCGGTCATTTGAATCCTGGATAGGCGCACGGTCTTTCTGCAGGATATTTTCGTTCCAGAGACTGGCCAGAAGGGAGCCAACCAAAGGTTTACAAACCTCACAGCCATCGCCATGACCAAAATGGTTCAAAACCCCGTTGTAGGTTCTGATCCCATTGATTTTCACCAGATCCAGAAGTTCCTGCCGTGAATAATCAAAATGCTCACAGATTATATTTTTTACATAAACGCCGTTTTGCTTTAACACGCCCTGAATGATGTCTTTCACCATAGGAAGACAGCCTCCACAGCCGGTTCCGGCTTTACAGCATTTTTTAATTGCATCAATGGTGGTATGGCCATTTTCAGATACTTCCTGGCAGATCATGCCCTTTGTGACAGCCTCACAGGAGCATATCAGCGCATCGTCCGGAAGGCTCATGACCCCCCCCACGGATGTTGCTGCTGATGCTTCCTCGCCTCCCCGTGATCCCAGGATCAGGTCTTCGCTGTCTGGCGGCAGAATCGTTTTGCTTTTGCAGGTTTGTAGCAGCATGTTGTATTGCTCTGCATCACCCACCAGAATTCCTCCCAGCAGCTCTTTCCCATCTATGGAAACATTTATTCTTTTGTATACTCCTTTCGCTTTATTTTCGTAGCGGATGGTTTTACAGGCTGGTTCCTCTATAAAAGGATCACCAAAGCTGGCTACGTCGGTTCCTATCAGCTTTAATTTCGTAGACATGTCGAAAGGAAGAAATTCCTTTGTTCCGCCGGTCAGGTAGGTGGCGACAACTTCTGCCATTTCATAACCTGGTGCGATCAGGCCGTAGATCATGTGATGGGCAAGTGCACATTCTCCGATGGCAAATATGTTTGGATCGGATGTCGTTAGCATGTTGTCAACCACGATGCCGCCCCGCGGATGAGTTTCCAGTCCGGCGATTTTTGCAAGTTCGTCACGCGGGCGAATACCTGCTGAGATTACCAGCATGTCCACCTCCAAAAAAGAGCCGTCCGCAAACTGCATGCCTTCAATGGTATCTCCACCTTTAATTTCCTGTGTACTTTTCAAGAGATGGATGTTTAGACCAAGGCCTTCCAGCTGGTTTTGCAGCATTTTTGAGCCCGCATCATCAATTTGTCTGGGCATGAGCCGGGGGGCGAATTCGACGACATGGGCCTGCTGTAAGCCCAGGTCCAGCAAAGCCTTGGCTGCTTCCAGGCCTAACAAACCGCCGCCTAAAACCGCTCCGTTTTTTGCCTTTCTGGCATAAGACTGAATCAGTTCAAGGTCTTCGATTGTCCGGTAAACAAATACGCCGTCCTTTTCCACTCCCGGAATTGAAGGAACAAATGCGCCGGAGCCGGTCGCCATAATTAAATAGTCATAATGAACTATATGTCCATGGTGAGATCTTACCAGCTTTTCCTGCCGGTTAATGTCAACCACAGGATCGGAAAGGAACAATCTGATTCCGTTTTTACTATACCAGTCCATCGATGCCATGGTAAGATCATCACCCGTTTTGCCAGCGAAAAATTCACTGAGATGTACCCTGTCATAGGCGGGGCGTGGTTCCTCACCAAACACGGTAATACTAAAAACCAAATCATTTTTCTGTTTTGAAAGTAACTTCTCACAGAATTTGTAGCCGACCATACCATTGCCAATGACTATAATATTAGTAGTATTTTGTTCTCTCATAGTTATAATTTACTATATATTTATGATGACAGATTTATTTTATGGTATTATTTTTATATTTTAAAGGTATACTGTTGTAATTGTTGAATCAAAATTAAATCGTGTTTTTAGTATTTCCTAATTTTTTATTTGTCATATGATTAAAATTTAAATATAAATTTTGGCTTATCTCTTGTTTTTACAAATAATGATCATAATTTTGAACCGCCAATTAAATATAGTTATGTTTTACTATGTATGGTACATTTACAATATTCATATAAGAAATGGAAGCAAAACTCACATTGATTGGCGCAGGCCCCGGTAGTGCTGATCTTATCACCCTTAAAGGAATTAAAGCACTTCAGGCCGCAGATGTAGTTCTGTATGATGAACTGGCCAATGCTGACCTGTTGAACTATGCACCGGAAAATGCTTTGAAGATGTATGTAGGGAAAAAGGCAGGTGATGCATCCTTTTCTCAGGACGAAATAAATGGTCTGATCGTCAGGCTAGCCCGTAAACGTGGCCACGTCGTGAGACTGAAAGGTGGTGATGCTTTTGTTTTTGGCCGGGGCCATGAAGAAATGGAGTACGCCCGAAACCATCATCTGACCGTTGAGATCGTGCCTGGTGTTTCAAGCTGCATAGCTGTGGCTGAGTCCATGGAGATTCCGGTCACAAGAAGAGGTGTGAGTGAAAGCTTCTGGGTAATCACAGCTACGACACGCCACGGTGAGCTTTCGGAAGATCTTCGGCTTGCAGCCCAATCTAAAGCCACAGTAGTTGTTTTAATGGGACTCGGCAAGCTGAACGAAATATGTGATTTATACAAGCGCTTCGGCAGAGCACATCTTCCGATGGCCGTAATACAAAATGGTACAAGGCCAGACGAAAAAAGTGTAATGGGCCAGGTTTGGGAAATACCGCATCTGGTGAGGGAAAACAACATTGGTTCTCCTGCCATTATTATTTTGGGAGAGGTTGTAGCACTGCATCCTGCTTATGCACTGGAATATGTTTACAGTCTGCAGCCGGAGCTTCTGTGATTTTTAATGCCTGACAGGCACAATACTGCTTTTTAATTTTTTAACCTACAATTAAATGAAAGCGAACTTCTACATTTTTTTAATCTGCTTCGGCTGTATGAGCGTCTTAAATCAGTTTAAGTCCAATGCGCAGCTCAGTGTTTCGGGCCAGTTACGTACCAGGACCGAATTCATACAAGGGCAGGGCTCGCCACTGCAGGAAGGTGAAAAACCGGCTTTTTTTACTTCGCAGAGAACCCGGCTGACTGCCGGATACAAGGCCTACCGGAGTAACTTTTACATTTCATTGCAGGATGTAAGAGTTTGGGGACAGGATGCATCTACCAGTAACCGACCTACAAATGCTTCACTAAATGGGCTGATGCTGCATGAAGCCTGGGGTGAAATCAGCCTTTTGGATACCAATAAAACGAAAAAAGGAAAAGACTTCTCTCTTAAAATAGGAAGACAGGAGCTTGTTTATGATGATAGTCGTCTACTGGGCAATCTGGACTGGCTGCAACAGGCGAGGCGGCATGATGCGGCACTTATCAAGTACAGTTACGCCGGTTTTACCGCCCATGCCGGTGCTGCGTATAATCAAAACCGTGAATTAAAAACGGGGACATTGTATGACGGCGTCCCGGTGGGTTATGCTGCCGGTACCAATGGGATCGGAACCATGTACAAGTCCATGCAATTTGTTTACCTGGCAAAGAAAATCAAACAGGGAAACGTATCTTTTCTATTGTTTAAAGATGATTTTCAAAAATATACAGTAGGGGCAGGTGCATTGAAGGCCAGCCGAAAAGGAACCTGGAACAGAATAACGATCGGACCCTATCTGCAGACAAAAGTCGGTAAAAACTGGAATGTTACTGCAAGCGGTTATTTACAGACGGGTAAAGATAAGGACGGTTCGGATCTGAGCGCTTACATGTACTCGGTTAAAGGCCTTTATGAAGCAAGCCGGTTTTTTACAGTCGGCCCCGGCTTTGACTATACCTCCGGCACCGCGGCGGGCTCCCGTAACAACCACAGCTTCGATCCGCTTTACGGTACACCGCACAAGTTTTGGGGGCAAATGGATTATTTTTATGCTGCTAACGGATTCGGAAAAGGTGGTTTGTCTGATCTTTTTGTCACTACCACAACAAAACTTTCCGGAAAACTTTCCCTTCAGGCCGACCTGCACAGGTTTTCAAGCGCTACCGAACTTAGAAATACAGAAGGAGAAAAACAATCTGGTAATCTGGGAAGTGAACTGGATCTGATTACATCCTATAATTTAACAAAGACAATCAGCTTTCAGGCCGGGTACTGTTCCTATGTTTCAACCAATAGTTTGGCGCAGGTCAAGGCAGTCAAAGATCCGCAAAAAATATCCAGCTGGGCCTATCTGATGATTAATATAAAACCTGAATTTTTGAAATAAAGTCTTTTATAAAATTTGCTTTACAGCTTCACAAATCACCAAAACAAGACAATTGTCTTGAAAGAAGCTTTGTGCCAAAAATAAAATAGCCAGATATTCTTTCACTCTTTTTTCTATTCATAAACTATGGAAACGACCGGTAAACCGCTTGAAAAGTTAAATATTTTTAGTTTTAAAGGTGTACAGATGCGCACCTTCCATCTCACCTGGATGGCATTTTTTCTTTGTTTTTTCGGCTGGTTTGGTCTTGCTCCGTTGATGACCATTGTCAAAACGGACCTTGGACTAACCAAATCACAGATTGGAAATATTATCATCGCTTCGGTTGCAGCTACGGTTGTTGCCCGGATCGTAATAGGTAAACTATGCGACAGCTGGGGACCAAGAAAAACCTATTCTGCGCTTATGGCTGTATGTTCAGTGCCGGTAATGACTGTTGGCCTGGTCCATAGTTATGAAGGTTTTTTGCTTTTCCGGCTGGCTATTGGCGTAATCGGAGCGTCATTTGTGATCACGCAGTATCACACATCGGTAATGTTTGATAAAAAAATTGTAGGTACCGCCAATGCGGTCGCCGGTGGATGGGGAAACCTGGGTGGCGGAATTACGAACATGGTCATGCCGCTGATCTTTGCAGGTTTTATTGCCGCGGGTTATCTGCCGGAATCTGCATGGCGGCTTGCGATGATCGTACCAGGGGTTATGTTGTTACTTTTTTCGTTTTTGTACTATCGTTTTACAAAGGATACTCCGGCTGGTAATTTTGACGACCTGGCTATGACAAACAAGACTGCCGTACAAACCAAAGGTTCGCTTGGCATCGCTGCGAAAGATCCACGCACCTGGGCATTATTTCTGGCTTACGGAGCGTGTTTTGGAATTGAGATAACCTTCGACAACATTGCTGCGCTTTACTTTTTTGAAAACTTTGATACGTCACTGGCAGTCGCTGGCATTCTTGCCGGTACTTTCGGTTTTATGAATTTATTTGCCAGAGCGGTCGGTGGTATTGTTGCAGACAAAGTAGGACGCAAATTTGGTATGATTGGTAAGGGTAAACTTCTGGCGCTGCTGCTTGCACTTGAAGGAATCGGGATCGCTGTTTTTGCGCAAAGCAGTACCATTGTGGTGGCAGTCATTACCATGCTCGCTTTTGCTATGTTTCTGAAAATGGCTAACGGCGTAACTTATGCTATTGTGCCTTTTGTAAATCAAAAAGCGATTGGTTCAGTTAGCGGGATCGTTGGTGCCGGGGGTAACGTCGGGGCGGTACTGGCCGGGTTCCTCTTTAAATCCAGCTCGATATCTTATTCGCAGGCTTTTGTTTATATCGGAGTAGCCATTGCCTGTGTTGCGGCAATTGTTGCTTTGGTCAATTTTGATAAAACACGACAGCACATCGGCGAGGCAAATGTTTTGGAGGCAGCTGAAATCTGAAAACCTGTTGCCGAAGCGTTTGTGTAAAACTGATAATCACTGCTGTAACTAATTACCTATGGAAACATCATACGACACCATTAAATCAACCTGCTGTTACTGCGGGGTGGGTTGTGGCGTGCTGGTTCATCAGGAAAGTAATGGGCAGCTGAGTCTGGAAGGTGACAAAGAACATCCGTCCAGCAAGGGGCTGCTTTGTTCCAAAGGAATGAATCTGCATTACACGGTGATGGATCAGTCAGACAGGCTTCTTTATCCGCAAATGCGGCTGAACCGCTCGATGCCCATGCAGCGTGTGAGCTGGGATGATGCGCTCGAGCGCACAGCTGCTGTTTTTAAAGCACTGATTAAAAAATTCGGACCTGATTCTGTTGCTTTTTATGTTTCCGGACAGTGTCTGACTGAGGAGTATTATCTTGTCAACAAACTGATCAAAGGTTTTATCGGGTCCAATAATATCGATACCAATTCCAGGCTTTGCATGAGCTCTGCGGTGGTGGCATATAAAATGGCGTTGGGAGAAGATAGTGTTCCTGTATGTTACGATGATATTGAAGAGGCCGATGTCTTTTTTGTGACCGGGGCAAACGCAGCCTGGTGCCATCCGGTCCTGTGGCAGCGAATTCAGGCTCATAAGGCTGCCAATCCCGATGTGAAAATTATTTGTGTTGATCCCCGCCGGACAGATACAGCCCGGTCATCAGATCTTCACCTGGCAATCGATCCCGGAACAGACATTGTGCTCAACAACGCCATTGGCCGGCTTTTGATTGAACACAGTTACATAAATGAAGAATTTATAATGAACCATACCGACGGCTTTGAAAGTTTTCGGGAAAAGGTTTTTGAAAGAAGTATTCGTGAAGCTGCTGAGATTTGCGGGGTTAGCCAGGATGATATTTTAACCGCAGCACACTGGATCGGCGCGTCAAAAGGTTATTTGTCACTTTGGACGATGGGACTAAACCAATCGGTCGTAGGTGTTAATAAAAATCTGTCGCTGATCAATCTGCATTTGATCACCGGCCGGATTGGCAAACCCGGCAACGGGCCATTTTCTCTTACCGGTCAGCCGAATGCGATGGGCGGGCGTGAAACGGGTGGACTGGCTAACATCCTTCCGGCACATCGCGAGGTGACCAATCCGGCTCATCGCGAGCAGATGGAACAATTCTGGGACAGCCCGGTTAAGATTGCACATAAGCCAGGTTTTACGGCAACCGAAATGTTTGATGCCCTCGCAGATGACAGATTAAAAGCCATCTGGATTATAAACACGAATCCGCTTGTGAGTATGCCTGATGTGAATACGGCGGAAAAAGCATTGAAAAATGCGCGTTTTGTTGTCGTTCAGGATGTTTCTGATAAAGCGGACACAGTCGCGTTTGCAGATGTGGTGCTGCCTGCGGCTGCCTGGCTTGAAAAAGAAGGTACGATGACCAACGCTGAAAGGCGCATCACCTATTTGCCAAAGGCACAGAAAGCACCCGGCGAGGCGTTACCGGATGCAGAGATTATCTGGCGGTTTGCTGAAAAAATGGGTTTTGGTAAATCATTTAATTACAACAGTACATCCGAAGTTTACGACGAATATGTAAAAACAACCAAATCAACCAGCATTGATATTACGGGTGTGAGCTACGACCTGCTAAAAGAAAAAAGAAGTATCCAATGGCCGTTTCCTGGTAGGAAGCGTGTGGCAGATGGTATAGGGGGAAGGGCAATGGGCGATGAGAACAGGGCAGAGAGAATAGAACATTCTCACAATGGTCTGAAAGACCTTCATCTCTCAGCCCGGGGCACCCCCCCGGTAAACCCGGACAATGCCGGGAATCACGGAACCAAACGGTTATTCACCGACCATCAATTCTACACACCAAACAAAAGAGCACAAATTTTTGCGGTAAATGATCAGAACGGTTCGGAGCCGACCGATCCGGATTTTCCATTGGTTTTAACAACCGGCCGGGTTCGTGATCAATGGCATACGATGACTAAAACCGGACGTGTGGCCAAATTAAACCAGCACACACCGCAGCCATTTTTGCAGATTAATCCAAAGGACGCAAAAGTTCGCCTTATTTCGGAAGGACAGCTTGTGGTTGTTCGTACCAGACATGGGGAAGTTCGGGTAAAGGCGCAGATCTCAGAAGATGTCAAGCCGGGTTTGTGCTTTCTGCCCATGCATTGGGGCAAGATTCTGGGGAGCAGCATGGGAAGAGCAAACAATCTGACCAGTGCATTGGTCGATCCAAAATCGAAAGAGCCTGATTTTAAATTCTCCGCTGTACAGGTGTCTGTTTATCAAAAACCTTTTGAAAAGATAATTGTGATAGGAGCAGGTTCGGCCGGTCTTGGTTTTATCAATAGCTATCGGGCGCTTAATCAGCAGGATGAAATTCATGTTTTCTCAAAAGAAATTTATCCCTTTTACAACCGCGTTCTTCTTCCTGATTACATCAGCGGATCGCAATCGTGGGAAAAGCTTGTAAAACTGCGCGAAGATCAGTTTTCGGAAAACAACATCATCGTTCATAAAGGTACCGGCATTGTGCATATAGATCGTAAAAACAAAACGGTTATCGACAGCAATGGACAGGAACATACCTATGACAAGTTGATTCTCGGGATGGGAAGCCGGGCGTTTATGCCAAAAGGTGTGCCGGAACTTGCGGGGATTTTCAACATGCGAAGCCGGCTGGATGCAGATTCCGTTTTGCCGTTTTTAAAGCAACCAAAGTCACATGCTGTCATTGTCGGAGGGGGTATTCTTGGTCTGGAACTGGCTGCTTCGTTTCGGGAAATCAAAGTAAAAGTTACTGTGATCCAAAGAAGCGGACGGCTTATGGAGCGCCAGCTCGACCCGCTTGCGAGTGAATTATTGTATCAGGATCTGACCGAGCGAGGTGTCGAGATATTCTTTAACGACGAAGTGTCTACTTTTTCCGGGTTGGCAACAGTAGATGGTGTCCGACTAAAATCCGGTCGCAGGCTTGATTGCCAGCTAGTGGTGATGGCCATCGGGACCGTCCCTTCCCTCGAATTGGCTACACAAGCTGGTGTGGATTGTAAAAGAGGCGTTGTGGTGAATGACTATCTGCAGACATCCGATCCGGATATTTTCACTGCCGGCGAGATAGCCGAATGGCGTGGTCAGATGTGGGGGATAACACTGGCAGCCGAACAGCAGTCAGAAGCGGCGGCGCGGTTTATCGCGGGAGATATTTCCCAGCCATACCGCGGAAGTACTTCAATGAATATTCTGAAAATGGAAGGCCTCCATTTGTGCAGCATCGGAATGACTGAGGTTCCGGGCAATGATATTAGTTACGAAGAGATTGTTTTTATTGATAAGTCAAAAAGGTATTATAAAAAATGTATCGTGCACCGCGACAAGCTGGTAGGCTGTATTCTGATCGGAGATAAAAATGAATTTGCCGAATTCCGTGATCTGATCGCCAATGGTATCGAACTCTCCGAGAAGCGCCTTCAACTGCTTAGAGCCAGTCAGAAAGCTGAGGCTTTGGTAGGAAAACTGGTCTGTTCGTGCAACAACGTCGGCAAAGGGAATCTGGAAACTGCTATTAAAAATGGCTGTACGGATTTCAAACAGCTTTGTCAGAAGACAGGTGCCGGAACAGGCTGCGGTTCATGCCGTCCCGAAGTGAGATCAATTCTCGAAAAGATGCAGCAGGAACTACTTGTAGTTTAATGTTAAACTTTATAAACACGGATTTTTAGATTTGGTATACCGATAAAGACCATGCGCGACTACTATAACATCAAGATAAATTTACCCGGAGGTATCGCATCGCCCGGGAGGCTGCGGGATATCCTCACTGCCTGTCTGGATGCAAAGGTTAGAAATGTACGATTTGGTTCGCGCCAACAGCTGCTGCTGACTGTTCATTACGAACAGATGCGATTTTTGGAAAAGGATCTCAAAGAGCTTGGTGTTTTCTATCAAATTAACAGTGACCGATATCCGAACATCATCAGCTCTTATTGCGGGGAGGAAGTTTTCCGAACCGGTCAGTGGCTTGGTGCAAGTGAGTATCATACCGTTCTTGACAGCTTTGATTTTTCTCCTGAACTGAAAGTGAATATCTCGGATTCCAATCAGAGTTTTACACCTTTTTTTACAGGAAACTTAAATTTTATATCTTCTCCTGAACCCCATTTTTGGTATTTGTATATCAGGCCAAAACAAACAAATGTGCTGTATCAATGGAGAGAACTGATTTATACCAATGCAATCGGGCAGGTTTCTAAAAATCTGGAAGAATATCTTCTTTCAGGGCCCGCATTTAATGAAGATGATTTATATCACAGAATTAAAAATACGGCTGGTTATTTAGGAATGCAGGCAAATGACGAGGTTGATCTGCCTTACTTTTCTCTTCCTTATTATGAAGGTTTTAACCGCTACGAATCCAGAACCTGGCTTGGCCTTTACAGGCGCGACGAGTTGTTTTCTGTCGAATTTCTTCTTGATGTTTGTAGCCTATGTTTAAAAAACCGGATCGGTGAGATTTGCACAACTCCCTGGAAATCGCTGATCATTAAAGGTATAGAAGATGCTTACAGATCCGCGTGGAGCAGTATTCTTGGCAAACACAATATCAATGTTCGGCATGCTGCCAATGAGCTTGCCTGGCAAACCGAGGAAAATTCAGATGACGGGAGTAATCTGAAAAAAGAACTGGTAAGCTATTTTGATAAAAACGACACGCGCACTTTCGGGCTGTGTTTTGGCATTCAAACCAGGCCAAAATCCGAGGTTTTTGGTTCGGTTCTAATTAAAAAACGAGCGGTGCTAAGTATTTTTCAGCTTTCTGTTCTAAGCGTATATGATATTTATTACGCAGAGAACTTTAATCCCAACAGCCGAAATCATATTTTGTTTGAAAAAGGATTATTCAGGTTCCAGCTCGCTGGCCAGGTCGAACGCCTGTGCCGCAGATTTAGCCGTAAGCGAATCAAAGAAACCTCCGAAATGTTGCCCGTGACAAATATTGAACCGCAAATTATCTTAACTGATTTAACCGTCGTTCACCAATGTCCTAATTGTTTCACTGTTTACGATGCTGCATACGGGGATCAGATGGCTAATATTGCACCGGGAACTTCTTTTGGAGGCTTACCCGAAACATATAGCTGCCCGGTTTGTGAAACGCCTAAAAGTCAGTTGCTGGAGATTAGTTTAGTTGAAAATCAAGCTTATTAGTTATATGAAAACCGTTCAGGTGAGTCCTTTTTTCTTTGCGTTTGAAAGTGATTTTGTGGATACGCTTAAATGTGTTCCAATGATTGTCCGTTATAAATTGGATAGCTGCGGCGTGAAACTCAAACTGCACGAGTGGGCAAAATTTAGTGTAGAGCAAAAACAAAAGCTGGCTTATCTGGCTTGCTACAAAGAAAGTGAAATCAAAGATTATGGAAGGTTTGTCAAACAGCTTGTTTTTGATCAGTTCAGATACAACGCCAGTCTTTTAGCCGAAGTGAATGACAGTTGGAATTTTTTGAATCAGGTTCCGCAGGAAGTTCAGCAAAAGGCATTTGAATGGAATTGTTCGCCGCTTACATTGAAACAATGGATCAGCCTGAACACACTTCAGAGATTTGCGTTAGTTAAACTGAGCCGGTCGGGTCATGAAGGGAAGAATTTCTCTGTTGCGCTTGCTGAGTTTAAAATTTCAGGAAAGTGATTGCTTCGTTTTGTTATAAATCAATTTAAAATTTGTTCAGTTTTATAGGTATACATACTCCGTTTTGTTCTTACCATTGATTTTCGACAGGTAACCATTTCTGCTTTGATAAAATTTAACGCAGTCGTGCAGTTAATTTACCAAGACTAAAATGAACGATCCGGAGAAAGTGTTTGGAATTTTAACAGAGCATATAAATTGATGAACAAGTTTCCTAAACTGGTTTTAAACGCCGTTTTACTTCTATCAGCAAGTATTTCTTTTGCACAAAAAATTGACCGCAAGTCGCTGGTCAGCAGGCATAATGTTGTTGTAAACACAATGGATACGCTGTCATCACTGACAGTTGGTAACGGAAAATTCGCCTTCACCGTCGATGCAACCGGACTACAATCTTTTCCGGAATATTATACAAAAGGAGTTCCGCTGGGCACGCAGTCTGAATGGGGTTGGCACACCTTCCCAAATCCGGATGGGCTAAAATTTTCAGAGACTCTCAGACCGTATGATTTCAACGATAAAAAGGCCGGACTTTATTCAGTTCAATTCAAGGAACCTGAACGCAACAAAAAAGCAGTTGAATATTTTCGCGAAAATCCTGCCCGGTTACAACTGGGTAACATTGGTTTGGAAATTATTAAAAAAGACGGAAGTATTGCCAAACCGCAGGATATAGTAAATATTAAACAGGTTTTGAATCTTTGGACGGGTGAGATCACAAGCAATTTTAAGGTAGAAGGTCAGCCGGTAAGTGTAATTACGATAGGCGACGCCGTTCAGGATCTTATTGCGGTAAACATCAGTTCCCCGCTGTTGAAAGAGAAGCGGATTAAAATCAGATTCAGATTTCCGTATCCTACCAATGCATTTGCGGACATGGGCACAAATTATAAAAATGCTTCTTCTCACCAAACTGATCTGAGTCAGCCAACCGCAAATTCTGCGCTTTTTAGCCGCAAGCTGGACGATGATAAATATTTTGTTAAGGCGCAGTTCAATGGCAAAGCTGTTGTTTCCAAAGTGGAGGCTCATTACTTTACCCTGCTGCCCGCTGTATCAGAGAATTTTCAAATGTCAGTTTCTTTCGCTTCCAATCTTTCAGGGGGAATGCAAATGGGTTTTCCTGCGGTTAAAAAAAGCAGCGAAGATGGCTGGAAAAAGTTTTGGTTGTCGGGAGCGGCTGTTGATTTTTCGGGAAGTACCGACAAGCGCGCAAATGAACTTGAAAGAAGAGTTATCCTATCACAGTACCTGACACGTGTTCAATGTGCTGGCAATTTTCCACCCCAGGAAACCGGGCTGACCTACAACAGCTGGTACGGAAAACCGCACATGGAAATGTATTGGTGGCACGGGGCGCACTACGCGCTTTGGAACCGTACCGATCTGCTCGAAAAAAGTATGCAGTGGTATTTTGATGCTTATGACGGTGCTGCGGATATTGCCAGGCGGCAGGGATTCAAGGGAGTCAGATGGCAAAAAATGACGGATCATCCGGGTGTTGAATCTCCTTCATCAGTTGGTTCTTTTCTGATCTGGCAGCAGCCGCATGCGATTTATCTTGCTGAGTTGATTTACAGAAATAATCCTTCCAAAGCTGTTTTACAAAAATACCAAAAGCTCATATTCGGAAGCGCAGAGTTTATGGCCTCCTTTGCTTACTACGATCCGGCAACGAAGTTTTATAACTTAGGAAAAGGCATCATTCCTGCGCAGGAATGTTATAATCCGGTCGAAACCTTTAACTCTCCATACGAGCTTGCTTATTGGAAATGGGCTTTGCAGGTCGCGCAGCAATGGCGTTCCCGATTGGGTATGCAGCCGGATAAAAACTGGCAGGATGTGATTGATAAAATTGCTCCGCTTTCTCAAAAAGATGGGTTGTACAGTGCAGCACAGAGTGTTGAGGATTCTTATTCACCTGAAAGTAAGTTTACCATTGATCACCCGGCTGTACTTGCAGCGCTGAGTACTTTACCTGCCAATGGTTATGTCGATAAAGCCATTATGCAAAAAACGTATGATAAAATAGAAAAAGTGTGGCACTGGGAGAGAACATGGGGCTGGGATTTTCCGCTGATCGCCATGACGGCTACACGCCTTGGCCAACCGGAAGATGCGGTAGATGCACTTTTCAAAAACATCACAACCAACACTTACCTGCCGAATGGACACAACTATCAGGATAAACGACTGACAATTTATCTGCCCGGAAATGGAGGAATTCTGGCAGCGGTAGCATTGATGTGCGCAGGTTCAGATGATATTAAAACACAAAACCCGGGTTTTCCTAAAAACGGGAAATGGAATGTGAAATGGGAAGGATTAAAAAAACAACCTTGAATATAAACATGAAAGAATTTCGGATGCTCGTGCTTCTGGTGAGCTGTTTTATTGCAGTAAAGGCCACGGCACAAAGTAAAGTTTTACCAACAAAATTAACCGTTGCCCAGGATGGCAGCGGCGATTATAAAACCATTCAGGAAGCGGTTAATTCTGTTCGGGATTTGGGTCAGAAGCGCGTTACAATTTTTATCAAAAAAGGGATTTACAAAGAGAAATTGATCATCCCAACCTGGAAAACGGCAATTTCGCTGATCGGGGAGGATCCTGCCAACACCATTATTCGTCACAGCGATTTTTCGGGTAAAGATGTAGAAGGCGGCCATGACAGTTTTGGTAACAGCAAATTTTCAACCTATACATCTTTTACGGTTCTGGTACAGGGCAATGATTTTATTGCTGAAAACCTGACCATTGAAAACACTGCCGGCAGGGTAGGGCAGGCCGTTGCGCTTCATGTGGAAGCAGATCGTGCAGCTTTCAAAAATTGCCGTTTCCTGGGAAATCAGGATACACTTTATCTGGCGACAGAGGGCAGCCGGCAGTACTATGAAAATTGCTACGTGGAGGGCACGGTCGATTTTATTTTTGGTGAAGCAACAGTTGTTTTTCAAAACTGTACCGTTAAAAGCCTGACGGATTCCTACATTACCGCAGCGGCTACCAGAAAAGGGCATGAATTTGGTTTTGTGTTTTTTAATTGCAAATTAATCGCGGAGGCTTCGGCCACAAAGGTTTATCTGGGCAGACCCTGGCGGCCATATGCAAAAACTGTTTTTGTCAACAGCGAACTGGGAGCCCATATTTTGCCTCAGGGCTGGGATCCCTGGGTTGGGGATTCGATGTTTCCCGATAAGGATAAAACCGCACTTTATGCGGAATATAAAAATTCCGGCCCGGGGGCAGATGTTTCAAAAAGAATTCGCTGGTCAAAACAGCTTAAAGATCAGGAAGTGAAAAAATATACGGTCAAAAACATCCTGGGAGGACCTGATGGCTGGGTACCTTTGCAGGTAATATCCGGACAATAGGTTTTTGGACGGCTGAAATTTGACCTAATTGTTTAAATTTCAGCCTTCCGGGCTCACGCCCTGATCCTTTGCTGCATATTCACTCGGTGTTTTACCAAATTGTTTTTTGAACTCTTTGCTGAAATATTTTCGGTCGTCATAACCTACAGCATAAGCTACTTCATAGACCGTCATTTTGTTTTGTTCGAGAAGCTGAGCAGCCTTTTTTAGCCGGATCGATTTTAGAAAGTCGTTGACCGACATATCTGTGATCGCTTTCAGCTTTTTGTATAACACCGACTGGCTCATATTCACCTTTTCAGCAAGCATCACCACACCAAATTCAGGATTGTCCATCAGCTCCTCTGTGATCTGCACGATCCTGTTTAAAAATTGTTCATCGACGGTATCAATTGGCAGGTTTCTTGGCTGTAAAGTAACCTGACGGCTGTATTTTTCCCGCATAAGCCGCCGCGAGGCAAGCAGGTTTCTTAGTTTTACTTCCAACACCTGAATACTAAATGGCTTGGAGATATAGGCATCCGCGCCGGTTTTTAACCCGCTAAGCTGATGATTCAGAGAGGCTTTTGCCGTGAGCAGAATGACAGGAATATGACTTGTTCTCTGATCAGTCTTGAGTTTGGTGCAAAGTGTCAAACCATCCATCTCAGCCATCATAACATCACTGACGATCAAATCCGGAATGAGTTCAGCTGCGTAGTCCCATCCTGTTTTTCCATTTTCAGCTTCAATGATTTGATACTGGCTGCTTAAAGAATCAACGACAAATTCGCGGACTTCGGAATTGTCCTCCACAAGCAGGATCGTTGGTTTTTGCTCATCCACCGGAAAAACGGAAACTTCTTTATGCATCTGCTCAAAAAGCGGTTCGAGATACACTGACCCTGCAGCTTCCGAGCGGAGTTGTGAAGCGTCGAAATGTTTGCTTCCTTTTTGTAAGATAATGGTAAAACAGGTTCTTCCTGCCTTATTGTTTTGCTGCTGCCGGCTTTCGACTGTAAGTTTTCCTTTATGAAGCTCAACAATGCTTTTCGATAAAGCCAGACCTATGCCGTAACCCGTGTTTTGTTTTCCATAATCATAAACCTGAAAGAAATTTTCAAACAGTTTACTTAAATACTGGGGCGCTATACCCTTGCCGTTATCAACAATTCTGATTTCAACGGACTGCGGTTTGTCCTCTGTGATCATCGTAACGCTGCCGCCATCCTGGGTAAACTTGTAAGCATTGCTAAGCAGATTAAAAATCACCTTTTCAAGTTGTTCCTGATCAAAATACAGCTCTATTACATCTGCATTACTTTCAAAGACCGAAGTGATGCTGCGGTACTGGGATGGCAGACTGAAAGCGGAAAAAACTTCCCTCAGGAACGGGACCAAGTCGTTTCTGGTGATTTGCAGTTGAAGATGATTGGTTTCTGCTTTTCGAAAATCCATTAATTCACTCACCAGTCTAAGCAGTCTTTCTGCATTTTTTCTGACCTGCGTAAGCTGTGATTGCAGTAGTGTATTTTCTGTTTCTGTGGCAATCAGACGTTCTACCGGGCCTTGAATCAGGGTAAGGTGCGTTCTGATTTCATGTGAAACGTTGGTGAAAAAATCCAGCTTAACCTGCTGGAGTTCATGTTCTCTTTTGAAGAGCGCAGTCAGATAAAAGTAGCGGACAACGAACCACAGAATACCCGTAAAGGTGATGGCATACAGACAGTAAGCCCACCAGGTTTTCCAAAACGGTGGTAGAACTTCAATGATTAATCTTGCAGGTACTTTGCTCCACAAACCATCGTTGTTAGCACCTTTCACCAAAAAAGTATACTTTCCTGCCGGAAGATTGGTGTAGGTCGCCGAGGACGTATTGACATAATTCCAGTCCTTTTCAAACCCTTCCAGCTTGTATGCATAGCTGTTTTTTCCTGGTTTGATGTAATTGAGAAGGGCGAAATCCAGTGTGAAAATGTTCTGACTATGCGAAAGTTTTATTTCATCAGTCATGCCGATGTCTTTTGCAAGCAGCTCATCTTCTGCTCCGATGCCAACGGGTTTGTTGAAGAGTTTCAGGGAAGTAAAGACGACAGGCGCAGCAAATTCATTGATCTCAATATTGTCAGGAAAAAAATGCACCATCCCGTTTACTCCGCCAAAAAACATTTCACCGGAGTTACTTCTGTAAGCCGCGTTCATCCGAAATTCGTTACCGGAAAGGCCGTCTGTGGTATTATAATTCTTGAAATTTTGGTTTTTTACATCAAACCGGCATAAACCGTTGTCGGTACTAACCCACAAATTTCCCTGACCATCGCTGAGTATGCCCAGTACATTGTCATTTGGCAGTCCGTCTTTTTGGGTGTAGGTTTTAAAGCTTTTCTTATTCGGATCAAAGCCGGTCAGTCCGCCGTTGTAGGACCCAACCCAGATAACGCCGCTGGTATCTTCACTGATGCAATTAATGATGACCGGGAACGGATGGTTCAATGGATATTTTGATCTTATCCAGCTTATTTTTTTTAAACCCTTTTCAATCAGGTTAAGGCCTTCACCGGTACCAACCCAGATATTGCCCTTGGAATCCTCGAAGAGTGTTCTGACAAAATTGCCGCTAAGCTGAAAGGGCGGCCTGGTTTGGACGCTGTAATGATCGAAGGTTCCGGTTGTCCGGTTTAAAATATTGATTCCTTTCTGATCAGTTCCTACCCAGAGTCTTCCCTGTTTGTCTTCCAAAATGGCGTTGACGTTATCCGAGCTTATCGAACGCGGATCGGTGGGGTCGTGATGAAACGCTTTGTAAATCCCGGTTTGCGGATCATAACTGTTAAGTCCTCCAAGGTGCATGCCGATCCACAGCTTTCCATCCCTGCTTTTTACCAGAGACTTTATTAGATTTGAACTTAGCCCGGAAGATGAATTTTCAGTGCTTCTTAATTTTGACACCGTGCCGGTTGCCTCATTCAAAAAGTTTATCCCACCGCCCTCCGTACCAACCCATAAGTTGTTTTTTTCGTCAGCGGTAATTGCACTGACCACATTATGACTCAGGCTGTATTTTGAAGTTCCGTTTTGGATAACGTTAAAGGGTGTGGAATGAGAATAAACGATATTCACGCCGTCGAAGTAAGTTCCCAGCCAAACCGATTGGCTTGCATCCTGAAAAATAGAATAAAGCGAATTCTGGCTCAGACTGCTTCTTTTTTCGGGATTGTGCTGGTAACTTTGAAATGTCCTGTTGACCGGGTCGAAAATACTCAAACCTTCCAGTGTGCCTATCCAGATTTTTCCGGATTTATCCGTCATCAGCCTTCTGATGTTATTGTGAATCAGACTCGACGCCTGGTTGGTATGCCCGAACCGGATAAAACTTTTAGAGCTGTTTTGGTACAAATTTAATCCACCCAGCTTTGTGCCAATCCAGATGTTTTTTTGTAAATCCTCCGTTACAGAAGTTACAAAATTGTCACTCAGGCTGTTTGACTTTTTTTTGTTATTGACAAAGGATTCAAAAAGAACACGATCATTCTGGAAAGTCATCTTTGATAAACCGCTGGTTGTACCTACCCATAAGTTTCCGTTTGAATCCTCGAAAACTGCACGTACATCATTTCCTGGCAAACTGGGTTGGGAACCCGAATGAAAATAGGATTTAAATAAATTTTGTTTTCTGTCGGTGAGCAGGTTGAGTCCGTTAGAGGTTCCTACCCATAAGCGCCCACTTCGGTCTTCGTAGATACAGTTAACCGTTTGGTTACTAAGTGTCTTTTTAGAAATATCTCCCGCCAGGATCTGTGTAAAAGAATCCGTTTCCGGATTGTATTTATTCAGCCCGCCGCTGGTACCAAACCACAAAGTTTTCTTTGAGTCGGACAGTGATGAGAGAATGTAGTCGTTGGATATACTGGTGGAATCCGCCGGGTTATGTTTATAAATTTTAAAACCGCGTGTGTCATATTTATTCAGTCCGTAACCTGTACCAAACCACATGAAACCTCTGTAATCCTGTGCGATGGTCAGTACCGAATTTTGGGACAAACCATCTTCTGAATCCAGGTGATTAAAAACCATATTTTGACCAGCCGCAATCCCGAAAGAAAAAAAGGCAGCTAAGAGCACGATCACAAACCGCCCGGGATTCTTCAAAAAGAAAGATAAAATCGGCTTTTGGTTCATGATGGTTTAGCAGCTCTCAGCTGATTATTGTAAAAAAACGAAAAAGTGCTTTTTATGCGAAAATAACAATATTTTGACCGAATTGTCCCCCTAATCAAACAGAATTTTCTCCCCAGGATTCAGGGGTTTGTCATCAATTTTGTTGGCCGATTTTACAGTAAGGCAAAACATTATAACCGTACAAACCTTTTAACCTTATGGAGTATTCTACCAGTTCCCTTAAAAACAAAGTCTGGCTGTTGCCTCCCCGCGGATCTTTCCGTAACCGGATGGCAGCATGGACAAAAGCCAGCCTTGGGGCCATGTTAGTTATTGTTATTTTCACTAGTATTTTAAATCCTGCTACTGCCGGCGCACGAATGCTGCGAACCGTAGCCGACATTACGGGTAAAGTTACCGACGAGAAAGGCGAGAGCCTACCCGGAGTAAGTGTCGTTCTAAAAGGCACTCAACAGGGAACAGTTACAGATGTTGACGGAAAATTTAAACTTTCTGTTGCAGATGTGACTGACAAAATTCTGGTTTTTAGCTTTGTTGGATACGATCCAAAAGAAGTAGAAATCGGATCGCAGACAAATTTTTCTGTCAATCTAACCGCTTCCACAAGCACACTTAACGAACTGGTTGTGGTGGGTTATGGTGAGCAGAAAAAGGTGAACCTGACAGGATCTGTTGCCACGATCGATTCAAAAAGTATTGAAAGCCGGCCGGTAACCAACCTTTCTTCTTCTCTGGCGGGTTTGGGTCAGGGCGTTTACGTGCGTCAGGGCTCAGGAAAACCGGGAGATGATGGGGCTACGATCCGTATCAGAGGTACAGGTACTTTGAACGATAATAGCCCGCTTGTTTTAATTGACGGAATTATCGGGGTAATGGATGCGGTAAACCCTAACGACGTAGAAAATATTTCAATCCTGAAAGATGCCGCTTCATCGGCAATTTACGGATCACAGGCGGCCAACGGTGTTATTTTAATCACAACCAAAAAAGGATCCAAAAACAGAACGACTGTTTCTTACAGCGGTTTATTCTCGACAGCCAGTCCCAGCGCTTTGCCGGAATTCGTTTCTGATTATCCGCTTCACATGCGTTTGTTTAACGAAGGCGCCGCGAACATAGGCCGTGCTACACCTATTTATTCGGCACAAACCATTCAGACCTGGGAAGATGCAAAGGCAAATCCAAACGGTTTAAATGCAAACGGGGCACCCAACTGGCTGGCCTACCCAAATACCAACTGGGGCGATGTTATTTTTGAAAATAATATGGTTCAAAATCACAACCTGTCAGTCAACGGCGGAAGCGATAAAGCACTTTTCAATATTTCACTGGGCTATCTGGACAATCCCGGTGTGATGCAGAACACGGGTCTTAAAAGATATCAGCTTCGTGCAAATGTGCAGGCTACGTTAGCCAAATTTATCACGATTGGTACCCAAACTTTTGCTCAAACACAGTCAAAGGATCTGGGAAATACCGGTAACGCATTTAACTTCCTCCGCCAGACCGTGCCGGGTGTTTATCCGTATTATGACGGAAGATACGGACAGCCTTCGGCGACAGATGAGATCCAGACAGCGAACAACATCCTGACCTACCTGAACTCAACCGGTGGAGACGATAGAGAATCCAGATTTAACACGACGCTTTTTGCCAATTTTGATATTTTGAAAGGATTGAAATTTGAGACCAAACTGAATTATCAGATGCGGTTTGCAGAATATAACTCACATGCAATTCCCTTGCTGAGATGGAATTTTGCCAATAATATCGCGGATGATATCAGCCAGACCAACGATCCGACAACGATGAGTACAAGTTATTCCTTTAACAAAAATTATCAGGTAACCTTTGATAACGTGCTGCGTTACAACACGATATTGGGAAAGGATCATGACATTGGTGCGCTGGCAGGTTACAACCAGTATTATTACAATTATTATGACCTTGGTGCTTCCAAGATGGGTCTGATCGACTGGACGATTACCACGCTTGGTTCGGCAACAGACCTGAGCAGCATTTCAGGCCAGGAATATGACCGTTCGATGCGCTCCTGGTTTGGACGTGTGAATTATGCCTTTCGTTCTAAATATCTTTTCGAAGCCAATGTTCGTTACGATGGATCTTCACGGTTTTCACCTCAAACCCGCTGGGGTACTTTCCCATCGTTTTCAGCAGGATGGAGAATTTCTGAAGAACGCTTTTTCAGAGATCTGGGAACGCCTTTAACGAATTTGAAACTGCGTGCATCCTGGGGTAAGCTTGGTAACAACGCCTCGGGAGATTATGATTACCAGGCAACTTATGGCAAAGTAGGGTATTCTTTCAACGGAGCGGTTTCATCCGGTCTTGTTCAGGGAAAAATTGCCAACCCGCTTTTGAAATGGGAAACAACTACGGTTACAAACGTCGGCGTTGACGCAAACGCATTCAATAACCGCGCTAATATCGAACTCGAATGGTATCAGAAATATACTGACGGCATTCTGACAACTCCTCCAATTCCAATTACAGCTGGAACTGTTTCTGCACCTACGCAAAACACAGCCGCAGTACGCAACCGCGGGCTTGAACTTTCGCTGGGATGGAGAGATAAAATCGGAGAATTTAACTACTCGGTAAGTGGAAATTTTGCCTACAACATCAACAAAGTAATGACCTATAAAGGGAAATTACGTGAGCAGTGGGTTGAAAACGCCAACGGTACCCGCACCTACACAAGCAACCTGGGCGAAGTGTCAACCGGCGGCGATAACCAGATTCTGGAAGGTTATGCTATCAATGAATTCTACCTGCGTGAACGCTACAAAGGAGACGGAAGTTTTGCCGCAGGCGGAGATGTAAATATCAACAGCGGTCCGAAAGATGGTATGATCCGTACACCGGAAGATCTGGCATGGGTAAATGCAATGAAAGCAGCCGGTTATTCTTTTTCTCCTGTAAACGGGGTGGGTAAATCGCAGCTTTACTACGGTGATTTTATCTTTGCAGATTTAAACGGAGACGGAATTTATGGTAACTCCTATGACAGGAAATTTACCGGTACTACTTCCACCCCCCGCTACATTTTTGGTCTGACGCTTAACGGTTCCTGGAAAGGATTTGACCTGTCGATGCTTTGGGCGGGATCAACCGGAATGCAGTATTACTACAATGCAGAAGGCTATAACAACTCGATCGTACGTGACGGAAACGGCGTTTCTGTTCGTGTTGCCGATGATCATTATTATTACAATGACGTCAATCCATCTGATCCTGGCAATAATATCTCCGGGACTTTTCCGAGGCTGAAATACAATGGCGATGCGATTAACAACACCTCAAATACCTTCTGGCTTTATGACGCTTCTTATGTGAAACTGAAAAATCTTCAGCTGGGCTATTCAATACCTGATGTTTGGGTTAAAAAGGCAAAAATGAGCCGAGCAAGAATATTCCTGTCGGGGGAAAACCTGTTGATTTTAACCAAATATCCTGGTCTGGATCCGGAGATCGGTTCTGGTGTCGGCTATCCGACTATGAAGCAATACTCACTGGGTGTTAACGTGACATTTTAAGCTGCAAAAAACTGTAAATCATGAAATTGAATATAACATTATCAAAAGTAAAATCAGGCCTGGGCAAATTACGATTTCCGGTTCTTGCCCTGGCACTGCTCACAAGCTGCGATCCGGATTTGCTGGATACAGAACCCTACGGATCGGTGGCGTCGGGTAACATGTGGACGACCGACAACCTGACCAACCTCGGAATGACCGGGGTGTACCATGGATTGCGCCTGGGAATAAACACGGGCGATGCTTCCAACCGGGAGCTGTATCATTACGACAGGCTGGGCATGAGTGGTCAGCCGCGTGGCGCTGATGCATTTCTGACCGGAACGGTAACAGTCAGTAACGGGACGGCAAGCAGCGTTTGGTCGGAGCTTTACGAGGGAATTCACAGGGCAAATGATGCCATCAAAAATATTGCTTTGAAATCGCCTTCATCTGCTGAAAAAAAGGCACGTTACACCGCGGAAGCCAAGTTTCTGAGAGCCTATTATTACTTTCGTCTGAATCAGCTTTTCAAAGGCGTGCCGGTTTATCTTGAACCGGTTAGTCTGGATGAACTTACCAAAGGCAGAGAAACAGAAGAAAAAGTGTGGGAACAGGTTATCGCCGATCTTACCGATGCGATCAATGAGCCGGCTCTTCCTTTAAAGTATGCAAAAGGTAATACCAATTTTGGCCATGTTACCAAGGGTGCTGCTTATGCTTTGCGCGGAAAAGCATACATGTATACCAAACAATGGCAGCTGGCTGTAACTGATTTTCAAAACGTGAAAACGGCGGGTTACAAGCTGTTCACCGATGCAGGAGCAGATAGCTACCGGTTATTGTTTAAGCTGGCCAATGAGCAGAGCGACGAAATGATCTTTTCGATCCAGCATATGGACCAAAGCGGTTATGGGTCAACAACGCAGTTTTTCTGCGGTAACCGCTCATCGGCAGGTTCCTGCTGGAACATCTTCCTGATCTCTCCGGATGTAGTTGAATTGTATGAAAATAAAGACGGTAGCAAGTTTAACTGGGATAAAATCATTCCTGGATACAGCGCGATGCCTGTTAACAAAAGAGAAGTCTATTTTTTAAGAAACAACCTGACTGCAGCTGAAATTACCGCGATGACCGCGAAAGGACTGGACATGTCCCTGTATCTGCCAACGGGTAATGAACAGCGTGTTCTTCAAGCTTACGAAAACCGCGATTTACGTCTGAAGGCCAATGTAATCACACCTTATTCTGATTACAACGGTATTACGCCAACAATTTCACGCTGGCCATATAGGACTACCAGCAATACTGTCATTCCGGATCTTCGCACCGATACAGGTAATTTGTTTTACTATCTGCACAGAAAGTTTGTCTATGAAGGTGCTGCCGGTGTTGAAATTGTCAACCGTGCTTACGGACCTATTGATTTCCCGCTTATCCGTTATGCAGACGTACTGCTGATGTGGGCCGAGGCGCTCAATGAACTTGGATCGACCACAGAGGCAACCGCGCTGGTCAATGAAGTGAGAGCACGGGCAGGTATCGCCTTGCTTAATTCGTCTGCTGCCACAACCGTTACCGGACAGGCAGATCTTCGCCAGCGCATCCGTAACGAACGTCGTGTGGAGTTCGTCAACGAGGGAATTGATTACTTCGATGAGCTGCGCTGGCAATCATTAAAAGAATCTGTTTTTTACACAGGAAATGGTGTGAAACAAATCTGGGGCACCGTTGTGACACCTTACATCTGGCAGGGAGATTACCTCTACAAATGGCCTGTTCCGCAGGTCGAGATTGAAAGAAACAGCAATCTTTTACAAAACCCGGGCTGGCAGAATTAATGAATCAGAAGGCATAAAATAGTTTTCAACAAACCAACAGCACTCAAATCAGGACGTTGTTGGTTTGTTGGTCATTTAGAAGAACTACTTAAAATGATAAACATAAATACATTAACAGGTTTTAACTTTTATGCCTGCACGCTGGCACTACTAACCGCGGTATTGTTTTGTGCTGATGTAAACGGTCAGAAGAAAACATCAAGAGCAGCCAACTATTATGTAGACAGCAAAAAAGGTGATGATAACTTCAATGGCCGCAGTTCCAAAAAGCCATGGAAATCACTTGAAAAAGTCAATAAAACTTCTTTTGCTCCGGGAGATTCCGTGTTGTTCAGCAGGGGAGGAGTCTGGCAGGGGCAGCTTGTTCCGGCTTCTTCGGGTGGAGCAGGTAAATCAATTGTTTTTGCTTCTTATGGAAAAGGGGAAAAACCATTAATCCAGGCAAATGGGAACACCAGGGACGCAGTTTTGATACGAAATCAAAGTTACATTGTCGTTCGGGATTTGGCTCTTACAAACAAAGATGAAAAAGTAAAAGAGCAGAAAACCGGCCCGACTGGCGTACGTGTTTTTTCAGAGGATTTTGGTACAATTTCAAATATTAATCTGGCCGGACTTTATATTCATGATGTGAACGGCGATAATAAAAAAGGATCCAAAGAAGGAAATGGCATTTTTTGGGAATGTGCCGGACCGAAACAAAGTAACATTGAAAATCTGGTGATCGAAGATTGCCTGCTTGAACTTGTTGACCGAAACGGCATTCGCGGCAACGGAACTTTTGGCATTCGTACCAACTGGTTTCCAAATAAAAATCTGGTGATCCGCAACTGCGAACTACGTGATATTGGCGGGGACGGAATTGTAATTAAAGCTTTTGACGGCGCTTTGGTAGAACACAACAAGTTGTTTTACAATCGCATGCGCGCAAAAGATAACGCAGTAGGAATATGGCCGCACAGCAGCGACAACACGGTAATTCAATATAACGAAGTCGCTTTTACCCAAAATAATGACTGGTCCAACGACGGTCAGTCTTTTGATATTGATGGCAATTGTAAGAACACGGTTATCCAGTATAATTACAGTCACGATAACGACGGAGGTTTTATGCTGGTGATTTCCGATGCGATTAACAAAGACAATATCGTTACACAAAATAACGTGATCCGTTACAACCTGAGTGTTAATGACGGCCTGAAACGCAAACGTCTTTTCAATTTTGCCGGCGTAACAGACAGCACCTCAGTGACCGGAAATATATTTTACAATGACACACAGCAGGAAATGGCCATCGAGTTGGCCGATATTGAGGTTGGTATTCCTAAAAATGTTGTTTTCAATGACAACAGTTTTGTGTTTGCAGGAAATACAACCGGCGTTTTTCTTAAATCACCCAAACAGTACAAACCAGTTATGTTTTCCGGAAATCAGCTCACAGGCAACATTGCAGGTAAGGATAATCTGGTGAATCTGGTTGACAAAGTAGAAACAGGGGCATCCAGGAACGCTCAGTTTCCGCAGGTATCGTCCTTCCCCTGGAAGTTTCTTCCTGAAAAATGCCGGACAGAAAACAGCGGTTTTCCGCAAACGATTTATAGTGAGATGACGGGAAAGTGAATAATTAGAAGGCCTCTGCGAGAAATAGTTTCCCGCAGAGGCCCTTTGATGTAAATTAATTATCCAGCTAGTTATTTCAAAACCTTCTCAAAACAAACACTATCGGCAACACCAATATACTGGCCATAATTTGGGATGATCCGGTATCCGTTCTTTTTGTAAAGAGCAATTGCCTGAAGCTGCCGAATCCCGGTTTCCAGGACACACTTTTTATAAGACAGTTCCGCTGCCCATTTTTCAAGTTCAGTCAAAACTGTTGTTGCTAAACCTTTTCCTCTGCTTTCAGAATTTGTAAACATTCGTTTAACTTCCATCGTGTCGGTATCAAATTCCTTGATTGCTCCGCAGCCGACGGCCTGGCTGTCCTCAACAGCAACAATTACATATTTAATCTTATCTATTTTGTTATATTGGGAATAAAAAGAATGATCCGATCCGTCTGTCACTGACAGGTATTCATCAAGGCATTTTACCAAATTTTTAAAGTCCCGGTTTTGCGAATCTGTTCTGATCAGCTCAATCATAGTATTTTTGTTATTTAAGTGAATTATGCTCAATCAGCATATTTTGCTCTCACATAAGTCAAGGATTTTTTCACCATCTCTCCCAAAATTTCCTGGTTTACATCTTCAAGTTTTTTAATATAAATACAACTCTTTCCGGTTTTGTGTTTTCCCAGTTTTTGTAAATACTGTTCTTTTTCTTCGCCTTCAAAGTCCAGGTAAAGCGTTATTGCGTTTGCCCTTGAAGAAAGACCTGCCATCGGTGCGTCACCTTCATGACCGCTTGCATATTTGTAATGATAGCTTCCGAAGCCCACAATGGCTGCGCCCCACATTTTAGGTTCATAACCGCTTTCCGATGAAAATAAATCGACAAGCGCCGTGCAGTCCAAACGACGTTTCTCTTCTGTTATTGAAGACAGGTACTTTGTTACACTGTTTTCTGTTTCGGTTGTTTTGTTTTTTGCCATGGTTTCAGAGCTTAGGTAAAGTTGGTTATCAATAAGCGTACAGCAAATACCAGACACTAACTTTTAAAAATTTGCTTCCAGAATAATACGCCTAAACGGGTAAAAAACCGGTGATTTAGCAAATTTATTTTGAAGAAATTTTCTATACAAATCAATGAAATCCTGCTTGATTTTACTTTCAAGTCTTTCGGAATAAGGAATAAGAGCAGTTCCGGATACCCAGTCAAAAAGTGCATCGGCATCCGAAAGTACCAAGGGGTAAATCTTTTCAAAAACAGTCATACTTTTACTGCCGTTTTCAAAAAGAATCTGTGAATATCGGTCGATGTCCAAAACAGGTGAAACCCTTTTCCATCCTTTCAAAACTTCGCGGAAAGGCTCCTTTTCAGCCAGCTCGTCGAGTAACCGGTTCGATACATTATGGTGCTGATCGGGCATTTGAATCAGCAGCTGTCCGTTTTCTTTAAGACTGGAAATGATTTTTGGAAAAACCGTTTCATGATCGTCCACCCACTGAATAGCCGCATTTGAAAAGACAAGATCCCATTTTTTGTCGGATTCTAAAAACCGTTCAATAGACAGTTGTTTGAATATAACCTGCTTACTAACAAAATCTTGCGACTGACTGAGCATTTGCTCCGAGGAATCGATGCCCGTTACCCGTGCGCCAGGTAGCGCGTCTGCAAGTTTTCTGGTAAGTTCTCCGGTACCGCATCCCAGATCAATTACTTCCATTTCAGGTTTGGATTTTGCCAGAGCCAGCAAATCATAAAAAGGGGTAAACCGTTCTGATTTGAATCTATTGTAGGTATCAGGATTCCAGGCCATAACTTGTTTTTTTTTAATATTCCGAACACATTTAGCGCACGAAAAGCAATTAGCTAAATATTTAGCATTTGTAAAAACAACATTATTGAAAAGCAAAACGCCGTCAAAGAGTAAGTCTCTTAGACGGCGCTCAATTCTAATTAAAAGTACGTTACTTTTAAAATGTATTTTATCTTTATTTTACCTTTAATTCCACTACAACCGGAAGGTGATCAGAAGCGTACTTTTCGTCGATCACTCTGGTCGAAATGGCGGTAATTGCCGATTGCGGTTTGAACATAACGAAATCAATCGTACGGTTTGGGTTTTCCACCGGGATTGTTGGTAGACAGTTTTGCTTGCAGCTTCTTGTAAAATGCTGATCCAGGTAAGCAATCGCAGGTCCGTCAGGCTTGTCATTAAAGTCTCCACCCAGAATCATCGGATAGGATGCGTCTCCAAAATGTTTGACGATCAGTTCCGCCTGCGTGAGCCGGTTTGGTGCTTTCAGATCCAAATGTGTACTGGCAAAAATTACCTTTTTACCTTTTGATATTTCCGCAGTCACTGCCGCAATGGTGCGAACTTCTCCACCTATTGCATTGTCGATGGGAAGAATAAATCTTGCCGAATCGATGATCGCAAAACGTGAGAGAACCGCTACACCATAGTCCCCGCCCTGATGATCGATTGCCTTGGAAAAATAGAATTTCATTCCCGTCAGTTTCGCCAGCTGCTGCGCCTGATTGAGACCTTTGCCGGACCTGTCGGTGTTCACGTCTACTTCCTGAAGCGCCACAAAATCCGGTTTTTCCTTATTAATCACGGCTGCGATGGCTTCCACATCAATTTTTGTCCCGGCAGAAGGTGGGTTACAGTGATGGATGTTATAGGTCATCACTTTCAAATTTGCCTTCTCCTTAACAGGTGGTTCAACCACGGCATTTTCATCAGAATCTTTCCCGCAGGCTGCGAAACTGATCAGTACAAAACACAAATAAAATAGTTTATTCATCATCATTAATTCATTAAAGTTTTATTCCCAGCCCGGGTTTTGTCCCAAAGCCGGATTACGTTCTTTCTGTACAAACGGGACTGGCCAAAGATAATTTTTTTCGGAGAAATTTCTTCCTGTAAATGCTACAATGTACCCTTGCGCATCGGTACGAATTGTGGCTACATCGGCGGGAATCGTGGCCCATTCCTTTTTCATCCCCTTCACATCCTGTGCAAGTACTGCTCCAAGTTTCCATCTTTTGATATCAAAATAACGCTGTCCTTCCAGTGCCAGCTCAACACGACGTTCCCGGCGGATTTCATCCCTGACATTCATCGCGTTTGCCGCCAGTTCGGTAAGCACCATTCGTTTCATGCCAACGCGGTCACGAAGTAAGTTGATGGAAATGTCAAGATCAGCCTGGGTTAGCTTTCCCTGTTCGTGGCGCGCTTCTGCGTAGGTAAGTAATATTTCTCCATAACGAAGAACATGAATATCATTGGCATCCCGGCTCACTTGTGCAACAGTGGAAGGCTCAACATATTTGGTAAAATAATAACCTGTAACCGTTACAGAACCTCTTCTGTCGGAGCGGAATTTCGGAGCTGTGTAAATGGCCGGATTTGTGTTAGCGGGATTTCCATCATAACGGCCTCCCCATACACTGTTAGGCGCCAGTACGGTTTGGGTCATGCGCGGGTCACGGTTGGTAAACACATCCTGATAACTCGTTTCTTTATAAAGCGGAGACTTTTCAATAGGAAGTCCATCTTTACAGAGATAAGAATCCACCAATGATTTGGTCGGGTTCCATCTTGCATTCTGATCCGGAACCTGTATTTCCCGGCTCAGATTATGCATGTTCAGATCTTCCAGATGCGTTCTGGCAATGATGGTTTCCTTGTTGGCCCCTCTGGATAATTTTCCTGCGTATGTGAAAAAAGCATTGTAACTCGTCGCCGGATTTCCGTTAGAGAAAAGGGTATAAACTTTCAGGTCCATCAGATCTTTTGCTGCTTTTTCTGCCACATCATATTTCTCAAAATAAAGAGCAACCCTTGCTTTGAGACCCAGTGCAGCACCTTTTCTCAATCTTCCCAAATCTTTACCAGTGGCAATTTCTTTTGGAAGTACGGCCGCCGCTTCATCCAGGTCCTTCATGATAAAATCAACAATTTCCGCTGTGCTGTTACGCGGACCGTAAAGTTCATCAATGTCGACCGACTTGGTAATCAGAGGCACATCTCCCCAGAACATCACCAGGTAGCTGTACATATATGCCCGGATTACCTTCACTTCTGCAGCAAGGATTTCCTTTCTTGCTTCCACGGGAACAACTGCCTTTTGATAGTTTTCGAGAAAAGTGTTACACTGCCTTATGCCCTGATACAAACTTCTCCATTCCGTGTTGATCATACCCAAATCAACGCCAAAATTTCCGCTTCCGATAAGTTGGAAGTCCGTGGTGGAAGGCCATAAAGTATTGTCGCCCATGTTTTCCATGTCGACGGTATTCTTAGCTTTGATATTCCCGTAACATCCGTTTGTTGCCAGTATAAGCTGTTCCTCTGTATTCCAGAAGGTCTGATCTGCAATCTGATCAAGAGGCAACCGGTCCAGATAGTTATTGTCACATCCTGCTGCGACGAAAGCCAGTATTGAAAGTACAAATATGATATTCTTTTTCATGATCTTGCTTATTTGAAGTTTACACTAACCCCTGCCACAAATGTTTTTACCTGAGGATAAAACCCTCCGCTGGTAACCGGCGATTCGGGATCGTAACCGTAGAAGAAGTTGGACTTTGTAAGCAGATTGTCAGCCGAAACATAAATCCGCATGCGGCTCACCCTTGCTTTGCTTGTTAGTTTTTCAGGAAGCGTGTAACCAAGCTGAACATTTTTTAAACGCAGGTAAGCTGCATTTTCAAGCCAGTAGGTCGACAAACGCTGGTTGTAACTTTGCTGATACGTTAATCTCGGATAACTCGCATCTGTGTTTTCAGGAGTCCAGCGGTCGCGGTGAACTTCCTGTGGTAACGATCCCTCGTTGATCAGCGCGTGACGTGCAGCACCCTGGATGTAACCGTCTGCTTTACCTACACCCTGCAGAAAGAAACTAAAATCAACGCCCTTCCAGCCAACCTCACCACGGAAACCATAATTGAAACGCGGGATAGCGCTGCCAATTACTTTACGGTCACCGTCAAGTGTTATTTGGTTATCGCCGTTAAGGTCTTTGTAAATAATATCCCCAGGTGCTACCGGATCGCCTGCGTACGCCGGAAATTTAGGAGTGTACTTTTTGGTCTCGGCATTGTAGTCGAAATCAGAGTCCTGTGCAAGACGGTCAGCAACGAGTCCGTAAAAAGCATCGATCGGTTGGCCGACGATACGGATACGATCTCCGTAAGTTGGCGGCATACCACCCAAACCGGTTACTTTGTTTTTTACATCTGAAATGTTAAAGTTAGCTCCGTACTTAAAATCACTGATCTGATCGCGCCACGAAACAGCAAATTCCCAACCCTTATTTTCTACTTTACCAGCGTTCTGGGGAGGGTAGTTCGTGCCTACACCCAATACATCAGGCAGCGGAACATTCAGCAAAATATTATTGGTGTTCTGTTTGTAATAGTCAACTGTAATGCCCATTCGGCCTTTAAGCAAGACAAGGTCTATGCCTGCATTTTGTTTTACAACAGACTCCCAGGTCAAAAGCGCATTCGGGATATTCGACTGGCGGTAACCTATGGTGAGCGCATTGCCTATAGGGAAAGTATTGTTGACCGGGCCCAATGTGGACAGGTATGGAAAGTTTTGTCCAACTTTGTCATTCCCCTGCGTTCCGTAAGAAACACGAATTTTACCGGATTCGATTACACGGCGAAGAGGACTGAAAAACTTTTCCTCAGAAAAAACCCATCCGGCAGACGCTGATGTAAACCAATTCCAGCGCAAGTCAGGAGCGAAACGGGAGGAACCATCATAACGGAAATTGAATTCAGCCAGATATTTTTCGTTAAATCCATAGTTAAACCTTCCGAAAAATGAGCGCAGTGCGGTTTGGGTCGCATCACCGCCATTTAACTGATTTTCAGTTCCCAAATTGATTGATTCCACATCCTGTGAAGCAAGGTTTGTGCGGGTTGAATAAACATAATTGGAAACGTTTTCTTCCTGTGAAACAGCCAGCATTCCCTTCACACTGTGTTTTTCTGCAAACAGTTTGTCATATTCCAGAAAGCCCAGCATGGTCTGATACAAATTGGTATAATCACGAACATCGATCTTGTTCTGAGGATTGGTCTGGTAAATCAGAGATCCGTCAACAGGACTGTAATAATTGATCGTTTTGCTGAAAATAGAACGGTAAGAATTGGATCTGATCAGTCCGTACTGGCCTCTTAAATTCAGTCCTTCAAATATTTTTAAAGTAGCACTTAAATTTGCGGTAACTTCCTGTGAATTAAACCGGTTTGTTCCCCCGTCAGTGGTTACAGCAACCGGATTTCGCTGGCCTCCGATATAACCCCAACCGCCGGTTGTAAACCGAACCGGAACAAGTGGCAAAATCTGATGCGCAGCATACAAGGGTCCCGCTGCCGATTCAACACTTTCCGCAGAACCGGAAAATCCTCTGTCGATGTACCCCAGATTGGCATCCAGGTGCAGACGGTCAAGCAGCGTTGTGTTCAGCCGGAGACGGACATTGTGCCGCTGGGCGTTGTAATTGTCTCCCGTAATCAAACCACCTTCTTTCAGGTATCCGTAAGAAACGTAGTAGTTCAGATTTTTGGCGCCTCCGTTTATGCTCAGGTTGTGGTTTTGCTGCGGGGCGCTTTTTTTATAGATTTCATCAATCCAGTTAGTGTTGGCAAAATAATTGGGATCCGAGCCGTTACGTGCAATCTCAATGTCCGCTTCCGAATAAGTCGGGTTGCGTCCAACATTAACCTGTGATTCATTTAAAAGCTGCATGTACTCGGGAGAACCGACAAACTTTGGAAGCGCCGTCGGTGTCTGCATGCCGATATAACCGTTATAGGAAATAGTTGGCTGCGAGTCTTCTTTTCCTTTTTTTGTCGTAACCACAATGACCCCGTTGGCTCCGCGCACCCCGTAAATCGAGGAAGAAGCAGCATCTTTCAAAACAGAAATGCTTTCAATATCAGCAGGATTCAGCAGGTTCAGGTCTCCTCCGGGAATACCATCGACAACTACCAACGGATTGGAATCACCCAATGTACCCACACCTCTGATCCGGATCGAGCTTCCGTTTTGTCCGGGCAGCGCAGTGGAGTTTACAACCGTTACCCCTGCCATTAGCCCCTGTAACGCAGAGCTCATGTTTTTAACCGGCCGGCTGTCGAGATCTTTGGCTTCAATCGATGCTACCGCTCCGGTAACATTAATTTTCTTTTGCGTTCCGTAACCCACTACCACTAGTTCTTCAAGCCCGGCAACATCCTCCAAAAGCTGAATCGTTAAAGAATTTTCTCCTTTATAGCTGATTTCTTTCTTTAAAAAACCAATGAAAGAGACCACCAAAACTTCACCATTGTTAACGTTAAGCGAAAAGCTTCCGTTTTGATCCGAAACCGTTCCGCGGTCGGTGCCCTTCACAACCACAGAAGCACCTGGCAAAGGCTGACCGTTTTTTTCAACGATTTTGCCGGTAAGCTGTGCGATCTGTGGTTCCTCAGGAACGACTACTACGGTTTCAGCGGGTTTAGGAATAATGACAACAGGTTTTGGTTTAGGTGCGGCTTTAAGAACAATCGTTGAGCCGACTGTCGTGTAGGTCAGCGAGTATGGTTTCAGAAGTGCGTCAAGCACCGTTCCCAGTTTCTCATTGCGCACATTGATGTTTGCCTTTTTCAAAGATTCACTTTCACTGGCCAGAACAAAACGTGTATTGGCAGCTTTGGAAAGTTGTTCGAGAACCTCTGGAAGCGGCTTTTTGCCGGTTTTAAGGGTAATCGGCCTGTCGAGAATCTGGCTGTAAGTATTTTTTGCAAACCCAAGAGAGCAGCAGAAGCCGATTAGAACTGATAAAATAGCACTGTATTTCATTATTGTTAGTGTACAATGAAATAGTTTACCCCTGTAAAGAGATTTTTCCATAATTTTGATAAGTTAAAGGTTAAGCAAATCTGTAAAACGCCCGTGTTTTCGAAGGCCCTGGCATCTACATTTTCAACATCTTTTGACATGGATTCCCTGCTTGCAGCCCGGCTGTGAGAGGGAATTTTTATTTTGTTTAGGTCATGGGTTATTTGAATGAGTGAACAATTAAACCTGTTATTTACAGCCTTTCCCGGTTAGGGAAAATTCGGTTTCAGAAATTTGTTTTACTTTTCCTCCCAGCGACACAGCCAGTTGGTCAAGCACAAACCGGGGCGTGTCTTCCGGTAAGACATCGGCATAAATAAGGCACTCCATCAGATGCGGCTGCGCGGTAATTTCAATGTCAAATCTTCTTCTCAAATCATCAAGCACCTCAGACAAATGACTTTTCCGATAAGTAAGTTTTCCGCTTGTCCAGGCCATCATGCTTAAAGTATCCACATCGCTTTTTACCTGTGAAAACCCGGAGTTTTGGTTAGAAGTAACCTGCTGATTGGCCAGCAATAAAACCGGTTTTGAGTTGGGGTTTTTGTCTTCGCGCACCGATACTTTTCCACTTAAAACCGAGATACTGCTAAGTTTGTCGCCGGCGTATGATTTTATTACAAACCGGGTTCCCAGCACACGGGTGGCCAAACTGTTGGAATGAATGATAAATGGCTTTGTTACATCATGAGCAACTTCAAAATAGGCCTCGCCTGATAGGGTGACCACTCGGATGCTGTCACGGAATTCTTCGGGATAAATCAGTTTACTTTCAGAATTGAGCCATACAACAGTTCCATCCGGAAGATTGGTTTTCAAAAGTTTTCCTTTTGCGGCGGAAGCCTGCATGGATTTAACAGGAAAAAAATCGTTTAAGAGCTGTATACGAAAACTGTAAAGTGCGAAAAAACATCCTGCCAAAACAGCTGCCGCAGCTGCTAAACGCCAGCGGAATATATGTCGTCTCAGCGGTGTTATGGCTGTTTCGCTATGTTGAATTTCAGAAATAATATTGTCTAACAGCCGCTCTTTTACCTGCTGCTGATCGTCCATGGTGTAGTTATCCCACTGACTGATTTCCTTTTCCAGGCGTGCACAGGCATTAAGAAAACGAAGCTGCTCTTCGGCGCTGAGCGTGCCTTCGAGATACTTTTCAGAAAGGGTTAAAAATTCGGTCTTTTTCATAGTTATGACTGTATGTGTCAAAACCGATGTAGAACACCCAAGTGCGGCGAAAAAAAATTAGTTTTTTTTGAAAAAGGCCTTACCAGTACGTTGGCAGCATGATGCATGCCCAAAAAAGCAGATCGCCCAGGCCTGTCCGCAAACGGCCAAGTGCGTTTGTGAGATGATTCTCAACGGTCTTTGAAGAAATGCCAAGTTTTTCCGAAATCTCGGTTATGGAAAGATGCTGTTTTCTGCTCAGGATAAAAACCTGCCTGCATTTGTCAGGTAAACGCCTGATATGCTGGTCAAGAATTCTATCAAGATCCTCAGAAAAAAGCGCGTCTTCTGCATCTGTAAGAATGACGGAAGAAGTTATTTCATCGGGAAGGACCAGTTTTACTTTACCTGCCTTCACAACTTTAAATACCTGATAGCGAACGCTCGTATGCAGATAAGCCGCGAGCGAGTCAATTTGTACCGAGTTTCGTTTTGTCCAAAGCTGCACAAAAATGTCCTGTACAATATCTTCACTAGCTTGTTTGTCGCGAAGAATGCTATAGGCAGAAAGGTATAATTTTGACCAGTAAGCATCATAAATATCCTCAAATGCTTTCCAATTGCTGTTTTGAAGCGAATTGAGAGCCTGTTGATCCGTATTTTCGATGGTTTGCTGATTCATAAAGTGATACTGAAAACAAACATTGTCATCCGTAAGAAATAAGTTATTTTACCGGATGAAAAGCGAAAGACTTGCCTGTTCGCAAAGCAAGCAAAAATAATCAGCTTATTAGCCAGATACTAAGTTAACATATTTTTAAGTTTTACTATTGTTTTCATTCGTGGTGATTTCGGTACGATGTGACTGGTGACGTTAGGGTTACATCAAAATTTCGTTATTGGCAGGAACCGGCGGAGGCAAAAGTTTTTCCCCAAGCATTTCTCTTAAATCAATTTCAATGGTACGGCTCATCGAAGTAACCGGAACGTCGTTGGGGCCGCCTTCGAAAGGATTTTCGGTACTTTCTCCAACCTGCTCCAGTGAAGTGAAAACCCAGGAAACAACAACGCTGAAAGGGATATTTAGCCAGATACCAAATTCACCAAGTTTTGCAAATTCATTGAGCATGCCGAAAGGTAGCAAAATGACCAGTAAACGGACGAAAAACAGATTGATGCTGGCAAACTGACGTGGATAAGGGAAGTTTTTGATGCGTTCACTTTTTCCCTGATGGTCGTAAAACTCTTTCAGGACATTTTCCAGCTCTACGTAATATAAAGGGTCCAGAGATCCCCGGTCAGCTAGTGATCTTAACTGATCCGATTGAAGAGCAATAATTTGGGTTGCCCTGTTTTTGGTTGATAAAACATAATTTCGGTCCGTCTCAGATAAAAATGGTTTAAGCTCATCCGGCAGCTGCTTTTCCCATTCTTCCACCGAGTAAAGTTTCCGAAATTCAATGTTGTAGCTTTTGGTTTTGATGTTTTCCCAATTTTTGGATTCACGCAGTTGAAAACGCAGGGCAGTAAGCCAGGCAATGTGGCGATAGATGATTTCCCGGTGAATGGATTTTTGCTGACCGTCACCGGTGCGGATGTAGCTCGTAACCATGATGCCAAATGTACGGCTGCTGTTGACAATTCCTCCCCAGATTTGTCTTGCCTCCCAAAGGCGGTTATAAGTTTGTGTATTTTTAAATCCGGCAATAAACGATGTTGCCGTACCGATTAGGGCTATTGGCACCCAGGGAATTGCCAGCCAGGTAAATCCGGCCAGCTTAAAAAGTGTGGTAGGGATGATTGCCCAAAGCACCAGCCAGTAAATGGTTCTGCGTGTCCAGAGAATAAATGTTTTAAGATTGTAATGACTTCCTATGTGCATCCGCTTGTATTATTTTCTTCAAATGATGAGAACGAAGCTGCAAAATGATAATAAAATGGATTCAATCAAATTGGTTAAGTGGCAATAGTGGTTTTGCTCCACAATAAATACCAGCCTGCCCTCACAGGCGAAATCTAACATTTTTAAATTGATATTTCGTATTTTTTGACTAGCGAAAATAAGTATACGGTAAGTAAATTATTTCTGTAAAATTCTATACAAAAAACGGAAATCCGCACGTTCCGCTTTTAAATAACCTGGTTATTTGCTTTGCCCGACGGGTCATTTGAAATCACCTCTCTACAATATCTCAACATGAAAACAACATTTATTAATGCTTGTCTTTTAGCGCTTGTCTCAGGCTCATGTGCGCAGGCTCAAACAGTTCCAACAATTCGGATTCCACAAAGTTCAGTGCCATTTTTAACCTATGTGCCGGACGCCAGAAGTGCCGGTATGGGTGCAACAGGTGTAGCTTCAACGCCGGATGCAAATGCTTCTTACTGGAATGTTTCCAAGCTTGCTTTTATTGAACAGGATTTCGGAGCCTCGGTTTCGTATGTACCATGGCTGTCAAACCTTGTAGACGACATGTGGCTTGGATATGCGAGTGCGTATTACAAGCTTCCGAAAGGTCAGGCAATTACAGCTTCGTTCGGCTATTTTAATGATGGAGATTTGGTGATGAGTGGCTCTCCGCGTTCCGATTTTTCTGTGAGCGCCGGTTATGCCAGGCAATTAGGCAGGAACTTTTCAATGGGAATAACTTTGAAATATATTTCATCAGAACTGGCTGGCTATGGCTACATTACACCTGGAGTTTATAAAACCGGTAAAACCGTTGCGGCAGACATTAGTGCTTTTTATAAAAAAGAAGTTTTTAGCGAAACCAATGGCAGAAGTTTAGGCTATACCGTTGGTGCTGTGTTATCCAATTTTGGTGATAAAATCAGTTACGGATCTGCTTTTGGAGATGGTTATCTGCCAACTACTTTCAAATTGGGAGGAGGATTGTCTTTTGCTCCAAACGATCGCAACCGGATTAGTTTCGTGTTGGACGCAAGCAAGTTGTTGGTTCCTTATTCTCCAAACCCTGTTAATGTTAACAGCCAGCCGTTTCTAACCAGTATCTACAAATCTTTTTCGGATGCCCCCGGAGGTTTGAGTGAGGAACTTCAGGAGGTAACGATTTCAGTCGGCGCTGAGTATTTGTATAAATCAAGATTTGCGCTGCGCGGAGGATATTTTGGAGAAAATAAAAATAAAGGTGACCGGAAATTTTTTACAGCCGGTGCAGGGGTACGTTTCCTGAAACATTATTCTGCCGACGCTTCCTATGACATACCTCTTAAAAAAGACAGTCCTTTCAAAGGCACGAAGCGTATCACCATCTCAATGGACCTTGCCAAAAACTAGTCCGGTAGACTTAACTGGTATGATAAACAAACCTGCATCACAACCACTGATGCAGGTTTGTCGTTTTATCTGTATGTGTTTCGAGATTCTGACTGATTAAAAATGATTTATCAGGGTAAACACAATAATGAACAGTCACCAATATACAGACTTTTAGGTCCTGTAAAATCAGTAGCATCTTCGACCTTGATATCATCATAATGTTACACCAACGTTTTTTAGTTTTTCTTTTTTGCTTTCTTTTCGCTTCGGCCGGATTTACCCAGCAAATTAACACCTCTTCTAAAAATATAGATTTCACCAAATTACATAATTCTCACGATGTAAGCCTTTCGCCCTGGGGACCGTATTCGAAGAAATATGCGGGCGTTTCCCACATACCCGATATAACCAGTGGCATGCGGTTTGACTTTTCTGTCATGCCTGCTTATTACCGAAACAAAGTTTTAATACCCAATGTACGATTTGAATCCGGGTATTTCCCATGGGAATTCAGCCGGGACCTGCACCAATTCACCTATCGGTATGAGTTGGAATGGAAGGACAAAGTGTTTGTGGATGTAACTTATACCGTCCGCGATTCTTCGACGGTGCTTGTAAAAATGCGTAGCGTCAATAACACGGACCTGCCGCAAAATCTGGCAATGAACCTGATGGCTTTCATCGAATATCCTGAAAACGCCGCAGCAAAAAAAATCAGTGTCGCTTCAGATGCGAAGTGGTATAACGCCATGTCTTATCAGTCGTTAACATTTGCTAAAAAAACAGCCCGTGACAATCTGGTCTACGATGGATGGCTCCGCGGGGAAGTGCGGCAAAGTGATTTAATTGATGGTCGCGGGGTGGGTAAGGGCTTTGGAGAAACGGCAGGCGACAGCGTTTCTTACGGTATTAATGTTTCAGGGGAACAGCTAAAAGGTAAATTAAGTCTTTTATACAAAGTAAAAAAGGGAGCTGTTGCTTCATTTCGCCTGTCAGGTTTGGTTCAAAATGTAATTGAACTGAAAGGAACAGGCAGTCCTGAAAAGTTCGAAATTCCTTTTTCTGCAAAGACTCCGGGAGTCGTGCTGCTTACGATGGTGGCGGAAGGATCAGCGTCAGCTGAGATCAATGGGTTTGTAGTCTCCGGTCAATCGCAAAAGGAACCCTTCAAAATAGAATCTCAGGTAAAAGCTTTCAGTCCAAAGGCGGAAGAGAATTTGTCTTCAAAAAATCTGATATTAAAGTATGGTGATATAAATTCTTACTACGGAATAGGATGGGATAACAGATTTTCGGAGGTTCGGGAATTCCGAAACAGCGAACTGGATATTTTCTTTAAAAATCTGGTTCACAACCATGTGGAAAAGGTTTTCACCGGCGACAGGGAAGGTAGTTATTCTAACGTTTTCATTCGCCCGATTGAAGTGCTGCCTCATAGTGAAGTGACCTCTTACGCGGTTATTTGCAATGGAAACTATGATCAGGTAAAAGAACTGCTGGCAAAATATGATCTGTCCAAAGAAGATTCATTGGAGTCCAAAGCGCCGGTTGAAAATCCGGATAATTCAATTATTGCAGAAGGGAAAAAATACCTTTTTAGTCAGAAAATGATGCAGGCCGCGCTTTTGTCCAATGTGGTTTATCCGGTTTATACACAAAACAGCTACATCAGAAATTTCACACCCGGCAAATGGTGGAACAGTCTTTATACCTGGGATTCAGGCTTTATAGCGTTGGGTATGAACACGGTAAATGAGCGCCTGGCTGCGGAAGTTATCAACGCTTACACTACACCGCCCGGGAGTCAATCTGCATTTATCCATCATGGTTCACCGCTGCCGGTTCAGGTTTATGCCTTTTTTGATCTTTGGAACAAAACACAGTCCAAAGAGCTGCTGGCCTATTTTTACCCAAGATTAAGACAGCTCTATCTTTTTACGGCGGGTAAATTCGGCAGTTCTACGATTGGTTCGTTAAAGTCAGGTTTGCTCAAAACCTGGGATTATTTTTACAATTCTGCCGGATGGGATGATTATCCGCCGCAGGTAGGCGTGCATGCGCAAAAACTGGAAGACACAACTTCACCGGTTTCCAATACGGCACACGCGATCAGAGTAGCGAAAATCCTCCGAATTATGGCGTTGAAGCTTGGACTGGATTCAGATGTTAAAGAATATGACCAAGACATAGCCCGGTTCACGACCGCTTTGCAAAAGTATTCGTGGGATAAAAAAAGTGGTTACTTCAGTTATGTTAAGCATGATAAAGAGGGCAATGCAGTTTCGTTTTTTAATTACGAACCGGGCAATGTGAACTTTAATATGGGCCTTGATGGCGTTTCTCCGCTGCTTGCGGGTATTTGCACGGTGGAACAGCAAAATGTTTTGGTTGACAAATTATTCTCACCGCAGCATTTGTGGACAACAACGGGAATTTCCGCTGTTGACCAGTCGGCGCCGTATTACAAAACGGATGGTTACTGGAACGGCTCGGTTTGGATGCCGCACCAATGGTTCATGTGGAAAGCGTTATTGGATATCGGAAAACCGGAGCTTGCCTATAAACTGGCCAAAAAAGCGCTGGATGTCTGGAAAACCGAAACGGATGCTTCGTATTACACCTTTGAGCACTTCCTTGTTAAGTCGGGCAGGGGAGCGGGCTGGCACCAGTTCTCAGGGTTATCAGCACCAGTTCTTGCCTGGTTTTCTTCCTATTATAAAGTGGGAACGGTAACTGCGGGTTTTGAGACGGTGATTGAAGAACAATCTTTCGTTAAGGACTACACAGCCTTCAAAGCCAAGTTATCATTTGACGGTGCCACGAAGGCACATGTTCGGACACTTCTTGTCTGTATGAATCCTGCTAAAACTTATCAGGTTGTTTTTGGAAGTAAAAACGTGAAATTTTCGGTTCTGAATAAAGGTTTACTGCAAATCGAATTGCCCGCTACCAATGAACCTGGCTTGCTTGAGGTTAAATCTTTTAAATAAACAGCTTAAGTTTTAGCTCGGAAGTAAATCAATTCTGGTAAGGTGAAAAGTTTACAGATGGATTTACAAGGCTGACAAACTTTATGTACTTTTAATGGTAATCAAAATGAAGTAATTTTTGTCAAAATCCATATATGAAACTGTCATTTTCCCTGATTATTTCTGTGTTGCTGCTTTCGGTTCAGACATTTTGTCTCGCGCAAAAGAAAACCGGTAATACAAAACCGCTTCCCAGGATCGCGATCACAGGACTGGCGATTGAGTCCAGCACATTCTCACCTGCGCTTACTCATGAAGAGGCATTCAAAGCTAAATACGGAGATGAAATTTTTGGGAATTATCCGTTTTTTTCCTCTGATTCGTTGAACAGAAAACGGGCACAATGGTTTCCAGCACTGATGGGCCGCTCGCTTCCTGGCGGGACTGTGACACGTGAAGCCTATGAGTCACTTGTAAAACAAAGTCTTGATCTGCTCCGGAAGAACCTTCCTTATGATGGATTGTTTTTTGACATTCACGGAGCGATGAGCGTGGTTGGGCTGGATGATCCGGAGGGTGATTTCATCGTGCGCGTCCGGGAGGTTATTGGCAAAAAAACGCTTATCTCCACCTCGATGGATCTTCATGGCAATGTCTCATGGCGGCTCGCTGAAAATACCGATTTAATCACCTGCTACCGCATGGCTCCGCACGAAGACGCGATGCAGACTAAAAAACGCGCGGTTGACAACCTGTTGGCCAGACTGGAAAGCGGAAAAGGAAAACCTGCGTACAAGGCTTATATAGAAGTGCCGGTACTTTTGCCCGGTGAAAAAACCAGCACCAGAATTGAACCAGCGAAAACCATTTATGCAGCTGTTGCACCTGCTTCGGTGCAGCCAGGAATTATTGATGCGGCGATGTGGGTGGGTTATGCCTGGGCTGATGAACCACGAAATCATGCCGTTGTGATGGTCACTGGTGACGACAAACAGAAAGTTGGCGCCACCGCAGAAAAACTGGCGGCGAGTTTCTGGAAGGCACGTTCTGATTTTGCATTTGTAGCACCCACCGGAACTTTGGCGGAAAGTCTGGACAAGGCAATTAAAAGCCAGAAGCATCCATACTTTATCAGCGACTCGGGTGACAACCCAACAGCGGGTGGTGCGGGCGACGTAACCTGGACCTTAAAAGAAATTCTTGCATGTGCAGAGTTTAAATCTGAGAACGGGCCGTCGCTTATTTACGCTTCTATCCCTGGTCCCGAACTTGTGGACAAGGCTGTTGCAGTAGGAGTTGGTCAAACGATTGAAGCATACGTTGGCGCCGCAGTTGATGCACGTTTTGCCCCGCCGATACAATTGAACGGTGTTGTAGAAGCCATTGAGCATGGTGACAGAAATGCGGAAACGGAAGTTGTTATTAAAGTAGGAAGTGTGCATGTGATTGTAACTAAAAAAAGAAAACCCTATCATAAAGAGGCTGACTTTACCAGACTTGGGCTGAATCCGAGAAAATCGGATATCGTGGTTGTAAAAATCGGTTACCTGGAACCTGAGCTTTACGCCATGCGTGCTGACTGGATACTTGCGCTCACGCCCGGTGGTGTAGACCAGAATCTGGAACGGCTGGGATATAAACGCATCAAACGCCCAATGTTTCCCCTCGACAAAAACATGGCAGATCCGGATTTAAAAGTGAAATGGGTACCAGCAGCGGATAAAATTTGAGGGGGATATAAAAAACGCCGAAACCAACAGAAAATATCCGTTGATCTCGGCGTTTTAATAACCTAATATTTTTATTTCACCTGAACTTTTCCAAGTTCCACAACAGACTGTTTAAAGTCACCATCGTTGTAGCCGTGATTGGTTACGAGTACAACCAAATCAAAAGATCCGGATTGCGGATACGTGTAGGTGCAATACCAGCCTTCGTTGGAAAGCGTGGTTTTTAAACCTTTGGCACCGATCAGACCGTAGTCAGTGTATAAATCGCTGTTGACCAGTACGGGATGATTGAACATGTCGATCGAGTCTGCGAAGGTGACGCCATCTGTACTTTTTTTCTTTTTCATGATCACTCTCGTTCCGCCAGGCCATACAGAGCACATATCTGCATCGGTATCAACTACAATTTTAACTGCCTTTCCTTTAATGGGCTGAGTCACGAGCGAATCCTTTCCCTGCGCATTGGCGATATAATACTTTACACCTGCAATCGATGGGATTCCTACAATATCCTCTTTGAGACAGGATGACAATACGTTGGCGGCCAGGATTGCGAATGCGATTTTATATATGGTAAATTTCATGTTTTCTTGCAGTTTTTGTTAATAACCAGGGTTTTGCGGTAAAGTCTGATCTTTTTCGATTTCTCCAACAGGGATTGGCAGAATGAGTTGTTCTTCCGGAATTGGTGCGGAAATGGCAATGTTGGTATCATAATCAACTTTTGTCAGCAACACTTTGGTTAAAACATCAATCGCTTTACCAGTGCGTACCAGGTCGAAGTAGCGGTGACCTTCGTAGGCAAGCTCCATTCTGCGCTCATGCAAAATCGCATCGATGTTGAGCTGTGCGGCAGTAATTGCAGGAACCTTGGCGCGAGTGCGAACCTGATTTACATATACTAATGCCTCATCCTTCTTGCCAAGTACCATTAATGCTTCTGCATACATTAAAAGCGCGTCAGCATATCTGGTGATGATATAGTTGTTGTCTGTTCCGGTGTTATTAAATGGTTTTAGCTGCGCCGGAGCAGGAGAATGTTTGATCACCCAGGCTTGAATTGGAATGGTGCTTGATGCGATGTAACCCGAATCAATCGCGGTTTTGTATCGCACCGTTTCTCCTGTACTCACAAATTCACGCATCAGATTGTGCTCGACTAAAAGGTTTGAGGCACCAGCCACCCCCCAGATCAATCCCACATCATTGTTAACCCATCTGAACCAGTAACTTGGCTGACCGGCAGCAATGTTAAAATTGACTTCAAAAACTGATTCTGCATGGAATTTTGAGTTTGAAGCAAACACATCTTTGTAATTTGGCAGAAGAGAATAGGCACCCGCTTCATTATCAACGATCAGTTTTTTAAGCGTTTCAGCGGCTTTTGTAGGGTTATTCAGTGTGAGATAAACCTTTCCAAGCATCGTAAGCGCAGCACCTTTCGACGCCCGGGCTTCTTCTCCTTTCAGATCCGCCTTTTTGAAACAATTCGCAGCAGCATATTCCAGATCAGGAATAATCAGTTTGGCGTACACTTCATTGACTGGCGCTCTTCCGATCCCAAATGCGGACGAAAGATTTGTGAAAGTTTCAGGTACCAGTGGAACTGCACCATAAATACGAACCAGATTAAAATAAGCAAGCGCCCGAAGAAAACTTGCTTCTGCCCGGTAAGCTTTTACGGTTTTTTCTTCCTCCGCATTTTTAGCTGTGTAGGTATCAATAATCCCGATTATGGTATTGCAATTAGCAACCATCTTAAAATTGTTGGTCCATATTCCGGATTGGGAGTCGGCATTAGTCTTTTTAAATGTCTGCCATGAACCGGTGCGAAAACGATCCTTGCCGTCGTCGGACATCAGTTCGATAATAAGCGGCATATCGGTTTGATTATAAATGCTTTGCAGCACTTTGTAACAGCCAACGAGCCCGGATTTAATTTCGGCAGGGTTTCTGTAAAAACTACCCGGCGAAAGCGTGTCTTCCGGCTGGCGATCCAGAAAATCCTTTGAACAGGAAACCAAAAGGATACAGGCAAAAAGAATTGAAAATGTAAACTTCATGTTATTATCTGTTTAGAACGATAAATTGGCACCAAAAGAAATGGATCTGGACATTGGGTAGGAATCACGGTTAATTCCCTGGGATAATGCGTTGTCACCCTGTGCATTTGCTTCAGGATTGTATCCGGGAAACTTGGTGATAAACCAGGCATTGATGACCGTAGTGTACAATCTCACCCGCGACATTTTCAGTCGGGCCACAATCGGCTGAGGCAGTGTATATCCCAAAGCAATATTCTGAATGTTTACAAAAGTACCTTTATATAGCAGCGAGCCGCTCATGTTGGTACCATCATAAGACTTACGGCTTGGCGCTGTGTACTTGGCATCGGTGTTGGTTGGGGTCCAGTAGTTGTTGTAATAGTCAACTGTTGTGTTGTTCTGCCCCGTTCCTCTTCCGTAAATTCCTTCCATTTGTCTCATGGAAATATCACCACCCTGCGTTCCGTTGATCTGTACTGTCAAATCAATTCCCTTGTATTCAAAGTTGTTGGTCATTCCCCAGGTAAAATCAGGAATGGCTGAACCGACAATGGTATTGTCGCTGGCATCAATAATCCCGTCTCCGTTTACGTCAGCAAGTTTTGCAGTTCCGGGGCTTGACCGGTAGCGCCAGTCGGGATTGTTAGCATTCACAATCGGTGATGTTTTTACATCTTCCCAGTCCTTATATGGTCCAAGGAAACTTGCTCCCCAAATACCGGCAATGGGCCTTCCTTCCGTTGTATATCCATCGTTGTTAAGCAGCGGACGTTTGTCTTTTCCAATGTCCAAAACCCGGTTACGGTAATAGGAAAGGTTTGCATTGGTCGTCCATTTCAAGGTACCTACCAGATTGCGGGTCGTGATAGAATATTCAAAGCCGCGGTTGCGCATGGCTCCGATATTAGCCATGTAGTTGGCGAAACCGGTAATTACGGGAAGCGGCATACTGAACAACATATTTCGTGTATGCCGGTGGAAATAGTCAACGGTCAGGCTGATGCGGTTATTGAGCAATTCGGCATCGATACCCGCACCGATGTCCGAGGTTTCTTCCCATCCCAGTTCCGGATTTGCGATCTTACCCTCTGTGTAGGATGGTGACACAGCTGAACCGGCTCCGAGAACATAGGAAGAGGAGTTCAGTGTGCTTAAAGCCAGATAATTGTTTATGCCGGAGTTGCCAATAATTCCATATCCGCCACGTATTTTCATGTCGTTGATATAGCGTTGCAGCGGTTTGAAGAAAGGCTCGTCAGAGATACGCCATGCCGCTGATACCGATGGGAATACGCCCCACTTTTTTTCCTGGCCAAACTTGGAAGAACCGTCACGACGGATACTCCCTGTCAGATAATACTTTCCTGCAAAATTGTACATCACCCTTCCGAAACTTCCGATCATGGCATCGCTGGACCGGTTCGTTCTCGCATCGGTCTGCGCATTCAAAATCGTGATGGCCTGATTTAAGGTAGGCATCAGATCCGTCGGATAATCATATTTCACCATATAGGAATCCCGGTAATTAGACTCTTCAACGGAATATCCTGCCACGGCACTAACCGAATGTTTGCCAAATTCTTTTTGGTAGGTCAAAAAGTTCTGAGAGTTCCAGTACAAACGGTTGTTGGTTTCGTTGATTCCCTGTGATCTTGAAAAAGTCGCAGAAGCAGTAGGAACTGAGCTCGGGTTAAAATAATCCCGTTCGCGATAGCGATACTCGGTATGGAATTCTGATCTGAATTTCAGGCCTTTAACGATGTCAATTTCTGTATAAATTGTCGACAGGTTTTTAAAGTTTCTGCGACTGTCTTTCTTTTTAAACAAATGAAGCGGATTGACAAAAAATGCAAAATTCCAGTCCCAAGGGTCTAAAAGTGTGTTGCCATAAAAAACCGGTTCGCCGCTGGCATCAGTTGCATTCCAGATTGGAGGCATTGCCACCGCATTGTAAAACGGATTGTTATTTGTTCCGCCTTCGATGTTAGGAAGCACGTTTGAGTTTTCCAAAGTAGGAGCAAGCAAAAGTCCTGCCCTGATACGGTTTGTCAGTTTAAGGTCAATATTAGCCCGGAAGGAAACGCGGTTATAATCAGAATTTAAAACAATCCCTTTCTGGTTGTAGTAACCTCCGGAAATCATGTAATTCACATTGTCACTGCCACCGGAAGCGGATAGCTGTACGTCATAAACACTGCCTGTACGGGTGATCAGATCCTGCCAGTCGGTGTCGTAAGGCATTTTGTAAATAGTATCACTAACGGTAATCCAGCGCGCAAAAAGATTGCCCGGTGCTGCCATACCTGCCGCATTGCTGGAATACTTTTTCCAGTTTTCAATTCTTAATGCCGGAGAATCCGTCCATTTCCATTGCGGTGCGTCCAGGTTATTTGTACCAAAATTCGGGTCTTCGATAATGTAGGCATTTGCCCGCGCGTCATCCAGATATTGCAAAAAGGCATCACCATGCAGCACATCGACTTTGTTAATCATCTGGTCAAATCCACGACTGGCGTTGATACTAAGCGTCGGTTTGCCTTTTTTGCCCTTTTTAGTAGTAATCAAAATAACACCGTTGGCAGCCTGGGTTCCGTAAATGGCACTCGACGAAGCGTCTTTAAGTACCTCAATAGATTCGATATCCGCTACGTTAATTCCGTTAAGCGGGTTTTCATCTTTATTAAATCCATCTTTAAGCGGAAAGCCGTCGATTACAATCAAAGGATTATTAGTAGCATTAATAGAGCTCACTCCGCGTATACGTATGGTCGTTCCACCGCCGGGAGCTGTGTTGCTGTTTGAAATCTTAACACCGGCCATTTTTCCTACCATCGCCGTTGCAAAGTTAGCTACTGGTTTGTCTTTCAATTCTTTGCTGGATACCGATGAAATCGCTGTGGAGACGTCCCTCTTTTTCTGGGTTCCATAACCGACCACGATCACTTCTTCAAGTGCTTTTGTATCACCTTTCAGGGTAACGTCCAACACTGTCTGATTGGAAACGGCAACTTCCTGATTCAGATACCCGACGAAGGAAAACACCAGAGAAACCGACCCCTCGGGAAGAGAAATGGCATATTTTCCGTTTGCATCGCTAATCGTGCCGCGCTGTGTTCCCTTTACAATAACACTCACGCCAGGCAGCACTTCTCCTTTTTCATCCACAATGGTCCCGGCAAGATCCCTTTCTGCAATTTCAGCAGCTGAGGTCTGAGTTTGCGACAGATTTTTTTTTCGAAGCACAATGTGTTCTCCGGATACTTCGTAGCTGATTTTCAGAGGTGTAAGAAAGCGGTCGAGAATTCCTGAAAGAGGCTCTCCCTGAGATTCGACCGTAAAATTATTTTCTGGTTTGGTCAGCGTAGAACGGAAGGCAAATTTGACGTTTGCCTTTTTCTCAATGGCTGCAAGGGCTTTATCGAAAGACTTATCGACAATGCGGATTTTCACCGAACGATTCAACACACTCTGGGCATTCATCGCATGTGCAAAACAAACGCCCGAACATATCACCGCTAAGCTTAGCTGTAATAGTGACCTTTTCATAAGATGGTACAGAAAGGCTTGATTTAGTAGTTTTTTGTTCATTTATTTAAACAGGTTTTGTGTTGGGAAATACAAAAGCAGTGAGCAAAACCGGTTGCTGCCGGTTAGCCCATGAATTAGGAGCTGGTCGTGTTGCTGCACGTCCGGCTCTTTTTTTGCAGGTGTTTTAAAAATTGTCTTTTTTCATAGAGTCGGGTTTTGTTGATTATTATTCACTGCAGCCATCGCCAATGAATACCACCTGGCCGTCAATCAGGTTATATCTGCCTTCTACAACCTTGCCGATCAGTTCGAGCTTTTCAAACAGCGACTCATCAGAAAGCACCATGTTTAGTTTACAGTCTTTAAATTTCTCCTTATCATAGATGACCTTGATACCATAAATTTGTTCAAGTCCCTCAAAGATCTGGGACAGGGGAGTATCCGTATAAATGTAAGATTTCAGCTGTGTTGCCGAGACCAGAACGACTGGTTTCGGAACAACAGTCCGGGTAATTTGAAAGTCTTTTTTTGTGTAAACTGCTTTTTGATTTGGCGTTAGGACAATGCCTTGTTTTTCGGCATGGTCGCCCTCCGTGGAGGAGCTGTAAACGCGTACCCGGCCCGCGCTTACTTCCACTTTTACATTGTCAGTGTGTTTGTAAGCTGAGACCTTAAAACGTGTTCCTAGTACTTTGGTAGTCAGCCCGTTGGTATATACATAAAAAGGCCGCTCCGCATTTTTAACAACCGAAAAAGTGGCTTCTCCGCTTAAATAAACTTCTCTGCGCGCGCTGTTCTCCATTTCGTAGCTAATCTCGCTTCCATGAGATAAAATAATGGTGCTGCCATCCGAAAGTGTGATAAGTTTGGGTTCCTGCGTTTCGTTTGAAAGTGTTTTGGAATCAAATCCGTCTGAAATAACTGTTTGGGAAAAAGGCAGTTTCACACTGGGCTTAAAAAACCAGAGGCTGATAGCAGACAGGATTAAAAATGAAGCTGCAATTCCGGTGTAGTTGATTAGCCTTTTTAAAGGAAAGACGGTTGATTTTTCAAGACGTTCCAGAATGGCCTGATGCCCTTTTTGAATTTCACAGTCAGGAACCTGAGGATAAAAGCCTGCGAGCGCTTTAATCATCGCGGCGGCCTTATCGATTAGATCTGAATTGCTAAAGTGTTGATCTTTTACAAACTGCCAATACTGGTCACTTTCCGGATCAGGATATTTTACCCACCGTATAAATGACTCATCCTGTAAAAAATCCTGTAGGCTGTAATTTGCGTAGCGATCCATTGAAGTTGATATGCTCTAATCAACAGATACGGAACTTTTAAAAACATACTCAGTAAAATCACAAAAAATATTAAAATTGTTCGATTTTTATTTTGCCACCATTTTGGGTTAACCTTCACGTCCTTAATAAAAGGAGTAGATCAGGGAATCAGAATCGCAACAGATAAAAGAGAGACGGGAAAGAAGGGGAGCTCTGAGCGCAGCTGCTGCATGGCTCGGTTTTGCAGATTTCTCACCGATTGTTGATTGATATTCATGATCTGTGCAATTTGCTCCGCCGAAAAATCATGATAATAACGGAGCTGAATGGCTTCCTGCTGACGTATCGGGAGTTTTTTTAAAGCGCAATGCAGTTTTTCGAGTTGTACGCGGTGGTCTTCATCTGAGATCCAGCAGCTCTCAATATCAGCAACATAGGGCATTTGCTGATCGGAAAGCTCACCATCATTGCTGAAAACGAAGCGGTTACTTTCAAAGGAACGTATCAGTTTGTTTCTTAGAGACCGGTAAAGATAAAATCTGGGCGAATCAACTTCTTTCAGGACAGTACGTTTGTTCCAAAGATTTAAAAACAGGTCCTGAATACTATCTTGTACCAAGTCATGATCTGTCGAAATCCTGTAGCCATATCGAAAAAGGTCAGTAGCAAAATAGCTATACAGTTTCTCGAAGGCGGCTGTGTTGCCCTGGCACATTTCACTCCAAAAATGTTGTTCATCCAATCGCATAGCCGGCAGTTGTAATAATGTCACAGAAGTCACTGTGGAGTTTAAAGGTTAAAAATTCGCGATTTTTTCTAATTAAATCATCTTTTTATTATTAATCGGTATAAAATAGATATTTCATTCAAGACGGCAAATTTGACAATTACAAAAGAAAATCTTTTTTGTTATATACTTAAAATCTTTTTGCCGAAGCACGAGGCGTGCTTCCATTAGAAAAGTCTGTGCGATAAGTAAAAAAATAAAAGCTCCGTTTTTAGATGATAGTTAGTTCAAATCCCAGAAGTGAATTTAAATCAGGAAAGTCAATAAAATATCTCAGACCTAAACCCATAAAAACCAATGCGTTTTAAAACACATTTACTTTTCTTTTTGTCTTCATTTGTTTTCAATTATAATTTAAATGCCCAAAACGCTAATTTTCAGTGGAAACGGGTTGCGCCGGGTGTCTGGAAGGCAATTGTTGGAAAACCGGAACAGATTTCGCTGCTTGGCGTGGCCCAAATTAAACCGATGCAGCAGGCTTTGGAAAAACTGGGTGCTCCCGCGTTTCCAAAACATCTGACCGGCAGCAAAAATGAGCTTACCGATGGCAAAGTTTATCTTCGTTTTCCCTTGGTTAAACAGGAGCAGCTTTTCGGGTTGGGACTTAATTTTAAATCCGTTCAGCAGCGCGGCAGTATCAAGACGCTTCATGTGGATCACTACAATGGAAAGGATGATGGCCGCACCCACGCGCCGGTGCCCTTTTATGTGTCTGGCAAAGGTTATGGGATACTGATCAACTCCGCGCGATATATAACTGTTTATGCAGGTACGGCCTCACGAAGGGATTCTGAAAATCCACCTCTGGAAATGAACAGGAATACTCAGAAAAACTGGGATCCGTCACCATATTCGGATGCAGTTGAAATTCTGGTGCCTGCTGCTGGAACAGAGGTATATGTATTTGCAGGAAAAAATGCGATGGAGGTCGTGCAGCGTTACAATCTATATTGCGGAGGAGGAACGCTTCCGCCGAAATGGGGACTGGGTTTCACGCACCGTACGCCCACACTTTTTACTGATCAGCAGGTTTTAAAAGAAGTGGCGGATTTTGAAGCAAATGGTTATCCGCTGAGTTTCGTCGGTCTTGAACCGGGGTGGCAGTCTTATGCTTACCCCAACAGTTTTGTCTGGGACTCGACCCGTTATCCGAAGCCAAAAGCATTCTTGGATCAGTTAAAAACAAAAAACATAAGGGCGAATTTATGGATCAATCCTTATGTGTCTTCGCATTCACCCATCTACAAAAACATTCTTCCTTACACGGCTTCGCATACGGTTTGGGTAGGAGTGGTGCCGGATTTTAATACTAAGCCAGCGCAAAACCTATGTAAAGGTCTGTTTACCAAACAGCATATCGATCTTGGCGTTTCCGGTTATAAAGTCGATGAAACGGATGGTTACGATAACTGGCTGTGGCCTGATGTGGCTAAATTTCCTTCCGGTTTTACTGCCGAGCAGGTTCGTCAAACTTACGGACTGCAATTTCAAAAAATGTCATCTGAATGGTTTAGAGAAAAAAATATAAGAACCTATGGGCTCGTTCGTGCTTCCAATGCCGGTGCGTCGGCTCTGCCTTATGTGATTTATAACGATTATTACAATCATAAAGATTTTATTACTGCATTGGTCAACAGCAGTTTTATTGGAGTACTGTGGACCCCGGAGGCTCGTTCGTCGAAGACTTCGGAAGAGTGGCTCAGACGCATGCAGACAGTTTGTTTCTCTCCGATGGCGATGCTAAATGCCTGGGCGGATGGCACCAAACCCTGGACTTTCCCCGATGTTGCCGATCAGGTTAAAGAGGTTATGCAGCTTCGGATGCAGCTGCTTCCCTATTTGTATACCACTTTTGCCCAATATCATTTTGAAGGCAAACCACCAGTTCGTGCCATGAATCTGGTTGAGGGCTTTTCGTTTGAGGATAAAATGGTGGAAGGAAAACTTAATTCTACGGATAATCCTTATGCTCAGGCTGTTCGTCAGGATATAAAAGACCAATATATGATCGGTGATTACCTGCTGGTTGCGCCTTTGTTTGCAGGGGAGCGGACACGTAAGGTCGTACTGCCAAGAGGTAAGTGGTATGATTTCTACACAGGCAACCTGGTCGGTGAGGCAGAGACAATCGAAATAGATCAAAAAGCGGCACTTGACAGAATTCCGCTATTCGTTAAAGATGGAGGCATAATTCCTATGGTGCCAGTCATCTTGCATTCGCCCTTGAAAGATCAGGTGCTGCCTTTAACGGTTCGGCATTATGGTACACTGGAAAACAGCTGGAATTTGTATGACGACGATGGCGAAAGCTTCGAATATGAAAAAGGGATTTACAGCTTTACCAAACTGGAAGTCAAAAGAGATATAAATAGAGATTTAGTAGGAAATGTACCAGTTCCATCAACAAAACAAATTCGATATAATTCCATTACCTGGCAATGGATGACGAAGTAATACGAGACATGTATTTGCGAATTAATTTTGATTATTTTAAAATTATATCGTTTTTAATTTTCTGTTTGACACATTTAAATATGTTTTTACGTATATTGTTAGCGATTTCCACACTTTCTTTCGATAAGGCTTTAAAGATTCAATTCAGCCGTAAAATGCCCTCTTAACTAATTCCGCTTGCCAACGGTCTAGTAATAATTTAGATTTATTTTGTAGAAACATTTCTAATTTCTTGCTAGAACTAATTAAATATTATTAATTTAAATTGTAATAAGCAGTGATTATTCTGGCTCCTATTGAGAAATGCGCTAAATCATAGACAACGTTATGAGAAAATTAAACATGGCAATGGCATTAAAATGGTTCGTTTTCCTTCCGATGATCCTTCCGGCATGTGTTATTTTTGGAGCGATACAGGGAATGATGACCATGGCCGACAAGGTCTGGACCAGAATGTGGCTCGATATTGAAAAGATCGAGGTGGAAAGTTGGGATAAAGATGTTTTGTTATGATTACACTCTGTACATCAACAGGTTTTACTTTTGTGAAAGAATGATGTAATTGCATCATGCCAGACTATTTTGTAAAACCGTCTTGTAATATGGCCACGAATATTTCTACCATAAACATTAATGCGCCGATTGAAAGAGTTTGGGCAGCTTTAACAGATCCGGAACTTGTAAAAAAGTGGCAGTATGGCAGTGTGCTGACAACGGACTGGCAGCCAGGCAGTGAGATCCGGTTTCGGACAGAGTGGGAGGGCCAGGTTTTTGAACAATGGGGCATTGTGCTGGAAATGGTACCTTTTGAGCTGATCAAATACAGCTTATTTGCACCCAGGCCCGGACTGGAAGATAAAGCGGAAAATTACTTTGTAATGAATTATATCCTGTCGGATTCACACGGAGCCGTTAAGCTGGAAATTATTCAGCAGGACGACCGGCCAGGCGCTGTGCAGGAAGATCCCCACGGAGAAGAAAATCCTATTTTACATGGCTTAAAAATTTTATTGGAAGTGTGATCCTTTCGGGCGTATTTTTGAGTGTAAACCCGAAGCCCCTTTCAAATGCCTGTACGTGTATTGATCGTTGATGATCACCAGATTATATTAGACAGCCTTTCCCTCTTAATCTCTACCATTCCTCAGGTGGAAATAGTCGGAAAGCTTAATGAAAGCAGGAGCGTTGCTGATTTTCTGGAAGTCTATCCGGTAGATATTCTGATCACTGATTTCACAATGCCCTATCTGACAGGTATTGATCTTACATTACAGCTCAGGCCGCTATATCCAAAATTAAAAATACTGATGCTGACTGTTTCAGAAGACGCCGAAACGATCCGTCAGGCTTTTCAGGCAGGCATAACCGGTTATGTAATGAAAAAGGCAAGCCGTGCCGAACTGGAAACTGCTTTAATGACGGTTGCATCCGGAACCAAATATTTCAGTGAGGCAGTTATGAAAGAACTGTTAAATCCTAATGACGGATCTTTGTCAACTGAAGTATTACCATCCGAACCTGTTGCCGTTACTTCGCGGGAACTTGAAATTATTAAACTTATAGCTCAGGAATTTTCTACCTCCGAAATTGCGGAAAAGCTTTTTATCAGTTTTGGAACCGTAGAAACACACCGGCACAACATTCTTCGTAAGCTGAACGTGAAAAACTCGATTGGTATCACCAAATACGCCATCAGGTATAAACTGATCTGACTTTACTACACTGGTACACGGGCAACAACTTTTGTTCCGCTATCGGGAGTACTTTCAACTTTCCAGTCTCCATGTAACGCATCGATGCGTGCGCTGATGTTGCGAAGACCAATGCCGTTTGTCTGTGATTGGGCGGTAAAACCAACTCCATTGTCACTAACTGTTAGCAGCAGCATACCTTCATTTTGAGAAAGGCTTAGCCAAACCTTACTTGCTTTGGCATGCTTGATGATGTTGTTGACCAGCTCCAAAACGACGTTGTAAAGTTCAAATTCAATTTTAGGATCGGCCCGCTGCTGCATCTGGTCTATGACAAGCGTAAATTGCGTTTTAGGGTTGGTATTTAATTTTTCTGTCAGTTTTAATAGGGCTGCCACCAGTCCATGCGTTTCCAGTTCGGCGGGCAGCATGTTGTGAGAAATCAGGCGAACGTCGGCATAGATATCTTCAAGCATTTGAATAGAACCGTTATGAATTTTCAGGTCTGCTTCGCTGTATGAAGAAGTGTTAAGTGCTTCCATGCGCCAGCGAAGCGCCGCCAGTTTGGTGTTCAGATTATCGTGCAGCTCGGAGGCAACCCGCTTTCTTTCCAGATTTTGTCCTTTGTAAAGTGCGAGCTCAATTTCTCTGTTTTTAGCCACCAGCTGCTGATTTTTACCTCTGAGTTTTCTGTTGGACCAAAGTATGATTCCCGCTATACAGACCGCAAGTACAGACAGGCCAATCAAAAAGTTACGGGACTGTATCAGTTTTTCATTTTGCAGTTTTTGTATGCTCAGCTTACTCAACTGGTCTTTTTTATCAAATTCATAATTCATTGCCATGGCAGTTGCCTTTTGCAGCGACTCCTTGTTGAGCAGTGAATCGGAGTCATTTTTAAACGCCCGGAAATAAACCAGTGCTTTTTTATTGTCTCCGGTTGCCTGGTAAGCCTCTGCCAGCTGGCGGTTATATTCTGCCGATTCCTGTATCAATACCGGATCTGATTCCATGGCGTATTCCAGTCCTTTCGATGCGCGTGCGATCACCTGGCTATACTGTTTTTTTGCCAGATAAATTCTTCCATAATTAACCTGAACGACATGGTCGAGAAAATCGTCCGAATCGACTACATCCTGAAAAAGTTTGTCACCCAACTCGGTGTATTTTAAAGCTTTATCAAAGTCTTTCATTTGGGTGTAAACGCGTCCCATTCTTGAATAAGTCTTCGGAAGCCAGTAAGAGGCGCCGGAAGCTTCGTGAATGGCAGCTGCTTTTTTAAGAATCTCCAGTGCCGCTTTGTATTTACTTTGTTTTTCCAGGATTTCTGCCCGTTGGTTTAAAAGAAAAGCTTCCAGCACCTTGTCATTTCGGTTTTGGGCAATCCTGGCTGCATCATCATAAGCAGCCAGTGCTTCTTTATACAAACCCAGTGCGGCGTAGGCTACACCCAGATTAGGGATGGTGGAGCGAAGTGCGGTGATATTGCCGGATTCTTCCTGCATTTTTCGTGCACGCAGCAAAAACTCAATTGCTTTACTGTATTGGCCGCTTATAGCCATTTTTTGACCCAGCTCGTTGTAGACCGTTCCCTGCCAGGATTTATCACCAAGAGCCTCAAATATAGCCAGTGCCTTATTATACAAAGGCATCACTTCTGCTTTGCGTGTTAAATTGGTTTCCAGAAGCTGCGCTTTACGAATATAAAGCTGGCCTTCTATATGGTGGTCCTTATTTTTGACGGCAATTTGCATAACCGTATCCAACTGGGCAAAAGCAGATTTTTGATCCACCAGCCGGTCAACCTCAATACGCACCAGCATCAGCCGGCCTTTTGCTTCTCCTTTGAAAAAATTAAGTTTTTTAGCCAGTCGGACTGACTGCGAACAACAAACAATTGCAAGTGAATCGTTGCCGCCGAGCCAATTTGCATATCCAAGCTCGTAGAAGATATTAACCCTGTTTGTATCTGCTGCGGACTTTTTTAATTCTAACTGCAGCGAATCGATCTTTTGCGCTGTCGCTCCAAGGCAACACCCAACAAGTATAACAAGCAGAAATGTTTTCAAAACGGATTTTATTTCAATGGTTAGAGTCGGGCTTTCATCCATGTGATGATTGGTAAAAATAAGAAAAAAGGATCAGCTTAAAATAGCTAAGAACCTGGCAGTCAATTTTCATTTATGTTGTAAATAAATGAAAAAATAAGCATCGGGGTATTAAAGGTGCGGTAAAATGTATGTTTTCATATAGGCTTTTTATAGGTGTTCATCGATTTTATCAGGGTTGCTTTTAGAGGACTTTTGTAATGTTCCAATTGGCCTTTGGCCTCTACCTTTAAAACAACTGTTATGAAAAAAAATGCTTTACGAATATCGATATGGGTACTTCCGTTGTGCTTTCTTCTGAATCTGACTGCCAGTGCTCAGGTAACACCAAACTACGATCCGCAGGTCTTTGGCAATTCCGCCAGTTTTTACACAGGCGTGGAGCCAATCAGTATTGATGATTATAATACCAGCTGGTCCTATATGCTGTCGGGTAACTTCTCGATCGAGTTCTGGGTAAAGGTCGGTCCGGCGGAATTTGCCACGGGTAAAAACTGGATACATCAGCCCGATGGTGCCATTTCAGTTGGCACGGTTTACACCTGCGGCGATGCGGACTGTACTAGTTCAACAACGTTAGTTCAATTTCAAATTCATATAACTGACCAGCAACAGGATTTTTTTACCGTCTGGGCACCTGTTACCCAATACAATGAATGGTTTCATGTGGCCCTGGTGAGTAATCAGTCGGTTGAAGTCGAAGGCTATGATCCGGATATCGACACCCAACGTGGTGAAATGGCGATTTATATCAACGGAGAAAAATCCGGCAGCAGGCCTGCTCCTGATCCCAATATGGTAAGAAAAAATACCCAACCTGTTAAGATTGGCGGAGATAACCGGTTTTTCAGAATGGATGAATTGCGTTTTTGGAATATTCCAAAACTAAGAAGCGGAATTCTAACGACGATGAATGAAGAGGCTGATATTTACACAAACGGGCTTTTTGCTTATTACGATTATAACTTTCCCGGAACACAACCTGGCACTGGACTGGACAGGATTGTACCAAATAAATCCAGGGGCGCAGGCAGTCCGACTACGAATAGCAACAATGCGCTCACCGGAAGAATGACCCAAAGTACTTATGCTGATTATCCTGTTTTTGGTCCGGACCACACTTTCGTTGCTGTTCAATCCGGGAGCTGGAATAATCCTGCAACCTGGGGAGGCGAGGGAGTTCCTTCATACCAGGAAGTGGTAACCATCGGCACGGGGCTGGAAGATGAGGAACCGTTTGAAGTAACGATGCAGTCCAATGCCGATGTAATCTCTATTGTTTTTAAAAACGGGAAAATTCGAACCAATGGTTATACACTTTCAACAAGCCTGAAAACCTTCGGCGCATCTGCCAGATCATACATCATCACCGACGATGGACAAGCTTCGGGATATGGGAATTACTTCCTGCAGGAAGGAGGTGGCTCGGGCTATACCACCCTGCCAATAGGTAACGAAGATTTCTATCTTCCCTTAAAGATCAGAAAGTTAAATTCAAATTACACCTTTTACTCTACATCCAAGATTCATACGGAAGCCTCTCCACAAATTTCCGATCCTGCTGCGGCGCTAAACGTTCCATGGGAATTGACTGCGCAAACTTACCTTAATGACGGTCCGGTAACTCCGTATGAAGTGATCTTCCAATGGAATCAGGAAAATGAAGGAGAAAACTTCGACAGGTCGCAGGTATACATTGCTAATTTCCACAATGGTGTCTGGCGGAAGCTCGGAAACGGTTCTCCGGCTCAGGTTATTTCAGAAGGCGTATATGCGATCCTTTGCCAAACAACAGAGTTTTCCGAATTCACTGCCAGCAGCAGCCCTTCGGCTCTTCCGGTAAGTCTTATCTCTTTCAAGGCAAAACAGGAATCTGAAACGGTGCAGCTTAGCTGGTCTACAAGTTCAGAACTGAATGCAAGTGGCTTTCACGTGCAAAGAAGCCAGGATGGTAAAAACTGGAATACTGCCGGATTTGTGAAGGCAGCGGGTCACAGTAATACGGTGCAGCAGTATCAGTTTACGGATAATCTCTCATCTTTTTTACCAAATGAAAACCGGATTTATTATCGTCTTAAACAAATTGATCTTGATAAAACCTATGCTTACAGCAGAATTGAAAGCGTGGTTTTGGATCGGACTACCCTTGCTAACTCACTTTATACATATCCTAATCCGGTATCGGATAGACTGTTTGTTAAAACTGAATTGGTACTGACAGCCAGTAAGGCGGAGGTTTTTTCTCCCGCCGGGAAACTTCTGAAAGAATGGAGCGTAACGCCTGCCGGTTTAGATGTAAGCAGTTTTCCGCCGGGTATTTACCCGGTGCTGCTCAACATGAAAGATGGCAGTAAAAAATCATTCAAAGTGCTTATTGCCCGCTAGACCACCAATATTATTTTCTTCATTTTTCTGAAAAACTTATCATGAAAAACACTGTAAAAAATTATCTGATCCGCCATTTATCCGGCAGCAAAGCCAACCAGATTGAATCTTTCGATTTTGCAGATCAAAGCAAACTGACTTTTGGCCGCTCACAGGAAAGCGACATTAAATTTGATGCCGAAATAGACGCTGTTGTCAGTCGGGAGCATGGTAAAATTGTCCGTGATCATTCGGATTTTTTAAGTTTTACAATTATAGACAACAACAGCCGAAACGGGATTTTTGTAAACAAAGTCCGTATCATTGGTTCTGTTTCCGTTTTTGCAGGTGACGAAATTCAGCTTGGCAGCAATGGCCCGACCTTTATTTTTGATCTCGATCCGCGCCCAGAGGCCAATCTTGCAAAAACACGTCTGATCGAGGTTTTAAAACCGACAACTGAGATGGTCACCGAACAGCCAAACCTAGCCGCACCGGAGAAAACCGGGATCGGAAAAGAAACTTTCGAGCGCGTGATCACCCATGAAAGGCGAAAATCACACCGGACTTTCTGGGCCAGTCTGGCTGCCGCGGTTATCCTTTTTTCAGCAGTTGGGTTTGTGGTGTGGAGCAAGAATAAGGAAGATCTCAGCTCGGTATCGTTGGCAGGACAAAAAAGGGCAGACAGTATTTTGGCATTAAATAAAAATTACACCCAGGCGCAGCTCGATTCGGTTTTGCTGGCAGCAAAGTCTGGCCGGAATGTTGCTTATGATCAGATCGCCTCTGCCAATCTGGACAAAGTAGTTAAAATTTATATTTCATGGGAATTGTATGAAGTTTCAGAAAATGAGGAGCTGATGCATGAATACCGGCCGGATGCGAACGGCGTATTTCACCCTCTGTTCTTGCAAACGCAATCTGGCATTGAACCTTATCTGGTATCTAAAAGAAGATCCAAGGCTGGCCTTCCGGTGGGTTCGACGGGAACAGGATCCGGTTTTGTAGCCGCTGCTGATGGGAAAATTCTGACCAACCGCCACGTTGGTGCAGCCTGGAAAACGCGTTACAGCGGTTTCTCATGGGATAGCTTTCCCGGTTATCTGGTGCAGGGGCTCAAAGGTGGTGAACCTGTTACCGGCAAAGTGCCAACGGTTTCCGAGCAGGATGTATTCGGCTGGGTTCCATCGGAAACGACGATGGTAAACGGGCGCTCTGCACAGGTGGAAGGCCGAAATAAATATCTCAAAGTGGTTTTTGCTAACTCATCTCAGCCATATGAGGCACATTTGGTTACCACTTCCCAAAGTCATGATGTGTCGCTGATCAAAGTAGATATGAACGATCTGGATCCGGTAACGATGAATGATAATTATAGCAATATCAAATCCGGGCAGGGAATTGTTGTTATGGGCTATCCGGGCGGCGCTCCTCAGCAGCAGGTTGTTCGGAAATCCAATGATCCGTTTAAACCAAATCCGGAAGTATTTAGTATCGCTTCTCCGGTTACCTCGCCGGGTCATATTCAGCAGGTTGTAAAGAGTTCTTCAGAATTTTCATCCAAGGAATCAGGCTTTGGGGACAGCTATCAGCTCGATCTGAACGCAACAGGCGGCGGCAACAGCGGCGGGCCTTTGTTTGATGATAAGGGAAATGTCATTGGAATATTTTATGCAGGCGGAGGTAACGCCAACCAGGGGATTATCTCATTCGCCATTCCGATCAAATACGGTTTGGAGTTGCTCAGTGTCAGAAGAACGGATTAAGCACTACTTATGAATAATGTAATTGAAATGATGTTTTTAGTCTAAAATAAATGGGCAGTTCTATGTTCTGGAGCAAATGGTTTTCGGTTACATCACAAAAAATTGAGTCACCACAGGCAGATAAGGATCTTCGGGCGGTTGTAATATCAGATGTGGGCTGCGTGAGGACGAACAATGAAGATACTGCACTTTTCTTTCGTCCTGCATCGGCGGGTGAGAGAATGAAAAAGGGATATTTAGCCATCATTGCGGATGGAATGGGGGGCCATGCGGCTGGAGAAGTGGCCTCCCAAATGGCTGTGGACATTGTTTCAAAAGTTTATTACCAGCGAAACGAGCAGGTTTCAGAGCGTTTGTTTTTTGCTTTTCAAAAAGCGAACCGGCAGATAAACCAGTCGGCGAATAAAAACAAACAGCAGAAAGGAATGGGAACTACCTGCACTGCACTTGCTGTCTGCGATCACAAGCTGTATCTGGCTCATGTTGGTGACAGCCGCGCGTATATTTTCAAAAACGGACAGCTTTTGCAGCTTTCCGGCGATCATACTTATGTGAACGGTTTGCTAGAGCAAGGTATGATAACCGCTGCTGAGGCACTGATACATCCCGAAAGAAATGTGCTTACAAAAGCGCTCGGCACACAAAGTATTGTTGAGGTTGATATAACTGAAATCACAGAGCATTTTGAGGCGGAAGACAGAATTCTTCTGTGCAGTGACGGGCTCTACGATTATCTTTCTGCGCAGGAAATCGGCACTATTTTGCTTCAAAACCAGATCAGTGATGCTGCTGCCCAGCTTGTGGATTGTGCCAAACAGCGGGGCGGTCATGACAATATCTCCGTCATTCTTGCCGAATACGTACCGTCCGAAACCTTTCAAAGCCTGAACATCACCCGTCAGATTGGTTGAAAGACAAACCCTTTTGCAAAATATACAATCTTAAACGTTATCGAAATGCTTGGCCGTACCATTCAAAATTACCGTATTGAACAGCTTTTGGGAGAAGGAGGGATGGGCACTGTTTATAAAGCCACCGATCTTTCTTTGCGCAGACCTGTAGCTGTGAAGATGCTGCATGCGCATCTTGTACGTAACAAAATCTTTATGGAGCGGTTTGAGAATGAGGCGGTACTTTCCGCACAGCTCAACCATCCCAACGTCGCAACACTTTATAATTTCTTTCAGGATTATCAGTTTAATCTGATTGTGATGGAGTTTGTGGATGGTATGACATTGGAGCAGGTTCTGAAAAGAAACGGAAGCCTTCCTTTTCAAACCGCTGTGAAAATTGTCATTCAGACCATCGATGGTCTGCTGAATGCGCACCAGCGAAACATTTTGCATCGGGACATTAAAGCCGCTAATGTGATGCTGACCGCGGCCGGCAACATCAAACTCATGGATTTTGGTATTGCCAGGCTGGTCGGCAGCGAACGTATCACGAGAATGGACCGCGTGGTGGGCACGCTGGAATACATGGCTCCCGAACTGCTTGGCGGTGCTGCTCCTTCCGTGCAGTCAGATCTTTATGCTGTGGGCGTGTTGCTGTATGAACTTTTATCAGGGCATATGCCATTTCAATCTGCTACCGAGTCTGCACTGATCACACAGATTTTGTTACAAAAACCTTTGCCGCTTAAAAACCGGACGACTAACCTGCCGGCAAAAATTGAAGAAATCATCTTTAAGCTTTTGGAAAAAAAGCCTGAAAAAAGATTCCAGACTGCCTCCGAGCTTCGCTTTGCGCTGGTCTCGATTGTGCTTCCCGGTAATATTGATATGCACATGCTTTCCGCCCTGGACGGTGGCACAAGCGTCTCACATCATCCAGCATCAAGACCTATGGAGCCACCTACCAGGCTTGTGCCATCGGGCGTGCCGACCATGCGGCCGTTTTATTTTGACTGGTTCAGCGATAATCTTTTTACAATCGAAGGCGCCATCTTAGGTTTTGCTTTGCTGATCGCCACCGCGGTGATCAGTTACGGGCTGATGAGTCCTCCATCCGGGAGTTCACAACAGCGTCAGAATTTTGACAGTTTAGCAGTAATAGCCGAAAAGCCTGTACCGCAGATTAAAGAATCCGGTGTTTTGGATTCGGGGAAAAGTGATGCGTTAGCCGCTTATCCCGATGTTACGGTTAAACGCCCGGCAGTTAAAATTGAGCTGGAAGAAATTCCTGAGCAGCAGTATGTTCCTCCTGCCAGGAAAAAGAAACAGGTTGCGGAAAGTGTTGTTGTAAGTGAAATAAGGGATGTGGAAAAATCAAAACCGGAACCGGTCAGGGAAACTGTAAAACCGGCAAAAATGGTTTCAGTGCAGTTAAAAGGCGCCACGCTGAACGCCAGATTTGTTACCGCTCTTTCAACTGAAAATAGCCGGCAGGGACAAACTTTTTATCTGGAAGTTGTTGCCCCGCTCATTGTTGATGGTATTACAGTTGTACAATCAGGCGCACAGCTAAAAGGCATTGTCGAAAAGGTCATCAGTAAATCCGAAAGTAAAAGAGCTGGTCTATGGTTCAGACTTCTGGCAGTGCAGGCAATTAATGGAAGCTGGCTTAATATTGATCTGAAATGGAGTGATACCGCTTTTCATGCCATAGAGCTGAAAGAAGGTTTTGTATTTAAAAAAATAAAAATTGAAAGAACCAGTATTGAACTTGCCCAATACTAATACGATATCATCTATGTAATTCTTCGTGCCCGCCGCTTACCGAGCGATACTGGCTTGGTGAAATGCCTTCTGCCTTTTTAAACTGTCTGCCAAAATAATTCAAATCCGAAAATCCCAGCTGATAACATACATCCGAAATGCTGTTTTTAGACTCTGAAAGCAAATGTTTTGCCTTTTTTATTTTCTCTTTTAGAATAAAATCCAGCGGACTCAGATTAAACTCCCGCTTAAACGCCCTGTAAAATGAGGTCCTGCTCATACATGCCTTTTCACTAAGCTCTTCCACCTGGATTTTCTCACTGATGTTAGCCCGGATGTAATTGATCACGTAAGCAAGCGGGTTATCCTGATCATGCCCAGTATTGCTGTCGGTTAATAATTGAAGATTTTGTGTTTGAATGATATGCACAATAAGCTCCTGTAAGGTAAGATCAGCCAGGATATCCTTTCCCAACGACGACCCTGAACAGATCTGAATGAGCTTATTCATGCTTTGTGCCAGTTCAAGGTTATTCAAAAAATGATATTGATTGTGCTGTAATTTCCAGTATTGGCCTTTTCCTTCCCGGGGATATTGCTCGTTAAGCCGGTCGATAATCTGTTGAATTTTGGTCTGGTCGAGTGCCAGGGCAATACATTGCGTAGGATTGCCTTTTGTTGCATCGGGAAAGTCGATTTTCATCGTCACATTCGCTGGAACAAGAACCGTTTCTCCCGGCATGTAATCAAATCCCGGCTGGTCAAAAAGATGCATCACTTTTTTTCCACGGAGCATACTCGTCACAACAAAATCTGAGAAAGTCAGCGGGACCAGCGCGGATGCTTCAAGGGTTTCGAAAAGATTAAGCTCACAGTTCTGAAGGGTAAATGCCCGCCTGTTTTCAACAAGTGTTTTTAGTGATTTCTCAGCAGAAAGTGCAATCTGGTTTAATTTATGACCTGTTGGCATGAGTGAAGTATCAAACGTAAACAATTAAGAAAAGGCAAGAAAACAATAACTAAGCTACAATCTGATGTTAAACTTAAATATAATTATTTTTTAATTAAATGAGATAATTATGCTACAATATGGAACGATCGTGCCATTCTTTAACGGGCTGGTGCGGTAGATTTGTATCAGTAATTCATTAAAAAAAATAATTTTTACATTATGGATACGATCACCGAAAACCCAAAAGCTGAAACCAAAGCTTATGTAAATGAAAATCTGGCTAAAAAGCCGTCCTTCAAGGAACGGTATGGAAATTTTATCGGCGGGCAATTTGTCGAGCCGGTTAAAGGACAATATTTTGACAATATCTCGCCAATAGACGGGCAGGTATTTACGCAGGCAGCAAGGTCAACAAAGGAAGATATCGAAAAAGCGCTTGACGCAGCACATGAAGCTTTTCCGACATGGAGTAAAACATCGGCAGCATCCAGAAGTAATTTGCTTTTAAAAATTGCGCAGGTTATCGAAGACAATCTGGATTATCTGGCAATTGTAGAAACAATTGATAACGGGAAGGCCATACGTGAAACCCGGGCTGCCGATTTGCCCCTTTGCGTTGACCACTTCCGCTATTTTGCCGGTGTTATCCGTGCAGAAGAAGGAAGCGTTTCGGAGCATGATGAAAATACAGTGTGTATCAATATACATGAGCCGCTGGGTGTAGTTGCTCAGATCATTCCCTGGAACTTCCCGCTACTAATGGCTACCTGGAAAATTGCGCCGGCACTTGCAGCAGGCTGTTGTGTGGTGGTGAAACCTGCCGAACAAACACCAACTTCGATTATGGTTCTGATGGAACTGATCGGGCATATTCTTCCTGCGGGCGTGCTGAATATTGTAAGTGGTTTTGGTGTTGAAGCAGGAAAACCATTGGCATCTTCGCCGAGAGTTGCCAAAGTTGCTTTCACCGGTGAAACGACAACAGGACGTTTGATCATGCAGTATGCATCCGACAACCTGATCCCGGTAACGATGGAATTGGGCGGAAAATCGCCAAATATATTTTTCCCATCAGTTGCTGACGAAGACGATGCATTTTTTGATAAGGCTATTGAAGGTGCGGTTCTTTTTGCTTTGAATCAGGGTGAGGTTTGTACCTGTCCTTCCAGGATTTTGGTACATGAAAGTATCTATGACAAATTCATGAGCCGTGTGATTGAGCGTACGAAAGCAATAAAAATGGGTCATCCGCTTGACAGCACAACCATGATGGGCGCTCAGGCATCCAATGACCAGTACGAAAAAATCCTTTCTTACCTGAAAATTGGAAAAGAAGAAGGAGCGGAATTGCTTGCAGGAGGCGATGCACAAAAATTTGAAAATGGTATTTCCGGGGGATACTATATTCAGCCAACCATCTTTAAAGGCCACAATAAAATGCGGATTTTTCAGGAAGAAATCTTCGGCCCGGTTGTGTGTGTAACCACTTTTAAAACAACCGAGGAAGCCATCAGTATTGCCAATGATACGCTCTATGGCTTAGGCGCGGGTGTCTGGACGAGAGATGCACATGAGATATATCAGGTTCCCCGCGCTATCCAGGCGGGCCGGGTTTGGGTAAATAATTATCATGCTTATCCTGCTCACGCGCCTTTTGGCGGATATAAAAAATCCGGGTTTGGCCGCGAAAATCATAAAATGATGCTGGGATATTATCGTCAGACAAAAAATATGTTAATCTCTTATGATAAGAATAAGCTCGGTTTCTTTTGATAACTTAGCGTTGTAATTGCGGCCAGTTGCTAATCCCTTACCTCTGATAAAGGCACACGCTATCATGCGGCAGTCCTGATACAGAATTTTAACTATTTCTGTCTGAGAGGTAAGGGAATTGGTCGTTTCGTTAACCGGATTGCTACACCGGATTGACCTTTGAATTCACTTTATCCACAAATTGACTTTATTTCAGGCTGCATTGCGGACCTGAACTTTCCTAAACTTTATGGTCATGACACAACGAGTTTTGATAACCGATAAGGCTGTTGCCGTAGTTGATCAGCTCAAAGCCCAATACGGCGAACTGATGTTTCACCAAAGCGGAGGATGCTGCGATGGTTCACAACCCATGTGTTTTGAAAAGGGTGAATTTCGCACCGGTGACAGCGATGTGCTTTTGGGTGAAATAGCCGGATGCGAATTTTACATGAGCCGTGATCAGTTTGAATACTGGCAGCATACCCAGCTAACAATTGACGTTACAGAGGGCAGGGGCTCTTCCTTTTCTCTGGAAATACCAATGGGTGTTCGTTTTATTACAAAGTCCAGGTTGTATACGCCTACGGAAGCAGAAGATCTGGTTGAAGTTCAATAGGAGAGTTTTGTAACTTTTGCCCATGAATTGTATACGTGCGGTTATCGGGTGTCAGGTAACCGCACATTTTGTTTAGAAAGCCTTGTAGGTGTTGCCTATACGCGCTTCCTATTTTCGGGAAAATTGCTTACTTTTGATATAAATCAAGCGGTTTGCTGACTGGGAAATTTAAAAGTCAGCTCTTTATACTTATCAACACAATCAAACGGAAAGCTATTTTTCATTTGATTTTAAAAAGCTGAATTTTGAATTTCAACGAATTTGATCTCCACGAAGACGTGCTAAACGCTGTGGATTCTATGAATTACCAATTGGCTACTCCAATTCAGGAACAAGCCATTCCACATATTCTTAAAGGTAAAGACCTGCTGGCCTGTGCGCAGACAGGTACTGGTAAAACAGCTGCATACCTGATCCCGATTTTGGATAAGGTCGCGCATGAATCAAACAAAAATACCGCAGCGCTTATTTTGGTGCCCACCCGTGAGCTTGCTGTTCAGATCGATCAGCAGATTCAGGGACTTGGCTATTTTGTGGGCGCAACGAGTATTGCTGTTTATGGCGGTAATAAAGGCCCTGAATGGGACCAGCAGAAAAAAGCACTTACACAGGGAGCGGATATTATCATCGCCACTCCGGGAAGACTAATAGCACATTTGCAGCTTGGTTATGTAAATTTCAGCGGTATCAAACATTTGGTGCTTGATGAAGCTGACCGAATGCTGGACATGGGCTTTTTAAGTGATATTTTAAAGATTATGAGTTTTCTTCCGGCTAAAAGGCAAACGCTGATGTTCTCGGCAACCATGCCTTCTAAAATCGGGGAACTTGCTAAACGTATCCTGCACGAACCCGAGGAAGTCAGACTTGCTGTTTCAAGACCTGCAGAAAGAATCGATCAGCAATTTTATCTTGCCAAAGACGAACAAAAACTGCCTTTACTGACACACCTTTTAAGCGGTGTTGAAAATATCAGCATGGTACTGTTTACTTCCCGCAAGTCGACCGTTGAGCCGATCGTAAGGGCACTTCGGAAACTGGGCCTGGGAGCAAACGGAATTTCGTCAGACTCTGAACAGGCGGATCGTGAAATTGTGCTCAGGGATTTTAAAAACAGAAAATTTCCTATTCTGGTAGCCACCGATGTGTTGTCACGCGGAATAGATATCGACAATCTAAGTCATGTGGTGAACTACGACGTACCCCGTGATCCGGAAGATTATGTGCACAGGATTGGACGTACAGCACGTGCCGAGTCAAAAGGCATTGCCATCACTTTTATCAGTGAGCAGGATCAGAAATATGTATTAAAAATTGAGCGCCTGTTTGAAAAAGAAGTAGAAAAACGCTCTGTTACCGCAGAGCTTGGCCTGGGTGAAGCACCCTTATTTGAGCCCCGTAAATTCAGGCCATCCAATGGACCTAAAAGAAAAGGCGGTGGCGGCAAGCCCGGTGCTAAACCTGGCGAAGGCGGCCCTTCTAAGAAAAGACGTAAACCCAAAAATGATCAAAAAAGTCCTGTAAAGGCTTAAGTCCCCTCTCAGTCGTTTGTCAGTTGCTGCAAGACAGGATCTGGAAAAAAGTATAACGAAAGCCATGTTTATTTTAAAGATAAGCGGGAAATAAACGTTGTATGCCATTTTTCCATTTCATTTGCCTGATGATTTGTTGCGTGCTGAAAAATTTCAACTGATGTTTATAGATCGTTTTATAGATTGGATCAAGAATTATAAGTTTACCGTATCTAATCCTCCGATTGTTTCGATGGAGGGTTTATTTTCGCTGCTGCTGCTTGTTTTGCTCAGTTTCGTTGCTGTATTATTTCACCTGATCCGCATATTTTTTAATGCTCCGGTTGATTTTTCAATGGACTGGAATTTGTTTTTGAGCTGGATTCCGCTTATCACAGCATTCTTTGCGAACAACCTTACCAAAAGGTTCGGCTACATTCCGTTTACCTTGATTCTGCTAAGTTTGATCTGGCTTGCCTTTTTTCCAAACGCCCCTTACATGGTTACGGATCTGGCACATTTGACAGTCAATTATGAAAGAGATTTAACCTGGCATGACACGATCATGCTGTTTTTTTATGCAGAGGTCAGTCTTTTCAACGGGCTGGTTTCGCTTTATTGGATTCATCAGGCCTGGAGGCAGGTATTTTCAAGAAGTGTAAGTACCTATCTTTTTCTGGCTAGCTTGCCGCTTGCCGGTTTTGGCGTTTATTTGGGAAGGGTAAAAAGAATGAACAGCTGGGACATTCTTAATGCTCCTGAACAGATTCCTATGCAGCTTTGGAATAGTATCACCGACAGGACTGCACTGGTGTTTAGTCTCGAAATTGGAATACTTTTGGGAATACTGTATTTGGTTTTATGGGCGATTATCCGCTTCCGGGTTCGTTATACCAAAGGCAGCAGCAGACAGAATTGAAGATAATTGTTTTATTTTGCAAAAAACAAACCGTTTCGTCCTGACGCTTTATGCAGCTTTCTGAAAATATCAAAGAATCTTATTCGGCTCAATATGACGCAGATTCGGTGCAATGGCGCAATACGGGCGCTAAATACAAAGCAGAGAATATTGTAGCACTTGCCAAACATATAAACTTCAAAAACGTACTTGAAGTCGGCGCAGGAGAGGGAAGTATTTTAAACTGGCTTTCAAAGTGGAATTTCAGTACGGATCTTAACTGTGTCGAAATTTCTGAAAGCGGTATTGAGCTGATCAAATCAAAAAATATAGCGAACCTGAAAGATATCTTGCTCTTTGACGGATACCGAATTCCCTACGCCGACGATCATTTTGACCTGGTGATCTGTTCACATGTATTGGAGCATGTGGAGCATGAAAGGATTTTGTTAAGAGAAATCAAACGGGTTTCGAAACACCAGATTTTTGAAGTACCGATCGATTTTTCTTTTTATGTTGATAAAAAACTCAAACATTTTCTGGGTTACGGTCATATCAACATCTACACGCCATCACTTTTTCGTTTTCTGTTAAAGTCAGAAAATTTTGAGGTTAAAAAGGACATTTCTTATCTCTACCCGGACGAAGTTCTTTTACCCACTTTCAAAAACTATAAAATGGGGTTTTATCTTACCAAAATCAAACACTTTATCCTGCGGATGTTTCCTTATTTGCTTGGAATTAAACCCAATTCTTATGCCGTCTTAACCAGCAAGAGTAATCAGGAAATCTCCATATTTTAATCTTGACAGCCATCCATCCGCATTTGGAAATCCTTTACCAGGACTCCGGCCTGATTGCCATAAATAAGCCTCACGGACTTCTGGTACACAAGTCGGCCATTGCGGCAGACACAAATCTGTTCGCTGTGCAGCTGCTGAGAGATCAGCTGGGTATGAAAGTTTATCCCGTGCACCGTTTAGACCGCAAGACTTCAGGTATTCTTTTGTTTGCCTTAAATGAGGAGCTCAATAGCCTCATGCAGCAGCAGTTTATGAATGGCTTGGTTTCTAAGCGTTATCATGCCATTGTGCGTGGTTACACACCTGATAAAATGGAGATTGATTATGCATTGAAAAGAGATGACGGGGTTTTGCAGGATGCTTTTACCTCTTTTGTAACCCTCCAAAAAAATGAGGTTCCCTTCGCGATTGGTAAACATGAAACATCACGTTACTCGTTTGTTGAACTGACGCCAACGACAGGAAGAATGCACCAGCTGCGAAAACACATGGCGCATATTTTTCACCCCATCATTGGCGACAGGCCACATGGCTGTAACAAACAAAACAAATATTTCACCAACAAGCTGGACATGAGTACCATGTTGCTTCATGCCTCAGAGCTAAGTTTTGTTCATCCGCTTAGCGATCTGAAAATTAAGATTAAAGCGGGCTTTCAACCGGAATTCAGCCGGATGATTCAAACGTTGGGTTTCCGGCCAATTCCTTAAATACTGCATCAGTTTTGGGAAAACTTTGTGACCTGATGACTGATCGGTTTAAGGGATTTTAGATAAGCAAAAATTGCTTTTAAATCGTCTTCTTCCATACCCGCATACATCGTCCAGGGCATTGGCGTGTTCATATCATTAGGGCCAACTTTGTGCGGGACGTAGGCGGAATCTGCGTACAGTTTAAAGCGTTTTACAAAATCTGCTTCCGACCAGTTTCCAATGCCCGTTGTTTTGTCCGGAGTAATATTGGCAGAGCGCACAGTTCCGCCAGGCAATCCAAACTCCATACCGCCGCCAAACTCAGTTCCCGGAACTTTGGCACCTTTCTCCATTTTGCTATGGCATTCGACGCAGGCTGCTGCGGTGACAAGATATCCGCCTCTTGCCAGAATATCAGTGTCTTTGGGCCGCACCGATAGCGATGCACTAACAGGCATTGTATTGATCAGCAGACTAACCGGGAAGTCTGCTTCGGAGGCAGGAACGTCGTTTTTAACCGCTGGTAATGTTCTCACATAAGCAATGATGCTGTAAAGATCTTCCTGGTCAAGTTTGCCATAAGCATGATACGGCATTACCGGGAACAGCGCATGTCCGTCTTTACTAACCCCGGTTGTGATGGCCCGGAATATTTCACCGTCAGTCCAGCTTCCCAAGGCGTACGGTGTGATGTTTCGGGAGTAAAAGTTGCCGGGGAATCCCATGTCTTTATTGAATTTTTCGCCCCCACCACCAAAATTTCCTGCGACCAATGGTCCCGCAAAAAGCTCTTGTGATCGCGTGCTGTGGCAGTCCATACAAACGGCTACATGATTAGCAAGATACTTTCCTCTCTGAATTCGTTTGTCTGATCTGTCGAGACTAAAATTTTGGGCGGGTCCCACATCCGGCAGCATGGTCTTTACATAAAAGCCGCAAGCTGCAGCAATAATAACAATGATGAGCAGAAGGATTCCTGCAATTTTGAGAAGTTTTTCCATAAAGAGTTGAGGTAGTTTAACTTACCAGCAAAAGTATGACGCTGTATTTTAATTACATTACCGCATAGTAATATGGAATGATTTTAAATTAGATGATAAGTGTTTATACTTGTAAGAAAAAAATATCAATGTAATTCTACAACCAAATGGACCAACTTTGTGTCAGAGTTGAAATGGCTATATTATGAGACAAATTTTATATGTTTTTCTATCGTCTGTATTGATGAGCTCCTGCGTTTTATCAGACAGTGAGCCTTTTAACGGGAACGATTTCGACGGAACCGCTTACAGGCCAATTTATGCCACAGCGGACGAATTGACCAAGGTCAGTGTGACTGCTCCGGTTTCACTAACCGATCCCGGAAAAATCTATGTGTCAGATAATTATTTGTTTATCAACGACAGGGGGCGGGGAGTGCATATTATTGACAACAAGGATCCAAAAAAACCGGTCAATCTTTCCTTTATCTCCATTTTGTCCAATTATGACATTGCTGCCAAAGGAAACTGGCTTTATGCGGATAATGCCACAGATCTTCTTGTATTTGACATTTCTGATCCCAGGGTTCCGAAATTGATTAAACGTATAACCAATGCGATTCCTGTGAGTTATTTCCCGCCATACCAAAACATTTTTTTTGAGTGTGCTGATGAGAAAAAGGGTGTGGTGATTAAATGGGAAAAGGTGACGCTTGATAAACAACCAAACTGTTTTAGATAAACCCGTTTTACAGCTTCATTATATGAAAAAGTTAGCACCAGTTTTCTTTATCTGTCTTGCCCTCGCCGGCGTAGTCATTCTGCTCTTTGGCTGTGATATGAAATCTTCGGATTCAGCAATCAGTCCACAATCCGGTCAGGGCGGATCAATGGCCCGCTTTGCTATCACAGGAAATACGCTATATATTGTTTCTAAAAAAAGTCTGGAGGTTTACAACATCAGCGACGGAGCCAGCCCGGTTAAAACTGAAAGTAAAAACATGGAGATTGGTATTGAGACTATTTTTCCTTACCAAAATCATTTATTTATCGGCGCCAATGACGGTATGTATATCTACAATAACAGCAAACCCGAAAATCCTGTTTTACTTACCAAGTATTCGCATGTACAATCTTGCGACCCGGTTGTGGTTCAGGGAAACTATGCCTATGTCACCTTACGCGCGTCGAGTTTGTGCCGGCCCGGTGCTACCCCGAGCTCGCTTGATGTGATTGATATAAGTAAACCTTCTGAACCTGTTTTGGTAAATTCTCAGGTGATGGATTCACCCTATGGCCTTGGGGTATCCAACAACATGTTATTTGTTTGCGAAGGCGAAAAAGGTTTTAGAATAATGGACATCACCAACCCTAAATTACCTTTTGGAAAACAGTATTTTAAAGATTTACCTTCCTACGACGTCATTGTAAGAAATAATCAACTGATCATTACCGGGGCAAAGGGGTTGTTTCAATATCAATTTGACGATCAAAATAATATGGAGCTGCTAAGTAAAATACCAGTTTTATGAAGGTTTTTGGGTTTAGTTTTGTCCTGATCAGTTTGTACTTTTCTCTACCGGGTCTGGCACAGACTTATGTCCGGCAAAATGCAAATAATGTAATTGTTAAATTTGCTCCGCTGGCTATGTTTGATATTGACAATACATTTCAGGCAGGCATAGAAATACCCATCAATACCAGGTGGACTGTTCAGCAGGATTTTGGTTATGGGCATGCAAACTTTAACTTGTGGTACATAGACCGCAACGAGCGTCCCGATAAAACGACCTGGAAATCAAGAACACAGATCCGATATTACTTTTATCAGAAGAACCGCTTTGCTGCCTATCTTGCCGGGGAGTATCTGTATAAACGTGTCGTTACACAACAGACGCAATGGGTTGGAGTCGATTGCGGAACTGGAGGATGCAATTATTTTGAAAACAAAAATGTAAAACTTGCTCGCCTGGCTAACGGGATGCATGTCAAAGCAGGATGGCAGTTTTATTTTTCCAACCGGACTACAATCGATCTTTTTACAGGATTCGGTCTTCGCAACAGACAGCTTCGTATTTTAACACCAAATGTCGACAGAGCGGATTTTGGTGATGACTTCGGGATTTTTAGTAATAACACACCCGGCTCTTCGATTTTACTTCCAAGCGTGGCAGTTGGTTTTCATATTGGAATTATGCTGGGAAAAATAAATAAGGAAAACTAATATTCGATCGGAGGAGCAGGAAAAAAGAAGAATGGTATGGTCGGAAAAATAAAAAATCCCGCTGCGAGTGTCGTTCGCAAGCGGGATTTTTGACAGACAAATTCATTATTTAACTTCCTGAATTCGCCTTTTTCTTAGAATTATATTTCTTCTCAGCAGTCTTCGCTTTTTCGAAATCGAGTACGACACCGTTTATACAATAACGCAGACCGGTCGGTGGCGGGCCGTCGTCAAAAACGTGACCTAAATGTGATTTGCAGCGGCCGCACATTACCTCAATACGGCTCATGCCCAAACTGTTGTCTTTTGCTTCAACAATTGATTTTTTACTGATCGGTTCAAAGAAACTTGGCCATCCGCAGCCGCTTTCATATTTGGCATCACTTTTAAAAAGTGCATTTCCACAAACAGCACAGTAAAATGTTCCTATTTCTTTCGAATGCTCGTACTCGCTTGTAAAAGGTCTTTCCGTTCCTTTTAATCTAGCTACGTTGTAAACTTCCGGAGAAAGGATTTTTTGCCAGTCTTTGTTGGAAACATTGACTTTGGAAGTATCGGTGCGAGAATATTCCGGACTCTTTTTGGCGTTTTCTGTTTTTGTTGACGATTGTCCGTAACAGTTCAGCAGAAATACCGCTGAAAGCATGCAGAACAATAAAGCTATTTTCCTTTTCATAATGTTTGTTGTTTTCCTGTCTGCTTTTATATACGATAAATGAGGCTCAAAAGTTGAAACCATCAGCCTTTTCTTTTAAACAACCAAAACAGCGAAAAATGCTAAATGAATGCAGAAATATCTTTTACTCCCAATTTTTTGTAGGAGGTAAAACCTTCACCGTACTGCACGCCTATGGCATGACCCATTTCCTGAGCACGGGCAATGATAAAGTTCAAAAATTCAGGAGACGAAATGTAACTTTGCGGCTCACCGGATGAGGCATTATATTCAGGATCGAAAAACTGACTTTTAAAAGCCCTGACCGCCCGGATCTTCTGATCATGAACATCGGAGATGTCTACAATAAAGTCGGGCTGAATATAACGGTCCTGTATGGAATGAAACACATTTTTTGGACGCCATGCCTGCTGAGGATTACCATCCTGATCAAAGGTTTCAATCATTCTCAGGCCGGAATAAAAGCAGCTGTCAACCACCAGCTGAGCACCACGTCCATGGTCGGGATGACGGTCATGAATGGCATTTGTGATCACAATGTCAGGCTGGTATTTTCGGATATAAGGAATGATAAGTTTTTGATGCTGCTCGTCATTTTTGAAAAAACCATCGGCTATACCTACGTTTTCCCTGATATCGATATTCAGAACTCCGGCAGCATTTAAAGCTTCCTGTATTCTGCCTTGGGGCGTACCCCGGGTACCAAGTTCACCTCTCGTCAGATCAACAATACCGACTTTCTTTCCCAATGCCATTTGTGCTAAAAGCGTACCGGCGCAGCATAGTTCAACATCGTCCGGATGAGCTGTAATGGCAAGGATATCTAATTTCATAATATTATTATTTGATACGCAGCTTCTGGCCCAGTCTTAAAGTCGATCTGGTAGAGATACGGTTTTTTTTAGCAATAGCATTGATGGAAACGCCATATTTACTGGCAATGGATGAAAGCGTATCACCTGAACGTACTTTGTGAAGAAGCGAACGGGACTGTGCTACAGGAACAGCATCACCGGCTTCAAATTCGCTTTTTGTAGATTTTCCACGAAGGTGGTTCCAGACAGCGCTTGTCAGCAAAAAGTGATCAGAACGGATCTGTTTGCCATCCCAGTCAAAAATATTTCTTGAATCAAAAGGGTTTCCTTCATAGCGGTTTTCATAGTGAAGATGTGAACCGGTACTTCTGCCGGTGTTTCCGCCCAGGCCAAGTACTTCGCCCGCTTTTACCAGCTGTCCTGATTCAACAAGCTGTTTGGACATATGACCGTATAAGGTTTCAAGACCGTTGTAATGACGTACCAAAACAAATTTACCAAATCCACTGCCATCATAAGCTACGATCCTGACCATACCGTCATAAGTTGATTTCACACTGTCACCGGTGTCCAAGTCAAGGTCAGTTCCGTTATGCCAGCGTCCCCAGCGATAGGAGAAATTTGAGGTTGTCCGGATTACATCCAAAGGGTTGCTCCACATCCTGTTGGCTGTCGGGTCATATAATTTTAAGTCGACAGGTTCGTCAAATTCAGCCGGACTAAGTCCATAAGGATTGATTGCCCGCGCATCCCAGATCACATAATAGTCAGCAGCTTTAACCCATTCGTCGGCCACTTCCACAGAATCTACAACCTGAATCACCTCTGTTTCACCTTCATCCAGTGTGGTGGTATCTTCACTAACAACGGGATTGAGTGGTTTTACAGGTTCAAACTGATTTTGAAATTTCAAACCTGAGGTCTCAACCTGGTATTCATCTTCAACCTGAGGCGTTCCGGCTTTTGTTGGTCCCTCGTTGGTATTTTTTGACTGATTTATTTTTGGATTTCTTTTGAACTTTCCTCGCTCTTGTGCTTGCGTGTTCCAGGAGATCAAACACACCATCATTAGCAAACTTACAACAAGCTTTCCTTTCATAGATACAAATACTATATCAGGCTACCGCTGAATAAACAGGGTAGCCTGATTTAAATTTAATGGGCTATTTATTTAAAAGTCTTTTTTTATGCTGAGGCTTCTTCCATAATTACTTCAACCTCGTGCTCCATCAGGAAACGCTCAGCATCCAAAGCAGCCATACAACCTGTACCGGCAGCCGTTACAGCCTGGCGGTATACATTGTCCTGCGCATCACCACATGCAAACACACCTTTGATATTGGTGCAGGAGCTGCCCTTGATTGTTTGGATATACCCGGTTTCATCCATATGCAGATAACCTTTAAAAATATCTGTGTTTGGTTTGTGACCGATTGCAACAAAAAATCCTGATACATCCAATACGGTTTCTTCTCCGGTTTTATTGTTTTTTACAACAACACTTTCCAGATCTTCTTCACCGTTTAATTTAACAGTTTCGGTATTCCAAAGTATTTCAATATTCGGAAGCATTTCGACGCGTTTCTGCATGATTTTTGAAGCGCGCATTTCGTCACGACGTACAAGCAGATACACTTTGCGGCAAAGTTTAGCAAGATAACTGGCTTCTTCAGCAGCAGTATCACCGGCACCTACAATGACAACATCCTGTCCGCGGAAGAAAAATCCGTCACAAACCGCACAAGCAGATACGCCACGGCCGTTTAAACGTTCTTCTCCATCAATTCCAAGCCATTTGGCAGAAGCTCCGGTTGAAACAATTACAGAATCTGCAATGATCTCTTTTTTACCATCGATAATCACTTTATGGGGATAACTGGTAAAATCCACTTCTGTAGCCAGGCCGTAACGAATGTCTGTACCAAAGCGTTTAGCCTGTTTTTCAAAGTTGATCATCATTTCCGGTCCTGTAATTCCATCAGGATAACCTGGGTAATTGTCAACTTCGGTAGTAATAGTCAATTGACCTCCAGGCTGTCCACCCTGGTAAAGAACCGGATTTAATCCGGCTCTGGAAGCATATATAGCGGCAGTATAACCGGCAGGGCCGGAGCCTATAATAAGGCAGGATACTTTTTCAGATGTCATGTTAATAGTAACTAAATGTTATTTAGTAATAAGGTAAAATAATTTTTAGCTTTTGGCTTTTAACTATCAGCTTTTGGCTTTCAGATATTCATTCGAACAGCCTGATACTCGTAAAATACAACACAGACCGGGCAACAAAAGTGCGAAAAATCGCCTCCTTATGCAAATTTGCTCATTCTATCTTCCACTCGATGCGCCGGTTCCTCTGGCGGTTGGCTTCGGAGTCGTTGGCAGCCACGGGTTTTGTCTCGCCAAAGCCAATGGAAATAAGCCTTTCAGGAGCAATTTCGTTTTTCTGAATGTATTCTTTCACCGACTGTGCTCTTCTTTTGGAGAGTTCCAGATTCTCCTTATCTGACCCCACATCATCGGTATGTCCTGATATTTCAATTTTGATCGTTTTATTCCGGCGTAAAAAATCAACCATTTTGTCCAGTTCCACCTTTGATTTTTCATCCAGGGTATATTCACCTGTTTTGAAAAAGATGTTATTAAGCACCTCTGCTTTATTTTTTTCAATCGGTTCAAGAGGAATCTGCAGATCAACAGAAGAAGCCGAATCCGAAACAGAAAATGAAAGGCTTTTAAACAAATATCCGTCTTTTGATACATAAAAGGCATATTCGCTGCCCTTGTTTAACACTGCCAGAAAACTTCCTGTTGTTTTATCAGAATTAAATTCGCCAACTTTCTGCTGTGTTTTTAAATCAAAAAGGTCGATGTCTGAAGAGAGGGGAGCACCCGTTTTTTTGTCGACGATTTTACCTTTTGCATAACGCGCAGGTACGATCATTTTTTGCAGCTCATCCGGTAAATCAAAGCTGTATAATAAAGAACGGCTGCGGCCGGTATCGGATTTGTCATCCGAATAATAAGCAATTTTCCCGTCCGAAGCGATAAAAAGGCCAACCTGCTCGGAAAATGTATTGATCGGATAGCCCAGATTTTTGGGCTCCGACCAGACCGTGTCGATACGTTGGGCCATGAAAATATCCAGACCACCCATTCCCGGTAACCCATTTGACGCATAAAATAAAGTTCGTCCGTTGGCATGAATAAAAGGAGCATTCTCATCGTCACCGGTATTAATGACCGGCCCCAGATTTTTCGGCTCGACCCAAACGCCTTTATCGTTTAACTGAGAAACCCAGATATCGCGTTTCCCCTGTCCTCCCTTGCGGTCGGAGGCAAAATATAGCTTATGTCCATCTGCGGAAAGGGACGGCTGCGAATCCCATTCCCGGCTGTTGATACCTTCACCCATGTTAACCGGCGCGCTCCAGTCTTTTCCTTCCTTTTTTGTAATGTAAAGATCGCAGCTTCCATATCCGTCCTGGCGGTTGCATGCCGTAAATACCAGCGTCCGGCCGTCGGCTGAAACACTGCAGGTGCCTTCGTTATTGGATGTGTTAATTGCCTGTGATATTTCTTCGGGTACATCCCAACCTTTGTTTTGCCGGTGTGTGATGTAAATATTTTCCTCCTTTTTATCTGTCAGTCCGGTGAAAATCAATGTTTCGCCATCCGCGGTAAGTACCGGGAAATATTGTGCATCCAGGAAATTGATGGTGTCACCCAGTGACCGCTTTTTGATTGGAAGCGGGTTTTTGATTGCATTCTGAGCAAACTTTGTGGCGATAACCGACTTTTCAGCAAGTCGCGAAAGATTTGATTTGGCCGGAAACAGTTCAAAGGATTTTTGATAGTAAACCAGCGCTGAGTCATATTTTTCCGACTGAGAATAAAACTTACCAAGCCATTGGTAAGCACTCGCCGACTGGGCTGCCTGCGGCTGAATGGCAATCAGATTTTTATAGTGGTATTTGCTTAACTCAGGCCGTCTCAGCAGATCGTAAATCTGAGCCAGCCGAAGGTGGCTTTCTGCATTTTTTGGTTCAGTCTGAAGTACTTTTTCATAAAGTATAACTGCCTCGTTCAGCTGACGATCCTGCCAGGCTTTTTGTGCTTTATCAAAAAGCTCCTTCGCCTTTTTGGACATCGGGGGATTCTGCCCGTAACTGTTTGATATCAGAAAAAAACTCCAGATCAGAAATGTCAGCAAACAATGGCGCATCAGGGAATATTCATGTACTTGTGTGTCTGTAACGACATTTTCCATTTCGGATTGTCTTTGATATAATCAATTATCAAAGGCAGCATTTGTTCATGCTTACTCCATTCAGGCTGTAAAAGCAACGTACATTTTTCGTTCACCAAGGCAGCGTGCTGTTCTGCGAATTCAAAATCACTTTTATTGTAAATGATGGATTTTAGTTCGTTGGCATGTTCATAGATGTCCGGATGAGGTGTTTTGAATTTTTTAGGAGAGAAACAAACCCAGTCCCAATTGCCGCTGAACGGATAAACGCCGGAGGTTTCTATATTCGTCTGAAATCCTGCCTGATGAAGACTGCCTGTCAGTTCGTCTAAATTGTACATCAAAGGTTCACCGCCAGTGATCACTGCCAGGCGGCCCGCATATTGCAGCGCACCCTGCACAATGTTTTCAATTGAAGTTTTAGGATGGATATCGGCATCCCAGGATTCTTTCACATCGCACCAGTGGCAGCCTACTTCGCATCCGCCCAGACGGATAAAGTAGGCAGCTTTCCCACTATGCTGGCCCTCTCCCTGCAAAGTGTAGAAAGCTTCCATTAGCGGTAGCTGGCTGGTAACGATAGGTAATGTTTCGATAAGCAAAATATAATATTTAACTGGTAATTATGGATTGAGAAAGGCTAACATCTTCGGAATAGAAATAATTTGCAAAAGTCAAAAAAATTGACATTTAAACGTAAGAGTCTGTTGGTTTAATTAAAAAGGTCAGAAAGCTTTGCTTATCAGATCGGCGATGGCCTGCATTCCTTTGTCGGACGGATGCGACCCTACGCCTTTGTCCGCGAAAAAGTTATATGCAGCGTAGGTCTTGTCTTTCGTAAGTGGTTCCAGATCAACGACCTGATATCCCTTATTAGAGGCTACATTTTTGACAAGCCTGCTCACGTCCTCCTTGTTCGGGAAAAAACTTGTGGTGCATATCACTTTTGGAGCGGAACCGGATGTAAGTGTAGTTATAAGCTGATCGTATCTGCTTTCAAACATATATAAGTAATCAGCATTGACATTTTCAGAAATCCTCATGATGATCAGATCGGGTTTAAATTCGGTATATGGGGTAACCTGTTTAAAATCGTAATTCCAGTAGTTATTCTCAAAACCTACTCCGTTTAAAACTCTGATGTCCACCTTCGAATATTTACTTTGCAATTTTCTGGTAATTAGATGCAGGTAGTCACTGTCGGCAGCACTGGCGGCCATTCCCCAGTCGCCGTTCCAGCCTACGTCGGGAGCTCTTCCATGAGCTGTAATGCTGTTGCCAACTACAAGGACGCGCTGATAGTAAATGCTAAACCTTCCTTTGTTTACCGGAGAAATAAGCTGATAAAAGCGGTTTCGGGCCCATACCTCGCCGGAATCAGTTAGTGTAATTTCGTTGGTTTCATTCCATGTCTTACCGTTGTCCCTGCTTATTTCCACAATGGTCCCGACGGGGATGGAATCGGTTACCACAGAAATTTTTGTACTGTAAGAAAATGTACCGGAGGCAGCAGAAAATACAGGAGCCGGAAGACTTTTTATGCTTTCACAGGCAATATAAAAGTTTCCTTTTACAGTAAAGATCTGGCAGGAATCCGGCATTACTGGTGCTACAGGCTGCGACGTTTCAGAACAACCTGTAAGCAAAAAAGCTGTTGGAACAAAGAAGAATAAGATTTTAAAAATGCTGTGTTTCAACAAAAAAGTCATTTTACTTTACTTTTTAACTTCAAAAAAGGACTTTCGATATAATTCCACGAAAGCCAGGCAATTGGTAGTAAAAATATCAGCGAAGATAGGAACATTTGCGTTGCCGAAATCTTCATTCCATAAAATGTGACTATAAGCTGTTGAACAGGAAAAGCATAAATGTATAGTCCGTAAGACAAATCACCAATTTTGCCAACACTGTTCAGAATACCCGTTTTCAGACCGAAATAAAATAGTGCATAAGGTAAAAGGAGGTATCTTGTCCAGGCAATACCTGCCAGTGGTATCAGTCCGTAAAAAGCTGACAGCACGTAAGCAGATACGAAAATAAGAATTAAGCCCGACAGCCAGTACCACTGGTATTTTATCAAATGCTGAAAAAAGTAAATCAGGTTTCCTACAAGGAAGTACAAACCAAAATTCAAAAGATCAAGCAGGCTCAGATGTATAATACGCAGCTGGTTGGGATGGCGGGTTAAAAAATCATACCAAAACAAATAGGTTGACCACAGCAACAGAAAAACGGTGAGCAGAGCAAATTTTATACGATTGCCAAAAATAATATAACTCAACAGCAGCGCTCCGTAGCATGTAATTTCATACGCAAGCGTCCACAGGGAGCCATTGACCAAACCAACGGGGAGATTTTTAAAAACGTATGGCAGCGAATCGGGATAATTGGGAAAGAGTTTCAGTACTCGGATGTAAAAATACGTTTCCACCGATGAAAAATATTCAGACAAAGAAGCCGTCGTCGCAATTGGCCCAATCACAAACATTGTGAAAAGAACAGCAGCAATTAGGCCGGGATATATACGTAACAAACGTTTTTGTACAAACTTAACAGGCGTACTGGATTTAAGGCTTTTTGCGATAAGGTATCCGCTGATAGCAAAAAAAATACAGACACCTATTTGCGCTGATGGAAACAGTCCTCCGGTCAACTCCTGGATATAATCGAGATGGCCGAGGCCCAGCAACGGATAGGAATGGCCGTATATGACGAGAATGGCCGCCATAAGGCGTAAAAAATGAAAATTATTATTATGGTGCATATCATGGAGGTAGGGTAGTAACAACAAAGCCTGAATTCGATTTACGAAAATAGAGAATTTATGCTTACGTAATATTAAGCAGAAAAGAACGTCAGAGTGTCAGTTTGGTCACGATTGTTTGGTAAATCCAGGTCGATAACTTTTTTAAAGCTTTCTACAAAGATTTACAAAAATCAAGAAGTTTAATCATATCATTCTCGTCTGTAAAACTGATCTCGTTTTCTTTAAAATAGCTGCTCAGTTCCCGTTTATGTTTGGGAAATAGTTTGTACAGATTTGCCTTTGTGGCAAAAGAAAAACGATCGTTTTGGTCCATCCAGAAATAGATGTTTCCTCTTCGCATCATGATGTTGGTGGCAGGATTTAGTTTTTGCATTTGACCGCCTTTATCAAGATAAGTAGAGTAGGAGGAGATAGCAGAAGTTGAAGATTTTCCCTCGTAACCCGATGTGTACTCGGTGCCCATGACGACCAGATTCTGTTTTCTGCCAAGTCTTATTTTATCAAAACCACCGATTTGCTGTATATGTCCCTCTTTTCGCAGGTAGTAATATACCAGTGTGTCAATAGTTATCTGTATAACAAACGAGTTGTCGGCTAAAAGCAACGTATCCTTGCGAGGGTCAATGAATTGAATTTCAGAGTGAAAGAAGCTGTAATTAAGCTGTGCCTGTGACTTTGTTCCGTTTCTGAAATGGACGGTACCCTTCTTAAAGTTTTCAAACTGGTATCTGTCCTTCATCGGGATCGATTTCCGGATGTCGCTTTCGTTGGGAACATGATACATTTTTTTTGTCTGGGCATACGTGCTGACGGCCAAAAGCAGACCCAGCGTAAGTAATAAAATGGATTTCATCTTGTTAGGCTAATTTAGTTGTCACAGATAGTCGCACACTTTCAATTGTTCTGGAACTACGGAGGTGATTAAACCGTCCTATAAAAATACAATTATCTGGTCGAAAAATAGGATTTGAAAAATGTAGAATTCTTTATTAAATATTTCAAACGAATCTTATACAGATTAAAAGGGTTTAGATTTAAAGCGTTTTTACGTTTAAGTAATAAAATATAGAATGCAATATTTGCGAAATGAATAGTACCTCCATCCACCATCAGGAAGCGATTTGTGCCCTGGCAACTCCGTCGGGCGTGGGAGCCATTGCGGTTATACGTGTCTCCGGACTTCACGCTGTTTCCATTGTGAACTCTATATTTAAAGGTAAAAATTTAGAACAGGCCGAAAGTCATACTGCCCACTTCGGTTTGATTCAATCGAACGAAGGCATTATTGATGAAGTGCTGGTAACGGTGTTTAAGTCTCCCAAATCCTTTACGAAAGAAGATTCAGCCGAGATCTCCTGCCACGGTTCCGACTACATTATAAGACAAATACTTAAACTCCTGATTAAAAAAGGAGCCAGGATAGCGCGACCGGGAGAATTTACCCAGCGTGCATTTTTGAATGGACAATTTGACCTGGTGCAGGCCGAAGCTGTGGCCGATCTGATCGCTGCTGATTCGGAAGCCAGCCACAAAACGGCGTTGAACCAATTACGAGGAGGTTTTTCTAAAAAACTGGCTTCGCTACGTACTGAATTGATCCATTTTGCTTCGTTGATTGAACTTGAACTGGATTTCGGCGAAGAAGATGTGGAATTTGCAGAGCGCGATGACCTGAGGCGACTGATCATGAATCTCAGACACACAATAGCACCCCTGATTGAATCCTTTGATTTTGGCAATGCGTTAAAGGATGGTGTTCCTGTGGCAATCATCGGCTCGCCGAACGTTGGAAAATCAACTTTGCTGAACGCACTTTTGAACGAAGAAAAAGCGATAGTAACCAGCGTGGCAGGCACAACCCGTGACGTGATAGAAGATACAATGGTGCTGGAAGGACTTAAATTCCGCTTTATCGATACAGCAGGAATCAGGGAAACGACGGATCTGGTGGAATCCATAGGAATCGAACGTTCACGTAGCGCAATGGACAAAGCCGATATGGTTATCTTTCTGTTTGACAGCGAACAAACCTTTTTGGAAAACAGACAGCTGGCAACAGAAATCGCTTCTGACAAAGACATTATTTGGGTGTTTAATAAAATTGATATCGAAACTGAAACGTTCGAAAGATTGAGATCTGAAAATCCGGAAATCGTTGGAATTTCTGCCCAAACTCAGGAAGGTTTACAAGTGCTAACCAATGTTTTGGTAAATCGTGTATACGGACAATCTGCAACGGATACCGTCGTAACCAACCTGCGTCATTACGAACATCTGCTTAAAACCCAAGATGCATTAAACGAAGTAATTAATGGTCTCGACAGCGGAATCACCGGAGATTTCCTCGCCCAGGACATCCGGCTGTCGCTTCACCATTTGGGCGAGATTACGGGGACGATTGTTACTGATGATTTGCTGGATAATATTTTTTCGAAGTTCTGTATCGGAAAGTAGACGCACAAAACGGCTGCAAGTAAATACATATAAACGGTTGAAAATTAGAATATTAGTCAAAATTTTCAACCGTTTTCTTTTGGAATTTTTACTAAGTTTTGTTTATTTTTTGTCCCCTATTTGTCCCTCAAGAAGGCTAGTTCAAATGATATAGCATATTATATATCGTATGTCAACACTACTTAAATTAACTTATTTAAACTTATTTGTATTTATGAGTAGCAACTTTGCTGTTAAACGTAGATGTGGATTTTGTGGCAATGAATTTACGATGAAGAGAACTTGTCTTGTCCTGAAAAGCGTTGACCGTTTAGTTCATATTTCTTTTATCTAGTTCCTTACATATTTGAAATAAGAATGATATTATTTAATCCTATCAAACCTGAGATTCTTGACTCTATTCATGTTAAAATAAACTGTGTTCAAGTCGATATTGTTTTGAATTGCTAATTGAAATCCATCGGATAAGAGTTTTGTCGGGGTGATTAATATTCCATTTGTTTCATTATCACCTAACTTAATATTAAATGTTTGACCAGACAGGTATTCAATCAACAAAAATTGCTTTGTCTCATCATTTTGAAACTTACCACTCATTCGCCTGAAATCAAAATTTTCCCAGTCATAGTCAACCTTATCCAATGTATACGGTGCGTGGGACGGGTGATACGCCGTAACCTGAAGTTTACTTTTTTTGTCCTTAATAAATTCCATTTTGAATGTGGGATCATTGGTTTGGTGAAAAACATTATCTGACTCCCGCACTAACTGAATTTCATTTCTCCCAAATCTTTTTAGATAAAAAATTGAATCTCTTTGTTCGAATTGAAAGCTGAAATCCTTATTATCTGTATAGATTCCTACTATATCCGACGCTGATGCAAATGTCCCGTTACGATTAGGCCACGAATAAACTAGGGGTGTCTGTGCTGAAAGATTCAGTAGAATATCCGCCATCTGTCTTGTTTGCGTGGCTGGGATTGTTTTTCCGCTATTTGTTAAGGTTATCACTGACAAACTGTCTTTGGGGAAACGGAGTAGCGTTGCCTTCCAGGCTCCAGTTGCACCTTCATGAAACCGGTATTGAATTCCCTTATATGCCCCAAATTCCAAACCGTAGCCGTACTCTTTGATCTCTGAATTTCCTGTTAGCTGCTGACTCTTCTTAATTAAACCTGTGGGTATGGAGTCATGGTGCCCAAGTTGAATGATTTTTTCCCACTGCAACTGATCAGTCAGCGTAGTAAATAAGTTACCATCGCCATGTATGTCGCAAAGCCAGTCATAATTTACCCACTGATTAAAGTTGAAATATGGCTTTGCTATTGGTGCGTCAATCTTTTTATGATTGTCCACGAAAGCAGTATGGGGCATATCAAGCTTTGTGAATAGATTTTTAGTGTAATTAACAAATGATTCTCCGGTTACCTTTTCTATAATCTGAGCAAGCAAGATATAGTTCGAATTGCTGTATAAATAGGTTGTACCTGGTTTGAAGTTCAGTTCCTTCTGTTTTTGCAAAAGTTGTAAGGCGTCTTGGTTATTCAATATTGTTTTCCACCAAACAATGCCCTGAACTGACCATAAGTCATAAATGTCTCTGATTCCACTGCTGTGATTCAGGAGATGCTTAATTAAAATTTTGTGTTTTATTCCTGTATATAAGTCAGGAAGAAATTTTCTGATGTCATCGTCTAAACTAATCTTTTGTTGTTTGACCAGCAACAAAATTGCCAAAGCAGTAAACTGCTTTGCATTTGATGCAATATTAAATCGGGAATGCTCATTTATCTGTACGCTGTCTGAAAGATTGGCGTAGCCGAAGTACTTACTGTACACGATCTGGCCGTTCCTGACAATCCCAGTGGCTATTCCGGGCGCATGAGCCGGTACATCCTGTGAAGCAATAGAATCAAGCTGCCTGTATTTAACAGAATCAATGTAGGAATACGGCTGACTAAATGCAAAGTGGATCGCTGAGGCCAGAAAACAAATGGCTAGAACAGGAAAGCGCATGGTAAGAGGATTGTTGAGGCACGAAGTACCGTTAACATCTATTTCAAATCGCTTCAAATCCTGATTTGATACCTTTTAGTAATAATTTTGACTTAAATATTCTTTTGGAGTCAACTTCGTATGTTTTTTGAAGGCGCGGTTGAATGTCGATTTTGAGTTGAACCCGCATTCAAATGCTATTGCAAGAAGTGTCAGTAAACTGTGGTTACCTGATTTTATTTGTTCGATTACTGCCAGAGTTCTGTAAAGATTCACAAAGTCATTAAAGTTCATCTCATAGCCTTGATTTATTATTTGGGACACACGTTTAGGACTAGTTTCCATTTGTTGGGCCACATCGACCAGGGTAAGAGTTGGGTTTTCATAAATCTTCTCGTTAATCATCAATGCTTCAAGTTTATTTTTCCAAGGTTCAATATCGATATCAATAAAAGATGCTGTTTTCAGCAATTGTGATTCCTCCTGCTCATTGATCGGACTGCTGACTGCCAGCACAGAAGCTGTCTTCAATGTGAAAATAGATTGAATAGCATTCACATAACCGCTTATTGAAATGTAGTACACTAATATCGAAAAAGAGAGATAATACCAGAATTTCTTTCCAAACTGATCCCACTCGGGGTTTAGGATGAAAAAAAGTCCCCGAAGTATTAGTATCATCAATAGAGCAATCAGAAAGCGTTTAATCCAGCCAAACATGATTGCATCAGCAAAACTAACTGTTTGGAGACTTAGCTCTTTATAAGTAAAATAGGATCTTAGACAAAGTATTGAGTAGGTCGCCAAGGAGATAAATCCGGTGATTTGGTACCATGATGAGAAGTCTTTATCCATACCGTCGGCATAAAAATAGGCGTAATCCAAAACAGCTTTATCTGTTACGAAAACGATAAGTGAGTACACGAAGTAACCAAACCAGGGTAGAAAGTGTAAAAAGTGTCTAGGGTTAAAAGTAAAGGATTCATCGAGTAATGTTTTTACATAAATGTAAAGGACTGGTGGCAGAAGGAAAAGTTGCTGAAATGGAAAATAAAACAGGATATCACGGTATGGCTGCCTGCTATACCAGCCTGCATAGCCTAGCATAAATGGTGAAATATACAGACCTGAAAAAAAAATAAAGGCGCTCAGCCAATAACTCGGCTTATGCTCATTTTGAATTGCTTTACTTAAAAGCAACATTGAAAAGACAGCAGCATGCAAAACAAAGATCAAAAGCATTGAGCTTTTGAAGTCAAAGCTGAAATACATCGTGTATATGATTGTAATGGGATACAATTAACAACTTCGAAAGCGAACAATAGTACTATACAAAAAAAGCTGTTGTTTTATAGCCATGAAATTTTTTCCTGCTGTTAATCTTTCTCGAATTTTTTGAGACTGTAAACTAAACTGTAAAAATCTACAACAAGCGTCTTCCACCCAAACATGGATTCTACGCCGTGTTAACGCACTTTCCACTCATAATCGCCATACTCAAACCATTAAAATCATTTTACTCACAGTATAGCTATTATAAACAACGTCACAATTAAAAACAGTATATCGTTGCAACTTCGTCATTTAAGTCCTTCAATTTTTCTTATAACCAACGTTTGTTTGCCTGATTTAAAAAAATGAGGCTTGGTTTCTAAAGCGCATGGTTATAAACTAAACCCAATTCTTTCGTACTTTTATCTACTTCAAACAAATAAAAAACTATTTATAAAAATACATCTTTGAAATGCCATCAGCAATTATTATTGGTTCAGGTATAGCCGGCATTGCTACTGCACTGCATTTGCGGGCTGCTGGCGTCGAAGTGGATGTATTTGAGAGCAATGAATATCCCGGTGGCAAGCTACATGCTTTCGAAATAAACGGCTACCGTTTTGATGCCGGACCTTCGCTCTTCACCATGCCACAACTTATTACTGAGCTTTTCGAACTGTTTGGTGAACAACCAGCTGATTTTTTTCAGTATCACCGCTTGAATTCGGTGTGCAACTATTTTTGGGAAGATGGCATGCGGTTTACTGTTGATGCCGATCGCGAAGTTTTTGCTAAAGAGGCTGCAGCCAAATTTGGTATTGAAGCCACAACGATATTGTCTTATTTGAAAAACGGCCAGAAGAAATATGAGCTTACCGCTTCATTATTCATTGAGAAATCATTGCATAAAATGGGTACTTATTTCTCCCTGGACACACTTAGGGCCATGGCTCACCTATCGGAAATGAATTTGGGCATTAGTCTGGATGCGCTTAATGAAGCAGCCATTGGTGAGCCGCATCTGGTTCAGTTATTTAACCGCTATGCTACTTATAACGGCTCATCACCGTATCTCACACCGGGTATCATGAGTATGATTCCACATCTTGAACTTTACCTGGGCGCTTATTATCCGAATGGTGGTATGCACAGTATCACTACCAGTCTGTATCAGCTGGCACTTCGACAAGGCATCCGATTTCATTTTAGTCAAAAAATAGAACAAATACTGGTTGTGAAGAATAAGGCAGTTGGAGTTAAAACGACAAGCAACCAGCATTTTGCAGATTGCGTCGTCTCAAACATGGACATATTTTCTACCTACAAAAAACTGTTGGCATCACAACCGCACCCTGAGCGCACGCTTAGGCAGGAACGATCAAGTTCTGCAGTAATATTTTATTGGGGCATTCGCGGCACGTTTACTCAATTGGACTTGCACAACATATTTTTCAGCAGCGATTATCAGCAGGAATTTGCGCATTTGTTCGAACATAAAACTCTTTTTAATGATCCTACGGTTTACATCAACATCAGCAGTAAAGAAACTCCGGGTGACGCACCTCCGGGATGCGAAAATTGGTTTGTGATGATTAATGCCCCGGGCGATTATGGTCAAAATTGGGAGGCATTGATGGCACAGGCGCGCCAAAATATCATCAGCAAATTAAACCGCCTGCTCGGCACCGACATTGCGGAGCTCATCATGGCAGAAGATGTGCTAACGCCCCCGCTTATTGAAAAACGAACAAGCAGTTACCGCGGTGCACTGTATGGTGCGGCAAGCAATTCTAAACTTGCGGCCTTCCTTAGACACCCCAATTTTTCAAACAAAATAAAACAACTTTATTTTTGCGGTGGATCCGTTCATCCAGGTGGCGGTATTCCTTTGTGCATGCATTCTGCAAAGATTACTTCAAAGCTCATCATTTCAGCTCTATGAATAATGAACTATCATTTTCGGTTGTAAAAAGCAACACTTCAATATTTGCAATATGGCTGGTAACCATTTCAGGCATGACAGGCATATGGCTGGGTTATGGCGCTTGGTTTTTGCCAAAAACACCATTAAACCTCCTGCTTGGCCTGGCACTTTTGTACTGGAATTTTCCGCTTAAAAATGTTTGGCCAGGCATGTTAATCTGGTCACTTGTTTACATCACCGGAATGGGCGTCGAAATGATTGGAGTAAACACCGGATTGCTTTTCGGAGACTATTGGTACGGTGAAAATTTGGGTCCTAAATTGGCTAATGTTCCCTTGCTGATTGGCATCAACTGGGTGGTACTTACTTTTATAACAGCCACTATCGCAAAGCGTTTTGTAAGTAACCCATGGATAGCACCTGTTTGCGGAGCTGCGCTAATGGTTGCGCTCGATTTTTTTATCGAACCTGTGGCTTCGGTATTCGATTACTGGCATTGGAATGCAGGTTATGCACCGTTACGCAACTACATAGACTGGTTTGTAGTCGCATTCGTATTGCAGGTGCTTGTAAAAAATTACGTACCTCAGGCAAAGTATCCGCTACCGTTACATCACTTTGCAACTCAAGTTCTATTTTTCGTATTCTTCTATTTGATCAACAAATAGCTACGAAAATGCCGTAATAGGGGCAGAAGCGGGCGGTCTTAAATAGGGAGCCAAAACATTTTCACCACCCCAGGTTCCTACTGAGCGGTAAGGCTGAAAACGCGCAAATAACTCTTCTTTGTACCAATCTATTTTTCGCGTTTTCCGGATGGCCTCCTGATGTTCAGGGCTATTGTAGGCAAAGTTTTTCAGCGCATCTATATTTTCCCATAAACTGAAAGTGGCCATCTGAAGCAGCGGTGCTTCGCCAATTCCTTTGGTATAAATCAGCCCTTTACAACCTTGGACAATGGGCCGCTGGGATGTAGGTACATAGTCCCAAAACTTTATCAGTTTACCCGCCTTAATGGTTGCCCGCGTAATTACTGCAATAAGCGGGTTGTCATCATCCAAATCTGTTGAGGGGGTAAATGGATTACGGCCCGACCAAAGACCCCTGGCTTGTTTAGGTTTCATGTAGATAGTCCACTGTTCGCTGCTGTGCGCCTGGTATCGCTTAAAAATTTCAGCATTGTCAAAAAAATGATCAGCGTATTGCTCGTTGTCCCAAATACCCAATATGGCATATACACCCCAGTCGGGCAATGGGCTGAAACCCGGCTCGCGACCGCTGCCCATGAGTTTGTAAAATTGCAACCCGGGCGTTTTGCTTATATACGCATGTGCAAACTGCATTTGCCCGAAAGCCCACATTTTAGACCGTGAATCATGAAACCGAAATAAAGTAAGCGTAGTGGTGGAACTCATTAGAAATGATAAAGTAACCAATCAAGAAATCGATTCCATTTGCATTAAGACAGAAAATATTTGGCCATACGAATGTACCGAGAGAATTTTATGAAATCAAAAAATACCATATATACGGTCCTGACTTTTCTGCTGACAACATTTCCTTGAAAATAATTAATTGGATAGCAGGGGTAAATAAGGAAAGCTTTCCTGTTGCATCAATTGTTCCTATAAAATAGTCTTTTGTTTAGTCGTGAAATAATTGGTTGATGGAATTGAAATATTAAACGGTTGATAATGGGCTCGTCCGTTCATTTTGTCAGTTCACTCCCTGAAAATATACTTTCACTCCTCATATAGTTACACTGGGTTCCAATGCGACAATGAAAAAACGGCCAGGTAGGTTAGTCATAGTAACTAAATAAATTATTCCACAATCTTTACCTTTTTTACTATGAAACCATTGAGCAGATTAAACAGACTGAGCATGTGTTTACTTATAGCTGCTTTGGCAGCAACCATTGTTTCATGTAAAGACGACGATGATGATATGCCGCAGACGCCACCAGTTGGGAATATTGTAGCCGTCGCCTCCGGAGATGCGCAGTTCTCAACGCTGGTTGCTGCAGTGGCCAAAGCGGAGCTGGTCACAACGTTACAGGGAACTGGCCCCTTCACAGTATTCGCACCTAATAATGCGGCGTTTACAAAAGCGGGTATTACAAGTTTGGATGGTTTGACCAAAAACGCATTGACACCTATTTTGACATCGCATGTCGTGAGCGGTGAAGTGAAGGCAGCGGACGTCAAAAGCGGAACAGTTAAAACAGTTAACGCCAACAACGACATTTATTTGTCAAAAAATGCGGATGGCGTTTTTATTAACGGTAACATTAAAGTTATCGTCACAGATGTGGATGCATCAAATGGGGTAATACACGTGATAGACAACGTCATTGTACCGCCAACACAATCCCTGGTGCAGGTGGCCCAGGCGAATACTAATTTTTCGGAACTTGTGTCACTTGTCCTGGCGGCTGACCCAGCGGTGGCAACGGCACTTTCTACGGCTTCTGCCAACGGGTTGACGGTTTTTGCGCCAACGAATGCAGCATTCACTGAGTTGTATAAAACAACACCAAAAGCAACTTTACTTGATCCGGCCAACAAAACACTTTTAACAAATGTGTTACTTTATCACGTTGTTCCGGGCCGTGTGTTCTCCACAGATCTGCCAAACGTTTCAGGGGAAGTAGCTACGGCCAACACAGCTGGCAAGCTCACATTCAATCTGACTGGCGGAGCGAAAGTGGTAGGTAAGACAAGCGGTGCTTCTAATATCACGTCTGCTAATATTTTGGCTACCAATGGCGTTGTGCACGTCATAGACAAAGTACTGATGCCATAACTAAACTGCGTCATAACATTGGTAAACGATCTGATTTTAGGTAGTTTACCAATGTTTTTTTATAGTTACTATACGTTAATATGTTCTCGATCAGGTACCGGTTTTTGTTCATGATTCTGCTGGGAGGATATTCATTTCTGAATACCTTGCTGGTCGAGTCATTTGAGCATTATCCAATTGTTACACCCAAGCTGGTTATCTTTCTGCTTTTTCTGGTTTTGACAATCGCAATCTGGGAAGGAAATCGTTTGCTCGACAACTTTCTTTCCACGATGGAAATTAAGTCGTTCTGGAAAAGGATTAGTTATAGTTTCGGAGCTAGTATTTTGGCGGTATTTTTTGCAACGATGCTTCTGGGAGGAATCACTTCCTTTTATACAATCTCCCACAACTGGATGGACTGGATTCTTCCTTTGAAACTGCTTTTGATGTTCAGTTTTAGGGTCAATCTCTTCTTGAACACAATCAATGTAATATTTCTATATCACCAGCAACTTGAAAAAAGTAATCAGGAAGTAGAAAATTATAAAAGAATCAGCAGCCAGGCGCAATTGCAGGCGCTGAAAAATCAGGTAAACCCGCATTTTCTGTTTAATAACCTGAGCGTGCTGAGTGCTTTGATACCCATGGACGCAAATGCCTCGGTCGAATTTGTGCGGCAATTTTCAAGGGTTTACCGTTACGTTCTGAAAAGCCCGGAAAAGGAAATCATTGAATTGAAGGAGGAATTGAATTTTATTGAATCTTACCTTTATCTGCTTAAAACCCGTTTCGAGTCCGGTTTGGTATTTACGATCAATGTTAATACCGATTGTCAGTCGGCTTTTATCGTGCCTGTTTCTTTGCAAATGCTGGTAGAAAATGCTGTCAAACACAATGTGATCGGTAAAAACAGACCTCTTCATGTGGAGATTCTCTGTCTGGATAACGAAACGATAACGGTTAGAAATAATCTTCAGTTAAAACAGGCTGATGATCAGGAATCAACAGGGCTTGGACTAAATAACATCACGCAACGATATGAGTTTCTTGGACAACATGGGCTTGATGTAAAACAGACTACCGAGCAGTTCAGTGTTACGATACCACTGATCAGGCCGACCCATGCATCCTTTTTTAAGCCATGACTTTTTATTAAAATTTGAAACCTAAACCATGAAAGTTCTTATACTGGAAGATGAGGCGCTCTCTGCCAAACGAGCATCGCAGCTCCTGCGGGAATTTGATCCGGACATTGAAGTAATCGATACGCTGGAATCCATTGACGAGGCGGTATCCTGGTTTGGTAAAAACCCGGAACCGGATTTGCTGTTGCTGGATATTCATTTATCGGACGGACTTTGTTTCCGCCTTTTCGAGCGGCTTCCCTTGAAAAGTCCGGTTATTTTTACCACTGCCTATGATCAGTATGCCTTGCAGGCTTTTAAATTGAACAGCATTGATTACCTGTTGAAACCACTGGATAAAACGGAGCTTCAAAATGCGCTCATCAAATACCGGAATTTGAATGAAAGCCGCGGTGGAATTTCTTTGGCAGATATCAGACGGATTGAGGAAAATATGCTGTCTTTCAGTAAAAAATACAAACATCGTTTTTTGGTTAAATACGCGGATACCATACTTTACAAAAATATTGATGAGGTAGCCTATTTCTATGCTGATGATAAAGTGGTTTATCTGATGACGTCCGAAGGGCGTAAGTATTTGGTAGACTATAATCTGGAAAGCCTCGAAGAGCTGCTGGATCCACACCTTTTTTTCAGGATAAACAGAAAAATTATCGCCAGGATACAATCCATTCAAAAGGTCAAGACGCTCTTATCCAGTCGCCTTCAGGTATTTTTGAAACCACCTTTTGAACAAAATACATACGTGAGCAGGGAAAGAAGTCCGGAGTTTAAAATCTGGTTGGACAACTGATTAGCCATTGCATTAATACCACCACAACATGAAAAATTCTCTAACACTGACATTGCTATTTATCCTGTACTTTACCGCCTGCACCTTCGGGCAAAAAAATCGATATGTGCGGGTTTTTCTAAAAAATGGCTCAATCATGAAAGGTACGCTGCTGGAAGAGCAGCCTGCTGTCAGACTGGAAATATTTGACAAAAGCATACTTACTTTTCTGACAGATGAAGTTGAAAAAATTGAAAACGAAAAGTATGTTAATCCCAATATTCGTTACAAACAGAAAGGCTTTGTGCATTATACGGAGCTTGGGCCGCTGGCGATGAGCAACCGGGCATCAAATGGCGTAACAACTTCTGCGTTTTCTTTTCAAACAACAAATGGTTATAAATTCAACCAGTGGTTTTATACCGGATTTGGGCTCGGTGCCGATCTTTATGCCGTGCAAACTTTCGTCCCGGCCGTTGTGAGTATACGCGGTGATTTAACACGAACCGGAGACAAGCTGCCTTTCTATTTTATTGAAGGGGGACATGGGTTTAATGCCACTTCCAACGATGTCGACAGCGTTCGTTTCGGTGGCGGACCGACGATGGCAGCCGGGATTGGGTTGAAAATTTTGTTCAGCAACAATACCGGATTTACAATCTCGGCAGGATACCGATTTCAGCGATCTTCTGTTCAGCAGTCGGGGATTGAAAAGAAAGAGGACTTTAACCGTCTGACTTTAAGGGCTGGTTTTTCCTTCTGATTTATTTGACCAGCCGCTGGAAATTGAGCGGTATTTGAAGCAAAGTATCGTATTTCAGGAGTTTAATGAATGTTGGGTTGGCGTCTGCCGGCCAATGCCGTGCTGATCTTATCATGCGGTCCGACGTCATCGTATTATTTTGATTAAGTATAAATATGTACTAATTTTTAATAAATAGTATAATATTGTATTACTTTTGGGTGATGAACCGATGATCAGGAAAAATGCCGTTACCTAAAAGATGCTTCTGTGAAAGGATTGCGAAAGACAGTGCCAAATGCGTTTGCTGCAATCAGTTATCGGCAGACAGGCCAAAACCATCGTCCGATACATCAAACTTAAATAATGAAAGCAAAATTTGATACGCTGTCCGCGACATGCAGCAGAGAAACAACACGGCTTTATAGTACCAGTTTTTCGCTGGGGATATTTTTTTTCAAAAAAGAGTTACGTGACCACATTCATGCCATTTATGGCTTTGTTAGGTTGGCAGACGAGATCGTCGACAGTTTTCACGATTACCCTAAATCAGTATTGCTTGCCGAGTTTTCCGCTGACTGTTTTAAAGCGATAGAGCGCGGCATCAGTACCAACCCTGTCATCAATTCATTTCAGGAGGTGGTCAATCAATTTAATATCGATCATGATCTGATCCGTCAATTTCTGAAAAGTATGGAAATGGATCTGGATGAGCAATCTTATACGCATGACAAGTATAACGAGTACATCATGGGATCTGCGCAGGTGGTCGGTCTCATGTGCCTGCATGTATTCACAAATGGCGATCAACAGGAATTTGACCGGTTGAAAGTTCCTGCGATGAAGTTGGGTTCCGCATTTCAAAAGGTTAATTTTCTGAGGGATCTGCAGGCAGATTACCAGCAGTTGAACCGGAGTTATTTTCCTGACATCAATTTATCTTCATTTTCTGACGAAAATAAGAGAACCATCGAACAGGAAATTGTCAACGAATTTGATGAGGCTTTAAATGGTATCAGGCAACTTCCGCTTTCATCCAGAAAAGGCGTGTATCTGGCTTACGTTTATTACCGGCAGTTGCTGCTCAAAATCATAAGGGTCCCGGCTGATCAGGTCATGTCGGAACGGATAAGAGTTTCCAATGGTCAAAAATTCTGGCTGATGTTTGATTCGCTGATCAGGTATAAATTGAATGTAATGTGAAGGTTATCCGGGTAGATCTATGGCCAGATTAAATAGGAAAAGAAACACCGCATGCAGCAAGACAGTTTTACTTAAATTACAAATAACTTCATGTTAAATAACAAAATCATATTTGAACCAATGAATGATAAAAATGTGCTCGAATATGAGGATGGACATCACAGTTCGTCTTTTGACACGCCGATGAAGGCCGACGCATTTGAGCTTGACGATGATACCAAAATGGAACGGATCGCCAAACATTTTGCAGGTATTATGCAGGTTCTCGGCCTGGATCTGGACGATGACAGTTTGCAAGACACGCCTAAGCGGGTGGCTAAAATGTATGTAAAGGAAATTTTCAGCGGACTTAATCCCGCAAATAAACCAGAGCCTACGCTCTTTAAGAATGCCTATCACTACAATCAAATGCTTGTCGAAAGAAACATTGCCGTGTTCAGCAATTGTGAACATCATTTCGTGCCGATCGTGGGGAAAGCGCATGTGGCATACATCAGTAACGGGCAGGTAATCGGTTTGTCAAAACTGAACAGGATTGTGCAATATTGCTCCCAAAGACCTCAGGTTCAGGAAAGGCTTACCATTCAAATTGCCAATTTAATGAAAGAGGCGCTCGGCACTGAGGACGTGGCCGTAGTCATCGACGCATATCATCACTGTGTGTCGAGCAGGGGTGTGAAAGATTCCGGCAGTACCACGCTTACTGCTGAATATTGCGGGCAATTTTTAAACATTGAAACCAAAAACGAATTTCTAAAATATATTGGATAATGAATTTTAAAGGAAAGAATATACTCGTAGTCGGAGGAAGTTCAGGTATTGGTTTGTCCCTTGTTAAATTTTTACACGAAAACGATGCGGTTGTTTATGTCATTTCACGGTCCGAAAATGTTGATCTGCATGAGGGTGTCAAACACTACCAGGCTGACGTAACGAGTGAATTTGGCTCGATCGTCGAATTTTTGCCTGAACTATTGCACGGTTTGGTTTATTCAGTCGGCAGTATCAATCTGAAACCATTTAACAGGCTTTCAACGGATGACTTTTTAAATGATTATCGCCTCAATGTTTTAGGTGCTGTACAAATTATCCAGCAATCACTCAAACAGTTGAAAAATGCAGGTGGTGCTTCAATCGTTCTGATCAGTTCTGTGGCAGCTAAAATCGGTTTGCCTTATCATGCCAGTATTTCAGCGGCAAAAGGTGGGGTAGAAGGTCTCGCATTGGCGCTGGCCGCTGAACTGGCCACGCAGCAAATACGCGTAAATGTGGTTTCTCCATCTTTGACCGATACGCCCATGGCCCAAAATTTGCTGAGCACGCCGGAAAAGCGAGAAGCATCTGCCAAAAGACATCCTTTGGCAAAATACGGTCAGCCGGAAGATATCAGCCAGGCGATAGCATTTCTGCTTTCTGAAAATAGTGGCTGGGTTACCGGACAGGTCATTGGAATTGATGGAGGTATGGGTAAACTGAAAACAGCCTAATATCATAAGTGTCAAAAATTCAGGAATATCCATATAGAGCTAAACTTTTCCCTTCATGAGTGATAATAAAACGGATGTGATCATTATCGGCGCGGGGCTGGCGGGTTTGACGGCTGCCAAAGTGTTGAAAGCAGCTGGTAAATCAGTGAAGATATTGGAAGCGTCGGATCAGGTCGGTGGCAGAGTGCGTACAGATGAGGTAGATGGTTTTTTGCTTGATCGCGGCTTTCAGGTATTATTAACTGCCTATCCTGAAACAAAAAGATTTCTGGATTACGATGCTCTTGATCTGCGCAAATTTGATCCGGGTGCTTTAATATTGAACGAAAACGGCAGCACCCGGATCGGAGATCCGTTAAGACAACCAGGTACTTTGATCAGTACTTTGCGCTCTCACGCAGGTACCCTTAGTGATAAAATGCGGATGCTTGGACTGAAAATAAAGCTTGCCGGAAAAGGTATTGACGAGATTTTTTCGGAAGAGCAAACCACTACGCTGGCATATCTGGAAAATACCGGATTTAGTGCCCGGATGATGAATCAGTTCTTTAAACCTTTCATGTCGGGTATTTTTCTTGAAGACAAACTGAGCACGTCAAGCCGTATGTTTGAATTTGTTTTCAAGATGTTCAGTGAAGGTGATGCTGCGGTTCCTGCAAAAGGAATGGGGATGATCCCGTTACAATTAGCCCATGACTTGTCAGTTCAGGAATTAATTTTTAATGAAAAAGTAATTGAAATTGATGAGAGCAAGGTTAAGGCTCTGTCTGGTTCTGCATACCAGGCTGACACCGTTCTGATTGCGACCGATCAGCTGAATTTGCCGAAACCATTTCAGCAGTTGGTAAAGTCATATCATTCTGTCACGAATATGTATTTCACCGCACCTGAAAAACCTTTTGCAAGACCATTGATTGCCTTAAATACGCTGCCCGGAAAGTTGGTGAACAACATTGCTGTAATGAATCAGATTTCACCTGCATATTCAAAAAATGGAGATTCGTTGATTTCCCTTTCATTAATTGGAGATTATTCTAATTATAACAGTTCTGAACTCCAGACAAAGGCGGTTCGTGAAATGCAGACTTGGTTTCCGGAGGCAATTGACTGGAAACATCTTAAAACTTATCACATTCCTTACGCCTTGCCTAATGACGATCAGGTTACAAATGAGCCGAACCCTCAGATCAAAAAGTTATATCCGAACTGCTTTGTGTGTGGTGATTATTTAATGAATGGTTCGATCAATGCTGCGATGAAAAGTGGAAGACTGGCGGCCGAGGCAATAATTAGCACAACGTTTTAACTTATGGCTGATCACAAAATTTACAGTGACGAAGTTTTAGATAGAAAAAGATTACTGGGAGATAAACCGGCAGATGACTTCATAAGAGTTGTTTTTGCCGATCCCGTAAAGAAAATCCAGCTGCAAAAGTGGATGAACTCGGCGAACGGTGAGCAAGCTACTGAATCACTAAGTGCAATTTTCCCTGGATTTACATTCATCGACGAAGCACAAAAATTACCGGCATGGGCGGATCCAAAATTGATGGAAGAGGGATCTGCTTTTTTTACCCGTTATTCGGAAATGATCATGAGCCTGCTCGGGCTGCTGTCGCTGCCATATTGTTACACGGCTGCTCAGGGAACCATGGTTTTGTACATATCCGAACTGATCAGAAAACAAACTACGAAGCGCTTGTATGATACAGCCATATTTGTCTGGGACGTGATGGCGCCGGATGCTTTTGTGCCAAATGGAAATGCTTATCACCAAATCTTAAAGGTACGAATTATGCATGCCGCGGTTCGTTATTATACTTATCAAAGCAGAAAATGGGATGACGCCTGGGGTGTTCCGATCAATCAGGAGGATATGGCTGGCACGAACCTTTCTTTTTCCCTTATTGTGTTACGCGGTCTGCGGTTGCTGGGGTTTAATACAAGCGAATCAGACCAGGAGGCTTTCCTGCATACCTGGGCGGTCATTGGTTATTTGACTGGATTAGATGAGGATCTAATTTCGGAGAACCAAAAAATGGGCGACGAACTCGATGCCACGATCAAACGACGCCAATTCTGCGCCTCACCGCATGGTAAAGAGCTCACCGAATCCCTGATTGCACACATACTGGCTGTCAATAAAAGCAAAGCCACGGATAATGATATTCTGGGTTTGATGCGTCATTTGTTGGGTACTGAAATTTCAGACTTGCTCGCTATTAAAAAAGTCAAACTGCCGCTTTATAAACTAACGCTGATCAGGACATTTAATCTCTTTAAAAGTTTTATCCCGCAACGGAACGTTGATCAAAAATTCCAAAATGCGTATACAACGTTCAAAAAGCAAAGCCTGGAAATCATGGAAAGCATGTAACTTTGGCTCATTATTAGCCGTTATCATTTAATTTGGCATGAAATCATACCAGCTCATTCATCAATTAATCTCGCTTGTAGAACAACTGGAAGAAGAGAGCCCGGGGCATGAAGTGTCTATTCAAGACTTTGCCGGATTTCTGCTGCATACCACCAGTGAATCCAAGGAGCACATTGTGCCAGGCGAAGCAAGATTTGGCAAATATGAGAATGGTGCGCAGGAAACAGCCTTCCAGCTTGACAACAACATTGGAAGGTTATTTGTACACATGAGCCGCTATGCAAAATCTTACATTAAAAAAGCGCTGGATGGCACGCCGCTGCTGACCGCAGAGGATTTTACGGCACTTTCTATATTACTGACCCATGACCATCTTTCTAAAAGCGAACTGATAAGTTTTAATTTGCAGGAAAAAACATCAGGTATGGAAGTGATCAGGCGGCTCATTGCAACCGGACTTGTGACCCAATGGGATGATGAAAAAGATAAAAGAAGCAAACTGATCGCGATAACGGATGAGGGAAAGATATTACTCTACGAAGTGTTTAAAGATATGAGTAACGTGGGTAAAATGATCACGGGAAAACTGACAATTTCCGAAAAATTTACGCTTCAATATTTACTGCAAAAACTGGAAAATTTTCATCTGGAACATCATGAAAAGAAAACCATCATGAGCAAAGAGGACCTGAAATCGTTTGTTGAAAATGATTTGCTCGCCGCCCGGCATTAAGCCGAAATTTCTATTATTGACTAAAAATTTAAGACGCAACTTAATGTGGATGTGAGCGTTTTTTAGACAATAATCTCAGCGATATTGCACCAATAATTCCCGTATGAACGTATAGCAGGCTTCCCGTCTCACATTCTTCAATGGATATATATCTTCTGATCTTTATAAACTCTTAAAAAGATACCCGAATTGTTATCAGAGGGTTTGCTCGATTTTTAAAATTTAACTAACCCGCGAAAGTGTAAACCAAAACGGAACCACGTCAGATGACTCGAAATCATTCATACGTATCAGGCGAAATGAAAATGTGCAACAATCCGCTTAGCTTCGAAAATGTCCTGATCAAAAATCATGTTATTATCCGGATATTCGAGTGAAAACTTGTTCATTTTAAATTATTATTGGAAACGCAATTAGAATTTGAAACACAATAAAGACTAACCAATCGCAGTATTGCTACGCTCTTCATGGATAAACAACAAGCTATTCCAACAACAAAAGATTGTTGCGGAACAGCTTGCATGATCAGCGGTATAGCTTTGCCTGAGATGGGCTCACTAAATTCCCTGTTTTTAAAAGTTACTCGCGGGATGCGCTAACTGTCATAATTCAAGCCGGATGCTCCGGTGAAAGGGCACTGACTTTGTCCAACTTCTGAATAGTTGCTACTTCTTTATTACTTTCACAGTGTCATCATTTAACTGTATCAGGTAAAGACCAGATTTCAGTCCGTCTAGCCAAATTTGGGTAGTTTCGCTTCTAAGCTCTATTTCTTTTAGTTTGTTGCCCGAGCTATTAATCAGGGACATGGTAGAGCCAATATTGTGTTTGTCCACTTTTACATTGAGCAGGTCTAAAAAAGGATTAGGATATACTAAAATGCCTGAATTTTCAGGCCCGGCGACCGAGATCATTCTGCTGAAACTGTATTTTCCATCTGTGTCAATCTGGCGAATCCGGTAATACGTTTGGCCGTAAACTTGTATCGGATCTGTCACTGTATATGCACTCACGCCGTTGCCTTTTGCCTTTATTTCAACGAATGGACGGAAGGTTTTCGCATCGCTACTTCTTTGTATTTCATAACGATCTGCATTCGTTTCATCCGCTTTCCAGCTTAAAAGTGCCTGATTCTGGTCATTTATTTTGCCTTCGAAAGATATCCATCGCACAGGCAGCGGTGATGAAACGGTTTTAACAAAGAAACCGCTGAAACCGGTTACATCGAAACTCACCTCCCAAAGTTGGGTGTCGTCTTTCCATTTGACCTCTGCTTCGGTAATGTTTTGAGCCGTTCCGGAATAAGTATTGGGAAGACCGCTGCCATCGCTACTTTCTCCGTTTCTTTTTTCAATGATCAAATGACCAATACCTTCCAAATCATCAGGGTTTTGGGGAAGTTTGGCGGAATTGGATAAATTAAAATTGTCAAAATCTGCCTGGGTAAAATACAGGGTAACCCTCGCAGTCGCCGCTGCGGCATTTTGATCGGGTTTGATCTGATAATGCCGCCTCACATATGTGCTGTTCGCAACTGCATCGACCCAAACCTTGCCGTTTATAATACCCGATACAGGCTGGGTTCCGCCTGGCTGAACGGTCGCCAGCACCCGGCACGCCGATGAACTTGCTATCAGTTTAGTTGACCCGCTTACTATGACAGACGCCTCATTTCCATTTTCGGCCAGTAAATCAACACCGGTCAAGGCGTCGCCCTGATATTCGTAGGCACCTATGTCTACAACACCATCTCCGTATTTACGGGTATTGCCAGCCAGATCTACTACATTCGCGATTGTCACCCAGGTGTTGCTGCCTGAATTGATGGCCGGACTACATGGTAGTAGGCGGTAATCGCCTGCAGCACGATCTACAAAAACCGGATCAATGTCTCTGCTGTTTGTTCCGTCCCCGGTGACGCCGAACATGCTTTGCATAATGGAATTGATGACCGTAACATTACCCCATTCGTTTGTATTTCCGAATGTATTATTCTGGCTGATCGTGTTGATCACGCGCGCCTGGTTACTATTTTCGCACCAGAAACCATAGCCTCCGTTGTCGACTATTGTTGTGTTGATGATCCGCATGTCATTGGGCCAGCCGATCGAATTATAGTTGTCCAGTTTTATTCCTCCGCCTGGATTCTGGTAAAAGAGAGAATTCTGAACAATCGTATTTCCAAAGCCTGCCAGCAAAAGCGTAAACTTTCCGGCCGCATTTTCATAAAAAGTACTTTCAGAGATGGTGACCGGACCGTGAATGCCGACAACACCAAACGCTTCGCCACCTTTATTCTCTGCAACCGTGATGCGGCTCATGTTAAAGCGGACCGAAGTGCTTTCGGTGTATTGTAACAGGGCACCGCCATATTCTGAATCGTTTTTATAAAAAGCTACGTCGGTAAAATTGTTGTATGAATCCTCCATATAAACTGCCCCACCTTGATCGGCAGTATTGCCATAAAAACACACGTTATTGATTGTCATTTTCGAGGAATTGGAATACATCCCCCCTCCGAGCCCGTTACCAGGGTTACGCCCCCGCCCGCCGCGCACTGTAAATCCATCCAGTACAGAAGTGGCAGGCAGGTCTGTGGCTATGGTGACACTCGCGGCATTATCGTCGTAGTTGACAAAACCGAGTGTTTCGCCGCTTCCGGTTACGATGTCATCGTTATTAAAATCGCCGCTCAGAATCGTTCCTTTTATTTCATTACCAAGGTCGGCCAATTTCAGGTTGGGCATAATACGGTCATGGGTCAGGTCAGTGATGCCGTTGTCGGGGTCAAAACCGCCATATAGTTTTACACCTGAAAGCAGCCGAAAACTCCGTCCAATGTGACTCCTGTTCAGTTTTACCAGGGCAGCAGAATCTGCAAAGTTCAGGGCATCGTCAGGAGAAAACATGGGTTTGTAAGTACCTTTCGCTACCCGGATTTCCTTCACATCTCCCAATTTCTGCGCCGCCATAAGCGCATCGGCCAGTTCGGACAGCGCATCATCCCATGAACTTCCACTGCCGCCACTTCCCTTTTTTACATAAAGAATGTCCCCCGTTCCTTTTTCAAACACACTTTCCTGCAACTCATAGGCACCCATATCAACCCGACCGACCCGGTAAATACGGGGCTCTCCGGCCAGGTCCTGCATCAATCCGGCTGGCAACAGGCTGTTTGCACCGGAATTAACGGCCTGACTGGCTGATTTTAAACGGTAATCACCGGCTGAGGCGTTTTCAAAGAGCGGATCGATATCCAGGTTGCCGGTACCGGCCTGGCCAAATTGCACAACGGAGTAACTCACTGACGCAGTACTGCCGCCTAATAAAGCAATGGAGGATTGGTTGTCCCAGATGATGCTGTTGGCCATTGTAAGTGACGATGATGCCGCGATTAATATCGTTCCGCCGCCATCATTACCCGTAAAAGTAGTTTGCGCAATGTTACAGGAAGAGCCCGTCCCGTAAATTGCAGCTCCCTGCCCGGCTACCCGGTTTCCGGAAAAAACAGTATTGGAAATGGCAAGTGAGGACGCGCTTGTATAAAATGCTGCTCCGTTAGAAGACGACCAGTTTAAGGAAAAAATACAATTTGAAACCGCTAATGCAGCTGCGTCTTTCACAAAAAACGCCCCGCCAGATCCGGCAGAATTTGCATAAAACCGAAGGTTATTGAGGGTTGGTGCTGATTCAACGGCGAATAATCCGCCACCGCTTTGCCGGGTAATAGTCTTGCCATTTGCCACATACTGCGTATTACTGCCGGCCGAACCTCCTCGTATGACTATCCCATCCAGCAAGGCTGTGCCCACATCCCCGGCAGATACGACAACCTGGTTTGCGTTCTCGCCGTAGTTAGAGAAATTTAGTGAAGCCCCCGATCCCGTAATGACGTCATTATTACTAAAATCGCCACTTAATATCGTGCCCTCACCGGGCGCGTTAACCGGAATACCCGTTGGAAGTGCCCGCTGTTGTGATAGTCTGACAATACCGTTGTCGGGATCAAAATCCCCGTAGATTTTCACATCCTTGACTAACAGGAAACTCCTGCTCGTGTGATTGATGCCTAAAGTCGCCGAATCTGCAAAATTTGCACCGTCCACCGGCGAATACAATGGCTTATAAACACCCTTGCTTATCCATATCTGCCTGACAGCTGGGTCGTTTTTGGCGATTTTCAAGGCATCCGCGAGCTCTCCCAAAGGGTCCAACCACGAGCTCCCTGTACCGGTTGAGCCTTTTTTAACAAACAACACACCTGATTCCGTTGGAAGCTGATCAGCGGTTAGGCGGTATTCATAAGCTCCAAGATCCACATTGCCAGCTCCGTAGATACGTGAATCTCCGTCCAGATCGGTGGTAATATCAGAAGGGACCAGGTCATTCTTTCCAGTCCCGATTGCCGGACTGCCTGGCTTTAAACGGAAGTTTCCCGTGGCGGCGCTGACAAATAGCGGGTCATTATCCATGATGCCGGTACCACCTGCGAAACCACCCTGGATAATACAATAGGCCACTGTAAAAGTGCTGGCGTTGTTCTCTTTGGCCAATGCAGCTGAGCCGTTTGACCATGCAATGCTGTTGATTATACCGATGGTAGAATTGCCTGCGGAAAAGGCCACCGACCCGCCACTGCTTGCTGCATTGTTATCGAAGGTAGAAAGATTGAATGCAATTGAACTATTCGTTTTAGCGGACATAACCGCCCCGTACTGGCCGGTTCGGTTACCGGTGCAGATTGCCTGGGAAACCAAGGCGGATGAACTTTCGATTGTCATGGCTGCTCCCGAGTAACTGGCCCAGTTGAGCTTCATCAGGGCATTCTGGATAGTCAGCGACGAACCAACTGCATAGATTCCGCCGCCTGTACCAGCTCCGTTCACATACAGACTGACATGACGAAGCGTCAAGGCAGATGAAGCAAGATGCAGCCCGCCGCCGTTTTCCCGGTTTATGCTTACACCATTGGCGAGATAGGTCCCAGACTCCGACATTCCTCCGGTGATCGAAACCCCATCCATGAGCGCATCACCCAGGTCGCCTGCTGCGACGATCACCTGTGCAGCATTTTCGCCGTTATTACTGAATGAAAGGCTGGCGCCCGAGCCCGTCACAAGATCGTTATTACTAAAATCGCCGCTGAGAACAGTTCCTTGTCCCTGCGTTACGTTCAACGTTCGGGTTGGCAACAGCCTGTTATGGCTCAAATCGGTTATGCCGTTATCCGGATCAAAACCACCATATAATTTGACATCTTTCACCAACAGGAAACTACGCCAGCGATGATTTTTACCCCCGTGCAGAATTTGTGTCGAATCAGCAAAATTCTGTCCGTCTTCGGGAGAATAGAGCGGTTTGTATTTCCCTTTGGCTATCCAGATCTGTTTGATGGACAAATCGTTCTTTGCCATTTTGAGCGCATCGGCCAGTTCGCCAAGGGCGTTTCCCCAGGACTCACCCGTACCAGCACTACCTTTTTTGACATACAAAACACCATTGACATCCGGTCCCGGAAACAAAACCGCCGAGGCCTTACCAGTCAACTTTTTCGTCGGGTAGCCGGCTGCGAAACTAACCGCACTGACACGAAACAGTAAAATGCCTAGTAGAAAAAAGTTAAGAAGGGTTGCGATAGAAGTTTTCTTCATGTTGAGTTTAATGCTTTTTAGAACCAAAGCATCAAACATAAACCGGGAATGTAGAAAGCAATAAAACTGCCATCTTACAAAAATCTTACATCTCTAAACCATTATATAAGTTACTGCATATTAACCAATTAAATACACCCGGTCAGCGCCGACCTAAATCTGGTTAATTACTTCTTCCATCACTTCGTTATTTGAAAACTGAAGTTTTTTACGGATTCTGTGGCGGAGCACCTGAACAGTATTGGGCGAAACACCAAGCATTGCTGACATTTCCTTGTAAGACAAATTCAGTTTTGACAACAGAAAGTAGCGCAATTCAGCAATGGAAAGATCCGGATAAACTTTTTTGGCACGGAAAATGAAGCCGGGATAAACCTTGTCGAACATTTTCTGGAACGCGGACCAATCTTCCTCTGTCAGAATGGTGCTTTGCTGCAACTGATTTACCAGCTCGTTTTTTTCCTCGTCGGACCAGCGGCTTTGCAACTGTTCAATCAGGTGATTCTTTTCAGAAATACTCTCAGTGAACTGTTTTAAGTTTTGGGTAGCGACCTCCAGTTCCTGCATGGCAACCTGGATTTTCAGATCCTTAGCCTGTTGACGTTTTTTGTGGATCAGGTAACCGAGAATGAAAATGATCACAAAGGCAGAAAAGAAAATCAGCATCAGGACTCTTTCATTGGCCTTTTTTTGATTTTCCAATACGATTTCAGCCCGTCGCAATTCCTCCTGCTGGAAACTGATTTTCTGCTGGGCACGAAGCACTTTTGTTGCGCTGAACTGATAATGATATTGATTGATCGCAGAAACGGTCGAGTCCAGGTAAATTTTTGACAATTGAGTCTGGTTTTTATAACCATACCATTTGCTTATGATGGGATAAAGAAATTGCAGCCGTTCCCTTTGCCCCGCTTTTTCAATATTGCTGCGAGCATGTCCTATGTAGGTCCAAGATCTTTCAGCATTTCCTTTTATCAGGAAAATGTCCGCCAGTAAAATCGCCGCTCCCGCTGCGGGCCCGAAGTCACTCTCCCTGGTTGCTCCCTGGAAATCATCTTCCAGCATGGGTACTGCCTTGTCGTACTGCTGCCGGTAATAACAGTTTGCACCAAGATTACCTACCGCGATCCGCCTCCAGATCTTTTTTGGCACAGCAAAGTTCGTTTTCAGGATTTCGTTAAAATAATGATCAGAACGCATGTAGTCTTTTTCTTTCTGATAACACAGCCCCAGCGTATTTCTGGCTGAATTCATGAACATGGTGTTAAAATCTGTTTCAGGCAAACGGATTATCCGTTGGAAATAGCTTTTGGCTTGTGGATAGTCATGGAAATAATAGTATGCTTCACCTATTTTCAGCAGGTCTCTGACCAATTCCGGAAAGTCGTATACGTTGTGGGCACTCAGCTTTTTATCCAACACCATATACTGTTCAAATGCCAGTTCATAGCGCTGATGCTCCCAGTAATACAACGCCAGCACCCGCACCGCCCTGATGTTGACGTGCCAGATGTTTTCCTTTTCCGATTGCAAAATCAGATTTTTGATCGCTGCTATGGCGCGGGATTCCGGAAGGTTCTTGAAGAATGCATCATGGTAAACCAGAAAAAGATCCATTTCCATTTCAAGATCCGGATCTTGTTTTTCTCTTGCAAAGTTTTTTATTTTTTCTGCCCGACTGGCAATGGCAGCGGAGTCCTTCAGATCGATGAGTTCCAAATATAAATGAAAATAGCCCTCGATCCTGTCCGCATACGGTTTATGAACCAAGCTGTCATATTGCGCAGCAGCGGATACCTGCGAAAATAACAGCACTAAAACGAGGAAGCTGAGGTTTTTCAAAGTAATGATCATGTTAACACCACCAAGTTACAAAAAAGTACATTTTTTCGGCCCAGATTTTAATTTTGGCGTATTATCTGGAATGCTCGATGCGAAAACGTTATAAACATAATCAGGAATGAAGGGGCATATAACTATATGAAAATTAAGTAGTTTGAAGTTTTATGCAGACGGTTAAATTGAAAGAAGAGCCTTTGACAAGAGACAATTGCCAGCTTTTAATGGCAGGAGGCGAAAAGTGAGCACGGTAACCCAAGGAGAAAATAAATGGATTTCGTGGGGGCTGCGTGCGCCGATTATGGCTGCAACTTTTTACGGATCTATCAAAACGGCCGCACTGGCCTGGACGATCGGCGATATTGGCGTTGGCATTATGGCCTGGCTGAATATCATTGCAATATTATTATTAAGAAAACCTGTATTAGCCGCTCTGAAAGATTACAGTGATCAGAAAAAGCAGAGTAAAAATCCGGTATTTAAAGCGAATGAACTCGGTTATACAAATAAGGAAGGGAGGAACAAGAGCATCGTATTTTGATCGCTGTTTCAGAAACTTTCCGTTAAATCCGTCGTGTCGTTTTCCCGCTGTATTTTGACAGAGAAACGACATTGTTAATTTCCATTATGTCTCAATTTTGGCACCTATCAGCGGCTTTGCATTTTACGGTTAACATTCGTTTGGAAATTACCTGATGCAGAATGTTTGAAAAACGTAAAAAAAAATCAGATTTTTATGGGACTTTTTTCATCCTGGCGGTCTTTAACTTAGGATGAGAATAGAATAAAGAACTAAAAAGAATTTATATAGTATAATCAGTACCGTTAGAAGATTTATCGCACGATAATGATCAGTATGGAAGGTAGTCAAAAAGCTGAGGATCATCTCCTTCTTCAAAAGATGAAGAATGGTAGCAGCATTGCTTTTGACGCCATTTATGAAAAATATTGGGAGAAACTTTACAACGCGGCATACAAAAGACTGAACGATGAAGATTACGCGAAGGACATCATTCAGGACATATTTTTGCAGCTATGGCAGCGGCGGGAGGATCTCAAGATTGATCATTTACAGACCTATTTGTATACTTCCGTAAGAAATAACGTATTCAAATACCTTGAAAAGGAGCAAAGATATACACCGGTAACCACACTGCTCGAACAACTTAGTGCAGCAAGTGACAAGGCTGATGCATTTCTGCTTAGAAAGGAATTTATGGTCAGGTTTGAAGCATTGATCAGAACGCTTACGCCGTCTCAGCAGGAGATTTTCAGGATGCGGTATCACGAGGATCTTTGTACGCTTGAAATTGCAGAAAAACTGAACATTACGCGTAAAACTGTTCAGAATCAGCTCCATAGAAGTATTGCACAGCTTAGGCATTCGTTTGGGTTATTTATGTATCTCTTGCTAAGTAACTTTTAAAAGTTCTCATGGGATTTTTTATTCTTTACCGGTCTTATCATAAATAAGATAAAAAAAGCCTTGTGCGATCACTGATGAATAAAGAAGATATTTTGATTATTCTGGAAAAATATAACCAGGGAATAGCGACGAAAGAGGAGGAAAGTTTTCTTTTCGCATACTACAGGCTTTTTGATCTGGGAGAAGATGTTCTGGACAAGCTCGATGCCGATGCAAAACAGAGTTTGAAAGATAGCATTAAGGAAGAGATTGATAAACGGATATTTCAAGCTGATAATATCCAATCAATTGAAGCAAAAGGGTATGCGGTAAATTCTTATGTGAGATGGCTCGCGGCAGCGATGTTGATCGCAGTCAGTTCTCTGGGATATTTCTTTTATAGTCGTTCCAATACTAAAAGGGTTGATTCTCAGGAATTTGCTCAAAAGAAGGAGCGGAAAATTGTTCCTGGGACTAATCAGGCACTGCTTACCCTGGAAAATGGCGAAGTAATTGTGCTTAATAATCAGAAAGACGGTGTCGTGAGCCAGCAGTCGGGTGTATCAGTTCGTAAGTTGAAAGACGGGCAGCTGGTCTATGAAATGAAAGAAACTTTGACGGAAAATCCTGTTCTGAATACAGTTAGTACGCCAAAAGGTGGTCAGTATCAGCTGATTCTGGCTGACGGATCGAAAGTTTGGCTCAATGCGGCCTCATCTATCAAATTCCCTTCCGCGTTCGGAAACACTGAACGAATGGTGGAGATTACTGGGGAGGTTTACTTTGAAGTCGCTCCGGATCTGTTAAAACCATTTAAAGTGAAGTCTGAAAATCAGTTGATTGAGGTGCTCGGTACAAGGTTTAACGTTAACACTTACCGTGATGAATTGTCCTCGAAAACTACGTTGATCGAAGGAAAAGTAAGTATTTCAAAACTTACAGGGCGGGGTGGAAGCCGGATTATGAAACCGGGGCAACAGGCAACCGTCGATAAAAATAGTCCGGATATTATCTTAGAGACGGTTGATACCGAGCAATCAGTAGCCTGGAAAAACGGCTATTTTAAATTTGACAAGGCTGATATCCAGACCGTCATGCGCCAGATATGCAGATGGTACGATGTCGAAGCTGAGTACAGGGGGAAATTAAGTACGGACTTATTTGCCGGAGAGATCAAACGCGATGAGGACGTCAACAAGGTGTTGAGAATATTTCAGTTAAGCAACATCGACGTTCAGATCAAAGGACGAAAAATTATTATTTCCAATTAGAAATTCCAACAATAATATTCCTAAACCATTTCTTTCTTAATATGTGGCTAAACATTTATCGCCCTAATCTCAAAAAAAACAGAGCAGTATATCCGCGGCAGCTTTATGCTGCGAAGCTGACATTTCTCCTTTGTCTGGCCTGTTTTTTCAGTCTGAGTGCAAAAGGATTCTCTCAAAGTATTACGCTTAAAGCCGAAAATATGCCTTTGGAGAAAGTGCTTATCTCGATCGGTAAACAAAGCGGGCATTTTTTCTTTTACAAATACAATGAAATTAAGGACGCGCGACCAGTTACCTTGAATCTGAAAAAAGTCAGTCTGGAAGATGCCCTGAGAGAGAGTTTTCGAGGTCAGCCGTTCGGGTTTACGATAGATAATAAAACCATTATTGTTAACAAGAGTCAGCAGCTGCCTGCAGCAAAACCTGTCCGGAAGGAAACCACCGGAAGTGTTGTCGATCAGAATGGCAATCCGCTGCCCGGCGCAGCAATCCGGGTGAAAGGTTCTGATCAGGCAGTAATCTCAGATGGCTCTGGAATGTTTTCATTGACCGATTTAAATGATGGTGCCGTTTTGATGATCAGTTATACAGGCTTTGCTACACAGGAAATTCGTGTTTCATCCGGCGCACCGCTTCGTATCATAATGATGGAGGATAGTCAGAGCCTTAATGCGGTCGTTGTAATCGGTTATGGTACGCAGGAAAGAAAAGACGTTACGGGAGCTATCAGTTCCATGACTGCTGAGAAAATAAAAGATCAGGCGGTTTTTACGGTCGATAATGCCATGGCGGGTCAGATGGCCGGTGTCCAGGTGAGTCAATCGACGGGCGCACCAGGGGGAGGTTCATCCGTTCGTATCCGTGGAGCGGGTTCGCTGAGTGCTGGTAATGATCCGTTATACGTGGTCGACGGTTTTCCTGTAACCAACGATTTTAATCAAACCAATAATCCGCTGAATACCATTAACCCGGCTGATATTGAGAATATACAGGTTTTGAAAGATGCTTCCGCAACGGCTATTTACGGTTCAAGAGGTTCTAACGGTGTTGTGATCATCACTACCAAATCCGGAAAAAGCGGAACGTCGAAAATTGATCTGACCGTCAACACGGGAATTCAGAAAGTAGAAAGATATCTGGATGTGCTGAATGCCTCTGAATATGCAAATTATCTCAACGAATCCCGAAACAATGCCTGGGTTAACTCCGGGCCGGGCAGAAGCGCCTCGGATCCTAACTCGGCCAGGACAAATAATGTGATGTATCTGTTGCCGGATATGATCAAAGACCCGGCTTCACTGGGTGAAGGAACTGATTGGCAAAAGCAAATTTACCGGTCGGCATCGATGCGGAACTATCAGCTCAATTTTTCGGGTGGTAACGACAAAACAAAATATTTCATTTCAGGCGGTTATTTGTCACAGGAAGGAGTAATCATCAATTCTGATCTGAAAAGATATTCATTCCGTATCAATGTAGAATCGGACGTACACAAAAGAGTGAAGGTGGGCGCAAACCTGACGCCTTCTTATACTTTTAATAATCTGGTCAATGCAGAAGGTAACTGGCAGGCAGGTGGTATTGTGCAATCCGCGCTGACCGCCGCTCCATTCCTGACTCCGTATGACAGCGAAGGAAATTATACCAAAATAACAGGATTGGGGATAGGTACCAGCGAAGTGGACAACCCTGTGAAACTGGCAAGAGAATCTTATTACAAACAGGGAACGCTGCGTTTACTGGGAACAGCCTTTGCTGAAATCAATATTCTGGACGGTCTGACTTTTAAAACATTGGTTGGAACAGATTTCAGGAATTTCCGGGAAAATATATTCAGCCCTTCTATTGTTAATCCGAATAGTGTTAACGCTGCAAAAGTCCCGACGGCAACAGCCGTAACCTCCGAGACAAAAAACTGGCTGGCAGAGTATACGCTGAGTTATAACAAAAAATTCCTGAAACATGCTGTAAATGCGCTGGTAGGGTACACTGCGCAAAAGGAATATCTCGATTTTAGCAGCACTGCCGGGACGAATTTTGCTAATGACCAGATCAAAACGATGAATGCGGCCGGACTCATCACGAGTGCCATTACCACGCAGGAAGAATGGGCACTGATATCTTATCTTGCCAGATTGAATTATAGTTATGCAGACAAATATCTGTTCACTGCAACGTTCAGGAGAGACGGCTCGTCGCGTTTCGGGGCGGATAATAAATGGGGCTTTTTTCCTTCGGTTTCCCTGGGATGGAGAATTTCTGAGGAGAACTTTCTTAAAAATGCCGGTTGGCTGAGTGAACTGCGGTTGCGTACCAGTTATGGACTCACAGGGAATAATTTCATAAGCAACTACGGGCACATCGGACTTACAGGAATTGAGAACTATATTTTTGGCGGCAGTGGCGGTTCGATCATCAACGGCACAAGGTTGACAAATATTCCCAACAGTATGCTCGGATGGGAAAAGAACAATCAGCTTGATGTCGGTCTGGAAATTGGTTTGCTTAAAAACCGCATTTCTATGTCTTTGGATTATTATATCAAAAATACCTCAGACCTGTTGCTCAACGTGCCAGTTCCAACCTTAACAGGATATGCGACGGCTCTTCAGAACATCGGTAAAATTCGTAATAAGGGATTGGAGTTTACTTTATTGAGCCGGAATCTGGTGAACCGGTTTAAATGGACTACCGACTTTAATATTTCTACTAACAAAGTACAGGTTCTGAGATTGGGACCGGACGGGTCGCCTATTATTTCCCGCCAGACCACTTCTGCCAATGCACCTACACACATCACCGAGGTAGGGGCAGAACAGGGAAGTTTTTATGGATATCAGGTTGTGGGTGTATATCAGAATGCTGATGAAGTTGCAACAACGCCAAGCATTGCGGGAGAATCAAAACCGGGTCATCTTAAATTTGCGGATGTCGACGGCGATGGAAAAATCACCAGTACAGACCGGACGAAGCTGGGCAGCCCTTTTCCTGATTTTACCTATGGAATGACGAATACGTTTTCATACAAAAGTCTGGATTTTTCATTCTCACTACAAGGTGTTCAGGGATTTGAAGTGTTGAACATGGCGAGAAGATATTATGGCAACTATGCAGGTTCGTATAATGTGTTGAAAAGTGCCTCAACTGGCTGGCGTTCGGAGCAGGAACCTGGAAATGGCAAATCTCCACAGGTCGATAGAAATTTCGGAGCACTGCCAGGCAGCAACCTGGTTAACAACGTGACCTCTGCATTTATAGAAGACGGCTCTTATCTGAGAGTTCGCAACATCACATTGGGATATAATATTCCGGTAGCACGGATCACGAAGGCTAAAATAGCCAACGCGCGAATCAGTTTCAGCGTGCAGAATGCATTCACGTTTACAAAATACGAGGGCTATAATCCGGAAGTGAGCGTACAGGGTGGCAGCACGCTGGTGCCGGGTGTGGACGCGGGAGGTTATCCGCTTGCACGCACATTTATGCTGGGATTAAACTTGGGCCTCTAATTAAATTAATCATGAACAATTTTAAAAAAATATGGATTTCCGGAGCCGTACTTCTGGCTTCCCTCACTGGCTGCGATCAGAGCTTTCTGGAATTGGCACCTATTTCCCAGTTGAACGGTAATAATTTTTACCAAACAGGGGAAGATATGAAAAATGCCCTCACCGCTACTTACGGAGCATTGCAGTATGGAGGTCTATACTATTCTTCCATGCACATCATCGGCGATCTTCGCTCAGATAATACCTGGATACCCAACCCAAATGCCGGTGCAAACCTTCAGGAAGTGGACGAGTTTAAGAACAACGCTTTCAATACGATCAGCAGCACAACGTGGAGTGGACATTATCAGGGCATACAGTCGGCCAATATTGTCATCGAAAAGATCGGTGCAGTCAGCATGGACGAAACGCTGAAAGCGAGATATACCGGAGAAGCTAAATTTCTGAGGGCGTTGATGTACTTCAATCTGGTTAGGACATTCGGCGATGTTCCTTTGGTTTTACAGATCATCAATAATCCTTCCGAAGGTTACAGTTACAAGAGGGAGTCTTCTGAGCTGGTATATCAAAACATTATTCAGGATTTGAAAGATGCTGAACAATCTTTACCAAATAAATATACAGGAACCGACATCGGAAGAGCAACCAAAGGAGCTGCAATGGCTCTGCTGGGTAAAGTATATCTAACACAGAAGGACTGGCAGTCGGCATCGGCAAAGTTAAAGGAGCTGATTGATATGAATGAATATCAGTTGCTTCCTACCTATGCAGGTGTGTTTGGTATTGCCAATGAAAACAATGCGGAGTCTATTTTTGAAGTACAGTTCAAAAAGGGATCCACCGGTGAAGGTAGTCCATATACAAACCAGTTTGCGCCTATCGGATCGGGAACCGTTGTGTCAGGTATCGGTAATCCACTGGGACAAAATATCCCGACGGACGATATCAGTAAGGCTTATGAGGCTGCGGACGTGCGTAAAAATGTTTCGATGCGGACGAGTTATGTACTGAACGGGACTACGGTTTCTCACAATTATGTAGCCAAATACCTGGGTACACCCGCAGCAAACCTGGACAGCGATAACAACTGGATCGTACTCCGATATGCCGATGTGCTGCTCATGTATGCCGAGGCACTGAATGAAATCGGTTTCGTTGCGGAAGGGCCGGCGTTTACTTACCTGAACAGGATAAGAAACAGAGCCGGCCTGGCCAATAAGACTAGTAATAATGCAAACCCATTGCTGGCAGTTCCAACGCAGGCTGCATTCAGACTCGCCATTGAGCAGGAAAGACGCGTGGAACTGGCCTTTGAAGGGCACCGGTGGTTTGACCTGGTTCGTACCGGGAGAGCCGTTACTGTTTTGTCCTCGCTGGGTATGCAGTCGCATCATGTACTTTTTCCAATCCCCGATAGTCAGATCGAAATCAATCCATCGGTCATGGTACAAAACCCTGGTTATAATTAGTGACAAATACGAGTTTGTTTATTTTTTTCAAACATCGATTACAAAAAAACCTACCGGATAGTTGACTAGCTAAGCGCTGGCAACGATCCGGTATTTTTACTGATTTATATGAAAAACATCCGTCTTTGCATTTTTGTAATATCGCTTTTGGCAGCGGTCTCAATCCATGCCCAGCAACCTCTCACGCTGAACAAACCGGATAACGGCTACCGGGGAATCTGGTACAGCAACCAGCCTTCAAATGACGAATATGTTTACAAATACAGCGGAGGTTTAGGAACTTATCCAGCCAATCATTACCCGTTTTCTGTTTATGCAAAGGAAGTGAATAAAACCTTTTTTTGTCACGGCGGTACCGACGAGGCCGGGAAAACGCTCCTGCACATGGTTTCGTATTTCGATCACAAAACAGGAAAAGTGCCAAGGCCGACCATCGTCCTTGACAAAAAAACAGATAATGCGCACGACAATCCGGTCATGAATATTGATGGTGCAGGTTATATCTGGATCTTTTCCACTGCACACGGAACCAATACGCCCTCTTACATTCACAAAAGTCTGAAACCTTACGATATCAGCGCATTTGAACAGATCATGGCAACGCATAAGACAGGAGATAAAACAGTACCGCTGGATAATTTTTCCTATTTTCAAAGCTGGTATCAGCCTGGAAGAGGTTTTTTGAATTTATTTACGCATTATGACCGTAATGTGATCCCCGGTCAGCCCAAAAAACCGAGAAGAACAATCAGTTTTTTTACGAGTAAAAATGGTGTACAGTATTCAGAATGGCAGGATCTGGCGATCATTGAAGAAGGCCACTATCAGACCAGCGGCAGTTTCCAGGATAAAAAAATCGGCAGCGCATTTAATTTTCACCCAATTAAAGAGGGAGAAAACGGGCTGAATTACCGTACCAATTTGTATTACATTGAAACAAGGGATTTCGGAAAAACGTGGCAGGCTGCGGGTGGTGATACAATTACATTACCATTGAATCAGATCACCAACAAAGCACTGGTTCGGGAGTACCAGTCAAAGGGTCTAAATGTTTATATCAATGACCTGGCCTATGACAATGCCGGTCGCCCGGTGATACTTTTTATTACCAGCAAGGGATATCAGGCAGGACCGGAGGAAGGGCCCCGGGAATGGCTTACGGCCCGATACGACGGAAACGCGTGGGTGATTAAGCCCGTTACTACCTCGGACAATAACTATGATATGGGTTCTCTTGATATTGATAAAAAAGGAGTCTGGCGGATCGTCGGCCCGACTGTGGCCGGGCCGCAGAAATATAACACAGGAGGTGAAATGGTTCTGTTGACAAGCAAAGACGAGGGGGAAACCTGGCAATCAAAACAGCTGACTTTCAACAGTATTTACAATCATTCCTATGCCCGGAAACCGGTTCATGTTCACGATGATTTTTTTGCTTTCTGGGCAGATGGAGACGGCAGGAAAAAATCGGAATCCAGACTATATTTCTGCGACAAAAAGGGAAATGTTTTTATGCTTCCGAAAGTGATGAAGGGGGATTTTGAGAAACCGGCAAGGGTAAAGGGAATAGTCAACCGGTAATAAAATCCTTAATCCTCAAATAGTTCCACATCATTCAGAAACAAATCCGGCGTCATCAATACAGCTGATTCCTGTTCACCAGGTTCATGAAAACTTCCCGGTAACTTTTGCTGATAGGTATTTCCTTCCCTTTAAGATATATCGTGTTTCCCTGAATGGACTCAATTTTTGAAAAATTGACAATGTAGGAGCGGTGAACGCGGATGAATAGTCGGGCTGGCAACCGCGCCTCCATTTTGCCTAGGGGCACCAATGTCATGATTTTGTCTTTTCCTGCGAAAATTAAAATGTATTCGCCATAGGCTTCGATGTAATCGATATCGCTGAAATGAAGCTTATGGATTCTGAAATCCGACTTAACAAAAATGAAGTCCTCATCAGCGGCTGGACCGGCGGCAATCGGCTGATCTGGTAATCCATCGTTTTTGTGACTGCCTTGGAAATTGCTGATGTGCCCAATAGCGCGGTTTGCCGCCTGAAAAAATCTTTCGAATGAAATGGGCTTTACGAGATAATCCAGCACAGCCAGCTCAAAGCCTTTGATGGCATACTCGGTGTAGGCCGTTGTGAAGATGGTGACCGGCTTATGTGTAAGCGACTGTAGGAAAGCAATCCCGGTCAGTTCCGGCATTTGTATGTCCAGAAACATCAGATCAACCTGCTGGCTTTGTAAAACAACCTGTGCCTCCAGGGCATTTGCACAGGAACCAACCAAAGTCAGTGTCGGAATTTTGGCGATGTAATCGCAAAGCAACCGCCTTGCGAGCTGCTCATCATCGACAACCAGACAGCTAATTTTCATGGACAGGCAGGTTTAGAGATATCTGGTAGTTATCAGGCGTGTCGGTTATTTTCAGATCAAACTGGTTTCCATAAATCAGGTGAAGTCGTTTTCGCGTATTGGCAAGCCCGATTCCGCCCTGCTGCTGAACAACCTTATAATTTTTCTGTTTTGTATTTGTACAAATAAAATGAAAAATTCCCGCACCGTCGACAGTAAGTTTGATATCGATAAAACCCTCTGCATTCAAATCCAGATCCGAATGTTTAAAACTGTTTTCTACAAAGCCAAGCAGCAGCAGCGGAGCGATCAGGTGATCGGGTCGTATGCCGGCTGTTTCAAGGTTTATTCGTTTTGCAAAATTGTCCGACTTTAATTTCTGCATTTCAATGATGTTTTCCAAAAATGACACTTCTTTTTCCAAAGGCACTTTTTCATTCTGACATTCATGTAACATGTACCGCAAAAGCGCCGACAGCTTCAAGATCATGGGCGCCGCGTTGTCCTCTCTCAGGTATGCCAGCGTGTATATGTTGTTGAGGGTATTGAATAAAAAATGTGGGTTGATCTGGTTCCGGAGTGTTTCCAGCTCGGTTTCCAGCTGCTTTTTTGCCAGTTCAGACTGTCGTTGCAGGGCCTGAAAGCGGTCCACGGCAAATTTATAGGCTGCGCTGACGATCAGCACGAGGATCAAAAAGAGATAGATCCTGCCAAACTGGAATGCCCGGGGAAAACGTATTTTTCGTCCCCATGAGCTGGTCTGAAGGTATGGTTCTATAAGGGAAAGATGAGCCTTTGTGAAAACGAAGAGTATCAGCAAGGCTATGATTACGTATGCGGTGTACTTCCTTTTTTCAAAAAAATCGGGGATCAGAAAACGGATGTTGATATAAGCAACTGCCGATTGGATACCAACATTGACGGTTGCTCCCCAGACAGCCTTGTCGAACTGCTGGAAGCTGGATAACATCAGGAGCCACAACAACCAGTAACCCATCCAAAGCAGATAAGGGTTGAGCGCTTGCTGTTTTATTTTTGAAAAATCGATCATCACGGGGCGATTATTTTGCAATGGTAAACGAAAAGTATCAAAGTCAGAAAGTTTCCCTGCGAACATCAGGTTTACTCCGTTGAATGCGTTGCTTTTACCGGCAGACGGATCGGAGCAGTTTCAAAATTCATTTACCGGCAAAAACAATGCATTCGTTTGGTAAACCGGTTGATCGGAAGAAAATGTTTTTTGGCTGGTGAACTTGTTTGTTGTTTTGGATCGTCAGATAACAAGTTCAAAATCAATTGAGTTTATCAACCATGAAAAAAGTAAAGACAACAATTACTGGTATTTTTTGTTTAATGCTGGCGGCAACCAGCGCATTTGCACAAAGCGGAATAAAGCAGATGCCAGCGGAACAGCGGGCCGAATTACTAACGCTCCGCATGGCTACATCCCTGAAACTGGATTCAGCACAAAAAGAAAAGGTGAGCCGGATCAACCTGAAGTATGCGCAAAAAATGGATCCGGTGATCCAGGGAACAGGAAGTAAAATGTCCCGGTTTAAGGCATTCCGGTCGATCAGCATCGAAAAGGAAGCAGAGCTGAAAAGTATACTTACGAAGGAGCAATTCGCACAGTTTCAGCAACAACAGCAGGAAATGAAGGACGAGTTGAGGGCTAGACGAAAAGCAGGAGAATCACTGAAAAACTAAATCCAGCCATACGAGATCCACGGAGTGAAGCGCAGTCGGGGCGGAATCATTTTGCCTGTTTTGAAAATATCAAAAAAACCTAAACTTATAAAAATGACAAAAATACTTGTTTCCTTTCTTGCAGCCTGGTTTTCGCTGGCATGCAGTAAACAAAACGTAAGGCCTGATGGCAAGAATTTGCCATATGATTTTACGACTGTTGACCAATTCATTGACAAGAATCTGGCGAATTACAACAACCAGGTCGTGGTGTTGGTTTCGCAAAACGGAAAGCTCATTTATCACAAATCGGCAGGGCTCGACACCACGGCCACTAGACCGACGGCCTCTGCCTCGAAGTGGCTTTCAGCGGCGGTGGTGATGAGCCTGGTAGATGATAAGAAAATTTCCCTGGACGACACGGTTGGTAAATTTCTGCCTATATTTACCGCCAATCGGAAAGGCAGCATCACCATTCGTCAGCTATTTTCACACACTGCCGGTTTTGATGGAGATTCTCAGCAAGGTTTTGAATATCAAAGGAATATCACCTTGGCTGAGGCCGTTGATTCTATTGCCCGATATGTTCCGCTGGTTTACGCTCCCGGATCCGCTTTCAGCTACGGAAGCTCAGGAATACACATTGCCGGACGCGTTGCCGAACTGGTATCAGGTAAATCGTGGCAGGTTTTGTTCAACGAGAAAATTGGAAGGCCCTGTGGAATCACGGTGAGATATGGCTCTGTATCCAATCCGATCATTGCCGGGGGAGCAAATACTTCCGCGGCGGATTATCTGAAATTTCTGGAAATGATTGTCAGCAAAGGCCTTTCAGGAAAAAAGCGCGTTTTGAGCGAAGAAGCGGTTTCCGTAATGCTTTCCGATCAGACACGTAACGCAGTGATAAAAGGTACACCTTATCCAACCAACCCCTTTTCGCCGTATCCCGACAACACCATACGATACGGCATAGGCAATTGGCTGGACGTAGTGGATGCAGGCGGAATTGTATGGGAAAGCAGTAGTCCTGGGCTTTTCGGAGCACATGCCTGGCAGGATTCCAAAAATAAGATAGCGGGAATAATATTTACCCAAACCACGCCCCGAAAAAGTACTCAGACCAGTCTTGAAATAAGAAAGCTGATCAGGGATATTGTGGAGAAGCGTTGAAGGGCAGGACTGAATAAGCGGATTACATCCAGTCTCTGCAATTGCTTCAAAATACCGTCAAACGCTTCCTCGGTGCTATTTTTAATGTTGGCCCGGGAGGGTGAGTAATAAACGGAAGCATTGGTATGTTGAAAATCCGGTGTTCAGGTATCTGATACTAAACCTGTTGCACACTCCTTGGCTGCATGACTGGTTTGCGATTCTGACCGGTTTTTGCAATTGGTTCAGTTGCCGGAATTCGAATCGGTTGCTTTTTGTTGCTTTTTTTGCCTTTCTTCTGATACCAGATCAGAAACCCAGAAACCGGGAGGGTGGCAGAAAAAAGGCTGGCAAAAAACATTATTATTTTACCAAACAAACCAAATGCCTGGCCGGTATGCAGCGTCCGGTTTGCGTGTTTGACTTTATCCGCAGCGCTGTAATCTTTAAAGTATTCCGATTTTAACAATTTGCCTGAATACTGGTCAAATTCGAAAGTATTCTGTTTTCTAACGATCTGGTAAGGATAACGCAGATTGACTCTGATCGGATCTTTCTGGTTTTTTGCAAAATTGATATGTGCCTCATTCCAGCCCGAGTTACGGCCTGAAACGGTTTCAAAAGCTTCTGCGGGACTGAATTTCGCGGCCGGCAGATTGGTTGGACGAATGGAAACGACTTTTTTTGACTCTGCTTTTTTTCCTTCACCCAAAACTGCATAAACAAGTTTTTGTGATGGTTTCACAGCCCACCAGATACCCGTCAGCGTGATAAGCAAAAGTGGGATTACGAAATAGAAACCAAGAATGTTATGGAAATCATAATTGATACGCTGCCATTTGGCATCAAATTTCATCTTAAAAGCATTTTTGACCTGGTTCTTTTTACGGGGAAACCAGAGCACCAGTCCGGTTAAAAGCATCGTCAGAAATAAAACGATGTTGACTTTAATAATCCATTTCCCAATGTCACCCAGCAACAGGGTTTTATGTATTTTTTCAACCATATGCAGAAAATCGCTCTCCATGTTCCAGGGGCCGAGAATCTGTCCGGAATATGGATTGAGGGAAACGATTATCCTTGCTTTTTCATTTTCTTCATCTCCCTCTGTCTCCGTTTTCTTCTTCTTTTCCGGACTTTTCGAGTTAACTTTTTCAATGTCAGTAAGTCGGGCGATCATTGCACGGTCTGGTTGGGAAAACAACCTCAGCTGTTCAATCTGCTTTCCGGGAAATTGTTTGTTCAGAATCGAAATGGCGTCTGCGGTGGTTATTTTGGCGCGGGATTCCGGTTGAACAAACCGATATTCTTTCTGGGTAATATTTCTTATTTCTTCTTCAAAAACAAAAATGCAGCCGGTTATGCTAACCACAATAACCACAATGCCGGAGGCTAGTCCAAGCCAGAGATGAAGAAAGCCAGCTAAACTTTTGAAGGAAGATTTTGCCATTTCAGAAACTGTAAGAAAGGTTGATAAATACTTGTCTGCCTGGGATATCCTGTACTTTTGCGCTTGTCTGAGCGGTTGTGTACTCAATGGTCTGTTTGTTATTGGTATTAAAAATATCCATCAAACGAACGCTGAGCATCATTTTTTTCTTTACCAGATATTGGGAAATACTTGCATCCCAGTAAGCCAGTGTTTGTTCCTCTTTCTGACTGGAGACTTTGGGCCCGATCCCGTTCCAGGCTACCTGGAAAAACGTATTTTTCCCAAGTGTAAAATCTGAGATCATTTTTGCACACCAGTTAAACTGGTCTTTGATCGCATCTCCGCCGCCCTGATCCTCATTTTTCAGTTTGGAACCGAAACGGGAATAACTTCCATTGATGCTCCAGAAAGGCAAAGGTTGCGCTGCACCAATGAGCTCAACGCCCTGGATGTAAGCAGAATTGAAATTATCCGGTTTTTCAAGCACCACTCCGTCCGAGACGTCATAAAGGACTTTTTGAATCAGGCCGGAAATCTGACGACGGAATAGGTTGACGCCTATATTCCATTTGGAAGAAGTTTTCATATAACCAAGCTCAAAACCCCAGGCTTTTTCCGGGCGAAGCAATGGATTTCCGGTTTTTATTTTAGCAACATCCGAGCTGTCGACGAACGGGCTGAGATCTTTGAAACTGGCGCGTCTTATTTTTCTGTCAACCGAAAATTTCAGGAACTGCGTCGTATCCAGGTTGTAGATAAATGAAGCGCTTGGCAGGGGAATAAAGTAATTGCCTTTTGTGGAATAACCCGGCTCAATGGTTTCGTTGTAGAAATGGGTATACTCACCACGTATGCCTATTTCGCTGCGAAGCCTGCCTCTGGTCATCACAGCTTGTGTATATCCCGCCAGGATTTTTTCAGAGCTTGAAAAGTTATTCGTCGGGCTCTGGCTTGTTACAAACTGGTTTTTGTTGTAGTCGAATTTATCAACGATCTGAATGTTTTCACGATTTCGTCCACTGTATTTTAAGCCTGAGTTAAAGGTAAAAATATGATTGCTTCTCAGCGAATAATCTGCCTGGATAAAATCATTCCGGTCGTAATTATTTTCAAAGGTGTTGGTCAGGGCAGGTTTACTGTCCAGGGGGGCTCCGGCTGCATTGAGCTTCTGGTCGGTCTGGTATTTGGGTTTTGGGTAATGGCCGTCTACGTGATTATAAGAAAGGCTGAGCTTTCCGTTCGCTGACAGTTTCTGGGAAAACTGAACGATATATTCATTAAAACTCCAATCCTCAGTCTGATCTTCTGTTCGCAGCGTACGGCTTCCGAATGACTGGTCCGCTTTAAGTACTCTGGTGTCCTGCGTTTTTATTTTCTCTTCTTTCTGCCAGCCCCTTACGTATTCTGCACGCAGGTCGGCACCCTTCCAAAGATTCCAGCGCGTTCCTAATTTAATGTTGTCGCTTGTTATTTTTCTGCTTTCTTTTGAAAAAATATCCTGATATCCTGACACTTCACCGTTTTTCAGGAGGGTCACCTTATTGGTTTCGGTCATGGAATTTCCGTCTGTAAGGGCTACCAGATTCCGGTCATAAGCGCCATAAAACTCTGCTGATTTAACTTTGTGAGAAGCTTGAACGGAGGCATTGTAGCCGCCCAGACTATTAATACCTGCCATAATCTGGCCATGGGTTCCGTAGCGGGCATTTTTTTTGAGAATGATATTAACCACGCCATTCATCCCATCTCCATCATACTGAGCACCCGGGCTGGCAATAATTTCAATCCGCTCGATGGCCGAAACCGGTATTTGGTTCAATACGACTTCCCTGTTGTTTCCGGTCATACCAGCGTTTTTCCCGTCGATCAAAACCAGCGTATAGGATTTCTCAAGACCCCGGTAGCGAATATCGCGGGGAACCCCGGGAGGGCCACCCATCGCTACGGATGGCATTAATCTGAGCATGTCGCCAACGGAAGAGCCCTTTGCAACCGGCAGGTCCGATGCTTTGTAAACAATTTTTCCGGGTTCAATTTTTGTTACACCAATATCTCCTTTCACGATCACTTCCGATAATTGTGACACCATTGGTAAAAGTGTCATATTGAGCTCTGCATGCTGGTTTTTAGAGACAATGGAGATTTTTTCGGTCTGGAAAAGTTCATAACCAACACCACTCACCTTAATCGTATAGGTACCTTTGGAAAGTTTGTCAAAATTATAATCGCCATTTTGTCCGGATACAACGCCTTTGATAAATTTGTCGTTTTCAAAAAGCTGAACAGGGATATAGCTAACCACTGCATTGTTCTCCTTTTCACTGATTGTACCGCGAATCTGGGCTTCCTGGGCATAGGAAAGGGCAGTAATGAAGCACAGCAACAGGGTTTTGTAAAGTTTAAGCATATTGCTAACGAAGAGTAAAGATTATTTAGACTGAGTAGTAATAGCAAATGTAGTAACAAAGTATCAAAATGGATGCTGTTGTTTATATTTAATTTAAATAAACGTAACCGGGCCTGGAAGCATAGCCGCAAGAGATGAAATCTTTGGTTAAAATTTCCAGCAAAATGATCGCATTGGGTTATCAACTCAGGTTTATTAGTTAGTCGTAAAGGCAGACAAATGATGAAACAGGCATATCCGGATTAATACCATGCCCAATCTGCAACAGAAGTCGTTACGACGATGCAACGCTGGAGGTTGGGTATAATAACAAAAATATTGCGCAGGTACTTGCTCTGGCAGTGGATGAGGCATTTGACTTTTTAAGGCAAGAAACTCAAATTAACCGTGCTCTGGATGTTGTAGGTCAGGTAGTTTTTAGGGAAGCGACAATTATATCAAGCGCTAATTTCTAAAACAATACTATCAAATTTCTTTCCATCAAGTGGTATTCCGAGGCATACTTCTTATACTTTTCGAAGTTGTTATTGTTTTCCTGAATTGCGGTTCTAAAACTTTGAAATCCGCCTGCTATAATGAATAATTTCATTTCAGATATATATATCCGAAGCCTTTTTTTTCGAGCATAAAAGCTGGAACTAGATAAAATTGTAACTTTTGGACTTATTTGTTGCACTATTTTTGGTAGTTAATTGGCATTTGTATTCTCTTAAATTGGTGGCATAAGATTAATAGAGTCTTCTGTGAACCCAAATACTGATTAATGAAGAAAAAATTACTTATTATTGAAGATGATTCGGACATAATAGAATTGTTGAAAATTGTGTTTCGGGACAGCGGACACGATGTTATTTTTTCTCAATTTGATCTTGGAGATGATTACATCCATGTTTTACACCCCGATCTGATTTTATTAGATGTGCGACTTAAAGGGTCTTCCCGCTCCGGATCGCAAATTTGTACAGAACTAAAATCTAATCCTGAGACGGCAAGGTTACCTGTGATTTTATGTTCAGGAGAATACAATATCGCAGATATTGCCAGAAGCTGCAATGCGGATACGTATCTGGCCAAACCTTACAATATAATCAACCTGTTATTTCAGGTAAATAAATTTCTTTCTTAAAACGGAGACGTATGAATACCCAAGATTTAATAAATGTTGAGAAAAGCGACCTTGATAAATTTTTCATTCACCACCTCAATAAGGTTTATGCAGCCAAGACCCTTCTGATATCGGAATTGCCACAAATCATGGATCAGGCGCACTTTTCAGATCTTCGTCAGGCTATGCTGGACACTGTTGAAGGGGTGAAAAATCAGATTGAAAGGATGGATGAAATTTATGAAATTTTGCCGGCGGAATTTTTAGAAAGTGATTCAAGCGGTTTAAAAGGTTTGGTTGAAGATTCATTTAAAGATATCAATCACTATGGTGGAAATCCTGAGTTAAGGGATATGTCAATTCTTTTCTATCTGCATAATATTGAAAGTATAGAAATGGCTTCATTTCAAATACTGGAAATGGCGTCGGTAAAATTGAAAAATGACCGTATTAAACAATTGATAAAAGAAAATTATGAGGAAGCAAAAGCGGACCGAACCTTGCTCTTGCTGATTAGTGCTAAGTATATTTCAACGGTCTGAAAACTGGTTATTAATATTTGAATACCCATGAGGTTGTATAGGCTATGCTGACTCAAATCAAATATTTTTGCATGAATTATCTGCTCAGAGTAAATTTTTTTCTATTCATAGCCCAGATTTTGGTAATATTGACTATCTATATAGTGTTTGATATTGGTCGTTACCCAAAAGCCTGAATAACAACTCATAGGTTAGAGCAAGGATCTTCGATTTTACAAAAATTGTAGTGACTAATTCTCGAATACTTAGTAGGAATAAATAATCCGGACTTCTCAATAGAACCCAAAAGTATAACTACCCCAATAGCTTTGCCAATCAGCTTTTTTAACATTTCTGTTTGGGATCATGTGTACGGTGCTGATCATCCATTTGCCTGTCTGTTCGACAGGGAAGGCAACATTTCCATTTTTATCACTTCTGAGCATCTCATGCGTGGTTTTGCCCTCCACCATGTGCCAGGCGAGCACAAGCGCATTGGGTAACGGGGTGTTGCCGAAAAGAATTTTAAAGGCGAGGGGCCCTTTTGATTTTTGTGCATAAGGATTTTGAGCAGGTATAATTTCCAGTTGCATTCCGGTATTGATGGCATAGGTATCATCCTTTTCAGAACCTACCTGAATCAACGTTTTTACGCAGCGCTGGTATAATTCTCTTCCTGATTTTAAAGTATCATTGCTTTGCTGCCGAACTTTGATGACATTATCGAGCCCTTCCGTACGAAGGTATTCATTGAACTGCCCGGCTTCAAGCTCTATAAATTTGCTGGTGTTGCTGAAAGCGATCAGGTGGTTGCCTTCACGGGCGAACGCGATGTCGATGCTGCTGAGGCTGTCTCCCGAAACCTTGTTTCGGATGTCCTGTTTCTTTGAGTTTGCATAGTGGTCTAATTTCAGAACCTGGTATTTGTGCCCATTGGAGTTCGTACCCTGATAGTCTTCCCCAACCATGAGTTCGATGCGGACTTTTTCATTTTTTTTAAGCCAGAATTTGATTGGTTCAAGCCAGAATTCATGGGCAAATGTCAGTGTACACAAAAGTGACAGACTGATAAGAGAAAGTAAGCGCTTGATTTTCATACAGGTTATTGGGTACGTTGAATTGCAAAATGATGTTTTCAGAATGGTTGCCGGACGAATTTATCCGTCCAGGTCATCCTTTATAGATTGTAAAAGTAAACTTAGAAACAATAATTAAATAATGGTCAATGGACATGGTAGAATGCTTTGGAAAAATGCCATAATGAAAAGATTGTACCATTAAAATCTGAAACTTTCACACGCAAATGTGCAGCGCAAGATAATCCATGGTTATATTTGCCAAAGATCTGATGCGTACAGTTATAATCTACATATGGCTTATTACTACAATCCTGCCGACTTTTAGTCAGTGGGGTACCATCGCATATTACCAGATCAACAAGGAGTATATAACCCGGATACTTTGCAAAAACCGGGATAAACCGCAGCTGGAGTGCAACGGCCGTTGCTATCTGGCCAAGATGCTGAAAGAACAGCAGGAAAAAGAGGATCAAAATACCAGTGAACAGATTCAAAACATACCTTCACTTCAGCTTTTTACTTCTCCTGATACTTCTTTTGCTTTTTTAACAGTCAATTTTTCACAAAATAAGCAGCAAACCTTCTCTTACCGGCTGGGGACCTACCTGGCGCCGCTTTCCATTCTCGTTCCACCCCCTTGTTTACAGTTGGCTTAACGTTTCTGACAGGCAGACCGTAGCCCCGTGAAGCATCCGTTTTTTTACGGACACCATACCTTTTTGGATTAAGACATTAAATCACACCCTTTCAAATATGAGTAGGGTCAGTTACCATTTTATCGTTCAAATGAAAATCAAATATCTGTTTCTGTTATTTTTTATTTTAAATAGCTGTTTTAATTCCCAAGCTCAATCTGGAACCGGAGCGCTCAGTGGCCGTATTGTCAATGCGGATCAGCAGGCCATTACAGGCGCATCCATCACTTTACAGAACACCAGTCTGGGAACCATTACGGATTCCAAAGGTCAGTTCAGCCTGACAGGTATCACGCCCGGATCTTACATTTTATCGGTTTCGAATGTGGGTTATACTGCTTACAGCCAAAGTATTCGAATTTCGAAAGGGAAAAACCCTTTTCTTGACCTGCAGCTTTCAGAAAGCAGGCAGGAGTTGGAGGAGGTTGTGGTAAGTACGGCTAAAAATCGCTACCAGGTACTGAATTCCAATGCATCCACCCGCACCAATACACCGCTGCTTTCCACGCCTCAATCTGTGCAGGTGATGTCATCTCAGGTTCTGCGCGACCGCCAGGCATTCACTTTAAATGAGATTGCAGGTTCTTTCACGGGCATGAAGGCAAACAACGGAAACGGTAATTTTCAAATACGCGGCTTCACGGCTTATTCGCCCAATGATGCCAGTTTTTTGCTTTACAATGGAATACGGGGAAACCTGTTCCTGTGGAGCCAGCAGCCATTGCTTTACAATATTGAATCGGTTGAGCTTCTGCGTGGTCCTTCGGGCGCTTTATTTAGTGAAGGTTCTCCGGGTGGGGTGGTCAATTTTGTTACGAAAAAGCCTTTATCTGAAAAATGGGCCAGCGTGGATTTTTCTTTGGGTAGCTGGGGTTTTGGGCGCGCATCGGTGGATTTCACCGGGCCGGCTGATGGTCAGAAAAAGCTTTTGTACCGGGCCATTGCCGGTTACGACCGCTCAGAGAGTTTCCGGGATTATCAGAACAAGCAAAACGTGTTCCTCGCTCCGTCTTTGACTTACCTTTTCAGCAGGAGAACTTCCTTAAGCCTGGAACTGAATTACGCCTATCAAAAGGCGGTTCAGCAGTATGACAACGGAAGTTTTATTTATACGCGGCCTGATGGCAGTTTTGATTTTAAGCATTATGCAAACAACCTGACGATCCAAAGTCCGACGGATTATGGCAAAACACACAATGCATCCGCTACATTAACTTTCGATCATAAGATCAGTGACAACCTGAAATTCACGGTCGTGGAGCGGGCAGTGCGTAACAAGCTGGATTTCACAGATCACATACCGGTGGGAAGGATTCGCAATGACAGTATCAGCCGGGGATATCAGGATTGGCTGACCGACAGGTTCAGTCTGCAGACAACTGCATTTGCCACTTACAGCACAAAAACAGGCCGGGTTGGCCACCAGATTATTGTGGGTACAGATTACAACCGTTACGGATGGACACAGAACGACTACCAATACAAATCTTCCACCCGCATTTCTATATTGAATCCGAATTATGCGGGCAGTGTTCCTGACGCTTCCGTCCCGGCAGACGAATCCGATGATAACAAACGCATTACCAACCTGATCGGCGGCTACATTCAGGACCAGGTAAGTGTTGGTAAATTAAAAGTGCTGCTATCGCTGCGTTATGACAGTTACAACGGAAAGGAAACGCCATTATCTGACCGCGACAACAAACAGGGTGACGAGCTGCAGGCTTCGGGATGGATTCCCAGGATCGGACTGGTGTATTTGCCTGTGAAGAATTTGTCCATTTATGGCACGTATCTGAAATCATTCAATCCTCAGACTTCCAATAATGTGCTGGCTGGCGGACCTTTCCCAACCCGGCAGGCGACCCAGTACGAAGTGGGCTCGAAAGCGGATCTTTTCAGCAGCCGGTTGTCGGCCACAGTATCATTGTATCAGATCAACTATGCCAACATTCTCACAGCAGCACCCACAGAGGAAAATTCTCACCGGCAGGCAGCGATCGACGGTACGCGTAGCCGTGGAGGTGAGTTCTCGGTAACGGGCAATCTCAATGGGCTCAGCCTGATCGCGGGATATGCTTTTAATGGACATGTACTTGTAAGCACGAGCAATTATGGAAAAAAAGGCGACCGTTTTGCCAATGCGCCGAAACATCAGATCAATTTGTGGGGCAAGTACGCGCTTTCAGGAGCGCTTAAAGGGTTTGGTCTGGCAGCAGGCGTGCGTTATGTGAGCGACCAGGTGGGTCTTCTGACCAACCAGAATTTTGTCTTTCCGTCGTACACGGTTCTGGATGCGGCGCTTTCTTACCAGCGGAACAGGTTTCAGGTTCAGCTCAACGCGTATAACCTGACCAATAAACACTATTTCACCGGAAGCCGGTCGGGCGTGACACTGGCCGGATTGGGCGATCCGCTGAATGTAAGGGTAGGGGTTAGCTATCATCTCTGGTAATTCATATTTGTTAATGATCAGAATATAGATGAAAAAATCATCACTCAGCCGAAAGCTTTTTAAGCTGCATAGCTGGCTTGGCTTGTTTACGGGTATATTTTTGATCCTGCTTGGATTAAGCGGCTCCGTCCTGGTTTTCAGAACGGAGCTGGATCATTTCTTCAACCGGGATTTACTCCACGTTTCACATGCACAGACCAAGGTTCCCGATCAGGTCCTGCGGAATTGCTATGACAGGATCACCAGCCGGTATCCGAACCTGGACGGTATTGCCTGGGTCAATCCGGATGCCGGGCCGGATGAAGCTTATAATTTCCGGATCTATTTTAATGACGCGCGTCTGATGACCTACGATCTGGGGTTGATTTCTTTTGATCCATATACCTTCGCAGTTCTCAGAGAGGGGCCGGCGAGCCATTTTACGCCGAGCTTTATCGAATGGCTTTTTCAGTTTCATTTCAGTTTCCAGCTGGGTATGCCAGGGGCTGCATTGACGGCCATTTTTGGGATCACGATGCTGCTCTCGCTGCTTACCGGGGCGGTGGTATACCGGAAAATGCTTTGGAAAGTGCTGACCTTTCGGGTAAAGATCAACCGGAAAAACTGGCGTACAATAAGCTCCGATCTGCACCGGATCGTTGGTGTGTGGTCTATGCTTTTGAACGCGGTGATCTTCTTCACCGGTTTCTGGATGAATATGTTTGCATTTAAACCAAAAACCTGGCAGAATGAGCTGGTACCGACCAAACCTAATACGCACATTTCCGTTTCGCCGGACCGGATGTATCAGCAGGCGCTGCTCGCCATGCCGGATCTGGAGCCTACCTATGTTTACCTGCCAACACAGCCAGAGCGCAAGTTCGAGGTCAGAGGTTATGAAAAAGGGCAGTTGAAATTATGGGGCAGCGGCAATTCGGTGCGGCTGGACCAGCAAAGCGGGGAAGTTCTAAAAATCACCCGCCTGCGCGAAAAACCTTTGGGCGAACGGATTGAGGCGACTTTTTTCACTTTACATGTAGGTAACTTTGGCGGACTTGCAGTCAAGATTCTTTATGTTATCATAGGACTTACACCCGGGTTGTTAACTGTTACAGGCTTTCTGTTGTGGTGGCGGCGCTGGCGGAAGAATACAAGTTCTGAGCCAGAGAGAAGGGTTGTTAATTAAAAGGATGAAGACATTTGCCGAATCAGGAATATTCAGATCAGTAAATAGCAACAAAAAATAGGCCATGATTTCTCGATGATCCATATTTAAGCATTGATCTTGAAAATTTAAGATAATGCTTTAAATTTTGAGGTAAATTCAAAAGAGTTGCTGAGAGACTTCGAGTGGTGTATCAGATTATCATGCAAAGGAAGCTCGCCGCCTCTAAACAACCTGTAATCAAAAGTCGGTTTGTTGAATTCAATGTTCCATACAAAGAGCAGGTCCTCCCTATTGATAGTACCTTTCAGATGCGACTACTCCGCATCCGCAAAGCGAATGAACCGATTGACATCTTCTCGTCGTGTTCAAAAAGAGGTAATGATCAGACCTGTGCAACGATTATAACTACACAATCGACCAGTAAGACTACACTTCACTGCTGGTTCGTTCGGAGCTTTGTATCAACCAAATTTTGATCTAGTATGAAAAATGGAATTGAAGGCAAAGTAGTGGTTATTACCGGTGCAAGCAGTGGAATGGGTGAGGCTATGGCCGAGTTGCTTTCGGACTATGGCGCAAAAGTCGTGCTGGGCGCTCGGCGGGCAGACCGGCTCGAATCTGTGGCAACACGCATTAAAAGCGCAGGTGGTCAGGTGGTCTGGCTGGAAATGGATGTGAAGCGCAGGGAGGATGTGCAAAGGCTTGCAAATCTGGCAATTACTGCTTTTGGGAGGCTGGATGTAATGGTTAACAATGCGGGTGTTAGCCAGCTGCAACGCATGGAAGAACTCGATGTGGAGGGCTGGGAGCAGATGATCGATGTCAATGTAAAAGGTGTACTTTATGGTATTGCAGCAGCATTGCCGATATTTAAATCGCAGGGTTCAGGGCACATTATTAATATTATTTCAACGGCTGGCATCAGCATTGTGCCAACAATGGGTGTATATGCCGCTACAAAAAATGCGGTGCGGACAATTAGCGAGGCACTCCGGCAAGAATCCGCAGGACGCTGGCGCGTAACAGGCATTTCGCCGGGTTTTGTAGCCACGGAATTTATCAGTAATATCAAAAATGAAAGCATGCGAACTGCTATTCAGAACAAAGCGGACGAAATTGCAATCCCTGCCAAAGCCATTGCCGATGCCGTTGCTTATGCGATTGGGCAGCCTGACAATGTGGATGTAGGTGACATTATCATCCGTCCGACAGTCCAGGATTGAGGCGTTGCGCATTAATTTTTATAATATCTGTAAGTCTATCATACCATGCAACCAATCATTTTTGACAATATCTCAGCATTGATGCAGCGGCTTCATTTACCGAAGCCGCTGCACCCGCTTGTTGCCTTGGTGCATTATGACCAGACCAAACCAGACGTCAGCGACGCGGGAAGCCGATACCTGTTGCATTTTTATAAAATAGCCTTCAAATCAAAGTTTAGCGGGCGGGCAAAATACGGGCCAGGCTCTTATGATTTTCGGGAGGGAGGCATTGCTTTTGTCGCACCAAACCAGTTGGTCGAATTATCGGCAGATTTGAAAGAACACGAGGGTTATGCCTTGTATTTTCATCCGGATCTGTTGTTTCAGTATCCGCTAGGCAAGAGCATTCACCAGTATGGATTCTTTTCATATTCCGTTTCGGAGGCTTTGTTTCTTTCAGAAAAGGAAAAGGAAGTAATTTCGGCGTTGTTTGAATCTATTCGGACTGAACTGGAAAACAATATTGACCAATTTAGTCAGGATGTACTGGTGTCGCAGATCGAGTTGCTGCTGAATCACTGCAACCGTTTTTACAACCGCCAGTTTTTAACTCGTAATGTACTGCATCACGATTTAATTGATCTGATGAATCTGTATCTCAAAGATCGTTTTGCAAACCAGCAAGCGCTCAACAGCGGATTACCCACGACCGGGGAAATAGCAGCATATTTAAAAGTTTCCCAGCGCTATTTATCAGATATGCTCAAATCTTTGACGGGCAAAACTACGCAGGAGCACATTCATCTTCGGCTTTTGGAGAAGGCAAAAGAATTGTTGACCAGTCATTCGCTGACAACTGCGGAAGTGGCTTACCAATTAGGTTTTGAACATCCGCAATCGTTCAATAAGCTTTTTAAACAAAAAACCGGCTTGTCTCCTGCAGCTTTCCGGCAAAGACATTAAATATCAAAACAGTCATTCTTTCGGCTATCGCGCCAGCCACTGATAACGGAGAAGTAAGCCAGTCTTATAGCAACTTATCGTGCACCGCCTGATAGACCGTTCTGACTGCTGGCTGAAAGCCCAGGCTACGTGCAAGTGAGCTGTCGGAATGTAGATACCAGGGATCTGTGAGCGGCTCGGATGATGATTCCATCGTAACGCCGGCAAGCCCTGACAACTCATAAAGCGAAGTCGGTGCCTCGTCCGAAATATTCACGATGCGGCCATCCATGGTTCCTGCCAGTGCCATGTTTACTGCGGTGGCTATGTCACGATGGTGAATGGTGCTCATTCTCATTGCGGGATGCCATTTGGCTGCAATTAAATGTTCTGGCAATGTTTCCAGATGTTTGTCCCCATCTCCATACACAAAGGGAAATCGCAGGATAGACCAGTTAATACCGGATTCACGCAGCTCCTTTTCAGCCGCAACTTTACTGGCGGGATACGCGTGTTGCGGATCAACATCGTCATTCTCCCGGCCAGGATGGGGGTTGTTCTTATTGTAGACATGCGTAGTGCTTGCCAAAATGAAACGGGCACCAGGTGCATGCGCTTTTGCTGCATTGATCAGCTTACGGGTACCTTCAAGATTATTTTTCCAGATCAAATCAACGTCCTGCGTGCGGAAAATCGCTGCAAGATGGACGATTGCCGAAACACCCTTAACCGCCGCTGCCAGTGACGCTTCGTCCAGCAGATCAGCTTCTACGGCTGTGGCCCCGGCCGGAGCATCTTTTCCGCCGCGCACCAATGCGTGGCAGTAAAAGCCTGCGTCAACAAGGCGCGGTACAAGGCGGGCGCCAACAAGCCCGGTCACACCTGTTACTAAGATTGTCTTTGATTCTCTGCTCATATTTAACATTTTTTTGATGAACAAAGCTCGGAAGATTCTTGGCGTCAGAGCTGGATGAAAGCCGCTCAACTCAGGACAAATCCTGAAAAAAACCGGCAACGGTTTTCCCCGTCACCTTCTTGAACAAGCGGGAAAAATAATCCGGGTCATTAAATCCCAGATCGAAAGCCAGCTCTTTTACCGAAGTCCGTTCATTGTAATGCAAGCGCCTACGGGCTTCCAGTATCAACCGGTTGGTTATAAATTCTTTTGGCGAAAGTCCTGAGAAATGTTTGACAATCTGATATAAACTGTCTGTACTTACCGCGAGTTCTTCTGCAATGTTTCTGATAGTCGGGTGATCTGTGAGGTTGTTTTCAACAAATACCTTGAATCCGATAAACTTTTCAGTTCTTTGATCCGAAGGCTTTCTGTCAGCTGCAAAATAAGCGGTGTTAATCTCTGTCAAAAGGCTATTCAGATGGGCAAGGATTAAATCAGGATCGGTATCGGCCATGCTCAGTAAGCCCAGGAGGATTTCAAAAATGGCCTTAACTCTGAGAGCCGCCGTCGGTAAAAAGCGGATCTTCTGCTGGTTAAGCGGGTTGAGCAGAAAAGGAAATTGCCGGGGTAATCTTGACAAGCATTCTTCATCAAAGCCCAGCTTGAAATAATCCGAGCCATGTGCGGTCGCCGGATATTCCTGAATTTGATGGGGTAATGCAAAAAGCAATTCATGCTTTCCAATTTCAATTGTATCCAGATCCACAATATGGTGGCTGCGGCCATCTAAAACAAAAAGGAAAAAATAATATTGTAACCGGCTTGTGAATCCGGATTTCGCAGCCGTTTCCGGGGATAAATGTCCGAACCCCGGGGTGACAATCCTTATCGGCAGTTGATTATTCTGGCTGAACTTTTCCGGGAACAAATTCTTGCTTCGCATGCTTCAAGATGATAAAGTAGTCGACGTTGTTGTTAACGCGATGAATGGATGAATACGCTGATTTGGTTTCTGATTCTTACGAACGATAAAAACCGTATATGAGCAAGCCAACCAGTATGGATTCAGTGATCCAGATAGTGCGCGTATTCGAATGTGAGATCCGTCGAATCAGAAAGTGGCCTCCCAGGCATACCGCCGTAATAGGCAGCCCGAGAACAATTTCGAGCGGATAATCCCTCTTTTGGTCCGGAGTTCCATAGAGCACGAAAAACAGTCCGTGCAGAATTTCGTACAAGCCCAGTAGTGCTCCCAGCATAAGAGGCGTGATCCAGGTGAATAACTTTTCAATATTCATAACACGGTCGGAATAATTTGGAGATTAATCATCAATATTCTCGGGTAACAATTTACTCATCAAGGATACAGCAGATATTTCATCCGTATTGCCTTAAACTTCTGCAACCCGGGTTCCCAACTTTTTCTGATATCCGCTTCCGATACGCCTGCGATGATCTGTTTTCTTAATTGATCAGTACCAATGCGCAGATCGAACGCTGATATATCCTGATCTGCTCTTCCGGGCGTAAAAAAGTTCGCCTTGTCCGGGTAGGCATTGTATAATTCAATCAACCAGGACAGACTAATTTGCCGGCTCTTAACAAGCCTATCAATAGCATAAGTGCTTAGATCCAGGCCATAACAAACAGAGTCTTTGTGATTGGGCCGTTCGCTCATTCCGGGAATACTTACCGGTTTGTAGGAGAATGCATATTTTCCTTTCAATGCGGGTGCCCCCAGTATGGTAAATGGCGTATAAGTCCCTCGTCCTTCATTGATAGCCGTTCCTTCAAACATACATAAGCTAGGGAAAAGCATTACTGCCTGCTGTGTGTTTAAATTCGGGGAAGGATTTACCGGCAAGACGTATGGCATATCATGGTTATAATTGGCAACTTTAATAATCTTTATTTTGCAAGGGTTTTTTAAATACCCTTCTCCATTAAGGTATTGCGCAAATTCACCGATTGTCATGCCGTGGGTCATAGGCGTATAATGGATCCCGATGGCAGATTTAAATTTATCATCTGTCATTACAGGCCCGTCTACGACATAGGCATTAGGATTGGGTCTGTCAAGAATAAGCAGTTGTTTGCCGTTTTCTGCACAGGCTTCCATCACATATTCAAGCGTATTGATGTTGGTATAATAGCGGCAGCCTACATCCTGAATGTCAAAGACAATAAGGTCGATATCTGCCAGCTGCTCTTTTGTTGGTTTCTGGTTTTTGCCGTACAAAGAGATGATTGGAATACCTGTTTTAGCATCTGTCTCATTGTTCACCACAGCCCCGTTACTGGCATTGCCTCTGAAACCATGCTCCGGTCCAAACACCTTTACAATATTAATTCCAAGGCTAGATAAACTGTCTACGCTGCTTACCGTACCAATAATCGAGCTCTGATTGGCAACAAGGCCAATTCGTTTTCCTTTCAGATAAGGTAAGTATTTCTCCGTTTGGTCAGCACCGGTTATGATTACGGGCTTATGGGATACAACTTTGTTTGGCGAAGCAATTTGTGCATTACATTCAACGCTGCTGATCGCAATGAGTGTTAAAAAAAATATGAAAATATATCTTATCATTTCTAATATCTTAAATATTTTTTTGTTGCCATTGACGCTGTGCAAGAGGTCGTCCGGTCAGAAGGGCTAAATTAGCAAATTTGGCTAAGGCATCATTTAATTATCTATCTTACTATTTCAAAACAGGTAACATGGAATTTACCAGAATTATGCCACATACCGATCTGGAAGGATTTATTGAATGCTACTGGATGATGTACAGTCAGGATTCAGTGCCTCAGGTTGAGAAGATCATTCCGGATGGCTTTACGGAAATCATTTTCAATTACGCAGACGTTTACAAATCCAAAATTAATGGAGACTGGACATTGCAATCTCCGAATTTAATGGCCGGACAACTCAAAACCTTCTTTTATCTCCGGAATACCGGCCGTACCGGTTCCATCGCGATTAAACTGAAACCCGCAGCATTAACCCAGTTATTTGGTTTTAGTATGGATCAGTATCTGGATAAAATTATAGATCTGGACTCGCTGCAAAATCCTGAACTTGGAAAGTTAAAGAAAATATTAGACGACTGTGTCAAACTTGGGTGCAACAGGCAAGAGCAATTCGTAAAGAAAATCCTGGACGAATATTTTGTGAAGCTTATTGAGACTGCGCCGGAAAATCCCTTAGAAGGACCATTGAATCTGATATTTAATTCCAACGGACTGGTGACTGTATCAGACATGGTAGCAGTATCTGGGATTGGCGAACGTCAACTGGAGCGTCTGTTTAAAAAATATATAGGCCTATCGCCAAAATACTACGCGAGGATTATCCGGTTTAACTACATATTTCAATTGATTAAATCGAAAGAAAACAGTTGGGCGGAAATCGTTTACCAGTCTGGGTTTTATGATCAATCGCATTTCATCCATAATTTCAAGGCTTTCACAGGTGAAGACCCTTCAGCCTACTTTTTCGGGGAGAAAAACATGGCCAATTTCTTTTTGAACAAATAGCGTACCGTGTCGGTTTTATACAATACAAGAAGAGGGAATGCGTCTATTTTTGCTGAAAAAACAAAATGAGCACAAATAAACTACTTCTGATTATCTCCCTGCTACTGGTAATGGATGTCAGCAATGCACAGGAAAGTAACAAGCAAAAATTTAGAAAACTGGAATGGCTGACCGGAAAATGGATCCGGACCAATTCAAGTGCAGGCCAATCGGGTTATGAGGCCTGGAATAAAGTGTCAGATTTGAAACTGAGCGGCAAAGGAGTTACCCTCAAAGGAAAAGAGGTTATTTTTACCGAGAAACTGGAATTGATTGTGAAAGGAAATGATATTTTTTATGTAGTATCGGTGACTGGTGAGCCAAAGCCTGTCTACTTCAAGCTGACTGCAATTACGGATAATGGCTTTACCTGTGAAAACCCAAAGCATGACTTTCCTAAAAAAATAACATATAGCCGGAGCGGTAATCATGTAAAAGCGGTGATTTCAGGTGATGGTAAGAGTGTTGATTATATGTTCTTGCGCGAGGAGTAAGGGCAGGATCTATGTTAGTTGACCGAAATACCATGCACACTGGAACATGTACGGTATGGGACTAAGCGACCAAATACTAAAAAAGGTTTATTACAAAAATGCCCTTACATTACTTCCGGGTTTAAACAGGTCGTTGTTTCCTGATTAATTTAAATACATTTAGCCAACACTCAGTTAAACTATGGTGCCCGGACGGCTTTGTTTCCTCTGATAGCATAGATGTTACACGATGGTGCGCAATTTTAGTTTTTTACGGTTGTCTTTTGTGGTGTTTGGCAATGGTGCTTTTTAAGGCATAGGCCACGGTTTAGAACAAACAGTCAACGCAGCGCTAAAGCCCAATTTGAAAATTTAGCTTGAATGTAAGAACGCAACCCCCATGACGCCAAACATGTGTTACAAACTGCCCTTCTGTCTTTCGTCGTTTATCTGTACGGTTGGTTGCTATGTCTGTGTAGCTGGAAAGGCATACTCTTTTGCAAGCTTTGGCTTGTGCAAAAAAGTGTGCCCGTTTTTGGGAGCCATCTCATATTTCTCAATCTATTGGAATTCATTTTTTCACTCTGGCCATAATTGCTTCAGGTCCAGCGGTTGAAGCTTTTTGAGCCACTGCCTTATTTCAGCTTAATTTTGGCTGGAATTGTTTTAGAACATGATTGATGGTGTATATCAGGAATGGATTATTTAAACAATAATTTCATTTTTCTGATCTGAATCTGCCCAATTGCGAATATTTTCATCGGGTACTGCAATAAAAACTTCGTCTAAAATCGCATCAATTTTTGTTTTTATCTCACAAACAATACGGTTGTAACGGATGATTTTTTCTTCCAGCAAATCTTCTGCCTTGCGTTTGATTTTTTGTCTTGTTTGTGAACCTTTATCAGGAGCGAGCAATATTCCGATAATAATACCTGCTGAGCCAGATAGGACCATGCTGCACAATATGTTTCCAATTTTCATAATTTGCTAATGTAGATTTTTAAAAGATAAAATATGCCAAATGACGTTTTGGTATATACGTATTAGCATGACTTGGATTTAAATCTGTTTGACGTAACCCGAGCGGTACTTTAAAATTGCAAAAATTAATAGTACTATTTGTTACATATAAAATATGAGAAGTTACACTTTTTACATGTTTTCAAGATTGTTCCATCTTTTTTGACTTTGATGCATATAAATCGACGGGGATAGGCCTGTGACTTTCTTAAATTGGTTTGAAAGGTGAGAGACGCTGCTGTAATGTAGTTTATAAGAAATCTCTGTCAGATTTAGCTCTTTGTACTGCAGCAGCTCCTTAACCCTTTCAATTTTATGATTGATTATAAAATGTTGGATGTCTATCCCTTTTTCCTCAGAAAAAAGGTTGGATAGGTAAGTATAATCATAACCCACTTTTCTGCTGATATAGTCGGAATAATTGGTTTTTGGGAGATCATCGGTATAATGTACGAGTTCGATAATAACGTTTTTAATTTTCTCAATCAAAATGCTTCGTTTGTCCTCCAGTAATTCTAGTCCCGAACTGAGCAAATTTTCTCTGAGGCATTTACGTTGTGAGATCGTTATTTTTTTCAGCAATTGAACAACGCCCAGGTCGACTTTACAGACATCTAGACCCAGTTTTGCCAATTCTTCCCTAACCCTGATTTTGCAACGTAAACTGACCATATTCTTAATGTAGAGTACCATATAGGCTAAGTTTGGTTTGTAGTTACAATGAGATTTTACAAAGATGGCTGATCCATTCCCCAATTTTGAACTTATTCGAAAGGTAGGGTTATGTTTGACTTAAATAGGTGACTATCATCACAATCGGTACTGATCGTTATTACATTACAGAATATTAAGAATTAATGATCCTTCGAAGTTTAAGTGAGCTTAGTTACCGCAAAAAGAGGAGGTAATGATGATTACCTCCTCTTTTAATGTCTGACTGATAGTAGATTATGTTAAATCGAACTGCGGAATAGCGTTTTCTACTGGGTGTATTCGTTGTGGTAGGTGAGGTAGTTGATAACCGCCCTGATACCGAAAATATCTCTGATGCATTTTTGAGCCGATATTCGCTCCTTCAATAAATTTACTGTTCCTTCTAAAAATACAAGACGGCCCGCAACGCGCACCCGGATCTTTTCACAATTTATAAATACGTTAGCCTGTAACGCATTTATAACTTTTCTCTCAAGATTTTTATCTGTTTCGAGTTTGGTAGCCTCAGAGTCATAATCTGGCTCGCAGGATTTTTGGACTGCTGTGGTATTGGTCATAATTGAAAATTTTTGAAGGAATGAGTTGCATGAAGATGAATCAGACTTTCTTTTTCAGGATGTTACTTCGGGGAAAAAATGCGCGATTAAAATAGTCCGGAGAACTGCAAATCAGGCTATTTCAAGGTTGTTTTTAAGCAGATTGGAAACGGCAAGCGTTCTTTCGGCTTGTCTGGCCTCTTTAAGCTGTTTTTTTACTTCGTTGGCAAATAGTTTGTTTTCCCTGGATAATTTCTTTTGTGCAATGTGTAAAAAATCCTTATAAAGCTTCTTCGCTGCTTTACGGATTACATTTTCCTCCTTTGATGTGTCTTTATTATTCTCATCAATTTTCAGGTTTACGTTAAGTGCCTGAATGATTTCTGTAACGCGTTGTTGTTTTTCTGGTTTCATGACGTCTAATATTAAAACGGATTTCATTGATCGTGAATCCTGTTACGCAAAGGTGCATTGAAAGTCCACGCAAAATCTTACATAACGGTCTGAATAAGTTACACATCTTACATATTTTCCAGGTTTTCAGTGCGTTGTATTTTTAGTTTTCTAAAATAGGAAGGAGACAACCCGGTAATTTTTTTGAACTGGTTTGACAGGTGCGATACGCTGCTGTAGTGGAGTCTGAAAGCAATTTCAGTCAGATTGAGTTCTTCATATAATAATAATTCCTTCACCTTTTCAATTTTATGAAGTATGATGAATTGTTGAATATTTATTCCTTTTACTTCCGAAAAAGTATTGGATAGATAGGTGTAGTCATAACCCAGTTTTTCGCTGATGTAATCTGAATAATTGGTTACTGGCAGTTCCTCTGCATAGTGTACCATCTCTATGATTACGGCTTTTATTTTTTCGATCAATATCCCCTTCTTATCATCGAGCAGTTCAAGTCCTGAGCGGAGCAGGTTTTTTTTTAGTTCATCGTGTTGCTCCCGCGTGATGTCTTCAAGAATTTCAACCGTACCCAAATCGACGATCACATAATGAAGTCCTAGTTTGGTTAACTCTTCTTTCACCAGCATTTTGCAGCGCAGGCTGACCATATATTTAATGTACAGTATCATACAGGATGTAGAAAGGTAATTTTCATTAGTCAGGATATGCGACAGTCAATTTCGCTAATCTGTGATTAATGCAACTAATGAGAATTGATGTGTAATACTTAACATACTTAATTCTGCAAGCTTTGTAAAAGTAAGATATTAGTTACTACAATCATGCCTCGTACCATTATTTAGCAGTAGTAATATATCGTTTTCGGGGCTTACAGTCAGTAAAGCCAAAATTAATTTTAATTATCTCAAACAACACAATGAAAAAATTATCAATTACAGTTCTACTATTCGCATTCAGCACAATTGCTTTTGCGCAGTCATTCAGTTTTGGCCCGAAAGCGGGTGTTAACGTCAGCAATTACTCGGGTGGAAATATTAATTCAGATGCAAAAGTGGGTTATCATTTGGGCGGGCTACTGAATTTTGGTTTTGGAGAGATTTTCTCTATTCAACCCGAAGTACTTTTTTCTACTCAGGGAGCCAAGGTTGAAAATGCAGGAAGCAAGAAAGATTTTAAAATCAATTACCTGAATATTCCGGTCATGCTGAAATTTAGGATAGCAAATGGATTTTACATTGAGGGCGGTCCGCAGGCTGGTTTCAGACTCACTGAAAGTATTCCGGACCAGACAATCAATAATTTTGCGAAGGGCTTGGATCTTTCAGCGGGTGCAGGGCTGGGATACCAATCCGATGCTGGCATTGGGGTAGGGCTTCGTTATATGGCTGGACTGTCGAAGGTAGGGGACTTCTCCGGAAGAGATATAAGTCCCGATTTTAAAAACAGTGTGATTCAGGCAAGTGTGTTTTGGGTTATTCCGATTATTAAAAAATAGGTAATACTGCGTTGATTGAGTTGGGCGTGATTGGGTTTATTCCAATTTCTCCCTTCTCTTATTGGGTGAAATCCTGGTAATCCATTAGGTTTATTGACCTGCCTTATTTTATGTCTTTTCTGGTTTAAAAGTCCTTGAATTTATCCGGTAATAACGTTTTACATCAAGCCTAAAAACATCATACAGCAATACAAGGGCTAAAATAATGATAGGAATGTAAAATGATCTGAATCCGATACGCTTGAAAAGATAAGCTCCGGTGATTGCTCCGGAAAGGAATGAGCTGATGATAAATAATTTAAGTTTTATTTTTAAGAGAAGAACCGTGCGATCTTTCACGCTGGTCTTTAACAGTTGTGCCAGTTCAATACCCAGATCTGTAAAAATGCCTGTCAAGTGTGTTGTTCTGACAACGGATCCGGAAACGAGCGTAACCAATGCATTCTGCAGACCCATTGCAAAAAGTAAACTGCCAGGAAGAGCTATTTTGGAAAATGTTGATCCATTGTACCTGTATCCATAAATTGCTGAAAAGCCAAGTATGATGATCTCGATGACAATCGGAACGGAATACGAGTAACGTTGGTTTGCGGCAAAAAGAGATAAAAATAAGCCGGATGTGAAAGCACCAGTAAGAAATAACAACATCCATAAAGCAATTACCTTTGCATTCTCCCAATTTTGCTGGGCAATTCCTTCAGCCAGTAATGCTGCATGACCGGTAATGTTGGTAGTAAGGACAGAAAACCCTAAAAAACCTTCTGCATTAACAAGCCCTGCCGTTAGACCGAGCAGGGTAGCCAGTTTTAAATTATGATTTGGCGTACGATGTGTACCGGAATGACTAAACATGGTTTTTAGATTGCGTCGGGGAAAATTTATTATTTCCTTATATTTAGTTTTTCAAGTATTTCTTCAGAAGCGTCATCAGCAGAAATTTCGTAACCGGATACCAAAGCTTTAAATCTATGTAAAATTTAAAAGGGATCGTTCAGCTCACAAACCCGAATGAGTTTCTTATTGACAAATTCGTCAATTCCCAATTCAGATAATTCACGGCCATAACCAGAACCTTTTGTTCCTCCAAAAGGCAGATCTGCCTGGGTCCATGTCGGGTGGTTGATAAAGACCATCCCTGTATCAATCTGATCAGCAATCAATTTGCCCCTTTCAATATTCTGGGTAAAAACAGAGCCTCCTAACCCGAAGGGAGAATCATTAGCCAGATCAATAGCAGCCTGATCATCTTTTACACGGTAAAATGAAGCAACCGGGCCGAATAATTCTTCGTAATAAGCCGGAATTCCCGGGTGCAGATCCGTCAGAATCGTTGGTGCCATAAAAGCACCAGGTCTGCTCGGACGTTTGCCACCCAGTAAAACCGTTGCTCCCGCATCCACAGATCTTTGCACCTGGTCTGCCAGCGCAACAGCGGCTTCTTCACTGCTTAATGGTCCCAATTGCGTGGCAGCATCCATCGGATCGCCCACAATCAGATTAGCCATTTTATCTTTGAATTTTGTGATGAACTCATCTGCAACAGACTCGATCGCAATAAACCGTTTGGCAGCCACACAGCATTCGCCGTTGTTATTGATCCGTCCGACAACCGCCCATTCAACCGCTTTGTCAATGTCTGCATCTTCCAAAATGATAAAGGCATCACTTCCTCCTAATTCAAGAACCGATTTTTTTAGGTTTTTTCCGGCTTCTGATGCCAAACTGGCACCTGCTGCTTCGCTTCCTGTGAGTGAAACACCCTTGATACGTTTGTCCGATACGAGCATGGATGCACGTTTACCGGAAATCAACAAGTTGGTATAAATACCTTTTGGCGCACCGGCTTCTTTAAACAGAACTTCGATGGCCATTGCGCATTGTGGAACGATGGAAGCGTGTTTTACAAGTACGGTATTGCCAACCATGATATTAGGAGCTGCAAACCGGGCAACCTGATAAAATGGGAAATTCCAGGGTTCAACACCCAGTAAAACACCAATGGGGCTGTAACGGATAAATGCTTTTCCAAACTCAGGCGCAAGCGGTTTGTCGGCCAGGAACCTTGCACCATTATCAGCATAGTAATCCAGAATATCGGCACTTAGATTGATCTCGCCTTCAGCCTGTGAAATAAGTTTGCCCATTTCCATGGTAATCAACCTGGCCAGGTATTGTTTTTGGTCCCGCATCAGCTTGGCTACTGTGTGGAGTAGACCGGCACGCTGTTCGTAGTTGGTTTGTTTCCATGTTGCAAAAGCAGAAACAGCTCCTGAAATGGCTTCATCTACCTGAAAAACACTCATTTCTTCGAATGATTTAAGGAGCTCGTTTGTATTTGGGTCAACTGTTTGAATGGCCATAATTGGTGGTTTGTTAAAATTTATATTGATTTAGCTTGCTGATGAATTCGGGGAGGAGGAGCAAATGTTTTAGTATCAGTTTTTGTCAAATAACAGGAAGAAATGCGTTCCTGAACCCAGCTGTGATTCCACATGTACCGTTACATGATTTGATTCGAGAATATCGTAAGTAGCCGCCAACCCAATCCCCATGCCGCCGGGCCGGCTTGTGAAATTGGCGTTAAAAATGTTTTTAAGATTTTTTTCGCTTATACCGCAGCCGTTGTCCTCGATCTGTACGACGTATTTATCGGCAATGGACATCGTGACCACTTTCAACTCCCGATACTGCGAATCCATTGCCTCAATCGCATTTACGATAATATTGGTCAGGGCAATTTTCATTTTCGGGCGGTTTAAAGCAACAATACAGTCTGTTGGATCATATTCTTTACACACCATGATGTTATTCAGCAGAATTCTGTCTTTAGCCATTTCAACAACTTCATCCAGCAGGTGGTGAAGAGACTGGTTTGCCATCTGCGTTTCATCCAAACTGCGATTTTTGACCATTTCATTAACCAGCTCGTTGATCCTTTCCGAGCTGCGTTTGATGATATCGACATACATTTTCAGCTCCTCATCCTGATGATCTGCAAGCATCAGTGTCAGCGACAAATCAATTGTTGCCAGTGGATTACGAATTTCATGTGCCAGTGTGGCCGTGAAATCACAAGCCACAGGTACGTCGAATAATGGATTGAATGGATTCATGAGTTGAGATTATTTAGGCAAGATCCTGTCAGCAAAGGTGTATGTATTCCAACGGGTAAGTTTATACGCGAAGAGGGAATTGTTACATGAATCACAGATTTGAAAGCGAATGGTTATTCGCTCGTTTTACCATCAAATTTTTCTTCGTTTGATTCCGCCTCTTCCTTCGTGGCTTTGACGATTTTATCATGATGATTAGGCGGGCCGTAAATCGTGTACATTTTTAATTCAGCAGAGCTGTCGGTATTTATAATATTGTGCTTTGCCCCCGCAGGTACCAGCACCACGTCACCCCCTTTCACCTCATATGCATGTTCGTCAATAACGCATTTGCCCGTACCACTTTCAAACCGGAAAAACTGATCATTTTTTTTATGAATTTCAGCTCCGATGTTTTCACCTGCTTTCAAACTCATTAACACCAATTGGAGGTGTTCGCCGGTATACAGGACTTTTCTGAAATTGTTATTTTCCTGTGTGTCCTTTTCGATATTACTATGAAATCCTTTCATTTGGATATTTAGTTTTAGATTTGAATTTTTAATCAGGGATTTGATCTGGTTTGAAAAATTTATTATTCCCCAAGTTCAAGTTCCTGATTTTTCAGCGCGTTTGACATCGTCATTGCTGACAAAAGCATTTGGGCCGTCGCCTGCGATGACGCTGGATTTTGCCCGGTAATCAGCAGACCATCCTGCACGGTATGCACGCCCCAATCTGCACCATTACTGTAATTTGCACCCAGTCTCTTTAGCTCGGTTTCCAATGAAAACGGAACAATGTCTGCAAGGTTAACTGCTATTTCTTCGGTATTAGAAAAGCCTGTGAGGTTTTTTCCTTGTACCAGCGGCAGGCCAACGGACGTTTTAACATTTATCAAGGCAGCAGGACCGTGACATACAAAAGCAATAGGTTTTTGATGATTGTAAAAATCTTCGATCAGCTGGATTGAGTTTTTGTCAACCGCTTAATCCCACAAAGGTCCATGCTGGTAATGCCCAGTTCACTATGGGATGTCAATACGATCAGTATTTTCATTGGTTGTATTTTTAAAATGTTTGTTATCTTTTTTGATCTCGAACCGCGTGCGAAAAGATTGGGATGATACTTTGCAAAGGTTTGATATTTAAAAGCCGGGAGTATTATATCTGGTATGGAAAGAATTGCATAAATCACTGCTTTCTTTTGATGGTTTCTTTAAGTTTTCTGGCCGGAAGTGCTAATCAGTAAACTATGTAAGAATCAGGCATTAACATACAACACTTTTTCTTTTGATATCTGCGACTTTTACTGGAAGTGGACTTCTGTTATCACCGTAAAAAAACAGTTACGGAAATCCTGAAATTGAAAAAATATTTAATAATGATCATCTCCCTGACTTTTAAAATCAGTACAATGAAATTATCCAATAAACAAAATTTGCTCATTTCTCTCCTGGGTTTTCTTAGCTTGGGCGCTATGTTCGGCGGAGGCGTACTGATCATTTCCCCAACCGGCAAATTGATTGGTATGCCATTGTCGATCCTGGCTGCTTCTCCGTTTCATGATTTTTTGATACCAGGTATCCTGTTATTTATCGTGCTGGGTATCTTTCCTATGCTATTGATCTTTGCGTTGTCAGGAAAAGTCGAAAGTCCACTTGCAGAACGTTTCAATATCTTTCAGGATATGATATGGTCATGGAGTTTTTGCATCTATCAGGCCTTTGCGCTGATCATCTGGATCCAGCTTGAAATGGTGTTCTTACATGCCGTGCACTGGCTGCATACCTTTTATATGTTTTATGCAATTGTGATGCTTTTGGTGGCGCTGCTGCCGCAGGTGAGGGATTTGTATAAAAATAGATAACATCAAATGGTCTGTACGTCACGACCAATGGAACCTTATTTCAAAGCCCAGCTCTGCATTAAGTTTCCTAAGTTCTCACCGTTGTTTTTTCTTCTGCTTTTCGGATTGGCTTGCTGGGCCAATTACTCCATGGCCATGGATAATCCTGCTTCAATATGAGCATCAGTTGGAATACCTTCTCCAATCCAAAACACTACCCACCCCAGGAGTCTGGACGATACCCAATAAGGCAAATCGTTTGTTACAAGTCGCGCTTGCTTTCATCCATAGCGATAAGCACTTCCCATTGACCATTATAGCATGTGCTGTGTAAGCCCGAGTGTTCTGTTCTTTGTCATTCATATCCACTTTTGATTACCGTTGAAATCATTTTGAACTGCTCTTCGGCAGAAAAGGAATTTGATTGGTGAGCAGGGATAATGATCCCTTCGCCAAGTTTAAGCTTGTGGATTTTTCCATCGATGGTGATATCCGCTTTCCCGTCAATGATTTGAATATATGTATCAAAAGCAGAATACTTCTGGGCCAATTCTTCACCTGCGGCAAAAGAAGAAACTGTGATGTTTCCTGTTGTCTTTTTTATAATTGTCCTGCTTACTACGGCATGAGGCATGTACTCGATGATTTCAACAATAAAGTGAGCCATTTCTTTCTCCATTTCTGAACCACGCGCTTGTTCACTTTTATCTTTGCTATTCATGAGTTGACTTTAAATTGGAATATGATATAACCGCTGTATGATCCATTGTTTGTCCGCAAATTCAGAATGAACAATTTACACGTTCCGTATTTGCATAAAGGTGACATTATTTTTGCTTGTAATTGTATGAATGCATCATTGAAAGTTGATACGCACCACTAATTTGTTTGAACCATGTAGTTGTAAACAGTTTGAATTCCGCATCCGGTGCAGCTGGTACAAGGTGCAGATAAACTCGTTCCGTGAAAACATCCAGGTGCCATTTGAAAACGAGCTGATTTTCTGGCAGCATGACGTTGGGAGATTTTAACGGGGGGATTTTTGATTTTGAGGGTTTATCAACAGTCTGATATAAGACCGTGAGATGATTAGGGTATTTGCTGAATAATGTCTTTCAAATTTCAATATCCATTTTTCGTAACAAGTCGTTCTCTACCGTGTAGATGTGTTCTACTTCTCCATCAAAGATCAGATTTCCCTGCAAGTCCTTGACAATCTGGTGGACAGTTACTTCAAATGTTCCGTCTGGTCTCTGATCAAACGCGACCGGTTCAACGGTAGGGTTTATTTCCGTCCATTGCCTTGTCCAATACGCCCTTATTTCATCATGCCCGCTCACATAACCACCTTCAAAAGCCTTTACTCCACGTTTTCATGAAACGTCGGAAGTGCCGTATCAATGTCTTTTGAATTAAAAGCGGGATAGGCTTTTTGGATTAGGTTTTTGAAATGGGTGGGCATGGGTGTTGGGTTTTTGGAGTGGTTTTAATTTTGCTTATAACCATTTTTGGGCTTGCTACTGTGCTAGAATTTATATTCGTCCAGTCTCAATACTAAAGGGCAATAGAACTGCTGATGATGAAGGTGAAAATTTGAGCTGAATAAAATTTCGCATGATAAATAAGTTGCTGATATAAAACAAGATATAAGATTTATTCGTCTGCCAGTATAGCAGCAAAGCCCTCATGTACGCCGCCGTGTCTAAACCGTTGCGCATTCTTAAACCATCAAGCCCAGTAGTAGTTTGTAAAGGAATTTGTTCATAGTAAATTAGTTGAATTTATATTCATTTTATAAAATCAAAATTATGTCCAGATGGCTGATGTCAACCCTGCAACTTGTTTATTACGCAGTTTCTGAACCATAGCTCCCAGTTTAATGTCCTAAAATCCTATTCATACCTCAACTCTTACCAGCAAATTACGATAATCATATTTTCGATAATCGTTACTTCTTTCTTTCTCTTTGTTAATTTCAATCAACTCATTTTTGACTTCAATCCTTAACCAATATTCCGGATCTAAATTTGAGAATTAACTCAACTTCAATACGATGCTTGCATTTAGTTTTCTTTCTCCAACCAGATACTTATGAAGATAACTATCCTTCATTTCAAACAAATTAGCTAGCTTCTTTTGGGTTACGTTAAACGTTTTAAGGTATAATTTGACAAAGTCCAAAACCCTTAGTCTGTCAGATATACTTTTAGATTCAATATAGTCTTCAATTCTGTATTGTATGGCCAACAATTCAGTTCTTAACTTTTGCTCATGGGATTGATTTTCAGAGTGACCAGTTATGAATTCTTTTAAAGAGGTCCTTTTGTCATCAATCCAAATTTCAGTTAATTCGTTACTTTTCATACTGTTTAGTTTCCTATTAAGTTATCTAATTAGATAATAGTTGCCAAATTCACTGGAATTTTTTTTACAAAAATTACTTGTGTGGTAGGCCAGACAAAAAATGAAGAACCCAACCAGAATTCTCCAAATGCCATTTTTGTACTAATACTTATTCTAAATCTTATTAAAAACCAACAAAGGCACGACTGGATGATAAGAAAACTCTGCAGATTTACTCGATAAAAATATTTTCTCAAACAGACTCCTGTGATGCTCTGTAAACATCACCAGCATAGAAGGCTTCGTACGGGCGACGGCTGCTTCGATATGCGAAACCAGACTTTCGGCAGGTTCAAAAAACTTGATGTCCAGCTTCATGTGCAGGTGATCTGACTTTTTTGTTGCCTGTTCAATCTTTTCAGGATCAATATGAGTTTCCAGAAAAGTGGTGAAGTGAAGCAGTTGTACTTCGGCATTGATAGGGGCGGCAAATGCGGCTACGGTTTCCAGTTCTTTATCCAGATTTGCAAGATCGGAAGCATACAAAATACTTGTGATCTTTTTGGACTTATAAGTATAAGGCACAGCGATGACGGGTATTTCTGAATTGTTGATCAGGTTGGCTGTGTTGGTGCCAAGTAGTCTTTGTAGTTTGCCTGCTCCTCGGGTGCTGATGCATATAAAATCAAAATGATGGTCAGTAGCATATTCCATGATATTACTTTGCGCAAAAAACGAACTCTTAATCACACATTTGTCGTGTTCCGGTTTAATTCCAAGCTCCTGATACACTTTTCCAACAAACAGATCCAGCTTCTGCCGAACCTTTGCAGCTTCTGATTTTTCATAGTCTTTTATCCGGGCTGCCGTCCAGGTTGTGGGCGACATAATGTTGTAGGAATGGAAAAAAGTGAGCGCAAAATTACTTTGTGAAGCCAATTGAATGGCAAACCGAAGGCCTGCTTTTGAGTCTGCGGAAAAATCGGTAGTAACGAGTATTTTTTTCATGATTGTATTTTACACAAGATTTGTTGACGGGCTTAGATTCCATTTCCAGTTCAAAATTTCGGGCATGTCTTCACCGTGACTTTCAATGTAAGCTTTGTGATCGAGCAATTTATCACGCAGATATTGTTTGGTATAAGCGCCTTTGGCGCCCAGGCCAGGCAGACGGTCAATCACATCACTCACCAAATGGAACCTGTCCAGGTCATTGAGCACCACCATATCAAACGGTGTCGTGGTTGTGCCTTCTCCTTTGTATCCTCGTACGTGCAGGTTTTTGTGATTTGTCCGGCGGTAAGTGAGACGGTGGATCAGCAGCGGATATCCATGAAAGGCAAAAATAATGGGTTTGTCTTTGGTGAAAAGTATGTCGAAATCTTTGTCATTTAAGCCATGAGGATGTTCGCTTTCAGGCTGGAGTGTCATCAAATCCACTACATTAATTACCCGTACTTTCAGTTCTGGTAATTGTTCCCTGAGAATCTGAACGGCAGCAATTGTTTCCAGTGTGGGCACATCTCCGGCGCAGGCCATCACCACATCGGGTTCAAAACCTTCATCATTACTTGCCCATTTCCAGATACCCAGTCCGGCCGTGCAATGTTTGATCGCAGCATCCATATCCAGCCACTGCATTTCAGGCTGTTTGCCGGCAACAATTACGTTGATATAGTCCCGGCTTCTCAAACAATGATCCGTTACGGAGAGCAGCGTATTGGCATCCGGCGGCAGATAAATACGTACAATTTCCGCTGTTTTGTTGGCCACAACATCCAGAAATCCCGGATCCTGGTGGCTGTTACCATTATGATCCTGCCTCCATACATGTGAGGTAAGCAAATAATTCAGCGAGGCAATCGGTTTGCGCCAGGGCAGTTTTCTTGAAACTTTCAGCCATTTGGCATGCTGGTTGAACATCGAATCCACAATATGAATAAAGGCTTCATAACAGGAGAATAATCCATGTCTGCCCGTCAATAAATATCCTTCCAGCCAGCCCTGACAAAGATGTTCACTCAATACTTCCATCACCCGGCCATCAGGTGAAAGATGGTTGTCACCCTCAAAAATCTCCGCAGTAGAGGTGCGACCGGTAATATCAAACAAATGAGAAAGGCGGTTGGAAGCTGTTTCATCAGGACCAAATATCCTGAAATTACGTTCATGCCAGTTTGCTTTCATCACATCTTTCAGAAATTCACCCATGACAGATGTCGCTTCAGCCGTGATATTTCCGGGAGTTGGAACTGCTACTGCATGATCTTTAAAATCGGGCATCTTCAAGTTTATAAGTAGCGATCCGCCGTTGGCACTTGGATTTGCGCCCATCCGCCTGTTTTCTTTCGGTGCCAGTTCCGCGAGTTCAGGTATCAGTTTTCCATTTTCGTCAAAAAGCAGTTCGGGTTTGTAGCTTTTCATCCAGGTTTCAAGCATTTGCACATGCTCAGGTTTGGTGGCTAGTTCCGCCAATGGCACCTGGTGCGCACGCCATGTTCCTTCAATTTGAAGACCGTCTACAACTTTTGGCCCCGTCCAGCCTTTTGGTGTCCGGAAAATGATCATGGGCCAGATAGGACGTTTTTTGAAACCATAAACCCGCGCATCACTTTGTATAGCCCTTATTTCTTCCACAACAATGTCTAGTGTCGCGGCCAGTAATTCATGCATGGTATCGGGGTCATCACCTTCGACAAAATAGGGGTTGTAGCCATGCCCACGGAAAAGCTGTTCCAGTTCTTCTTTGGGAATTCTCGCCAGAATAGTAGGATTGGCAATTTTATATCCGTTCAAATGAAGAATCGGAAGTACAGCACCATCGTGAACAGGATTCAGGAATTTGTTGGAATGCCAGCTTGTAGCCAGTGCCCCGGTTTCTGCTTCTCCGTCGCCGACCACACACGCTGCAATCAGATACGGATTGTCAAAAACAGCTCCAAAAGCATGTACCAGCGAATAACCAAGTTCACCACCTTCGTTGATAGAACCAGGTGTTTCCGGCGCTACGTGACTTGGGATGCCGCCTGGGAAGGAGAACTGTTTGAAAAGTTTTTGCATTCCATTTTCATCCTCACCAATATCTGGATATACTTCACTGTAAGTTCCTTCCAGATAAGTATTGGCCACTAAGCCGGGCCCGCCATGGCCCGGACCTGTTACGTAAATGATATTCAGATCATACTGCTTGATGACGCGGTTAAGATGGACATATATAAAATTAAGTCCGGGCGTTGTACCCCAGTGGCCCAGAAGCCTTGGCTTGATATGTTCAAGTGTAAGTTTTTCTTTGAGTAACGGATTGCCATACAGGTATATCTGACCGACTGACAAATAATTGGCCGCATGCCAGTATGCATCCATTTTTCTTAACAATTCCGGCGATAAAGTTTTCACTTTAAGATCAGCATCTTGCACTTCCATAATTGTTATTGTTTAATGTTGTAATTTAAAACCTGGCGGACGAGCCTGGCGATCATTATTTCTTCGTTAGTCGCAATCACCCGGATTGTAACTTTTCCGTTTTTCATTGAAATAACCGGATCATTTATTTGATTTCTTTTTTCATCCAGTTCAATTCCTAAAAAACCGAGATCCTGGCATATCCGGCTGCGGATCTGCGGAATGTTTTCGCCGATTCCTCCTGAAAAAACAAGGGTATTGACGCCGCCGAGTACAGCCGCAAATGAGCCGATTGATTTTTTTATCTGATAACAAAATAGCTCAATCGCTTCGGCAGCACGATTGTCATCAACTTCGGATTTCATCAATTCCTGCATATCTGAACTTGTTTCCGAAATACCCAAAAGTCCGGATTCGTGATTTACAACGTGGTTGAATTGTTTGGGACTCAGTTTTTCAAATTGCATCAGATACCAGGCCACACCCGGATCCAGATCCCCGCTGCGGGTTCCCATCATCACGCCCGAGCCAGGGGTAAAACCCATCGTGGTATCCATACTTTTTCCCTGTTTAACGGCAGCAAGACTGGCTCCGTTTCCAAGATGCGCCAGTATGACTTTTCCGTGGGCGACTTTTTTGTCTGCCTGGCGTTCGAGTTCCAGCATCAGGTAAGCGTAAGAAAGTCCGTGAAAACCATAACGTTGAATATTTTTTTCAGTAAATCTTCTAGGAATTGGAAGTCGTTTTGCGACAGCTGGCATTTCAGCGTGAAATGAAGTGTCGAAACAAACGATCTGTTTTAAATCCGGATGTCGTTTGCTAAACAGCTCAATGAGTCTAATTTCTTCGGGCAAATGCTCCGGGTCGTATGGGCTGATCTTTTTGAGGTAATCTAATAAGTCTGGAGTTATTTCCTGTGGTTCAGAATATTTCATGCCATGAACAATCCTGTGTCCAATGGCAGCAACCGCGGAAAATTCTGCTCGGTTTTCCAGCCAGTTAATCAAAAAATGGGTGGCGTGTTCGTATGTATTCTCTGTGATTTTAATATTCTCAGTTTGATCAGAAATACTGGTAGTCAGAATAGCTCCCGATATTTTATTTCCAATACCCCCAAGCTTTCCGGCAAATGCTAATTTAAGATCCTCGTGAGCGCTGTAAAAGGCAAACCTGATGCTTGATGAGCCTCCATTTAGCGTCAGGATGTAGTTTTGAAAATCACTCATAACCGCTTTTAATCACGGTTGAGATCATTTTAAACTGTTCCTTGGCGCAAAAGGAATTCCTTGTATGCGCAGGAATAATTATTCCTTGTCCTAATTTTAGCTTGTGCTTTTTACCGTCAATAACGATTTCGGCAGATCCGTCAATAATCTGAATGTAGGTATCAAAAGCGGACGATTTCTCCGCCACTTCTTCTCCTGTATCAAAGGAAGAGACTGTAATATTACCTGTTGTCTTCCTTATTATGGTTTTGCTTAACACGGCGTTCGGAACATATTCTATGATTTCTACGATGATGTGTGCTTTTGATTTCTCCATTTCAACGTCAGTTCTGTCTTTGCTATCCATATTGAGAGATCGGTTAGTGAGCCTCGGATGCTGATCATCATCGTGCATCTTAAATAAAAGCGATATGAATTTATCAGTAAACGAGAAGTATAAAGGTGGAGCTATTAAACCTTATTTTTTTACAAAAGCCTGGCTAAAAGTTGCATCAATCACAGATTTAAAAACACCCTGACTATTTAATTGGAAAAAATAAACGTGTTGTTTGTATCACTAAAACAGGAAGAATACCAGCTGCCAGGATTAATTCCAGCGCTTCAATATCAAGTATCTGGAGGGATAATATTTGTCGAAGGAAAGGGATGTAATAAGTGGCAAACATAATCGCTATACACAAAACGAGCGCCATCCAGATAAATTTGTTCCTTGTGATCTCATTATTAGAAAAACGCAATTTGCCTGAATACATGTTGAAAACATGAAGCAGCTGTGCAAGGGAAAGCGCGTAAAACGTAATTGTATTTCCTTCTTCTGGACTTAATCCTAGCTTGTAGATCGCATACCAGTAAACACCAAGCACCGAAGTAGTCATGACAAGGGCATAATATACAATTCTTTTCCAATCCGCTGTTTGTAAAATAGGCTGTTTTGGGTCTCTGGGAGGGGACTTCATTAGTTTTTTGTTGTCTTTTCCAACGCCCAATGCAAGTGCCGGAAAGACGTCCGTAATGATGTTGATGAAAAGAATTTGCAGCGGCAGGAGCGGACTTCCCACATTAAGAAAACCTGCAAAAGTGACTACGAAAATTTCACTCATGTTACAGGACAGCAGAAAGACGATAAATTTTCTGATGTTTTCAAAAATCACCCTTCCCTGCTCAATCGCGTGAACGATGGAAGCAAAGGAATCATCTTTCAGTACCATTTCGGCAGCTTCGGCCGCAACAGCCGTTCCACGCAGTCCCATGGCTATACCGATGTCTGATTTTTTTAAAGCAGGAGCGTCATTAACCCCATCTCCAGTCATACCTACAATGTCGCCTTGTTTTTGGTAAAAATCTATCATTTCCAGTTTTTGTGCCGGATTTACGCGGGCGAAAACTCGGCATTCCATCATCTTTTTCTGATCATCGGCAGAGGTAAAATCGAATGATTCAAGATCTTTCCCGGTGAGCACGAGTTGCTCATCTTCCCCAACCAGATTGACTTGTTTGGCAATTTTCAGCGAGGTAGCCGGATGGTCGCCGGTGACCATAATAACTTTGATTCCTGCTTCATGACAAGCATTTAACGATTTAATCACCTCTTTTCGAGGCGGATCCAGAAATCCGATCAGTCCTGCATAAGTCAGTTTTTCTTCTTTTGTAAAGTTTTCTCCCGGTTTTTGACTGGTTTGCCGGTAAGCAAAAGCAAGGGTCCGCAGTCCGTCCGCAGCCATCAGTTCAGACACTTCGAGTTCTTTGTCTCTGTCCTGCTGATTATTCCAAGTACAAAGTGCAGAAACTTCCTCCACAGCGCCTTTTACACCAATAAAATATTCTGTCCCCACCTGATCCAGCGTTGCCATCATCCTTGTATCGGAACTGAAAGCCAGCTCAGCCTGCCGCTTGTAATTCTTATGTAACTTGTGCAGATCGATACCGGCAGTGCGTGCGTAAGAAAGAAGGGCTACTTCAACAGGATCACCCAGTTCTTTACGGTCTGATTTCTTTGAGTCTAATTGTGCATTGTTAACCAAAGCCCCGATTCGGGCAAGCATTTCAAGTTCGGGTGAATGGATCAGATCCTGATCGCCTCTTATAACCTCAAGTGTTTGAGCGCCACCAGTATTTAAATTAAGTCGAACTGTAAAATCGTTATCAGCCACCCGGAGCGCATGAACTTCAATCTTATTCTGTGTAAGTGTCCCCGTTTTATCCGTAAAGATAACGTTGGTTCCTCCGAGTGTTTCTACGGCAGAAAGACGTTTTACGATCACTTTCCTTTCAGCCAGACGAAGCATTCCGTAGGCAAGTGCAACGGTGGCAACAACCGACATGCCTTCCGGGATAGCTGCAATGGCCAACGCAACGGCTGTTTCTATCAACTGTTTGACTTCTTGTCCTCTTAAAAAACCGACAATTAAGAATAATGTCGCCATTGCGAGTGTAACCCAGATCAGCACTTTTCCCAATGCATCCAGTTTTGCTTCCAGGGGAGTCGCCGTACGCTTAGCCTCGCTGACCATCGTTGCGATCTTGCCAAGCTCTGTTGCCTGACCTATATTGGTTACTACTGCTTTTGCATTTCCGTTTGTAATGGCAGTTCCCTTAAAAAGACAGTCGTGTCTGTCGCCAAGTGGCGAATCCTCCGGGGATTGGTCAGTGGTTTTCTGAGTTGGAACAGATTCACCGGTTAATGCAGATTCGTCGACAGTTAACTGATTGACTTCCAGAATCAGCGCGTCGGCAGGTATCAGATCACCGGCTTCCAAAATCAGGATGTCGCCCATCGTCAACTGATCGGACGGAACCTCTTTTATTTTTGAGTCGCGCATTACTCTCGCTGGTGTAGTGTCCAGTTTGCGCAAAGCTTCCATGGATTGCCGGGCATTGTATTCGAGTACAAAACCAGTAATTGCATTAATCAAAATGACAGCAATTACTGCAAAGCCTTCAAGGTTGTCGCCGAGAAAAAAGGAAACGACTGCCGCTGCCGCCAGGATCCAGACGATGATACTGTTTACTTGCCGTAAAAGAATGGACCAGATGCTTTCCGGCTTTACCTGATCTAACTCATTGAGGCCAAATTGCTCTAGGCGCAAGGCGGCATCCTGACTTGATAATCCTGTTTTTAAATCTGTAATCTCAGGTTTGCCAGTTTCCCTGGCAATATTTTGGCGCTGTGTTTCTGACATGCTGGTATTTTAAATGGAAGACATCTTTTCTCAAGTTAGAAAAACTAAGTCAGTTAATAAGCTCAGCTGATCCTGGCTTTTAATTATCGTATTAATGTAATCGGATTAGTAAATGATTGCATTTCAATATTTTAGATTGGTATACAATACAAAGTGACGTTCTTTGACCCGAAGATAATAATTCCTCTCTCTGTTTAATCCACATAATAATGCCAACTTTTAATAACCAGATCAGACAAATTGGGTTACTGATCATCCTAACAGCTTTGGCATTCCTGCTTTTGTTTGAGTTATATGGTTTTCTTCCCGGATTTTTAGGCGCACTTACTTTATACATACTGAGCCGGCAGTGGTACTTTTCATTAACCATTCGGAAACACTGGAACAAAAGCGGAACCGCACTATTGTTTATGCTTGCATTTCTCGTCGGGGTTGGCCTTCCGGCCTCCTTTGCAATTCATCTGATTTCGTCCAAGGTCAGCGTCCTGTTTGACAATTCAGAGCAGGTCATTGTCGTTTTTAAAGCTGCTTCGGTCCAAATCAAGCAGTGGACGGGCTTCGACATTGTGACAGACCAAAGCCTGGGCGAAATCCAAAAGCTGATTACGAATTTTATCCCTTCCTTCCTGAACAGTTCAGCATCTGTGGCAGGCAATCTGCTCATGATTCTCTTTCTGTTTTTTTTTATGCTTACCAATGGTACTGAAATGGAGCGCAAGATTTCTGGCATCATACCCTTAAAAGAGGAAAATGTAGAAGTCCTTGCCATCGAAACCAAAAACATGATCCGGGCCAATGCATTAGGTATCCCATTGATTTCTATTATTCAGGGGCTATTTGCCATCTTCGGTTACTGGGTATTTGGTGTACAGGATTTTGTTTTATGGGGTTTCATTACGGCTATTTTCGCATTTTTTCCTGTTGTTGGTACTGCGTTTATCTGGATACCGTTAATCATTTATCTATATACATCGGGTGAAAGCGGACGAGCGATCGGACTGGCGATTTATAGTATCGTTGTCACAGGTAATGTCGATTATCTGGCACGGGTAACTTTGCTTCAAAAAATTGGCAACGTGCATCCTGTTATTGCAGTACTTGGATTAATTGTCGGACTCAAACTGTTTGGCTTCTGGGGCTTTATTTTTGGTCCTCTTATGATCAGTTACTTTCTTTTGTTAGCCAGGATTTATGCCAGTGAGTTTGGTTCATTGAATAAGCGATGAATGAGTGATTAATTCGGATTCAGTCATTTTGGTCAATAATACTGTGGGCTGAGGATAGCAAAAATTTAACTCGAATAGGTCCATACCAGGATATTGGCGTGATTTACGATATCTGCGGTGATGATTTCAGTAAACAAATGGCGCATATCACGCTTTCTGCTTTCTATGTATGGCGATCATATCTGCATGGATCTCACGGGCAAAGTACCCCATCCTCGGGAGCCGTGCGTTCCCATGACTACCAAACCTATTTTTTTATCGTCAATAAAATTAGGAATGGATGGTAAAAATTTCTATGATCGGATCTTCGGATGTAAAAAAATTGCTATGTCAGGATATTCATTGATCAGATTTTTAAATTTAGTCCTGCTTGTTTGAAATTCTGCTCAAGCTTTTTAGGTGCACTATTGTCATCAAACAAATTTAACAGGAACAGCTCCTCTACTTTTTCAGCTAGGTTGATAGCAAATCTAATCGGCTTGTCGCTTGCCGGAGAAAAATCGCACGGTACAAGAATTCTAACCATATCACATAATTGCAATGATAAAATATTTTTAGACAACCACCATGTTGTGATAAGATCAGGCAAAGGGTCTTTTATTTATTAGTCCATTACTTACATATAAACCGATGTTTCTCATATAAAACACAGGTTTGGCCGGCTTAAGGCAAACTGATTTATGAAAACGTCAATTATTACCTTGGAAGAAATTATTGTGATTTTTTTGTACAGAGCCAGAGTTACAGCATGGTCGATCAGGGTAACCGCTAAGATAACTGCTTCGGGATTTAAACCGTCTGGCTTCGTTTTACTACTCTTTTTTCTCAATTCAAACTATTTAGCAATCCTCGACAGGAACTTCCTTCGTCAATTCACTTTCACTGAATACTTTGTGAGTGCATTCTAATGTTGAGACTTTGTTTAGACTGAATATCGGCCAGTCCGGTACAAGGCGCACCTTACCATCGCAGTCAAGCAATCTGTATCTTTTATTTAATATGCTGATAGTCAATATAAAGTATTCTATTTTTGATATAAATTGATATCTACTGCAATGAAGAATAAAATAAAGTACTTATATTAACTGCAATTACGAATAATAGCAGATCATGAAGAAGACGAAACTGGGAGAGTTCGAAGAACTTGTATTACTTACAGTAGCCGCCTTACAGCAGGATGCTTATGGAGTGGAGATAAAAAGGGAGCTGGAAGCGCGCTTGAAAGAAAAACTAAGTGTAGGATCTATTCAATCGGCACTAAAAAGAATGGAAGAAAAGGGCTTTCTCACCTCGGCCTTTGGCGAAGCCACTTTGAAAAGAGGAGGTAAACGCAAACGCATTTATTATACTACTTCCCACGCTATTAAAGTGTTGGAAGAAATCAGAGCGATACGCGCAGATCTGTGGAGATCAATTCCTTTGACAGCCTCTGAATTAAAAATGATATGATTGAGTCTGAGCATATTCAACCGCCTCAATGGCCACTGCTTTTGATGCGGTTTTTTTTACGGACGGAATACCTGGAAGAAATTGAAGGCGACATGGAGGAGATTTTTCAGGATAATCTTCGTCAGTATTCTGTTCGGAAAGCAAAGCGAATTTATACATGGGAAATGCTCAGGATGATTCGCCCGGTACTATTAAGAAATTTTAAATCATCTTACATATTTACGCCTTGTGCCATGTATAAAAATTATTTTCTGATTGCCTGGAGAAACCTGGTTAAAAAGAAAGCATATTCAGCCATTAATATTCTCGGATTGGGGGTAGGGATTGCCTGTTGCTTTCTGATTTTTACATTCGTGCAGAGTGAATTATCTTACGACACTTATCATACAAAGCGCGACCGGATCTATCGTGTTACGCATGGAACGAGAGTCTCCGAAGATCCCCGAAATCTGGCGAAAGAAGGGCCGTCCTGGGTATGGGGCAATGCACCTGTTGGACCGGCACTTAAACATGACTTTCCTGAAATAGAAGAAGTAGTTCAGTTTTCCGGCAGGTCCGACATCCTACTGACTAACGGTGATAAAAAGTATCAGGAGAACGGCGTGTTCTTTATGGACTCCACTGTGTTTGATGTCTTTAGCTGGGATTTGTTGCAGGGTGATCCGAAAACAGCATTGGTAAATCCTTATAGCATTGTACTAACACAGAGCACGGCCCGGAAATATTTTGGTAATGAAAATGCTTTGGGTAAAACACTAAAAGGCAGCGATTCCCCGGGGAGAGCGAATGCCGGGCAATACATCGTGACGGGCATCATAGCCGATCTTCCCGTTAACTCTCACTTTAAGTTTAATGCCATCCTTTCTTTGAGTACGTTTAAAAAATCGATTCCGGAAGTCTTCGAGACTTGGGACTATGTTGATTTCTACACCTACTTTCTTGTAAAAGAACAATTCGATGAAGCTGCTTTTAAACAAAAGCTTCCTGAATTTGCAAAGCGGCAACGCAAAGACCCGAAAACAAAATATGTCATTGAGTTGGAATCTTTGAATGATGTTTACCTAAAATCCGATGCGGATCGTCAGCCGGGAGAAACCGGAAGTCTGTCAAACATGTATATCTTCTCTATCATCGGATTGTTCATTCTGGTGATCGCCATGATCAACTTTATGAATTTATCCACGGCCCGTTCTATGGAACGCAGCAAAGAGGTCGGCATCCGAAAATCCATTGGTGCAGCCAGAAGCAGTTTAATCTCTCAGTTTTTAGGAGAATCGTTTGTTATTGTTTCTCTATCGATGATAGCTGCTGTAATTCTGGTAGTGATCTCGCTTCCCTTTATGACAGGATTAACCGGAAAAGAATTTGAAGCAGGTATTTTGATCCATTGGAAAAGTATTCCCATCGTTGCAGGCGCCATGTTGTTGATCGCTTTTGTGGCGGGTTCTTATCCTGCCTTGGTTCTCTCGGGATTTAGTCCGGTGCATGTGTTGAAAGGCATGACCAAGTCGACAGGAGGCGTAAATCTCAGAAGAGGATTGGTGGTTTTTCAATTCAGTCTTTCCATATTACTCATTTCGGTAACGATTATCGTCTATACACAAATGAATCATTTGCTGGATAAAGATTTAGGGTTCGATAAAGAAAGTATGCTGGTGATCGACTACAACTACGACGAAGCCGTTAATGCTAAATCGCAGCTCTTAAAAACAAGGCTGGAAGAGAACCCGTCTATTGTTTCAGCCGCTTTTTCACGAAGTGTTCCCGGAAGCTTTTTCCCATATGCCGGCACAGAGATTGAAACAAAGAATGGCGAAATGAAAATGATGGGACAACCCATTTTTGAGGTTGGGATAGACTTTATACCCCATTTTGGCTTAGAGCTCATTGCCGGAAGATCATATTCCAGGGATTTTCCGGCGGACTCAAGCAGTGCTTTGGTCATTAATGAAGCAGCAGCAAAACAATACGGATATAAAAATCCCGAAGAAATCGTAGGTAAAAAATTCAGGCAGTGGGGAAGAAAAGGTGTTGTGACCGGAGTCGTGAAGGATTTTAATTTCACTTCTTTGCATCAAAAGATTGAACCGCTCACCCTGCCTTTTCAAGCCTATGCAAGCAGATACCTGTCAATTAAAGTTAAATCAGCAGACCTGACAAAAACGGTTCATGAAGTTGGAAAAATATGGAGTGAAATAGAACCGCACAGACCTTTCCTTTATAGTTTTCTGGATGAAGATTTTAATCGCCAGTATAAGGATGATTTTATTTTCAGAAAGTTATTTACCACATTTTCCTGCCTGGCCATAGCCATTGCGTGTCTGGGACTGCTCGGATTGGCAACGTACATGGCAGAGCAGCGCACAAAAGAAATTGGTATCCGGAAGGTTTTGGGAGCGGATTTCCGCACCATCGTTTTGTTGCTTTCCAGCGACTTTATTAAATTGGTTGTGGTAGCTATCTTGATTGCAACTCCCGTTGCGTGGTACGTGATGAACCGTTGGCTTGAAGGTTTCGCTTACCGGGTAGAGATTAGTCTCTGGATTTTTGTTTTAGCAGGGTTCATCGCCTTTTTTATTGTCGCGCTTACCATCAGCTATCAATCCATAAAATCGGCGTTGATGAATCCTGTATCGTCACTCAGGAGCGAATGAGATCATGCATCAGGCATAATTCAATAAGCAACCCGGGGAGATTTTAACGATCTTCCACGGGTTGCTTTTATTATTGTTTGTCTCAATTAACGGCTTGAACCCGGTATGATTTTCCCTTTTCTGTTCTAAACTTGCTGATAAATCCGGTCCCGGTATTTTCTGTTGTGACACTTGCACCAGTAATGGTGACGGGTGTGTTTGTTTTGATGATGCACAGTTCGCCAGTTAAAGATTTAATAATGGAACTGGCAAGCTTTCCGTTTTTCCAGGCCATATCTACTTCAAACCCTGATCGGGCGCGAAGTCCTGTTATCCTGCCATCTTTCCACGCTGATGGTAATGCAGGAAGAAGATAAATTTCTTTCAAATGACTTTGTAACAGCATTTCTGACATTCCCGCTGTTCCCGCAAAATTCCCGTCGATCTGAAAAGGAGGATGCGCGTCAAAAAAGTTTGGATAAGTTCCGCCACCCTTGTACTCACTGTTTCCTTCGTTGGTGTATTTCATAAGCTGGCGGATGAGCAGGTAAGCATGATCGCCGTCCAATAACCTGGCCCAGAAATTAATCTTCCATCCTTTGCTCCATCCTGTTCCCGCGTCGCCCCGAACTTCAAGTGTTTTCCTGGCAGCCTCAAAAAATTCAGGTGTATCCTGGGAAATCCGGTGGCCGGGATGAAGACCGAATAAGTGCGAAACATGGCGGTGTAAGGTGTCCGTTTCTTCAAAATCCCTATACCATTCCTGGATTCGTCCGCGGCTATCAATTTTTAACGGGTAAAGTTTAGCACGTTTTTCAATAAGCAACTTTTTAAAATCCTGATCGTTACCCAGTACGTCAGCCGCTTCGATCAGGTTTGAAAACAAATCGTATATAATGGAGATATCCATAGTCGTAGCAATGGAAACCGCCGCTTCACCACCCTTCGGATCTTTAAATTTGTTCTCAGGAGATGTAGATGGGGCAGTTACAAGAAAACCGCCTTTATCTTCAACCAGCCATTCCAGCGTGAATATAGCCGCTTCTTTCATAATGGGATAGCCTTTTTCTTTCAGGAAGGTTTTGTCGCCCGAGAAACGGTAGTGTTCCCACAAATGCTGGCTAAGCCAGTTGGCACCCATATACCAGTTTGCCCAAACGGGATCACCATCTCCAACGTTTCCAACCGGATTGGATAATCCCCAGATGTCCGCGTTGTGATGTGCTACCCAGCCTTTGGCGCCATAAAATTCTTTTGCGGTCACTTTTCCGGTTTCAGAAAGATCCTTGATCCACCCAAGCAAAGGAGTATGCATTTCCGAAAGATTTGCAACTTCTGCCGGCCAGTAATTCATCTGCGTATTGATGTTGATGGTGTAATTTGAACTCCAGGGTGCCCGCATTTCTTTGTTCCAAAGTCCCTGAAGGTTGGCAGGCGGACCAGCGGGAACACCGGGTAGGGCAGCGCGGGACGATGAAATTAGTAAATAACGACCGAATTGATAATACAGCGTTTCAAGCTTCGGATCATAATTTCCTTTCGAATAAGACATCAGACGTTCGTCCGAAGGTAACAAGACATTAGGATTGTTTTTCGTGCTGTCCGTTATATTAAAAGTCACCCGCCTGGAATATTTATGAAAATCATCCTGATGTCGTTTGGTTAACGCAGTAAATCCTTTGGCCAAAGCTTTGTCAAGATATTCCTTTGCCAGCAACTTCTCATCTTTTCCGTCCTTATCCGGACATTTATCAAAACCGTTAAAACTTGTTGCTGCTGATAAAAATACGATTACCTCAGTTGCATCCTTAACATGAATTCCGGATGTATCCGTTGAAACGGTTCCGTCTTTGCTTACAGCTTTTATTCTGAACTGGAACCGCGTACCGTTGCAACCGGCAGGATCTTCATAAATAATCGGATCTTTACCTCCCGGGGGATTGTAATAGTTCGGGTTGACATGAGCAGGTGCTTTTCCACTAACGAGCAATTCTTTCGACGCTGTTGCTTCTAACACATATTTTAGCTTGCTGCTGGCTGATACTTTAAAATTAAGATGTTTCGCCTTTGTAGCTGTAATCCTGATCACCAAAATGTTATCCGGAGCAGACGTGAAAATTTCCCTTTTATAATTCACTCCGCTGACTGTAAAGCTTGTTGTCGCAATAGAATTCGCAATGTCCAGATCACGGTAGTAGTTGGACGGTTTTTCTCCTTTAAAGTCCTGGCTTATCTTCAGATCACCCATCGGCATGTATGACTCGGTGTAAAGCCCCTGCATTTTTTTTACCAGTTCATTGGCTTTTTTATAATCACCATTTTTTAAAAGGGCTTCTCTGACCTGAGGAAGATAGGATGCCGATTCAGGATTAACATTTGTTTTTACAGGGCCGCCAGACCAAAGGGTACTTTCATTAAGTTGTAACAACTCCTGATCAACACCTCCAAATACCATCGCCCCGATATGGCCATTGCCAACTGGCAGGGCTTCCACCCACCGGTTTGCAGGCTTTTTGTACCAAAGTTTTGAGTCGGCCGGTTGCTGTGCAAAAGAGTTGAAGCTTAATAACACGGACAATGCCGGGCTAACCAATCTCTTTAATTTATTCTTAAAATGTTTCATTTTTATTTTGATTATTCTTAAAGTAATTCCCATAATCAGCTCACCGACACCATTGCCTTGATTACACCGGAAGCAGGATCAAGCCAACTCTGAAAATCAGCTTTAATCTGACCGAAGGCGACACGATGGGTAACGTAGCTGGCCGGACTGATGAGTCCTTCTTTAATGCAGTTTACTACAAATTTAAAATCCGCTCTTGTTGCGTTGCGGCTGCTCATCAGGGTGGCTTCGCGTTTGTGAAACTCGGGATGACTAAAACTGATTTCTCCCCGTTGCAAACCTACCAGAAGATATTTTCCTCCGTGAGCGAGGTATTCAAATCCCTTATTAATGGCCCCTAAATTACCAGTTGCGTCTATGACAACTGTTGGCATATCTCCGTCAGTCAGCCGGACAAGTTCTTCGTTTACGTTTTGTGTGGATCCGTTGATGCAATGCACGACATGGAGTTTCTCCCGGCAAAATCCTAACCGGTTATCGTTGATATCCATCGCGATTACCTTTGCACCTGCAATTCGTGCAAATTCCATGATTCCCAGGCCAATTGGCCCGGCACCAATAACGAGAACTGTGTCCATTGCTGTAACATCTGCGCGGCTTACAGCATGTGCACCAATTGCAAGAGGTTCAACCAGAGCAAGTTCTTCAAAAGAAAGTCCTTCGGCGTGCACTAATTTATCGGAAGGAACTGAAATGTATTCCGACATTCCGCCATCTACATGTACGCCAAAGACCTGCATTTTGGTACAACAATTCGTTTTCCCTTTTCGGCAGGCGATGCAATGTCCGCAATTAAAGTAGGGCAGGAAGGTAACAGCCTCACCAACCGAAAAGTCGGGAGCACCATGGCATGCAATGATTTCACCGGACAGCTCGTGGCCCAGAATTCTCGGGTAACTGAAGAACGGCTGTTTGCCTTCAAATGCGTGCAGATCGGTTCCGCAAATGCCAATGTTCCTGATTTTTAAAATCGCATGGTTTTCCGCCAGTACGGGAATTTCTGAATTATGATACCGGAAATTTCCGGGTGATTCACAAACTAATGTTTTCATGGTGACGATGGTAAACTCCGGGGTGTAATGGTGGTGAAAATCGACAAACGGAATAGTGGCTATCAGATTATTTTCTTCATATATATTACCGGAAAGAAATTTAATTATACAAAGCAATAATGTTTTTAATTAAAGATCGAGGTGAAAACTATCCAGTGTATAAGAGATTTTAACATATTTGTAGTCTATTTTGGTAAATCGTGGTGTAAATATATGATCTGTGAAAATCCAGTTGCTGAAAGTTCCGAATGCACCAAGCTATTCATTTAGCATCAGGCAGGATAAAATTGCAAACATAAACAACCGCTGGCACTATCATCCGGAGATAGAGCTCGTGCATTTTCATCAGGGTACCGGAACCCAGTTTGTAGGGGATCATATCAAGCGGTTTTATGTTGACGACATCGTGCTTGTGGGTAGCAACCTGCCACATTACTGGCGTTTTGATATGCCGGTTGATTTCATTGAAACTGCGAGCATACCGTTTTCCACCGTTGTACATTTTGCGCCTGACTTTTGGGGAGAGAAATTTGTTGATCTTAGTGAAAACAGGCCTATTAAAGCTGTCTTGGAAAAGGCCGGACGTGGGATGCTTATGTCGGGTAAACTGAAGGAAACAATAGCTTGCGAAATGGCGGGCCTGCATCATGCTGAGGGGCCTGAACGGATTATGACGCTCATGAAAATCCTTCTACTTATCTATCGTTCAGACGAGCACACAATGCTTTCCTCTGTCGGTTATCAGAACAGTCTTCTTGGGTCAGAGAGTGACCGGATTAATAACATTTATGAATTCACATTTAATAATTTCGGCACAAAGATTTATTTGGAACAGGTAGCTGAAATTTCAGGAATGGTTCCTAATTCTTTCTGCCGTTATTTCAAGTCCCGTACAGGCAAAACATATCTGCAGTTCCTAACCGAGATTCGTGTCGGGCATGCCTGTAAGCTGTTAATGGACAATAATATCAATCTTAAGGAAGTATGTTATGAAAGTGGTTTTCAGAATTTCAGCTGCTTCCACCGGAGGTTTAAAGAACTAACAGGCCAAAGTCCTGTCAATTATAGGCTTAGCGTTGCGGGTTGAAAGGTTACGGTCTTTAGGTTGCGGCGGGAATAATCCATTGCAGTAATAGTGTGCAATAGATTCTGATGGCTAAAAACTTAGTTCGCTGCTGTTCTTCATTTCGTAGTAGCGCGGTTTCTCTCTGAAAACTTTTAAAGCTTTACAATTAAACTTAGGGTTACAAATTAAAACAGGAAAAATTAATCTTACAACCAGGCAGGTCTTATTTAGTATAGAAGGTAGTGTTCACTGCTTTTAGTAAAACCGATCCGAAATTCACTTCCCGGACGAAGTTTAATTTCCGGCCATATTGACTTTGAAATTACTTTCAAAATTTTGGTTGGTCTGGCTGGTAATGGTAGATAAATCCTAAATGATTCCTGACACTCTTTTCCTATGAATGCCGTAAAGCTGCTGCCACCGTTAATTTTCTTGTTGCTTTTTCATTTTACGAGCTGGTTTTATTCTCCAGTATCAACACAGGTAATACCCGCCGACACCCAACTGCGGGCTGTGCAGAGTGCGAACGGCGAAACGATCCGGATTTTTCGTGGCAATGAAACAAAGCCTATCATCACCCAGAATGCAAAAGCTGATTTTCGCCCATATCTTCACCCGATCGTCGCCCCTGATGGAAAAGGCATTTTAACAGAATATAGTCCCGGTCATCACAAGCATCAAACAGGTATTTATTGGGGATATACCCGCGTAAACGGCCGTGATTATTTTCACCATCCCGGCGACGGTTACTGGAAAAAAGTATCTGCAAAAGTTACTGAAGCGAAAGGCGAAATAGTGAAATGGAACACCGTGTATAACCTGCTGGATTCCACCGGAACGGCGGTTTTAACTGAAACACAAAACTGGACCATGCGGATCAAAGACGGTAAATACCTGCTTGATCTTGAATGGAACGGTGAAGCGCAAGCGGATGTAACCATCGGGAAATACGACTACGGCGGCCTGTTTGTGCGTATGCCTTGGAAGGAAGGAATCAAAGGCGAGGTGGTAAATGCGGCCCGGCAAAAGAATGAAAAAGCAGAGGGGCAAGCCGCGCACTGGGTGGATATTGGTATGCAGGTAGAAGGTCGCAATGATCTGGCGCATATTGCTATTCTGGATCACAAACAAAATCAGGGTTACCCGCAAACCTGGCGTGTAGACAATCAGCTTGGCGCGGGCCCGACCCGTGCACGAAAAGGTAATTGGTACATTAAAAAAGGAGATACTGAAATTATCAGGCATGAGCTAGTCATTTACACCGGCACGCTTGATGATGTGGAACTGAACAAAACGTTTGGTGCATTCGTTGGCGATAACGGACTCTACAGTGCGACAGCATTGTGGGCGCTGGCGCAGAGGGAAGGGAAGGAAGCTAAATTTCTCAATGCGCAGGAAGCTGTTGCGGCGATGACAATCAAGGATGGATACCAGGTAAATGCATGGGCATCCGAGCCAATGATGACGCAGCCCATGGCGTTTTGTTGGGATGATAAAGGCAGAATGTGGATTGCAGAGAATAAAGATTATGAATCGCGCGGAAAGGGCTTTTCGAATGCAGGCACCAGCCGTATTCTAATTCTGGAAGATACTGACAAGGATGGTGTAGCAGATACCCGCAAAGTATTTGCAGAAGGTATTGCATTCCCGTCTGCATTGGCAGTTGGGTTCGATGGCGTCTTTGTTGGCGCGCCACCGAACCTGCTTTTCATTCCCGACAAAAATGGCGACGATAAAGCGGATATGGACAATGCCGAAGTGCGCCTTACCGGCTGGGGAATCCGCGACCGCCACGAAACACTGAATAGTTTCCAGTGGGGACCCGACGGCTGGCTTTACGGTTTACAGGGTTTTGCCACGCCATCTACGGTTGGCAAGCCTGTTGGTAAAGGCAAATTATACAAGCATAAAGACCCTTTTCCTGATAATATTGCGGTTGAAAACGGCGTGCAGATTAATGGTGGGGTATGGCGATACCATCCCGTGAAACAGAAGTTTGAGGTAGTCGCACACGGTTTTTCCAATCCCTGGGGTATTGATTTTGATGCAAAAGGACAGATGTTTATTACAGCCTGCGTGATCCCGCATTTGTGGCATGTTGTGCCCGGCGGCATTTACCATCGGCAGGGGGGCCAGCATTTCAATCCCTATGTTTATAACGATATAAAAACAATCGCAGATCACAGTCACCGTTCGGCGCATGGTGGGGCGCGCATTTATCAGTCCGATGCGTTCCCCGCTCCTGAAAAAGGCAGGATTTTTATGGCTAATATTCATGAGCACGGTATTCTCTCTGATGTGCTGACTCCAAAAGGTTCAGGCTTTAGCGGTAGCCATGGCGACGATTTTATGATGGCCAATAACGCGCAGTGGGTAGGTTTCAGTATGGAAATCGGTCCCGAGGGCGCCATGTACGTACTTGACTGGCACGACGCTGACATTTGTGGCTCCGACGTACTGAATTCTGAGACCGGCCGCATTTTCAGGATCACAGCTAAAAACTCACTGGCAGAGAACTTTCCGGGCCGGTATACCGATCTTTCGAAATTTAGTGATTTGCAATTGGTTGATTTGCAGACCAGTAAAAGCGACTGGCACGCACGGCGTGCCAGGGTGATTCTTCAAAGTCGCGCTGTAAAAGACAAGTTATCCCAATCTGCACGTGACAAACTGAATGCAATTTACCATCAGGGCAGTCCAGAAGAGCGGTTACGTGCTATGTGGACTTTGCAGATCACCAATGCGCTTACAGCAAACGAATTATTTAGTGCTTTGTCCGACAAAGATGCGCACATTCGAGCCTGGGCAATCCGGTTTTTGTGTGAAGAAGAAAAACCTACGCAGGATGCGGTTGTAATGTTTGCTAAAATGGCAGTTACCGATCCCTCGCCGGTGGTCAGATTATATCTTGCTTCGGCTTTGCAGCGTTTGGATGATATCTCCAAATGGAATATTGCAAAAGGGTTAGTGGCGCACGCAGAGGATGCGGGGGATCATAATTTACCTAAAATGATCTGGTTTGGCATTGAACCTTTGGTTAAAGAAAATCCCTACAAAGCCCTTGAACTGGCACAGACTTCCAAAATTCCAATGGTAGCACAATTCATCGCACGTCGCGTGGTCGATGCTGAGCAAACTGCATTGCTGGTTACAACTATCGGGAGGTCTGCGGTGAACCGGACGTATTTACTGGAAGGTATGCGCGACGCACTGGAAGGCAGAACTGACATCAGGACTCCGGAAAACTGGAATGCCATTTTTACCAAACTTAAACAAACCGACAAAGCAACTGCACAGCTTGCAACCGACATTTCCCGTCAGTTTGGGGACACCGAAGCTGCGAAAACCGATCTAATAACATTAAAGAATAAAAATGCGCCGGTAGAGCAGCGCCGGAAAGCATTACAATCGCTCACTAGCAGACAACGCCCGGAATTGTTGGCAGAGCTGCCTGTGTTGTTGGATGATGAAAAGATCAGGCTTGATGCAATCCGCAGCATTGCCGCCTATGATAATGATGCGCTGGCAAAGTTGCTGATTGATCGTTATCGAAACCTGAGTGCCGCGGAAAAATCCGAAGTGGTTCAAACCCTTGCTTCACGACCGAAATCCGGCTGGCTGCTTACACAGGCAATTACCAAAAAAACAATCCCGAAAAAGGATATACCCATGTATACAGCCCGTCAGTTGCGCCGGGTGGTGGGCAGTGGTTTCGTAGAAGTATGGGGGCCGATTGATCACGTAGCATTTGATGAAAAAGCTTACAGAAAGTACAAAGATCTACTGACTGAAAAGGCCGTTTCAACTGCTAACAAAGCCGAGGGGAGGCTCGTATTTAAGCGAACCTGCGCGCCTTGCCACAAACTGTACGGCGAAGGAGGTATCATCGGCCCTGAACTCACCGGCTCAAACCGCGCCAATCTGGATTACCTGCTTGGTAACATTCTTGACCCTAGCGGTGAGATTCAGGATGACTACAAAATGGTTGTGGTAACTATGCGCGATGGCAGAACGTACGTGGGTAACGTTGCAAAAGAAACTGACCGCCAACTTACGTTACGCGTAGTAGGGCAGGATGCTGTTGTGGTTAACAAAGCGGATATTCAAACACAGGAAGTCAACGAAGCTTCGATGATGCCGGCGGGATTACTACAAGATCTCAGTGATAAGCAGGTAACAGAACTGATTGCATACCTAAGAACGAATATGCAGGTAGAGTTACCCAAGAAGTGAGAGCCGGAGGGGCATCGGATTACAGTTAGATGATCAGCTCCATTTTTTATTGAAGTCTTGATTGTTAGCAGTTTTGATATCAGCAACGATTTAGAAAGCCGTCCGGTTGCCCGGCAAATGCGCCTTAGCTTGCTGAGCTATATGCAAATCCCGCAATTCCATCCATCAGAAAGCCTGACAACACATTTGATTTTTTTCTACTTTTTTCAAGAAATAAAGCAGCTGAATATAATGATATTTAAGAGTAAAATCCCGGCGGTCATAGCCGGGATTAGTTTCTGGCAAAGCAGAGATTTGTTATATTTTTGTGAGATAGTTGTAGGAAATGAAAAAGGACTGCCTAAATGTCGATTTGTGGCTGTTTTCTCTTTTTTGCCTTATATTCAGTCGGCAGCATGTTGAATTTTGCTTTAAATGATTTTGCAAAATAGTTTGGTGCGGTAAAGCCGGTCATATAGGATATCTGTGAAATGCTCAGATCACTGTTTTCCAGCAGTACAGCGGCTTTTTCAAGTTTGATAGAGCGAATAAACTCGATGGGTGTCTGGCCGCTCATTTCAAGGACTTTACTGTAAAGCGTTCCCCGACTCATTCCGACATGTCTGCTAAGATTTTCAACGCTAAGCTGGGATGTGTGCAGGTTATCTTCAATGTACGTCAGCATATCTTTAAGTAACTTTTCCTGACTCGACTCGTTCTGCGGCTGCTGGCCGGATAACTTAATGTGCCGGGAATAAACGCCCTTCAGCAGCCGGTTTAACAGGATGAGATTGTTCATTTTTGCATTTAAAATCTCGAAATTAAATGGCTTTGTCAGATAGTCGTTCGCACCTGAATTAAGCCCATCGAGCTGCTGCTGCTCACCTGTGGAGGCAGTGAGCAAAATAATCGGAATATGTTTTGTCCTTTTATCCGCTTTGATTTTTTGACTTAACGTAATTCCATCCATTTCCGGCATGGCGATATCACTTACGATCAGTTCGGGGTGATGACTAAGTGTTTTTTGCCAGCCTTCTTTTCCGTTGCCAGCTTCTATTACATTATAGTAAGGAAGCAGGTTTTCTTTAAGGTAATGTCTAAACTCCTCATTGTCTTCAATAATCAGAACGCTGGACGGATCTTCGTCATAAAGTCTTTCCTGTTTCTGTGCAGCAATCTGAGGGCTGACACGGCTGGCAACCGCTTTCTCATTGGGCCATTGATCTGAAATAAGTGTTAGGGAGTCGGCGGCAATTGGGAGCTTTACTGTAAAACTACTGCCCAGGCCGCGCTGACTTGCGACCGCGATGGTCCCCTGGTGTAACTGTACGAATTCCCGTACAATCGATAATCCGATTCCGCTTCCCTGGTTGAGGACAGAAAGGTTTGTATTATTTTGAAAAAAACGGTCAAAAATCTTGTCCTGTACGCCTTCGGTAATCCCTATTCCTGTGTCGCTGACAACGACGGTTAGCCAGCGTTTGGTTTCATAATCAGTTTGTTCGAAGATCCTTAGTTTCACCGCTCCGCCTTTGGGCGTAAACTTAAATGCATTGGAAAGCAGGTTAAACAAAATCCTTTCAAGTTTGTTGACATCAAAGTCCATCAGAAGCTGACCAATTGTACTTTCAATATTAAATTGAATGCCTTTCCGGATCGAAAGATCACTGAACTGATCGCAGGTGTCGTTAATGTACAAAATGATATCTTTTCGGCTTAGGTCCAGCTGGAGTTCCTGCTGCTGCATGTTTTTAAAGTCAAGCAGCTGATCTACCAGATTAAGTAACCTCTTTGCGTTGCGTTTTATCGCCAAAGCCGGAGGATGCAGCTCGGTGGTTTTGGTCTTGGCAAGAAGGTTCTCGACTGGCGCGAGAATTAATGAAATGGGTGTTCTGAACTCATGACTTATATTGGTCAGGAATTTGATCTTCATTCTGTCAAGTTCCTGTGCCTGCTCGGCCTGTGCGCGTTGCTGCTCTTCTCTGAATTTTCGCTGCAGCTTTTGAATACCGCGGCGCCGCATTGCAAAAACGATCGCAAATGGTGTCAGAAAATAAAGTATGTAAGCATAAATAGTCAGGTAAAAAGGCGGTTTGACAACAATGTCTATGGAAGTGGTTTTGTCAGACCAGTTGATCCCGTTGTTACTGGCCTGAACTTCAAAGGTGTACCTGCCAGGGCTTAGGTTGGTATAACTGGCAAGATTGTTTACACCCGTCTCATTCCATTCTGACTGCATCCCCAGGAGTCTGTGCCGGTATTGCACCTGTTTAGGGTTTGTATAATCAAGTGCAGCATAACCAACAGAAAAATTTTGCTTGTAGTCCAGACTGATTGTTTTGGCAATCGATATGTCTGCGTCTATCAGATTGGAATCTGCCGGCGTTATGCTTCGGTTACCGATACGCAGGTCTTTTAAGATAACTGGCGCAATACGCCTGCTGTCGGGCAGGCTACGTGTGTCGATGTAATTGAAACCCGCAATTCCTCCGAAGAAGAGAGTATTATCGTTTGCGCGAATACCGGAGCCCAGCACAAATGTCCTGTCCTGTATGCCATTATATGAGGTATAGTTTTTGAATTTTTTGTTTTTTACATCAAAACAACTAATGCCCTGATTGGTACTTACCCAGATACGTCCCTGAGCGTCCTCCAGGATTTTGTTGATGACATTGCTGGCTAGTCCTTCTTTTTGTCCGTAACAAATAAACTTTTTGGTTCTAAAATTATACAAGGCCAGACCTTCGCCAAAGGTGCCAACCCAAATATTGCCCCTATGGTCTTCCAAAATAGAGGAAACAATATTACCTGGAAGATTACTGGATTGTTTGTCCAGCAGAACCGACTTTTGTTTGACAGGATCAAACACGGCAATCCCGGTTCCGTGAGAAGCGATCCATAGCTTTCCGGTTCTATCCATTAAAATATCCCTTATGTAGCCATTGAGCGGAATAATTCGCTCAGAAACCGGTATTGCCGGATCGAAGAATCTTTCGAAGCGTTTGGTAGCCGGATCAAACAGATTTAAACCGCCTCCATTGGTGCCGATCCAAAGCTTCCCGGATTTGTCTTTCTCCAAACAAAAAATCTCATTACTGCTCAGACTCGCCGAATCCTTACCATGAATGTATTGGATATAGGATCCTGTTCTGGGATTAAATTGAAATAGTCCGTCCCGGAAGGTTCCTATCCAAAGTTCACGATCTGATACCAGTTCGAGGGTGAGAATAGCCAGGCCGGCGGCCGCGTTTCTGTTTTTAGGATTGATCGGAAATTTTCGGAACAGATTCGTGTTCCGGTTATACAGATTAAGTCCGCCACCGTCGGTGCCGACAAACAATTCGCCTGTTTTAGTTTGTGCAAATGAGGTGACAAATGGCGCACTCAGACCATACGGATCATTCACATCAGATCTTTTCAGTCCAAAAATTGCAAGATTTTTATCGTATTTGTTCACACCGCCCTTATACGTGCCGAGCCAGCTTATACCTTCATTGTCGATCAGTATGCTGCGCACCGATTTGTTGCTTAGGCTGAACTGCGTTCTGGCATCCGGGCCATACCGCGTAATTTTTTCGTTTCTCGTATCGAGTATGTTAAGCCCGGCGTCAGTACCTATCCAGATTTGATGATCATTCTCCAAAGTGATTGAAAAGACCATATTGGTACTCAACGAATTTTTATTGCCGGATTCATACCTGAAATTCTTTACTATTTGCCCATCTGAACTAAGTTTGAATACACCGCTGTAGGTACCCAGCCAAATATTCCCCTGTCGGTCCTCGATAATGGACTTTACCGTACGCGAACCGGCATCATCGGGCAGTCGCTGTAAGTAGTTGATGTATTCATTTTCTTTATCAGACGGGTTGATCCTGTACAAACCATTTCTGGATCCCACCCAGACCCGTTGTTTACTGTCAACTATAATACTAAGAATAAGTCCTTTTGTAATTTCATCGGGAACGTTGGGTATAGAAGAAAAAGTAGTGATCCTTTTGGTTTCTGCGTCTACATTGACTAAGCCGCCAGTGGTACCTACCCAAAGTTTTCCCGAAGCGTCACTCGCAATACTGGTAACACTGTGCGGAGATTTTATCGCTGTAAATGAATCATTTTTCCTGTTGTAAAGATGAAGCCCACCTTCAATAGTACCGACCCACATCCTGCCTCTTTTATCCTGATGCAAACTGGTAATGTCACTTGATTTAAGTGAGGATGAATCTTTTTTGTCATGGCGGTAAACCAGAACATCCGTTCCGTCAAAGCGGTTCAGACCATCATCAGTTGCAAACCACATCAGGCCATGCTGATCTTTTAGGATCGCACTGACCGTGTTTGAAGATAAGCCGTCCATGGATGTCAGGGACGTAAACTTTGGCCCGGTTTGCTGAGCAAAAGCAGGCAGTATTACCTCTGCCAGAATAAGAAGCATGCAAGCAAAATAATAAATACTACGGATTTTCAAGCACATTGATTTAGTAAGATTAATAGCTGTCGGCCCTCAGGAGTAGAAATTATAGCTTACCGGTTGTAACCGTAAAGCGTGCAAAGCCAGCGTCAAAGCCTGATGGTGCAATGGCGCATGCTCTTCTTGCGCAAATTCGGGAAATTAATTCCTAAAATGCAAGTTTGTCGCAGAATCCGGCATTTTTTTGCTGCATTTGAACATTTGTAGCTTTAAAATTAACAAATATGCTCACGTCTGAGGGTAAGAGTGTGCTACTTTTGCTCAATAATAAATCAAATTATATCTCGAAAAAATTATGAAAGTGATCAGTTAGGACGGTAGAAGATTGGGAATGTTAAGCAGTCCGAATCCAAAGACAGTCGGGTAAGATCATTAATGTATAATTATGACAAAATCTAGTATTGTCAAAGTGACACTAATTTATTTTATCTCAAAGACAATGGTTTCTTACCCAGTATCCAAACATCAATGGAAAAAGTTTTAATCAAATAAATGTATCCTAAAACTATGACATAACGCTGTATGCCCGAGATTTTACCTGGCGCGTTGCAGCTGCTAATCCGCTTGCCAACCAATCAGGATTATTCAAGTAAACCAAGAAAATAAAATCATAAATAAATATGCAAAACTGTTTATTAAACCGTAACATGTTGGCAAGGATCACGGCAATATCGGCCTTCCCAATTCTACTGCTGGGCGTTTCTGCCCAGGTCATAGCCGGGTCAGCAGCTGCCAAGTCAGGAGTCAGTGCCAAATACAGCCAGAGTTCTGCTGTTGAAATTGAGATTTCAGGAAAGGTGACATCCTCAGACGGGCAGGCACTTCCCGGCGTGAACGTACTTGTGAAGTCCACAGTGCGGGGAACCAGCGCTGACCAGAACGGAAATTACAAACTGGTCATTCAGGAAGCGGATGCGATTCTGGTGTTTTCCTTGGTCGGCTACGCCTCAAAGGAAGTGATGATCGGGTCACAGAGGATCATCAACGTTACCCTGGAGGTCGACAACAAGACACTTGAAGAAGTGGTAGTGGTGGGCTACGGTACCCAACGCAAAAGAGATGTGACGGGATCTGTTGTATCTGTAAGCGAAGCCACCCTGAAAGAAGTACCCGCTCCGAACCTGATCAATCAGTTAAAAGGGCGCGCTGCGGGTGTTTCAATCATTAGCAACGGCAGTACACCCGGCTCCCAGGGACAGATCAGAATCAGAGGAAATAGAACGCTCACGACAAGTTCAGGTACCGCAGACAGCCAGGATGGTCCGTTGGTGGTGGTCGACGGGATACCATTCGGTGGCCTGAATGATATTAATCCTGATGACATCCTCAATCTTGAGGTGTTAAAAGATGCCTCTGCGACGGCGATTTATGGTTCCCGTGGTTCAGGGGGCGTTATTTTGGTGACGACCAAAAGAGGTAAGGTGGGAAAACCGGTATTCAGCTACGACGGGTATCACGGAGAAACACGGGTAATGGGTAAATTCAACGTAATGAACGGCCCCGAATACGCTCAGTTCAAACTTGATGCAGCCAAATACAACCGCACCAGCCCGGGAACATCCGGTTATGTGATTACCCAAAAAGAACAGGAAGCGCTGGATAAGGGCATATCAACCAATTGGCAGGATCTGATTTACAAGCCAGGATTTATGTCTAATCATCAATTGGGTGTACAGGGTGGTAGTGAGACGACTCAATATTCAATAGGTTTGGGCTATTTCAACGAAACAGGGATCATTCCGAGCCAAAACTTTCAGCGTTTCAATATCCGTGCGACCATTGATCAGCGGATTGGAAAACATGTAAAGATCGGTCTTAACACGTTGAATACGCTGACTTACCAGAACACACCTGGCGGAGGCGGCATACCAGGAGGCCTCGTGCGGCTGACGCCACTTGCATCGCCTTACAATGCGGATGGCACCGTAAATACATTTCCCTCGGAAGGTTCTATTGATGCAGCCGGCGTAAGTCCGCTTACGATTTTGACCAAAAAAGATTCCTACATGGGACGGACTCGCGCACTGCGGACTTTCAACAGTATTTATGCAGAGGTAAACATTTTACCTGGACTGAAATACCGGTTCAATGCGGGATTGAATTTCAGCCAGTCTAATTACAATGGCTACAATGGTCCGCTGACTTATTTCAATTCTGCTACAACGCAGGCATCATCCAATGCCGAGATCAGTAACACAGAATATTGGGATGTAAACCTGCAACATTTGCTTTATTTTGATAAAACATTTGCAGGCAAGCATAAACTGGGCTTTACCGCACTTTATGAGTATACCAAAAACCACTCATTGGGCAGCCGTTTCACAGTGACCGGTGTACCGGCGGATTATATTAAAACATCCAACTTTTCGCTCGCATCGGGCCAGCCTGTCGCGAGTTCAGATTTTGGCAACTCGTTTTCGGAAACCGGATTGTTATCCTATATGGGGCGGCTCAACTACAGCTATGCCGACAAGTATTTGCTGACCATGACTTTACGTCGTGATGGATCCTCTACATTGTCTCCTGGTAATCAGTATTTTAATTATCCGGCTATTGGTCTGGGGTGGAATGTGATTGAAGAAAGTTTTATGAAATCAGCCCCTTTTATTTCCAATCTTAAACTACGTGGCGGATGGGGTATTTCCGGAAACAGGAATGTCGGTGCTTATTCAACGCTAGGGGCATTATCAGCCGGGTATTACAATTTCGGAACGGGTACTGCCGGACAGCAGCTGGCCTACACAGTTACCAGTCTTCCGGCCAATGACCTGACATGGCAATCAACTTCGCAGCTCGATATTGGTATCGATTTTGGTATACTCAACAACCGAATTACCGGTTCGGTAGATTGGTATCATCAGAAAACCAAGAATATTTTGCTGTCAGTTCCGCTGCCTGCAAGTAACGGAGCGGGTTCCACTTTAAAAAATCTTGGTAAAACGGAAGGCAAAGGTGTGGAAGTAACCACAACCTTTGAGATCATCAGAAAACCAAAACGATTCAATTGGAGCATTGACGCGACTTATTTCTTCAACCGTGAAAAAATTACTCAGCTGACTACACCGCAGGAACAGTCCAATCTGGGTGCAGGATGGTTTGTAGGTCAACCACTTTCAGTTATTTATGATTACAAAAAGCTTGGTATCTGGCAAACTGCAGATAAGGAAAACGGCACTTTGGCCAAGCAGTCGTCACCTCTGCAAAACCCGGGACAAATCAGAGTGGAGGATCTGAACGGGGATGGAAAAATTGACGCCAATGATCGTCAGCTTCTGGGTAATTTTCAGCCCAAGTGGGAGGGAGGCCTTACTACCCGCTTCAGTTTCAGGAATTTTGATGCTTCCGTTGTCGCCTATGCCCGTATGGGAATGAAAGTAATTGTGCCTTACCTGACAGGTAACTCCACAGGGTCAGGTGGATTTGCATTCTTCAACCAGAGCCGTGTAAATCAGGTGAAAACGGATTATTGGACTGATACAAATCCAACAAATGCATTTCCTGCTCCTGATGCCAGCGGGGCTGTGGCAAACTTTGGTTCGACGCTGGGATATTACGACGGTTCGTTTATCAAGTGCAGAAGCATCAACTTTGGTTACACTTTCCAAAGCAATGTTTTCAAAAAAATTGGTGCAACGTCGGCCAGAATCTACGTAAACCTGACAAATCCATTCATCATCTATTCGCCTTTGGTGAAAGACAAACTGGCTATCGACCCTGAGGGAAACAGCTATGCCAGCGGTCAGTCGACGCTTAATCCGGATGCCTCCAGCGACCGTGGAACGCCTGAACGTCAGATTTCCGTAAATCTTAATAATCCTCCGGTAAGACAATTCACTGTTGGTGTTAACCTTAAATTTTAATCCGATCATGAAATCTATTAAAATAATGATTACTGCCGGGCTGATCGTTGCACTCAGCTCCGGATGTGAAAAAGTGCTCGAAGAACACCCGCAGTCCCAGATTGTACCATCTTATTTCAATAGTCCATCCGGCGTGCTTGGAGGGATAGCAGGGGTTTATAACGATATTCGGGGCCAGTGGGGTACCGAGGGGTTCACCGTTGAAATGCAGGCAGGAACCGACGAGTTTATTCAAGGTGTCAATGCCGGCACGGGTAATGCCTATACTTACAACGGTTTGAACAGCAGTAACTTCGGGTCGGCCTGGGGTGTTGCGTTTCAGGATATCAACACCCTGAATGGCGTGCTGCAATATGGTCAGACGATAGAATTGCCCGAAACCACAAGGAAGCAGTATCTTGCGCAGGCTAAATTTTTGAGGGCATTCTGGTATTTCTATCTGGTGCAGACCTGGGGCGATGTGCCGCTTCACACTGAGTTTATTACTATAGCCTCGCAGGCAGCCACCCGCCAACCTGCGGCAGCGGTTTATGAGCTGATCATTAAGGATCTTACGGAAGCTGCTGCTGACCTGCCAAACCAGCCAACTGCTCCATTCCTGGGCAAAGCAGCAACCAAACCAGTGGCCCAGTTCCTGCTTGCCAAAGCATACCTTACCCGTGGATGGCTGAACAATACGGCCAGTGATTTTACCCAGGCTGCCAAACTTTGCGATGAGATTATTGCTAATAAATCTGCTTACGGCCTGGATCTGTGGCAGGATTATGGCGACGCATTTGTTCCTGCAAACGACTATGGAAAAGAGACGATGTTTGTCAGTGACCACGTGCTGGATCCAAAATATGGTTACTACAGCGTTGGTGGTGCAGCTGGTGGTGGTGCGGCACAAAACCTGAGCCCATGGTTCACCAACTGGAATTATCCTAATAACAGTGGCATTAACTCAATTAAAAATGCTGCCGGAGTTTTCACCAACAGTGGTACTTCGGGGATGATCCGCGATTCATACTACGGTCGTCCTTATGTTCGGATGCGTCCCAATTCGGATAAACAGACTACGGGTACGCGTGCCGGAAAAAACTATTTCCTTGATCAGGCTTTCACTAACCGCGATGTGGATTCACGTTTCGCCAATTCATTCTACACGGTTTATATCTCTAATACCGCTGTGACGAATACCCCAACTACCGCCAACAATACCCGGGGCATAGGTTACACCACCGTTCCTGGGTCTGACACGGCCGTTTGGCTGCCCGACTATGAAGTGCCGGGCGCACCTCAGTTTGTGGGATCACGGCCATTTAAGGGTATTGTCGTGCCGCCAAGTCTTTGGAACAACGGTATTTATCCCGCTTTGAAAAAATATATGGATCCGAGCCGTGGTGCCAATTTCAACGATCCATCTACACGTCCTGCTGTTTTGTATCGCTTTGCGGATGTTTACCTGACAGGTGCTGAGGCGAATTTTAAGGCGGGCGATGCAGCGAAAGCTGCCACAATGATCAATGTTCTCCGACAGCGCGCGGCATTTCGGAAAACCAATAGCACGGCTCAGAACACAACGGCTGCTACGGCCATGAACATTACAGCCGCTGACGTAACACTGGATTTTATTCTTGACGAACGGAGCCGCGAATTCTTCGGAGAATGGCAGCGCTGGCATGACCTTGTAAGAACACGCTCGCTGATCCGCCGTGTGCAGGAGTGGAATAAGGAAGCGGCTACTTATATTAAAGACTTTCATATGTTACGCCCAATTCCACAGTCTCAGATTGACAGGGTAGTAGAAGGTCCAAAATTTCCGCAGAACACAGGATATTAGTAATCAAAATCAATAAGCCAGGGATGCGGGGCTGCTGTAAGCGCAGTTTTGCATCTTTTGGTTAAAATTTGGGTAGTAATGCAGAAAGTGATCTTTCTAGAAAAACGTCAAAGATTTTCGGTTTTTATCAAAGTAAAATGATGATTCAAATTAATAATTGCTTTGCAGCTGCACTTTCGCTTATTGTTGCTGTTTCCGGCCAGTCGGCAGCTCAGAAAACACCGGGAAAAATTGGCCCGTTGGTAACTGATTTATACACGGCCGATCCGTCAGCACATGTTTTCAATGGGAAAATCTACATTTACCCATCACATGACGTTGAGGCAGACGTGCCGCAGGACGATGAAGGGGGGCATTTTCAAATGCGGGATTACCATGTTTACTCCCTGGACAAAATCGGCGGAAAAGTCACCGACCATGGTGTGGCGCTTGATGTGAAGGACGTACCGTGGGCAGATAAACAAATGTGGGCTCCTGATGCAGCTTACAAAAACGGTACTTATCTTCTATATTTTCCTGCCAAAGATAAAGAAGGTATTTTCCGTATCGGAGTAGCTACCAGCAAGTCTCCAACCGGGCCATTCAAGGCTGAGCCCAAGCCTATTGCAGGTAGTTACAGCATTGACCCAGCCGTTTTTACTGACACTGACGGGAAAGCATACATGTATCTTGGAGGCATTTGGGGCGGTCAGCTGCAACGCTGGCATACAGGTACCTATAAAAAAGCACTGATGACCGATCTGGGAAAAGGCCATGAAAATGAGCCTGCATTAGGTGCGAAGGTGGCTGTTATGAAGGACAATATGTTATCGTTTGGTGAGCCTTTAAGAGACGTACAAATTCTGGATGAAAACGGAAAGCCACTTCTTGCGTCAGACACAAACAGGCGTTTTTTCGAGGGAGCTTGGATGCATAAATACAATGGCAAATACTATTTCTCGTATTCAACAGGTGACACCCACCTTCTTTGTTATGCAGAAGGAAATTCGCCCTATGGGCCATTCACTTACAAAGGCGTGATCATGAATCCGGTCGAAGGCTGGACTACGCATCACTCTATTGTTGAAGTAAAAGGAAAGTGGTATTTATTTTATCATGATTCGGAGCTCTCCGGAAAAACACATCTTCGCAATGTGAAAGTAAGAGAACTGATCAGAGACAGCAGCGGAAATATTACGACGATAAACCCCTGACAAAAATAAACACAATCAAGCATAGTATCACTGGAGTTTGTCGTCTCTTTCAGTTAGTAAATATTTATTAAATTAATGAAAATCAGACACTTTAAAGCTATCTTATATTTATCCGTCGGATTATTTACGGGTCAGTGTGCGTTGGCTCAAACCACTACACTAGTCAATCCGATCCTGACAGGTTTTTACCCCGACCCAAGTGTGGTACAGGTAGGTGCTGAGTATTATCTTGTCAATTCTACATTTTCCTATTTTCCGGGAATTCCGGTGTTTCACAGCAAAGACCTTAAAAACTGGAAACAGATCGGTAACGTAATCAGCCGGCCTTCTCAGATGGATTTTATGGGAGAAAAATTAACCCGTGGGCTTTTCGCGCCAGCGATCAGCTACCACAACGGAACATATTACGTAACTTGTACCGACATTGATCATGATGGAAATTTTGTAGTTACTGCAAAGGACCCTGCCGGCCCGTGGAGCAATCCGGTGCGTGTCCCTCAGGTTCACGGCATAGATCCGTCCCTTTACTTTGATGATGATAAGAAAGCGTATATTGTTTATAACAGCGATGCTCCTGAAAGAAAACCGCTGTATTCCGGACACAGAACCATCCGAATTTACGAAATTGATCCGGTTAAGTTAAAAGTTATCGGTGAAGAGAAACAGCTGGTCAACGGGGGTGTCGATTTGAGTAAAAAGCCGGTTTGGATTGAAGCACCGCATATCATGAAAAGAAATGGCTGGTATTACCTCTATGCGGCTGAGGGAGGAACTTCGGTTAATCATACAGAAGTAGTTTTTCGTAGCAAATCTGTTTGGGGGCCTTACCTGCCTTATGAAAATAACCCGATTCTGACGCAAAAAGGTTTACCAGACAACCGCAAAGATCCGATCACATCCGCTGGTCATGCCCAGTTCGTGAATGGTCCTGATGGGAAGACATATGCTATTTTTCTTGCTGTAAGACCCTACGAAGGGAATTTCTACAACACAGGCCGGGAAACCTTTATCGCACCCGTGGAATGGAAAGACGACTGGCCGATTATTAATCCGTCAAGCAGGGAAATTAAGTATGATTATTTGGTAAAGTATAAGGAAGTAAAGCAAAAGGATGCGCTTCCGCAAGCGGGTAATTTCGAATATACGCTCACATTTGAAAAAACATTGGATCCTGCATTGCTTTTTATGAGAACGATCGATAGCAGTTCCTTCTCGCTTTCGAAGCTAAGCGGCCTGACGATGAAGTTGAAACCGGAAACAATCCTGGAAATGGGCAATCCTTCATTTATTGGCAAACGCCAGCAGCATCTGTACTGCACAACGGAAGTGGAAATTGCTTTTTCTGCGAAATCCGAGCATGAAAAAGCAGGTCTGACCATTTTTCAGGATGAATCTCACTTTTATTTTATTGGTAAATCAGTTGAAAAGGGCAAGCCTGTCATTCAGCTTTATAAAAGCGGAGCTAATAAAAAGAGCATGGAATTGCTAAGCCAGGTGCCCTTAGCAGATGCTTCAAAACCCGTTAAGCTACGTATTACAGCGAACGGAGACATGTATAGTTTTTACTTTTCAACAGCCAGTAGTTGGGAATTGATAAAAGATAAGGTCGATGCAAAATTTTTGAGCACGCAGGTTGCCGGAGGTTTTATTGGTTGTATGTTTGGTATGTATGCCACCTCCTCAGGTGAGCAGACTAGTAATTCGGCTTCATTTAAATATCTGAAATACAGTAGTAAGGATCCGATGTTCAAAGCGGTGGCCAAATAGTATTGATCTAACCGTATTCTGTTTATACGCCCAATATTTTGATAGTTATGAGAACAATTGTGTCAATTGCCATAAGCCTGCTCATGCTTGCATCAGTAAGCATGGCGCAACGGATGCTGAAAGAAATGCCCAAAGGTTATGACGTGGTACTGCCAGGAGTTGCAGCGGGCAAAATTGATACGGTCCGGTATCAGTCCGGGACTGTCGGCAGCACCCGCAAGGCTTTGATCTATACACCGCCTGGATTTTCTAAAAAGAAAAAATATCCTGTACTCTATCTTTTGCATGGCATTGGCGGAGATGAAAAAGAGTGGCTAAAAGGCGGAAATCCGCAGCTGATCCTGGACAATCTTTATGCGGAAAGAAAAATTGAACCTATGATTGTCGTTATGCCAAACGGAAGGGCTATGAAGGACGACCGTGCTACCGGTAATATCATGGCGCAAGATAAAGTCGCTGCATTTGCCACCTTCGAGCAGGACTTGCTTTTAGATTTGATTCCCTTCATCGAAAGCAAATACCCGGTTTTTAAAGATCGGGAACAACGCGCTATTGCCGGACTATCCATGGGAGGTGGCCAATCGCTGAACATTGGCTTGGGTAATTTGGATCAGTTTGCCTGGGTCGGTGGGTTTTCATCTGCACCGAACACGAAAATGCCTGGCGAGCTCATGCCCGATCCTGAGGACGCCAGAAAGAAGCTGAAACTCCTGTTTATTTCCTGTGGCGACAACGACAGGCTGATTACGTTCAGCAAGCGTACGCATGATTACATGTTCGAACATTCGGTTCCGCATGTGTACTACATCGAGCCCGGAGTTCATGATTTTAAGGTCTGGAAAAACGGGCTGTATATGTTTTCTCAGTTTTTATTCAAACCGGTTGACAACGCTTCTCTGTCGAAATACACCATGCTGGGTACGCGTGCTGAAACCAATATACGCTCGGCACAATATCCGCAGATTTTGCCAGACAACCGCGTTGTTTTTAGATTGAAAGCTCCTCAGGCACAAAAGGTTCAGATTGATTTAGGTAAAAAATATGAAATGGCGAAAGATACCGGTGGTTACTGGTCTGTCACAACCGATTCAATCGGCAAAGGTTTTCACTATTATTCACTTTTAGTTGATGACCTTGCCGTGGTGGATCCTGCAAGTGAAACTTTTTACGGAATGGGCAGAATGGCCAGCGGTATCGAGATTCCATACCGGAATGGCGGTTACTATGCGCAAAAAGATGTTGCTCATGGGGATATGCGTATTAAAAAGTATCAGTCAAATACCATGGGAAACTGGCGTGAAATGTATGTGTATACACCGCCTGGTTATGATAAATCCGCCGAAAAATACCCTGTTCTATACCTGCTGCACGGCGGTGGTGAAGATCAGAGAGGATGGGCAAACCAGGGCAAAACAAACCTGATCCTGGACAATCTGATCGCAGAAGAAAAAGCCAAACCGATGGTTATCGTTATGCTGGATGGAAATATGGGAGGTTCCGGTGGCATCGCCGGTTTTAATGAAAATGTATTAAAATCATTTGAAAACGAATTGAAACAAAGCGCAATTCCATTTGTGGAGAACAATTTCCGTGTAGAAACGGATGCCAAAAACAGAGCACTTGCAGGATTGTCGATGGGTGGGCTACAAACATTGTATGCGGGGATAAAAAATACAGGAATGTTTTCATCGCTCGGAGTATTCAGTTCAGGCTGGTTTTCCAATAATACGGCACTTACAGAACCGCAATATGCATTTATGAAAACCAACGCTGAGAAGATTAATAGTAATCTCAAAAACTTTTGGATCTCAATGGGTGGGCAGGAAGATATTGCTTATAACAATTGCAAAATTATGCGTGCGAAATTTGATGAACTGGGAGTGAAATACACCTACAGCGAATATCCTGGAGGGCATAGCTGGCCGGTGTGGAGGCATGATCTGTTTCAGTTTTCACAGCTTTTGTTTAAGTAGCGTATGGCTATCGGCCGTCAGCTTTCGGCTGTTGAAAGTTCAGTTGCTAATTGTCCGCAGTTTCTTATCTGCATCAATGTGACTGCCGACCGCCTGAGCGGCCCCGCCGATAGCGAATATTATCTCATTTTTTCAATCAATATAAGTCATGGTAAAATATTCAGGATTATTATTTTGGGTTAAAGGGGCAGTCATTGTGGCGGCATTGTTCTCTCCGGATAACCTTTTTGCACAGAAAACACTTAAAGAGGCTTACAAAGATTATTTTCCAATCGGCGTAGCAGTCGCTCCCAGAAATTTGTCGGGTGCCGAGTCAGAGCTGATCAAACAACAGTTCAGTAGCATTACTCCGGAAAACGCAATGAAAATGGGACCTATCCATCCTGAAAAAAACCGCTACAATTGGAAGGATGCGGATGCAATTGTTGATTTCGGGGTCAGGAACGGCATCCGGGTAAGAGGTCATACACTCTGCTGGCATAGCCAGACCCCTCGCTGGTTTTTTACGGACTCCGTGGGAACGCCGGTAACACGCGAAGAGCTGCTTGCCCGTCTGAAACAACACATTACGGAGGTAATGACAAGATACAAAGGTAAAATATACGCCTGGGATGTGGTGAACGAAGCAGTGCCGGATACAGGCAAAAGTATTTACCGCGAATCGAAATTTTATCAGATCATAGGAGAGGATTATATTCAAAAAGCTTTTGAATATGCCCATGCTGCCGATCCTGAAGCAAAGCTTTTTTACAATGATTATAACACGGAAAGCGCTGTTAAGAGGGAAAAAATATATCAGTTAGTTAAAAAATTAAAGGACAAAAATGTGCCAATTGATGGTGTCGGTTTGCAGGCACATTGGTCTATCTATGAACCAACGCAGGCGGAGCTGGAAAAGTCCATTACGCAATTTGCCGGTTTGGGACTTGCGGTTCAGATTACAGAGCTGGACGTTTCGGTTTATCCCAAAGAGCATGAACGCAGAGAAAAGAAAGAAACAGACAGAGGCGAATTCACCGCTGAAATGCAGCAGAAGCAGTCAGCCCACTACAAAATGCTGTTTGATACTTTCAGAAAATACAAAGCCACCGTTACCGGGGTTACATTCTGGAATGTATCTGACAAATCGAGCTGGCTGGATAATTTTCCAATAGCCGGCCGCAAAGATTATCCGCTTCTGTTTGATCAGAATTACCAACCCAAAAAGGCTTATGCCGGTGTGGTGAATTTTTAGAAGTTTGATGGTAGGAGGTTTTTTGAATTTGAAGTGAGGGCTGTGGTAATCAAATGTAGTCAAGTGTTCTCAGGTGGAGTCCTGTTAAGGGGATGCCTGCGGGCTTTAATTTATTAGTATATTCATTTTTTATATAAAGGCAATCGATACGGTTATTAGCGATTGGTCACTTTCCCCAGCTAGTCGATGAACGTTTTTAGGTTAGTATTTTTACTTTTTTTTCTGTCCGGTGATCTTTTGGCCAACATCCGCCTTCCACAGCTGATTGGTGATGATATGGTGTTACAGCGTGATCAGCCGGTTACGATCTGGGGATGGGCCACTCCAAAAGAAAAGGTGACAGTGACACTTAAAAACAAAAGCTTCAGTACAGTGACCGCTTCAGGTGGTAAATGGAAAATATTACTGCCTTCGCAACCTGCAGGCACGGGCTTTGAGTTGGTTTTGAAGGGGGAAAACCTGATCCGGATTAGAAATATAGCATTCGGTGACGTGTGGCTTTGCAGTGGACAAAGCAATATGGTCATCAATATGGAGCGGGTTAAAGAACGTTTTGCTGGCGATATCGATTCTGCAAACTATGCTGACATCCGTAATTTCTTTATTCCCACTGTGACTGACCTGAACGGACCAAGACAAGACTTGCCTAATAGCGAATGGAAAGCTGTTAATCCGAAAAATGTGCTTGCCATGGGAGCTGTGAGCTATTTTTTTGCAAAAGATCTTTACAAACAATATCAGGTTCCCATTGGAATAATCAACAGTTCGGTAGGAGGCACGCCGATCGAAGCATGGATCAGTGAAGGGGGTTACAAGGATTTTAATGATATTCAAAAAACCATTATCCAAAACAAAGACACGACTTACGTCAACACGCTTGGCCGCAGCTTTTCAAATGGCGGAAGAAAACACTCTGTGAACATTGATTTAGGACAGGCTCAACATTGGGAAAGCAATGATTACCAGCCAAAAGGCTGGCGAAATTTTAACGTTCCAGGTTATTGGGAGGATCAGGGACTTAAAGATCTGAATGGCGTTGTCTGGTTTCGCCGGGACGTCGAAGTTCCTGAAAGCTGGGTGGGAAAGCCGGTTAAACTATATATGGGCCGCATCATAGATGCAGATGAAATGTATGTCAATGGCAAAAAGATAGGCAATACCACTTATCAGTATCCGCCCCGCCGCTATGAACTTCCTCCCGGTCTTCTGAAAGCAGGTAAAAATACATTTGTAATCAGGGTTACAAATCAGATGGGAAAAGGCGGATTTGTACCGGATAAGCCCTATTTTATGACTGCCGGTGATCAGCATGTTGATTTGAAAGGAACCTGGCAGTACAAGGTCGGTCGGGTTTATCAGTCGGTAAATACCGCCGAAGTGGTGAGCGCACCGTTAATAGCTCAAAATCAGCCTGCGGCGTTGTACAACGCGATGATTGCTCCTGTTTTACCAATGAAACTAAAAGGTTTGGTGTGGTATCAGGGTGAATCCAATGTCAACAACGCAGGTGATTATACGAAGCTGATGCCGGCTCTGATTAGTGACTGGCGCAGACTTTGGTTGGATGAGAGCCTTCCGTTCCTGGTTGTGCAGCTGCCTAATTTTCAGGATATCGACTACACCCCCGCAGAAAGCAGTCTGGCAGTACTCAGGGAGGGGCAGAATAATGCACTACACCTTAAGACTACGTCCGTGACAGTAACACTTGATCTGGGTGAATGGAACGATATCCATCCTCTGAACAAAAAAGATATAGGTAAAAGGCTGGCGCTGGCAGCCAGAAATATTGCATATAATGACAAAGATGTCGTTCATAGCGGACCAAGGCTTAAATCAAAAACTATCTCCGGTAATAAAATTTTGCTCACTTTCGACGATGTGGCTGGTGGTATAAGATCAAGTGACGGAGAAGATCTGCGTTGGTTTGCTGTGGCAGACTACGACAAACATTTTGTTTGGGCAAAAGCTAAAATTTTAGGTAAAGATCAGATTGAATTGTCCGGTGAGTCGGTAAAGACTCCTAAGTATGTACGTTACGGTTGGCAGGACAACCCCGAGGGGATTAATTTTTACAACTCACAGGGCTTACCGGCATCCCCCTTCCGTACAGATGGAGAAATTCTGGATGAATCAAAACCTTGGAAAGGCAAAAAGGCTGCGGTTGTATTAACATACGACGATGCGCTGAATGTACATCTTGATAATGTCATACCGGCTTTGGATTCTCTGAGTTTGAAAGGTACCTTTTACCTGACAGCTTCATCGGACGCAGCCCGCAACCGGATCAGAGACTGGCGAAAGGCCGCTGCCAACGGGCATGAACTGGGTAATCACACCTTGTATCATCCCTGTGATGCAAGCGGCCCGGGCATGAGCTGGGTAAAACCGGAATATGATCTGAGCAAGTACAGTCTTGGAAGAATTCAGGATGAAATCAAAATGTGTAATGCATTTTTGAAATCAATCGACGGACTTGACGGCAAACGCACATTTGCCTTTACCTGCGGCCATAAGAAAGTGATCGAAGGTGAGTTCATTCCAACGATGTCGGCGGATTTCCTGGCAGCAAGAGCAGTAAGACACGAGATGCATTCTTTTGACGAACAGAAATTGCTCGACATGGACTGCTATTCGATGGTCGGGCAGACCGGACAGCAAATGATTGAGCTTGTGAAAGAGGCACAAAAAAGTGGAAAACTGCTTGTTTTTCTTTTTCACGGTGTCGGTGGAGAGCATGCATTGAACGTTTCCAGTCAGGCGCACAGCGAGTTGCTGCACTATTTGAAAGAACAGCAGGACGACCTTTATATCGATACCATGCTTAATGTAGCGGAGCATATCCGTAATGTAAAAAAATAATTCATGCCTGATATTTATCGTTGCTGACTAATTCAGTCGGTCGAAAATTGAGGACACAATTCAATATGCACAATGACAACGAAAATCCTTTTATTTTTTAGCTTTCTCCTGACCGGCCCGGCATTATTTGCTGCCGATCCGTTACCCGCAGACGGGGATGACGGCTACCGGCTTTGGCTTAAATATGAACCTGTGATAAATGCATCTGTCAAAGCAGAGTATCTCCGGTTTACAGCCTTTGTTGGCAATGCATCAAAAGGTGAGATAGTAAAAAGCGCAGCCGTTGAGCTTAAAACTGGATTAAAAAATCTTTTGGGTAAAAGTGTTTCTGTTACCAATTCATTTGGAAATAAAACCGGTGGAATCGTCTTAAGGCTCGACGCAAGCAATGATCAGCAGGACGAGGGTTACCACATTGCGCTAGCAGGTGGAAATATTGTGGTCAGCTCAAAATCAGAAAGCGGTATTTTGTATGGAACATTTGCCCTTTTAAGACACATGCAGATGCAGCTTCCGATTGAAAATCTGAAGGTAGCAAGCAGTCCAAAAGTGCGTTACCGTATGCTGAACCACTGGGACAATGTGGATGGAACTGTCGAGCGGGGCTACGCTGGTTCTTCCCTTTGGAAATGGTATGAGCTGCCCGAAGTGATTGATCCAAGATATCAGGACTATGCCCGTGCAAATGCTTCGCTGGGAATCAACGGAACGGTGCTGAACAATGTAAATGCCAGCGCACGTTTCATGTCACAGGAATATATCGTCAAAGTTGCAGCAATTGCCGATGTTATGCGAAAATATGGCATCAAAACGTACCTGTCGGTATACTTTGCTGCTCCGAAAACACTGGGTGGACTATCTACTTCAGACCCGCTGGATCCTCAGGTGCGCGCCTGGTGGAAAGAAAAGGTAGCTCAGATCTACAAAGAAATTCCTGATTTTGGCGGTTTTCTGGTTAAGGCCAATTCAGAAGGAGAACCCGGCCCGCAGGATTACGGCCGCACCCATGCGGAGGGTGCCAACATGCTGGCAGAAGCCTTTAAACCCTATGAGGGCATTGTAATCTGGCGTGCTTTTGTCTACAAGGCTGACCCGAGAGCAGACCGTTTTAAGGCAGCTTATGAAGAGTTTGTTCCCCTGGATGGAAAGTTTGATCCGAAAGTGATTGTACAGGTAAAAAATGGCCCGATTGATTTTCAGCCGCGAGAGCCGTTCTCGCCCTTGTTTGGTAATATGCCTAAAACGCCGCTTGGAGTCGAATTTCAAATAACCCAGGAGTATCTGGGATTTGCAGCACATGCTGTTTATGAAGCGCCGATCTTTAAAGAATGTCTTAACTCAGATACTTATGTAAATGGTCAGGGATCGAGTGTAGCCAGGGTTGTCGATGGAAGTCTGCACGGTTATTCGCGTACACTTATGGCGGGTGTGGCCAACACGGGAAGCGACCGAAACTGGACAGGACATCCGCTGGCCCAGGCCAACTGGTATGCATTCGGCAGGTTAAGCTGGGATCATGAGCTTAGCTCTGAGCAGATTGCCCGGGAGTGGACAGCGCTTACTCTGACCCGCAATCAGAAAGCAGCGGAAAGTATCGTACTGCTGATGTTACGATCCCGGGAAATTTATGTTGACTACAATACGCCGCTTGGACTTTCACGGCCCTGGATGGGTGTTCACTTCGCTCCTGAGCCTTGGCAAAACAAAGGTTCAAGGCCAGACTGGACAGCGGTATATTACCACCGGGCAGATTCTTCCGGATTAGGATTTGACCGTACAGCCTCGGGAAGCAATGCGCTGGCTCAGTACCAGCCTCAGGTGCAGAAGCAGTGGAATAATCCTGACAAAACACCATTGCCATATCTGTTGTGGTTTCATCATGTTCGCTGGGATGAAAAGCTAAGCACAGGGAGAACGCTTTGGGAGGAATTATGTACGCGCTTTTATACCGGCGCTGATTCCGTTTCGTGGATGCGGCAGCAGTGGGACATGGCAAAGGGCAGTCTTGATGAGCAAATATATGCCAGTGTTGCCCAAAGGCTGGAAGTTCAGCACAGGGAGGCCATCTGGTGGCGGGATGCCTGGGTTCTGTATTTGCAGACTTTTGCCAGGCAAACTGTCCCAGCAGGATTTGAACCTCCCAGGCAGACTTTGGAAGAAGTAAAAAAATCAGTGAATGTGTATCTGATCCGGTAGTAGTAGATACATATTTGAATTGTTGGCGAACCGGGAAATTTAAAATTTCGAATTGAATCTATTTTAATAAACTCATTGCTTAGGCACCTCTATTTTTGACCATTCAAATATTTAATCTGATATGCAGCATCTATACTCTGGAAGATTTGTTTTGCAGAACGGCTTTATTATAGGCTTTAATAGCCTCCTTTCTTTTTCCTAACTTTTCATAAGCCCTTCCCTCGTAAAAATACCCATTTGTGTAAGAGGGAAATTCCTTTGTTGACAGTTGAAAAATGGCAGCAGCCTCGGCATACTTTCCCAGTATCAATAACCTTTCACCAAGATGTTCAAGCGATGAGCTGCTGTAATTATATTTGTTCGGATGGTTTAACTTCAAATCTCTATAAATTTCGATAGCACTGTCTGATGTGCTTTCTCTGATCAAATTGTATAACGTATCGGTAAGAAGTTTACCTGGCTTATCCCAGGTTCCTATCCGGAATATTTTCATTGCCTGTGAGAAAAGATCATAGGATGATTGATTTGCGCAATTAGAAAGCAGAATAATACATTTTCTTTCTGATGTTATTCTGAAGATATTTGAACGAAATGCACGTATGGCCCCGCTATGTTCCATTGTCTCGACAGTATCATTCACAGATATTACAAGTCGGGCATGCTCCCATCCAAAACCGTAACTATATTCCGGATCAACCTTGAAGAGTGCTGATAGGTAGGATCGTAAGTAATTGTTTGATAGCAACTTGTTGGTGTAAAGCGTGCGATCCCACAGGTATAGATCATAGGCGGTTGAATAAATGCTGGCGAAGCCAACTGTATTTGGGACGTATATGTAGGGCTCGTTTACATAAGTGCCGGCGAGCCGATAATATCCTGTAGCCTTATTCGAATCTGGCAAAATGTGATCTTCCAAGCCGGAGTGAACCATATCTGCGGGTGTCAGAATATTTTCCTTTATCACGGCTGAAAGTGGTTTTCCTGTAACCTTTTCTATGATTTGGCCCAAAATAAAGTAGCCGGAATTATTGTACTTAAATTTAGTCCCGGGTTCAAACTCCAGGTCCCGGCTACAAAATTGTTTCAGGATGTAAGATGGCTCGTAACAAAGTCTCAAAGAGTCATTCCAGACATTTGGAAAAGCAGTATAATTCGGTATTCCTGAGGTATGGGCCAAAAGTTGTTCGATTGTAACTTTACAGCCGATATCTTTTCGGTATAGAGGAAGGTAGTCACTTATTTTTCCAGTCAGGCTTACGTGCCCTTTTTCAACAAGCTGCATGATGAGCATTGCTGTAAATTGCTTTTCAAGTGAACCAAGCCTGAAGACCGTAGCGGGCTTATTTGGAATCTTATGCTCCTGATTTGAGAAACCGAATGATTGCTGATAGACAATCCCGCTATCATCGGCAATCAGCGCAGTTCCATCAAAAAGACCGTTTTTATGGTATGCAGTAAAAAGCGAATCAAACCTCTGCGAAAGTTGCGCGTAGGAAATATTAGTGAGAAATAATAAACTAATAAATGTCGTTTTTGCTGCCATCGCCAGTCGATTGGGATAAATGGACGAATATCATATTCAGAAATGTGGCTGGCGGTCACCAGGTTTTAGTTGTGCAGCCATCATCAAAAAGTTTACTCTGACAAATTGGTACATTTATACTTTACCAACGAGCGGCTACATTATTTCTTTTTCTTACTATCCTGCCCAAATTCAACAGGGTAACCTCGCTGTGCCCATACCAGAATTCCTTCATCGAGAATTGCGGTATGCTTATAGCCAAAACGTCTTAATGTGTTAACTACTTTGGAAGATGCCGCATGAGGACAGGCACAGTAGACAACAATCATGGTGCTGTCGTTGGGTATGTCTTTGATGAATTTGTCGGGTTCTTCATAGTAAGGCACAGGAACGGCTCCCGGAATATGCGTCTGATGCCATGCCGCCTTAGAACGGGCGTCGAGAATTACTATCCGTGCATTTTCTTGTAATGCTTTTCTTACCTGAACCGCAGATACATACAGGTTTTCCCGCAAGGCAAATTTCGGTGCTTTTCTTGTTGGGTTCAATACGTAATCTTTTGGCAACGGCTCTTTTATTGTAACCGCTTCGGGAGCATTCCAGCCCGAAGCCCTGCTTCTGAGAAAGGCTGTAAGCGCATTAATTTCAACTTTGCTCAGGTTGTCTTTAAATGCTGGCATAGGCGTATTGTTCCTTCCTTCTGTTATTGTATAACGCAGGAACTCATCACTAGCCGTAGCCAGTAACATCGGATTCCCCAGGGCGGGAGCGTTTAAACCTTCTCCTTCCGCACCGTGGCAGGATGCACAATGTTTTACGTACAATCCTTTTCCAAGTACAACATTGCCACTTACCGGGTTTGCTGACATTTCGATCGGCTTTTTGACGCCACTTTTCTCATGCAGCCATTTTAGTAATAGTTCAATTTCATCGTAACTAAGCGGACCGCCCTGACTCTTTCCGTAAGGCGCCATGGCAGTACCTGGCCGTCCGTAAGAAATAGTGTGTTCGAGATAATTATAACTTGATTTTGGTTTTAACGTAGTTGCCATCAATGCATGGGAACGTAGTGAAGGTGCGTTATCTGCGGTATAACCTTCGCGGTCTTTGCCATGGCACAACGCGCAGTACTTTGCATAAATACGTGAAGCATGATTCAATGAAGCACTGTTAAGTTTCGTGTCTTCTTTGAAATCGTATATTTTGGCCAGCGCAGCCTGCTCTTTCGACTCCTGAATGAAGTCAAGCTGGACACCATAAGCATGTTCTTTAAATACGGTCAGACGTTTGTTGGCCATGTCGGCAAGCATGGCTTTTGCCGGTAGTTTTTTTTTCAGAAAGTCGCGGGTGTCTTTCAGATTCTTCACTTCAAAGCGCATCGCATACACACCCGGTCCACGTTTTTTTAAGAACCTGCTGTATGCATCACCGGAAGATTTTGGGGCGGTTAACTGTAATTCCTGCTTATGTGCCACTTTAAAGCGGGCAAGAGTGTCGCTGGCTTCCAGTTCTCTAAATCCAATTTTTTTGAATTTCTTACGTGCAGGTTCCAAGGCCTCCACCACAATCAGCAGGGACGTTATTCCTACTACGCCGTTAGGATTGCTGTCGTAATATTTGCGCCACCCGGCCGGGCTCCAATCTTCCTTCAGATCTGTATAAGGATAGCCCACATACTCCGTGAAATTAGGAAGATACGGGGGCGGATTAATCGTATCAAATTCGACACTGCGCCATTGCGCGCCTCCGTCGTCAAAGCTCCATCCCTTTGGTTTCTTTTTCGCAGTCCGGCCCGACATAATAGAATCTGTTGCTAATTCCTTTGATTTGAGCCACCGGAATGTTGTGTCAGTTGAGGAAGTTGATATCGAATAAAGGCGGGCACCTTGATTATTCTTACGCAAAGACGTGATAAAAGAATCTTTCACCGCTACCTTCCCTGTATCGTTTACCGCAAGAAGCTCGAGGTACGACTGATCCGGAAAATTAACCAAGGTGCTGAGCGTACCCCTGTAAAGACCCGGTTCGAAATTTTCAGCTTTTGGCATAGCGAATCCAAGCACAGTGGCATAATAATTCCGGGCACTGTCCAAGCTTTTTACTACGAGTGTTACGCCGTTTATCCCAAATCCTGAACCGAGCAATTGATTATTATCAATGTCTTTGTTCTGCTTTGAGGTGCATGATAAAATAAATCCAAAAAGAATAACTGATGCTGCCGGAATATTTACTTTCATGCGAAGATTTTTATCGATTTAATTCAGGTATCAATTATTTGCCAATGAGCCTCTTAACTTAACAAGATATGGATGATTTTGGTCAAATTCTTACCGTTAAATAAATGATAAAAAGCAGTTTGATACTGGCTTTGCGATCCGAGGTCGCCCATGTTTGGTGATATGCCTAAAACACCCCCTAAGATCGAATTTTAAATAACGCGGGGGTATCGGGGCTGTGCAACATATTATGCTGCTTACGAAGCGCCAATCTTTAAGGAAGGTCTTAATTCAGACAGTTATGTAACAACTATTCCGACAGGATTCGAGCCTCCGAAGCAGACTTTGTAAAAAGTAAAGAAGTTATTTATATAGTGTATCTGATACGGTAGATGCTAATAATCCGGTTCCTTTCCTAACACTTGTAAGTTTAAGACATACTTACAATAGTGCCCTGCCCGTCAAACTTGTAAATTTTACCGCAACGAAGTCCGGTGGAAGTAATTTGTTAAACTGGTCATACAACCACCGAAAATAATAATTCGGGGTTTGAAATTGAAAGTAGCATTGATGTCATAAAGTTTGAAAAGATCGGCTTTACGAATGGTAAAGGAGAGTCGAAGAATCTTGAACCTATCAGTTTATGGATGAGAACCTGCTTTTAGTAAGTTACAATCGATTAAAGCAGATTGATGTTGATGGGAAATCCGCCTATTCATGTGTCGTGCAAGCAAGCTCATCAGTCATTTATACTTTATCCAAACCCGGCGAAAAGAGCTCTCGATTATCCGACCCACTACAGAAAGTTCTGATTGTTCGCTAAACGGATTCCTCATAAGCTTCGCGTAACCAATCAAATACGACGGAGTCAACGTCTTCGGCGGTAAACAGCTGAACCCTGTGTGTACACATGGCTCCGAATGGGCCGGAATTTTCCAGCCTTCCGTCAAACGCTTTATTCTTAAATTTCAACCCAAGATCGACTCTGTTTTTTGTCGCTGGTTTGATCAATGCAAACTGTTTTTTCCTTACAACACTTACGCTATCCTTCTTGGGAGCAACCGTAATGTCATCACCAAAAGTCGTGATTTGGTGTATAAGTAATTCATATACGGGAATTAAGTTTTCTTTGCCCTTATACTGATTTTTAACCAGATATTCTTCCTGGTAAGACGCAGCATCTGATTTATTATACTTATGGGCAATGGTGTTGGCAAAACCGTAGGAAACGCTATGATCCTTTTGCAGGAAGTCGATTATCTCTTTATGCTTTCGTGCCGCAGAGGCATCAATTATTTCCAGCCATGTCTCCAGGGATTTGCCGGTATTTTCAAATAAACCTGTCATACTTTAAACCAGTTTAAATATTGGAAATGATATATTAGCTCAATGTTCTTTGCAATAAATTTAAAACATAAAACTGTACTGTTCAAGCAGCAGGTTGTAGGCATGAAGCAAATAAGGATTGTTACAAACCATGGTTAGCTAAGTAAATCTCATCCTAATTTTGGTCTGTTTGCAGTAGTTGAAATTTGCTTCAGATCCGTCAATACCTATTATAATTTCGTATCACTCCGGAGGTGACAATATAATTACCAAGCTCGTGTAGAATTTTTGTAGTAAAAATGTGCGAATTTTGCTAGTTAAATATGATGACAGATCGAAATTTTATCTGTTTTTTTGTAGTATATAATATTTTTCTGCTACATGCCAGGGTGCTTTCTAAAACATCCGGATACGGAACGAAATGTAGACGCCTTTATCTAAATAGTGAAAAAAAAACTGACAATGTTGTGGCTGCTGATGTTATTCTCGGCAGTAATAACGCTTTTCTGGTATAATTCATGGGTATATCTGTTGCCCACGCCTGTTCCAGCTAACTACAAACATGTTGCAGTGGGGAGTAAGCTTTTGGTGCACGGGATACCGGAAAGCGCTGATAAAAAGCCACGATTCCTTCACTTCTTTAATCCGGAGTGCCCTTGTTCGAAATTTAATATCAATCATTTCAGGTCTCTTGTGCGTATGTATGGTAAGCAGGTCGATTTTGCCGTTGTGGTGATGAGCGAGAAAAAGTTTAGCGCACAACAGATAAAGGATCGACTGGGGCTGGATTTACCGGTCATTTTTGATGCAGGTATTGCCAGCGAATGTGGAGTTTATTCGACGCCTCAGGCTGTTTTGATCAACTCAAAGGACAAGCTTTTCTACCGTGGCAACTATAACAAAAGTCGTTACTGCACAGACGAGCGTACAAATTACGCAAAAATTGCGCTTGCAGGACTGCTCGGAAATTCTCCTGATATGGCATTCGACGATGAGGCGTTGAGATCCTACGGATGTAGTCTGCCGTATTGTAAGAAATAAGCAGATTGTCTTACAAGGCAATTGAAAATATATTTACTCCAAAAAACTTATAACCTTTTTATGGTAAAGGAAAGCTCAGACCGATCCATGAATTATTTTCTGATCGGATACTTTTTGCTCGGTCTGCTTTTGGCCGGATTTTATGATACCTGGTTTATTGCATTTGGGGTGGGAGGTATCCTGATGATCGCCTATTATTCTACCAAGTGGCTATTGCCTGCGTCGGACCTTTATCAGTATGTACTGAGTGCCGTGCTGGGTATTTATATGGCGCAGTTTATTTACCAGATGCATGGATTGTTTGAGATGCATTTTTTTGCATTTATAGGTAGTGCACTGCTGATCACATACCGCAAATGGCAATTGCAAATTCCGATGATGCTGGTTGTGCTGATACATCACGCAGTTTTTGGCTTTTTGCAGAACTCAGGTTATACGGAAGTATATTTTACACGGCTCGAATATTTTGACCTGATGACTTTTGTCATTCATATTTTGCTGGCTGCAGTGATATTTTTCATTTGCGGGCTGTGGGCTTACACCATGAAAAAATCTGTGGAATTTCAACTGGGACAGTCTGCTAAAATGGCAGAATTGGAAAAAGAAGCTGCACTTTCACTGGAACGGAAACGTAACGAAATTATTCAGAAAGAGGCCAATGTCAGACTACTGGCAGCCAATACTGAACTTGAATATGCGCGCAATGAAGCAGAAAAGGCCAATCAGGCAAAAAGCGTTTTTCTTGCCACGATGAGTCACGAGATCCGTACACCGATGAATGGAGTGATTGGCATGGCGGCTTTGCTGCAGGAAACAAATTTGTCCGACGAGCAACGTGTATTTACCGAAACAATTGTGAATTGCGGCGATCAGCTTATCAATGTAATCAACGATATTCTCGACTTTTCAAAGATTGAGTCTGGTAGTATGGAACTGGAAAATGAGGATTTCAATCTGAGGCAATGCATTGAGGATGTGCTGGATATTTTCGGAGCTAGGGCCACAGCTGCAGGACTGGATCTGATTTATCATATCGAAGAAAATGTCCCGTTACAAATCGTAGGAGATTCACTCAGACTCAGACAGGTACTAATCAATCTGGTGGGTAATGCGATGAAATTCACCGAAAAAGGGGAAGTGTGTCTCTTTGTTACGAAGGAGGACGTAGGAAATGCGAATGATTTGCGAATTAATTTCGCTGTTCGAGATACCGGCATTGGAATTCCTGACAGCAAACTGGATAAGCTTTTCAAAGCATTTTCTCAAGTGGACTCCACTACGACACGTAAGTATGGCGGAACAGGTCTTGGACTGGCTATTTCGGCCCGAATTGTTGAACTTATGGGCGGCGATATTTCGGTGGTCAGTGAGCCGGGCGCGGGTTCAACGTTTTCTTTCACTGTAAAAACGAGTAAAGGCATCAAAATTCTGGCTCCCTATGTCCATTATAGTATGGAAGGCCAGGAAGGCAAGCAAATTCTGGTTGTGGACGACAACCTGACTAACCTTACCATTCTGAAAAGGCAATTTGAAATATGGAAACTTCGGCCAATTCTTGCTGAGTCGGGTCAGCAGGCGCTTGATTTGCTGTCCACTAATCCCAAAGTCGATCTGGTAATTACCGATATGCAAATGCCGGAAATGGATGGGGTTAAGCTCGCGGAAGTGATTCGCTCACGGCATCCCAATTTGCCGGTGATCCTGCTTAGCTCTATTGGTCAGGAGCTAAAAGAAGTGCATCGCAGACTTTTTGTTTCAGCCCTTACCAAGCCAACCCGTCAACACGAGCTGAGCAAGCATATATTAAATGCTTTACAAACCCACGCGGCTGTGGTGATCCATAAAACAGCTTCTGGCAAGATGACTGCTGAGTTTGGGAAAAGCTATCCTTTAACGCTTCTTGTAGCAGAAGATAATCCTGTCAATCAGCTTGTTGCGAAGAGTATGCTGACCAGGCTTGGCTATCAGCCTGATATTGTCTCCGACGGACAGCAGGCGTTGGATGCAATCGGTAAAAAGGAATATGATCTGATTCTGATGGATATGCAGATGCCGGTGCTGGACGGGCTGGAGGCAACCTCCGCTATACGTAAAAACAAAGGAAAACAGCCTGTTATTATTGCGCTGACTGCCAACGCCCTGAGCGGAACAGAACAGCAGTGTCTGGATGCCGGAATGAATGATTATATCGCTAAACCAATACGCATCGAAGATCTGACAGGAAAATTGGAAAAGTGGTGGAAAATGATAGAGAAAGTGGTGAGTTGAATTGGTCTGTTCGATCAAACTTTTTACCAAATGGTAAATAAACCTCCCGGATTAATTTCGAAATTTACCCTATGAAAGAGTTCATAGATTATATCTTACAGTTTGGAAATCTTAATAAGCAGCAGACAGATCTCATTACGGGCAAAGCAAAAATGATCGAACTTCACAAGGACGAATATTTTTCCGAAGCCGGAAAAATACCAAGGCAGGTTGGATTTATTCTCGAAGGTGTCGTTCGTTTCTGCTATTACAACAACAAAGGCGAAGAAATCACGCATCACTTTATTGAAGAAAATAATTTTGTTTCGGATCAACAAAAGTTTGAGGCGCAAGTAGTAGCGTCGGAATATATACAGGCAGTTACCGACTGCAAAATGCTCGTTTTTTCAAAGAAGGATTGGGACGACATCGGAAATACAATTGTTGGCTGGGATGCCATTACAGGTCTGATATTAAAAAATTGTTTATTAAAAACGATCGAAAGAAGAAGCCCGCTGGTTTCAGAAGATGCTACCACCCGTTATTTATCGTTCATTGAACATTTCCCCGGTCTTGTCAACCGCATTCCGCTTTCTCATATCGCTTCTTACCTTGGGATCACCCAGCAATCATTCAGCAGAATTAGACGAAATATTCGTTGAAATCGCTTTTTACCATTTGGTAAATGACCGCCCTTTTTAGATACCGACATTTGTATCATTAATTCAATTCACAGAAAAATGAGCAAAAAAGTCGTATTAATAACAGGAACAAATAGCGGGTTTGGATGGCTTACAGCCATTAGTGTTGCCGCGTTGGGGCATAAAGTTTATGCTACTATGAGAGATACTCGTGGAAAAAATGCTGATAAAGCAAAAGTGTTAGAAAATATAGAGAATGTAACCGTTCTGGATGTGAACCTGACCGATGATGCAAGTGTGGAAAGTGCGTTTGACACCATTATCACTACCGAAGGAAAAATTGATGTATTGGTAAACAATGCCGGTGTTACCATGTTTGGTGTGGCTGAAAGTGCTACTCCTGCTGATGTGCAGCGTGTTTTAGATGTCAATTTTCTTGCTCCCTGGAGAATGATGAAACTGGCATTACCATTTATGCGTAAACAATCTGATGGTTTGATTATCAATGTTTCGAGCGGATGGGGCAGGTTTGGTGCTCCTTTTTCAGCAGTGTATGCTGCTTCAAAGTTCGCGTTGGAAGGTTTGAGTGAAGGTATGCATTATGAATTACGGCCGTTTGGAGTTGATGTTGCCATTATTCAACCGGGCGCTTTTCCTACTGAAATGTCCCAAAAGGTTCAGGTAGGGTCCGACACCTCAGTTCTTGAGGATTATAAATTGATAAATGAATTTCCGGATAAAATGTTTAGCGCCATTGGTCAAATGTTTGAAACAGCAAAGCCTGATCCGCAGGATGTTGCAGATGCAGTCGTAAATCTTATTAATTTACCAAAATGGCAAAGGCCATTGAGAACAGTTGTTGACTCATCGACAGGCGAAATTATTAAAAGGGCCAACAACGCTGTAGCTGTGGAATATGAAAAAGTTTTGACGGAATTTGGTCTTGAAGAGCTTTTAGTGTAAAATGCCATGAGTATTAGTAAGATAAGTTTTTGGTAACGAACTATCGGCAGTGGCTTAGTAGGCTTTTGTCAAGGTTTTGACAACGGTCATCGAATCTAATCCACTGTCGTTTTTCCTTCGTTGTCAAATAACAAAGAGGGCCTTCTTTTTTGATAACCAAGATAGTGTGTTGTCAGATCCTGACAATTTAAAAGCGAAAGATATTTTAAGCACTTGTTCTCATTGCAGTATAGTATTTAACATACAGGCTCAGGCGTCAAATTGCCAACAGCCTGCAAAAGGGATCCAAAATAAGGTATGCTACAAAAATCACAATTCTAGTAAGTAAAGCCAGTATCTTTTCCCGAATCTGGCATCAAGTTCCCTGATTTTTTTGAATCCAAGTTTTTCATAAATATAACGGGCAGCATTCATTAATTCCGAGGTATGTAGGGCAATCGTTTGTTCGTTGGTTTTTATTGCATGATCAATACACATCCGGGTCAGAGCGGTTCCTATCCCGGCTCCTGCATATTCGATATTGACTCCTACCATTCTTAGATACGACCAATTCTCATCAAAAATATCCGTTGGATTACCACTAGGTATTAAAAACGCCATTCCCACAATACCGTCGTGGTGCTCACAAACAAAACAGGTAGATTTGTTTAGCAAATCAGGGTAGGTATTTTCTGCTGTCAGATATGCCTCCAATCTTTTCCAGTTACTGTCGGTTAATTGATCTTTCATTTGGCCAAAAGATTTCAGGCCAACTTCGATGAGCTTTTCGCTATCTGAACTCGTCGCAGTTCTGTAAGTGTACTTGGGCATGCTGCCTGGAGCGTAAATTTTGTTGAGCTTGTGAATAAAAATAATGTATCTGATTATGGATACCAATACGCGATTAAGCTACGATTGTCCGTTGTGAAGATAAAACATACTGAAGTATAGACGTTTTTTAATTCCTTCGTTTTCCATGGCAGATATGGTTCGATGTTAGTTGGTAAAGATAGCTGCTCGATTTAAAATCAGTTTGAAATTTCGGTTAATGTAAGGTGAGAAAGCTTATTCATTAAGCAAATCTGTTTCAGAAACTGTCATAGTTAAATATTCCTTCCGAAATTAGTTATGAATAAAAATAAACTAACAAGCAGCAACCCAGCTACCGGGGTATACAGCAGTCCAAGGATAAATAAGATTTGATGAGATTCCGACTTTCGTCTGGATCGCCTCAGGGAGTAAGAAACGGTAAGGCCCGTTACAGGAGCTATCCCCGCGACAGCCAGAAGACCAAGAAAAGCCATACCTGAATATTGCCAACTGAGTAAGTGTAAAATCAAGAGAATCAGCCCTCCATATATTCCGAATATCCAGAAAAGCTGCTTTACCGGAGGTTCTGCAACTTCGGTTTTCAGTTTATTACTCAGAAGTAAAAAGCCAGATAAACCAATAATGATTAGACACAAGTGAGCCAGAAGAGAAACGGTGGTGTCGAACATCCTCAGTTTTAGAAGTTATAAGTTTTGACATTCCTTTATTTACTTCTTTCTCTGTACGATCATTCAATATAATATTCAAGGATGATCCTGGAAGGGAAAGATATTTCGATTTCATTCGGATCGTTTTGTGAGAAGGTAAAATTCTAATTTTGTAAATGGTTGCTTAATTCAATCACTTCACACGTTGCCACTTTGGAACTGCCATTAATCATATAGCCCTTTGTGCCGATGCTAAGCTCCTGTTTGTGAATAGTAATAAAATCCCTATTAATTATCCACATCCTCGCAGTGCCGAAAGGTTCAATTGGAATCCATTTTCCCAGTATTAAAAAACCGGCAGGATCCTCAAACTCCGGCCAGATAATAAAACCTTGGCCTGGAAATTTTAGATTATCACGATATTGGAAATCCAGTCTGGCTCCCTGATACATTAACCTGCATGCTTCACCACTTGATGGTAAATACTGATAGCCAGTCGGATTATCCAGTGGTAAAAATTCATATTTGACACGAAAGTCACAACTCCGTCGAAAAATCTCATGATATGGCTGATAACTTTCCATTTCTTGGGTGAATAGTTTACTGGGTGTTTACAAACTTTTGTTGTCAAACTTTATCGGATTTTAAGACGAAACTTGTAATCTGAAACGAAAAATTACACCTAGCTCAGAATCTCAACTGGCTAATTTATTACAACAAGGACGGATGTCAAATGTCAGAACAATATTCAATTAAAGCCAGATTTATCTCGTGGAAAACAATATCTCCCGGCCATAGTAAGAATCAAGTGCAGCTAAATTATGGGATGTTATTACCATTGCTGCGCACCATGTTAACGCTATCTCACCCTATCGAATACCATTAACCGAAAAACAGCATGTCGGCTTTTGCATTCGGCTAACGGTGTCTCGAAGTGATCGGGGATTTCTTTTGTTTATCGGAGTGGGCATGCTTTTTGTATGTTTAGGTGCAACTATGTCGGTGATAGCCGGCATAAAAAATTTTATCACCACTTAAACAAGTCATTACCAATGAAAATTGCATCAACATTCCTGACCCTGGCAACCATAGCAATGTTATCAGGCTGTGGGTCCAAATCGACCGAGACAACAGACACAACTGAGTTTGCCGACAGTACTAACGAAGCAGTTGCCGACGATGCGGCTTCTGATTCGACAGCTGCCTTCGCCGAAGACGATGCTGAATTTGCAGTAGCAGCGGCAAATGGAGGTATGGCAGAAGTTGCACTAAGCAAAATTGCTGAAGAAAAAGCTACCGATCCGAAAGTGAAAGAATTTGCAAAACAAATGGTGACCGACCATTCAAAAGCAAATGATGAGCTAAAAACGTTGGCGGAAAGCAAAAGTATTACCTTGCCTTCGGCACCAAATGAAGAAAAGCAAAAAGCGGCTGCCGATCTTGGCGGTAAAAGTGGAAGTGATTTTGACAAAGCCTACATATCGCAAATGAAAAAAGATCACGATCAAACTGTAAAACTTTTTGAAGATGCCCAGAAAGAAGTGAAAGATGCCGGCCTTAAAGCTTTTATCGACAAGACTTTGCCTGTGGTCAAAGCGCATGCTGAACATGTAAAAAGTCTTGATAAGACTAATTAATAAAACGATAGTTTTTGAAGCTGGTCGTCACCAATTGTGATGGCCAGCTTTTTTTGATTGAAGCAATCCAAACCGGATTAAAATCCTTCCTTCCATTTTTGTGCAATGGCTATTGCGGTCTGAATCATGCCGGATTCCCATTTTTCAACTTCCCAATCAGAATCTCTAAGGCTGGATTTTGATAGCAGATGGCGGGCATTTTCCTGATCGACAGCCGTTTCCAGGATGTTTGAAAGTTGTAGTTGCTGGTTATAAAACGAAAGATCTTCAAGGGGAACCGGATGCGGTATAATGGTTTGATATGGTCTAAAATCATTAACCGGGTTATTGTAAAATTGGAACGCAGATTCTTTGACAATAGCGTCCATTTTTAGAAAATCCTTCCGAAATGCCTTACGCTTTTGCTCCGAATCCAGGGCCGTTCCAAGTTGTTCCAAAACAACATATTTTAGATTTTTACATCTGGGAATCACTGCCGATAGAATCCGGAAAACTTCTTCCGGCACGGCATCATCGTGCGTATCCCGCCTGATCGGTTTTCCTGTACGTGTCAATTGTTTGTCCCAGCTTCCGCCCGAAATATGAATTTCACGCACTCTGCCCAGTGGATATAAATCGATGATATTTTGGTAGTCCACATCAAAGTTGTGAATTTGACAATAAAGGTTGTGAAGATCAAGGATGATAAAGCCATTAATGCTTTCGACCAGTTTTCCAATAAAATCCCCCTGTTTTTTAACTTCGTCGATAGAGTAGGCAAACGCAAGGTTCTCCAATCCAACGGGACAATTACAGGCATCCTGTATTCTGTGAAGGCGATCAATACCTAAAGACATAGTGCCTGCAGTGAGCGGGATGCTCATAGGCGCGCCTTTGTGAAAGTTCTCACCGGTCATAAAACCAAAATGCTCTGTAATATGATCAAACCGGTATTTTTCAGCCAATACCTTCAACTTTTTCAGCCAATCATGTTGTTCAGGCATCCACTTTCCCGAGAAAAGCGAGAAATAAACGCCATGCCCGACTAACCTGTTATGGCTGCTGAATTCCAGAATCAGATTGTTAAACCAGAGAGGCAGCTCATCATTTTTGAATAAAGCGTCAAATGACCATTCAATAGCTTCGATCTGATCACTTTCAAATAGGGGCAATGATGCCAACAGGATATTGGCATCAAGGTTACAGGCTACGGAAGAAAAGATTGTGGACATGTTTCCGGTATCAGCCCATTCCGCAACCCGGGCACGGATCGACGTTTTTGGTTTTACTCCCTTTTTCCTTTTCAGGATTAATCAGCCCGCTTGTGCAGGAAACCACACTGCTTACGATAACGGCGGCAGCAACAGCCTGAATAACAGATTTGGAGATTTTCATAAGATGATAAGGTTATAGTTTTTTACATGACCTTATCATCGCCAGTTTAGTTGTAAACCTTTGGCAATTTATTTTCATCCTGTTTGGATCGTGCCGCTTTACGCCTTCACGCAAGTGGTTGGGTCAAAATACAAAAAGAGCACAAGCCAGAATCAAACCGTCTGCAGTCACACGATTGGTATCCTGAGCCTGTGCTCTCATTGGCATAATGCCAGTGTACAATTTAACGCCACCCAAGCCCGGGTGCTACATGTTCCAAAATCGAGGACAGCACATGTACGTTGTAATCGACTCCCAAAGTATTGGGTATTGTCAAAAGAACGGTATCCGCTTCCTGAATAGCTTCATCCTGGGCCAGTTCTTTGATGAGCTGATCCGGTTCCGCCGCATAGCTTCTACCAAAAATCGCGCGTTTGTCCTGTTCAATCATTCCGATTTTATCCCTGCGGTCGGCCTCCTGTCCAAAGTAATAGCGATCCTGGTCATTTACCAATGCGAAAACAGACCGGCTTACCGAAACCCTCGGCTCGCGCTGGTGTCCTGCTTTTTTCCAGGCTTCCTTGTACAACCTGATCTGCTCGGCCTGCTGTACATGAAAAGGCTTACCGCTTTCATCGTATTTCAAGGTGGAACTTTGAAGATACATGCCATTTTCGGCCGCCCAAACAGCAGTTGCATTAGAAGCAGCGCCCCACCAGATACGTTCCCGCAATCCTTCCGAATGTGGTTCCAAACGCAGCAATCCCGGGGGATTTGGAAACATCGGGTAGGGATTTGGCTGCGCAAATCCTTTTCCTTTTAATCTTTCCAGAAATTCCAGTGCCTTGCGGCGACCCATATCAGCGTCGGTTTCTCCCTCAGTTGGTTCATATCCAAAATGACGCCAGCCGTCAATTACCTGTTCCGGCGACCCTCTGCTGACACCCAGCTGCAATCGGCCTCCGGATATCAAGTCCGCAGCACCGGCATCTTCCACCATGTATGACGGATTCTCATAACGCATGTCAATTACACCCGTTCCAATTTCTATTTTGCTTGTTTTAACGCCAATAGCCGAAAGCAATGGAAACGGCGATGCCAACTGAGCTGCAAAATGATGGACACGAAAATAAGCACCGTCTAAACCAATTTCTTCGGCAGCCACAGCCAGGTCAATAGACTGCAGCAAGGTGTCACTTGCTGTCTGGGCTTTATACGCCGGATGGTTAGACCAATGCCCGAACGATAAAAATCCTATTTTTTTCATTAAGCGTATTTCAAGGTCCTTTTAGATTAGACAGATTAATTGGCTTTAAAAGTTCCTGGAAATACTTTGGAAAGAAGCATATCCTTTGGTTGGTATAAGCCCGGTGAGGGCGGGATGATACAAAAACGTTTGTAGAAATTGAGGATTCTGATTCAGCGAAACATACTTTCGTTACTTTATCTTTTCACGTAACCACGCTCTTACAGGTTCATCGTATAACTTTAAACTTATATAAGCCAGCACGATAGCGGCAGAAAATGTGAGCAGGGCGTATGGCCAGGCCTGCCATAATGAAATTCCCTTGTGATTGCTCACCCATGCCACGTAAAAGTAGACCAGCACATAATGCGTCATGTATAAGGGGTAAGAAATATCGCCCAGTAATCTGCAAATTTTCACTTCCACCTGGCTATGCACCACACCACTGGCACCGATGTATACGATCAGCGGAAAGACAATGATGATACAAAAAGATTCGTACAAACCATTCATCCAAAGATGTTCTGCACCGCCAATTCTTGGCATAACTAAAACGGCCGCGACCAGCAGGCTGCACCATAAAAAAGCATTTTTGACCCGGGTTGGCCGCGATACGCGCGATAAAAGCAAACCGGCAAAAAACGGGAATATCGTACGCGTTATTCCCACACGCATGTGTTCGGCATTTAGCGTCCAGCCACCGGTTACGTCTCCGTTGGTACTGGTGACAGCCAAATGCAAAAGGACAGCACCAGCCATAGCCACAAAACATGCCAGAGCTTTATCGGATAATTTTCTTATACCCAGGGCATAAAGAATGTTTGCGATATACTCGAAAAATAAAGACCAGCCAACACTGTTAAGCGGGTGCATTTCCTGCCAGCCGCGTATATCCATAGACAGTGGAACAGGTAAAATCGTCCATCCAATGATCATCACGACGAGCAGCTTCCATAGCGGAACTGTGTGGATAAGCGGCCATATCGTAGAGTCTGTAAAGTAAAAGCCGATGGCACCGAGCGTCATGCCCAATACAACAAGTGGCTGCAGCCGCTCGAACCTGCGCCTAAGAAAACCGCTGATGGTTAATTTGTCCCATCTGTCGTTGTAAGCATAACCAATTACAAAGCCGGACAATAAAAAGAAAAAATCAACAGCCAGGTAACCATGATTTACAACATTAGTCAGCCGGCTACTGGCAAGCGGCTCGGTAAGATGAAAAAAAACCACAATAATAGCCGCCACACCCCGCAGTCCGTCTAAAATTTGATAATGCGGCTTAGTGCTTAGTTTGTTGTTGTCCATTGACGGCGGGTAATCTGGTAGTCTAAGTTTTCTTTGGTGGTGGCTAATATATTTAATTTCCTTTATACTGTTCGGTTTTTTGTTAGGGTAGTGGGACTGAGAAGAGTGGGTTCTAATATTTGGAAACGTTGAGTTGCGATGTTAACTACTTTATTAATTTGGTTTGCCACTTTAAGATTGTAATTTTTATGATCAATCTGATTTGGAACACCAGAATATTGCCTGCAAAGCTGCAACGTATCCGGCGTTAAGTTTGACGCTTAAGAAGGGTGGCAATTCATTTAAGGTTAACCACTGGTCTGACTTTCAGGGCTAGTCATCAACACGTGGTCATGTGAAAATAAAATAGGTTTGTCGGATATAGGATTCCTGTATTTAACACTTAAAAATGTTAGTATATTTTGAGTGCGGAGTCTATACGGCGGGATAAATGAGTGGTTAGAGAAAGAAAAAGCGCAGTAATACCGAAGACACATATTAAATAGTTCCGCCTGATTCGTTAAGATTTCAGGGTTGAATCAGGCGGAATAAAGTCTTTTTTTGCATATTTATCAGTAACTCATTTTAGATAGTCCAGCTTTTTTTCCAGCTCCGCATAGTGTTCCTTAAATGACACGGGCAAATTTACCGGATCAATTAAAGTTGTGTCGTCCTCACCTTCTGCTTCCACGTATTGATTAAAACCATCGGCTACCGTTTTAGATGGCTTCTTTTTCTTGAGCAAATCTTTCATTTTCCTCCATTGCTCTGGGGTAAGATCAAGGTCAATTTCGGCCCTCTGAGGTTTCCCAATCAGTCCGCCGCTTTTTGTGAGTATTATTTTCATCTCAGATTTGGATAAGTTATTATTACTTTACTTCCGCTGCATCCCAGCCTTCGCCCACCGCCTTATACACCTGCGATGCTTTACCAAATAACAGTTCAGCCTTTGTTAATGTAGCATTTCTTGCATCTAAAAATTTGGAATTCTTTTTCATTAATATTTTATCGGTCATCGCTGCATACCATACCTTACCCAATTTGTCCCAGCTATTTCCTCCGCAATTAAAAGCGGCCACGTAAAACGCAAAATTAGGAATCCCCGAGTTGTAATGCACGCCACCATTATCCTGATGCTGCGACATATTAATGTAATCGCTCATCACGGCAACCTGTGGATCGTCGCCAATCCCGGGGTGATTTTTATAACCTGAACCGGGCTCTTTCATGGAACGCAGGGCGTATTCATCCCCGAGCAGAATATTTTGACCTATAAGCCAATTTGATTTTTTCACGCTCTCTTTTTTTGCACGTTGTTTTACCATGATGCCAAAAACATCAGCGAACGACTCATTAAGTGCACCGCTCTCAAACTTATACTCCAGTTTGGCGCTGTAATCGATCACACCATGGGTAAGTTCATGTGCAATGATATCAATATCCCTGGTGAAGCTATCGAAAAATATGGTATCTCCATCTCCGTAGATCATTTGCTCACCATCCCAGATCGCGTTTGAAAACGGCTTTCTCGGATCTTCCCGGTAATGAATGCATTGTGTCAGCGGCATGCCGATCCCATCTATCGAATTTCTTTTGAACAGGTCGTAATAAAATTTCCATGTCTGAGTCGCGCCATTCAGCACATTTTTGGCATCTTTATCCTTGGGCGCAGGATCGCCGTCCTTCCAGATTAACTCACCTGGCGTTATGGGTAGGCCGCCAGCATCGTAAATTAAATGTTTAGGTTTTGGTAAAACGCCCTCCAAATCTGTGTCACCGGATACCGTTCGCAAAAAACCTGCTTTACCCTTTTTTGTCATTTCATTTAAGGATGCTCTTTTGCTTCTGAACCGGGCAGTTGCCTGTGCTGTCAGTACGATCTGATCGCCAAGGTCAGAATTGTTTGTCTGATCAATTTTTTCAAGAATATAGGGAGGTAAAATACAGTTCACCGGATTTCTGCGGTTATTACACATAGTATTGTTGTTTAATAATTATAGTTCGATTAGTCACACGCACCCATTTACTTAATCACATTCCTCTATTTTTAGAATGATCCAAATCAACATTATCGACGGGAATCCATTCAATTAAATACGATGTCAAAATATTCACTGTACAACGTTTACCTCAATCGAAATCCCCCCAACAATTTTTTTGCTATCGGATGTAGTCTGCAGCAGATCAAAGAGCAAAGGTCCGTCGTGACGGATGGCAGAGGGTAATTTTATTTTCAGATACAGTAATAAACTATCCTTTTTCTTTAAGGGAAAACTGAGTGTACTGATATGTTCAGGAGCAAAGTGCATTTCGTAACTTGAATTCGGAAACCCGATTTCAATCCTGTCGCTGTGATTTGTCCTCACCGAAAAATCCGGTTCATGTTCATGAGGAACTTCGCCGGTTGATGAAGGAAGGGTATCAGGGCGAAAATGTGTCCAGGGCTGCAGCGAACTAAAATTTGAGAATATCTTAGAATTGTGGATTATACTTACTTCAAGTTTGGGAAACAACGGAGGTCTTATCAGTTGCAGCTTAAAATTTGTGGCCTTGATCAAAAGATTATAGCCAACCATGAAGGGGATCAAAACAAACCCGTTTGGTTTAACGTCGACTATGGTCACATTCTTTTGGGCCAGATTATTACTTTCCCACACGTGGCTTCCACTAACGGTTGCATCTCCACGGGTTAGTGCTGCTACAACGATGCATGCATGGGAATTTGCGGGTAATACATACTTTTTCTTCCATCTTATTTTTACGACCTGGCTCGATCCGGGTAATAAATTAAAACCCACAGCGACGTCCAGGCATGGCAAAAAGTCATCCGGATACGTAAATTGAGTGCCCGCATAATGTTTCACATTGAAAGCGACGGCAAAATGTTTAATAACCTGCACGGCACTTTTATTGCGCACACGCGCATAGATCCAATTATCCTGCCCGAATTCCGGCGATTGATGTGTTAAACCATCGTCGTCTTTATTACGAACCCAAATGTCCGGCGAGTTCCAGAAACGGCCCGTTAATAAATTATTCCCCAATACATCTGTTGTATCATCCTTCAACCAGATATCAGGTGTACTGACGGGGTCGCCAATCCCATAGATAAATTTGTGAAATGCATCAACAATGGTCGCATTACCCGACTTTGCCAACAGGTATGACTCGATCTGTGTGGTTGACACAAGCGTACTTTTATATTTGACGTAAAAGCTTTTCATCAGGGATCTGAGCGCTATATTTCCTATCAATGCCGAAATCCCTTTCCAGAATGTATTACCTGCGTCGTAGGATCCCGGCGCTGTAATGCGAATCCATGGATTTCGGGGGCATAATTCAACCGGTGCATTGGCAAAATTAAAGGGAAATGAAAGATTACCTCCGCCGCCGTCATAGTAGGTTGTCCACGCCTCATCCCACCAGGCATCAGGCTGAGAACTTGGTTTGATCCCCCTGGCCCACCAGCTATGAAAAACTTCGTGGCTCAAACTTCCCGGTGATGTGGTTGTTGCTCCGTCATATTCCATACCACCAGTGTTCAGGAATACCGTGAACCGGTTTCCATGGGAGTATGGGCCAAAGTTATTTTCGTTGCCAATAAGACGCGATTTCACAGCAGCCAGTTGCGTTGCAAGATCAAGAGCCGAAGTGGCCGGTTTCCAGGCCGTTATGGTAACGGTTTGGCCACTCACCGGCAAAAGAACCGTGTCGGACTGACACGTTAGGGTATCCGCAGGCCTTATTTCCAGCAAGGTGGATAGCGCGGTGCTCGTAGTCGGAAAGCTTATTTTCCAGTTGTTGAAGCCCAGGCTTGTAACTATTCCGTTGGTAATAACACTGTGACTTACTGTGCTATTGACAAGCCTTACATTAATTTCAATGGAATATTGGTCGTAGACCAGATTGGCAGGCGCGAAAGATTCCAGGTACCGGCCAGCGCCAAGATCGGTAAATCCAAAATTAAACACCAACCTGTTACCGGTGAAGTCTACATGTGGCTGGTAAGATCCGGCCGTTGATGCATCAGGAATACCGATATTGTATTTAAGCCTGAGTTTGTGAGCAGAATTGGCTGGCAGAGTCTGTTTCAAAACCTTCATGCCCGCATTTGCGCCACCTCCGAAATCAGCTGTAAATATTTTATTGAGCGGTGTGGCGACCAGACTATCATCTTCAAATATTTCGGTAATGGTCTGCCTGAGATCGAAAATCGGGCAGCCGCTGACGCTGCCGGTTAAGTATTTTATAAAGGCATCACCCTTTGCTGTATGGTTTGACAAATCAAAAACCATGTTCGCTTCGATATGACTGATATCGATTGGGACGCACATCATGCCACTATTCAAAGTAGCTGGTGGAGCTAAGTGAAAATTTGTTGCCATACTGTGGATGTTTTGCTGGTTAAATTAATGAAGCCGGCAGGGATTTATCTTTGGGATTATTTGACCTGCTGACAACTGATCTGAAAGCCAAACAATCCCAAGGCAAATTTTCAATTACTTCTTAACCATCTTCTTCTCAATAGGAATATAGGCCTGCGCTGAGTTAGACGAATACAATTTATTCATCGCTTTTGCCACCGCATGACCAGCATCAATGTCGATGACCTTGGCAATCCGCTTCGAAGCTTCGGTCAAATGATATGCCTGGCCACCCAGCGCGACGAACATTCCAACTTCATCGTTCATCATCAGACTGGCCACTTCATTGTCCTTTTCTGTTACGGGGTAGTCTACCCACACCTCCTTTGACGCCGAAAGCGCAGTATGGACTCCCTTATCATTCCAGCCAATAAAGATGTTGACAATGTGTTTGCCAGGTTTTGTAAAAGCAAAGCCTTTGCTTCCCCAAAACAAATTGGTAGCGGCAGCCAGCTTTTTTTTGTCGGGCAGAGGTTTGATCGAAATATGCTCACACTCGATGACAAAACTTGGAATTTCGGTTTCATTACCATCCGGATCTATAACCGAAATATTCACCAGTTCAGTAATGTGGCTGATGTCCGACGGAATATTTATTTCCTGGCCCGAATTATTCGTTGCCTCCCAGGCTAGCAGCAATGGCTCGCCTATTTTGATCCTGTCAGACTGTGCCTTGACGACAAATGAAACATGCCGTGCATCGAGCACTTCGTAGTCGGAAGCCTGCGGGGCAAAAGTATTGTGCCCCGCACCAAAGTTAAGCCCTCCGGGCCGTACCACCACGTCGGGGAAATGTATCAGATGCTGCCGGCAATGTTCGTTGAAACCAAGGTGTATGTGGTCGGGAAATACACCTGCAGCTCCTGATGCCGGTCCACCCAATACGTCGGCAACACTTGGCGTAGTGGTCATAATTGAATTGTCTGCGCCGCCTTCTCCCTCCTGGTGGATCATATTACACGCATGTCCCAGTTCATGGGCAGCACTTCTGATGTAAGCCCTTGGTACGTTACGTTGTTTTTTATTCGCTGCTGTACCAAAATTAGAAGAGTGGCCGGTTGGGTAACCGTCGTCAGAGTAACTCACAACCCCTTCTCTGTGTGCACCTATTGAATCATACATTTTCCCCCTTGAGCAACCCAAATTACCCGGGACTACCATCATGTGGTATCTCCATTCTGCATCTAGACTGGCTGCGGGACTTTTCACAACGGCCATCAAAGCATGTAATGTTGCATCTGGCCAGCAGTTAGTTGGTGTTACCCCGGCCGGTACCGCCACATTTAAGTCATTGTAGATGGGGGTCATTTCCCAGCCAACGGTCTTGAAAATTGTTTTGAAACTCTCCTCGGCAGCTGTTCCCGGATTTACGGGCACGGGTGGCACTGAGCCCACCAGAGTATCAATCTCGACAACTGCTCTGCGGTAGTATTCTGATACCCATTCCAACGTCACAGCCCCTTTGTTAACTGCCCCTTCGTATAAATTGCCTGTGAATGTGTTTGCGTCTACTCCCTTCTTTACGATTATTTTAATTGTGCGGGACTTAGCGTTGTTGAAAGTGCCGTTGAAACTGGGTGCTACCGGCTTATTGTATACATACTCATCCAGTGTAATGGTCATCTGGCAAGTTGCGCTAAATACAGACGATTTCGCAAAGCCCGTGCCTTTCAGATACGAATAATATTTTGTGCGGGAGTAAATTGGAATCGCTGTCGGGGCATCGGCAGCTGCATCATTGCCTTGTACGACTACAGGAAATGGGAAAGGCAGTATGTTACTGAATTTGTACAAATCTCCGCTGATCCGCTTGCCGCCGCCCGTATTTTCTACCCGAATTGTTCCCAGGTAATAAGGAGTCAGGATCAACGGCGAGGCTGGTGTGTATTTAATTTTATAACATCCGGCTTTCAGATCGATGAAACAAAGCTGTGTGGGAACAGGAAAAGGCGTTGTCGGGAGCTGGGGTAGTTGCGGAGACAATGGCGGGTTAAACGGCCCTTCGGGATTTGGCGTTAACCCTTGTGTTTCGTCGTCAGGAATTAAATCGGCAATTGGAACCATGTTGTGCGTTTTCATTTCTATAACCAGATAAATTGTTGTTTTCCTACTCTGTTTCGGGCTTTTCGGAGTACGCCATATTAATGTGTTTTCTCTTTTTTAGTCGCTTAAGCATACGAAACAGACACACTCCTGATTGAAAAAAACACAGGTCAAAAAGACACAGGATCAAATTTCTGTTTAGCTTAAAGCACATAGATCTTCCCTATACCGATATTGCCGGTAACTACGGTTACATCTTATTTTTATTAAAGAATAGCGGGTTTTATTAAAGAATAGCGGGCCGGTGAATGTGGCAGTAAATGACTTAAATTAATAAAGCTGAGACAAGACAATCTTATTTAACGGCAATAAAAAAATATTGATATAGGTATGTAAAATCACGATTTATGAATAATATTTGGCTATTTTGAGGTTAAAAACGTGAATTGAGCCTTTGCCTACCGGATACATTCCGCCTGTGCTTGTTCAGGCAAAGTTTTAGGTCCTAAGTAGATAAATCAACTGTACTATCGCCTGTGCAAGAAGAATTGGAGGTACTTTATCTTTCACCTAGGCGTGAAGTGCATTCCGCACAATCAGTATTTTGTAGTGACTGACAAATTTATTCCGGAGCACTGCATCTTTGAAAATTCTGCATTATAATTTCTACAATTATATTGGTGCTCTGCCAAAAAGGTGCAGCGCACTGCAATATTTGTAGTGAAATATATAAATAAAAGTACAGAACGTACAGTGCACCTAATCTGCCTCCGACCGAAATACCATGGATAGCAAACTGAGTCAACTGTGATACTTCCCAAACAGGTATCTTTCCTCTGAACTTTTCAGCACACAAACCTGAACGTTTCGACAAACTACGCCTTGCACGCCCGAATTACCTTTGCACTATAACTTTATGGAAATGAAAAAGACAGTTTTAGTTACGGGTGCTTCGGCGGGAATTGGCAGAGCAACGGCAATTTATTTGGCACAGAATGGCTACCATGTTTATGGTGCAGCACGCAGGTTGGAAAACATGGAGGATCTTAAAGCTTACGGTATCCGAGCTATTACGTTGGACATTACAAAAGATGAAAGTGTATTGGATTGTGTAAATCAGATTTTGGAAGAAGCGGGAAGTGTTGATATTTTGGTGAACAATGCAGGTTTTGGCTCTTATGGGGCGATTGAAGATGTTTCTATAGACGACGCGCGATATCAGTTGGAAGTTAACGTATTCGGTGCAATGAGGGTGACGCAGCTGGTTTTGCCTAAAATGCGGGAAAATAAATATGGCAGGATTGTGAACATTTCGTCTGTTGGTGGTAAAATTGTTTTTCCATTAGGTGGCTGGTATCACGCAACCAAGTTTGCGTTGGAAGCGTTAAGCGACAGTATGAGAAATGAAGTCAGAGAATTTGGTATTGACGTCATCGTTGTGGAGCCGGGCGCCACTAACTCGGAATGGGGGAATATTGCTACGGATAGTTTGTTAAAGGTCTCGGGAAATACAGCCTATAAAGACCTGGCGATCAAAACGAATAAGGTGTTCGCCGAGTTAGCGGGCAATGTCGTGGAGCCAATCGTTGTAGCAAAACTGATCAAAAAGGGAATTGAGGCAAAAAATCCAAAAACACGATATACAACCAATCAACTGGCCTCAACGGTTTTGTTGCTCCTTAGAGGGATTTTATCCGATAAGCTGATGGATAAATTAATTATGAGTCAAATAAAATAACCAACTATGGAAGACAACTTGATTCTTCAGCATAATATCCTGTATTCCTGTGGTTATCAAAAATTACAGAGCACCGAACATTACTTCCCCGAGCACGCTCTGGGAATAATGCTTTCCGGAGAATCACTTTATTATACAAATAAGGAAACATTTGTATTAAAAGAAGGTTCAATTTGCATTATGCGTAGAAATCAGTTATTTAAAAAGTTAAAAAGGCCTGGTCCAAATGGTAAACCAGTTACTTTAATCAGCATATTTCTTGACCAAAAATCCCTACAAGAATACGCAGCAGAAAATAATATCTTGAAGCAAAGTTCGTATAAAGATACTCCTATGATTGACCTGAAGGGAAATGTGTTTTTAAAAGGATTTTTTGATTCATTGCTGCCATATATTGACAACCCGAAAAAATTTACTGTAAAACTTGCGGAGCTTAAAACCCGTGAAGCTATTGAGTTATTGCTCCAGACAAGTGAAGTTTTCCAAAACTTTCTGTTTGATTTTCAGGAACCGCATAAGATAGATTTGGAGGCTTATATGAATCATAATTACAAGTATAACATTCCGCTTTCATCATTTGCCAAACTCGCCGGACGTAGCCTTTCCTCATTTAAAAGGGATTTTACAAAGATATTTGAAACAACACCCGAAAAGTGGTTACAACAAAAGCGTCTGGAGCAAGCTCATTATCTCATTTCAAAGAAAAAACTGCGTCCGTCAGAAGTGTATCTGGAAGTCGGGTTTGAAAACTTCTCACACTTTTCATTCGCGTTCAAAAAACTATTCGGCCTGACGCCAACGGAGTTGATACATAAAAGAAAAATACAGACCTACGATCAGGTAACGTAGGCGGAATTCGGAAAGAAGGACTTTAACACAAAAATCTTTAGCTTCATGAAAAAGACATTTATCGGTGTGGTTATCTGCACTTTTCTAATTTCCATATCTGTTTATGCGATTACAAGTTCAATACAGGCTCAGGAAACGTATGAAACACAAATAATTTCCGGAGAGGAAATAGGTCATAAAAATGTGGCTGCAAAAATCAGGGAAGAAGTTAATCTGAATAAAAGCCAGGGTTTCAGATTGGTGAATGTATCAATAACAACCGTGCCATTTGGTACAAATGATTATCGGGTTGCGTATGTCGCGACGTTTGAGAGAAAAAATTAATAAATTTTGTAATTAATGGAAGAAGCGACAGCGTCATTCATACTTTGCAAAAACTGCGAATATTAAGTCAGGGTGAGTGGCCAGAGAGCCGTAACGGACGGTCCTCTGGCTACTTTACTTTAAAAGTTCCCTACTTCCAGTTCTTCCTCAAAAACCGCAGCCAGTTTCCGTGCATTACGTTTTCGATGTCGGTGGGAGAGTATCCTCTTTGTTCCAGAATGGTTGTGACCTTTTGCAGGTCTGCGATGGTGTCCAAGTCGTGGGGGCTTTGTTCCAATCCGAAAGCCCCATCCAGATCGGAGCCGATACCAACATGGTTGGCATTGCCGGCAAGCTGACAAATATGATCCAGATGGTCGACCATCACGGCCAGGTCGCAATGCATACCCAATGGCGTTGACTGTCCGCGAACCCAGTTTGGTACCATCATCCAGGCATCCAGTGCGCCACCGATCACTGCACCGCGGCTAATCAATTCTTTAATCTGCTCGTCGCTGAATTGCCGGTTGTGGTTAACCAGACTTCGGCAAAGGTTATGGCTTGCCCAGACAGGTCCGTTAAAGTGATCCATAGCCTCCCAAAAACTATCATCGCAAAGATGGGTTGCATCCAGGATGATATTCAGCCGCTCCATTTCTTTAAGCAAATCCTGACCCGGTTTGCCCATAAAACCGGTAGCATCCGTGCCTTGTGCATAACGCCCGGGACCATAATGTGCAGGTCCAATCGCGCGGAGCCCATAGTTGTAAGCGCGCTCCACATGTCCCAGGGTAACAAGCGAATCCGCTCCTTCCAGACTCAGGATATAACCAATCGGTTTGCTGTCATTTGGCGTGCCGTCGTTCCAAAGTGTCAGGTGTTGTTCAAGTGTTTCGAGGTTATGGATTTGAACCATTTCCCCGCACTCTTCCATGCTTTGATACCAGGCCAGCTGCGCCTGCGTCATTGCCCAGGCTTGCTGTGGTGAATACCAGCCGGGAATCGGGCTTCCGGGTTTTACGAACCGGGCAATCTGGGTTGCAACAACCAATCCTATATTTCCCGTCCGTAATGCCGGAAAGGTGACAGTACCTTTTGCCCGGTCGGGCTTATCGGTCATTCCTGCTTCCCGGGCCCGCACTTCCGTTACCGGCAACCGCAAATCGCGGTTCCATTCCACGGCATTCATGCTCAGGTCGAGATGGGCATCGAATATAAACATACGTTTTCTAATTAATCATGTAATTCAAACAGCGCCTCAACCTCTACCGGAATGTTGTCGGGCAATGATCCCATACCCACCGCGCTTCTTACGCCAATTCCGTTTTCAGTACCCCAGACCTGCGCAAAAAGTTCGCTGCAGCCGTTGATCACATAGGGGTGGCGCTCGAAATCTGAGGTGCAGTTTACCATACCCAATATTTTAACAACCCGTTTAATCTTGTTGAGACTTCCAACATTATCTTTTATCGTCGAAAGCATCGTTAATCCAACCTGACGTGCGGCCAGTTTGCCTTGTTCAATATCAAGTTCACTTCCTATCCGGCCTATAATCAGGCTTTTATCGTCCCGCACAGGGCCATGGCCGGACAAATACAAATATTTTCCGTCAATTAAGCAGGGCTTGTATACACCCAGTGGAGTTGGGGCTGGTGGCAATGATAAATTAAGTGATTCAAATGCTTGTTCGGGGCTGTTGATTGTCGCTTCAATGTTCATAAAATCTGATTTCGTTGTTGTAACTTATTAAATGTTTTTGTTCCAATTTCTACTTAGCTCCGTCCATTTTACTTTGCGTAGCAGCAGGTATATTGAGTTTCCGGAAACGGGCATTTTCTATTTTGAGGACTACGGAATTTGGCCATTGATTATTGGTATAAAACCGCTGACCATTTACCGCGCTCACCACCAGACCTATCGGTGTTGGCGCTGTGTAAATTCCTGCGTCGAGGCCTTCCCGGTATTCAACCAGTTCACTTTTGTAACCAGGGATGGTCACTTTTGTTTGCGGAGTTCCTTCAATATGTGTCAACACAAAGTTCTTGCGTGAACCATATTTCCAGTCGTCGGCGTCGCTGCGTTGAACGATCGCATAAATGTATTTTTCGTCGTTCGACTGGGTATACCAGATATTTCCTTCTCTTACAACCGGCAAGGGTTTCACCTTATGAATGGCTTCACCATTGGCAAAATTCCAGAGCGCTACCTCCTGCAAAAGGGCTTCCTGTTCTATCTGAATCTCGCCGTCCTGTTTAGGTCCAATATTCAAAAGAAAATTTCCTCCTTTCGCTCTGATTTCAGTAAGCATGTTAATGATCTCTGTACCAGTTTTGTGCGGATCGTTGGTAGGCTTATACTGCCAGTCGGTTCCCATCGTATAACAGGCTTCCCAGGGGCGGGGTAGCGGTTCGTCGGGCGTATTTTGCTCCGGGGTATTCATGATATCGCGAGTGATCACCAAATCAGGGTTCAGGCTCCATGCATATTCCCGCAGGCCATCACCAGGACCGTCGATAAACAGAATATCGATTTTTCCATAGTTGGATAGCAATTCTTTTAACTGCTTTTTGTCGTACTCCATCAGCTTCGGATTCTTGGCAGGATAATGTTCCGGTAGCTGCAAACGGCCAATCTGGATTTTGTTTTGATGAAAGAAATAAAAATCTTCCGGAGAAAAATAGATACCTATCGCAATCCCTTCTTTCCTGAAAGCATCCACAACTTCTTTTGTAATGTCTTTTCCATAAGGCGTTTGCATTACATTGAAGGGAGTCGTTTTTGTATTAAACATACAAAACCCTGAATGATGTTTTGCAGTAAATACCACGTATTTCATACCCGCAAGTTTCGCCAGTTTAGCCATTCCCGCAGGATTGAATTTGCTTGGGTTGAAGAAGTCAGGAAGTTCCTTGATGTACTTGTTTACGTATTCATCCGAAGCTCCTGCCAGAGAATGGCTGATCACCGCACCGAGCGTCACATCTACATTCCAATGGATGAACATTCCGAAAGCCAGATCCTGAAACCATTCTATGCGTTCGGGTTTATTATTGACCTGTAACTTTTGCGCGTTTGCAGTAAAATAAACACCCAGTAACAGAATAATTACTTTTTTTAAAAACATGCGGTTACTCAATTATAGTTCGGAGGAGCTGCTGAGTGCAGGATATCCAACTGTTTTGCAATTAATTAGGTTTGCTGATTTTTTACCGATTTATATCAATGCGTTTAATAACAGTATTCCAAGTAGGCCAACCACCGAAATAATCGTTTCCATTAACGACCAGCTGAGAATAGTGTCTTTTATACTTAGGTTAAAGTATTCTTTGAAGAGCCAGAATCCGCCATCATTCAGGTGGGAAAACATCAGACTTCCCGCACCGATCGACAGCACGGCCAGTTCCGGATGTACGCTTTGTGCCAGCAAGGTCGGAGCAAGAATCCCGACCGTCGTAAGTCCTGCAACCGTGGCTGAGCCTACGCATACCCGGATAATCGCTGCCATAAACCAGGCCAGGATCAACGGTGAAAGTGTAGCATATTTAAGTAATTCGGCCAGTGCGTTGTTGATGCCGCTGTCTGTCATAATTTGCTTAAATACGCCTGCTCCGGCAATGATCAGCAATATTCCTGCTACCGCTTTAAAGGCCTCTTCACAGGAGCTGGAAATTTCTCCAACACTTTTACCCCGCCGCACACCTAAAAAGAAACCGGCAAAGAGTACGGAAAGCAACATTCCAAACCAGGGAAGGGCAATTAAGGCGATTATCTCAGACACAAAACCCTGTTGAGGCAGCCCGCTTACCGAGCGAATACCGGAAGTGCTTATGAGTATAACAACCGGAAGGAGGGCTGTAACGATACTGATGCCAATACCAGGTAACTCGTGTTGTGGCCGCGGCTGGAGATTAAACAGGTCCTTCCGGGGTTCTGCTTTCATGTTTCTGAGCGAACGCCCAAAGATGGGACCGGATATAACAATTGCCGGAATAGCCACCAAAATACCATACATCAGCGTCTTGCCCAGATCCGCATGCAGCTGGCTCGCAATAGCTGCGGGAGACGGATGCGGGGGCAAATACCCATGCGCTACCGACAAAGCGGAGAGCATGGGTATGGCTATATAAAGCAATGGCAAACCGGTACTGCTGGCGATCATAAAAATGAGTGGGATTACAATGGTGAAGCCGGCATTATAAAAAAGCGGAATACCAATTATAAAACCCGAAAGCATCATGCCCCATTGGATGCGGGACACTCCGAAAAAGCGTACCAGCTCATCGGTAATCTTCTGAGCGGCTCCGCTGTCGGCAACCAGTTTCCCCAGCATGGCGCCGAAACCAATAATCAGTATCAGATCGCCAAGCGTGGCACCAATTCCTTTTTGAACGGAAATACTTATATCGCTTACCGTCATTCCTGCCACAAGCCCCAGTGTTACTGAAACCAGAATAAAGGAGACAAACGTATCGAGCTTCAGGCCGGCAATTAGGTAGACCAGTAACAAGATCGAAACGACGGTAAAGAGAATCAGCATATTTCAGGACAAAATTGATCGATTGTATTTTCGTATAAGGCTTACAGGTTTATCAAGGTTTGTCCCACCAGATACGGGTTAGCAAATCATCTGTTCCCTGTTGCTGAACCGCCGCATTGTAGGCTTCACGGTTAAGGGTTTGCTCTGAAACGGGGTAGAGGAATCTGCGGAAAATTCTACCACCGGTGGCATTGCCGGGATAAACGTTAGGTACCAATGCGGGGTAACCGGTACGACGATAGTTATTATAAACTTCCTGGGCGTCAGGGAAGATTCCAACCCAGAATTCGTTGTAAATCTGTTCCAATTGCTGCGCCATAGTTCCGGTAGTTTTGAAAGCGTGGGCTGTTACGTAGCTGTCAATACGGGCCTGGCTGATGGTGTTAGTTGTACCACTGATCAAATCCCATTGCTGCATTGCGGCACGAACACCTTTTTCATACAAACTGGCAGCGGTTTCCGTTGTATACCAACCTTTCAGAGCAGCTTCTGCCAACAGGAAGTTTGATTCCGCAGTAGTGAATAATAATAATGGCGCATCAACCTTCAATACTGTGGTTTGCTTAGGCTCGGAATAGGTTACAAAATCAGCAGGTTTGGTCCCGTTAATTGTCGCAGGCATTCCCTTCTGAATCGATTCATCCGAGCTGGCAACACCATTTACATAAACCACCGAAAGCACACTTAAACGGGGGTCATTATTTGCTTTCAAAGAATTAATAAATACATTCTGGTATTTTCCACCCTCTGTATTGTTGACACCATCTGCACGCAGGTAATTATCATTCAAAAGTTGCCAGGCAATCGGGTTTTTATTAATATTCTGACCGCCTGAAAGATAGCTTACCTTTGCGATGTCGGCATAATCGCGGATTACACCACCTGCAATTGCTTTAGTTACCCAGGTCTGTGCGGTAGCTGGTTCAACTTTTGTCAAACGCATCCCCAAACGCAGCATCAGCGAATAGGCCAGTTTTTTCCATTTAACAATATTGCCCTGATAGATCAGATCAGAACTTCCGAACGTTGCTGCATTTGCAGCATCGAGGCTGGTCGCAGATGCTTCCAGTTCTTTCAGCATATCAGCATAAATGGCGCTCTGGGTATCATATTTAGGTTGAAAAGTAGAAAGGTTATAACCTTGTCCGGCTTCAGAGTAGGGGATATCACCATACAAATCAGTCAGACGGCTGAAACAATATACCCGCCAGATCCTGGCAACGGCATAAAGATTAACCTTTGTCGGATCGTCTTTTACTGCTTTAATTACTTCACCTATTTCATTGATCTGATTCGGATAGGCGTTGGTGAAAACACCGCCGGTCGCGTTTACCTGTGAGGCAACGTATTTGGAACCAAAACCTTCCACATCGTTATAGCTAGTCGTGTATTGCATCAGACCAAACAACAATGAACCCTTGTTACCGCTGTAAGCAGCACCATCATAAACCGCTTTGCTAAAAATATACGGTGTATTGGGAACGGTAACCGCATTCGGGTTGGTGTTGAGTTCAACGAAATCCTTATCGCAGGAGCTAAGCAACAAAGTGCTGCAAGCGGCGAGTAATGTATATTTTATGAATGATTTTTTCATTTCTTTCTCGGTGATTAAAATTTCAGATTGAGGTTCAAACCAAACGAACGGGTACGAGGCAAACCAATAGATTCGATTCCTTGCGCAGCGCCACTGGTCAGACCTTGTTCAGGATCGAAGTTGTCTGTTGTTTTGTAGAGAATCAGGAGGTTACGTCCTACCAGGGAGACACTTGCGGACTGAACACCCACTGCTTTCAGGAAACCAGCCGGCAGGCGGTAAGAAAGAACAACCTGACGTAACTTCACAAAACTTGCATCATGTACAAAAAGCTCAGTGTACCGGTTCAGGTTGTTATAGTAAGCGCTGCGCAGGTTAGCAACAGGAACGGTATACTTGTATTCAGCACCAGTGGCAGTCACACCTTCCAGAAGCAACCCATTTTCACGTCCTGGTAATGTTGATTTCATGAGTCCCAGACGGGTAGCATAAACTTCCATTACCGAGAACACATCTCCTCCGAACTTACCGTCCACGAGTACATCCAGTGAGAAGTTTTTGTATTTAAATGTGTTGGTTAAGCCCATTGTGTAAGGATGAACACCATTCCCCAGGTACTGATTGTTATCTGTTTGTACCGGCAGGTTGGAGTTGGTATCATAAATGATCGTTCCCTGGTCATTTCTCTTCATACGGTAACCGTAGATACCACCGAAAGGCATTCCCACCTGGTTGTTGATAAAGGCGTTACCGTTTGCGGAAGTACCAATTGAGAAAGTCGAGATTCCTTCGGCCAGTTTTAATACTTCGCTTTTGTTATAGGCAAAGTTGAATCCCGCATCCCATGAGAAATTCTCGTTTTTAAACGGGGTCACCTCCAATAACAACTCTATTCCCTTATTACTTAGCTCTCCCGAGTTCAGGATGGCATTGGTATAACCCGATGCAAGCGAAATAGGCACGCTTACGATATCATTGGTAGATTTTTTATCATATACAGCTACATCCAGATTTACACGGCCACGGAACAAACGCGCATTTAAACCAAACTCAGTGGTAGTAGAGGTAAATGGCTTAAGTTGTGCATTGGTGATAGAAGCGGAGCTAACATTCTGCAGGGGAACAGAACTTGCGCTTGGCACACTGCTGTATGCCAGGTTAATTGCATAAGGATCAGGGCCGCCGCCACCTACCTGCGCCCATGAAGCGCGTAGTTTCAGCATATCTATTGACTTTGGCATCTGGAAGATATCTGAAAGCATAAGGCTGGTTGCAAAACTCGGGTAGAAAATACTGTTTGCAGTAGGGCTTAAAGTAGAAAACCAGTCCTGACGACCTGTCGCAGTTACAAACCAGATGTTTTTATAATCGAAATCCGCAGAACCAAATACAGAATTGGTCTTAACATTGGTTTCAGTAGGCACAGCCGAGGAAGTTGCCAGATTGGAATAGCTATAGAAATAAGGTATCGTATAACCCTGACCTGTAAAATCAAACTGGTTGTTAGTGAACTGACGTCCGTTGGCACCCACCATTGCTGAAAAACCGACATTCTCACCAAATTTGGTGTTATAGTTAGCCGTGATCATGCTGTTGGTTTCCGACACATCCGACTTAATTCCATCGTACTGTCCCTGAGGAATGTATTGTCCTCCGGTTGGCATAACGCTGGTAAAATTGTAGTTATAAAAGTCGCGGGTCGTTGTGGCTTTCACCGTCAGGTTTTTCAGAATATCGTAGGAAACAGAAGCCTGCCCGATAAAACGGTCTTTGGTATCCACCTGCTTGAATTTATTTACGAAGAAATATCCGTTTGTAACAATCCCGGCGTCATTCCAGAGCATTTCATTTCCATTTGCGTCATGTCCCGGTTCCAGCCAGCGAACATCTACCGTGTTGGCAACTTCATAAGCCATCCAGTTGGGGTTGCCCAGGGCATCACCTGCAACCGGTCTGTTTTTTCCTTTTTCGCGATTATACTGAACTACCGCTTCTGCACGAAGGCGGCTGCTGAGCTTTGCCGAAATGTTTAAACTAGCCGTTTTACGATTATATGTATTGGACGGTAATACGCTTTTAGCATTTAAGTCAGCAAGAGAAAGGCGGTACACCACTGCATCATTTCCGCCGGACAGTGCCACGGAGTGTGTCGATGTCGTTCCGGTCTGATAGAAATTTTTAAGATTGTCTTTCTGAGCCGAATAAGCATGTGTTTTACCATCAGCAGCCATGTAATCGGTTGAACCGTCGATCCGGGAACCGAACGAGCGGCGACCCGTGGCTTGTGCCTGTGCAAGCGTAGTTGGCTTTACACCGCCATCACCTTGTCCGTATTCATATTGGAAGTCCGGAAAAACCGACACATTCTCCATCGTATAGGTACCATTGTACTCAACTCCGATTCCTTTTTGCGCCTTTCCTTTTTTTGTTGTGATAAGAATAACGCCATTGGCACCGCGTGAACCATACAACGCAGCAGCTGCACCGCCTTTTAATACCGTCATTGATTCGATATCGTCCGGGTTGATTGCCGCGATCCCGTCACCACGGTCGGTACCTGCTTTTGTTCCAAGTCCGTTTACCGTAGAAGACCCACCAGGAACACTGTTATCAATCGGCATACCATTGATGACGTACAATGGCTGGCTGTTACCGGTTAAAGAACCATTACCGCGAATCACCACACGGCTGGAACCGCCAGGCCCTGTTGATAACCCGGTGGCGTTTACCCCTGCAATTTTACCTGTAAGGCCGTTCGCTACGTTGTTTTCCCGAGCCTGGGTAAATTGCGATCCGCTTATTTCCGTAACCGCGTAACCCAATGCTCTTTTATCCTTTTTCATGCCAAGAGCAGTAACGACTACTTCGCCAAGCTGCTCCGCATTTTCATTCAGTTTAATCGCAAGTGAAGTTTGGTTTTCTTCCACAAGCATTTCAATTGTCTCAAAACCAACGCTCCTAATCACCAGAGTTACCTGCTTTCCGGTATAGGTGTCTGGCAGTACGAGTTTAAAATTACCATCCACATCGGTAATCACACCGGCACTCGGATTGTCCTTCACCAGCACGGTTGCGCCAATGACAGGTGTTGCATCTTTTGCAGAAACAACACTGCCCGAAATTTCTTTTGCCGTCTGGAAATGCCTGGAAACTTTTACTAACTCCATTGCCTTCCCATTAGCTACAACTCCACCAAAAACGCTGAAAGCCATTATTCCTGCGAATGAAAGGCTTAGTAAGCTTCTGGCGTCTTCTGATTGTCGATTTTTTTTCATAGTTATAGGTGATATTACTAGTTAGGTTTTTTGCAAATTATGCAAATATACTCCTGCGTTAATGAGGCAAACATAAAATATAATTTTAGATTTAACGCAGTTTTTGCAATTTAATTTTTAAAAAGGCCATTATTTTAATTTAAAGATGGTAAAAGGTTGCAATTTTTGCACTTTCGTATGGAAGATGAGTTAAAATCTGCATTTTTTATACCTTTGTTGCCAGCCATCATTTATATGAATCAGAATACCAATGTCTGTTAGCCTTTTAAAAAAAGAACGAAAAGATCTGATCCTGAAAGAGATCAATATCCATACGCGAATTTCGCTGATCGAACTGACCGAGAAACTGAACGTCTCAGAAGATACCGTACGGCGTGACCTGAATGAACTTGCAGAGGAAGGGGATATTATAAAGATTCGCGGTGGCGCCATGTCAAAGGCTTATCATCATAATTCCAGTCTGAAAGAGACCTATGCCCACTCACAAAAAGAGATCATTGGCCGCAAGGCACTGACGCTGTTAAAGAAAGGAATGCTGGTGCTGATCGGAGGAGGGACGACTATCCGTGAACTGGTTAAACTTATTCCGGAAGATTTTTCAGCAACCTTTATGACTGTTAACCCGCTCACAGCCGTGGAGTTACTGGACAAGCCTAATATTGAGATTTTACTGATAGGAGGGCAGGTATCCCGTTATAGCCAGATGATGGTAGGCGGCGAAGTTCATCAGCGTTTGTCGGAGATAAAGGCAGACTTGTGTATCATAGGAACCAACGCGCTGGACACGCAGGGCGGACTGACCGACTCAGACTGGGAGACTGTTCAGGTTAAAAAATCGATGATCAAAGCATCTGCAAAAGTTGCGGTGCTTTCCATTTCTGAGAAATTAAATTCAGTGATGAAAATGAAAGTAGCCGATTTACAGGAAATAGATTATCTCATCACCGAGCTTCCTTCGGACTCCCCGGTTCTTTCTTCTTTCAAGAACGGCCAGTTGGAAATTTTGTGATTTTGGGTTGAGGGGACATTTAGCTGATTAGGTGTAGGATGAAATGTTTAGACTTTCGCCTCATATTATTTTCAAAGATCATATTCACCTATAAAGCTTTTGCTAACTTTTTCAGCATTATAAAAATAAAAGGCCAGTAAAAATTTACAGCCATCCGGGACTTTGTCTTTAACTACCGAACGTTCACTTTTATATTCAAAGCTTGTCCATGTGGATTTTTGGATAATTTTACTCAGTTCATTGTCGACCTTTCCGCCAAATCCGCTTATCAAATCTAGTTTCTTAACCGATAGGTCAGAGGCCAAAGTAATTTCGTAAATTGAATAGCTTTTATTCAGGTTAATACCATCAAACTTTTTTAGTTTATCGGAAAATCCCATTTTATTTCCAATTCGAATTGTGTTTGTGAAATTTATATTTTCTGCTTTTAGAAGTTTTAACATTTCCATTTCCCGTTTTTCAGTTTTCTCACGTCCTATACCTTTTTGATTCAGTATTAAATAACCGGAACAGGATCCAAAGGAAAATTTATTCTTCGCTGTTTTTCTGGCATAAATAATCAACTCCGTATTTTCCGGAATAAAAATACTGCATGAACTTCCTCTCTTTCCATCGCTGCGACCCTGTATGTAAATGGATTGCAGGTTTTCTCCCTTTAACAGATTCCTTATCTTAATATCGGCCTTGTAAATTTCTTCTTCACCTTCATTAGGATAAACCTTTGTTATTTTGGCTACTGCTACGAAATCAGATTGTATATACTTCTCGGCAAATTTGTAATGCATACACATACACGCAAGTGCTTCGTTAGCCACCAACATTAAAATTAAAAGCAGAATTTTTCCTGATTTGTCTATTTTCATTTTTAATATATTTATGTAATCCAGCCAACTCTCCAGAAGTTAAAAATAATGGTATTCTTAATATTGGAATTGTTATTCTGAAATAAATAAACTCCCGTTTTTTGTCTCAGCGCCTTTTTTGATCGCATGTAAATAACCTATTTGGTTTAAAAAGTATTTAGTTTTAAAATCTACCGAACCTTTCTTTGTGATTTAACTTTCTCAGGCCTTTAGAAATAGCCTGAATTACTTCCCGGCGTTTAAAATTATAACCACAATAACTTCCTGTAACTGAGTTCCCCGGTATTGGCTACAACAAACATGGATTTGGCTAAATAAATAAATCCAGCTTAGCTGATATTTGTATTCATAATGAAAACAAGCTCTGGACGACCCGTGGGATCGATAAATTAAATTTAAAACTATGAAAGTATTTGTTACCGGAGCCACAGGTTTTATTGGCTCGGCTGTCGTTGTGGAATTACTCGCGGCAGGTCATCAGGTGTTGGGCCTTACCCGTTCGGAAAATGGGGCGAAAATGCTTCGTTCACTCGGAGCGGAAGTGCATTTTGGGGATTTAAATGATTTAGATAGTATTCGTAAAGGTGCTGCCGTGGCAGACGGTGTTATTCATACGGCCTTTAACCACGACGATTTTACTGTGTTCAAAGAAAGCTGCGAGAACGATCGTCGAATTATTGAAGCCTTGGGAGATGTTTATGCAGATGATCAGCGACCAATTGTTGTAACATCCGCGCTGGGACTGCTTCCTCGCGGCCGCGTTGTTTATGAAAGTGACCACCCCGTACCCGGTCCGAATCCCCGTATTGCATCAGAACAGGCGGCAGATGCAGTTGCCGCAAACGGTGTGCAGATAGCAGTAGTACGCCTTTCTCCTACTGTACATGGCAGGGGCGATCATGGCTTTGTTCCCATGCTGGTCAACATTGCCAGAGAAAAGGGCATCTCCGTTTTCCAGGACGAGCCATTAAATTACTGGCCTGCCGTACACAGATCTGATGCTGCCAAACTTTATCGGCTTGCACTGGAAAAGGCAGCGCCCGGCGGTACACGTTACCATGCCGTAGCTGAGCAGGGTGTTGCTTTCAAAGATATCGCTGCTGCCATTGGGCATTTGTTAAATATTCCTGTGGTGGCAAAAAATAAAGAGGACGCGGCAGCACACTTTGGTTCGTTCGCAAATTTTGCGGCCATGGATGTGCAGGCATCAGGCGATGAAACACAGCGTGCTCTGGGCTGGCAGCCTGGAGGAACAGAGCTTATCAAGGACATCAAAACCTTTTACACAAACAGTTAAGCTCTTTGTTCAACGTATATTTTCAGATCTAATAGCAGATGTTAATGAAAATGCAGCGGTACCCTCTTTGCTGAAATATTACTAAATTGTGCTGATAAAGTTAGTACATATGAATGATAACAGGATTCAAAGGATTAAAACGATCAGCGAGTATCACAGGTCGAGGGGGCTAACTCCGCCTTTACATCCGTTGATCAGCCTTATTGATTATCGTTCAATCAAACATGGTCCTGACACTAGTAAAATCAGCTGGGTTAACGATTTTTATCTGATCGCTTTAAAGAAAAATATCGACGGCAAGTTCAGATACGGTCAGCAGGATTATGATTTTGATGAAGGTACTATGTTTTTTATTGCGCCAGGGCAGGTTTTCAGGATTGAAGTCAGCCGGGATTTGCCTGACAGGTCGGGATGGATGCTGCTGATCCATCCCGACTTCTTTTGGCGTACCGCCTTGGCTAAAAACATAAAAAATTATGAATATTTTGGTTATTCGGCCCATGAAGCATTGTTTCTGTCAGAGCAGGAGGAAACGATCATAACCGGCATTGTTCAAAATATCAGTCGGGAGTATCAAAGCAACATGGATAAGTTTAGTCAGCAGATTATTCTGTCGCAAATTGAAGTATTGCTCAACTACGCCGACCGCTTTTATCATCGCCAGTTCTTAACCCGTCAAATTTCCAATCATCAGGTGCTTGATAGACTGGAAGTGTTGTTGAATGAACACTTTGCAAATAATGCTTCACAAAATGGGCTGCCAACTGTAAATTACCTCGCAGAACAACTCAACCTATCCTCAGATTACCTTAGTTCGCTGCTCAAAGTGACTACCGGCCTCAATACCCAACAGCATATTCATGAAAAGCTGATCGCCAAAGCAAAAGAAAATTTATCGGCAACCGATTTGTCAGTAACGGAGATCGCGTACGCACTCGGCTTTGAACATCCTCAGTCATTCAGCAAACTGTTCAAAAGTAAAACCAGTCAGTCACCTTTGGAATTCAGGGCTTCGTTCAGGTAAGTTGTCCTGTCGGATATTATGAAGTTTTGGGGAACTTCCGGAATGTCGATAAGCTATTATACTGTTCGCAGTCCGGCAATAGTTCGCTAACAAACTATTTTATATTTTTATTAAAAAAAATGTAATCAGTATGAGAAAATTGGTTTTGTTCGCGCACATTTCCCTGGATGGTTTTGCCGGAGATATAAATGGCGGCCTCGGTTTTTTATCTTACAACGAGGAACTTCAGCAGTTCGCCGAAGAGCTGATAAAAACGGTAGGTTCGCCGGTTTACGGCAGGAATACCTATCATTTGATGGAAGGTTACTGGCCCACGGTTTTGAATAATCCGGATGCAAACGAACAGGAGCTTGACCATGCGCGATGGGTGCATCAGATTCCTAAAATTGTTTTCTCAACAACATTGCCCAGTGCGGACTGGAATAATACGACGTTGATAAAAGACAATGTGGCAGAAGAGATAAACAAACTTAAAGAGCAACCCGGCAAAGATCTGGTGATATTCGGAAGCCCGGGACTGGCTAAAAGCCTTATGAATCTTGGCCTGATCGATGCATATAAATTAACACTCCATCCGGTTATTCTGGGGAAAGGTATCAGTCTTTTCGACAGCAAAACACCAATGAGTAATTTGAAATTATTGGAATCAAAAACGCTCGGGTCCGGGGTGGTGACTTTACATTATGTAAAGGAGGTTCAATGACTTTTTGCGAAACTTAAAAACTATTTCATCTCAACCAATTTCACGACCTGCTGACAAAGTTCATACCTAAGGTTGAACAAACAGGCCTTTATTGGCATGGGAGTTGTTAAAAAGTGTATGAACGTGCAACTGGCCTGTTGAGAGAAGAGTCGATACACGCTAACTGGTTTATATATAAATCAATCTCGGGTACGGGCTGTTTAGAGCCTGCGTAGATGAGATATGTGAGTCCTGATGCCTATAACCTCTGTTTTAACTTCTTAAAAAAGTGTCTGCCAATTATCAGGCTCATAACTAAACTATATGCAATTAATTTTCCAGGCAGTAAAATAATCTGTGTAAAAAGGACCCATCGGTTAAAATCGTCCGAGATTCTGAATGGGTTGTCAACCAATCCCCCTAACCAGCCAATATTCGTATGGTCGGGCTTGGCGCTCACGAAATGACCAACTAACACATAGAGGAAAAAAAGGCAAAGTCTGTAAAGGTTTTGCTTAAATCCTATGTAAGCCGAATCTTCGAAGACCCAGGACAGAGCGGTGCCTGCCAGAATCAGGCCCACAACAATCGCAACGTAAATAAGCCATTTTCGTGGAGGTTCACCTTCATCGTCAGGCTCAGGTGGATTTATCCCGACCTTACCAACCGGACCCGGATTACGGGATTCAAAAAACCATTCAAGTAAGCCCATAGACGTTTTTAAAATCTAAATTATAGCTAAATAAAAGTTTTGAAAAAACTTTGTGTACAGTGGCATAAGGTGTATTCTGCTAAAATACGTTTGCTTACGGTTAAAAACCGTATATCTTGCCAGAGTCAGCTGACTAATTTTGAAGTTTATATTTATCCAATACATCTATGTTAATTATACCTGACGATAAGGTAAGTGAATATTTAGCCTATCCGGAACTGATTGAGGCCTTGCGCGAAATATTTCTTTCTGATTATACGCTGCCGCTTCGTCACCACCACTTTTATAAAAATGCTGAGGGTGAGGAAAATACGTTGATTCTTATGCCTGTATGGAATAAAGAGTACATCGGGATGAAGCAGGTTACCGTAGCCCCTGGAAATGCCGGGAAAAATATCCCTGCCATATTTGCCCAATATATCCTAAGCAACGCCATAACCGGACAGCCACTGGCTCTGATGAACGCTGCACAGCTAACTTCGAGAAGAACCGCTTGTACCTCCGCACTTGCCTCTTCTTTTCTGTCAAGAGAAGACGCTGAAAACCTGCTGATCATTGGCGGGGGAGCGGTGGCTACACACCTTGTTGAAGCGCACCTTGCTGTCCGCAAATTTAAAAAAGTGAATATATGGATGCGGAATCAGGATAAACTGATAGCTTTTGTAAACGCACTTAAAACTAAAAATATTGATGCAGAAGCCGTAACAGATCTGGAAAAAACTGCACGGGAGGCTGACGTGATTTCTTGCGCGACTTTGTCCAAAACGCCCGTAATAAAAGGAGAATGGATTAAGCCGGGGACGCATTTGGATATGATCGGTTCACACAAACCGGATACCCGCGAAACGGACAATGAAGCAATACGGAAAAGCAGCATTTTTGTTGACTCCCGCATGGGTGCATTACACGAAACCGGAGAGTTGGCATTACCTATTGCAGAGCGTCTTATTTCTGAGAAAGATATACAGGCCGATATTGTTGAGTTGGTGAAAGGCACTCATCCGGGAAGAAAAAGCCAGGAAGAAATTACCCTGTTTAAATCTGCCGGACTGGCAGTGGAAGATCTTGCCGCGGCACTGCTGGTTTTTAAAAAGTTTACCAGCCAGTCCGACCAGCAATAAGAAACTTGAACCGGAAGTTTGCTTTTTAAGCGATTTACAGCAAGATTCCTGGCCTGGGTAACATGGGTCAGGATTTTTTTTTTGTAAAATATCAAGTTATAATATGGGGATTTTTCTTTTTGCTTGTCTGTAAGGGGATGTGTTGTCAAATTTTTAAAACTTAGTTCTATAAGGCGTTCAATGTTTTTCTACAAAATGGGCGTTTTTGGAAGTTGTTTTTGATTTGGTAACACAATTTATGTCTTACTAAAACAACATTTATGAAAACATCAATCCGAATGATGATCCTGTTGATTGCACTTACAGGAGCCCTGAATTTTGTAGCAAATGCGCAAACTTACAACTGGAAGCCAGTCCGAATGGGCGGTGGCGGTAATGTGACAAGCATTAAGGCGCACCCGAAAGTGCCAAATCTTTATTTTATTACCACTGATGTTGGTACGCCTTATCGCTGGAACCATGCTACCCAAAAATGGGAAGATCTGATGTGGTATGGCAAAATACCAACGACCTACTGGAACTGGGAAGCAGCAGCTAAATGCGGGGACCTGGCGTTTGATCCGGGCGACGTAACGGGAAACATTCTTTATGCAACTCATCAGACAGGCAAGGGAACTGTTCCTGGTGGGGGAACTTCTCCCGGTACGGTTTTGAAGTCGGTGGACAGGGGTGCAACCTGGACAGACTGCCAGCTGCCGATAACTGTTCTCCCCAACAGCGACCAGACTTTTTCTGACCGACTCGCGGTTGATCCTAACAATAGTAATGTGGTATATGTAACAACCCGTGCCAATGGTACATACAAGAGTACAGCGGCTGGGGCGGTAGGATCATGGACGAAGGTCAATACTTCTTTACCCGACGACCTGCCCGGCAGATTTATATTTTTCGATAAAAGCGGTGGTGTGATTGATGGTGCGACCAAAAACATTTTTCTTGGAAGCCGGGATGGCGTATACCGTAGTACGGATGGTGGGAATTCGTTTGCATTAATGCCAGGCAGCCCTGTCCGGCCGCGCCGCGCCAGCATTAGCAATGACGGTACTTTTTTTGTGACACAAACGCTCCGGGACTATAATGTAAAAGAAGAAGGTACAACAGTAAACAAATGGAACGGAAGCAGCTGGGTAAATATTACGCCGGTAACCGGTAAGGAATTCAGCGGTGTAGGGGTGAATCCCGCCAACAGTAATGAGATTATTGTAACAACCACAGGTTCATGGAATCATGATGTTGCCTACCGCAGCACCACGGGCGGGAGCGGAGGAAGCTGGTCGTCAATGGTCCCTGCAACCCGGGATGCTACTGAGGCACCTCATTCAGGAGGAGATGGTGCAAACGGAAATATCGGTCACAATGTGAATGGTTTTGCCTGGGATCCGTTCAGTGCAGGACAGGTTTGGTTTTCGGATATGCTTGACGTAGGTCAGACGACCAACGTATGGGATTCCAGGGTTACATGGAAATTACGTAATAACGGATTGGAAGAAATTGTAGTGGCAGGCCCATTGGTAGCGCCACCTTCAGGCTCTAACTATCTTGTTTCTACCACGGGAGATGTGGGTGGTTTTGACCATAAATCTTTGGATACGCCACCCGCAAAAGGAATATCAAGCTCATTTATTACCAATACAGGCTGTAATACTTCGGGTGGTGCAATTCAGTACAACGATCCAAACTTTATAGCACGCGTCGGCAGTGATGGGTGGAATGGAACTGCTATCGGAGGTTATTCGACTAACGGCGGCACGTCTTATACCAAATTTGCTACACTACCCGGAGCAAGAGGAAGGATTGCCGTTTCTGCCACCAGCAGAAAAATGGTCTGGGTTACACAAGGAGGCTTAACCTACCAATCTTCCAATCTCGGCACCAACTGGACTGCTTGCGTGGGCGTTCCTACCGGCGTTTTAAAAGCAGGCAGTATTTACGATATCTGGGCGGGAATGCAGCCACTGGCAGCGGACAAAGTGAACGGTAATATTTTTTACATTTATGCAGCTGGCAAAGTTTATGTCAGCACCGATGGTGGAGTGAGTTTTGCAGCGGCGGCCAGCAACTTACCTAATGTAGGAAATGTGGCGCAAATGAATGTGGAAACAACCCCGGGAAAAGAAGGAGATCTTTGGATTTCATTTTCAGGTGACGGACTTTTTCATTCAACAGATACAGCAAAAACTTTTACAAAAGTAAACCCTTCGGTAATCACCAGACCAAAGTGGGTGGCAGTCGGAAAGGCTGATACAACCGCATCGTCCAACCCCGTTATTTATGTTAGTTCGGAGGGAACGGCCATAAATGGTGTTTCTTATGGTGTTTTTCGTTCAGATGATAATGGCGGCAGCTGGACAACGATCGCAAATCCGGTTCCGGGAATTGTAAGTAACATGGCTGCTGATTTGCATGGAAGAGTATACCTTGGCATTGGTGGAAATGGAATCTTTGTCGGTGAACCTTCCGGCGGACCAGTCGTTTCCGTGGCAGTGGCTCCGGCCGTGGATTCAGTCATCGTTGGTTTTACCAAACAACTGAAAGCCACGCTCACACCGGCATATCCGACCAACAACGCGGTTAGCTGGAGTTCATCCGACACGAATATTGCTACCGTTAGTTCGACCGGGCTGGTTACAGGCGTTTCTGCGGGGCTTTCAACCATTATGGTAACCACCCAGGACGGCGGAAAAACCGCTCAAAGCAGTATCAAAGTTACACCTGTAATTCCGGTAACTTCGGTAATGCTCGACTCGACAACCCTGGTAGGATTGGGCGTTTCTAAAAACCTGGTTGCGACTGTATTTCCTGTAAACGCTACTTACAAAAGTGTGAGCTGGACTTCTTCTGACACTACCATTGCCAAAATTAATGAAAGCGGATTGGTTGCCGGACTTAATCTGGGCACGGCAACAATCACAGTTACCACTGCGGACGGTGGAAAAACAGCTGCTACTTTGCTGACAGTCGGTACCAATATCCGGGCAAATAATTGCGGCGGACCGACGATAAGCAATTTCGTAGCTGACACGCCTCAGTCTGCATCCATGTGGACATCGGGCACACAAACTGCTCAAAATCTGACAGGTCTTGTAAATCCGGCACCTGAGAATGTTTACAAAACACAGCGAAACAGTGGTACGACATTACAGTACAGTTACGGAAACCTGATTCCAAATGCGGTCTATAAGGTCCGGCTGCACTTTTCTGAAATCAGTGAAACGATCACTTCCGGAAAACGGAAGTTTAATGTGACCGGAAATTCTGTGGCTGATACGCTGCTTAAAAACTTTGATATATTTGCGCAGGCTGGTGGCAGACATAAGCCGATCATTAAAGAATTCAATATTAGATCGACGGTTTCCGGGTTGATCAATCTGACCTTCAGACCGATTGCAAACATGAATTATCCTGCAATCAATGCGATTGAAGTCGGCCTTACACCCCTTACGTCAGTCGGAGTGAACCCATCAACTGCTTTTGTAGGTGTGGGTGATACAACAAGATTGGCAGCAATGGTGTTACCTGCAAACGCAACCAATCAAAAAGTAACCTGGACTTCGTCAAATACATCCACGGTAAGTGTTGATGGAAGTGGGCTTCTACGCGGAGTGTCGCCTGGTACTGCCGTCATCACAGCAACCACAGACGAAGGTCGCAAAACGGCTTCTTCAACAGTAACGGCCGCGAACATCGCAGTGACAGGCGTGACGATCCCGTCAACCGGTTCAGTGGGTGTGAATAATTCGGTTACACTTGCTGCAACGATACAGCCTGCAAATGCCACAAACAAAACGCTGATCTGGTCGACTTCCAATGCCGGTATTGTTTCGGTTAACCAGAGCGGCGTTGTAACCGGTGTTGCTCCGGGAGATGCTACCATTACGGTTACAACGCAGGATGGAGCAAAAACAGCCAGCAGCGTCATATCGGCTTCCAATGTTTTGCTGGCATCGGTGGTACTAAGTAAAACCAACGCTACTGTTGGCGTGGGAGATACAACTTCGATTAAAGCAACTGTTGCTCCTTTAAATGCAAGTAATAAAACGGTGGTATGGAACTCATCGGATCCTTCAGTTGCTACGGTTAACAGCAGTGGAATTGTTACTGCGGTGGCTATCGGAACAGCTACTGTTACAGCTACTGCACAGGATGCCAGCGGACTTTCTTCGGGTTCGGCCATAACTGTGATCAGCGCGGGAGCATGCGGGATTATGACGAATAATGGTTTTGAGAGCAGCTTTGTAAACTGGATCCGAAACCCGAATGTTTCCGTCGCAAAAATTGGCACTTCTGCCCGCAGCGGGTTGAAAAGTGCTGTGATTACGGCAGATCAGGGAGCGATTAATTATGGAAAAGCAATCCCTGTAACAGGCGGGTCGGAAATCACTTTTGATGTTTGGGCAAAAGTGGAAGGAACTCCTAACCCATCAAATGCTTCCCAATTGATCCTGCCGTGGTGGGCCGGAATCGGAATCGATTTTTATGATTCACAGGGAGCTAAAATAACAAGCGGCACGACGCAATTCCAGGTTCATCCATCTACGCCGGCGGCGACTGCAACCGTATATACCAAATATACAGTAACTAAACTTGCACCCGCAAACGCAGCCACCATCGGTATATGGGCTTCGAAGGCTGGTCCGTCTGGTCAGTTGGTGGTAGATGATTTCTGTCTGACGATTGCTGCTCCGCCACAAATCGCACAAACAGTTTCTCTGGACAGTCTGGCGCCAAAGACTGTAGGCGATATCAGTTTTGATCCAGGTGCGGTAGCGAGTTCTGGTTTACCGGTCAGTTACTCAAGTTCGGATACAACAGTAGCTGTCATTTCAAACGGGAAGATCCAGGTCATTGCACCCGGAACGACTGTGATCACCGCCTCTCAGAATGGCAACGAAACATACAGCGCAGCCCCGGCGTCGAGCCGTACATTGAAGGTTTCTTCAGGATTGAAGGTGCTTTATAAAGATGGGGACAATGGCCAGGTTGACAACAATACCATTAAGCCATATCTGACCATTTCCAATGAAAGTTCAGTTGCCGTCCCTTACAGCGAACTTACAGCGCGCTACTGGGTTACTGCGGAGAATTATGCCGGGATAAACAAATGGATTGACTATGCCGAGATCGGAAATAACAAGGTTACCATAAACTATGTTGCACTTGACAAACCGCGTCAGGGAGCACTGGGCTATGTGGAGTATCAGTTTAACGCATCTGCAGGCAGTTTAAATGCGGGAGGTAATTCAGGTGTTATTCAGTCGAGATTTGCGAATGTAAACTGGGAAAATCTTGCAGAAACGGATGATTATTCATTTAAAAGCAGCTCGTCCTACACTGCAAATGACCATATTACCCTATATCGCAATGGTAAACTTTGGTGGGGAACAGAGCCTGATACAGCTGCGGCAGTTTTAGATCTGAAAGTTTATTCCGAAAATAAAAACACCAATGCTTCTCCTACTTCGCTGAGCACCTGGCTTAAAATTGAAAACAAAGGAAACGTGCCGGTGGACTACGCAGATTTATCAATCCGTTACTGGTTCACAGCAGATGGTACAGCAAGCCTTAACTATTGGATTGACTTTGCAAAGTTAGCTGCGGGGAACATTTCAGGGCAGTTTACCGGGGGCCAACAGCTTGTGAATGCAGATACATATTTTGAATTGAAAGCAGCAGCTTCTCTGGGGAAACTATATCCGCTGAGCAATACAGGCAATATTCAGTACAGAATCGGAAAAACGGATTGGTCGGCATTTGATGATACCAATGATCATTCTTATAAAGCAGCAGGCACATTCGCTGAAAACAATAAGATAACGATTTACTACAAAGGTCAGCTGGTTTATGGGCAGGAACCGGCTACACAGGTAAATGCCAGACTTGGCTTGCCAGAGATCGAAACAACGTCGGACGGGCTGAATGTGACCGTCCTGGGAAATCCTGTGACAACAGATCATGCAAACATTATTGTCAGCGGGGCAAACGCATCGCCTGTCCGGATTCTGGTTGCCGATCTGAAAGGACGTGTTCTGTTTCAAAAACTGGTTGACAAACCCGTAGAAAATGAGCAGCACACCCTTCCTCTGGGTAAAAATTCAGGTTTGTATCTGATTAAGGTTGGTACATCAAAAGAAACGCTTTCTTTGAAAATAGTTAAGCCTTAATGTTTTAAATCGTTTTAGAAGTTTAATGTTGAAGTCCGGATCAGCCCAGGTTGATCCGGGCTTTTTTGTAAACAGGCTGTAAAAAATCTTTTTGGTAATCTGGCTTTATAGAATTATTTATTGAAAAAAAAATATTATTTATAGTATGGGGATGGGGCATACAGTCTTGTCTATATGATTAAACTGTAAATCCGTAGTAAGGTTAATTAAATGGTATGGCAATTAATTCTATAAAAAAATTAGAACCCGAATCAGCCGTAAAACAGATCTCGGATCTGCCTGTGCAGGATAACGAGCCGGTTATGCTCCACGATGAATACCTGATTCGTGAAATGTTTAACCAAAATCCCCAAAAGGGCTGCGAACTGCTGTTTCGACGGTACTACACCAATTTGTGCAATCATGCGATCCGGTTTGTGCATTCGGACGAGGTAGCAGAAGACATCGTTTCCGAGGTGTTTGCAGCGTTCTGGCAGGGCAGAACTTTTGAAATGATAACAACTTCCTATCGGGCCTACCTGTACAAGGCTGTAAGGAACCGGTCTTACAATTATTTGAAATGGGATTTGAACAGGACCTCTCCATTGGAAGCAGCGGCAACTCCGTTTGTAGCCCAGGCGCTGAATCCCTGTGACGCATTATTATATAGTGAACTACATCAGCAGGTCGAACGAATTGTACAGGAAATGCCGCCGCAATGCCGCAGGGCCTATTTGCTTAAACGTGTGGAAGGTAAAACACTCGAGGAGATCGCCGCTGAACTGCAAATTACGCCGAAATCGGTGGAGGCCCTTATCACGCGCGCTATTGCCAGACTTCGCAACGGATTAAAAGACAGCTGGTTTATATACCTGGCTCTGCTTCTTTCAATTAAAGTATAAATCCGGTATGGGGTTGAGAACACCGTAATTGTCTGTTCTTTAAAATGTTCTCATTGAAACATTTCCTGTCCTCAGATGAGGTTTTTACGGTTGATCTGAAATTTTCCAAACAGTCCTGACCGGGCTGTAAAAGCTAAAAAGTATAAGATGAAAGAATCACTATCAAAGGATGTCCTTTTCGATTTTTTTGACGGAAGGACTACATCCATTCAGCGTAAGCTCGTTGAGGATTGGCTGGCTGATCCGCAGAATGAAGAGCTTTATTATCACTATCTGGATGAATGGGAAACCCGTCATCCCCAGTTTTCACCAAAGATCGAAACTGCTTTGGCAGCCTACATTTCCCTGATCAATAATGAACAGGTTGAGAAAAATGCCGCAGCGCCGCAGATCGAGAAAAACCGATTCAGTATCGTGAAAACGGCCTGGCTTTGGAGTGCAGTGGCAGCCTGTCTGTTATTGGTTGCCGGTTTTGTTTTCAGAAAAGAATTGATGTACAAATCACTGATCTCAGAAAACGGAAAGATCGCTTCCTATCAGCTGTCAGACGGAACCAGCGTGGTGCTCAATGCCAATTCTGTGCTACGTGTTCCCAGGCTGGGTTTTGGCTCCGGTAACAGGGAAGTGATCCTGGAAGGTGAGGCAGAGTTTAAGGTTGTACATACCAAAAGCGATAGCCGATTTATCGTTAGAATGGATAAAGATTATCTCATTGAGGTACTCGGAACCGAATTTGTGGCTTTTTCGCGCGAGAGGGCAACGAAGGTTTTTTTAACAAAAGGAAAAGTGAAGCTGAGCCTGCCTAAAGGCAAGCAGCTTTATATGAAACCCGGTAACCTGTTTTTATCTGAGAAGGACGGGAAATCTACTCTTACATCTGTCGCGGCACCGGGTCAGTTTGTAGCCTGGAAGCAGGACATGTTCTATTTCGACAATACCCTTTTGTCGGAGGCCGTTGAGCAAATGAATGACCGCTTTAAAGTAAAGGTACGTATCCTGGACCCCGTTCTCGGTAAACGTCGGATCGGAGGAGTTTATAAAGCCCGTCAGGCAGACGATTTGCTCGCCATCTTATCCGAGCTGCTTCATCTTGAAGTAGTAAAACACAATGAATTCATAGAATTGAGAAAATCAGTAACCAATTTAAATCATGAGTAGCAGATTTCTACAAAAAACCCGCATCGTGCTGACCATGTTATCTGTTCAGCAGCTTTGCACGGCTCAGGCTATTTCCTTTGCAAGTCAGCAGATACCAGTCCGCACGCAGCATTCGGAAACCCGAAACAGAGCTAAAAACCTTAAAGATTTATTGATCGACCTGGGTAAACAGCATCAGGTAAGCATAATTTTTGAAGAAGAAACGGTTAAAAACATTCTTATTACCGGTGCTGAATTTCACCAGGAAGGAAACAAGCTGGAAAAGCAGCTGACCGACTTGCTTAAACCCTTTAATCTCCGTTTCAGAAAAGCCGGTAAGGAAGCCTATGTGATTGTTTCCAGATTTGAAAAGAAGGCCTTCGAACCCGCGATTGCTACCATTGAAAGCGCAACTATTGCTCCGGTATCATCTCCTGAAACTTTGAGTAAACCAGAGGTTTCGGTTTTGAAAACCACAAAACTAAATCCGGAAGAGATCACAGTAAAAGGCCAGGTAACCGATGAAAGGGGCGACGGACTGCCTGGTGTCAGCGTCGTGATAAAGGGCTCGCAACGAGGGGTTACAACGGATATTTCCGGTAAATATGAAATAACAAGCGCGAGCTCCGATATCGTTTTGATTTTTTCGTTTGTAGGTTATTTGCCAAAAGAGGAGATCGTCGGTGATCGTTCGGCGATTGATGTTTCTCTGTCAGTAGATACAAAAGCTTTGGAAGAAGTAGTCGTGATTGGTTATGGAACGGCTAAAAAGAAAGATTTGACCGGTGCGGTTTCCGTAGTGGGACGAAAGGAATTTGGCGATGTTTCGGCCACATCTGCACAGCAGCTTTTACAGGGAAAAATAGCCGGTGTGCAAATTGTTAATACGGGCGGTTTGCCGGGATCGAATGCCAAAATAATTATCCGCGGCGTTGGTTCACTCACCAATTCAGACCCTTTGTATGTGATAGACGGAATCCAGGGTGGTGATATTAATTCGGTTAGTCCTTATGACATTCAGGATATCACTGTTTTAAAAGATGCCGCGTCTGTTGCCATATACGGAGCTTCTGCCGCTAACGGCGTCGTTTTGATCACAACAAAAAAAGGAAAAGCAGGTACGCCGAGGGTAACCTACAACGGCTATGTCGGCGTGGCGCAGGCCTGGAAAAAACTGGATATGCTCAATGCCGCTCAGTATGTACAACTCGTGAAAGATATTGACGAAGCGCAGGGAAATAAAGTACCTGACAAACTTAATACACCAGATGTACTGGTGACCAGAACCGACTGGCAAAAGGAGATTTTTAGAAGTGGAAAGCTGACCGAACATCATGTGAACGTAACGGGCGGCAGCGACAAGGCAACCTATAATTTCTCAGCCGGATACACCAATCAGGAAGGGATCATGAAAGATTACGGATATCAGCGTATCAATTTACGTACGCAGCTTGAAGAGCAGATCGGAAAAAGAATACGGCTTGGACAAACCATTAATTTCAAATACAACAGAACAACCGGAAATGTCGCCAGTTTTGTGGAAGCACTCCGCATGCCGCCGTATGCGCCAACCATGGATCCAACCAACCTGGGCGGATACAGCAGAGTGACCACCATTCTGGATCAAAACGATGCACTGAATCCTTTACCAGGAATTTATTTAACGGAGAAACTTTCCAGAGGTGTTTCTAATCTCTTTCAGCTCTGGGGCGAAGTAGATATTTTCAATGGTCTTAAATTCAGATCGCAGGCAAATATTGGTCTTTCCAACAGCAACAGCTACAATTATACCGGTGAGTATCTGAATGGTAATCTTAAAACGGATCGCAAAATCGATGAGAGTTACGGTTTTTCAGTTTCGCCGATCGTTGAAAACATCCTGACTTACTCGAGAAGCTTCGGTCAGCATGATTTTTCGGTTATGGTTGGTAATACCTTTAACGAGGGTAACAGAAGCCGGAGTGTCAACCTGACCGGATCAGGATTTACAAATGATCTGATCAAACAAATCGGGGTATCTAAATCGAATAGTATAACAGGTTCAGGATCAGGAATCTATGCTTCGCGCTCTTACTTTGGACGCCTTACTTATGCTTTTCACGACAGATATCTGATCAATGCTTCTTTACGCCAGGATATTAACCCGGCTTTTGGAAAGGCGCACCGAAAAGGGAATTTTCCTTCGGTGGGGGTAGCCTGGAAAGTTGCCAATGAAGAGTTTATGAAAAACATTTCCTTTATCTCCGATCTTAAAATCAGGGGTAGCTGGGGGATCACCGGAAATGCCAACATTGGCCTTTTCCTTACAGATCCGACCGTTTACCGCGGTTACGGAAACAACAACATTGTTTACTCTTTTGGAGAAAGCAAAGCATTTCAGCAGGGTGCAACAGTTACCAGAGTGCCTAATCCTTTCCTGAAATGGGAGGAGACAACACAGACAGATTTCGGACTTGATTTTGGCCTTCTTCGCAACAGACTTCAGGTAAGTGTGGACTTCTACAAACGCAATAGCAAAGATCTGCTGCTTGACGTAAAGCTGCCGGTATCAACCGGACTTGGGGACATTTATAATGATGCGAGCATGGTTCAAAATGCCGCCAATGCTGTCAACAAAGGTTTTGAAATAGCGCTTTCTTACGCTGGACAGGCCGGAGATTTTAGTTACAGTGTATCTGCCAATACTGGATACAACAAGAACAATGTGGTTTCGCTCGGTAATGGTGGCCCTATTGTCAGCGGCAGCACAAACGGCGGGATCAACATTACTAAAACGGACGTGGGCGCAGCAATTGGTTCATTTTATGGGTTTCAGGTAGAAAAAGTGGTTTCCAGTGCAGCTGAAGTTGCCAGATACAATGAGCAGGCTATTGCTAAAGGCTTTAAAACATATCAGGATGGCTTAAAGGCGGGTGATATCGTTTATAAGGATTTGAATGGTGACGGGCAGATAACCGATATGGATCAGGCTTTTTTAGGTTCGGCGATTCCGGTTTGGACCTATGGCGGCTCTGTTAATTTAGCTTACAAAGCATGGGATCTTTCGATGGGGCTGGCTGGGATTGGAGACGTAAAGGTTTACAACGCACTGCGTTACTGGACCGAAGGGACGACCCGGCCTTTTAATTCTTCCACGGCGGTTCTGGATGCGTGGAAAAAAGATGGTGATGTTACCGACATGCCAAGATCAGGACAAAATACGCCATCTAACCTGCGTGCATCTGACCGGTTTCTGGAAAATGGTTCATTCATGCGTCTGCGCAATCTTACACTTGGTTTCTCCGTGCCGAAAAAAGTACTGAATTCCACAACCGGAAAAGTATTTTCAAGCTTCCGGATCTACGCAACGGGGATGAATCTGCTGACACTGACCAACTACAAAGGATATGATCCCGAAGTGAGTGCCAGTGTAAACGATGCTAAATCTTTTATTTTCACAAAAGGTGTAGATACAGGTCAATATCCACAGCCAAGAACTTTCCTTCTCGGAGTTCAGGTAGGGTTTTAAATTTCTCCATTCAACTTCATTTTTCTGATAATGAAAAAGCAAATACTTTCGCTCGGAACGTTGGCCTGTCTGGCCATAGCTGGCTGCGACAACTCGCTGGATAACGTTAAAAACCAGACGAGCTACAACGACGATACCTACTTTACTACGCCAGCAACCATATCCGAAGCCCTTACGGCAGCCTATGGTCTGATGCTTTATGAGGGACTTTATTCCAGGGATTTTTACTATCTGATGGACCTTACCGGCAATGAGGCCGAGGCCGATGCCCCGCTTTTGGGAGATGTTTTACAGCTGCACGATTACAGCTACGCGGCCAACCATGCACAAATTAATGATCTTTGGTCAACAGCTTATAAAATGACATTCAGGTCGAACCTGGTGATCGATAAAGCCTCAAAGGTTGTTCCGGCTTCTGATGCTGAGAAGGTCAAACTGGCCCAGTATGTTTCTGAGGCCTACTTTCTGAAAGCCTATGCAGAGTTTTTGCTGGTAACGCTTTGGGGGCGTGTACCCATCCGAAAAGACTACGGTGAAAACAGCGAGTTCTACTTATCAAGATCCAGCGTTGAAGACAACTGGAAGCAGATAGAATCAGATCTGAACAATGCGATAAGCGGATTGCCAGTAACTTACAGCGCTACCGATCTGGGTCGTGCCACAAAAGGTGCAGCTATTGCGCTGCTTGGCAAATCCTATTTGTTTCAGAAAAAATATACGGAAGCTGCCGTGCAATTTGAATTACTGACCAAAGCGCCATATACCTATAATCTTGTTTCGAATATCGATGAGCTTTTTACCAAATCTCCGGTAAAAAATGCTGAAACGGTTTTTGATATACCTCACAAAGCATGGGGAGGCTGGGCCGAAGGAAGTCCTTACTACATGTTTGGCTCACAGGAAGGGTCGGGAAGTGGTAAAAACACCTTGACCGGAAGGGCCATGGAGTATGGCTGGAATGACTGGCGGAACGTGTTTATTTCAGATGCGGCGGTAAAGGCATTTACTTACAATGACGAATCGGGAAAAGTATATGTGGATCCCAGGGCAAAGAATACTTTTTACGGAGATAAAACAAGTGGTGGCGACGTGACTTATTGTGACAATTGCACTGGTGGTGCAAAGCCTTATCCTTATGCGGAAAACGGAAATGGTTTCAGGTGGAGAAAATACGAACCCTACGAATACAAAGAAAAAGGAGAACTTCCCCAGTCGGATATCAATTCGCAGGTGATACGTTATGCAGATGTGTTGCTGATGCTTTCCGAAGCATATACTAATAGCGGTAAAATAGCGGATGCGCTGCCGTTGATCAATAAGGTCCGTACACGCTCCGGCGCCTATGCTTACACTTCGCTGGGAACGAAGGAAGAAGCCATGAAAAAGATTATGCTCGAACGCCAGCTGGAACTTGCCGGTGAGCAGGTTCGCTGGTTTGATCTGATACGATGGGGAATTGCCAAACAAACGCTGAATGCAGAGAAGAAGGCCAAATATCCAACGTCAAGCCAGTCTTTTTTTCAGGATAAACACGTTCTGTTTCCTATACCCTTAACTGAAAAAAATACCAATCCGCTTGTTGCCAAAGACATTACCGGCGAATGGAATTAATTGATTTGTGGATTTAAGAATTGATCCGCTGGTATGTCAGCGGGTTTTTCTTCTGTAGTGGAATCAAGGATGGCGGGCGGCAGGTATAAAAAATTTCTTTTATTGCCTGAATTTATAATTGCTAAATATTTGCGTAAAAATCCGTTTGCTCCTTTGTCCAGTCCGTTGTCAGTACATCCTTAATCGCCTGCCTGAAGTCGTTTAGTGATGCGGGTTTAGTGATGTAACCATTCGCACCCAATATTTTGGACTGAGATACATGGTAGTCGCTATTTGAAGTCGATAACATAATGACAGAAACGGGAAGTGACTGTTTCCGGATTTCAGAAAGACACTCCAAACCATTCATCAACGGCATATTGATGTCAAGAAAAACGATATCAACGTTCTGCAGTTTATGAAGCAATTCAAGTGTCTGCAGTCCATCTTTGGCAAAGTGTAAATTGATGGTTATCTGAAAGTCCGAAATAACCTCCTTGAAAACCAGGATATCGTCATGGTCATCCTCGGCCAGCAAAATTGTCAGGGTTTGTAAACTGAATGACTCCGTAAAAATGTCCAAAGGATTCCTGGCTATGATGGGAAAAGATACTCAATATATAAAAATCAGAAATATTTTTCAATATAAAAGGCATATCAGATTAAAAATGCCATATTTTACTATATACTTTAATTATCGTGGCTACGATTTTATTGCTACCTAAAATCTTGAAATAAAAAACTATTCGGTTGTGTAAACCATTTCCTTACGAAAGTCTGGGTGTGTCAAGTGCTTTAACCCACTCATCCTTACCGCATCTGTTGCACTTTTTGGGGCCTTCTTCGATGTGCTCAGTATTGCCGCAAAACGAGCAGGCATAATCGGCCGGGGAGCTGATGTTCTTGATTTTTTGTTTATACAATTTAGGCATAACCGGCAAACCCGATTTAACCTGATCTTCCTGATAATATAGAAAACTTACGTTGCCATTGGGTTCTAAAACGGCCGTGCGAACCTGTCCCAGGTGCTCTATGCTTTGCTGCCGCATTTCAGAAAAAAATTCATCTTTTGCGTATGTTTCGTCACCAGTGTCCAAATTAAATCTGCCATCTTCGATAATGTAAACAGGATCTCCTTCCAGCACGCTTTCGAATTTTTCATTTTTCATTGCAAACCAGGTGACCAGGCGGTAAAATCCCAATATTGTTGCAAAAACCAGTAATGCAGGTACAATTGCATTATCCTTATTAGACATTGGATCCCCAGCTGCTGAACCCAATCCAATGATGATTGCCACTTCAAAAATCGATAATTGTTTGACTCCCTTTTTTCCTGAGATTCTCAGAAAAACCAGGATGAGCGCGAACATGATCAGAGTACGGAGTATTATTTCAAAAGCAAATTCCCAGTCCAGGTCATTGATAAATAGTTCTTGCCAATCCATGAAGTGTAGAGTAAATCAAATTTGCTATAAATATGAAAGAACCGTACCAATCAACAGCGTCTATACTGATTTGAAAGCGTTCCTATACCATTCAGAGTCGGTAAGTATCGGGGATTTTTTATATTTTTGGTAAAACTAAAATAATCCTTACAGGTTTTGAATGATACAATATGCATCCTACTGGCCGAGGATGATGAAGACGATGTGTTTCTTTTTGATCATGCGCTGCGCGACAGCGGGCTTACTTACATGCTGACGGTTGTGACGGATGGCTCCGAAGTAATTTCGGAACTCTCCAGTGATATTCCACCGGATCTGCTTTTTCTGGACATCAATATGCCGCGTCTTAATGGTATAGAATGTTTCACCCTGGTAAAATCAACAAGCGGTTTACCTAAAATACCGGTAATTTTTCTTTCTACCAATACTAGTTTAAAGGTTGTTAAACAGGTAGAAGATCTTGGGGCGCAGGGGTTTATAATGAAGCCCAATTCAATTGATGCGCTAAATCATATACTGGCATCTGTGCTTGAAATTGACTGGACAAAGCGTAAGAAGCAAGATTTCTTGTTTTACGGAAGAACATAGTTTTTGGGTAAACACTTTTGTTAAATCTATGAATTTAAGGTTTTAGTATAAAGCGTGAACCTGTTTAGATTAAGTTTGAAAGCCAACAATAGAAACAGGTCCACGCCGGAAGACTAGTTGCTTTTCGCTCTTTGTTCTTCAATAGCATCCAGCAATTTTTGGAAGGGTTTATTGAATTTTTCTATTCCTTCATCTTCCAGTTGTTTTGTAACTGCATCAATATCAATTCCTGCCGCAGTGATTTTTTCAATGATTTCATCCGCTTTCTGAACGTCATCTTCCAGGCGGCTCGCAGGTATCCCCTGATCACGGTAAGCTGTTAATGTATCCATAGGAATGGTATTAACCGTATTCGGCCCGATTAGCGCTTCTACATATTTGGTATCCTTAAAAGCGGGATTTTTATTTCCCGTGCTGGCCCATAACAAACGCTGTGGAACGGCCCCCTTATCTGCAAGTTTTTGCCAGCGGTCAGTGCTAAAAAGACGTTTGTAGATTTGATACGCGCTTTTCGCATAGGCAATGGCAACTTCTCCTTTTAAATCGCCTAAACCTTTTTCATCCAGTAAAGGATCAACCAGAATATCTATCCGGCTAAGGAAAAAGCTGGCTACCGAAGCTATATTATGAATAGGCAGACCCTTTTCAGACCTTTTCTCCAATCCTGAAATATACGATTCTACAACAGCCTCGTAACGATCGAGACTAAAGAGCAGGGTAACGTTGATGTTAATTCCTTCGCTGATTGCTGATTGAATGGCGGCAAGTCCGGGCTTCGTTCCCGGAATTTTGATCATCACATTTTCTTTATCTACCGCTTTCCAAAGATCCCCTGCCTGCTTGATAGTGCCTTCTGTATCAAGCGCAAGGAAAGGGGATACTTCAAGGCTTACATAGCCGTCGGCTCCCACAACCTCCTGATCATAAACAGGTTTCAATATGTCACAAGCCAGCTTTATGTCTGCAATTGCCAGACCGAAAAATATTTCTTCATTGGTGATGTCACTTTTGGCCAATTCGCTGATGTCAGCATCGTAATCTGAACTGCTGCTGATGGCTTTTTCAAATATGGCAGGATTGGAAGTGACACCTCTGACGCCATCATCATCAATTAACTTCTTCAGCTCACCGGAAAAAATAATTTTGCGGTCGATAAAATCCAGCCAGATGCTCTGACCAAACTGATGTATTTCTTTTACTTTACTTGTCATGATCGACTTATTTATTAATTAAGTATTCATAAAATAGGCTGGCCGGCTAAGGCTGCTCTTGTTTAACAATAATTTCGTCTTATTCATTACATTTCGAAATTGTTACACCCTGCTTGATTGCTATTAAATGCTTTAAAAAAGTCCGAAATGAAATTTGCCGGAATACGAATGCGTTTTTTTACAAACCTGAATATATCGTGGATCGAGTTTCCCTGGATAAGTTACTGTTTGCTTATATTTGGCAAAAAACATTTACATAAAAGTTCATTTATGAAGAAACTTAGCATTTGTACGCTGCTGTTTACATTTATCCAGTTTGCAAACGCACAGCAGGCAGTAATTCGCGGAGATTTTGCCGATCCGTCAGTGATTAAAGTGGGAGATACATACTATGCTGCTGCGACGAGTTCCAACTGGGCTCCTGCATTTCCACTTATGAAATCGAAAGATTTGCAAAATTGGCAGCAGGCAGGATCCGTTTTTCCTGATCTGACTTCCTGGGCAGATTTTTACTATTGGGCTCCCGAGCTGAATTATGATAATGGCAAAGTGTATGTGTACTACACCGCACATAAAAAAGGTGGGAATCTTTGTGTCGGAGTTGCCAGCGCCGATTCTCCGGAAGGACCGTTCAAAGATCACGGGCCGTTGGTCTGTCAGGAAGCAGGATCGATCGACGGGTTTCCAATACGGGATGAAAACAACAAGCTGCACCTGACCTGGAAAGAAGATGGCAACAGCGTGGGCAAACCGACGCCGATCTGGATTCAGACGATCAACGAGCAGCGGACGGCGCTGACGGGGGGAAAAAAGGAGCTTTTTCGAAATGACACACCCTGGGAAGCAAATTTGGTTGAAGGTGTTTCGGTCATAAAAAATAATGGATATTTCTACGCAATTTATGCGGCTGCCGGTTGCTGCGGAGCGGGCTGCACGTATGCAACTGGTATTGCACGTTCAAAAAAGCTAATGGGGCCCTGGGAAAAATATTCCGGAAATCCGATTCTGACAGGGCAAGGAGAGTGGATGTGCCCGGGCCACGGGACGGCGGTTACGCACAAGGGTAAAAACTACTTTATGTACCACGCCTATGACAGGGCCTCAAACAAATATACCGGCCGGCAGGCATTGGTTCGCGGTTTTGAATTCACTTCTGACAACTGGCTGCGCTTTACTGATGAATATATTTCGCCCTCAGATGTAAGTTCATCCTATTCCATAACTGATGATTTTGATAAAGAAAAACTTGATCTACAATGGAGCTGGTCTGTTTTCAACAAACCATCAGTTGAAATAAAAAATGGCAGGCTGGGAATGAAAGTCAAGGGTGACCGCGAAACCTATATTGCCCGGAGAATAGACAGCCAAAACTACGAAGCAGTAGTAGAAACAATACCGGGAAAGAATACACTTGCGGGTGTTGCTTTGATTGGAGACGATAAAAATCTGATTTATACGGTTGCAACGCAGGATAGTATTGTTGTTACGCTTGTTAAAAATGGCGCGAAAAGCAATCTGGGTGTGTTTCCAATCGCTGCGAAAGGCATGCATTTGTTTCTTAAGATGAATGTAAAAAATAATACGGATATCAGTTTTTCTTACAGCAGTAAAGGATCTGATTTTACGACCTTAAAAGTAGCAAGTCCGGATATTAAGTTTCTGCCTCCCTGGGACAGGGCCGTTCGCGCAGGCATTTTAGCCAAAGGTGCAGACGGTGATGTAGCGGAAATTGAAGGATTTGTTTTTAAGAGTTATTAAAAAATCAGACATTTAAGACAGAATCCTGATTTCTGATCCAGAACCGGCAAATGGAAAGTACCGTATTCTTCATCTGATTGTAATCGAAAGGTTTAACCACAACGGCGTTGGCGCCCGCCTGGTAACACTGATTGATTTGGTCAGAAGATATATCACTGCTCATGATCACAACAGGGATTTCAGGAATCTCTAAATTATTTGCCTTAGAAATTTGTCGCAATAATTTAAGAAGTCCGATTCCATTCATACCCGGCATATTCAGATCTAAAATAATTAGTGCCGGTAAAAAATCCGGCTTACTGGTTTGTACAAGTATCTGGATATGCCTGTAAAGGGCCTGTCCACTTTCGAAAAATTTTATTGGATATGGTGTAACCGAGTCTTTTAAAAGCTTGTACATCAGAAACTGATGGTCGGCGCTATCATCAACAATATATAAATCTCTGTTCATAGACTCTCAGAACGATCAAATCAACCAAAAAGGTGCCTTTGTGCACAGCCTTTTGGTTGATTCGAGATAATTAATTTGTCTTAAACAACTTTTTAGCCATTTCAAGGTGATGTTTCAAAGCCGGAATTTTAGCACCTGCCCACTTCTTCAAGTCAGCATCCTTGCCTCCGGTTGATTCATCCTGAAACAAGCCAATTGTCTCTTCGTGAGAAGCAATCATCATGTTCATGTACAGCATATCAAAGCTGCTTCCGCTTTGAGAGGCCAGACTGTCTGTCATCATTTTTTTGGTACTTCCTAATTGTGCCGGGACTTCCATTTTTTTCTTTTTTACCAGTGCCATCAGTTCGCCGTTAACCTTTGTATGGTCATCAACCATCATTTTTGCGAAGTTTTTCACTTCCTGTGATTCTCCGTTTTTAAGTGCAAGCTGGCCAAGGTTAACTTCGAGCATACCGCCTTCGGCAGCCTTTTTTACAAAGTCAGTATCCTGGGCCGGAGCTGTCTGGGAGCTTGCCTCAAAGACAGCAAATTGTAGTCCTGTTAAAATCAGGGCAGAGATAAAAAGCGTTTTCATAAAGTAAAAGTGGTTAGTTGGTTTGTTAAATCAAGCCTTCTGATTATTGTTGGTTATGTTTTTTATACGTTAATGAAATCATAACTTTTAGAATCAGTTGGCATTGAGTCGTGTGCGCTTGTAAAAAACTATACCACAGGACAATAGGCATTTGTTCTCCCGACATCCAATTCCAATAAACAATTAGTCAATGGGGCATTTCAAAACCATCACCGACCGGCCAGGCACATTCAGTGTGTGACCTGCTTTGAATTCTTCATCCTTTTCACTGATAAAACCTTCGCTGCTATCAATTACAATTCGCCACTGATCCCCGCACTCTGCTGATGGCAAAACGAATTCTGCCGGATTTTCCTCAGAGTTGAAAATAATATAGAAGCTATCATCCGTGATTCTCTTTCCGTCCCAGTTTACACATCTGATTCCTTTACCATTCAGGTATACGCCAAAAGTCTTGGCAAGTTCAATATCCCACTGCGGGTCAGAATAAGTACTTCCGTCGGCATGCAGCCACAAAATGTCATTTGATTCTGTTCCGGTAACAGGCAGTCCCTGAAACCATCTTCTGCGCCGGAATGACGGATGGTCGTTACAAAATTGTATCAGTGATCTGGTGTACTCCAATAATTTCAGATCAGCCGACTCCCAGTTGATCCATGAAATTTCATTATCCTGGCAATAGGCATTGTTGTTGCCATTTTGTGTGCGACCCAATTCGTCTCCTGCAACCAGCATGGGAACGCCCTGCGATAAAAACATCGTAGTCAGAAGATTTCTTCTTTGTTTGTGGCGAAGAAGTATAATTTCTTGATCAGCACTTGGGCCTTCGACTCCGCAGTTCCATGAGTTATTGGCTTCGGCTCCGTCTTTATTATCTTCTCCATTGGCCAGGTTATGTTTCCTGTTATAAGTGACCAGGTCATTAAGTGTAAAACCATCATGTGCTGTCAGAAAATTGATACTGGCCGTTGGGCGCCTGTAATCTCCCTGGTAAAGGTCGGGGCTACCTGTAAACCGGTGTGCAAACTCACATAGGTTGATGTCGCCTCCGCGCCAGAAATCACGGATGTGGTCACGAAACTTGTCATTCCACTCTCCCCAGCCGACCGGAAATTTGCCTACCATATATCCCTGATCGCCTATGTCCCAGGGCTCGGCAATCAGTTTTACCTGAGATATGACAGGATCCTGGTAAATGATATTAAAAAAAGAACTTAAACTATCGGTTTCTTCAAGCGTCCTTGCCAGCGATGCCGCCAGATCAAATCTAAAACCGTCTACATGCATTTCGGTTATCCAGTACCGCAGACTGTCCATGATTAAAGCCAAAACGTTCGGCAGCTGCACATTTAAGGTATTACCGGTTCCGGTGTAATCCATATAATGGCGTTGATCATCAGCACACAGGCGGTAATAGGAAGCGTTGTCAAGTCCTCGAAAAGAAAGGGTAGGGCCCAGGTGGTTTCCTTCTGCTGTATGATTGTAGACAACATCCAGAATGACTTCTATACCCGCTTTGTGCAGCGCTTTAACCATTTTTTTAAATTCAATTACCTGTTCACCAGCCGTGCCACTGCTGCTGTAACGGGCGTCAGGTGCAAAAAAGCCCAGCGTGTTGTATCCCCAATAATTAGTGAGCCCTTTTTCAATCAGTTGCTGATCGGCGACAAAATGATGGATGGGTAAAAGTTCAATAGCTGTTATACCCAGTTCTTTCAAATAATTGATGCTGACTTCATGCGCTATTCCCGCATAGGTTCCTTTTATGTAATCCGGAATATCCTTGTGGAGCATGGTAAATCCTCTGACATGCGCCTCGTAAATAATTGTGTCGCTGTACGGTATATCAGGCTTTTCGTCATTTTCCCAGTCAAAACGATTATCAATTACAACAGACTTGGGTATAAATGCAGCACTATCTTTTTCGCTGAAACTCAGATCTTCGTCGGGAGCTCCAGCCTGGTAGCAAAAAACTGCTTCATCCCATTTCAACGTCCCGTCCAAAGCCTTTGAGTAGGGATCTATGAGGAGTTTATTTGGATTAAACCTGTGCCCGTTTTCAGGTTCGTAACGTCCTGATGCCCTGAAACCGTAGCGCTGCCCGGGCCCGAGGTCAGGAACATAAACATGCCAGATGTGATGGGTAACTTCTTCAATTTTAATTACAACATTTTCTTTTTCATGATTATCGTCGCTAAACAGGCATAGCTGCATACCGTCTGCATGTTCGGAAAAAACCGAGAAGTTAACTCCCTTTCCATCCCAGGTGGCGCCAAGTGGAAATGGTTTCCCAGGGCAAGCCTTTATTTCCACTGACTCCGGCGACTGGACTAATTCATTTTCGATATGCTGATTCATGGTGTAAGTGTTAATGTAACTATCTGAAAACTAAATGAGGTAAGGCCTCATAGCTAAAAGTCTAAATGAATTGTTCTTGTTTCGCCCGGATTACATGAAAATTGTACCAGCTTATTGGAAAGGCTTAATGAAATTTCTGCTGACATCAACTGTCCGAAAATGCGCAACGGTTGACGGATAAAGTGTTTTGGTGAATTCAAGTGGATTTTTTTGCGCCGTATATGCTTTGGCTTGTTCCTGGGAAATTATAAAGTGCCCAAGTGTTGTGATAAACGGCTTTCTGACCTATTGGAATGATTTTATCTCATGCGCCAATCTTGTCTAAAATTTTCCTTTAAAATGAATACCATATACATTGTAGATGACTCGGCCGATCAGCGTTTTTTGCTCAGTTTTTTGCTTAAAAGGATAAATCCCAAATATGAGCTCGTTGTTTTCGACGGAGCCCGGGCACTTCTTGATATGCTGTCTCGGGTAAAAGAAAATGGTGCAGATTATCCGCAAGTTATCTTCCTAGATTACCAGATGCCGGAAATGGACGGTTATGAGGCACTTACTATTTTAAAAAGTAAGGATCAAGGCAGCGCCGGATATGTTGAGGTGCCGGTGGTAATTTACAGTAGTTCTTCGGACCGGGATCTGATCCAAAAATGTTTAGAATCAGGTGCCTTTGCCTTTTTGCAAAAACCTGTAAACCTGGATGAACTTAAAAACCTCTTAAGATCAATGTGATGGGATGGAAAGTTTAGAAATTATTGGGTGCCGCACACTTTTTCCAATATTCCATAATGACTCTGATCGTATCCAGTAGTTCTTCAAAAGAAGTTTGCTTGACAAAAAAGCCCTGGGCAGAAGTGCTGGATGCATCAATTACAACGTTTAGGTTAATTACGGTTGAAAAGAACAGATAGCGAATACATTTAAGTTTTAGTTCTGCATCGGTATGCAGTTTATTTCTCAGCTCGAAACCATTCAGCCTGGGCATGTTGATATCAGATAATATCAAAAAGGGTGCATTGCCTGTTCCATGCAGATATTCCAGGGCAGCCAGACCGTCCGGAAAGTAAATCCGCTCATTTGGGTATTGCAGTGTAGTGAAAACTTCTTCTAAAAGGAACTGATCATCCTCATCATCCTCAATAATAATTATCTCTCCATTTTTGTTCATTTGCTAAGTTTTGCCGGTTGGTATAATATTCAGTCCTGCTGGAATTGACATTTTAATTAATTATTGTTCAAGGAAATATCCTGTCGTTATCGAAACATTTTGTATCTGAAAAACAATGGAATAAACTATAATATACAAGCAATCATATCCTGCATAATAAATATCGGAAAACAGTGGCATGGTTTTTAATCTTTTGACCAAACCAGCCAAAATCCGAAGAAACGACAGACTGACGAAGGTAACCCGACGTTTTTAAAAATTAGGGCTAGACTTAATTTTTCTCTTACAGATTTACAACCTTAAAATTTTTAATCATGGCAAACACAGTCGTATCAATATTCGAAACTGCTGAGCAGGCAGAAAGAGCCCAGGATTTACTTCGTGCAAGTGGTTTTGCAGATGAGCAGGTGTCCGTCAGAACCGCTTCTTATAAAACGAATACTCCGTCTGAGGAAAATGAGCCTACCGATGTCATGGAGAAAATAGCAGATTTCTTCAAAGATCTTTTCGGAGCCGATGATGAAGAGGTAACGACCTACTCCGAAGCTGGCCACAGAGGCACGATTATCACAGTGCATACAACCAATAGGGATGACGCAGAAAAAGTGGCTGCCATTTTGGATGGTTATGGGGCAGTTGATGTTTCAGAAAATGTTTCGTCTCATCACCATCAGTTTATGGATGATCCGTACAATCCTGTTTTTGAAAAAGATGCCCATGGCCAAAACAATGCAGCTTCAACCCGTGCATCCCGTTTGAAAAGCCGAATTATTGAGCGTTCGGTCATCAAAAATAATCATTAGTCGAAAATCTTAGACCCTAGGCGGCAGGGTAAAATTCTTGGCATTATGTACGAGTATTGTTAATTATTCTTCACCTGTACATCCTTAAACATGAACGGATTATCGCTAACTCTCAACGTTTTTCCACTGGCAATTTTTACGTTTTTAAGACTTACTTCTCTTGTTTTGACATAGGGGAATTTCTCCTGATAAGAACCGTCAGTCATCTGCGGATTGAAATTGCTAAAAATGGCAGGTCCCTGGTAATTTTCCGGATGCTTGGAATCATCTATGCGAAGATTTTCTATCGTAATTTTTTCCGGCATATAACAAGTGTATCCGAAATCGTGCTGGCCGGAATAGGATCCGGTTATGATTGAGGGGCTAACCGGTTTTCCGCCGGATGGAACAAAAACACAGTTTCGGATGATTAGCTCGCCCTGCCAGGTACTGCCATAGTCGTTTCGCAGGTTGACAATACTTCTGCCCCGGATTGTGGAGTTTTCCACTAGCAATAACCCGCTGCCAATAGCATTGATTCCCATATGTCCCAGGGTAGAATTGCGGATAGTGGCATTGGCAACACCCTGGTGTGCATCAAATCGTGACAATACACAATTGTCGTAAAGAAGGTTTTTGCAAAAATTAGAACCTAAAATGCCCCAATACCTACTATCGTCAATGTCATTTGTCTGGGTGCAGTTAATGAACGACACATTGAGTGCTCGGTTGGCAGAAAGGTCATAGGTACCCATTGAAACGGGTTTGCCTGCCGCGCCGATGGTATTATACATTTTGTGCCCTGTCAGGACGCTGTTTTTTACTGTCACGTAAGAACAATCACCGATATTGATGAAACCTCCGTAAGGTGCGCCATGGTCTTCTTCACCTGTGATGCGGTGTTCCAGTCCTTCGATAAGTACATTGGATCGTCTAACGGCTATGTTTCGGTTGTAGTAAGTGTATTTTGATTCTTCTTTATTGGCAATAGTGGTAAAACGCCCGCCGGTAATTTTAAGCGGTTTTTCATCAATTGGTAAAGCAGTAATCTCCGTGATCTGGTCGAAATTCCAAATAATCGGAGCATTTTTATCTACATTTCCGTTTTTATCAACGACAAAGATATCGGTTTGTGAAGATCCGTTATTTTGGTTAAGTCCGAAGCGGATATACTGCCTGACATTAGAGTTTGTGACCGTGATCAGGCATGGACCGGGTAGAGACGCATCAATTTTCTGCTGATTTCTTTTCAGTGTCGTTACCTTTTCCAGTTTGAATGGTTTGAGACTTGAACTCACTATGAATACAGACGCATTGCGATTTTGAACATTTATATCATCAATGATAAAAGCAGCCTTACCAAAATCCGTGTTGGTACTGATTACAGCAGTTCGCTCTTTTCCTCCGATGTAGTAAGAGGCACCATCATCGGCTTTTACTGTCAGGCCGTGCAGGTTGGCAAATGCATGTGTTCCTGCGATAGCGTCTATATCATCTGCTTTCCCATCGCCTTTGGCACCGAAGTCGCTGTAACGCACATATCCGGCGGCTTTGTATTTGGCTAGATCTTTTGGTGAAACATTGATGTGTAATTTGCCGTTTTCTTCTGTGTAAACGCGGGTTTTCTCCTTTTGGACTGTGATTACAACATCTTCATGCGGGCTCTTATTCTGTCCTTGTGTCACAAATGCACAGATTAAAACAAAATACATCAACAGCGAATACTTCTTCATTGGGATTTAGCTTAATGGTTAGTAAACTAAAAAGGTCTCGTTCGAGATAAATTACCCGCCAGACTTTTCATCTTTTTGGTCTACTTTGTAAAGAGATTTCCAAATTTAGAAACAACGGGTAATTCTGACTGAGCCTTTACAGGCATTTTATCTAAGATGGCAGATTCTCCTTATGACGTAAACTTCCCGGTGTGCTGGCAAATGGATTTTGGCGATGTTAATAAGGCTTAGGAAATACAATTTGATCATAGACTCAATAGTGTTGAATCAGATATTTATTATTTATAGAGATGATCCATACAGTATTATTGTGACGACGATAAGAATCCTTGTGGCATGATATTCTTGAATGACACAATAAATTAACAAAACAGAAATCAAAATTATGACCAATACATCAAACGCCACAGGAGTAATTAACGATCTGATTGAAATTAACAATGACCGTGTAGCCGGCTTTGAAAAGGCAATCGAAGATATCAGTGACGAAAATATTGACCTGAAAGATCTCTTTGAGAATTACGCACAGCAAAGCCGTAAAAATGCGCAGGCATTGTCGGCAGTCGCCGGATCGGCACCACATTTGGAAACCGGAAAAAGTGTAAGCGGGACCTTACATCGTGTCTGGATTGATGTGAAATCATTGTTTGGCGGAAGTGACCGTGCGAGCATATTATCAGAAGCTGAACGCGGAGAGGATGCAATTAAAAAAGCATACAAAGATGCTCTGGACAGTGAACTTACTTTGGATGAACAGGAAATAGTGAACACTCAGGCGCAGGAAATAAACGCTGCACATGATAAAATCAAGGCGCTGCGGGACGCTGCTAAGGCAAATTAAATCAACCAAAAAAAAGCTGTCTTGAAAGGGCAGCTTTTTTGTTTTTAATTGAAAACCGCAATAGGGGAAGATCATCAATACCCTAATAAATATTCATGAACGACAAACCAACCTACCTGAATTTTGACTTAGCCGCATATGCCTGGAAGCCGGATGTGGACTACAGGCAATACCCGGAGCTTTATCGCGTCGGGAAAGGGGAGCAGGGTGTGTTAATTTGTGAGCCTTATAAGACAGAGATCGGGCAGTTCTGGCGCTTTAAAACAAAGGAGATTGCCCGGGAAAGCAGCAATAGGATCTATGAACTTTTTCTTGATTATTTAGAAAAAAATGATTTTGTCGGTGCTGACATGTCACGCAAATATCTGCAGATGGGCTTTACCCGTGCCCGACGTTACGCTAACTATAAAGGCGGTAAAAAATATGATAAGGAACATGACTATCAGCTTTTGGAAAAAGGTACAGGGCAGCAGGAAAAAGCCAAAGCAGCTGCCATATTTTTTACCAAGTGGAAAGAAGCAGAAAGCCACGTTAAATATGCTCAGCTCAAAAAGGACTGGAAAAGTAAGATAGGTTGAAGACCAAAAACTACTACTCGCTACGCAGACTTTTCACAGGGTCGAGTAAAGCAGCGCGAATCGCCTGATAACTTACTGTGCTCAGCGTTAGTACAAGTGTACCTGCGCTGGCGGCTGCAAAAATCCACCAGGAAATGTTGGTGTGATAGGTGTATTTTTCCAGCCAGCTGTCCATACAATACCAGGCAATTGGTATGGACAACAGGCAGGAAACCAGAACAAGAATCACAAAATCACCTGAAAGTAACTGCCATAAATTGGTCACAGAGGCACCCAGAACTTTACGGATACCAATTTCTTTTGTCCGTTGTTCTGCAATGAATGACGCCATTCCGAAGAGGCCAAGACAGCTTATAAAAATAGCTAAAACTGTAAAAACTGCTGCCAGTTTACTTATCCTTTCCTCAGCCGCAAACTTTAATGCATATTCCTGATCTACAAACTGGTAGTTAAACGGAGAATCGGGACTGTATTTTTTGAATGCGGTTTCTATATTTTTTAATGCCAAACTTGAATTCGTGCCTGGATTAAGCCTTGCCGTGATAAAGCGGCCACCTCTTGGGTGAATGAAAAAGATTGACTTTTTGACCGGGTCGTAGGGAGATTCCATGATCATATCTTTAATCACGCCAATGATTTTAAATGGTTTTCCGTCCCAGGTTACCGTTTCTCCGACCGCATGATTCAAACCGCGGTTTGCCAATCCCATAAACTTTACCGCCGCTTCATTAACCACAAATCCGGCAGAATCGCTGGACAAAGTTCTGGTAAAATCACGTCCTGCAATAAACTGCCAGCCAACTGTTTTTCCAAAATCATGTGAAATGCCTATTGTTGCAAATTCTGAATTCAGCCCAGGATCTTTACCCTTCCAGTTAAAACCTACATTCGCCGAAAACACCTCGGTTGGCGGTGCGGCCGATTCTGCTAATGATGTTACTGTTCCGGTTTTTACGAGGTCGTCCAATAATGCGTCAATATGCCTGTGGAGGTTTGGAGTATTTACCAGCATGGTCACAAGGCCTTGTTTGTTATACCCAATGGGACGGTTTTTTGCATGAAGAATTTGTTTGTAAACAACGAATGTTCCAATAATCAGTGTAATGGAAACTGTGAATTGCAGAACCACCAGAATTTTGCGGGGCAGCGTAGCACGCAATCCGAGCGGTGTCCATTTGCCTTTAAGTGCTTTAATGGGCTGAAATGAAGATAAATAGAACGCGGGGTAACTGCCTGCTGTAAGTCCGGTAAAAAGTGTGAAGACAAACGCGATAACCAGAAAAACAGGGTCGCGCCAGGGTATAAACATTTGCTTGTCGGCAATCCCGTTAAAAGTTGGTAAAACGAGCCATGCAAGTAGTAATGAGATAAAAAATGCAAAAAATACAATCAGGAATGACTCACTGAAAAACTGTCCTACAAGTTGCACCCGTTGTGAGCCGACCGCTTTTCTGATTCCTACCTCTTTAGCGCGTTTTTCCGAGCGTGCGGTACTTAGGTTCATGAAATTGATACATGCCAGCAGCAGAACGAATACGCCAATAATGCCGAACAGCCACACAAACTGAATGCGTCCTCCAACGTTTTTGCCATTATCCCACTCTGAATATAAATGCCAGCTATTCATTGGATGCAGCAGGATTTGTGGCTTGAATTTCAAATCATCTGACCCCGCTTTTTGAAGTTTAATGTCTCTGATTTTGTCGGAAACTACTTTGTAATCGGTGTTCTCTGTGAGCTGCACCAGAATTTGGAAAGAACTGTTTTTCCATTCACCGTTTTCTACAGCCTCCTTCACCCATTGGTTGGATGAAACGAAAAGCGCAAATGGTGCTATAAATCCCAGTTCGTGAAATTCCGAATTGTAGGGAATATCTTCATAGACGCCGACCACCCTGACATCCAGGTCGTTATTGATTTTAATCATTTTATCAACCGGATCAGCGTTTTTAAAAATTGCTATTGCAGTCGACTCGGAAAGAAGGATCGTTGACGGATCTGTTAACCCCGAGGCGCTTCCGGATTTCATTTTTAAAGAAAGCATTTCAGCTGTGCCGGCCGACATGAAGTTGCCGGGCTTTGTAAATGTAGCTGTGCCGTATGTCAGCGTATGTCTTTGAAGCCAGGAAGTGATAACTACACTGCTGAAATCCGTTTTAAAATTGGTTTGAAGCTCCTTGAATAACGGCGCCGGTACGTTACCGCCCATATTTATTTCTCCATCCAGAGTTTGCTGCTGCATGACGCGTGCGATCTGTCGGTAGTTTTTATGGGATTGATTAAAAGAAAGCTCATCGTAAATCCACAAGCCTATCAACATAGCAACCGCCATTCCAACTGCCAGCCCGCCAATATTGACGAAAGAGTAAGTCTTGTTTCCGGCAAGATTGCGCCAGGCAATTTTAAAATAATTGCGGAGCATACCATTTCAGGTTAATTTGTAAGAAAAGGTAATGAGGTGAAGTTGTTACTTGTTCATTTTGACACTCTTAATATAAACAATAATTACATGACTGTAATAATACTAAATCAACCTTTCCCTTTCATGTCCCTGAATTCTTCCTGTAAATCCCGCACTGCTTTTGCCAGTACTTTCAGGTCGGGCAATGGTTCGGGGAATTCTTTGGTTTGGTAGCAGTGGAATTGCCATATTTCCAAAACTTCCGTGACAGGAACGGTGAAAGGCTCGTAAACAGAATTCAGCGATTTTAAAAACAATTGATTATCTGACACAGTAACCAGTTTAAAAACAAAATCCTGTTCTCCTTTCAGAATCACGATGCAGGGCGTGCCGGGCTTTAATTGTTTCCAGTCGTCAACATAACAGGCAATTACGTCACTGCCGTCGGGCACCGGAAGCATGGAATCTCCCGTAATCGGAAACATACGGTGTGTACCGGCAGGAAGATTGGGCATGGAAAATTTTGGTAACATGGCCAAAAAATCCGGATCCGAATATCCGCTCCGGTATCCGGCTTTTGCTTTTACAGGAACATATTCAACATTTTCCTTATTGTCGTTATTAACTGTAATTGCCAAAACTCTGATTTTTGTTCCGGTCATATACACATCATTGCCTGCTTCCAGTTCCCTGATTTTAAGTTCAGACAGCTTGGTAAGGTCAACTTTAAAAAGGCTGTCCATACTAATTTTGAAGTACTCAGAAAATTTAACCAGATCGGCAGCAGACGGGTTTTTAGTCTTTCCCGACTCCAGGGCCTGAAGTTTGTTTCTTGACAAATCCAGTTTTTCAGAAATTTCTTCCTGGCTAAATTTTCGCCTCTCCCTAAGAAACCGGATGTTGCTATGAAAAAAAAGAGTTGCCATTGTCAATGTATGGTGTTAATATTGGAAACATAATATTGTTGCTTATAGCAACAAATGTAATTTAATTATTTTGTTTATGGAACATCCGACGACAAAAATTGAGATACTTGAAAAACTGAGGAGAGATGTCATTTCCTTACAGGGATTGGTTTCGCCGTCGGACCTTCCACGCATCCATTTTGGTTTGGGACAGATCGAGGCATCATTTCCAAACCATGCTTTTCCGGTTGGAGCGATACACGAATTTATCAGCACGGATCCCAAGGATGGTGCAGCAACCACCGGTTTCATGTCCGGGTTATTGGGAAAGCTCATGCAAAACGGAGGTAAATGTTTATGGATCAGTACAAAAAGAACAATATTTCCCCCGGCTTTGAAAATATTCGGTCTTGAGCCTGACAAGATCATTTTTATAGATCTTAATCACGAAAAGGATAAATTATGGGTAATAGAAGAAGCCCTGAAATGCAAATCACTGGCAGCGGTAGTTGGTGAGATACGGGAAATTAGTTTCACTGAATCCAGGCGTCTTCAGCTGGCTGTAGAACGAAGCAGGGTTACGGGATTTTTGCACCGAAATAACCCAAGAACTATAAATACCCTGGCCTGTGTTTCCCGATGGAAAATCAAATCGATCCCCAGTAAACTTGAAGATGGAATGCCTGGTGTTGGTTTTCCGAGCTGGCAGGTAGATTTGCTAAAAATACGCAACGGTGAACCCGGTAGCTGGGAAATAGTCTGGGAAGCAGGCGAGTTTAAAGTTGTTCGCGAACAGAATGTTTCCGAAATCAAACTTCGTTTACTGCGGGCAGTTTAGTTGGTTCGTGCTATTATTCCAAAGCCGTATTATATTTTGGCAGGATTTTTTAGTTTCATCTTAATATGAGCTTTACACTAAGTTTAGTAAGTATGTGTAAAAGAGTTAGGTAACAACTAAAAGCAAAATATTATGGCAACTTCAGTTCAATTATTTTTTGAAGATTATGCAACAGCATTAACTTCCTTTTCAGCTGAAAATATTTCCGGTTTTTATCAGACACCCATGGCTGTTTATTCCGATCAGGGAGTGCAGACTGTTGCCGAAATGTCGGAAGTAATAGCATTTTGGGAACAAGGCATTGAGCCCTACAAGGCACAAAATATCGAAAAAGCAATGCCAAGAGTACTCAGCGAACAACAGCTTTCAGAAACAATTTTCATAAGCCAGGTTGCTTGGGACAACTACGACAGTTCGGGAGAAAAAGTATCGAGCGAAACTAATTTTTACATTTTGACCGGGAATAAGGGGGCGCTGAAAATTAGCGGGTTGATAATTATGAATAAATAGTCTCAATTTCTAAATCAAAGAATCTTGATTTTCGATGTAATTATCTTAACTATGTTGGAAAGAAATTCTCACTCCCACAAAGTTAAGTTTTAAGCTGATGTTTAAAAAATCAAGTATTTTCCTGCTTTGTATTATTGTGGCTCTGGTCAGCCAGGTTTATGCCCAGGGAATTTATTATCCCGATTCCGTCTGGCAAAGTAAAACACCTGCCGAGCTGAAAATGAACAAACAATGGCTAGACAGTGCGGTAAATATTGCGCTGCATAATGAAAATGAGGTTGACCGGGATCTTCGGATTGCGAATCTTAAATCTTATCAGCGTGAACCTGATTACCAAATTCTCGGACCCATGAAAAAGAGAGGCGGACCGGCCGGGCTAATTATCAAAAATGGATATATCGTAGCCAAATGGGGTGATGTTGAAAGAGTTGACATGACTTTCAGCGTAACTAAAAGCTATCTTTCTACCATAGCAGGACTGGCTCTTGATAATGGCCTGATAAAAAATGTTCATGACAGGGTAAGTAAATATGTATGGGATGATACCTATGAAGGCGCACACAATGGTAAAATAACCTGGGAACATTTGTTAACCCAAAGTTCCGACTGGTCGGGAACACTTTTTACCCAGCACGACTGGGCAGATCGTCCGCCGAAGGAAGGCGCGATAGACGATTGGAAAAACCGCAAAATGCTTGAACCGGGTACTAATTTTGAATACAACGATATCAGGGTCAATTTGCTGGCATATTCGCTGCTGCAGGTCTGGCGCAAACCGCTGGCCGTAGTTCTTAAGGAAAAAATCCAGGATCCGATCGGTGCTTCCACTACCTGGCGCTGGTACGGCTATGATAATTCATTTGTAAATATAGATGGTGTGATGACGCAGTCGGTCAGTGGCGGAGGGCATTTTGGCGGCGGTTTATTTATTAATTCGCTGGATCAGGCCCGTTACGGACTTCTTTTTCTGCGAAAAGGTAAATGGAAAGACAAACAAATTCTTTCAGAAAAATGGGTTAACTCGGTGCATCAGCCTTCGTCTCCGAATAAAGCATATGGCTATTTGTGGTGGATTAATTCGGACAATGCTATTCAGGGTGCTCCGTCAAATCTTTTTTATGCCAATGGTTTTGGAGGTAATTATATTGTGATTGACAATGAACACGATCTTGTTATTGTATCAAGATGGCTCGACGGAAAAAAACTGGGAGATGTAGTGAATATGGCAATTAAGGCGGTTGGGAAATAAGACATAAATTATTTGCCATTAAGGAGTTAAGGGTCATTAAGTCTTAATTTTTCTTAATCCCTTAATGGTTTAATAAATTTTAGATAAAAGCACTCTCACCGGTTATAGCCCGTCCCACTATCAGAGAATTAATTTCTTTCGTCCCTTCATAAGAATAAATTGCCTCAGCGTCAGCAACAAAGCGGGCAATGTCATATTCGAGCAGGATTCCATTGCCACCAAAAAGCTCACGGGCATGGTCCACAATAGACCGCATGCGAAGGGTGCAAAATACCTTGGCAAGAGAAGCATGTTCATCCTGCAGGTCTCCCTTATCCTGCAATTGTGATAAGCGGTATACCATCGTTTGCATAGCAGTAAGATCACCCAGCATGGTTACCAGTAAATCCTGAACCAGCTGGAAACTGGCTATTGGTCTGCCAAATTGTTTTCTTTCCAGTGTATATTTTAAAGCAAGTTCATAAGCACCTCTTCCGCAGCCAACCGCCTGCCAGGCAACTCCGGCTCTGGTCATACGCAATACGTTGGCGGTATCTTTAAATGAGTTTGCGTTCTGAAGTCGGTCTTCTTCGCTTACCTTACAATCTGTTAAAGTAATTACAGCATTTTGTACCGTACGAAGGGCCATTTTATCTTCCATTTTTTCAGCCTTAAACCCTGGATTATCTTTTCGGACGATAAAACCTTTCACCTGGTTATCTTCCGGATTTCTTGCCCAGATGATGGTGATATCCGAGAACGTAGCATTGCCAATCCACTTTTTCTGTCCGTTAAGTACCCAGTTATCGCCATCCTTTCTGCAAGTTGTGGTGAGCCCGCCGGCGGCGGCAGAACCTACTTCCGGTTCTGTAAGCCCGAAGGCCCCGATGATTTCCATGCGCTGCATCAGTGGCAGCCAATACTGTTTTTGTTCTTCCGAACCGCAGAGGTAAATTGAGCCCATCGCCAGACCGCTGTGTACGCCAAAAAACGTTGAAATTGAAGAATCGATTCTTGCCATTTCCATTGCTATGAAGCCTTCCAGAAGTGATGAGCGGCCTGCGCAACCGTACCCTTTGTATGTCAGTCCGCAAATGTCCAGCTTGGCCATAAGCGGAATAATGTGCATCGGGAAATGTGCTTTGTTCCAGTATTCATTGGCAATCGGCTTGATTTCCGTTTCCATAAAGTTTCTCACTTTAAGCTGTACTGCGCGGTCCTCTTCTGTTAGCGTATCACTTAGTTCGTAAAAATCACCATTCACTTTGGGAGGATCCTTTTTAACTCCTGAAGAAGCCTGCATCATCCGCATCATTTTGGCCAGATCTTCGTCGCTCATTTTAGAAACAACACCCATAAGCTTGTTAAGATCCACCTTTTTCGATAGCCGGTTTACAGCCGCCAGATCTATATTTTTTAAAAATAACTTTAATTGAGAATATGATTCGAAGATACCCATCTTACTTTTTTTTAGTTTTGATATTTGCTTACAACACGCTTAATATAATGCCTGACATCGGTTAACTGTATAAAAATGGGGATATTATTTCTGGTTTAGATCTAACATCAATTGTAATAACAAAATACATATTTGGCGTAAAAGCATAGTCATGGATAATTTACAGGCAATATTTTTGCTATGACAAATAGAAATGTTATTATTAGAAACCAATTATTGTTTCCATTAGCAACAATTTAAGTTTTATATCACTTAAACCGATAAGCAAATGTCCAGGCGCTATGTAAACATTTGGTTTCCTCATCTGACCACCGACAGACTCATTATCCGTAATCCGGATTTGAAGGAAATAGCATTTGTCCTTGCCAGTCCCGAACGCGGAAGAATGGTAGTAAAGGCGGTGAATACTGTAGGTGAGGTAAACGGGATCGGGCCAGGGATGGTTGTAGCTGATGCAAAGGCTGTATTCCCTGAGTTGCAGGTCATGGATTATAAACCGGAACAGGCAGAAAAACTACTTAATGCTTTAGCGGAATGGTGCATACGTTACACACCAATTGTTGCGGTTGATCTGCCAGACGGTTTAATACTGGATGCCACTGGTTGTGCTCATCTCTGGGGAGGGGAACCTGCCTATGTGAATGATATATTTAGCAAGCTAATAAGTTCGGGATATAATGTCAGGGTCTCAATGGCTGATACTGTCGGAGCGGCCTGGGCTGTCTGCAGGTATGGACCGGATGTTCGGGTAGTGGAATCGGGAAGACATGCCGATGCCCTGTTCGCGCTACCGCCACATGCCTTACGTCTGGATCCGATAATTACAGAGAGGATGAAAAAACTGGGGATTTACCAGATCCGTAACTTTATAGCAATGCCACGCAATGTGTTGAGAAGACGTTTCGGACAGCAGCTTTTGGATAGAATCGACCAGGCACTTGGTCCTTCTAACGAACTTATTACTCCGGTTAAACCCATAGAACCTTATCAGGAGCGACTACCTTGTCTGGAACCGATAGTTACGGCAACCGGGATTAAAATTGCGTTGCAACGGCTTTTGACAAGTATGTGCCAACGTTTCAAAAATGAAGGTATTGGTCTGAGAAAAGCAATTTTTAAAGGGTACAGGATGGATGGTAAAATCGAGCAGATTGAAATTGGAACAAACGGCCCCTCTTCCAATACAGAGCATTTATTCAAACTTTTTGAATTGAAAATAGCCACTATTGAACCCGCCTTTGGTATTGAATTATTTATTCTGGAAGCACCAGTGGTAGAAGATATGGCAGTAGTTCAGGAATCGCTATGGAACGCAAGCGGTGGCAGCGATCATATCGGATTACTTGAATTGCTTGACCGGATAGCAGCAAGAGCAGGAATAAACTCCGTTAAAAGATACTTACCGCGGCAACACCACTGGCCGGAACGTTCCGTTGAAATTGTTTCATCTCTTCAAAAGCAGCTAGAAACGGGTTGGAGAACCGACAGGCCCCGCCCGGTTCATCTTTTATCTAAACCGGAGTCAATTGTAGTGACAGCACCGATTCCGGATTATCCTCCGATGCTTTTCAGGTATAAAGGAAAAATTCATAAGGTAAAAAAGGCTGACGGTCCTGAGCGCATTGAACGGGAATGGTGGCTGGAAAATGGTTTGCACCGCGATTATTATTGCCTGGAAGACGAAGAAGGAGCTCGTTTCTGGATTTTCAGGCTTGGACATTATAATGATGATAAACCTGAATGGTTTGTTCACGGTTTTTTTGCATGAAAAAATAAGAGACTTTCCAGGTTTTAGAAATCTTGAAAGTTTTTAAACTGAATAAGAGAACATGACTTACAGCGAACTTCAGATCACATCCAATTTTAGTTTTCTAAGAGGCGGATCTCATCCCGAAGAACTGGTTGAACGCGCTGTGTCTTTGGGTTATAAAGCAATTGCTATCACCGACCGTAATACACTCGCAGGTATTGTGAGGGCACATTCAGAAGCAAAAAAGGCAGGTATCCGGCTGATCCCCGCATGCAGGCTGGATCTTTTGGACGGACCCAGCCTTTTAGCATATCCCACGACCAAAGAAGCTTATGCAAGTCTGTCAGGTTTGCTTTCGGAGGGGAATCTGCGTGCAGAGAAAGGATCGTGTCATTTGTACAAAAAAGATGTTTATCGTTATACATCCGGAATTAAATTTATAGCCATTGCACCTTCATCACTAAATGAATTTTTTGATTTTGATTCTGAATTTAAAAATACACTTTTAGAATATAAACGAAACTTCGGCGAACATCTTTACCTCGCTGCGTCGCGATCATATCAGGGTGATGATACCAAGAAATTGTACCGGATTGCCGGGCTGTGTGAGGAAATGAATATTCCGATGATTGCTACGAATGATGTGTACTATCACATTTCAGAACGAAGGGAATTACAAGACGTGGTTACCTGTATACGGGAAAAGTGCACCATTTACAACGCAGGTTTCCGCCTTTATCAGAATGCCGAAAGATATCTTAAACCGATTGACGAAATGCACAGGATATTCAGACACTATCCGGATGCACTGCTTCGTAGTCAGGAAATTGTTGATGCCTGCCAGTTTTCTCTGGATTCTTTAAAATACGAATATCCCGAAGAAATCACTAGTGAAGGAAGAACGCCGCTGCAGGAACTTGCAGCCCTCACCTGGAAAGGAGCCATGGACTTTTTTGGCGAATGTATACCTGAGAAAGTGGAATATGCCATCAAACATGAAATGACATTCATTGAAGAAATGGATTATGCGGCCTATTTTCTTACGGTCTATGACATTGTAAGTTATGCCAGAAAGCAGAAAATATTATGTCAGGGGAGGGGTTCGGCAGCGAATTCTACGATCTGTTTTTGCCTGGGAATTACATCCGTGGATCCTACCAAATTTGATCTTTTATTTGAGCGTTTTATCTCATCTGCACGCAACGAGCCTCCGGATATTGATGTGGATTTTGAGCATGAACGCAGAGAAGAAGTAATCCAGTACATTTATAATAAATACGGAAGGAACCGGGCCGCCATTGTTGCCACGGTTACCCAGTTACACCAGAAGGGTGCAGTACGTGACGTGGCCAAAGCAATGGGACTTTCAGTAGATGCGATCAACCGTCTTTCGAATTCGATTTGGGAATTTACAACAGAATGGTTTGAAGGAACCCGCATCGCAGAACAGGGATTTAATCCGAAGGACCCGCATCTAATCAAAATACTTAGTCTCACTGAACAGTTTATGGGTTTTCCAAGACAGCTCGGGCAGCATACAGGCGGCTTTGTAATTACCAGAGGGAAACTTTCGGACTTATGTCCGATCATGAATGCAAGAATGGAAAACAGGACTTGCATTGAATGGAACAAAGATGATATTGATGCACTTGGTTTTTTAAAAATCGATGTACTCGCTCTGGGTATGCTCACTTGTATTCGGAAAGGATTTGATCTGGCTAAAAAGCACTATAATCTGGATCTCACGCTGGCTAACATAGGGCAGGATGACCCGATGGTTTATGACATGATCAGCCACGCAGATACCATTGGTGTTTTTCAAATAGAAAGCCGGGCTCAGCAGTCGATGCTTCCCAGGCTTAAGCCGAAATGTTTTTATGATCTGGTTATTGAAGTGGCTATTGTCCGGCCAGGGCCAATCCAGGGAGATATGGTTCATCCTTACCTCAGGCGGAGAAATGGTGAAGAAAAAATAGAGTACCCATCCGAAGAATTGAAGGAAATTCTTCACCGCACATTAGGGGTGCCGCTATTTCAGGAGCAGGCTATGAAAATAGCGATTGTGGCAGCAGGTTTTTCCCCAGCAGAGGCAGATGAACTGCGACGAAGCATGGCCACTTTTAAGGTAAAAGGATTGGTATCGCGGTTCGAAAAAAAGCTGGTAGAAGGTATGACCAAAAAGGGTTACACCGAAGAGTTCGCAAAAAGGGTTTTTAAACAGCTTGAAGGTTTTGGCAGTTACGGTTTTCCTGAAAGCCATGCAGCCAGTTTTGCTTTGCTCGTGTATGTGTCATGCTGGATGAAATGCTATTATCCGGATGTCTTCGCAGCAGCTTTATTAAATAGTATGCCAATGGGTTTTTACCAGCCTGCACAGATTATAATTGATGCAAAGAAAAATGGTGTGGAAGTCTGGCCGATAGACATTAATTACTCGGGCTGGGATAATATACTGGAAGAAAGTGAAATGATCAGGGAATATTACCCTTTAAGACTCGGTTTTCGGCAGATAAAAGGTTTACGGGAAGCTGATGTCCAAATATTAATTGAAGCAAGAGAAAAACCATTTACGCAAATACATGAACTAAGGGATGCCGGTGTTTCACAGGTTTCACTGGAAAAACTTGCTGATGCAGATGCTTTCCGATCCATTGGGCTGGACCGCCGTCAGGCTTTGTGGGAGGTATCTGCGTTAAGTGACCGTCCCATGGGGCTTTTTAAAGGGTGTCCTTCTGAGAGTACTTTTGAAGCAAGTATAACATTGCCGCAGATGAGCGTATCGGAGCATGTGGTGCAGGATTATGCATCAACTTCGCTATCGTTAAAAGCGCATCCTGTAAGTTTTATAAGAGAAAAATTAAAATTACTACATGTTGTCTCTACAAAAGAATTGAGCAATATCGGGGACGGAAGAATTGTGAAGGTAGCCGGATTGGTTTTGGTACGGCAACGCCCCGGCACAGCAGGTGGAGTATGTTTTATAACCGTTGAAGACGAAACCGGTTTTGCTAATCTTGTCGTTTTTAAAAATTTGTTTGAAACCTACCGTAAAGAAGTACTTCATGCCAGATTACTGATGGTGGAAGGTAAGTTACAGCGGGAAGGAGAAGTCATCCATGTAATTGTCAGACGTTGTTTTGATCTTTCCGGTTTGCTGCGTCAGCTTACAACCCTGGAACAAGAGAATCCGCCGGTACTTACGCTTTCCCGTGCGGATGAAAAAGATGAGTATGCATCTCAGGCTGTAAATAAAAGAACCCAGGTTCGAAAGGATGTGCAGACGGAGATTTTTCCGGCAGGCCGTAATTTTAAATAATAACTTTCCCCAGTTACTTCTTTTTCACATATATTTCTACAATTTCCTGGTTAATATTCAGGCTGTCTATTTTCTCAATACCGGTTTGAATTAAGGTGTCATTTTTTAGAATCAGTTTAAAATTAAAATCCCTGTTTTCCCAGTCACGATAGTTGCAGTATGCCAGGTGCTCAGAGTAATTTTCCCCTTCCAATTTGTAGGTTCCGCTTCCTGCATCAAAAACAGCGGACTCACCTTTGCCATAATTTAGGTCATGCTTGAAAAATGAAAACTCGTTATCAGTAAACATTTTGATCATTTCCTGGCCTTTAACCGGAAAGGTATTCACAGTATCTGTCTTTGTAATTACTTTGGAAGAAACCAGATTCCAGGTGCCAGCTAACGGCAGAGTTCTATTCTTTTCTGTTACTTCTGATGTAATATTACAGGATACCAACGAAAGCAGAATTGAAAAAACAAAAAGTTGATTCTTAGATGGCATTAGAGTGGACCGTGTTAGAATATTTGAAAATCTGCAATAGGCTGAATAAGAGTTCCGCCAAGCAAAGAAGATCTGTTAGCAGAATTTATACTTACTAACAGATCTTTATCAAACAATGACTTTTTACCTATTTTGTAACAACAACTTTTGAAAATTTGCTTTCTCCATTACTCTGTGTAATTTGAATCAAATACAAGCCCGGCTGCAAATGCTTAACGGATAATCCATCACCAATCTTAGATGATTTTGATACAATTTGACCCAAGGAGTTAAAAAGATTTACCGATTGGATCTTATTATCATCATCAGAGATAAACAGCTTATCAGAAACTGGGTTAGGATAAAGTAAAATATCCCTTCTACTGAAGTTAAGCATTTTTACGGTACTGTAAGCAAATGTTCCATCAGTATCTGTCATTTTTAAACGGTACAAATTTTCGCCATCAGCAGGTGTATGATCGGTGAATGTGTAATTCAAGGGCAAATGACTTTCTACAGCCGCCTGTACTTTCCCGATTTTATTCCAGTTTTTGCCATTTCCGCTGCGTTGTATTTCGAAATTATCGCTATTGTATTCGCTGGCAGTGTTCCAGGAAAGTAGCGCCCTGTTTTCGTTTTTTTGCACATTAAAACTGGTCAGTTTGATTGGTAAGGGTAAGGGAGATGAGCTGCTAAAGAAATAAACTGCCCCTGCATCCAGCACGTTATTATTATCAGTTGCATCGGCATCTTCAAGATTAGAGCCTATAAGTAAATTAGCTCCATCAATAGCTAGTGTAAAACCAAAATTGGTATCCGTGGCACGTAATCTTGCAGTGAGTTTATTTGTTTGCATCCATTGATCAGCTCCTCCGCTGTTTTTTGAATATACGTACGCAGAACCGGAGTTTTCAACGTGATTGTTTTCAAATACGTCATGATTTTCCGTTTTGGCTCCAACTACTACAAAGTCATTGCTGATAGCTACGGCGTTCCCAAAACCATCTTGCGATTCCCGGAATTTAGCAGTAATTTTTTTAATCATTCCCCAACCGTCGGATCCGCCCAAATCATTTTTGAAGATGTAAGCTGAGCCTGTGTTACTTAATTTATTATCCTCATTTTCGTCTTCGTCATCATTAACTGCTCCGACGACTGCATATTCATCACTGATAGCTACGGAAGTACCAAAGGTGTCGTACTCACTTTGAAGAGGTGCTTCAATTTTTTTTACCTGCCCCCAATTATCCTGGCCCAAATGATCTTTTTTAAATATATAGGCAGCACCTGCCCCGTAAATCAAAGGGTTTACATGAGATTTCTGACCGGCGCCCACAATCGCATAATTTCCGCTGATAGCGACGGAAGTGCCGAATTGGTCGCTTCCGTCGCGGTCCGATGCGATTAAATGTTTTAACAAGCCCCACTTATTTAAACCGCCTTGATCCTTTTTAAACAGATATGCTGCTCCTGAGCCCATCAGGCTACTGTTGCCGGAGATATTTTCTCCGTAAACACCTACAAGTGCATAATCGCCATTAATTGAGACTTTTTGACCAAAATATGAATTAGAGGAGCGTATAGCCGCAGTAACTTTTTTTGTAAATCCCCAGTTATCAGTTCCTCCCTGATGTTTTGAGAATATGTAAGCGGCGCCCGAATAGTTAATAGGGTTAAGATCAGATTCATCTTCTTTTTCATTGGGTGCACCCACAATAACAGTCTCACCGCTAATGGCTACACTCGCTCCAAAGTTGTCGTACTCGCTGCGAACAGGAGCGCATATTTTTTTTACTTGAACCCAATTGGTCCCATTATGAAACAAAATGTAAGCGGCTCCTGCACCTGAAAGTGAATTACTGCCATTAACGTCTTTTCTCTCGTAAACAGCACCGACTACCGCGTAGTTACCGGAAATGGAAACGGAACTGCCATAATAACTTAAAAATTCCCGGTCATCGGCTGTTGCTTTAATTACTTTATCCCAATTCTGGGCGAATGAAAAAATGGAAATAAATTGAAATAGAAAGAGAACTTTTAAAGTGTTGGGCAAAAATTGAAACATGGTAGAGGTAGGTGAGTTAAGTTTGAATTTATAGCAATAACTCAAATTCTATCAATAAAATAAAATCGGTTTTGCAATTAAGGAAAGACAAGTAGTTAGCTCAATTACTCAACAATCCATTTTTAAACATACCCTTCTTGGTATAGGTCCGTCAACTCTTACTCATGTAAACGATCTGTTGTAAAGGCTATGCTTTTTATATATTGCTTCAAAATAACTCTGTCTACAGGAATTTTAAGATTATATGGATGTGAACATCATGAACTTATGTTTCATAATATTTAACATAAAACTTTGTTGATTGTCACACCCAAAATGGTCAGCGTGATTAAATTAAAATTTTTTATGAGGCACAAGAGTAAAAAATGATATTAATTTGATTAATAGGTTTCGTCTATTTTAATTCTTTATGAAAAAATATCTTCCGCCATTCCTTTGTTTACTTATTTTCCTGTCACTGGCGCCGCGAAAAGTTACCTGGGTCGCGATTGGTGATTCTATTACTTATCTAAACGATCATCAGAATGAAACGGCAAACCGCGTAACAAAAGGATATATGACGCTTATCAGTGAAAAATATCCACGGGTAGAGTACATCAACCAGGGGCATAACGGGTGGACGTCTATTAACATCGCTGATAAAATTGAATCACTAGGCTTGGAAAAAGCGGATGTTTACACCATTTTTCTGGGCACAAATGACTGGTGGCAGGGAAAACCTCTTGGTAATATTTCCGACTATAAGGACAGTACCGGTACCGCCACAGTTTACGGAGCGTTTCGTACGATTACATCCAAACTAAAACAGCTCAACAAAAAGGCGAAGATCATTCTGATTACTCCAATGCAGAGGGGAGATTTTGTCTACATTAACAATGCAAAAAACAATGCGTACGGTTCTTATAAACCCAAAAAAGAACAGACGCTTGAACAATTCGCCAACGCAATTGCGGAGATTGGCAAACTGGAAAAACTGCCGGTAGCTGATCTTTACCATGACAGCGGGATATCCCTGGAAAATATGGTTAATTTCAAAAGGTTAAAAGACCCGTCGACAGGAGCATACAGAAACTATTCTTACCCGGATTATACTACTGTTGCTTTTGATCCCGAAAAAGACGAATATCCGTATCCTGTTGAAGCAAGTAACATGACTTACGACGGGCTGCATCCTTCCGATAAAGGCTATCAGCAAATTGCTGATTTGCTGGTAAGCAAATGGAAGGGAGTGAAGTAAAACACACAAAATCTCACGTTTATGAAAGCTATTCAAAAATCTTGCACTGTTATTTTTTGTTTACTGCTTGCTACGGTTACGTATGGGCAGAAGCTAAAACCGGGATTCGATAAGGCTGAATATATTGAAACCCTCAAAATCAACAATAAGGTGCATATTGATGTGGCTAAATGGAAAGATGTAGGGGCGGTTGAGGATCCTCAGCATTCAAAATTAATTTACCGTTCAGCCGTGTCAGGTTTTGATAATTTATGGGATTTATGGAAAAGAAATGATGGTGTGGGAATTGTTGCCGTGCGGGGAAGCGTGCAAACCGGAGCTAGTTTTCTGGCAAACTTATATGCAGCTATGGTGCCCGCGAAAGGAGCGTTACAACTAGATAAAACAAGATCTTTTAGCTACAATCTTTCGAATAATCCGAGTGCAGCTGTGCACGTGGGCTGGCTGGTTTCGCTGGCCTATCTTTCAACCGATATCGTTGCAAAGATTGATTCCTGCCACAAAACAGGTATGAAAGAGTTTGTTCTTACCGGACACAGCCAGGGTGGGGGAATCGTGTTTATGCTTAACAGCTATCTTGAAAATCTGAAAGCAGAAGGTAAACTGCCGGCAGATATTCGCTTCAAAACGTATTGCAGTGCAGGCCCTAAGCCGGGCAATTTGTATTATGCCTATGATTACGAACGAATGACCAGCGGTGGCTGGGCTTATAATGTTGTAAACTCGGCCGACTGGGTTCCGGACGTGCCTTTTACTGTCCAGACCGTTGACGATTTTACTGCGGTGAATCCATTTCACGGAGCAAAGACGCAGATCAAAAAAATGAAATTTCCCAAAAACCTGGCTTTGAAACACGTGTACAATCAAATGAGTAAACCCAGTAATAAGGCCAGAAAAAACTATCAGAAATATTTGGGAAAAATGATTTCCAGAACAGTCAGGAAGCAACTGCCTGATTTTACAATTCCCACCTATTACAATAGCAGTTATTATGTAAGAACGGGGAATACCGTTGTGCTTTATGCCGACGAAGAGTACTTCAAACTTTTCAGCAATGAAGCCGACAATCCCAATATTTGGCAGCATCATTTACCAAAACCCTATTTGTTTTTGGCTGAAAAGCTAAAATAGGGCCTACTACTGTTCGGAGATAAATTCTTTCAGACTAGCCAGCAGTTTGTACATTGCTGCATTAACCTGATCATTATCTGCCTGTTGTTTCTGTAAAAGCAGTTCAGATCCCTGTTTCTTTTTGCGGTTTGTCTCTGTTTTTACGGCCATGGACTTTTCCGCAATTGCATCATTTTCCGAAGGTCCAAGTCTTTTTGGAGACCTTGTCTGCGCAATCCCGTCCAGTTTTTCTATGGACGCCTGATAATTATTATCCTTACAAATGATTGTCAGATCAAACCGAATATGATCATACAGGGAATGCTTTACAGGCACATAACTGTTGATGACCAACTTGCCTGCCGCGGCGTCCTGAAATGTCACAGCAATATCATAATTGCCAAATTTCCTGGTAACCCAGTTCTGTGCTATTTTGTAAAGCTCGTCTTTCGTTTTGTCCGTATTGACTAAGTCTGAGTAATAAACCTGTTTGCGGGTATCAATTGGCAGAAGACCATCCTGTCCAAGGCAGTTGAACGATACGAAAAATAGGAGAAAAAGCTTAATGCAGTTCAAAATGATATGGGTTGTTTTGGGCAAAAGTAGTAATAAATAAATAGGAAAGTGATTATGTGCCATACCGTTAAATAGGTGTATTTGCACATAAATAAGAAATAACAAATAAACAATGTAAATTTATGTAGAAACTGATCTCGCATTCACTAAAAACATTTTCATCATGAAAAATTTATCCGTATTACTATTTTTTGTATTCACACTGCTTACCTTCTCAGGCTGCGTCAAAGATCACACACCGGCTGATATTTTGACGCAGCTTGCTTTGCCGTTGAGTCCGTTGCAGGAATCACCTGTGAAAGTTAGTCCGGCTTCGGGTAGTGCCGATGTGTACTACAATAAAGTGACCAAAATGCTTTCTTTTACGTTAAAATGGAATAATCTCAGTGATATTCCCACTGGTGCGCACATACACGGAACGGCTCTTCGAAATGTAAATACAAGTATCAAATTTGACTTTTTCGACCAAATTCCTAAGACCACATCTGGTACTTTTTCAAGTGAGGTGATGGTGGATGGAACAAAGATTAACGAAGCAGATCTTCTTAATGGCCTGTATTATCTGAATATGCATACAAAAAATAACCCCGGTGGAGAGATCAGAGGCCAAATCGAGTTTTACAATCAGGTTAATATCGTAAGCAGGATGGGTTTGCAGCTTTCCGGCAAACAGGAAAATCCTGCAAATGCAAGTACGGCAACAGGTACATTGGATGTGTCTTATAATAAAACAACCAAAATCCTGAGTTATTTTGTTACCTGGAATAACCTGGTTAGCGCCCCGACAGGTGCGCATATTCATGGTCCTGCGCCCAAAGGCACAAACACTGGTATATTGTATGATTTTTTCTCTCTGATTACACCAGCAATTTCCGGTGGTTTTTCAAATTCAGTTCTTGTTGACGAGGTAAAACTTAAAGAAGCAGATCTTCTCAGCGGACTTTATTATATCAATATTCATAACGCCATTTATCCAGGAGGAGAAATTCGTGCGCAGATTGAGTTCTAAGAAATTTACTATTAGTAATCGGTTTAACAGATAATATTCTCAATGGAGTTAAACGTTTGTGAATTACCGGCACGATTTTGTAATATCGCATTCTGGATAATTAACAACTAAAACTTTATAAATATGCGTTGGCAGGATTTACGCAAAAGCGGAAATGTAGAAGATCGCCGTGGAATGTCTGGTGGCGGGAAAGTTGCGATAGGAGGTATCGGTATGATCATTGTGGTAGCTATCGGTCTTTTGACCGGGCAGGATCCGGGTGTAATTCTGGATAATTTGCAGGGTGCGCAGGGAACAGAACAGCAAAGTACTGAAAGACCTGCCGGACCACGACCAGATGACCAGACAGCTGAATTTGTTTCGAAAGTTCTGGGTAGTACCGAAGATGTTTGGGGTGAAATTTATAAAGAAAACAATGCACAGTACCAGCAGCCAACCCTTCAGATGTTCACAGATGCAACACAGGGAGCATGCGGTAATGCATCTTCGGCAATGGGGCCGTTTTACTGCCCGGCTGATGAAAAAGTATACATTGACCTGTCATTTTGTGACGAGCTCCGTGATAAATTTAAGGCACCCGGAGAGTTTGCCATAGCCTATGTCGTTGCACATGAAGTGGGCCATCACGTTCAGAATCTGATGGGGATTTCTGAGCAGGTTCAGCAGCAGAGACAGAATCTGAGCAAAGAAGAATACAACAAGCTGTCGGTTAAACTGGAATTACAGGCGGATTTCCTCGCCGGTGTGTGGGCAAATCGTGCACAGAAAATGGACAATATTATTGAACCGGGAGACTTGGAAGCTGCTTTAACCGCGGCTAACGCAATTGGTGATGACAAACTTCAAAAAGAATCTCAGGGTTACATCGTTCCCGATGCTTTCACGCACGGAACTTCACAGCAGCGAATGTACTGGTTTAAAAAAGGATTTGAAACCGGTGACCTGAATCAGGGTAAATATCAGGATATTAAGTAAGATTGATTTTGATCAAACAATAAAAGGATGGCCGTTCAGCCATCCTTTTATTGTTTACTTCGATTTAGCATTGGTTAATTATCAGTAACATTTCAGCCAGGACCAACGCTTCCGCCGATTTTGGTTACCATGCTGGTGGTTGTGAATGTGCTCGCCTGAGTTCCGACATTGTAGGTTCCGCTGGTGTAAAGGCCGCCAAAGCTGCTGCCTCCGGCTACACTTCCGCCTGTGTAAACCCTGTAAGTTCCACTGGATTTTAGTTTTGGACTTGAAAAAAGCATCGTTGCATAATTCCTTGGTATAAGAAAAGTAAGTGCTTCTTTACCGTCTGAGGATTGGATATGATAAAGCAGGTTGGCCGATCCCGAACCCAGTAACACCGATGCCTGTGTGCTTACCGAAGCGGTTGGCGAGCTTGTCGCTCCCGCAACACCTACCAGAATTCCTCCGGTAACTTTAAATGTATTTTTATCGCAGTCAAAACCTTCTTCCGGTGCTGTCGAACCAACAGCTACGATCTTGCCTCCCGTTATCGTAATTTTTCCATTGGAGTCAATTGCATCGTTGGAAGTACTATAAGCATAAATGTTACCTCCGTTGATGTAAATGAAAGTACCAGCATTCAGTCCGTCGTCTGTTGTTTTTGTAGTGATCGTACCATTGTTGATCGTCATGATACTTTTGCTCTCGATACCTTCGCCGGCGGTGGAAGTGATGTTGATTGTTCCGCCGTTTATCGTCAGATAAGGATCAATTGTTGCATCTGTATCCCAGGTTGCCGCAATTCCTTTATCGGCCACATTGATCGTAAATGTTCCGTTATTGATTACGATGTAACCTTCTTCACATTGAATACCGTCTCCGGCAGTTGTAATTTTAATTATTCCGCCGTCTGCAATGAAAGCGTCGTTGGTATGAATACCGTCTGAAACCGCACCCGTAACCGTAACATTACCACTAATTATCCGCACATATTCATCGCTGCAAATGGCATGTTTGTAATTACCCTTCACATTCAAAGTACCGGCTCCTGAAAATACAAGCTGTCCTTCGCTAAAAAGAGTTGCTTTCATATCCTCCGTGCCACTGGCAGTGTAAGTTGCTCCGTCTGTTAACGTATTGGTAGTATTGTCTGCCAGTACCAAAAACACCCTTTTACTCGACTGAACGTTAATCGCCGGTCCGTCTGCATTGGTTATATTGGCTCCGTTCAGGGTTAACTTGATTTTTTTATCACTGTAAATTTTAACCGAACCGTTGGTTGTTGTGCCTGACACTTCGTATTCCACATCCGAAGCAGTAGACTTAACGGTTACATCGCCATTAACCTCTGTTATTGTTACACCGGCCGCTGCCATAGGATTGGTCATAGTGATTGTAGTTCCAAAAACGATGGTCACTTTTGAACTGAACGTTGCGCTGGCAAGAAGGTCATCTGCATTGGCAGCAACGCCTGTATTTCCTTCGGCTATACCGGCTGACTGGGTCAGACTGTCAATGACCACGGAAGCTGCGCTGCTGCCTGTATCTGTTCCCGGTTCAACTTCGTCTTTTTCTTTCGAGCAGGAGGTTAACGAAACCACTACAATTAAGGAAAGTGCGCAAAAAACCGAAGCTAAATTTTTAAGAGGATTTTTTAATCTTTTGATTGATGTCATTTTTTTAATTTATTAGTCAAAGACGAAATTTCGAATTCAGTAACCATTACGCTCAGCCGTTGAGGAGTGTTGCGGGAGATTGAAAAGTATGTGGTTGATCTTTACACTATTAATATGACGTCCTTAGAAGCAACTGGAGAATGTTGTTTCTAACATTCTGATCTTCCTGAATCTGATAACGAAATAAATAACCGCTCTCCATTTCGATCTTTTCGCTCAACCGGTAACCAAGACCCAGGTAAACACGATTTTGATCATACAGATGATGATTGATCTTGTTTTTTCCCTGTACATTAAGGAAAATCTCATTTTGTATAGAAGTATATAATCCCTTCTTAAATTCTGCGTCACTGATAAGCGGAATCTGTATCTGGATGTAGTGTCTGAAACGCTGGGCAAAAACGTTTTGGTCAGCGGTGTTTATGAAACGCTGTTCGTACCGAAGGCGGTTGGTAATTTCAATTTTAGTAAACTTATTTTCAAGCTGATACTGCTGGTAAATACGGTTTTCCGGTTCATATAACAATTCTCCGTTTTCTTTTTCCCAACTGCCAAAATAAGTGTAACCCAAAAGTATAGTTTGCTTATCAGAAAGTTTGTATCCTAAACCAGCCCGAGCCAGCAAATTGCTCACAAACTTTGCCTGACCAGCAGAACGGACCTGCAAGTCAGAGTTAATCTGCCATTGCTTTTTGAGTTTTTGCTGATGTGACCAGAAAAGCCATCCGTTGTATTGTACATCCTGACCAAAAATTGCAAAAGGAAATAGATAAAAAATAAAAAGAAGACATGGCTTTTTCATTACAGGTTATAAGATTGGTGCGCCCTGATGGCTTGATCCTTCCTAACATAACTGTACCACGTTAAAATACGGGTTTTCCTCATTTGTAAAAACGCCTAAATCCGATAGGAGTAAAATTTGTGCTTAGCTGCTTAACTGTTACTTTTACAATTGTTCCTTTTTGTTTAAAATAACACGGGCTTAAAATGAAAAAGGCTTTCATTCAGCTTCACATAGCCATTTTGCTGGCAGGTTTTACAGGCGTTTTTGGTAAGCTGATCACCCTTAATGAAGGTCTGCTGGTTTGGTACCGGATGCTGATATCGGGTATTCTTTTGCTGCTCATTCTGTTTTTCTCCAAAAGGTTAAAAGCAGTTTCTACCAGGGATTTAAAACGCATTGGTTTTGCCGGCTTTCTGTTGGGCCTGCACTGGATATTTTTTTATGGAAGTATTAAGTACTCGAATATTTCAGTAGGTGTGGTGTGTTTTTCGCTTAGCGGATTTTTTACCTCTATTCTGGCACCTCTTATCAACAAAAAGAAATTCGCTGTTTCAGAATTGCTGCTTAGCGGACTGACACTGCTGGGTATCGGTTTGATTTTTAGTTTCGATACACGCTACCGCACTGGTATAATTTTGGGCGTGGTTTCTTCATTGCTTGTTGCCTTGTATACGATAGCCAACGAACGCCTGGCTAGGGATTACGCCAGCGAGACCGTTACACTTTATCAAATGATCGGGGGGAGCCTAGCACTTGGACTTCTTATGCCGGTTTATCTTCACTTTTTTCCGGTCAGGTCTATCATTCCGTCGTTACCGGATCTTGTTTGCCTGATATTGTTATCGCTGTTCTGCACCATTCTTTTATACATGCTGCTTACCCAGGCTTTGAACAAAATATCTGCTTTTACGGTAAATCTCAGCTTTAATCTTGAGCCGGTTTACACCATTGCACTGGCCATATTAATTTTTAAAGAAAACCGTGAGCTCACCATCGCTTTTTACATCGGATTAAGCCTGATCGTTTTATCGGTTATTTTACAAATGATGAAAGTTTATTGGCAGAATAAAAAGCTTTCTGCTGTTTAAACACTCAGGGTACTTCCTTTTGGATTTTTTCCTCCGCCAGTTTAATGTCTTCCTGTTCTGCAACGGGCTCTTCCTGCTGCAAATCTGCCAGGTGTTCAAATTGCAGCCCGATCAGAATAGGGAAGTGATCAGATGAGAAATTTTCAAGTCTTTGAAGACGGATTAGTTTAAAATCCGTTGAACAGAAAACATGATCAAGGGGGAATCTTAAAAACGGATACTTTGCGTGAAATGTGTTGTAAAAACCTCTGCCAATACGCGGATCCAAGAGACCACTGATTTTGGTAAAAAGCTTAGTGGTATATGACCAGGCCACGTCATTTAGGTCACCGACTACGATGCAGGGCTTATTGCTTTCCTTCACTTCCTTGGCAACCAACAATAATTCTTTGTCCCGTTCAGTTGAATACAGATTTTCTCCGGGAACAGGCGGAGTAGGGTGTACGCAGTACAAATCGATGATCTGGCCAGAGGATAATTCCACCTTGGTCTTAATGGATGGAATTTCTTCGTCCACAAGATAACGCACCTTTGGTTCAATCAATTTATGTTTTGAATACAGCAGCATTCCATAGGTATTTTCCAGTGGGACTAACACCTGATGAGCATATTTCTCTTTTAATTTTTTTGTTCCTTCAAACCAAAACTGGTCGGTTTCAAGCAGTAAAATGATGTCAGGATCATGCCTTTGAAGCATTTTCATACATCCGGCAGTATTTTTGTTATCCTGAAAAACATTGGAAGAAATAATGCTAAGCTGATTGGAAGTATCCTGACTAACAGCCTTTAGAAGAGCTTTTTTTGCAAGGAAAGTAAATGGTGAGATCTGATAAACCAGGTAAACCGCATTGGTAATTAATGCTGACAGAACAAAAATTTCCAGATTTCCTGTTATAGCAAATAACGAGGTGTAGATGATAATAATAACCAGGTTCAGAAACAGTTTCTGAAGGCGTGGATATTCGAAGACCCGGAAGGCCCAGTAATCATTTTTAATCAGCGGAATCAAAGAGAATAAAATGATAAATCCGCCCGAAATTTCCAGGAATAATTTAAAAGAATGCATTTAAAAATGTTGTATTCAGGATCAGTAAGTTCATAAAGATCGGATAAAAAATTATAAATCGATCTTTAAAACATAAAAGGCAACATCATAGATACGCTATTGAACAAGAATTTTCCTGGTAAAACCGGAATTTTCACCTCTGAATTTTATGAAATAAAAGCCAGAGGTGAAAGATGTTGAGTTAAATGTAGCCTCCGTTTTATGCTCAATAACCTGGTGTGAAATAATCTGCCCCATAGCATTGATTAAAGAAACTGATCCCGACAACGCCGTTTTAAAACGCACAAAGATCTTTTGATTTTTGCTTACCGGATTAGGAAAAACGTTAAAGATCTCGACCGGTTCAGCCTGGATTGCCAGCACAATCGGCGCATCAGCCTGGGCGAAACCAAAGTCGGCAGATTCGGAAAGATCGTTTATTGCTTTCAATCTGTAATCTACTTTACCAGAACCGATAGCAGTCAGATCCTGATAGTTGGTCGATGAGGAGTTCAACCTGGCTAATAATTTGTATGTGGTTTCGTCAGCCCGTTTTCTTTCTAAAACATAACCTGCTGCATCCGGGATTTTCGTCCAGGAAAGTGTTATGGAAAGCTCTGTTCCCGGTGCTGCGTTTAACTTGGGTGTCTGCAGGGCAGTGCCGATAGGTGCCTGATAAAAACTGAAAGCCCGCATACCTAACTTATTTGTTATAAACGGGCCTGTAAAAGGATAGTAAATATTTCCTTCGGGCAGGTAATCAGGCAGATAGTTTAATGTATTGGCATTTTGTGTACCGTTGAGCTCCAATATTATTTTATTGTTTTCTGCTTTACCGGAACGTACGGTACCGGCCTGGCCATTTAATAAAAACAGATCTTTAATATCCAGGATCACATTTTCTTTTGGCCTGTACATTTCAGGATAAACAATTTGCTGGCCTTCATCAAAAAGTAAAATCAACTGTTTTCTTTCGTCATTTTTGTAAAATGCCTTTTTCAGGGACGGAGAGTCAATGTTAATAGTATCTTTTAACTGATAGAAATCTCTGGCAATCAGCCGGGATAACTCCAGTCCGTTTTGTACATATCCCTCATGTGCGTAGTGCAAACCGTCGAAACCCTGAGTCCCAACTGTGGATATCGAGCGAATATCAGGAAATAGCTGTGGAAGTCTGCGTTGATAATCGCGGACGATGGCTCCAACAGGTGTTGGAAAATAGATCACGTCTATCTGGAAAACATACAGCTTTTTCAGATTCGGCAAATCCAGCTTTAAGTTTGCATACATTTTCTTAAAATTCAGTTCCCAGTCGAATCCTTCATTATATGCCTCGCTTTCGCCCTGACGGAAAATGAAGGCTTTCACTGATGATGTTAAGCCGGCCTTCTGCACCCGGTATAACATTCTTCCATAGCCATTGTTAAGATCAGCCGGATTTGCTTCCGTCCGCTGAGCATGGTTCCAGGCTGACGACCAGTGAAACCCACCATTGATCAGGCAGTTGGGTACGCCCGATTTTGCGATCAGTTGTTTTTGAATTTCAAAGCCCATCGGTCCCACACCGACTTTCGGCTGATTTGAAAGAGCCCACAATGTATCTGCCGGATTGTACCGTTCAGTATTCAGCGTCTCAGTTATTTTGCCAAATGACCGGCAGTATTCATTGGTTTGGTTTTCATTAAAAAAACCTGTCGAATTCGACTGGCCTGTTAATATATAAGCATCTCCGCTGACAACATTTTGACGGTGTACAAGCAAGGCGGAGTCTGTGGACATGGCATAAACCTTAAAGCTATATTCTGCCAGTTCAGCTTTAATTTTCGTCTCAATCGCAAATGTACCTACACCTTTGCTATCGTATTTGAGTTCTCCCCGAAGATATGTTAGAAGTGTCTGATTCCGAAAAACCTGTACAGATACATATTTGTAACCAGCTGTTTCGGTTCTGCCTGCAATGGGTATGAAGGCTTCACTCTGCTCATTTCGGGGATAAAGCTGATAATCCTGAGGTAGTTTACTAAAAAGGAAAGATCCTAATTGCTGAGACCGGGACTGGATTGAAATGAAAACAAGTAGTGCTAAAGTGAAATATATTTTATGTACTACTTTTGGGTAGAAATTTTTCTTCATCGTTGAGTTTTAAGCAAATTGAAATCATTTGCCGGAAATTTGGCTATCCTGCCGCTCTTGAAAGATTCTCTCAGACAGCAGGATAGCTGTTGAACTACTTTAACTTAACTGGTTTAACCCCCTTAGTGGTAATCTTAACCGGATTGATCAATCCTTTTTCATTAAAAGTCATGATTTCAATACAGGTTTCTCTGTGATTTCCGTCGGTTTCAGTTAGTGGCCTTCTGTGGTAGACAATATAAAACTGATCTTTCCCGGGAATCTGGATTATGGAATGATGGCCCGCACCCCTGGCAACCTTAGGGTCTTGCTGTAAAATTTTATCGATTCTTTCAAAAGGCCCAAAGGGAGAATCGGCTACGGCGTATGCTACAGAATAATTCGGACCTGTCCAGCCGCCTTCGGACCACATGAAATAATATTTTCCGTTTCTGATAAACATGAAAGGGCCTTCTACGTATCCTTTTGGCGTTATTTCTTTAAAAATACTTCCATCTTCAAAAGGAACAAATCCGGTGAAATCATTTTTCAGTTTTGCTACGTTGCAATGCTTCCAGCCTCCGTAGTAGAGGTAGTATTGTCCATCCTTATCTTTAAAAACAAACTGATCGATTGGCTGGGCACCGTTGTGAAATTTATCAATCAGTGGTTTTCCAAGAAGATCTTTAAACGGGCCTTCCGGTTTATCGGAAACGGCTACACCAATTCCGCCTTTTTCATTGTCGCTTTGAATGTCATTAGCACCAAAGAACAGATAGTACTTTTTGTCCTTTTCAATAATTGATGGTGCCCACATGGCTCTTTTCGCCCATTTTACCGAAGCAGTATCCAGAATATTTTTATGTTTTTCCCAATTAACAAGGTCGGTCGAAGAAAATGCATCCATAAATACCTGTTGGTTGTACGGAGCAGAAAAAGTAGGATAGATCCAGTACTTCTTCCCGAAAATAATGGCTTCGGGATCTGCATACCAGCCTGGGAAAACAGGGTTTCCGGATGTGACCTTTTTTACTTTTTGCGCAATCGCTAAGTGTGTACCAACGAAAAGAAGTATAACAGAAAGAAACTTACTCATGTTTATTTGATCTTAAAATTTAAAGTTAAAAATCTCCGCCGGCTCCTGCACCTGAGAAACTTCCGGCGCCGGGTTCAACGTTTGCGGCAGGGTGATGGTTTGCAAACTGTGCTGCCAAAAGTGCTTCCAAAGGGTAATTTGCCCGCTCTTTAAGTGTCAAATCAGATATTCCAAGACGCACTTCTTTCAGGTACTTTATCGCCCACACTGCAAATAAAAGCATAAAAATGCCAGCTACGACCAGGACTTGCGCGACGGTTAAAAAGTCATAATAAAATCGATAAGTAAAAACAGAGAAAGCGAGACAAATCAATCCCGTCACCAACAACATTCTATTTTTACCTTTAAGGCCAAAGAAGATGTAACCAACAGGAATTGCTATTGTACAAAACCAGAATAAGGGTGCAAAAGAGATTTGAGGAGAAACGGCTCCCGAAAAATTATTTAGCATTGCGTTTGCTTCACGTACGACCAGATAGTTGCCACCGAGATAGGAACAGATCAGAGAAAGCACTTTTACAAATACAATACAATCTTCATAGTAGCTGCTCCTTATCGTTTTAAGCAAAGCAAAACTGGTTCCTGAAACAATCAGCACTGCAAATGGCAACAGTGCCTTCCCCAGTTCGTATCGTAACATTAAATTAGCTAACAGTGTTAAAAAAGTGGCAAAAAATGCAGCAGAGCAGAATATGTCTGCGTAGATGTAAATTGCAACGGAAAGTATAACAAGAATAATCATGCAATATTGCGGGATTTCCAGTCTGTCTTCAAAATACAAAAACATGCAGGCAAGCAGGGAAAAAACAGCCGAATATAAAAGCGCGTTATCTACACCGCTATGAAAAAGACGCCGATCTTTTATGAGGTAGTTAAGCATGAAAACGAAGCCTGAAAAGCTTAGCAACGTAATCGGAACGTAAGAATACTTACCGGTTTCGTATAGCATTAAAGACAAGAAGCCGGAGAAAAAAGAGCAGGCGATACAGGCAAAAAGAAAAAGTCCTATTCTGACAAACAAACCGGGGCGATAGAAATTATGCGGAAAGTTTTCTTCAACAGAAGAGAATTGTTCAGCACTGATTAGGCCGTCTGATAGCCAGCTTTTTGCAATCCGCTCAATCGCGAGGTTATCTACCCAGGTCTCGTTATATCCCTTTTTCATTTTTTGATTCCTAAGATTTTCTTGAAATTCAACAGAAAAAATATCACTCCGATACTGGAAAACAAAAAGTAATACATGGCAATAAAACCTGCCACCGAATTGTCCAGAAAATTAAAAAATGAATACGTTAGAATAATATATCCGTAGATAACGCCCATCAAAAGGAAAATTGCCGACTGATTCTTACGGGCGCTTAAAATAAAATAGGCACTTAGCAAACCACCTGTGAGAAAATAAACGAATTTGTAATCGTGATTGAAGATCCCTGTTATCGAAGCGATGGCAGCCAGATTTCCTCCGAGAAATTGATAGGTAAAGGAAAAATGCTTTTTGAGGTTGTGACTTATTGATACTTGTCCGAAAATGACCAGTGAAAATCCTAATACAATGGCGGAGTGTATCAGGCTTAAGTCAGTAAAATCGTTTTGCGAAATAATGGAAAACGGGGCAATTGTTAATCCAAGCCAGCTGGCAAGTCCGGTTATGGCCATTGACAAAACGCCTGCATGATCAAGTCTGTAAGCGCAGTAGAAGAAAATGACGGTTGGAATAAGAACCGCAAGTCCATATTTTGAGCCAAAGACATTGTATTGATATTGAATGTATCCTTCCAAAATCAGGAATAAACTGCATCCAAGCAGCAATAGATACCCGGATAATTTATTGGTATTTAAAGTCTGGTTCCAGCTAAAAGGCAGACAGTTTTTAAAGGAATAATAAAAGCAGCTGGCAGTTAAAAGGGCAATTATTCCAATGATGATCTGATGTCCGATGGTATCTATATTTTCATAAATGATTATTCCCGTTCCCGACGACAACAGTAAAATGCCGGTGTATAGAATAAACCGGAGCTCGTGATGAACAGAAAATGGCCGGCTGGTCAGCTCATGGTTGATAAGCTCTGCATGACTGGACGAAATAATATTTTTACTCAGTAGTCTTTCCAGTACTTTTGAATAGTTCATAGAGAAGCGGTTCCGGCCGATAAAGTTAGCAATATCATTTCAAATATTAATCCGAACCGGTCGGGCATCAAAACCTAAGTGTAAAGTGTTCTTTGGGTTGTTCATTTCGGAAAAAAACCAGTCCGATCCAGAAAAGGTCTACAGTAAGTGTTACCTGCGGATGTAACTTGATCTGCTCCCAGGCTTTTGTCATCTCATCCGACCAGTAAATATCATCAAATATAAAAACAGAATCGTTTGACGCATATGGCAGACAGTCTTCAAAGTACCTGACTGTTGGCTCGTAACGGTGGTTTGCATCAAAATATGCAAAATCGATAGTCGTAGAAAGTTTTTTGAGCTGCTCAGGAAGCGTCTGGTCAATATTGCCCACTACCACTTCAATATTTTCAGCAGCTGACAGATTGAAATTTTTACGTGCTACACCAGCAGTTTGCGGACAGCCTTCAAAAGAAATAATGCGGGCATCCGCTTTTGCGCGGGCCATATATAGCGTTGTAAGTCCAAGCGACGTACCAAGTTCAACGATTGTTTTAGGTTGAAAGCGCTGTATAAGTCTGTTAAAAAGTTTCGCAAATTTTTCGGGCTTCTCAGCGTTTTTTGCAATCGTTTTTATCTTACGCAGATTGGATTTGTTAACACGGGACCCTGCACCCAAATCCAGAATTTCAATCGGTTCGTTTGATTTAAGCAAAACTTTTCTCAGTGCTTTCAGATCAATGTAATCCGGATTTTCATCTTTCCTGACCGAAATGACCTTGGTATACAGGTCGAATAAAAATGGAGAATGAATGGCGTGTTCGTTACCTGAACGGATTAAGTATTTAAAATAAGCAGCAATCAATTGAAATTTCTTTAGGCTAAAAATAAAGATGAGCGGACTAGTTCATCCTGTAAGGAACAAGCAGAGAAAAAGCGGGAATGATTACCCGGAATTGTTTGCCGTCCACGACGCGTTCCATCAGATAAGTTCCAGACATCTTTCCCATATCCGTGCGCAGGTTACAGCCCGAAACGTAATCATGAATTTCACCGGGTTCCAGCACAGGCTGTAAACCCACAACGCCTTCTCCCTCCACCTCACGAACAGCACCATTGGCATCGTAAATCAGCCAGTGCCGGCGAAGAAGCTTCACAGTATACTCACTGTGATTTTCAATCAGTATTTTGTAAGTAAATACATAATGATCCTGTCCGGGATTGGAATAATCGGGCTGGTATTCTGTCAATACGGTGATCTTCACACCATCTGTTACTTTCGAAACCATATAAGATCGAGGGTGTTTGTAAGTATTGAGAAGTTAAAGTATCATTAATAGTTTGTAATACTTCTACATAAACGAAAATAGTCATCATTTGCTGATAAAACCAAATGAAAAATCATTTTAATTTGGTTTTAAATTAAACACATGCGTTATGGATGTTAAAATAGAGGAGTCATGGAAGACAAGACTTTCAGAAGAATTCGAAAAACCGTATTTCGTTTCTCTGACTGATTTTGTCAAAGAAGAATACAAAAGCAGAACAATCTATCCGTCTGCAAAACAAATATTTAACGCTTTTAACCATTGCAGTTTTGATAATTGCAGGGTTGTCATTTTGGGGCAGGACCCCTATCATGGCGCAGGGCAGGCCAACGGACTATGTTTTTCTGTCAATGACGGTATCCGCATGCCACCTTCGCTGATCAATATTTTCAAGGAAGTGGAAAATGATCTGGATAAAACATTTCCTAAAACAGGCAATCTGGAAAGGTGGGCATCTCAGGGCGTACTGCTTTTAAACGCTACTTTAACCGTTCAGGCTGGAGCCGCCGGTTCTCATCAAAACAGAGGCTGGGAAAGGTTTACGGATGCGGTAATCAAGTGTGTATCGGATGAAAAAGAAAACGTTGTCTTTCTGCTTTGGGGGAAATATGCGCAGGATAAAGGAGCTGTAATCGACGCATCAAAACATTTCGTTCTTAAATCCAAACATCCGTCGCCGATGTCCGCCAACTCCGGCGGCTGGTTTGGAAACCATCATTTTAGTAAGGCAAATGCCTATTTGCAGGAGCATCACTTGGAACCGGTTAACTGGTAAAAGAAAAAAAGAGTCGGGAAGCCCGGCTCTTTTTAAAAATTTTCACTCCTATTACTATTATTTTTTATTTCTCGATACTTGAATTCAGTTCAAGAACTTTATCCCAGTTCGCTTCATTTCCTTTAATGAAAGCCTTGCGATCCGCATTGGCTACGTATTGCTGAGCTCCTTCTTTCGTACGGAAAGTCAAATAATGAATTACGTCAAACTGACCGTCTGCTTCATTATTTTTTTCAACACGACCCGCTGAATAGGCTACAACATCCTTTACGTTGTTTTTCAGAGATGCGAAATCGCGCATGTGTTTTTCAATATCCTCAGGGGTAGTACCTGCCTTAAACTTGATACAAACTACACGCTGTGTTTCAGCCGCTTTGTGAGGTACATACGCTCCGTAAATTACAAGCATGAAAACGCATAATGCGAATACAGGCACCAGATATCCTATGGTTTTATTTTTTGGTTTCATTATCAGTTACTATTTGAACAGTCAATAATTTTTAACTACACAAAAGTAATCAATAAAAATTTAATTGTATTATTTATATAAAAAATATAATAAATTCTGTCTTTTTGATAAAATTCAAAATTTGTTGTAATACACTTGTTGTTTATCGAAATATTATTTTGTGCCATTTTCTGCCGCTAAAATTCGCGGTAGATTTGTTAGTTCTTGTTTTGGAGCAGATTTTAGTTTTCAAATTGTATAAATGTCGTTTTCAGGATTCAGATCAGCACCTTTCTGTTACTTTTTCTGAAAATTCGGTATAAACGGGTGTACAGGCCTGTGAAATACGCATCGAAATAATCTACTGATGCACAGGCGGATAATACGATTTGTATTTCAAAAAAAATCAGAAATATTTTGAAAAAAATAGTCTTGCTGGCACTGATCATGCATTTTTCGGGCGCATCAACAGGCATTTCGCCTAACTGGGGATTTTGGGCGCATCGGCGAATTAACCGTCTGGCGGTTTTTCGCCTGCCGGAATCCATTCAGGTTTTCTACAAAAAACATATTGAATTTCTTACTGAAAATGCCGTGAACCCGGACCGCAGGAGGTACGCAGTTATGGGCGAGGCAGAAAGACATTTTATAGATCTGGATGTATATGGTGACAGCGCATTGAATATTTTACCGCGGTATTGGAAAAATGCGGTTGAAAAAATCGGAGAAGATAGCCTGAGGAAACATGGTATTGTTCCCTGGTACGTGCAGACGGCGGCCTTTCAGCTTACCGAGGCATTTAAGGAAAAGGATCCCAAAAAAATTCTCAGGATCAGCGCCGATATTGGTCATTACATAGCGGATGCGCATGTTCCGCTTCACACCACGCGTAACTACAACGGACAGCTTACCGGACAGGAGGGTATACATGGTTTTTGGGAGTCACGGCTGCCGGAATTATTTGCGCAGGGTTATGACTTATGGATTGGAGAGGCAGCTTACATTGCACATGTACCCACACAAATCTGGGAAACCGTTGCTGCTTCTCATGCTGCGACTGATTCGGTTTTTATTTTTGAAAAGCAGTTAACGGAAGAATTTGACCCGGATAAAAAATACAGCTACGAACTGCGAAACAATATCCTGACCAGAACCTATTCAAAGGAATTTTCTTCCCGCTATCATCAGATGCTGGCAGGGCAAGTGCAGCGCAGAATGAAAGATGCCGTGAAAATGGTGGGGGATATGTGGTATACCTGCTGGGTAAATGCCGGTCAGCCCAATCTGGATCAAATCGAAGATTTTAGTTTAAGTCTTGAGGATAAAAAACAGCAAGCCGCCGAACAGCAAAGCTGGATCCGGCGGCTTTTTCATGTAAGAACGGAAGGAGAAAATTGACTTCTTACTTCTGTTTAAGATATGTACTGCGGAAATATTTAACACTTTCAGCCACCTCAGGGCCGTTGTTTTCCCAATGATACTCGTATTCAACCGAGATAGGCCCTTTAAATTTCTGACGTTTCATTTCAGCGATTACGCCGTCAACTTTGCTGTCTCCCTTTCCCCAGATCACGTCGTGGTATTTTCCATCAGGTGTATCCTTAACTACATCTTTAAAGTGCATACCCATTACATGACCTTCAAGTTGTTTCAGGCAGGCAACCGGATCCAGACCCGAGCGTACCCAGTGACCGATGTCCGAACACGAGCCAACGAATTTACTTTTAGCAGCATATTTCAAAACGGAATCCGGGCTCCAGTATCGTGATGGCTTTGGGTGGTTGTGCAGCGCCAGGTTAATCTTATATTTTTCTGCCATTGGAATAATGTATTCGAACTGATCAGGATCCGGCTCGGTATCGATATTGAGAACACCCATGTCTTTTGCAAATGCAAAAAGCTGTTCCCACTCTGCTTTATCTTTACCTTTAACAACACCGAAAGCAGTGATTGTAATACCGTATTTTTTTAAGAGTGCTTTCACTTCCGCACGTTTGGCAGCATCCATTTTAAAATCCATTTTCCCCTCAATACCGCCCCCGATGGTCTGACCCGGGAAAGCCTCAACATATTTCAAACCGCAGCTGTCAATCTTTTTAAGTGCTTCGGCGAAAGTAAATAGCCTGAAAGTGTATGACTGGGCACCTAATTTCCATCCGGCCTTATTTTCAGGGTTGTTTTGCGCCAGTGCAGAAAAGCCATAAGTGGCCATAAAAAAGCACCAAAGCATCAATTTTCTTAGTTGCATAATGTTTAATGAATGAATTTGATAAGTTATTTCAAAAGTAATAATCCTTTGTTATTCTACTCTACAGAGGCTTTTAATATCCAGGAAGTGACGAGCAGCTGACCACTATGTCTTTGTGTATGCTCTGCTGCATGAAAGAGCAGCCCAAGATGTGTTGAGGCAATCCTGGCCCTTCCTACATAACGAACATGCGAGAGTGTTGTTTCATCCGTTTCTTTAAACTGATTAATTGCCTTATCTACCTGCAATTGAAATGCCCTGAGAAGATCTGAAAAACGGCAACCGGTGAACGGCTCCGTTCCTTCACTTTTGAGATATTGCAGCTGATTTTCGTCAAGAGATTCCTCCCGGGCATAGGTCAGCAATCTGTCGAGCACACCAGTCAGATGCTGAAGGTGAAAACCAACAGACGCCACCCCGGCGGGGCGCTGCCACAGCAATTGATCCGGATAGTCGTTTTCGAGCTCACTTATTTCTTCCAGAGCCTGATAAAGCGCATGCGCAGCGGGTTGCAGCAAAGGCGGAACACCGGGCAAGGGACCTCTGAGCCAAACTTCTTGTTTTTGCATGCGGCAAGTAACAAAAAAAAGGAACTCTTTTACAAGTTCCTTTTAAATATAGAATCGGGTTGACTTACTTACTTCGCAATGTCAATCTGAACAGGTTTCCCTTTGATTGTATTTCCATCCATAGCGCGAAGTACTGCACGTGCATCACGTTCCGGTACGTCAACAAATGTGAATTTGTCATAAATGTCAATTGCTCCGATGGTTTTTCCGGGAATGTTAGCTTCTCCGGCAATTGCTCCAACGATATCTTTTGGAAGGATATGATCCTTACGTCCAAGACTTAAGAACAAACGGGTCATGCCTGCTTCCGGTGTCGCCGAACGTTTCGATTCATCTCTTCCGCCGCCTTCGCTTCTTCTTGAATCAGCGCGGGGTGCAAAACGATCAGAACTTGCTCCGCGGCGGTCGTCGCTCCCACCTCTTTCAAAACGGCTGCCTCTCTCGAAACGGCTTCCTCCGCGGCTTTCGCGTTCGCCTCCGCGACGATCACCACCACGTTCGGGACGTTCTCCGCCACGTCTTTCTTCCCATGCCAGGTTGCTGTCCGAGTATTCGTTTTTCTGAACACCCATGATCTGCTTAGCCATAGCACCTACGATTTGCTCGGTAGAGAAACCGCTGTGGTGAAGCATTTCCAGTACGTCCAGGTAAAGATCTGCATCACTGCTTTCCTTAACCGATGCTGCAATACTTTCCACAAAACGCGCTTTACGAACACCAACGATATCTTCAAAAGAAGGTATAACGCCTTTTTCGATTTTTACTTTTGTATAGTTTTCAATGGTTTTAAGACGGAACTTTTCGTCACGTGCTACCAGAGAAAATGCTTTACCTGACATCCCTGCACGACCTGTACGGCCGATACGGTGTACGTAATATTCTTCGTCCAAAGGAATGTCGTAGTTAATTACACCATCCAGTCCGCTTACGTCGATACCACGTGCCGCTACGTCTGTTGCAACAAGAATGGTTGTTACACCCGCCTTGAACTTGCTCATCACGTTGCTACGCTGCTGCTGACGCAAATCACCATGAATACCTTCTGATGCATAACCACGAAGCTGAAGATCTTCAACGATCTCATCAACTTTACGTTTTGTGTTACAGAATACAAGCAAAGATTTCAGGTGATACATGTCAATCAGACGTGTCATTACCTCAACTTTTGCCTGAGGTTTAACCTCAAAACACACCTGTTCGATGTTCACGTTTGTAAGTTCGTTACGAACCACTTTAATCAGAATAGGATCATTCAAAAAGCGTTTTGTAATCGACATAATTGGTTTAGACATTGTAGCCGAGAAAAGAATCGTCTGGCGATCTTCCGGCATGTCAGCCAAAATGCTTTCGATGTCTTCACGAAATCCCATGTCAAGCATTTCATCCGCTTCATCCAACACCATCATACGCACCTGATCAAATTTCAAAGTACGGCGTTCCATGTGGTCCATCACACGGCCTGGTGTTCCTACAACGATGTGTACACCTCTTTTCAGAGAGCGAATCTGGCGGTCAATTGAATCTCCACCATAAATTGCTTCAATTCTTAAACCTTTTTGGTATTTGGCAAGTCTGCCTATTTCTTCGGAAACCTGCACCGCCAATTCGCGGGTAGGGCAAAGTACAAGTGCTTGTACAGCGTTATTCGTTACGTCAATTCTTTCAAGTACGGGGATACCAAACGCGGCAGTTTTACCAGTTCCTGTCTGAGCCTGGCCAATTACATCAGCCCCTTTCATTACAGCAGGTATGCCTTGCGCCTGGATAGGAGAGGGTTTTGTGAAACCCATTTCAGTTAAGGCTTTAAGGATAGTTTCTGAGATTCCCAGATCTTCAAAGGTCTCAAAAGTTTCAACAGCATCAATTACTTCAGTTATTTCAGTCATTTATCTTATTGTTATTAAAAATTCTTGTGTTAAATACAGTTATGATTTGAATATATATTCCACAGCCGGATCTCACAAAAAATTGTGAAAACAGCAACCGGAAGAAAATTGCACAACTGGAAAAATCTATATGTTCGCACGGTTCAAAAAAAATGATTTGAATCCGTTGGACTGACAAACAAAAAGACAGCCAGTAAAATTTATTTTATAAAGGGGGATTGCGCAAAAAGCCCACCAACCACAAACCATCCGTGGGGCTCTGCATGACGAAACGGTAATAACCAACCGGGCATATTTTAAAGGCTGGGAGCGGACTGACCGCTAAAACCGGAAATGAAGCAGAGAAGCGAACGGATGTTCGTTCTTATTTTATGCAAAAGTAAGAATAATATTCGAATAAACAATGTAGTGGATATATTAATTGTAATATTTTTAGAAATCAGCCATTATTTCTCTGCTTGCTGGCCAATTTGAAAATAATTGACTCCATTTCTAATTTATTTAGCCTTAAAAGTTACTTTTTTTCTGCCTCGCTGTCTTAAAAAGCAAATCACCGATTTTGGTGAAAAGCGATACATTCACAACTATATCAATGAAAAAGTTCTTTTTTTTAGCAATGCTTGCTTTCGCAGGTCTCGCGGCACACGCTCAAAGTAATTCTCTTTTGGTTTACGGAAATCTGGGGATCAATTCCGGTGAATCAGCAGCAGATGTCAAAACAAACAGTTTTTTATTCTCTCCGGGAGTTGGTTATCAATTCAACGATCACTGGACGGCCGGAGCCAACATGAAAACAGAAAGTGGCAAGTCGGGTGCACCTCAAATAAAAACCAGTGCTTTTTCTGCCGGTCCTTTTATTCGTTACGCTTATCCGCTTTCTGACATTTTTGCGGTTTACGGACAGCTTAATACAAACTGGGCTTCATCCAAAATCGCAGATTTGAAAAGCAATGGATTTGAAGGAATGCTGTTTCCGGCAATAGGGGTAAACCTTAAAAACGGTTTTGCCCTTAATTTTAATTTTGGAAGTCTGGCAATAACAACCGGAAAAGTTAAAGGTCAGTCGGGTAGCAGCTCACAATTCGGCTTAAACTTTGGCAGCGGTGCAGGTTTTGGAATTTCTAAAAATTTCGGGTTATAAGAAAAAAGGCTGTGCCGGATGTTATTCCGGTACAGCCTTTTCTTCAAAAAAAACTTATTAAAGAACCTCGCTTACATCTGAGTAAGGCATGTTCCATGCATCGGAAACTCCTTTGAAAACGATTTTGCCATTTACAACATTCAGTCCTTTACGCAATTCTTCATTATCCGCACAGGCGCTTTTCCAGCCTTTATTTGCCAGCTGCAAAGCGTAGGGCAATGTTGCATTGGTTAGGGCCAACGTTGAAGTATAAGGAACAGCACCAGGCATGTTCGCTACACAGTAATGAACCACACCATCGACTTCGTAAATCGGATCTTCGTGTGTTGTTGCGTGAGAAGTTTCAAAACATCCGCCCTGATCGATCGCCACGTCAACCATTACAGTTCCCGGCTTCATCAGTTTAAGCATATCTTTTGTAATCAGCGAAGGGGCTTTTGCTCCCGGAATCAACACGCCGCCGATAATCAAAATCGAGCTTTGAACCAATTCACGGATATTGTATTCATTAGACATTACTGTATCCACGTTAGCAGGCATAATATCTTCCAGATAACGTAAACGAGGCAGGCTGATATCAACAATCGTTACGTTTGCACCAAGACCTGCGGCCATCTTAGCGGCCTGAGTTCCTACAATTCCACCACCTAATACAAGTACATTCGCAGGTTTAACACCGGCAACACCGCCAAGCAGGATTCCAAATCCGCCCATTGGTTTTTCCAGGTACTTTGCACCTTCCTGAACTGCCATACGGCCTGCAACTTCACTCATTGGAACCAGCAGCGGCAAACTTCTGTCGGCCTTTTCAACTGTTTCATAAGCCAGACAGACCGCTTTACGCCCGATCATGGCATTTGTCAAAGGCTCTGACGATGCAAAGTGAAAATAGGTAAAAAGAAGCTGATCTTCTTTAATCAGAGCATATTCGCTTTCGATTGGCTCTTTTACCTTTACGATCATCTCAGCAATACCGTAAACCTCTTCTATGGTAGGCAGAATTACTGCACCCGCTTCACTATACTGTTCGTCTGAAAAACCACTTCCTTTTCCCGCCTCGGTCTGTACATAAACAGTATGTCCGTATTTACGGAATTCGGTTACACCTGCCGGAGTGACGGCCACCCGGTTTTCGTTATTCTTAATTTCTTTGGGAACGCCAATAATCATTGGTTGGAAGTTTAAAGCGTGAAAGCTGGATTTGTTTTCACTACAAAATTAGCTTTTAAAGGAAAATGATACTTTAATTTGTATTCTGAATAGAAAACAAAACTATTTTTAGCCTCTTTTGTAAGAAAAAAAACTTCCGTTTATGTTACCGCAGGTTTTTGACAATAAAAAAAACTATATGCAGCCCGACGCCACAGATAAAAAAATTCTTGAACTCTTACAGCAAAACGCGCAGCTGACGATCAAAGAGATCGCCAGCAGGATCAATCTTTCTGTAACGCCTGTGCATGAGCGTATCCGGAAAATGGAGCGTGAAGGGTTTATTGACAGATATGTATGTTTGTTAAACCGCAGAAAATTAGGTAAATCTCTGCTGGTTTATTGTCATGTTACCCTTGATAAACAGCGTAAGGAAAGCTTTGAGGATTTTAATCAGGCTGTAACGGGTATGCAGGAAGTGCTTGAATGTTCGGTTGTATCGGGTAACTTTGACTATATGTTAAAAGTTGTGGTGGAAGATGCCGAAGCCTATAATCAGTTTTACCAGTTAAAACTTTCTGCACTTAAAAGCGTGTTACATATCAGCAGCTATTTCGTAATTTCAGAAATAAAGTATACCACGGGTATTCCTGTGCGTTGAAGTAAATATATCAACAAAGCTAAAAGCTATCGGCGGGAAGCGAATTGTCATCAATTATGAATAAAAATTTCAGGGACGGGCTCAATCTGATGTCGAAAGTGACGCCGAAAAGGGCCTGGAATGCAATACAGATCTTGGGAAGTTATTTTTATTCCAAAACAACCGGTAATCCTGTTCACTGGGGAATGCCGATCGCGATCTCGTTTGAGCCAACTACAAGCTGTAATTTACGCTGTCCGGAATGCCCCAGCGGACTACGTTCATTTACCCGCCCGACGGGTATGATGGAAGAAAAGCTCTATAAAAAAACCATCGATGAGCTTGCCGATACCCTGCTGTATCTGATCTTCTATTTTCAGGGAGAACCTTATCTTCATCCTAAGTTTTTTGAACTGGTCCAGTATGCCCATGACAAAGGAATTTACACTGCAACCTCAACCAACGCCCATTATCTGACTGATGAAAAGGCCAGGAAAACAGTGGAATCGGGTCTGGACCGACTGATTATTTCTATTGACGGAACAACGCAGGATGTTTATCAGCAATACCGTATCGGCGGAAACCTTGAAAAAGTTCTGGAAGGAACGCGTAACATCATCAGGTGGAAGAAGGAGTTAAAATCCAGTACGCCGCATGTTATTTTTCAGTTTTTGGTGGTAAAACCCAATGAACATCAGATCGAAGATGTTAAAAAACTGGCTTTGGAAATGGGTGTGGATGAAGTGGGTTTGAAAACAGCCCAGATCTATGATTATGAAGAAGGTAATGAGCTGATTCCAACAATTGACAAATATTCCCGTTACGAGAAAAAACAGGATGGTAAGTTTTCGATTAAAAACAAGTTTGTCGACCATTGCTGGAAAATGTGGCATTCCTGTGTGATCACCTGGGATGGTGGAGTGGTTCCCTGCTGTTTTGATAAGGATGCGGAGTACCAGCTGGGTGATATGAAGAGACAAACGTTCCGCCAGCTCTGGAGAGGTAAAAAATATAACGACTTCCGTGCTTCACTCATCCGCTCCCGCTCTGAGATAGAAATGTGCAAGAATTGCACTGAAGGAACACAGGTCTGGGCGTGAAACATTTGTATTTTTGATCAATTAATATTTTTTAACTAAATAATAATACTGAATAATGTATTGATTTTCAGTGTTTTGTAGTCTTTTTATAAAAGTCCGTGGAACATTTTTTGGTGGTTTGCCCTGAATAATGGAAATTTGAATCTGGTAACTCACATGAATACATGGGCAAAGTAATTGCAATTGCAAATCAAAAGGGTGGTGTAGGCAAAACCACCACGGCCATAAACCTGGCCGCAAGTTTGGCAGCACTCGAATTTCGAACGCTCCTTATTGATGCAGACCCGCAGGCTAACTCTACTTCTGGACTTGGATTTAATCCCCAGGAAATGGAAAACAGCATTTATGAATGCATGGTAGAACAGGCGCGGACAGCGGATATAATCCTGGATACAGATTTCCCTTACCTGCATTTGCTACCTTCACACATCGACCTAGTTGGAGCGGAAATCGAGATGATCAATTTAAAGAATCGGGAGCAGCGCATGAAAGATGCGATTGCCGAGGTTAGAGATAACTACGACTTTATTATTATCGATTGTTCTCCGTCACTAGGTTTGATAACCATTAATAGTTTAACTGCCGCCGATTCGGTAATTATCCCTGTTCAATGTGAGTATTTTGCCCTGGAAGGTCTTGGGAAACTGCTAAACACAATTACCATTATTCAATCCAGACTTAATACTAATCTGGTTATAGAAGGGATTTTGCTGACCATGTATGATCTTCGCCTTCGTTTATCCAATCAGGTTGTCAATGAAGTAACCAGTCATTTTGAATCACTGGTTTTTAACACCATCATTCCCCGCAACGTTAGAATCAGTGAAGCGCCTAGTTTTGGTATTCCGGTTATGGCCCAGGATGCAGACAGCAAAGGTGCTATCAGCTATTTAAATCTGGCTCGTGAGATTTTGACCAAAAACGGATTGCTTTCTTCGGACAAGCATATGGGCGTAAATTAATCACGATTCTAGCTGGCAGCACACATGGAAACAAACAGTAAAAAAAATAGAATGACAGGCCTTGGCAGAGGTTTGGGTGCTTTGCTTCAGGATTCTGAAAAAGTAAACACGACCCGGTCAAATGCCAGGATTGCCGCCGCAGCAGCGGAAGTTGTGGGTTCGATGAACCAGCTTGATATCAGTCTGATAGAAGCAAATCCTTACCAGCCCCGGACAAGCTTTGATCAGGAAGCTTTGCAGGAACTTGCTGATTCTATCCGCGTTCAGGGAATTATTCAACCCATCACTGTAAGACAGACAGGGGAGGATTCTTACCAGCTTATTTCCGGAGAAAGGCGTTTACAGGCTTCACGTTCTTTGGGCATGACCAGCATTCCGGCTTATGTCAGAACAGCCAATGACCAGCAAATGCTGGAAATGGCATTGATTGAGAACATTCAGCGTGAAAATCTGAATTCGATAGAGATAGCCCTTAGTTATCAGCGTCTTATACTTGAATGTAATTTAAAGCAGGATGAGCTGGGAGTACGTGTTGGAAAAAACCGTACAACAGTTAATAATTACATTCGTCTTTTGAAATTGCCGCCCGTTATCCAGGCTGCGTTACGTGACAATAAAATCAGCATGGGCCATGCCAGGGCCATTATCACCATTAACAGTGATATGAGCCAGCTCAAAATATTTAATAAAATTATTGAGGAAGGATGGTCCGTGCGCAAGGTAGAGGAAGAGGTACGCAAGCTCGGCATGATGAGCAGCATTTCTTTTGAACCTAAAAAACCGGTTACAATTAACCAGGAAATAAAGTCGTTACAGTTTCAATTATCTTCTTTTTTCGGAGCGAAGGTATCAGTGAAAAGCGACAATGAGCATAAGGGAGAAATAAAAATCCCTTTCACATCGCAGGACGAATTGAAGAAGATTTTGGAAACATTGAAATTTGATAAAAAGGCTTGAAAAACTGTTTTTGGATAGGGATTGTATTGCTTTTGCCTAACCTGGCTATGAGCCAAAGAAACACAGCCGATAGTGTGAGAAGTGTGACAAGGCCGGTTCTCCTCACTGACAGTCTGGTAAAATCGGTAACGGATACATTAGGTAAAAACGGGAAGAAAAAGTTTATGCCTGATCCCAAAAGAGCAACCAGGCTGGCGCTGATCCCCGGTTTTGGTCAGTTATACAATCGGGATTACTGGAAGCTGCCAATCATTTATTTGTCAATGGGGGGCGGTATTTATGCTTTTCATCTTAATCGAATCAAATACAAGGACTTCTTGATCGCCTACGAACAATTTTACGATCTGGATAAAAACAGTTCAACTTATGGACAGTTAAAACCGACTGTAACTCAGGATACCCGTGTTCAGGTGCGTGTCCGAAACCTTTTTGCTACTGAAAGTGAATATGTGGAAGCAACGCGTGATGCTATTGAAAGACAAAAGAACTACTGGCGAAGAAATAAAAATCTTTCCATTATTGTCGCAGGTTTGATTTACTCTTTGACAATCGTAGAGGCTAACGTAGCGGCACATTTGAAAACCTTCGATCTGACAGATGATTTGTCAATGAGAATCGAGCCGAAATTAAGTCAGCCGATGCTCAGACAGCCTGCTCCGGGTCTTAGGCTTGTTTTCAATATTAAGTAACTAACCAGAATACAGCTTAAAAGCTGACAAAATTTAAATAAATAATCGCACCGGAATTTGTTTTGTTCCGGTCCAAATGTGAATCAATGAAAATATTATTGCTAGGCTACGGCAAAATGGGTAAAACGATCGAAAAAATCGCCGTAGACAAAGGCCATGTTATCGCAGGTAAAATTGACATTTCAAACCGCAGCGATATGGATCAGCTCTCAGCAACAGACGTAGATGTTGCAATTGAGTTCAGCTCTCCGGAATCGGCTTTTGAAAATATAAAGTACTGTCTTGAAAAAGGCTGGCCGGTCGTCAGCGGTACAACAGGCTGGCTCGAACACCGTTCTGAGATCGAGTCGTTGTGCAAAGAAAAGGGAGGAGCATTTTTCTATGCTTCCAATTACAGCATTGGTGTAAACTTGTTTTTCCGGCTTAACCGGCAACTGGCACGGTTGATGGAAGGTCAGGATTACAAAGTTTCAATGACTGAAATTCACCACATCCATAAGCTGGATGCACCCAGCGGCACTGCCATCACATTAGCAGAAGGGGTGATTGAAGAACTGAACAATATTTCCGGATGGAAGCTTGCGCCTGAAGATGATAACGGAAATTTGCAAATTACTTCAAAAAGGGAAGGAGAGGTGCCGGGAACGCACATCGTCCGTTACGATTCTGATGTAGACCAGATAAAAATTTCCCATACAGCTCATAGCCGGGCCGGATTTGCAAACGGAGCGGTGGTCTCTGCTGAATGGCTTGTCGGAAAACAAGGCGTTTTTGGGATGGACGACCTTTTGAAAAACCTGGATTAACCTTTACTTTTAACTCTCAATTATCTATCTAGCATGGCTATCAATAAAGAATACACTGCCAAACCCGTTACACACAAGAAAAAAGGTGCAATCCGGGAATGGTTTGACTCCATACTTTTTGCCGTTGTAGCAGCGACTTTAATCCGCTGGCTGTTTTTTGAAGCTTTTACAATTCCTACGCCTTCGATGGAGAACAGTCTTCTGGTTGGAGATTTTCTTTTTGTAAGTAAGTTGCACTACGGTACACGTACGCCAAAAACACCTTTGCAGGTGCCTCTAACCCATCAGACTATTTGGGGGACGAATATTCCATCGTACACCGATGCAGTACAGTTGCCGCAATATCGTCTGCCGGGTTTCAGCGATGTGAAACGGGGAGATGTGGTTGTATTTAACTATCCTCCTGAACTGCAGCATCCGGTCGATTTGAAAACGAATTATATCAAAAGATGTGTCGGTCTTCCGGGAGATAAACTTGAAGTGCGGGATTTGCAGGTATTTGCCAACGGCGTAGCCATGGAAAATCCGCCACGTATGGAAAACGAGTACTTTGTAGCGACTACGACGGCCGTTAACGAAGAAAAAGTGTTCAAGGAAAACGGAATTTCAGAATACAATTCTTACACAGAAAGTTTCAACGATACCATACCTGCTAACGATCAGCCTGGTTACCTGGTTTTCACCACGGTTGAAATTGCTGCAAAGCTTAAAACTTATGATTTTGTAAAAAACATAACGCTGGTGAAAGCATCGAAAGATATAAGCGAACCGATGTTATATCCCAACTCCTCTCTGTTCAAATGGAACCGCGATAACTACGGCCCTGTGACTGTTCCAAAAGAAGGAATGACAGTAAGTTTGACACCTGAGAACATTGCTTTATATGGCCCTGTAATTAAAAATTACGAAGGAATTGACGATGTTGCCATGGATGAGAAATCGGTAAAAGTTGCAGGCAAAGCAATTACAAGCTACACCTTTAAGCAGGATTACTATTTTATGATGGGTGACAACCGCCACAATTCGGCGGATTCGCGCTACTGGGGTTTTGTTCCGATGGATCACATTGTCGGTAAGGCGGTATTTGTATGGATGTCCATTGATCCGAACCCAAGCGGTTTCTTGAACAAAATTCGCTGGAATCGATTATTCAGAGTTATTAATTAATGTAACGTTTGAAAGTATTGAAATGCCGGAGCTGTCGAAAGACAGCTCTTTTTTTTAAAAAAACTATATATTAAATAAAATTTTATATGCATGTTTACTTTTTATATCATTAAGATTACCTTGCAGAAAATTTATTAGCCATGGAAATTAAAGAATTGCCTAAAACGGGAAATGCAGTTAAAAAACGTAAAAAGTCTGGATTCAGAGAGTGGATCGACTCGGTTGTTTTTGCTGTGACTGCTGCAGTGTTAATACGCTGGATTTTTTTCAGCGCCTTTGTTATTCCGAGTTCCTCAATGGAAAACAGCCTGCTGGTGGGCGACTACCTTTTTGTTAGCAGGCTTCACTATGGTACGGCCACGCCTGTTACTCCGTTGCAAATTCCGCTGACGCATCAGACTATCTGGGGAACAAGCATACCTTCTTACCTTGACTGGATCAGCTTACCTCAATTTCGTTTGCCTGGTTTTTCAGAAGTGAAACGGGGAGATGTAGTTGTTTTTAACCTTCCGGTTGAACATCCTGATTTGTTTGAAAAATACAGCACCGTACTTCCTGACCTGAAACCCCATCCGGTCGATTTGAGAACTAATTATATCAAACGCTGTGTTGGACAGCCGGGAGACCGGATGACGATTAGCAATGGACAGGTTTATTACAATGGGAAAAAAGAAGCTAATCCGGCACGTATGCAGGGAGAATATTTTGTTTCAACAAGCGGTGCAATCAATGAGGTGAATGTTTTTAAAAAGAACGGCATTATCGATTACAACCAGTTTACCGAGAACTTCGGAGACGGTGTTACGACAAATGATGAGTTTGGCTACATCGTCAAGACAACCGCGGAGCTGGCAGAAAAACTTAAAGAGTTTGATTTTGTCAAAAGAATTGAACCTGTTTTTATGCCGGTGCAATATAAAGAACCTTATCTTTTTCCTCAGACAAATTTGTTTTCATGGAACAAAGATCAGTACGGACCTTTTGTGGTTCCTGCCAAAGGAATGAAGATCAATCTGACACCACAAAATGTTGCCTTATATTCTGAAATTATAAAAAGCTACGAAGGAAATGAAAACGTCCAGGTAATTGGAAACCGGATTTTGCAAAATGGTGAAGTGATCGGTGGTTACACTTTTAAGCAGGACTATTATTTTATGATGGGTGATAACCGGCACAATTCAGCTGACTCGCGGTATTGGGGATTTGTGCCCAAGGATCACATTGTTGGAAAGGCAATATTTGTTTGGATGTCAATTGATCCGGATCCTATCGGTTTTATCAATAAAATCAGATGGGACCGGTTATTTAGTGTAATTAATTGATCGTTATTAGCTATTAAGTTTTTTGCTGCGTCCTACGGTTTCCTCGCCGTACGACGCAGCAAAAACCGGTCGGATGGCTTTCGCCATCTGACCGGTAAAAAAGTTTAATCCTCCTGAGAATAAATCAGCGCTGTATAAGGCGGAATATGCAGAGATGCATAAACTTTGCAGTCATCGAATTCTCCGTCCATTGTATCCGTATCATGAACCGATAAATTCGAGAATTCTGGATCATATTCGGCTTTATCGCTATTGAAACGCAGATGCCATTTTCCGCCTCTTGGAAATCCAACCTTATAATCTGTGAATGTCTCTGTTGAGAAGTTCAACACGACAACAACACTGTCTTTTGGCCCTCCATCCTTCCAGCGGTGCATGACCAAAACTTTTTTGTCATCGTCAGCCCGGATGATGGCAACATTTTGTCCCTGGAGACCTGCGGTGACACCAAACCAGTTTCTTCTCTGATGAATAATGTCACGGTGAAGTTCTGCAAAACCTGAAAACTTTTCAAGTCTCGACCAGTCTATCGGATCACTATCGGAAAACCATTTATCTTCTAAAAGTGGTTGTCCCTGAAAGATCATGGGGATTCCCGGTGAAGTCAAAACAAGAGACACGCCCAGAGCCGCTCTTTTTTTGGAATACCAGTTATTGACGTCCCCGTCTGCGATCTCTTCGGCTACGCGAGCCTGTCCGTTGGCAACTTCATCATGTGATTCGGTATAAATGATCCTTTGAAAAGAATCCGAATTATAGCTGTCTGTAACGGCCTGAACAATACTTTCCATGTCTCTGTCCTGATCGTTGGCAGTGATGATTGCCTCACGAACCGAGTGAACGAATTTTGCATCCCATTGTGAGCCGTATCCTAAACCTCCGTTTTCAACAGAATTGGTTATGAAGTCAAGCGAGTGCATATCTTCTGCTATCAGGATATGATTGGGAAACTGCTCACGAACATCTTTATTGATCCACTGTACCAGGCTCATTCCTTCGGCTATATCATTTCCCGGATTTCCATCCGCCTTTACGTTCCTGATGTAGGGCACCATGTCCATACGAAGTCCGTCAACGTGATAGTCACGAAGCCACATAATTGCATTATCATGAATATACTGTCTCACTTCATTACGCCCATAATCAGGTCGTGTTTTCCCCCATGGTGTTTCTGCACGCCAGTCGTTGTAGAAGTAAATTCCGCCGCCATCGTTTTCACACCAGCCATCAAATTGCCACAAATCCATATCAGAAGGGCCAAAATGATTATAGACAACATCAAGTATGACGGCTATCCCTGCCTGATGGGCAGCTTTTACAAATGCTTTTAATCCATCCGGTCCGCCGTAGTCGGCTTCTATGGCAAATGGACTTGCGGGATTATAGCCCCATGAGCGCGATCCGGGGAACTCAGAACAGGGCATTAATTCAACAGCATTGAAGCCCATGCCTTTCAGGTAATCCAGTTTTTCAATGGCTGTATACAGAGTTCCGACTCCGTCCTTTTCTTTCACATTAAACGTGCCTACATGGAGCTCGTAAATTACCAGTTCGTTCCAGGCGGGTATATAAAACTCATCACCCTGCCAGTCGAAGGAGGCCTGGTTATAAACAATGCCATTTCCGGCTGAGTTGGTCATTTTCAATGCATAAGGATCATTTCTCATTAAATTGCCCGAAGGTGTTTTTAAAGAAAACTTGTACTCATCTCCTTCTTTTGCATTCTCAACCAATGCGCTCCAAAAGCCGTTTTCTTCTGATTGAAGTGGGTTTTTGTCGGCTTTCCAGTCATTGAAGTTTCCAACCACTGAAACACTTTCAGCGTGGGGAGCCCATACGCGGTAGTGAACACCTTCGGGGTAACAAGTAGCACCCATTCCATCAAAATGCTGAATGGTTTGCGCTTCTTCGGTATCTGTATTTTCCATATATGCTTAAAAAATAATTATTTTTGAAGGTGATATTTTACAATCGAGATGACAAATCCTGTGCCAGTACGTATATAGGTTTTAGCTTTTCGAATTTTAAAAAATACATTCATCAGCAAATTGAAAATTCAATCACACTATAATTATGTTGCCATTATCAGAAAATGAAAGGATCAGTACGCTCGCACTTATACACACGCCCGGAATTGGTTCCGTTACGGTCAGGCAGCTAATCAGTTATTGCGGAGGTGCATCCGCTGTTTTTACATCAGATTTTAAAAAGCTTATTAAAATCCCCGGGATTGGTGAAAAGGTAGCGCGTGTTATTCTAAAAGGTGAGGCAAAAGCTTTTGCAGAAAAAGAATATGAGGAATGTGCAAAAACGGATACACAGCTGCATTTCTTTACGGACGATTCCTACCCGGCCAGACTGAAACCACTCTACGACGCACCGGTTGTTCTCTATTCAAGAGGAAATTTTGATTTTAATCTGCAAAGATCCATTGGCATTGTAGGCACCAGGCAGGTAACTGATTACGGCAAAAACGTAACTGAAACCATCATTAAAGAACTTGCTGCTTACAAATCACTGATTGTCAGCGGTCTTGCTTACGGTGTTGACATTGTTGCGCACCGGGCATCATTAAAATATGAACTCCCTACCATTGGCGTGATGGCCAGTGGGTTAAATGTGATTTATCCTGCTGCACATTTACGGACTTCGAAAGAGATGCAGCTTCACGGAGGAATTGTCACAGAAAATGCACTGGCGACCAAGCCGGATTTTATGCGGTTTCCGGCAAGAAACCGTATCATCGCCGGGCTTAGCGACGTAACCATTGTTGTAGAATCGGCGAAAAAAGGTGGAAGTTTAATCACGGTTGAATTTGCTCAGAATTATCATCGGGAGGTTTTTGCCGTGCCCGGAGGTTTAAATAGTCCGCAGTCGGAAGGATGTAATCAACTCATCAGGGATAATAAAGCAGCCATTTTTACTTCGGTGGAAGATATGGCCAACGCGATTGGCTGGAGCCTGAACCAAAAACCGCAAAAAGTAAATAGTCAGCCGGAGCTATCTTTGGAAAATATGTCTTTTGAAGGATTCAGCCAGGATGAAGGACAGGTGCTGTCTATGCTTAAGCAAAAAGGAACCATGCAGATTGATGATTTGTCATGGCAAAGCGGACTGCATCTGAACAAGCTGGCCACGCTACTGTTGAACCTTGAATTTCAGGGAATGGTACGGTCGCTTCCAGGCAAGAAGTACGCACTTATATAGTCTTATCCGCGATAATAAATACGCTGATCTGACAGGTAGTATTCATTCTAACAAATATTATTTATTTTAGACTTTTCTTTTCAAGATTATCTGAGTGTCCAACCCCGCAATGAGACCAAAATTTCAAAATATTAGCGATATCGTAATAGAAAAAATTAAATCTGGTGAATTACAGCCAGGCGATAAAATACCTTCCGAAAACGAGCTTATTAAGTTTTATAATGTAAGTAATACAACGGCCAGAAAAAGTTTGTTGGAAATAGAAAGCAGAGGCTGGGCCAAGCGTATAAAAGGAAAAGGAACATTTGTATTAAACAGGACTGTTGACCATCACCTGATCCGTACCCTGGGTTCGATTTACGCAACACGCCGTGGTTTTCATGAAAGTTTGCTTGCCGAGGGTTTTAAACCGCATAACCTTGTTCTGGAAAAAACGATTCTTGATGATGGCATTTCATCAGAAATAGGGGGGAAGCACTTTATTATAGACGGACCGGTACTTAAAATACACCAGCTGCGTTACGCGGATGACGAGATTATCAAAGACGAGACCAAATACATTTCGCTGAAAATGTGCCCAAAAATAAACCGAATGCCTACGGAAATTTCGTATTTCAAGGTTTATGAAAGCACCTACCACCTCCGGATCGAAGAGGTAAAACAAACGCTGAGTGTAGAAATTATCCAGCCAGACTCGGAAATCAACAACTTCGAGCTCACAAAACCTACACCCATGTTTATTCTTGATAGTTCAGTAATTTGTAAGGACGATCAGATTGTTGAAATTGAACGCTCGTACTATCGGGGTGACAAATACAAGTTTGCCATTATCGCCAATCCGGATTACAATGATGTGCATTAAAAATAGGGCTTAATTGCATCTACGATAACCGTGTGACCAGTTTTATTGGGATGATTGACTGAGGCCATATTTTCTTTTAGCCTGCCTTGTTTTATTATCTTCTGGAATATGATATAAGGATCAGCAAGCCCGGTTTTGTATTTGTCAGCCAGTGATCTGATCTGCACCACGTAGGGGTCAAGCGGATTAGCCGGGTCAGAAATATCAATACGCTGATCTGGTGAGGGTGTAAGCATAATGACTTTAATGTTTTGAGCCTGGGCAGATTTTATCATTTTCTCTAATGCTTCTCCGGTTTTTTCCAGCGGTGCAAAACGGTCATTAAGCGCATAATCGATAAAGAGTACATCGGGTTTGTGAACCAGCACATCTCTCTCAAACCGCTTTTCGCCGGAAACCGAACCTTCTCCGCCAATAGCGGTGACAATCACGTTGATTACCGCATATGGGTATTTTTCCTTTAATGTTTTAAGAACAAGATTCGGATACGATTCGAGCGTATGTACTTCGTGATTTTCCCAAAACCCTGCCGGAACGGAATGTCCATGGAAAACCAGGTTAATGGTTCTGCTTTTTGGCCAGACCGCATTTAATTCGTTTTTTATATTTTCAAGATAAACATCCGTTTTAGCGATTTGAGCCGCGGAGTAATTTGACAGGATTAGAATAAATAGTAAAGAGGAAATAATGGAAAGGCACTTCATTGTTTTTATAATTAAGGATTTAGGAATAGTATTAACCTTTAATTTAGAAGCTACCAGGAAACCGTTAAACTTCCGGTGACATTTTCAACCACGAAATGTTTACCCAGCTTTTCATCGCCCTTTTTGACTGATATGCGTCCTTTTTTCCAGGGGTAACCTGCGTTGACATAAGCATTCAGTGTTTGTTCAGTAATATGATCGGGGGGATAAATCCGGACAGTAGCGTTGTTCAGACCGGTCACCTGACAGCGTTTGTCGATGCCTTTTTCACCTGAATGCAGCTCTTTGTAAGAAACGATACCGTCCGCCTGTTCGACAAACATCCGGCACTCACGGTTCCAGGATGTAGGTAACGTATAAACCGAATTTCCCTTATCCAGTTTTGTTTCAAGTCCCAAAAGCAGGGGAGCGCCCTGCGGAAGCTTGAAATGATTGGTGATGGTACTATTCGGATTATAACCTGAGAAAAAGAAAGCATTATTGCTTCTTGAAACAGTAAGCACCGGATTTTTAACCGCCGGATTCTCTTTTTCTATCAAACAGTTTATGCCAAATTCGCTTAATACGTAACGCATCAAAAGCGGACCGGTAAACAGTTTCGACGGATCATCGGGATTTAGTAATTTTCCTCCGTTGAACTTACTTGAATTTGTCCCGCGCAAATAAACGACTTTTCCGCCCTGCCATTCCGGTAAAGCACGCGACCATACTGCATCCCGGGAATTGCCTGACTGTGTCATTTGAGCAAGTATTTTTGTTCCCTTATCATCTGTTTTTGCCACCTGGGTTGCAATTCCGCCACCTGAAAAAAGCGCGCTGTGATGAATTATGTCCGGATATTTCGTTGCCATTTTATCACCGGGATAGGAGGAGGTTATACTAAAATCTCCCTCCAGTGCGCTGGTGTTTTTTAAATTCAGCAATTCTAAAAACGCTGGTCCGGCATGGCCCGCAGGACCGTAAACGATCATTTTACCGCCGCCTTTTACAAAACTGATCAGCTCTTTTTCAAGTGTGGATCCTGCATCAGGAACAATACTGACCAAAACGGATTCCTTAAAAAAGCCGGGTTTATCTTTTACTACATTTTGAAATGAACCTGTTGAAATAACCGTATTCAGCGGAAAGCCATTGTTGATTGCCTGGCGGATCAGCCAGTCGCCGTAATAAATTTCGGGAAGCCGGTCCTTGTAGCGGTAGGCCCAGTCGTGATATTCGTCAAATGGATAAACCCAAACCAATGGCCCCGGAGCAGTTGGTGCATCGTATCGGGCTTTGAGAATGTGCGGAGTTACTTCATCCGGAACCTGAGTGGGCATGTTACCGTAAGAGTCGTCGATGCTCAGAAAGCTCAGATGAGACGGAATTTTAACTTCGCCTTTTTTATTAATTCTTGCCACGGACATGGGCAGATAAATATCATGCGGCTCACGACCGTAACGGTCCAGCCAGGGACTATTCAACCACCAGGGATCGTGAGTATAGTATCGAAACAGGTAGCGCTCGTCGGGTAATTCAGCCATTCTGGACATGTAACCAACCATTTCCAATCCGAAATCTCCGTCCAAAGCGGCCCAGGGAGAGTTGGGCGGCGGCAGCATGTTTTTGTCTTTATAAATCGATCTTAAATCTACGCCGTCCCTGGCCAAATCAGCTCCTGCCGAGAGATTTGTACCTCTGGTCTGGATTTGAATATCAGGACATTCTGCACGGAAGTATCTCCAGAAGCCAGCAATTTTGTCTTTCGTTGCAGCCAGTTTGGCCTGATCAAAACCTTTACCATTGAAAATTGCACCTGTTGAGGACCAGCCTTCCACACCATATCCAAAGCCATTGCTGAGCCACAAAAAATCAAAACCCATGTCTTTTAAAAAGTGTTTGCTTTGTCGTCCCAGGAAAGTCCCGAAAGGTGTGTTGGCAGGGATACCTTTTGGAAATCCGGCATAGGATTCGCTGTCGGCATTCAAAACGGAATAGCAGCTCACCATGGTGTTATGTCCCATGGCGCTTCCTCCCAGGATTTCCCGGTGTTTTTTATATTTAAAATCTGATTTGGCAAATTCAGGACCCGGATCAAAGGTTTCTCCTACACGTATGGGTTTGCCAGTCACTTTCAGTCCTTCTTCTTTTAAAGCCTGAACGATAAATTTCAGATCTCCGTAAGTGAATTTCGGCGGGTTTTCAAGATACAGATAAGCCCGCTCGTGGATTGAAAGCTCTTTTGGTCCGGAATTAACCTCGTGCTCCGTATTGGGGTTTCCCATGTAGCGCGCCCATTCCATTGGCTGGGAAGGAACACCTTTATAATCAAGAATCTCCGAACCATCGCTGGTCCACAGCATCACTGAAACCGTATCGGCGTGACGCAGCAGCGCATGCCACTGCAAAAACATCTCTTTGGCAACTTCACGAATGTATGCCTTGTCATTTTTTTTGAATGGTTTTAACGACGCTTCAAGAGTCACATTATTAAAATTCTTGCCCCGGAGTGTTCCAAGTGTATTTTGGGCAGATAAATCCGGCAACGAAAGAATTTGTAAAAAAACGAATAAAAGAAGAAGTCTGATGATCATGGATTTAGGAATAGTCATAATATAAGTTGTCTTGATGCGGCTTAACTGCTATTTCAGTGTTGTGTAAATTGCGACTCCCCTTGGTGGGATATCATCGAAAAAACCTGTATCACTTTTTTTTATTTGTTTGTCAGAAACCAGCATTTCGTTTTTCCCCGGTTTACTGATCTTGGCAGGATTATAGAGATATCTGTCTAATCCACCGGATGGTTGGCGTGCAAATTTCACTCTGAATTTTTTTGCCGTATGGGCGGCATTCACAACCATCACCGAAATGTTATTTTCCGACGGCTGCGTCGCCACCACATAAAGACTGTCTGCCTGAGAAGTTTTAAAAGCCTTGCTGTCTGTCCTTCCACCCAGGTATTTACTCATTAAACTGAATGCATACCAGGAAGGATAAGGCGCTCCGGGATTGTCTATACTGTCCTGTGGAGATCGGGTAAGTCCCCAGCGGTGCACACCGTTGTAAAAACTATCCTTATTTGTGGTTCTGGAGGCAGCATATTTTTGATCAAAAAGTATCCATAAAAGCGACGACTGAGCCCCGCTGTTGATAAATGCAGCGACGCATTGTGCCAGGTAGTTTCCGTAATCCGCTTTGAAGCGAATTGTTTCATCCGGTTTGTTGGCACCGTATTCGTCGATCCAGTAAGGTTTACCCGTTTTTCTGATTTTCTCCCTGCCTGCCAGTGCAATCTGTTTCCAACCGTCGTATTCCAGGGGAGGATTGGTATTAAACTGTTTTCCGTTGTAGCTGTGCCAGCTGTAAATGTCTATCACATCATTCATTTTATTTACACTCCATCCCACGTAGGCCGCTGTGTCGGTACTGCCACTGTTGGGGCCGACCAGTTTTACATTTGAGCGTAGACCAGTCCTTTTCAATTCATTGTGAATTTCAGTGCAAACCTTATCGTAATAATCCGGTTCGGTAAAACCTTTTGGAATTATGCCGGAACGGTAATTTAGCGGTTCGGTAAAAAGTACCAGATATTTAATATTGTCGTAACCCCGGACTTTAATCAGCTCGTGCAGTGATTCGCGAACCCATCGGGCATATCTCAAAGGATCTTTAACTGTATCCGGAGCGGCTTCCTGTTTGCCATCAGTATTGTGGTAGGTATCTTTGGTAAACCACCAGCCAGCCTGCAAAGCCACATCGACTTTCAATTCTTTCATTTTATCCAGCCAGAGATAAAATGCTTTCATTCTTTTCGATTCCCAGTTAAAGTCATTGTAGAGGTTAGTTCCGCAAGCCCAGTCCGGCCTGTACCAGGTTCTGGCGATTTTCAGCTCCATGTTTTTTACTCTTTCAAATTCTGTTTTCCGGTCCTGATCGCTCATGACTTTTACATTTGGATCATCCATAAAAGCAAACCCGTGGTAAACGCCATTCACACCAAGAAAATCTTCGATTAAAACCGAATCATTTTTTACCAAAAGCTCCGTGTACGGTACTCTTTCCGCAACGGTCAGATGGCTGCTGCGGAAAGAGGTGGCAACGACAAACGAGGTAACCATTGTAAGCAAAACAAAGATTCTGACTTTCATAAAAAACATGTTTCTCAATACCCCGGATTTTGCTGTAGTTTGGTCGTATTGTTAATCTCCGACTGCGGAATAGGGTATCGGTACACCCTTTCGTTGAAAATGCGTGTTTCGACAGTAAACCGCTCATACACCGGTGTGCCGGTGGTATTGGTAATTCGCATTCCCGTTACGGCTTTGCCCAAATCCGCTTCACCAGTTTTCCATCTTCTGATATCAAAAAACCGGTGTTCCTCAAAAGCAAGCTCTACACGCCTTTCATTTCTGATTCGAAGACGCATCTGATCTTTGGTCAATCCTGCCGGAAGATTTGGCATACCAGCTCTTTTTCGAATTTGGTTAATCGCATCATGAACACTTGCATCCGGCCCGACAGCTTCGTTTTGTGCCTCGGCGTAGTTCAAAAGTGTTTCTGCATAGCGGAACAAAACCCAGGGCCGGCGTACTGTGGCGTTGGTGGTTTGGTTCCAGCTTGCAGCATCACTTAAAAATTTTCGCATGTAATAACCTGTTTTAGTCGCATTCACACTTTGTCCAATACCGTCCTTTCCACCAACTCCTGTGTTTACGGCAACACTTTTAAAAACAGAACCGTCATAAATCACCGACAATGCAAACCTTGGATCGCGGTCTTTGTAGGGAGCACTGGCTGAATAACCGGACGCCGGATCACTGATCGGAAGACCGTTTTTCATCTCAAAAGCATCTACCAGTTCCTGCGTTGGGTTGGTGAGACCGGATGCTCCGTTGTAGCTGATGGGTGCATTGTTGATTTCAATGTCATTTCTGGCATTAGCTACCGTTGCAAAGATCACCTCGCTGTTATAGGCAGCATTGCTGAAATTGAATACATTGGCAAAACTTGCCAGAAGACTGTGCGCTTTGGTGTCAATCAACTCTTTTGATGCCGCAGCTGCCTTTTGCCAGAGTGTTGCATCATTTGCAGTGTTATTCAACGGACTCGCTGCGTAAAGCAACGCACGTGATTTTAATGCAAGCGCGGCGGCTTTGGTAGCCCTTCCACGGTCTCCTGTACCATATTGTGCAGGTGATAATGGCAATTTTACTGCTGCTGAATCACAGTCTTTTATGATTTGATTTAAGGTTTCCTGAAAGCTGTTTCTAGGAAGATCCAGGTCCTGATCCGTCATGAAAACTCGGTCGGCGATAATGACTCCGCCGTATCTTTTCAAAAGTTCAAAATGAAAAAATGCTCTCAGGAAAAAAGCTTCGCCACGAAGTCTTGGCACTTCATTCAGCGGCGTAATATTGGCTCTGTGGCTGTTTTCAAGAAAAACGTTTACCTGCCGGATGCCATTGTAATTGATCGCATAGTTGTCATCGATCGTCCTGAGTGAACTCCAGGTGCCGTTGTTAAAAATGTTTACGGCTGAGTTCAAATTCGAATTTACTGCTTCGTCCGAGCCGGCTGCAAGCATTGCACCTCCGTAACGGTTATAGCCTTCCTGCAAAAATGTATAGCCACGGTTTAGCTGTCCTCTTGCTGCACTATTCAGGTTCCAGTACTGATCTTCGGTTACCGGGCCGTCGTAGTAATCGAATTCAAGAAATTTAGATTCCTGACACGATACAGCTGTGATCAGCAAAACCGAAAGAAATATTTTAGTTAAAGTTTTCATGTTCCTGAAAATTAAATGTCCTGTTCAGAATTTTAAATTGAGGCCTGCCGTCAGTGTGCGCACATAAGGGTAGGAGTTGTAGCCGGCAAAAGGCATCTCCGGATCCATATTAATTCCGGTTTTATTGAAATTCAGCAGGTTAAAGCCGTTTACATACACACGCAATCTTCTGATTCTGATTTTTTCTAGTAAAGAAGAAGGTAATGTGTAGCCCAATTCCACAGATTTTAATCTCAGATAATTACCTGAACGAAGCCAGAAATCTGAATCAGCTGTATTATTACCGCGGTCTGAGATGCCAAGCCGCGGATAGGGCGCTGAAGGGTTTGATGCCGTCCAGGCCTCCGGACTAAACTGATTGATATAGCCATTGTTATTAGAACCCGCCATCACAAGTGTTCTTAACTGTACAGTACGCCCTGCAACTCCCTGTGCAAGCAGCGAGAAGTCGACTGACTTGTAGCTTGCACCAATTTTGAAGCCATAAAAAGTGTCTGGCGTATCGTTGTATTCGGTCATCACGCGGTCGTAATTGTCAACAACACCGTCTGAGTTGACATCTTTGTACTTGATATCACCCGGCTGTAATTTTCCTGCAAAGCGCTGAACGGGACTGTTATTTATTTCCTCCTGCGATTGAAAAATACCTTCTGAGATCAGCATCAGTTTACCAAAACCTGTTACGCTGCCGATATTATATCCTGCCTGCTGCTGATAATCAGCCAGTCCTGCTGATTCATTGATACGCAGAATTTTATTTTTGGCATAAGTGAAATTACCGCCGAGCATTATTGTAAAAGCACCAAACTTTTGGGTAAAATCAATTGCTCCTTCAAACCCGTTCAGCCGGGTCTCGCCATCGTTGATCCGGTAAGTGGCCAGGCCGATAATCGATGGGTAGATGGGATTGGTCAGAATGTCCTTCCGATACTCATTAAAATAATTGGCAGAAATGGAAAGTCGGTTTTTCACCAGCTGAGCGTCAAATCCCACATCTGTTTTAACCGCCGTTTCCCAGGTCATATCGGGATTGGGCAGTGTGTTTTCCGACGCACCAGCCTGTGCCGAATAACTTGTTCCGAAAGCATAACTTCCGTTGGCAGGGTTAAAAAGGTAAGCGTATGGAAATTTATTAGTCTCACCGGTTGAGTTATTTCCTGCTTTGCCGTAAGAAGCCCGTATCTTCAGATAATCAAGAAAGGAAGTATTTTTAAGAAAAAGCTCTTCCGAAATCACCCAGCCGGCAGCAATCGCCGGGAAAAAGCCAAATTGTTTTCCTGGCATATAATTGTCTGCACCTGTATAACTGGCAACAAGATCGGCATAGTACCTGTTATTGAAACTATACGAAACTCTTCCTGAAAAACCCTGTCTCTTGTCTTCAAGTCTGGTTGGATTGAATGTGACGGCCTGCTGATATCGCGCGGTTATCCGAAAATGATGTTTGCCAAAGTTTTGATCATAATCAAGCCCGGTCCAAAGCTCATTTGTACGAACGTTATCAGCAAAAGTGGATGCCAGATAACCAAGCGGAGTTTGCGTCCCAAACCTGGTTAAAGCCCCGGTTGTTCCCCGCTCATATACCTCATATTCCTGACTACGACCGCTAAGGTAACGGCCTTGAATATCAAAGGTATAAAACAGATTGGCCGTTAAACCGTTAAGCCAGAAATCTAGCTTGTGATTGGCATTGATCGTTCCCTGCAATACCCTTGTTACTTCGCTTCGATTGCCTTGCCCCTGAAGCTGCGCCAGCGGATTGCTTCGGTAGAGGTTGCTACCTCCGTAAGAACCATCTTCATTTAGTAAAGGAAAGGCATTGGGAGGTGTATCAAAAACAGTGCTTAAAAAAGTAGCGCTTGTACTGCCCGGTTCGCGGCGGTCTTCAATTCTTCCGCCCATATCCAGCTGCACGGTCAGCAGCGGAGTAACCTGTATATCCAGATTGGTCCGAAGGTTGTAGCGGCGGTAGCCTGCATTGGTATTAAACAGTGGATGATCGGTATGATTATAAAGGCCTCCCTGATTAAAATAGCTCAAATTTGTAAAGTAACGTACCGCTTTTGAACCACCGGACGCTGTCAGCACATGGCGCTGAACGAGCGCATTGTTTTTGAAAAACTCCTCAACGAAGTTATTATTGGGATACTTGTATGGGTCAGTTCGACTTTTATAACCGTCAAGCGTTTCCTGGGAGTAAAGAGGAGCAAAGCCGTCTGTCTGTAAGGCGCGGTTATATAAAGAACCGAAGGTAAAGGAATCCAAAGGTTTAGCCAGAACAGTGGGCTGCTGCGTTCCCATCTGCGTATCGTAGGTAAACAATGTTTTGTCCGCGCTGCCACGTTTGGTGGTAATCAAAAGCACTCCGTTTGCTGCGCGGTTTCCGTACCAGGCGAGTGAGGCCGCATCTTTCAGCACACTTATTCCTTCTATTTCACTAAGATCCATATCGGAAAAGTCGCGAACTACACCATCCACCAAAACAAGTGGAACATTTGCACCAGCGAAGGATGCACGGTTCCGGATCACAATAGTAGTTTCATCTCTTCCAGGAAGTGTACCGGTTTGCCAAACGTTAAGACCAGGAAGCTGGCCTGCAAATAAATTAGTCAGCGAGCTCGAAGGTATCTGAGGAAGTACAGATGATTTAAGCGAAGAAACTGCTCCGTTTATTTCGCGTTTTTTACGAATATCAAAAGGGATGTAAACGTCATCGTCCATTCCTGCATAAGGCAGCGTTTTGGAAACCAGGATTTTTAACGCACCTTTTTCGTTTACAATGGTATGATAATAAGTCAGGTAGTCATCTTTGCTGAAAATCAGCACATCTCCTTTTACAGCCGTAATTGAAAATTTGCCTTCACTGTCTGTAACCGTTTCCTTACTGCGTTCCTGAACTGTTACGTTCATTCCCGCTACGGGAATATTGTCTATACCGGTGACGGTGCCTGTAAAGCTGACCGGAGCCGGGTCCTGAGCCATTGCCTCTACGAAAAGCATGGGAATCAGCACTAAAAGCCTGGAAAATATATGGTGAAATTTCATCATTCTTAGGGTTTAATTTTGGAATTACCAGCCAGGATTCTGCTCGATAAACTTACTTTTCTGAACCTCATTGCGTGGAATCGGGTACAAATGCATGTGGTCCTCATAAACTCTCTGGAAAGACCCGGCAAGCGCTACTTTGGAATAGGTAAAAGTGCCGTTTGCATTGCGTACGACATTCATTCCATACATGGTGGACGCCACCAACTCTTTTCCTCGTTTCCACCGCATGATGTCATACCACCGGTGGTCCTCAAAAGCCAGCTCTACGGCACGCTCATTCCATATTCTTGCACGCATCTGCTCTTTTGTCAGTCCTGTGGGCAGGTCGGGCATTCCGGCTCTTTTTCTTAACTGATTGATCGCGCTGTAAACCGTTGCGTCCGGGCCTGCTGATTCATTCTGTGCCTCGGCGTAGTTGAGTAAAATTTCTCCGTAACGGTAAAAGATGAAATTAACCAGGGCTGTTTGCGTACCGGGTGTTTTGTATACCTCAGGCCAGAGTTTTCTTGCATAATAGCGCGTCGCCGTGTAAGCAGAACTTGTCGAACTATAATCGGCGCCTCCGTCCCACATCTGTAATTTGCGGTCCTGCCATGGCGCGTCATTGTAAAGAATGTTTGCGTAAAATCTCGGGTCGCGGTTTTGGTATGGATTCGCCGGATCATAGCCTGACTTAGAATCAGTGATAGGAAATCCGTTTTTCATTTCATACAGATCGACATGATTCTGCGTAGGATTGAAGGTCCCGATCCGCCCTCCCGATCCGGGTGACATTACAGATTGAATTGCCCAGTTAAAACTTCTCGGACCCTTGATTTTGATAAGAATGTATTCTTCGATGGTACCGTTGCCGGTTGGCGTAATGATTTCTTCATACTTTGGATGAAGAACATATTTGTTCATGTCCATCACAGCTTTTGCCGCATCGGCTGCGGCTTTCCATTTAGCTAAATCAGAAGTTGGATTATGAAGCGGACTGGCAGCATAAAGTAAAGTTCTGCTTTTCAGCGCCCTGGCTGCCCCGATTGTCGGTCTGCCATAATTCGCTACGTCGTGCTCTTCCGGGAGCAACGCAACTGCCTGATCAATATCCTTCAATATAAAGCTAACACATTCTTCATAGCTGTTTCGGGGCTTGTCGATATCCTCTTCCGGAGAATATGCCCGGTCGATAAGTACTACACTTCCGAATCTTTTTATCAAATCGAAATACATAAATGCCCGCAGATAATACATTTCTCCTTTGATACGCTGTGGGTTTTGGTCAGCTTTCCATTTTACCTCATCGATTTTTGAAAGCATTTTATTTACCACACGAATCCCGGAGTAATTCCGGTCGTAGATCACCGAGATGTCGTTAGCCGCAATGTTAATAATAGCCGAATGATCATGATATAAGCCTTTGCTCAGCGTGTAGATCATATTGTTTGTAACATCTATTCCGACGGCTTCATCTGAGGCCTGCGCTGTTCCGAATGAATCGTTAAAACGTAGATAGTCATCTGTGATAAAGCTATATGCATTATCTGCAAACTGGGCTGCCATCACCGGATCTGCAAAAACTTTTGCTTCATCCAATGCAACATCGGGCGCTACATTTAAAAATTTGTCATCGCAGCCGGCGAGAAACAGCAGCAGGCCGGCAAGCATGATCCTTTTATATTTTTTCATAATTGTTTCCATTTAATTATTAGAAATCAATGTTTACACCTAGGTTGTAGATACGCGAGGTTGGGTAGACGTTGTAAGCTCCCTGCGGTGCACGGCGTTGAAAGTTCTCGGGATCTACGTACAATACTTTCGTCCAGGTGTACAGATTTTGTCCCGAAACGAAAACGCGCAAGCCTTTTACGCCGATTTTTTTGACGATCGGTGAGGGAATCTGATAGGCGAGCTGCGCATTTCTGATTTTGAGGTAAGTTCCATCTGTTAGCAGAAAATCGTTGGTAGAATAACTCATAAAATTTCCGCCCACAGCTGGCTGAAGCGATGGCCAGGTTGCGTTTGCCGCATTCTCCGGGGTCCACCTGCCAAGCATGTTTTCATACATTTGGTTGCTGCTCAGGTTACGCTGGTCAAACTGAATCGTGGAGCTCACATGCGTCACACCCTGAAGCATTACCGATAACGACAATCCCTTAAAACTGATATTAGGCTCAATGCTGTAAGAATATTCCGGCACGTTCGAGTAACCGATCGGTGTGATATCGTCCGTTGAAATCACGCCGTCATTGTTGATATCCTTAAATTTTAAATCGCCTGGAATTGGTTTCCCCAACAGGTTTGGGATATATGAATTGATATCAGCCTGAGACTGATAAAACCCATCTGTTTTGTAACCTCTTGTCTGTCCGATAGGATAGCCGGCAGATTTCTGATAATCAGGACGGCCTATCGGTTCATCCAGATTTTTTATTTCGTTTCTTGCAAAACTTAGCTGTGCATTAAAACCATAACCCAGATTTCCAATCCTGCGCTGATGCTTCAGTTCTATTTCAAAGCCATGATTGTATACTTCACCAAAATTCACACTTGGATAAGCTTCGCCATACGTGGTTAGTCCGGACTGGCGATTAAGCAGGATGTCCGTCCGCTTTTCGTCAAACAAATCGAAGTTTACAGAGAACATATCGTTGAAAAAACTACTTTCAAATCCGATGTTTCTTTTGGTGGATGTTTCCCAGGTAATCAGCGGGTTTCCGATCCGGGAATGTATTAAAGCAGGGTAGGTACTCATTGACGTCGGCAAACCAAACTGAACAGCAGTATTTGGTTTTGCAGTTAAACCGAGGTTAGATCCGCCGCCGTAAACAGTGGAAGTTCTTGCGTATTCGTCCAGATATAAAAAACGGTTACCTCCGATTTTATCAAAACCAATCTTGCCATAAGATCCGCGTATTTTAAGAAAGCTAACAAATGAAGCGCCTTTCAAAAAATCTTCATTGCTGATTGTCCATCCCGCTGACACTGCCGGAAAAAAACCGTAACGCCTTCCTGATGCAAAATTTTCAGATCCGTTATAAGCTCCGTTGAATTCAGCAAAATACCGGTCCTTGAAACTGTAAGCGACTCTCGCTACAAGTCCTTGTGATGCATATGCTGGCTGAGCACCTACAACGCGTCTTGCCTGACGTTGGAATAGAGCCAAACCAGTTACTGAATGCTGACCAAAAGTCCTGTTATAATTCAAACTGCTTTGGAGATTATAACTTACCGTGCCATCGTAAGTGGCCGTAACCACCCCAAGCGGCGTATCTGCATCACTGAACGAACTGTTTCCTTTTACGATTTCATCCGTTTGTTTGTTGATGTAGTAAGAAGTAAAAGTGCCCTGCTGTCTTCTGTTGGCGATAAAATAAGCGTCGTAGGCATACTGAGTTCGAAATGATAGTCCCTTTACAAGTTTTTCGAGCTTGTAATCCAAAGCAAGCGTACTTTCAATGGAATTGTTTTGCTGAATATAATAACCTCTGCGGGAAATCCAGCCTAACGGATTCGTCAGGTTTACGCCGGCATTCGGGTTTTCCATAAAACGACCATCCGGTAAAAAGGGCACATAGGCGTATGCCGGAATACCATTTACCCGCGATAGCAGATATTCAAACTCCGCATTGGCATAAAATGGATCACCCGCGGGAGCATAACGCTCTTCCAGGCGCCCGCCCAGTTTAACGGAAACAGTCAGGTCTTTGCTCAGGTTGAGGTCAACATTGGACCGGAAGTTGTACCGGTCATATTTGGGCGTAGTTGAGTAGCCGTAAGGATTATCAAATTTTTTCAGGATCCCGTCTTCAAACAGGTAACCAACGGATACAAAGTATTTAGCTATTTTAGTTCCGCCCGAAACGTTGATATTGTGCTGTGTCTGAGGATAGTATTTTCTTGTCAGGTAGTCAAACCAGTTGAAGTCAGGATATTTGTATGGGTCGGAATGGTCCTGGAATTTTTGAAGTTCCGCTTCCGTAAAAGCAGCCGCTTTGCCAACGTTTGCATTGGCTTCGTTTAGCAGGCTTGCAGCCGTGAAGGCATTTAACGTTTTAGGTAAATTGGTGTAGGTCTGTATTGCGACATTGCCTGTATAACTGATACGCGGCTTGCCTTCCTTACCAACTTTGGTCGTGATCAGAATAACCCCGTTACCTCCTTTGATCCCGAAAAGTGCTGTTGCTGAAGCATCTTTTAAAACTGAAATCGTCTCTATTTCGTTGGGATCGATATCACCAAATGAAGGTCTTTCGGCTCCGTCAACGATAATCAGCGGCGCACTTTCTCCGGTTGTTGCGCGGCCACGTATAAAAATATCAGCCTGGTTGTCACCTGGTTTTCCGCTTCTTTGGACCACAAATACTCCGGGCAAACGACCTGTCAAACTGTTGGTGGCATTACTGGTAGGAGCCTTGATAATTTCATCTGTCTTCATCGACACAACGGAGCCGGTCAGTGTCGACTTTTTCTGGGTTCCGTAACCTACCACAACCACGTCCTGTAATTGCTGAAGATCCGCTTTCAGTATTACATCAACCGTCGTGCGATTGGCCGTGTTAACCTCCTGCGGACTATAGCCGATAAAACTTACTACAATCACAGCACCCTGTGAAATGGTTATTTTAAATTTCCCATCTGCATCCGAAGATGTGCCATTGGTTGTGCCCTTTTCTGTAATTGTGGCGCCTACAAGGGGGCTGTTATCATTTTCAGCCAGAATTTTTCCTGAAACGGAAATTTTAGATCCATTCTGGGCCAGAAGCTTTCCGGTACATAGAAATAAAGTTAGCATCGCGCACATAAACCATGGCGGTAGCTTTTGGTGTAAAACGTATTTCATCGGTTTGGAAATTTTTAGGGTTAATCCGGTCGCGTGAGGCAGATTACAAGGGTGTCATCACGCGAGAATGACACCCTTGTTTTTCTTAACTTATTCTCTCAGATCTACTATAACAGCCTCCAGATTCAAGTAACCGGCAATTTTGGCAATCGCCTTCGCGTGATGACCGATTCCCAAAGCAAAATGATGCGTGGGTCCTTCTTTCATCCATCGTTGCAGAAAAGTTCTTACGTCTGGTTTGAAAAATCCTCGTGTATTGGTGTTTCCTGTTGGTGGGATAGGTCCTTCAACAGACTGACCCTCAGCTATTACAAATTTAAACTTTCCATCGTAAGTTGAGTTGATACTCAGCATCGTAATTGGCCCTTCCTTAATTTTAAACTCGACTCCTGCACCAAAACCTGGCTTTCCATGGTACTTGGTCAGACTTCGTAAAACAGGTTTCCCATCCGCAATTGCAACGTTATGTGGCCCGTCGTGACCAACCAGTACAAAACCTTCCTTAAAATCAACCGGATGGAATTCGGCAAAGCTACCGCCAATCCCTAAACGTTCCATAATCAGCATGGCAAAGCAGGTTTTCAAATCTGATTCTCCGCACATAGGGAATCCTGCACCTGTCAGTAAAGAATTTCCTACAATCAGATTAGACATCACCGTACGGGTTTCGCTGTTTTCAGGGCCCTCGTAATAGTAGGCTAAACCGTCGAGTTTTTTCTCTTCTATAAACTTTTCCAGCGCTACGGTAACCCGCGCAGCTATTTCAAGATCTGAGTCTCTGAGCTTTTCTGAGATCGGGTCGGATACCGGATCTGGCGTATCAAAAAATTCCAGGATGCGTTCTTTTACAGGATCTATTTCATCTGCTGTTGAATTTTGATATTGCGTTACAATTTCATGCGCTTCGCATTGTACAATGTGAGCACCGAAATGCGCAGTGAGCATCGTGGAATCAGAATGCATGTCCAGCATGGCTTCGATCGGATGACCTATGTGGCCGATCCTGGCACTCTTTAAATCGTGTAAGACAGCAGCAATCCGGCAGTATTCTTCTATTTCGGCGTCTGCCTGCGGATCGTCATAAAGTGTCCCGATGATCATGTCCGGAACTTTTTTGCCCATACGGGCCGCTACACCCGCAAACTCGGGGAGAGAGCAAATATCATCATTGTAAAGCTGCATGTAGGTGGAAGCCCGTGAATAATCCATGGCTTTATCCGGCTGCAGCGCGACCAGCACAATTGGCACGTTAATGTTTCTGATTACGACACCAAATGTATTTGATGTCGCATAGGTTACCATGTCACAAAAAATCAGATCCAGATTTGCTGCGTTGAGTTTTGGTACGAGATCATACGCCTTATGAACATCATCAATCAAGCCAAAATCAATAACTTCGGCATAAGAACCAGTTTGGATCTTTTCTATAAATACAGCCTGTTTTTGAAGCATGTCTTCCAGTAAGCCTTCAAACTGACTCCAGTATTTGTAGTATCCTACACCAAACACACCTATTCTGGGTCTGGTTTGCTTTCGCTTTTCAACGATGTCAGCGCTCATCAGGCCATTTTCACTTGGAGAGTTGTTTATCATATCTTTTATGTTTCTGTAAATGTACTTAACGCACTAAGAATTTTATGCAAAAAAAGAATTTTTTATTTATATAAAAAATGGATTCAGGCTTCTTCTGTAACTATATTATCTTGAATCACACCTGTGTTTAAACTAAACAGAGGTGTGATCTTGGGAATCAAAAGGACAAAAGCTATAAAAGCAATAGGGTAGAGCAGTCCCGATGCGACCCATAATGGTTTATAAGAGTATTGTTGGATGATTTTTCCGATCATAGGATTCAATAGTAAACTGGATATAGCTCCTGCTGTGCCGGATAATCCTACCACGGTTGAGGTTGCTGTGCTACCGAAAATATCAGAAATTGAGGTGATGTAATTGGTGATCCAGCAACCATGTGCAAACATGTACAAAGCCATCAGTCCGACTGCCACTTCAACCGATGACACATAAGCCGTCAGTGGAACGGCCAAGGTCAAAAGTGCTGCAAAACCCATCGCAGATTTCCTCGCCCTGTTAATGCTAAATTTCCATTTCACGAGTTTGTCGGAAAGCACTCCTCCCAGAATATTTGAAACACCCAGCGCCAGAAAGGGAATCCAGAATAAACCTCCGATTCGTTCATAAGACACACCTCTTACTTCACTCAAATATTTGGGGATCCAAAACATCATAAAATACATCACCGGGTCCAGTAAAAACCTTATTAGTATGAAAACCCAGGTTTGTTTGATACGGAGAATAGAAGTCAGAGAAATTGTAGTCTTAGGTTCTATCTCTTTGCTAGCCATTGTGTTAAGATTATCTTTTTTCCAGGATATCAAAAGCCAAAGCGCTACCCAAACGATCCCGATAATGCCTGGGATGACAAATCCGGCACGCCATCCATAGTATTGGGAAATCCAGATCGTCAGCGGTGGAGCAATCACTGCGCCGATCGCCGAGCCGCCAATTGCGATGCCGTTTGCAAATGCTCTTTCCTTTTTATCAAACCAGTCATAAACCGTTTTTGCAGCCCCGGGAAAGCAGGCACCTTCTCCCAATCCCAGAAAAAAACGAAATACAAGTAGCTGCGGAAGACTCGTCATCAGCCCATGAAATGCATTCGCAACAGACCACACACCGACAGCTACCGCCAGTCCTTTTTTAGCTCCGACACGATCGATAAGCCAGCCTCCAAGGGTGAACATGAACGCATAACTAAGTAGAAAACTGGTATTCACCCAGCCATATTCTACATCCGTAAAAGCAAATTCTTTTTGTATTTTGATGATCGCTATCGATAAAACCTGACGGTCCAAAAAACTAAGACCTGTTGCGATAAATACCATAAATACGACAAGCCAACGGATAGAGTTTGATTTCATATAACTTAACGCACTAACTATATTTGATTCAAAAATAAAGGCATAAAATACAAAAAGCAAATAGTTTGTAATATTTTATAATAATTTAATATTAAAACGTGATTTGCTGTTCTCAAAAGCAGGACAGACTGTGATTTTACTTTTAAGATCCCTGCCGCCCGGATTGCTTACTTTCAGCATTCTTCCTAATTTAGTATTGATTAATGAAATTTAGATGTCAGAAAGAAAGAGTACAATTGAAATTATAAAGTCGGGTGAGGGGTTGGCAATTGAATTTAAAAGAACCATAGATAGTCCCTTTAAAATTGCTAAAACCATTTCATCTTTTGCTAACACTTCCGGAGGGATATTACTCGTTGGGGTGGGTAACTCGGGGGAATTACTGGGTGTCACTTCTGAACTTACCGAACTGCAGAAACTGGAACGGGCGGCCGGACAGTTGATTGAAACACCTGTTTTGCTTCGTTTTTACACGGAGTTGCTTGATGGGAAGAAAGTGATACGAATTGAAGTAGACGAAAGTGCCGATAAGCCGCATTATGCCGTCAATGAAAAAAATGAGCGGATCATTTATGTAAGGATGAAAGATAAAAGTGTTCCGATTCCGAAACTTTTAATTCAGGGGGAACCGGATGCAGACACTGAGAAACTGCTTGCTTCAAGGCATGTGAAATCACTGATCAGCTATTTAAAGGCGACAGATTCGGTCACCGCAAAAGCGTTTTCACGGATCATCAATATTTCTGAGAAAAGAGCTGAAAGAATGCTTAATGATCTGGCGGTAAAACAGATTCTGTTAAAGTTAAACAAAAGCAAACCGGAAGCTTTCAGTTTAAAATGGACAAAATAAAAGCGGTCTGTCAGGCATCGGGAAGACCTCCTGACAAACCGATTTACTTAAATATTAGTCTTAATTGATTCCTACCAGTTCTAGTTCAAAAATCAAATCTTGTCCGGCAAGCGGATGGTTAGCATCGAGCAACACAAATTGTTCAGATACCTCTTTAATCACAACAGGAATCACCTGTCCGTTTCCATCCTGATGCATATTGAGCGTGCTTCCGATTTCCAAAGGTATGTCAGAAGGAATCTGTGCGCGGTCAAAATTAATGATCATATCTTCATTAACAGGTCCGTATGCCTCTTCATTTGGAATATGAATCGTTTTTTTATCACCGATTTCCATGCCGGTCACGCCGTCATCAAATCCTTTAATCACTTGTCCGCTTCCCAATTGGAATGCCAATGGTTCGCGCCCTTCTGAAGAGTCAAAAAGTTGTCCGTCAGGAAGAGTCCCTTTATAATGAACTTTTACATTATCTCCTGCTTGTGCTTGCTTCATTTCAGTATAATCGTTATTTGGTTTAAAAAATAATCCGGTAGTACTTATAATAACATACCGGCAAAAGCTTAATAGGCCCGGGCAAACACAACTCTTTGTGAAGATGGTTTTCCGGAGTAAATGCAAACACCAGATTCCTGCTGTGCGTTCAACGGAATGCACCTGATGGTCGCCTTTGTTTCTTCCTTGATCTTTTCTTCGGTTTCCGGTGTACCGTCCCAATGTGCAAGAATGAAACCTCCCTTGGTGTCCAGTACCTGATTGAACTCGTCAAATGAATCAACACGGAACGTATTTTCCTCGCGGAAAGCAAGTGCTTTATTGTAAATAGATTCCTGAATATTATCCAGCAAATCGCCGATAAAAGCCGCAATTCCTTCCAGAGACACAGTCTCCTTTGTTTTTGTATCTCTACGGGCAACTTCGACAGTACCGTTTTCAAGATCGCGTGCACCCATCGCCAGGCGTACCGGAACGCCTTTTAATTCGTATTCGGCAAATTTGTAGCCTGGTTTGTACGCATCGTTGTTGTCATACTTGACACTGATGCCCATTTTCTTTAATTGCTTTTTGATCTCTTCGGCTTTCTCTGTGATTGCAGCAAGCTGTTCTTCATTTTTATAGATGGGTACAATCACCACCTGGATCGGAGCCAGTTTGGGAGGCAGTACCAGGCCGCTGTCGTCAGAGTGCGCCATGATCAAAGCACCCATCAGACGTGTGCTTACGCCCCAGGATGTGCCCCAAACGTATTCAAGTTTACCGTCTTTATCCTGGAATTTTACATCAAATGCAGTTGCGAAATTCTGGCCAAGAAAATGTGATGTTCCTGTTTGCAGAGCTTTTCCGTCCTGCATAAGTGCTTCTATGCAATAAGTTTCCACTGCTCCGGCAAACCTTTCGTTTGGTGTTTTGATTCCTTTCAAAACAGGAAGTGCCATCCATTCTTCTGCGAATGTAGCATATATGTCCAGCATCTGCTCGGTCTCCGCGATTGCCTCTGTCGAAGTGGAGTGTGCTGTGTGACCTTCCTGCCATAAAAACTCGGCGGTTCTTAGAAAAAGGCGGGTTCTCATTTCCCAGCGCACAACGTTTGCCCACTGATTAATCAGCAGGGGCAAATCACGATAGGACTGAATCCAGTTTTTATATGTACTCCAGATAACCGTTTCTGAGGTTGGCCGCACGATCAGTTCTTCTTCCAGCTTTGCATCCGGGTCAACAATTACCCCTTTTCCGTTGGGATCATTTTTAAGCCGGTAGTGGGTAACAACCGCACACTCTTTAGCAAAGCCTTCCACATGTGAGGCTTCTTTACTCAGATATGATTTTGGTATAAATAGCGGGAAGTAAGCATTTTGATGGCCTGTTTCCTTAAACATATCATCCAATGCACGCTGCATTTTTTCCCAGATTGAATATCCGTAAGGTTTGATCACCATACAGCCTCTTACTGCGGAATTCTCAGCCAAATCGGCTCTTTTCACTAATTCATTGTACCATTCGGAGTAGTTTTCACTTCGGGTTGGCAGGGCTTTACTCATTCGTTGGATTATTTGATAAATGTAAAGGAGTATAACAATATGAGATACCGGCTTTTTAAGACGTTGCAAATATAGTTTTTTTGGTTAACTTTGGAATTAATGTCACCACATAGATGTTAAGTAACCATGTGTGGAATAAAATTTATACGTATTTTAGCTAAAAATATTCTAACCCTTTAAAGCCATGATTATGATAAATAGAGCAAAATATTTGTCTTTGTTAGTGCTGTTGGGAGCTTGGGGATGTACAAACAATAACTACGTTTCAAAATCAGGTAGTTATGATGATCTTTACGGTGGCGGTCCAAGTGCCGGAATTGTAAATGACTATCGCAATACGGAACAATCCCTTTCCCGTACAGATAATCCGGATTACGCGAGTACGCAGGATGAGCAGTCAGGAACAAGTGATTATTATGATGAATCTTATGTTTCTTCACGAGGTATTAACAGAGCTACTTCCGGAACGGATGTAGGTTACAATGCGGGATTTAATGATGGATTCTCTCAGGCATCACGTCTTTCTTATGGTAACGGTATAGGTTCATTTTGGCCGGGAAACTCCATTAGTATGAACTTCGGATTTGGCCTTGGGAGCATGTTCCGTATGAGCCCTTATCTGGGATTTGGGATGGGATCCATGATGGGCGGATTTGGATACTCACCGTTTGGTTATGGTAGCATGTTGGGTTACGGAAGCATGATGGGATACAGTCCGTTTGGATATGATCCTTTTGGTTACAGTCCGTTTGGTTATAGCCCTTATGGTAGCATGTATGGTTTTGGTGGTTATGGCGGATACGGAATGTACGATAGTTACTATGGTGGTGGTTACGGATATGGATACAATCCATGGGCATACAGTCGTCCTGTTATCGTTGTAAACAATAACTATGAACGTCAGGGGCTGTCCCGTACTTACGGACCGCGTTCTGCTGGTTCAAGAAGCAGCGAACGTTACAACTCTGGTTTTGTAAACAATCGATCATCGTCTAATACGAGTGAAAGAGGTTCAAGAAGAGCTGCAAACAGTGTTGCTTCCGGTAATGATACTTACAGTTCGCCGAGAACAGGAAGATCTTCCTCCGGACGTGGGGACTCTTACTCAGGCGGCCGAACAAGTGCTGAATCGGCGGGCCGCACTGCGAGTGAAGGAAACAATGTATATTATTCGCGCCCACGTTCTTCTTCAAGCAACTATTCTGCTGACGGAGTAGCATCGGGCAATTATACAGCGCCACGGTCGTCGAGAAGCAGCAGTTCATATAGCTCCCCTGCTAGAAGTCAGTCTAATTACAGCAGTCCTTCAAGGAGTTCAAACTCTTACTCTGCTCCTAGCAGAAGTTCTGAATCGTACTCGGCTCCGCAGAGAACTTACAGTGCACCTACGCCTTCTTATAGTGCTCCGTCACGGAGTTACAGTGCGCCAAGTGCTCCTGCAAGCAGCGGTGGGGGTGGTGCTTCACGTTCTTCTTCAAGAGGGCCAAGATGATCTTAGGTTGATTCTTAAACAGAATAAAAATCCCATAATATTGAATACATTTAAACCCTGCAAAACGTCATAATTTTGCAGGGTTTTCCTTTAAATTGAAGTCAAAATATACTTTTAGTTTCTTTATAATCATGACAATAAAAGGTGCTTGCGGAGGATTAGTATTAAGTTTAGTAATGGGATCGTCGGTTTTTGCACAGTATGCAACTGATGCATTTCGTTATTCAGAAATTAACCAGACCGGGACAGCCCGTTTTCAGGCGCTGGGAGGTAATCATACAGCTTTGGGAGGAGATGCCGCTACCATTAGCGGGAATCCGGCGGGACTTGGTTTTTACAACAGATCGGAGTTTTCCCTAAGCCCGTCGTTGTCAAATATTAATACGGAAAGCCAGTATATCGGAAATACAACGTCTGCAAATAAATCTAATTTTAATGTTTCCAATGCTTCTCTTATCATAACCAGTAAACCTGATTTTCAACGGAAGTGGAAAAGATCTTCGTTTGGTATTTCCTATTCCCGTCAGCAGTCTTTACAAAATTCATTTAGATATTCCGGGGTTAATAACAAAAGTGCTTACGTAGATCAGGTCGTGCAGGATGCCGACAGGGTTGGCTGGAGTGATAAAGATTACGATGATGAATTTTACGATAACATGCAGACCGTAAGATATGTGGATCATGCTTACTATAATCTGCAAATGATTTATCCTACAAAGTTTATTTCGACCACCGAGGGTTCTGGTGCTCCTTACGCAAGGGATGACAGCGATAAGGTTAGTAACCAGTCCGGTCAATTTGATGCGACTGGTGCAAATACGCAGTGGACTTTGGCCTATGCCGGCAATTATAATGATAAACTTTATGTAGGCGGGTCTGTTGGTTTTAACCGTATCAAATATTCTTACACTAATTCGTTCGAAGACAGCTTTGTCAATCCAACAGTTTTTCGGTCATCAGTAAAAGGAGAAAATCTGACAGTTACAGGCAACGGAGTGAATGCGACTTTTGGAATCATTTACAAATTTTCACCTGTAATTCAGATAGGCGGAGCTTTAACGTCTCCGACTTTTATGCGCATCAGAGAGACTTTCAATCAATACGTTACAGCTGATTATATTAACGGTTCAATACGAAATGATCAGGGACAAGATGTAGGACCAACCATAGAAATGGTTTCCCTTGTGCCCAATGATTTTGAGTATTCCATTACAAGTCCTCTTCGTGGTTCAGCCGGGCTTACTTACTTTTTTAAGGATAAGGGCTTTATTACCGGCTCACTTGAATACGTGGGATATGGAGCGATGCGCGCCAGAACTAAATTCAATTCTGATGATGCTTTAAATAAGGAATTTAATGATGATAATAAAACTGAAATTCAGGACACTTACAAAAGTGGTGTGAATGTACGGGTAGGAGGAGAGTATAGGGCTGGATTATTTCGCGGCAGGCTTGGGATTGCTTATCTGTCAGATCCTTACCTTCATACAGATGGCGTCGATCGAAGTAAATTATTGCTGTCTGCCGGGGTGGGTGTTCGAAGCAACCGTTTTTTTGCTGACATCTCCGGAACTTTAAATACTTACAAATCTGCTTATACCCCTTATGTGTTAAACAACGCAGCAGATTACTCGTCAGTTAACATTTCCAACCGGGCGGTAAATGTCGTTTTATCAGTGGGTACTTTTTTCTAAAAGGAAATTAAACTACTGTCAAGAGTTTGGCCGGAATCATCACGATTTCGGCCATTTTTATAAAAAGGAAGAAATCGCTTCTACCAATTCTGTCACCTCTGTTTTGCCTTCAATCGTTACGTCAGCCTGAGCGTAGTAAGGTCGTCGTTCTTCAATTTTTTTTGTCAGTTCAGCTTCAATTGATGTTGCACCTGACAGAATCGGGCGGTCATCTTTACCATGATTTTCTATTCTTCTCGCAAGTTCTGATGCTGGTACGTCTAAAAATACGCTTACTCCTGAATTTTTTATAAAATCCATATTGTCATAAAAACAGGGCGTTCCTCCTCCGGAGGCTAGAACCAGACGGTTGTTGGGAATGGTCTGTTTTAATATTCTGCTTTCAATTTCACGGAAATATGTTTCTCCCTTTTGAGAAAAAAGGCTTGGAATGTCCATGCCCTGATCATGTTCAATAAGTTTATCCAGATCAACAAACCGATAGCCAAGGTAGCGCGCAAGCTTTTTTCCAAGGGTGGATTTGCCAGAGGACATCATTCCTACAAGAATTATATTTTTCATTGACCCAACAAAACCTAGTTATTTAACCAACCCAATCACATCTTCCGCCGTCGGGGTGTCGTTGTAATGCCATTTGCCTTTTACAACACCATCTTTTAAAAGCCAAAGACCGGGATTGGATCGTGAGATAGTTTTTAAAACAGTAGCATCTACATAATAAAACGGCACAGTAAGCTGGTGCTCTTTCAAAAATTCGACTATTTCACCGCTGTCGCCCGATGTCAGAACGATGGGTTCTACGCCTTTGTTTTTTATACCGTTGATCAATTTGCTGATGTCCGGCAAAGCAGCAGTGTTGATATCGGTGAAATTTTTTATGATCAAAAATAACTTTTTGCCTTTAAAAGTTTCTTCCGTGTAATCACCTGCGTCGTTCCAAACTTTGTAGTCTGTAATCTTCGCTTTTGCATCTTCATTAAGAACGATCATTTCCTTAAATACGAGCGTTGTGTCGGTCGGATACTGCTCATATTCATACTTCTTTCCATCTTTTTCGAAAACATACAGGTACCGCAAAGGTTCAGACGGTTTGGTCTGCGCAGGAATATTGGCTCCAACCCGATAAGGAAGAAGATCAAGAATAGGTAAGTGGCGAAGTGCGTAGACGGCAATACCCAGTGAGGCAATTGTTGAAATGACCACAATCATTCCTGTTGGAAGCGGCCTGATTTTCTTTCTATAATAAACCAGAACGAGAATCAGAGCCAGCAGGAACAAATCTTTGCCAAAGGACGTCCACGGTGTTAATTTAATAGCAGCTCCAAAACATCCGCAGTCGGTTACCTTATTAAAGTAAGCAGAATAAAATGTAAGGAATGTAAAGAAAATAATAATCAGTAAGAGGAAAAGCGAGGTTGTTCTCGGTTTATAAGCAACCAGAAGTGCAATTCCTAAAACAACCTCAGCTGTACATAAGAATACAGAAAAATACAAGGCAAGAGGAACCAGCGACATAAAAAAGTCGTGTAACGCTGGAAGGTCGGCGGCAAAAACCTCAAAATATTCTTCGAGTTTATATTGGGTACCGACAGGGTCATTCAGCTTAATGAGTCCTGAAAAGATAAATAACAAACCGACTATGACGCGGGAAGCTTGTGCAAGAATTTTCATTTTCCGGAGTAGGTTAACCAGTTGGACAAATTGTGGCAGAAAACTGTCCTAATTGGTTTGTAATGCGTTTGATTTTATAAGGCAAAAAACGGCATAATTGATCATATCCTGATATCCGGCTTTTACGCCTTCGGAAACCAATGTGACGCCCTGATTATCTTCAATTTGTTTTATTCTTAATAATTTCATCAGAATAATATCGGTCATGGAGCTAACACGCATGTCTCTCCATGCCTCACCATAGTCATGATTTTTATTAAAGAGCAGTTCTTTAACTTCAATCACCTGCGCGTTGTAAAGATCCGTCAGCCCCTCGGTATCAATTTCTATTTTTGAATCACCGAGCGAGATCTGGATCAGCGCCATCACGCAGTAGTTAATAATTCCTATAAATTCAGAAGAAATATCATCATCAACTTTCTGGAAACCTTTTTCCTGAATTGTACGGATGCGCTGGGCTTTGATGAAGATTTGATCCGTTATGGACGGAATTCTCAGAATACGCCAGGAAGTTCCGTAATCTTTATTTTTTTTTGCAAAAAGGTCTTGGCAATACTGAATGATTTCCTGATATTCCGCTTCTGTCGATTTCAAGGTTTGCAATATGTTAAGCCTGGTAATTTATCAATATTTAATTTCAATAAAGAATGGGTGAGTGTTGCTGGTTTGGTATGATATGCCGGCGACCTCTCTTCCAATGATTTTATATGTCGCAAGTTAATAAAAAAACGATTAATGTCAGGGGAGAGCTTATTGATCTCTCGACACCACTCGTAATGGGGATTTTGAACCGTACACCCGATTCTTTCTATGCCGAAAGCCGGGTAACTTCGCTGGATGCTGTAATTGAGCGGGTTGGCATTATGCAACAGGAGGGTGCCTCAATTATTGATATAGGAGGATATTCCACCCGGCCAGGTGCGGAAGAGATTTCATTTGCGCAGGAAATTGAAAGAATTGAATCCGTGATCGGACCGTTGCGTAAAAATTTCCCGGATTTGATCATATCTATTGATACTTTTCGTTCTGAGGTTGCAAAAAGGGCGGTAGAGCAGGGGGCAGACATCATTAACGATGTAGCAGGAGGGATTCTTGATGAAAGTATGTTTGATATGGTTGCGATGCTCGGCGTTCCCTATATTCTTATGCACATGCGGGGAACACCGGAAACTATGAATATGCTCACGGAATACAATAACGTGGTTGTCGATGTAATAAAGGATTTGAAGTCAAAGATAGATTTGTTAAGACAAAAAGGTGTTACCGACATTTTGTTGGATCCTGGTTTTGGTTTTGCCAAAAACATTCCGCAAAATTTTCAGCTGCTGGCTAATCTGTCTGAATTTCATCAGTTAGGTTACCCGCTGCTTGTTGGTCTGTCACGCAAAGCAACGATTTATAAAACCTTGGGAATAAATGCCGGTGAGGCCTTGAATGGAACCTCAGTATTGAACACAATAGCTTTGCAAAATGGCGCTTCTATTCTCAGGGTGCACGATGTGAAGCCGGCGGCAGAAGCTGTAAAACTATGGATGGCTACTCAACCTATGGAGAAAAAAGAGTAATTTAGTCGCGAAATAATATTGATTTTTTTATGCGTGTGGGTTTTTTGAATATTAATTGGGCGGATATCCTGGATGTGTTTTTGGTTTCAGTTCTTCTGTATCAGGTTTACACCCTGGTAAGAGGAAGTATTGCCAGCCGCGTTTTTCTGGGTTATTTGTTTGTTTATGTCTTCTATCTGGTTGTAAAGGGGCTTGGGCTTGGTTTGCTTACGGCCATTTTACAATATTTTATGGGTGTTGGAGCCGTAGCATTGATTGTTATTTTTCAGCAGGAAATTCGTCGGTTCCTTTTAATAATAGGTAAATCAACCATACACACCAATAATGGTTTCCTGAAAAAAATTCTTAGGAATTCAATTCTGGATATAAAAACAAAGAATTTGAAAGAGATTGTTGATGCCAGTAAAACGATCGCTGCTAATTTTACTGGTGCTCTGATTGTGGTAAACAAACGGGATGATTTAAGTAAGTTTGTTGAAACAGGTGAATTCCTTGATGCCAGGGTTTCCAAACCGCTGCTCGTTTCTCTTTTTAATCAATATAGTGAATTGCATGACGGCGCGATTGTGATCGTTGATGGCCGTATCAAAGCAGCACGCTGCGTACTTCCTGTTGCAGATGGGGTAGATGTTCCTTCGTCACTTGGATTTCGTCATCGCGCGGCTATGGGAATGAGTGAAGCTACTGACGCCGTGGTGATTGTGATTTCGGAGCAAACCGGCCGTATTTCAGTGGCAGTCGAAGGTGAGCTACATGGTAATATTCCAATAGGTGAGCTACAAAGCCGGCTGGAAGAATATCTTTCGTCAGACGTACAGCGTATGCCGAAATAAAATTTTATGTGTTAGCAATATTTTTTTCATCATTACTTGGCATTTCAAGAAGCTTTTTCTATTTTTGCAAACCAATTCGAGAAAGAAAAATATCATTATTATAAAATGGCAAATCATAAATCTGCATTAAAGAGAATTCGTGCCAACGAGACAAAGCGTTTGCGTAATCGTTACCAACACAAAACTACCCGTTCATACATCAAGAAATTGCGTGAAACGACTGATAAGGCTGTGGCTGTAGAAGTATACAAAACTGTTTCTTCTATGTTGGATCGTTTGGCTAAGAAAAATATCATTCACAAGAAAAAAGCTTCTAACCAAAAATCTAAATTAGCTAAGCTAATTAACGGATTGGCGATCGCAGCATAAGACATCTTTACAGGATTCTGACCCCGGTATTTTTTACCGGGGTTTTCTTGTTTATAGCCAGGTGTTTTGGATTCTCGCTGATTAATTTAGGCAGATGCAACGGTGTAAATACGGTTTAAGTTTGCTCTTTAAACAAGGGCGGCTTAAATTGCGCTTCAAACAAAAACCTTTTTTATTCTGTTTTAACGCCATTGGCTTCACTTTTTTGCCGACTATTGGCGTTCTAGTAACAAGCTTTATTTAACTAAACTTCTTATCTATGAAAAAAGTAGCATTGTTTGCCGGTTTGGTGGCATTGGGATCGGTTCCTACTGTTGCCCAATCGCCCGTTAATTTTAATGCAAAAGGTCTGGTGGTAATTTCGGATGCAGATTTGTCGGCTTCTGCATTGGTTGATGGTAAACTGCTAAGAGATAATACTGCCAAAGATCAGTTAACAACAATTAAGTTTCCTATTCAAAGAGGTAGTGCGGGAATGGGAACAGCCCTTATTTCCAACTCAGCCCTCGGATATTCTAAAACCATTGCGGTCCCTGCGACAGGGGGTCTTGCTTATGTACTTGAAAACAGGGTTCGTCCCGAGGATGGTGTAACCGAATTTAAAGATGCTGCAACAGAATTTCCGGTTGGTGAAAAGCTTTATGTGGTAGATATTGCTAATATGGCTGGGCCAAAAGCCAAGTTTGGTTTTCCTGTTGGAAAAAAGCCAACATCAATTGATATAAATAAAAATGAGCTGATTATTTCTACCAGCGATAAAGGTAAAGAGCTGGTATTTATTGAGGCCGCTGCGGATGGAAAGCCTGCAAGGTTCCTGAACTTACCGGCAGGCATTGATTCAACAAGCAAAATCATAGACCTGACCTGGCATCCTTCGGGTGATTTTATTGCCTTCACATTGGATAATGCCAATGAAGTGGGATTGTACAGAGTCATTAGAGAAGCGGGTAAGCTAAAAAATGTGGAGTTGGTTGGTAAACCTGTTAAAGTAGGAACAGATCCTTCGTTTGGGAAATTTTCGGCGGACGGGAAACATTATTTTGTAGTTGATTCAAAAGGAGCAAAGGGCAAAGGTGCGGGTGATGGAGAAATATTTGTCATAGATTTTTCAATGGACGGCTCTATAGAACACAAAGTGGCAGGACAAACTGCCGTTGGCTCTAATGCAAGTTCTTTTGCCGTAAGCCCAGACGGAACATTGCTCGCGGCAGTTAGTTCCGGTAAAAGCGGTTCTCCCTGGACAGATGCTGGAGCGGGATCCGGTAGTGCTTTGACTTTGTACAAAATAGGAGCAACCGGCGCTTTAACAAAAGTTGCCGATTATCCTTTCGAAGGTATTGCACCTCAAAGTGTAGTTTTTGATAAAGACGGATCAAACCTGGCCGTATCGGTGATGGAATATCTGGAATACGGAACCGGCGCAGGTGGTGTTGAGTTCTGGACAGTCACAAAAGGAGAAACGCCGTCTCTAAAAAAGCAGGTCGCTAAAATCAGTGTAGGTAAAGGAGCACATACACTTCGTGTGATTCCCTGATGGTATAGAAAATATATATAGTAAAACAGGCCGGCTTAATCACCGGCCTGTTTTGTTTTGAGATAACCCATCATAATGAAATACTGTGCAGCAGCATAGGTTCCCATAACCCAAACGGTATTGAGCGGAATCGGAATCAAAAAACGGTGAATCGCGATGCACGAATCGGATATCATAAAAAGCAGTGCACCGGCGAATACCATATAAAAGGAACTTGCCGATACCGATGTCTTCCTCAGCCACGCAAGCCAGGTCATCGTTGCAATGCTGTATGCATAGACTGCCACAGAAACTTTCATAATTAAATCCGGCAAAGTAGGTAACAAAATCAGATAAAGCGCCAGGGCAAAAACAATGAAAGGAATTTTAGACCATATGGAAGCGAAAGAAAGGGGAGGACGAATATCTGAGATAAAACTGATACAATATAAAATCTGCATAATCAGAAAGGCGGCCAGCCCCGGTATAAAAAGATCAGTTTCTTTGATCATCAGTAGTATATCTCCCAACAAGGCGAAGAAAAGCGCAGGCAGGAAGAATTTACGGTTACCTGGCTTTCTCTGGTCAGGCACTAGCTGTGCGTAAAACATGAGTAATATTAAAATCATTGGCTTGGTAACATACACCAACCAATAGTGTCCGGTTATATCCGCAGTAATTTCCAGCAGGGTAATAAAAATATAGGACGCGGCAAAAAGATGTTGACTTTTCATAACAGAACGGGAGGATTAAGGCAGATTAAGGTATGCAAAATCCCTTTAATTTTCGTATTTTTGCGGCTTCATTCATAAAAAATAGTTTTAAGATGATTACGGTTTCGAACGTATCGCTCAGGTACGGTAAAAGGGTTTTGTTTGATGAAGTAAATATAAAATTTGTCCCGGGCAACTGTTATGGAGTGATTGGAGCGAACGGAGCGGGTAAATCGACGTTTTTAAAAATTCTTTCAGGCGAAATTGAACCTCAAACCGGTTTGGTTAGCATGAACCCTGGCGAAAGGATGACCTTCCTGAAACAGGATCAGTTTGAATTTGATGCTTACACGGTAATGGACGCCGTAATAATCGGTCACGAACGCCTTTATAAAATTATGAAGGAGCGTGAGGCGATATATGAAAAAGAAGATTTCACTGATGAGGATGGTGAAAAGGCGGCAAACCTGGAAGCTGAATTTGCAGATTTGAACGGTTGGGAAGCTGAGACCGAAGCAGCTCAGTTGTTGAGCGGATTAGGCCTTCCTGATGAACTTCATACAGCAAATATGAGTGACCTGAATGGTAGTGATAAGGTCCGTGTACTTTTAGCACAGGCGCTTTTCGGTAACCCGGATGTACTTTTGCTGGATGAACCTACCAACAACCTTGATGTTGAGACGGTTTTATGGCTGGAAAACTTCCTTGCTGATTTCAAAAATACCGTGATTGTTGTCTCCCACGACAGGCATTTCCTGGATGAAGTTTGTACGCACGTTGTTGATATTGATTTTAGTAAAGTACAGATGTTCTCTGGAAATTACTCTTTCTGGTATGAATCAAGTCAGCTTGCTCTAAAACAGCGTCAGGATGCCAATAAAAAATCGGAAGACAAACGGAAAGAACTGGAGGAGTTTATTAGAAGGTTCAGTGCCAATGCTTCTAAATCTAAACAGGCAACATCCCGTTCTAAGTTGCTTGAAAAACTGACAATTGACGATATCAAACCATCTTCAAGAAAATATCCATACATCGCATTCAAATCGGAACGTGAAGTAGGAGATCAGTTGCTGCGGGTTGAAGGACTTTCCAAGACTGCCGAAGACGGCACGGTACTTTTCAATAACCTGAGTTTTAATATTAACAAAGGTGATAAAATTGCATTTGTTAGCCGGAACGTGAATGCGATCAGTGGCTTTTTTGATGTTATCAACGAAATTGAAAAAGCTGATAAAGGAACCTACACCTGGGGAGTTACAATTACTAAATCATATTTTCCGAAGGATCCAACGAAATTTTTTGATGTTGATATGAATCTGGTCGACTGGCTGCGTCAGTATTCCGAAGAAAAAGATGAGAGTTTTATTCGTGGCTTCCTTGGCCGGATGCTTTTCTCAGGAGAAGAGGCATTGAAAAAAGCAAAAGTGTTATCGGGAGGAGAGAAAGTACGTTGTATGTTGTCAAGAACGATGCTTTCAAGTGCAAATGCTTTGGTACTCGATGATCCGACTAACCACCTTGATCTTGAATCAATTACAGCTCTAAATAATGGTTTGATTGACTTCTCAGGATGTCTCTTATTCTATTCTCACGATCACCAGTTTGTACATACAATCGCAAACAGAATTATCGAAATCGGACCAAAAGGGATTTTGGATAAACTAATGAGTTATGACGACTTCCTGAAAGATGAGACCGTGAAAGCGCAGCGTCAGAAGTTGTATTAGAAATTAAGGTCTTTTTGACTTTTTACACTTAAATAATGAAAATACCCGTTGGACAAAGTCAGCGGGTATTTTCGTTTTTGCCAAACTAAAATTTCAGCTTATATACTTCTCATATTGTTTAATCACATCTGCCGGTGGGCCTTCCCAAACGTTAGGCGTATTACCTACATAACCGATGTCGTCTATTCCAATACGGGTCGTGTAAAAACCAGATGCTGTCAGGTTCCGCATCAGATTAAAAAATGCTACCCCCTGGCTGTACATAGGTTTTGCTTTTTCAGGATAGGCGATGTCATCAACAATTTGCAGCTGCTGCTCTTTGCTGCAAAGTGTAAATATTTTTTTAAAGCGTTTATTCGATTCAATATCCAGCCATTTCAAACCGCCCCGAAGCGGAACCTGGTTTTGCGGCATATCCTTTGCTATAAATTCGATAAATGCCGGAACCCCAGCTTCTGATGCACTTCCTGATTTTGCATCTTTTGGAATGATGATATCACAAAGCACCTTCACTGTTGCCAGCTCAGATACGGTAAAGAATTTTTCCTTCATCAATCTCGCATCCCGGATGGCTTCTTCTTTTTGCCTTCCGCCAGGAATTTTAATCGGTGTTTCAGGCGGTGAGTCCAATTCTCTCTGCTCAGCCATGGCAACCTGCGGATTCATGCCGGCTAGTCCGAGGGAACTGAGTGTTAATGCTTTTAATGAATCTCTGCGTTTCATATTCTGATGAAATTAACTGTCAGATGATTAAATATTTTTCTTTTTGGTTTGGTCAATAATGTAATCCGAAGCTCTCCATGACAGGGCCAGGATCGTCCAGGTTGGGTTTTTATCTGCCTGAGAAACAAACGAACCACCGTCTACCACAAATACATTTTTAGCGTCGTGAGCCTGTGAGTATTTGTTAAGTGCAGAGGTTTTCGGATCATCACCCATACGGACGGTTCCAACTTCATGGATGATTCGCCCGGGAGCTGCAATACCATAATTGGTGTCAGCGCCTGGCTTGGTTCCGCTTGCCACACCGCCCAGTGAATGAATGATTTCTTCAAAGGTTTCATGCATGTGCTTGGCCTGCTTAATTTCATAATCTGTCCATTTATAATGGAACCGTAGAACCGGAATACCGTACTTGTCAACCACCGTGGGATCAATCTCTGCATAGTTATCATAGCTCGGAACGGCTTCACCTCTTCCTGCCATACCAATATAAGCACCATAAAAACGGCGGTAATCTTCTTTAAGCGAAGCTCCATATCCACCAGCAGGTTTCATAACACCGGCAGAGGTTGCATATTTGCCATTCATTCCTTCAATACCTGAACCAAAACCGTAACCAGGCATTCCCATACCACCACCATACTCGATATGGTAACCACGTGGGAAATCCAGTTTTTTGTTGTCAAGCCACCAGGGAGTATAAACGTGCATTCCGCCAACGCCATCTTCATTATACCGTTTCCGGTCCATCAAATGCGGAAGAAATGCTCCTCTGGACGCACCTGTCGAATCATGCAAATATCGTCCAACAACACCGCTGGAATTTGCCAGTCCGTTTGGATGTCTTTCAGATTTTGAGTTTAAAAGTAAACGTGCAGACTCTCCCGCGCTCGCTGCAAGTACGACCACTTTCCCTTTTATAGTATGTTCTGTCAGTTTCTCACGGTCAACATACGATACGCCGGTTGCCAATCCTGTATTTGGATCGGTAAGTACCTCCCGCGCCATCGCGTTGTTGATGAGCGTAACATTTCCTGTCTTCACAGCCGGAATAACCAGTACTGATGAAGACGAGAAATCCGCATAAGCCTGGCAGGAGCGGCTGCATTGGCTGCAATAAAAGCAAACGCCACGCTGGTCGTTAATTGGTTTTGTCAGAATGGAAAGCCGTGACGGGATAACCGGAATGTTCGCTTTTTTACCGGCTTTTTGCAGAAAAAGCTCATGAAGACGTGGTTTTGGAGGGGGAAGAAAAATCCCATCCGGCTCGTTGTCCAAATTTTCAACGGTTCCGAAAACGCCGATGAGCTTATCAACCTGGTCGTAATATGGTTTGACATCATCATAACCGATCGGCCAGTCGTCACCGAGGCCATCTATGCTCTTACGCTTAAAATCTTTTGGTCCGAAGCGCAGTGAGATCCGTCCCCAGTGATTGGTTCTGCCACCAAGCATTCTCGACCGAAACCAGTCAAACTGTGTGCCACTTTTACGCGTGTAGGGTTCTCCATCCAATTCCCATCCACCCCAGGCGGCGTCAAAATCACCGAAAGGACGATGGTTTCCTGCTCCGCGTCTTGGAGACTCCCATGGCCATTTTAGTTGCGTAATATACTTAGGATCAGCAGGATCAAAATACCCGCCTGCTTCCAGAAGTGCTACTTTGGCACCGGCTTTTGCAAGTTGATATGCTGCCATTCCACCTCCCGCTCCCGAGCCAATAATAACGACATCAAAAACAGCCGGTTGTTCTTTGATTTCAAACATAAAACAGGGTTAGTTTAAATACCATTTAATCATTAAATATAAACACAGATCTTATAACAGATGCTTAAGCAAATTATTTTAGACCTATTTAAAAAGAATCTAAACGCTCCATCTTTCATATAAATAGTACGATCATAATAACAATATGTACCAGTCATTTTTAAAAACGTTTTTCCGTACCTTTGCGCTTTGAAAAAATAGTTATTTTGGCAACAACAGGTAATGACATTTCGCTTGCAAAACATTTTCTTTTAAAAGGAGATCTGGTGGCTATTCCTACCGAAACGGTGTACGGTTTGGCTGCAAACGCATTTAACGAAAAAGCAGTTTTATCTATTTTTGAGGTTAAAAATCGCCCTGCCTTTGATCCGTTGATTATACACACGGACGCTTTGGAAAAAGTAAAAGATTTCGTTACTGAAATTCCCCCGCAGGCAATGGAACTGGCAAAAGCTTTCTGGCCAGGACCGTTAACACTTCTTTTGACAAAGAAAAATAATATTCCTGATTTGGTTACCTCCGGGTTGGATCAGGTGGCTGTCAGAATTCCCAATCATGCACTAACACTGGAATTGCTTAGTCAGCTTGATTTTCCGCTGGCTGCGCCAAGTGCTAATCCATTTGGGTACATCAGTCCAACGGAAGCGGCACATGTGAACGCTCAGCTGGGAGATAAAATCCCTTATATTCTGGACGGCGGGCTTTGCGGTGTAGGAATAGAATCAACAATTATTGGCTTTATAGATGATGTTCCAACAGTTTTCCGGCTGGGTGGACTTTCTGTTGATGAAATTGAAAGAGTGGTGGGCAAGGTAAATATCATGAAACATTCCTCTTCAAACCCTCAGGCACCGGGTATGCTAAAAAGTCATTATGCGCCGAGAAAACCCTTTTTTATCAAAACAAAAAGTGAAATCGAGTCTGCCGGAAGCGGGGTGGCTGCGTTGTTGTTTGACAAAAAAACTGCTAATGGTGCTGTCAAATATCAGCGGATTTTAAGTCCGGCCGGCAATTTAAATGAAGCAGCAAGAAATTTGTTTGCTTATTTAAGAGAGCTTGATTTACTTGATATTGAAGAGATCTGGGCTGAAAAAGCGCCGGAGACTGGCTTGGGACTTGCCATAAATGATCGTCTGAAAAGGGCCGCGGCACATTAGCTTTACTTGAAAAAATACTGGTGGAAATTCATCAGGAAAACTTCATCTGTTGCTCTGGTAATGGCAGTGTAAAGCCAGCGGATAAATTCATTGTTGACTTGTTCTTCCGGCAAATAGCCCTGATCAATAAACACCGCACTCCACTGCCCGCCCTGGGATTTATGTGTTGTTAATGCATAAGCAAATTTAACCTGTAACGCATTCAGAAAAGGATCTTTTCGCAGCGCTTCCATTCTTTCTTTTTTTGATTTAATATCAAAATAATCCTGCTGGACACTATCGTATAACTTTCTGTTTTCCTCATTGGTCATGGAAGGGGAGGAGGAGTGCAGCGTGTCCAAAATTATTTTCGCATCAAATTCTGGCTGTTTTTCATAATCTGAAAGTCTCAGGATTACGTCGGCAAACCGGAAACCGTGGATTTCCTGCGTCTTTCTTATTTTTAAAAGCTCAACAAAATCTCCGTTTGCAATAAATCCGGCAGGAGAATCTTCATCCAGGATATTGTAGTTGTTTCGCACCACCATTAGTCTGTCGCCAGCATCGAGTTCTTCTTCCGAAAAATTGATCATTCGCCGGATATATTCATTATACTGAACCGCAGACTTGTTGGAACGGGTAAGAATGATAGTATTTTCCTGACCGAATTTATCGTAGGCATACCTTAATCCTTCTTCAAGTTTTTCTCCGGTCATGCGGAACATGTCGCGGAATGCCTTAGTCGTAATTTTTATCGCCGGTTCCTTTTCAGCCAGCTGATTTCGTAATTCCGTCGCATTAAAAAGTATCCCGGATTGCTCATCCTGACGCATTACTTCTTTCAGTTCTTCCTGAAAGACCGACATGTAAAATTTCTTTTCCAGATATTCCCTGTCCAAAGCCGGGCTAAGTTCCTGTCCGACAGGTGGAAGCTGGGCTACGTCACCGACGAGCATCAATTTATTTCCCGGATTTTCAAAAACAAAATCGATCAAATCAGCGAGTAAACTCCGGTTACCAAATTCGGCTTCGTCTGTTATCATTGAGGCCTCATCAACAATAAATAGCGTATTGTCATGATAGTTTTTCTGACGCTGAAAGCTGAGACTTCCCGAATAGGCATCCGAGGTTTGTTTATATATTTTCTTATGTATGGTCAGTGCAATTTTATCCGAATAATTAGACATAACCTTCGCTGCACGGCCGGTTGGTGCGAGCAGGACAGATTTGTAACCGTAATTTTTGATTACTTTAATGAGGGTACTAATAATTGTCGTTTTCCCCGTTCCGGCATATCCTTTTAATAAAAAACAGTCGCGGTAACGCTCCAGACCTTTTTCCTCTATTAAAAAGTCGTTGGTCTGCTGAAAGAAACGCAGCTGCCCTTCGGTGGGTCTGAAAGGGAACCGCTTGACCAGAAGCTGTGAAGGAAGAAGTTGATTTGTTTCCATGATAACGAATCTAAGACAAGGAAACCGAATATCAAAGTTTGGATACGGTTACAAAAATATACTTTGAATTAATTGCATTTTAATATACTAAGTTCCTATATTAGGTTTTGAGTTATCCTTTCCAACCCAGTAACCTGAACTTTTATGCAAGTATTTCAAGTAATGGGCAACAAGCCTGTCAATGCGTTGTACTCCGTCACCCAGGACAATACAGTCTATGAGGCACTGGAGCTAATGTCAGAAAAAAACATCGGTGCTGTTCTGGTTCTTGAAGACGAGCTGCTGATCGGAATTTTCTCGGAACGTGATTATGCACGTAAAGTAATCCTGAAAGGAAAGGCTTCCAGAGATACACTTATACGGGACGTTATGACAAGCCGAGTGATTACTGTCGAAACGGATCAAAAAATTGAAGAATGTATGCAGATAATGTCCGACAAACATATCCGGCATTTACCTGTAAACCAAAATGGAGAACTGGTAGGTATTATTTCAATTAACGATATTGTCTCAGCGATTATAAGAGAGCAAAAAGATCATATCAAATCGCTTGAAAGCTACATATCGGGCAATCCTTATTCCTAGGGTTAACGGGCTTATAAATAAATTTAAATTTTGTGTTTTTAAGTAAAACTGAATCTTTTTGAGGGTTCGGTGAATAACCGCTTGTCATGTGTGCGGGGTTGGCTATCTTTGCCCCCCAAAAAAGGTCAGACAATTGGAAACTCCGGCGCAGAACGTAACCGCGGTGTATGGAAACAAAGTACGCGTACGTGCGTGTGGCATCTGCATAAAAGAAGATAAAGTATTGCTGATCAATCATGCTCTTTACGGATCTGAATTCTGGAGTCCGCCGGGTGGTGGGTTAGAATTTGGTGAAAGTGTGACTGAATGTTTAAAAAGAGAATTTAAAGAAGAAACCGGTTTAATTATCGAAGTTGGCGGAATGCTTTTTATGCATGAATTCATTCGGCCACCTTTACACGCAATCGAGTTATTTTTTAATGTTTTATCCTGGCAGGGTGGGCTTGAAATAGGGAGAGATCCGGAATTTTCCGGATCGGAACAGATTATTAAGGAAGTAAGATTTTTAAGTTTTAAAGAAATTAATGCACTGCCGGATCAATCGGTTCATGCCATATTCAGAAAGGTCAGTGCTCCGGAGGATCTCTTCAGATTGAGTGGTGTTGTTTAAAATAGAAATTAAGTTAAATAGAAATACCTGATGCAAGCTGATAACCAGGCAATTGAAATAATACCTACGCTTTTGGTAGGAGATAATTCATTTGACTCCGATTCGATACCTTTTTGTACACTCTGCATTGAAGTGGATGAAAGGCGTATCAGGTTCTGTATTATCCGGGACGAGAACATGGAATGCATCTGGCTGGAAGATTACAGTTTTGATATGGTTTTAAGTCAAAGCGATGTTTTTGAACGGCTGAAAAAAATCTTTACTGGTCATTTGCTTTGGTCATCAAACCACTGGAAAAACGTTAGAATTGCTGTCAATTCAAATGCATTCAGCTTAATTCCCAAGCTGGTTTTTGACAGTGATTCGGCAGGTGATTATCTTAAATTTTCGCTGGGAGACGCAGTTCCGGCAGATGAACGCGTACTTTACCATGAACTGCCGATTGTGCATGCTTATAATGTTTTCAGTATTCCAAAGCTTTGGTACGACTGGATGATCAATCATTTCCAAAATTCAAATATTACATTTTATCACCTGACAAGTCCTTTGATTATCGGCTCACTTGTCAGTCATGCCGAGCAGCAGGAAATAAGAATTGTTTCTGCCTTTTTTGAAAAAGATTATTTTACGTTAATCGTCAGCGAAGGTCAGCAGCTGATACTCTGTAACCGATTCAGGTTCACACAGCCGCAGGAGTTGGTGTATATTATGCTATTCACTCTCAACCAGCTAAATTTTCATCAGGAAGAGGTTAAGGTTTTAGCATATGGAGAAGTGTCACCGTCCTCGGATTTGTTTGCGGAACTATCCAAATTTTTTCCAAACCTTCAGATCGGCAAGAGCCCGACTACTTTAAAGTATAGCCCGCAGTGTGCGGAGATTGCCGGACACAGATATTTTGGTCTTTTCAACACATATCTTGTATCTTCCTGAATTGCTTAACTGCCATTTTCAGGATTAAGTGGCCTAATGACCTTTAAATCAGCTCTTATGAAGCGTATTGCATTATTTCCGGGATCCTTTGATCCGTTTACAAAAGGACATGAAGATATTATTTTACGGGGGCTGAGGCTTTTCGACGAAGTGGTAATCGGAATTGGAAATAATGCGACGAAAAAACGTTATTTTCCTTTGGAAGTGATGAAGGAGCTGATAGAGCGGACGTTCGAAGATGAAAAAAATGTGCGGGTAATTACATATGACGACCTCACAGCACACACCGCCAGGCAGCTTGGTGCCACTTTTCTGCTCAGAGGGCTTAGAAATACTACTGATTTTGAATATGAAAACGGGATCTCGCAGGTGAACCGTTACGTGTACGCTGAGATAGAAACCGTATTTTTAATCACCTCTCCGAATCTCGCTCCGATCAGTTCAAGTATAATCCGGGATTTACATCGTTACGGGCAGGATGTGGATGACTTTTTGCCTTACTCATTATCCGAACTGAATAAACTGAACAAAGAAATGTAGGTAACTGCTACGAACTAACATCATCGGTTGTCTTCAACTTTCGAAATAAGAAAAAACCAATGAACTTAAAAGCTAAGTCTTTGCAGATCATTGGTTTTTTCTTTTGAGATATATTTATTCCGGTAGCTTACATTGGTAGAGGTAATTATTTTTCCTTTACGCCCTGCATTTTTTGTAAACTTTCGACTACGTAACGGATTGAACTAAATGAATTAACCAGAATAGACTGGCCTTCTGACTGGGTCAGCCAGCTCAGTTTTTCAATCTGTTCTTCTGCCTGAGGAGCCATAGCCGAATCATCTTTGCAGTCAAGAACGTACCATTTTGTACGTTTTAAAATCCTGTTGTTATTTAGACTGTATGTATGCCAGGTTGTGCAAATTTTGTCATGAATAACCGCCTTGACACCAGTTTCTTCCCGAATTTCCCGCACAGCTGCCTCTTTGGAATTCTCGCCTTTGTCAAGTTTGCCTTTTGGCAGATCCCATTTTTTTCTGCGGAACATAAAAAGCCATTTCCCATCCTTAATTACCACACCGCCGGCTGCCTTTATTACCTTAAACATACCTTTGATTTTTTCTTCCACTTCTGACTTTTCACGTGTTGCCATCGTTATAGAAAGTAGGTCGGCAGGCATTTCCTTCTCAAGTTGCTCAATAAGCTGAACAACCGTGGCTGCCGTAGCATTGAGAAAAAGAACATGGCCGGACAGGATACTCTTTTGAAGTTTGGTCAGTCTTAAATCCACAATACGGTCAAACTGTGCTGTTTCAGCCTCAGTAAGCTGATTTGTCCTAACAATTTTGAAAGGACGATCGTCAAAGAAAATAATCATTTAGAAGGTATTATGTTAATTCCCGGGCAAAATTAAGTAAAGAGTTTAGTTTAGACAGTGATTATTATTGATAAATTTGTGGTATTAATAAATAAACTGTTCTTGGAACTCCTAATCATTTTACTTTTAGTGCTTCTCAATGGTATCTTTTCCATGTCTGAGATCGCACTTGTTTCATCAAGAAAGTCCCGTCTGGAAGCAGCAGCAAGAAACGGCGACTCAAGCGCAAAGGCCGCTCTGCATCTGGCCAATTCTCCAACAAGGTTTCTTTCCACGGTCCAGATAGGTATTACGCTCATCGGATTGTTGACCGGTATGTACAGTGGTGACAACATCACTTCCGATTTTGAAGCGTTCATTGCAGGCTTTGCTATTCTCAAGCCATACAGCCATACGCTTGCGGTTGGAACGGTTCTGGTTTTTATTACGTACTTATCCCTGGTTTTAGGAGAGCTGGTACCCAAGCGAATCGGAATGGCTAATCCTGAGGCCATTTCGACGTTTATGGCCACACCCATGAACCTCCTTTCAAAGATTACTGCACCATTTATCAGTTTGCTAGGTTTTTCAAGTGATTTGATCATTAAAATATTGAATATCAAACAAAGCGAAAATTCGGTTACAGAGGAAGAGATAAAGAATTTGATTCAGGAAGGGACATCCGGCGGTGTTTTTGAAGAAATTGAACAGGAAATTGTTCATAACGTTTTTCAGTTAGGCGACAGAAAAGTTACTTCGCTGATGACCAACCGTCAGGAAATTGTCTGGCTGGATATAGAAGATACAATAGAAGAAAACAAGGCCAAGATTTTCGAATCCCGTCACTCGATATATCCCGTTTGCCGAGATACCGTGGATGATGTAGTGGGTCTGATTTATGTTAAAGACCTGATAGCCACCAATATTGAGGAGCAACTTTCAAATATTAATGCAATCATTAGGGAACCTGTTTATCTGCCTGAGAGCAACCGGGCTTATCAGGCTTTGGAAAAATTCAAAGAACAGCGTGTTTACTTTGGAATAATTGTAGACGAGTACGGCGGTTTGCTGGGTGTAATTACCATGCATGATATTATGGATGCATTGGTAGGAGATATTTCGGAAGACATTGAGGAAGCATCCGAGATTGTAAAAAGAGAGGACGGAAGTTTCCTTGTTGATGCGCAATTGCCATTTGATGACTTTCTGCAATATTTTAGTCTGAACATGCCGGAAACGGAAAGGCGTTCTCTGGATGGCTTTAACACGCTCGGCGGATTTGTTTTACACATTTTGGAAAACATACCAAAAGTTGGTGAGAAATTCAGCTGGAAACATTTTGAATTTGAAGTCGTCGATATGGATCGAAGCCGGATTGATAAACTGCTTATTATTAACAACAAAAAAGAAGATAAGGAAGAATAAAATGCCAAACGATCAAGATACCAGCAAACGTGTAGCGGAATTACTTCTGGAAGCACAAGCAATTAAATTAAGTCCCGACGAGCCATTTCAGTGGAGTTCAGGATGGTTGTCACCTATCTACTGCGATAATCGTGTAGCTTTATCCTATCCCGACACGAGAACTTACATCAAGAAAATTCTTGCAGAAATGATTCGTCAGCAGTATCCGGATGTTCAGGCTGTGGTTGGTGTTGCAACCGGGGGCATTGCTCAGGGCGCATTGGTGGCTGATATACTCGAACTGCCTTTTGCGTACGTCCGTCCTGAGCCGAAAAAACATGGTATGGGAAACCAGATTGAAGGGCGTTTGGAAAGAGGTCAGTCTGTTATCATCGTTGAAGATCTAATTTCAACAGGCGGAAGTTCTCTTAAAGTGGTTGATGTTCTTCGTTCGGCTGGAATTGAGGTTGCAGGAATGGCGGCCATTTTTACTTATGGCTTTGAAATTGCTGAACAGAATTTCCGTGAAAAAGATGTGAAGCTAAGTACGATCTGTAATTACGGAGCTTTGATAGAAACCGCTTTGGAACATAATTACGTGACAGAATCCCAGCTTGAAAGTCTGAATAAATGGAGACTGAGTCCTGATCAGTGGGCCAAATAAACTTTAAAATGACAGCAGATTTTTCGTTTGCTGTCATTTTAAAATATCTATAATCGGTGGTTATCCAGTTTTTCGAACATGCCGCCAAAGGCTTCTTCCTTCACTCCGTCGGACTTTAAAAATTCGTGAGGAAAACCAAGTTCGATTTTACTCGCTTCATTTAGTTTTAGCAGCAGTTCATCAGGGATCCGGAATGTCAGACATCCTAAAGAATCCTGCAACTGTGTAGCCTTTGATGCTCCGATAATCGGAATCATTACCTGCTGACGCTGTCTTGACCAATTCACAGCAACCTGAGCCGGTGTTACGCCAAGTTCATTAGCGACTTCTACCACAGTTTGGGCAATTTTACTACTATGTTCATTTCTCCTGGGGCTATCTTCCGGTACTCTTCCGGATTCCTCACGCAAATATTTTCCGGTCAATGCGCCGCCGCCAATTGTCCCCCATGGAGTAACAGCCAGATCGAGTGCTCTGGCCATTGGAATCAGGTCTCTTTCCGGAGTACGCTGTAACAATGAATATTCGAACTGGATTGCTGCAAAGGCGTTCCAGCCACGGAAGTCAGCAATGGTGTTAGCCTGTGAAACGATCCAGGCAGGCGTATCAGAAATTCCGATATAATTCACAAGACCGCGGGTAACCAGGTCGTCTAGCCCTCTCATTACCTCTTCCGTGGGTGTTGTGTTGTCCCACAAATGAACCCACAACAAGTCGATATATTCTGTATTTAGTCTCTTCAAACTGGCAAGGACTGAACGCATCATGTTTTTACGATGATTTCCTGCAAAATTTAAATCATCGTTCCGGTCTTTAAGCGTAAATTTAGTGGCCAATACCCAGTGATCACGGTCATTCTCAATGAATTCACCAACAAATTTCTCCGATGATCCCTCCGTATATCTGTTAGCCGTATCTATGAAATTGCCTCCGGCGGCGGCATAAGTTTCAAAAATTTTAAAGCTTTCCTGCTTGTTGGCACCCCATCCCCAGTCTGTTCCAAAAGTCATCGTTCCCAGACATAATTCTGAAACACGTAGCCCTGAACGGCCTAATAATTGATAGCGCATAGGTTATTATTTACTGATTTAATCGCATATAAAACGGTGGTACATTACCATAAGCCGTTATTTTAATGTTACAAAGTTATACCCTTACCCACGAAATGTCTTTATATTGTGTCGAAATTCTAATCTTTTTTGACTGCAAAAATGATTGACGTTGCTTATCCTTACTTTGATATAAACCTAAGCTGGCTTTCCAATAATTACCGTTTGTTGCTTGAGGCGAATGACGAGAGTGTGCCTTTAAGGGAAAGATTGCGGTTTCTCGGTTTGTATTCATATCAGACTGAGGAGTTTTACCGGGTTCGGATTCCAAACTTGTTGGCAATGGGCGAGGTAAGCAGCGATATAAGGTCGAAGCTCAATATCTATCCTCAGTCGCTGCTCGAACATGTTTACGAAACTCTTGAAAATCAGCTTCGGGAATTTAACGATATTCTGACCGGCAGTATTTTGCCCGCATTACATGACCAGGGTGTGCATTTGTATTACCAGGAGCAGTTTGCCGCAGAACATCTGTCTTTTATCCGAAAGTTTTTTATCAATAAACTCTTCCGACACCTCCAGCCGATTTTTATGGATGGAAGGCGGAATTCGAAGCTTGTGTTTTTCGAAACAAAGCAACTTTACCTGGTGGTAAAGCTAAATCGTCCTGAAAGTCATACCGAAGACTGGTATGCGACTGTTAACATACCTTCCGAACCGTTCGGTCGCTTCCTTGAACTTCCGGAAATAGAAGGCAGAAAATACGTCGCATTTATTGAGGATATCATACAGCAAAATCTATCGATCCTGTTTCCGGGCTATGACATTCTGGATAGTTATGCGATCCGGGCTGAAAGGGATACCGAGCTGATGATTGAAGATGAGTATTCTTCCCAGATTTCACAGCGCATTTTAAAACAGCTGGAGAAGCGAAATTTTGTGCAGCCTTCACAATATTTTTACCAAACAGGTATGCCTCTGGAAATGCGCAGCTATCTTTTTAGCAAAGCGGCCATTCCGATGAATGAATTTCATGAGAGAGGACCCTATCTTTTTATGCAGGATCTGACTCGTTTTCCTGCACTGGCCAGGAAATTCGATTATTCGGCTCAAAAATCGCTACGTAACCCTGACTTTGAAGATCAGGTATCCATATTCGAGACTATTCAGAAAGCGGATCAGCTTTTTCATTTGCCTTACAGTTCCTTTGAGCCTATTGTGCGTTTCTTTAATGAAGCAGCGACAGATCCATTTGTAAAGGAAATCCATGTTTCACTTTACAAGATAAGTCCTAACTCTTTTATTCTCAATTCTTTAATAAGTGCTGCGCGAAATGGTAAGCGTGTGATAACTTACATCGAACTGAATAGTAAACTTGATATACACGAAAATCTGCATTGGTCCAAGAGTATGCGTGATGCCGGTGTTAAAATCGTGCTGAGCTTACCAGGGTTAAAAGTTCATGCGAAAATGGCGCTTGTAAAACGTAAAATTCAGAAAGGGTGGGAGCGTTATGCATTTTTAGGCACAGGGGGATTTTACAGATTAACAAGCCGGGAAATTGTTGACCATGCGTTGCTGACGAGCCATCGTGAGTTAACCAACGAACTCGAATTGTTATTCGGTTATTTGTTTACACAGGACGAGCCAAAGAAGTACAAATACCTCCCTTTTAATTTTTTGATGGTTACGCAGTTCAATCTTCAAAAGAGACTTTTGGATTTGATTGACAGAGAAATAGCTAATTTTAATGCGGGTTTAAAGGCATTTATTACAATTAAGGTTAACCAGTTACAGGACCATATTCTTATCGATAAATTATATCAGGCAGGTCAGGCTGGAATACCTGTTCACATAATTATCAGTGAAAGCTGTAGTCTTATTTCCGGCTTGCCTTCGCTTAGCGATAACATTGTTGTCAGCAGGCATGTGGACCGTTACATAGAAAATACCCGGATTTTTCATTTTGGAAATCGCGGTAATGACGAGGTATTTCTTTCTTCCTGTGACTGGACGTTTCGCAACCTGCATCGCAGAATAGATATTTGCTTTCCGGTCTTGGATGAAAATGTGAAGAATCAAATAAGACAAGTGCTGAGAAATTACCTGAATGATAATCAGAAATCTGTAAGACTGGATATGTATCAGAATAATTTACGAATTACGGAAGATACACGGGCGAAGTTCAGAGCGCAGGATGCCAATTATAAACTGGTAGAGAAGTTGGAAAAAAACGCAGCAGGCAGTCGCAAAAACGAATAAATTTATTCTCCCGGGTAGAATATTTTTTATAAATATTACATTCAGTTTTCTGCCTCAGGAGAATCGCCAGGCTGTTTTGCTTTATTTTTCCTTTGGAAATCAACCTTATTTTACCTTGCTGAGTTACTTAGCTCTTGAGCAGTAAGGACTATATGATTATATTTGAAAGTATGTAACTTGATTCTCAACAAATAAAGATATAAAAGTATGGGAATAGTAGAGCGAAGAGAGCGGCTGAAAATACAGGTGCGATCCGACATCGTCAAAACAGCCAAAGAAATCGCCCGGGAAGACGGCTGGACTGCCGTTTCTATTCGAAAAATTGCGGAGGTTATTGAATATAGCCCGCCGATATTATACGAGTATTTTGAAAGTAAAGACAAGCTTCTGGAAGCAATCCGGATCGAAGGATTTGACTTTCTGCAGGCTGAGTTTGTAAAGATAAAAAGTCATTTTGGAAACGCCGAAAAACAGCTGGCAGCAGTAGCTCAGGCGATCTGGAATTTTGCTGTTGAAAATCCGGAAGTATTCCAGGTGATGTTCAACATCGAAGGAGCTTACTGCGATTCGAAAAAAGTATATTCCCATACGATGAACATCAAAGGGAATCCTGTTTGGGAAATGATTGCAAGAGTTCGGCCAAAAGCGGGAGAGCTTGTAACCAAAACATACTATGAATGGTGGTGTTTAACCTACGGTTTTATATCCATTACCATGACAACCCAGCCTCGTTATGCACTGGCGCAGGCTGAATCCGTTTACATGGATAGCGTAAGAAGGTTTATAAAGAGCCTTCTGTAACCGCAGGTGTCATTTGCTGGCGTACTTCTACTTTGCTCTGGTGGTAGACCTGAGAATGTGGGGGTACGCTTCTTACAATCCAGGCATTTCCGCCAATAATAGAGTCGTGGCCAATAACAGTATCACCTCCTAAAATAGTGGCATTGGCATACACCACTACATTATCTTCAATCGTAGGATGTCTTTTTCTTGATGCCAGCGATTTGGAAACATGTGTTGCGCCCAGCGTTACGCCCTGATAAAGTTTGACGTTGTTGCCAATATGCGTTGTTTCTCCAATTACAATTCCCGTTCCGTGGTCAATAAAAAATGAATGTCCGATGACCGCATTGGGATGAATATCAATTCCGGTCTGACTATGTGCAAACTCAGTGAGCATTCTGGGTAAAAGCGGGATTTTAGCTAATGCCATAACGTGTGCGATACGGTAGGTAGCAATGGCCATAAAACCAGGGTACAAAGCAATAACTTCTTCTATGCTTACAGACGCCGGATCGTTATCAGTAATAGATCTTGCGTCGTTTAAAAGCATTTCATAAATCGCCGGTATCTGATCAAAAACGCAATCCAGCAGGTCTTCCTTACCAGCCTCCATTTGTGGCATCAACGGTTCCAGCATACAGCCCAGTTTTTTTCGAAGGTCTGCATAAGCAATTGAAATATCCTTTGGCTGTTCATTTTGCTGACAATCTTTGCTGATGGGGAAAAGAAAATTAATGAGCTGCTGAACAAATTTGCCGGGATCCTGGCGGGAGGGCAGTTTGTATTTATACATCTCATTCTGCTGAACAAGGCGTTCCAAAAATGCGTTTTGCGTATTAACTGTCATTTATTCCCTTTTTCAATGTCCTCCTGAAAGGAACCGGTGGTAACTGGCACTGTTTTTTATTGTTTAACAAATAAAAGCAGAGAAATGTTGAATTTTTAGCAATTGTTGGAAAAAATAAATCCATCAAATTTAGTTCACTGCTTTTTATAGTATATTGAGGTTAGAAGTAAATGGCTTTGGTACCGCTGCAACGTTATGTTTGTTCCTATGTCCGTTATGAGATTTTTTCGTTCCGCTTTATTCATCCTGATTTTATCAGTTTCTCTCTCTTCCTGTTTTTCCAGATATATCATTTCGGCAAAGCAGGTAAGGAAGCACTATGCGTCGAAGGAAGTCAAGCCGCAAATGAAGATTATCAGAAACGACACACTTTCATTATGTGTGGCCAGTGTAGGTGCCGACACATTGCCGATGCTTTTACTAATTCATGGTGCCCCAGGCTCTTTATGGGGATATATGAATATTATGGATGATCCCGATTTGCAGAAGCAATTTCACATCGTTTCAGTGGATCGGGTAGGCTATGGGAAATCAAGGCTTAAAAAACGCAGATCTGTTACTTCTATTGAATTACAGGCAAGTGCTCTGTTACCCGTACTTGCGTTAAATCATTCCAGTCAAAAAATAATTGTGCTTGGCAGATCGTATGGCGCACCTATTGCTGCCAAATTTGTTTCCATGGCTCAGGAAAAAATTAAAGAGCTGATTATGGTATCTCCGGTTATAGATCCGGAAAAAGAAAAGTTTTATTGGTTTTCGAAGTGGGGTAGGAACGCGCTTGTGCAGCTTTTTTTACCTGGGGAATTTAATACAGCAACAGCTGAGAAATACAGTCATGCGGATGAGCTCAGAAAACTGTTGCCTATGTGGCAGAATCTTGATGTTCGTACAACTGTGATCCAGGGAGGCAATGATTGGATAGCTGATCCTTCAAATATTGAATTTGCTAAGAAACATATCAGAAGTAAAAGATCACAATACATTTTTCTTGAAAATGCTGGTCATATGATCACATACACGCATGCTGATATGATTAAGGAAATGCTTTTAAGAAGCCGATTGTTTCAGGACAAAATAACAGCAGTACAGCTGGCACCTTAATTTAACCTTTTTCCAACTTTATTTTTGCAAGATTTCACATTACAGTTATCCAACTGTAAGAAATATTTATCACCTTCGTTAATTAAAAGAAAACGACTGATCATTGACCAGCCGTTTTACCGAATTATAATTAACCTATGATAAATTGGTGACACCGAAATTCAATTTTCGGTGTTATTTTTTTATATGAAACTTAAAGTTCTACCCGTTTTGTTTAGCGCTTCTGACCTGTAAAGGAGGATTTGATGCCTATATACTCTAAGACGCCAATTTTTTGATGTTACCATTAAAACATCATTAACTGTAATACAGATATCAAAACAAATGGATAGTAATAGCCTATAAAACAGGTGTTTAATCTGAATAATAAATTGGTATTATTACCGGAAGATGGGTATTGCACGGGAAAAATAAGATGGCAGTAAAAGCCGGAGAAATAAAGAGCCGGATGTTTTACTGAAACATCCGGCGATCGTTTGTTATCGAATAATTTTTTGCGTTACAGATTCAGTATCATTTTCTGCTCTGATCAAGTAGATTCCGCTCGCATAATCACGTACATCAAATTGTTCCTGGAAAAGAATTTCGGCCGAGCGTGAACTGATCTGCTGTAAAATCCTGCCCTGCAAATCAATCAGCTGCAAGGTAATGATCGACCGGTTTTTACTCTGTACTTTCACATTGATAAAATCATCGGTTGGGACAGGATATGCCTGAATTGCAATAGAAATTTTTTCGGAATCGGGATTTGGCTTGGGACCTGTACCAGCACTACTTTCAGCCTCTTCATAAGGAGGAATTTCAACAGTTTCTCCCGGCTTGTCTATCACATTGATGGTTCCCTCCCGGTAGGTTTCAGAAATTTTAATCCCGTTTCTCCATTCATCCGCCACAACAGCAAACAGATAACTTCCTATTTTTTCAGGGGCTTTCCAGATTAGTTTTCTTGTTGTCTGATCAATTTTAAAAGTTCCTGATTTGCTTACATCATTGGGATATATGAATTCCTGATCGATACTGCGAACCCCGCAGGTTCCGGGCGAAGGCTTGCTCAGTTTCTGCAGACGGAAACTTACACTGTCTGCTTCGGTATCTGTAGGTTTTAAGTCAACAGTGAATATTTGACGAACACCCGCCTGAAACTGAAGGTAGGGAAGAACCGGTGTAGAGTTTGGCACTTCAGTAGTTAACACAGTCCAGATAAACATGGGATATCGATCTCCGTTCTGTAAATTCAAAACTCCCGAATTACGGTTTTCCAAGGCGGCGGAAATCTGGTAAGTTCCAAAAGAAGCATAGGTATAGTTTCCTTCATATTTACCTACGTAGATTCCTTTCCCTTCCGGCAATGCTTCGAATGATGATCTTTCAAAAGTCACAACTTTTCCATCACCCATACAAACTTGCACATTGTTCTGCGCAACAGTCGCGCCGGGGCCATTTATCATGTCAAAATAAATCAGAACGGAAATTTTATAAGTTTGTCCTCCGGCGTGGGCAACCCGGATTTCTCCTCCCTGAAGATGGGTAGCCTGAGAAAAATGGCTAAACAAAACTGCAATTAAGAAAAGGGAAATTTTATAAATATATTTCATTACAGCAGAAATTGATCCATTGATTAATATAAGATCAAAACGATCAATCCGGCATAGTTTGTATGTTTCCTGCTTAAGAAATCAACAATAAATAACCAACAGTTACTATTTTCTTATCTCATCTTTATAGATCAGAATTTCGCTCGTACCGTTTGCTTTTATAAAACCCCGGTACATGCCTTCGCTGTTGAAAGGCATGGCAATGTTGCCATTTCTGTCCAGTGCAATAATGCCCCCTTCACCCCCGCGTTCTACCAGTTTTTTCATGACAACTTCATCAGCTGCATCTTTGACGGATAGCCCTTTGTATTCCATTAAGGCGGATATGTCATAAGCTACCACGGATCTGATAAAGAATTCGCCATGACCTGTTGCAGATACTGCACAGGTTGCATTGTTTGCGTATGTTCCTGCTCCAATGATTGGGGCGTCACCTACACGGCCGTATCTTTTGTTGGTCATTCCGCCCGTTGAAGTACCCGCTGCCAGGTTTCCGAACTTATCCAGGGCTACGCATCCAACAGTCCCGAATTTTTTACCCTCCGTAAAAATTAAATTTTCCTGTTTAGTGTATCCGGTTTTGGGGCTTTTTTCAATTTCCTTTTTAGTGTCGTCAGTGTGGTCAAGCTCGATCTTTTCTTCTTCTTTCGCTTTAAGTAATGCTTTATATCTGGCTTCGGTATAAAAATAGGATGGGTCGACGATTTCCAGGCCTTGTTCTTTGGCAAAAAGGTCAGCTCCTTTTCCAGCCATAAGCACATGCGGCGATTTTTCCATTACTGCTATCGCAGCCCTAATCGGATTTTTTATGGTAGTCACTCCGGCGATAGCTCCTGCTTTCAATGTTTTTCCCTCCATGATTGAGGCGTCCAGTTCATTTTTGCCTTCGTTTGTAAAAACCGCACCTTTACCCGCGTTGAAAAGAGGAGAGTCTTCCATGACCATTATAGCTGCCTGAACAGCCTGGATACTTGTGCCACCTTTCTTTAAGACGGCGTATCCATTTTGCAAAGCTGTATTTAAAACTGCCCTATAGGCTTTTTCCTGATCGGCTGTCATATTGGCTCTTGTAATTGTTCCTGCACCACCGTGAATCACCAGGGTTATTTTGTCGGAATAGTCTTGTGCATAAATTGAGAATTTCATCAGGCAGAATAACAGAACGAGGCAGATCTTTTTCATAAAGCGTAACGAATTTTATTTGATCAAATCTACTAACAATCGATGAAATGTCGGACAGATTCGTGCATTAATGATTATTTATCTTAATAATTTGCAGATAGCCCTAAAACATTCAAAGCCGCCCGCAGTGTGCGAACGGCTTTGAAGTAAACCGAATCTGACTAGAAGGTTGGTGCGGCAGGTTACCGGCTCACTTAAACCTTTCAACAGAAACTCAAATTAATGTTTCATTTGCGCTTCCACAACAGCAATAGCTACCATATTTACGATTTCGCGCACTGAACTTCCCAATTGCAAAACGTGAACAGGTTTTTTCATACCTAAAAGGATAGGCCCGATTGTTTCCAGTTCAGCCGCTTCTTTTAATAAGTTGTAAGCGATATTACTTGCCGACAAATTCGGAAAGATCAAAGTATTTGCACCACCGTCAACTAGGGCACTAAACGGGTGATTTTCTTTTAATAAAGAAGTATTAAACGCAAGATGAGCCTGCATTTCACCTTCAACAATCATGTTTGGATTCCGCTTTTTAAGAATTGCAGTTGCAGCGCTCATTTTTTCCGCATCTTTTCCTCCTGCGCTTCCGTAGTTTGCATAAGTAACCAAAGCAATACGCGGCTGAATATTAAACTGTTCGATCGTTCTGGCAGTAAGCTCAGTAATCTCTACAATTTCGTCAACAGTCGGATCTAGATTTACAGTTGTATCCGAGAAAAACAACGGCCCTTTTGGAGTAAGCAAAATGTACATCCCAGCCACTTTATTTACATCATCCTGTTTTCCGATGACATGAAGTGCCGGACGAATGGTGTCAGGATATGTTCTCGTTAAGCCGGAAATGAACGCATCTGCATCGCCGTTTTCGACCATCATAGAACCGAAATAACTTTTAAAGTAGATCGTTCTGCGCGCTTCGATTGGAGTTAAACCTTTACGTTGTCTTTTTTCGTAAAGTTTGTTCGCGTACACATCAATGATTGCCTCATTTTCTTCTGCACGGGGATCAACGATTGAAACATCTCCTAGATCCAGTTTGCTTTCAGAAATCAGCTTCTGAATTGTTTCCTTATTTCCAAGTAAAATGGGTATTGCAATTCCTTCATCACGCACCTGCTGCGCAGCTCTTAAAACCTGAATGTTTTCTGCATCGGCGAAGACAACCCTTTTCGGATCAATTTTTGCCTTGTTCAGGATAACACGCGAAAGCTGTTCATTGCGTCCCAAACGATTAGACAGCTCCTGTTCGTAAGCGTCCCAGTCGGTAATAATCTTTCTTGCAACACCGGTAGCAATAGCAGCCTTCGCAACAGCCGGAGCTACTGTAGTAAGTAGGCGTGGATCCACCGGTTTTGGAATGATATAATTTTGCCCGAAGACAATATTGGTTTCATTGTAAGCAAGATTAACAATGTCCGGCACAGGTTTTCTGGCAAGTTCTGCCAAAGCATGAACGGCTGCCAGTTTCATTTCTTCATTGATTTCAGTTGCTCTTACATCCAAAGCACCTCTAAAAATGTATGGAAAACCTAAAACGTTGTTAACCTGGTTAGGATAGTCAGAACGACCCGTGGCCATGATCACATCTTCTCTGGCCGCAACAGCATCAGGATAAGGAATCTCAGGGTTAGGATTCGCCATCGCCAAAACGATAGGGTCTTTAGCCATCGAAATAACCATTTCTTTTGATACGATATCGGCAGTTGACAAACCTAGGAATAGGTCAGCACCTACCATTGCTTCTTCCAAAGAGCCGTAAGCAACATCCGTTGCAAACTGGCGCTTCATTTCGTTCAAATCCGTACGGGCATTGTTTACATGGCCTTTTGTGTCAAACATTGCTACTTTCTGAGGATCAACTCCAAGCGATAAGTACAACTTTGTACAAGACACAGCCGAAGCACCGGCGCCTGAAACAACCACACGGATATCTCCGATATTCTTTTTAACCAGTACCAAAGCGTTAAGCATGGCAGCTGCACTGATGATAGCTGTTCCGTGCTGATCATCATGCATCACAGGAATATTGAGCTCTTTTTTGAGACGTGCTTCAATTTCGAAACACTCGGGAGCTTTAATGTCTTCCAGGTTTATTCCACCAAATGTTGGTTCAAGAATTTTGACCGTTCTTACGAATTCGTCGACATCTTTTGTGTTCAGTTCGATATCAAAAACATCAATATCAGAATATATTTTGAAAAGCAAGCCTTTACCTTCCATAACCGGTTTAGAAGCTTCCGGACCAATATCGCCTAAGCCCAAAACAGCAGTACCGTTACTGATGACAGCAACCAGGTTTCCTTTTGCAGTATATAAATAAGCATTTTCTACATTTGCAGCGATTTCGAGACAAGGTTCAGCTACACCTGGTGAATAGGCAAGGGAAAGATCCCTCTGCGTGTTTGTCTCTTTGGTTGGAATAACCTGTATTTTCCCGGGTCTTCCTTTGGAGTGGTAATAAAGAGCGTCTTCTTTTCTGATCTTTTTGTTCATACCTGTTGGACAATTGTTCGCACTAAGGTACAAACATTCAATACAACGGCATTAACAAACTGGCCAAATTATCTCAAATTTGACATTTGTATTTAAAGGTCACGAAGAACTTTTTGTGCGGAGGAGATATTCTCTTTTGTAAATGAATGAGTTTCAGCCAGTTTTTTTTTCTCATTCCGTACTGCGACGCGTTTTTTCATGTAGTAGGCAAAAATCATATACGCACCAAACATGCCAATATAAATGTACATGGAAGCCGTATTGGTGATATCTCCGTGAAAAGCAAAGAATAGTGTTGTATTTAAAATGGTTACCATCCAAAGTGTAAAAGATGCCCAGAAGTGGTTTAAGCCATTGTCGATAAGAATGTGGTGCATGTGATTGCGATCTGCAATGAAAGGAGATCCGCCTTTCACAATTCGCACAATAAATACCCTCAGTGTGTCAAATATTGGTACAATTAGCAGAACCATTACGATGATTGGTGCATTGAAATAGGCATTTGGGTCGTGCAGGTAGCTCACGTTCAAAGAAAGGAATTCTACTGCAAATATCGAAAGCAAATAGCCCACGATCAATGAACCTGTGTCGCCCATGAAGATCTTGCTTGTTTTTGAGAAGTTGAAGCGAAGAAATCCAAGCAGTGATCCCGACATCGCAAAAGCCAGACAACCAAAAGAAAAGTGATCATTGAAGATGAACCAGATTCCAAAGCCAATACCGGCAATCAGGCTGATACCACCAGCAAGGCCGTCAATACCATCGATCAGATTGATTGCGTTAATAATGGCGATAAAAATAAATACAGTAAGAGGGATGCTGACAATATCCGGAACTGAGTTGATTCCAAATATTCCGTAAAAATTATCGACCTTGAAGTTTCCCATCGCCACAAGAATCAGCGAAGCGAATATTTGAATGATCAGTTTTTTGGTTGGATCTACAGCAAGGATATCGTCTTTAAGCCCCAGGAAAAACAGAATGATAATTCCCGTCATCGAAAGATTGATGGTGTTGGAATCCAAAACATTTTCCGAATGCGGCCAAAGAAAATAAGCAATCAGTGTAGCGGCAAAGATCGCAATTCCACCAAGGGTAGGTGTTTCTGCCTCATGAGAACTTCTGAAACCTGGTTTAGCGGTAAGGTGTAACAGGTTAGAGAGGTTAATAATGACCGGAATCGAAATAATTGACAAGAAACACGCAATCAAAAACGAAAGTATACATTGATACACATCATGGTGTACAATGCTGTTGAAATTTCCGTCACTTAATATTTGCATAGGTAGTTTTAGATCCATTTTAATTGATGATGAAAAGAGGACATTTTAAAAGGAAACGTACCATTATTATAATTCAAACTTGATGTAATTTCAAACCAATTGAAAATTATTTAACTGGTTATCAATTATTTATTATTTTAAAAACTGAAAGTTGTTAACAGCTTTACAGAAATTGTAATATCTTTCTCAGCGGTTTTAACCACAGCGTGTAAAAATGAGGATTTAGTCCGTTGACTGTCCATGCTTTACGGTCATTTCGATTTGCTGCCAGCCTGTTTGCAATAGAACTGTTACTAACACCGCCTGCTCTCATTTTGACTAAAATCCGAGGAACATATGCAATTTTTATACCTGCTTTATGAATAAATCGGAGCATCAGTTCATAATCCGCTGCACTTCCTATATCCAGTCTGAAAAAACCGAAGTTTTTATAAACCGATTTTTTCAAAAATAAAGTTGGATGCGGAGGCATCCATCCGTGTAAAAAACTACCTTTTTTATAAATTCCGGCTACCCAATTTCTGGTCACCTTTGATTGGTCAGCCGCATCTACGTACTGCAAATCTCCGAATACACCATCTGCTCCTGTTGCTTTGAAAGTTTCCACGATGCTGGAAATCACCGTTTTGCTTTCATAAAAATCGTCTGCATTCAACAACCCGATAACATCTCCCGTAGCGAGGTCAAGGCCTTTATTCATCGCATCATAAATACCTTTGTCCGGTTCGCTGATTAACCGAAAAATCCTGTTTTCATATGACCGGATCACTTCAATCGTTCCGTCAGAAGATTTTCCATCAATGATAATGTACTCAATATTGTCGTAATCCTGCATCAGAACCGAATCTATACATGATGAGATCGTATTCCGGCCGTTGTAGACAACTGTTATTATAGTTACTTTCACTGATTCAAATTTCGTATTTTAACAAACTTCGCCGGATTGCCCTGGTAAATAGCGTAAGGTTCCAGATTGCCGGTTGCAACAGAATTAACGGTAAGCACTGCATGTGAGCCAACTGTAACTCCCGGGCAAACGGTCGCCTGCGCTCCTATCCATGCTCCATCTTCAATGACAATCTCTTTAACCGTTAAATCAAAAGTACTTTTTGTGTAATTATGATTTCCTGTTAACAAAAAACAACCCTGAGATAGACAGACATTTGTCCGTAAAGTCACCAAAGTGAGGTTATCTATCCACACTTTTTCGCCAATCCAGGTGTTATCTCCAATTTTCAGATACCATGGGTATTTGATATTCACCTTTGGTTTTATCACAACATTAACTCCCAGCTGTGCCCCAAAGGCTTTTAATACAGATCTTTTTACAAACATTGGAAATGGCAAATAGGTATTAATAAACAGCCTGGAGCTGATATACCAAAGTAGTTGTTTTCCTCTGCTTCCTGGTTTGTACCAGCTGTTGTTATAGGCGGACAGATTGGTGCGGGCTTGCAAGGTCTTTTCCATATTCTGTCCTAAAATGAGATACGATATCCTGCTTATTCTTCCCGGCCTTTTGGTAAACTTCGAATATTTTGGCATCAACCAGAAACCGATACCAAAACCCTTGTAAAAAGTGCCAGACAAGGCCTTTTTTACCGTCCAAAAAGCCTAATTTTATAAAATATCTAAAAAGAAAATACAGAAACGGCCTGGTGAACAGGGGCAGATTCGCGTATTTGATTTTCAGATAACGTGTTCGCTGTTCCTGGTTTCCCCAAAAATCGGGTTCAACCGTCGGCGTATTTCCAAAGTTATATTTTATATTCAATAAATCGATTACCTCCCTTATTGCGTAATTATTATGCTTTTGCGTCCACCAGGTCAGGTTATTGAGGTTATGGTCAACAATGTCGTTTTGAAGCTGCGCAGTTTCACCCCTGCTTACTTTAATATGCTCATCCATCCATAGCTCTTCACAAATACCCAGGCCATTCCTCCATATCCGAAGAAGCCATATTGGATAATATCCACCACGTCTGATCCATTGATTCATAAAGAAAACGCGGCGTTTCACATAGAGGCCCGTAACCTGCTCAGGTATGGCTGATAAGGAAGAGGTAAGTTCCTGTGCTAATTCAGCAGTAATATATTCATCTGCATCCATACGCATCAGCCATTTAGTCTGAAACGGATTGCTACGGATGCCATGATTAAACTGAAAAGCATAAGAAACCCAGGGATTTTGAACAACTATAGCTCCAAGAGAGGCTGCTAGTGAAACCGTGTTATCGGTCGAGAAGGAATCAACAATGAAGATTTTATCCGTAACCTGCTGAAGGCTTTTAATGCATCGTTCAATGTGCTGAGACTCATTGTGCGTTAAAATGATGACGGACAGATCAATCATACAAACTTATATACTGGTTTTATTTTGTTAGAAGCGCGTTTTATCGTGCCGCAAAGGTAATCAGATTTTCTTTACTTTCTTGTATTCTTCCAATAATTGATTGGCAACTACCTTAATGTCAAAGTTTTCCGTCACCATTCTATAAGCGCTTTTTACCCTGGTTTCGGCGTAATTTTGATCTTGCAATATTTTAAGAAGTCCTTCCGCAACACCTTCAACAGTCAGAGGTGCCAGATAGGCCGCTTCGTATCGTTTGATATAATCGCCAAAGCCTACGCGGTCGGAAACAAGTGTTGGTACTTTTGAGGTCATAGCTTCCAGAACAGCTATTGAAAAGCCTTCCGAGTAGGAGGGAAGTGCGAACATGTCCGCATCGGAGAGTGCTTCCTTTTTTACTGTATCCGTAAGCATGCCGACCAGTTTGATTTTATTTTCAAGACAGTGCGCTTTGATAAAATTTTCTGTCTGTGTTTGATAACCGTCGTCAGGGCCGGCAAGCACCAGTACAGCTTCCGGGACCTGCTCATGAATTTTTAAAAATGCAGGCAGCAACAGGTCCAGACCTTTCTTGATATTCAGCCTGCCCATAAACAGGATCATCCTTTTATCAGTTGCTATCCCATATTTACTCCGGAAAATTCCTTTTTCCGGAAGGTTGGCATATTCAGACGCCTTCATTCCATTTGGAACAATCACCATATTCTTTGGCCGGTAGCCCAGATAACGGATTACGTCCTGTTCTTCATCTGTATTGTTAATTTGAATCAGATCCGCTTTTCCTAATAGTCGCTTTTGGTAAAGAAGTGTAACCAGCTGTTTTTTCCATTTGCTGTGGTTCACTGCCCAGTGATCGAGCAGACCGTGGATGGTTATCACCAATACGGCATGGTTGGGTAATAAAAACGGTGCAAGACTTCCAAAATGCCATATACCATGCATATGAATCACATCATACTCCTGAATATGCGCTTTCAGATAGCGATACATTGCAATTGAAAATTCCCGGTAGTAGTTGCTGATGGGCGTTGATCTGGGACATTCAATCAGCCGGGCTCCGGCGGGCAACGGATAGCTTTTTTCGCCGGGAGTCATCGGGCTCAGGATATCTACCTGATGGCCCTGGGCAAGTACTTCGGTTGTGTGGTCATAAATAATTCTTGCAGGCCCGCCAATTGCCCAGGTATAGGCGCAAATATTTAAAATTCGCATATTTATATTCTTCTGCACATAGTGCGCTTTTACTAATAGACAACTCTCAATTACAGTTTGTTATAGCAACTGACCATTTCTTCTGCTACTTTTTTAGAAGAAAACCGTTTGATCAGATTTGCCGATTTCGCCCCCATGATTTCAATCTGCTCCTGATTTTGAATATAAAACAGTAATACCTTTTCCAGGTCATGTTGTTTGTCAGGATTGAATGTGAAACCATTTCCTCCATCCTGAACAAGATCCTGCACACAGCCGCATTTTTCAGAAACGATCACAGGCATGCTGCAGACCATGGCTTCGTTTACAACCAGCCCCCAGGGTTCGGACTTACTCGGAAGCACAAGAACGCTGCTTCTGGCGAGCCAGGCTGGTACTCTGTGCCATGGCAAACCACCTGTAAAACTGATATTGTCTGGAAAAGGACTGTCTAGTGCAAGTTTTTCCAAATTCTGTTTTTCAGGACCATCGCCAACAAACAGCAAGTTCCAGGATTTCGCATCCGGTTCTTGGATTTGCAGATTTGTAAAAGCACATAACAACATTTTTAGATTCTTTTCCTCAGCCAGTCTTCCTACAAAAACAAAGGTTTTATTTCTGGCTATTTCGCTTTGAAATAAGCGTTTTGATTCTTCAAAATTCAGTTTTACGACATCCTCATCAATAACAGCAGCGTTGTCCACTGCAATTTTGGAAGGATTCACGCCCAGGCTGATCATATAATCAACAGAGGTTTTTCCAAAACAAAAGAAAGCGTCAGCCATGCCAACAATACGGCTTTTGATTTTTTCTTTTAGCGCTGAGCGGCCATGATCCCCTGAGGATGATTCGGATGACAGTACAATTTTTACACCTTTTGTTTTGGCATATATCATTAAAAGAACCTGAGCCCAATCGAAATAGCCGGTTACATTTAAAACAGTGGGCTTAAACTGATCGAATGTTTTGATCAGTTCAAATAATCTATCTTTAAAACCAACTTTGTCAAGACTTGTATCAAACAAAACCTTATAAGGATATTCGTAAACAAAATTGTCCTGATCCCGCATGCCGCTTCTTGCCGCTTCGTACAAGGCAATTTGAGCAACTAAAAATTCAGCGTCCGGGTATTTTCTGATCAGGCAGCTATTGATTTCACTAAACAGCTTTGACTTATAATGAGCCCATAATTGGTTGTGAACGACAAGAATGCGCATCAATTCCTATTTTTTAGATACTCAGAGAAAAGCGGATACAGATTGTTTGCAAGAAATACCTGTCCCTGGTTGTTGTAGTGAATCACGTCTTTTATGCGATAATATTTTAAATCTATTCCTAAATCAAATTCATTGATAAGCCTGATATTTCTTTCCTTTGCAAAAGCTAATATTTCCTGTCCCTGGTCATTGAAATGGCCTAGCTCCACTTCCGATATTTCAGGATGCAGGTAGATGAAAAATGGAATAGAATCCGCTTTCGCCATATCATAAAGCTGCTGATAGCCCGGATTAAAGCCTACTCCTGGTTTGTGAATTCCTGCGTCGTTGAGCTCCATTTTTTTAATTGAATCTTTTCGGACGGATTCCGGCAGAGACGCAACCAGTTTTTCCTTTACTTCCTCCAGCTTTTGATCAGGTTCAGAAAAAGACTCCATCATAATTAGCAGGTGATACCAAAAAATAAGGTGGTATTTTTCCCATAATTCCACCAGTGCAACTTTATATTGTTTGTCCGGCATCGTTGGATCTTTACCAACAGGACTATCTCCGGACATAATATCATGTGCATCGTGGCTACTTGTCACAAGGCATATAAGTTTCGCTTTAAAAAGACCGTATTTTTTAAGATAAGCGGCAATGTTGTCCGGTCCCCAGGAGCCGGCTGAAATATTTAATATCCGGATTTTTCTGCCAAAGGTTTTGAGAAACCGTTTTTCCAGCATGGTCGAACCGATGCTATCGTGGTCGGTGAGGCTTCCGCCGTTTATTACCGAATCACCTACCAAAAGAATTACTGTGGTATCCGAAGAAGAAACCTCATCGCTACGCATTGACAAACTATTGGTTCTAACCAGGTGCCCAAATCGGGTAACTTCCTGATTTGGTGCATAGATATATTCAAAATCCGGGTCATTTATATAAAGGGGAGCATTGCAAAAGCCGAATCCAAACCTTAACATAAGTTCTGTAACTCCGGCTAGTAGTGTGATGATAATAATAAATCTTAAAAAGTTTTTTAACATAAATGGTATTGTGCCTGCGATGAATCCAATTGCAAATTTAGAATTACTTTTTCCATTTACGATTTTTTGATTGATTCAGGATCGGAATATATGTTTTCGTTTAGCCAACGGTCTTCCCTGACCTTCTTACTTAATATCCAAAAGAAAGTCAGACCACTTTTATACGTTGAAGTATCGGCACATATGACTTAATCATTCGAATATTCGATCAATTCGATACGATTACCAAATGGATCCCAAAATGAAAATCGCTTCCTGCCAGGGATTACACTTTCATGTTTAACAGAAATTCCGTGCGATACCAGAACCAATTCTGCCGCTGCAAGATTTGTAATTTCAAAGGCCGGATGTCGCTGAGAAACTTGCTCCGTTAAATTTGCAGAACGAATATGAAGCTGGATGTCACCAATCTGAAACCAAATGGCGTTGTTCGGAATAGTGTAACCCAGATCGTTCAATTCTGTCAGGCCTAGAACCTTTCCATAAAAATTCCTGGCTTCTTCTTCCTTTCCTTCCGGAATGCACAGCATGATGTGATCCAGCCGGGTAAATTCAATTTTCATTGTTATGTTATTATTGGTCCTCAAATCTAAGACCATATTTTTGACAATCCTTTATTTTTTCCCAGCAACGGATCCGATTCGGGAATTGGAACGGCTGCAATTCTCTGGTCTGCAAAAGGTCTTTCACCTGCTTCACCTTTAAGTACGTCATAAGAATGACCTTCCGGGTAAGCTCCGGCAACGGCAAAGTCCTCAGAAGAAAAAATATTTTTATGCCCCACACCAGCCGGGATAATGATAATATCTCCCGCGTCAATGGTTATGATTGTTCCACTTTCACCACCAAACTGGACAGAAGCACTACCGGCATAGACGCCCAGTACTTCGTGTGTGATGCTGTGGTAATGATGGTAGTTGTAAATTCCGTTTAGCCAGAAATTAGACCAGTTTTGACCGGCAAATCGTTTTTCCAGCCAAAGTGCACCTTCCTCTTTTCGCGCAGAAAACGCATGCCGATAGATCAGCAGTGGCAATTTATTATTCGGAATAATCCCATCATCTTCAAAGTGATGCAATTCGGGAGTCATTTTTTGCTGGTGTTTAAAATTCCTTTACTCACCTCTTTACCATCCTTCCAGACTGAATGTATTTTTCTGGTATTCTTAATGTTGCTTTCCGGGTTCGCTTCCAAAATAACGAAATCCGCTTTTTTACCAACCACGATCGTTCCAAAATCAGCATCAATGCCAAGTGCTTTCGCAGCGTTTGCCGTTCCCGCACGAATCGCCTTAACCGGGCTTATACCTGACTGAACCATCAGTTCCAGATCATAATGTTCAGAAAATCCTTGTGGGCGGATTGGGAATGCTCCGGAGTCTGTTCCCAGTGCAACAGTAATTCCTGCATCAGCAATTTTTTTCAGGTTGATCATGGCAACTTTTGCTGCTTCTTTATTTTTTGTGTACTCAGGAGCATTCCTGATTTTGTCCTGATAAGTTTTATCAGTAATCATTTCCCAAACACCTGGTTCAAGCGAAGATTTGAAAAAATCATCCTGAATCCAGGCCGGGTTATCGGCATAAATATATGCATAGTGATCGAGTGAAAGCGTAGGAATGTAGATGACATTTTTCGCTTTCATTTCCTTTAATAATTCATCAGTAACTTCTCTGTCGCGAATGCTGTGTGCCATAACATCCAGACCGGCCTGAGTAAGTGCCAGGGCGTCGTCTACATAAAATAAATGCGCTGCAACCCTGATGTTTCTTTTGTGGGCTTCGCGGATAATTGCCTGATAAATCTCAGGCTTCATTTTCCCGGACTTGGCACCATGATCGTCCACCCACATTTTAACTACAGTTGGTTTGTTCAATGCGAGCATTTCAATCATTGCCGGTACTTCATCGGCGGTTTCAGGTCGGAACAGCAGGTTCATCCATGATCCGGGAGACGGGTCCGGAGTATTAAAACCATAACCGGCTGAAAAAAGTCGTGCACCGGGCAACAGACCTGCAACAGTTGAGTCACGCAATCCTGTTTCGAAAAGCATTGGTCTGTCGGTGCCCATCACGAGAACCGAATTAATTCCGTAATCCTGATATTGTTTTAGCTGCCTCAGAACATTACCTCGGGTGTAGTTTTCCGCATTAGAGGTGTTGCCCTTCAATGTTCCCACATGGGTATGAGCTGAGATGAGAGAGGGCATTACTGTTTTGCCGGATAAGTTGATGGTTGTGAAGGCGTTCCCGGATATTCCATTTCCAATTTGGGCAATGCGGTCGTTTTTAATAAGAATATCCAGCCCTTGCCGGGATGCTGTGCCGCTTCCGTCGACCAGAGTAACATTTTTAAGCAAAATAGGCTTCCGCTGAGCGAAAGAAAAGATGCTATTTAAAATTATGAGTACCAGAGAAAGGGCAGAAATTTTTATACGGTTCATTGTTGATTCTTTAATACGGCTCATCAAAAAAACATACCAGCACAGGAATATCCTGTACCTTTAAGATATGTCTTTTTTGTTAAAATATGGCTTTTTAAGGATAAAAATTTACAATATAAGGAACTGAAAGTATTTTGATTTCAGTCTTAATTTTAATAAAACAAATGCCATATCTTGTAGATAAATATCTGTAATTAAATATCACTTAAACTAATAACTATGACAAGATAGAAGGTTTCTGCAATCCAAATTTATTGAATCAACCGGTGTTGAACTTTTATGAGTCTCCTTATTTAACACCGGCTTAACCTCCGGGTTAAGCTTGCCAAACCTCTCCAACTTTTTAAGGCAAATACTCAACAACTTCTTCAGACCATACCATTCTTAATACTGGGTTAATGCCTGGTGGCCGGGTATGTTTTAGTTTTACAAAATTTTTTATCTAACAAACTCGATTTTTCGAATGAAACAAAAATTACTTTTTTTATGTGTGGGATTGCTTGGATTATGCCATGCACCGATTCAGGTACGAGCTCAAACTGCTGATCATGTGGTGATCAGTGAAGTTTATGGTGGGGGTGGAAATGGTGGTGCTCCGTTCAAAAATGATTTTATAGAACTATACAATCCAACGTCAACAGCAATTAGTCTAAATAATTGGTCTGTACAATTCACAAGTGCTGCTGGTACCAGTTGGGCCCCGGTTGCATTGTCTGGTGAAATTAAGGCGAAAGGGTATTACCTTATTCAACAGGCCGCTGGTGCCGGAACAACGATGGCATCACTTCCTACGCCCGATGCGACGGGAACGAGTATGATGGGTGCAGGTTCAGGAAAAGTCATTCTTTGCCAATGCACAGCCGCTTTATCCGGAGCCAAACCAACGGGAACGACTATTATTGACTTTGTAGGGTATGGTTCCACGGTTTCCTATGAGGGAACGGGACCTACTGGTACGCCTGCCAACGCCACTTCGGTAGAAAGAAAAGTGAGTGCTACCTCAACTGCGGCATTATTAGGCCCATCAGGAAGCGATTATCTGAAAGGAAATGGGTGGGATAGTAACGACAATGGTCAGGATTTTGTAGTTCAGACAGCAGTAAATCCACAGAATTCGACTTCGAACAGAGAACCGTCAGACGGATTATTTTCCGGATCCGCTGCTCTGGACTTTGCCAATCAATATGTAAACCTGAATTCTGGAGTCAAACCATTGATATTAACATACAATAATTTGACCAACGAGGATGTAACGATAAGCACAGCATCACCTTTTTCTATATCGAAAACGGCAGCGGGGGCTTTTGGTACTTCCTTGACCTTTACACAATCAGAGCTGCCAACAACATCGACTAATTTCACAGTTTATGTAGTTGTAAATCCTTCTGCAATCGGTGCGGTAAATGGCTTATTAAGTTTTAGTGGTGGTGGTTCAACACCAGGATCAGTTACGCTTTCAGCAAATGGTGTTACCGCGTTCCCAACTACAAAAATTAGTGCGATTCAGGGAACAGGATCTATGGCAACGTCCGGAAGTTTTACGGTAGAAGCCATTGTAACCGGAGTTTATGGCACTCTAGACCCGCCAGGTTTTTACATTCAGGAAGAAGATGCAGACTGGGACGGAGACTTAAATACATCCGAAGGGATATTTGTATCGCAGGCAAATCCAACAGTTGCAATTGGTGATAAAGTTTTGGTTACTGGTACCGTCGATGAGAGCAATACTTCCCCCTCTTTCAACCAGGCGGCGATAATAGCTCCTGCCATTTCAATCATTTCGTCCGGAAATCCAGCACCTTCATTTTCGTCAATCGATAATGCAAACTATTCTATTGCTGCTGCGGAGAAATATGAAGCTATGCGCGTGCAATTTACTTCTGATCTTGTGGTATCGGATAATTTTTCTCTGGCACAGTATGGTGAATTGGGACTTTCTATGTCAGGAAGTGTTTACACTGCCACACAAATTGTGGATCCAAATGATAATCCGGAAACAGGAACCAATTTTGAAACAAGTCCGGGAAATTCAAACGCAGCCGCGGTAACAGCATATGAAACGGCTAATGCCAACAAGGTTATCGTCTTGGACGACGGTTCAGGATTGTCAAATCCTTCACCGACTCCTTACTTAGATCCCGTTTTGAAAACAATCCGGATCAATAGCTCCATTTCTTCTCTAAAAGGAATTATGGGCTACGGCTTCCTGAAGTATCGTATTCAGCCATTACCAGGTGGGGATGCTCCGGTAGTTGTTAGTGCACCTCGTCCGACAGTGCCGACATTTACAAATGCCACCATCAAACTGGCAAGTTTTAATGTGCTTAATTATTTCAATGGAAACGGATCGGGTGGAGGTTTTCCAACTTCAAGAGGAGCAACTACGGCCGCGGCTTTTGCAATTCAGCGTAGTAAGATCATCGAAGCCATTTCTCAAATCAATGCGGATGTTGTTGGATTGCTGGAAATTGAGAATGATGGTGTAGGAACACTATCTGCAATTCAGGATTTGGTTAATGGTCTTAATGCTAAAATGGGTGCGAATACCTATTCAATTGTAAAGGATGGTTCATCAATCCAGACCGGCAATACCGACGAAATCAAATGCGCAATTATTTACAAGAATGCAACCATTTTCCCCGAAGGCGCAGCGGCTTTAACCGGGGTTACGGGACAACGTCCGTTTCTGGCACAAACTTTCACTACCACTGCCAGTGAAAAGTTCAATTTTATAGTAAATCACTTTAAGTCAAAAGGAAGTGGAGGCACGGGTGCTGATGCAGATAATGGCGACGGTCAGGGTTTTTACAATGCAACCCGTAAAGCTCAGGCATCTGCACTTGTTACTTTTATAAATGCACTGGTAACAACCAGCGGATCTGACCGTATAGTAAGTGTCGGTGACTACAATGCCTATTTTGAAGAGGATCCACTGGATCTGTTGCGTGCAAGCGGACTTGTCGTAGCCAGTACCTCAACAGCACATTCCTACCTTTTCAACGGAGCGCTGGGTTCATTAGACCACGCGGTCATTTCATCCTCTATGACTGATAAAGTGGCAGTGCAAAAGTGGAATATCAATTCTAATGAGCCTACACTTTTACAATATACCAACACTACCTACACGGATGCATCAAGCCCATTCCGTTCATCAGACCACGATCCGATATTAATCGGCGTAAATTTCTCCGGTGCTCTTCCAGTAAACCTGATTTCTTTCACCGCCAAAGAAGTGAACAAACAGATACAGCTGAATTGGAAAACGGCTTCTGAAATCAATAACAGTCACTTTACTGTGCAACGTTCTGCGGATGCGGTATCATTTGAAGATCTTGCGGTTATCGATGGTGCAGGAAATACCAGTACGGTAAAAACTTATAGTTTTCTGGATGCGGCGCCTTTGGAAGGTTTGTCTTACTACCGTCTGAAACAATTGGATCTGGATGGAACAACGACCAATTCAAGAGTTGTTACCGTTAAACTGAATGGCGAAGCTGACCGCGAACTTACTGTTTATCCTAATCCGGTTACAGATCATGTGACGCTGAAACTTGCAGGAAGAATGGCAACCGCAAAAAGTTTGAAGTATGAAATCCTAAGCCAGGATGGCGTCAAGCTTCTTTCAGGCAAAGGTTCGTTATCTGAAATCAATAAAAGCGCTGACCGCGCGCTGCCGAACATCAAATCAGGAATTTACCTGATCCGTATATCAGGAGCTGATGAAACGCATGTGTTCAGGTTTGTGAAACAATAATTCTACATAAAAAAGAAAAAGCCGTGATTTTCAGTTTTATCTGATTGTCACGGCTTTTATTTTTACAAAATATGCTATTCTGTTTTAGAAAAAAAAGCCAGAGCCTCTTCTCTATCCAGTTTGATTCGCGCCATTAAAGATGGCAGTCCGTCAAATTTTTGTTCGGGACGCAGGTAATGCAGCAATTCCAGTTGAAGTTCTTCTCCGTATATTTCCTTATCAAAATCAAACAAATGCGCTTCAATCGTTTTGGAAGTACCATCTACGGTCGGTCTGACACCAATGTTGAGCATTCCTTTAAATGTTTCATCCTTATAAGTTGCCTTTATAACGTAAACCCCGTTCTGCGGAATTAGTTTGTAGGATTCATCCGGATGAACGTTGGCCGTTGGAAAACCTATTGTCCTGCCAAGCTGTTTTCCTTTAACCACCGTCCCTGAAATGTTATATTGCCTGCCCAGCAGTTCATTCGCCTCGTGAATTTGCCCAGTCACCAACGCCTTACGAATACGGGAAGAGCTGATTGCCATATCTTCAATATCCTGACGCGGGATTTCTTCCACCTCAAAGCCATACTGCGAACAGTTTTGTTTTAAAAATTCAAAACTTCCTTCCCGGTTTTTTCCGAAACGGTGGTCATAGCCGATCACCAGTTTTTTTGTGCCAATTTTATCTACCAGTATTTGATGGATAAAATCTTCGGAAGACAATTCCGAGAAAGACCTTGTGAAGGGAATAATGGCAAGATGATCTATACCAAGCTGGGCAAAAAGTTCTATCTTTTCCTCAATCGTAGAAAGTAGCTGTAATGACTGGCTGTCTTCGGAAACAACGGTTCGCGGATGAGGCCAAAAAGTTAGTACAACTGTTTCTCCGCCTGAAAGTTGGCTGATCTCCCTGAGCCGGGAAAGTATTTTTTTATGTCCGATGTGTACCCCATCAAAAGTTCCGCTGGTTACAACGGCAAAATCTAATTTTTCAAAGGCATCCAGACTATGGTAGATATTCATTCCTCAACAGGTAACTTCAATTCAATCCTTTTCTGATAAATGAAATCGGTAAGCTCCCAGGCATTGCTCAGTTCAAATGAACCGATCCGTGTCCTGCACAGCGCGCTCAGGTAAGCACCACTTTGTGCCAGCTGACCAAAATCACGTACAATACTACGAATATATGTTCCTTTTGAACAAACAATCTTAAAATCAATTGATGGGAAATTGGAAGAATCTATTTCGAAAAGTGAAATTTCTACGGTTCTTTTTTTGATCTCAGCAGTTTCTCCGCGACGGGCTTTTTTATAAAGCCGCTCACCGTCAACCTTCACCGCTGAATAAATAGGAGGGATCTGCTCAATTTGTCCCAGAAACTGTTGTCTTGTTTTTTCCAGAATTTCAGCGTTAATGTGATCGACGGGAAATTCAGCGTCAAATTCTGTTTCCAAATCAATTGAAGGCGTGGTTTTGCCAAGAACAAATGTTCCGGTATACTCTTTTTCCTGAGCCTGATAAGAATCGATTTGCTTCGTTTTCTTGCCGGTACACAAAATAAGTAGACCGGTTGCCAGCGGATCGAGCGTACCGGCGTGACCGATTTTACTAAACTTACAGCCTCTTTTGAGTTTGTTGGCAACATCAAAAGAAGTCCATCGTAAGGGTTTGTTAATCAAAATGACTTCGCCTTCGTCCGGAATAATTGTTTCGTTATTCAAATTTATAATTTTGATAAATGAATCAGAAGCTGATTATTCAGCAACAGTCCAAATTTATTTTAAAGAAAAAGATAAACCACAGAACGCGGGCTCTGTGGTTTGAATTCGTATTAAATTCTATTTATAAGGTCGGTCAGACGATGTCCAGCTTGTAACCGGATGCCAGCAAACCCAGCAGTACCAATCCCAGAATAATTCTGTAATAACCGAAAACCTTAAACCCGTATTTTGTAAGGAAACTTATAAAGAACCGGATTGCAAGCATGGCAACAACAAACGCAACCAGATTTCCCAGCAACAATATCTTAATGTCTTCCGACTGAATTGTATCGTAAGTCTTAAGTAATTTATAACCTCCTGCTGCTGCCATTGTTGGCACGGCAAGAAAGAAGGAAAATTCAGCAGCCTGTTTACGCGACAAACCCTGAAGCATGCCTCCAATAATGGTGGATGCCGAACGGGAAACACCCGGGATCATCGCAATACACTGAAAAAAGCCGATTTTCAAAGCATCAAAGTAAGAAATTTCTCTGTCGCCAGTTGTGTCGTTTGCAATGCGATCGATAAAAACAAGAATAATACCACCTACTAAAAGTGAAATGGCAACAACCACAACATTTTCCAGCATGGCGTCAATCAAGTCGTTGAGTAAAAATCCAAGGACAGCCGCCGGAAGAAACGCAACGAATAATTTGAAATAAAAATCTGTGGACTGAAAAAAGCGCTTCCAGTAAAGCACAACAACTGAAAGGATAGCACCGAACTGTATATTTACGGTGAACATTTTGGTAAACTCCAGATGACTGATCCCCATGAACGAGGAAGCGATAATCATGTGGCCGGTAGAAGATACTGGTAAAAACTCTGTTATGCCTTCAACGATCGCTAAAATAATGGCCTGCCAAATACTCATGAATTAGCCGGTTTACGGAAGATAGCCCAAAATTCAATCACAAAACCGACCACAACGATCAGCGGTCCAACAGTTAAACCCAGGGTGCCAAAGCCGAATTCTTCGGTATCGAAGGTCATAATTAAAAATCCTCCCAAAATGACTGCAAGACCAATCAGCATGGTCACATAGTTGGTGGTCGTAAACGGAAGGTTGTTCCTGTTGTTATTCATATTTTTTGTGTTAAATTCTGATTTATGACTTAATAAAGATCGTCAAGTGCCATACGAAGGTAGCGCGCAAGAGACTGATAGGTACTAGCAATGCCAATCGCAATTCCCAGTATTACTACTATACCAACGAGTATCGCTATTTTATTATATTCCTGCAAAACAGCCAATCCTTCTACATTCCTGACTGCCACCTGCTGTAATGCAATTAATAACCCTCCGGCTACAATGCCCCCGGTAAGTCCCTGAATAGCACCTCTGAGAATGTAGGGTTTTTGTATAAATCCGTTTGTAGCACCCACCAGCTGCATACTGCGAATCAGGAAACGCTGCGAATAAATGGCAAGTTTGATCGTATTGTTAACAAGCAATACAATGATAATGAGCATGATCAAAGCAAAACTAGCCAGGACAGCGTAAATTTTGGTTACATTGCGATTGATGTTGTCAGCAAGATCTTCCTGATAAACAACTTCATAAACGCCTTTAATGCCTTCAATATCTTTTTTAATAAGTTGCAGTTTTGATTCTTCAAAGTAATCTTCACCAATTTTTACCCGATAGCTGTCACGTAAAGGGTTTTGACCGAGGAAAGTTGAAAAATCTTCCTTTGTTCCTTCTATAAATTCTTTTGCTGCTTCCTCTTTTGACACGAATGAAATAGGAGCAACCTCAGAAGTTACCAAAACATAAGGCTTTGTTTTGAATAAATTCAATATAGAATCCTGGCCTGCCTTGGAAGCTTCTTTGTCGAGGAAAACCCTCACCTCTATGTTCTGACGAATGATCGAAACCAGTTTTTTGGATTGAATTACCAACAGCCCGCAAAAGCCAATTAAGAATAATGCAGCCGTAAGACTCATTACAATCATTGCATTTGGATAACTACCGATCTTCTTTTTTTTAGGCATAGCGCGTAAGATTTCGCTTTTTCCGGTCTTTAACTTTTCGTTTTTCGGACCAGCAATGGCAAAAATAAGGATTTATATTAAAAAGAGGCCGATTTAAGGCAATGCTTAACGATTTTTAACTTTATGAAAGCGGCGTTTAATTTCTTCTGCCCATTTCATCACGAATGTTCGCCGCCTTCTCATAGTCTTCTTTTGAAAGCGCGTCGTCCAGCATTCTCTGCAGCTCGTCGAACGAAAGGTCGCGAAGCTGATCTTTAAGAGAACCTTTTGTTTTTAGCGTTTCGCGTACTGTTTCCTGTTCCTCATCATCTTCCTCTTCTGCTGCCGAACTGGAAACAATACCGGCTTCGGATAAAATTGCCTCGTATGTATAAATAGGAATACCGAAACGCAGGCCGATAGCAATTGCGTCCGAAGGTCTAGCATCAATTTCTACCTCACGAAGGCTGTCCGTGCAAACGATTTTTGCATAAAAGATGCCCTCTTTCAAATCAGAGATTACAATTTCCTTCAAAGTGTAATTCATGCCATCCGCAAACGACTTGAATAAATCATGCGTCATCGGACGGTTGGGAACAATATTCTCGATCTGAACCGCGATAGCCTGTGCTTCGAAAACACCGATAATTATCGGCAGCCGGCGGTTACCTAATTCTTCGCCAAGCACCAATGCAAAAGATCCGGCCTGTGATTGGCTGGGGGACAGACCTAGTATTTCTAGCTTAATTTTTTTCACGTTTAAACTTTATGCGCAAGCGCAAGTTTTTGTTAACAGCTGTGGTGAGAATTCTGATTCGCCCGGTTTAATAAGTTCTGAGCTAAAGTATCTGTATTATTAAATACTGATTTGATTTCCAGTATTTTAACAAAAAAGCAACTTAAACTGTTCCTGCTTATTTCTGTAAAGGGCAAGCTTTCAGGATGCAAAAATAAAAAACCCGTCCTGCATTAAAAAATGAGGGACGGGTTAAGCTTGCTGTTGATATTAACTAATTGTGTCTAAAAAAACCTAAATGTCTGAAAACGAATACGATGATCCGGAACGAAAATATTTAAATAATTCAAACCAGCTTAAAAATGAAGTTTATTTCAGGTTTTTTGCAGCCTGGGTTAACTTAGGAAGGATCTCAAAAACATCTCCGACAATACCATAATCTGCTGCCTTAAAGAAAGGTGCTTCGGGATCTTTATTAATAACAACAATACATTTTGAGCCGTTTACACCAGCTAAGTGCTGAATAGCGCCGGAAATGCCGCAGGCAATGTAAATGTTCGGTGCAACCTTAATTCCGGTTTGTCCGATATGTTCATGATGAGGACGCCAGTCCAGATCGGATACCGGTTTTGAACAGCCTGTCGCAGCACCCAAGGCAGATGCCAGATCCAAAAGCGGCTGCCAGTGTTCCGGACCTTTCATACCTCGTCCACCGGAAACAATGATGTCGGCCTCGGTGAGAGATAATTCGGAGCTTGCTTTTTCAACTTGACCTACTGTTGCTGTAAAATCAGAGTCGCGCAAGGCTGCTGCAAAAGCTTCTACAATGGCGGTAGAAGTTGATAATTGTGATTCGTCAACTTCGATTGCATTCTTTTTAATCACCAGTATTTTTACATCAGATTTGATCTCAGCAGTTGCAAAGGCCTTTCCTGTGTAGATGCTTCTGGTCACCGTAAAAGCCCCGTTTATTTCCGGAAGTTCGGTTACACCTGAAACAATTCCTGCTTTTAGTTTTGCCGCCGCACGTGCAGCTACCGCATCACCCAGCCCGGATTTTGCAAGGATGATGATTTTACTGTCTTCTTTCGCAGCAGCCTGTGCCAGAACGTCGGCATAGGCCAGGCTGTTTTCATGTGCCAGTTTTGCATCCGAAGCATGTAAAACTCTATTGGCTCCGTAGAAACCGGCCTTTTCAAGTTCGGTCGCATCCGCAGCTCCTAATGCCAGAACGGTGGCATTACCCCCTGTTTTTTCTGCGATCTTCGCCCCGTAGGCAATCGCTTCAAGGGATGTTTTTTTTATCGTACCGTTATCTATTTCAACAAATATGAGAACTGACATATCGTGTAATTTTGAATGAAAAAATGATAGAATTGCTAATGGAAATGATTTCCTGTTTTATAATACCTTAGCTTCTGTCTGTAACAATTTTATAAGCGTCTCGGCTTCACTCGCCGGAATCATTTTGCAGGCGCCTTTCGGAGCCGGAAGTGAATATTTTTCAGGAACTGTCATGTCATCAACCGAAACAGGTTCCACTACCAAAAGCGGTTTTGTCCTGGCAGTCATGATGCCACGCATATTAGGTATTTTCCATTCCGAAATTGGTTCCTGGCAGCCAAGTACAAGTGGAAGTGGTGCTGAAAGAGTTTCTTTCCCGCCATCTATTTCCCTGGCAATGGTAGCAGTGCTGCCCTCAATATCCAGTTTCATTACCGGAGAGTAGGAGGGGATACCAAGCATTTCACCAACAAGTCCGTGTACAACACCGCTGTTAAAGTCTATGGATTCACGCCCCATAAGAATAAGGTCGTAACTGTTTTCACGGGCAATATGAGCAATTTGGCTTGCAACAAAATAGGAATCCAAAGGATCACAATTGACTCTGATCGCATCATCTGCGCCAATAGCAAGTGCTTTACGAATTTGCGGATCTGCTTCTGCGCCACCCACATGAAGTACGGTTACTGCACCGCCGAACTGTTCTTTCAATTCAACGCCTCTTGCCAGTGCATAATCATCATAGGGTCCGATAATATATTGGATTCCGTTTTTATTAAGTTTGGTGTCGTTATCGGTAAAAGATATTTTAGCGGTCGTATCAGGTACATTGGTAATACAAACGAGTATTTTCATGATAATATAGTTACGTATTTTAACTTTTCTGAGAATAACTTTGTCATTCGCAAAATAAGGAAAATCTTAAATAGTATGCAAGCATAATAATTTCCAATGAAAAACGCATTACTTCAGAATTTGTTATCCTTTTACGAGGAGGATCCGTCAGATCCCTTCAATGTGTACGCGCTCGCCTTGGAATATTCCAAATTTGATATGTTAAAAGCTGCCGCATTTTTTGATATTTTACTGGCGGAGCATCCCGAATATTTGCCTGCCTACTATCACGCTGCATCATTTTTTGCTATGCAGGATAAAATTAGCAGGGCAGAGGAAATCTATATAAAAGGCATCGCTTTGGCTCTTAATCAGAAGAATACAAAGACGCACCAGGAGCTTCTGAGGGCTTACAGAAGCTTTTTAGACGAGCTGGATGACTAATAGTTTGAAGTCAAAATTTGTTCAGTACAATAAAAACCTGTACCTTTCCTGTTTATTAGGAAATACTACATAGCAGACAGCTTTCGGTTAACAATTTTCTCTCCGCCCGGCTAAGTTTGATAATTGTTTTTGAGTTCCTCGCTTGAAGCGTAAAAAATTATTCGTTGATATTTATGGAAAAGGAATCGTTCATTCCGCTTGTTGTAAAGTGGGCACAGGCTCATGGGTTTAAGGAAATCCAAGCCAATATGGAAGGGTTTGAAACCCCTAAGTCGTATGAAAGAGCAGCAGATAACATTAAATTTACACCAGATGTAACCGGTGTAAACATGTTTAACAGACATTATCTGGAAGTTTCAATGAAAACTGACCAGCTTCGCGGAAGTATTTCCAAATGGAAGCTTTTGAGCGAATTAGCGGGTATGAAGGGCGCGAAATTGTATCTGATGGCGCCAAGAGGTCATGTACGTTTCACGAGAGAAATGATCGAACAATACAATATCCCTGCTGAGGTTGTTAAAATCGATTAATAAAGAAATTATATAAAAACGGGTGAATGGGTCATACGACCATTCACCCGTTTTTATATATTAAACTAGCTTTGCGGATATTTCCATTCACCACGGTATTCCCGGCTGAGCAATTTATTGGCCTCTGCATCTCCTGCAATGGTTTCTCTTTCTCCATCCCAGACAATGCTTCGTCCGAGTTTGTACGAAAGCATGCCCAGTAGTGCAACATTTGTTGAGCGCTGTCCAATTTCTATTTCACAAACAGGTGGAGTGTTAGTTTTGATTGAGGTTAGAAAATTGGCCCAAAGCTGTTGTATATTCTGATCATCCGGTTTGTTTAGCTGTGCGTCCTGATGTATGACCGGTTTGTTGGTGTTAGCAGGATAAAAGGTCCAGCCGTCGAGCCAGCCCATGTGAAATGTTCCCTCGGTTCCGTAAAAATATACACCCACGGCCTGTTTAGGATCGGTTTTCTCCGCATTGTTGCCAGCAAAATTCCGGTGCTCCCATTCCAGGGTAAATCCATCGAAATCATAAACAGCAACCTGGTGATCCGGTGCATCGGTGTTATCCTGGCGAATGGCTCTTCCTCCTGTTGAATAAACTTTTTTAGGGTACTTCTGATCCGACCACCAAAGAACCTGATCAAGCCAGTGAATTCCCCAGTCGCCAAGTGTACCGTTAGCAAAGTCCAGGTAATTCCGGAATCCTTTTGGGTGGATTGTTTTATTGTATTGAGCCAAAGGAGCAGGGCCGCAGTAGAAATCCCAGTCGATGGTTTTTGGTGGTTCTTCGTTTGGCACCTTTTGTCCGGCACCTCCGCCGTAATGCACAAATGCCCGGGCCATCCCTATCTTTCCGGCCTTGCCTGACTTTAAGAATTCCATCCCGGAAATATTATGCGGTGATACCCGCCGGTGTGTACCAACCTGAACAATCCGGCCATGTTTTCGCGTGGCATTGACCATGGCTCTGCCTTCTTTAATGGTGTGGCAAATTGGTTTTTCTACATAGACATGTGCTCCGGATTCAATGGCAGCAATACAACACAGCGCATGCCAGTGGTCGGGTGTAGCAACGATTACGATTTCAGGCTTTTCTTTGGCGAGCATCTCCCGGTAATCTCTGTACAGCTTTGGTTTATCGGGTGTCAGTTTTGATACCTCTGCTGCGCAAGCCTTCAACTGATTTTCATCCACATCGCAAAGTGCAACCACCTTGTTTTCGCCCGACTGTATCGCACAGCGGAGGATGTTGGTTCCCCACCAACCTGATCCTACAAGAGCAGTGCGGTAAGGAGCTGCCCGGCTGAGCGCAGAAAGGAGTGGCAGAGAAGAAAATACCGCTGTTGAAAGAACTGTTTTTTCAATAAAGGTTCGACGATCCATATCTGTTTGTAAATCTTTTTGTTAGTCTTTTTTTCTTACAGGTAGGTCAGCAATTCTTTCATGATCAGCGTCATACCGGGTTCTGCTTTTTGGGCGGCCGCAACGATTTTAGAAAATTCAGCCTTTTCCAGTGTCTCAGGAATACCCAGATCGGTGATAACCGAAAGTCCAAAGCATCTGATTCCCATTTGACGTGCAGCAATGATTTCGGGAACAGTACTCATGCCAACAACGTCTCCACCGATTTGACGAAGCATGCGGTATTCGGCACGCGTTTCCAACTGTGGGCCTGAAACGCTCACATACACGCCTGAATGAACGGGGATATGATTCTCATCTGCTATGTTTAAAGCCCTTTGAATCAGGACAGCATCATAAGGATCGCTCATGTCGGGAAAGCGGTCTCCAAATTCAGGAATGTGCGTGCCTATCAAAGGATTCAAAGGCAAGAATGAACTGATATGATCATTGATTACCATCAGATCGCTGATCTTATAAGCCGGATTAAGACTTCCGCAGGCATTTGAAACAAGCAATGTCTGAACACCAAGAAGCTTCATGACACGTACCGGAAAAACAACCTGCTGCATGCTGTAACCTTCGTAGTAGTGGAAGCGACCCTGCATGCATAAAACCTTTTTTCCTGATAAATTTCCAAAAATCAGTTTACCCGAGTGGCTTTCTACCGTCGAAACAGGAAAATTAGGAATATCGCTGTACGAAATGGTGTAAGTAATTTCAATTTCATTGACCAAAGAGCCCAGTCCTGTTCCCAGTATGATACCAAATTCAGGTTCAAAACTTTTGGTATATTCTTTTAAAAATTCACTTGCTTTCTGAATTTGTTCCAACAACATAGGATCTGTTTAATATATTAGAATTGCGTAAAAACGCCGGAAACCACGGGATTACTTGCCTTTCAGTTTCTCTGTCAGCCAGTTATTCATGATATCTCTTTCATCAGCATAAGTCCAATGGCCGGTGTCAAGGTACAATTTAAGCTCTTTTGGCGCATTAGTTACATTGTATGCCGCAAACATGGATGTAGGCGGACAGGTTTCGTCGTTGTATCCCCACATATAGTATCCGGGCGCCTTAACTCTTTTTGCAAAGTTTACCACATCGTAATAAGCTACCGTGTTCAGTTTCTCTTTGGTGTTATTTGCCTGCACGCTGTTTTTGTCAAAATAATGGGGCCAGCCTCCGGCTCTGCCGTGGAGATAACCGGTAACATCGCTTAAAGCCGGATAAAAAGCGCCCAGCCATTTTACACGCGAGTCCAAACCGGCTGTCACGATCGAAAGTGCTCCGCCCTGGCTTCCACCGGTTACCGCAAGGTTTTGACCATCGTACTGCGGCAGACTTGTTAAAAAATCATTGGCGCGAAGACAGCCCAAGTAAACTTTTTTGTAGTAAAACTTATCTTTATCATCCATATTGTACGAAGGATATCCGTTTGATATTCCCGCACTCAAATCCGTGTAAACCGACGGGTCCATAATCACCGGAATGCCATGAATACCTATTTCAAGAGTGATGATGTCTTTTTCAGCAGTAGCAATATCTCCGTAATATGGCCGGATTCCTGCCCCTGGTACACGAAGTAATGCCGGATATTTTCCTTCCTTTTTTGGGACACTTAAGATACCATAAACTCGGAGTCCCTGGCGGTGATTTTGTAGGTTCAAATGATATACATTAACTTTTGCGGTACACCTTTCCGGCAGGAGCGTCATTTTTGCATCCATAGGCACAGCAGCAAGTTCTTTTTTTGCGGCATCCCAAAAGCTGTCGAAATCCTGAGGATTGGTCACCGTTGGCTGTATTTTGAACGGCTCAAATCCGGCTGTCGCAAGTCCGCGGTATTCTGCTCCGTCCACAACTGCATAGGCAATACATCTTAAAAACCCCGGCGTTTTCATGGTTCCGCCATCGATGACAAGTTTGCCGTCTGCTGTCGTTTTTGTTTGTTTGATGGTTGGTTCAAGCTTTTCAAGCCCGATTTCATAACGGACCGGGACATTTTTTACCAGGTTCCCGTTGCGGATGACGGAGATTGTAAACTGAACTTTCTCGCCGGTTTTGTAAGTCCAGTCGTCATGGTCGGCAGCAACAACCACGTCCACATATCGTTTAACCGGCTGCGCGTGGGATAATAGGGCGGTGAAAAGTAGAAGGTAAAGCGGTAAAAAACGATTTTTCATAGAATGATTATTAAATCAATAAACAGTATCCGGAATTATTCCTGACTGTTAAAGTGCGAAAGTGCCGGAATCTTTAACGATTGTAAGATAATTTTTCTGATTTAAGGTAATTTGCGGTCTGAAAACGATTCGTACAAATTTTAAGGGCAACAGGAAGCAGTAATGATCAGGATTAACAAGTTTATAAGTGAAACGGGTTTTTGTTCCCGCCGCGAAGCGGACAGACTTGTGGAGCAGGGCAGGGTGACATTAAATTCGAAAATAGCTGTACTTGGCGACAAAGCTTCGGAATCAGATGATGTTCGTGTAGACGGAAAATCTTTGAAGGTTAAAAAAGCGGGTGTATATATTGCTTTCAATAAACCTGTTGGAATTACCTGTACAACAGAACGGCAGATTAAAGGAAATATCATAGATTTCATTGGACATCCGGAGCGCATTTTTCCAATCGGGAGGCTGGATAAACCTTCAGAGGGGCTGATCTTTCTGACGAGTGACGGCGATATCGTCAATAAAATTCTTCGGGCCGGAAATAACCATGAAAAGGAATACCTGGTCACCGTAGACAAAATGGTTACGCCTGAATTTGTAAAAAAGATGTCTGAGGGAGTACCGATTTTAGAAACCATTACAAAAAAATGTTTTGTCAGAAAGGAGGGAAGCCATGTTTTTACCATTACCCTCACACAAGGACTTAACCGGCAAATCCGCCGCATGTGCGAACACCTGGGTTATTCTGTCAGTAAACTTAAAAGAGTACGTATCATGAACGTTACGCTTGACGGACTTCCGGTTGGAAAATGGAGAGATCTGACGGATTCAGAAATGAAATTTATTAATGAAGCGGTTCAAGATTCTGTCAAAACCGAAGAGGGTTCGTTGATTGAAAACTTAAACGATCAGGAAGAGTAAGAGGCTGCATACCTAAAATAAGGTTCTGTCGTTGCTTTTGAAAGAACCTTTAGTGTATGCATAGATGTTTTCCGCTTTTAATTTTGTTTTCTTTAAGGTTAATCGCGCAGCCTCATTTTACCGGGCTGAGGGGCGGGATAACCTTAAATGTTCTTGGAACCGCTCCAAGTACAATGATCTCAGCAGAGATGCCTTTTTCGTACAGGAAGGGCGGATTTTGGAATGCGGATGCAGGAATTGGTCTGCCCAGCGCAGGCCGGAAAAATAATCGCCCGCCTGGTCTTGAAGCCGGAACTACCTATAATTTTATTCTGAATCCTTATCACCGGAGCCTTTGCTCGCCTGCACCATCTTATCACAGTTTTGAAACATATCTGGAGACCGGAGCAGCATTGTCGATATTCGAACCTTCCAGTGCCAGTTTACCAAATGAGCTTTATAAAAACACTTACTTTTCACCAATGGGTATTATTGGATTAAGATTTCATTTGGTGAAGCCAAGATGGATATATATATGTAAAGCGCGGATGACGCCCTTGCTCGACAGAGAATTTGCAGTTTGGGGTGGATTTAGCCTTGGTCTGGGTTGGCGATAAATTTTTTCTAAAAGAGTATAAATTTATATTTTTTTACTATTCATAGGTATATTTAAAAATATTTTAAAAATAACCTAATCCCTTAAAAATGAAATTTGTTTATCTGATTGTTCTGGGTTTCTTTACCAGTGCAATAAATGCCCAGAATTTGCCGGTTTGGCAACAATCTGGTGACAAAAAAATGGCTGCCGATTGGCTTATCCGGCCTGTTAGTGAAAAAGCCGGGTTTTACCTATCCCAAAATGGTAAAGATCTTATTATGAACAACGGTCTTTTACAGAGGACATTTCGCATTACCCCGGACCTGGCCTGCATCAACTACACTAATCTGTCAAATGGTCAGCAGCTCTTACGGTCTGTCAAAGCAGAGGCAAGAATTATCCTGAACGGAAAAGCGTATAATGTTGGAGGTTTAAGCGGGCAAAAAGAAAATGGCTACCTGCTGCCGGAATGGGTAGACCAAATGAAAATATCAGATAGTGCCTTTCACTATGTTAAATATTCTGTTTCTGACATTGAAAATACCCTGAAATGGAAAACGACAATGTGGACCGGTAACACGAAGATGCCGACAGGCAAAACGATTACCTTTTTTTTTAAATCATCCCTTCCACAGTTAAAGGATCTGGATGTTCAGGTGCATTATTCTCTGTTTGATGGGTTGCCGTTACTTAGCAAATGGGTAACAGTAGCGAATACCGGTGGCAAAGTTACAGTAGATCAAATTGTTAATGAGATACTTGCTGTAATTGAGGAAGAAAGTGCGGTAGAAGGAAGTGCCGATAAAATGGCTAAGCCTAACGGGATTTACGTTGAAAATAATTTTGCTTTTAACAATGCAATGCGATACCCGCTGAGCGATCAGGCGACGCACTGGAAAGTGGATCCGTCTTACACTTCGCAGGTTAACTATAATTATCAGACACCCTGCCTGCTGGAAGTTCATCCAAATGTAAATATGGGTGTGAATCTAAAAACAGGTGAGTCACTGGAAAGTATTCGCACTTATGAACTTTTGCAGGACAGTTATGATCGTGAGCGCAAGGGGTTGGCAGTCAGAAAGATGTATCGAACAATTGCTCCCTGGGTTACGAGCAATCCGATATTTATGCATTTGGTAAGTAAAAATGATTCCGAAGTAAAAACAGCCATTGATCAATGCCAGGCAACAGGTTATGAGGCGCTGATCCTGAGTTTTGGCAGCCATTGCAATATGGAGGACACAACCGCGGCGAACATGAAAAAGTGGAAAGAGCTGGCAGATTATGCACACAGCAAAAATGTGCTGATCGGTAGTTATTCTCTTTTTAGTTCCAGAAAAATCAGCCCGGAAGACGATGTGGTCGACCCGAAAACGGGAAAGCCGGGCGGCGCATTTTTCGGTGGACACGCTCCCTGTCTGGGTAGTAAATGGGGACTTGCGTATGTAAGCAAACTTAAACTTTTTATGACCTACACTGGTTTTAATATTTTTGAAAACGACGGTCCCTACCCGGGCGACGTTTGTGCGTCAACAACACACCCGGGGCATGAAGGTTTGCATGATTCGCAATGGAAACAAATGGAAATGCAAAAAGGACTTTACCGCTGGTGTAACGAAAATGGAGTTTATGTAAACGCACCGGATTGGTATTTTCTGGATGGGACTAATAAAATCGCTCTGGGTTATCGTGAGGTGAATTTTTCATTATCCCGCGATCAGCAAAAGATATTAAACCGACAGAATATTTTTGATGCGATGTGGAGTGAAACTCCTTCGATGGTGTGGGGATTTGTACCGCTGACAAAGTATCAGGGTGGCGACGCTGATGCGATTCTTGAACCGCTCTCGGAACATCTGGATGCCTACGAGCAGCTGATGATGCAATATTATGGAGCCGGTATTCAGGCCTGTTACCGCGGGCCGAGACTTTATGATACAGAGCAAACCCGAAAAACCGTCGTTGATGTCATTGATTGGTATAAAAAATACCGGAATATTCTCAATTCGGATATTCTACATTTACGCCGTGCCGATGGACGAGATTGGGACGGTATTATGCACGTCAATCCAGCCTTAAAACAAAAGGGTTTGGTGATGTTGTACAATCCTCAAAAAGAAGAAATTACCCGTTCACTAAAATTGCCGGCTTATTATACCGGAGAGCACACGTCACTGAAAATCCGTGAAAAGGAGGGTATTCCCAGAACGTATAAGGTGAGCCGGGATTATGAAGTTGAGGTGTCAGTAAAAATTCCTGCAAATGGTTATACCTGGCTGGTAGTGGAATAATCTGACCCAGGTTAATTGTGGGAAATGCCCTGTGGAAGTGTACAAACTTCACGGTTTTTTTTTGTGCATTCACAGGTTTTACCAACTACTTACTGGAATGGTTTTTTAAGGCAATTTTAAAACTACATATCAATGACCAGCGACATCTCCAAAATTTTAAAGTGGGTTCTTTTATTAATTGCCGTTCCGGCTGGCCTTTATTTGGGCAAAACATTTCTTGCCCCTCTGGCAATCGGTATCGTTTTAGCCATGATGCTGATTCCTGTAATGGATTGGCTAATGAACAAAAATATAAGCCGGGGATTTGCGGTTGCCGGCAGTACGCTTCTTCTTTTAATGTTCTTCGTCTTTCTGGGTTCTTTACTTACAATCCAGGTGAGAATTATTTCAAAAGACTGGCCGCAAATAGAAAAAACATCGGTGAAGTTATTGGATGATGCTCAATCATTTATAGAAGATAAAGCGGGCATCGATCCTGACGAGCAGCTTCAGCAGGCGAAAGGAATGCTTTCAAATTTGGGCAGGGGAGGAACGGCAGCACTCGGAACGATTGGTGGAGCGGTAACGAGTTTTATCCTGGTCATCGTCTATGTCGTGCTTATCCTTTCCCAGCGTGAAAGATTTAAAGAATTTATTCTTCTTAACGTTCCGCGGGAAGAGCAGCCGGAAGTAAGAAAAGTATTAAAAGAAATAAGAAAAACTTCCGGAGGTTATTTCTGGGGTATGTTTAAGGCAATGTTAATATTGGCTGTTTTATACGGAACGGGCTTTTTGATTGGTGGAGTTAAATATGCATTGCTGCTTGCTTTAATTGCAGCGGTGTTTTCATTTATACCCTATTTGGGGAACGCCATTGGTGGAGGCTTGGCAGCACTTCTGGCGATGGTTTCGGGCGGTTTTTCGAGTGTGTTGGTTGTCGTATCGGTTATGTTCGCTGCTCAAATGATTGACAACTACATTACACAGCCCTACGTGGTTGGGAAGGAAGTGGATCTGAATCCCTTTATGACGATCACCTCAGTTATTGCCTTTGGCGTTTTATGGGGTATCCCCGGTACGCTGATCGCCATTCCGATTACCGGAATACTCAAAGTGTCCTTCCAGTATTTTGAAAAGACAAGATCACTTGCGTTTTTGATGGGAAATGAAAAGCCGGACGCAGGGCGAGAGGGACTCAGAAAACAGGCAGATAAGATGGTTAATCCGGTTTAACTTAAATATTTAACTTAACACAACTTTTCACTGATGAAATCGATGAAATGTCTATTATCTAGCTAAGCCTGCTCAGTTTCCAGTAAAATAGGTATCAGTAAATCAATTTCGTTCTGAAGATCTTCAAGCAATTTTTTGATTTTGGCTTCATCAAAGGTTTCCAGATGTTCCAGGTCCTGTGTAATTTCTGTGACTTTTGTTAAAAAAGCAGAAGATGAAGCTCCCTTCAGCCTATGTCCAGTCGCTTTGATTCCTTTAAGGTTATTAGTCTGAAAATGTGCTTTAAACTCGGACATACTGCTGTGAAGCGATTCCCGGGTTAAAGCCAGAAACTCCGTTATGAACTCCTGGTCGTTCATATAGGTGTCTTTAAGTCTAACAATGTCAAAGTGTTCATTTGATATAGTGTGCATATCAGTTTTCGTTTCGCTTGATATAGTGCTGGTTTTATCTGAAAATTTATTAATTGCCTGCCGAATAGATTCTTCTACAAAAGGTTTTGAAATGAAATCGTCCATGCCGGCCGCGATACACTTATCACGTTCACCTTTGACGTTGCCGGCTGTCAGGGCGATAATTGGAATGTGCCTGTCCTGCGAAAGATTACGAATCGCATAAGTGGCTTCGTAGCCATTCATTTCCGGCATCTGCACATCCATGAAAATCAGGTCGGGCAGCTGTTTTTTGCAGAATTCAACTGCTTCAACTCCATTGGCAGCCTGAAGAATCTTTGCTTCCGGGGTAATTTTACTAATGATCGTTTTTGCAAGGAACATATTCACCGGATTGTCCTCCGCGATCAACACGAGCATTTCTCCAGAAGTAAATATATAATTTTCAACCGATTCACTTACTTCTTCAATCATCTCTTTTTGTGACAGTCTGGAAAGGCAAAGGAAAATATCGTTAAGCTTGATCGGTTTCATCAGCCGGTAGTTGACCTTAAGCTCTTCGCAGGCCTTAATCACTTTGCTGTCGTCCGCAGAGCTGTTTAAAAGAACAATCGGCAAATCTTCTGCGGTGCCCGGAAAGGTCATTCTGATCTTACGAATGGTTTCGATCCCGTCCATGTAAGGCATGTGGTAATCCATTAGCACCGCATCATAGTGAACAGGAGAGTCCAGTGCTTTCAGTGCCTCAAAACCATTTTTAACCTGATCTGATTCAATTTTGAGAAGCTGCAGCATTTTTTTCATGATCAGGCGATTGTTGTCATTATCATCAACGATCAATACTTTTTTGATTGCATCTACATTCTCCCAGACAATAGGTTCGCCCGGTTCGGATAGTAGGGTCATGTCAAAGAAAAATGTACTGCCCACGCCAAGAACACTTTTTAACTGAAGCTGACTTCCCATCATAGCAAGAAGCTTGTTGGATATCGTTAGTCCCAGACCCGTGCCACCATATTTTTTTGTAGTAGAGCCGTCTTCCTGCAGGAAGGCTTCGAAAATTTTAGCCTGTTTTTCTTCACGGATACCAATCCCTGTATCCCGAACGATAAACCGGCAGGTTATATCCTGGCTTTCTTCCGGCTGGTAATTGAGTATCTCTATTTTTAATTCAATCTCCCCGCTTTCGGTAAATTTCGCAGCGTTGCTCAGCAGGTTAATCAAAACCTGTTTTAATCTGATTTCATCCACCCAGACAAACCTTGGAAGATTGGCCGGGATGTTAAGCAGCATTTCCAATCCTTTGTTTTGAATTGGAAAGGAAATAATATCCGCCGACTGAGCCGTAATGTCGTAAATATCACATTTGTCAACGTCCAGTTCCAGTTTGCCGGCTTCTATTTTGGAGAAATCAAGGATGTCGTTAATGATGCTCAGTAACGCATTGGCAGATTGGTTTACAATACCCAGATACTGTTTCTGCGTATCGTTCATCTTTGTTTTTAACACCAGATCTGTGAATCCAATCACCCCATTTAAAGGTGTTCGGATTTCATGGCTCATATTAGCCAGAAACTCAGATTTTGCTATACTAGCCTGTTCAGACTGCAACTTGGCCTGCCTTAATTCTTCCTGCCTGCGGGTGGTTTCTGTAATGTCTTCAGTAAACATCATAATGCCACCAACAGATCCGTCAAACTGATACCAGGGTCGTAGTTCCCATTTGAGAAACTGTGCCTGATTCCAGCCCTGCGGCATCCACAAGTCTTCGTCTCTGGAAATGGTTTCGCCCTGCAAAACACGCTGGTGCATGTTTTTCCATTCTTCACCAATGTTGGGAAATACCTCGTAATGAGACATGCCGATGATATGCTGTTCCTGCAATTTATATTCATCAATCCATTTACGGCTCACTGCCAGGTACCGGACATCTCTGTCCAGCATCGCAACTGCCGCCGGTGCATGTTCAACAAAGGCAAGCAGACGGGCTCTTTCATTAAATAATTCCTGCTCAGCCTTCTTACTTGCAGAGAGGTCCGTGGCTACTCCGAGGTAACCTATGATGGTGTTATTGTAATCTCTTATTGTAGTAACAACCAGTGAAACAGGAAGCAGTTCGCCGCTTTTAGACCTATAAGTCCATTCTCTGATTTCAGAACTTTCCGATTCGGCCTTATAGACAAAGGTTCTGAAACCTTCAATTGAAAAACCGTATTCTGTAGATAATTCTTCCGAACGTTTTTGCAGTTCTTCTTTGAGGTGAATGAATTCGGGCGTTGATTTACCGACAACCTCGTCTGCGGTATAACCCAGTAATTTCTCTGCTCCTTTATTGAAAACTGTGATCGTTCCCTCAACATCGGTTGCAATAATACTGACTTCCGATGCAGCATTTAATACATCGTCGAGTAATTTCTTGGCATTGACAATTTCAAGTTCTGCTTTTTTTCTTTCGTCAATGTCCTGAAACATTCCGTAAAGCTTTTTGCACCTGCCGTTTTCGAATTCTGCATGACCAATTGACCTTACCCAAAGTTCTTTTCCCTTGGCGGTTGTGAGCTCCAGCTCCAGATCGTAGCTTTTGCCCTCCTTGAGCGCTAGATTTACTGCCTCAGATATTTTCAAAAAACTCTCTTCTTTTTTGTAAAAACTAAGACCAGTCGCTAGGTCTGGTACGTAATCAGAATCTACCTGATGGATCTGTTTTGTAATATCTGACCAATAAAGCTTGTTCTGACGCACATCCACTTCCCAGCCTCCCACACTAGCCAGTTGATTGGTCTGGAGGAGCATTTCCTGCATTTTCTCCAGACTTTTTGCCAGGCGATGGCTTTCGGTGACGTCAATGGAATTTCCTACAACATAATCAGCCCCTTCTTTGACTTCGATCAGGATATTATGGTAGCTCCAGATCCGGTAAGATCCGTCCCTGTGCTGGGTGGTCATCAGTCCACTGGAAATACCGTTCTCCCGTATTTCATGAAGATATTTTTCGAGAATCTGATGATGTCGGGCAGGAATCAGGTCAAACAAACTCAGCTTTAAAACCTCCTCTTTTACATAACCCAGCAAGGCTGCACCTGCACTGTTTACCGTTAGGAACCTGCCGTCCAGATCGTGCGTGCACATCAAGCCCTGCGAATTCTCGAAAAATGTCCGGAAATTGTCTTCGCTTATTTTAAGTTTTTCTTCTTTTATTTTTTCTTCAGTGATATTGCGCCCAATCGCAAACATATTGCCGGTTGCAGGCTCGGGAGTCGTAACCCACTGAATAAAAACGTAATCTCCGTTTTTGCTTTTTAAACGCTGAACAAAATTGATTCCCGATTCTCCGGTTGATAGCCGCGCTAATTCCCTGGCCGTTTGTTCACGGTCATCGGGGTGTACAAGATCAAAAAAGTGGGTATTTAACAGGAAATGCTCATCCCAGCCCAGTACTTGTCCGAATGCCGGATTGATTTTTTTGAAAAAGCCGTCTGTACCTGCTATGCAGATTAAATCATTGGAAAGTGTAAAAAGACGATCAAAATTTCGGCGCTCCTCTCTTTTCCTCTGGTCAACAATCAGAGACATAACCTGCTCTGCCAGTAGTTTAAGCGCCTGTTTCTGGTGATCTGTAAGCTTTTTAGGGTGGCTGTCAAAAACGCAGATAGTTCCTATCGAATAGCCATTGGGATCAACGAGCGGATGCCCGGCGTAAAACCTTACGTTTGGCGTTTCTGTTACATAGATGTTTGTGTCGAAACGTTCGTCAAGACTTGCATCCTCAATTTCCAAAAGAGAATCGCCCAGAATTGTATACCTGCAAAACGCCAGATCCCTGGACGTTTCGGTCATCTCCAGACCATAATTTGATTTGAACCACTGCCGCTTGTCATCGATCAATGTAACCATAGACATGGGCGCGTCACAGATAAGAGACGCTAGTTCTGTAAGCCGATCGAAATCTTTCTCACTTTGTGTATCCAGAATCTGATAACTCTGCAGTGCTTTAAGTCGTTCGCGTTCGTTTTCAGGAACAGGGGAAAGATTCATTCTTTATGGAGTATGGCAAGGTATAAAATCCTTTAAATCTCTGTATTTTTTTTCAATAATGAAAGTAGTAATAGTTGTACGTATAATCTGTTGTTTTCTATAAGCTTCGATTATTTTACTCCTTAAAGTTGTATAGTCGTTTCGTAATCAAACAATTAAGTTAACAGAGGTTACAAATAGAATATTTTTTGTATTATTTAATTAGAGCCGATGATTCGATTTGTCAAACGTTATACTACACCTGTAAAATTAATTTTTACTACTTTTTTCCCATCAGTGTTTCTTTAACAAAGTTACTGTCCCAGCTGTGATCTTCGGCTGAAAAGTCGAGAAGCAGATCGTTTTGTAAAAGCTTCTCCTGAATCTCAATTTCCCTGCGTGCATTGATAGCATATTCCTTCATGTCACCTCTTGAACCAGCCAGCCTTTCCAAAGCCTTTTCATCATAGCTGATAAATTTCTGACCTTGCCGGGTAGCAGTATATTTTCTAAAACCCAGTTCCTGGAGCGCGTCAATAGCCAAGTGAACGGATGTATAAAGCGTTTCGCGGTAAATGTTTGTAACACCCATTTCCATCAGTTCGTAAGCATCAAACCGGTTTCTGGCTCGGGCCAGCACTTTCACGTGCCCGTAATGTTTGGTTACGGTTTTGATTAGTTCATTGTTGATTTCAGGCGAATCAATTGCTGCAATAAGTAGTTTCGCATTTTCTATCCCTGCCGATTTAAGAAGGTCAATCCTGGTGGCATCACCATAATAAACTTTGAATCCCATCCTGCGTAACAGTTCAACCTGGTCCGAGTTATTGTCAAGGATCGTGGCCTCAATTCCGTTGGCACGAAGCAGCCGGCCTATGGTACTTCCAAAATGTCCGAATCCTGCAATGATTACCTGGTGTTGTTCATCGATTTCGTCAGCAGGACGCTTGTCAGGAATCTCTTTTGTGCCGAAAAACCTGGAAATTACTTTTTCGTTAAGTAAAAGTAAAAGTGGTGTCGTCATCATACTGATTGCCGTAACTGCTGTCAGCTTTCCGAGCCATTCCTGATCGATAATATTGAGCTGACCTGTGAAGGAAAGCAATACAAAAGCAAATTCACCAACCTGGCTCAGGCCAAGAGCAAACATAAAATTCTGATCGTTTTTTAGTTTAAAGGTTTTTCCGATGGCAAAAAGAACTGCGAATTTGACAAAAATGACAGTGCAAACAATTGTGGCGATTTGTCCGGGTGATTCTGCCAGGAGTTGAAAATTAATTGAAGCACCTACTCCCATAAAAAACAAGCCAAGAAGTAAACCTTTGAAGGGTTCTATATCACTTTCAAGTTCATGCCTGAACTCACTGTTTGCCAATACTACACCGGCAACAAATGTTCCAAGGGCAGGACTTAAACCCACCATTTCCATTAAAAAGGCTACCGCAACTACCAAAAGCAGAGATGAAGCTGTAAACATTTCACGTAATCCGGTTTTCGCGATCAAACGAAGCAAGGGAACTACAAGATAAGTCCCGACCGCATAAATTGATGCAACTGCACCGATTACAATCACCGTTTGCAGCCAGGCAGGTAATTCTCCCAATATAGAACTGTGTGCAGCATCAGGTGTTACATCCGTGGTTGCCAGTAGGGGTAAAACGGCCAGAATTGGAATAACAGCAATATCCTGAAAAAGTAAAACAGAAAAAGAGGCCTCACCGGCCTGTGATTTAGAAAGGCCTTTTTCTTTTAACGTTTGTAAAACAATCGCCGTTGACGACATCGTTAGCGCCAACCCGATTGATACGGACATGGTCCATTCCCAGCCAAGGAGCATGAACAAACCGAAGAGTAACACGGTCGTTCCGATCATTTGGGAAAAACCAAATCCTGCAATTGCTTTCCGCATTTCCCAGAAAGCTTCCGGTTCAAGTTCGAGTCCGATCAGAAACAGCATCATTACAACACCAAATTCGGCTACATGCATGATACCTTCACCTTCTTGTCCGATAAAACCCAGAACAAAAGGTCCGATAATAATTCCGGAAATCAGGTATCCCAGCACCGAACTCATACCGATTTTTTTTGCTATCGGTACACAAATAACGGCCGCCGAAAGGTATACCAATGCCTGGGGTAGAAAGTCACTGCTCATGCTATTCCGTTTTCTGTTAACCAGTCGTTTAAATATTCGTATTTCTGAATTTCCTCAACATCCAGCTTATTACGTTGAAAATGATCCAGAAGAAATGCATAATCCTGACCTAGTGCGAGCAGTTCTTCATCGCCCATCCTGTGAGAGCCGTGCCCGACAAACGGCGGCAGGTAAATCATTTTGCAAAGCGTAGTCGTACGGTTGAATGGTGTAAGAAATTCCTGTAAAGTAAACTGATGATATCCATCCGGCTGATAGGTTGTTCTGGCTCCGCCTGTTGACAATACCTGCATGACTAATTTACTTTCCAGCGCGTTTCCTTTTGGTCCGTAGGCCCACCCGGCTTCCAGGACCACATCGATCCACTGTTTTAAAAGCGCAGGGCAGCTGTACCAATAAATCGGATGCTCCCAAATAATAATGTCATGGTTTAGCAGCAGTTCTTTTTCTTTTTCAATATCGATGTTAAATTCCGGATATTCCTGATACAGGTCATGAAATGTTATGCCTTCAGGTATATGATTGACCAGTGACTTGTGTATCCTTGATTTTTCAAACAGGGGATGAGCAAAAAGGACAAGTACGCGATTTTGCATGAATTAACGGTGTAAGGTTTTCTTCCAGGTCAAATTAGTAGTATTTTTTACTTTTTCGCGCATGGAATTTACATTAATATGTTGTCAACTGCTGTAATCGCAGGCGGTATGGATTTTTCTTCCAGCATCTCCCTGAGGTCAATTTCGATCGTGCGGCAAATGGCTGTCATCGGAACATCATTAATGGCATTTTCGAACGGGTTTTCGCTCGTATCTCCAACAATTTCCATCGTATTAAAAACCCAGGCGATGATCATGTAAGCAGGAACTGCAATCCAGATCATATCTTCTCCAAGTTTGGCAAATTCGTTTATGAGCCCAAAGGGTAAAACCAGAATAAAAAGCCACACAAATACTTTGCTGAAATAAGCATATTGCCTTGGAAACGGAAAGTTTTTGATTCGCTCTGCCGCACCCTGCTGATTATAAAATTCCTGAACAATGGCCATCATCTGAACATAAAACCGTTCATTGATTCCACCCTTTCGGAAAATATCATCCAGCAGTGTTGCCTGGGATTTTAATATATGCGTTGCCGGATTTTTTTTGGAAAGAAAATATTTCACTTCCTGCTCTGTTAAAAATTCGCTGAGTAATAAATGGAGAGGTGCGTTTTCATGGCCGCCCTTTACTACGGTATGTGCTGTGGTGTTGCTGTTGTTCCAGACGCTTTTTTGTCTCAGCTGTATTCTGATTGCATTGATGTAGGCAATCAAACCATGAATCAGTTTAGTTTGCAGTTGCTGTTCATCCATGTCAGAGATCGGCGAGCTGGTTTTTACATAGGAAAGCGTGTAAGTTCCCCAGGTTCGGCTGGCATTTACAAGTGCTCCCCAGATACGTCTGGCCTCCCAGAGTCGTTCGTAGGAAGAATTATTTTTAAAACCCACGTAGAACGCAACGGCAGTTCCGATAAGTCCGATGGGTACGAAGGAAAAACCAATGGCCAGGTGTCCAAAATAATTCAGGCTGCAAAGACAAACTGAATAAACTAAATAGAACAAAAGTGATGGCCAGGCAAAGGAGAGGATGATTGCCGGTTTTATTTCACGAGCTGTATACATTGTTACTTTTTGATGGGAGACGGTTTGGCCGGTAAGTTTTAAAATTACAGGCAAATGAAAAATCCGTCTTTAAGTGAAACAGAAAATATTCAGCATCAAGCTGAAAAAAACCGGAGTTAAAAATCATCACGAAAGCTCTTCAAACCACTTTTTAAAAACCGGAACCCGCTCTTTACTGATCAGGATCTGATTGGCTGAAACAGGAGATGTACGTACGAGCAGCCTTCCATTGAAGTATAATTCAATTTCCCGGATACATTCCCTTGCGATAATGAATTGTCTGTTTGCCCTGAAAAAGTTTGTCGGATCCAGCTGATTTTCAAGTTCTTCCAGGTTTTTGTCGACAACAAAGTTGCGGTCATCGTGCAAAGTCGCAACCACCACACTGTTGCGTATCGTAAGCCAGGCAAAATCTGTATCCTTTAATGGAATCAGTTTATCACGAAATGGCACAAGGAAGCTGCGTCTTGGGTTTTTACGGTTTAGTATCTGAGAATACATAAGTTCTTCCAGATACTTTACTTTACCGATCGCATTTTCCTCATTCAACTGGTAATATTTGTCGATGGCAAATTTTAAGGATTCCTGGCGAATCGGTTTAAGCAAATAATCTATGCTGTTCAGCTTAAAAGCCCGCATGGCGTATTCGTCATGAGCAGTTGTAAAAATGACAGGACAACCAATCGAAATCTGCTCAAAAATCTGAAAACAGGTTCCGTCCCCAAGCTGCACATCTAAAAATATCAGGTCCGGAGCGGGATTGGATGTCAGCCAGTTCACTGCCAGTTCAACACTCTCAAGTACGTCAAGAATTTCAGCTTTGGGGTCTATTCTTTGAATCAGCTGCATTAAATATTCACCTGCCGGAACTTCGTCCTCAATAATAAGTATTTGTGTCATGGAGCTTCGATGAGGGGGACTTTTACAGTAAATTGTTCATCTTTTTCAAGATGGGAAGGGTTTTGACCGGTTTGAATTTTGTAACGTTTATCCAGATTTCTCAGGCCGATTCCGGTGCCGGGCACATTGAGTTTTTTATTAACCGAATTCTGAACGATCAGAGACTTTTCCGTTTCATTCAGTTTAATTTCAATAAACAAAACCTGATTGGACGTAATTACATTATGTTTGATTGCATTTTCGATCAGGATTTGCAGCGAAAGCGGTATGATAAACCATTGTTTTGTTGTAGTAACATCTTCAAAGAAGAACAAAAGTTTTTCACCAAAACGGGCTTTATACAAATCCAGATAAGATTTTGCCGCTGCCAGTTCATCGCTGAGTAGTACAAGGCTTTGATTTTGCACTTTCAGGTTATATCTGAGAATATCCGAAAGATCAAGTACAATACGCTGTGCAAGATCAGGATTTGTAAAAATGGATATGTTCAGAATATTGAGTGCATTAAAAAGAAAATGCGGATTGAGTTGGTTTCTGAGTGCTTCTAGCTGCGCCTTAATCTGTTCACGTTTAAGTTGTTCGTTTTCCAGTCCGACCCGGTAGTAGGCCTGGGAGGCGAGCAAAAAGTTGCGGTAACCCAGGATCGCGAACAGCAGCAAAAAATGATACAGATAATAAACGACCCTGAAAATGAGGATATCCGAATTGTCTCTATCCAGTGCCAGTTTAAGCTGAAATAAGATTTCATTAAGTGAAAAAAACAATACCACCATCAGGCCTATCTGAATGTACATTTTCTGGTCGTTAAACCAGCTTGGAATCTGATAGGTATAATTCAGACAGATGTAAAGGAAGATCCAGGCAAATTCAAAGCTCATCACAAACTGGATCACAATATCAAGAATGGCGACGCCGAACTGCGAGTTAACCGACATTGATTCCCATACGAATATTAATCTGGGAATAGTGGCAAACAGGCTCAGAATGAAACAGAGACGCCAACCTAATGACATCCCTTTGTTGTAATTGAGATTGACGTTCATACCTGGCTCGTAAACACTCGGTTTTTATTAAGAGCCTGTAATTTTTGTGTAAGTTGTTTTTGCTGAATCAAATGCGCAACAGATTCAAGCAGGTTAATTTCAGCTTCTGACCACTGTCTTGGATTCATCATGTCTTCCAGGCCTATAAAGCCATTCCAGGTTTCATTATTATGGATCGGAACGGCAAGCACCGACTGTGCGTCACGCTGGTTTAGCCATTGCTGTTCTCCGGCAGGCAGGGAAGTCAGATCTCCCTGAACATGTTGTTTGGATTTAAAGAGGTTGTTCCATCTTTTAAAATACGGAACATCAACTGTTTTCACAGTACGGCTGTTTACACCGGGAGCAGATACCTCACTTTGCTGAACAATGGTTTCTTCACCGCCTGGCAATGCCTTTCTCTTATACAGATAAATTCTGCTCAGGTCAAGAGCTTCCAGAATGATCGTAAATACGTTTGCAATAGAATGATCAGCCTGTTTTTCTGTTAAAGTTTCAGCAGAAAGTTCTTCTTCACAAATGGCCAGGACTTTTTTGTGCAAGCTGCTGCTATCCTGGTGAATTTTTTCGATCTTCTGTTCAGCGTTCGATTTCCATTTGGAAAGTGTCGTTTCCATAGCTGAAAGCCACGAGCTTTGCTCGGAGCTGGTAATGTAAAATTCAGTTGCTAACAGAGACAGCGCTTTTTCAGATGTGGCCGGGCAATGTCCTTCTGCCATAACAAGACAGGGGCTCAAACGGCCAAGAACTGAAACGAGATCAGCAACCTGGCCATCCGGCAAAGTACAGTTGGAAATAACCAGATCGAATTTTGACTGGTGGCATGCTTCCAGTGCCTGTTGTTTGGTATCTACCTTTTTTGCCTGGAATTGATAACCTGCCTTCGACAAAGATTCGGATATAAGCGGCTGCCAATCCTGTCTGATTGCGACGATGAGTAAATTTAACGGTTCCATTATGAAGTTTTAAAGGTTGAGAGCTTTGCTAAAACAATAAATTATTGCCTAAACGTGAAATTCTGATAAGAAGTGTGTCGATTATATTATTAAGAGATCAGCGGCAACCGCATCTAACCGGTTCTTGTATAAATAAATACCGCTGCACTGTGGATGTGTACTATTGGGAATACCAAATTTAAAGCATTATTGGCCCAAGATGCTAGTATTATCGTCAAAAAAAACTTTTAAAATTCTCCGACTGGTTTCAACTGCCCGATTGTCAGCATGTTTGATATCACTATGTCATTTTTAGAAGAATGTTATAAAATATTCTAATCCTCAATTTATAGAATTCACACTACAAAAGTTCAGTTTCGTTTCAATCTGTTTGAAGTCTCGAATCAACTGGTTCAGGTGTTTTTTTTTCAGTTTCAGTAATGAATTTGATTTGCAAAGGCGTTTGACATGCGAAATTTAATGCATCAATTAAGGAAAACGGGAATATTTCCTTAAAGTGTCAGGCAATTAAACGTTATAAAAACTTCTTAATACAATGTCAAAGAAAATTTTAGCAGTTCTCTCAGAATATGGTTACTGGGGAATTGAACTGGTAGGCCCTCTTGAAAAACTTGAAGAAGCAGGTTACACCGTTGAATTTATAACGCCGAACGGTAAAAAGGCCGAAGCCTTACCGCCGAGCTACGATACTACCTACGTAGACCCACCTCTTGGAACGTGTGTTACCACTCCGTTGGCCGCTGAAAAAGTAAAAGCTTTCGAAGCGACCAACAGATTGGAAACAAGACAGAACCTATCCGAGGTAATTCCGGAACGTCCATATTTTTCTACTCCGGACTTCCTCAGAGCTTTTGAAAAATATTACAGCGATCTGAAAATTGCTCAGGACAAACTTACTGAGGAATATGCAGCAATTCTTTTGGTTGGCGGAAGCGGCCCAATCATAGACATGGTTAACAACCAGCGTGTTCATGATCTGATCCTTGCTTTTTACAACAAACAAATGCCCGTTGCCGGAATTTGTTACGGCGTAGCGCCTTTGGCATTTGCCCGCGACTTTAACGAAAGAAAATCGATCATTAAAGGAAAGCATGTTACCGGTCATTGTATCGAGTACGATTACCACGACGGGACAGGTTTCCTTCACACTGATCTGAATATGGGACCTCCTCCGTATGTTTTGGAATATGTACTTAGCGATGCAGTCGGTCCGGAAGGCCAGTACCACGGCAACTTCGGAAAGGAAACTTCGGTTATTGTAGATTATCCCTTTATCACTGCCCGTTCACTGCAATGCTCTTTTGAATTCGGGGAACAATTTGTTAACGTATTAGAAAAAGGCACAGTACGTTATGGCTGGTAAAACCGGGAATCAGAAAATTATTGAACAGTTCCTGGCAGACGGCATGGACCACATGTTCGGCAATCCTGGAACTGTTGAACAAGGCTTCCTGGATGCCGTTGAGGAATATCCGGAAATGAAATACATCCTGACTTTACAGGAAAGTATCGCCGTAATGGCGGCAGACGGATATGCCCGCGCAACGCAAAAACCAACTCTTGTACAGCTTCACAGCTCACCGGGAATTGGAAACGCGGTTGGGGCGCTTTATCAGGCCAAACGCGGGCATGCCCCTTTGGTTGTGATCGGATCTGATGCAGGTACGCGTTATATGAACATGGACGCCCAGATGGCGAACGATCTGGTGGCAATGATGGCTCCGGTCACGAAGTATTCCACCATGGTTCATTCATCTAAATCGGTATTAAGAACCTTACGCAGAGCTATTAAGATTGCAGCAACACCTCCGATGGGACCGGTTTATGTCTGTCTTCCGATGGACGTTCTGGACGAAATTAATGAGGAAGAAGTATTTCCTACGCATATTCCGTCAACCAGGGTTTTGCCTTCTCCGTCTTTAATCAACGAAATGGCAGACGCACTGCTGGCATCGGAGAAACCTATGATCTTTGTGGGTGACGGTATAGCCTATTCGCAGGCAATCCCGGAATTGACAGCCGTTGCAGAGCTTTTGGGAGCTGAGGTATATGGGGTAGAGTTCGGAGATCTTGTGATGGATAATTCACATCCGCTTTACCAGGGAACAACCGGCCACATGTTTGGTGAATACAGCAAACCGATTACGACTAAAGGCGATGTAAACCTGGTTGTTGGTACCTATATGGTTCCGGAAGTATTTCCAGATCTGGGAGAGATTTATGCTCCGAATGCGAAAGTGATCCATATTGATCTGAACGCTTACGAAATCGCTAAGAATCACCGTGTTGACATCGGTGTAGTAGGCGATCCCAAACTTTCTCTGGAAGCACTGGTTGTTGTTTTAAAGGAAAAAATATCAACTGCACAGAAAGAAAAAGCGGCGGCAAGAGTTGAAGAAATCACTTCACTTAAAAATAAAAAAATCGCTGCCGAGCTTGATGCAGATGTTGGGCAAAAAGGAAGTTATCCCCTTCAAATGTCACAGTTTGCCAGCGTTTTAGCTGAAAAGTTACCTGCCGATGCAATTGTTTTTGACGAAGCATTAACCAGCTCTCCCGCCATTACAAGACATATCGTTCCTAAAATACCAGGAAATTATTTTGTCACGCGTGGTGGTTCTCTGGGCGTTGGTTTTCCGGGAGCAATCGGAGCAAAGCTTTCTAATCCTGATAAAACGGTAATCGGATTTTCAGGAGACGGAGGCAGCATGTATACGATACAGGCACTTTGGTCTGCTGTAAGGCATAACACGGGAGCAAAATTTGTGGTTTGTAACAACGGATCCTACAAACTTCTTCAGCTGAACATAGATGTTTACTGGAAAGAAAGAGAGATCCCAAAACACGATCACCCGCTGTCCTTTGATCTTTCTTATCCTGCAATACGCTTTGATCTGCTTGCCCAGTCGATGGGCGTTGATTCGGTGAGGGTGGAAAAAGAAGAAGACATCGCACCGGCAATCGAACGCATGCTTTCAGACGACAAACCTTTTCTGATAGACCTCGTTTTACAGGGAGATCATAAGTCGGACTGGGTAAAAACGAATTGCTCTCAATAATTAGCTAACGGCTATTAGCTTTCAGCTTTAAACCAATGACTGTAAACTCTTAACTCATAATTTCGAATGCTTACTCAGGAATCAATTGAAAATTTAGCAAAAATTTGGTATAGCAAACTGGACGTACATGCTCCGCAGGTAGAACTATTGCCTTTAATCATTGATGAAGGTCTTGAAATGGTTTTTCCTGAGGTAACCATTTATGGCTGGGCTGGTTTTGAAGGCTGGTTTCAGCGCGTGATCCGTATCTTTTTTGATGAAGTGCATACAGTAAAATCGGTTGTGGCTGACATTACCGGCGATACGGCTTCTGTCAAAGTTGTCGTGCAATGGGAAGCCAGCGTATGGAACGCTCCCGAAGCATACAGCAAAAGAATTTCGTGTGATGCATTCCAAACCTGGGAAGTGAAGTCAGACGGAAACGGCGGTGCTTTAATTACAAAATATATCGTGGACGGACTGGAATACCACGAGGGATCCGCAACGCTTTAAGAAATTTCAGGATTTTAATAAATATTCAATTGACAGTTAATCGCTGTCGAACGCAAAAAAGTAAACCCTTCTTTATTGCTTTATTAACGTTATGGAAAACTTTAAGTTTATTAAAATCAGCAAGGTAGTTCTTGAAACAGTGACCATTCACTGTGTTCAGGCACCCGAAGATGGAGAACTTACCAATGCTCAATTAATCGAAACGCCGGGAAAGCTGATACTTGTTGACACGCTTCAGCTCAAACCACATGCAGAAGAACTCAGGTTATACATCGAAAGCCTGGGCAAACCTTTGGAAAGAGTAATTATAACGCATTTGCATCCGGATCACTGGATGGGAGCTCCATCATTTAATGGAACTCCGGTTTATGCACTTGCTGACGTAATTGGCGGAATCAATGCGATGGCCGATTATTTCATTGGTTTTCACAGAAGTCTGCATCCCGACAACGCCGATGATATTATTTACGGTGAAAAGAATTTACCAACCGAAGTTTTGACAGAAGGAATTCTGGAAATAGATGGTGTTGCACTTAATCTGATTAAAGTGTCTGACACGGAATGTCCGGTAAACCTGATTGTGGAAATTCCTGCTGAAAAAGTTCTGCTCGCTCAGGATTTGATCTATAACAATGTGTACGCGTTTTTCGGAGATAAAACTTCGGATGAGCAATATTGTTTTGAAAACTGGATCGGTGTGCTGACCAAGCTGAAAAGCAAGGGTTACCTTCACGTACTTCCCGGCCATGGCGAACCTTCGGATGCATCTGTTTTAGACCAGCAAATTGAGTATTTGAATTATGTTAAACAATTGGTTTATCAGGGACTGCAGGGCGAGGAGCTGATCGGTAAAATCGTTTCCAGATACCCTGATTATAAATTGCAGCTGACCCTGCACATGTCCAATTACATGCTGTTCATGTATCAAAATCCATAAGTATTTGTCTCTCTCAACTCAAATTTTAAGAAAATGAAAAATATACCTGATACCAAACTTGGTAAAATGTATACAGAACATATTCAGCATATTCTGGATAAAAATATTGATGCCCTTCTTGACCAGTATACCGATGACGCTCTCCTAATCAGCAGCTTTTCAAAAGCGCCGGTTGTTTATCAGGGCCGCGAGCAGGTGAAGGAGCACATGCAGGGAATTCTTGGAATCGACGGACTGGAATCCGATATCGTTTTCTGGGCGGAAACTGCTGATCCCGAAACACTGATGATTACTGAACAAATCACCATGACCGTTGGAGGTGAAAAAAGCGAAATGCGCTTTGCCGACAGCTGGGTTTTAAAAGACGGAAAAATTGCAATTCATTTTGCCGGAATGGTTCAGCACCCTGACGGATCTCTTGCCTAAAAAATCTGATATCTCTTTATCACCATGGAAATTAGTAATTACGTTAATGGTCATGCCTGTACTTCTGAAATAGAAGGCAGAACATTGCTGGTGAACTATTTACGTGAAAATCTTGAACTAACCGGTACCAAAATCGGATGCAGTTCTGCTTCATGCGGAACCTGTACTGTTTTGTTGAACGGAAAAGCAACAAAAAGCTGCCAGATTCTGGCAGCTGAAACCCAAGGAAGTGAGATCCTGACCATCGAAGGACTTGCCACTTCAGAAGGGCTGCATCCGCTGCAAAATGCTTTTTGGGAAAATTTTGCTGTTCAAAACGGCTTTTCCACACCAGGCACAATCATGTCAATGGTTGAGTTGCTCAATGAAAATACAACGCCGACAGATTCAGAAATCAAGGATAGACTGGATGGTAATTTAAGCAGAGAATCTGGATATGAGCAGGTTGTAGCTTCCGTCCACGCAGCTGCTGCAAAAATAAATGGTACAGAACAAACAGCAGACGTTCCTTCAAATGGAAAATATGTTGGTAATTCTGTAAAAACAAGAGATACAGAAAAACTGATTACCGGGGAAGGTAAGTTCATTGCCGACATGGAATTGCCAGGGATGTTGCATGCAGCTATACTGCAAAGCCCTGTTGCACACGCTATTATTAACGGAATCGATACAAGTGAAGCGGAGGCTATGCCCGGAGTGGTAAGAGTGTTCACTTCAAAGGATACAGGCGGTATTATGCCAATGCCTGTGATCTGGATACCTCCTTTTGCAGAAAGTCATTTCCTTCCGCATCCTTCCGGCATCGTGCCTGGTTCGCATACAGTTTTTGCCACAGATCGTGTCCGTTTTGCGGGCGATCAGCTGGCCGCAGTGGTTGCCGAAACACGCCAGCAGGCTTATGACGCATTGTCGAAAATCAAGGTAGACTACGAAGTTCTACCCATTGTTCTGGATGCCGAAGAAGCAACCTTGCCTGGTGCTCCGCAGCTGCACGAAACTGCGCCCGGAAATATTATGATCCACACGATTTTCGGAGACAGTGAAGCAACTGAAAAGGCAATCGCGGAATCGGAAGTGGTAGTTGAACAAAAAATTTACAACCAGCGTATGATGCACAATACGCTGGAAGTACGTGGTGCACTGGCAAAGTACGATCCTTCAACTCAGGATTATACACTTTGGGCAAACACACAAATACCTTACCCGCACCGTTTGCTGATCTCGCTTTACGTGTTAGGAATTCCTTACAATAAGCTGAGAGTGATCGTCCCTTTCATGGGAGAAAGCAACGGCTGCAAGGGTAATCTTTATCCTGATACACCACTGGTTTTGTGGATGGCAAAAGAGCTTGGCAGACCGGTAAAATGGATTGATACCAGGGCTGGTTTTTCAAGAAATACCGCGCAGTCACGTGATCAGATACAGCATGTGAAAATTGCCGGTACCGCCGAAGGAAAACTTACTGCGCTGAGCTGTGTAGCTTTCAGTAATGTAGGCGCATATCCGGTAATCAATGCGCCGGGACAACCTCTTGCACTGATTGGCAGAAGTATTCCGGGTGCTTATGTGATCCCTCATTCTTCTTACGAAATTAATGTAGTTTATACAAATAAAGTCCCAACTGCGCCCATGCGCGGTTCAGGCAGGGCAGAAGCTATTTTCCTTATTGAGCGGGCTATCGAAATGTTCGCAAGAAAAATCGGAAAAGATCCCGCAGAAGTAAGACGCATGAATATGGTACAGCCCGAACAGTTTCCTTATGAAAACGGACTTGGCTGGACTTATGATTCAGGAAATTATGAGAACACGCTCGACATCGCTCTCGAAAAAGCAGGCTATTCCAGTCTTGGATCTCAAAAAGCAGAAGCGCGCAGCCGTGGGAAATTGTTAGGACTTGGCATCGGCTCTTACGTAGCGGTTGCCGGCGTAGGTAATTCAGCGAAAATGGGTGGCGAAGGTTTGATGAGCGGCACCTGGGGAAGTGCATACATTCACGTTGCGCCTTCCGGAGAAGTAGCTATCACTACCGGAGCACAGCCTCACGGCCAGTCGCAGCAAACTACTTTTGCACAAATTGCAGCGCAGGAATTACAGATTCCGATGGAATATATTACCATCAAACATTCCGATACTGCCAATCCGCTTTACTACGGACAAGCGAGTTATGGAAGCCGTTCGCTAAGTGTAGAGGGCGTAGCCGTGCAGAAAGCCTGTCAGCTGGTGATCAAAAAAGCAAAAGATTTTGCGGCCTACCTTTTTAAGATGCCTCTTGAACTGATCGAATATAAAGAAGGAAGAGTTATTGGAATTCCTGCTCCTGAGCAAGCCGTGATGACTTTGCAGCAGGTAGCGCTGATGCTTTGGTTTGGTTGGGATCTGCCCGAGGGAATGGATCCGGGATTGGAAGGTTCTTCTTATTTCGATCCAAAAAACTTCAATTTCCCTTTCGGAACACACATTGCCGTAGTGGAAATTGACGAGGAAACCTGCGAAATTGACCTGGTAAAATACATAGCTGTTGATGACTTTGGGACGGTGGTTAACCCGGAGGTTGTCGCCGGACAGACTTATGGGAACATCGTTTTGGGTATTGGACAGGCGTTGGCTGAAGAAGCAAAGTATTCACAAGAAACGGGTCAGGTTTTAAGTGACGACCTGGATTCGTATACAGTTCCACGTTCCGGCTGGCTGCCAAAGGTTGAGCTTTACCGGACTGAAACACCATCTCCATCAAACCCGTTGGGAGCAAAAGGGGCTGGTGATGTAAGTAATCCGCCGGTAGCTCCGGCAATGGTTAATGCAATTTGCGATGCTTTGTCCGAGTTCGATGTAAAACACATTGACATGCCGGTTACGCCGCAAAAAATATGGGAAATTTTACAGCATCAAACCGTACAATCTGAATCATGATCTTAAATCCATTCTCATATTCAGCCCCTGAAACAATGCAGGAAGCAGTGTTGCTCCTGAGTGAAACCGGCTCAGAACTGTTTACCGGCGACCAGGCCTACGTCGGAAGTGCAAAAAGAGGTAATTCAAAACCTGAGTCTTTGGTAAGTCTGCGTAATGTTCCGGGACTGAATTCCGTGATACAGTATGGCAACCAACTGGAAATTGGATCGGCTGTAACGTTTGCTGCCATGCTAAAAGACATCGCCGTTTGCTCTGTTCCTGTTTTAGCAGAAGCCCTCAAAGCTGTAAAAGACCCTCATTTCAAAAATCACAGCAATGTGGGAGGCGCACTTTATCATAACCAGCCTGCGCACGGTCCGGTTCTGGCTGCGTTTCTGACCCTGGATGGAAAGATAAATGTGACTGGCCCGCTGGGAAACAGGCAAATAGCAATCGACACTTATTTTTCTGACGGAGGACTTACCAAAGGAGAAATTATCAGAAGTATCTCACTGATTGTAAATAATAGCTTATCAGGATCTTTTCACTTTGTAGATTACCTGAAAGCAGGAAAGATCGTCTGCGGCGTCGCGATTCTGATTAGTACCAACAACAATAGCATTTCCCGTATCAGCATCTCGGCATGCGGCTGCGTAGCAATACCGTCACGTTTGAAGAGTCTTGAAAACTCACTCACTGGTATTCAAATTTCGAAGGAAAACATCAGTGCAGCATTGAATGAGCTATCTGAGGAAGAGCTGGTAATATCAAATCCAACGATTTCCAATTCGGCTTATCTGCTGCATTTATTAAAAGTTCTGATTAAAAGAGCTGTTTTGAAAAGTTAATATTCAACATTACGATTATGACAAACCAGGAATTTTACGACAACCACCTCGTCCTTTTAGCTAATAATGATGTCAACGAACTTGTTGACCATGACTACCACGATGATGCGGTGATGATACTGCTGGTGGCAGAAGAGCCGATTTATGTAAAAGGAAAAGCGGAGCTTAAAGTACAGTTGGGCGACTACCTGACTAACATCTACCGCGGGTTTGTTTCTACTCAGAAACTTGCTATCACGGAAGACAGCATCCATCTGGAAGCAACGATCATGACAGCCTGGGGAGAATCCAAAGTGTATGATGCACTTTATATGAAAGACGGTAAAATTTTCCGTCACTACTCAGGTTTGAAAAACTAATAGTTTTGAATTTAATCATTGGTTATGAGGTAGTTGAGTTAGTTGGTTCCGCATAACCTTACATTTTTACAACCTACACGATAAACCTTTAATAACAAGATGAGCAAGAAAGTATTAATCCTCGCTTCAAACGTAGGCCTTTGGGGCGAAGAATTACAGGCACCGTGGGATGCTTTGAAAAAAGCAGGTTTTGATTTGACTTTGGCAACACCAAAAGGGATCACGCCGCTGCCGATGGAGCTTAGCATGGATAAGGATTTTATTGATCCGATGCAGAATTATAATGTAAACCCTGCCGAAGTTGTAGACCGTATCAACGAAATACTTGATAAAGGCGAGTGGGATTCTCCGATAAAAATTGAAGACGCTAATATCTCGGACTACGATGCGCTGGTGCTTGTAGGCGGGCCGGGCTCCGCTTTGGATATTGTTGGAAACCCTTTTGTGCATCAGCTTTGTGTAGCAGCTTACAACCAGGACAAAATCCTTGGAGCACTTTGCTACGCGGTGGGTGCATTTGTATGGTCCCGCGAAGATGACACGCTTCACAGAAGTATTATTTACGGCAAAAAGGTCATTGCTCACCCGCGCGAATGGGACTTCACAGGCCCGATGGGTTATTCTCTGGTACGTGCTTCGGCTGAAAATCCGGGAACTAACTTGGTAAGCCAGGGATTTGCGTTCCCGCTGGCGGTAATCGTTGAAGATGCAGTTGGTCCGAATGGCCGCGTGTATTCCGACGCTACAGCAAACAGAACCAAGCCGCAAGTACATTTTGACTATCCTTTTGTAACAGCACTTTCAGTTGAATCATCCATTGCATTTGGCGATAAACTGGTAGAGGTACTGGGATGAAATAAGTAATAAAATATGTATAATGAACTGGTTAAATTTTAGCCAGCTATTGAAAAAGGTTTTACTCAACGTTATTTTTTGAAATTAAATAATTCTTTAATTAACCATCCTCATGAAACTGGCCGGAAAAAAAATCGGTATTCTTTTTGAAGCTGATTATTTCGAAAACGAAATCTTCTATTATAAATTCCGCTTTCCCGAAGAAGGTGCCGAAATCCATTTTTTAACCCGGCTTTGGGGACAGGATAAGATTACATTCCTCGGTCACGAGTATCGTGCACCCATGGATTGCTACGAATCTTTTGAAAACATGAGCGATGAAGAACTGCGTTCTTATGACGCGATCATCGTGCCGTCGGGCATGGTTTCCGACCGTCTTCGATATACCGAGGATGTTGAAAAAATCCCGCCGGCTACTGAGTTTCTGAAAAGAGTTTTTGCTGAACCGGGTATTTTAAAAGGTATTATCTGCCACGGTTTGTGGCTGGTTGCACCAGCAACCGAGCTTGTAAAAGGCCGGAAACTTGTTTGCCACAACAACCTGATCGGCGATGCAAAAGCTTACGGCGCTATTTACACCAATGAGGACGTAGTTGTAGACGGAGACCTGATCACCGGAAGGTCGGGCGGTCATGCCCATCTTTTCGCCAAAAAGATTATCGAGACTCTTTCAGAAGCTAACTAAACAACTATGAAGACGACCTTTTTTCACCTTGCACTCACTGTTAAAGATCTGGCTGCATTCGAGGCCTTTTATGCAAAATATTTCGGTTTCAGAAGAGCTCGGGTAATTGAATTGGGTGACGATGCTCAGCTGGTTTTTCTAAAAAATGACGATAATTTTTATTTCGAAATTTTTCCTCCGGAAGAACAGCGCCCTTATCCGATGGCTGAGGCAGATGGCCCGCATTATCCCGGACTACGCCACATGGCTTTTTCGGTAGAGGATGTAGACTTGAAACTTGCTGAAATGGGAACTGACGCGGTGATAACCCTGGGTCCGTTACATTTTGACGATGTGATAGAAGGCTGGAAAACGGCCTGGCTTAAAGATCCGGAAGGAAATATTATTGAAATAACACAAGGATATAAGGATCAGGAAGATCTTGCCTGAGAATAAAACACAATAACCTTTTCTTTTAAAGTTAAACGCTTAAATAAAACCCTTTTTATTGCTCAAAGTATGAATATAGACTTCACTTTTTCAGACACTATTGCCGGGTATGTTACCGGTTATAGTCAGGAAGAACGCTGGTTTACACTTGAAACCTCTGATAAAAGAGCTTTTAAAGTAAATCTGATCGCTTCGACTTATGCAAGAAATGTTCAGAACCTTACCGAAGGCTGGCAGGATCCTGGTGATATCAGCAACTTCCTTTCGACCGAGGGTCAGTACGTTTTTGCTTACGGTACTTTTTATCCGAATGCGGGTGAAGGTACAGCTACCTTTGAAGCACAGCAGCTGATTTTTCCTGGCAAGGAGCCAAAGACATATCGTCACGAAGAACAAAATTACTGGATCACTCAGATCGATTCAATTGCTTCCAGTTATCTGAAATGGCAGTTTGATTATCCTAAAGAAGAAATTAACTACAAAAACTACCGCACCATGCTTCATTTGGGTGGAGCTAAAAAAGGAGATTATCTTCAGGAAACAGATACCATTTCCCGTATGGTTTACGGATTTGCTTCGGCCTATCTGCTTACAGGAAAAGACGAATTCCTGGAAGGTGCTGAATTGGGTACGGAATACCTTCGCGACCACATGCGTTTCTTTGACAAAGATGACGATCTGGTTTACTGGTACCACGGTCTGAAAGTGGAAGGGCAGAAAGAAACCAAATTACTTACTTCTGAATTTGGCGATGATCTGGATTCACTTCCAATGTACGAGCAGATCTATGCGCTTGCAGGTCCTACCCAAACGTACCGTATCACGGGCGATCAGCGGATCCGCGACGATATCGACAAAACCATGGACCTTTTTGAAAAATATTTCAAGGATCATGAAGGTGAAGGGTACTTCTCTCACTTGCACCCGATCACGCTCGATGCACGTGAAGATTCACTGGCGCATAACCGTGCCCGTAAAAACTGGAACTCAGTGGGTGACCACGCGCCGGCATACCTGATCAACCTGTATCTGGCAACTGGTGAAAAAGCACATGCGGATTTTCTTGAATATACTTTTGACACGATCACAAAATATTTCCCGGATTACGAAAACAGTCCGTTTGTTCAGGAGAAATTCTTCGAAGACTGGAGCAAAGATCAAACCTGGGGATGGCAGCAAAATCGTGCGGTGGTAGGACACAATCTTAAAATCGCCTGGAATTTGATCCGTCAGCAGTCGCTTACACCAAAAGACGAGTATCTTGCATTTGCCAAAAAAATTGCTGAACTGATGCCGGAAGCGGGTTCCGATCAGCAACGCGGAGGCTGGTACGACGTAGTGGAACGCGTTCAAAAAACTGGTGGAAAACATCAGTTTGTATGGCACGACCGCAAAGCATGGTGGCAGCAGGAGCAGGCGATTCTTGCATACCTGATCATGTACGGTGTTTTGGGTAACGAAGAGTACGAAAAACAAGCGCGTGAGGCAGCTTCGTTCTACAACGCCTTCTTCCTGGATAATGATGATGGCGGTGTGTATTTCAACGTTTTCTCAAACGGTATGCCCTACCTGCTAGGAACGGAACGTTTCAAGGGAAGTCACTCGATGAGCGCTTACCACAGTACTGAACTTTGCTATCTGTCAGCGGTTTATATCAACCTTCTGATCACCAAGCAGCCTACGTACTTTTACTTTAAACCATATCCAAACGGTTGGAAAGACAATATCCTGCGTGTTTCTCCGGATATTCTTCCACAAGGCAGCATCTACATCAGCGAAGTGTTTATTGATGATGTTCCTTACACGGATTTCGATGCGTATGGATTGACTGTGAAGCTTCCAGAGTCGGAAGAACGTTTAAGGGTTAAAGTTCAGATCAGCTCTGCGAAGTAGCAGATCAGGATTTCAAAAGCTAACGACTAACAGCTGATAGCTAAAAGCTAAAAAATATGAAAGTAACACTGACGGACCAGGAAGAAATTACGGTTGTAGAGGTCACCGGGGACATAGACAGTAAAACAGCTCCTGAATTTGAGCGCAATGCAAAACTGGCTACGGAAAAAAATGAGAAAATCGCTATCGACCTGACAGCGGTGGAGTTCATGTCCAGCGCCGGCCTGCGTGTCCTGCTCATGGTTTACAGAAACATCAAATCCCAGAATGGCAAAGTCATTCTGGTGGGTGTTTCCGAAGAGATCCAGGACGTGATGTCAACAACGGGTTTTATCAACTTCTTTAAAATAGTTGAGACAACAGCCGAGGCAATTGTCATTCTTAAACAGGATTAAGCGATGGCAACAGACTTAAGAATCGACTATTATCCAACCCATGAACAGGAGGGAATTAAGTTCAGAAGAGGCCACGTGCTGCCATTTGGTGCCACAATGGTGCCCAACGGGATCAATTTCAGTATCTATTCCAGTGAGGCAATCGACTGTACGCTTGTTTTGTTCGAGCGGGGAGAGGATGCACCTTTTGCGGAGATCCGTTTTCCTGAGGAATTCAGAACCGGAAATGTGTATTCAATGATCGTTTTTGATCTGGATTACGAACGTCTGGAATACGGATACCGTATGGACGGACCTTTTAATCCGGAGCAGGGAAGCCGTTTTGATAAAAGCATCATTCTAAGCGATCCTTATGCCAAGGCAATCGGTGGACGTGATTCCTGGCTGGCTGAGCCAAACTGGGATAACATCTATCCATACCGTTCAAGGCTGGTTTTTGAGGATTTTGACTGGGAGAATGATCACCCGCTCGAAACGCCGATTGAAGACCTGGTAATTTATGAAATGCACGTAAGAGGGTTTACCAAACATCCTTCATCGGAAGTTAAAAATCCCGGAACGTTTGCCGCCATAAGAAGCAAAATCGCTTATCTGAAGGAGCTGGGAATAAACTGCGTGGAGCTCATGCCGATTTATGAGTTTGACGAATGGGAAAACAGCAAGGAAAATCCGGTAACGGGTGGACTGATCGTAAATTTCTGGGGCTACAGTACCGTAAACTTCTTTTCTCCCAAAGCCGGTTATGCGGCAACGGGGAAATTTGGAATGCAGGTTGACGAGCTGAAAACGCTGGTAAAAGAACTCCACAAAAACGGTATCGAAGTGATGCTGGACGTGGTTTTTAACCATACAGCCGAAGGCGATCACCGCGGACATACGATTTCTTTCAGAGGAATTGATAATAAAACCTATTACATGTTAACCCCGGAAGGTTATTATTTCAACTTCTCGGGAACAGGTAATACGCTGAACTGTAACAATCCGGTGGTTCGTAATATGGTACTCGACTGTCTTCGTTACTGGGCATCCGATTATCATATCGATGGCTTCCGGTTTGACCTTGCAGCGATCCTTGGCCGTGACCAGAATGGTGCTCCGCTTAGCAATCCGCCGCTTCTGGAATCATTGGCCTACGATCCGATTCTTGCTAAATGTAAGCTGGTCGCTGAGGCATGGGATGCGGGCGGTCTGTATCAGGTAGGTTCATTTCCGGCGTATGGCCGCTGGGCAGAATGGAACGGTAAATACCGCGACTCGATCCGTAAGTTTCTAAAAGGGGACGAAGGTTTGATACATGAAATTGCCCAGTGTATCCAGGGATGGCCGGATCTGTATCAGTACCGCGGGCCAACGGCAAGTATCAACTTTATTTCCTGTCACGATGGATTTACACTGTATGACATTTTTGCATACAACGAAAAACACAACGATGCGAACGGCGAAAATAACAACGACGGAGGCAATGACAATCATTCCTGGAACTGCGGAGTAGAAGGTGAAACGGATGATGCTTTTATCAATCAGCTACGCCACAAGCAGATCAAAAATGCTTTGTCGATCCTGATGGTAAGCCAGGGCGTGCCAATGATTCTTTCCGGTGATGAAGCGGGTGTGACTAAATATGGTAATAACAATACCTACTGTCACGACAACGAACTGAACTGGATGGACTGGTCGCTTCTGGAAAAGAATTCGGATATTTATTACTTCACCCAGCGTATTCTGCGTTTCCGCAGGGGGCATCCGGTGTTGAGAAGTAAAACCCACTTACAGCATCGTGATTATGTTGGCAGTGGTTATCCGGATATCAGTTTCCACGGAACACAAGCCTGGCAACCTGACTTCGCTTCTTCAAGCCGCTGTCTTGCATTTATGCTCGACGGCGCGCACGCAAAAAGTGGAACGATCATTGACGACAGTATTTATGTAGCAATGAATTCGCATTACGATGCACTGTTTTACGAGCTGCCTGCGCTTCCAAACGGACAACGCTGGCACCTGGCAGTGAATACAGACATGCCTTCGGGACAGGATATTTATGACATCAGTAAAGAACCTTTGCTGGAAGATCAGAGCAGATTTTTGGTAGGAGGACGTGCAACGGTCATTCTTGTCGGAAAATAAAAAGGGCCGCCGGTATCATGGGAGGCATGATACTGCGGCTTTTAGTAAATTAATTTTGTAAAACTTCTTTTAAAAATATTGATCATGGCTTTCAAAATAGAAACAGTAATTGAAGAACAAACAGCCAGGATGACCCTGCACGGGGAGCTTGATTCGCTGTCGGCGCGTGTTTTTATGACAGAGATCGAAAAACTCAGCGGCCAGCCTATCGAAGTGCTTGTGCTGGATATGGAAGATCTAGACTTTATGTCATCTGCCGGGCTTCGTGTTTTAATTTTCTCAAAACAAAAAATCGGAACGCATCTGGCTATTTATATTGTAAAACCACAGGAACTGATCGTGGATACCCTGGAAAAAACGGGTCTTCATCACAGTGTTACAATAGTAGATCAATATCCGGTTTAAATTGATTTTAGAATGGAATCGAAAAGTTTTCCCGGGGTGGTTGATTCCTTAGACGAACTAAGAGCCTATGTTGGCGAGCTGTCTCAAAAGGCGGGGCTTGCTAAAAAAGCAACTTATAGTCTGAAACTGGCAATCGATGAAATTGCCACCAACATCATTTTGTACGGATACGAAAAAGTCGGACTGGTCGCCGACTTTAAAGTGCTGAGTGAAATCACTGATCAGGAATTAATCGTAATCCTGGAAGATGAAGCAGCTGCTTTTGATCCGCTTGCCAGGGAAATTCCTGACGAAGAAGATCTTACGATGGCACTTGAAGACCGGGAAATCGGAGGGCTTGGGATATTTCTGACGATCAAAGGCGTCGACGATTTTTCTTATGAATATGTTGACGGAAAAAACCGTAACACCTTCGTGATGAATGTGATTAAGCCCTGATTCTTTTTTGTCAGATGACTGATATTTATTACAAAATGTTGTGTTGAATAACGCTGTCTCAGGCGGCAGGAAAAACGGGTTCTAAAAAACCTTATGAATAGATTTTAATTTTAGTATGGTCGATATAACTACACTTTCTAATCCTTTTCCGGGGCTAAGGAGCTACGAGTACGAAGACCATTCCTTATTTTTTGGCAGGGAATCGCACATTCTGGAGTTGAGAAACAAACTTCTGGATGCGCGTTTTCTTGCTTTGATCGGATCGTCGGGTAGTGGTAAGTCTTCTTTAATCAAAGCGGGGCTTATACCTTCGCTGGAGAATGCCCAGCAGGTAAAGGAAGACTGGAAAGTGATCGTATTCCGTCCGGGAGGTAACCCGGTAAAAAGCCTGATAGGTGCCTTGAAGGTAAGCCTGCGAAGAGAAGATATCAGCTGGGAAAACCGTGACCTGGAAAAAGCCGAGGAATGGCTGCTTTCCGATCCAAAAGCAATTTTCGAATTACTTTCTGTTCTAAGAGGCAGGAAAATTCTGCTGGTAATTGATCAGTTCGAAGAGATTTTTCGATTTGAATTCAGTAATGAATCCGGCAAGGGCAAACAGCAGAGTCCCGCCTTTATCAATCTTCTTTTAACCCTGATCAATCAGCGCGAGCTGCCGATCCACGTAGTAATCACGATGCGCTCGGATTATCTTGATCACTGTACCGAATTCAAAGGACTGACAGAAGTTATCAACCGGGGTTATTACCTGCTTCCGAAAATGAATCAGGAAGAAATCAGGGAGGTGATCGTCAGGCCGATTGAGACCTACGGAGCGTCAATCGAACCGGATCTGGTAAAAACACTTTTGCAGAAACTGGCTGAAAATCCTGATTTTCTACCTATCCTTCAGCACGTACTCATGCGGATGTGGGACCGCTGGAAACTCACAAAAACGGCCACAAGTCCTATTTCTCTCGTGGAATACCAGGCGATAGGGAAAATGGAGGAGTCGATCACGCAGCATGCGGAAGAAATTTTCACACAAAGATTGGATGAAAAAAGACGCCTGGCTGCGGAAAAACTGTTCAAAACACTGATCGTTCTTGGCCCCAGTGATACTTCTTCGCTACATCCAACCTCGCTGCGCGAAATAGAGAAAATCTCAGGTGTACCGGATTACCTCTTGATTGATGTCGTGCTGGTTTTCCGCGAAAACGGTGTTTCATTTCTGACGCCCCGCCCGGGAATCAAAATCGATTCGGACTCGATCATTGACGTTGCTGTCGAAAAAGTGCTGACGCTTTGGGACCGGTCAAGAATCTGGATTGAAGAAGAACTTGAGTCAGCTAAATTGTACAAACAGTTAAGTTATTCCGCTTTTTTGTATCAGGACGGCAGAACCGGGCTTTGGGTTAATCCTGAGCTTCAGGTAGGTTTGAAATGGATGAAAGAAAGTGAACCCACCATCGAGTGGGCGCAACGTTATGACCCGTTTTTTGAAAGGGCGATTAACTTTTTGGATTATAGTAAAAAACAATACGAACAGGAGGTTCAGCATAAGGAAGACCGGCAGCGCAGGGAACTTCGCAAAGCCAGAACGTTTGCAACCGTACTGGGGGTGAGTTCATTAATTTCTTTGCTTTTCCTGATCGTGGCCATGGTCCTAAGAACACAGGCCGAGCAAAGTGAAAAAACAGCTTTGGATAAAGAAAGTCTGGCCCTGACAGAACGGAAACGTGCTGAGGATCAGACAAAAGAAGCCATTGCGCAAAAAAAAATTGCAGAACAGCAGGGGATCATCGCCGAACAACAAAAAATATTAACCGAAGAGCAAAAAACCATTGCTGTTCGTGAGCAGGAAAAGGCTGTTAATGAAAGTATTGCTGCCAAAGCTGCCAGAAAAATTGCGGAGGAGCAGAAAATCGAGGCGGACAATGCCAGACGTATTGCGGTACAGTCGCAGAAAGAAACCGAGGTGCAAAAGGAATTTGCAGTAACTGCTCAGAAAGAATCGGAACGTCAGAAAGTAAATGCGCAGCAGGCACAGAAAGAAGCTGAAAAGTCAAGAAATGATGCTTTGCGCCAGCGCTCAAAAGCAATTGCACGTTTTATTGCCATTCAATCCAATCAGATGCCGGCCAGTGATGACCTTGCCGCACTTCTTGCGTTACGAGCATATGATTTTAATATCAAAAACGGAGGCGAAAGAGATAACCCGGAGGTTTATGTGGCGCTTTCAAAAGCTGCCGGGGCGAACGCAACTTTGCAGGGACATAACGACATTGTCCGCGTTGTGGCTGAACCAGAAAAAGCCGGAAATTCTATTTTTGCAACCGCGGGAGACGATGGTGTACTGAATCTTTGGAATACCACTGCAACTTCAAGCCGGCCCATACCGCTTAAAAACCCAAAACAGACTTTTAAAAGTATCAGGTCAATACTTTTTGCACCGGACAACAGTGCCGTATTTGTAGGAACTTCTAACGGACAAATCGTGAGATGGGATAATTTGACAGCAGGAAGCCTTCCAACCAAAACACTGATTGCCCACGACGGCATGGTTATCAACCTTGTAATCCGAAATGAAGATTCTAAACCCAGACTAATATCAACGAGCTCTACGGGCCAGATCCGGCTTTGGGATATAACAGATAAAAAGCTGGATGTGCTTAAAAACGTAAATCTTGGTGTTGATCTTTCCTGTGTTGTACTGAGTCCCGATGGTAAATATTTATTCTATGCCACCGGAACAGAGAAGATTCTCCGGATAGAAACAGCTGATATAACAAAAAAGCCAATCAGCTACAATTTTGACAAAGTAAGAGGCCGTATCTCCACCATGGCTTTTACTCCGGACGGTTCGCAGCTGTTTTTGGGAAGTTCAACGGGAGCGTTGTATTCAGCGAAAATCAGTTCAGGCGAGCCTTTGGTGAGCACCATAATAGGAATCCAGGGTAGCCATACTTCCGGAATAACGGGAATAGCATTTAATCCGGATGGAAGCCGGGTAGCTACATCCAGTTTTGATTCAAAAATCAAAATTTGGAACCTGCAGGAAGATCTTTCCAAACAGCAGCCGGTTGTGCTCAGCGACTTTAATTCCTGGGTGATGGACCTGCGATTTACGCAGGACGGAAAAAAACTGCTTGCTTCCGGAGCAGATAAAACGGTAAGAATCTGGGATATCAATTCAGCTTCTTTGTTTAACGAGGTTTCAAAAAAAGTAGCAAGGGATTTAACCGAAGAAGAATGGGATAAATATATAGGGAAAGACATTCCCTACGAGAAATTATCACGCAGCGTAAGATGAAAAACTTTACTAAAATAAACAGGACAGTCCTTTTTGTTTGCCTGACCTTGCTGACCTGTTCGGCGAAGGTGTGGGCGCAAACGGATTGTGACGCTTCGGTGATCATACCCGAGGCAGACAGAAAATACAGGAACGGAAACTTTGATGAGGTATTTGAAATACTGAATCCTTGTTTGAAAAACCGCTTTTCGGCAAATGCGCAGGTCCAGGGTTATAAAATAGTCGCCATGAGTTATCTGGCACTCGATTCACTTCCTCAGGCTGCTGCCGCAGTAAGAAGTCTGTTGATGGCCAATCAGAATTACGAACCTGAATTCTCTGCTTCACCACAGTTTAAAGAACTTGTCATCCAGCAAAAGGATTTACAGGAACGTATTATTCAAATCACCTCTGTATCCAAAAAGGCTGAAAATTTATTACAGGTACCGGCGACAGTAACTGTTTTAACAAAGGACGATATTACCAAAAGAGGTTACAAGGACCTGACGCAAATGCTCAGCGATTTGCCCGGTTTTGACGTGATTCGCGGTAACGGTCCCGGTTATGTGGTTGTTTATCAAAGAGGTTATCGGTCAACAGGTAATGACAGAACGATCCTGCTGGTGGATGGCGTAGAAGAAAATGACCTTTCGTCCGATAACATTCAGTTTTCCAGACAATATTCACTTTCGGACATTGAAAGGGTGGAAGTAATTTATGGTCCTGCTTCAACCATGTACGGTGCCAATGCCTTTGTGGGAGTAATTAACCTGGTGACGATCAAGCACATGGATAAAGCCATGCCGGAAGGAAAGAAAATTGACATTTCAGGAAACGGAAGTGTTCGTTACGCTTCGCTTAAAACAGGGCTTATTGACGGAAATGTAACGGCCAGAACAAAGGATATTGCCGTTACGGTTACAGGACGTTATTTCAAATCCAATGAACTTGATCTTTCGATTTATCCGGAGTGGAATTATGACCCAAGACAGGAAAGTGATTATTTAAAAACAGCCCAAAACATAACAGGAAAATCGGCTAACGGCCAGTATCTGGCCCAGCAGTATATCGATGCAAACAGACTTACGACCCGTTTTCCGAATAGCAATTTATATTCAACAAAATTGGGACCGGAGGGTACTGTGTCGGAAATTGCGCTGACGGATGCGGGCAGAGCCAAAGCGGCACAGCTTGACAACACCTATCTTTTCGGTGCAAATCTGAAAGGAAATCCGGTTGAGTTTAATGATGTAAGCAAAAACTGGCTTTTCAGAACAAAGGTCGAATTAAAGGATTTTACAATCTCATTGCTGAACTGGAAACTCGACGAGGGTGCTGCGCCCTGGTATACCAACAAATCAAGAATTGTAACCAAGGATCTTTCGCGGTGGGTAACGTTGAACCGCGCTTTATCTTTGAATTATAACAAGTTTATCAATGATAACCTGCAATTTATTAACCTGACTTCCTACCGTTTACATGAGCTAAAAGGCGAAACCAATCTGGCGGGTTACACAGGTTACTATAACAATGGATTACGCCTGGTTGATTTACTGAGCGAGAAAGCGCCAACTTATTCTGTGCCATACTATTACCGCGTTTCGACCCAGCTTCGTAATGAAACCCGCTTACTCTGGACGCCGATTTCAAACCTGGACATTAACAGCGGACTTGAACTTAGAAACAGTAACATACAGGGAAATTACATTACCTCATTCACAGAAATTCCGGATGAAACCGGCCGGATTGACTCTACGCTAGCCGGTGGTGATAATTTCAGGGTTTTTGACATTGGTGTATTTTCTCAGGCAAGCTACAATTTTTCTGAAAAGCTGAAAGTGGTTGCCGGCGGCCGTCTGGATTACAACAGGATTCGCAGTAACGGTGGTTATGGCGCTGTTTTCAATCCAAGACTTGCTGTTATTTATTACAAAAAAAATATAGTATTCAAAGGGATTTATGCCGAAGCTTTTAAAGATGCCTCTTACCTGCAAAAGTATGCAACCACGACAGGGCGCCTTTTGAACAATCCGACTTTACAGCCGGAAAAAGTGAAAAACCTTGAATTGAGCGTTCTGGTAAAAGTAGGAAAAGGATTTACGGTTAACCTGGTTGGCTACCATGCCAATTACAGCAATACGGTTGGGCTCGCACCGGCGACCACACCAGCTGGCGTCACTACTACACAATTTCAGGCACTTGGTAAACAGCGTATAAACGGCTTGCAGGCCGAAGCTAAGTACGACAACAAGATATTTAGTCTGTGGAGCAATTTCACCTACACCAGTCCGATGGATTTGAGCAAAGAAGCCGGTAAAAAAATTCGGGTAAGCGATATTGCTGATTGGATGATGAATCTTGGCGGAGTTATTACCTTAACCAAAAACCTGAATGTGAGTGTAACCAACAACTACGTGAGCGCGAGAAAAACAGGATTAGGCACCTCCGGCAGCAGCAATCCTGCAACCCGTTTTCCTGCCATCTATTTATTAAATTCTGCTGTCACCTATAACAATATCGTGAGAGGAGTTAGTCTTCAGTTTCAGGCTTCCAACATTTTTAACCACGAATATTTTGTGCCCGGAACCCGTGCAGCCGAAGGTGTTGCCAATGCTTCCCGATTTCCTCAGGAAAGAAGAACGCTCTCTATTGCATTATTAATTGATACTAATCTGAAGTTAAGCAAATGATGAACTCATTGTACGACACAGCTCATTCAACGTTTGAAAGCATGAACCCTCCGACGATTATTGGTGAAAAAGAATTTGAGCTTATCAAGGTCAGTTATCCCGAACACATGGACGAAATCGGGACGCTGAGAATCAGCTCATGGAAAAATGAAAGGGGTATCAACACAGAATTTTTTTCGCAGGAAAAATGGGTCGATGACCTTGACAAAGATTCCCATCACTGGGTGGTATTACACCAGGGGCAAATCGTCGCTTCCGCAAGGATGAGTTTTCACTACTCTTACAACAGCATTCCCTATACAAATCCTGTTTACGAAAGCCTGTTTGATTTTTACGGCGGTTTACCAATCGCTTCAATCAACCGTCTGGTGGTAGATCCGGGAAGCCGAGGACATGGCCTGGCCAGATTGCTGGACGAAACGCGCGTTAATTTTGCCATTGATAACGGAGCAAAAATGATCACTGCCCAGCCTTTGGAAGGAAGAGTTGCCGCACTAAAAAAACTTGATTTTACAATGATCGAACAGATTATTTCCCCATTTCAAATACCTGGAAGGGATATTTTTTACATGATAAAAGAAATCGCTGAAAATAAATATGTGGCGGAGTGACAGTTTCTTAAAAGCTTTAAAGATTAAGCCGGGCGAAGAAAATCTCGTTTTCCTGCTGATCGGCTACTCCTTTTTTATGGGAGGAGCTATGGCTGTGTTTTACACTGTCGTCGTTTCTTCTTTTCTTATAAATTTTACGGGTTCAGTACTTCCTGAGGCATACATTGCTGGTGGGGTGCTGGTTTATGCGGCTGGTTTATTAATTACCCGTTTGCAGAAAAAACTGACTTCTGAAAAACTAGGTGAAGGCACCTTATTTTTCCTGATTGCATCAATTGTAATTCTCCTGGCAGTTTATCATATTACCGGAAACAAATGGGTATTTTTTGCGCTGTTTATCTGGAACCGGTTTTTTGTTTTGGTCAATGGCGTTACGTTCTGGGCAATTGTTGCCAAGCTTTTTAATCTTCAGCAATCCAAGCGGCTTTCCGGACTGATCAACACAGGTGAGGTATTTTCATCCGTGATAGCCTATTTGTCGATGCCGCTGATTCTCAGGTTTGTCAACCCGGATTTGCTGCTAATTCTTGTTGTTATTTTACTGATAGTTTGCGGCGCGTTTATTCATCGGATACATCGTCGCTATCTGCCAGAAACAATTACTAACGAACAGGTTACGGGAAGTGAGACAAATAATAACCGGCCGGAAGAGAAAATTAATAAGTCCTATTACAGGACTATTTTTGCACTTGCCGTTCTTCCGGTTTTCGGGTTGTTTTATGTGGAATATATTTTCTTTACCGAATCCCGTATTATTTTCCCTAACAAGCAGTCACTGGCGAGTTTTCTGGCGATCTTCTTTGGTATTTGTTCCATCGTAGAATTTTTCATCAAGACGTTTTTATACAACCGTATGCTTGCCAAGTATGGCATGCGGATAGGGATTATTATCTTACCTGTAAGTCTGGCGTTCAGTTTTGTTCTTGCGGTGGTTTATGGTTTGAGCAACGGAACTTCGGCTATCTTTTTTGCCTGTATTGTACTTGCCCGCTTCTTTATGAGTGCGGTTAGAAAGGCGATAAGTGATCCCGTCTATCAAGTTCTTTATCAGCCAATTCCGGCAGCTTTCAGGCTTGAAGTTCAGGCCAGGATAGAAGGTAGGGCTAAATCTGTCGGCGGTCTTATCGCAGGGATTTTTCTTATGATTTTGCGGTACCTCAATATCATCGATGATCTTGCACTTTCAGCTATCTTCCTGGTTGTCACTGTGTACTGGATTGTCACAGCGGTTAAGGGGCAGGGTGCCTATAAGCAAATCGTACGCGACAGGGTTTTTGTTATACCAGAAAAAGTGGTTTACCGGGTCGCAGAACCTGAGCTGACCATCGAGCATCCGGCGTATGAAGCCATGCTAGAATTGACGGCATCTTCCAATGACTCTGACCGGTATCTGGCTGCCTTTAGTCTGGGGCGTTCTAACCGTTTTATGTCGTATAAATATTTGATTCCGCTTTTACAGGACAAAGATCCCCGTGTAAGAGAGGCGGCCATTATTGCTTCGGGAGAACTAAAAAGGGAGGAATTGTGGCCCTATTTATTTGAACAGCTTGAACAGGACAGGTTTTATACACTGGCTTCCCAGGCATTGATCAAATCGGGTACACCACTGTTGAAACAGATTGAAAGAGCCTTTGCGAGCCGTTCTGAAAGCAAGCTTTATCAGATCAAATTGCTTGAAATTGTAAAGGGTATCGGAGGATCAGAAGGGATAAGATTTTTGCGCAAAAACATCTCTAACCCCAACCGCTTTATTAAGGAAAAGGTGATGAGTTCTTTAAGGGATTTGGGCTATAATGCTTCGGTCATTGAGCACGCTTATTATTTACAGGAATTTGACGATTACATTGCAAGTTATGCCTGGGTACTGGCTGCTCAGGAAGATCTTTGGCAAAATTATAAGGATGACAGTCAGCTGATGATTGTACTCGAAAGAGAAAAGGAACAAATCATGCTCAAAGCATTTATCGTGCTTGAAGTGCTCTACGGATCCAAATTTAACGTGATAAGTTTAATTAACAGTGATCAGCAGGAAGATGTGCGTGATTACCTGGTTGAAATTGCAGATCTGCTTGCTCCGGAGGATGTAAAGAACAAGCTGCTTCCGTTTCTCGAAAGTACAACCCAGGAAGAGATGCTCGATCGTTACCAGGAAGCTTTTCCGCAGAACCGGCTTACTGTTGAAGAACGATTAAAGGATATAGTCAACAAGGACTACACGCGCATATCCCGCTGGACCAAATCAATCGCGTTGCTGGAACTGAAACATTACGATCCGGTTGGTGTAACGCCGGTATTGGTAGCAAATGCAATTTCTTCTTCCAAAGTGGTATCGGAAACGGCATTTTATGTCTTAAGAATTGTCAATCCTTCCCGGTTTACAGCCTTATTTAAAATAATAAATCAGCAGAAAGACATTTTTCATAAAACCATTATGGAGCCATTGGAATGGCTTTCCGGTGAACAGGATCTGCTTATCAGCAAGCTCCGGCGGCTTCGGGGAATGGAGCAGTTGACTGAACTGTCAAATGAAGACCTGCAGCGTATCCTGCTTCGTTCAACTTACTTTAACGTAGAAAGCGATGATGTTACTGACCTTCGCAAGTTTACAAATGACAAGGAAGTATCACTGATCATCACTTATGGAGATCTGGTTTTTTCAGGACATCACCATGTGGAAGGCGGTGAAATCTGGGATATTACTGAACACAAAAAGAAGGGCATCGTAATGATTCCTAATGCGTTAGCGGATTCGGAGTTTTATATTGTTGAGACATATATCTTAAAAGATTTATCGGTAGAAACGCAAAGGAAGCAGGTTGCTTTGGCCTGATAACTCTGCGGTTTTGATATCACATTTTATAAAAATGAAAGTAAAAAAACTGATTTTATTGATTGCGGTCATGTGCGTTGCAAGCTTTTTTAGCTTGTTTGTTGCAGCGCAGTCGACCATGGTAAGGGATAGTGAAATGGGACATCCGTTGTCAAAGGTGTATGTACCTGCGGATTATAACGCGCACGGGCAGAACTTTTCGATAACACAGGATAAATCGGGGATCATTTATCTGGCGAATTTTGCGGGCGTGCTAGAATATGATGGTGTAAACTGGAAGACAATTCTAACCGAAAATATAAGCCGCGTTTCATCTTTACTCACAGATAAAACGGGTCGGGTGCTGGTTGGAGCAAATGGTGAGTTTGGTTACCTGGGCTTTGATTCACTGGGAGTTCACCGGTTTGTAAGTCTTTCCCGTCAGATTAAGCAAAAGATCGGGCCGGTAACGCAGATACTTGAAATGAAAGATGGTATTTACTACATTTCTGCTGATGCCTGGTATATCTGGGATGGCAAAAAAGTAAGAATTCAGAAAAACAAGTTTCAGACTTCTACTGCCTTTAAACTTGATGATAAAATATTGGTTTATAGTCGTAACAACGGGCTGCTTTCTGTAAATGGAACGTCAATTTCCCCGGTTGGAAAAGCTGCTAATGTACCTGTCCTGCTTGATGTTGTGTCACTTATACCCTTAAATGATGCGGCTGCGTTGATTGTAACAACGAATCAGGGCATATTCAAATTGTTTAACGACAAGCTGGAAATGTTGCCCGGTGATGCAAATCAGCAGTTAATAGCAAACAAAGCAACTTACGCTATCAGGCTGGCTGATGGCAGCATTGCAGTCAGCATGTTAACTGGCGGTCTTTTAGTGATTTCGAAAGAAGGAAATTTACTTTATCCTCTTTTATCAGGCGGCGTGATCCAGGACAGTCAGGTCAGTTTTCTTTTTAACGACCGTGATGGTTATCTGTGGCTGGCATTGAATGATGGTATCGGCAAAATGAATGTGCCATCGCCAATTTCGCGGTATGACGCCATGAATGGTTTAAAAGGTGAAGTAACTTCGATCAGCCGTTTTAACGGAAGACTATATGTCGGGACATTATACGGCCTTTACTACATTGAAAATAACCGGGTAAAACAGGTTGAAAGCTTCAAGGGAAGCGTTTTGGCATTTGAAAAAGTAGATAATGCACTGCTGATTGCTACCAACAGAGGTGTGGTTCGCTGGCAGCCGGCCGGCGGAAGTCAAAACTTGACAAGCGAATTTTCTCTTTCCATTGCCATTTCAAAATCCAATCCGAGTAAGGCGTACGCGGGGTTGCAAAATGGTCTTGAAGAACTGACAAAAACGTCGTCCGGCTGGTCGGTTTCTAAAATTAAAGGTGTAGACGAGCAGATTGTAGGAATCAGGGAAGAGGGAAATCAATTATGGCTGGAAACGTTGTCCAACGGGCTTCTGATGTGGGACCGCCAGACTGGGCTGGTAAAAAGATACACTGCCAAAGAAGGTCTGAAAAGTCCGCTTTACAATAAGGTATCAGGTTATAATGGCAAGCTGGTCGTTGCCAATAAGGATGGTATTTTTACTTACAAAAAGGAAAATGACAGGTTTGAACCCTACAATATCCTGAATGAAAAAAAGGATGCAGCTAACTCCTGGTACGATCAGCTCGTTGAAGATGCAAGCCAGAATATTTGGGCTACCCGTGGGGATAAAAGAGAAATTGCCTTTTTCCAGAAGAAAGCAGGAGCTAATCTTTCCTTCACAAAAATCCAGCAGCCTTTTAAACCTGTTTCCGGAATTTCTTTTCAGGTCATGTATCCTGACCAGGACCAGGTTGTATGGGCTGGCGGCGACCAGGGATTATACAGGATCGATATGAAAGTAAAGAGAAATTACAATCATAAGTATCCGACACTTATTCGTGAACTTTCTACGACCAACGGGAAGCTCGTTTCGGGAGGTTTAATTTTCTCCGATTCATTGCAAGGCAGCAAACGGCCTGAGATCAAAGTTAATTACGATCAGAATAACATAGCAATTGAATATGCCCTGCCAAGTTATCATGTTAATCAGGAAGTTGAATATCAGCTATATCTTGAAAATTTTGACAAAAACTGGTCTGAATGGAACCTGCTGACACACAAGGAATATAGCGGCTTACGACCTGGAAAGTATAATTTCAGGGTTAGGGGCAGGGATATTTACGGGAACATCTCGCAGGAAGCAGTCGTGCCGATCACGATCAGTACACCCTGGTTTCTTACCTGGTGGATGGTTGTCATTTATGCTTGCGTGTTCGCTTTAATGATTTATTATACGGTTAGATGGCGTCTGCAAGCCGTTATAAGAGAAAAACAGGGATTGGAAAATCTGATTCGTGAGAGAACCGAGGAAGTAGTAAATCAAAAAGAAGAACTTGAAAAACAGTCGGAAGAACTATCTTCTACAAACGATCAGCTGGAAAGAATTGATGATTTTGTGAAATCCATTAATGGCGAGGTAAATACGGGACGCCTGTTTCAGCTGGTATTGGAGCGCCTTTGCCTGTTCCAGAATGTCGACAGCGCATCAGCTCTGATACATCACCGTTCTTCGGATTCATATCAGTTTATTGCCATGGCTGGTACCGTGGATCTGCTGAGTGTGGAAGACGTAAGGCTAACCTACGAACAGGCAGCACAGCGGTATATAGATAACGGAACGGAAGTTTTTGAAGATATTTTTCTTAAAAATAATTTTCAGTATGAGAATCTGAACAGCTCGATCGATGATATTTATGCACCTAAATCATTAATTACCATTTTGATACGGGTAGAAGGCAGTGTCAAAAGCTTTATTACTCTGGAAAACATGGATCATGAGAATGCTTTCTGTGACAGGGATTTTCATATGGTTAAAAACCTGAAAGAGCATTTGATCGGAGCTTATATTAAGACGGATATTCTTGAAAATCTTGAAAAAACACTTAGCAACCTTAAATCGACTCAGGAGGAACTTATTCGTCAGGAAAGGCTGGCATCGGTGGGCCAGCTTACAAAAGGAATTGTTGACAGGATTCTGAATCCGCTGAATTACATTAACAATTTCTCGATGTCGTCGGGAGTCATCTTGAAAGAGATAGCTGAGGTTACTGACAAACACCAGGAAAATTTCTCCGAGGACGAACGGGACGATCTGGACAGCGGGCTTGATATGCTCAAAAAGAATCTGGAAAAAATATATGAGCACGGAAACAGCACAACCCGCATTGTGAAGGACATGCAGAAGTTGCTGAAAGGAAAATCGACTGAGTTCTTTGTAACTGAACTGAATCCTTTTCTGGAAAGCAAAGCGCGGTCTGCCGTTCAGGAGGTAATGAATGAATACAAAGGGGCGTCGGTAAAACTGACGCTTGAGCTGGATACCGCTCCGGTAAAAGTAAGTTTGCTTCCCTATGAGTTCTCTCAGGTACTGACCAACCTGATCAGCAATGCCTGTTACACGGTCATGGAGAAAAGCAGACTGACCAAAGATTTTGAGCCTGAGGTAAAGATTATCACCGTTCCGAGTGATTTTGGAGTCAGAATCATTGTCCGCGACAACGGAAGAGGAATTCCTGCCAAAGAAACCGAACAGCTTTTCAATCCTTTTTTTACAACAAAACCAACATCAAAAGGTACCGGGTTGGGTTTGTATATGAGCAAGGATATCATTGAATTTCATAAAGGCCGCATGTCCATAAACTCGAAGGAAGGCGAGTTTACGGAAATAAATATTTTCCTTCCGATAATCGGCTAACCACCTGAATGACTTATTACACAAATTAAATGACCAGTAAAATGGGTACAGAAATTACCAACCAAGCCGATTCCCGCAGTGCCGATGATGCGGAGCATACCAATATCATGGATCTTAATCAGGAGATTGAAGCTTACAGGCAGAAGATATTTGAGCTCAATAAACTGGCTGATATTGGTCAGCTTAGTGCAGGAATTCTGCATGAGATCAAAAATCCGGTCAGTTTTGTCAATAACTTTTCGAGGCTGTCCCAGGGGTTGGTTGGGGAGATTCTCGAAATTATGGAAAAACCGGAGTCGGAAAGAAATGAGGACGATCTGGCTGACCAGAAAGATCTCCTGGATACACTCAGTAAAAACCTCCTCAAAATCAACGAAAACGGCAAACGAATTGAAAGGATCATTCAGGGTATGTTGGCGCAAACGAGGTCGGACGGGCCTTTTTTAGAGCCGACAGATTTGAATCAGCTGCTTGAAGAATACACCAAACTTGCTTATCAGAGCTTACGCGGCGAAGATAAAGATTTCAATGTATCGCTAAGTTTTAAGCTGGATCCGCAGATCGGTGAGATTAAACTGTCACGTGGTGAATTCGGTCGTGTAATCCTGAATCTGGTTAACAATGCATGTTACGCCATCAATGAAAGAAGAAAGCAAAATGCTGCCGGTTATGATCCGGTTCTGAGTGTTTGCTCCGAAAAAATTGGGAATGAAGTTGAAATTAAAATCACCGATAATGGGATTGGTATCCCGCCTGAAATTGTTTCCCGGCTTTTTCAACCGTTCTTTACCACCAAACCTCCCGGCAAAGGAACCGGACTGGGGCTGGCCCTTACTTACAGCAGCATAGTCGAAACACACAAAGGCAAGATACAGGTTACCTCCACATTGGGAGAAATTACGGAATTCACAATTTTGATTCCTCTTTTATAATCCAACATTATACTTAATTAAAAAACTTCAGTAATGGCAATTAGAATTTTAAGTGTGGACGACGAGCAGGATATGGAGATGCTGATTCTTCAGCTGTTCAGAAAGCAGATCCGGGACAAAAAATACGAATTCGTTTTTGCGAATAATGGAATTGAGGCGCTGGAAAGACTGGAAGAATCAGGTGACATAACGCTGATCCTGTCGGACATCAACATGCCCGGTATGGATGGACTTACGTTTTTGTCGAAAGTAAATGAAAGACAAAATCCTCTTTTGAAGTCGATTATGGTTTCGGCATACGGCGATATGGACAATATCCGCACAGCCATGAACCGGGGTGCTTTTGACTTTGTGACCAAACCGGTAAATTTTGAAGATCTGGAAATCACGATCTCAAAAACGGTTGAACATATTGAAATGCTGACAAGTCTGGAGAAGGGCAGAGAGCAGCTTATTGCTATCCAGAATGATTTGAGTGTGGCAAAAGAGATTCAAATGTCTATGCTGCCAAAGACAGTTCCTGCAAACATCGGCAAAGCGGGTGTGGATCTTCACGCGTTTTTGCAGCCTGCAAAAGTAGTGGGCGGCGATTTGTACGACTATTTCATGAAGGATCCGGATCATCTATTTTTCATGATTGGTGATGTTTCAGACAAAGGAGTTCCGGCAGCACTTTTTATGGCCATTACAAAAGCGATATTTAAAAGTCAGTTCTCCAACAGGAATGGCGATAGTCTGATCCAGAAGGTTAAAATCGTCAACGAGTTTTTGAGTGAAGACAATTCTTCATTTATGTTTGTGACGGCGTTCGTTTGTCTGCTAAACGTGAGAACTGGGGAGCTTGAATATGTGGATGCGGGTCATGAGCCTCCTGTAATTATCAGGGCTAATGGTGAAACGGAACTGGTTAAAAAACAGGGAGGAATGGCGCTTTGCTTCGATCCTGAGTTTGAGTTTGAATCACATACACTGCAGCTCAATCCGGGTGACAAATTTGTGCTCTACACTGATGGTGTTACCGACGCCAACAACATTCCCGGAGATCGTTATGGTCTTCATACTTTACAGGAATTTTTCACGACGGGCTCAGGTTCAAAAAGTACGACGGCAAAAGAGATGAATGAGGCAACGCTGACAAGTCTTGTTGAATTCATTGGTCCTGCAACCCAGTTTGATGATATCACAATGCTTTCCTTACGTTATCTGGGAAGCTGATAAACCCGGTCGGATGGCTATTTTGCCATCCGACCGATAATAAAAATCAGGCAACTGAAAAAAGAATAATATTTTTGTCTGTCCAACCAACAATTCCATAATAGCTCAATATAGTCCTGAGTCAGGATATAGCCTTGTGAATGCCAGTTTATAAGCGTCGTGATATCGCGGCTGTAAATTGGTCCAGCAAAGCGGATCGGTTGCTTGTTTGGAAATCGTAGCACGGGGAATGTAGTGCTCCGTTTCAAAGGTTTCCGAAAAACGGAAGAGCTGTTCAGTTAACTGTTGAATCGCATTTTCATCTGTCTGGAACTTCCTGTTCAGAAGATACATTTCTCCCGCCTCATGTTCGGGCATAATTTCGGATAAGTACTGACCAAATCCAGATGTGTCACTGGTAATTACAGGGGTGCCCGCCATGGCGGTTTCCATGGGCGTGTAACCCCAGGGCTCATAAAGGGAAGGAAAAATCCCAAGATTACATCCTTTGATAAATTCCTGATAATCCATGCCAAGCAGGGATTTGGCACGTTCCATAAAGTCCGGATAATAGATCACTTTCACACGGTTGCTTTCTTTGTTATCCAAACCCGACATTTGACAAAACCGGGATATCTCATCCTCTTCTTCAAGCTGGTGCGTACTTACCGGCGGCAGTTCATTTCTTTTAAAGTTAAGAACAGCCTGTTTCCAGGTTCGCAGCAACTCCTCATCAACCAGATTATTCAGATTCGGAAGAACCGGGCGACCGGTATTTGTAACAGTTGCGTATAACCTCGGTCCAAGTCTTTCACTTATCTGCGCACAGATTTTTCTTAAATCCTGATATTTCTGTCTCGCTTCCAGTACCTCCGGTTTTATGTGAAAAAAGGGCTTTTTTGAAATGATGAAAAGAACAATAGTCAGTTCTGAGTTTTGCTGCATGAGCCGTCCATTAAGTCTGGCCATGGCTTCAAGCGTCAGATCAAATCCTTTGTTGCGATATTCGTATCTGCCGGAAGTAAAAAAATAGAGTGTTTTTTCGGTACGGACCGGATAACTTGGCAGGAACAAAGCCTTGACAAAAGCATCGATTTTTTCCCGGCTCAGCGTGTAGAGTTCGAAGAGTTCGTAGCGCGGTGCCGGACGTTTATCAATTCCGTTGAAGATGATTTGGTCAGGTTTTCTGCCAAGAAATATTTCGCACTCACGGCAGGTACTTTCGCTGTCTGTGATTAAAACCTGTGTTTTGGCAGTTATTGTTCTTTCCAGTAAAACGCGAGTTTCTATCCCGAATTCAATTGATTTGGAATGCCAGTCATAACCAGAAAGGTTGGTGAAATAATTGGATTCATTTGGTGCCAGGTAACGGCCAAGAATGGTAGAATGTGTGGTGAAAACAGTTGCAATACGTACCTGATTATCAGTAAGTTCAGGAATGCAGGATGCGGATGTCCACTCATGAAAATGAGCCATTATATCCTGATCCTCAGCAATTTGTTTAGCGTACTCTGACAGAAATATTTTCAAAATTTCGCCAAAACCGATCACCTGATCCATCAGCTCATCCGAATTGATGGTCGACAACTTATACTTTTCCCATAATCTTGTTTTTACTTCGTTGAGACGGGACTTTTCGATATTCGGATTTAACAGTAAAACCCGTGGTCGTGAATCATCCAAAAGCCAGTAGCCGTGATGCACGTCAAATCCCAGTTCGCGTATGACTGTAATGGTCCTGGACAATGCGGAATTATCTCCCGCTGATATAGGCCGGAATTCGGCTTTTTTATGATCTGACAGATAGGGGCCTACAAGAAGATAATCATCTCCGTAGGTATCGATCATGACAGGAATTTTCGATTTGAGATATGTGAATATCCCTCCGATCTGGTTGCATACTTCCCATGCAATCTCAAACAGAATGGTACCCGGTTTCAATATTTTTGAAGGGTTCGGTATTAAAGTTTTAAATACGCTATGTGTATCCTACACAAAGATTGGTTACCGACGGGTAGGATATTTCAATTAAAATTAATCACAATAGAAAGTTTTGTGTATGATTATAAGTCTAAGCAGTAAAAAACGTTGGTAAGGCCGCTGAAAGCATAGATGAGGTAATTTTGTGTCAAAAAATAAAAAGTCCCTGCCAGAGAATAACTTCGGCAGGGACTTTCGTTTTCGGTTTTTAAAGGTAGTTTTTATTCGATCAGGACTTTTGAAAATGACGATGTACCTGAACTTGTTATGGTTTTCAGCAAATACAATCCGGCTGGAAGTCGCGGCAAAGTAATCTGTTTGTTTTTCCCTTTATTTAATTTATCTGTAAAAACCGGTTTGCCGAAGGAATTAATCAGAGCAAATTCAGTTAAAGCTTCAGGTGCATCGATAGTAATCTCTCTCGATGCAGGATTTGGATAAGCCGTCACCTTTTGGTCTCCTTTTCCTATTGCCCAAATTACACTGCTAAAACCAAATGAGCCGTCGTGATCGGTCATTTTTAACCGGTAATAGTAAGGTAAAAATCCCGGGTTCTCCCGGTCGTCGAAGGCATAGCTACTACTGGTCCCCTTTCCAGGGATTGTAGTCAGCGCAAAAAAACCATGTTCAGGATCTTTACTTTTTTGAACATCGAAATGCTTAAAATTCTTTTCCACATTTGTTTTCCAAAGAAGAGTAACCTTTTCGTTATCCGCAGAAGCAGTAAAGGATGTCAGCCGTACTGGTAAGGGAGAAGATTTTAGCTGGTAAGTACAGGACGCTGAGCATGAATAAGCGGCATAAGTATAAGTGATTTCATGAATCCCTTCACCGGCCGTTGCCGGATCAAAGGTTCGTGACATGGGCAAAACGCCTGGTCCGGTGTATTTTGCATATTCATCGGAGTTTATACCGACCAGTGCATCTTCTATTGAGCCCTGGATCACTACGCCTCCGGTAAGCGTAAAAGGTGGGTCTGTTATGCTGAAGGTTTGCATGGGTGGACAGCTGACTGAGTAAGTTTGGTCGACGCCATCTTTCATAGATCCCGATTCCTGGCATCCGCTTCCAGTTTTTGCCGTTACCGTAAAGTCATGCAAACCCAGCCCGGCAATCAGCGGATCAAATTGGTAACCTAATGCAGGACTACCGGATACCCCGGGACCACTCCAGGTAACTTCAAGCGGTTCCCCTGTACTGATTGAAATTCCACAGCCGTTCAACGGACGAAGTTCTGTCTGGCATTTGTAACTATAACCTAAGTTGCATGCGATTTGAGGAGCAGCATTTACAGTGATATTGAACTGGCAAACGGACGAAACATTATTAACATCCGTGTAAGTATATGTGATCGTTTTAATTCCGGTGCCTGCGCCAGAAGGGTTGAAATTTCCATTCACTACGCCGGCTCCGCTGAATACTCCACCAGCCGGTGAGGCACCGGATAATGCAAATGGCGCTGTATTCTCGCAAACCGATATATTGGCCGGGCAACTTGCCTGTGCCTTGCAGACAGATGGGGCAACCAAAAGACAAACTACAGGCAAAAAGATTATGATATTGAAGGAGGATAATTTCGGCATAAAAAGTTTGAGGATAAGATTTTATGAAAGCCGCAATGTAATTATAATCACGGCTAAATCGGTATATAATTGTAATTTGAATAATCATGAGAGAAATTGAATTATATTCGGTTTTAAACGAATAAATCCTGACCTCATGAAAATTGCTTTTATGCTTGCATGCCTCCGCTTACCTGGCTATGAAAGGATTCAACGTCATTACCTGCGTTTGGAACAAGCCGTTGGTTGCCTTGTCTCAGTACGAAGATTCTAAAACCTATAAATCAAAATTAAATTCAAAACTTGCCGAACGCTACAGGGGATGATGCAAACAATCTGGTCGGGAGCAGGGAGTTTTCTAGGTGCCATGGATCAATCGAAATCGGATCTAACCAAGAAACACGGACAGTTGGAATGTTTCACACGGCTTTTTGAAGCCATGAATAAATAATATCTTAGGCCGTACTCATCTCACTCAACTTAATGCAGAACTTCAAAACACCTTCTCTCCGGTTAGATTCTATTGACATATTTCGCGCAGCGACCATGTTTCTGATGATTTTTGTAAATGATCTGTGGTCACTTGAAGGTGTCCCCAAATGGCTGGAGCACAGCGAAGCCGCGGCAGATGACATGGGTCTATCGGATGTCGTATTTCCTGTTTTTCTATTTATCGTGGGGCTGTCGTTACCGTTCGCCGTTACTAACAGAGTGGTAAAAGGCGATAGTCAGAGGACCATTTTAATCCACATCCTGGAACGTACGTTTGCACTTTTGCTGATGGGCGTCTTTCTGGTTAACTATGAAAGCATGTTTTCAGAGGGAATGCTTTTACCAAAATACGTCTGGGGAATTCTGCTGATTACTGCTTTCTTTCTGATTTGGAATGTCTACCCGAAGAATCCTGAAAAGACAAAATTATTTACCGGATTAAAAATTATCGGATACCTTTTGCTGGCATTTCTTGCAGCGATTTACAAAGGTGGCGAAGTAGCAAATCCCTCATGGATGGAAACCCATTGGTGGGGAATTCTGGGTTTAATCGGCTGGTCGTATTTGCTTTGTGCTGTTGCCTATCTGTTTCTAAAAGATAACCTGATCCTGGTTGTCGCTGCCTGGATTTTCTTTGTCGCATTCAACATAGCTGATTTCGCAGGCTTGTTGGGATTTTTGGATAATACCCGGGAATATTTCTGGATTGTAGGCAGCGGATCAATGCCTGCCTTTACGATGGCGGGTGTTGCGGCCTCAGCAATTTATATGAAGTATCAGCCAAAAGGAAAGTCTCAGTTGTTCATTTTAGTTCTGGTTGGGCTTGGGATAATTTGTTTGGTTTATGGATTTGCATTACGACCGTTCTGGGGTATTTCAAAGATCAGAGCTACGCCTGCCTGGGTTGGTATTTGCTCGGGAATTGGTTTTATTGTTTACGCATTCTTTTACTGGCTTGTTGACATTAAAAACACAAAAAAGTGGGCACTACCTCTTGCGCCCGCCGGCACAGCAACGCTTACCTGTTATCTGATTCCCTATATTTGGTACGCAGTCATTACCATTTTTGGAATTAGTTTGCCGCCGATAGTACGAACCGGAATGATTGGGCTGGTGAAATCACTGATTTTTTCTTTGTTGGTTATAACACTCACCGGGATTATCAACAGGCTGGGGGTGAAGCTAAAAATTTAAAGTTGAATTTGAAAACTTACAATTTATCAGCAGCGGAGGTGGTAAATCTCAAACTATTCGTCCTTATTAAAAAGCATTCAATAATTATATCAAAATGAACAATAGACGCGATTTTGTAAAAAAAGGAATTGCCGGAGTTTTTGCCGGAAGTATGTTTTCTTTATCAGAAAATTCAGAGGCGAAAACGCTGAAAGAAAAAAAGGAGGACACTTTCAAACTGGGAATTGCGGGATACAGTTTCCTGCATTTCAAGCTGGATGAAGCTCTGGCAATGATGAAGAAGTTGAATGTACAGTACTTATGCATAAAAGATTTTCACCTGCCCTATAAAAGTACAGCCGAGGAAATTGCCACTTTCCATGAAAAGTTGAAACAGGCAAATGTAACCGGTTACGCGGTAGGGCCGATTTATGTTAAAACGACTCAGGAAATTGATAATGCTTTTGACTATGCCAAAAGAGTTGGAGTGAAATTGATTATCGGCATTCCGAATCATGAGGATTTACCCTATCTTGAAAAGAAGGTGAAAGAACATGACATCCGGTTTGCTATACATAACCACGGTCCGGAAGACAAGCTTTACCCAAATGCAGCTTCCATTTATAATCTGATTAAAGACCTGGATCCGCGGGTTGGCATCTGTTTTGACATGGGACATGATACCCGAGATGGTCGGGATGCAGCGGCTGATCTTGGAAAATATCACAAGCGAATTTTCGATATGCACCTGAAAAACGTGACTGCTGCCAAAAAAGAAGGATCAACCTGTGAGCTGGGACGTGGCATCATCGATATTCCTGCCTACGTAAAAATGTTAAGAAAAGTAAAATACTCGGGATCATGCAGTCTTGAATATGAGAAAGATATGAAAGATCCGCTTGCCGGAATTGCTGAATCCGTTGGTTATTTTAGAGGAGTTTGTAGCGTTGTCTGATACCAAAAAGTGGTTTGGCGTTTAGTAATGTCCTATTTTTGCTGCTGAACAGTGAGGCGATAATGATTTGTTCCTCACCAAAATGATCTTTTTGATATTAAACTCCATAATAACATGCTGAACACCACACCATTTGATAAGACGGCTGCTTATAAAAAGCTAAAAACACATCAGAAAAGCATCGCTCAGAAATCTATGAGAGCTTTGTTTGAGGAAGATCCCGACCGTTTTAAGAAATTTTCTATCCGTTTTGGAGATATCTTTCTTGATTATTCCAAAAACAGGATTACAACCCGTACAAGGTCGTATTTGATTCAGCTGGCAGAAGAAGCAGGGCTGGCAGATGCAATTGAACAAATGTTTTCCGGGGAAAAAATCAATGCTACCGAAGGACGTTCAGTTCTTCATACAGCCCTGCGTAACCGTTCCAACTCTCCGGTGTTGGTGGATGGGAAGGATGTCATGCCTGACATAAATGATGTTCTTGGCAAGATGAAAGATTTTTCGGGTCGTATTCGTTCAGGAGCCTGGAAAGGTTACTCCGGCAAGGAAATCACAGATATTGTAAACATTGGTATTGGTGGCAGCGATTTGGGCCCGGTGATGGTTACAGAAGCTTTGAAAGCTTACAGCAAAGCAGGTTTAAATGTGCATTTTGTTTCAAACGTAGACGGAACTCATATTGCTGAAACTGTGAAATCTCTGAATCCGGAAACGACTCTTTTTATGATCGCTTCTAAAACTTTCACTACGCAGGAAACAATGGCAAATGCCATTTCTGCCCGTAACTGGTTTCTCGAAAAGGCGGTCGACAGCGAGCATGTAAAAAAACATTTCGTAGCTATCTCGACTAACAAATCGGAGGTGGAGAAATTTGGTATCGATCCGGAAAACATGTTTGGTTTTTGGGATTGGGTAGGAGGGCGCTATTCGCTTTGGTCTGCCATCGGACTTTCTATTGCCTGTTTTATAGGCTATCAGAATTTTGAGCAGCTGCTTGCCGGTGCTCATGACATGGACAAACACTTTCGCACAACTAAATTGGATCGGAACATCCCGGTTATTCTTGCTCTGCTTGGTGTTTGGTATAATAACTTCTTTGACGCGCAGTCTCATGCCATTCTTCCGTACGATCAATACATGCATCGGTTTGCAGCTTATTTCCAGCAGGGAGATATGGAGAGTAATGGTAAATATGTAGGACGTGATGGTCAGCCGGTAGGTTATCAAACCGGTCCGGTTATTTGGGGAGAGCCCGGAACAAACGGACAGCATGCATTTTACCAGCTGATTCACCAGGGTACAAAACTGGTTCCCTGCGATTTTATAGCACCTGCAACCAGCCACAATCCGCTTGGCGATCATCACAAAATGCTTCTGTCTAACTTTTTTGCACAAACAGAGGCGCTGATGAATGGCAAAACCTATGAGGAAGCCAAGGCAGAACTTGAAGCGGCAGGTAAGAATAAAGAAGAAATCGATTTTCTGACGCCTTTCAAGGTTTTCCAGGGAAACAAGCCCACGAATTCAATTCTGGTAAAGAAAATTAGCCCAAAAGTGCTTGGAAGCCTGATCGCAATGTATGAACATAAAATATTTGTGCAGGGTGTGATCTGGAATATTTTCAGCTTTGATCAGTGGGGTGTGGAGCTTGGAAAGCAACTTGCGAATAATATTTACCCTGAGCTGCAAAATGACTGGCCGGTTGCCAATCATGACAGCTCTACAAACGGTTTGATTAATCAATACAAACGCTGGAGATAACGATCCAGAACCAGGCTTTTGAAGCCAAATCCCAAAATAATTCCAACAGCATCTGCCAGTGCGTCCCACCAGTCAAAGGTGCGGTCAAAAGGCAGGAGCTGTTGGTAAAATTCAAGTCCGATGCCATATGCCATTCCCAGGCAAATAAATAAGATTGTTTTATGACGGGATGCAAGAAGCCATAATACGATCCAAACACCAAAAAGTCCGATATGGACGATTTTGTCAAAGCCAACAATGGGGGCAGCCGGCATGGATTTTCCTGGCCAGCTGCATGCGATCAAAATTAAAACTGTCCAGATCCAGGCAAACCACTTTGTTTCGGAAAATACTCTAATAATTGACGTTAGCATTACAGGCGGATAAACGAGAGATTGTTAATAATTGACGAAAGTAGCACAGAACTCTATTTTTTGATACATACGGTTAAATAAAATGTATTTATAGTTGTCCTGATCTAAAAATATACAATATTGTTGAGGAGAATTTGCTGGTTATAATAATTCCCCATGAGTACCGGAAAGGCAAGAATATTATTGGTTGACGATCATCAGATTGTTTTGGAAAGCCTTTCACTGCTGCTTACGTCATTTGATCAGATCGCTGTGGTTGGCAAGTTTACCGATGGCAGGGCTGCCATGGAGTATTTCAAAGATAATGGCGCAGATCTGATCATCACTGACATGCGTATGCCAATTTTGAACGGAGTGGAAGTTTGTGTGGAAGCCCGGAAAATCGATCCGGCTGCAAAAATACTGATGCTCACAATGGTCGAAGACGCTAAACAAATAAGAGAAGCGATCAAAATTGGTGTGAATGGTTATGTTTTGAAGATGGCAGACGCGGATGAATTGTTTTTAGCTATCCGCACCATTATGGATGGAAGAAAATACTTTAGCAATGAAGTTATCATCGAGCTTGCGGTAGGGAAAGACATTGACCCCACAAGCAAACCAGGGACTTTCGCGAAGCTTACGCTGCGTGAACTGGAAATATTAAGGCTGGTAGGGCAGGAAATGTCGACGAACGAAATTGCGGAAAAACTTTTTATTAGTGTACCTACGGTTGAGACACACCGGCGGAACCTGATGCAAAAGATTGGAGCAAAAAGCGTGGTTGGCCTGGTACTTTTTGCAGTAAAACACGATCTGCTGGCTTAGTTATTTAGGGGAATTTGTATTCTGACTTCATGATCTGCATTTACATTTAATTTCCCCTGCAGCTTTTCCAGATTGGCATTTAAAGCTTTATCCATTTGGCTCAAATCCACATTTTGCAGAAAAATCACCAGGGAGCTTTCCTGTATTTGGAAACTGATTTTGCATTGTGGGAAATCGCAGGCCTTTGTCAATTCAAGAAAAAGTTGTCTGTTAAAGTTAAGGATCTCATGCCTTCTTTCACCGGAAATGGAAATCAGTCTTTCCGATGGCAAGGTGTCAAACCGGTAGATTATCCCGGAAGGCTTTAAATAAATCTGTGCGTTTTTCTGAATGTAATTCCACAAGCTTTCGGCATTGTCCTGATCCGAATCTGTCACCCAAATTACTTCACTGATTTTTTCGGAAATTCCTTTCGAGGCATCTACAATTTTTTGGATATAAGAATTTGCATCTTCTTTGCTTGATTGGGATAACGCAACCTGACCGAGTAATTTAAGACCAAAGAGTTCAGACCCGAGGCTGTCATTCATGTCCCTTGCTATTCGGCTTCGTTCTTTTTCCAGCGCTATTTTTTTGTTGGATTCCAGACTTTGCGCGTTCAACCGGATATCGAGATACCGGCTAACTGAAAATGTTACCAACGTGACGATGAAAATACAGAGCATCAAGATAAACCACCAGGTTTGCCAGAACGGCGGTTGAACTATGATCATTAAGTTTTTTACAGGTGACGCCCAGTTTCCTCCCAGGTCGGAGGCCTGAAGAAAAAACTCATATTTACCAGAGGGGAGTTGCGCATACCTTACCTGGTCTACCGTCCCGGAATAAATGGTATCTTCGTCATAACCTTTTAAAAAGTAGCGGTAACGATTTAACCCTTCTCCGCGGTAGTCCGTTGCAGTGTATCTGATTGTGATCGTATTGCTGTTAAATGGCAAGGTAATCTGGGAAAGTTCGCCGACATAAGCAGAATCTTTTACACCCTGGTGATGATCATATTCTATTCCGGTCAACTGGACGCCAACGTGGTCAGTTCGGAGCGTCAGTAATTTTGGTTGGATCCGGTCCAGTCCTGTTGTGCTTCCAAAATACAGATCCCCTGATCTGGTAACAAGTGAAGATCTGGAGTTATACTCTCTCGGCGAAATCTCCTTTATAAACTCGAAACGTTCGGAATGAGGGTTAAATCTTGATAAGCCACGGTTTGTGCTTAGCCATAAGTTCCCGTTCAGATCCGATAAAACAGAATAGATGTATTCATGATGAAGCCCGTCTGATACCCCGTAGGTTTTTTCAACTTTGTTATTCTTAATATTCCATTTAACGAGCCCGCGGTCCGTTGCAGCCCACATATATTTACTGTCCGTATAAGTGTGAAGAACATGAAAATCGGGTAGTAGCTTTTTTACAATTCTGAGCTCACCGTTAACAAGCTTGAAAACTTGAATTCCCCTATACCGGTTGGAAACATAAATCAACCCGGAGGTTTTGTCCTTAAACGATGCATATCCTCCCACCAGAGTCCGGTAAGAATGACTGATTATCTTCTTATTCTCAGTATTTAGCAGGATAAGCCCCTTGTCAGTAGATAGCAGCAGTACACCATTCTCAACATACAAAATGTTTGTAATCTCGCAGTTAAACGGCAGAGGAACTTTTTCAAGCCGGTCCTGAGCAGTTGAAAAAAAGGCGATACCACTTTCTGTGGAAACCCAGATACGATTGAGCGGGTCTTTGTAAACGTATCGTATTGAACTTCCAGGTAATCCGTTGTTGGAAGAATATTGTTTTATCTGGCCTGTTTGCGGATTAAGCCGGTTCAGTCCTGCAAGTTCAGTTCCGATCCAGATAGTCGAATCTTTATCTTCGACAATGCCTCTGACAGAATAGCCGCTAAGGCTGAACTTTTTATTTTTACCAAAAGAGTAATACTTAAAAGCGGAGGGAACTGCGGTAATTATATCAAGCCCCTGGGGATCAGTATTTGCAAAAACATCATTGTTTTCATCAATGAAAAGCGTGCTTACTTCATTAAACCGAAGGCTGTTTGGAATATCATCTTCATGTTTAAGATGTTGTACGATCTTCCTTTTAACAGGATCGAAAATGACAATCCCGTTTCCTTCTGTCGCCAGCCAAAGATTGCTGTCACCATCCCTTGCAATGTCAAAGATTGTATTTTTGTTAAGTTCTAAACAGGAGGTGTAATTTTCGGTTTCAAGGGTCTGGTGATTAAACCTAATCAATTCATTACCTCTTCCAAGCCAGATATTGCCAGTTTTGTCGGTGGAAATACAGTTGAAAGTCGATGGGAGTCCGAATACATTTCCATCGCCGGCTGAAAAGTATCGGCTGACTTTCCCGGTTTTAAAAGCGTATCTGCTTAGTCCGTTTTTAACATCAAGAAACCAAAAATCGCCATTCGCCGCTTCTTTTACAAAATTGTTTATTTGAGATCTGTTGTAGGTAATTTGCCTGGTCAGTAATTTAACTTCATTGCCAATGATTTGGCTTAATCCCTGTTCTGTTAAAAGGAAAATGCTTTTCTTGTGATTACTGAAAACGTGGATGGATCTATTATCCGGTCCGTTTTTCAAAGCCGGTTTTACAAATGCATTTTTCTTTCTTATATATTGATATAAACCTTTGTGTGAACCAACCCAAAGGTTACCGGCGGTATCTTCGGCAATGCCCTGAACATTGGTCGATTGTCCGGAGGCGCCGGAAAGGTACACTTCAATATTTTTGCCATCAAAGCGGTTGATTCCATCCTGGCTACCAAGCCACATATATCCCCGCGAATCTTTTATAATATGGTAAGTGGAGCCTTGAGATAATCCGTTTTCTACGCCGACGTGTCTGAACCGGAATGATGTTTGCGGTAAGCAATCAGTCCATCTCAGCAGTAGAAAAAATATTGCCAGGTATCTCAGTTTCATGGCAGGACTGGCTTTAGGCTTTGTACAGTCAAATTCATAGGGTTGATATAAATATCCCTTTCTTACGGGGATGTTCCAAATAAAGAGGTGAAAATCATGGATATCCGTACGTATATATCATGGTTTTCCATGATAGAAGGGAATTTTATTATGCCGAAATTTGAATTATGAAAATCGAATAGGAATTGACGTTATACACACAGCTCTTCTTGTTCACATAGAAATTCAAACCCTCCTCTCATCCGCTCCCTTATTAGTGAACTTAATAAGGGAGTCGGGTAGAACTTCTCTCCAATACTTCGGCGCAGATTCTTCCAAAAACATGTGAACGTCTAAGGCTTCTTGACTGGATTTCAGCATGCCCTTTTTGGGTATCCACGAATGCTCTGTGTAATGCAACCTCACAAGTTTTGCGTCATCATTAAAGAAAAAGATTAACCTAGATTCATTATTTAAATTATTTTAAAAATTTAAGTCATTGTTAACCAGTTAATTGTCCTTCTGCGTATCTGTTTCGGACTAATACCACTTCTCAATTAAGTTCTTTTAAGTTATTTTCGTCTATCGCGTTTTTGGTTTAATCCGTAATTTTCAGTTTTAGCCAGGAGCAGTTATCGGAAACTATTATCTCTCTTAATCTACTGATGAAGAATTTTATTCTCGCAGCCAGCATATTTCTGCTGACTTTTACCAATTCTATTGCCCAGAATGTTCATTTTTTTAGTGAAGGCTTGGGAGTTGGTCCCGTTCACCAATATGGCAGGGAGGCTCTATACAAAGATCAGCTTGCGTATCTGCTTTACAGCGGAACCCTTGTAAGTCCGAAAGAAGGTTCTCAAATCAGTACTACACAAGCTGAATTAAAATGGAAACCGGTAAAGACTGACACGTCTCATCGTTTCCGAGGTGACTCGTTTTCAAATGGTTATGTGTACCTGACTTATGATTCAAAAAAAGAGCAGGCTGCTGTTTTAAATGTTACAGGCAACGATATGGTCTTCGTAAACGGTGCGCCACGAGGAGGTGACGTTTATCGTTATGGCTGGATGAACCTGCCACTTAAACTGAAAAAAGGAAAAAATGAGTTTTATGTTCGGGTTGCTCGTTTTGGCCGCTTTGGTGGAATTACAGCAAAACTAACTTTTCCTGAAAAGCCTGTTTATCTAAGCACGGAAGATTTAACCGCGCCAAATGCTGTGGTAGGTCTAAAAAACGATTCGCTCTGGGTTGGAATTGTCATTGTAAATACTTCTGCAAAACCTCTAACTACTCTGACGGTAAAATCAGACGCTGCCGGCAAATCAATCACTACCACGGTTCCGGGAATAGCAGCTTTTACGACAAGAAAGGTGAGTGTTTTAGTTAATGGAGGTTCCTCAGAAACGCCGAACAAATTTCCTGTTGTTATAAACCTGATGCAGAACGGAAAGAGCATTGATTCTAAATCAATCGAAATGGAAACGTACGAGGCTGGTAAACAATACAGCCGCACCTTCGTAAGTGATATCGATGGTAGTGTACAATACTATGCAGTATCTCCTTACATAGGTCCAAAAACAAATACAGCACCAGCATTATTTTTCTCTGTCCACGGTGCGGAGGTGCAGGCGATTAGTCAGGCAAGAGCATACAAACCAAAGGATTGGGGTGTTTTGGTGGCACCTACAAACCGGCGTCCGCGTGGATTTAACTGGGAAGATTGGGGAAGACTGGATGCTTTAGAGGTTTTAGATATAGCGAAAAAGACATTTTCTCCCGATCCTTCCAAGATCTACCTGACCGGGCATTCCATGGGAGGACACGGCACCTGGTTTCTTGGAGCGACTTATCCTGACAAATGGGCTGCCATCGCTCCATCGGCCGGGTATCCGACGCTTTCATCTTATGGCTCCCATGATGGCGTAATTCCGGATAGTGCGGGATCAGCCGTTGAAGCGATCTTACTTCGGGCGAGCAACGCGAGCAATGTACTGGCGCTTACTCAAAATTACAAAGGTCTTGGCGTATACATCGCGCATGGAGATGCAGACAGGACTGTTTCTGTTGAATATGCCCGGCAAATGAAGAAAATCCTGGCCGGATTCCATCGCGATTTTAGTTATTACGAACACATCGGCGGGGAGCACTGGTATGGAGACATCAGTGTTGACTGGCCGCCAATTTTTAATTTTTTCAGCTGGCATTCCATAGCGAAAGATACGGCAACGAACCATATCGATTTTACTACCGCGAATCCGGGTGTTTCTGGGAAATACAAATGGGCGACAATTCATCAGCAGATCTCGCCATTGAAATACAGTAAAATAATAGTCGATTTAAATAAAACAAAGAACGTAATAACCGGAACAACGGAAAACGTTGCGACATTATCTTTAAATCTGGCAGCGATTAAAAAAGGAACAAGCTTAAAGGTTGTGCTGGATAGTTTACCGGCGATTAGCTACGAAGTAAAAGGCGATAGCGAAACGATCATTCTCAGAAAATCAAACCAGTGGGCTTTATCCGGTTCTTTGTCGGAACAGGAAAAGAATACTGCACGCAGTGGAACGTTCAAAGAGCCGTTCAAAAACCGGATGGTATTTGTTTATGCAACGGCTGGGACCCCGCAGGAAAATACCTGGGCTTTTGAGAAAGCCCGTTACGATGCGGAAACGTGGTACTACCGAGGAAACGGAGCAGTGGAGCTGGTTGCAGACAAAGATTTCAATCCGTCGGCCTTTAAGGATAGGGGAGTTGTCATTTATGGTAATTCTTCCAACAACCTCGCCTGGGGAAAACTTTTGGCAAATTGCCCGGTTCAGATTTCAACTGGAAAGATTACCGTCGGAACAAGGCAATTCAACGGGGACGATTTATCTGCCTACTTTATCTGGCCGCGCCAGGATAGCAAAACGGCATCAGTTGCAGTAATCAGCGGAACAGGTAAAAAAGGGATGCAGGCAGCGAATGCAAATCAGTATTTTGCCGGGGGCAGCGGTTTTCCGGATCTGATGATTTTTTCTTCTGATATGCTCAACAGCGGATTTAAAGGTGTAAAAATGGCCGGGTTCTTTGGAAACGACTGGTCAGTTGAAAAGGGGGAGTTTGAATATAGTTCAGACAAGTAACTGGTCTGAACGACAAAGTCGGGCTGAACGGTTAATTCCGGCTGAACGCAGAATCGAGCTGAACGGTTCATTGTAATCTGAACGGCGAAGTCGGGCTGAACGCGGAGTAATCTAGCCCAAAATTTCAGCTAAACCTTTTCGTTCAGGCCAGCTGCACCGTGCAGCCCAAAAAAACGCGTCAGAGAATTCTGGCGCGTTTTTGCATTATTTGGTCTTTAGTTTTTTATTTTTCAACCGTTATCCGCGAATTCTGGATAAAGGGTCATACCTCCGTCGATGTACAAGGTTTCTCCGTTAACATAATCAGAATCATCACTTGCAAGCCAGGCTACCGCCTTTGCAACATCCTGGGGAGTTCCAATTCGCTTGTAAGGAATAAGTTGTAACAGACTTTTATATTTTTCAGGATCAGACCACACGTCTTTGTTAATCGTGGTCTTAATCGCTCCCGGGCTAACAGAATTAACTCTGATTTTATACGGGGCAAGCTCCTGGGAAATGGATTTCATGAACATCATAATACCACCTTTCGAAGCGGCATAGTTCACGTGACCAGCCCAGGGAATAATGTCGTGAACAGAGCTCATCAGAATAATTTTTCCGACGGAAAGCTCACTGTGATCCGGTTCAGACTTTCGCTTTTCCTGCGCAACGAACTGTCTTGATGCTTCACGGCAGCACAAAAACTGTCCGGTTAAATTAACATCAATGACCTTTTGCCACTGCGCCAGTGTCATATCTAAAAACGAAGAATCCTGCTGTAAACCAGCATTACTTACTAAAATATCTAACCGGCCAAACTCATTAACAGTTTTGTTAAACATGGCCTTCACCTCTTCCTCATGGCTGACGTCGGCTTTTACCAAAATAGCTATACCTCCGTTTTTTTCAATTTCGTCAACTGTTTTCTGGCCTTCTTCCAAATTCGAAGAATAGTTTACTACCACCTTTGCTCCAAGAGATGCCAGATGAATGGCACAGGCCTTACCAATTCCGGAACTTGAACCTGTAACAATGGCAACCTGGTCTTTCAATTTCAACTCCGTCATATCATTTCTGTTTCGATGGACTTTAATTTTTTCCAAACATTTCTGTTGACATTTTTAACAGCCCAGTTTTTGGCGATCAAAATGGCTTTTGCAACAGCCTCACGTGGTGAAATTTTGTTTGTCCTTAAAAGCTCCTGAGCAATGGTAACTGCTTTTTCGCGGGTTGTCGGCGACAAATACATTAGTTCTGGTAATGCCATTCTTGCGTCCATAAATTTTTTGTATTTAGTTTTGAGTCTCTGAATGATTGACAGTTGTATTTAGAGTTATAAAAACTTGGTGCCAGTAAACCTTGGGTACTTATGTTGCCGGTGATGCACAAATTCTACCCACTTTAAGAGTTTAACGTTAAAAAAAATCCCCATCCGAAATTCAGAAGGGGATTTTTTTATGAATGGATTCCCTTATTTAACTTCTTCGAAGTTAACATCCGTTACATCTTCTGCACCAGCACCCTCGTTAGCAGAAGGATTACCTTGGGGGTTTTCACCCGGTGCACCTTGCTGTCCGTCGCCTCCCTGCGCATACATCTCCTGAGAAGCCGCCTGCCATGCAGTATTAAGTTTTTCCATTGCAGAATCGATTCCTGCAAGATCCTGACTCTGATGTGCAGATTTCAATTCTGTTAATGCACCTTCAATTGCAGATTTGTTACCTGCTGAAAGTTTGTCTCCGAATTCTTTCAACTGCTTGTCAGTCGAGAAAATCAGACTGTCTGCTGCATTGATCTTATCAATCTTCTCACGTTCAGCTTTATCAGCTGCTTCGTTAGCTTTCGCTTCTTCACGCATCCGGGTGATCTCAGCGTCAGTCAATCCGCTTGAAGCTTCAATTCTGATTTTTTGTTCTTTTCCGGTTCCTTTATCTTTTGCAGATACATGCAGAATTCCATTTGCATCCACATCAAAAGTAACTTCGATTTGAGGTGTCCCACGTTGTGCCGGTGGAATATCCGACAAGTGGAAACGGCCCAATGTACGGTTTTGGTTTGCCAAAGGACGTTCTCCCTGAAGAATATGGATCTCAACAGATGGCTGATTATCAGCGGCAGTAGAGAATACCTCGGTTTTCTTAGAAGGAATCGTCGTGTTGGCTTCGATCAGTTTTGTAGAAACTCCACCCAAGGTTTCGATACCCAAAGAAAGAGGAATAACATCCAAAAGAAGTACATCTTTCACTTCACCTGTTAACACGCCGCCTTGGATTGCTGCACCTACTGCAACTGCTTCGTCAGGGTTAACACCTTTTGAAGGTTTTTTACCAAAGAATTTTTCAACTTCTTCCTGTACACGGGGAATACGGGTTGAACCACCAACAAGAATTATTTCGCTGATATCGCTGTTAGAATATCCGGCATTTTTCATCGCTCTCTTGCAAGGCTCCATCATTCTTTGGAACAACGTATCTGCCAGCTGTTCAAATTTCGCTTTTGTAAGCGTACGAACAAGGTGCTTTGGAATACCGTCAACAGGGAATATATATGGTAAGTTGATTTCAGTCTGAGTAGAGCTGGAAAGTTCAACTTTTGCTTTTTCAGCAGCTTCTTTCAAACGTTGCAAAGCCATAGGATCTTTTCTAAGATCAACGCCTTCGTCGGATTTGAATTCATCTGCAAGCCAGTTGATAATCACCTGATCAAAGTCGTCACCACCAAGGTGTGTATCACCGTCAGTTGATTTTACTTCGAATACACCATCACCCAATTCGAGAATTGAAATATCAAAAGTACCACCACCTAAGTCAAACACAGCGATTTTCATGTCGATGTGTTGTTTGTCTAGACCGTAAGCCAAAGCTGCGGCAGTAGGTTCGTTGATAATACGTTTTACATCAAGACCGGCAATCTGACCAGCTTCTTTCGTTGCCTGACGTTCCGCATCATTAAAATAAGCAGGAACCGTGATAACCGCTTCTGTAACTTCCTGCCCAAGATAGTCCTCAGCAGTTTGTCTCATTTTCTGTAAAATGAAAGCAGAAACTTCCTGCGGTGTATACAAACGATCTCCGATTGGAATACGTGGGGTATTGTTTGGGCCTTTTTCAACGCTGTATGCAACGGTCTTCATTTCGCTGGATACATCGTCATATTTTTTACCCATGAAACGTTTGATAGAACTTACCGTATGCTTGGGATTGGTGATTGCCTGACGTTTTGCAGGCGCACCGATTTTACGTTCGCCGTTATCCATGAAGGCAACTACGGACGGTGTAGTACGAGCACCTTCGCTATTTGCTATTACGACAGGCTCATTACCTTCCATTACAGCTACACAAGAGTTCGTAGTTCCTAAGTCTATGCCAATAATTTTTCCCATTTTTTTATTTTATAAGTTAGTATTATTTGATTCGTTATAAATGACGCTGTCATCAGTTCTTGAAATTTCGTCATTACAGGTTTTGTTAAAAAGCCCGTACCACATGTTATTGATTTAACCCTAAATGACAAAGTGTCAGTCCTGAAATAGAAAAAGGAATCCCGGTTTCAAAGAAAAATCCTGAAAGAAAACAATTGGTAAAAAACCGGATTGTTTTACGTTTTCAAAGGATCGATCTTCTTTCCGAATTCCTTTTTTACTAGTATTTGATTGTTAAGTGTTTTATTCTAAACAGTTTGTCCCATGTAAGGATCACTTCTGCTCTCTTTACCAGTCTCTACATGTCCCGCATAACGTATCAATTGTTGTTTATCTCCATCCGCAGCAACAGAGAAATCATACCAGTTAAAATTCTTCTCAAGATTTAAAATAACACTGGTTTCCGAGCCTGCCGCAAGACTTTTGTTGATTGTTGCCGATTTGTAAGCATTGTCTGCAATGCTGATAGATGCTTTTGTTTTGCCAGGGTTTTTGATTTTCAGTGTAAGGTTTCCTGTTGGTTTTTTATTTGCATTAAGCTGGTAATCAGCCGTTAAGATCAATGAACTGCCAGCGCTTCCTCCTTTGTATTCCCTCATAAATCCGTTAGGGCCGTAAACGACCAGATGGTAATTCTGATCGTCAAAACTATTCATATCCCAGGAATCTGCAAGCGTATCACCTGCTTTCACAGTGTAATTTCTCACCTTGACATTATCACTTTTTAATCCGTAGGCATAAACAACAAAAGGAACTCCGACAGATTGTTTGCCAAATATGCCATTTCCTGACTTAAACTTGATTTCAAATGCATTTTTGGCAGTATTTAGATAGCCGTCGACGTATAATTCGTAGGGCAGGGGCGTAGCAGGTCTCGTTCCTTTCTCCTGCTTTGGCATAATCGCTGACGAAAATGGATCCTTATTGATGGCCTCAATTTCAGATTCAGACAGTACCTTATATCCGTTAGGGAGTTTTTTGAACTGCGCATTATAAATGCCTTCCATAAATTCGGTGCGCGCTACAAACTTGGGAAGTGGAATATCCTTTCCGTCATAAGGCTTGAAGGTTGAAGTCAGATCGCCACAGATTGTTCTTCTCCATTCACTGATATTCGTTTCCGTAATTTGCTTTCCTGATTTATGACTGACAAATTTTTCCAGAAATTGTAAAACGGAGGTGTGGTCAAATACCTCTGAACAAACATTTCCGCCACGATTCCAGGGCGAAGCAATGACCAAGGGTACACGGTAGCCCAACCCGATCGGACTTTCCCTTGCGTCCTTTTTATCCTTTTTGGTCATGTCCTGCTCAAGCGTGACATATTCAATCTTGGTATCTATGCCGGCAGATGTCAGTCCTGTTTCTTTTTCATAAGGATTTGGGACAACAAAGGGAGGGACGTGATCAAAGTATCCGTCGTTTTCGTCATAACACAAAATAAAAATAGTCTTTTTCCAGACTTCCGGATCTTGGGTTAAAATGTCCATTACTTCTGAAACATACCATGCACCATACCATGGAGAAGTTGGGTGGTCGGAAAAATTTTCAGGAGCTACCAGCCAGGATACGGTCGGGAGTTTACCGGAAGTAACATCCGTCCTGAACTGATGGAGCACATCTCCCTGCGGTGCTTTGGCTTCATGAATAATATCGCCATCATTGTAGGAAACTGTTGCTACGCTGCGGTAATCGGGATCGCTGATGTTCGTAGTGTAAGCCTTTTGATGAATATTCTTCTGCTTTTGCGAAAGCTTATCAAAATTTTCTTTGCTCCATCTTACCAGTTCTTCTTTGGCTATTTGAAGATGTGTCTGTTTTTCTTTTAATATTTTACCGACTTTAACAGCCTCTTCTCCTGTTAAGCCATTTAGTCTTTTCTCAGTATCCGCAATCTCCTGAGGCAATTGTTCAGATCTGGTTTTCAAATATTTTTGATAACCCGTGTAATAACGAATGTTGTATTGGCTAAACCACTCAATAGGATTATCCGTGAAGTTTGATAGCCAGGAATCTTCTTCGCCTACAAGACCCGTGCTGATACTCAGCTCATTCTGGTATATGCGCCAGGAAACATCATTGTCTTCAAGTCTTTCAGGAAAAGTTTTCCAGGATGCTTCATTGCGTTCTGTTACATTTTCATTCCGGACATTGGCGTAGGAATTTGGTTCAGGTTTTTCACGCACGGTTCCGGTCCATAGATAAAGCCGGTTGGGCGTGGTGCCGGTCAGGGAGGAACAAAAATTCTGATCGCAAACTGTGAAAGCATCGGCAAGAGAATAGTAAAAGGGAATATCTTCCCGGTTATAAAAACCCTGCGTCAGCGGCATTTTTTTATAATCCTTATGACCCGCTTGTTTGGCAATCAGCCACTGATCATATTTCCCGTCATTCCGGGCATCTACCTGATTGGTCCATGAATGCGGCAAAGAGCCCATCCAGGTCGCACGGGATTCTTTCATATTTAAACGAAAGGGAACATAGGTTTCTCCAAAAGCATTGGTCTGCATCCAAACCAGATTTTTGTTCGGAAGACGAATCGCCCTTGGGTCGTTAAAGCCTCTTACACCTTGCAAACTTCCATAGGCATGATCAAAAGAACGATTTTCCTGCATCAGGATCACTACATGTTCCGCATCCAGATACGTGCTTCCCGGAGCGGGATTGATAGCAAGCGCTTTCTGGATCGAAGCGGGTAGGGCACTGAACAATCCTGCACCGCCTGTAAGCATAGCGGCCTTTTTAATAAAATCTCTTCTTGAGTCCATGGGTGATTGTAGGAATAATCTGTTGGAATGAATACCCTGTTTTGACGCAAATGTACTATTCCTTAGTTTATCGGTATGTTAAATCATTTTTTGAATATATTGAATAATCCCTTATTTCTAAAACCTTTCACCCTGAAAACAAAAGCAGGCTACTACCTTCACGGTAATAGCCTGCTTTTACTTATTATATTCTAATTTTTATTTTCCTCCGAAAAGACCGCCAAGTAAGCCGCCCAAATCAAGTCCTCCGCTTTGTTGCTGGTTATTACTGGCAGGTGCCGTAGTGTTCGAGCCACCCATCAGGCTTCCGCCCATACGCATCAGGTCGTTCATGTCCAGTTTACCATCCGCCATTGCATATCCGATTTCGTTGAAATCAAATCCTGAATTTTGCGCAGCCTGCTGTCCAGGGTTGGATCCGCCAAGCAATCCACCTAGTATGCTGTTAAAATCCAGACTGGAATCAGCTGAGTTACTTACTTTGCTTATCAGCCCGCCCAAAACGCCAGGAAGTACAGAAGAAACAATTCCGCCTGCCGCTCCGCTGCTCATGCCAAACTTTTCCATAATTGCACTCACAGCCTTTGATGCAATGGATGCTACAATCGGATTGTTCATCAGGCTGCTTCCGGATGTTCCGCTATTTCCTGAAAGCAGGCTCATAATACCCGGCAGGTTGCCACTTTGAGCCTGATCCTGCAAACCACCGGTTATTGAACCAAGTAAAGTTTGCATAACGTCGTTATTTTGTTCGTTTGGAACTGCTGGGTTCTGCACGATAGCGTGTTGAGAATTTTCCTGAATCAGGCCAAGGAGTTGATCTAACATGAAGTTTTAGTTTAAGTACGGATGTCTGGACGAAGCTTTGTAAGAAAAGTCACATAGATCAAAACATCTGTTCCAAAAAAAATCCCGCCGAAGCGGGATGCTGTTTTTATATTACCTGATCAACGATTGCCTTAAATGCATCCGGATGATTCATTGCAAGGTCTGCAAGTACTTTCCTGTTAAGCTCAATTCCATTTGAATTAAGTTTGCCCATTAGAGCAGAATACGACAATCCGTGAAGCCGTGCACCTGCGTTGATACGCTGGATCCACAATGCGCGGAAATTACGTTTTTTCTGTTTACGACCTGTGTAAGCGTAACCCAATGCTTTTTCAACTGCATTTTTAGCTACGGTCCAAACATTTTTACGACGGCCGAAATAGCCTTTCGCTAACTTTAATACTTTTTTACGTCTTGCACGTGACGCAACATGATTTACTGAACGTGGCATGATTTAACTGTTTTTGACGGTCGGCGCTCATTTGAGACTTTAAATGCCTTCTATCGGGTTGAACAAAAAACCGAAATGGTAATTTAATTTTACTGGCTTTTGGAATTACTTCCCAAGCATGGCCAATACTTGTTTGTGGTTAGACACATCAATAAGACCTGTTTTCACCAAACCACGCTTACGCTTGTTTGATTTTTTGGTCAAAATGTGGCTGTGGAACGCATGTTTGCGTTTGATTTTTCCTGTACCGGTCAGCGTAAAACGCTTTTTGGCACCGGAGTTGGTTTTCATTTTAGGCATGATACAAATTAGTAATAATTGAATAATATAAAACAGCCCGCAAAATTAGTCATTTCTTGCTAAAACAAAAAACGTGAGGCAGATATTACATCCGTCTCACGTCTTCAATTTTAAATGTATAAAGATATCTGTATGCAAATAAGAGATAACAGACAACAAATTATTTGCTTTTAGCAGGAGCAGGCGCAAGAATGATTGTCATTCTTTTTCCTTCCAGTTTTGGCTCCATTTCAAGCTTACCGTAATCTGCAAGAGCTTCTGAAAATTTATTCAAAAGATTAACCCCTCTTTCCTTAAATACGATAGTACGTCCAACAAAGTGAACGTATGCTTTTACTTTTGAGCCCTCTTTAAGGAAGTTTATTGCATGCTTCAATTTGAAATCAAAATCGTGATCATCCGTATTCGGACCGAACCTGATTTCCTTAATAACTACTTTCTGTGCCTTGGCTTTAATCTCCTTCTGTTTTTTCTTCTGCTCGTATTTAAACTTCGAGTAATCTACTACTTTACAAACAGGAGGTACAGCTGTTGGTGCAATTTCAACCAGGTCAAGATTTTGCGCTTTCGCGATCGCTCTTGCCGTATTAATATCTACAACACCTGCTTCAATATTTTCACCAACAAGGCGTACTTCCTTGGCAGTGATGCGTTCATTTATTTTATAAGGTTCTTCTACAACTCTGAAACGTCCACTTGGGGGTCTTAATGCCATATAACTTGGGATTGGTGATTTTTGGGTTTTTGGGTGAAAATCAAAAAAGTTAACATTGTTATCACAAAAATAGTGCCTTCGTGGCGGAATAATAGCAAAAAACTATAAAATGATCAAATAATTTTTGCTTCATTCTTGAAATAAGCTGTAAATTCTTCCACAGACATGCTTCCCAAGTCACCTTCACCTTTTCTTCTAATGGATATTTTACCTTCGGCCGCTTCCTTTTCACCAACGATTAGCATGAAAGGAACCTTGGTAACTTCCGCATCACGGATCTTGCGACCTATCTTTTCATCACGGTTGTCTACAAAACCTCGGATGTCCTGTTCCTGCAATTGAAGGAAAACTTCTTCTGCATACTCTGCATATTTTTCAGAAATCGGCAAAATCGCAATCTGGTCCGGTGCAAGCCAAAGCGGGAATTGTCCGGCTGAGTTTTCAATTAATATCGCGATGAAACGCTCCATAGAACCAAACGGCGCACGGTGAATCATAACCGGGCGATGTTTCTGATTGTCTGAGCCGGTATATTCAAGGGCAAATCGCTGTGGAAGCTGATAATCAACCTGAATTGTTCCAAGCTGCCATTTTCTGCCCAAAGCATCGCGCACCATGAAATCCAGTTTCGGCCCATAAAATGCAGCTTCACCGAGTTCAGTAACCGTGTTCAGGCCTCTCTCCTGTGATGCTTCAATAATAGCACTTTCTGCTTTTTCCCAATCCTCATCTTTCCCAAAATACTTCTGCTTGTCGCTCGGGTCGCGAAGCGAAATTTGTGCACTATAATCTTCAAATCCCAGGGATTTGAAAACGTACAGTACCAGATCGATCACCCGGATAAATTCTTCTTTAACCTGATCGGGACGGCAGAAAATATGCGCGTCATCCTGTGTAAATCCGCGAACACGTGTCAAACCATGCAGCTCACCACTTTGTTCATAACGATAAACCGTTCCAAACTCAGAATACCTGATAGGCAGGTCTTTATACGAACGCGGAGCAGTTTTGTATATCTCAATATGATGAGGGCAGTTCATCGGTTTCAGCATGTATTCTTCACCCAGGTTTGGTGTTTTAATCGGCTGAAACGAATCCTTTCCATATTTTTCCCAATGCCCGGAAGTAACATACAAATCCTTACTGCCGATATGTGGCGTTACTACTGGTAAATAGCCGGCACGGGATTGTGCTTTGCTCAAAAATGCCTGAAGGCGCTCGCGAAGCATGGCACCCTTTGGCAGCCATAATGGAAGTCCCTGACCTACTTTTTCTGAAAACGCAAACAATTCCAGCTCTTTACCTAAACGTCGGTGATCGCGTTTTTTTGCTTCTTCCATCATCACAACATACTCTTCCAGCTCTTTTTGTTTTGGAAAAGTGATACCGTAAATACGGGTAAGCATTTTATTTTCCTGCTTGTTGCGCCAGTAAGCACCCGCAACGTTAGTCAGTTTTACAGCCTTGATAATTCCGGTATTTGGAATATGCGGCCCGCGGCAGAGATCCGTAAAGTTCCCCTGCTCGTAAAGCGTAATTGAACCGTCTTCTAGACCGTCAATCAGCTCTAATTTATATTGATCGCCTTTATCTGTAAATAATTTAACAGCGTCGGCTTTACTGATAGGTTTTCTTAAATAGTCGTTTTTCTGACGGGCCAATTCAAGCATTTTTGCTTCAATTTTTGGGAAGTCATCCTGCGACAGTGTATGCTCTCCCAGGTCGACGTCATAGTAAAATCCTTTTTCCAAAGAAGGTCCTGTACCAAATTTCACACCCGGATATAGCGACTCCAGTGCTTCTGCAAGCAAGTGAGCAGAAGAATGCCAGAAGGTGGCTTTTCCATCCTCATCATTCCAGGTAAGCAGCTTCACAAGAGAGTCCTCCGTTATTTCCCGCGTCGGATCCCATACTTCACTGTTCACTTTTGCAGCAATTACGTTGCGGGCAAGCCCTTCACTTATACTTAATGCAATACCCATGGCGGTAATACCTTTTGGATAAAACCTTTCGCTACCATCGGGCAGGGTAATTTTAATTTGAGACTCGTCTTTCATTAAATGGTGTACTGTAAACGTTATACGTGTTTTTCGCCTGACTGTTTACTTCAGACTTTATTTATTCTTTAACAAAAAAATCCTGGTTTTCGTCCGAATATTGAGTTGTTCAAAAACGAGAACTCACAAATCTATTGAATTTTAGCTTTTCGTGACGAATCCACCTGCATATTTATGGTTTTACGCGGTTGTATCATATTGATTTTTACACGTGCTGAATCCAATGACCGGTATTCATCTCCGTTGCCTTCTTCGGAGGGAAACTGACTCCCGGCCATCTCATTTCTCCTCATACGCCACATACCATTATGAGCGGGCCTGTCATCCGGATTCATGGTCAGCGCAACAGTGTAGTATTCTCTGGCCTTGGTATAATCACCCAGTTTTTCATAACAAAAACCAAGCAGATTATTGATGCCGGGATACTGGGGGCTCGTTTTCTGTAGTTGCTGAAAAGCAACTAACGCCTGATAATAATGTCCACGGTAAAGCTCGATATTCGCCAGTTTAATAATTGCCTCGGTATAGTTTGGATTTACTTTAAATGCCATTTGGTAATAAATGACAGCTGTATCAGGTTTGGCAAGAACATTGTAAATTTCACCTCTCTCGTAATAGAGTTCCGGGATATTTTTGAATCGTTGAATTGCCCGGTTATTGATCACAATTGCCTGCCCAAAATTGTTTAATCTTCTGTTAATAATGGTGCTCTGAATATACGCCCGAAGCATGCGTGGATTGTTGACCATCGCATAATTCAAACTGGAAAGACTAGCCAGCGAATCGCCCTGCCGCGCTTCCAGCATTCCTTTCACATAATAGGCGGATGCATCGTAAGGAGCCAGTTTCATGGCGTGAGAAAGATAGCGGCTGGCCTCGCGAAATCTCCCCTTTGCCTGCAGAAGATCTGCCAGTAAGACATAAAGTTCCGGACTTCCCTGTTGCAAAGCTTCCGCACGCTCTGCATCTTCCAGACCTTTATCCAGCTCTCCAAGTTCACGGTATACTTTACCCCTTAGTAAAAAATACTCTCCAACGTTCTCCTGTTCGTCAATTGCTTCGTTGATATCTTCCAGGGCCGGTCTGTATTGTTCCTGGTCAAAATAGATACGCGCCCTTTTAAAGTAATTTACATCCAGATCGATACTGCGTGAAATAAGATCCGACAGGGACAGAAGTGCATCCTTTTCCCACTGTGCTTTGGACTTTTTGATCACGGGAGGTATGCGGGTACTATTTCTTGCATCGCTTTGACACGATTCTAACGCCAACATCGAAACCAATGTCAGAATCCAGATTGAAGAATATAAAATGCTTTTGATACGCATGTAAAGCCAATGAGTCAGTTAACTTTCTTTTTGCTGCCTCAGTCAGAATACAAAATTGAACAAACTATATTTAATTTAAACATTTTGATCCGAAAATCGGGAAAATACTCCAAGCGGCAGCTTCTTACCAAATGTATCGGGAATAAACAATTCGCCGAATTCGTGGTGAATCTGATCTCCGAAATGTGCTTTAATCAGGTTTTCGACAATTAGTGCGGAGAAACCCAGCGAGTATAAATTGATGATAAAAAAGAAGTTTTTCTTTTTGAGTAGAAGTGCACACAGTCTCAGGATTTCATTCAGGTTTTCTTCCAAAAGCCATTTTTCACCGTCCGGACCGCGTCCGTAAGCTGGCGGATCCAGTATAATGCCATTGTACTGGTTTCCACGGCGCACTTCCCGCTGTACAAATTTCAGCGCATCTTCGACGACCCAGCGGATATTATCAACGCCTGTCAGTTCCATGTTCTCGCGCGACCAGTTGATCACCTGTTTTACCGAATCAACATGTGTTATGTCTGCACCTGAAACTTTTGCGGCAATGGAAGCCAGGCCGGTGTAGGCAAACAGGTTAAGTACGTTTGGTTTATCTTCCGGAATCTGTTTTAGCTTTTTAGCAATATAATCCCAGTTTGTAGCCTGCTCGGGGAAAATACCGACATGTTTGAACGAGGACAAAGCCAGTTTTGCTCTTAAGTGCAAAGCGTTTGTACGGTACTGAAAAACCCATTTATCCGGCATTTCCGGTTTTGAGATCCATTGGCCTTTTTCCTGTGAATTTTTATCACGTTTAAAAGTAGCATGTGCCTGTTTTTCCCATTCCTGTGAAGACAGGGATTTATCCCAAATGGCCTGTGGCTCGGGACGGGATAATATATACTGACCAAAACGTTCAAGTTTCTCGAAGCCTCCTGAATCTATCAGCTGATAATCGGTATGTTGGTCGGGGGAAAGTAAGAGCATTCAAATAAGTGGTTAAGCAATAAAAAATTTAGAGAAGGGTAACCAAACAAAAGCGAGCCAAAAGCTGGTCGCTCACAGCTAGTCGCTCACAGTTGGTCGCTCACAGCTAGTCGCTCACAGCTGGTCGCTCACAGTTGGTCACCGACTGCTAAAAAGCTATTTTATTTAAGTAAAAAACATTGCGACGGCCCCTTGTTTGCGGGTCACCGGCAGCATTGACAATACGCTGCTCGCCCCAGGCTAAATAAAAGTTACCGTACCAGTAATCAATATCGTCGGTGCTTGTCTTACGGACTTTGTCGCCCTCTACATTGGTACCGTTCGGAATGACCTTGTCGTTGTCTATCACCTGGCTGCCTTTGATGATTTTGCTTCTGATCGCTCCGTCATGGCTGTAAACAAGTTGTGTATTGCCGTTTGCAGCATCCTGAACTTTGATTTTTTGACGCAGCTCCAAGCTTTTGACATTATCAAAGCTGATACTGTTATCCCAAAGCAGTTTTCCGTTTTGATCTACATCTGCAAGAATAGCGTGCGTGTAGGTAAAGCCATCAAAAATCTGCTGGTTGTATCCTCTGCTTCCGCCGTACATCGGGTTCCAGAGGTATGGGTTGTAAAGTCCCATTCCGAAGGGATATCCCATCATGCCGCCATAGCCTAAGCCGCCCATCATGTTAGGATTTTGATATCGGTACTCAGGATAAAACACCTCTGCCACCAGCAGAAAGTTATTTCCTTTTGGCACAATGTCATGGACCAAAAGCCGGTAGCTTAGTTTCACATCATCACCGCTTTCCTTCTTTTTACGAATACGCTTTTCCATCTTTTCCTGCTGGCGTTCATTCATATAATTAAAGAAATTCTTGAAGTCGGTAAAACTATGATACTGGGTAAACACCACATCATTGTTAACAACTTTGCTGATGTATAAACCCTGGGATGCAGCAGTGCTGGAACTTTGCATGTTCCGATAGCCATAGGTTCCGATAACCATCCTTACCGAATCATTCAAAACCTGTAAACGGCCGCTGAGTAAGGAGAAATCATCCTCGGGATCAATCGAAACCTGCGTGTAAAGTTCACCTGTTTCTTCGTATGCACGTGCCACGATTTTTGTCTGTCTGCCTTTTTTTACTGCAAAACATACATTCACCAAATGGTTAACCGTATCCACTTCAACGGTCTGAATTGCGTTTGAGCCTTTGATGGCGGTTGGCAGTATTCTGGTTTGTGACGTTGTAAGTAAAGTATGGATCAGCACCGGTTCATTGCGAACCATGCCTGCCATAAACACCGAATAACCTAATGTTTTAAAGTCGGTTATCTCAAACCGGTCAATCGTGTTGATCGTGAAAGTTTCTACAAAGCCAGGACCGACATTTACTTTCACGATCTGGTAAAGAGAGCTTCGGTATTTGCTGAACAATAAAAAAACAGACTGTCCGTCGTAGGAGGATGCGATGTAATCCAGGTTATCCTCCACGGGCCCGTCAATTGACCATATCTTTTCCAGATTGGCATCAAACTTCTGAACATTAAAAGTGCCCTTATCTGGTTTTGAAATAAGTAAAACGCCTTTTTCACCTAACGGCATTGCCTGGTAAGTTGTATTGTTTCCGGCCAAAGGAAGTTCTATCCGTTTTACGCTTTGCGCTGTGGCGGAAAAAGTTGCCATTAGCAAAGTCAAAAACAACAATGTATTCAGCGAAAAAGGGCGAGGTCCTTTAATCATGTGCCAATTGCATAATAAAATCAAACTCCATTGGTTTAACCGGCCCGACAGATAAGCGTGATAAACGGACAAGCGCCATGTCTTCAAATCTTTTGTCTGCCTTGATCTGTTTGAGCGTTACCGGTTTCGGAAATTTTTCTACCGGAACAAAGTTAACGACCACCCATCTCGGATCGTCTGCCGTAGGATCAGGATAATGTTCTTTTACAACCTTAGCCAGACCGACAATCTCTTTTCCTTCATTACTATGATAAAAAAGGGCGAGATCGCCTTCTTTCATCGCCATCATATTTAGTCGTGCAGTATGGTTACGAACACCATCCCACATCGATTTTCCTTCTTTGACGAAGTCATCCCATGAATAAGTATCAGGTTCAGATTTTATAAGCCAATAATTCATAGTATTAATTAAGAGTTTTGAATCAAGAATGAAAAATAATTTGATAAAGGAAAAAGAATAGAAAGCAGTTGGATATCACTTCAATTTATTCTTCATTCTTCACTATTAATTTTTAATTCTCCTCACGGAAACTTGGTAAACTTGCTGAAATCCGGCTGGCGTTTTTCGATGAATGCATTTTTTCCTTCTTTGGCCTCTTCGCTTAAGTAGTAAAGAAGTGTTGCGTTTCCCGCAAGTTCCTGAATACCCGCCTGACCGTCAAGTTCTGCATTGAACGAGCTTTTCAGCATACGGATGGACAGCGGACTTTTTTCCTGAATTTTTTTACACCAGGCTATCGTCGTTGTCTCAAGATCTTCCAAAGGAACAACTTTATTAACCAATCCCATCTGCAAAGCTTCCTGCGCATCGTACTGATCGCAAAGGAACCAGATTTCCCGCGCTTTTTTCTGTCCTACAACCCGGGCAAGGTAAGAAGCACCAAAACCGCCGTCAAAGCTTCCTACTTTCGGTCCGGTTTGTCCAAAACGCGCATTTTCAGCAGCGATGGATAAGTCACAAATCACATGAAGGACGTGTCCGCCGCCAATTGCCCATCCGGCAACCATGGCGATAACTGCTTTGGGGATAGACCGGATCATTTTTTGCAGATCGAGTACGTTTAATCTCGGAACGTGGTCGTCACCGATGTATCCGCCATCTCCGCGAACCGACTGATCGCCGCCTGAGCAAAATGCCTTGCCGCCTTCTCCTGTTAAAATAATGACTTCAATCTGTGGATCTTCACGACATATGTGCATGGCGTTAATCATTTCATCAACCGTTTTCGGCGTGAACGCGTTGTGCTTATGCGGACGGTTGATACTGATTTTAGCGATTCCCTCGTGAATTGAAAACAGAATTTCTTCGTATTCCTTAATGGTTTCCCATTGAACTGAACTGGACATATAGAGCAATGAATGAATGATTTTATTAATGAGTGAATCAGTCCTGGACACTTATCTGTGATAACAGTATCGGACGACCCACTTTATGTTTTAATCCCCGAAATTACAGATTGTTTACCTTTCCTTCAAAAAGGAATCAATAACTTTCGGTTTGGTTACGATGAATAACACAAAATGAAGCAGGAAGAATCCGCATTCGACAGCAATTGGTATACGAATAAAGAACTGCTACAAAAGCAGTCACGTCCGTTACAGCCATACTTTGCAAAGGCATTTGATTTTATTCAGCTATGGTTAAGCGGCAAAGAGCAATTCGAATTACAGACATCAGGCTCAACCGGGACACCTAAAATCATTCGCGTTACAAGAAAACAGCTGAGCAGCAGCGCCGCAATGACGGGAAAGGCTCTGGATTTAAGACCCGGCACAAAGGCGCTGGTGGCTTTAAATGTTGAATATGTTGCGGGATTGATGATGCTTGTAAGAGGCATGGAACTGAACTGGGATTTGACTATTGTTGAGCCGGTTTCCAATCCGCTTTTAGTACTCGGCGAAAGTAAACAATTTGACTTCACTGCGTTGGTGCCCATGCAGCTGACTGCTGCTCTTAAAGATAATCAAACCTTCGGCAGGGTTAATAGTTTTGGTAAAATATTACTTGGCGGCGCTCCTGTTGGAATTGCATTGGCTGAAAAAATATCGACAATGGACAATCCGGTTTATCAGAGCTACGGAATGACTGAAACGGTCTCTCATGTGGCGCTGAAAAGATTAAACGGATCGGATATCAAAGATGAATATAGTTTTTTACCGGAAGTTAATGCCGGGATTGACAGCCGCGGCTGTCTGTATGTTTCAGGCCCGATGACAAATTTTGAAAAAATTCAGACCAATGACCTTATTGAACTTACCGGTGAATCGGCTTTTAAATGGCTTGGAAGGATCGACAATGTAATTAATTCCGGAGGTGTGAAAATTATTTTGGATCGTGTAGATGAACAGATCGCCAAGGTTTTCTACGAATTAAATTATAAGGCAACCTTTTATTGCTGGTATCAGCCGGACGAAAAATTGGGACAGAAACTGATCCTGATTGTTGAAAAAACAGGTAAAAACTTTGCAGAACAAAAGCTTCTTGAAGAAATAAGAAAGGCAGTTTCGGTTTATCAAACACCAAAACATGTTTACTTTGCAAATAAGTTTTTTAAAACCCAGACGGATAAAATAGATAAACGTCGCACAGCAGAAATGCTTTTCACATCAATCAATGGATAAAAATATTCAGATTCCCGGTAAATATATTGTTCGTTACCAGTCGGCACCCGTTGTTCCCGCGCCGTTTTCGCATTATTACACATTAACACTGAATATCCTTTCAGAAACAGAACTGGATGTAGATTTTTCGATTTCCTACACGGATCGGGACGAAATTGATGAGGATGAAATCCTGGACGAAGGTTTTACTTTGGATGATGATTACAAATGGAAAGGTTCGGTACCTGCCATTTGGACAAAAGAATTTCAAAACATTTTTGCTTCTTCAAAAATCATCAGACAGCGGGAAGAAAAGGAATTTGAAGATTTTATAGAGATTGAACTGGAAGAAAATGAGAAAGATGTAACCGTATATCCTGTTGACAAGGAGCGCTGGTCATATTTTCTTCAGGAGTTTATGCAGGCAATTTTCGAATCAGGAGGCAGAGAAAAACCTTTTGAGTTAACTTATCTTAATATTTCAGAAGGTACATCAAAACTAGTTGAGCTGAAAGCTTCATTTGCTAATAAATCCTTTACCGTAGTAAAAGACGGCAATGCACCTGAAAGCCTTAACTGGACACAACTTCAGAAAGTGATGGATACGGTTTACAAGGCCGAATTTATTGAGGACAATGCGTCTGAAAAGAAACCATCCAAAAATGGCAGTTATATTACCGCAGGAGACGGGCTTTGGTATCAGCTTGGAATTGCCGTGGTAGAACCTTCTGCTAAAAGCAAAGAACTTGCTAAAATCGAATCACTGTTTGGGTCGCTTTCAAAAGGCTGATTTAACCGAGCTGATTTAATTCCTTATACATCTCGTCGACCAATTGTCCCATCCGCTCAATGGATGGCATTGGCGCGGGCATGCGCAGACTGACAAAAGCTTTTATATCCCATACTTCAAGGACATCATGCAGCGGAATTTGAATATCCGGTATTCCCGAAATATCCGAATTTAGCAGCAGTAAGCCTTTTTCCTTAACCTGATTAAAGGCTCTCCGGTAAAGAAATCCCTGATTACGAAGCACAAAAATATAAGGACTGCCGTTCTGAATTTCATACCAGTTACGTACAAATGTGCCCACCAGCAGTGAGCCAGGATATATAAAATCTGCTCCGCTTTCAAAAGCGCGGTAATAACCTGATGGTAAATTCGGTAATTGAAATAAAGGGAGTTGAGTTAAAAAAGCAGGATTCTGATAATGCGCCAGATATTCTTTACTCTGATTTTGTGCAACCCACTGAATCGTCGGATAGTTTGTTGCCGGTACATTCGGCCTATGCGTTAATGCACTACCTTCATATTGATTGTTAAAAACCGGTAATTGCTGAGTTGGGTATGAATTGGACTGAACGTTGCTGGTTGCATACGGATTGTTTGGGGCAGATTTTTGGACAGTTGGCTGAGCAGTGGCAGCAGGCAACGGAGCTTCTCCGCTTACAGGCTTCAGGTTAACCTGGCGCGAAACCATTCTTATTTCCTGTTTTGGCTGCTGGAACTTCTCCACAATTTTAGAAAGCGGCTGAGGCTCTGCGTACGTAGGCATGCGTGCGGGGGCCGGAGCAGAGGTGGATCCGGAATGGGATACCGTCATTTGCCGTGACGCATTCAAAGGAAGCGACATATCCGGCGTTTCCCTTAATTTCCTTAGATCATTTTTTAGTAAATTGTCCACGCTGATGCCAAAAGCAGCGGCCATGTTTTTCAAATTGGTTAGATTTGGATTGGCGCGCGCTTCTTCATAAGCACCGAGAAGAGATCTTTTTATCGCAATTTTTCGTGCAAACTGTTCCTGTGTCAGGCCGTTCAGCCTGCGAAGATATTTGATGTTGTTGCTTACGATACTCATGATAAACAGCCGTTTCGGGAAAGTTACGGACTAATTGACAAATTTTTTAGTAAAAAACAAATTCTGCATATTTAAGGAATACTTTTACTGCCATTATCCTTTTAAAAAGAAAAATAAACCGCTTCAATAGCCAGTGAAACCGAATGGGCGAATAAGTCCACAAAAACCGAAACCTAATCCTGTATGACTAACTCCGATGAGTTGCTAAACATTTTTACTAAACAACGTAAGAATCAACGAAGGATTGCCCAATCCGGGCCGCAGGAAAGAATTGCCAAGCTAAAAAAATTAAGAGAATATCTGCTTTCACACATTGATGAAGCCTGCGAAGCGACTCATCTGGATTTTGGGAAACCTGCCGCGGAAACAATTATCGGTGAGCTGATGGTACTGATCAGCGAAATCAATTTTAGCATAAAAAATCTCAAACGGTGGATGCAGCCTGAACGCGTTCCGGCAACTATTAGCATGATTGGAACTTCGTCTCTAATTCATTATGAACCAAAGGGCTGTTCGCTGATTATTTCTCCATGGAATTATCCGATTGCGCTGGCATTGAAGCCATTGGTATCTGCCGTGTCTGCCGGGTGCCCTGCTATGATAAAGCCCTCTGAGCTTACACCTCATGCTTCTGTTTTTGTAAAACAAGTTGTTGAAAATGTGTTTGATGCCGATGAAGTCGCGGTAATTTTGGGCGATGCGGATACCGCTTCCGGGTTATTAAGGCTCCCTTTTAACCACATCTTTTTTACAGGAAGTCCGGCCGTTGGTAAACTTGTCATGAAGGCGGCGGCTGAGAATCTTGCTTCGGTAACATTGGAGCTGGGCGGGAAGTCTCCCTCGATTGTCGACGAAACAGCTAATATCGCTGCTACCGCCAGACGTATTTGCTGGGCGAAATTTTTTAACAACGGACAAACCTGCATCGCTCCGGACTATATTCTCGTGCATGAATCCGTTAAAGAAAAACTTATAGCTGGAATGAAAGAAGCGATTATTTCGATGTATGACCCGCAGGAAAAAGGGATCGAAAATTCGCGGGATTACGCCAGGATTGTAAATGAAAAGCAATTTGAGCGTTTACTAACTTATTTGGACGATGCGCTGGAAAAAGGGGCATTACTGGAAACAGAAGGTATAGCAAATGATAAAACACGCTATTTTCCGCCAGCGATTCTGTCTAATGTAAGTGATTCAATGAAGGTTATGAAGGAAGAAATATTTGGTCCGATATTACCGGTAATGTCCTACTCAGAACTAAGCGAAGCGATTGATTATGTAAACAGTAAGTCGAAACCACTTGCACTTTACATACATTCCGACAACAGGAAAAATATTGATTCTATCTTACAGAACAGCAGCTCGGGGAATGCTTTAGTTAATGAAGTCCTGACACAATTTGGTAATCCGGAATTGCCTTTTGGAGGTGTTAATACCAGCGGAATTGGTAAGTCAAACGGTTTTTTCGGATTTAAAGAATTCTCAAATGCAAAAGGTGTGATGCGAAGGAGATTTGGAACGATGAAGTTTCTTTATCCTCCTTACTCGGACAGGTTTGTTTCATGGCTTCGTAAAGGATTGCGATATCTTTAAGCTTGGAGGAAACTAGAGTGGGAGAAATGGGAGTAGGAATTGATTTTTTATTTTTTATAAAATTATATTTAAATGACATTAACACGGGAAAATCAGATCGAATTATTTGGTGCGCCTACAATCCGCTGCGAATATTACCCGGTACTGCTGCCCGATCCGGAAACGTTAAAGGAGATCGAATTTTTAAACCGGATTTTAATAAAAGATTTCGGTTTAAAACAATCTCAGTTCACGAAAATGCCGCATATTTCAATCGACGGAATTACCTGCCCCGAGAATGATGAAAAGGTTATGAATGACATTAAAACATTTCTTTCAACACAATGCCATCTGAATGTTGAATTCAGTGAAGTCGGATATTTTCCGGGCAGGGGTGGGATTACTTTAAAGCTTGGTATACAATATCCTAAGCCTGTGCTGGATTTTAATAGTCTTTTTATGACTGCTGTTGGCGGGAAAATTACCAAACTAAATCTGCACCTGACACTGGCCCGATACGTAAACCGCGAACTTTTTGACGCTTTACAAAACCCCGAAGTAGTTTATCCCCAAAGCTGTGTTTGCAGCAGTGTAGCAGTTTTAAAAAAACGTATCGGAGAGAAAGGTGCTTATGTAAATATCGGGGTAGTGGAGTTTGGGTTGTAACAACAAGGCAACTTTTCTAAAAGATAATTTAGTAGTTAATATTTAACTTCCGTTTAAAATAGAGAATTACGAATTTTAAAAACCACAATGCTAAGTGTCCCAAACCGTATCCAATTATTAGGCCGCAAACTGCGCCAATTATAATGAGGATTTGCATATTTGGTATATCAAGAATTTCAATCACGATCCACGGAATTATTGTTCCAATTACAGGACCGGCTATTGTAAAACTCAAAATGACAATGGTTCGGAGTGCCTTTGTGAGCGATTTTTCATAGTATCCAACAATAATTGCGCTGGAAATTACCCCGGTGGAAATGACTCCCATTACTGTCAGAAAAGCCAAGATAGCTATCAACATACCAGCGCCAATACCCATTCCAATAGCGCCAACCAGTATAATTTCAAAAAGACCAAATAAAGGTGAAATTTCATCCTTGTATACCACTTCTGAGGGGATTTTTGACAGAGGTTATGAATCAGACCGAACCATTGGAATTGACACAACGGCTGTATCAATAGATTGTCCAACAGTTGCAAGACTGATGAGTACGAAGATTATGAGTGTCGTGAAATTTAGTGTGCGTGGCATTAGTTGACTTGATTAAATTTAACCTTTTTTGAATAGATTTTCAAACTCAATTCCGTTGTTTAAACTTTGGTCTTCTGAGAAGTAAATCAACAGTTAAAAAAAATTCCCCGCCAAACTCACTTCGTGAAAAAGTAAGTTCAACAGGGAATTACTGCTATAAGCTATTAAATTCTCATTTATAAATCTCCTTCCGTGCTGCTTTCAGTGTATTCGTCAGCAAACCACAGATTGTCATCAAGCCAACACCACCAGGAACTGGCGTAATAAAGCTGCTTTTAGGCGCTACGTCTGCAAAATTGACATCGCCTTTAATGGCAAATCCACTTTTTTTGGTAGCGTCAGCAACGCGGCTGATACCGACGTCGATAACTACTGCTCCTTCCTTGATGTAATCAGCTGTTACAAATTCAGGACGACCCAGGGCCACGATCAGAATATCTGCGGTTTGGCAAACCTCTTTCAGGTTTTTGGTTTTGCTGTGCGTAATAGTCACCGTGCAGTTTCCGGGATATTCGTTACGCTGCATCAATATGCTCATCGGCAAACCCACGATCTGGCTGCGGCCAATAACTACGCAGTGTTTTCCACTGGTTTCAATTCCGGCTCGGATCAGCATTTCGAGAATTCCGAATGGGGTAGCCGAAATATAGGCGGGCAGTCCTTTACACATTCTTCCCACATTAATCGGGTGAAATCCGTCAACGTCCTTTTTGGGATCAACAGCCTCCATAACGGTGTTTTCTGAAATATGTTTCGGAAGCGGAAGCTGGACGATAAATCCGTCTACGTCAGCATCATTGTTTAACGAGGCAACGGCTTCAAGCAACTTTTCCTCTGTAATGTCCGCTTCAAATTTTACAAGCGTCGAGGTAAAACCTATTTCTTCGCAGCTGCGGATTTTTGAAGCTACATATGTTTCGCTGGCTCCGTCTTGTCCAACCAAAATGGCAGCCAAATGCGGTTTTTTTCCACCGGCAGCAATCCAGTTTTCTACCTCAATTTTTATTTCAGATTTGATTTGGGAAGAAATGGCTTTCCCGTCAAGTAATTGCATCAGTATATTGCTATGTTGTTAATTTATTTGTCAAGTGGTGGTCATTTAAAGTAAGGAGTAGTCATTTTTGGTCTGGTTAGTAAGGTTAAGACTTACTTGCAACAAATGACAATCCCTGACCTTTTAACTGATCGTACCTGGCGTTATATTTTCTTCAGTTCCGCCATAAGCATTCCCATCCCCACCGTCGCTTTTTCCTGGATAAAAGTCATGTTGTCTTTGAGCTTGATATCAGGTCTTGCGGGATCAATCAGGAAAATAGGTTTGTTCCGGTCCACATAATGAACCAATCCTGCAGCGGGATAAACGGCCAGGGATGTTCCTACTACGACAAATATATCAGCTTCTTCGGTAATTTCAACAGCGGTTTCCATCATCGGCACTTCTTCTCCAAACCATACAATGTGCGGACGAAGCTGGCTGCCGAGCTCACAAAGATCTCCGGTTTTAAGCTCCCAGGATTTCATCTCATAAACAAGATCGGGATTTTTGGTGCTTCTCGATTTGAAAAGCTCTCCATGCAGGTGAACTACATTGCAGGAGCCGGCAATCTCGTGCAGGTTGTCGACGTTTTGGGTGATAACTGTTACTTCAAAGTTCTTTTCGAGCTCTACAAGAGCATAATGTGCAGCATTAGGTTTTACAGACTCAGCCTGCTTTCTTCTTTGGTTGTAAAAATCCAAAACCAACTCCTGATTACGTGCCCATGCTTCTGGTGTTGCCACGTCTTCAATTCTGTAATTATCCCAAAGGCCGCCGTTGTCACGAAAGGTACTGATGCCGCTTTCAGCACTGATACCTGCACCGGTAAGAACAACAAGTTTTTTCATTTTGTCCACTTATTTTCACGCAAAGTAGAGAAGTTTTACACAAAGAACGCAAAGATCAATTTCGTCCTTTGCGTTCTTTTATCTCTTCTTCAGTGATAACCTTCTTATTTAACTTTTCTTTGCAACCTTCTTGGCCGCCGGTTTTTTTGCTGCCGCCTTTTTAGGAGCCGCTTCTTTTTTCGGAGCTGCTGCTTTTGGAGCGGCGGCTCGCGGAGCGGCGGCTCGCGGAGCGGCTTTTTTGAAACCACGGCCAGCTGGTTTTTCTGGTTGTTCGGCCGCCATTTTCAATACGTCGTCGTAGGTCAGACTGGCGGGCTCTGTTCCTTTTGGTATTTTTAGATTTCGTTTTTCAAAAGCAACGTAGGGTCCGTAACGGCCATTGAGAACTTTTGCGTTTTCATTTTCAGCAAATTCTTTTATTGTACGATTGCTTTCTATGACTCTTTTATCTTCGATAATTTCGATCAGGCGTTCCTCAGTAACGGCCATCGGGTCGTCATCTTTCGTAAGCGAATAGTATTTGCCGCCATGTTTTACATAAGGACCAAATTTTCCAATGTTGACGATCATTTCAGACTCTTCGAAAAGACCAACTGTTCTTGGCAATTTGAACAGTTCGAGCGCTTCTTCGAGTTTGATCGTTTCCATCAGCTGACCTTTCATCAGGCTGGCAAACTTCGGTTTGTCCTCATCTTCGGCATCACCGATCTGTACGTAAGGGCCGTATTTTCCTATGCGAACAGAGATTTTTTTGCCTGAAGTCGGATCTTCACCCAAATCCCTGGAAGTAAGAGTCCGGTCAATTTCCTGTTCTTTAACTTGCGTTAGTTTCTGTTGAAAAGGCGTGTAAAAGCTTTTTATCATCTGCTGCCAGGCCAAAGTGCCATCGGCAATATGGTCAAAATCTTTTTCTACTTTGGCTGTAAATGAGTAATTTACAATGTCCTCAAAGTTATTGACAAGAAAGTCGTTAACGACCATTCCGGTGCTTGTCGGGAACAGCTTTGATTTCTCCGAACCGTAGGTTTCCTTGTTTACCTTACTTTCAATTTTATTGTTTGTGAGAATCATTTCACGGAATTCTCTGTCAATTCCCAGACGGTCTTCTTTAACCACGTACTCTCTTCTTAATATAGTTGAGATCGTTGGCGCGTAGGTAGACGGGCGTCCGATGCCCATTTCTTCGAGTTTTTTTACCAGACTCGCTTCCGTATAACGTGGCGGGTTACGGGTAAAACGTTCCGTTGCTTTCATGTCCGCAAGATTCAGTATCTGGCTGATATTCAGCGGAGGAAGCATCCCTTTTTGTTCTTCATCATTCTCATCATCGCTGGATTCCAGATATACTTTCAGGAAACCCTCAAATTTGATGACTTCGCCCTGCGCAACAAGCTCTTCGGAAGTGGTTGAAATAGCAATGGTTGCAGTCGTTCTTTCAAGCTGAGCATCTGACATTTGAGAAGCGATTGCTCTCTTCCAGATCAGCTCATACAAACGCTGTTCGTTGCGGTCGCTGCTGCCATTTAAGGTAGAAAAATCCGTCGGGCGAATGGCTTCGTGAGCTTCCTGTGCCGACTCGTTTTTGGTTTTAAAAATTCTCTTATAATAATATTCCTGACCGTATTCTTTTACAATCTGAGTTTGTGCTTTTTCCAGTGCTTCTTCCGATAAGTTGGTAGAATCCGTACGCATGTAGGAAATCTTACCTGCTTCGTAAAGACGCTGGGCAACTGTCATGGTTTGCGCAACCGAAAAACTTAATTTTCTGGATGCTTCCTGTTGTAGTGTAGAAGTTGTAAATGGGGGTGCAGGTGTTTTTTTAGCAGGTTTGACTTCAAGATTTTTGATCGAAAACTGAGCGCCGATACATTTTTCCAAAAAGGTCATCGCGTCGCTTTCGGCAGCAAAGTTTTTGGAAAGTTCGGCGTTGAGTACTTTCCCGTTTCCAAGGTCAAAGTGTGCCGTGATCTTAAAGCTTCCCTTGCTGTTAAAAGCTTCAATTTCTCTTTCACGCTCTACGATGATACGTACCGCAACGGATTGCACCCTTCCCGCAGAAAGATTGGATTTTCCGATTCTTATTTTTTTCCAAAGTACAGGCGAAAGCTCGTATCCAACCAGCCTGTCCAGAATCCTCCGCGCCTGCTGTGCATCCACAAGATCCACGTCAATGGTACGTGGTTTTAAGATTGCTTTTTGCAATGCGGTTTTGGTAATTTCTCTGAAAACGATTCTTTTCGTATCGTCAGGAAGTCCCAATGCTTCTTTTAAATGCCATGAAATAGCTTCTCCTTCGCGGTCATCATCCGTTGCAAGCCACACTTCTGCGCCTTTTGCCAGCTTTTTAAGTTCCGTAATTACCTTTACTTTATCGGCTGAGATTTCGTAGGAGGGTTGAAAACCATGTTCAACATCAACGCCCATATCATGCTCAGGCAGGTCCCGAACATGTCCGAAACTTGACTTCACAGTATAATCTGAGCCTAGATAACTTTCAATGGTTTTGGCCTTCGCCGGTGACTCAACGATCACCAGATTTTTAGACATAATTTTGAATTTAATGTACCGGGTAGCACTTTGGATGCTCAAATATAGGGCAGAAACAAGCAAAAAATCAAAGTATGTAGAGAAAGGTAAGTTTTTAAATTGTTTTTTAATGCCTTTTCTGAGCCGATTTTCAGGGATTTATTCTCAATAATTGGCACAACATCAGAACAAAAAACGAAGAGGGGTGGTTGTAATAATAGCTGGCTAGTATATAATGATACTAAATAGCATCAATTACGTATAGAACTCCTTTGTATGTTCTGTAATTTCGTATTTTCGCACGTTTAATGACAACAGATAATTCAATTTAATTTAATGAATATTTATAAGGATTACATCAAAGAGATTGAAGAAAGAAAAGCCCAGGGGCTTAATCCGAAGCCAATTGATGGTGCCGAATTGCTAAGCGAAATCATTTGGCAGATTAAAGATTCAAACAATGAATACCGCGCCGACTCTCTTCATTTTTTTATTTACAACACGTTACCCGGTACCACAAGCGCAGCTGGCGTAAAAGCCAGGTTTTTGAAGGAAATCATCCTCGGGGAATCCGTCGTTGAAGAAATATCGCCTGCCTACGCTTTTGAGTTATTATCTCACATGAAAGGCGGACGCTCGATTGAGGTTTTGATCGACCTGGCTCTCGGTGAGGATACCTTCGTTGCAAAACAAGCGGGAGAGGTTCTTAAAACGCAGGTTTTCCTCTACGATGCCGATGTTGACCGTTTGAAGGAGGCATTCAAAAGCGGTAACGAAATCGCTAAGGAAATTCTTGAAAGTTACGCACAGGCTGAGTTCTTCACCAAGCTGCCGGAGGTGGCCGAAGAAATTAAGATTGTTACTTATATAGCCGGTGAGGGCGATATTTCAACAGATTTGCTTTCTCCGGGTAACCAGGCTCACTCAAGATCTGACCGGGAACTTCATGGTCTGTGTATGATTACAACGAAGGCGCAGCACGAAATCAAGGCATTGCAGGAAGAACATCCTGACAAAAGCGTGATGCTGATCGCTGAAAGAGGTACCATGGGTGTAGGTTCATCCAGGATGTCTGGTGTGAACAACGTAGCACTTTGGACCGGTAAAAAAGCGAGCCCGTATATACCATTCGTTAACATTGCGCCGATTGTCGGAGGTACTAACGGTATTTCTCCGATTTTCCTTACTACGGTTGACGTTACCGGCGGTATTGGTATTGACCTAAAAAACTGGGTAAAAAAGGTTGATGAAAATGGAACGGTTATCCGTAATGAAAGTGGTGACCCTGTTCTTGAAGAAGTATATTCAGTAGAGACAGGAACTGTTTTAACAATTAATACGAAAACAAAGAAACTCTATAATGGTGATCAGGAACTGATCGATATCTCTAAGGCACTTACGCCTCAGAAAATGGAGTTTATAAAAGCAGGTGGATCTTACGCCATAGTATTTGGTAAAAAGATACAGACCGTTGCTGCCAGAATTCTTGGTATTGATATTCCTCTTGTTTATGCACCTTCAAAAGAGATTTCTCACGAAGGACAAGGCCTAACGGCAGTAGAAAAAATATTTAATAAAAATGCAGTTGGAACAACGCCGGGCAAAGTTTTACATGCCGGTTCGGATGTTCGGGTGGAAGTTAATATCGTTGGTTCTCAGGATACGACTGGTCTGATGACTTCTCAGGAATTGGAGTCTATGGCTGCAACGGTGATTTCTCCAATTGTTGATGGTGCCTACCAATCAGGTTGTCATACTGCTTCGGTATGGGATAAAAAAGCGCAGGCCAACATCCCAAGGCTGATGAAATTCATGAATGACTTCGGTCTTATCACAGCCCGTGACCCGAAAGGCGAATATCACGCGATGACTGATGTGATCCACAAAGTTCTTAACGACATCGTTGTGGACGAATGGTCGATCATCATCGGCGGCGACTCTCACACAAGAATGTCAAAAGGTGTTGCTTTTGGAGCTGACTCAGGAACGGTCGCACTTGCATTGGCTACAGGTGAAGCATCCATGCCAATTCCGGAATCCGTGAAAGTGACGTTTAAAGGTGACATGAAGAATCACATGGATTTTCGTGATGTAGTTCATGCTACCCAGGCTCAGATGCTTCAGAAGTTTGGTGGAGAGAACGTATTCCAGGGCAGAATCATTGAGGTTCATCTTGGAACGCTTCCTGCTGACCAGGCATTTACTTTTACAGACTGGACGGCGGAGATGAAGGCAAAAGCCTCCATCTGTATTTCTGAGGATGATACGCTGATTGAATCACTGGAAATTGCCAAAGGCAGAATTCAGATCATGATTGATAAAGGTATGGATAATCATAGACAGGTTCTTCAGGGATTAATCAACAAAGCAGATAAAAGAATTGCTGAGATTAAATCCGGTGAAAAACCAGGCCTTATTCCGGATGCAAATGCGAAATATTATGCGGAGGTTGTTATTGATCTTGACGTGATCGTTGAGCCAATGATCGCGGATCCTGATGTCAACAATAAAGATGTTTCCAAACGCTATACGCATGACACCATTCGGACGCTTTCTTTCTACGGGGAAGATAAAAAGGTGGATCTCGGTTTTGTAGGTTCCTGCATGGTGCACAAGGGAGATTTGAAAATTGTTTCTCAAATGCTCAGAAATATAGAGGAACAGCAAGGCAAGGTTGAATTCCATGCTCCGCTGGTAGTGGCAGCGCCTACCTATAATATTATAGAAGAGCTTAAAAATGAAGGTGACTGGGATGTATTACAGAAATATTCTGGTTTCGAATTCGACGACAATGCACCGAAAGGAGCGGCGCGTACCGAATACGAAAATATGATGTATCTGGAACGTCCAGGCTGTAATCTTTGCATGGGTAACCAGGAAAAAGCAGCCAAAGGAGATACTGTTTTGGCAACTTCAACCCGTCTTTTCCAGGGAAGAGTTGTAGAAGATTCGGATCGTAAAAAGGGAGAGTCTTTACTTGCTTCTACGCCGGTTGTTGTTCTTTCAGCAATTCTTGGACGTATACCTAATATCAGTGAGTATAAAGCTGCTGTGGTTGGCATTGATCTTACCAAGTTTGCACCTCCGGTAAAGCAATTAAGCAGATAAAGCTGTTTAGGTAGTTGTTGGTGGTTCGGTTTTTGTTAAGTGAATGTTAGACATTAATTTAATTACTATGGCTTTTGACTTAGATATGATTAAGGGTGTTTACACCCGAATGCAGGAAAGAGTGGAGGTTGCCCGAAAAGTTGTCGGGCGGCCTTTAACGCTGTCGGAAAAGATTTTATATTCTCATTTATGGGAAGGCTCTCCATCTCAGGTTTATGAACGTGGTAAGTCTTACGTAGATTTTGCTCCGGATAGGGTTGCCATGCAGGACGCTACGGCTCAGATGGCACTTTTACAATTCATGCAGGCCGGCAGGCCGCAGGTTGCTGTTCCTTCAACGGTTCATTGCGATCACCTTATTCAGGCCGAGGTCGGCGCTGTTCAGGATTTGAAAAATGCCGAAGATAAAAATAAAGAAGTTTACGATTTCCTTTCTTCTGTATCTGATAAGTATGGTTTAGGTTTCTGGAAAGCAGGGGCAGGTATCATTCACCAGGTTGTGCTTGAAAACTATGCATTTCCGGGCGGGATGATGATCGGAACGGATTCACATACTCCTAATGCAGGTGGACTGGGAATGATTGCGATCGGGGTAGGTGGTGCGGATGCGAGTGATGTAATGTCAGGTCTTGCATGGGAATTAAAAATGCCACGTTTGATCGGTGTTAAACTGACCGGAAAGTTAAGCGGATGGACTGCCGCAAAGGATATCATTCTTTGGGTTGCTGGCCAGCTAACTGTTAAAGGTGGAACCGGTTATGTAGTTGAATATTTCGGCGAAGGTGCTGAAAGTATTTCTGCAACAGGTAAAGGTACAATCTGTAACATGGGTGCTGAAATTGGAGCAACAACTTCAATTTTTGCCTATGATGATAAAAGCGCAGCTTATTTGAGGGCAACAGAACGCGCCGATGTAGCTGATGCTGCCGATCAGGTGAGAGGATATCTTCGTGCAGATGATGAAGTGTATGCCGATCCCGCAACTTACTACGATCAGGTTATTGAACTTAACCTTTCAGAACTTGAACCGCATATTAACGGTCCATTCACACCGGATCTGGCGTGGCCGATTTCTAAATTTGCTACCGCGGTTCGCGAAAACGGATGGCCGGAAGTTCTTTCAGTAGGTCTTATCGGTTCATGTACCAATTCTTCATATGAAGATGTGAGCCGTGCTGCTTCACTGGCGCAACAGGCAGTTGACAAAAATCTGAAGGTAACTTCTGAATATACGATCACACCTGGTTCTGAGCTGGTACGTTTTACCGTTGAGCGTGACGGGTTTCTGGACACATTTGCTAAAATTGGTGGTGTGGTTCTTGCCAATGCTTGCGGACCTTGTATCGGTCAGTGGGCACGACATGGAGCAGAAAAAGGAGAAAAAAACTCAATCATTACTTCTTTTAACAGGAACTTCTCAAAACGTGCAGATGGAAATCCAAACACGCACTCTTTTGTAGCATCTCCTGAAATTGTAACGGCCATGGCTATCGCCGGTCGTCTTACCTTTAATCCTTTGACGGACACGCTGACCAATGTGGACGGTGTTGAAGTGATGCTCGATGAACCATCCGGACTGGAACTTCCAACGAGAGGTTTTGATGTGGAGGATGCAGGATATCAGGCACCTGCGGAAGACGGAAGCGAAGTGAAGGTATTGGTAAGTCCAACATCGGATCGTCTTCAGCTTCTTGAACCATTCAAGGAATGGGAAGGTACAGATCTTAAAGGACTTAAGCTGCTGATTAAAGCAAAAGGCAAGTGCACGACTGACCACATCTCTATGGCAGGCCCATGGTTGAAATACAGAGGTCACCTGGATAACATTTCCAATAACATGCTGATTGGTGCGGTTAATTTCTATAACGAAAAGACCAACACCGTTAAAAATCAGCTTAATAATCAATATTCGGAAGTCCCTGCTGTGCAGCGTGATTACAAGGCACACGGAATTGGAACAATTGTAGTTGGGGATGAAAACTATGGTGAAGGTTCTTCACGTGAGCACGCTGCAATGGAGCCTCGGTTTCTTGGTGTTCGTGCAATCCTGGTAAAATCATTTGCCCGAATTCATGAAACGAATTTAAAGAAACAAGGTATGTTGGCGCTAACTTTTGCCAACAACTCTGATTACGAGAAAATTCAGGAAGATGACAGTATCGATATCATTGGTTTGGAAACTTTTGCGGAAGGTCAGCCTTTGACAATTGTTCTGCATCACAATGACGGAACAACTGACGAATTTCCGGTAAATCATACTTACAATTCGCAGCAAATTGAATGGTTTAAAGCAGGTTCTGCACTGAACATTATTCGCCGCTCGGTAGGAGCATAATTCGAACTTATTTCTAAAAGACAAAAAAAACTCCTGAAAACGGGGTTTTTTTTGTTTTTTCATGACTATGCTACCGGGTTGCTCAATTCCAAACCATTCGGTGACTATCCTTTAACAACCTTCTTTTTCACGAAATAAGACTGCACAAAAAACAAAATCATCCCGAAGGTAATGGAAACATCGGCCATGTTAAAAATACCGGTCTGAACGATGCCAAGATCGATATGCATAAAATCAGTTACAGAACCGTGAATGATACGGTCATAAATATTGCCGATCCCACCGCCAATCGCAAAGCTCAGGGACAAAGCGCTTATTTTGGTCAGATTTGGTTTGGTTACCAGATAGACAATTCCATAACTCAGTGCTAATAGCGGAATGATAGAAAGTAAAAAGAATTTCAGAAAATCAGGCAAGGCACTTCCTACACTTAAAAAAGCACCTGTATTTTCGACCTTAGTCAGAACGAAATGGTGCTTGATCAGACTAATCGTTACATAACTGCTTACTTCTTCTCTAACGATACGCTTGGAAATCTGATCGCAGCCGACATTTGCCAGGACAACGAGAAGAAAGGCGGCATTTGTCAATAACTTTTTCGTATTCATTTCAGCGTAAGGGTCATTAACAAAATTGATTTCTGCTCACCGTTAAAGGTTTCAGTTATTTGAACTTCGGAATCAAATATAAATCCTATTTTCTCGTAACACCGGATTGCAGGAAAATTATCTTCCAGGACAAATAAATGTATTTTATCCGGATCGAGTAATTTTTGGCATTCCTTGATCATTATATAAACAAATTCTTGCCCCAGACCTTTTCCACGACTGTCCCTGTTGCCAACCAGCAAACGTCCTAATCTTGGTGTGTGGCTGTCTCCACTGATAATTTCACCAAAAGCGACAGGCGAATTGTCATCTGAAAATGCAAGGTATGGAAAGCGAAAAGGATTCGTCTGATAAAATTTTTTTAGTTGTTCATAGGAAAGCGGGTAAGACCAGGCACTTCCTGAAAACCGAAAAAGCGTATCGGGATCGGTAACCCAATTGTTAAGTATATGAAAATCGCTTTCCTGATATTTTCTAAGGTACATACAGTGGTGTGATATAAATAGCGGTCCACCGCTAAATATAGCAGATATAGCTTTAAATTAGAGGCATAAATGTAAAATCATCTTTTCGATATGTTGAAAAAAGTTGTCGCAGCTGCCTTACTTTGTCTATCTAATTATACAGTTTTTTCCCAAAAGGTTTCCTACCAGGTTTCCTTTCCAAACATTGTGCATCACGAAGCGAAAATTGATGTAACAGTTACAGGAGCTGGTCAGAAAGACTTAGTTTACCGAATGAGCAGGTCGTCTCCGGGGCGCTATGCAACTCACGAATTTGGAAAAAATGTTTATGATGTCAAGGCATTTGACAGATCAGGAAAAGTGGTAAAGGTTTCCCGCCTGGATGGTGATGTATACCAAGTTCCGAACTCAGATGGCTTTGTAAAAGTCCAGTATACGCTTTATGCCAATCATCCTGACGGAACATATGCCGGAATTGATCCGTCCAGTATTCAGCTGAACGCACCAGCATCTTTTATGTGGATTAAGGGTTTGGAGAAAGCACCGGTTGAAATAAAATTTGATTTGCCGTCCGATAAAAAATGGACAATCGCCACACAACTTAGACCTTCGGAAAACCAAAATATTTTCACTGCTCCTGATTTACAGTACTTCATGGACTCTCCTGTGAAAATAGGAAGTTTGGTGATAAAGGAGTGGGATCTTGCAAATCCGGATAAAAAAAACTATCGTTTCCGGTTAGCATTGGAAGCAACCGGAAGTGATTCTCTGATAAGTAGTTTTGCCGGAAAAATAAAAAAGGTCACTCAGGAAACACAGCAGGTTTATGGCGAATTTCCCGCATTTGACTACGGACAATACACATTTCTTGCCAGTATCAATCCTTATGTCAAGGGGGATGGGATGGAGCACAGAAATAGCACGATGATCGCCATGCCAACCACCTTTACCGGATCCGACAATTTATTAGGTGTTTTCTCACATGAGTTTTTTCATGCCTGGAATGTCGAAAGAATACGTCCCAAGAGTCTGGAACCATTTAATTATGAAAAAAGCAACATGAGTTTTGAGCTTTGGTTTGCTGAGGGCTTTACACAATATTACGGTGAGCTGATTCTGGAAAGGGCAGGTTTCAGATCCCTGAAAGATTATTGCGGGACATTGAGTTCGCTCATTAATACAAAAGAAAATACATCCGGCGCCAAAAGAGTTTCCCCCGTTGATGCAAGCAACCTGGCTATTTTCGTAGATGCCGGCGTTGCGGTAGACAAAACTAACTATCCAAATTACTACACTTCTTATTATCCCTACGGCGGGTCTATCGCGCTTGCATTAGACCTTGAACTTAGGTCACGTGGTTTGTCGCTGGATGAATTTATGAAAGCCGTCTGGTTAAAGCTGGGCAAGCCAGAGCAAGCCTATGTTGTTTCAGATCTGGAAAATGTATTAGCCTCGGTTACAAAGGATAAAACATTTGCATCAAACTTTTTTGAAAAATATGTGAATGGCTTTCAGTCATTTAATTATACGCCGTTATTACAAAAGGCAGGTTTGAGTTTGCAAAAGCAATTTGAGGATCAAGCCTGGCTGGGTGACTACAGGTTCGATGAGGGTAATTCTTTAAAGGTAACTACAAACACAAGATTTGATACTCCGTTATATGAAGCAGGTTTAGATATTGATGATCAGATCGTAAAGCTGGATGGCAAGCCGGTTAATACAAGAGCTTCTCTGGAGACAATTCTAGCTTCTCATAAACCTGGTGAGGAGGTGGTCATTGAATTCACGCACAGGGGTGAGAGTAAAACAGCGATTGTCAAACTGACAGGAAATCCAAAATTGGTTGTTCGTCTCAACGAAGAGCTGTCTTTGCCTGTAACAGATGAAATGAAAAATTTTAGAAAATCCTGGCTGGATAGCAAAATCAAATAATTATTTAAACCTGTTTTTCAGAAAGATACTTCCAGTAGCGCTTGGGAACATGACGGATATGCAATTTCATATTTTTGCGTGCCGGGATATTTGTGCTGCGGAAGTAATCTTTCCATAAAAGTGAATACAATTCTTCTTTTGGATCTAAAACCTGCGCGGGCAAAGCATTCAGGCTGGAAGACATCTCGGTTGTAAAATCGAAAGTGATCTCCTCTACTTTTTCCAGGTCATAAAATAACCCATATTTCCTTTTTAGATCGTAAATGATCCATTTTTGGTCTGCATACCGTTTTCTGAAATGATCTGAAATAAGCGGTAAAACATTAAAATCCGGATCGATGTGTGCGTAAAAAATTCCATCTCCGGTTTGCTGGAATCGAATGAATGCTTCCATACGATGTTTCTCACGATGTACTTTCCGGTCCATTTGTGAAACGGCCAGCACAACCGGATTTCCAAAATTGTTTTCTGCTCCGGGAAGGTTGTCAAAAATATAATGCGCAAAATCAAACAGATCCTGAAAAGTCTGCGGTTGCTCAGACAGAAAGGATTTGTAAAACCTTTTCATCCATTCCTTATCCAGTTTTTTTATCAATCCGTTCCAAACACGCTTCGCTTTATAATCTTCACTGATCACTGTGAAGGTTTCCTGAAATGCATCCGGCAAATGATGCTCTGAACTCACCAGTTTTACCAGAGATGCTTTTCGTTCGTAACTGTCAAAAACGGCCGTCAGAATTCCCTCCAAAGTTCCGTCGAAAACATATAGCTCCATTAAAAAAGCGATAACTGGTTTGACGGTACTTTAAGATACTTACTATTACTTTCAGAAAGTATCACACCTTTGATGTGCCCTGCTTCAAAATCTTTAAGCTGAACCGGACTATCGGCGTAACGGATAAAATGTTTGGCCCGGTTAAAGGAAATACCAATCTTCTTCAACTGATCCTGGTGAAGTCTGCCGAACTTTCTGGCCTGCACAATTTTTAAAGCCGAAGTTACCCCTATGCCGGGAACACGAAGGATCATACGATAGTCCGCGTTATTGATATCAACAGGAAACTGGTCCAAATTTCGCAAAGCCCAGCTTAATTTCGGGTCAATGTCAACATCCAGATTCGGATTGGAATCATTTAGGATCTCTTCCACATTGAAACCATAAAACCGCATAAGCCAGTCGGTTTGATACAACCTGTTTTCCCTGATCAATGGTGGCTGACTGCCGATAATGGGCAGCCGCGTATCATTGCTTATCGGTATGTAGCCTGAATAATATACTCTTTTCAGAGAAAAATTTTTGTAGAAAGCATTAGCGGTATGCATGATCTCTTATCGGACTCAGGAGTTGCGCCAATGACCATTTGCGTGCTTTGTCCTGCGGGGACAAACTTCGGAGTGCTTTTGATGAGCGCTTTTTCGTCTTTATATTGCACAATACTTTTTTGAATCTGGTCAAGAGGCTTTTTTACATCTTCATGTGATTTCTCCGGAGCAAGTAATTTCAGTCCCACTTCTGTAGGCATTTCCAGGTTGATACTCATTCTGTCAGCATACAATCCTGCTTCATGGAGCAATTCAGGACTGGCGCCGGGAATCGTTTTCAAATGAATATACCCGTTAAATTTCTCATCTACTCTGAGTTTTTTCACGATTCGTAAGAGCCGCTCCATGGTATAATCACCATCTTTAAAAATTCCTGAACTTAGAAACAAACCTTCGATATAATTTCTCCTGTAAAAATTCATCGTCAGCTCAACCACTTCGTCTACTGTGAAAGCAGCGCGTTTGATGTCATTGCTTCTCCGGGAAACGCAGAAGGCGCAATCGTAAATGCAATGATTGGTAAGTAAGATCTTCAAAAGTGAAACACAGCGTCCATCTTCCGTGTAGGTGTGACATATGCCTGTACCTTCTGCGTCGCCTATGCCTTTGTTGTGATTTTTTCTGTTACTGCCACTGGATGAACACGATACGTCATATTTTGCCGCATCGGCAAGTATTTCCAGTTTCTCACGAATCCGTTCAAACATATAAAGTCTTTCAAAAAATTGAGTTGCCTAAAATAATCACATATAGTTTTCAGTTATTAGAACATCGTCGGCACAGCTTTAGTGCGAAATTCCAATATTGAATTTGGATTATTTCCAATATAAAATTACTAAAACCATTCCAAATGAATCTGAGGAAAATTGGGATATTTTTTGTCCCTTTTTGTGTGTTGTGTGGTAGTGAGACTTTGGCCCAGGTTACCAATTACAAAGGGAAAGTAAGCCAGCAATTTGTAATGAATAAGGAGTCCGTAATCATCGACCAATCGACCGGTAGGCGGATTTCCTATGCTGCCTATGATGATATCCTGAGCAGAAATCCTGGAAAATACAGGACACAGCCTGTTTTTGATAAATATGGTCAGGCTTCTTCCTATGCCTTGATTAAAAAGAACGCACAAGATATACATTCAGATGGATCGATAATCATGAATGCGGACCTGATGCCTGAAGTAGGCGAGCAGCTTCCGCCATTTGTGATGCGAGGACTGGATGGAAAGGAATATAATTCCGAGAAACTTCGGGGTAAATATGTGTTGCTTGGTTTTTGGGTAAAATTTGAAAAACCTCTTTACACCCTAGCCAGCACGAAAATAATTTCTGCGTTTATTGACAAAAATCATAAAAAGGGAATCGATATCGTATCACTGGGAACAACCCTGAATACTGAGGAGGAATGCAGGGAGTTTATTCCAAAACGTAATTGCGGTTTCATTCCTGTTCCTGAATCCTATGGTTTCAATCACCGCTATAAGATTGGCGAAACGCCTTTTTTTATTTTGCTTGATAAAAACGGAGTCGTTAAAGCGATGTCTCCTCACACCGAGTTTGCAGCGACAATTGGTGAATTGCAGTTGTGGTGATATTGAAGGAAGAAATCGCTTCAAATGCACTTTATATCTCCGAAGATGCCATTAGTTATGAGATGCCTAGTCGGTGATGACCTTTAATACTTGATTCAACTAATATCCTTTAACCTTTAATTTCTCCTGAAATTCCTTGCCTATTTTTGTACCCCATTGCTGACCGACCTGCATTGATTCTGTCATGATCATCGGCGTTTTTTTAGCAAATTTCCTTCCAGTTGGGGTTTCATAAAAGGTAATTAATTGATTTAGATCTTCTATCGTTAAATGTTTTGCGTAAACAGGCTCCAGCATCACTACCAAGTCATCCAATGACGTTTTCAGGAACTCCGCCTCAAATTCTGTCCAGACATCTTCCGGAACGCTAGGCTTTTGCTTTTTAAACATTAAAAACATTTGTTTAATCGCAGCCTTGTACGAAACAGCCGATCCGGACACCTCAAACATCGTTTTAAGTTTTTCAGTGTATGCCGGACTGCTCTGCCCAAAAGTGAAAGCAGTACTTAGAATAAATAATGTTAAAATGCTGGTAATTTTCTTCATATTTTAATTTGTTAGATAGTTAACTGCAATTAGCAAATATCAAGGCATTAATAAAACTTCCCGATATCTTTACCCCAATTGCCCGCTGATCCAGTTGAAACTTCCGGTAGGTTGCCAGTTCTTATGTTTTCCAAGCAACATTCGTCTAGATGTTTTATAGGTTTCAAAACCATGAGTTTTTAGGAAATTCAATGCGGTTTCATTTGAATCAGGGATGACGGCGCCCATTCTTTCCTGACTGCGTAGTTTCAATAATTCCAAGCCGGCTTCATTATTTTTCGCAATAATAGGCCCGTCGCCCCAGTCAGCAATATAAAATCCCTGAACATCTTCTCCTGTGACGTAAACCTGCGCAGATCCTAAAAAATCGGTCAAAATTCCTTGTCGGCACTCTCCGGAAATTTCTTTATCGAGTCTTAACAATGAATCGGTAAATTCCGAACGAAACGGAGAAATGTTTTTCGAGAGTGTGTAAGGTTCAATAGGCTGTTGCTTTTTCAAATGGATGTATTCCGATACAATTTCAAATCCCAGCTTTTTGTAAACGGGATAACCAAAATCGGTTGCGTCGAGATAAATAGTCGGATGCTGCTGATGGTCGATGCCATCAATGAGCTGCTGTGTCAGTTTATTTCCCAGACCCCTGTTTCTAAAATCAGGGTGGACAACGATGCATGCAAGCCAGGCAGTGTCATTATGAAGCATGCTGGTTCCAACCGCGATCATCTGTCCGTTTTCAACCAACTTAATCGGGTGACAGTAGGTTGAATCAATAAAGTATTGAAATCTGGGCAGCAAATCACCCCAGTCCGCCGGTTGTAGTTCGGATAGATTCGATAAATCCGAAATCTCAAAAGCTTTGAAATTCATAAGCAATCAGGCGACGTCCTTTATGTAAGCAGACAATACATGACTAAAATAATCAATCTTCTGTTTCCATTTTTTATATGAAAAGAAAGATATAATTACAAAAATAAGCATCATGGTTCCGAGAAGGATATATTTTAGAAAGGTAAATTCAACTGAAACAGAAAAATAAAATATTAAGGTTGCGGCGTAAATAGTGGAAGACAATAATGAAAACACAGTCATGCGCTTTAATACTAAACAAAGTTTTTGTAATGAAACTATGATATTGTTTCCGCGAACCGGATTTTTTATAAAGAGAAATCCCAGGAAATTATTTGTAATATATAGCAAAATACTTAACACAAGAAGAACATTAACATAAATCGGCTTTTTGTCTCCATCGAATCCATCGTAGTAAACGAACAGCAGGATGATTAAGAATATAGCTTCTGAAATTAGCTTAATCCTTAGCTTTCTAAGCGTTGGGTGCTGACTGATTTTGGTCATCAATTTAAGTGTTTCTTCGTTCACCGAGCCACTTCCTGCCTTTTGCCACTCGGCTTTTAAGTCTTTGATATCCATTGTCTTATTTGTTTATAATCATTTTTAATTTTTCTTTGATCCGATTTATTTTTACCCCAACATAGTTTTCTGTTATCCCGGTAATGGTCGCAATTTCCTGATAGGAATAGTCTTCCAGAAACAGGGAAATAATTGCTTTTTCCGAATCGTTCAACTTTCGCAGGGCTGCAAATAAACGCTCTTCGTTTTCTGAAATTCCGGAATTATCATTGTGTTGCAACTGTTCAGGAATGCTGTCAAAGTGGTCCGTTGAAATCTTTGCTTTTCGAAATGAGGCAATGGCCGTATTTAGTGCAACGCGGTAAATCCAGGTACTTATTTTGGCATCTCCGCGAAAAGCCGGAAATGACTTCCACAACTGATAAACAATTTCCTGAAACAGGTCCTGCTGATCATCATGGGAATCGCGGTATAGTCTTGATATTTTATGAAGGATGTTCTGATTCTCTTTCAGAATTTTCAGGAATTTCTCTTCCATTAATCTGTCAGTAATTGATGAAGGAAATTAGACTTTTAAGAACAACTTTTTGATCGTCTTCTCGGGTTACGGAAGCGGAAGGGTCTCCAAAACGGAAGCCATCGAATAACTTATCCAAATGATGAAGACGATTTCGAAATGTACCCAAAGGATTATGATTTTCTGCCAAATTGATTTTTTCATAATAGTGCCCCTAAACCACTTTTACTATTAGTAGTTTAAGGGCATCAAAAACTTACATAATCAGAAAATTTATTCCGACCTGAGAGACTTTACGGGATCCATCAGTGCCGCCTTGATTGACTGAAATGAGACAGTTGCCAGGGCAACCGCTACTGAAAGAAAACCGGCCAAAACAAACATCCACCACGAAATATCGATTCTGTATTCGAAGCTTTGAAGCCATTTGTTCATTCCATACCAGGCCACCGGTATGGCGACAATGATAGCAATCAGGATTAGTTTCAGAAATTCTTTTGAAAGAAGACCAACTATGCTGGCTACGGAAGCACCGAGCACTTTACGAACGCCAATTTCTTTTGTACGCTGTTCGGCTGTAAATGTTGCCAAACCAAATAGTCCTAAGCACGAAACAAAGATTGTCAGCCCGGAAAACACACCCAGAATCTGCCCGGTCTTTTGTTCAGCAGCATAAGTATCGTTAATTCTGTCATCCATAAATGAATAGGTAAAAGCCATGTCCGGTTTGAACCCGTTCCATTTATCTTTCATTTTTGCAAGTAAGCTTTCAATCTTGCTGGTTTTAATTTTAACGATCATAGCTCCGGCATCACCCTTTAATACCATGGCAAGAGGCGAAATACCTTCGTGTAACGATCTGAAATGGAAATCCTTAACGACTCCGATTACCCGGTATTCATGTTTTGTTCCGTCGTTACTGGTGTTGCTTATGGTTCGGTCAACTGCGTCGTTTTTCCATCCCAGCATTTTAACTGCCGTTTCATTCAGGATTACACCTGACGTGTCGTTTCCAAATTCTTTTGAGAAATTACGGCCTGCTGCCATTTCCATCCCGAGCGTAGGAATGTAATTAGCATCGACATCGTATCTGAGCGTTTTTACGAGCTGCGTAGTTTTATCATCAGGATAAATCGTAAAATTATTGTTATTCGACGGTCCGGCAGGGATGTAGCTTGATGAGCTGACGCTCAATATATTAGGATCTTTCAGTATTTCTTCACGAAATACTTCCTGGTTTTTGCCCAATGGCCATGTTGTAATTACCAAAACCTGTTCTTTGTCATAACCCAGTTTTTTATTTTGTATAAATTTCAGTTGCTGGTATATACCAATTGTTCCAACCATCAGGGTGACTGATATGAAAAACTGAACAACAACCAGCCCGCTGCGTAACCCAATACTACCTTTTTCAGAAGTGAATTTTCCTTTTAAAATGGCTATAGGTTTAAAAGATGAGAGAAAAAAGGCCGGATAACTTCCGGCTAGTATGCCGACAGTTAAGCCAAATAACAAAAGCCCGGGTATAAGGGAAGGGGCGGAGTTGATCTGTAATGCCAAATCTTTTCCTGATAAATTATTAAAAAGCGGAAGAGCAATAAATGCAAAAATCAAAGCCAGAACCAGCGCGATCAAAGTCAGCAGCACAGATTCCAATAGAAATTGCCATACTAATTCCATTTTGTTTGATCCCATAACCTTTCTTACCCCCACTTCACGTGCCCTTTTGGAAGCGCCGGCAGTAGAAAGATTCATGAAATTAATACAGGCAATCAGCAGCATAATAATTGCAACTGCTCCAAAAATATAAACGTATTTAATATCTCCCGGGTTTCCAAGATCATATGAGGCGGTTGAATAAAGATGAATATCCGTTAAGGGAATGAGGTATAATCCAAGGTCATTTCCTCCTTTACGGAACTCGGTCAGCGTGACGCCCATAGCTTTTTGTAACTGAGGCCCCATATATTTTTCAACCGTTTGCGGCAATTTGGCTTCGAGCTTTTTATAGTCAAATCCTTTTTGAAGCAGAAGATAGGTGAAAAACTCTGATTGCATCCAGGAGGTCGATTTAGCTTCTTCCAAACCAGCCATTGAGACAAAAAGCTCGTAATGGAAGTGTGAATTCTTTGGAACTTCTTCTAATATGCCTGTAACTTTATAAGCGATGTCAGAACCTTTGAAGCTGATAATTTTTCCGATTACATCGTTAGTCCCAAAGTATTTGTCCGCCAACTTCCGCGTTACAACAACCGTATTCGGCTCGGACAGTGCATTTCCTGGGTTTCCATTTGTGAACGGCAGCGTAAAAACTTCAAAGAAATTGTTGTCGACAAAAGCCATGGGGTCTTCGGTGTACTGTTTGCCGGAAACAACAACTTTTGGAAATCCTCCCTGACGTAAACGGGTTGCCGACAGGACTTCGGGATAATCATTTTTCAAAGCCTGGGCGGTTGGTGCCATTACGTGTGCCTCATCCATTTTTCCTCCCTGCATTGTGCCTTTAAACGATACGCGCACAATCTGATCCGCTTTTTCATTGTAACGGTCAAAACTTAACTCGTCCAGGACATATAGACTGATGAGCATACAGGAAGCCAGGCCTATGGACAGCCCTACAATATTAATGGCAGAGAAAGCGCGGTTTCGCAAAAGATTCCGCCAGGCAATTTTGAAGTAACTGTTGAACATGGTTTTGTGAATTTGGCAGAACGTTTTGATTTTATCACACATCACGTCATGCGATTTTATATGTTGGCTAATAAATTGCTTATTTATACCGAATCTACAACCGGTACATTGTATAACATAGTTCTGTGTATAAAATATATACCAATATAAAAAAAGGCCCTTTTGGGGCCCTGTTAAGTGAGTGTAAGTATAATCGTGTTCGATAATGAACAGTTTCCGTGCGCAAACGGGCAATTAATGTGTTTGGAAATTTACTCGTGCATAATTTTAAATATAGAAACCAAGCCGTTCTCCTGTTCAAGATGTACAAAGTAAACACCGGAAGCATAAGGCTGCATATTCAGATCCATATCCTTCGAAAGGATGTTGGTCCGGTAAAGAACCTGTCCTGCAAGGTTAATCAAACGTAATTTTTTTGCTTGTTTATTTCTGATGCTGATGTGAAGTGTATGACTAACCGGATTTGGATAGAGCTTGGCCCATGAGAATTCAGGAAAGTGTACAGAACGGATCTGACTAAATGCCAAAGTTCCGTCTGAATCAATCATCTTAAGCCGGTAGTAGTTGATGCCCGATTCAGGCAGCTCGTCTGTGAAGTCGTAGTTTTGTTTTTGGGCTCCGTTTGCTCTGGCAGCAATATTACCAATTGAAGCCCAGCTTTTACTGTCGGTACTTCTCTGAATCTCAAATCGGTCACTTCTCAATTCTTCGGATGTTGTCCATGTAAGCAGAGAAACGGATTCTTTTTTCTCCGCGTTAAAAGCGGTTAATGTTACAGGTAACGGTGCGGTATAGTCTAATGTTACCGTGGCAACGTTTGATTCAAGTCCATTTTTGTCTTTAACCGAATACTGAAACTTTGCTTCTGCCGTAAAGCCTGTAGGTGGTGTGTATAAAAATTTTCCGTTTTGAATTATTACATTTCCAAAATTTGGGCTTGATTTTATATTTAGTGTATTAGGGTCAAATTCTGCGCAGGTGCTTTGGTCATTATCAAGTGTGTTTATAGTAAGTTCGACATTTTTTTGTCCCCGGTAAAAATCGTTGACAGCAAGTGGCCTGCGAAATTCCAGGATAATGACCACCGATTGGTCAGACGCGCATCCATCAATGTTAAGCGCAACGGCCGCGTAATTGCCTTCTTCGGAAATCAAAAGTTCACTACCGGAAAAGCCGGGAATAATTTGTCCGTCTTTACGCCATTCGAAGCCATTTGCTCCTGTGGAGGCGGCTTTGAGTCTGACGTTTGTTCCATTACATATCACAACTTCTTTGGTCCCGCCTTGCCCAAAGGCAAGACGGGAAAGAAGTAACAGGAACATGACTGTTGCAATGTTTTTCATGTAATCGACGGATAATCGTTTCCTGATGTTGTTTATGTTAGTCGATTGTAAGAAGCGGTACAGAAGCAAGCGGTGTAACAACAACCGATTTTGTACCTTGTGTTATTGCAGTCAGCACCGATGAATGTTTTTGAGAACCACTTGGAGTTTGATAAACTACTTTGCAAATATATTCCCCCACTGTTGTAACATCAAGGGATTCACTTGTGGCACCTGAGATAAGCTCAGTTCCTTTGTACCAGGCATACGTGTAACCTACACCTAAGCCGTCAACCAGCGATGCAACTACGTTGGCAGTCAATTTAGCGGCAACCGTAGTTCCTTCGCATATAGTTGCCACATTAGAACCTATTGTTGCAGTCAATTGCGGCAACACTACTATTGTATGTTCAACCAAAGCTGAAAGACAGCCTTGAACAGCATTTAGAACAGACAGAGTTAGTTTATTTTTGACTACTGTTGTTGAGCCCTGTGGAAGCGTAAATGTTTTGGAGAAAATCCCCTGAGAAGCAGCATCAAGGACAGTCGTGGTAACATTTCCGTTTTCAGTTAACTCCCAATTATACTGAAGTAAGTTTGTGACATCCGGTTTCAGGTTGAATGGAACTCCGCTCACTACATAAAAAACATCCGCTTTTGCAGAAAAGGCTGTCATAAAAAACATGATCGCCACACAGATTGAGGTAATTTTCATTTTCATTGTACTGATTTGTTTGATTGTGATAGATAGGTATAAAAAGATTAATTGTATTCGAAATTAGGGTATCAGATTGATGGGTGGAGAAGTGGGATTTTGGGTTACCACAACTTCTACCTTCCTTCTTCCGGAAGGAGTATCACATCCGTCTTTCTTAATATCTACATAGTAGGTATACGTTCCGGCATCGGTCAACTGGTCCAGGTTTAAGTTGCTGCCGGATCCCGTTGAGTTGCCCGATGAATTGTACCAGTTATAAGAAAGGTTGCTTAATAAATTATCCAGACTTGAGGCTGCTCCCAGAAGGATCTTACCAACGTTGGTACAAACATTTGTATTCGGGGTGGTTATTGTCGGCTGCAACGGAACACGCCTTACATCATGAATGTTTAAGGGCACACCACCAACAGCAAGCGTTAATCCTTTTACTTCAAGAATTACTTCGACTCTGTCAAATCTTACCGGATTTCCATTTTCATCCTTGGGTGCAAAGTAAAATGTTACTGGAGCAGTGTCAAAAAGTGTTAACAAATTTGCTTCCAAAATTGAGGATGCTACCTGAAAGTTTCCTGATAACGTATCCCCTCTATACGCCTGAAGCGTAACATTGCCTAATATTGTTGCTGATAACAATGAAGTTGTTTTGGAAACAATCAATCTGACAGCATTTTCAGGATTTGACGGGCCATTGAAATAAAACATCTGTTTCATTTTCATGCTGTTTTGTAAACCTGTAATCCCAAGGAGCGCTCGGAAAGAAGATTGAGTCCCGGTGGCATCGCTGTCGATGGCATTAGCCATATTATCAATCGTAAGTAGTGACAAGAGTCCGGAATCAAAACTTTTCGTTGTGACATTCGGTAAGCCACAGTCAGCCACATTGTATGGATATGGGTTGGAAGAGTTGTTAGCCTTTGGCCCGTAAAAGGCATAATAGACATCCACTTCATTCACTCCTAACACGGGTCCGTAGAGTGTTACTCTGACAGATTGAAAGTTCGAACTGATTACAACAGCGATAAAAACGGTTCCGTCTGCTAAATAATATGGAGTTTGTGACACGATATTACTCTCGCTGTTTTCTCCGGATGTATTGTTATAAGCTTTTATTTCAGTTCCCCCTCCCAGTAATCCAGCACCGTTTCCACTTGTGCGTATGTAAACCGTAACAGGTTTAGCCACTGTACTGGTAACAACTGAAGGGAACGTCAAATGCAGCCAGGCAGGCGCAATAGCTGAACTAGCTTTTAATGTTGCATGCCTGTTATTTGGCTTTTTATTAGTAAGTGAACTGGTAGGATTTTGCTCGTTAAAGTAATGATAAGCTTCGCTGGCATTTGTTACGCTTCTTCCGCTTAAAGTTGAACTGCCGTTATTGTGTTCCGACGTTGCATATACCGCATCTCCAGGCTGCGCTTTTAAACACACGGCCGAAAGGGCAATAACCATTAAGACAATCGAGCAGATTGAGCCAATGAACTTCATGAAAGAGATGGGTAAACGTTGAGTATGTTGTTGTCCTCAATTATTAGTTGTGCAAGTATAATTAGAATTAGTTTTACAATAAAAATCTTTTTTGAAATTTTACACTAGAAAATTTTTAAAAACGTTTGTACGTTTAAATTTCGCATTTTTCTATTTTTAAGTCGCTTTTATTTATAAATATTATAAATAATCAACCGTAGGTTTCTTTACAACCATCTAGTCTGAACAGACTATTATGTTATTATTTAATTGTTCTATATAATATTAAATAGAAGTTAATCTTCTTTTTTCCATTTTACGTTCATTTGGCTATTTGTTGGGAAAACCAAAGAAGACTTATTCTGATGCATTTCAATTACCAAAACTATGTAGTATTAGTTGTTGCTAAATGGGGGTGATTTAACGGGCAACAATTGGTTTTCACATGTTGGTTTGAAATTGATATTATGTAGAGGAAAATTTAAAAGTGACTTAGGGATAAAAAAGGATATATCGGTAAAAACCGCGTCGATTTTTCTTTATAGGATATCACTTACCTATTTTCCAATTATCGATGAATCGCCGCAACGCTCTTACCTCCATGCTGGCTGTTACCGGAACAGGCCTTCTTCCCTCTGAAATAAATAAGAGGAAAGCTGGTCCTTTTATTTACTCTCTTAACATGAGCACCCTGCGTGGTCATAAACTTGGATTCAGGAAGGAGCTTGAAGTTGCTTCCAAGGCAGGTTACGGTTCGGTTGAAATCTGGATCAATACCTTGCAGGATTATCTCAAAACAGGCGGAACGCTTCCCGAAGCTAAACGAATTATTGATGATCTGGGGTTGAAAGTGGAAGATGCAATCGGTTTTGCTCCCTGGATTGCAGATGACCAAACAACCAGAGCAAAAGCGTTGGAACAGTTAAAGCTGGAAATGGACCAACTCGCCGCAATTGGCTGTCCGCGTGTTGCAGCCCCGCCTATGGGCGCCACGACCGGAGCTTCTCTTGACCTGGCCAGAGTTGCAGAACGATACAGGGCAATTTTGGAACTGGGTGATAAAACGACTGTTGTTCCACATTTGGAACTTTGGGGCTTTTCAAAAAACCTGAGCAGGGTGGGAGAGATCCTCTACGTTGCCAGTGAAGCCTCACATCCTTCTGCCCGATTGCTTATGGACGTTTATCATTTGCATAAAGGCGGATCGGGAATGGATAGTGTTAAAAATGTCGGTAAATCACTGGTGGAAATCTTTCACATCAATGATTACCCTGACACACCACCAAGAGAAACGATTACGGATGCGGATCGTGTCTATGCCGGAGATGGGATCGCGCCGTTAAAAGAGTTGCTTAAAAATCTTAGAAATCCCGATAAACCGGTTATTCTTTCCTTTGAAGTTTTTAACAAAGATTACTACGCCCAGGATGCGCTGCTTGTCGCAAAAACCGGATTGGAAAAAATGAAGCAGGTTAGCAAAGGGCTTTAATTTATTTTAAATGAAGGAATGATAGAATGATGGAATAGGCCCTTTGATTTAAATGGATGCGGCATCCATTCTTCATTCTTCATTCTTCATTCTTCATTCTTCATTCTTCATTCTTCATTCTTCATTCTTCATTCTTCATTCTTCATTCTTCATTCTTCATTCTTCATTCTTCATTCTATCATTTCGTCATCTTCGAAATCGGCGTTACTACAATATCTCTGAATTCGACTTCGGAACCTTCTGCCTGTAATGCAATCTGCCCTTTTTGTGCAGTGGCATTGAATCCGTAATTGACCAGTACTCCGTTTAGCCAGACTTTGATCGTGTTCCTCAGGCATTCTATACGCATGGTGTTCCACTCACCAAGGGGTTTTTCTGTCCCGTCGGTAAGGTTTGGGATTCTTCTTAATTTATCTCCGTTTATTCCCCACTTGTCTTTTGGTCCTCGTCGTTTTTCCATGTCAGGAACCGCGATGTCTTCCTGAATACACCAGAAATCGCCCGCATTCTGATTCATCATCTGTATCTCAATGGATTTTGGAAACATATCGTATAAAGCCCTTGGCGTTGAAACGAAAACCAAAACACCGCAGTTGCCCGGCTTTCCTGCAAAACGATACTGAAATGTAAGTTTAAAATTTTCATATTGAGCATCTGTAATCAAATGTCCACCCGGTGTTCCCAGACTTACCAGCAATCCGTTGCGTACGATAAATGGTGTCTGCATGTCCGGTTTTTTGTCCATTTCCGGAACATCAGCATGCCATCCTTTTAGATCTCTGCCATTGAAAAGGTTTTTTGTTTTATTTTGACCAAATGACAGTGTCGCGAAAAGTAAAAGTGCCGGGAAACTTAGAAAGGAAATTTTTTTCATGAGCTGTTTCGTTATAATTCTATTTTTATCAAAGCACACAATGACGATTCATTACTTAATTACGAATTCGGTTTTGTTCAAAAAGATAGTCTGAATCGAATCGAAGCCGTTGAACTTGTTCTAAAAATTTGTTTGGAAATACTGTACGGATTGATACTTCTGCTTTGTCTATAAATCAGATTTAGAAATTTGAATATTTTGAAGTAAAATTCGGAACGGTTCGGGTTGTTATCGTATATGCTTTTTATGAATGAGCCGAATTCAGAATTAATCTTTAAAATATTCAAAAATCGATGGAAAAATTTTTGTTGCTCATCAGGCAGGACCTGGATAAGGTGAACCAGATGACAAAGGAAGAATACCAGGTTAAACTGGACGCTATGCTCCGCTGGGTTGACGATCTGGCAAAGTCCGGAAATTACGTATCGGCAGAGCCACTGTTAACCACGGGTTCTTATGTAAGCTATGATGGTGTGAGCTCAGATGGCCCTTTTATTGAAGCAAAGGAAGCCATTGGCGGGTATTTCATTATTACTGCAAATGATCTGGATCACGCTGCTGCCCTGGCTCAAACTTGTCCGCAGGTTATTTCAGGCGAAGTAGGTATTGAGGTAAGGCCCCTTAGAATCAAGTAATGTTTGTTAAGGTATTTAAACATCGAGTATGGAAAAGTTTTTATTGCTGATCAGGGAAGATATGGAGAAACTTAAAGTTCTCCCGGATGAAGATTTTCAAGATTGTATCAAGCGCATGACACATTGGGTTGGCGATTTGGCAGAATCGGGAAGGTATATTGCGGCTGAACCATTGATGACGATTGGACGCTATGTAACGAAGGACAATGTGCTGTCTGACGGCCCTTTTATTGAAGCGAAGGAAGCAATCAGCGGTTACTTCATCATTCAGGCTGAAAATCTTGAAGAAGCAACGGCCTTTGCGCAAACCTGTCCGCAGGTGCTGAACAAGATCAGCAAAGTTGAAGTCCGTCCAATCATGTCTTTGGATAATCAGTAAATCGGGTTTCGTATGGAAAAATTTTTGTTATTGATCAGAGAAGATATTAAAAAGGAAGGTGAAACTTCTGAGGAAGACTTCCATGCCGGTATTCAGGCTATGACGCGTTGGGTAGAGGAACTGGCTGAATCAGGGAATTATCTCAGCGGGGAGCCGTTACAGACAGTTGGACGATATGTCGGTAAAGATTTCATCCTCTCAGACGGACCATTTATTGAAGCCAAGGAGGTCATTAGCGGATATGTATTTATCCAGGCGGAGAATATTAATCAGGCGGCATCGATTGCGCAAAGCTGTCCGGAAGTAACATCCGGAAATATAATAATTGAAGTTCGGCCAATTATCGAAATGGAAGATGAGTGAAATTTTGGAAAACGTACAGCAGCAGGTAAACCGCTTATATAAAAGCCATTATGGTAAAATGGTTTCATCGCTTTTGTATTTTTCTCAAAGTATCGATCTTGAATCGGCTGAGGATATTGTTCAGGATGCATTCACTTCGGCGCTAACTCACTGGCGAGATGATGGAATTCCGAATAATCCTGCAGGCTGGATTTTTCGGGTTTGTCGTAATAAGGCGCTCAATAAAATAAAACAGGGAGAAAAGATTCGCGGATTTTTTGAAGATGAGGATTTCAGTGCCTCCGAGACAAAAACCTCTGAATCTCCAATAGACGATCAGCAGCTAAAATTACTTTTCGCCTGCGCGCATCCTGATTTTTCTCCAAAAGTCCAGGTTGTAATTACGCTGAAATATGTGGCAAATCTTAAAGTCGAGGCGATCGCTAAAATTCTGGGGATGACCGTCGATGGTGTAGATAAGCTGCTTCTTCGTGCCAGACAAAAAATCCGTGATGAAAAGATATTGTTTACTGAGCCCGATTTGCTTTTCCTCAAATACAGGATTCCAATTGTTCACAAAATTATCTATCTGATTTTTAACGAAGGTTACAAATCATCCTGGGGTAAGGAAATCATCAGAGAAGAACTATGTGAAGATGCGCTGCTAATGAATAAAGCACTTTTGGAAAGCGGGGTGGGGAATAGAGAAACGGCTGCTTTGCATGCGATGATGCTTTTTAGCGCTGCCAGATTCAAGGCGAGATTCGGTGCTATGGGCGAGTTGCTGGATCTTGAAGAGCAAGACCGCTCTCTTTGGAATAAAGACCTGATTCTTTATGGTTCAAAGTTTTTGTCCGAAGCGCAGGGCGGTGTAATTTCGTCCTATCACTATGAAGCTTCCGTCGCCTATCTTCATTGCATGGCTAAAAGTTTCCGTTCAACGGATTGGGAATCAATTAGTATGTTATATAAACAGCTTCTGGAAAATAATCCTAATCCCTTTGTGGAAATGAACTATGCGATAGCACTATATTATGCCGGTCATAAACAAAAAGCAACGGATATTTTGCAGCAATTACAACAAAAGCCATTTTTAAATCAGTACTACCTGCTCAATGCGGCGCTTGGAAAGATCAATCTTCTGGAAGGTAATCTTGAAAAAGCCAGAACGTTTTTTCTCAAAACGCTAACTCAAACGGAATCGCAGGTTGAAAAAGAATATGTGCAAAAGCTGATTGATAAAATTGATAACTAGCAGATAATCAAACGCTTTTGCCCTGAATACGAAATGCATTCAGAATGGCAAGCAGGGCTACACCAACATCGGCAAAAACGGCCTCCCAGAGTGTAGCGATTCCACCTGCGCCCAAAATCATCACCAGCACTTTTATTCCCATAGCAAGTCCTATGTTTTGATAAACAATACTTTTCGTAATCCGGCCAATTTTGATGGCGGAGACGATTTTTGAAGGCTGATCATTTTGTATAACAATATCGGCGGTTTCAATGGCTGCGTCCGATCCGAGCCCTCCCATGGCAATGCCTACATCCGATAGGGCGATCACAGGCGCATCATTTACCCCATCACCAACAAAAGCAATATGTTTTCCCTTATTCTTTAAATCCTGAACAATTTCAACTTTTCCTTCCGGCAACAAGTCACCATAAGATTGGGTAATGGCCAGTTGTTTGGCAATCTTGTCTGTAACCGCGGATTTATCTCCTGAAAGCATAATGGTTTCAATCCCCATCTTTTTTAATTCAGCAATCGCTGAGGCTGAGTCTTCCTTTACTTCATCCGCTATTGTGATATATCCGGCGTACTTTCCATCAACGGCAACGGCCACAATCGTTTCAACAATCGTTTCTATTTCCGACGGATAAAGAACACTGTATTTTTTAAGCAATTTGAGATTTCCTGCCAGCACCTGCTGATCGTTCACTTTTCCTTTTAAACCATGACCTGAAATTTCCTCAACTTCAGTAGGCTTGGAAAGCGGGAGATCGGATGCGTAGGAAACAACCGCTTTTGCGACCGGATGGGTCGAGTAACTTTCTAGCGATGCAGTCAGAGATAGAAAATTGTTTCTGTCTAAACCTGTTTCAACTTTCTGTACGTTAAAAACTCCTTTTGTGAGTGTACCGGTTTTGTCAGTTACCAGGGTATCGATTTTGGTGATGGAATCCAAAAAGTTTGAACCCTTGACAAGAATCCCGTTTCGGGAAGCCAGACCAATTCCACCGAAGTAACCCAGAGGGATTGAGATGGTCAGTGCGCACGGACAGGCGATCACCAGAAATACCATCCCGCGGTAAAGCCATTGTTGGAAGTTATAATCCTGGACGAACATCCAGGGAAGCAGAATGATGACAACAGCCAACCCGAAAACTATTGGCGTGTATATTTTTGCTAGCCGGCTGATCAGTAATTGTGTCGGTGCTTTTCTGGCAGTTGCCTCCTGCACCATTTCCAGAATCCTGGAAAGTTTGGAATCCTGAAAACGAGCAGTCACCTTGATCTCAACCGATTTGTCGGTATTGATCATCCCGGCAAGCACAACTTCGTTTTCTTTTTTTGTATCCGGTTTAGATTCCCCTGTAAGAGCTGCGGTATTAAATGTTCCGAAAGCGGAGGAGAGTAAGCCATCCAGTGCCACTTTTTCACCAGCCTTTACCAAAATAGTATCTCCAATTTCCACGTCGTCAGGAGCAAGTGTTAATGTTTTGTCATCCCGCAGGACGGTTACGCTATCTGGTCGGATATCGAGCAAAGCTTTGATCGAGCGTTTCGAGCGGCTCACCGCCAGATCCTGAAATAATTCTCCGATTTCATAAAATATCATAACAGCCACACCTTCACTAAACTCGCCAATGTAAAAAGCGCCAAGTGTTGCAATTGTCATCAACGTGAATTCATTGAACAAATCTCCGCGTTTCACCCTTCTAAACGCAAGACCAATGGTTTTGTATCCGGCCAGTACATAGGCAGATACCATCAGCCCAATTTCTACCGACCGGTTAATTTTTATTCCCAGAATGTATGTTGTTATAAGAAAAACTGCCAAAATCAGCAGACTTAACCAAAGAGGCCACCGACCTGCGAGTAAACCAGCGTTTTCACCGTTGCCATGATCATGGCCATCATGATCGTCATGGGAATGATCATCATGTTCCTCATGGGAATAACTTGCATGATCATGTTTCTTGGCAGGTTTCGCTATAATTTGTATATGATCATGATCGCAGCAATGATCGGCACTTTCTGTTTTTTTATCAGTTTTCATATCCAGGCCCGGAGTGTCAGGCCGTTTAATAGTAAATGCCTGTTCTTGATGAGAAGATTGGGCTAAACAACTTTACAAAAATAGAAAATAATGGTGTGCAACAATGTTACAGGTGCTGAAAATCAGCTAGTTGCATTATTGTTGCGAAGTGCAATTGCAGTGCAGGCAGGGAGGAAAGTGTTAATAATGAGTAAGTTGGTTTGTAAGGATGTTGAAATTAATTTCTATAAACATTTCTTACAAATCACAAAATCGATTAGCTAACCCACGTTTTCCAGTTTCTTCTTATTGTCCAACTACCATTTTGCTTTGTTAAAAAAAGAATCTCGCCATAACCGTCTTTTGGACCGCAGTTTTTTTCAATCGTCAGAATTGCCTTTGTGATGTCCTCATTAAATATCGGCTGTGAAAAAATCAGATAGCAGCTTGAACCATATTGTTGCGTCAGCCAAAGTTCCGGGTTTTTCCTTTTATGTAACTCTTTGGAAAGGCGGAGTTTAGATAAAATTGGTATTTGTAATTGGATGGAGTCGAGTTTCCATATTTTTTTAGAAGCGGACAAATTCAGTATATAAGCTACATCCTTCTCGCTTAGGAAATTTTCAGAAATAAGCTCGTTTTTAATACTTCCTTTATCAACCGGTTTTCCGTCTTTTTTATAATTTCTGCCGGAATTCATCTGTGGAGACCGGTAATCCCAAAATTCTATATCAGTAGCAAAGGTCTCCATCTGAACCATACCAACTTCGGGATATCTGTATTGAAGAAGTTGATTTGCGAAAACATAAAACTCTGCCTGTTCTTTATTCATAGAGGTTTCGTCGCAGGATAAAAACGAAAAGAGACTTATAAAAATTAACAGGGAGGTGTTCCGGGTTTTCATGGCGCAAAGTCATTTTATACCCAATTTACGAGAATGAACAATGTATATCTCAGCATAATCTTTTTACGCTTAAACTAAATTTAACTATCAAATCCTGGAAGATTTCTAAGCACAAAAAAAGATGCCTCCGTCAGAAGCATCTTTACAATATTTCAAATTTGATCAGCTTTGGATAAATCAGTCATTTGCATTTTTTGGCTTACGACCCACTTTTGTCCGGTTACGGATTTTATCCGGGCGAGGACGAATTTCTTTGTCCTGAAAATATAATTTCAAAGATTCCAGAATAATGTCTTTTTGTGTAAGTCCTTCCCAGTAGCCATAATCCTTCATGTTTTCCATCAGGATATAATCGCAGTCAAAAGTAACTTTGGTGGGTACTCCGTCAACCACATCATTTGGCTGAACTACTTCCTGTTCTTCCTGAATATCGGCTACCAGTGGTAGAGGTGCAAAATCAAATTTCCTTTCTTTAGCCATCGTGTCAGTTATTAATTCGTTCCAGTATTTCTTTGGTCAGTTTGTAATAGTCTTCAGCTCCGTTGCTGTTTGGAGCATAGTCGAAAATTGTCTGTCCGCTTGCCTGTGCTTCCGAAAGTGCAATGTTGTCGCGAATGTACGAATCCATGAATACATCGCCAAGCTGCTCCCTGGTAGCACTCACCAGCTCATGACTAATCTTCTTTCTTATTTTTGGATTATACCGTGTTGCAAACACGCCACCCAGGTTTGTGCTCGGACTGATTTTTTTTATTTCTGCCGAGTAAACCAGAAAATTTCGCAACCCTTCGTAACTTAAAAATTCTGCCTGAAGAGGTACATAATACTGATGACATGAAACCAGTGCCAAACGTGTATTTCCATAAAGTGCCGGCGGGCAATCGATGATCACAAAGTCGTAACGCTCCTTTACTTTTTCAAGTGCGATACGCAGATTGAAAGGAAAAACAGGAGCAGACTTAATAGTGTCTTCTCTGTGGATCATTTCAGCCGATCCCGGTAAAATATCAATATCTCCAACTCTTTTAACAATTTCGTCAAATTCGTATTCGCCTGTGATAAAGGAGCCGCTGTCTTTTTTTAGTCCGGCATGTGTTATGCCAAAGCTCTTGGTAAGACTTGCCTGCGCATCCAGATCGATTACGAGTACTCGCGCATTAGCAAATTTGTTAAGACCGGCAGCTATGCTTTGGGCAGAAGTCGTTTTTCCTACACCCCCTTTATTGTTGACAATACTGATGATTTTCATTTAAAAGTATTAAATGTATAAAAAGTTAAACGTTTATTTAAAGATTGGTATGTAAATAAACATAAAATAATTTTATCACTTATCTATTTAAATAAAAAGTGTCAAAAGTTATTATTAGCTGTAAATGTAAAAAACTTTTAAAAAGTATTCTAAATATTATATGATAAATATTTATTTATTTTTTAAATACTTGATAATGAGTGTTTAGTGTTTTCTGTTTTTAATTACTTTCAAAATGATACAATTAAGTTTTCAGGAACGTCGCAGTCTGAATACCAAAATAAAAAAGCGATTCACCTCATGAAGATGAATCGCTTTAAAAATTGTAAATAATTCTCCGGTTAAGCGGAAATGATCGCTTCCGCCGCAGCTGCTTCTTTTTTTAATTTTGCGGTAACGTATTTGTGGATATTATACATTAAAAATACCGTTAGTACAACTGCCGCCACCACCACATTTCCAAGAAGCGGGTAATGTTCTATATAACCGGTACTGGTTTCAGAAACAATGAAGCCGGCGATAAGAGAGGCAATTCCACCAGCGATTTGTTGGACAGATGAGTTGACACCCATAAAAGCACCGCGATCCTGAGGCTCCGGAACGGCAGTCATCAACGCCGATGCCGAGATCATTCTTCCGGTAATTCCGACGAACAATAGAACGTTCAGAATAAGAATAATCCAAAGTGGCGTTACGCCCAGGTTGCAATAGATCAACGTCATGATGGAAGTAATCACGGAGCCAATTATAAACATCTGAAATTTTCCGATCTTGTCACTTAAGTATCCGATCATCGGGCTGAAAGCAAGCATACAAACCCCGGTAACCATATAAAGAAATGGAAGTTGTTTCATGGAGATACCCAGATTGTGAACACCGAAAGCACTTCCGAACGGCATTAGCATAAAACCACCTGTTGCAAGCAGGGTTGTTGCTGCAAAACCGCGCAGATATTGGGGTGTAGAAAAGATCGCCCCCAGATGGCGAAATGCATTTTTCTCAGAACGATATTTTAAGTGTCCGGTGATTGGACGTAAATATAAAAATATAATTATTCCAATAAGTATACTGGCGCCAACAATGAGCAGGAAAGGGGCGTGCCAGTTATATTGAGCCGCTAAGTATAAACTGAGCGGAATGCCAATCACCTGGCTCAAAGCAAATGCAAGCTGCACAAAACCCATCACCCTGCCTCGATATTGCATAGGGAAAATGTCGGTGATAATAGCATAACTGATCGATCCGATCACACCACCGAAGATACCCGTTACAATACGGGCCATCAGCAGGAAGTTATAGTCCGGTGCAATACCACAAAGGAAAGTCCCAACCACAAATCCTGTATAGAAGAAAAGAAGCAGTTTTTTTCTGTCAAATTCATCGGCGAAACCCGCTGCCAGGAGGCCGGCGGCACCTGCGCTAAAAGCATAAGCAGAAACCACAAGGCCGAATTGGGCAGTTGTAATGGACAGTTCATTCAGAAGAATAGCACCCAAGGGTGAAAGTACCATAAAGTCCAGGACAACAGTGAACTGCAGCGTGGCTAAAAGTGCGATAATAAATATCTGGTATCTGGAAAAACCAGATTTGGTTTGTTCTGACATGGTTTGAATTATTCTATCTGGTTAATTTTCCTTGGAAAGGTCTGTTATTATAAAATTTTCGACTACCTTTTTGTTATAGCCTTTGTAGCCCCCCTGGAAGTCACGGCCGGCAGTCCCAATAAACTCTGCCATTCTTTGTGAATTTAACTGCCTCAAAAGTGGTTCGTAGGCTCCGTCGTACTTGATAAAATATCCTGAATAAACGGTGCACTCTTCATTTTCATACAACACAAATTTTGGAAAGCGGTTCATTGGAGAAAAGATTATTTTCTTCCCAAATGATGTATCCAGCCCTTGCGCACGGCCAAAGGCATACCACGCGACAGCGTTTGGTTTGCCATTGTCTCTTTTGTCAAGCTGGCTTTTTATACTTGTCAGATAGGAGTAAGCCAGCGGATATTCACTTTGCAACTTACCTTCCGGCATGATTTTATGCTTCCCCCTGTCATCCTTTTGGTAGGGAAAAAGAATATATTCTTTAATAGAATCCGATGCTGTTTTCAGCTTTGAACCTTTGACTATCGGCTTTAGGATATGTTTTTCCAACTTCACGTTCCAACCCGCTTTACTTACCACTTCTACAAATTCACCCGAGTCTTCAACAATGGTGAACAGATATAGACCGTCGGAAAGTGTAGTAACACCCACAGAAATCTGGCAAAGGTCTCCCAAGCGGATTCCATCGGTCTTGGGAGTAAAATCAACAGATAACTGCCACTTTTCCTGCTCAGTGATTTCCGAAAAAGGGATTTCCCTGCTACTGTAAGCAAATTCCTGATCGCTGAGTTCGTACCGGAATTTCTCGGCCGAAGCCCGGCCAAAAATAGTTATTACCGCATAAGTACCGGTGTTTCCAAAGACTTTCACGGAGCCATAATTCGTTATTTGTTTTAAATTCTGATTCTGAGAAAAGTACAAGCGAAGTGGCCGGGCTGTCTGGGAGGTCAGAAAAGAGTTGGGAGTTATAAAGCCACAGATCCCATCTTCTGCCAGCAAAACCGATGCAAGCTGGAAGAACGCCACGTATGCGTCTGTGGATCCGGAACTGCAAAACGAGTAAAACGATCTTACATACTTTCGTTGCGAAGCCGGGAGGTGCTGAATACGGATATACGGAGGGTTTCCAACGATGAGATGAAACTTTGTCCTGCTGTTAATTTGGTGAAGTGCGTCTTTGCTGTGTAGATTCCACGATACTCTGAAGCCTAAATTTTCTGTTAAAGCATCCATGTTTTTCCGACAAAGTTCAAGTGCCTCGGAATCAATATCCCAGCCATGCAAATTTTTTAAACACGCTTCGATATCATTTTCAGGAATATTTTCAATAATGTATTTAGCTATGGGGATCAGAAAGCGGCCATCTCCGCAAGCCGGATCAAGGATTAAACTTTCAGTCAAATTCATTGAGTAAAACCCGGAATCCTCTAGTATTTTTTCTACGATATGAAGGGGGGTATATATTTGCCCGAGTAGTTTTTGCTTATTATAAACGCGAGTTTGTGAGCCCATTAAAACTGATTCATTGCTACTTTGTTGTGAAATTCCATTGATGAACCCTGAAATACGATGGTATCTGATTGTTTTATAAACGCTGGAAACTCATCCATGCATAAGTTCTGATTAGCCTTAGAAGGTGATACACAATATGATAACCAGGTAATTCGTCCGGGATTTTCTAACGTATCACTTCAATTCTAACCTTTATGCGTAAGGTAAGAGAATTGCCAAAGATAAACCATAATCTTTATCATCTTAATTGACAAATCTTAAAACCATTAAGCGCCTTTATATGGGGGGTCACCACAGGTGGGTTAATATCTTTGAACAGGATTTCGTAAGTGTCCTGGTGAAAAGTGAAGGCTGTTTTATCGCCGCGTATTCTTTTTGTCCCTGCCTTATACAGCTGACCAACTTCACCTTTTTCAAGCGCAAGTTTATCTATGAATCCGAGCAGGGAAGCAACTGCACCTTCGGTTTCTGACTGGTGGAAGGAAATGCAAAAATAATGGGAAGTTTTCGAATTGGGTTTGTGAAGTTGAGAAGACGGAATATTCAGAACATAGTCAGCGGCTAAATTTCCGGAGAGCCTTTTCATTGATTTGATATCAACCGAAAAGTTCTGTTCGGGCGCTGGAATGATGAAGTCTTGTCCCCAGTCCTGGCCGTCTGTAGCGCCAAAGGATTTTGCAGGACGGGAAAGATGATAGGCATCTGCAAAAACAATTTCTCCCAATGTTCCGGTAAAACGCATCATCCGCGTTTTTGATAGTTCGGTTTGCTGCTTGTCCCAAATGTTGGAGACATGATGATGACGGAGAGAGTGTTCGACAAGCTGCCGTGCAAAAAGTCTCTGATTTTCACTTACAGAGATTTGAATATACGAGGAGTTGTTCAGAACAATTTGCTCCATGCAAATCTGATAGCTAGTAAAGTGAGTACAAACCCAACAATAATGACTGTAAACGGAACGTAAGTAAATGCTACTAAGTGAATTCGGTCGAAGAACCACATCACTCCAATTAGCGCTGTAATGAGTGTGAGGAAACCGGAAATTTTGCCAAATCCGGGAATTAACGAGAATGGGATCTTACTTTTTATCAACATCAGCGATAATCCCATCGAAATGACAGGAAGAAACTGTAAAATGACATTGGTCTGCCAAATGCTTTGTCTTTCAAAGAGAAATAGGTAAATATTCAGCGTTACAGCAAAAATTCCGGGAATGCAGATTGCATAAACTAAAACCGCATATACATAACTCCAAAATTTTACATCTCGGCTTCCTGTAGAAACTAAACCTGTAATCCATACTATTACAGGCATCAATATAAAATACAGGGCCATCGGCCAGGGGTTTTCAGAAATATATGCGAAGAGTTGAGATAGTGTCATTTTTTTGAAAAAAAGAAAGAGCAGGGGATAGGATGCATCCTTTCCCCTGCTTTGCTGTTATTTACATTTGTAATAAAAATCCAATTGTAAAGTTGGCATCCCAGTCAAATACGAACTGATCGCAACCGGTCGCATCGGCAATGGATTTATAAATGTTAATTCCTGATTTTGACTTTGCATTCGTCAGTTTACTATATGCAAGTGGTGCGCTTAATGTTGTAAACCGCTCTTTTCCTTTACGAACTTCCTTTGCCATTTCGAAAGGGACGCCTCCTATAATGAAACATGTTTTTCTAAGGTCGGCAGGAATCTGTTTTGCCTTCGCATTTACTTCCTGATACACCTTGGTGTCTTCTGTGCCGTCCTGGAAATATTTCGCTCCATAAGTCTCCAAAGCCTTTGTACTTTCACCATCCATCCAGGAGATCTTTGTGTTTCCCGATCCGATGTCAACCACAAATGCTTTATTATAATAGTCCGCAGGCAGCACTGATTTTAAAGCCAATTGACCTTCCTGCTCAGGGGTAACCTGGTTAACAACATAATTAAGCGATTTAAGCGCCTTAGTGATTTTTTGAGTAACTTCTGCTTTCGCTGCTCCTGAACTAACCACAAAGTGAATTTCTTTGCCATTAACACCATAATCAAGCATGGTCCCAATATACTTTTTTAATCCGATCCTTACATCTTCGTCGGTAGCCATGTTTTCAGTGACCAGGCTGTTTCCAAACTCGGATTTTTCCAGGCTCCACCGTTTCTGCTTGTCAACTTTTATAATAAATGAATTGAAACCGCTCGCCCCCAATTCAACAACACCTTTCAACTTCCCGTCAACAGGAGCAGGTGGTGTATAGTTAAATGATGGTACTTTCGTATCGGTCACTTCTGAGTCTGTTGAAGTGCTTTCTGAAGGAGTACTTTCACCATTCTCAGAGGTTATGTCGGTTTGAGTATTTTGTGCCCGATCGGCTGCCATCTGGTCCACCATTTTTTGACCTCCAAGATATTTGTATCCAAAAAATATTGCGGCCAGTATCAGCACTGTTATAAATAGTCTTCCTGCAACTGTGAGTCTTTTCATTGATTTATAATTATAAATTATAGTTTAGTTTATTATACTTTTACTTGATTAGATTGTAGTTTAAATATGTAAATTCTAGTCTAATAGTCCTTTATAGCTGGAATCTTTCGGAGTGTCTACTGACCGCTTTACATTTGTTTGCGGCGTATCCAATTGTATCAGTTTAAACTCACCGTGATTATAGGCTTCAAGCATAGCCTGACCTTTATCAGAAAGTAAACCGTTCTGAACGTCTACACCATTTATGAAGTCCAGAGAAAGGTCCATCGCCCTTTTCATTTCACCCAGCTTTTGACTCATGTCGTCCTGGATGTATTCCATCGACTCATCGAAATAAAACTTTTTATCCGGATTACCTTTAAAAATGCTCACGGCGGTTCTTAGCGCATTAGAACTTTCCTTTACGATTCTATACTCGGCCTCTTTCAGTTTTACTTTTATTTCGGTCTCCTTAATGATGTAATCAGCACTTTTATTCACTTTTTCCATGAATTCAAGAACCGTTTTCATGTTTCTCTGCAAAGGAAAAAGCTTCTCATTCATCTCCTGCAGACCAGCTCCTTCAATTGTTGCCAACGACGCTGTTTCCTTCATTCCCGGACGATCAAGCATGGTTCCGGCCTTGTTAGCTTCCGCAAATTTCTGTTTGATCTGCTCGTTATTCTCATTGATGTTTTTATTGAGCTTTACCAGTTGTCCGGCCAGCGTATTGATCTGACCCTGCATTTTTTCTCTTTTTTCTTTGAGGTCGTCAATGTAAATTTTCATAATGGCAATCGGGTCCAGTTTAATAATTGTGCCCGTTATCTTGCGCATGAGAGTTTTAAAAAGAAAGAAAACCGCTGTACGAACGTCTTTGCTGGTGAAAAGAAATATCACTACAGCCAGAATTGCCATCAGGAACCCAAGGTAAAGGGTGTTCTGGGTTACTTCGATCAGAAATGCTGCAATTTTATTCCAGTAGTATAAGGCAGCAGCTCCTGCTGCACCAAGAAAAAGCAGGGAAGTGACCCCTTCCGGTTTGCTCCAGTAAGAACGTTTGGAAGCATCTTCCTGCGAACCTCCAATTTGACTGAAATCTGGTGTTGCCATAGTTAAAAGGAATAGTTTAGTTATTTAAGATACTTGTTAATTTGGTTCAAATCCGATTTAATCTGTTCGACGAAACTTTGATAAGTAACTTCGAAATTGTCTTTGTTGACATTTATTTTCGCACTTTGCTCCGTAATTTCTCCGGCGATCTGTCCCAGGCGATTTTTATTATCATCAATTTTCTTTTGAAGGTCAGCTATTTGCTGTGCGAACGTTATGTTGCTCTCCTCAAGTTTTTTATGTTCCTGCTGCAAGGAGCCAACCCGGTCACCGATAGCCTTTTCAACATCCTTTAAGAATGCAGCACGATCCTTATCAAGAATACCCAGATACTGGTCTGCGGACGTTTTTAACACGGATGTGTCCTTTGCTCCGCCCATGGCTTTAAAGCTGGCCCAGGCTGCCTGAAACTGTTTTTCTTCGCCAAGACCAAGCCCCTCCATACTTTGAAGCGCCTGTTTGTATTCAAAATAGTCAGGTCCGGGAAGGTTTGCCTTCTCCAGAAGCTCTACAAAATGCTGAACGAATTTACGGTCTACGTTTGCGGTACCTGCTACGTTAGGCACAGTAGGTGAAGGAGCGGCTGGCACTACTTCTTTTGGTTTTTCATTTACCGGGGCCGGTTGCGCTGGATCGGTACCTTCCTTGATAAAAAAGCTAAGAATTTTTCTCCCTAAGCCTTGTTCAGAATCTGCCATAAGTGTTAAAAAGTGTTTAGATTCATCAATTTCTTATGTCAATATTACTAATATTCGTAGGATTTACTACTGCAGGTTAGTTACAAATGGTAGCCTGGATTGATGAAATGCCTAAAAATTGGATGGACTTTCGGGGCTCAGGACGAAATTTTGGCAATTTTAACTCTTAGGCAATAATAAGTGCTAGCTGACAACGGTCATATTATAGAATAAAGCAAATTGCGAACTTGACATCTGAAAGGAAACCATTATCCAGCAGAGCAGAGCTTGCTAATTAGAATGTTTACTTTTTATTTGTCCCTAAATTACTCCAGTTAACAAATAAGATATGCTAAAATTAGGTTTTAACAGTGCCATACTTGCTGACTTCGGTTTTGAACATGTTGTCAGTTTCGCAGGAAATCATGGTTTCTCTTGTGTAGAAATGATGTGCTGGCCCTCAGATAATGCAGACAGTCGCCGATACGCTGGCGTGACGCACATTGATGTGAACAATTTGACTGACAAGCGTATATCTGAAATAAAATTTGCTTTGAAGGAGGCAGGCGTTTTTATTTCTGCCTTGGGCTACTATCCCAATCCGCTTGATCCCGCTCCCGGGCGCTCAGATTTTTACCTTGAACACATTAAACAGGTGATCAAAGGTGCCGCTAAGCTTGGTATTCCGGTTGTTACAACATTTATCGGACGTGACCAGACTAAAACAATCAAGGATAACCTTAGGATTTTTGCCGATGTATGGCCTGCAATCATTAAAGTTGCAGAAGAACAGAATGTTAAGGTCGCAATCGAAAACTGCCCCATGTTTTTTACTGATGATGAGTGGCCCGGAGGCAAAAATCTGGCTATAAGTCCTGCCGTGTGGGATAGGATGTTTGAAATTATCCCAAGTCCGATTTTTGGATTAAATTATGATCCGTCTCATATGATCTGGCAGATGATGGATGAGATTAGACCTATTTATGCTTACAGGGACCGCCTTCATCACGTGCATCTTAAAGACGCAAAGTTGTACCCGGAAAAACTGGATAGAGTTGGGATTATGGCTAACCCATTGGAATACCACTCACCAAAGCTACCTGGCCTGGGAGACGTAAACTGGCGGGGATTTTTCGGAGCATTAACAGACGTTCGTTACCGTGGGCCGGTGGTTATTGAAGTGGAAGACAAAGCCTACGAAGCAAGCGTTGATGATGTCACCAGCGCGATTTTGACCAGCAGGAATTATCTTAGGCAGTTTTTGGGTTAAATATGGGTGCAAAGACCTCTCAATTCTAATTACCGTCTTTGAAAAATCCTTATGCCGTCAACCTGATCAATCAGAGTGTAGTGCTGAGCCACATATTCTCTGATGACAGGCACGCGGTCGTGTGGAAGGAAAACATCACCCTTTTCGGAATATACCGGTATCATCGCTTCAATGAAAAGTTTAGGTTTGTTGCTTTCCATGTCAAAAAGAAAATCTTTTGTCCAGGAAGGAATAAGTGGCGATTTTAATGAAAAATGAAAAACATGTGCGTCACGAAAGCCCATTGCTCTCTTTGATTTGACGAACAGGCGGTCACACCAACCCCAAACAACTATGCGGTCGGACGGCGTGCTGTGAGACTTGATACTCCGGGAAACTTTATAATCCAATCTTGAATTGGCACTGTAATCGGACATGTCTCTCAATTCTTTGATATTTCGGGCTGTTTGTGAAAGGCTACCGATAACAAGTAAAACAGCCATATATTTCTGGACGGATACAGGGCTGATTGCGATCGCCAAGGCAGCCAGAAAAACAAGCGGAACAAATAAATAGAGTTTATAATGTTCAAAGTTATTTCCTGATTGGAGAACTGCGTAAACACTGGAAAGTAAGAACAAAACCGCAAACAGGATCAGTCTTGGCTCTTTCGTCGACTTATTTAACAAGGATTTGTAGTTAAAAACCAAGCCAATGAAGATTAAAAAGCTTAATGTGAGAATGTAGTATCCCGAGTTACCATGGTGCATGATGAAAGATGACACTCTACTTAAACTAAAACGATCTGTAATCGCCGTATTTGAAAATTGGTTCGTGTAGGAATAATAGAAGTTATTCCAGAAGTAATTATTCCAAAAAACGCTTAATTTACCTAGCGAAATATAGTAAATGTTAATCAGGACTGTGGGCAAAATTGTTCCGGTAAGAAGAAAAATGGCATGTCTCCAGTTGCTGCGCCTTGCCATTTCTATAAGCAAAAAAAGACCGACTATTATGCCCATAGGCACATTTTGGAACTTGGCGTAAACAAGGCTACCCAACAAAATGCCGATTAATAAAGAAATTAGCGTCCTATCCCATTTTTCATATACAAAGGCAACATAACCTGCAAGTGCCGCGGTCAGAATGAAAACACTTACATGTTCTGAATTGTAAGCTGCAAATCCGGACCAGATTGTTGCTAAAAACATACACATGCTCCACGTAATGAGTAAGCACATACTGGATGCCATGAAAAGACTGCAAATTCGAAAAATGAAATAACTACTTGACAACCAAAGTATTAATCCGATAATTTCCGCCTCAGAATAGTTTGGTTGAAAACCAAGAAACGAGCCGGCAATTAGTGGCAGGACAGTAAGTGGGCGTGAATCTGTATAATTAAGCAGTGTCCAAAGTTTAGCCGGATAATGTTTAAAAGCGATCACGGCGCTTAACCAGGTACTTGTATCAACATCAGTTTCCGTATTGCGAAGATAAACCAGTCGTACGACTATGATCAAACCAAACAGAAGTCCCAGGAGCAGATATGACTTCCAGCCAGTAACTTTTACACCGGGCCTGTCTAAAAAAAATTTAAGAAGCCAAATAGTTACAAGAAAAAGTATAAAAAATAAAAGAATTTTAACGTAAAAACTATAAATCATAAGGAGGAGGAAGGATTACTGAACCAAAGCTGCCATAATTTTATCAGTCATGATTATCATAGTGTGCGAGCGAAGACATCGAAACATTACTATTTCGACTAATGTTTAAACACTGCACGCGTAGAAAAAAGAAATAAATCTTCCACAAAAATCGAGCTGATTTAAATATAAGACATGTTCGGCATTTCCCAATAAAACAAACTTAATACTATTACTTTTTTCCTAAGTATCTTTATTTTACCTAATAAATTCGACTATTGGCTGGATAAATCTACTGAAATCCTCAATATGTGGAAGATGTCCGATTCCGTTGAGTTCAACAAGTTTGCTATTCTTAATTTTCGTTTGTGTAGCCCGTCCCAGGTTCGGATAATCTCCCAATGTTTTTCTTTCCTCCTCAGCAGCAAGATTTTTACCAACTGCGCTCCGGTCACGCTGCCCGATAATTAACAGGGTAGGGACGTTTATATTTTGAAACTCGTAGCAAACAGGTTGGTTGTAGATCATATCGTAGGTAAGAGCTGCATTCCAGGCGATACGCGGATAATCTTTGCTAAGCGTCCAGCCGGCCAGCAGATTTACCCATTTTGTATACGTATCGTTCCATTTTCCACCGTAATAACTGGTTAGCTGGTACTTCATGATAGAATTGACATCGCTTTTCAGTTCATTCTGGTACCATTTGTCAACAGATTGATAAGGAACTTTTAGCTTATAGTCCTCTAGCCCAATTGGATTTTCTAATATTAATTTCTCAACTATTTCAGGATACATCAGCGTAAACCGCGTAGCTACCATGCCACCCATAGAGTGTCCTAAAACTATCACCCTGGAAACTTTTAATGTGTCGAGGATCCGCTTTGTATTGGCAGCAAGATCAAAAAAGGAGTACTGGTAATGTTCTGGTTTGGAAGATTTACCAAAGCCGATCTGATCGGGGATAATAATCCGGTATCCCAATTTTCTTAAATGTTTAGCCGTCTCTTCCCAATAGGCGCCGTTGAAGTTTTTGCCATGTAAGAGCATAATGATCTTTCCATTTGCCTTATTCGGAACAAGGTCCATAAACGCCATCTTTAATTTCTCTCCCTGAGATTCAAAGGTGATGTGCTGTACTGGAAAAGGGTACTGGTAATTGGTGAGATTGATGTCCAGCTCGCGCAAAGAGTCAACTTGAGCTGATAATTTTAATGTGAAAAATAAGCTAACAATGATAGATAATGCTGTTAGTTTCATTTGAAAGTACTTTTAAATAAAAAGGATAACCTGTTAAGGTTATCCTTCTGAAAATAATATGCCAGCTGCTGTTACTGAATTAGTTTAGCTCTTGACGAGAGAACGGCAGTTAATGAGCCAAGTATTCCAACAATTGCAAATGACCAGCGGAGATCAGCAAACTGAGCAACAATTCCAATCAGAGGTGGCCCGATTAAAAAGCCGATAAAGCTGATTGAAGAAACCGCTGCCAAAGCCATTCCAGCTTTCATGGTAGTGGATCTGCCCGCTGCACTGTAAACCAGAGGAACAACCGAAGATACACCAAAACCTACAAGCAGAAATCCTAATGTTGCTGTGATCAGGAAAGGAAAAACAACCGCGATGGCCAAACCGGTACCCATAAATAAGCCGCTAAGCTGTAACATTTTTTTTCTGCCGATACGGTTAGCAAGCCAGTCTCCTGCAAAGCGGCCGCCAGTCATGGTACCCATAAAAGCAACATAACCAAGAGTTGTTATCGAGGCAGGCACTTTAACCGCTTCCTGAAAATATACACCGCTCCAGTCAAACATAGCACCTTCGCAAACCATCGCACAAAATCCGATCAGACCGAGCATAAGAAGATCTTTGTCGGGTTTAACAAACATGGGTTGTGCTTCATCTCCGTTTTTTTCCTGATCCGGCATGGTATGTTTGTAGGCAGTAAAAATGATTATAAAAGCTGCCAATGCAATGACACTGAAATGTATCTGAGGCGGAATGTTTACTGAAATGAATAACGATCCGATCATTGCGCTGATAAAACCTGCCAGACTCCACAAACCATGAAAGGATGCCATGATCGATTTGCCGTAAACCTGCTCAACGGCGACAGCCTGTGTGTTTACTGCAATGTTGGTAAGATTTCCCCACAAACCGAAAGCAAAAAGTGCAATTACCAAATGTTCTGTACGGGTTACGAAACCGATGAACGCAAGTGTTACTGCATATAATATTGCTCCGATTAGCACCATTTTTTTACTTCCATAATGTGTTACCATCCATCCGGAGATCGGTAAACTTGCCATTAATCCGATTGGTAGGGCCAGCAAAACAGTTCCAAGCCCGCCTTCGGTTAAATGAAGCATGTTTTTGATATCGGGGATACGGCTCGCCCAGGCCGCAAAGCTTAGCCCCTGCACAAAGAAAAACGCAGCAACGGCAATGCGGAGGTATTTGCGGGAATCGGAAGGAGCAAATATTGAATAATTCATAGCTTTTAGTTTGTGCCGGAATCGGAGACCGACTAGTAATTGAAATTTAAATAATATAACTTTTTTGATATGTCGATTTTGTCGAATAGTTTATAAAACGTTGATGACGAATCCTAAACTAATTCCTGATGCAAAATTAACGCTTTTGCTACTAATAAAATTCTCATAAATTGTACTTTTTTGATCAAATAAGAAAGTACTTGTTGTACAATTTCAAGATTTCGGTTTTTGGATTGAAGGTTTTTCCGATAACCAGCGCATAAGCGTTTAACATGTCGATAAATATTGATTCAAATTCACTAAATTCACTCATTCCGATAAACTGCTTTACCTATCAGAAAATGAAAATTTTTATAACTGCTTTTGCCATCATTCTTTTTCATCATGCATTTAGCCAGACTACCGATCGCGTAGACAAAATCAAGGCGGCGCTTCCCGTTGTTGAGAAGCTCTATCAGGAATATGCCGAGAAAAATAATTTTCCGGCGGCTGTTTTTGGCCTTGTTGTAGATGGGAAGCTTTTGCATAGCGGAGCAAATGGCTATTCTGAGATAGCGACGAAAACAAAAGCAACATCCACGTCGATGTTCCGGATTGCTTCGATGTCCAAAAGCGTAACAGCGATGGGGATCCTGGCTTTAAGAAAAGAAGGAAAACTCAAGCTGGACGATCCTGCGTATCTATACATTCCGGAACTGAAAAACATGCCTTCCCTTACAACAGATGCACCGGCGATAACAATCCGGCACCTGATGACACATGCGGCAGGATTTCCTGAAGATAATCCCTGGGGTGACCGTCAGCTGGATACCAACGACGAAGACCTGATTGCGCTGATCAAAAAAGGAATCTCATTTTCGAACGTGCCGGGTACAGCATATGAATACAGTAACCTTGGCTTCGCTATTTTAGGAAGAATCATTACCAATGTTGCCGGTAAACCGTATCAGCAATATATCAATGAAAAGATCTTCAAACCACTTGGAATGTACCATACGGTCTGGGAGTACACAGAGGTTCCAAAAACTCTGCTGGCGCACGGTTACCGGTTCGAGGACGGCATCTGGAAAGAAGAGGAGCTCGAACACGACGGCACTTACGGAGCAATGGGCGGTTTGATCACTTCTATAGAGGATTTCAGCAAATATATGGCTTTCTTTCTGTCGGCCTGGCCGGCCAGTTCAAAGCTTGAAACAGGGCCTGTTCTGCGCAGCGATGTCCGTGAAATGTCCCAGCCATGGAATTTCAATAATTTAAATACCGCCTTCAAATATCCCGGCGGAAGAATCTGTCCCATGGTTTCAGCTTATGGTTACGGTTTGCGCTGGAGCAAAGATTGCGAGGGGCGGGTAGGCATCGGGCATACGGGAGGTTTACCGGGTTTTGGTAGCCAGTGGCAGATTTTACCTGATTACGGGATAGGAATCGTTGCTTACGCGAATCGTACCTATGCTGGAATGAATGCGATCAATACCGCTGTTTTAGACACCATTATTTCCCTTGCAGGATTGAAACCGCTGCCCATCAATGTTTCTAAAATTCTTGCTCAGAGAAAACAAGAGTTATCAAACCTGTTGCCAGAGTGGAAGAATGCTGAGCAAAGCGGAATCTTTGCGGAAAATTTCTTTCCGGACAGATCCTTACGACATCGTAAAACGGAATGGGAAACTGTTTACTCCAAAGCGGGAAAGATTCAAAGTGTTGGTGAGATGAATGCAGAAAATCAGTTACGAGGTTGGTTTCCGATTAAATGCGAACGTGGAAGTATAAAAGTTTACTTCACGCTTTCACCCGAAAACCCCGGTTTAATTCAGCAGCTTGACTTCAACCTAATTAATTAGAAACCATTATTGGCGCCCAAGAAGCGGGGTGCCGGAAAAACAACGGAACGGAAAGCGACGTCGTTTGATAACTACTACCTTTGTGAGTTTCATTTTTATATTTTTCAATGATTTTTTGCGTTATTACAATGATTTTTGTTTGAGATTACCGCCCCGCGTTTTCGGGAAATATCTGGTCGTCAAATCCGGGGAACGGAAATTGTAGTATATACAGCAGTGGAAATTGTTCGCTGACACCAAAGACTCAACTATGAAATTTTTAAGCCTTTTATTGGTAAGTTTTGCCTCTTTTGCTTCATCAACTGTAAGTGCTCAAAACAATACATACGATGTGATCGTAGCCGGTCGTACAATCGGGTCGCTAAAAGTATTTGACAATGAGGCAAAGAACGACACGGAAACGCACCGGATCGAGTCTGATTTTAAAGTTCTGTTTTACAAGGGGAAATATGCGACAAAAACGGACTTTGTTCAAGGCAAGTTGGTTTCTGCCGTTTCAGCACATCATGTGAACGGAGATTTGAAAGAAAAAACACAGACAAAAACCAGTGCTAAGTCGCTTTATGAAATCTGGTTCTCGGGAGAAGATGCTGAGGATAAACCAAAAAAGGCTTTTAACACACCCATCAATAATACTGTAACGAGTCTTTATTACAAAGAGCCTATCAATATCACCCAGGTTTATTCAGAGCGTTACGGACAGATGTGTAAGATCAAAAAGCTTTCCGAGGGAAATTACGGAGTTGATTTGCCGGATGGCAAGCAGGGAATTTATACTTATAAAAATGGTCAGTGTCAAGAAGTGAAAACCGACCTTGCAGGTTTCAAACTGCGTATTGTTTTAAATGAAGGGAAAAATACGCTTAAGTAACTTTTCCCTTCCGCTCTGGTTACAGACTGACGGTTTTAATATTTTTAATTTCGGAATTCTCTCTAACTTCTTCGGTGACGGTTTTGAGAAACACATCTCCCTCTTTCACATTTCCGAAAATCTCGGTTTTGCCATCTGCGCTTGTTCCGGCAGTAACTGGTACCCACACCGCTTTTTGATTTTCTACTCTGACAAGATAAGTGCCTTGTGTTGAGTTCAGTACCGCAGATTTTGGTACGACGTAAGAATCTGTACCGCGACTTAAAGGAATGGAAACCTCCGCAATCATGCCGGGTAACAATTTTCCGTTGCTATTATTGACATCCATTTCTACACGTTGCGCTCTCAAACGAGCATCCAGTGCACCCGACATACGCGCAACTTTAGCAGGAAAATCTTCGTTAGGCAAAGCTTTAACCTTAAAACTCACAGTACTTTTACTGGTCAGATAGCTGCTGTAAGCTTCCGGAACACTCACAACCAGCCTTAGTTTGCTTTTTTCAACCAAAGTAAACAATGGAAACTCCGAGCCTTTGCCCGATGGGCCGACAAACGCGCCGGCACTCACGTTACGTGCACTGATTACTCCACTGAAAGGTGCGCGAATTTCCAGATAATTACGGGTATCACTTATTTCCTTACTGGCAGAACGTGCTGCTTCCAGTTGCGCCAGATCTGAATTTTGTTTTGCCAGAGCCAGATCCAAATCGTTTTGCGAAACAGTTCCGGGTGTTTTACTGGTTTCAAGCAGTCTGTTATAACTTGCTTTGCTGGACAGATAAATTGCTTCCTGCGCTTTCAGTTTTGATGTACTGCTGGTATACTGTGCAGAAAGTTCCGGTGCCTCCATGGAAGCGAGCAACTGTCCCTGCCTTACCTCGGTGCCCACGTCCACATGCATTTTTTTTACAAAACTGCTCACTTTCGCATACAGGTCAACTTGCTGGAACGCGATCAATTCGCCTGGTACATGCAGGTCAGAAGACAGCTGTCCTTTTTTTAATACAAATCCTTCAACAGCTGGCGCTGCAGCTGTTGTCTTTTTTTCTTCCGCTTCTTCTTCCTTCGCTTTTGAAGAACCGCAGTTCTGTAGAGTAGCTGCTCCGGCAGCCATTAGAATTGCGAGCGTGATATTTGATATATTTTTCATCGTCAGGTGTTTTCTTTTTTTTATCTTACTGATTCGCAGGAACGTAGAATTTACTTTCTTCATCCTCAGGGTCAAGCGAAACGCTTTGAGTCGTAGCCTTGCCCTGTCCCCATGCAAATGCAAGAGGAAGTATAAATAAGGCAGCAAAGGTAGAGGCAATCAAACCGCCAACCACTGCGCGGCCAAGCGGGGACGACTGGTCGCCCGCTTCGCCAAGTCCGCTTGCCATCGGAATCATACCGACAACCATGGCTACGGCAGTCATCACAATCGGGCGAAGACGAAGAGATGCGGATTCTTTCGCTGCTGCCATGGCGTCTCCGCTGTGTTTTCGCAGCTGTTCCGCGTTGGTAACGAGTAATACCGCGTTGGAGATGGATACACCCACCGACATAATAATGCCCATATATGACTGAAGGTTAAGTGTTGAACCGGTTATCATCAAAAGTGCAAGAGATCCTAAAATTACTGCAGGCACCGTCGCCAGCACGATTGCTGATACTTTGAAAGACTGAAAATTTGCTGCCAGCATTAAAAATATAACCACGATGGCAACAACAAGTCCGTTTTGTAAACTGTCCAGAGTATCCGTAAGTGTCTGACTCAGACCTATAAGCTCAACGCTTAATCCGCGGGGAAGTTCCCCCAGGGAAGCGATCACTTTCTGAACATCCGCTTTGGCAACACCCAGATCCTGATCATTCAGGTTTGCCGTTACAGAAAGAACGGGCATCGCACCCAGGTTATCATTTTGTCCATAAGTTGAATCCGCTGTGATTGTTGCAACATCATGTAGAATCGGGCGGCTGGAGTTTTTCAGCAAAGGGATTTCTCCGATGTCGTTTATACTTGCCATTTTACTTTCGGGCACCAATACCTGTACTGCGTAGCTATAACCAGCTTTTTCGTCAACCCAGATGTTTTTGTCTGTATACCTTGAAGAAGAAGTGGATGCTGTCAGTGATCTGGAAACATCATTCATATCTACGCCCAGCTGGGCAGCACGAATTCTGTCTACTTCAATATTTATTGCAGGATATTTGTTGGACTGCCCCAACTGCACATCGCGCAGATATGAAATCTCTTTTAGCTTCCCGATTATTTTCTGAGCATATTCTTCATTCAGTTTTTTATTCCTGCCTGTCATTCTAACCTCAATCGGGGTAGGAGAACCCTGACTTAGAATTTTATCAGTTAATTCAATCGGTTCAAAAGAAAGTTTAAGATCCGGCAACTTTTCACCAACCTTTTTTCTGATTTTTTCTTTCAGTTCATCCATGTTGATATGGAAACCTTCCTCAAAAGCAACCTGTAAGACGGCCTCCTGGGGACCGGACATCCACAGATAGATTGGACTGATAGAAAACAGACCTGGGTGCTGTCCGACGTATGCCGAGGTTACTGAGATGTTTTCAGCTCCTACAATGTCTTTTATAATGTTGGTTGTTTCAATTGTTTTTTTCTCCGTGATCTCAATCCGCGTTCCTTCTGCTCCGCGAAGCCTCACCTGAAACTGCCCGCCGTTCACTTTTGGCAAAACGTCTTTTCCAATGTTAACAAGCAGCAGCCCCGCCAATGCAGCGGACACCACCAGATACCCAACAACGATGGGCTTACGGTAGGGCATGGTGCGGTTAATAAAACGCATGAAACGTGAGCGTATCCGTTCAAACATGCTGATGTTACCATTCCTATCCATATCCGCGCGTTCTGCTAGATGTTCCTTTTGAGCGGCACTGTCTCTGCCAATTCCGGAAGCAGCAAATTCTTCTGCATCGGTCATTTCGGTACCATCTGCTTTTTTATGATGTTTTACCACCATAATCCAGTTGGCCATAACCGGAACGAAGGTTTGTGCCAGGAAATAGGAAACGATCATGCTAAAACCAATTGCCAGAGCCAAAGGAAGGAACAGTGATCCCGGAATGCCACCCATTGTAAAAGCCGGCGCAAACACGGCGAGAATACAAAACAGAATCAGCAATTTAGGAAAAGCAATTTCCTGGCAGGCATCCCAAATAGCGAGCGCCTTGGGTTTACCCATATCAAAATGCTGGTGAATATTTTCAATCGTAACCGTACTCTCATCGACCAGAATTCCAATCGCCAATGCAAGACCACTCAACGTCATGATATTGATGGTTTGCCCAAAAAGATTCAGGAATAAAACACCGGCTATGATTGATGTTGGAATAGTAAGAATCACGATAAGCGCACCGCGGGCATCTCCCAAAAATAGCAGTACCATAAGCCCGGTTAAGACAGCACCAATGGCTCCTTCCGTCAGCAAACTCATTACCGAGTTCTTAACGTAAACAGACTGGTCAAATTCGTAACTGACCTTCACGTCTTCTGGCAGCATTGCCTGAATTTTAGGAATTGCCTTTTTCAGATTTTGGACAACTTCCCAGGTAGATGCGTCCGCGCCTTTTGCAATACTAAGATAAACAGATCTTTTTCCGTTAACCAGCCCATAACCCACGGTAATATCTGCTGCATCTTCCACCGTTGCAACATCGCGGAGGTACAGGTTCTGAACATTTCCTTTAAACAAAGGAATATCTTCAAAATCTTTCACATTGCGGATCGTTGTGTTGGTTGGCGTAATGTAGTTTTTATCACCAATCCTTACATTGCCGGATGGAGCTGTCTGATTATTCAGTTTAATCGCTTCGACCAACTGATCCGCAGTCATATTATGCGAGCGCAGCAGTTCAGGATCTGCCTTCACGACAATCGTACGCACATTCCCTCCAAAGGGGGGGGCAGAAACTAAGCCGGGAATAGATGTAAAGGAAGAACGAACATAAACGTTGGCCATGTCCAGCAGCTCGTTATTAGATCGGGTAGGACTGGTTAGTACAAGCTGACCGACCGGGAGAGTGGAAGCATCAAAACGGATGATAAAAGGCGGATTTGAGCCGGGAGGAAATACAGCCTGGATACGATTCGTAAATGAGCTAAGTTCTGCCGATGCCTGCGCCATGTTGGTACCGGGGTAAAAACTGATTTTCATCAGCGTTAAACCCTGCGTATTTTTGGTCTCAATGGTTTTGATACCGTTTACGTAAAGCAGGATATTGATATACTGTTTACCAAAAAACGTCTCCATTTGGGTAGGCGTGTAACCTCCAAAAGGGTGGGCAATATACATCACCGGCAGATCCAGCTTTGGGAAGATGTCTACCTTGATGGTTCGCACTGCATTTAAGCCAAAGAAAAACAACCCTGCAACAAGCACGATGATGGTAATGGGCTTGCGTAATGCGAAACGAATTAAATCCATATTTTTTTGATTTTTATCTGATAGGTCGGTACCGTTGGCTGAATGTATTTGCCCGCTTTACCATTTAGACATTTAACTATAAATCGGTAAATATTGTCAGATCGCCCGCGGCGGCAGCTTTCAGCAATAGAGCCTGCCAAACATTTATAAAAGCAACATCACGGCTTGTTTCTGCCCGGTTCAGCACGTAAAGAGCTTGCGTAATGTCGACTATGTTACTTAAACCGTTTTTGTACAAAACACTTTTCTGAAGGTAGGCATCGGATGCCGACTGAACCTGTATCGGAGCTTCTTTAAAATTGGCTACCGCGTTATTGATTTTATTTTCCGAAAGCAAAAGCTGATTTTTAATCTGGTTGTCGATCACATTGTATTCTTCCTGTAAACCAAGTGAAACAAATTTCTGTGCAGCTACCTGCTGTTTTACACGCAGAATACTTGTGAGATTCCAGGTTGCCCCAATGCCTAAAAGGTAATTGGCCCTTACTGCTTTCACACCATCGAAATAATTATGCGAATAAGCTGTCTGGTCAGCTGCATAGGTTGCAGAAAACCCCGCCCCGCGACCCTGAAAAACGCCGAACATCGATAGGGTGGGGTAACTTAAAGTTTGAAAATACCTGGCCTGCTGATTACTTACTGCAATGCGGTTAGAATAATATTGTAGCAGCGGATGGCTCTTTATTACAGTCGAAGAATCATTGATCGTTTTTGGCATTTTTGTAATAAACATTGTGTCTAAAACGAAAGACTGGGTGGTTATACCTAACAACTGAGCTAGTCGGCTTGCTTGCTCCTGCTCATAATCTCTTGCCTGGATGATGGAAATTTTTGCATTTGAGACCTCTGCATTCGCCAAGGAAGAATCTACTCCGGGGATCAAACCATTTTTTGCACGTGTGACTACAACGTTTTTCAAGCCCGATGCTCTTTGCAGGTTGTTTTCCCACGAACGGATCAGTCTTTTTGCTGCCAGTAAACTGAGATAAGCTCCCGCAACTCTAATACCATGTTGAAATTGTTCCTGATTCAGATCACTCTGATCGCGATAAACCATGGATTCCGAGACTTTGATTTTTTCCCTTGCACGGCCAAATGCAAAAAAGTCCCAGTTGACATTGGTCAGATACAATGCGCCGAAAGCCGAATTCCAGTTTTGTTCAGGAAGCGGAAGACCCGAAGATGCAACAGATAATCCCATACCGTATAATGGGCCGTTTTGGCCATTCACAGTTCCATAGTCCTGCTGCATGGAAAGATTTAGGTTTGGAAGATAATCCTTCCTGCTTTGTACTACCGTTGCTTTGGAAGCATTTACATACTCAGACTTCGCTTTGATCGTACCATAATTGGTTTGCGCCGTATGAATAGCGTCCTGAATTGTCAGAACCTGGGCCCGGGCGGGGTACACAATTAAAGAAAGGCTCAGCAGGACAGCACAGCTGACAATACCTTGTTTTGACATATTTTGAAATAATTACAGATGCAATAAACTAATCTAAGCAAGCCGGCTTTTGCAATGGATAATTTGTAGCTTTCTTAATTTGATAAATGAATATTTGGTGACGCAAAAGTAATTATGTAACTGCTGGTATTTTATACGTTTTTCAAATAATAAACTATAAAATTCAAACAATTATAATCTGTGCGTTTCTCTATATGATTTTGGTGTGATTCCCGTTTGTTTTTTGAAGATGTTGTTAAAATAAGCCGCATACTCAAATCCCAGGCAGTAAGCTACTTCGGTAATACTCCAGTTCGATTGCCGCAGCATCACCTTTGAGTGCTGCATTATACGGTCGATGATATGCTCCGTGGTTGTTTTTCCGGTTACTTCCTTTAACGCACGATTAAGATGATTGACATGCACTGAAAGTTTTGCAGCGTAATCCTTGGCTGTTTTTAACTGCAGTTTATGTTCAGGAGAATCAATCGGAAATTGTCTGTCGAGTAATTCCATAAACAATGAAGTGATTCTGGCCGAGCCATTCATATGCATGCCCATCGCTTCGGTAGGTTGCATTTTCATAGCTTCATGGACGATCAAATCAAGATAACTGCGCATCAGGTCATACTTATGTATATAGCCTGATTCCAGTTCTGTGCTCATTTTATGGAAAATATCATACAAAGCCTTTTCCTGTTCTTTGTTGATAAAAAAAACGGGAATCGTATCGCTTCTGAATAACGGGTTATCGGTCATGCTTTTAGTGCGATGACCATCGTTGATAAAATCTTCTGTAAACAGACAAAAGTAGCCGGCCTGCTTTTCAGAAAGTGCTTCCCAGGAATAGGGAACGTTCCGGTTAAAGAAAATGAGCGCGTTTTGGTTTACCTCTATTTCCTGATTTCCGTAGTAAAGTTTTCCTTTACCGAGAAGAAGCGAAATTTTATAAAAATCTCTGCGATTGTAGGAGGTGTAACGGGTACAGAATTTCCTTGAAAAAATATTGAAGTGACCGTGTTCCTTGTTTTTAAAGTCCGGCAGCTCGGGCAGACTTTTAGCAGCAGGATGATTCCGGTAAAAATCTTCTAATGTTTCATTTGAATTCATTTCATAAAACTATGAAATTCAAATAACGGGGACAAGGTGATTTAATTAAAAATCTATTAAATACCCGCTGCCCTTTTTATCATTATAATATTTCTTGTTTTTGAACTGAAAACAAAAAAAGGCGAATACCGTTAAGTATCCGCCTTCTGTAAAACCGTTTACAACCGGTTAATCGATCGTCGGCAGGTTTGTGCTGTCTTTTAAGTTGAAATAATCCGCTACTTCCAGATTGCTCTTCGCTGCCGATTTGTTTGGCGTCTTGTAGTTTCTTGGTGAAACCAACGGATTGATGTCCACGCCCTCTTTTTCATACGACTTAATTACAATAAGGGATGCTGGTCGTTCGGCGTATTTAGGCATTGTGTTAATGCTGCCGCGATTTTGCATTTTGTAATTATTCTGAACCGTATTGGTTGTGGCAACCGTAACGCCGGGTCCTTTTTTGGCAGCCGCTTTTGCTGCTTTATTTGGATGCTTGTAATTATGAGTGGAAATACCTGCATCCACCGACTGTGCATTAACCGCTACGGTTCCGAAAACGGCTAATATAATTGCGGAGAAAATTGACTTTTTTAGCATAACTATATCTGTCTGTTTCTGAATACTAAACCTGTCCTTTTTAAAGGATGTATGAAAGAAACACTTATTTGTCAAACCACCAAATCTTTAAAATTCAGGTTAAAATTCAATTTTTGTATTAACAGGATTATATTTTAGTTTGATTTCGAAGTTTTTTTACAGAAACTGAAAAGATAGGTTTTTGTACTTGGCTGATGTCGTACAATTTTTGCCAAAAGGTAAAAATCAGGTACAAAACAGCTGTTCCGAAAAAAGTTTAAATTTTTCGATATTCTAATCAGTCTCTAATGATTCGGAAATTTTTCGGAGAAAAGTTACTTTAAGAGGGCATGAGCTGACGTCCTTATTCCACTGCAAATTCTGTCTATGGGAAGGTCATTTGAATCTTCCCCGAACGGATCTTCAATTTCCTCAGCAATCACTTCCAGACTGGCAAGAATGTAAAAGACGAACATTACAAATGGTATCACCAGAAAGTGAAGGCTGAAAACGTATCCGATCGGCAGGGTTAAACAGTAGGTGAAAATAAACTTTTTGATAAAGGAGCTATAGGAAAGCGGAATTGGGGTATTTTTGATTCTCTCGCAGGCTCCGCACACATTGGCAAAGTTTTCCAATTCCGAATTTAGCAGGATCACATGTTCCGGCAGGAGCACACCCTGTCTTTGTAAAAGAATTGTCCTGGCGAAAATGGCCGAAGCAATCTGATTAGGAATATGGTCTTCAACGGTGAGGTCAGTCTTTTTGCCTAAAACAGTATCTTCAAATTCTGCGGAAAGATATTTTCCCCTTAGGTGGTTTTTTAGTGCAAAGGCATAATTGGGAACCATGTTACGGAAGAACGACCTTTCGTCCTGATATTCGCTTCCAATGAGTGCGCTTATTTTCATGCATAAATTACGACTGCTATTCATCAGCGCTCCCCATTGTTTTCGTCCTTCCCACCAGCGGTCGTAAGCCGTGTTGGTTCGAAACACAAGCAGCATCGAAATTACAAACCCTAGCAGGGAATGCATGATCGATATGTTCTTTAAGTCTGTAGTATCCTGAAATTTCCAAAAGATCAGCAGCAGGTAGGCTACAACCGTGGAGTAAACACCAATTGAGAGAATCAATGGAGTGAGTTTACGAACTGTATCCGCTTTCTGAAAATAGAATATATATTTAAACCATTCTTTCGGATTGTAATCAATCATACAAGTTTAACTTTGTCAATCAGTTTAAAAAATTCTTTAAAGCATCTTGCAGTTAACTGCGCATCTTCCAGCGCGTTGTGCGTGTCTTCTTCTCTTTCAAAACCAAAATAAGTTGCAACCGATCCCAGGCTCAACGACCTTGGGACAGTCTTGCCATTTTTCTCCATAATCTGAAAAAACAGATAAGAAACTGTGTGCAGATCCAGCATTTTGTTTGAATATGGCCATTTCATCTTCTCATTTCTGTAAGCAAACCGAAGAAAGTTGATATCGTTGATAACACTTTGCCCGCACAAGATCACATTGGAAAGATTGGGTTTTCCGCTGTTATGTTTCTTTATCCACTTTTCAAATTCAGGTATAACATCGTAAATCATGGGTGCATCTTCAAGGTCTTCCAACGACAGACCATGTATCTCTTCCGATTTAACAGAAAACGCTTCTTCATTTTCCGGATATACATTTTGTAAATAAGTACCCAGCGATCGCCACTGGTCGTCGAACAATTCTGCACCTAACTGAATGATTTCGTTCCAACCCGGTTCCGGACCGGTCATTTCTATATCCAATACGAGGAAGGCCATTGGCTGCTAATTATCTTATAAAATGAAAATGAATTGGTGTTAAAGGAACCCAAAAGCATACTTTTGTGTGTAAAAGTAAAAAACTATGTGTTTTGCTTACGTTTCATCATTACTATTTATTTGACAAATGCCTGTTGATTATAGCCAAATACCTTCTCCCTGTTTTGTTTTACAGGAAGAGTTGCTGCGTAAAAATCTGCAATTGATTGATTCTGTGCAGAAAAGAGCCGGATGTAAAATCATTTTAGCGTTGAAAGGTTTTTCGATGTACAGCGTGTTTCCCATCGTTAAAGAGTATTTAAGCGGCGCAACTGCGAGCTCTTTAAATGAAGTAAAGCTGATAAACGACTTTATGGGTTATAAGGCGCATACTTATATGCCTGCCTATCCGGATCAGGAATTTACTGAAATTATGGAGCGTAGCAGCTACATTACTTTCAATTCTCTAAGCCAGTGGGAGCGTTTCAAAAGCCGGGTTGAAGAATTTAAGCATAAAAATCCTGAACATTTCCTTTCCTGCGGAATTCGGGTGAATCCACAATATTCAGAAGTAACTACGGAAATGTATAATCCGTGCGTTCCGGGATCCCGTTTGGGCGTCACCAGGGACAAACTGCCTGATACTTTACCCGAAGGAATAGACGGGATTCACTTCCATACATTGTGTGAAAATGGTTCGGATACCCTTGAACGTACATTGGAAGCCCTTGAAGTGCGTTTTGGTGACCTTTTAAAGCAGGCTAAATGGCTGAATATGGGAGGCGGACATTTGATGACGCGTGAAGGATATGACATTGACAAGCTTGTTAAAGTCGTTAGTAATATCCGGGAAAAGTATAATCTTGATGTGATCCTTGAACCCGGTTCTGCCATTGCCTGGCGTACCGGAGAACTTGTCACGACCGTTCTTGATGTTATGGACAGTCAGGGAATTCAGGTTGCTATTCTTGACACCTCTTTTGCTGCACATATGCCGGATACTTTGGAGATGCCTTACAAGCCTGTGATAACCGGAGCCTATCAGGATGCCGTAGCAGAGAAGCCAACTTACCGAATGGGGGGAATGACCTGCCTTGCAGGAGACTTTATTGGGGACTATTCTTTTGATAAGCCCCTGGAAATTGGGGATACCCTGATTTTTGAAGACATGATTCATTATACAATGGTAAAAACTACAACATTTAACGGTGTTAACTTGCCTTCCATCGGTCTATGGTCTAAAAATCAGGCATTTAAATTAATACGGAGTTATGGTTATGAAAGCTTCAAAGATCGCTTATCGTAAAATTGATTTAGTAAATTGACCCTTTGGATCGCTGAGGTTCAGAAAAACTGGCCGGAACATTCGATGGATTTGAAGTTTTCGGCCAGTTGTTTTTTTGTATAAATCAGAATGGTTGACTTATACGACAACTTCGCAAATTACCGACTGCCGCCTGGAAATCTTTGCCGTAAACTGTTTACACAATTAGGGAGGTTATTTTGTTCCTATCATTTTCTTAATGTGCAATAATTTGGCACTTTGTTTCTATTTGATAGCATTAAATACATCAGTGCAAACCTCCTGAAAAAATATTTGGCGCTCATAAAGGCGTAGACCTACAATTCATTATCTCTCCTATTAGAAAAATTTAAAGGTCCGGGGTTAAAAGTCTTCCAATTTTCGTGTACCTTTGTATCCCGTAATCATAGAAAAAAAGCAAAGTCTCATGGCTTCTAAAGCACGAAAGACCGCGAAGTACATTTTCGTTACGGGCGGTGTAACATCTTCACTTGGCAAAGGAATAATTGCCTCCTCATTGGCTAAATTGCTGCAAGCCAGAGGCCTCTCAGTCACTATCCAAAAGTTTGATCCTTATTTAAATATTGATCCGGGCACAATGAATCCCTATGAGCATGGCGAATGCTACGTAACGGACGATGGTGCAGAAACTGACCTGGATCTTGGTCATTATGAGCGTTTTTTAAATGTCCGCACATCACAGGCGAACAACGTTACAACGGGACGTATCTATCATAACGTCATTACCGCTGAAAGACGTGGTGATTTCCTTGGTAAAACGGTACAGGTTGTTCCGCATATAACGGATGAGCTGAAAAGAAATATGCTTCTTTTGGGTCAAACCGGTGATTATGATATTGTTATTACTGAAATTGGCGGATGTGTAGGTGATATTGAATCCCTGCCATTTTTGGAAGCTGTCCGTCAGGTTAAATTCGAAATGGAGGAAAAGGACACTTTGGTAATCCATTTGACCCTTATTCCATATTTAAATTCTGCCGGTGAGCTTAAAACCAAGCCTACACAGCATTCAGTTCGTATGTTACAGGAGTCGGGTATTCAGCCGGATATTCTGGTGTGCCGTACCGAACACCCTTTACCTTATGACCTTCGTAAAAAAATTGCGTTGTTCTGTAACGTTCAGATCAATTCAGTAATTGAAGCCATGGATGCGGATACGATTTATGCTGTTCCGTTATTGATGCTTAAAGAAAGACTGGATCAGCGTGCTTTGTACATGCTGGATATATACAATGACAAAGATGTCGATCTGGATAGCTGGAAAACGTTTTTATCCCGTTTGAAAAATCCGATGGATTCAATCACCATTGGTTTGGTAGGGAAATATGTAGAATTGCATGATGCTTATAAATCCATCGTTGAATCCTTCATTCACGCAGGAGCCGCTAACGAATGTAAAGTAAATATTGAATGGATTCATTCAGAAAGCCTTACTGAGGATAATGTCCTTGAAAAACTCGAAAACCTGGACGGAGTGCTTGTTGCTCCCGGATTTGGTGAAAGGGGTATAGATGGTAAGATTGCTGCAATTCAATATGTTCGTGAAAACAAGATTCCTTTCTTTGGGATTTGTTTAGGCATGCAGATGGCCGTAATTGAATACGCAAGAAATGTGATTGGATGGGAGGGAGCGCATTCTGTTGAAATGGATACAACCACCGACCATCCCGTTATACACCTGATGCAGGATCAAAAAGATGTTTCTAACAAAGGAGGGACAATGAGATTGGGAGCCTATCCCTGCAAAATCAAAAAGGATTCCCTTGCAAACCGCATCTACGGTAAGCTGAACATTAAGGAAAGACACCGTCACCGGTACGAATTCAACAACAAATACATCAAAGACTTCGAAGAAAAAGGATTGCTGGCTACCGGTATCAATCCGGATAACAATCTTGTGGAAATGGTAGAATTGCCTTCACATCCTTTCTACGTTGGTGTTCAGTTTCACCCGGAGCTAAAAAGTACGGTGATGAATCCGCATCCTTTGTTTGTCAATTTTGTAAAGGCTTCTTTGGTTTATTCGCAGGAAAAAAGATCGGTCATATCCTGAAACTTACCGTTCATGTTATGATAAAGGGGCAATCGGGAAAATCTTATTACCTTTGCCCTCCCGAAAGGGACTTACTTTTTCAATTATTTAAAGTTTAGAATGGATAAAAATTTTATAATCGGCTTAGTACTAATCATGCTAATGCTGGTAGGCTACCAGATATTGGTTCCTAAACCTGTGGAACCAACGCCTGTGGCACAGATTAAAAATGAGACTAAAAGTAATTCAGTTGCAAGTACAGTTGTATCCGACACAGTTGTTTCACCTTTAAAAACCGCTGATTCTGCTTCGTTAACTCAGGCTGCACCCAAAGAGATCGTTTTTGAAACACAGGATGCCCGTGTTGTTTTTTCAAACAAAGGGGGTGTTTTGAAAGAGGTGATGCTGAAAAAATATAAAACTTACGATCAGAAACCTCTTTATCTGATCGCTGAAAATCATAACAAGTTTGAGATTGATTTTCCGACTCAGACCGGGGATGTAAGATTAACAGATCTTTATTTCACAACTGATGCAGAAGGAGGAACGCTTGCTGCAAAGGATTCAGCAGTCATCACCTACCGTACCAATCTGAAAAATAATCAGTATGTCGAGCAGACTTACGTCGTTCACGGTTCAGGTTATGTGATTGACTACGGAATCAAATCAAATGGCGTTGGACTGACAGACAAATTTGTTCAGTTTGACTGGAAAAATGATTTGCTTCAGTTGGAAAATGACATGCATAAAAACCGTGAGGTAGTTACCATTAACTATTACACGGACGGACTTGAAAGTCTTGCAACCAGTCCTACTGCAAACGAAGAAGCTAAAACAGCAGATCCGGTAAAGTGGTTTACCATTAAACATAAGTATTTTCTTGCAGGACTTATAGCTGATAAACATCCGTTTGGAAACGTTGCTTTGAAAGCAGACGTAAATCCAAATGATTCGGTTATCGTAAAAACGATGGATGTAATGGCTGGTATTCCAATGGCGGCCGTACAAAAAGGGGAAGCTAATTATCAGTTCTATCTTGGACCAAATGAATATCACGTTGTTGATAAAGTAAAAGCTGAGAACTTCGATCAGAACGTTTATCTGGGTTATGCCTTTTTGAAACCAATCAATAAGTTTGTACTGGTACCTCTTTTCAATTTCCTTGAAAAGTTTATTTCAAACTACGGCTTGCTGATTATCTGTCTGGTTTTGTTTGTAAAAACGCTGCTAACGCCGTTGACATACAAATCCTACATCAGCATGGCTAAGATGAAGTTACTGGCTCCTGAACTGGAAGAAATTCGTCAGCAAAACCCTGACGATGCTGCAAAACAACAGCAGGATCAGATGAAACTTTACCAGCAGGTAGGAGTCAGCCCGCTTAGCGGATGTATCCCCGTACTGGCAACCATGCCTATTTTGTTCTCGCTGTTCTTTTTGTTTCCTAACCTTATTGAATTAAGACAGCAGCACTTTTTGTGGTCAAACGATTTGTCAACTTACGATTCGTTTATCAAACTTCCGTTCTCAATTCCTTTCGGAGTAGGAAATCACATCAGTTTGTTTACGATCATGATGACGCTTTCCAGCATCGGATATGCTTACTATAACAATCAGATTACGCCAACCCAGCCAGGTCCGGTGAACATGAAGATATTGAGTTATATCATGCCATTGATGTTCATGTTTGTCTTGAACTCGTTTCCTGCCGGCTTGACTTTCTATTATTTTGTATCAAACGTTGTAACGATCGCTCAGCAGCTCCTGATCAAAAAGTTTGTGAACGAGGATAAGATCAGAACGATTCTGGATGAGAACCGTAAGAAAAATGCTTCCGGAGAAAAGAAACAGACCAAGTTCCAGAAATATCTTGAAAAGTCTTTACAAGCAGCAGATGAAGCCAAGAAGAAACAGGCTGAACTTGAAAAACGCGCTAAAAAGAAATAAATATTACTTTAATACATGAATCAGGGCAATGTTTCAACCGAAACATTGCCCGTTCTTTTTTCTCTCAGAATGGTTTTCGTAATTTGTCGAACCAAATCAATATGACTAAAAGACGAATGAAATTGAGGTTTTTTCTGATTCTGATTATACAGGTTAGTCTTGTCGCTTACTTGCATGCACAAACGATTACACAGTTTGAAGGCAAGTACAAAGCCGGCGTTAACGATTACAAACAGCAGCGTTATGCCGCTGCCATGGAGAAGTTGTCTCCGCTGACAATTGCCAGTTCTAATGCATCCTATTCAACGCTTGCACCTTACGCTCATTATTACTACGCCCTCTCTGCTTATCAGTTGAAACGATACCGGGAGAGCAGACAAATGTTGTTGCAGCTTCAGAGCAGATATCCGGGTTGGAACAAAATCAATGATGTGTATTACCTATTAGGCGCGAACAACCTTGCCACAGGCCAGTTAAAAGAGGCCATGGAAAATTTGTCAAGAATAAAAGACTCTTCTCTTGCAAAAGATGTGCAGGATTTGAAACAGTATCATTTCAATGCGCTGAATGATCTAGCAAAACTAAAAGATTTACAAAGACAATATCCTACCGACAGAGACGTGGCTGTTGTCTTAGTGCAGCAGGTTGAAGGTGCTGCCTCATCTACTCAGACGGATATTCAGTATGCGCAGCAGCTGGAAAAACAGTTTAAAATAAGTACAAAAGAAAAAGCCGTTGTCGCAGAGGATAAACCAAAAAGCACGATCCCGAAAAATGACAACCAGTGGAAAAAGGGTTATCTGGAAGTTTCTGTTTTGCTTCCCTTTCGTCTGGACGAGTTCAGTGCATCCAAACGCAGAACCAATCAGTTTGCCTATGATTATTACATTGGCCTGACCATGGCGAAGGAAAAACTTAGTTCAGAAGGTATAAATATTAATCTTTGGGCCTACGACATCAGCAATGATCCCAAACCAATGAGCGTCGTGGCAGAAAATGCTTCATTCCGGAAATCGGATCTGGTAATCGGACCGCTCTATGCAGGTACTTTTGATGTAGCGGCGCAGTACATTGGCGGAAGTAACGCTGTTATGCTTAATCCTTTATCGGCAGACGCCGGGCTTTTAAAAACCGGTTCAAATGTTTACCTGGCACATCCTGGTATTCCGTTTCAAATGCAAAAGGCAGCTCAATGGATGAAGACAGTTGCTTACGGACCGTCAGCTGCAATTTATTATGGAGGCACGTCTAAGGATTCGTCCATGGCATTTACCTATGCAGACGAATGGAAAAGTAAGGGTGGTAAAATAATTGAAATGGTAAAAATCCGCTCGGACAGAGAATGGCTGGAAAGTAAAATTTCTTTGTTTGAAACAACAAAACCTTCTCACATCGCTCTTTTTTCTACCGAAGCAGGGACAGGACCCATGCTGATTGAAGTGGTCAACGGTCGCAAGCTCAACACAACTCCGATTTTGGCAACATCCACCAGTTTTAACATGCAGCAGTCCAGGGTAAGCAAATACGGGACCAGATTATATCTGCTTGAAACGGACTATGTTGACCGCGAAAAAGAAGGGATACGGGAATTTCAAAAGAACTACTGGAATTTGAATAATACTTTTCCGTCTGTTTATTCCTACCAGGGCTATGATCAGCTTTTGTTTTTCGGTAGAATGATGAGTCAGTATAAAGACGGTCTGTCAAGAGGTCTTGAAATCAGAAAACACGTGGATGAGGATTACCTGTTGTCAGGATTTGATTACACAAAATCCCATGACAATCAAATCACGCCGGTTTTGAAATACAGCGGAAGTAAGTGGGTGCCGGTAAATTGATTTGTCAGAAGTTAAGGAGTTGAAGAAGTTAGTAGTTAAAATTAAGAATTAGGATTTCAGCCGGGTTGCCGGTTTTACATAGTATTGATCAATGAATATATCAACGAGTCAGGGGCTGTTTGAGAAAGCCCAAAAGTTTATTCCCGGGGGTGTTAATTCGCCGGTACGTGCTTTTCGTGCAGTAGGTGGTTCTCCGGTTTTTATAAAATCTGCAAAAGGACCTTATGTTTATGATGAAGATGGAAATGAGTATATCGAGCTGATCAATTCCTGGGGACCAATGATTCTGGGCCATGCTAACGAACTGATCCAGGAAGCAGTTTCCGACGCGATCCAACATTCGTTTTCATTCGGTGCGCCTACCCGTAGGGAAGTCGAAATGGCCGAACTGATCGTCAGCATGATGCCTTCCGTGGAAAAGGTCAGGATGGTCAATTCCGGGACGGAAGCCACTATGTCTGCGATTCGTGTAGCCCGTGGATTTACCGGCCGTGATAAGATCATCAAATTTGAGGGATGTTATCATGGTCACGGAGACAGCTTTCTGATTGCAGCTGGCAGCGGTGCGGTAACGTTTGGAACACCTGATAGCCCGGGTGTGACAAAAGGTGTTGCCAATGACACGTTAACTGCTCCTTACAACGATCTGGCGGCAGTTCAGCAACTGGTAGACGCTAACAAAAATCACATCGCCGCATTGATCCTTGAACCGGTTGTCGGAAACATGGGGTGTGTACTTCCTGCTGCGGGCTTTTTGGAAGGCCTGCGCAAAATATGTGATGAAGAGGGAATTGTCCTGATATTTGATGAAGTAATGACTGGCTTCCGTTTGTCAAAAGGCGGGGCTCAACAACGCTTTGGTATCACACCTGATCTGACAACACTTGGGAAAATTATCGGCGGAGGTATGCCGGTTGGTGCTTACGGGGGAAAGGCAGAAATCATGAACTGGGTTTCACCTTTGGGACCCGTTTACCAGGCTGGAACACTTTCGGGAAATCCTATTGCTATGGCAGCGGGATTGACGATGCTGAATTACCTGAATGACCATCCTGAGGTTTACAGCCAGCTGGAAACTTCAGGACACAGATTAACTTCCGGTTTTTCAAACTCCATCGCAAAACTTGGACTGGATTATACAATTAATCACATTGGTTCGATGTACACACTGTTTTTTACCGATCAGCAGGTGACCGATTTTCCTTCTGCAAAATCTTCTGACCTGGTTTTGTTTGGTAAATATTTTCATGAAATGCTCAACCGCGGCATATACATGGGGCCATCACAATTTGAAAGTATGTTTCTTTCAACGGCACTTACAGATGCGCACATCGATCGCGTTATTGAAGCCAACGAAGAGTCTTTGAAAGCAGCGTTGAGCCTCTAAATGTTTCAGGAAACGAAGATGAGAAAATATTCCGTTATCATTCCAGTCTACAACCGTCCCGACGAGCTGCGGGAGTTATTGGAATGTTTGGCGGTACAGACATATAAGTATTTCGAGGTTATCATCGTAGAGGATGGATCCAAGGACACTGCCGAAGAGGTGGTGTCGTTGTTTCAGGACAGAGTGGATGTTCACTATTTTTTTAAGCCGAATGGTGGCCAGGGTTTTGCAAGAAATCATGGTTTTGAAAGGGCGTCCGGAGATTATTTTATTCTTCTGGATTCAGATGCCTTAATTGAAGAAAACTATCTGACCGTAGTAAATCATAAGCTGGAAACTGACTATGTGGACCTTTATGGTGGACCAGATACAGATCATCCTTCATTTTCTCCTATCCAGAAAGCAATCAGTTACTCGATGACATCTGTTTTCACAACTGGTGGAATACGTGGAAAGAAGAGCAATATGGGTGGTACCTTTCATCCGCGTAGTTTTAATATGGGACTTTCCAGAAAAGTTTGGGAGGCAACCGGCGGATTTCTAACCAGCAGAATGGGAGAGGACATACTTTTTAGTATTGCCGCTATTCGTCTTGGATTTAAATCAGCACTGATCCCCGAAGCTTTTATCTATCATAAAAGAAGAACCGAATTCGCGCAGTTTTTCAGACAGTTGAAATTTTTCGGCAGAGCAAGGATTAACATTGCCCGCTTTTATCCGGATGAATTAAAGTTGGTTCATACCTTCCCTTTATTATTTACGCTGGCTGTAACCAGTATACCTTTCTGGTTTTTTATTTTTGAACCATTCTTTTATCTGGGTCTGATCGGTTTGGCTACTTACGTTGCCCTTCTGTTTATTGATGCACTGCGTACGACAAAAGATTTAAGAGTTGCTTATCTCGGAGTTTGTGCGGCGTTTGTACAGTTATTCGGTTATGGAACCGGGTTTTTGCAGGAAGGCTGGAAACGAATTTGGGAGAAGAAATCACATCGCGAAACCGGCGCAGCGATTGAATATCCATCCTGATTTTTGACTCTCCTGTTCAACCATTTCATGGTTGGCGTTAACTCCGTCATTTCCTTTTCCACCGGATCTCATCCGGGGTTATTCAAGTTAAAACCCTTTGGGATTTGGGCGCGATAAAATTCCGAAGTGAGAAACAATGTCCTTCGCTAAGGTTTGAAGGAGAGGCTCACAAGTCCAAAGGACTTAAATATGAATAGCCCCGGATGCAATCCGGGGTAAACGTTATGAAATGATTTTACAACCACAAAGTGGTTGAATAATTTACTCACAAAAGTTATTTCTGACAAAAATATACGATCTCTTCCGATGGCAATGCGTAGCGTTTCACTTCCTCTTTTGTCAATTCATCCATCACAAAACGATCTTCTCTTACTGTAAAGCCGCCTTTTTCTAATTCACGTCCATAATTTCTCCCAAACAAACGCAGGTGATCATTTTGCAGGAAATATTTTTCTCTTTCCTTTGGATCCGTGATGGTGGCATCTTCATAGGTAACTTCATATTTCATATCCTGCGGAGATTGTATCAACGCCCAGCCTCCCGGTTTTAGAACACGATGTAATTCACTCATTGCCAATATGTAATCATCAACGTGCTCCATTACATGGTTACAAAATGCCACATCAAAAGTATTGTCTTCAAAAGGGATAGAGTGGATATCCATTTTGACTTTCGCAAGGGGAGATTCAATATCGGCCGTGATATAATCCAGATTTTTCATATGTTCAAACCTGTCGATAAAACAGTATTCCGGAGCAACATGAAGCACTTTCAGATCTGCTGTAAAAAAATTGGTTTTCCGTTTGAGATATAATCCCATCAGACGGTGACGTTCAAGAGACAGGCACGAAGGGCACAAAGCATTTTCACGGCTTGAAGTGTTTCTGCCATAAGGAAGAAACTTGCCGTAATGACTATTACAAACCGGGCATTCTACCTTGTTGCCCAAATAGAAAATACTTAAAAATCGAGCCGCCCAGTGCCCAACTAGTTGTAGATAGGGACGGGGAATATACCTTAAAACTAAACTTATGATGGCTTTCATTAAACCAATTGATTAAAAATTAATAATTTTAGGATCATATTCGGAAAAAACAATCAATGATCCCAGCCATAGATCCCAAACCTCCAGGTAAAAAGCTTATCAAACGTATGTCGACACGGACCAAGTGGATGATCCTTGCTCCGGTTGGTTTGTTATTGTTCAGTTTTGGCCTCACCGTTCTTAGCGAAGCTGCGCATCAGCGTCGTACAGGTGAGCCAACACAGGTTTGGGTGGTTCTGGGTCTGTATAGCCTTGTACTGATCAATGTCGGTCTTATCCTGTTTGGTGAAGCGCTTCGCTTCCGGATCCTGTTGGATGTTCGCCGTGAAACGCGACGCAGTATGAGACAATTGCTCAGGAAAGTTAATTCCAAAACAGCACGTAAGTTACTTCCGGACAAGAAAACAAAAAGCCCTACCAAAAGAGATTGACAGGGACTTGTTGGATAACATTGTATCGGAGAGGCTATTACTTACTTTTATTAGCTTCAAACTGAGCTTTTATTGCCTCAACATCGACGTTCCGTACTTCTGGCTTACGTAAAAGGTTTTTAATTTTCGCGGTACGATTATTTGCTACTGCTTTATTTCTGCGACCTTTACGTTTTAATTCCGTAACTCCCATTTTAAAATTATTGTTTTGTGAAAGAGCCGCAAAATTAAGGATTTATGTGTAAATAATGAAGATAATAATCATAAATATTGCACAAGCTCTCCTAACTTTACGGTTTTAATGGTCTTCCTGATGAATTTATAATGATTTCTGCCAATTTGTGGTTGTTATAAGATGCACGTTCGCAGTTTGATTCAGGAAGTAAATGATTTTTTGACAGAATAAATACAATGAGTAAACCATCCCTTGCCCGCGGAACCCGTGATTTCGGTCCGGAACAAATGGCAAAGCGCAATTTTATTTTTGAAACCATACGGCGCTCTTTTCAACGTTATGGCTTCCTTCCTTTGGAAACCCCTGCTTTTGAAAACCTTTCGGTATTGATGGGCAAATACGGAGAAGAGGGTGATCAGCTTCTTTTTAAACTTTTGAATTCCGGTGATTTTAGTGGAAAACTTATAGAGAAAGACTGGTCGGAAGGATATAAACCGCTTACATCAAAAATTTCGGAAAAAGGGCTGCGGTATGATTTAACAGTTCCCTTTGCAAGATATGTGGTGATGAACCGCGGAACGCTCGCAATGCCCTTTAAAAGGTATCAGATCCAGCCGGTATGGCGTGCAGACCGGCCACAACGGGGACGCTATCGTGAATTTTACCAGTGTGATGCCGATGTTGTAGGAACAGACTCCCTGCTTTGTGAAGCAGAGATTGTCAATCTGCTGCACGATATTCTGCCAGCACTGGGCATTACTGATTTTACGGTTAAAATTAATAACAGAAAGATTCTTACCGGGATAGCTGATATTATCGGGGCGGAAGGAATGGAAGGTCCGCTTTGTGTAGCGATTGATAAACTTGATAAAATTGGAAAGGATAAGGTTGTTGAAGAATTAATCGAGCGTGGTTTTTCTCTGGACAGCATCATCCTTCTTGATCCGATTTTTTCTTTGTCAAATGATGAAGAGCCTTTCCGTGAGTTAAGAACCTGGCTGGAAAAATCAGAGATTGCCCTGAAAGGTATTGACGAGCTTGAACAGGTTTGGAAAATGGTTAAACTGCTGGGACTGGAAAACCCTAAAATACAGTTTGATGTTACGCTTGCCCGCGGGTTATCTTATTACACCGGCGCAATTTTCGAAGTGAAGGCTAATAATGTACAGATTGGAAGTATCTCAGGCGGAGGCAGATATGATAATTTAACCGGTACTTTCGGTGTTCCCGGTATTTCCGGTGTAGGCATTTCGCTTGGTGTAGACCGGATTTATGATGTGATGGAAGAGCTCAGTCTCTTTCCTGAAAATCAGACGACCAGTACCAAAGTCATGCTTTCAAATTTTGATAAAGAAGCATTTGAATTCGGATTGTCCCTTTTACCTAAACTCAGGGAAGCGGGCATTAATGCGGAAATGTATCCTGATTCGGTGAAACTGAAAAAGCAGCTGGATTATGCAGACAGGAAAAATATCTCTTTTGTGATTCTGATCGGTTCGGATGAAATTCAGTCGGGTAAGCTGACATTGAAAAATATGAAAACCGGTGAGCAGCAGAAAGTTGAACTGGAAGGGATCATTTCGCAGTTAAAATAGCATTCCTATAGCCCAACAACTTTGCTTTTTTAAAGAAGCTTTTTAATACTGATACGATATATTTTATCACTTTTGTAATGAATTAGGTTGTTTCCTGCTTTGGAACAGACATTTGAAATAAATAAAAATAAAACTGTAGACTAAATAGCTGAATACCTGGACGATTTCAGTAACAGGCCGTAAGCTGACATGAACATGAACAATATATTACGCATTGCAATACAAAAATCCGGAAGGTTAAGTGAAGATTCTCTGAAGCTTATTAAAGAATGCGGTATCCGTTTTGATAACGGTGCTGGTAAACTTAAAACTGCTGCTACTAATTTCCCCGCTGAAATTCTCTTTTTACGCGATGATGATATTCCGGGATATGTAGAGGATGGTGTTGCGCATTTGGGTATTGTGGGTGAAAACGTATCAGAAGAGTCGGCCAGGAATGTTGAAACGGTTCACCGACTTGGTTTTTCAAAGTGCCGTTTATCAATTGGTGTTTTGAGAGAACACGATTATCAGGGATTAAAAGATCTGGAGGGTAAAAGTATTGCTACGACGTATCCGCGTCTGCTTGGTAAATACTTGAAAGAGAATAACGTTTCCGCTCAGATTCACGAAATCAGCGGTTCAGTTGAAATAGCGCCGAGTATTGGTCTGGCCGATGCAGTTTGTGACATTGTCAGTTCAGGAAGTACTTTGTTGAGCAACGGCCTGAAAGAAGTGGAAACGATCTTCCGTTCAGAGGCTGTGATGATTGCAAGCAAACATCTTTCTGAGCAGCAGCAGGAACTTTTGGATCAGTTGCTGTTTCGGATTAAAGCAGTTCAGGTTGCGAAAAATAACAAGTATATTCTTTTAAATTGTCCTACTTCGGCAGTTGAAAATATTATCAAATTTCTTCCCGGTATGCGCTCTCCGACGGTTCTTCCATTGGCAACAGAAGGCTGGTGTTCTTTGCATTCGGTGATAAACGAAAATGATTTCTGGGAAAATATAGAAAAAATAAGACAAGCTGGGGCAGAGGGAATCCTGGTTATTCCAATTGAAAAAATGATTCTGTAACTGGGCTGGATTAGTTTCGATATTATCAGGATCAGCTTTTCGCCAAAAAAATAATTATGAACATTATTGCCTTTCCAAACAGAACGCTCTGGCCTGCACTGCTGGCCAGGCCTGTACAGGATTCAAACGAGATCGAACAGAAAGTCCTTCCGATACTGAATCAGGTAAAAAAGCAGGGAGATGAAGGTCTTCGCGAACTTGCAAGAAAATTTGATAAAACAGAACTGACAGAACTGGCATTCTCCGATGAAGAAATTCAAAATGCTGAAAGTCAGCTTGATGATGAGCTAAAAAACGCAATCAGCCAGGCTTATCAAAATATTTATACTTTTCATAAAGCGCAGCTTCAGCCGGTTGAAAAGATTGAAACAATGCCTGGTGTAACCTGCTGGCGCAAAAGTGTTGGTATTGAGAAGGTCGGTATCTACATTCCCGGTGGCACGGCACCTTTGTTCAGTACGGTATTAATGCTGGGTATTCCTGCGCAGCTTGCCGGATGTAAAGAAGTTGTTTTGTGCACGCCATCAAACCATCCGGCCATTTTGTATGCAGCGAAACTGGTGGGAGTAACCAAAGCATTTCGTTTGGGCGGAGCACAGGCTATTGCAGCCATGGCTTACGGAACTGAAAGTGTACCAAAGGTTTATAAAATTTTTGGTCCCGGCAATCAGTATGTGACCACAGCAAAAATGCTGGTCAGTAAGGAAGGTATCGCGATTGATATGCCTGCCGGCCCGTCGGAAGTTGCCGTTTATGCGGATGATACCGCAGTTCCCGCATTTGTGGCTGCCGATTTACTTTCACAGGCCGAGCACGGAGCGGATAGCCAGGTGTTACTCGTTTCGACCAGTAAAAAGTTTCTGGCATCTGTAAATCTTACTTTGTCATCACAATTGGATAAACTGCCAAGAAGAGATCTTGCCGCACAATCCATTGAGAATAGCAAAGCTATTCTTGTTGAAACGCCGGAAGAAGCCATTGATCTTTTGAATGAATATGCCGCTGAACATTTAATTTTGAGTGTTGAAAATGCGGAGGCTGTTTCGGAGAAAATCATCAATGCCGGATCTATATTTCTTGGTAATTACACGCCTGAATCCTGCGGAGATTATGCTTCCGGAACCAATCATACGCTTCCAACTAATGGGTATGCAAGAGCGTACAGCGGTGTTTCAGTGGATAGTTTTGTGAAAAAAATAACGATACAAAACATTACAGTAGAAGGAATTAAGAACATTGGTCCGACGGTAGAAGCGATGGCTGCTGCCGAATCGCTGGATGCACATAAGCGTGCAGTCAGAATACGATTACAAAGTTTGTTGTGATAATTTGAAAGGTCAGGAAAAATGTCGTATGTTTGAGGACATATTTCCGGGCTTTAAAATAACGTGTTATGACAGCAATGACAGTAAATGAACGGTTAGGTGGTTATAGTGTTTTGAAACACAAGATCAGGAATAATTTTGACCTTGCGTTTCTTGCCGAGAATGGTGTTCCAAAAGCTGCGATACAGCATCTGGCAGATTCGGCAGGTTTGGATATTAAAGAGTTGATTTCTCTTCTACCTGTCACACCGCGAAACCTGCTTCGTTATGAAGATACAGATCTGTTGAGCAACGTGGTTTCAGATCATCTTATTTCTCTGGCAGATCTGATTTCAGTAGGCACTCGGGTTTTGGGAAGGGAGTATTTCCTGGAATGGCTGCACAGTAACATTCTGGCTCTTGGCAGTGAAAAGCCGATTCAATTCCTGCGGACGCATGCAGGCATTGAGCTTGTCAAAACAGAACTTGGGCGTATCGAGCATGGTATTTTTGCCTGAAAACCCATTCACTTCACAAATCACCAGCACTTTAAATTGTAACCTAACCAGCTCTAATGGAGTTATTCCGAATAACGCGATCAGAGTATCAAAATGATTTGAGCGGAATAGGGGCTTATTATCATGGCGGAAGGTGGAACTCCCCGCGAAACGCAATGTTGTATACCTGTTCGCGCCGGTCTTTGGCCATGCTCGAAATTCTGGTTCACCTGCAGCGGCCCACACCACCACCTGACTACGTAGTCGTTGTAATATTTGTACCTGATTCTCAAAAATATACGCAGAGCCTTTCGGTTATTTCTGAATGGCAAAATGACCAGCAATGGACCAGGGAAACGGGAGACAACTGGATAAAAGAGAAAAAATCACTGATTTTAAGAGTTCCGTCCGTAATTGTTCGTAACGAATCCAACTATCTGATCAATCCGAACCATCCCGAAGCTGAGTCAGTTAAAGTGATAAGTATTGAGCCCTTTCAATTCGATCAACGGTTATTTAGAGCCGGATAAAGATATTTAATCAGTTCCTCGTCAAGGAAAAATAAGTATAATAATGAACAATTCATTTGAACTAAATAAAATACTTCGGCCACACATACTGAACCTGGCACCTTATTCATCTGCAAGGGACGAATATACCGGGCATGTAGGCATCTTCCTGGATGCCAACGAAAATCCTTACGGCTCTGTAACGAGCGAGCGTTACAACCGGTACCCGGATCCATATCAGGCCAACATCAAAAAGAAACTGGCTCCGTTGAAAGGAATTGGTACGGAGCACATTTTTCTTGGAAATGGCAGCGATGAGCCGATCGACCTGCTTGTACGCGCAACTTGCACGCCGGGAAAAGACCATGTGATCATTATGCCGCCGACTTACGGAATGTACGAAGTAAGTGCATCAATCCATGACGTAATCATCGACAAGGTTTCACTGACAGCAGATTACCAAATTGATGTGGAAGGCGTTTTGAGTGCAATTACAGAAAATACCAAAATCATCTGGATTTGCACACCGAATAATCCATCAGGAAACGTGATGCAGGAAAGCGCCATTGAAACAATACTGGAAAACTTCGGCGGACTGGTTGTGGTAGACGAAGCATATGTTGATTTTACAGATAAACCTTCCTGGATACATCGTCTGGACAGCTACCCAAACCTGGTCGTACTTCAGACTTTTTCCAAATCCTGGGGACTGGCGGGGCTTCGTGCAGGAATGTGTTTTGCCTCAAAAGACCTGGTGAAAATCCTCAATAAGATTAAGGCACCATACAATATCAGTCAGCCGGCGCAGGAAGCATTGCTGTCCGGACTGGACGGAGTGGAGAAAATGAAGCAGATGGTGCAGGAAATTCTTAAAGAAAGAGAGGTCCTGCGTACCATGTTGGAAAATTTATCGTTGGTGAATAAAGTATTTCCATCCGATGCCAATTTTTTGCTTGTAAGGTTCGACGACGCGCGTTCAGTTATGGATTATCTTCTTAGAGAGACGATCATTGTCCGCGACCGTTCCCGTGTACATCTGTGTGAAGGATGTCTGCGAATTTCAGTTGGTACAGATGAGGAAAATGAAGCTTTGGTAGACGCTTTAAAGAAATATCAGCAAAGTGCTGTTACCGTATAACATTTATTAAGTCAACAGTACTTTAACTATTATTACAAAAACCATAATATGAAGAAACTAGCACTAACCGTAATTTGCACGTTATGCTTTAGCCTTGCCCAGGCGCAATACGATAATTGGGCGGTAGGGTTTAAGTTAGGCGAACCAACCGGTATTAACATCCGGAAATATTTCAATAACATTCACGCCATTGACATTAGTATCGGAACCTATGGCGGGATACTGGCCAATGACCGTAATTATAGAAGAGGGGTTTATAAAAATGCCGGATTAGCTATTCAGGCGCATTATTTGTGGCATACACCTCTGTTTAACTCAGAAGCAGTACATGTGTATTATGGACTTGGCGGGCAGGTAAACAGCAGAAATTACTATCCTGACAACAAAAGAAACCTGGCTTCACCTGGTGACCGTGAAAGACCGATTTCGCTGGGAGGTTCTGCGTTGGGAGGATTTGAATATTTTATTCCGGACAACAAAATGTCGGTATTTCTTGAAGGAGGATTGTATGTTGAGCTTCTTCCGCGACCATTTTACCTTAGTCCGAATATTTCAGGAGGAATTCGTTTTAACCTATAATAATCGCGCTTAACAGCAAAATGTTTTATTTGAGAGCGGGTTTTTAACCTGCTCTTTTTGCTTAAATTGGCATCCGGTTTTGTCATTTTTACAAAGTTTTCAAAATAGCTTCTCGTGTTTAAAGTATACAGTTCTTCGGCAGGTTCCGGCAAAACATTTACGCTGACGAAGGAATATATCAAGCTGGCTTTACATTCCAATTCTGATACTTACTTCCGGCAGATCCTGGCTGTAACGTTTACCAACGCAGCGGCCAACGAAATGAAAGATCGTATCCTGCAGACGCTGAGAATATTTTCTGCTTATAATACAGATTCAGCTGTTGTACCGCCAATGCTTCGGGACGTGGTAACAGAAATGTATCCTGAAACTTTAACAGACGAAACGCTTTTTTCGGGAGCATGTGAGCTGATAGCGGGCCGTGCCCAGCTGGTTTTTCGCCAGATCCTGCATCGGTACTCCGATTTTTCAGTCATGACGATTGATAAATTTACCCAACGACTTATCAGCAGTTTTACCGATGAGCTGGGCATACCATTTATTTTTGAAACGCAGCTGGACGGAGACCTGCTGGATGATGCCGTAGACAGGCTACTTGCCAGAATCGGGCAGGAGGGTGAGGAAATACTGACAGACATTGTTGAGAAATATTACAGGGAGAATGCCGAAGAAGGTAAAAGCTGGGCTGCACTTCCGGCCAGAATAAGAGAGACTTCCGGGACGCTGCTAAGCGAGCAAAGTTATATGCAGATGCAGCGTGTTGCCGATCTGCAAATGGAAGACTGGATCAAAATCCGGAATCAGATGCGGAAATTCGTACGGGAAAAAGAAACCAGGATTACCGACCTTGCCAAAGAAGCTTTTACGAAAATGGTGGAGGGGTTTTTGATTGATAAAGACTTTCATCAGGGAAGCCGCGGAATATACGGGTATTTCAAAGACAGGGCAGAGGGAAAGAAATTATGGGTTGAGCCAAACTCCTACGCCTACAAAACCATTGGAGAGGGTGTATGGTATGGTGCTAAAACGGCAATACTGGTTAAGGACAAAATAGAGGAAATCAGGCCGGAAGTTGAAAACTGTTTTCATCAGATCGAAAATATTCGATCCACCGATACTGAAAAAATAAGTCTTTATACTTTACTGGAAAGACATATTTATAACCTGTCTCTGCTGGGTGAGGTGCGTAAAGAATTCGATGCACTTCTGAAACAGAACAATCAGGTCCATATTTCTGATTTTAATAAAAAGATCCTTGAAATCGTATCAAAAGAACCTGTTCCGTTTATTTTTGAAAGGCTTGGTGAAAAGTATAATCACATTCTGGTTGATGAATTTCAGGATACCTCTAAACTACAATTCGCCAACCTGCTGCCTTTAATTGAAAATGCCCTTGCGGATGGTTTTTTTAACCTGATTGTAGGTGATGCCAAACAATCGATTTATCGTTTTCGTGGTGGAGATATGGATTTACTGCTTCATCTTGCGCAGGATCAGGTTATGCAGCTTACAGAGATCTTAGGTGATAATGCCTTCAATCAGGAAAGACTTTTTAGTCTGGATAGTTATCTCATCGTCGATCATCTACGTACCAATCGCCGTAGTTTTCGTGAAATAACAGATTTTAATAATAAGTTTTTCTCCTTTGTTTCAAACACGTTGCAGACAGAGTTTCCTTTGGTGGGCGATGTGTATGACGAAAATTTTCAGCAGCAAATTCCTGAAGGAGTATCCGAAGGCGGCCATGTACAGCTTGAGTTTCTGGAAATGAATCAGGGGAATGAGGAACTTTCGGCTGATCAGGATTCGCATGATGCCATGGTTATACGCTCAATCGAATTGGTCGAAACACTTCGGGCAACAGGTTATAACTGGCGGGATATTGCTATCCTCTGCCAGAGGAAACGAGAGGCAACCGCAATTGCTAACGCGCTTAAGGAGGAAGGGTTTCCGCTTATTTCCGACGATGCATTGCTGCTGGCTTATTCGAGATCCATCCATTTTGTCATCGCCTTCATGAAGGTGCTGCACACATCGGATCACAGGCTGGCCCGTTATGAGGCGGCCTATCTGTATCACCACGTGATCAGGCAGGAAAATCCGGGTGCCGCAGAATACGAAGCAATCCGTAAAGTGTGCACCGAAACCGGTCTCGACAGCTTTCTAAATTACTTTTCGAGATGGGGGATTACGCTGACGGCTTTCCGGATGCGGCAGTTATCTGTTTTTGAGCTAAGCGAACAGCTGATGCAAACTTTTGGATTGTTTGATGGAAATACGGATAAAGAATATCTGTTCCGGTTTCTGGATGTTGTTCAGGAATTTGGCACCAGGCGCACAAACCATCTCGGCGATTTTCTGGGTTACTGGGATTTGGCTAAAAACAAACTTTCGATTACGATCCCTGCGGATACAGATGCGTTACGAATTACGACAATTCATAAATCGAAAGGTCTGGAATATCCGGTTGTCATCGTTCCCTACGCCAATTGGAAATTCACACCAAGCGCGACCTTGGACCGATTATGGGTTGATTTGGATGAGGTTGATTATGAAGAATTGAGTTTGGAAGGATCAGCAGGTTTGGATGGAAACATAAAAAAATTGAAGAGCTCAATGGTTTCGGTTCAAAAAGATCTTGAAAATACGGTTATCGCCGATCAGTATATAAATGAAAAAACAAGGAAACTGGTTGAAACAATGAATTTGCTTTACGTAGCTTTTACCCGACCGATTCAGCGTTTATATATTCTTGCCAAAAGAGAAAAAAACTGGCAGAGTTCTCCATCGATTGGCAGCTGGCTTCATGATTACCTCAGTCAGCCGGATTTTGAGCCTGCCTGGGATGAAGAACAAACAGAATTTATACTTGCCGAAGGATCGCAACAATGCCGGCATGCACACGTGAGAACAGATGCGACGCCGTTTGTTATAAATGATGTTTTAAGCAATGACCGGACAAATACGCTGCGGTTGCGGAGAATGGCTGACCGGATTTTTGACATAGATACCTTTGAGCCAAAATATGACCGTTTGCAAAAAGTAAGGTATTTGCTGACAAGGCTAAAAAGCATTTCCGATCTTGATAATACAGTGGAAAGGTTGATTAGTGAAGGAATTTTTACCAGATTTGAAGCGGATGCAGTTAAAAATCAGATTACTTTTTTGCTGGAAAATCCGTCATTGAAAGAACTTTACAGTGATGAAAATGTTTTGCAGATCAATAAAGAAATGATGATTCCCGGAGGAAAACTGCTTCACATCGACAGAATGGTTTCGACTGCAGAGGGAGATCATATTTTTATGACTTTTGTTGGAGGAAATGGAAATGATGAAAACCGCCGTCATTTAAGGAGGTTAATTCAGGCGTTTAAAAATACAGGAAAGTCTTCAAAGGGTGTGCTCGTTACACTTGAAAATGAAATGGTTGAATGGATTTAATCTGGGATATGGAAATTGTAATACGTGAAATCAGGGAAAGTGACAACAAGGAACTCGCGGCTATTATCCGGCAAACACTGAAAGAATTTAAGGCTGATAAACCCGGAACGGTTTATTATGATCAAAGCACGGATCATCTCAGTGATCTGTTTTTGGCTGAAAAAAGTAAATATTTTGTCGCCGAGCTGGATGGGAGACTGGTAGGAGGGGCAGGGCTTTTTCCTACCGAAGGATTGCCTGACGACACCCTTGAACTGGTTAAAATGTATTTGCTTCCCGAAGCCCGCAGCATTGGCCTGGGTAAAAAGCTAATACTGACCTGCGTGGAAACAGCTGTGGCTAATGGTTATAAAAAGATATATCTGGAGACGATGAACGAACTGCAAAAAGCTGTACAAACATACAATCGGCTGGGATTCAGAACGCTGGATGCTCCGCTTGGTAACAGCGGACATCATTCCTGTGAAATCTGGATGCTTAAAGATTTAGATTAGCTCTTTTGGTCACCTATCTCAATCGGTCTAATTCGTCGTCAGTAAAGTTCTTAACCTGTTTTTCCTGTTCAAACTTAGCCTCGTTATAACTGCCGGATTTTCCTTTTGGAATTGATAAACTGTTCCATTCTCCTTCTTTGAGCAATTTTGCATAAAAAATAATTTGTCCAACATGCATGGGGTAATGGGCCAGTTGCCGGTTAATGGCCTCCATAACCGTATGCCCTTCATTTCTGATGTAAATAATCTCTGTGAGTTGATCAGCTCTTACAGAGTTTAACGCATCAAACAGACATTGCCATCCTTCTTCCCATTGGTTCATAACCAATTCAAAGTCCAAAGTCTGTACCTCAAACTCCCGGTCGCGGTTGCGCCAGGTCTTTTCTCCGTCTGTGGTCAGAAAGTCGGTCCATCTCGAAAGCATGTTGCCATGAAGGTGGCCAATGATGACGGCAATGCTATTAATTTTATCCGAATCTACCGATTCGAAAATCTGTTTGGGACTAAGCTGTTCTATCGCTTTGTCACCCAAAACCTTATAATAGTTAAAAAGTTTGATTACACTTTCCAGATAATTTTCCGCTATTTCCATGTCAATCAATATCTATAAACTTTGTAGAAGCAATTTGATATTTATAATTATTGCTGTATTTTATTTTGTATTTCAAATAATTTTAGTTCTGGTTTTAATTATATTTTTTGTTAGGACACTTATTTGATGATTTTGGCTACATAAATGAAGAAATGTTGTTTTGTCGTATATATTAAATCGTGTTTTTTAGTGATATTCGGGAAAAATTAAGAGTTAAGAAAGCTCCTGCTCAACGTTATTGAAGTAAGTTATGCGTTTTTCTTTTCAGCAGCAAGTCCTTGCGGGGATTGCTTTTTCCATCTTGTTGATCATAGGTGTAGGGCTCACATCCTATAATGCACTCATTCTCCAGCAGCAAAATGCAGCGCTGGTGAGCCACACCAGAGATGTAATCCGATCATCAAGCTCAGTTAAAAATTTATTACTCACCGCAGAATCCAATATTCGGGGGTTGGCTCTGACAAAAAATCCAACCTTTGAAAATTCATATCGACTCGCTTCTGAAAATATCTGGGTAGAAGTAGATGTTCTTAAAAAACTGGTAAGCGATAATCCCGGACAGGTTGTAAGGCTTGATACGCTGAACCTGCTGCTCACCAACAAGCTTGATTTGATGAATAGACAGTTGGATATGATCAATTCCAACAGCTTCAGTGTAGATACCCTCCGTTCGTTCATTCTTCAGGGTAAAATGCTTTCATCAAAAATCGAATTCAATTTTAACCGTATCGAAAACACCGAACAGGCCCTTTTAACAGAACGTGAACAAATGGCACGTGAAAGCTCGTCACAAGCCAAGTCGTTTATTGTTTTGGGAACTGCCATTTTTATGCTGGTGATTTTTGTAATGTTTTATTTCATACGAAGAACTTACAATTCTCAGATCGCCTCAGAAAAAGAAACGAACAAACTGAACAAACAGCTTGAAATCATTGCCGCGGAAGACAAAGAAAAAAATTGGATTTTGAGCGCCGCCGCAGAAGTTATTGTCGCCATTCGCGGACAGCCTTCGTTTTCTGGCCTGGCCGGAAACCTGATCCAAAAGCTGGCAGAAATTACCGATGCAGTGATCGCGGTTATGTACCTGAAAGTACAGGGTGATGATCACCTTGAGCTGGCTATCATGCATGGTGTAGATGTTCCTGAACTTGTACCGACGATCATCACACCAGGGCAGGGTGTATTGGGACAAATGGTTTCCAACCGGACTGATTTGGTGCAGCTTGACGTGATGCCTGGATATTTTCAGGTTGTAACAGGTTCAGGAAGGAGCGATCCCGGAAAGGTGATCGTCAGGTCTCTGATATTTGAGGGAAATGTTATCGCTTTAATCGAGCTTGCATTTTTGAAAGAGCCGGTTCCGGGAATCATTCCGTTACTCAATACAATTGCTGAAAACGTTTCAATTGCCATCGTAGCAGCCCGTGCGAGGGAAATCATGCAGGAGCTTTTGGATAAAACTCAAAAACAGGCAGAAGAGCTCGAAACCCAACAGGAAGAACTCAGTACAACCAACGAGCAGCTTACCCGGCAGACTTCCATGCTTCAGGTTTCAGAAGAAGAACTGCGGGTTCAGCAGGAGGAGCTGAGACAGATTAACACCGAGCTGGAAGAAAAGGCGTTTATGCTGGAAGAGCAAAAAAGTACACTTGAAGAAGCGCGGAATCAAATTCAGAGCAAGGCAGACGAGTTGGAACGAAGCGGGAAATTTAAAAGTGAATTTCTTGCCAACATGAGCCATGAACTTCGGACGCCTTTGAATAGTATCCTTATTTTGTCACGGATTTTACAGGAGAATAAGGCACAGCATTTAAGCGATGAAGAGCAGCGTTATGCGTCTGTTATCCATAATTCAGGAAGTGATTTGCTCACGCTGATCAATGATATTCTGGATCTGGCGAAAGTGGAATCAGGGAAAGTTGAACTTCATTATGAAAATGTAGGAATTGAATTGCTGCTGGTGGAAGTACGGAATACGTTCCAGAAGGTGGCTGAGAATAAAGGACTAAATCTTAAACTGTCAAAAGATCAAAATTGCCCGGAAACGATTTATGTAGACCAGGTAAGGCTTCTGCAAATTCTAAGAAACCTGCTTTCCAACGCAATCAAGTTTACCTCAGCACCAGGAGAGGTTTCTCTTCTGATTTCTTTTGAAAATGGATTTTTAAAATTTGCTGTTGCCGATACGGGGATAGGAATTCCTTTGGATAAACAGCAGGCAATATTTGAAGCTTTCCAGCAGGCCGATGGTTCAACAAGCCGTAAATACGGCGGTACAGGGTTAGGTTTGTCTATCACCCGGGAGCTTACCAATCTTTTCCAGGGATCTATTTCAGTAAAAAGTGAGCCAGGTCATGGCTCGGTGTTCACTTTAAGAATCCCATTATTAAAAGCGGAAGAAGTTGATTTGCAGATTGTTGATTTTGGACAAAGTCATCAGGAAATATATACTAAAAACCCGGTCGACAGCGAAGAGCAGGAAAACAGGTTACTTTTGATTGAAGACGATCCGTTTTTTGCAGCCGACATGGCCAATCGTGCAAGAAACAGCGGGTTTCAGGTAATGACCGCAGAAACGGGAAAAAAAGCTTTGGCCCTGGTTAAATCCTTCAAACCCACTGCGATCATATTGGATATGCACCTTCCTGATATTTCGGGAGACGAACTGCTTCGCACGCTTAAAGCCGATCCCAAAACCCGGCTGATACCCGTTCATACGGTTTCCGCGGGCGAAGAAAGTAATTTCCAAACGGAAGGAGCAATTGGCTTTATGCAAAAACCGGTCGACAGAAAGTCGGCGGAAGGCATCTTTAATCTTTTGAAACTGGAAGGAATAGATCAGCTCAAACACAGAATACTGCTTGTAGAAGATGACACCTACCAAAGCAAATATGTCGGCGATTTTTTAACGGAGAATAACATTTTTGTGCTTTATGCCTATTCTGCCGGTGAAGCTTTGGAGTTGCTGTCGAAAGAATCGGTAGATGGAATTATACTGGATATCAGGCTGGCCGACATGAGCGGGCTGGATTTTCTTGATAAAATAAAAACGGAACCTGCTTTTGCTTCGATTCCTGTGGTTGTTAATACGGCCGAGGATCTTTCCCAAACAGACCTGGCGCGCGTGATGAAATACGCTCATCCGGTGGTCATGAAAACAAAGAAATCAAACGAAAGGCTGCTCGATGAAGTGAAGCTTTTTTTGAAAAAAATAAGTCCTGCTCCAGTTTCCATCCCTTCTTTTTCGGGTGATTTCAGCAATCCTGTTGTCAATAGCGAAAGGGTATTTTTAGGTAAAAAAGTATTGCTGGCTGATGATGACATGCGTAATATTTTTGCGCTGAGTGCCGTGTTGGAAGATGCAGGATTTACCGTAGTTATTGCAACAAACGGCCTGGAAGCCATTCAAAAGCTTAAAGAAATCGATGACATAGAACTGGTTTTGATGGATGTGATGATGCCTGAAATGGATGGGATTGAAGCCACGCGTGCTATTCGTAAAAACAGCAAGTGGGCCGATTTACCGATCATCGCAGTGACCGCAAAAGCCATGCGCGGAGACCGTGAAGAGTGCATGGCAGCCGGGGCAAACGACTATATTTCCAAGCCGGTGGATATTGATAAATTGCTGTCCTTAATTAAAGTATGGCTGCACGCGGCATAAATATGGTAGCACTTGATTATCCGGAGCTCGAAACACTGATTGTCAGAATAAAAGATATCTCAGGGTTTGACTTTTCGGGCTACACAAGACCATCGCTCATGCGGCAGGCAGAAACATATTTGTCCAAAAATGCGATGAGTCTGCAGGAATTGCTGATTCATCTTGACCAGGGAGGAAGTGCAGCGTATGATTTGATTCAGGATCTGACAGTTAATTATTCTGAAATGTTCCGTGATCCGGAATTTTTTGCTCTGCTTCAATCGGAGGTGTGCAGCTATCTGCAGTCATACGCTGAGCTGAGAATTTGGGTCGCCGGGTGCGCGGCGGGGCAGGAAGCATTTTCTCTTTCTATCCTGATGACCGAGGCAGATTTGATGGACAGAACGATAATTTATGCAACGGATCTGAATCAAAAAGTACTTAAATCCGCCAGGGAAGGTGTTTTTTCCAGAACTGCAATCCGAAGCTTTTCGGAAAACTATATCAAGGCAGGGGGTAAAACTTCGCTTTCGGATTATTACAATGTTTCTTACGGAAAAGTAATTATGAATCCTGAAATAAGGAAAAACATTGTATTCTCCATCCATGACCTAACTGGTGACGGGGTTTTTAACGAGTTTCAGCTGATTTGCTGTCGAAATGTGATGATTTATTTTACGCTCGAACAGCGAAGGAAGGTTTTTAAGATTTTATATGACAGTTTGGGCATGCTGGGCTTTTTATGTCTGGGAAAAAGGGAAACATTACGATATTCCGGATTTGAAGATCATTTCAGGATCGTGAGTTTTCATTTGAATATTTATCAAAAAATTCTGTAGTAAAGTTTTGCAGCACACACACTGCAAAATGATTCAAAAGAAGTTTTTTACGAACGAGAAAACGGAATGATGGATAAAACAAAAATATTGCTGCTGGACGATCGTGAGGAAAATCTGCTCGCGTTAAAGGCAATCCTTAACCGGGACGATATCGCTATATATGAAACAACATCGGCAAACGAAGCGCTTCGCATTGTTTGGGATAATGAAATAGCAGTCGCTCTTGTCGATGTTCAGATGCCGGGAATGGATGGATTTGAATTTGCCGAAACACTGGCCTCGAATCCAAAAACGAGGGAAATTCTGATCGTATTTGTAACAGCGATTTCGAAGGAAACAACCTATGCAGTGCGCGGACTTAAATCTGGCGCGATCGATTATTTGTACAAACCACTTGATCCTTATATAACCAATGCAAAAGTAGATGCATTGATACGGCTTTCCAGAAGCCAGCGTGAGATACGTGAAAAGAACAGGCTGCTGGAAAATTACGCAACCATCGTTACAAACTCACCGGATATTATAGCAACGGTGGATCCGGAAACGGCCAGGATTCTTTCTATCAATCCTTCGGTACACACGATTTTGGGACTTCCACCTCAGAGTCTGGTAGATACTTCGATGCTGGACTTACTTGTAGATCCGCTTAATTCAGGTTTAAAAGAAGTGCTCATCAGCCGTTCCTACATGGAGGGGCAGACAATTGTAACAGAGGATCAGTTTTACGGACGGCTGCGCGAGCCGCTTTGGCTTGAATTGCGCATCATGTTTAAAAACAGGCTTTTGTTTATCAATTTACATAATATTGAAAAACGGAAAGCGCATGAAAGAGAGCTGGTAGAAGCTCAGGCTGTTGCCGAGAAAGCAAGAAAAGTAAAAGAATCATTTCTTGCCAACATGAGTCATGAGATCCGTACACCTCTTAATGGTATTCTTGGGATAGCCAATTTGCTGGATGCAACGGAACTGGATTCGTCCCAGCGAAATTTGCTGGATATGCTGACCCAGTCATCAGGTTCTCTTCTGAACATTCTGAACGATATCCTGGATATTTCGAAAATGGAGGAGGGTAAATTCTCCATCATTCCCCAGCCAACGGATTTGCGTAATGTTGGTAAAAGCATTATGGATTTGCTCAAATTCAAAGGTGATGAAAAAGGAATATCACTGGGCTTTTATGTAGATAGTAAAATTCCGGATTGCGTGATGGTTGACGGCATGCGGCTCAATCAGATACTGATGAACCTGGTGGGTAACGCAATTAAGTTCACGCACCAGGGATCTGTTAACCTTAGAATCGAACATGATGGACTTGTGGAAAACCACCATCAGATCAAGTTCATCGTTGCGGATTCGGGTATAGGTATATCGGAGAAAAACATTAAAAATATATTCTCGGAATATGGTCAGGCATCCGAAGAAACCTCACACCATTACGGCGGAACAGGGCTTGGTCTGACGATCTCAAAAAACCTGGTGAAACTTATGAAGGGTGACCTCAAAGTAAAAAGCGAGGTAGATAGAGGAAGTGAATTTTATTTTACTTTTCTTTTGGAAGAAGATGCAAAAACGTCCCAAAAAGCTGCTGTGATTTCTTTTAACGATTTGCCTCCTTTTACGGATAAAAAAGTGCTCGTGGCTGAGGATAATCCGGTTAATTCACTTTTAATAAAAAAATATCTCACAACCTGGAAGATCGCCACCACCATGGTGGTTAATGGCCAGGAAGCACTTGATGCTTTGGCTAAAAGTGAATATGATCTGATTATTCTTGATTCGAGAATGCCGGTTATGGACGGTTTTGAAACAGCCCGATATATCAGAAATACGCTTCATCTGGATGTTCCCATTCTTTCTTTATCTGCGACAGTACTAACCGAGGAAGTTCAAGAAGCGTTGCAGTCAGGCATGAACGACACGCTTTCAAAGCCATTTCAGCCGGCAAAACTCCATGAAAAAATTGAAACACTCATGTATTCGCTGATATAATAAATTGGAAATTTGGAGAATGCAACGAATTAGCGGTTAATATAGTAATGTTTGTCAGGTGATTTTCGTTAGAATATCAGTTAAACAATTTCAGTAGTAACCGCTAAAGATGAAAAATATAAGAAACCGTTGGACCCTGCTTTTACTCGCCGGCCTGGCTGCGTGTAGTTCTTCAAAAACAATGAATTATGAATCGAAATGGAATGCTCCGTTTACTTATGTAGACGAGGTTAAGCCGGATCAGCAGGATCAAAAGTCCAGATTGAGATATGGTATCATCAATGACGATCAATACGTTTATCTTACACTAAAAACAAAAGATCCGGTTACGGTTCAGAAAATCCTGGGGAGTGGTTTGAAGGTATCTTTCAGTCCTGAAGGCCAGAAAAAAGAAGCATATTCTTTACTTTTTCCGGTTATTATGAAAGAGGACCGCAAGGCTTTGAAAAGAATCGAAACAGATCTTCCAAATAGCCTGGGATTAAATCTTTTGCTTGATTCTTACAATAAAGAAGCGATGTGGAAAGACAAACAGGGGCAGCATTCGATTAACCTTGTTGCAGGAGAGGGAAGTATCAAATCGCACATTTCCATGGACAGAAATGGTGAGCTTACCGAGCAAATCGCGATTCCCTTTAATTTGATGGCACTCAATACAAAAGAAGCTTCTGTGCTGGGTGTAAACATAAAAATTGATGGACAATCGTCCCAATCCGGCTTTTCTCCAAGAATTGGCATTGGCCTTGGCGGAGGAATTGGCATGGGGGGTGGTATGGGAGTAGGACTCGGAACCGGCAGCGGCTCACGGTACGGAAACGATGACCGCAGTGTTGATATCCGTTTGCAGGTACGGCTTGCGCGTGCAGATTTTCGTTAGATAGAATTTAATTAAAAAAAATGCCTGTTGGTCTTTCGGCCACAGGCATTTTTGCTTACTGACAGAGTTTATTTCCTGCACTACATTGGTATTGATGTGTTGTTAGGACGCGTATAAACTACCTGAATGACACTAATGTTGCGCATCCGGAATGCTGCTTCACAGTAGCAAAGATAATATCTCCATTTGCGGATGAAAGTGTCATCAAATCCAAGTTTTTTTACTTCCGAAATGTTTTCGTTAAACTGATCAAGCCAGAGTTTTAGTGTGTGTGCATAGTGCAGGCCAATTTCTTTCAAATCAACCATCGTAAGATCGCCTGTGTTATTGACCGCTTTATTGATCGCGCTCACCGATGGGAGCAATGAACCGGGGAAAATATGTTTCTGAATCCAGTCAACACCGTTTCGCAAACTATGGTAGCGTGAATCGGGACAAATTATAACCTGTATAGCAAGAATACCATCTCTTTTTAAAAGAGCCGTACACTTTTTAAAATAGGTTTCCAGATAATGATGTCCCACGGCTTCAAGCATTTCAATTGAAACAATCTTATCAAAAGTGCCATTAATGGTGCGATAATCCTCTACCAGCACCTGCACACGGTCCGACAATCCTGCTTCGTCTATTCGCTGAGTCGCAAATTTCTGCTGCTCCACCGACAAAGTAAGCGATGTCACTTTACAGCCATAGTTCTGTGCCATGTAAATCGCATTTCCACCCCAGCCACTTCCGATTTCCAACACGTGATCGGTATGTTTTAATTGAAGTTTACGAGCCAGCCTTTCGTATTTTTCAAGCTGTGCATCCTGTAAATCCATATTTTCTCTGTTAAAATACGCAGCAGAGTAGGTCATGGTTTCGTCCAGGAAGGTTGCAAAAAAATCGTTGTTCAGATCGTAATGTTCTGAAATATTTTTCCTTGAACCTACCAGTGTGTTGGCGCGGTTATTCTGGGAGAATTTATTAAAAAACCGAAGTACGTTCGTGGCGAATGTTTGGGATTTACTTCCCGACACGCCCGGCGCATTTTCAACATTGAGCAGCACCCAGGAAATCACCTCTGTTATACTTTCTGTTTCCCACAATCCCGCTACATAAGCTTCACCAAAACCGATGTCTCCAAAAAGCACAATCTTTTTAAAAAAATCAGTATCATTTACGGTAACGGTTGCGGATACATGTTCGGAGGAATTACCAAATATTACACAATTTCCATCCGGTAAATTAAGATCCAGCCGACCCAGCGTCATCGCCGAGAGTTGCTTGAATACCAACTTTTGATAAAATCCCGGCTTCTTTTCAGAAGTGTTTTTGTAAATGATCGGATGGCTTTTTACTAACATGTTATTTCCCATTTAGGATTGGTATGGTCGGAAAACTCCCTTCTGCAGGTCACCGTTTTCTGATTTTCTGTTGAACCGGATATTCTTTTTCCAAAGCAGTAAAGCCTGCCAGTGTATCATGGCAATTACTTTAACGGTAATGAACGGAAACGAAAAGAAGTATATCAGTAAGTTCTTGTCATTCAGTTCCCTGGATTTTCCAGTAAGCGTACTATTAAAAAAAAGTTTTCCATTTTTATCAAAATCATCAATGCGGATGTCGAGCTTTTGGTCCGGCACTGTCAGGTTAAAGTCAAAGTGTGTGTCCAGGTCAATAAAGGGTGAAACGTAAAATTCTTTGGCGGTATTAAGTTTAAACTTGTTTTCCTCAGTCGTTTGCGGACCCAGAAAATACGGTTTCAATTCCATAAATGTATTACAAACTTCAACTACGGAACAAAGGGGCTTTTCGTTTTCATCAAAACAATAGTAAAAAGAAACAGGATTGAACTGGTACCCGAGCGTCGCAAGATTGGTAAGTACCATGATGCGGCCTTTTCCGATATCAATTCCGTTTTCTTTCAAATAGACAGTTAACTGTTCTTTAACATTTTTACTTTTATCCGGTTTCTTCCTTGGTAATTGCAGGTGATCCTTATCTCTGAAATTAAACAGATTGAATTTATTCCGGCTCATCCATTTCAGACTGCTGTCAAGCCCGTTGAGCTCATCCAGATTCAGATAAAACATAAAAATATCATAGTAGAAGTAATGCTTCTTTGGATGAAACCGATGATGCATAACTCTAGCTTCGTATAGACATGATTTTGAATCTGCTGCTATCATACTTCATATACGTTTAAACGGATAAGTTTGGATTGGTGGTGTCAGAGAACTTTTTTATGCAGCAGTTTTGAGCACAAAGTCACCGCGCTTGCAAAAGCATCTTCGTGAAAACCGTACTTAAAATAGCTCCCGCAAAAATAGATAGGACCGCTTTCATTGAGTAATTGAAGTTCTTCCTGAGCGCGTATAGCAGGCACGTCAAAAAGCGGGTGATCGTAGTCTATCTCTTTGATGATTTTTTTCTCGTCTAAATCATTATGTGGATTAATTGAAACAAAATAATTCTTCCTTTCTGAAACCTGTTGAAGCTGGTTCATCCAATAAATAGTGCTAGGCTGCTGAAAACCACTTTCTTCCTGTATCCGGTAGTTCCAGCTGCTCCAGGCCAGCTTCGTTTTTGGCATGGTGCCTTCGTCGGTATGAAGAACCGCTTTGTTATATTGATATTTAAAATTAGATAGAATTCTCTGTTGCAAATTTGTGGGTGTGCCGAGCATCTTTAAAGCCTGATCTCCGTGGCTTGCAACAATTACCCGGTCAAATTCCTGCTGGGAACCGTCTGAGGTATGAACAATTGCCTTGTCATTTGTCCGGGAAACTTTAATTGCTTTCCGGTTCAGATAAATTTTACCACGGAAAGGTTTGATTAAAATTTCTCGGTAAGCCTGACTTCCCTTGTCGAGAGTGTACCATTGATGCTGTGTATCCAGGCCGAGAAATCCGTGGTTTTTGAAAAAACGAATAAGCGTAACTGCTGGAAAGTCAAGTATTTCTTTCATCGGAGTCGACCAGACTGCTGAGCTCATAGGTACCAGGTATTTCCATAGCATATCGTCGCTGAACTTAAATTCCTTGATATATTGCCCCAGGGAATAGTTCGCAAAAGCCGGATCGTCGAGTATTTTAACGCTCTCTTTGTTGAAACGGCTGATCTGCCCGAGCATTTTCAGATAGCCGATGTTAAAAATGTTTTTTCGCTGCGCAAAAAGGTGGTTCAGGCTGGAACCACTGTACTCGAGTTTACTGGGTAAATGCTGCACACTAAATGACATGTCAGTTTTTTTTATCGGCGCCTTGATCTGTTCAAAAAGTTTACAGAGATTAGGATATGTCTCGAAATTAAAGACCATAAAACCGGTATCAATGTAAACAGGTGAGCCGTCTTCGTCAACTGTGACCGTGTTTGTGTGACCGCCGACATAGTCATTTTGCTCATAAAAAGTAAGGTCGTCTGAGTTGTTGAGAAAGTGGCCGCAACCCATTTCGGCTATACCTGTTCCTATAATAGCTGTTTTCATTTTGGGCAAAAGTTAGGTTATGAATGAGGGAGGCAGCCCGTGATCAATTGGTGCTATCCGGATTAACAGGCAGGCTTCTGTAAAACTGTCAATACCTAAAAGTGAAATAAACAATTTTTAAGAATTGCTTCCTGCTTTTTGGAAAAGGTAATGACTTACGATCCATTCATTACCGTCGTTATAGTTCCACAATTCTGCGCAGGACATGTAGAATATACGCCAGTAAACCCACCATTTAATGGCGTTTTCTTTGCCATAGGTTTTTTCAAAGAGCGGCATAATTTCATTTTTATGACGATCCATATTGGCAAGCCAGGCTTCTGAGGTTTTGCCATAGTGTCTTCCGCTTACGTGCCAGTGCTTTTGAACAGTCAGATCTTCATTAAAATAAAACATCAGATCGTCACTTGGCATGACACCGCCTGTGAAAAAGTATTTGCTCATCCAGTCGGTTTCATCAACTACTTCAAACAGGTAAGCATATTCTTTGTGTGTAAAAATGTGGATGAAAAGCTTACCGTCGTCTTTTAGAAACGAAGCCACTTTTTTCATCAGAAGCTGATAGTTACGCATGTGTTCAAACATCTCAACCGAAACAACTCGGTCGAACTTCACGTCGATCTGAAAGGTATTCATATCGGCTGTAACCACAGTAATATTATTTATTCCGCGCAGCTTTGCCTGATGATCGATATGCTGCTTTTGCGTTCTTGAATTGGAAACGACCGTGAAGCTGCTTGCCGGAAATTTGGCTGCCATGAAAAGGGAAAGTGAACCCCATCCGCAACCCAGTTCCAGTACATGTTGCCCTTCTGATAATTCTGCCCGTTCACAGGTAATTTGCAGCATATCGGTTTCAGAGGTGTCGATGTCAGTCACGCCCGGTTTCCAGTAGCCGCTTGAATATTTCAGATTTTTGCCCAGACAGTATTGGTAAAACTCAGTTGGAACCTCATAGTGCTGTTCGTTGGCATCAACTGTGTTTACTGCAATGGGAGATGATTTTAAATTTTCAATGAACTTCATCAGGTGAGCCTGCTGCGCTTCAACCTCACCTTTGTTTTCATCCGCCAGCCTTTGTTTAAGCAGCTGGCGGATTCGTGTGCGTATAAGGAAATCAGGAACCTGGTCTCTTTCTAAAATGCTGTCTATCCACATAGAGGATGATGTTCGGAGGTGAAATGCTGGTGTTTATTTTAAATACGACGAGAGCCATGGGTTAGATTTGCGGTTGATTTTTTTATTTCTATCAATCTCAAATAAAAAGAAATACGTTTTATTTTTTCTTAAACCAGGGTATAAAGGCACTCGTTGTTCGCTGATATTCCTTATACAATTCACCTTTTGACCTCACCGCCTGTTTCTCAGTCGTTGGAATGCCGGTCACATTGAGGAGCAAATCCAGGATAATTGCCGGACTGATGATGGCCAGATACCCATAAGGAGAGCCCAAAGCAAATATGGCAAACGACATCCAGATCAGCCATTCGAAAAAATAATTGGGGTGCCTTGAATGTTTCCAAAGCCCAACATTACAAACTTTTCCTTCATTAGACGGATCCATTTTAAAGCGGTTTAGTTGATTGTCAGCGAGTGCTTCGCAGCTTAAAGCGATGAGCCACAGTACAAATCCGGTGTATTCAAATGCAGAAAAGCCCTTATTCTCATTGGCAGAGATAATAAAAAATGGCAGGGATAATAGTACATTGGAAAAACCCTGAGCCTGAAAAAACCAGAAAAGGTTTCTGTTGGCATTAGGAGCCCAATCCTCTCTCAGTTGGGCATATCTTCCTTCTTCTTCATCGATGTGGCCAATGACCCGCTTACCCAGGTGCACGCCTAACCTGACTCCCCAAACCACCACCATAGCGCAAATGACCCAGGTTCTTTCTCTCCAACCCTCTGATGTAAAAAGTATTATCAGAACAATAACCGGAAAATTCAGTGACCAAAAAATGTCCACGACGCCACCATTTTTAATTTTATATGCCCAGAACCAGACGGCAGCCATGATCAGACAGCAGGCAATGATGGATATTGTTACAGGTAAAACCAGAGCCTCAATCATGCTGTTTCGTTAGGAGTTCCTGAATTCCTTCTCCCGGTTCAAGTCTGAAAAGCTCTATCAGGACGTAAACGCAGCTGGCTATACTTCCAAGAAAGACCATGGCAACCAACCATACAATTTTCAGAAGTACACCCGGTTCTTTGTAAAAAATCCAAAGGTAAATGATAAAGACGTTGGCATAAAAGTCCCAAAGTGTAGCTCTCATCCACGGGATTGATCCGAGGAAATTCCATTCCTTGAACAGATTGCTTTTGAGGCTGGTTGATATTACAACATAACACATCCAGATTAAAAGTATGGTAAAAACAATTTTCAGGGTGGTAATCATCTTTTTATAATTATTAGTTAATCCATCCAGGCCAGGCCATGAATTGCTTACAGTAAACCCGCCAGAAGTTTTAATCCTAAATTTTTACTTATCAGAAATAGCGGAATAAAATTTGTGGTCTTGATAAACTATACGATTTTTACAGCTAAACGGATTAGGGGATACGTAAAATCTTATTGTATTCAGTATCCATTTTAAAACAACTACAGTGAATAAAAATAATCTCAGAAGATTTTACAGCTTCCTTAAATTCAGACGCAACTTTACCAGGTACGGCCTCAACAAGGTAAGAAGTTATGAAATCGTTTTATTCTGGTTGAAAAGTGTGTTGTCAAGATCTCAGTTTCTGATCCTCTCCGGTATATTGGTGGGGTTTACCTGTGGTCTTGCAGGCGTGATTTTGAAGTCGCTGGTACACTATATTCACTTCGTAATTACACACAAAGTCCATTTTGAAGAGCAGGTTTTGTTCTACCTCATATTCCCTTTTTTAGGGATTTTGATAACCACCCTAGTGGTTATCTTTATTTTTAATGGCCAGGATAAAAAGGGTATTCCAGTTATACTTTTTGAAATAGCGCAAAATTCAAGTGTGGTTTCCTCTGTGAAAATGTATTCACAAATCGTTCAAAGTGCAATCACTGTGGGGTTGGGAGGGTCGGCTGGGCTGGAAAGTCCAATCGCTGTAACAGGGGCAGCGATCGGCTCCAATTTTGCACAAACCTATAAATTGAGCTATAAGGAACGGACGCTGCTGCTCGCCGCGGGAGCAACTGCTGGGATCGCTTCTGCGTTTAATGCGCCCATTGCAGGGGTAATGTTCGCATTTGAAATTCTTCTGACCGGCGTGGTATTTTCGGATTTCATCCCGTTGGTGGTGGCAGCTGTTTGCGGCAGTTTGGTTTCACGCGTGTTGCTTCAGGAAGAAGTGCTTTTTCAGTTTAAAAGCAGGAGTCCTTTCGATTATCATAACCTTCCTTTTTACCTGATTCTGGGAATTCTGTGTGGTCTCTATGCCCGGTATTTTGTATTGATTGGCAAGTATATTGAAGAAATTTTTCATCACTCAAAATGGTCCAGAATACAGAAAGCGATGGCAGGCGGCGCGCTTCTTTCTGTGCTATGCGTGTTATATCCACCGTTGTTTGGAGAGGGGTATGATACCATTAAATCGCTGACAAACGGAGAAGTCCGGCAGGTAATGGAAAATAGCTTTTTTCGGTTTATCGGCTACCGCGACTGGGTGGTTTTAATATTTCTGGCGGTAATCTGTTTGCTAAAAGCATTTGCCAGTTCAGTCACAATTTACAGTGGCGGAAATGGTGGTAATTTTGCACCATCACTTTTTGCAGGCGGAACACTTGGTTTCGTATTCGCTTTATTTTGCCAACAAATCGGAATGACCGAAGTACCCGTTAATAATCTGGTTTTGGTTGGAATGGCAGGCGTCATGAGCGGTGTATTATATGCTCCATTAACGGCTATTTTTCTGATTGCAGAATCCAGTTCCGGCTATGATTTATTTATTCCGCTGATGGTCGTCAGCGTGATTTCTTTTTTAATTGCCAAATGGTTTTCTGCTATATCTCCCGACCTGCAAAAGCTCGCCGATGAAGGAAAAATTTTTACACGGGAGCACGACCGGAATCTTTTATCGATGATGCAAACTCTGGATTTAATTGACAAAGATGTTCAGACAATTAACATAAATGCCGGTTTTAATGAGCTCAAAGATTTAGTAAAAAATGGCAGAAGGAATATGATCGCTGTGGTGGATGAAGCCGGTAAACTTAACGGGATCATTACCATGGATGATCTTCGTCCGATACTTTTTGATGAGGGGGCAGAAGCCACTTCCAGTGTAACCGGACTGATGAAAGAGCCCTCCGTCTTAATTCATGAATTTGATAATGTGATGTCAATTGTCAAAAAATTTGATGAGACGGGAGCGTGGAATTTACCAGTCGTAAAAGCGTCGGGTGTCTATGTCGGCTTCATATCCAAGTCCAGCGTTTTAAACAGTTACAGACAACTGCTGCAATCACACTCAGATTAAGCAAAATTTCTATTTTACATTTACAACTGACCTGTACCGGATCGGTTTCCTGCCGAAAAATTTGACGATTATCTTTCCCTTCTATTATTTCCCGTATTCGAGGTCTCCTCTTAAAATTTTTCATACAGCCGATTCTCACCGCGCAGACTTTTGCTGAAAACAGTTGACCTGACCAAGCAGGAAACGGTTACTATATCACTTTGATTTATTATTTCACCATTTCATATCAAGGAAAAATTGAAATATAACACACTCACTTTGTTTTTGTTAAATATTTCATATATTTGCAAAGTACTTGAATGGTCAAGTATATATCAACAATATATCAAGTATATGGAAAGTTTATCCACGTCTTTAAAGTTCTTTTTGAACCTATCGATCGTCCAGGTTATTGCTGGCAGACGTATGGACGCACAGCTTGCAAGTCACGGACTTAGCCTTAATGATTTCACGATTTTGTGTCAGCTGGGAGCCGCCCCGGACGAGAAATTAAGGCGTGTAGATCTGGCTGAAAAAATTGGTTTAACCCCGTCTGGCGTGACACGAATATTGTCTCCTTTGGAAAAATTAGGGCTGGTCAGAAGAGAGGCAAACAGCCGTGATGCCCGGGTCAGTTATGTAAAGCTGGCGCCTGCCGGTAAGCGGATTTTGAATGATTCCATGGCTACTGCGGAAGCTGCGGCCGAACAAATACTCAGCGGGACGAAGTCAAAAAAAGTGGATGAAATTCTGAAAGTTCTTTTGGAATTAGGAGGAACTGTTGCTTGAAAATAGCAGATTGAAAAGTCATAGTTTTGTCGTCAACTCAATTCAGATTTGAAAAAGAAGTATCTGCGTTATAGTCATTTACTTTACCATTTCGGGTGTTATAGTTCGTGAAATAGGTCATCTGAATTTGTATCGATACCTGGTTTTTTGTCAATCGTAAAAAATCGCAAGAGTTCCACAACTGAAAAGTTGTTTAATTTGTAAAAATTTAAAACAAGTTATTTAAATGCCTTCTCCTAATTCCGTTGACGTTGCGCTTCATGTGTATGGTAAACCGCTAATGACGGCAGCTGCTATCAGTTCCTTACTGGATAAGTCCGGTCAATGGATCGATAAGATTTATTTAGTAACAGAAAGGGAGCAGCCATTTAATGAAGATTTTAAATTTATTGAAAGACATTTCAAGGGAAAAGTAATCTTATATAAACCCTGGTTTTACTTCGGACTTAAACCTGCAAAACCAACGTTTTTTGGTTTTAACTGGTACCGGTGGTCAATCAGATATCAGTATGCTTTTGAAAAGAGCAATCAAAAATATCTTTATATAATTCACAACGATGTTTTGTTTTATAAAGACATTTTAGGCCTGTATTTGAACGAAATTGAAAGCGAAAATTATGCCGGAGTAGGTCCCATTGGAATGTGTTGGAATTGCCCTGCGAGTTACGCCGGACTATGCGATTCGGATCATTACCTGGACTACCGACCGACTGAAATGGAACTTGCAGATTTAACCGCAAATTATCCGGCTCCCCGCAAGGAAGTATACGATTATTTTAGGGATGGCAGAGAAGCCTGGCCGTTGCCGGAGTGCCGACTGAACGAATGGTCGGCATTGGTTGATCGCGAGCAGACCGCCCCACACCAATACCCATATGACCGGGAAATCTTGTTTGGACAAATGTATCTTGATACGGCTGTCAGATGGTTCCATCATCTAAATACCAAGGGGCTGAAATTCAAAAACGTGCCTCTGGGCGAGTATGCAACCCACGTTTGGACTGGTAAGGAAGGGGAGTTGAATTCCGGAGTCGATACACTTAGCAAACGGGATCTTTACCTGCGTGCGGAGAGCATGTCTTATCAGAAGTTGACACAGGAATTTGGATTTACTGAAAAGGAACTAGCTGACAGTATACCAAATGACATGGAATTGCCCTGATCAGCTTAGCCAAGAAATTTTCTAAACAGATAAATAATCAGATTTAGCAGTGCGCTAAGCAAAATCATGGTGGTGATTGGAAAAAAGAATTTGAGGTTTTCTTTTTCAATCCGTATATCTCCTGGCAGCCGGCCAAGCCAGCGCAGTTTATCTCCCATGAAATAAATGGAAATGCCGAATGTCAGGATGACCAAACCAATCACGATCAAATACTTCCCGGTGCTTTGAGACATTGGGCGGCGCGTTGTTTATTCAAAATTACCAAAGTATTCCCTCGATGCTTGCCAGTTCAATTTTTGAGAATTCGGGATTTTCCAGGGATTTAAGCGAATCCTCCAATTGCGAGACCCTGCTGGCGCCAATAAGTACCGAGGTTATGCGCGGGTCTTTGAGCAGCCAGGCAAGTGCCATCTGAGCCAGCGTCTGCCCACGTTCTTCTGCGATCTTGTTAAGCTTTTTTATTTTTTCGACAACCTCCGGAGTTACCTGATTCTCCTGAAGATAACCTTCAGGTTTAGCGGCCCTGGAATCGGCAGGAATACCATGCAGATATTTGTCCGTCAGCAAGCCTTGCGCCAGAGGAGAAAACGGGATGCATCCGACGCCTTTGCGTTCGAGTACATCGAGCAGGCCGCCCTCAGCCCATCGTTCAAGCATCGAGTATTTCGGTTGGTGGATCAGGCAGGGTGTACCCAGTTCTTTTAAAATTGAAATCGCTTTTTCTGCTTCGTCGGCTTTGTAATTGGAGATTCCAACATATAAAGCCTTTCCCTGACGGACGATCAGATCAAGTGCTGCCATGGTCTCTTCCAATGGCGTTTCCGGATCCGGGCGATGTGAGTAAAAAATATCGACATAGTTTAATCCCATTCTTTTCAGACTTTGGTCCAAACTGGCTACAAGATTTTTTTTTGAACCCCATTCGCCATAAGGTCCCTGCCACATCAGGTAACCCGCCTTTGTGGATATGATCAGTTCGTCGCGGTGTCCGGCGAAGTCAGATTTCATCAATCTGCCAAAGTTAGTCTCAGCCGAGCCGGGAGGCGGGCCGTAATTGTTGGCCAGATCAAAATGCGTAATGCCATTGTCAAAAGCGGAACGAAGGATTGCCTGATAATTCTCAAAGTGATCAACACCTCCGAAATTATGCCACAGGCCAAGGGAAATTGCGGGCAATTTCAGTGCGCTTTTTCCGCAGCGGCGATAGGTCATTTTATCATAACGAAGGGGATCTGGCTGGTAGGTCATGGCAACAGGTTTTTTAGGAAAAGATTAACTCAGGTAAGTTTATAACATCTTTTTCAATAATTTTATTTCAACGGCTGTCTTGGCCAAAAAAGCTTTACGATTTTTTAATATATCAAAAACTACTGTTTGGTACGCACTGAACTAGTTTTCATCTTGGTAATTTAACCAACATTTGAGCTTATGACTTTTTCAAATCTGATTCTTATCGCAGCAGCCACGACTACCGCTCTGATTGCAGGGCTTTTTTATGCATGGAGCTGCTCCGTAATGGTGGGAATGGCACAGTTGCCCAGCCCGGAGTTTATCAAGGCTATGAAGGTATTTAATGAGGCAATTCAAAATCCGTTGTTTTTTGCGTCCTTTATGGGAACTGCAATTTTGCTGCCGGTTTGCACCTATCTGCATTATGATGCGCCTGTTCCGCAGCGATTTTGGTTTTTGCTGGTCGCTACAGTCTTTTATCTTGGCGGTACATTTGCAGTAACTATCTTCGGAAATATCCCGTTGAACGATATGCTTGCTTCATTTGATCAGCAATCGGCCAGCCAGCATGTTATCGACTCAAAACGTGCTGCCTTTGAGCTATCCTGGAACCGGCTTAATAATATCCGGGCAGTTTCATCCGTCATTTCGGTCATAATGGTTATCATGGCATGCTTAAGCCACAAAGTCTGAACCGTTAATATCAAAACCAGAATCCGACCTGAAAAGCAATGCGGGGTTTTTCTTCCTGTTTTTCTTTTGGAATAAAAACACCTGCTGCTATCGTCAGAATGTCAACCGGGGCAAGCCAGATTCCACCGCCGTAATTGTAATGCCAGTTCCCGGATGGATCATTTTTCAGCCAAACCCGCCCGTAATCGAAACTTCCGAACAGGCCATAAGTTAACGGCAGGGTAGGGTTCTCGCTGCTGCCGATGCGGATACGCAGGTCCGTATCATGCCAGATACTGCTGTTTCCGTAAAACCTTTCGGTCCGATAACCTCTCAAACCTTGTTTGCCTCCAATCGTCGGCATTTGAAAAAACTCGTAGCCCTTTCCAAAGTTAAGTCCGGTTCCGACCTGAGTGGCAAGGATGAAATTTTCCCGGGTATCCAGCGCCTGGTAAAGTGAAAACTGAGCCCGAAGCCCTGTGTAGTTGGCATTGGTTTTTAGATTGGTCGTCCAGTTAAGGCCGGCATTAAAACGAATTCCTGAATGCGGAGCGAAAATATTATCGACGCTGCTGAAATTAAATTGAAGTCTGGCGCCCGAAAAATACTTTGTCTGGAAAATATCATCGTCCAGACCGTTCTGCCCGGATACAACAAACCTTCCCGACGTTTCTTCCAAATCCGTCACTTCGGCATACGGTCCCAATGTTACGAATCCGCTGTTACCTGCAAACCGTTTTTTTAATGCCGGATATACATAAAATGAACTCTGTCTGGCCCTGTAATAATCCGGATGTTCTATAGGCCGCTGCGTATCGTTTCCAAGTCCGGCGTAATTAAAAGCGTAAGTCGGTCCGCGGTAATAGGTGTCCAGATAAAAATCAAAAGCCCTAAAAGTATTAATAAAATCACCTGTATAATTTACTTTAAAGGCCTTTGTACCAAAAGCGTAACTTCCTCCAAAGGTTTGGACAGACGTATATGGTTCTTTCTTAAAACCATATTTGGTCAGACTGAAATTAGCGCCGGCAAACAGGCCGTCGTCGGGGTTAAAGCCAAGGATGGGAATAGGCAGTGTGATGTCATAGTTGCTGTCGCTGCTTCGCCTGTCATACACATTGAAACGGTATGTGTCTGAGCGTTTGTCTTTTGTTTCCGGCCCGGGAAGCACTCTGTTGTTTTTCCAATCATCGTATACAAACGTCTTTTTTCCTCCGCGGTGAACCCGTGAGCTATCGGCAAACAAATCTTTTCCCAGTCCGCCAATTGCCCGGACCAAAATTCCTTTCTGAACATCTCCCTGAAGGATAAACTCGTCTTCATCCCCGTTTCCATAAAGATTGATGGTTTTGGTGATCTCGTTTTCAAATACCCGCTGATAGGTCTGCTGTTTTAAACGTCCGCCTTTACCTGTTTCAAATACCGTAACACTTGTGCGTCTATCATCCAACCGCTCTACAACGAAGCGCTCCTTTTCTTCCGTCCCGATTACATTGACTGACTTGCTTACGAATTCATAATGCCTGCGGGCAATGCTTTGTAGATTATCTCTGCGTGTTTTAATGCTTTTGATAATAGCCGGTGATGAAATTTCTCTGGCTTTATCCGGCCAGTTTTTAAAGGCACTTTCAATTACCTCATCCGTTAAATTTTTCTGTATGAAAGTAACCTGCTGCTGCCACTGATCCCAGGTTAACTGATTGAGAAAGGTGCGGTCAATCAGTCTGGCACTCCAGGTGGTCCATTTAATACTGTTGATCTCAGGATTGAAACTTTGCAGCTGCCGCAGAAAGGGAAGCGTTAGTCTTGCCACACTGGTAATCAAACCGTCATAAAGGGAAAATGCCTGGTCGCGGTCCCGGGGAATTGGTCTGTACAAATTTGCTCCGTCTTTTTGTTTGATGGATGCCCATGCCCATTGGTCGTCATGACGGTCCCAATCACCAATGACAAAGTCAAACAAACGCGTCCGGATCATCCAGGGTTCATCGACTTTGTTTTTGTTGTTTTCAAGAATGCTTTCTACTACTTCGGGCGTGTTTACAATTTTGTCAGGTTTTCCAAAAAATGCGGCATCATGCCATTTTTTTCCATCAGGACGTTCTTCAAAAAGATTCATTGTTCCACCAAACAGGGCATCGAAGTTTGCCAATGCCGGCTGGGAAGGCACATAATAAAGCTTTGGATTGGTGTGATAGACATCAATAGCATCAGCCATAACCGGCATGGACAGCGGTGCAAATGGGTTAGTTGACAGGAAATTATCTTCCACCAGATATTTTGCCGCGACCATTTTATTAAAGGGTGAGGGCAAAAAACGGCTTACATCTTTGGTTAGTCCCCGAAGTACAAATTCTTTTCCATCCGCTGCGCGCATCCTTAAAGAATTTGTTTGATTGCCGCCGCCTTGTTTTACAGGAGTAAGTCCGCCTTTGGCTGTACTCAGATCCATAACCGGAAACGGGTATTTCTCCAGATACAGATTACGGTTGTGTTTGCCAAAAAGAAAATTGTGAAATTTGCCCACCTGTTTTACTTCCGTTTTGGTGACAAATTCCGTGACAGAATCTTTGTGCATTTCATATTCAGGAAAAACCGCTTTGACATCCGTTGTCTCCGAAGGAAGCTTATCTTTTATTTTTTTCTGATAAATAACTTTTGCATCCCGGCCGTCTGCATTTACTTCCCAGAATTTTACCCAGGTTTCACCTCCTTCATAAAAACTGAGTGTACTGAATCCCAGAGAAGTGCTTGCAAACTGAGAACCTTTTCCCATGCCAACAGGGCTGTTCTTCGACCCGCTGCCGCTTACAATAAATTCCTGTCCTTCGTTTTCAATAAACTGAAGGGTATGCTCATGGCCGCTGGCAAAAATAAAATGCCCGTTTTTCTTGGTCCCTGCCAGAACGGCTGCCCGGAGTTCCTGATAATGTTTATTGACTACGTCTTGTCTGGAACCAATTGTTGCCCGGAAAATGGCACTTAAACTCCCAATAACAGGCAACGGAATGTAAAGTTTGGGGTTTAATTCCGTTAGCGGGAAAATATGCTGTTTGATTGTGAATTTTCCTCCGTGCGGACCATTCGTGTAGGGCGGATGATGCATGGCAATTATTACATTTTTGTTACGGTACTTACGGATTACGTTTTCAAAAACGAATTTGAAATGCTCCCGGTTTTTGATCTCACAGCCTTCGTTAATTCCTGAATCCTTATCCCAGTCGGTAAGCCACCACTGCGAATCGACGACGATGATCACTACATTGTCATTGAGCTCCACTACCTCGGGGCCTGAGCAGCCATCGAGAGGCAGAAAGTAATTTTCGTAGTCGTCCTTATCCGTTTTCCCTCTTCTGGTATTTAAATATTTTTGAATATACTTTTCCTGACGTTTCAGACCTTTCACGCCCCAGCCGCGCCAGTCATGGTTGCCGGGCAGGAAAACAGGGTAGCCTTTAAAATCTTGTAGTGTTTCCAACTGGGAGTTGATCCGGTACTCTGCTACTTTCCGTGCTGCGGAGTCATCCGAAGGCGGCATCCCGTATTCGTAGATGTTATCTCCCATGAAAAGCGCAGAGCTGTTTTTGGATTCAGTTCCCAGTTTCTTTTTGAGGTATTCAAGAACGGGTGCCGGGTGTTCATGAGAATCGTTGCCGGCATCTCCAATGAGATACATCGTATGTTTTAAAACCAGATTTGGGTCAGGCGATTCCGACTGCCACTGCCGGGCATCTTTGGCGTACTTAGTCTTGTAACCTGCGCAGGAAGCAAGTATTTGTAAAAGGACTAAAATTGAAATATAGCGTAAAGTTTTTTTCATTTCAAACAGCGTTTTTTGAAAAGGCGTTGTCGTCCCTGCAAGTTTTAGTGGTCAGGCGGAGGTGCAGGTGATATTTATTTAGCAAAACAATCCTTGTACCGTAACTTTTACTTTGCCGTCCTGACAAATTTTAAAATGTTACCTTCTGCTAAATCATCACCTTCATTGGAGATATACATATTTCCCTGGCTATCGAATGCAATGCCTTCGGGTTGGGTGAACATATTGCTGCTCAGTGAAACAGCATCTTTTACTTTCCACTTCGAATCAGTTATCACCAGGAGTTTATTAACAGCTGAGACAATGTACCAATTGTTGTTGACAGGATTTTTTGCGATAGCCGAAGGGCGAAAACCACGGTCGACCTTCCCGTGGATGGCTTTAATCTGTTTAACATCAATACTGAATGTTTCGGCAGTTTTGGTTGAATCGCTCAGGTTGATGATGTAACCCGTTACGCTGCTTTTTGCATCATCGGTAGGGCAGTTTTTACAGATCACATAGACGTTTCCTGTTTTCTCATCACCGTACATGCCTTCGTATTCGCCTTTTGGAAAAAGCTTTTTGTATTCTCTGACGCTTTCCGGTTCTTCATGATTGACCTCTGAAGTCGGAAAGCTATACAAAGCGCCGTTACTTTTTAAAACAATGGCCGCTCCGTTTACGATGGAGACATCTTCATAATCGCCTTTTTTTCCAAACTTCGTATGAGTCTGCATTTTCACATCCCATGCAAGGCGGAACAGTTTGCCTTCTTCATCCTGAATGGCGTAAACAGTGTCATTTTTCCCATTGTCGAAAGCAATTCCCGATATTTCAAAAAGACTTTCAGGCATGTTGAATTTGTCCGGCTTTTCCAGATCATATTCGGTATAGTGCGGTTTTGGTTTATCCGTAGATCCACAGCCGGCCAGTATGGCAGCGAGGCAAAGTGATTTAAGTGATGATGCGGAATAAATTTTCATATCATGGCAGGTAAGTATTCTTAATGATTTTGTTATTACTGGCTGTAAGATATCGGTAAATGGCTTCTTGGGACCGAAGGCCATTGCTTTGATTGATGGCTTTGTTTTGAAGTACTTCGTCGATGAGAACTGCCTGAACTGTGTCATTCCATTGCAGGGAAATGATCCGGATCAACTGATTTTTTAAGTCCTGATTATAAATTGGAAAACAAACTTCAATCCGTCGGTAAATATTCCTGTTCATCCAATCTGCTGATCCCATGAAAACCTCAGGTGATCCGGCGTTCTCAAATATGAAAACTCGTCCGTGTTCGAGATAGCGGTCTACGATCCTTTTAAGGGTTATATTTTCGCTCTGACCTTTTATTCCGGGAATCAGTCTGCAGATACTTCTGACGATCAGATTTATCTTAACTCCGGCATTTGACGCCTCATACAGTTTTCTGATCAACACCTCCTCTTCGAGATTGTTCAATTTGATGGTGATACCTGAATGCTGTCCAGCTTTGCTATTTTCGATTTCCCGGTCAATAAGCGCTAAGAAACGGCTATGCAGATTAAACTGGGCGACAAGCAAATGCCTGAAATTAATTACATCGGTTTTCTCCGGTTTTTTCTTTTTGCTTAAGAACCCGAACAGATTTTCTGCTTCCGCGAGCATGGGCTGGTTGGCAGTCATAAGAATATGATCTGTATAAAAGCGTGCAGTCGTCTCATTTAGATTTCCGGTTGCGAGCAGACCCAGATATGGAAGCTGTTCCGTTTTTCTTTTGATCAAGGCTAATTTGGCATGCACTTTTAAAGAACTAACACTGTAAATAATTTTTACACCAGCGAATTTCATTCTTTTGGCCCAGGTGATGTTATTCTCTTCATCAAATCGCGCCTTTAGTTCTACTAGCACCGTTACCTTTTTCCCGTTTCTGGCTGCATTAATTAGCGCGTGCGCAATTTTAGAGTCATGCGCAACTCTGTACAAAGTTGTGTAAATCTCTTCTACCGCAGGATCAATTACAGCTTCATTAAAAAAACGGAGTACAGTGTCATAAGTTTGGTAAGGCGCGTGCACCATCAGATCCCGTTTTGAAATGGCAGCAAACAAACTATGCGCCGGATCAAATCCATTAAGGTTTTGAATTGCAGGCCAGTCGGGATATGAAAGTGAGGAAGAGGAAACCGGCAGGGAGGCAAGATCTTTAAGATTGTGGTATCTGCCGCCTTCAACCAGTGACGCTGTTTTCAGCTTTAACGAACTGACTATATGATGAAGATAATTTTGCGGGAGCCCGGGCTCGTATAAAAACCTTACGGCAAACCCCAGATCTCGCTTTTTTAACTGTTTCTCAAAACTTTCGGCCAAATCCTCGTCCTCCGCTTCGAGCGTGTCAAGTTCCGCATCCCTTGTAATTTTAATGTTAAATGCCCTTAAATGAGTTGCAGCAGGAAAAATAGCTTTTAAATTAGACCTGATTATATCTTCAAGAAAAATAATATAAGTCTTGTCATTAAAGTCAACCTTTACAAAACGTTTAACGTGATGACTGGGAATATTCAGCATATAACTTTGTTCACCGGAGTTCTGCTCTGCAATTACCAAAAGGTAAAGCAGGTTGTTTTCGGGAAAAAACGTTGTTTCCGCTCCTAGCGCTACAGGATGAAGAAAGCCTGCTATTTGGGTATAAAAATAATTAGCTATAAACGGATTCAGATCCTTAGGAATATCCTCCTTGTAACAAAAATGAATGTCGTTTTTCTCTAATTCAGGGATTATAGATTGACTTAAAATTTTTCCAAACCTGTCCTGCTGCGCATTAATGATGGCAGCAGCCTTTTCATAGCAATTATTTTCTGAATTGTTTTTTTGCAAATGAGGCATTCGCACCCTGTAAAATTCATCCAGGTTTGAAGAATAGATGGAGAGAAATTTAATGCGTTCCAATAACGGCACCCTCACATTTTCAGCTTCCATCAGCACCCTTTCATTAAAAGAAAGCCAGCTTATGTCCCGGATGAAAAAAAGCGGTTCAGTCATAGTTTTCCAACGTATGACCGTAAAAAACCGAAGCGATTACGAAGGCAATTACGGAAATTACAATACCAAACATAAAGACATTGTAACCCACTCTGAGCAGACGGTATTTTCGTCCCAAAACCACTCCCTGAGAATAGACATCTTTGGTAAGGCTTCCGTATAGAAATTCCCTGTCGTTCATCATTCGCTGCATCCCTTCTGCATAGGAGCTGTAAGACATCCGGTAAAAATTCCCGAAAAACAACAGGTTTACATTCTTTGTATCAATATCTTCCTGGGTAAAGGTTCCGTGCGGAATTGTCGGCCTTGTTGCCAGAATCGAAAATACCATTGTAACTACACAGACCGTAAGCAGCATCATGGTGGGCAAAATCAGATAGGAATTATCTTCCAGTTTCCGGATAAGCACACTCAGCAAAACCGAGATAATGATCGAGGTTGTGGTGATCATTATATGCGCTTTGTTATCCGCCATGTCACTCAATCTCTGGTGGTTGTTGGAACTGATCCTAAACATGGTTTCAATTCCTTTATCCGGTCTGTCAGATTTTTGTTTCTTTGCATCCGCTTCAATTGCCGGAAGTGGCTCTTCTCTTTTTGACGTCGATGGAAGCGTAATGGGTTCAATATCAGAAATTTCCGAATCCTTCTCCGAATCTTTTTCTTTGAGCTTCGCCAGATTTTTTAATTTCTGAGGACCCAGAAGTTCTTTGCAGTAATCGGTTTGAAATGTGTGGTTTTCCAAAAGTTTGATCGTGCTTTTCCGCCAGGTAGCTTTATCAATTTTTTTACCACACCGCTTTTCCGCCTCTTTGCGCATCAGCTTATTACGCTCCACAAATTCTTCGGTACCAAAATGAAAGAGATCCGCGTCACAAACAATTTGCTGTAAAAGATTATGCGCCTGCTGGGGAACAACCGTGGCCAGTATGCAGCCTTTTACTTCTTCAATTTCGGCTTTTCCAATTCCGTCATCACTTAGAAAAGCCGTTGCAACTTCGGCCCCTCTTTGTTCATGTCCTGATGCTTCACCGACATAATAACCAGTATCATGAAACCAGGCGGCTGCTCCAACGATGAAGGATTCTTTCTCATCAAGTTTGTAGTGGTCAGCAATCCTGGCCGCGTTGGATACAACAGATTCTGTATGTGTTAGATTATGATAAGTCAGACTGGAAATATCCTTTTCTGCAAAAAAGCGATGAACATAGTGCCTTACTTTGTCGAGCCGGTGATTGTAGTTCATAAAAAATATTAAGTGCTTTTTTAATAAGTTACTTCCATGCCGAATCCAGATTCACTCCGATTCGCAGGGCCTTCAATCCGTTCACACCTTGTAATTCTTCCAGATCGAGATACTCCAGATCGTCCAGCAACGTGTTTTGTTCCTGTAAATATCTGATATAATCTACATATTCCTCAGCGGACTTATTGTTGAAATAGACCATCGCAATTTTGCCTGGCTGGGTAAGTCTTTCGCCGGTTCCTTTGACATGGACTTTATCAATACGCTTTTTGATAACCTGGTAGCGGATGTTGTAGGCACCTTCCACATCAAAGCGGCGTTCATCATCCCGGAAACTAATATCAATACTTCCAGAATTAATAAAGATCAGCTGGGTAGTCAACAACGGTTTCTCCATAGCCGGCAGCAGCGAATGTGTTATTCTTGCAATTGCTGCCATCGAAGTAAGCTGCCACAAACGAATGTTTTTTAAATACAGGTTGCTGAAAGTTTTCTGCGGTTCTATGGACTGCCCGATGTAAATATCATACTCAATGCCATCAGTCCTGAACTTTTCAAAGTAGGTCGGGTAGGACTGCTGAATTTCTGTTTTAAAAAGATCCAGATACAGGTTTACAGACGAATTGATTGTCTGCATTGAGGATTCCAGCGCACGTCTGTTTGTATAGGCAGCTCCGGTCTGCGGGTTGGTGATCCTGAAATATTTATCAATCGCTTCGCTGATCTCCTCATTTTCATTTTCTGTGTCGTCGCTTCCGGCAAGTGCCAGAACCGCTGCGCCTTTGGTAACACGGTTTTCTTTAAAATGTGTCAGAAACGGATGAACCTCAGATTCAAGGAACTCCTGAATTTTCATTTCATCATTGTCCCTGGTTTCGTCTGTGATCTGTGCAAGCATTTTTTTGCATTTGAAAACCATCTCATCTGCAAGACCAAAGCCCAGTTTTTGTTTTAACACACAAAACGTATCGATCAGGACGGTAAACTGTAAACGAAGGTCTTCCCGAAGTGCAGCATTTCTTTCAATCGTAGAGTTACGGATGTCGATTGCTCCATAAAGCGGGTAAACATCCTTGAACCCAATCGATTCAATTACAGCTGTATGCGGTTTGAGATTCCGGTCACGCAGGTAATGCCAGGCTACATCCTTAAATTTCCACTGTACAGCAGGCTGCAGGGAAGTGAATTTTTCCCGGATCACGTTTTCAATATTCGCATTGAATTCATCAATGTTATTCTCAAATATTTGTGCAATAAGTGGCAGGGCAGGATTGATTTTCGAAAGTGAATGTTCATCTATCGCGTTTGGCACGCTTGAAAATACTTCCAAGACCCCAACGATTTTGTTATCGTAGTACACCGGCAGCAAAGCATAGGATTCCACCCCGTCATTTTTTAGAATTTTAACAAACTCATGCTTTTCGTCATCCGCTGTGATGTTTCGCATAAAAAGAACTTTCGGACTTTTGAAATATTCTTCTGCCATAGAAATATAAGTCTCTTCGGCAACGTCACTGGCTGTGGCTGCGTTGATAAGCTTGCTGTGCAGAATGGTGCTTTTGTTGAAGATCAGCCGATTATTTACCCGCAGCAGAGGCATCATGCCAAATTCAACATCACGGTTCTCGACAAGCATTTTCAGCGAATCGGTTATATGCTGGTAGTATGCCTGCGCTCCGAAAGAGTTGCGATTCAGGATTGTGTTTTTAAGATTCTCAACTGCATGGTCATCGGTGACGTCCGTCAGCGTTAACACGGAAATACCTTCGAACTTAAAAAGAGACAGCGGTAAAAGTCGCACAAGTTCCGATGAATCAGCATTTTCCTGAAACTGACGGCGAATGTAATCCAGATTAATATCAGGAAGTTCACCTTTCAGAATGACATCCGTAAAACGGGTATCGATATTGATTTTGTAAAATTTCTGTAAACCGGTTTGGTTATCCCGCAGCGAAACGAGCATGTCTGTGTGATTCGTGGCCGGAAAATTGTAAAACTTTTCCAGGATGATCGCATACACAATCAGTGCTTTCTGCTTCATTGACATTGAATCTTCTTTTACAAGATCACAGCGAATCTGGCCGGTTTTTTCTTCGGTCATCAGGTTGTAGAAATTGTCTGTTCCGAAGAAGATAGTCGGGCTGATGGGGGTGCTCAGTGCCCAGAGAATATTTTTTTCATCGGCAACCGCCGGTATCATAAGGCCGTAAACGAGGTTGAGCTGCTCCTCATAAAGATGAATTTCAGCAATAGGGATGTTGTCTAAAAAAGCGGGATTTTCTTCCAGTTTTTCTATAACCATCTGCAGGAAAATCTTACGAACGCTTTTCTCCCTGCTAATTCTGTCTTTAAGGTAAGCTATATATTTTCTGAAAGAAATAACCGCATCGATCTTCGGCATTTCTTTCTGAGAGTCTTCTGAGACATCAAGGAGTATCGATTTCATTTTATTGTGGTCTTCTTAACTTGTAAAGATATATCGGACAAGGTTTTATTTCTTTTAAAAAATCCCTCTTCAGATTAAAATACGATTAAAATTCCTGTCGAAAATGATCAGCAGATTTGGGAGCAGAAGTCTTTTTCGTTTATAATACCAGCAACAATTATTAGTTGGATTGAATTCATTTATTGCCTTCTCAACCACATTTTTTAATGTAGAACAAAAGACAATGTTTTCAAGGTGTCGAAACTGAGTTCCGAAATACTGTCTAAACCTTGTTTATCACATGGTGTTTGTGCCTATTTTTACATTTAATCAACTTTTGGAGAAATAAGAGTTGAAAGTAGGTTAGAACCTAGTAACCGGGCAGGATTAGAGTAAGATGTATGTTAAGGCGCTCTGTTTATGGAAAATTATAGTATTGTTCTTCTGATCATGGGATTGATGATCGGCTTGTCAGCTGTTGCCAACAGGATAAAAATTCCATATCCGATCCTGCTGGTTTCGGCGGGTATAGCGATTGGCTTTATCCCCGGTATGCCAGAAATAGCAATCAATCCGGAAGTTGTTTTCCTGCTTTTTCTTCCTCCGCTGCTGTATGATGCAGCTTTTAACATTTCGATCAAGCAGCTCAGAAGTAACCTGGCTACTGTCGCTACGCTTGCGATTCCGCTTGTTTTTTTAACAACCTCAGCTGTTGCCGTAGTGATTCACTTCCTGATTCCGGAAATGACCTGGCCACTTTCTTTTGTTCTTGGGGCAATTCTTTCTCCGCCGGATGCAGTTGCCGCAACGGGCGTTACAAAGGGTCTTGGTTTGTCACACAGAACGCTTACGATCCTGGAAGGGGAAAGTCTGGTTAATGACGCTTCAGGTTTGATCGCTTACCGCTTCGCTGTGGCCGCAATTGCCGGAGTAGGTGTAGGGATCTGGAATATGTACCTGCAATTTATTCTCGTGGTGGCGGGAGGAGTTTTTGTAGGAATTGTGGTCGGTGTTATTCTGGCTACGTTTTTAAGACAAATTTATGGTAACAGCCTGATTGCGATCAGCGCAATGGCATTGGCTCCTTTTATTTCATACCTGCTGGCTGAGGAGTTTCATGTGTCCGGTGTGCTGGCCGTTGTAGTTCTTGGGATTACCTTGGCACGGTACACCAACAAACTCTTTCCTTCCCAGACCAAAATCCAGAATAAATCATTCTGGGACGTGATCATTTTCCTGCTCAACGGCTTGGTTTTCATCCTCATCGGACTCGAATTTCCACAGGTCGTAAACAGCATAAGCCATCAGGAAATCCTGCCTTTGATTGGTTACAGTTTTTTGATCAGCTTTATTATGCTTGTTATCCGAATGGTTTGGATGTTTGGACATAGCAACAATTTACGAAAAGCGACAATTCAAAAAAAAGAAAATCCCGGCAAATTCAGGTTTAGTTTTTATGCAGATGAAAACATCGACTGGAAAAACTCCCTGATTATCGGGTGGTCGGGCATGCGGGGAATTGTATCGCTGGCTTCCGCTTTGGCGCTTCCGTTGACATTAAGCAGCGGCGAGGCATTTCCGCAGCGGGACGTTCTTATTTTCATGTCGGTAATTGTTGTGCTGATTACGCTTTTAGTACAGGGTCTGAGTTTGCCTCTGCTTGTTCGGGTACTGAAAGTTGATGAAATGAAAACGGCTAAATAACGGCCTCTGTCATGATTGATTTTGATACAATTGAATATTTGAAATACGGTAATGCAAAACAACTGCTTGCTTATAATATCCTGACAGAAACCGGGATTATGGATTTGCTGGCAGAATTTGATCCGCTGCTTGTTGGTACGATACCAATTGATATTGATATCGAAACCAGCGATCTGGATATTGTTTGCTTTTATAAAGACAAATCTTACTATATTAAAAAAGTTAAAACGCTTTTCTCCGGCCATCGGGATTTTACTTTAAGGGAAAAGCAGAATTTTACAAGTGTAGTTGCTGCTTTTCAGGCTGTTCCATTTGAAATTGAGCTATTTGGACAAGATGTTCCGACAAAACAGCAAAACGCTTACCGGCATATGTTGGTAGAACATCAGTTACTTTTGAAATACGGAGATGATTTTCGCTGTAAAATAAAAGACCTAAAAAGAAAGGGATATAAAACTGAGCCCGCATTTGCCTTTGTTTTAGGTCTGGCGGGAGATCCGTACGAAGAGCTGCTTAAATATGAGCATAAGCTTTAAAACACTAAATTCAGAATTATGAAAAGTCGTATAAGAGCTATAATAACAGGAGCAACAGGAATGGTAGGAGAGGGAGTTTTGCACGAATGCCTCCTGGATGAAGATGTAGAAACTGTGTTGGTACTTAACCGAAAACCCTGCGGTGTTGAGCATCACAAGTTAACCGAGATTATTCACAAAGACTTTTTTGATATTTCGCCCATTGAAAATCAGCTTGAAGGATACAATGCCTGTTTTTTCTGTCTGGGTGTATCATCGGTTGGCATGAAGGAAGCTGAATATTATGAAATGACCTACACGCTTACGATGCACGTTGCCCAAATCCTGTCTAAGGTAAATCCGGATATGATCTTCGGTTATGTCAGCGGGGCTGGCACGGACAGCAGTGAAAAAGGACGTTCTATGTGGGCAAGGGTCAAAGGAAAGACGGAGAATGATCTGATGAAACTGCCTTTCAAACAAGTTTACGCCTTTCGTCCGGGTTATATGCATCCGACCCCTGGTTTAAAAAATGTAAATTCGTTTGCTAAGTACATTACGTGGTTATATCCTTTTGCAAAAATAGTGGTGCCAAATTATGTTTCCCGGCTCGAACAGATGGGAAAAGCGATGATCAAATCGGTTAAATACGGGTACCCAAAAAATGTTCTTGAAGTTAAAGATATTAATGCCCTGGCAGCTGAGCAACAATAAAAAAAGAAACCGCATCTCGTTGCTTTGATGCGGTTTTTTTTGGTTTTTATTTTATCAGGATAATTCCGGTTCGGCGACTTCGGCCTTTTTTGGTTTTTGTTTTTTCTGCGCCCAAAGATAAAGCGGAGGCAGTAAAATGGGGGCGAACAAAAGCGTGCTGGTTAAGCCGCCAATAATTACAGTTGCCAGCGGCCGCTGCACATCAGAGCCGATTCCGGATGATATGGCTGCCGGAACCAAACCTATGATCGCTACGACCAGAATCGAAAGCAGTGCTCTCAACTGCTCCGTCGATGCTGCGAGTACATTTGCCTTTATATTATTTTCATGAAGTTCCTGGGCCCGGTTCAATGCTGAAACCAGTAAAACACCCGCCATCACCGAAATTCCGAAAATACTTACAAAGCCAACCCCGGCGGATACATTGAAATAGTATCCTCTCATGAGCAACGCAACAATTCCCCCACCAAGCGCAAAGAGAATGCAGCTCATTGTGACCATTGTGTGCGAGAGGTTTTTAAATAACATAAACAGAAAGAGAAATACCATTACGATCGTAAGCGGGATCGTAAAAAGCAGCTGTTTACCGGCGCGTTCCAAATTTTCATATTGCCCGCCATAAATGATACTGTATCCTTTTGGTACATGGATTTGAGCATTGAGTTTTTTCTGAAGCTCAGCTACAAAACCGCCCTGGTCACGCCCTCGGATGTTGGTCCTGACTGTTACCATACGTTTGCTTCCATACCGGTAAATGTTTGTTTGTCCTTCCATAAAGTGAATGTTCGCAAGCTGCCTCATCGGAATCAGCGCACCGGAAAGCGAAGGCACCTGAACATTACGAATGGCATCGATCGAGTTTCTGTATTTGGGTAAAAACCGTACGACAATGTCATATTTTTTGGTACCGTCGTAAAGCGTTGAAATGGTTTTACCACCAATGGCTGCTTCGATCATGTTCTGTATTTCGGCTACATTGATCCCAAAACGAGCCGCTGCTTCCCGATTGATATTAATGACAAGCTGTTCCTGAGGTCCTTCCTGTTCAATATTTACATTATCCGCCCCGGGCGTGGCTTTCACAATTTTGGCAATTGCTTCCGCTTTTTTTCGCATCATATTCAGATCATCCCCAACAATGGAGACAGCCAGATCTGCCGCGCTGCCTGTAACAATTTCCATTACCTGGTCAATGATCGGCTGGCCGGATGAGAAAGAGACTGCAGGAAGATGTATCTGAAGGTCTTTTCTTATTTTTTCAACCAATTCCTTTTTGGTTATGGTTTTACTCCAGAGATCATAATCCTTTAAACCTACCAGGATTTCATTCCTGTTTGCAGGAAACGGGTCGGTGCCGTCGTCATTTCTTCCTGTCTGGGTTATCACAAAAGCGATCTGCGGGTATTTGGCAATCATCTTACGGATTTTAGGAGCATATTTGGCATTTTCCTGAATTGTAATCCCTGATGGAAAATTGCCGCGCAAAAAGATAGATCCTTCGTCCAGTGTCGGTAAAAACTCTGTTCCCAGTTTTAAGCCAAATAATACAAGAATCATTACCACTGAAAATCCTGCGACTACGGTTGTTTTGTAATTTTTCAAAAACAAATTCAAAGACCTTGCGTAGGTTATTGTCATGAAATCAAGTACATAGTTTTTATGCTCTTTCATAGGCTTTTCCGGATCTGATAAAACTTTTTTGTAGGCAAATGAGATTAGTACCGGAATGAAAGTAAGTGCAGCGATCATTGAACCAATTACGGCAAAAGCAAGTGTAAGCGCCATCGGTGAAAACAGCTTTCCTTCCACCCGGGTCATCATCAGTATGGGCATGTAGGCCAGTATGATGATCGTTACAGAAAAGAAGATTTCCCGGCTAACTTCCTGAGCTGCCATAAGTGTGATTTTTACGATGCCCTGCTGTTTTTCTTCAACCGTTGCCGTCCTGTATTTTCTGATCAAATGCTCGGCCATTACACAGGCGCCGTCCACAATTATCCCAAAGTCGATGGCTCCAAGAGACAGCAGGTTGGCGGGAATTCCTGTGAGACGCATCAGAATAAATGCAAACAATAGAGAGAATGGAATTGTCAGTGCAACTACCAGCGCGCTTCTAACGCTTCCCAGGAAGAATATCAGCAAAATAATTACAATGGATATTCCTTCAAATAAGGTATGTGCAACGGTTTCAAGGGAGTGATCAATCAAAAAGCTTCTGTCATAAAGAGGTCTTAGCTGAACACCTTCGGGTAATTCTGTGGCTTGTAAATCGGCCATTTTTTGCTTTAAAACTTTCAATACTTCGCTTGGATTTTCATAACGCCGTAGAAGAATGATACCTTCAACGCCGCTGCTTACGTCGACTTTATCTTTCGTAATGGTATAACCCATTACTCCGCTTGGCGGCGGTGGTGTAATTTCTACCGTTGCCACATCACGGACGAAAACAGGAACACCATTTTCGGATTTTAACACAATATTCTGGATATCCTGTTCATTCTTGATGGCACCAAGTCCGCGAATTGCAAAGCCCTGTCCGCCTCTGGAGATGATGTTTCCGCCTGTATTTTGGTTGTTTACCTGAATGGCGTTCATCACCTCCTGCAGGGAGAGTCCGTACTTCACCAGTTTTTCGGGAGAAGTATTAATATGGAACTGTTTGAGGGGCCCTCCAAAAGTAGTGACATCTGCAATACCAGGCACCTGTAAAAGCGCAGGTTTGATAACCCAATCCTGCAAATCTCTGAGCTGCGTAGGGCTGTAACTCGAAGGTGCTTCAACCACATACCGCAGAATTTCACCCACGGCGGTTGACAACGGAGCCAACTCAGGAGCTACGCCTTCGGGGAGTCCCGCGGCTGCCAGCCTCTCGGTAACCTGCTGGCGGGCAAAATAATCATCTGTACCGTCTTTAAAAGTCAACTGAACAACTGACAAACCAAAAATGGTTCTGCTTCTTCTGTCCAATACATTGGGCGTGTTTTGTAATGCCCTTTCGATGGGAACGGTTACCTGTTGCTCCACTTCCTCGGCGGCACGGCCGGGATACTGCGAGACAACAATAACATTTGTATCGGCGATATCGGGATATGCTTCGATTTTAAGCTGGGTAAAACACCAGTATCCGATTCCCATGAGCACAACGCTGATGGATATAATTATCCAGCGGTTGCGCAAGCTGAAAAAAAGCAGGTTCTTAATCATTGTAATTGTCTACGTGATTTGTAATTATAAATCCGCCTTTTAACTTCCCTGCGAAGCTGTGTCAAAGCGGCATGTTTTTCGGGCGCGTGGGGCTGAGGGCATGGGCGCTTCAAAGTCTAAACCCCAGGCCCTCTGCTCCAAGCCCCTAATTCCTGGCTTAATATCCAAATGAAAGTCCTTTTAATTGCATAACACCCTTAACGGCAACGTTATCACCATTTTTTAAACCTGAATAAGCAATGATGCGGTCTCCAACCTGGTCGCCTATATTCACTTCTCGTCTTTCAAAAGCAGTTGGACTGGTTTTGACAAATACATAGTTTTTACCCTGGATAGTGATGAGCGCATCCTTGTCAATACTCATGTTTTTACCTTCACTTAAACCAAAGGCAAGTGTGCCAAACATGCCGGCTTTTAGCTTTCCATTTGCGTTGTTGATACTAACCCGAAGTTTGATCATTCGCGTTGTCTGGTCGATCATATCTGCCACATCGTCTATTTTCCCTTTGAAATTTTCGTTTGGAAAGGCAGTGAACTGTAAGGTGCATTTACTACCTTCTTTTACCATACTTATTTCATTTTCAGGAATATCGCAGATGATATAGGCTGTTCCCGCAGGAGCCCTTCGTAGCTGAACCGGCTCAAAACCTCCCGCTTTCAGTTTTGTTTCATGCTCTATTATAGCCGATCGTTCGTTGAGCAGATTGGTCTCTTCCATGGAAAGAGCAGTTTGAGATTCAAGAAGATCTTTTCCTGTAGCTGCGCCGTGCTCCTGCAAATCTTTCATACGGGCGAGTTCGGTTTTTCTTTGTTTGATGTTGATGTTACGGATCTGACTGATCATCGTCAGATGCTGTAACAGCTGGGTGTAGTTTCCGGATAGTTCAGGGTTATCAAAGAGTACGATGTTTCCTGACGCGCCTTCATCGGATCTTACCACTGTTGCAGCAACCTTGGCAGGCGCAGTTATATCTGCCATCAGTGTGCTGCTTTTTATATTTTCAGTGGCAAAAAAATCAGCACTCTGTTCTTTCGGAAATGTGATTTTTGTTCCTGTATCGTTTACGGCCGGTGTGGTATCATCCTGCTGTACCTGCTTGTTTTCCTTGCTTGTACAGGCAGATAAAAGTCCAAAAACCAGCCAGCTGTATTTAATTAAATTTCTCATTGTTATTGGGCGAATTGATTGATTAAGCCGGATGTGTAAAGCAGGTCGATATAACTTTGGCGGTATTGTTGTAAAATGTCGTAGTACTGGTGCTGCGTATCCAGCCAGCTTCTCTGGGCCTCGAGCAGGTCTATGATGGTGGTGCCTCCGCGCAGGTAGGAATATTTCACGCTGCCAAGTATACTTTGGGATTGCGTCAGGAGCTTACTGAAATTCTGCACATTTAAATTCTGGGTCTGATAGGTGCGATAAGCGGTTAGTATTTCCGACTGAATTTGTAGTTCGGTTGTTTTCAGGTCCTGTTCAGCCTGCTGTCTAATTGTTTCCGATTTCTTAATCTCACCCTGATTCCTTGAAAAAATGGGAATTCCCAGCGTTGCAAAGACGCCCATGTACTGCGTTTTGTTTTGCGGGTTATAAATCAACCCAAGTTCCGGTGTTGGCAGCGCGCTTGATTTTTGGAGTTTGATATTAGCTTCTGCCACATCCATCTTGGATCTTATGGTTTGTACATCGCTTCTTTTTTTTAGTGCGTCCTGTATCAGCGCATCCATTTGAGATGGTATGGCAAACTGAAATCTGTCAGTTGTGTCGATCTGAACAGGTTCTGCTGTGCCTAGAAGAAATTTCAGGTTGGTCAGTTCATTTTCATAAATCTGTTTGGCTGACTTAATTTGAATGGCGTATTGGTTGGCCAGAAGTTCGGTTCGGGCAAGATCCGTGTTGGTGATGACCTGGTTTTTTAAACGCAGTTTATTAATGTTAACCAGTGAATCGATGTTACTGCTGGCATTTTCCAAAATATCCAGCTGTTTTCCCGCAGCCCAAACATCCAGCCATTTTTGTGCAACCTCCCGGAAGAGGCTCCGTTCTGTTTCTGTATATTGCTTTTGTGAGAGCCTGACGTTTTGCTCAGCGAAATTTATTTTATTTTCTCTCTGCATGGGCAATTGGAAAGGCTTGGTTATCTGCCACCAAACCTGCCGGTTTGCACCATTTGCCCAGCCGGTCTGTTCGGGAAACCTGTTAGGTTGTATGAGCTGAAGTGACTGGTTATTGACGATCGGATTTGGCCGAAGTGATGCTGTGGTAATTTCTGCCTGCGAAATACTGACATTATACTGTTCCCGTTTCAGGACCGGATTATTTGTTCTGGCAGTCTGTAATGCCTGTTGTAAATTGTAGATCGTTTGAGCCCGGGCGGTGGTGAAAAACCAGAATAACGCCATGGTCAGCCCCATTTTTATTACTTTGAACGCCATTGTCTTTTTAGTTTAGGCTTCCTTGCGACAAAGGTTGATTCAGAGGGTAAAAACGGAATTAAAACCGTTTTATAATTGGGTTAAAAAAACGTTAGAAAAAAATTAGAGCGGATACAATAATCTTGAATTACATCCAAATTCATTATTTTGAGGGAAAATAAGTACTTTGCTATTTGTTAAATAATATAGATAATCAAATACGTCGATAACTGCATGGATTATTTTCTGGTCTCATCCTTTCTAATTTTTTATGTAAGGAAAATCCTTCAGACTAAAACTCAGCTTCCTGAGTGGGATAAAAAACTCGAGATAGTTAAATATATTTCCATTGCGCTTCTTGGTACTTATTATGTTGCCGATTCGCCAGACTGGTACCAATGGATATGGCATGCGTTTCTGATATTTTTACTTGTTGTCGGCTATCGGAATGAGGTTTTCCGGCCTGTGCGGGGACTTCTTCAGTCAGCCATCCCGTTTGTATTGATTTCGGTAATTAATGATTCAGTTGAGCTGATTGCCCCAAAATTCTACGCAAAAAACGACGATTACTTCGCTACGGCCGCTGCTTTTGCTTTTGTACTTTGCTTTGTAATCTGGTTTTATGTTCAAAAACAACAAAAAGCTTTAATCCTTGAACGAGAGGAGCGGATAAAAGAAGAGCTAGCCAGTAAAGCGCAAAAGGAATCTCTGGAATATCTCGTTGCTGAAAGAACCTATGAATTAACATTGCAGAAAGAAGAACTTCAAAAAACCATTGATGAGCTAAAATCTACGCAAAATCAGCTGATACAAAGTGAGAAAATGGCCTCTCTCGGTGAACTAACTGCCGGTATAGCACATGAAATCCAGAACCCGCTGAACTTTGTCAATAATTTTTCTGAGGTTTCGGTAGAACTTTGCCAGGAACTGGAAGAAGAGATAGATAAAACGACACTTCCTGAATCAGATAAAGAGTACATAAAAGAAATAATCAGTGATTTAAGCCAGAATCAGCAGAAGATAACACATCATGGAAAGAGAGCAGATTCGATTGTAAAAGGCATGCTTCAGCACTCGAGAGTTTCTTCAGGTGAAAAAGAGCTGGTGGACATCAATGCACTCGCTGACGAATATATGCGGCTTGCCTATCACGGTTTGCGGGCTAAAAACAAAGAATTTAACGCTGCGCTGGTTACTGATTTTGATCCGACTATCGGCCAGGTTGAAGTAATGCCACAGGATTTGGGACGCGTATTTCTGAATTTGTTTACCAACGCCTTTTATGCCGTTGCAGAAAAGAAACGTCTGCTGGCGGAGGAAGGCACCGTAACGGATTACAGACCGGAAGTCAAAATCACGACCAAAAAGTTTGCTGACACACTGTACATAAGAGTGACAGATAATGGTACAGGAATGCCGGAAACAGTGAAAGCGAAGATTTTTCAACCGTTTTTCACAACCAAACCTACCGGTCAGGGAACGGGTCTTGGGCTTTCGATGAGCTACGATATCATCACCAATGCGCACGGCGGTTCACTGGATGTTGAAACTGTTCCGGGGAAAAAAACAGAATTTAAAATTACGCTTCCGTTAGAAAAAGTGTAAACATGAAAACCAGGTAGCCTGCTTGAAATGTTAAAAAGTGCCGTTTATGAAACAATAAATAATTTACAAACTATGAAGATTCTGGTCGTCGATGACGAAGAAGATGTAAAATCTCTTTTTGAACAAAAATTCAGGAAAGAAATTCGCAGTGGCCTGTTTCAGTTTTCCTTTGCTTTTTCCGGTGAGGAGGCTTTAAGTTATATGGCCAGCCATGCTTCCGAGGTGGTCATGATCCTGTCCGATATCAATATGCCTGGAATGAGTGGAATAGAACTGCTAAAATCTATAAGGAAAGACTTCCCGGCCGCTCCGCCACAGGTTATGATGATTACTGCCTATGGGGACAGCAATAACCACGATCAGGCTATGCAGCTTGGCGCAGACGATTTTCTGACGAAACCGGTCAATTTTGTCGAATTAAAAGAAAAACTATTGATGGTGCAGGAATGAGCGTTTCTGAAATGTGCGAGAGACATTCACTTTACAATACAGGCGAAAGTCGGGCACAAACAACAACTTTATGAAAGCTAAGATACTTGTAGTAGATGATGAGGCGGATTTGCAGCTGTTGATCAGGCAGAAATTCAGAAGGCAGATCCGCGAGCAGGAATATGAATTTGTTTTTGCTGAAAATGGCTTTAAGGCTTTGGAAGTGCTTGAACAGCATCCTGATGTCGACATGGTGTTAAGTGACATTAATATGCCTGAAATGGATGGACTCACCTTACTTATCAGGTTGGGGGAGTCAAGCCCGCTGCTGAAATCGGTGATTGTTTCCGCTTATGGTGACATGGACAATATCCGCATGGCAATGAACCGTGGTGCTTATGATTTTCTGACCAAACCGATTGACTTTAAGGATCTTGAAGTGACGATGGAGAAGACCCTGAAATATGTGGCGCAACTCAAGGAAACGCTGAAAGCAGTTCGGGAAAACGATATTCTGCGTATGTATGTCGATGCGTCCGTCCTTCAATTTATGACGCAGGACAGCTTTGGTCAGTCGCTGATGGCAAGTACAAACATCGATGCAACGGTTGTTTTTATGGATATGTGTGGTTTTACATCCATATCCGAACGCGAATCTCCGGACACGGTTGTCAAGCTGATCAATAAGTATTTTGATGTAATGGTAAAGGAGGTTATCGCACAGGGAGGCTTAGTTGATAAGTTCATGGGCGATGCAGTAATGGCTGTTTTCAGAGGGGAGTATCATCTGGACCGTGCAGTGGAATCGAGCCTCGCCGTAAGAAATCACATAAATGGTTTTATGGAAGAGCTATCCGATCAGTCGGGATATTTCCCAAAGGTGGCAATTGGTATTAATTCCGGGGAAATGGTATCGGGCAACATAGGTTCCGCAGCTTTAAAACGACTGGATTACACCGTGATAGGTGACGCAGTAAATGTCGCTCAGCGCTTGCAGGCTCTGGCCAAACCGGGGCAGGTAGTGGTGCCTGAATCGGCGTATTTAAAAATAAAAGACTCATTTAAGTGTAATCTGATTGGTGAAGTCAACCTCAAAAACAAAGCCAATCCCATTCACATTTATGAAGTTATGGAGTAAGTGCGTGTTTGTAAGTCACACTATATGAATGTACAAGATGCTGAAAAATATATTGTTGGTCGGCTTAGATTGCATCTTCCGGCTGATTTATATTATCATGGCGTTCACCATGTCTTGGATGTAAAGGATGCCGCTTTGTCGATAGCGGTTCAGGAAGGCGTACAGGATGAAGAATCACTCGCACTCCTGAAAACAGCTGCCTTATACCACGATTGTGGTTTTATGAACGCCTATCAGAACCACGAAGAAGAAGGATGCCGGATCGCACGGGAAAAACTGCCCGATTTCGACTTTAGCGCCTCACAAATCGACCTGATATGCGGGATGATTATGGCTACCAAAATCCCGCAAAAACCGAAAAATCACCTCGAAGAAATCATCTGTGATGCGGATCTGGATTACCTGGGAAGAAATGACTTTGAGCCGATCAGCCAAACCTTGTTTTTAGAATTAAGAGAACGAGGTTTGGTTTCTGATATTCACGCCTGGAATCAAATACAGATCAAGTTTATCGGGGCTCATCAATATTGGACAAAGACTTCCAAAGAAAAAAGGGAGCAGGCAAAGCTGATTCACTTAGCTGGTTTACAGTGCAACTGATACCATTTCCGGAATTGACTATAGCCGGACTTAGGCTAAAACCTTTCATCAGGTGGGAGCTTTCTTCCCCACGCTGATGCCCGGGGTCAGAGTTTACCCCACTTCAATTAGTACCTGAAAGCCGCATTTTTTCATTCTGCACCCTGATACGCTGACAAAGAATTCTTAACACATTACGCAGTATTTCATCACGTTCTTCCATAAGCTCAAAGAAATCTTCCTGATCAATACGGAATAGGAGTACATCCGATTCGGCAACTGTACTGGCTGATCTTGGTTCTGTATCGAGTAAGGCGAGTTCTCCGAAAATCTCTCCTTTGTCAAAAAGCGCAAGCTGTTTTGCGCCGTCATAGATTCCGATCTCGCCTGCATAAATGATATACATGCTGTCACCCAGATCACCTTTGGCAAATATTTCCTGGCCCTCCTGATAAGTCACCTCCTTCATGATCGGGGCAATCGAACTAAGAACATTTTCTGGTGTCTTTGAAAACAGCTGTGTGTTTTTCAAAACAATGATCCGCTCCATTTCCGAAATTTGGCGGCTGATATCTGTTTTTTCCATCGTTTCAGAAGATGTATTGTTGAAATTTAATTCCTGTATTCTTTTGATCGCGGCTTCGCGGATCAGTTTATTTGGATGGCTCGACAATAAGACCAACCCATCGGATTCAGCGTTTTGCTGCGTAGATTTTTGAATGGCAAGCGCGACGGTCCACGGTGTAAAGGCCGTTTGTTGTTTGAGAAGAATCAGGCTAATCAGCGAAGTTTCTGTGTTTTGATCTCCCAGGTATTGGCGCAGTGCATCCTGTTTTTTTGCAATTGGTATATTTTCGAAAAGAGCATGAAGAGACGGGTAAAGCGTTCTTGGCAAAAGGCTTTCAATCATTTCAAGTGAATTTGCCCGTTTTTCCTTAGAGGCATGCCTGATCCCTTTCCAGGCATTCTGAACTGCATCCTTGTCATAAAGCATCATGAAGACATAAAAAAGCCGCTGGCTGGTTAGCTCCATTTCATATTCCAGCGTCGCATTCCATGCGAAATCCCGATCATTCTCACTCATCCCGGTCAATAAACGGTAGGCATTAATGAGTTCTTTTTCAGCAAAACTACCTGTAAGGATCTTTTGATCAGCGGTTAATGTATAATTTGAAAGAACTTTTAGAATTGATAAATGTATCGAAAGGTTTATATTTTTTAAATGTAATTTATGGTCTGTAATATTTATTTGGTATATATTTTTTAAATGATCAAAAAGTAAAGGAAGTATAAATTCGTGCTGTACTTTTTCTGATGCTTTGATTACAGCCGATATTTTGTCTCCTGCTTCGTCATTTTGAAGCCATTCCTGCAAAAGTGCAATTCCTGGCCCTCCGCTTTTGATTAGCTTACCTGCTATGGTTTTGGACATGGCTCCGGAAAGAAGCGGCCGAAGTTCTTCAATTAGCTTACCGGATTCGTCAGAGGCAATTACGTTTACAGCTGCATTTTTAACCCTTGGCGCTGCATTATGTAACAAATTCAGCAGTGATGTTTCATAAGGACTGATTCCAATGACTTGAAGACATTCCAAAGCGACGAGCTGGGATTGCTCATTTTCCGAACTGAAGAGTTTTCTTAGCGTGCCATGCATTAAGGGTAACGATTTTCCCGCTTCCCAACATCCGATGATTGCGCCTTTAACAATATCCGGATCCTGATGTGAAAGATAACGCGCCAGCTTTTCTTCGGATAACTTTGAGGAAGCACATGCAATCCTGACTGCCAAAGTCTGGCAGGCGGTGTCTTTTTCCGATTCGAGATATGCGTAGAAACTTGCTGTGAGCTCAGGTCTGCCTAAGGCGAATAAGGTTTGGAGCGTTTTAAGTCTTACCTGGGGAAACTGGTTCTTCAAAAGCAGGTCTACGTTTTTTCGGAAAACAGATTTTTTATACCGGGCAAGCCAGTCGATCGCATTGATTACTTCTTCTTTTCGATCACTGTTTAAGTTTTCTGTGATTATCGGTAAAGCTTCCGCGGGTGATGGCATTTCGCCGCTTCTGATAAAACGCTTGCTGATTGCACTTTTAAGTTCTAAAATGTACTCACGGTATGCTTTTCTAAAAATAAGTAGCGCAGCAACGGCAAACAAAAGAGACAAATCAAAGGTCAGACTGATGTTGGATAACTTGTTGGTATAGATCAACCAGAGCAGTCCGCCGGCGATTAGCATACCCAATGGCTCGTAAAAGCCCTTTGCCAGAGTATGGCCTTTCAGTCGGTTTTTGGTTGACAACGGTTGGAATAAAACCAGGAAAACCGGATCAAAAATCGTTCTTCTGACAAGTTCGAACAGCAGGTAGGCGATGCAATAATAAACGAGCAGGGATGGTTCGTCCTTTTTAAAGTAAGAGGAAATCAGCAGTCCCAGTGAGATGAGAATGGTGGTAAACGGAAGAAGATACAATGTGTAATGAACACCAAACCGCTCCACCGTTTTTCCCGAAAAAAGTAATTTAACGAAAGTGCTGATAACATAAGTAGCTGTAAGCAAAGAACCTACAAAGAAAATTACCTCATGCTGGCTATGGAATTTATATTTTACATTTACAAAAAAATGATATTCTATCCAGGTAGCGGCAGCGGCTACGGCAACCATTCCGAGACATAGCGCGGTTACAAGTTTATTTCCACCAAAGTATTTCTGGACAATTTTTGACTGAGATGAGCTGGTTTGCCTAGGACGCGCCTGATGCGGATTTGGAATTTCGGTATGTCGGAAGGTCAGAATTTGCGTGTAAAATGAAAGCGCAAAAAAGACCAGGGAAATCACAAGCAAAATCATCAGCACGGAAGGAGAATGGATCAACACGGCCAAAACCGCACCCAGTGCCTTCGCAGGCATATCTCCCGAGCCAATGACGCTAAATAGCCTTTTACTTTGTCTGACATCAAATACCAGTGCGGATAACCCCCAGAATTCAAGATTGATGAGCAGATAAATGACCCTGTACCCAACCATAATAGCGACGGCTGTGGCAATACCATGTCCCAGCCAAAGCAGCAGCATGACCGCTGCAACAAGAAAAAGAGATGCGAGCATCGTTCCAAGGCTTAAACGCTTAAGCACTACATGATGCTCATAATATTCATAAATTTTCCCGGCAGCCATCACAGCAAGCGCGGCGGCGATATAGGCAATCGGAAGGGAGTATTCTGGATGGTTTTCTAATAGCAATACATTGGCTGAGACATAGACAAGGGTGGTGCCAACGTTGATAAAAAAGTTATGGAAGAAAAAGAGTAAGGTCTGCTTATTAATGGTGTTTAAAAATCTATTATTTCTTATCAAGGATATCATATAGTTGGAATGCTAGCGTCACTCATGTAAAATAAACACTTATTATTCCTTTTAAAAACTCAATGTAGGCGGATAGCAGAAAAATTAGCGTTTCAGGCACGGATTACCAGTACTGACGGCGAGTGTGAGAGCCATAAGCTATGCGATTCCACAGCTTTTTTCCAGCTTTGGTAACTGATGATCATCAGATCCTGTTTGCTTAAAAAGTCTTTTTCAAGCGCTTTTTCGCTGTTCAGGAAAATCTGGTTTGGTGATGTGGTTTGAATTGAACCGATTGTATTTTTTATGTCCGGATGTTGTTCAATTAGTCCTGACGGATCCATAATGGTAATCCTTGTACAACCATCGGCGATTAATTTGGCAGCAAACGTAAGTAAAAACCTGTCTTCGGGTGAAAATAATGGAATAAAGACATTTTCACTATTAAGTAAATTTTTGTCAATAAGTAAGCCAACAGGTACTTTCACGGATTTGATAACATGACTGGTTCTTTCGTCGAAGATATCGGCATGAAACAATTTTTCTTTACCGCTTATGGTGTCGAATAAACGAACCGGACTGATGAATTTATTGGTAATTCCTAATACCTTTCCTAACACAGTTCCTTCAAACACGCCGTGGCCAATTCCCATAAGCAACAGATCGAAGCCTCCTGTATCAGCGGATTCAATAATGTCGTGTTCGATATCCTGTGAGGGTTTGAACAGCGTGGTTACCGGTAAATTCAGTTTAACTGCTTCTTCGGTAATAGGCCTGAAAGTTTCATACTGGTACTCTTCTGTATTGACCTGATTGAGATAACTGCTTGGAGACAGATGAAGTGCGGTAATGTTTTTTTCGGGTTCGGGTGTAACAAAATGATTGGCTAACTGAAGCATTTTTCTCCCACTTTGCGGGCTGGCAAAAGCGATCAGAATAGAGAATCCGGTTTTTTTGGTAATTACTTCAGGTACCGGTTTTTTTTCTGGCATGAAACGGTCAATCAGATCGAGCGCCGGCCCTGTCATACAGGTTGTTGCTAATGCCATAATCACCATCATAGCAAAGATCTGCGGCGAAAGCACACCGATGTCGTAACCGATGTTAAGCACGACGAGCTCCATCAGTCCTCTGGTGTTCATCAGCGATCCGATAATAAGACTATCGCGCCAGCTTTGTTTTACAAAACGTGCCGCTACGGCGCTTCCGATAAATTTTCCGGCCACAGCTGCCGCTATGATGAGTCCGGTTACCTGCCAAAGATAAGGATCGTTAAGAAGGCCTATTTGAGTCCTGAGCCCTGTAAAAACGAAAAATAGCGGCAGCAAAAGCACCATGGAAACATCCTCGACTTTTTCGATAAAAATATTTCTAAACTTTTGGTTTGAGGGCATGATTACTCCGGCCATGAAGGCGCCAAAAAGAGCATGTATGCCGATTACTTCGGTGCTGTAAGCGGATAGGAGTAAGATCACAAAGAACAGCGCAATAACAGGTTTGGTGAGTCCTTCCTTGTAACTGTAATGGTCCCCAATCCTTTTGAGAAAAGGTTTTACAGCATTGAGCATAATCAATACGTACGCACCTGCCAGAAGAATGGTGTAAACCGAACTTAAAAACGATCCGGCTTTGACGATTGCAATCACGGCCGCAAGGATACACCAGGCGGTTATGTCATCCGTAGCGGCGCAGGTAATCACCATTGTGCCGAGTTTTGTTTTAGACAAACCTCTTTCCTGAACGATACGGGCAAGTACAGGAAAGGCTGTGATACTCAGTGCAATACCGATAAAAAGTGAAAAGGAGAGAAAACTAATGCCCTCCGGAGCAAACTGCTGGTAAATGAATAGTGCGAGACCCACTCCAAGTGCGAAAGGCAGAATAATACTGGCGTGACTGATCACGATGGCCTCCTGCGCTTTTGTTTTTAGTACTTTAAGATCAAGTTCCATGCCGATAATAAACATGAACAGAATCAGGCCGATCTGGCTTAAAAACTGAAGGTTGCTTAACGAAGCTTTTGGAAAAAGAAATGCTGAGAATTCCGGAAAAAAAATACCAACCAGTGATGGTCCCAAAAATATCCCGGCAGCAATTTCTCCGATTACCGTAGGCTGACCGATCTTTTTGCAAAACCAACCGAAAACGCGGGCAACGATGATAATGGTTATGATTTGTAAAAGCAGGATTGAAAGCGGGCTGCTAACATCGTGTAAAAGTGTATTGACAAACTGCTCGAATGAGGAAGTGTTTTGGTCAGGAATTCTGGAAGTGGTTTCGATACTTTCCAGTTTTTGCCCCTGAATGATAAACCAGTAAAGCAAACCTGAAAATGCGCCAATGGTTATCGTATAAAAGAGTACGTTGCGTATGTTCTTCATATTTCTGTGGGGGAGTGAAGCGCGCAAAATACGAAAAATATAGATTGGCGAGGTTAAAAGCAGTTTAAGGTTTGATTAAGGATTTGGGAATAGACTTTCCAAGTCTTCAAGACTTAGAAAGTCTAAGGTAATCCTGATGACTGGACTGAAAATTATCTCAGACGCCTTAGACAAAAAACATTAACATTATCCCCTCGCGGTTTGATTCCGCTCCGGAAGAATTTTCATACTTTCCAAGTCTTCTGGACTTGGAAAGTATGTACGCACGAGACCTCAGGAAACTACAAACGTCTTATCCAAAAGAATTATAACTTTCACCGATGTCCTCACACAGTTTGATTCCACTGGAAGAAGAAAAGTTTTATCATGTGTACAACAGGGGTAATGATGGGGTCGATTTATTCTATCAACATAGAAACTATGTCTACTTCTTGAATAAGTATGACTACTATCTGTCTGATTATGTGGAAACCTATGCCTACAATCTGCTTCCAAATCATTTTCATTTACTTATTAAAGTCAAGGCAAAGAAAGAATTTGTTGCTAGGAAAATTGAATTCCCGACAGAAGATGACATAGACGGATTAAGCGCAGGAGAAATTGTCAGTGAGCTTTTCAGACGTTTTTTTATGAGTTATTCGAAGAGCATAAATATTCAACAAAACAGAACCGGAAGTCTTTTCCAAAAAAATTCAGAAGAAAACCTGTTGACAACAAGTCGTATTTCACTTCTCTTGTTTATTATATTCATAATCAGCTAAAACATCATGGATTTTTTCATCTTGACGATGCGGATTACCCATGGAGTTCTTATCAAAGATTTTTACTGCACCGAGATTCGAAGTTGAAGAAAAAAGAGGTACTCGAATGGTTTGGTGGAGTTGAAGAATTTAAAAATTTCATTCCCAGAAACAAAATGTGCGAGATATTGAAAATCTGTTGATTGAACTTTAGACTTTCCAAGTCTTCAAGACTTGGAAAGTCTAACTAAAACATATCATTTAGTAACCTTCAATTTCCCCTGCATTAAAGTATAATGCCCCGGAAATGTACATACGTAATGATAGGTTCCAGCTTGTTTTGGCGCAACAAAATAAATCGATTCCGATTTCTCGGGTTCAACGATGTTGCTGTGGAAAAGCACATCACTTGTTTTTGGGACATAATTCATCTCAGAGCCTTTTAGTCCCAGATTTAGTCCCGCTTCACCAACCGCATTGGCTGTACCGGGTTTGGTGATAACCAGGTTATGCAGCATATCGTCATTGTTATTGAAGACAATTTTAATACGGCTGCCGGATTTTACCTGAATTTCGGAAACATCAAATTTTAAGCCGGGCACAGTTCCGATTGTGATCACCTGATCCGGTCCGTTTGTCCAGCTGGCAGGCATTTCTACCAAACGTTTAGCAGACGGAGCTGATGCGGTTTCCTGTGCAGGCATTACATGGTCGCTGTGACCGGTGGGCGAAGCTTTAACTAATGTAGTGAATTGAGCACTGTTTGCCGGAGAACCGGACGCAATTTCATTGAGCGTATAATAACCGGTCACGTGAAGCAGATTGTTTCCTTCAATCGCTTTTACTCCTTCTGCTTTTATTTCATGAATATATCCTTTACGCAATGCGGCCGTATCCAACACCAATCGAACTTTCAGGCCGTCCTCCGAGACAATGATACCTTTAAGACTAAGCTCCTTAGTGTTGACGATCGGACTTCCATATGTGTGATGGTATTTGTAGGTAAAACTGTTCAGCTTGTATGATTCGGGATCAGCGGCAGATTTTTTATCAACCGGACTGGTAAATACAATTTCAAAACCATCAGGCATCGAACGTACATTCTTCATTTCAAACGGCATTTTACCTGTCCAAACCAACCTCTGAATACCAAATTCTGATTTACCTGTTGCAGACCAACCGCGGCTTGTCTGGCCCACAAATATTGAACCATCCAGGCCCCATTCTAACCGAAGGATGCCGGACATAAAACCTTCACGGAATGGAAAAACGGTGCCCTGCCAGACTCCGTTCACTTTTTCCATATCCACACGAGTGATGATGCTGTGTCCCTGGTCGCCCACAAACATTTGTCCCGCAAAAGGCCCGAATGCGCCGTTGGTTGCATCTTCAACAAAGCCTGAGGTAGAAATACCAACAAGTGTATGCGGAAACCAGACAGCCGGTGCTTTTAGTCCGGGGGTCCGTTTTGCGACATCGTACAGCGGCTCGCCCGTATCTGGAATATCTTCCGGTTTAAGCTTTACAGGTGAACCTTCTTCCGAGCTCCATCTTAAACCAGCGGGATTTCCCGCAAAATCACCTTTCTCAAGATGTGTCATCCTGCCTGAACCAACCCAGTCGCCCTGGTTTTCGGTATAAAAAATGTCTCCTTTGTAAGATCCGAAAGCCGATGGCGAACGAAGCCCTGTCGCGTAAGGTGTCAGTTTTCCATCTTCACCTAATTTAAGCATCCATCCACGCCATTTTGACTGACTAGCTCCTTTACCAATCCAGTCAAGATTCAGGGTCACGATCATTTCACCGTTTGGCAGTTTGACGGGCCCGTAGGAATACTGGTGATAATTGCCGGACAGGGGCCATTTTGCAAACGAGTCATAAATATCAGCAATCCCGTCGTTATCGGTATCTTCAAGTCGGGTTACTTCTCCGCGCTGGGAAATCAGAAAATCTTTGCCTCTGTACAGCAGTCCCAACGGCTCATGAAGTCCGGATGCAAAACGGCTGAAAGAAGGCCGGCCATCACCTTTGAGATAAGGATTGCCAATCAGCCAAACCTCACCGCGACGGGTTGACGCAGCCAGACGTCCGTCAGGAAGCGCCTGCAAACCACCCACTTCCATTTTAATGGTTTCAGGGATGGGTATAGTTATGATGCGGTAAAAGTCATCTTCCTTGTTTTGTTTGGATTGTGCATGCGCATTTACAAAACCAAGTGAGATCAGTGTAGTTAATACTATATTTTTCATTAATAATTCAAATCCTGATGTTAAAATTGATTCGATTGTTAAGAGGAGACGTTCCAGGTCTTGAAGACTTGGAAAGTCTGTTTGCTACCAGAACATTGTATACGACGTAGTTCCGGTAACAGGTAAGAGAAGTTCTTTTCCCTCACTTGCATTTCGTAGTAACACGGATGCTTTTTTATCGAGCTGAATGTAATATCGGTTATCAACCTGATAAAGCCCTTTTTCTAACATCACTATGTTTTTACCGCTGGCTAAAAGTGAAAAGATCGAACCTTTTGCGGCACCTTCCAACTGGAAGGTTCTGGTAATTCCATTGCTGCCCGAGGTCATTTTATCAACTACCGTAGCTGAACCAATTGCGTAACGAAAGCCAGGATTTCCTTCTTTATCTAATTTGTAACCCAAAAAATTAATATCAGAAGAATCCGGCCAGAGTGCGTTTGCATCGGAGAGTACAGCCATGCTGCTTTTGCCTGATATCAGTGCTGTGAGTCCGGCAGGTGAGAGTAATTGTGGTTCGCCGCGTTCGTACCACATTTCGGTAACGTTGGCAAACTGGCCACGCCAGGCCTGTAAAAGGGCGCCGCGACTTAAATCAACAGTGTAGTTCCAGCCGGCAGAAGTGCCAACCGAGATGCAGTGCGTACGCTTGTTTTTTTCCTCGTTAAAGTAAACAAAAGAACGCACCATTTCAGGACGCATTTCCGGCGTCACGCTGATATACGGTTTTGGTTCCGGCTCCGGCAGTGACGAAAGTACATGAAGATCATACGGCCTGATGCCGGCTTTTTCGACCCGCAGACCCATTGCCGGCTGTCTCCACGGAAAACGTGAATAATGTAATTTAAATTTATGATTCCCCTGCGACAAATTTACCAGGCCGGTATGCGTTTCCTGAGAAGTACTTTCTCCTGATGACGCAACACTCTTTCCGTCTATGTTTAAATCTAAAACATTCCCGGAATAAATTGTAGTGAAAATATAATCGCCTGCTTCGTTCACTTCCAGATCACCTTCATAAACAAGATGAAACTCACGCATGCCATTTGTCACTTCCTGTGTTAGTGTGGCCGATTTACCCTCATGGTCAACTGTGGTGAACGTTTTTGCATCCCATTTATCAGAATAAACTTTGTAGGCCAGGTTGTTAAGCGCGACTGGTTTTCTACTCGCTAGTAACTGGTAGCCAATGTGACGAAAAGCAATACTCCCTTTTTTTACTTCCAGAGAAATTGGCTGTGCATCAGAAATGGTTGTAGGAGTGGGCAGGTACACTGTTTCCAGAACAGTCACACCATTTAAGGTCAGGTAATTGAGCCTTGCAGAATTTTTTAACTGGGGCAGCGAAACATCATAGGCCAGCTCTATAGTTTGCCACAAACCAGGTGCCTTTGCTGCATTTTGCACTGGAAACTGTCCGATGAATCCGGAGGTCAGCGCATTAGGATCTTTGTCGCGGCTGCTGTCGGAAATCCGGATTTTCTGGTTGCCCGGAAGAATGATATTTCCCTCAGCGCCCGGAGAGACCATAAATTCAAGAGATAATCTCAAATCACCGGCTTTAAGTTTGGTCGTAATAGGGCTGCCGGCCGTTCCAATAAGAATACCTTCCCCGGATGAAAGTTTTGGTTTCGCCGTGCCCACAGGCAACACGGATATTCCGCCTGCTACTGACCAATTGGCACTGCTGGTTTCAAACGTACTAAGATCTTTAAGTGGCAGGGTGGTGTAATTTCCTTTTCCCGTTTGCCCTGAAACAAGAAGGGGGCAGGCAAGGAAAAGCAGGGAACATTTTCGAATGAATTTCTGCATTGAATATATTAAGTGTAATGTTTACAATTATAGAACGAAGTTCGTGATTTTTTCTACTAATATATTGCGATTATTTATGAATTTTTTAAAATTATAATCCTTAGAATCACAGGATAGGCATTTCTAGAAGTCAGTCGTATTTGTTGTTTAATAAAAATAGGCCGCTGCGGGGCGGCCTATTGCAAGATATAATTTTTAATGTGCTTCAAGCCAGTTGGCTCCGATACCGATTCCGGTTTCCATTTTGACTGGTAAAGGAATCGCAAGCCGCATCAGTTCATCGACTTTTTCTTTTAACAACGAAATTTCATCACGGTGTGCATCAAATACCAATTCATCATGCACCTGCAAAATCATCCGGGATTTCAATTTTTCATTGATGATGAAATCATGAATATTAATCATCGCCACTTTGATCATATCAGCAGCAGATCCCTGAATAGGTGCATTAATGGCATTTCGCTCAGCGTAACCCCGGTTGGTCTGGTTGCGTGAATTGATATCAGGAACATATCTTCTCCTTCCCAGTATTGTTTCCACGTATTCTCTTTCCCGAGCATCGTTCACAACCTTATCCATATAGCCTTTTACAGCCGGAAATTCTTCAAAATAGGCTTTGATAATATCTCCTGCTTCACCGCGTGAAATAGCCAGACGCTGACCAAGTCCAAATGCAGAGATACCATAAATGATACCAAAGTTTACCATCTTCGATTTCCGGCGCATGTCCGTTGTAACTTCTTCAAGCGGCACTTTGAAAACTTTACTGGCGGTTGTTGCGTGAATATCCCGTCCCTGGTTAAAAGCCTCGATCATACTTTCATCCATACTGAAAGCAGCCATAATTCGGAGTTCGATCTGCGAATAGTCAGCAGAAAGAATCTGAAAATCCTCGTTATCAGGCACAAAAGCTTTACGGATTTCTCTTCCTCTATGCGTCCGGATTGGAATATTTTGTAAGTTGGGGTTGGTTGAACTTAACCTGCCTGTTGCCGCTACGGCCTGGTTGTAAGAAGTGTGTATCCTGCCAGACCTGTTACTCACCAGCATCGGCAAAGCATCTACGTAAGTTGATTTTAGTTTTTGTAATTCTCTGTAATCAAGAATTTTACGTGCAATCGCGTGTTCATTTTCAAGTTCTGAAAGAATCTCTTCTCCGGTAGCGTACTGACCCGTCTTTGTTTTCTTCGGCTTGGCAATGAGTTTCATTTTGTCGAAAAGCACCTCGCCCAGCTGTTTTGGTGAACCGATATTAAAGGATTGACCAGCTATCTCAAAAATTTCAGATTCAGTTTGTCTTAAATCCGTTTCCAAGACACCCGACATTTCATTCAGCGCACTGATGTCCAGGCGAACTCCTTTACTTTCCATAGCTGCGAGTACCTGAACCAATGGCATTTCTACGGTACGGAACAGATTTTCTGCATTAACTTTTGGCAGTTGTTTTCGGAAAATAGTGTTTAACTGAAAGGTAATATCCGCGTCTTCTCCTGCATACTGCGTGATTTCCGGAATACCCACATCGCGCATGTTGCTTTGTTTTATCCCTTTTTTGCCAATAAGCTCAGTGATTGAAACGGGCTGGTAATTTAGGTAAGACTCAGCCAGTATGTCCATTCCGTGACGTTTGTCCGGTTCCAGCAGATAATGCGCAAGCATGGTATCGCTCAGCTTTCCACGTACTTCCAGATTGTAATTTTTCAGGACGAGCAGGTCATATTTAATATTCTGCCCAATTTTCTCGATATTTTCATTCTCGAAAACGAACCTGAAATATTCAACAATTTTTTGTGCTTCCTCCTGATCTGCCGGCACCGGGATGTAAAATGCTTCCCCTGATAAATAACAAAATGACATCCCGACTAATTCGGCATCAACAGCTTCCAGGGAGGTGGTTTCTGTATCAAAACAAAACGCTTCCTGCAAACTGAGATAGTAGGCCAGATTGGTCATTAGTTCCGGCGTGTCCACCGTATGATAGCGGTGGAAAGTGTTGTCAATTACTTTTTTATGTGCAGGAAGAATTAATTCATCTTCTAATCGTCCTCCATCCGGATCTGCGATATTTTCACTAATTACTGCAGGCTGCTTTCCAATTTCCTCTGATGGGTTTCCAAACAAATCCAGCTGTCCTTTTTTGTCGGCTACTTTTGCCGGAGCAACAGCAGGAACTACCGGAGCATTTACGGGTTGCCCGATTGCCAAAACTCTTGGTCGCAGTGATTTAAATTCGAGTTCGTCAAATAAAGCAATGATCTTCTCCGTATTTGGACCGCAAATTGTCAGATCTTCTGCATCGAAAGGTACCGGGACGTTAATATCAATTGTTGCAAGCTGCTTGCTCAGAATTGCCTTGTCACCATGTTCTCTGATTCGCTCTCCAAGTTTTCCTTTTATTTCGCCTGCATGCGCAAGCACATTTTCGATCGTGTCATATTCAGCAATAAGTTTTTGAGCCGTTTTTTCACCAACGCCGGGAATTCCGGGAATGTTATCAACTGCATCACCCATTAACCCGAGAATATCGATAACCTGGTCGATGCGTTTGATCTGCCATCTGTCAAGTATTTCCTGAACACCAAGCACTTCTGCGCCCTTACCCATAAACGCGGGTTTGTACATGTGGACATACTGCTCAACAAGCTGTCCGTAATCCTTGTCAGGTGTCATCATGTATACTTCAAAACCTTCTTTCGAAGCTTCCTTTGCGATAGTACCAATGATATCATCTGCTTCAAAACCATCTAATACCAAAATTGGAATACACATAGCTTCCAATAATTTCTTCACAAGTGGAATCGCAACCGTAATATCTTCCGGCTGTGCTTCACGCTGTGCTTTGTAAGCTTCGTACTGAATGTGACGAAATGTTGGCGCAGAGGTGTCAAAAGCTACCCCGATGTGGGTTGGCTTTTCCTTTTGTAAAACTTCCAGCAAAGTATTGGTAAAACCAAATACAGCACTTGTATTCAATCCTTTTGAAGTGATCCTTGGGGCCTTGATGAATGCGAAATGAGCACGGTAAATCAACGCCATAGCGTCGAGCAAAAAAAGCTTGTGAACGGGTTTATCCATAAGATCATTAAATTTCTAAATTCAAATATAATGTATGTTCAGAGATGATTAAGATTGATGTCTGTTTTTTGTATTAAAGTATTATTTGGTTTATACTTTTTTGATATACTAATAATAGATAACTTTTAATAATTTTAATTACAAATAATACTTATTGACTTTTTTAAAAGTAAAATAAATTTAAACTTAATTACATGTCTAATTAGTATGAAAAGATATAAATTTAATAAAAGTATCAAAAGTATTATATGTACGACAAAAATGTAAGAAAAACATACGTATTCGAATTATTTTAATGATTTTAGCTGTTGTCTTTTTTTTCGGTAACTAAAAATTTAAAGTGAAACAAACATATAACTGGCCTGTTGCAGAGGCGCCGTCGGCCGAATTGAAAGCTTATGAGACCGGAATGCACGGGGATAAGCGAAATGATGAGTACTATTGGATGGCTGATTTTTTCACAAACGGACCTGATAGCGATAAAGTGGTGGAATATCTCAACGCCGAAAATAAGTACACCGATACCCTAATGGCAGGTACGGACCAGTTTCAGGCGAACCTGTTTTCGGAAATGAAAGGCCGGATTAAAGAGAAGGATGAATCGGTGCCTGTTTTCAGTAATGGTTATTTTTACTATACCCGCAGCGAAGAGGGTGAACAGTACTTCAAGTATTGTAGGAAAAAAGGTTCGTTGTCTTCACCGGAAGAAATACTTTTGGATGTGGATGCACTTGCGAAAGGACATGCCTATTATTCTGCCACAGGATTCAATATCAGCCCGGACAATAAATTGCTTGTTTACGGGGTCGACAACGTTTCACGCAGGGAATACACCCTTTACATCAAAAATCTTGAAACCGGCGAACTGCTGGAAGATTCGATCTTTCCAACCAGCGGCGGGTCGGAGTGGGGTAATGATAATAAAACACTGTTTTACACGGCAACCAATCCGAAGACGCTGCTGAGTGAGAAGATCAAAAGACATACACTTGGCACGGATTCGAAAAAGGATGTTGTTGTCTATAACGAAAAGGATAAAAGTAACTACATCGGCGTTGGCAAAACCAAGTCTGAGAAATACATTGTGATTGCTTCTTCGGCGACCATGTCTTCCGAGTTTTACATTCTGGATGCAGATCAGCCGGAAGGTAAATTTGAAGTCTTTCAACCCAGGATGAAGGATGTGCTTTACGAGATCGAGCATCAGAATGATAAATTTTTGATTGTAACAAATAAGGACGCTCTGAATTTTCGTCTGATGGAAACGCCATTGGACAAAACAGGGGTTGAAAACTGGAAAGAAGTCATTCCGAACAGAGATGACGTTCTGTTGGAGGGAATCGATGTTTTCAGGGATTTTTTGGTCGTTACCGAAAGAAAAAATGGTTTAATTCAGCTTAGGATCCGTAATGACAAAACCAGTGATGAACATTATGTCGATTTTGGAGAACCTGCCTATGCCGCTTATACCGGTTCCAATCCCGAGTTTAACAGTACAACACTTCGGTATATTTACACATCGATGACTACGCCGAATTCTGTGTATGATTACGATATGGAATCAAAAACCAGGGAGTTGAAAAAACGGCAGGAAGTGGTAGGCGGTTACAATCCGGACGATTATGTGACTGAAAGATTATATGCTACTTCATTTGATGGTGTACAGGTTCCGGTTTCTCTGGTTTACAAAAAAGGTTTTGAGAAAAACGGACAAGCACCTCTTTTACTTTATGCATACGGATCGTACGGTCACAGTATGGATGCAGGTTTCAGCGCAAACCGTTTGAGCTTGCTAAACCGGGGTTTTGTGTTTGCCATTGCTCATATACGCGGTGGACAGGAAATGGGGCGTCAATGGTATGAAGATGGTAAATTATTTAAAAAGAAGAATACTTTCGGGGATTTCATCGCTTGTGGTGAGTATCTGATCAAAGAAAATTATACTTCGGTTGATCATCTGTATGCAGAAGGAGGCAGTGCCGGCGGTCTTCTGATGGGAGCAGTTGCCAACATGCGTCCGGATCTCTGGCATGGTATCATTGCAGATGTACCTTTCGTGGATGTTGTTACAACGATGCTCGATGAAAGTATTCCGCTCACTACCAATGAGTTTGACGAATGGGGAAACCCCAAAAATAAGGAGTCATACGATTATATGAAATCCTATTCACCTTATGATAATGTCGACAGGAAAGACTATCCTAATATGTTGGTAACTACTGGTTTGCACGATAGTCAGGTTCAGTATTTTGAGCCGGCTAAATGGGTGGCCAGGCTCAGGACGCATAAAACAGATACAAATGTGCTTCTTTTAAAGACAAACATGGAAGCAGGACATGGCGGAGCCTCCGGTCGTTTTGAATACTTGAAGGAAATTGCTTTGCAGTATTCGTTTCTTTTTGCTTTGGAAGGCATTGGGGAATAACGAATCTGTTAAAGGTTCACGCAGAGTTGTGAAGTAACAACGCAGAGCGCGCAAAGATTAAATCCTTTGCGCGCTCTGCGTTTTCCTCCGCGACTTTGCGTGAAATCTTATGAATTAAATGCTGTTTCAATATCTGCAATGATGTCGTCAATATGCTCTATTCCGACGGAAATACGAAGCTGGGTCGGTAAAACACCGGCGGCGAGCTGCTCTTCTTCGGAAAGCTGGGAATGAGTGGTAGATGCCGGGTGGATGATCAGCGTTTTCGCATCTCCCACATTCGCCAGGTTGCTGATTAATTTAAGGCGATCTACAAAACCTTCGGCTGTTTTTTTATCACCTTTCAGCGCAAAAGAAAGCACTCCTCCGAATCCACGCGTCAGATATTTTTTTGCAAGTTCGTGATATTTATTCCCTTCAAGCCCGATGTAATTTACACTTTCCACTTTTGGATGCTTTTCAAGCCAGGAGGCAAGTTTTAATGCATTTTCAGCAATTCTTTCAACCCGAAGTGACAGCGTTTCAAGTCCCTGTAAAAACAAAAATGAGTTAAATGGCGAAAGGGAAGGCCCCCAGTCGCGCAGTCCTTCAACCCGGGCCCTAATGATAAACTGGATGTTGCCAAACGGTCCGCCGATGCCAAAAACGTCGTTCATTACCAGGCCATGGTAACTCGGTGACGGCTCTGTAAACTGTGGGAATTTACCATTACCCCAATTGTAAGTTCCTGCATCTACGATAACACCGCCAATGGAAGTACCGTGTCCGCCAATCCATTTGGTTGCAGACTGAACCACAACATGAGCGCCGTGTTTTATAGGCTGAAATATGGCTCCCGCCGCTCCAAATGTATTATCTACAATGAGCGGAAGGTCATGTTTAGTAGCGAGTGCAGAAAAAGCCTCAAAATCCGGTACACTGTAACTCGGATTTCCGATCGTTTCCAAATAGATGAACTTAGTTTTATCATCAATTAGTTTTTCAAAACTTGAAACGTCGTCTCCATCTGCAAAACGAGCCTCTACACCGATGTTTTTAAATGAATTTTTAAACTGATTGTGTGAGCCACCATACAGAAATGAGGTTGTTACAAAGTTATCCCCAACAGTCGTAATGTTATTGATAGCTATAAATTGTGCTGAATGCCCCGAAGCAGTAGCCAGTGCAGCGACGCCGCCTTCGAGAGCAGCCACCCTCTTTTCAAAAACATCACTGGTCGGATTCATAATCCGGGTGTAAATATTCCCGAATTCCTTCAATGCGAACAGATTAGCTGCATGCTCTGCATTGTTAAAAACATATGAAGTTGTTTGGTAAAGCGGTACAGCGCGGGAGTTTGTCACCGGATCCGGCTCCTGGCCGGCGTGTAATTGCAGTGTTTCAAATTTCATTTTCGTGGACATGTTTAAATGGACAGGCTGCAAATCTATAAAAAATCTATTTTGTATGTAGAAATTATAGACTTTTATTATTGATGTAATTTATATTATTTTACCAATATAGAATCGAATTTGTTCAGGATCAAACAGATTCGTCAATAGTTAGCAAAAGGTTGTCCACCAGAATTTGTAACGGATGTAAAAGTGATGCGTCTGTTAGGTGACCCTCAACGGAAAGTTTCGCTTTTATGTTGGGAACGGATAAAGAACAGATCTCATTTTTTCTGGCTCCTAAGGCAGTCATCGTGAGCAGAAGGGAAGCCAGGGCCTTGTCGCCGCCACTATTGAGAGGAGAAGCGCTGACGGCGGCTAACGGTTTGTCGTTAAACTCTCCACTGGACACTGTCCAGTCCAGGGCATTTTTGAGTACACCCGGAACACCAAAAGCATACTCGGGTGTGCAGATAATTACCCCTTGTGCAGCAGAAATGGCGTTTTTTAAGTTGACTATTACTTCATTCTCCTTGTCACCCGGGTTAAATGGAGGTATTAAATGAAGCTCGCCGAACAAATTAAATGAAACGTTGTCAGGTAGTAGATTGCCTATGATTCGTAAAAGGTGCGTATTGGAAGAATGATCACGCAGACTCCCTGAGATTCCCAGAATTTTGATTTTGTAACCGGTATCTGTTTTCATAACTGCAAGCTTTCCGATATTTGGGAAATAAGTTTTTTCAAATGGCTTTTTAAAATTTCCGGTTCGATAACAATGGCATTTGGTGCAATCATAAGATACCAATGCGCAAACCATTCCAACGACTCGGTTAAAAAAGCCATTTCGAGTTGGTCGCCGATAATTTTTTCTGAGACAAAACCATAGTAATATTTTTGATCGCCAATGTAGCGGGCCACATTTTTTGCTACGCGAACCACAACCAGCTGCACTTTTCTATTTTCACGAACTTCATTTAAAAAGTCATTCAAAGGTGCGTGTTGATGTTCAAACGACTGCTCGGTAATTTCTATTCGCTGAATGCGGTCGGAACGGAAATTACGGTAGGCGTTTCTAAGGTGGCAGAACGCAATCGTGTACCAATAACTGGTCTCATGATAAATGCCCACGGGCTCGATTACACGGTCGCCGGGAATGTCGGCTGTCATAGCCAGGTAACTAATCCTGACAGCCTTTTTCTCTGAGATACTTTTAAGCAGACAATCCAGCACGTTACTGCTTGCGGTGTTGAAAGCCACATTATTTCTTCTGACTTCAATATGATTTTCAAGCGTTTCAACCATCGATTTCTCACTGCTTCTGAGAACGGCTTTGATCTTGAACATGGCTGACTGATAATGGTTCTGTGTTGAAAAATCAGTAAACTTTTCAACGAGTTTTTCAGCAGTTATAAACGTACGAGCCTCTTCTTTTGTAAACATGACGGGAGGCAGGCGATAGCCTTCCATGATGGAATAACCAACGCCCGCCTCTCCGATAATTGGTACACCAGCCTCCGCCAGCGTGCTCATATCTCTGTATACGGTTCTCAAACTAATTTCAAATCGCTCAGCCAAATCCTGGGCCTTAACAATCTTTCGCGATTGAAGTTGAATCAGGATAGCTGTTATTCGGTCAAAACGATTCATTATCAGTTAGTTATTTGGCTGATTAGGGTAGGGCAGTTGCTGACTTGGCAGCTATTGTTACCAAAAAAACAAAAATAACTAAACTACCGCTTCTCTCAAGCTAAATGCTTCTGATAGTAATTCAAATGAACGGTTTCGCGAATCACGGCTGTCCGACATAGTCGATATGATAATTTCGTCAACGTCAAATTCATTTGCCAAAGTCGTTAATTGTTCTTTTACCGATTCGGCTGTTCCTGAAATGATCCGTCCGCTATTGTAGCGGATCCGTTCGAGTTCTCCCATATTAAACTGATATTTTCTCACCGTTTCAGCATCAGGAAAAGGGCCAAACTTGCCCCTTTCAAATTCAACCAGAATATAATCCATCATTTTTCGCATCTGCAATGCTTTTTCTTCGGTTTCACCGCAAAGCACAAACACTGATAAGATTGCGTGGGGCGCTGCATATTGATCGGAGAGGCGGAAGTTTTTTCGGTAGGTTTCAACAACATCCGGTTTAACAAATCCATTAATGAATTTAGCAACGGCTAGTCCCATACCATATTTGGCTGCTATCTTGCTGCTTCCTCCGCTTGAACTGAGAATCCATTGCATCGGAATTGTTGTGGACTGAGGAGTTGCGTAGATGAAACCCCGTTCCGTTCCTGCTGTATCCCTAAAGAAATGCTGTAAATGATCAAGCTGACGAAGATAGCTGATTTCGCTAAAATCGTTGGAAGGATTTAATATGGAAGAGGTAATTCTGTCAGTTCCGGGTGCACGTCCCATTCCAAGATCGATCCGGCCAGGGAAAAGCGTTTCAAGCATCCTGAAATTTTCGGCAACTTTTAAGGCACTGTGATTAGGAAGCATAATTCCTCCTGAGCCGATTCTGATGGTTTTAGTAACATCAGCCAGTTTCACCATTAAAACTTCCGGTGTAGAGCCGGCAATAAAAGTCGAGTTGTGGTGCTCTGATACCCAAAAACGGCTGTAACCGAGATTTTCCGCTAGTTTAGCCGTTTCAATTGTTTCCTGTATGGCTTCCTGAACCGTACTTCCTTGCCGGACAATGGATTGATCCAGAATTCCTAGTTTTATATTTGTCATCGGTTTATTGTCTTTATTAGACAACAATGACAAGCAGGGATGTATTCCCGAAAAATTAAAATGCAACTAACCTTTGGTATAGCAGGTGAAGGATATTATTCTAATCGCTCCCAGTAAGTGGTTCTGCCAAAGAGTGATACACCAACATATCCCCTTATTTCGAGTTTGTTATTTCTTAGTTTGATGATACAATTGTAAGTTTTGCCACTTTTAGGATCGTACATCGTCCCATTGTCCCAAGTACCGTCGTTATATTCAAATTTGTTAAGAATAATTGTATTGATCAGGTTACGTGCTTTGAGCGTTTCGTCTGTATTCCGAAGATCTTTTTTTGAAGTTTTACCATCCGCCTCCAAAAAATCGGTTCCCCAGGTTACCTTTCCAAAGTAGTGGATTCCGGATTTATAAATTTCAATTTTCTCATCTTTTTCTTCGTTGAGCCATTCTCCTAAAATCTTATCAGCAGCAGTATCCTGAGCATAAATAAGTAGCGGAGAAAAAATTAAAATTATTGATAAAACCAGTTGTTTCATTTTCTTTTTAATGTTTTTGTATAGAGGAGAATATTCTTGCTTGCTTAAAATAATGATAGTATTTTATTTGGATGATTTTGAGCTCTTTAACGGTGAAATTTTAGAAACTCAGATTTTTAGTAATTTAACAATACTTCTAACAATGTTAAATATTTTTTCTTATGTTAAATCACCTGTTTCTTTCTAATATGCTCGCTTTTTATCCTTGAACTAACTTGCTTTATTTATATTCTTCAAAGCAAATACTGTGCAATATACAACTCTTATTTAATTTATGGTAAACTGAATTATTTCAAGAAAGTCTTATTGGCTTTGGTGAAAAGTATATCGCTCACAATTCCCGGTATGTAAACACCTTGGCCTAACCGGGCACAATTCAATCGATTGGTCTCGATCGTCTTTCAGTCATTTGATCCAACACGTATGGCCATGCTTCCAGATGTTTATCTTTGGAAACTTCATCAGCAAAACCTGCATGTGACAGCTTTATCAGTGTGCCATCGTTTTCTGAATTTAGCTCGACAGTTAGAACAGTCTCTGCACCTTCCGTGCCGCCTTCACCGGTGATCCAGGTTAACTCGACTAAACCTGGAAATTCAATCCTCAGAAAACGGCCATAGTGTGGCGACCGGCGTCCTTCGTGCTGGGTTTCGAAATAAAATGCAGTATTAGGTTCAGCTTTTGAAAGCAGAGATCCAGGGGATGCAAACCATAAATCAAGTTGGCTGGTCCAGGCTTTAAACAAATTTTCAATAGAAAGCGGCACATGCTTTTCCAATTTTAAATTGAATGGCCTGCTGCTGATGTCAGGAGGGCAGATGACTTCGATTTGTGTTCCCATGGTCAATGTATTTTTTGGTCAGAATGTTCTAAAAAATTGTGCTAAGCTATCTGAGAAAATTTCTTTTCCAGTTTGGCCATCACCCTGGCCGCAGAAAGTCCGTGCATCAATACGGATAGCAAGGCGATAAAAGCAACCATCGACCAAAGTTCTTTTCCAAGTGGAAAGGATGCTTCACGCAATGCAAATGCCAGATAATAAAACGATCCTATTCCGCGTATTCCGTAAAAACTAATTCCCAGTTTTTCTTTTAAATGTAGTTTTGTACCGATCAGCGCGATAATTCCGGACATAGGCCGGATTAGCAGGAGAAAAATAACGGATAGCAGAGCCATGGGCCAGGTAAGATAATCTAATATTCCGTGTACCAGACTTCCTCCAAAAATCAATAAGACGATTGCGACGAGAATGCGTTCGATCTGGTCGGAGAAACTGTGCAGTTCTTTATGGAATTCGTTGTCCAGCTCGTAGTTACGAAGTGTAATCGCAGCCACAAAAACAGCAACAAAGCCATAACCATGTAGCAATTCAACAATACCAAAAACAGTTAAAGAAGCTGCAACGGAAATAAAGCCATCATTCAGGTTAATGTGTTTGTTTTTTTCGGAAAAGTTAAAGATTACATAAGCCAGCAGCCGACCGAGGAGAACGCCAAAAATTACACCGGATAATATCTTGTATATCAAATCTATGGTAAACCATTCTTTTAAAACTCCCGTGAAACTTGTACCCGATGCTGCGGCCAGTAATATTGCAAGCCAGGTGAATGGAAACGCCATGCCATCGTTCATGCCTGCTTCTGCGGTTAGAGAAAACCGTACATCGTCGGTCCTATCTTCCAGTGGAGGGCCAACCTGTACATCTGATGCCAAGACCGGGTCAGTAGGAGCTAGCACGGCGCCTAAAAGCAACGCTGACGGCAGATCAAAACCCAAAAAATACCAGGCGGAAAATGTGACGGCAGCTATGCAAAGAAGCATAGTAATGGTTAAAAGCCGAAAAGGAACCTGCCAGGACTTAAAGGAAAATGGCCTGTCGATTTTCAGCCCTGTTCCCATCAGCGAAATAATTACGACAAGTTCGGTAAGATGGATGGTGTATCCGGTATAAACAAGCGGACTTGGAGAGGGTAATATATCAAGGCATTCATAGGCGATAACGCCCAGCAAAACATAAACAACAGAATCGGAGATACCGGTTTTCTTAGTAAAGGAAGGCATCCAGGCCATTCCGAGCGTAGCAATTCCAATAATAATGACGATGATAATATACGAGTCCATCTTACTAAAAGGATAAAAACTGTGCCGTTCAACTTTGAAATTTTCAGATTTGTAAACTTATCTAACCCAATTTTACCGAACTTTGAAGCCGTCAGGTTATTGACTGTTCAGTATAAAATCACGGTTTAGCCGTCAATCAGAAAACAATTGAAACTATATAAAGGATTAGTAGATGCCACTGTTCAGGCTGTAATGGACATTTTTGTAAAAAACCGTCAGGCTGATCGGGTCGTAGAGGTGCTGTTAAAGTCAAACAAAAAATGGGGCGCCAGGGACCGCGCTTTCATTGCTGAGAATACTTATGAGATGGTCAGATGGTGGAGACTTATCAAATATGTAAGTTCAATTGACAAAGCTACTGACAAAGACGAATTCTGGACTTTGTTCGGTGCCTGGCAGATCATAAAACCGCTGCATTTAAAACTTGAAACCGATAATAAGCTACCGGAATGGGAAGAATTTAGCCGCCTTAATGCAGAACATGTTTTAGAATTGTATGCACAGGCGCTGCCAATCAGAAAAATTGCAGAGTCAATTCCGGATTGGATCGATCAGACCGGCGAAGAGCAACTGGGTAATAAGTGGCCTTCTGAGCTTCATGCGCTTAATCAGCCTGCGCCGGTTGTACTTAGGGTAAATACCTTAAAAAGCAATATCGAAACGGTGAAGCAGCTTTTGGGAGCGGAAGATGTAGAAACGATTGACGGGGTTCCTGATGCACTTGTCTTTAAAAAACGACGGAATGTATTTGGCTCTGAAAGTTTTAAAGATGGATTTTTTGAAGTTCAGGATGCTGGTTCACAGCTTATCGCTCCATTTCTTGACATAAAACCTGGATTGAGCGTTATTGATGCCTGTGCAGGTGCAGGCGGAAAGTCATTGCATCTGGCTGCATTGCTTCAGAATTCAGGATCGGTTCTCTCTATGGATATAGAAGAAAACAAATTGACCGAGCTGCAACGGCGTGCAAAACGAAACGGCGTTACAAATTTGGAAACAATGCTGATTACTTCGGAGGAAATTATCCACGGTCTGGCCGGCACAGCGGATCGATTGCTTTTGGATGTGCCGTGCTCAGGTTTAGGAGTGCTGCGGCGCAATCCCGATAGTAAATGGAAACTTAAAACGCAGTTCTTAGAAACGATTCGAAATGTACAGTGGCAGATTTTAAGTACCTACTGTACTATGGTCAAAAAAGGAGGTAAGATGGTTTATGCAACATGCAGCGTGTTGCCTTCTGAATCAGAGGACCAGATCGCGCGTTTTATGAAAAAACATGGAAAGGAATGGAAGCTTCTTTCCCAACACCGCACTTCTGTGGCCAATGATGGTTTTGACGGGTTTTATATGGCCCTACTTCAAAAGAAATAAAACTGCTAGACGCTCAGGGAGAAATACCAGACCCACCAGATTAGAAATGGCTGCATCGGTATTCGAAACCATAGGTATCGCATTCCTTTACCGTCATAGGTTCCTTTCTGATAATGAAGTTTATGCATTGCAGCATAAATATTTGCGGGCAACAGTGCCAGAAAGAAATAAAATCAGACACCAGGCTGTGATTGTTCTTGACTGAATAAACAGTAAGCTCAGGCCAAACAATATTTCCATTAAACCGGTCACTAACACCAATGCAGTTTTGAACGGAAATAACTTTGGTATCATAAGTGACATACCTTTTGGAAATTTAAAATGCCCAATAAATTACCTATTTTATTTTCGGATGTAGTTGCCTTGGTTCTATGAAAGAGATTTCACAGCTGTATTTTTTAACGTTAAGTATTATAACACTGTAAAATAATTCAATTAAACCAAGGATAGTCAGTATATTAAATAAACTTTTTATCTATTTCTTAACCTTTTTACCAGCATTGCCAATCCACAACAAACCGTTCAAAATGAGCCGATTTTGAACCTCATTTTCGAATGTAAAAGAGAGTTCCTTATTAGTTTTGTTCTCATAATCGATATCGTTGTGACCCATATTGAAATAAACCATTCTGTAATTCTTGTTTCGCCACACGATTGGGTAATATCCGCTATTCCAAATTTCATACGCTTTTGGGCCGGTCCCCAACGGAAAACTTGTGGAGTCAACCGAAGCGAGAACTTCTATATCCGGATTGGCTTTCAGATCTTTTTCCCAACAATACCATTCGTTGGGTGATGATCTGAATGTTTCGGGTAAATTGTTAGTGATCGGATGATTTTGGTTTTCGATGCGCAAAATTGCGGAGGTGGGACGCCAGGTGTTGCTTTTATACTGTCCGGATCCAAGAAAAGTATTGTGGTACCAATCCCAGTTTTGCGGATAAGCCGATGGTGATAACGCAAAGGCAGAAAAATGAAAACCCATCCATCCGCCTCCGTTTTTCACATAGTTTTCAAATGCCAAACGCTGCTCCGGTGTTTCAGGACGTGTATCAAGAAATATTACGACCTGATAATCGCTTAAATATTTGGTGTTCAGGTTATTCCAATTGTTGGTGGAGTCATAGGAAAACTGATATTTTTCCGCCATTTTCGGAAACCACCTGTTCGCTTCATGCACAAAACTTACATGTGCCCTGTCATTTTTAGCTGTATAAAAAGCAATTACTCTAAACTTTGCAGTTTGTGCATATAGTTGAAAAGGTGCAGAGCACATCAGAAAAATTAGGAGGGAAATTATAGATCTCGGCAGGAGTAAATTCATGGTAAAAAGCAGAATTAATGGTAAAAAACTTAGCGGGATAAATTTACGTATTTGTGTACCACTAACAAGCAGCAGTTACAGCTGCGAGAAAGCTTAACTTAAAATACCATTGTTTTAAAACACTCCTTACTTTTACAAAAAGAGTTTGTCATTGTTAAAAGTAAATATGAATTATTCCCTGATTTCAGGCCAGGCAAGCGTATCGGAAAAACAAGTCCGCAATACCATACAGTTATTCGAGGAAGGTGCTACGTTACCTTTTATCTCACGTTACCGTAAAGAGGCCACGGGAGGGCTGGATGAGGTGCAGATTGGTGCCATTAAAGATGCATGGCAAAAACAACTTGAAGTAGAAAAACGTCGTGAGGCAATACTTAAAAATATAGAAGAGCAGGGCAAGCTAACTCCTGAACTTAAAAAACAGATTACAGGTGTATTCTCTCTGGTAGAGCTGGAAGACCTTTATCTGCCCTACCGTCAGAAACGAAAGACCAGGGCGTCCCTGGCTATTGAGAAAGGATTGGAGCCGCTGGCACGGCTTATCTTTTCAGGTAAGGAGAATGATCCGGAAAATAAAGCAGGTTCATTTGTAAATGAGCAGGTTAAAACAGCTGATGAGGCGCTACAGGGCGCCAGAGACATTATGGCAGAATGGATCAGTGAAAATCAGGACGCTCGCACAAGAATTAGGAATCTTTTTCAGCGAAGTGCATTGATTACTTCCAAAGTTAAAAAGAAGAAACAAGAAGATGGAATCAAGTATAAGGATTATTTTGAGTTTTCAGAGCCTTTGTCACGCATCCCTTCTCACCGGTTACTTGCTATCCGTCGGGGTGAGGAAGAGGGGTTTTTAAGTGTGGATATCTCCCCGGATGAAGACGATGCTTTGGAAGCCCTTGACCGGATTTTTGTAAGAGGCTCAAATGCATGTAAGGACCAGATAGAACTGGCTGTAGAGGATGGTTACAAACGGCTCTTAAAACCATCCATCGAAACAGAGTTTTCTAATCTGTCGAAAGACAAAGCTGATGTTTCAGCCATTCAGATATTTACCGAAAACCTGCGTCAGCTATTGTTGGCATCGCCTTTAGGTCAAAAGAACGTGATTGCGATCGATCCGGGATATCGAACGGGTTGTAAGGTTGTGGTGTTGGATGGACAGGGAACTCTGGTGGCAGATAAAGTGCTTTATCCTTTCGATAAGTCCAATGAAGCAAGCGCCACACTTGGGGATTTAATATCAAAATATAAAATTGAAGCCATAGCGGTAGGGAACGGTACGGCTGGAAGGGAAACAGAAGACTTTGTCAAGAAAATTTTAAATATGCTTGATAAGTCAGACGAAATAGGACTATTCAGCGTAAGCGAACAGGGAGCTTCTATCTACTCCGCTTCGGATGTGGCAAGGGAAGAGTTTCCCGACAAGGATGTTACAGTTCGCGGGTCGGTGTCAATAGGCCGGCGTTTAATGGACCCGTTGGCTGAACTTGTTAAAATTGATCCCAAGTCAATCGGTGTGGGCCAATATCAGCACGACGTAGACCAGAATTCATTGAAGAATGCTTTGGATGTAGTCGTGGAAAGCTGCGTAAATTCCGTAGGCGTAAATCTCAACACAGCAAGTAAGCATTTATTGCGCTATGTTTCGGGGCTCGGACCCGCTTTGGCGCAAAATATCGTAGAATTTAGGTCAAAAAACGGAAATTTCAAATCCAGACAACAATTGTTAAAAGTTCCGCGGCTGGGCGCCAAGGCATTTGAGCAGGCTGCAGGCTTTTTACGAATAGAAAATGGAACTAACCCTTTGGATAACAGCGCTGTGCATCCGGAAAGTTACCCTATCGTAGAAAAAATGGCAAAAGATGTAGGAGCGACGGTTAAAGATCTGGTCCAAAAACAGGAGTTGCGTAAACAACTGGATCCGGTGAAATATATTTCCGGAACAATAGGGCTTCCCACTTTAAAGGATATTTTGCAGGAACTTGAGAAACCATCGCGTGATCCGCGCACACCTGTTAAAAAATTCGAGTTCGACAGCTCAGTCAGAAAACCTGAGGATTTAAAAGTAGGGATGGTATTGCCGGGAATCGTTACGAATATTACCGCTTTTGGCGCATTCGTCGATGTGGGTGTAAAGCAGGACGGCCTGGTTCATTTGTCTCAGATGGCCGATAAATTTATCAGGGATCCCAACGAAGTAGTGCGCTTGCAGCAAATAGTCACCGTTAAAGTTACGGAAGTCGATCTTGCGCGAAAAAGGATTGCATTAAGTATGAAAGGAATTTTCTGATTTATCGGATCTCAGGAGAGCTTTTTGCCTTGATCTTTATTTTTCACATGAACAGGTTTATGCAGAAATTATATTTTACTCAGGAATTGCCTATTTCGTTAGATGAAGCATGGGCTTTTTTTTCTAACCCCGTTAACTTAAAAGAAATCACCCCGGCGCATATGGGATTTGTTGTTACATCAAAGCACCATGGCGATGTCATGTATCCGGGACAGATCATTCGCTATATCGTAAAGCCGGTTCTGGGAATTCCTCTAAAATGGTGCACTGAAATTACGCATGTTGAAGACAAAAAATATTTCGTTGACGAACAGCGTTTCGGTCCATATGCTTTTTGGCATCATCAGCATCATTTTACTGCCGTTGCTGGCGGTGTTCTGATGGAGGACATCCTTAATTATAAGGTTCCTCTGGGTTTTTTGGGAAATATCGTAGACGCGCTTTTCGTCAGGAAGGAAGTAACCGGAATATTTGAGTATAGGAAGAAAGTTTTAACGGAAAAATTTCGTTGAGAATCCGTCCAATCTATTCAATGGTTTACCAGAATCAAATTTCTGGTAAACCATTGTAATTTTAGCTGGTTTTGTGATTTAGCTCAGACGTATTTTCAACGATCCGTTTGATGGTATGCGAAACGGTCATCCAGTTGTCTTCAGCTTTGACAACCGCTTCGTCATCTTCGAGATTATCCTGGGTAATTGTCAGTGTCGTCTCTTCATCATACGGGGAAATATGGAAAGTGATATGGGCATAATTGTCCTCAAAATCATCTGTACCGGACATGGAACTCCAATAACTATAACTTAAAACTCTCTCCGGATTAACATCCAGAATCGTTCCTTTATCAATATACGGTTTGCCCTGCCATTCTCCGGTAAATATAATAGGGCTTCCAAGTTTCCAGTCTGTAATCGTGTCAGTTCCGTGTAGATATTCCTTTATGATTTCAGGGTTTATCAGCGCTTGCCACACTTCTGCCGGCGTTGCATGCATAGATAGCGATGTTGTTGCAAGAAGTTTGCGATTCATGTTCGTAAGTCGGTCTGGTGATACCTGATTATACTGAAAAATCGTGCCATAGCCCTAACCGTAATATGCAAACGTCAGTCTGCAATCCTGGTTTGTTGCCGCCAACTTATCCTATTTTAACGGATGTCATTGAAAGCGATCCCATCACAGCAATGTCGTTGAAAACAGTAGCTTGCTCCTCTTTGTTTTGAAGACCAAGCGTATATAAAAGTGGATAATAATGATCCGGTGTCGGGATGGCGTAAGTGGCGGCTTTTCCCAGTTTCTCATAGTTTATCAACGGTTCGTGGTTTCCATTTTCAAGAAGATCTTTAACCTTAACCTTCAATTCCATGGCCCAGTCATAGCCGTATTCCGGCTCTTTCATTTTGTCCCAGGCTACCATTCTCAGGTTATGTATGATATTTCCACTTCCAATGATTAGTATACCTTTCTGCCTGAGAGAGTTTATTTCTCTGGCTAATTTGTAGTGATAAGTTGCTGGTTTATCGTAATCAATGCTTAGCTGTAATATTGGAATATTCGCATTTGGGTACATGTGCCTAACGATCGTCCAGGTTCCGTGATCCAGTCCCCAATCGTGGTCTAGTCCTACGTTTGTACTCTTTACAAGCTGTGATGTTTCCAAAGCGAGCAGCGGGTCGCCGGGTGCAGGATACTGAACGGCGAATAGTTCTTTTGGAAATCCTCCGAAGTCATGAATAGTGGCAGGGAAGGGCATTGCTGTTATCCTGGTACCTTTTGTAAGCCAGTGGGCCGACACAATCAACACCGCTTTAGGAACCTGAATTGTCTCACCAAGTTTTTTCCATTCTTCTGTGAAAACATTTGTTTCGATCCCGTTCATTGGTGAGCCATGGCCAAGAAATAGCACGGGCATTAAATCAGACGCTGATAAGCCAGTTGATATCTTTCTTAGATCTTGTAAGTTCATTGTTTAATATTTTAAAAATGAGACTTTTATATTGATTACTTTTGAAAGTTAAATGCTAATAATAATATTTATATGTATTTAACATTTTGAAAGTACCTTACTTTTTATATTTATTTTTATTTAATTAGCGTAAAATTAAATATATGTATTTATAATATTTAAAGAAATATACTTTTGATACATTTAATTAGTTGAATAAGCTTAGCACTTATGAATATTTCTAAAAGATTATATCTTTTAGAAATATAAAATGTATAATTAGTAGGCAGCAGTAAAACGCTTTTTAATAAACTGAGGATTCTCAATTTCATCAATGATGGCAACTGCAAGATCCTCTACAGAAATAATACTTCTGTGGTGTTCATTAAACACCGGATTGTTCAGAGCGGTGCGGTAAGTTCCTTTTCTCACCCCCGAAGTTCCCGGATGCATTTCTATCGCCGGGCTTAAAAAAGTCCAATCCAGTTCATTTTCGGTTTTAAGTATATTTAGATAATCCCTTGCTGCACCCGCACCGGCTTTGTATTCTTCCGGAAACTGTGGCGTGTCAATAAGCTGTACACCGGGTGCCACTTCTAAACTACCCGCTCCACCTATAACCAGCAGTCTCTTTACACCAGCAAGTTTCACACCTGACTGTATGATTTGGGATACTCTTAGGAACTCATTGTAAAGATCAGGATTAGTCCAGCCGGCGTTGTAAGCACTGATCACCGCGTCGGTTCCCGTTACCAGTTTTGCTACTTCTTCTGTGCTTGAGACATCTCCCTTCAAAGGCGTCACCAGCGCATTATTTTCAATTTTGTCCGTATTTCTCGCAATAGCGATAACCTCATGTCCACGGCTAACTAACTCATTTAATACCTGGGTTCCAACAAATCCGGTTGCTCCGATCAATGCTACTTTCATTTTATTAATTTTTAAAGGTTGTAAAATACTGAAATGATCTGTTACAGTTCTCGAAGAATCAGAACTTGCTGCAAAAATCGGCAAGGGTGGTCCTGGCGAGACTGGAAACAAGTGCTCGTTCGGACTGTTCATACAAATCATCTAAATGATCATTGATTTTCCTTCCTACCGGGCACGCAGGGTTTGGGAAATTGATTCCTTTTCCCAATAAATCTTTTTGTCGGACTGCTTCGTAAATGTCCGACATCAAAATTTGATCCGGTGCTTTATTTAACCTGCTTCCACCTGATTTTCCTTCTTTACTCTTAACCAATCCATATTCCCTTAGATTAATCAGCTCTTTACGAACTAAAACGGGATTTATGTTGATACTGCCGGCAAGATAATCCGAGGAAGTCCATTCTTCCCCACTCGTTGCAAGAAGTGTCAATATATGGACCGAAATCGCAAATTTTCCGTTATTCATACTGTAATTATTTTCATTACAGTATGAAGACATTTTAACTGGAAAATAAGTTCATGACTCATTTTTTTTGCATAAAAAAAGGGCTGTATCCTTTCGGATTCAGCCCTGATTAATCAGTCAAAGACTCTAGTATGCACTGGCGTTATTTAACTGTTCAACTGCATCTGTATCCAATTGCAATTCTGCTGCTTTGGTTAAAGCTTTCAGTTGCTCCAAACTTGTAGCACTTGCGATTGGCGCAGTAACGGACTTACGAGCAATCAACCATGCGATGGATATGCTAGCAGGCGTTGTATTGTAACGGCCAGAGACCTCGTCCAGCGATTTTAATATTTTGAATCCTCTTTCATTCAGATAGTCTTTTATACCACCACCTCTTGCACTTTTCCCAAGGTCTGCTTCTCTCCGGTATTTTCCCGTAAGAAACCCGCTGGCCAACGCATAATAGTTGATCACGCCTAGATTGTTTTCAAGGCAAAGCGCTTCTATCTCTTTTTCAAAACCTTCACGGGCATACAGGTTGTATTCCGGCTGAAATGTTTGGTAGGAGGGGAAGCCGTGTGTTTTGCTGGCTTCCAGAGAAGCCGATAGTCTTTCCGGCGAAAGATTAGAGGCTCCGATCCATTTAACTTTGCCCGCCTTCACAAGCTCACCATAAGTTTCCAGTGTTTCTTCCACCTGTGTTTCGTCGTCATCCCAATGCGTTTGATACAAATCAATATAGTCTGTCTGCAAACGACGTAAAGAATCGTCTACAGCTTTTAAAATATAAGCCTTACTCAGGTCGGTTCTGCCTTGTCCCATGTCTGCTCCAACCTTAGTGGCGATGATTACTTTGTTTCGGTTAGCCCTTTCTTTCATCCATTTTCCAATTATTTTTTCGGATTCACCGCCGTTATTTCCAGGTACCCACCGGGAATATACATCCGCAGTATCGATTAAGTTGAACCCGGAAGCTACAAATTCATCCAGAATTTCAAAGGATTTCTTTTCATCAATTGTCCAGCCAAATACATTACCTCCCAGTGTTAGCGGTGCTACATACAAATCACTTTCTCCTAATTGTCTCTTTTCCATAACTTTGTGATTTTAACTAATTATATTGTAAATACTTTTAATATTAATAATATGTTATTTATTATTAATGCTTATAAAAAGTGATTTTTGTATTAAAGTCATTTTTACTTTCTGTACATATTTAGTTTACTCATACTATTAAAAGTATAATAAGGTTTAATAAATATATATTAATTCGAATATTTATACTTTCTATACTTTTAAAATGTGATAAACATATTTTACATTTTAAATCATAGCTAATATTACAGTGTATTAAACTTTTATACCTTAAATACCTTATTGTATTAATTATTAATTTAAATAGTTCTTCACTTTTTATACTTTTAAAATGTTTTGTTACAAACCATAAGATGTTCCTTTTAATACATTTGCTCGTCAGGATTTCCTCTTCAAATTGTCTATTGCGTAAAAATTATAATCTCTTACGAAGCAAAGCATTACTGAAAAGAAAGCTGTATGAATCAGTTGTGATGGTATTGCGCTCCATTCCTCAATCATGGAAGTTCCAAAGATCAGGCTTATCATCACGAAACCTCCGGCAATAAGAGCTTGTCTGGTAAACAGTCCAAGCAGCAGAAACAAGCCCACCAAAAGTTCAGCGATTGGCAATGCATAACTGAAAGGTTTGACCAGAATTACCGGCAGCATGGATTTTTGAAACTGCCCGATCATCCAACTGCTAAAACCAGCAAGCTTTGGAAGCCGTACAAGCCCGTGGCCAAACATACTCATGCCAACTGCAAGTCGTCCCAGCAGAAAGGACCATTGAAAAGAATTTGTCATATTTTCTTTGATTGATATAATACTTAACATCGGCTGTTCTCTGCTGGTTTCGTCCTGGGCTGGTTTACGAAATAACTTTTGAGAAAATGAGATAACAGATTATTATTTGGATCATTATTATTTGGATCTGTCGGAAAACAAAAAATCCTCCCTGATTAGGTTTATAACCTTAACAGGGAGGATTTTCAATCAGGTGAATTTATTATTTAAGGATTGTCAACCCACCCTTAAATGACTTATTAGTGTACTCAATAAGATAGTAATAATAACCGGCAGAAATATCATCAGGACACCAGTTTTTACCGATTTCTCTGGTGAAATAAACCTGTTTGCCCCAGCGGTTGTATATAATCACACTTTTAAATTCGTTCCCACAGGTGCCCGGTGGCAGCGTTTCCAGCACAAGGCAATCATTTTTACCATCCCCGTTTGGAGTAATCACATTCGCTATTTCAGGCATTTCGACATCTACTTCATCTTTTACCAAAACTTCAACTGTGGTCGTGTCACTGGCTGCGCCGCAGTTTTTATCCACGGTAATAAAATCTATTGTAAAGACCTGTTCTGATTCGCCATTCATCATCGCACAGTCGGGAGCCCATAAATAAGGGCTTGTCAGGCTCTTAACCCCAGATTTATTTGTGAAGCTCATACCCAGCGCCTTCATGTCAAATCCTCTTCCTGCTGCGGTGAGCGTGATGTTGTTCGTATCAGGATCAGAAGCTGATACATTAAACTGAATCGGATCATAGCGCCCTATTGTGTAGGTCAAGGAAGGCGATGCGAGACTCGTGGACACTGATGGCGGATTGTTTGGCGACTGATCGATTACAAAGTAAACCGGTTTGGAAACGCCAAGCGGATTTCCAGAGCAGCGCATATCTTCCAATAAAAAGTCTACGGCAAGCGTGTCACCTTTCCGGGCATTGCAGGGCGGCGTCCATGTGAAGTTTTGCTGCACGGTTTCTTTACCGGTTGCGGGCCTGAAATTCATACCCTGGGAAGTGAGCGAGAAATTCTGACCCTGAGCGGAGAGTTCCAGATCATCTTTGTCGGCATCCTTTCCAAAGACCGTGAAATTAACCGGTACGCCAACCGTCGCATGAACATAATTGCCGGGTAGGGAAGTGGTAACGACCGGAGGGGTATTTGTACTATTTTCACGGCGGATAAAAATGGTCAGCGTGTCCATTAAGGGTACCGGACAGCTTCCATCTTCGGCAATGAGCTCGATACGTATCGGGCGGTTATCGTAAGTGACAAAACACTCATCCAGGCAAATCTGAAAACGCATCGTATCGCTTTGGGAGGTTTTCCTAAACTCAGCAGGCAGAATCGTGAAATAATTTTTTGAGTTGTTTATTGCTTTTCCGTTTACTCTGATCAGATCTGTGAGAGACGGATCAACAACCATAACTTCGAAGCAATTTGGGTCGTCTTTTTTGACTGTTATAATTTCGTTGTTGGCGTAGTAGGTATCTTTCCCTGTCGGTTTAAATAAAAGTTTCGGAGCATCCATTTTTGGGCAGTCAACCACCATCAGCTGAAAATCTCTTGTTAAAGAACCGATTTTTACTCCTTTCCGATACTCATCAACCTGGACAGTGAACACATATAAACCTTTATTTCCAGCGGTTACCGAAAGCATACCGGTTCTGGTATTAACGCTAAGGGGTTTTGGTCCTGGGATCATGTTGGAAACCGAGATCCCGTCAATCCAGGTCAGCTTCGGATAATTAGAAGAACCACGGCCCGGAGCACTGGGCTGGTCTTTTGAAGAATACCCCTGCATGGGTGTTACCAGGCTATACACCAGGCTGTCTCCGTCGGCATCCGTTCCGCCAAAGTCAAAATTAAATGGGGTGTTTACACAGGCGTAATCTCCCTGAATAGTCGGAAAAACAGGCGAACTGTTATTAAAAGCAAGGTTACTTTTCACAATGGGTGGGAATTCCAGATAGAACAAACTGCCCGCATCACCCGGATCTTTTATGTTGGTTATTGTTCCGTTCCGGCAGCACCGGTCCCACACCATATAATACCCCTGGGCATCGTTAAAAGCACTGGTTTCCAGCAGCACATCCGAAGCATAGGTGATCATGTAGGTTTCTAAAGATGATATTCCGCAGGTCGGATTGGTGTAATTGACCGATTTTCGTTCTATTTTTGGGGCCTGAAGATAACCGACTGCTGCATTGTCCCTCTTTCGAAAAACATAAATGTTTACAAACGGATCTTCTGCACCCGGATTTCCATTGATGGCATCAAAATACATCGTCAGGCCAATGCGGTAATTATTGACAGTTCCTTTATTTTGGGTGATAAAAAGTTGTCCGCCGACTATGTGTGTGGCGTTGGCTTCAAAAAAAGAAAACAGTATCAGAAACAGTAAAATAAACTGATTTTTCATGACTGATAACAAGAGTAAAGATTATCCGATAAGTATTCGGTTTTAGAAATTATAAAAAGAAATATGTCAAAACATAACAAATATGAATACGTTGAAATTACTGATTTCGCGGCAGAAGGCAAATGTATATTTAAATCAGAAGACGGCGTAATTTTTGTAGAAGGAAATGTTGCTCCCGGTGACATAGTGGATCTTGAAGTAGTAAAAACCAAAAAGAAATTAAAGGAAGCCATTGTTACCAAGGTTCATTCGAAGTCTTCCATGCGGACGGACCCGTATTGCCTGCATCATGGCGTTTGCGGTGGATGTAAATGGCAGCACATCGGGTATGAACATCAGTTGCGTTTTAAAAGACAGCAGGTTGTAGATCATTTTGAAAGAATCGGTAAAATCAAGGATGTAGAAATCAATCAGATTATTGCTGCTCCGGCGACGGAATATTACCGTAACAAACTGGAATTTACTTTTTCCAACTGGCGCTGGCTTACGAAAGATCAGATGGATTCCGGTCAGCAGTTTACCAAACATGCGCTCGGGTTTCATGTTCCAAAACGCTTTGACAAAATTTTCACCGTCGATCATTGTCATTTGCAATCTGATCCTTCCAACACAATCCGGAATTCCCTGCATCATTTTGGTGAGCTGCATGGCATTCCCTATTACGATGTGCGTTTTAATGTGGGAACACTCCGGAATGTTGTGATCCGTACAGCCAACTCCGGTGATGTGATGGTGATTGTACAATTCGGTGAGCAAAACGATGAGGCGATTGAAAAAGTGATGGAATATTTGCACAAAACGCACAAGGAAATTACCTCTCTTAACTACATCGTCAATCTGAAAGGAAATGATTCGTATCAGGACCAGGATGTGATACATTATGCAGGAGAGACGACGATACGTGAAACGATGGAAGATCTTACTTTCCTGGTTGGTCCAAAGTCTTTTTACCAGACCAATTCAGCGCAGGCTTACACCCTGTTTAATGTTACCCGGGAATTTGCAGGGCTTACCGGTAATGAATCTGTTTATGATCTTTATACAGGAACAGGAACGATCGCCAATTTTGTAGCCAGGCGTGCTAAAAAAGTAGTTGGTGTGGAGTATGTGGAAGCTGCTGTTGAAGACGCGAGAATAAATTCTCAGATAAACCGAATTACCAATACTTCATTTTTTGCCGGAGATATGCGCCGGATCATGAATGAAGATTTTTTGAGAAAACACGGAAGGCCGGATGTGATCATTACCGATCCACCGCGTGCAGGAATGGACCAGCCGGTTGTGGAAACGATATTAAAAGCGGGTCCTGACCGGATTGTATATGTGAGCTGTAACACGGCAACGCAGGCAAGGGATCTGGCGCTGATGTCGGATGATTACGAAGTTACAAAGGTTCAGCCGGTAGATATGTTCCCCAACACGCACCATGTGGAGAACATCGCTCTTTTGGTGAGGAGAGGGTAGGGCAAAGAGTTATGGGCATCGGCTATTTTTCCCTATGCCCATAACCCAAAGCCCCTGCTCTTAAAACGGGGGCTCGTTGTCGGGGCCTTTGTAATCGAAATTGCTTAAATCATTTGCACGGCTTCTCAATGTTCCGCTTGCTGGTGGCGCCTGGCTTTCAAAGGAAGCGATTGGATTGCTCGTTACGATCGGGCGGTCAACAGCATAAGGAACCGGGGAAAACTGCGAATCCAGATCTGCAAACTTGGTATATTTACCAATAAATCTTAATTGAACCGTATCCAGTGAACCTGCACGGTTTTTAGCTACAATTACTTCGCCGATACCGGCTACTGAATTTCCGGCTTCATCTTCTGTAATTCCATAATACTCAGGTCGATAAAGGAATAAAACCATATCGGCATCCTGCTCGATAGATCCTGATTCCCTTAAATCGGACAGCTGAGGTCTTTTCTCTCCCCCACGTGTTTCCACTGCCCGGCTAAGCTGCGACAGCGCGATCACGGGTACGTCAAGTTCCTTTGCCAGGTTTTTAAGCGAACGCGAAATCATAGCGATTTCCTGTTCCCTGTTTCCCGCTCCTTTTCCGCCTGTATCACCTGTCATCAATTGGAGGTAATCAATAACGATCATCTGAATATCGTGCTGCGCTTTTAAACGTCTCGATTTTGCACGCAATTCCAGGATCGACAGGGCAGGGGTATCATCAATAAAAATAGGGGCATTGGTAAGTTTATGAATCCGGTGGTGAAGCTGTTCCCATTCGTGAGGAGCAAGACTACCTTTCCGGATTTTCTCACTATCGATTTCGGCTTCCGCTGATATCAAACGATTCACCAGCTGGACAGACGACATTTCAAGAGAAAATATCGCAACGGGCATGTTGAAATCCACAGCTGCATTACGAAGCGAGGAGACAACAAAAGCCGTTTTTCCCATACCAGGACGAGCGGCCAGAATCATTAATTCCGTTTTTTGCCATCCGGAAGTCAGCCTGTCCAAAGCGCTGAAACCGGAAGGAACGCCGGTAAGCCCGTCGGTATTATTCTTTTTCTGATCAAGTTCTTCCAGTGCCTGACGCATCAGCGCACCCATGTCAGAGTAATTTTTCTTGATATTGCTTTCTGAGATCTGGAACAGTGACTGTTCCGTTTTGTCCAGTAATCTGAAAACGTCTGTGGTGTCTTCAAATGCTTCTTTTAAGATCTCAGATGATATTTTGATCAGTTCACGCTTGATGGCAGCCTGTGAAATAATACGTGCATGGAATTCAATATTGGCAGCAGAATTGACCCTGGAAGTTAATTCCATAATATAAGCGGCGCCGCCTATGATTTCAAGTTCACCGGTACTTCTCAATTTAGAAGTAACGGTCAGCATATCGATTGGCTCGGAGTCAGCAAACAGGGTAATAATTGCCGTGTAAATTCTCTGGTGAGCTTCCTTGTAGAAACTATCAGGTTTTAAAATGTCGGCAACTGCAGTCAGGGCATCCTTTTCAATCATCAGTGCTCCCAGAATTGCTTCTTCCACATCAATGGCTTGAGGAGGTAGTTTGCCAAAGGTTTGTTCAGGACCTGTTGTGCGTGTGCCGTTTGGTTTCCTGGCGGAACCGGCTAGTTTTGAACCGTTCTTGGAATAGTTGTTTGATGCGTTGTTATTTTCCATGTTATAACAAAATTAAGCATTGCCGGGCTTGAAGTAAAGGAAGTTGCATCAACTATTTTTTTAGAAGAGGTATTGACAAAAAATATCAAAATATGGGTGGCTGATACTGAATCACTTGGTTCTTATTTGACGGGATTTTGCCGTTAAATAAAAAAGGAAGGGCGAAACGCTGTATTTTAATTTCGCAAATCTTGGTTATTATTACTAAATTTTACAAACTTTAATTAATCACTCAAACATTAACTCATTTGCTCGAAAAAATCATCACGCTCGAAGACGTTTCAATGGTCGACTTTTTAGGAATTCACAATTCGAATATCAAAGAAGTAGCTGCGGCCTTTCCCGGTAGTAAAATTATTTCAAGGGGTAACGAAATCAGGATTCAGGGTACTGCTCCCGAAATAATCCGTATCACCGATGTGTTGGACTCGCTTATTGCACACTATCAGAAGTACGGAAAAATTACGAACGAGAATGTCAAAGTATATTTAAACGGGGTTACGTTATCGCCCGGCAAGAAATCGGCCGATGATGACGATGATGTAATTATCTATGGAAATAAAGGTCTTGTTGTAAAAGCCAAAACGGCAAACCAAAAATTGCTTGTTGATCAGGCCTCCAAATACGATCTGGTATTCGCGGTTGGCCCCGCTGGTACAGGTAAAACCTACACGGCCGTGGCCATTGCTGTAAGAGCATTAAAAAACAAGGAAGTTAAAAAAATCATAATCACACGTCCCGCTGTTGAAGCGGGAGAGAATCTGGGATTTCTTCCGGGTGATCTGAAAGAAAAAATAGATCCTTATCTGCGTCCGATCTACGATGCACTTGACGATATGATTGCGCCGGAAAAACTGAAACTTTATCTGGAAAGCCGCGTCATAGAAATAGCGCCCCTGGCGTACATGCGGGGTAGAACACTGAATAATGCCTTTATTTTGCTTGATGAAGCTCAGAATACGACCCCAATGCAGATGAAAATGTTTCTTACAAGGATGGGACCAAGTTCAAAAGCAATTATTACAGGCGATAAATCGCAGATCGATTTGCCGAAAAATTTGAAATCAGGTTTAATAGATTCTTTATCAATACTGAAAGGTATTAAAGGCATCAGTTTTGTTGAATTAGACGGATCAGATGTGGTACGCCATCGCCTGGTAAAAGATATTCTTGCAGCCTATGAAAAGACGGAGCAATAACTTTCTGTTAAAGACAATCGTATTGTTAATGATTTCCGTACCGGCACTGGCGCAGCAGGCAGATTCTCTGTTGATTCGCTGCGTCACTGCCGAGCGGGATTCTATACGGATTTCCGGAAGTCCAATGCTTCGCAGGTTAAGACAGGATTCTGAAACAGCAATTCAGGAACAAATTAGCAGGATCCGTTCGCGGATGCGGGTTTCGGCTGATGCAATTACGATTCCGGTTGTCGTGCATGTAGTCCACAACCAAAAAGACAATCGTATCGGAGGGACCAACAATTCCAATATTTCTGACGAACAGATTCAAAGCCAGATTGATGTGCTCAATGAGGATTATGCCAACAAATCGGGATATAAAGGTTTTTACACGGATTCTCTCGGTGTGGATACGGGAATACGTTTTAAGCTGGTGGGCGTTGTGCGTAAGTATGATGCGCAAGGACAATTCAGTGCCTATACGGATGACATTACCCTGGCAACCATATCTCCACCCTGGCCAACCAGCAGATATCTGAATATTTGGGTTTGTTCCTTATCTAATTTATTTCTGGGTGTTGCGCAATTTCCGGTAATTACCCAGATTAATAAACAAACTACCGGATTATTACTTGAAGATGAAGAGGACACTGATCCCTTAACTGACGGCGTAATAATTGATTCACGTTACTTTGGCAGAAATTCACCGGCGATCACCAGCGCAGTTTATAATCTGGGGCGTACAACAACACACGAAGTTGGCCACTGGCTTGGACTTTTTCATATTTGGGGTGTGAACGTTAACGGTTGTGGGACCGATTATTGCGACGATACCCCACGTGCACAGGCTGCTAATGAAACAACTGATCTTTCTTGCAGCCCTAAATATTCGACCTGCGGAGGCGCTCTTTCCCGAAATATGATCGAAAATTACATGGATTATTCTCCGGACAGGTGCATGAGTGTTTTTACTCAGGATCAAAAAAACAGAATGTACGCCGTGCTGGAACTGAGCCCGAGGCGTGCAAAACTGGTCGAATATGCTCAGATCACAACTCCGTCCGTCACCGTGGAGCTTTTTCCAAATCCCGCACAGGAATATCTTAATGCCAATATTTACACTCCGGATTACAAGCCTTTTACCGTAAGTATTTTTAATGTCCGGGGCGTGAAGATGTCTGCTGATGCGGTTAATGAAACTTATATCAACGTGAAAAACTATCCTGCTGGTTTGTATTTCCTTCGGGTCAATACAGATTCAGAAACCGTTACAAAACGATTTTTGGTTAGATAGTTAGTTTACATGTTTTCACGAACACCTTACCTTGGGTTTGTGATATTCTTTATCACAGGGATACTTTTAGATACCTATCTGCTGTCACAAACGGGTATTTCAAATACTGTAATTATCGGTATTTCTTTATCAAGCGCTGCGCTGTCTTTTTGGTTTTTCCAAATCAGATCTTACCGTTTTACCACCTTTTGCCTATCGGTCTGCTTGATATCTGCAGGTGCCGTGACACATTTACTGCAGCTCAATCAGCTCAACACTTCTTTAACTGCATTATCAGATTCAACCTACACGTCATATCAGACGGTGGTTCGCTCTCTTCCGGAAAAGCGGGCAAAAAGTATCCGGATGGAGGTTCTGATACAGGCTATCAGGAAGAAAGCTGGTTGGAAGTCCGAAAGTACCAGGGCTTTGCTAAGTATTCCCTCAGATGCGGCAGTTGTGCCGAAACCAGGTGATTTTATCGTTGTAAGAGGTAAACTTGGCAGACCGGATTTACCGCTTAATCCGGAAGAATTTGATTATCAGACTTATTTATGGAATAAAGGAATTGTATGGACCGGCTATCTGCCGGAAGGAAGTTATCAGATTTTACCTGATCATCAGGCGTCGGGACCAGCATTTTGGAGTATGAAGCTGTCAGAGTGGGCTGATAGGACCTTTCGTGAAAATATCAAAGATGATAAGTCTTATGGTTTGGTCAAAGCCATGTTGTTAGGCAGGCGCGATGACCTTCGTTCCGATCAGGTAGATGATTACACAACTTCCGGAACTGTACATAGCTTATCGGTTTCAGGAATGCATGTTGCAATCATCTTTCTGGTAATAAGTACATGCCTCAACTGGTTGAAACGGTGGAACCCGGGCCGTTACATTTATCTTTTACTCGTTACAGCTCTCTTGTGTTTTTATGCGCTGGTAACCGGAATACCTCCTTCGGTTCAGCGCGCCACACTGATGTGCATCGTTTTTGTAATCGCAGAGGTTTTTAAACGTAAGCAGGCATCGATAAATACTTTATCCATTTCTGCCTTATTGATCCTGATATTTGATGCAAATGCCATCTATGATGTTGGTTTTCAGCTTTCCTATCTGGCGATGACCGGTATTTTTTTATTGTATCAACCTATCGAGCGATTTTGGAAACCGTCAAACCATTTGTCAAAATACATCTGGCAGATTACCGCTTTGTCTTTTGCTGCACAGCTCGCTACCTTCCCGTTAAGTTTGTATTATTTTCATCAGTTTCCTTCCTATTTCTGGCTGATCAATCCGTTTGTGATCGGTTTTACCAATGTGCTTTTACCTGCGGCAATGGTTTTGTTGCTATTTAGTCTGCTAAATATTACCTGGTTGCAAGCCGTGGTGAACTGGACTGTCGACATTTCTGCTTATCTGACCAACGTTTCTGTCTCCGTACCAAAGCTTCTTCCCGGATATCTGGTTGAAAATTTATATCTGGACAAATTTGAGGTTGTTTTACTGTATGGTTGTATCGTATTGGTCTGGCTTTCTTATAGTAAGCAGGAAAATATATGGTTGAAGTATTGCTCAGCTGCAACTTTAGTCTTTATTTTTTACTCCGTATCGTTAAGTTTTCAAAAGTATGTTACGCCTGCTGCCATGATCCATTCGGTGCCAAAACATTCCGTAATCAGTTTTAAAGAAGGTAATCGCTTGTACATTTCAAGTGATCCTGCTTTTATACAAGACAGTGATGCTTACGATTTTCGGATAAAGAATTATGCGATAAGCGAAGGTGTACTGGAAAGGATTTTTATCCCTAACACCTATAAAAATACATCGGGAAAGTTAACTGTTAAGAATTGGGATGATGGCCGGCTAATAGCATGGCAGGACAAAATAATCACGCATGGAAATTATGTCAATACTTCGCAGTCAGTCGACTACATGCTTATCACCTCCGGAAAACCAGGGAAAATGCCAACGATGAAGTCAAATACTATTTTTCTCACTGGTGGAGAAATACACGGTCGCAGGCAAGCGCAGTGGCAACGCTACTTTGGGAAAAATACTTTTTATGATTTGTCCAGCGGAGCGCTATCACTGCATTGAATAGATCGAAGAAATTTCTGCTGTAATTTTTCTGTCCCACGCAGCTTGTGCCGCCGGATTTAGCCCATGACCGGTTTCACCGTCATAAGCTTCCTGTTCCCGGTTCATTTCACGAAAGGTTTCAAGAAACTGATATTGTATTTCACTATCATAATCCTCTATGGTAAGTTCAGCCTTTTTTAAATTGGCTTTAAATCTCTCAACAACCATACGGGTAACGTCAAAATGAAGCTGCTCATGCCGAAGTGTACTCGCTGTGCGGTATTCGGGTCTGCCCCAGGACATGTCCTTCACCATAAATACCTTTAATCCGATTTCCACAACCAAATCATCACCCTTTGGATAAGATCTTCCCTCATAGGCGAAACTGGTGAAAACGGCAGCAGCATAACGGCTTCCCGGCCTGCCTCCCATTCCCCGAAAGTCCGACCAGATCAGGGGTCGCCTGGGATCATAAAACACAGTATCACGGTTGGAGTTGTTTCTGATTTCTTTAAAAACCAGTACCAGATTTCTCGCAAGGGACGGAGTTTTACCTGCATTATCCGTCATCCATTTATTAAAGTGGACAATGGACTGAGTCAGAATTTGTTCGGTAATTTTTTCATAGTAAAGATCATGCTCCGGCCTGGTGTAACTTGCCGAGGTTTGATAATTTGTCAATTCCACGGGCTGCATGTCTCTATACCATCGAAATGTGATGGTCAGACTGACTTCACCAGCGATTTTATTGGTACCTATTTTTTTTTCACTCACCTTGAAATCTTTCACAGTAATGTAAAGAGGCAGGTAAGTCTCTTTATTTTTCGGTGCTAAAAAGGACCAGTAGGATATCAGATTTTTTTCAAGACTTCCGTTCAGTTCCAATGCAACATCTTTACCAAATGCCACCACCTTTCCCAATCCGGATCCTGGTTCCTTTCTTTTATCCTCAACTTCCTGAATATAAAATTTATACGATTTCAGCAAAGAAGGCGACGGTTTCGAAAAGCGTAAAGTAACCTTGTCCTGCTGTGCGTATCCATTCAGATACAAAAGTATTAGCAGTAATGTGATCAGCCGGCTTTTGTATGTTAATGGCAATGTATATTGAATCCAAACCATCGTTTTTCTAAGTTTGTATGTTCTTTCAGTATTAAAAATCGCAATGACTTTACTAACAACGAATTTAAAGCCGGAATTTGATGATATTTTTATGGAATTGGCAAATAATCTGGCGCAGCGTTCCCATTGTATCAAAGCACAGGTGGGTGCGGTACTGACAAAAGATACCAGGATCATTTCCATTGGCTACAATGGCCCTCCGGCAGGAACACATAATTGCGATGAGGAATTCCCTGAAACAGGTTGTCCGAGGGATGCAAAAGGGAGTTGTTCCCTTGCGCTTCATGCAGAACAAAATGCGATTCTGTTTGCTGTAAAAAACGGGTCCAATATTGAAGGATCGACTTTGTTTGTTACGCTCGCACCTTGTATAGCCTGTGCCCGGGTGATTTATACAATGAAAATCAAAAAAGTGATTTTTCTTAAATCATACGCAGCATACAAAGGAATTGCTGTGGAAGAAGGAGTGGAGTTTTTAAGACGTTTCGGTGTGGAGGTGGAGCAGTATCAAGTGAATTAAAAATTATGAATGAAGAATTAAGAATTTAGCTGGAGTAGCAAATTTTTAATTCTTCATTTTTTAATTCTTCATTTCATTAGTGATGGTGAACACCGCCTTCTCCATGCACATGGCCATGGCTGATTTCCTCAGCAGTTGCGGGACGAATTGAAAGAATCTGCCCTTCGAAGTGCATTTCCTTACCAGCTAAAGGATGGTTAAAGTTCATGACAACAACGTCATCTTTAATTTCCGTAACCTGTCCGTGCATGCGTTCTCCGTCTTCGTTTGTCATCGGAATAATGTTGCCGATCTGAAGTAACTCTTCCTGATCAACATCATCCATTTGGAATACCTCTTTCGGCAATTCAACGATTGCTTCCGGATCGAATTCACCGTAGCCATTTTCAGCTTCTACCGTAAAATCAAAGATATCGCCAACCACAAGTCCCTCGATCTGGTTTTCGAAACCTTCCGGCAGACCGCTGATCCCCTGAATGAACAACATCGGATCTTCTTCCGTTACTACTTCAACTACGTCCATTTCTCCGTCTGTATCGGGAATCCGCAGACTATATGTTAACGTGATCACGTTATTTTTTTCGACTTTCATTTGCTTGTCTGGTTAAAATAATTGTTGTTGTAAAATAATTGTTCCTGCATGTTACCCTGAAAGAATTAAAGAAGCAAACGTACGGCAATTTTGTCAAAATGTCATTTTTATGAATTTTTTAGCGCATTTGCTGCTGTCAGGAGAGAAGGATGGAGTAATAATGGGAAATTATGTCGGGGATTTCGTCAAAGGAAAGTTAACAGACGAGAAAACCCTGACCTGGAACCCTGAATACGTGACAGGTTTAAAACTGCACCGCTTTATTGATATGTTTACTGATACACACGCTGTGGTTCGGGAAGCGAAAAATAAAGCGGCACTGGTTCATGGCAGGCTGGCCGGAATTATCGTCGATATTTATTTTGATTATTTTTTGGCAAAATATTTTTCCGATTTTTGCACCGAATCGCTGTGGACTTATTCGCATAAAATATATTCGCTGATCGAAAAAAATGAATATTTGATTCCGGAGCAAATGATTCCCATGTCAAATGCAATGATACGTCAGGACTGGCTGAACAGTTATGCATCCTTCGAAGGAATTGATCTTACTTTCAGCAGGATGTCACGCAGGGCCGGATTTATGAGCCCGATAAAAGATGCAGGCCATGAACTAAGAAAGAATCAGGAATATTATAGCGAAAAATTTAAAGTGTTTTATCCGGAACTGACAGAAAGAGCAGCGGAATTTATCGTTTCGGATAGTTTAAAAATTTAAAGAGTCCTATGGCGCAAACGCCCGAAGTTATATTAAAAGACATTAGAGCAAAACGGTTTAAACCGCTCTATTTTCTGCATGGCGATGAGCCTTTTTACATTGATTCTATCTCTGACGAGCTCGAAAAACGGATTGTACCGGAATCAGAGAAAGGGTTTAATCAGTTTGTATTGTATGGAAAAGATACCGACGTAGCCGGTGTGTTAAGCTATGCCCGGAGGTATCCGTTTATGGCGGAGAGGCAGCTAATTCTGGTTAAAGATGCCAATAAGCTTGGGGGAATTGAACAAAAGGAACAGCAGGCAAGGCTGGAAGACTATGCTTTAAACCCGTTGAGCAGCACCGTGCTTATTTTGTGTTTCCAGGCCAATGCCGACGAGCGGAAATCATTTATCAAAGCATTCAATAATCATGGAGTTGTTGTGCAGTCCAAGAAAATGTATGACAACAAACTCCCTGACTGGGTCGCCTCTTTTTGTCAGGCAGAGGGTGTAAAGATAAGTCCCAAGGCCGTCCAGATGATTGTCGACAACATTGGCAATGATTTGAAAAGATTAACCAATGAAATACGCAAGATTATGGTAAACCTGAGGGTAGATCAGGGGATTGATGCAGAGGCAGTTGAAAGATTTGTGGGGATCAGTAAGGAATACAATGTTTTTGAATTTCAAAAAGCACTTGCGACCCGGGATGTTTTGAAGGCGAATAAAATTGCATCATACTTTTCGGCTAATTCAAAAGACAATCCATTATCGCCGATTCTGATCATTTTGTATAATTTCTTTTCAAAGGTTCTTTTAACTCATGCAAGTAAAGACAAGTCCGAACGTGGACTGGCAACTGAATTAGGGATCAATCCTTTTTTTGTAAAGGATTACAATTTAGCTGCAAGAAATTACCCGCTGAACAAGGCAGCGATGGTTATTCATTATTTAAGGGATTGCGACGCCCGTATGAAAGGGCTGGACGGTGTTTCCATTCCGGAAGGAGAATTGTTAAAAGAACTGGTATTCAAAATCGTTCACTGACAGATTTAAAAAAGTTGGAAAGGGGAGTCTTATCTTATTTCAGGCTCCCCTTTTTGTGTTTATGATGCAAGAACAGGCTCGATTTTTCGTTCGCCAATTTGCTGTCTCCACATGGCATAATACAATCCCTTTTCATTGATAAGAGATAAGTGACTGCCAGTCTCTACCACCTTTCCTTTTTCCAGGACATAAATCCTGTCAGCATGCATGATTGTCGATAACCTGTGGGCGATCATGACGGTAATGTGCTGACGCTGGTCGGTAATGGTGCGGATGGTGTTTGAAATTTCTTCCTCCGTAAGTGAATCCAGCGCGGAAGTAGCTTCGTCAAAGATCATTAAATTCGGGTTTCGCAGCAGTGCGCGTGCAATGGACAAACGCTGACGTTCACCGCCGGAAAGTTTCAGTCCACCTTCACCAATAACCGTTTCAATTCCGTTTTCTGCCCTGGCAAGCAAATTATAACAAGCAGCTTTATGTAGTACGTCTTCTATTAGTTCGTCAGTCGCTTCCGGATTAACGAATAAAAGATTCTCCTTGATCGTACCGGAAAATAGCTGCGTATCCTGTGTTACAAAACCTATTTTATGACGCATTTCATCAAAATCGATTTTACTTCCATCGATGTTGTTGTAATAAACAGCACCGGTATTGGGGTGATAAAGTCCGACAAGGAGTTTTACCAAAGTTGTTTTTCCCGAACCCGAAGGACCGACGAAAGCGATGGTTTCCCCTCTGTTTACATGAAACGATATTTCTTCCAAAGCAGGGCGCGTTGCTGACTGATGCTGAAAACGCACATGTTTAAAACGCAGTGATTCAATGTCTTTAATGATTTCCGGATTCTCCGGTTTGTGCTCAACCGGCCTGGCGAGCAAAGTTTCAAGATTAAACAATGACGCTTCTGCTTCACGGTATGACAAAATTACGTTGCCAAGTTCCTGTAAAGGTCCGAAGATGAAAAAAGAGTAAAACTGCATCATCATCATTTGTCCTACCGTAATCTGATCACGGAAAACAAAGAACAGCAAAGCGAACATGATACATTGCTGAAGAAAGTTGACAAACGTTCCCTGGATAAAGCTGATTGATCTGATGCTCTTAACCTTTTTAAGTTCGAGTTTTAAGATTTTGAATGTAGTCGTGTTCAGTCTGGCGATTTCCTGCTGGGTTAAACCAAGACTTTTTATCAGCTCAATATTTCTAAGCGATTCTGTGGTTGATCCGGCAAGTGCCGTGGTTTCGTTGACAATGTTTTTCTGAATCGTTTTTATCTTCCTGCTCAAAATGCTGGTTAGATAAGCAAGAACAACGGAGCCTACCAGATAGATAAGCGGCAAAGCCGGGCTAAGTTTAAAAGCGACGATCACCACAAAGACAATTCCGACCAATGTCGCAAAAAGAACGTTTACAAAGTTGGTAATGAATTTTTCACAGTCGGCTCTTACTTTTTGCAGTACCGATAAAGTTTCGCCGCTTCTTTGATCTTCAAAATCCTGGAAGGGTAGACGGAGCGCATGACGAAGACCATCTGTATATAAGTTTGCTCCAAATTTTTGGATGACAACATTAACAACGTAATCCTGAAAGGCTTTGGCTATACGTGAAACCATCGCCGTACCGATAATTAGCAGTAATCCTATCGTTATTCCTTTGTAAAATTCATTATCAAGCCCGTTATCACGGAAGTACTTTGCTTTATTGGCAAAAGGATCAATCAGATAGTTTCCCAGAATGTACGGGTTAAGCAAAGAAAAAATCTGGTTAATGGCTGCGAGGACAAGGGCAAGCAAAATGAGGGCTTTATACCTGCTTAGGTATTGTATCAGTAATTTCATGTCATGGTGGTTTTCAGGAGTGTATTTACCTGTACTTAGTACAAACTGAAAGAAGACGAATTTAATTCTTATAGTAACAAAAAAAGGCACTCATCAGAGCGCCCTTTCATTTTCGTAGCGGGGAGCAGAATCGAACTGCCGACCTTAGGGTTATGAAATCTATTCCATCTGTATTACTATGGTTTACTATGGTTCACTATGAAATTAACGTATTATAAATCAGCAGTTTAGTGTTTAATATATTTCATGGTGATACACAATAAACCATGCTTTGTGTGACTGATGTGTGACTGAAAATTTGTATCTTTGTTTTGTAAACAACAGACAGTCATGGCAACAACAATAAAAGTAGTGGTCAGGAATACCGCAAAAGTGGACGGCACCTATCCGCTTGCACTGCGGATTACGAAGGATAGAAAGCACTCATACATCCATATCGGACAGAGTGTCAATCTAGAAGACTGGGATGCAGTCGCCTGTAAAGTTAAAAAATCTCACCGGAATTCCGTCAGACTCAACAATTTAATTGCTCAGAAGCTAGCAGAGGCCAGTGACACCAGCCTTGAACTACAAGCAAAGAAAAAGGATGTTTCCGCAAAGCTTGTAGCCAAAAAGATCAAACCTAAAAAGGGTGTTACGTTTTTTGCAGTTGCGAAGGAATTTACGGATAACATGACCAAAGAGGGTAAATACAACCGAGTTCCGACTGACTTATCACGTTTAAAAAACTTTGAAGAATTCCTCGAAACTAAGAACATTGATTTTTCTGAAATCACCGTTGCACTGCTCAACCGCTTTAAGGCTCATTTGAAAGGGGATAAGAAGCTTAGTGACCGGACAATTGTAAATCACCTAATACTTATCCGAACTATCTATAATCAGGCAATATTGGCGGAGATCGCCGACCCGAGAGCCTACCCATTCGGACGGGGGAAGATACAGATCAAAATTCCTCAATCCTCTAAAATTGGCTTAACAAAGGAAGAAGTTACCAAAATTGAGGAGCTGGATTTGCCAGACGCTAAAATGAACCATGCTCGAAACGTATTTTTGTTCTCCTATTATTTTGCTGGGGTGAGAGTTTCTGACGTTCTGAGGATGAAATGGTCAGACTTTCAGAATGATCGTCTTTTCTATTCCATGGGTAAAAACGACAAAGCTGGTTCACTCAAAATACCCCAAAAAGTCAAAGGAATTTTAGACCAGTACAGAGGCGATGAGAAAGTTAATAATCTGATATTCCCAGAATTAAAGGTTGTTCAAGATATGAGTGACCAGTATACAGTGGAAAGAAAAATATCTTACGCGGTTAAAAATCTCAATAAATATCTTAAAAAGGTAGCGGAAAAGGCCGAGATAGACAAGCCGATGACGAACCACATTAGCCGCCATACCTTCGGAAATATCTCTGGTGATAAAATCACTCCACAGATGCTTCAAAAGCTTTACAGGCACAGCAGCTTGACCACGACAATTTCTTACCAAAATAATTTCATTCACAAAACGGCTGATGATGCTCTTGACGCGGTTTTAGGTGAATAAATTAATATATTGCTTTCATGGAACCCTCTAAACTTACAGACGAGCAGTTTTACCGCATCATAGAGGAGGTTGTTGCCCGTGTTAAGGGTAACAAACGCGACCGCTGGTGCGATGGGGCAGAAGCTATGAAATACATGCGGATATCCAGTAAAACCACGCTGCAGAAGCTTCGTGACACTGGTGCTATCCGTTTCAGCCAGCCATTTCCAAAGCATATTTTGTATGACCTTGACAGCATTGATGCCTATTTAGATAAACACGCCAAAAACCCATTCTGATATGACACCAGAAGAACTACAACGGCTTGCAAAACAATTCGCTGACAATGAAAAGGCACTCAAAAAAGATGAGCCTGCAACCGAGCCATTTTTTGATAACGGTCAGCCAAAGTTTACCGAAAGAGAGGTTTCCGAAATGGAACAGAATGTCCAGCGCGGCGACATTAAGAACCTGAGCGATAAGCTAAAATACAACATGCATCAGGCCGAAATGGCCGAACGGGATTACTTACGCAACAAGCGAGAGGAGGAAAGCAAGCGGTTTGACGAGAAGATTGGACGTAAGCCTGAGCCGACCTTAACTAAAAAGGAAAAGTTCTTAGCAGCATTTAAGAAAAACGATAAACAAAAAGACCATGAGCGATGAACTTGATGACCGGGTAAATCCTGACATGGTTAAGGGTTACAACGACGGTTACCTACTGGAAAAACATGACCCTAAGCTTGTGAAAGAGTTTGAGGCCCATATTAAGGGTAATCAAGCTCTAACACTCAATAACTATAATATGGGTTTCTCTGCTGGGGCTAAGGAGGCTAAGAAAGAACGATTCCGGGTGAATTTCCAATCAAAGGGCGATCATGAGAAAGAGCGTTAGTCTGAAACGCCTTTAAGCAATCTCCTGCTTTACTGGCAGCGCTAGCAGCCGTCAGAATGGCCTTTTTGTCTTCCTTTAGTATCGCCAGCCAATGGCCTATATAACTTGCATGGTCAAGCTGGGGGCCGTCTGCAATCCCTAATTCCGCACATAGAAACGCAGATGATAACTCTGCTACAAGTTCCTCAAACGCATAGTCGTGATCTCCAAAGCGTTTGCCGTACTGTCTGTTGCAACGCTTTTCAGCGCCAGTCCAGTGAGACAACTCGTGAAGTTCTGTTGAATAATACGCTTCCGTTGGTGATTGTGTTTTGGTGCCGATAAAAGCAACCGTGGGAGGCATCTGTATGTAGTCCTGGGCTTTGTTGTAGAACGCCTGATTTCCACCATGCTTGATAATGGCATCGGTGTTTTTTACGAATGCGTCAACTTGCTGAATACTCTTCACAATGTCAACTTCTTCCTTTGTTTCCTGTTCAGGATTGTAGGATTTTAACTGGCACTTATTGAAGACGTAGGACATTTTCAGGAAGGGGATTTTCGTGATCTCGTCATCTTTCTTGCGCTCGATTGTGTCGTAATAAACAATCTGGGTGGCTTTTTCGCCTTTACGGACGTATTCTTTTTTCTCGGCCCATTGCTTGAAGCTGGCAAACTCATTGCTCTGGAAACCTTTTTCCTGCATATCATACCAGCATAAAGGCACATTGATACCACGGTAGGGCTTTCTTGTAACGCCGTTGAGTGGCATTCCGAAAGTTATTCCGGTTTTCCATGGTTGCCGCCATGGGGCCAAACCCTGTTCAAGTTGTTCGATAATTTTACCTGTAATTTGGTCATGTAGATCGGTCAAAGAAATCTCCTCATTATATAATCATACGGTGTTTCGTGGTCGTTGTTTAGATAGCATTCGTAGAACTGGTCTGCAATATCCATAGCGTCAGTAATGCCATAGCCAGCGAGAAACATCGTTTCATCGCCTGCCCGGTGGAGAGCATCATGGATTTTCCAGTCCAGAGGGATTGCATACCTGTCAGGGCTTTTCAACCCCATACCTCGTAAACCTGTGTCAAGGAGATGATGAGCAGTTACTTGTCCCATTCTCCCGGAACATAGGCAAGGGAGCGAACGCAGGAAATGTAGGAAACCCGCGTCCGTTATTCGTTTTGGCTTAATTCGGGGCAAGGAACAATCCCCAGTGGCTTATGCTGATATAGTTAATACCGTCAAGTTCGTTCATCGGATCACCAAAAATGGTTTACCACGTTCGAGAGTGGCGTAGTTCATCTCCTTACCAGCTTCCAAATCACGTTTGATAGCAGCTTTGTCGGCAGCATACGAGACTTTTTTGTATTCTTCTGGCAATAATTCAGGTGGGCAGTTCACCAATACACTGATAACGCCCTGTTGAATACGGGCAGAACCAGCAACCGTTTTGATCGGTTTTCCGGCCATAGCTACTAGAGTTTCAATACCCTGTTTACGCCAATCGGCAGAGTTTCCGAAGGATTTGGAACGGGCAGTATATTTGTCAGCAAGCTCCTTGGCAGCGTCAGCTTTGGCTTTATCTTCATTATACAAGGTCAGAAGGTAGTTACACCACCATTCCAAACTTTCATCAATGTCACCGGAAACTTCTTCGTCTTCTGCGAACAGTTCGCCGTATTGCTCATCAATTTTATTGTTGTGGTCGCGTATTGCTTCCAGTAGGTCAACGTATTTCATTTTATGTACTCCATATCATGTTGTTTAGGGTCGGGTAGAATAACAAACCATTCGTGCAGGCAAAATTCCTGAATGTCTTCAAAGTATTTCTTAAACTTTTTAGACCCCAGCTTGGTAGTGGATGGAATAGACCGTATTTCAGCACCCGTCAAAATATTGTAGGAAATATTAGGCTCAAGGAACATTCCACCAAAAAACTCATGGAACGATTCGGGATTGAAATAACTTCCAGTTGGTTTGCATGAGGCAATATGAGTAAGACAAACCCAGTAATAGCTATTAAATCTTTTTGACCGGATTGCTTCGTAAGTCTCAAATATAATTACCCATATAGGCTTTTGTTCATCTTTGGGCAGGCTGACTAAAATGCTTTTCGCATAATCAACCTGCTTTTCAGATCGCAAGATTATGGTCTTGCTTTCGGACATTAGAACGGTGCTTCAAATTCATCGTTATTGAAAACATCGAAGTTTGGTTCTTCGCCTTCAAGGCTTGATGACAGGGTGCTATTATTTTTGGCTTTGGAATAAGCAGCGCCATTGTCCGATTGTTGATCGTCCGGCTTGCTATCCAATAGGGTAATTTCACCCTTGAAAGCCTTTAACACTACTTCCGTACTGTACTTGTCAACGCCGTTGCTATCAGTCCATTTGCGGGTTTGCAGTTGGCCTTCGATGTAGAGTTTAGAGCCTTTTTTGACAAATCGTTCAACAATTCCGACAAGCGCATCATTGGTCACAGATACGTTCGTCCATTCCGTGCGTTCTTTACGTTCGCCCGTTGCTTTGTCTTTCCAGCTTTCAGATGTTGCAATCGTGAAATTGGCTACACGGCCACCATTCGGGAACGTGCGGATTTCGGGGTCTTTTCCTACGTTTCCGAGGAGGATAACTTTATTTACAGATGCCATGTTTTGTTCTCCTATACAGTGGCGGGCATTAATACGGCAATCCATGATGGGCTGCTGCATTCAATCAGGATTGGCGATTTCTCATCACCGGAAAACTTGGCAGAAAGAACACTGAAACCCGTGTAGGATTTAAGGGATTTACCGAGTTTATCCATGTATGTTGGGCTAAAACCAATTGCGTCAAAATCCAAGTTTTTGCAGCTTGCCTTTGTCGGGATAACTCGTGCAGTGTCAGGAAAGCTACCGTCAATCAGTTTGAAATTAATGAGGCCGTCAATCATTTCAACATTGATACGAGTGCCATCAATCACACATGGAACAAGAGTATGTTCTTCAACTGCAAAGCCCTTTTGAATTGGTTTACTGGATAATTGTTTTACAAGAAAAGCAGGAAGGATAATATTTAAACCAGCGTAATCCATCTCATCTTGTTCAATTTCTGATTGAACCTGAATAAGAAAATGACCGTTGGTTGATTCGTAAATGACCTTTCCTTCACGCTCAAAAATGTGAACACCGCATAAATAGTAACGGGTTTCTTCTGTTGACATGGCTGGGGCGCAAGATGCAACCGCTTTCAGGTCGATATTAAATGTTTTGGTCAATTGTAGTCTCCTTTTTTTTGATTAAAATTGTGAGATGTCGGTAGGTACTAAGCCACCGCCGGTAATAAGATGTTCTTCTCTTGGTGGTTGTAGTTGGGTTATTCTTTCCTTGGCAGCTTTCAGTATGTCTTGGAAAGTGGTAGGGTCATTTGCTGCAACGCATTCCGCTTGTGCATCTGAATTTAGTTTTTTAACCGTAGCCACATCTTTTGCACTGTTGATGGTTTCGATTATAAAAGCTTTGCGTTCAGGTAGTAGTGGCTCAACCTTTGGCTCTGGCTTAGGCTCATCCATGTACTTGCTACCGTCAAACTGACCCATGTGAACATCCGCAGATAGACCAAGATGTTTGAAAGCGTTACCCATGGCATCCGTAAATGCCTTTTTGTAAGCTTCGTCGTCGGCACGTAGGCCAGAGGATTGTTTGACAACTACAAAATCGCCACCAACACCATAAAAAGCCTCAGACTTCAAATCGCCGTCTTTGTACCACACACCAATCGTGCAATAGACCACTAGCTGATTGTCAGGGCCAGAATGAGTTACGTATTCAGGCTTGGTATATCCCCATCCAAAGCCAACAGGACCAAATTGTTTGGTCATCGTTTCAACTGAATATATAGGCTTGATAGCCGTACCGGAGAAACCGCCCGACCGCTTAAATGGCTTGGTATGTTTTGGGTCGGTCTTACTTACCAGATCCCAAATTCTCATATTGTCTGACATTAGTTGTTTCCTTTCAGCACATATCGCCCGTTGATGAATTCAATTTTACCTTCAATGGTAAGCTCCTCAATTGCTACTGGCACATATTCCGGTGCGCCGCTTTTTTCGATCAATTCATCTTCTGATAATGATTTGTAGAAAATAGCAAGGCGTTGGACAATGCCATCTTTTACAGCTTGTGGCGGTTTGGTATAACCGTAAATCATTTTATCTCTCCTTTTGCTTGACAATTACTGTTTTACATGCCAATACTGTTAATGTCAATACCTTTCTGGAGAAAAAAGATGAAAAAAGAAAAAAAGATTATCCCAGAGAAGAACAATGAGTTTTTCTCAATGAAGCTGAAACCATCCCAGTTGAAAAAGCTGCATTCGTTAGCCAAGAAGCGTGAAATTACTGCCAGTGAAGTAATCCGCTTATGGATTGATGCAGCGTAATGCGTAGAGCGGCTAAGGCAGACGATAACCAGCCTGTAATTGTCAAATCGTTCCGACAACTAGGCTGGACAGTCGCGCACACACACATGATTGGCCGTGGATTTCCTGATATTATAGCAAGCAAACACTTGCCCAGCGGTTACAGGTTTACGGTAGTAATAGAAATTAAAGACGGTGAGAAAGCTAAAAGCGCCCAAGCACTTACGCCGGATGAAGTGGTTTGGAAAGACGCTTGGCAAGGTGAATATAAGATTATCAATTCGATTGAAGCAGTGGCAGAATACCACAACTGGGTGGTGCGGGAGTTTGGTTAATGGAACGTAAAGACACAGAGTACGGCAGGCAGGTTCGCAGACACAACAGCAACAACGCACGCAAGAGAAGGCAACAACCATTCCCCAAAATCTACGCTAATGCGCCAGAAGACTATGAGCTATATGAGAGTGAAGATAGCCAGATCGAAGCCTTGATGGTGGACTTAGGTGATACAACAAGACTGCTATAACGGTAAATGTCTATACGTTTAGCCTGATTTTTGTAATTAATTGATAATCAATAAAAAAAAGTTGTATTTATTTTCACAACTCTGTTGAGACTAACAATCTCATTCTAAGAATTTTAACAATTCTTTCTGAATACGTTAGTATTTGAGGTAATGGAAATTCAAATATTCAATATGGCAATCTATTTCTAATTTCGTACTTTTATCCCAACGAAAAACCCCATTGCAGGTGAGATTGCAATGGGGCATACGGATAATAAATGTTTCACCTAAATGACACCGATGTCGCAGGCGATTTGGAATTACCTCCAGAGTTTCTGGAATGGTACTCCCTCTTGTCTAAGATGGTTGATTGAGCTGGTTCTAGCTGGACTGCTCTCACACATCATAGATAAGTTCTTTTAATACTTTGCGCATAACTATGCGTAACTCGTTCTTCTTTGTTAGAGTGCTGTGCCAATTGGTGCAGCACTTCTATTTCCAGATGTACTGAAATTATTTGTACAAATGTAAGTGCTTTTGATTAAAGTGTTGCACATATCAAGATGGTTTTGATAAATATTTATCAAATAATCTGCATAAGCATACTCATTGACCCAGTTTGTGGAACTGGTATATTGCCACTGGTATCATAATAGAATACCCATGATAGAAAGCTCCACCATGGGTACTGTACTATATAAGTAGTCTCGGCAGCTTAATGTAGCTGACGTTGATGTAAATTTACAAAATAAATCTATCGTTCCTTCTCCTGATTCCTATCTATTTTTGGTCCGAAAGCTTTCATGAATTCAGCTTTTTTGAGCTGTTCGATCTGGTTATCCAGAGCCTTGACATAAGTTTTGAACGCATCCTTATATGCAACCCGCGCAATAGCTGTATGCGGTGTGGCTGATTTACTCGTTTCAATCCGGGCCTGTATGTTCTTAACTGCGTTGTTTACCTCCTTTTTCGGAAGGTTTGACGCTTGCAGCTTCTTAACCGTTTTCTCAAAGTTCGCTTTGTGCTTTCCTTCGTAATACTGCTCCGGGTTATCCACTAGGTGCGGGTATTCCTCCCTGATAAACTGCTCATTCGTCCTTGTGTCATAAACACCGTCTTCGTCTGGAATACGTCTTTCCCGGATATAATCCTCAACGTAATACTTGTCTACGAAGATATCGTTCGCCGCTTCATTGTAATCTTTCAGGAAGTCGCTCAGCTTCATGTAAATCGGATTAGACGATTGGAGTAGCTCTTTTTTGAAGCACGGCATCCATGCGGGAAAAAATCTCGTCACGTTCCCGTTCCCAAATTGAAAAGCTTATCGGGTCAAGTTCAAAAAAAATTTCCAATTTTGATTTCAAGCTATTCAATTTGGGCTTTTCGTTAATCTTCATACCTTGGGTATTAGGTATGACGCCTTTAATATCAATGAAATCAAACGGTGGAACGAGTATAGGGATATGATCCTTTGAATTAACCCATGCCGCTCCCATTTCACATAGAGATACCGGACTAGCATAAAAGTTATCGGTAAGAACAAATAATACCAAGGTTTCGCTGCTAATCTCTTTTTTGATTTTTTCAAGAAAATCTTCACCAAGTGGAATACCATAGTCTTCATAAGAAGTACAAAATATCTTCCTTGTGCTTACACCAATGGCCCTTAAATAGTCAATCAGTTTACCTACGACATCTCTATCTTGGCTGGAATGGCTTATAAATATCTTTTTGGCGGGACTATTCACAATAGATTCATTTTGATTGTTTTCAGATTTAGTTTTTGCATCTTCCAAAGGGATTTCAACCTCATAATCTTTTGCCATTTCAAATACACTATTAGGGTCGTGAAATAAAAATGTATCTACGAGAAATGCTTCTGGTGGTAAATCGAACTTTGTCCATTCCATCGACAGGCCGTACATAGATAACAGATTTTTAGCTTGCTCAAAAGAGTGTTCACTCAATATAGTTGTGGCTAAATCTTGGTATACTTTGAGCTTTTGCCTTGGTGTCATTAGGAGTTAGATATTTTAGGTGGATTTATGCGAAGTTCGGAATTATTTTGTTGACAAAAAATATACCAATGTGCATGCTTTGTCTGGGGCAGCCATGCGCGTGGTGTCCTGTCTATCCTTTGCCGGATTAGGACAGCCCCGATTTTTTAACAGACTATTGGCAAAGTGAAGGCAAAGGCTCTCAATGACGCAAGCATGGTATCCGTTTTACTGGTCTGACTATTCCGGCAAGACTTTCAATCTAACGATGGCACAGCATGGGGCATACATGCTTCTGCTTCGCCACATCTACACCACCGAACAGCAAATACCCGTGAAGCAATGTTATAGCATTGCTAGGGCATTGTCAGATCAAGACCAGTCAGACGTTGATGTTGTGCTGCATCAATTCTTCAAACTGAAAAATGGTTTTTGGGTCAGTGAAAAGACAATTGAAGTCATTAATCAAACCAACGAACGCCACGAAAAGCGCGTAAATGCTGGGAAAAAGGGTGGTGAAAGCAAGTCTAGCAATGCTAGAGCAATGCCAAAGCAATCCCCTAGCAAAGCCCTAGTAACTACAACCACAACCATAACCACAATATCTTCTAACGAAGATATATTTAGTCAGGCGTGGGCGATCTATCCTAAACTTAGGGCAGGCAGTAGGGGCAACGCCTTGAAAGCTTGGAAGGCTGCGGTTGAACGTGGAAACTCCGAAGAGCTAATCTTGGCAGGGGTGAAAAAGTATTCTGTTTCCCGAGAAGGTAACAGCCAGTACGCCAAAGGATTCCCTGCATGGATGAACGATGATAGATTTCTTAACGATTACGAGGCGCTAGAAAATGGAAACAACACTCAAAACAACACTGGACAAATTGCTGTCAGAAATGGAATCCCTACCGGAGAACAGACCGGAAACGGATTTGGCGGTCGTAAATCACAGACAGAACTTTACGCCGATGCTACAGAAAAAATCATTGCCGAACGAAGAGCAAGATGGGAAGCCAACGGCGGGAAAAATCCTGATAAGGGATTGCTTGCAGAGCCAGGAACAACTAACCCGGCTATTGCAACAGACATACGCGATGTTAAAGAAATTCGGTGAAGCCTCAGACGTTGCAGAAATGCGTGACATGGGTTTCCAGATGGTATTAGGCGATTATCCGATTGATGACGTTCAACGAGCCTTTATCCAATATCTGAAAACAGGTAAGGAAATCCCTACACCGGCTGACATCGTGGAAATTCTTGACCCTACCGTAAAGCCGCTTTGCCCGAGAGTATATCAAAGCTTTGTCACCCGTTCTAAAAAAGGGCCGTTTGAGCTTACACGGGAAGAAAAGGCATACATTGAACACTACGAAAACCAGCAGCTAGGACGCATCCGTGCTTAAACAAGACTTCTACACCTCAGACGCATGGTACAAGCTAAGATACAGAGCATTGCGCCTATACGGTAACAAGTGCATGTGTTGCGGTAAATATGGTGAGTTACACGTTGACCATGTGAAACCCCGGTCACTTTATCCAAAGCTGGCATTGAAGCTGACAAACCTTCAAATTCTGTGCAGGGCGTGTAATATGGGTAAGTCCAACCGTTTCAACGATGACTGGCGACCCAAGGACTGGAAGACAAGACTACGCGTATTTTTAAACATTAAAGCACCGAGGGAATGAGTAATGGCAAGTAAGCGCCGGATTAGAAAAAAGGTTTGCGGGAAGAAGAAAGCATATGAAACAATGCAGCAGGCTTTGGCTACTAGACACCACATTGGCCTGAAAAAGGAACTTGCTGTTTATAAATGTCCTGTATGTCAAAAATGGCACTTAGGTCATAAAGTGAAAAGCCAGCCAATTCCACATTTTAACGCAAAGGGCCGTCACACTGGTAGATGTCGCGTTTTTGATGATAACTTCAGACAACAATTGCAAGACAAATACCGTGTTCAGGAGGTGGAAGTAACTGTAGTCTTGAAACCAATTCCATTCTGGATGAAAGTAAAACGCCTGTTCTACAAATATTTTTAAACATCAAAGCTTCATGAAGTTGCAGCTATGAAAAAAGAGCCAACTTAAGAAAGCTGAGGATATCAAAAGATAAAGTTGCTAGCCTGATCCAAAATTTAGAGCGTTTTTTTGTTTCCATGGGTTAGTGATTTAGACTGAAAAATAGAGATAAAAACAATACCAAAACTTAAAACATGATGAACGGCGAGGAGAATTTCAATGACCGACAAGCAAATTATCGAATACCTATACACCCACGGCCTTTCACCTTTTGAAGCTGCAAAGCTTTGGATTGAGCAGCAACAATGTACACCCTGAAACCAGAAGAATACGAGCCGTTCGACTGCTTACTTCCCGTAAATAGACCCGGTAGTGACAAGCCTGTATCCAATTTTATACAGCATACACGGGAGGATAATCAGGATGAGTAAAAGCTCAGTCATGAACTTAGCCGCCGGGTGTAACGGGCCTTTCTTTTTAAGTCGTTCAAGTTCGTCAGGTTCAAGCGCCGGAAAACGCCAAACTTCAAGCATTCCAAGAGCCGTTTTAAGCCTCGTTAAAAACCGTGGATGTGGGATATGGCTATCTTCCCATCGCTTAACAAATTCTGTCCGTTCTTTGTCATCTTCAACTTTCTGAGCGAACTCCTCAAACCCTTCAATACCGCCTTTCTTTTCCATGGGAGACCGAAGAAAACACTATCCATTCTCAATAATGAGAAATAATAAGGCCAAAATTACAACAACAATGAATGGGATATACGCAATTCTATCAATCTCCCAGTCGCCGGTAGGCTCAAATCTATCATCTTGATTGGCTGGTTGAAGGCTATCCAACCAATTATCCATAGCCGAATTAGAGTTTTTCTGTTGAATTGCTTCATTCTTCCTTTTGATTTCCCGCTTTTTTGTGTCAAGTTTCTCTTTTGCTCTCCGTAAATCTTCGTGCGCTCCCATTTTATTTTTAGTTAGAGGTTAAAATTATGACAGTACAAACCACATCTCAACAACCGCCCCGACAAGCACAAGAGCCAGAACAATCCAGCCAATCACAGCCCGGTAATTCACCGGAGCTTTCGGGGCAGGCTCAACTTCCTCATTCTGCCAATCCTGCTGACGGGGTTGCACAACTGGAACTTCAACAGTTACGGCAGGAACGTACGGCTTTACAGGCTCGAGTAGCTTATTTACGACAGGATCGCTTTGTTTGGGCGTTGGTGGCTTGTGTGGGATTGGCTGGATTGTTTGTTCTATGGGTGCGTCTGAATGGCGTTCTATGATCTTTGCCATACGCGCTTCCATGTCGCGAATAATCTGTGCTTTCTTGTTATCCATAGCGTTGAGGGTTATGAACGTAAGGTAATTAATTGCCAAGAAAATAAAAACGATTTAGATCATAAAGTGGTGAAATACTATCGGTTGTAGATGACTTTCTACTGAACAATTAGAGATTTTATTCAAAGAGCACAGATTAATATTGACGGCATCTGTTGAGGGTGGTATTTTAAGGCTTCAGAACGAAGACAGGTCTCCTGTTTTTAAGCGCTTTCCGGCCAGCGTAATGACCGGAACCTTTCTTGATGTGTCGTGTGTGCTTGTCGCACTATAAGCGCCTAGGTGGGCAGCACGGCACTTCTGGACAGGTCAGTAGCTCAATGGATAGAGCAAGGGTTGCGCAACATAAACTTTGACCGTGGTTGTGGGTTCGAATCCCACCTGCCTGTTCTTCAATTCGGTTCCAACTTATACCTTTCGACTTGGCGGTGAGTAACAAGTAATAGCGGCAATGCCAAACGAAGCGAACCCGTACATTTGAATGTCGCCCGAATGGTCAAGGAGTAGTTGGGTAATTATAAAACTCCAAATTGTCGCTGCTCACTATCCGACCCGCCGAAGATTACACCCCTGCAAAGCCTCTATCTGCCCGTTAAGCTGCCCGTGAATGCGATGAAGTGCTTTTCTGGTATCAGCATCAAGACAAGCCTCAATACATACCTCCAGACCGTTTAAATCCGCTTTTAGCTTGGCAATACGCCGTTCATTCATTTCTCGTGTGAGTGCGTAAGAGTTGTAATACATGGTGTCCTTTCACTGGTTGGACCAATTTGTAGACAGCTACAAAATGGTTATTTCAAAATAATATCAGAAAATGATTAAATAAGTATTGACCATACAATCATTTCAGGATAAGGTATAGCCAAGATAAACCAACGAATGGAATTTATAAATGACTGATTTCAAAGAAGCACTGGATGAATTTACCGATGATGCTAGGTGCTGTAACGAATGCGGTGGCCACGATTTTAATTTGTCCGATAATGCATCTGAAACCATCCGCAAAGCCCTGTTGATCTGCTCCCGACTACAGGAAGAGCCGAGTGATTTAATGTTTAAATCATGTGAGAACCTTGATACGGAACCCGGATTTGGTGAAGTTTTCAAAGCAATGACCCAACAACTTATGAAGGAGTGCGAATAGATGAAGAACAATATTTTAACAATCATAGCGATGATAGGTCTTTTTGGTGGAGCTTGTTGCCTCATCCTGTTTTTATTTTTTCCGCATAATCTTTTCTTGTTAGGTGCAATCTTTGGTATCCCTGTATTTGTATTAAGCGCCACAGCCATCGAGGTAAAAAATGACCGATAAACCAGACCTGTTGCCTTGCCCGTTCTGTGGTGGAGGATCAATGATAATTGAACCCTATGATAACTCCTCAAAGTATGTTCTTTGCCAAGGTTGTAGTGCTATGGGTTCAATAAAAGATACCGTCGAAGAAACAATAGCAGCATGGAACACCCGAACCGCCGCACCATTGCCAGAAGATAAGCAGAAGGCTTTGGATTGGTGGAATGAATTTACTGACGGTGGAGCAGGCCCACACGATGAAACAATCCGCGCATCATTACAAACGCCATCCGAAAGTGACAACGCCGCTCTTCAATCTGTAATAGATCAATTACAAAAACAGGCTGATGCACTGGCAGAGGCTTTGAGATACGTTCCTGATCCGGCTTTTTATTCTGAAAGCGTTTTGAATAAAGACCTAACAGTCTGGTTTGAAAAAACACGCCGTGAAGCACTCGCCAATTACAACAAGTTCAAACAGGGGGAATAAGATGGACGCGAAGTACATAAAAATATGTTGGATAAACCCATGGACAGGAGAAAACATCTTGGGGGATGCATTTTACTCATACAGAAAAAATCGTATGGCGTCTGGTTTTTATAGGAAGTCTGCCATGGCTTTGAAAGAAGTAGCCAAGCAGTACACTGGTGCGTTGACACCAAAATTGAAAATTGAGGTTATTAAATGACCCATTTAACAAAGACACGGCTGGAAACAATTGTAACCAGATTGCGAAGAGGTAATTTTTATGAGGATTATGATGCTGCTATCGATAATATTAAATATCTACAAACCCTGATAGACGCTAAGACAGCACCCACATGGCAGCCAATTGAAACTTGTAATCAAAGCCCGTGCATTGTTTTTTATGATGGCGATGTTGGGGAAGCTGACAATAGACGCTTGCAATACGATCACTACGAAAAAGATGAATGGTGGTGGGCAAACTTAGACAGCGAATACGGCGATAAAATATACCCAACCCACTGGATGCCCCCACCAACCCCACCGGAGAAAAGCGAATGACCTATTTAATGCTTACCAATTACAATGATGGAAAATCAGAAGTTCTTTATCACGGGGATAATCTGTCAAACTGTATAAAAGCCTACTGTGAACATCATTGCAATGGATTCCGATTGCAGATGTGGGATAACGAAACACTTGTAGAGGAATTAATGAAATGACCGATCAATCAAAACCCACCACTGAATTGAAGCCGTGCCCATTTTGCGGCGGTCAACCAGCGGGATATAAACAAGAACACGTTTATGCACCAAAGACCGCAATTGAAAGAGGTGGTAAATTATACAAACCAACAATGTCTATCAGTTGCACTTGCGGACTTCAAATAACTCGTGATGCAGACCTTGAAGAAAAATACGGGGAAAAATCTTACGACATCATTCATAAAGCATGGAATACTCGAGCTGATCTGGTTCCAGCAGCACCCACAGGCGATAAGGCTGCTGCTTTACGGAGAGTCATGATGGCGCTGGCTACAAACGGCATTCGCTATGATGGTTTGAAAAAAGACCGTGAAACGCTTCAAGCCGCCTTACAGGAGAACACAGCACCAGACGATCTGGTCAATGCTTTGGAACACGCACATTGTGAAACTAATCAAAGGTACGGCTACGTTGAGGGCTGGAATGCTGCACTTTTCAAACACTTAGGGAATAAGTGATCTTCCCTAAATCGCTATGAGTTCTTGAAGACTTGTAAAACTTCTACTTTTATTCGTATAGAATTACAAACAAAGCTGAGGACAACAAAATAACCTAGTGTAATTGCTCCCTTTTCAATCGGTTGTAAATCTGTGCTGAAGATTACTTCCATTGCTGCTATTAGGGGGAAAAGAAATAAGGTTAATATAGTTAGGAAAGTTGCCATTACCCCCGGAAACAATCCGACCCAAGGAAATGACTTAAGCGTTTCTTTATCTGCTATGGTTGTTAATGATGTTGCGTGACGTATTAGGGTCAAAATGTATAGTAAAATCAATAATTCAATTGCAGGAGCAATAATGGGCATATGTTTTGCTGAAACCGAATAACCGAATAAATTTGCATCCGAATCAGGTAACTGATCGTAAGCTTTTACCTGGGATTCTAGTTCATTTACAGCGTCATTTAAGGTCATGTTTTTAACAAAATTCCAAGATGTTGAAAAATCCGAATCGTCAGCCACAAGTGAGAAGCCGTTTTTATAATTATCAATTAGCATGCTCAGTGAATCACGATTGACGATATTGTAATGTGGATCCGCAGGCTCACCACCGAAAACAAATAAAAATATTGCCGAATTCATCAAGCTATCCTTTTGATTGCTAGATGAATCTTCAATCCTTTCCCATTCACTAACCAAATTGTAGATAGAAGAAATTTCTGCATTACTGAATCTCTCCAAAATATTTTCTCCGGAAGAAATTGGCTGATTAATACTATCTACAATGCTCATACCTCGCACGGAAGGCACATCCGTAGCAAAATCATGGAGAAATGACTTGGTTAGTGAGTATGGATTTTCTTTAGGTTTTACTGACAATGAGAACAAAAAGCCTGCTGCACAAATTAAGATTAGGATATTGTGGAAGTTGCGAATTGATTCAAGTGTTTCTTTCATTGACTTTTAACGCTTTGAGGATTATGCTTTAAAGCTAGTCAAATACCGGAAAAGATACCAGTAAATAGCTATAATGGATTTATTCCAAAATTATGGAATAGTTCCACGTGAAGCAAATACTTGACCCAATGGAATAATAGTGATGGGCTTGGACTATGAGAAACCTCCTTCGTAAAGTGCCATAAAAAAATCCCCATCGGACATTCCGAAGAGGATTAAATTGTATTATATCAATATTCTATATGAATATGTTCAACAAAAAAATGGGGCTGCAAATGTACAAATATTGAGGCATTTTTTTTTGAATTTCCTCATATTTTATTTTCTCAATCTCAAATTCTGACAACTCTATTTTTCCCCTTTTAAACCACCACCAAAAGGCAGCAACTAACAGCGCTGGAAACCAAAAGAGGTTGTTCAGCTTGTCCGATGCTTCAATTATGTAGTCTAATGTTGTCATTTCTTATACTTGTCTAATTCTCAAACTAAATCTGAATGACTGAAGTTCCAAAACCAGCAATAACTTGTTGACCACTAAACAAAACATGGCTACAATGAGTAATTGCTAAACCATAATGAAAAGCAAATAATAGATAAAATTGTATCTATAATAGAAGGAAATAGACAATGCCAAAGGGCGTTAAGACTGGGGGACGTAAGAAAGGTGTAGCCAACAAGGTTACTGCCGAATTGAAGGATATGATTCTCACGGCGCTGGATAAAGCCGGTGGCGTTGATTACCTGACAACCCAAGCCAATAAAAGCCCTGCCGCATTTCTGACGCTGATTGCCAAAGTTCTTCCTTTACAGGTTACTGGCAGTGGTGGTGGGCCTTTACAGGTTCAAATCCTTGATGACATCACTTAGGCGCGTCAAGCTTTCCGATAATATTGCCCCTGTATTTGCGCCTGTTCATCTAGCAATTAAAGAAAACGCATTCTCATCTTTCTGGCTAAAGGGTGGCCGGGGAAGTACAAAGTCCTCATTTGCTGCCATTGAGATTATCACCGGACTTATCCGTGACGGTACTGCAAACGCTCTGGTACTGAGAAAGGTGGGTGATACCATCCGTACATCGGTGATGGAGAACCTTCTTTGGGCAATTGAGAAGCTGGAAGTTGAAGAATACTTCCGACACACCCAAGCCCCGCCAGAGATTACTTACCTTCCCACCGGACAGAAGATCATCATGAAAGGGCTGGATGACCCTTTAAAGCTCAAATCCATCAAGATCAAAAAAGGGTATTTCAAATACCTATGGTTTGAGGAAGCCGCCGAGTTTAACGGGATGGAGGAAATCCGTAACGTAGAACAGTCCGTCCTTCGTGGTGGTGAGAAGTTCGTTGAGTTCATCACCTACAACCCTCCGAATGACCCTTCCGCATGGGTGAATAAGGAATGTGAAATGCCAGTCGATGACAGGATGGTGCACACATCCACATATCTGGACGTTCCCCCTGAATGGCTTGGCGGTAAGTTTATCCGTGATGCCGAGACACTGAAACGCAATGACCCGCTTAAATACGAGCATGAATACATGGGTGTTGCCGTTGGCCGTGCAGAGCAGATTGTATTCCATGGTAAGTGGAAAGAGAAGGAGTTTGACCATCCGTCACCGTACGATATATACCAATCCCGCTTCTTTTATGGCGCTGACTGGGGCTTTGCCAATGACCCCACCACACTTGTAAGCTGTTTTATCAAACTGGAGAACGGGGAAAAGAACCTGTATATTGAACATGAAGCCGGAGGCGTAGGGGTGGAGCTGGATGAGATACCCCAGTTATTTGATAGTGTGCCTGATAGCCGCCGTTGGAAGATTTACGCTGATGCTGCCCGGCCGGAGACAGTCAGCCACTTGAAGAAAAGGGGCTTTAACACCGAATCAGCCCCCAAATGGTCTGGGAGCGTTGAAGACGGTGTAGAATATCTTCGTTCATTCAATACGATCTACATACACCCCCGTTGCCGGAAGACAATCGAGGAGTTTATGAAGTATTCGTTTAAGGTTGACCGTAATACCAAAGAAATCCTTCCTGTGATTGTGGACGCTTGGAACCACTATATTGATGCCCTCCGGTATGCTCTGGGTGACTACATTAAGAACAATGTAACCATTTGGGATGTGTTGTGATTTGCGCTTGCTGCCATGTTCGCAGTGTGCTATCGTTCTGATATAATTAAACAGGGTTCCCGATGAGCGATACTTCCACTCTTGCCGTTTCTGATGAATTCCGTAATTCGCTTACGGATTTAACCACGAATTTAGGCAACGATTTCAGGAACAAAGCTCAATTAAGCTCACCCGCGACATTCTATTATAACACCCGGCAGCATCTTGTTTCCAATAACCGTGGTCTGCTTTCATGGCTTTACGTTGAGCTGGGGATTGTCCAGACGCTTATCGACCAGCCTGTTGATGATGCGTTCCGGCATGGTATTGAAATCCTCTGTCCACAGTTGGACGAGACTGACATTGCCACATTACAAGACTATCTCCGTACATCCGGTGCAATGGCTGCTGTCATCCAAGCCCGTAAGTGGGCGCGTCTGTTTGGTGGTGCTGGTACTCTTATTATCACAGACCAAGACCCTGCCAGACCGTTGACCATTGAGCGTATCAACGAAAATTCCCCTATGCAGTTCCGTGCCGTTGATATGCATGAGCTGTACGGGAATTACGACCCACAGGAAATGACCCGCTACCAGTTAAGCACAACCACACCATTCCAGTACTACGGTATTCAGGTTGACCCTTCCCGAGTGTATGTTGCCAAGGGTAAAGAAGCCCCTGCAATGGTACGCGGTAATCTGCGTGGCTGGGGTATGTCCGAGGTAGAACGCCTTGTCCGTTCATTGAACCAATACCTAAAATATCAGGATGTTGTGTTTGAATTGATGGACGAAGCCAAGGTTGATGTTTATAAGATTCAGGGATTTAACCAGTTGCTTGCAATGGCTGGAGGTACTGAAAAAGCTACCATCCGCTTGCAGGCAGCGAACATGATTAAGAATTACATCAATGCGCTGGTAATGGATAGTGAAGACGACCACGAGCAAAAGACAATGAGCTTCACGGGTCTTGCAGATATGCTCCCTCAAATTCGTATGGGCATTGCAGCAGACTTGAAAATCCCGATTACCAAGCTGTTTGGTGTTTCGGCTGCCGGGTTCAGCTCTGGTGAAGATGACATTGAAAACTACAACTCAATGATTGAAAGCGAAATCCGCTATAAGGCTCATGACGAGATCATTTCAATCCTTAAACTGTGCTGCCAGAAGCTATTCGGGGTTGTGCCGGACGGCCTTGAAATTAAGTGGCCGTCCCTTCGTATCATGTCTGCCGAAGAACAGGAAAAGATCAAAGACTTCCAGTTTAACCGTATAATGAAAGCCCAGCAAATGGGAGTCATGTCGGATATTGAGGCTAAGAAAGCCATCAACACCGCTGGATTACTGCCGATTACAATTGTTGAAACAGAAGTCAATTACGCCGCCGAGCGTGAAAAAGATGAAACCATTGCCCAAGGGGACAAATAATGCCGTTGAAGCCAAACCAAGTCACAATCCTGCCAAACACACTTTATGAGGTTACCGGAAGCGGTTACAGCGTTGATGCCATCGCTCCGAATATCGAGGTGATTGGTGGCTCAGTCGGTATTTACGGCTCACAGGTTCAGCCAGGCACAGCCCCGACAGGCATGTATCAAACTGCCACGGCATTTACGGGTATTGATTACTTTGTGGCTATCCCGAATTACCTATATGTTTCCGGCACCGCTACTTCTATTGTCGTCACCGGATTACTCGTTAAGGCTGTTTAATGGCTGAATTTGCACAATCAGGTTTGTTTGGAAAAGTAGGCTTGTTCTGCCAAAAGGGTCTGTTTTGGCAAAAAGGGCTGTTTGGCAACAAGACAGGAAGTGGCCCGTTCTCAGATGCAGTGATGCGGATGAACTTCGCAGGCCCGGAGAGCGCGGCGCTTAACGGCGTGTCAGCTACCCGTCTGGGTGGTTCTATGCGCTATAATGCGCAGGGTTTCCGTGAATACGCACCTGAAAACCTTTTGTTTCGTAGTAACGAATTTAGCAATTCTGCGAATTGGGATGTGGCAGGCGGCTCAACAACAAATAATGTAGCGATTGGCCCTTATGGAGGCATGACCGCCTCTAGGTTTACTCCCGCTGTTCTCGGCCAGCCGCCTAGCGTAACAGGGAGTATAAACCGAAAATATCAGCAAATCACTGTTGCAAATACCGTTTTTACGAACAGTATTTGGATTAAGACAGATGTTGTTGATACGGCTGTCGCTATTCATGTTGTGGATGCTCAAAGTGACATTTCAAGAGCTGTAACAAATGCAGTCTCAACAGGAACTTGGCAGCGCATTTTCGTTACAGGCATGACTCAAGCCAGTGGAGTAGGTGGTGTCCGATTGCTATTTGCATCAACCGAAGCTGTATTAATAGCTGATGCACAATGTGACAGATCAGCTATTCTTCGTCCATATTTCCGCACAACAGCGGACGCTTTTTTCAAACCCCGTGCTTTTGAAAATCAAACCTACAACCCCACAACATTACAACCTGAAGGTTATCTTTGGGAAAATTCTGCAACCAATCAATGCCTTCAATCCAACAACCTAGCTGTCTCTCCGTGGGGCAAAGTCGATACAACGATCACTTCAAATGTCCGTATGGGTGCTTCTGGTCAATTGGATATGGATTTAATTACCGAGGGTGCCACTGGTAACTCGGAAATCGTACAGGCATTGACGCTTGTTGCTGGGGAAACAAAGGCAATTCACTTTGATGTTGCCCGAGGGAGCCACGACTGGATCAGGATTCAGATATACAATAACAGTTTTACTGCTGCTGTCACATACTGGTTTAACATGGCTACAGGTCTATTCGGAACAATTGCCCAAGCTGGCACCGGATTGTCTATGGCCACTCCTTATGCGGTCTGGCACCCAGCGTCACAACTATGGAGAGTTTTTACCTTCACTTATCTAGATGCAAGCTCCACAAGTGGTAATGTTTATATAGATGCTGCCGCTTCTAATGGTGCAGCCACTGGTATTCCAAACTCAACCCGCTATCAGGGATGCCACCAATTCGAGGCTGGAATCAATGCATCCAGCTACGTTGCTACTGGCACGACACAGGTCACCCGTGTGACAGATGTTTGTCTAGGAACCACGCCATGGTTTAATGCACTGGAAGGAACCTTCTATATTTCTGTACAAACTGATGCAAACAATGCTGGTTTTGACTCGTTATACCTAGGTGCTTCCGCTGCTGAACGTATGACGGTTAGATTGAAAGGCTCATCAAATACAACAAACTCTTTCGGTATCTCTGGCAATGTCAGTCAATATGATTTTGCATTTGCTCCTTTTGTGAAAGATACCGTCTACAAGGTGGCGCAGTCATACAAAGCCAATAGTTTTGCTGCTTCTAGAAATGGTTCTGTTGTTCAGACAGATGCCTCTGGTACGGTTTCAACGGCAAACCAGATAATTATTGGCGGTGGCGCTCCACAACGTATCAAAGAGATTGCTTACTGGAACACACAAAAACCCAATGATTTCCTGCAACAGGTGACAACATGATTCACTACCTGAAATTCAGCACCCAAGCGGCTATGAACACAGCAATGGCTCCATACAAGGACGCAGATGGAAGATTTATTCAAGCACACGGGCGTTCTATTGACGTGGTGGGGCAGATAGTCATTCCAGCGGTGATTGATATTTTAACACTGGCTGTCATTACGCTTCCAATTACCAAATCCGGCTGGCATGTGAATTGGACGGGTGACCTTCCTGAAAATCTTGTGCAATATGAAGTTATTCCAGAAACGCCGTACAGAGTGAACTTGTGATTTTTGTTTATTTCGCCGCCTCACTTGTGATACCATGCCTTTTCATTCAAACAAAGGTTTTACAATGTCAGTATGGTTAGCCCTATTTATCTATTTCTTTCCAACGCTTATCGCGTTTTTCAGAAGCCACAACAACATTATGCCGATATTCCTGATTAACCTGCTCACTGGCTTGTCTGGTCTGGGTTGGTTATGGGCTTTGGTATGGTCGTTCACCGATAACACCAAGGCAGTCAGAGTGTATGCTTGAAGACATTACGGCCAATTATCCTTAGAAACTCATATTTTGAGGACATTGAGAAGGAAATCAACGGTATTTGGTATCGCTGGATATATGGCCGACTGTTAAAGATCATTGACACAATCGGCAAGAAAGAGCTTCAAAACTCTGCCACGGATGCCCTTTACGATGCTTTGGCCTATGGACGACTGGACTACGATGCCGGGGTAATCTCCAGAAATACGAATGCCGCCATTCTAAAAATCCTCCGGTCAATCGGTGCAAAGTATGATGGAAGATCTGAAACATGGAAAGTTGACAGTCTGCCCCCGAAGTACAGTATGGCCGTTGCCGCTGCTGATAGTCGTTACCAAGCGCTGAGACAGTCAATTATCCGTGTGCTGGATGATGCCAGTATCACCGCCGCTATGTCTGAGGTAGGGATTGAAACGTCATTTTACGACACAATCAACCGGACAGAGGCGCAGTTTCAAGAGACAGTCAAATCAATCCGCATTCCCACGGTACTCACTTATGAAGACAAGATACGGCTTGCTCGTCAATGGACTGGTAATTTGCAGCTTTATATCAAGAAATGGAGCGATACGAATATTCTTGACTTACGTCAGAAAGTATTGAGTAATGTAGTAGCTGGACAACGCTTTGAAAATCTGGTAAAAACAATTGAAGGCAACTACGAAGTTTCTAAAAACAAAGCCCGATTTCTTGCTCGTCAGGAAACAAGCCTTGCAGTTAGCAGCCTACGACAACAGAGATACGCAGATGCCGGAATTACACGATACAGATGGTCAAGCAGCGAAGATGAGCGCGTCCGTCACAGTCACAAAGAATTGAACGGAAAGATATTTGACTTCAGTAATCCTCCCATCTCAGGTGAAAACGGCCAAACAGGTAACCCCGGTGAGCCATTTGGTTGTAGATGTGTTGCCATTCCAGTACTTCCGGGAGACGAGTTTATAAATGACTGAACTTAGTAACGCCTCCCAGCATGCCAAAACCTATTATTGCCGTCACATGACCCCCGGAGTTGTCGGGTATCGTGGTATGAACGTCTATATCCCCCTTGACACTATTAAGGCCATGGCTCCTTCTTTCGATGGCAAGCCCGTATATATTGACCACCGTGATATTGAACTGGAGAACATCCAGGACGAAGCAGACGGTTACGTCACGCAAACATTCTTTCTGCCGGAAGACGGTTGGCTATGGTCAAAAGTCCTGATGATTTCTGACAAAGGTATCCGCGAGATGGATTCCGGCAAGTCAATTAGTAATTCTCACCGCCCGATAGAGTGGGGGGATGCTGGTAAATATCTGAACATCCCATATCAAAAGAGCGTCAAATCCAGTGTATTCACACATCTGGGTATTGTTGACGACCCGCGATATGAAGATGCAAAAGTGTTCACGCCTGAACAATTCAAGAACTATAAAAAAACCCTTGCAGATCAATCAAATGAGTTGCACAATAGTAAAAACCACGGAGTAAAACGAATGCTTAACCTATTTAAAATGAAACGCGAAGCCGTTGAGACAGTTGACACTGACACGATGGTTGAGCTTCAAAACGCAGCGGGTGAGACTGTTGCCATGTCTATTGGTGATATGGTCAAGGCCGTTGAAGAAAAGACTGCCGCTGACATTGCCGCAGAAGAAGCCGCGAAAGTGGTTACCGAACAAGAATTAACTAATACCAAAGAAGTTGAAGTGGACGGCGTTAGAATGCCTGTTACTGACTTAGTTGCCAAATACAAAGAGCTGCAAAATGCCAAGGATGAAGCTGATAAAAAAGCTACTGACGAAGCCGCTCAAAAAGCCCTTGCTGATGCTGCTGCTCAAAAGGTAGCTGATGAAGCCGCCGCCAAGGCCGCTGCCGAAGGTCAAAAACATTTCGATGCACTAAACAATGCAAACGAAAAGGATAATGTTGACACCATCATCATCCAAACATCCTCGGACAAAGCCGCTATTGGTCAGTCTCGTTACGGTTCTAGCACACAGGAGTAATAGAACATGCCTACATTAAACGATTTCGCCCTTGCACCCGTACAAGGTTTGATGGACTTACAAGTTCCGGGTACTGTTATCGAAGTTCAAGTTGACACGACAGTTTCCACACCGCTTATTCCGGGTCAAGCCGTTAAGCAGTCCGTAGCTGTTACAACTGGTCTTCCAAAGGTTGTTGCCCTAACTGCCAACACTGATAAAATCTTAGGATTTGTCCCTTACAACTCAGTTTTCGGAACCTTCGCTGCAAGCAAAGTAACTGAACTGGCGATGGATAACTCAGTAATGTGGATGACAGCCGGTGCCGCGATTGCCGCTGGTGCAAGCCTTGAATACGTGTACACAACGAACCGTGTCATCACATCCGCTGGCTCTAACACTAAAATCGGTCATGCTTTGAATGGTGTTGCCGCTGCTGGTGACCTTGTTCGCGTCCGCATCATCTCTCCAATCGTTTAATAGGAACCCTCCAAATGAAACAAACTATCCTAGACGCTAATGGCAAGCCGATCCAGTTAACACCGGGTCAGCAAGCGTATGCCAACAACATGCAACGCAAGCTTGAAGCTGAGTTGGGTACAGGTACAGAACTGCAAAACGCTTTGGGCGGTGATATTAGCTTCACCACTCTGACACAGGTTCAATCCCGTATCATTCAGCAAAAGTTCTACACATTTGCCCCTGCTGACTACGTGCCTATCCGCGTAGGCTCCGGTGACTATGCTACAAACCTTCTGACATACAAAGAGTATGCAATTGCTGGTGGCTTTGAGACTGGTCTTATCAATGATGGTTCAAGCATGGCCCGTTTGGCCGATGTTGACGCTGGTATTGATTCCCAGTTGGTTCCAGTCGTTGGTTGGGCCAAAACAATTACCTACTCCCTGCCACAGCTTGCTTTCGCTTCCCGCCTAAGCCAAGGCAACTGGGATTTGGTAGAAGCCAAAGAACGCGCCCGTAAGCGTGATTGGGATTTGGGTATCCAGCGTGTAGCATTCCTAGGATTGCCAAGCAACCCCGGTATCAATGGTCTTTTGACTATGCCGAACATCACAGCCAACACTTCAGCTATGACAATTCGTCTAAGCTCGATGACTGCGGCTCAATTGGCTGCTTTGCCGGGTACTTTGCTGAGCGCATACCAAACACAATCAAACTACACAGCCTATCCTGACCGTTTTGTCATTCCACAAAGTGACTTTAATGGCTTGGCTGCACCAACGAACCCAGACTTCCCAATGGTCACACGTTTGACACAGTTGGAAACAGCGTTCCGCGCAGTAACGATGAACCCTAACTTCAAAATCTTGCCATCTCCTTACGGCGATCAGGCATTGAATGGCTTGGGCAAAAACCGTTACATCCTGTACCGTTATGACATGGATACATTGCGTATGGACGTTCCTGTTGATTACACCCCGACTGCTTTGGGTTCAATCAATGGCTTCCAGTTCCAGAACGTGGCCCACGCTCGTTTCACAGGTGTTAATGCGTTCCGTGAACGTGAAATCCTGTATTTCGACTTCACTTAAACCTTGGAGATAACCATGACTGCAAAACTACTCAACAAGGGCCAGCGCATCTTTCAGATTGAGGGCGGTGACTTCGCTCCAAATGAAGTTGTGTCTGTTTCCAAAGAATTGGCTGCAAAGCTTGTGTCAATGTATCCTGATGAGATTTATGATCTTGAAGCACATGCAAAAGACATGTCTGACAAGGCAAAAGACTTGGCAACTACTGAGCCGAAATCTCTTGAAACCTCAAAAGAGACAGAGACCGCTGCTGAGAAAAAAGCTCGTTTGAAAGCTGAAAAGGACGCTGCTGATGCCGCTGCCGAAGCTGCTACAAAAGAGACAGAGACCGCTGCCAAAAAAACTAAATAATTAAGGATAAATCCCGTGGATTTAAGCACAATCACAGTTGATGATTTCAAGAGCTTGTTTTCACGGGATTTTCCATTTCTACCGACTTTGGTTAATACCAAAACATATAAGTTAGGCGCTGTTGTTTATTACACGCCGACCGAGACATTTTATACATCCCTTGCAAATTCGAATACCGCCCTGCCAACTGACGTTACAAAGTGGTCAGTCAATGCGGATGAGGACATTAATGATTATGTGTCCGACACCGATATTACCCGCGCCATGGCTGAGGCACGTATCATTTTCAACCAAGACTTATTTGGTGACGATGACACTATTAAGATGATGTACCTGTACCTGACAGCGCATTTTCTGGTCAATGACATTCGCACAGCCGGAAATTCCTTTGGTGGAGCTTCGTACAGCGTAGCCAGCAGATCAGTAGGAAATGTTTCCGAGAGCTATGCCATACCCAAAGCCTATGCTGATAATCCGACATATTCATTCCTAACCCAATCCGGTTATGGGACTAAGTACCTTACCCTTCTCATCCCACGCCTGATAGGTGGTGTTTCTTGGGTAGCAGGTGCTACACGGCCATGAGAAAAGAAAAGGGCGTATACATTGACCTTTCCAAGCTTGCAAACCTTCGTAAAAAGCTGGGAACTGAATTGGTGGCAAAGGTTGGTATTATGGGTTCTGATGCAACCGCGCTCCATAAAGAATCCGTTACAAAGTACAACACTGAAACCGGAAAGCCTTATAAGACTGCCGGGTCATCCACTTATCTGACCAATGCCGAGCTGGGTGTTATTCATGAGTTTGGCAGCGCCAGCCGTAATATTCCTATCCGTTCCTTTCTCCGTATGCCTTTGATGGAAAAATCTAAGGAGATCGTGAAAATGCTGGGCAATAAGGATGTGATGGATTTAATCAAAAAGGGTGAAGTCGTTCAAGTGTTTCGCTTGATTGGATTGAAGGGTGAGCAGATCGTTGACCGGGCATTCCAGACACAAGGCTTCGGACATTGGCCTGCTTTAAAACCACAGACAGTTGATGCAAAGGGTTCATCCAGCCCACTTATTGACACAGGACAGTTGCGCCGCTCTATCACAAGCACGGTGGACAAGGCATGAAAAAGCTAAGTCAGTTGTCCGGTATGCCACAAATGAAAGCCGCCTTTACCGGGTGGACACAGAAAATCACATTCAAACTGATAACCCAGACCGTTGTTGATGGCTTTGTCGTGGACAGTGAAAAGACCGTTGTTTTTAACGGTACTATCCAACCTTTAAGTGCCGAGGAAGTTATCCTGAAACCAGAGGGTCAACGCTTCTGGGAGTGGCTGGACGTACATGTAATGGGCACGACAGTTCCTTTGCGAAACAATGACCGTGTAAGCTATAACGGCACCCTTTACAAAGTGATGGCATCGAAAGATTACAGCCTGAACAATTACATGGAATTTCATATAGTCCGCGATTACGAGGCTGGCAATGAATAGCCTTGCCGAGCAAATCATCATTAATATTCTAACGGCTGAAATGGGTTTAACTGCCGATCAAATTTGGATACGCGACCAAAACAAAGTCATGCCCAAGGATAAAAAACTGTATGTCATTGTCGGGATGGTAGATTCACAACCGTTCTCAATTACGCGTGAGACCTATTCCGTTCCCGCTGGTATGATGGAAGTTCAAAAGGTCATCACCCGCGAGAATATACAGATTGACATTCTTTCCCGTGACACATCGGCCATTCTTCGCCGTTACGAAATACTTGCCGCTTTGAAGTCCATTTATTCCCAGCAACAACAGGAACTGAACAGCTTTAAAATCTATGGTTTGCCCATGAGTTTCGTTAATTCAAGCGATGCCGAGGGAAGCAGCCAACTGAACAGATTTTCTGTAGTAATCCCTTGCCACATCTGGTATCGTAAGGAAAAATTACTTACCGGATACGACTACTACAATGATTTCGATACCCGCGTTGATGACGATAAATCCATCGAAACACCAACTGGTATCATTGAGTTTAATATAACAGAGGACGCTTAAAATGGCCGGAGAAATCCCAGTACAGAATATCATTAACGTATCCATTACGAATACCCCTTCCGGTCTGACAGAAAAGAATGTCAATAGCTTGGCATTGTTCACGACAGAGCAGCCAGCCAATCCGGGTACTTTCGGAAGCTATGGGATTTACATTAATCCATCACAGGTTGCCACTGATTTTGGTACAGCCAGCGTTACGGCTCAAATGGCAAATGCAGTATTTGCACAGTCTCCCAATTTGCGTACAGGTAATGGCCGTCTGGTTATTCTTCCTTTATTGGCCTCTGTCTCTGCTACCGCTGGGAAGTTTACAACAACTGCCATCAATGCGAACATTGCCAACTTTGCCGCTGTTTCAAACGGTGATGTGAGAGTAACAATCAATACGATTGCTTACAACCTTTTGGGAATGAACTTCACAGGCGTTCAAACGCTTGCCGACATTGCCGCCGTTATTCAGGCAAAGCTTCCGTTTGGTATCGTCACAGCCGTTGGTAACACGCTTGTCTTCAGCAGCAAAAAGGTTGGTACGACTTCAACAGTTGCTCTTGCGGCTGCCACTGGTGGTACTGGTACAAGCTTAATCACAGCCACATATCTAAACTCCACGGCAGGTGCTGCTCTTGCTGGTGTGAATGCATCCGGTGAAACAATCACCGCAGCTATCGCCCGTACAAGCGGTTCAGTGGCTTATGTCGGTGTAATGTCCAATCTTGATCTGGAAGACGCTGTTATTACAGCCAATGCCACAGCAATTCAAGCTATGGATAGAATGTACTTCCAACACGGAGGAAGTCAGGAAGATATTTCAGGTATCGCCCTTTCGGTTAAAAACGCCGGACTGGATAAAACCCGTATTCTGGTTTACGCCCAAGGCGCAGCACAAGCCAATTTGATGAAAGCAGCTTATGCCGGACGCGCTTTGTCTGTAAACTTCACAGGCAGCCAAACAGCCCAGACAATGCATTTGAAGCAATTGGCGACTATTGTTCCTGATACAAACATTACACAGACGTTGTATGACGCTGCCGAGATTAGCGGTGCAGACATTTATGTGTCTATTGACGGTGTGCCTTGTGTCATTTCCAACGGTGGTAACGACTTCTTTGACAATGTTTACGCTGATCTGGCTTTAAAGTTCGCTTTGGAAACCGCTGGCTTCAACTATCTACGCCAGACAAATACAAAGGTTCCACAGACAGAGCCGGGCATGAATGGCTTGAAAAACGCCTATTCTCAGGTTGTAGAACGCTTTGTAAGAAATGGCTCTATCGCCCCAGGTTCATGGACTTCATCCGAGAGATTTGGCGACCCAGAGATTTTCGATGAGAATGTCTTGAACCGTGGCTACTATGTTTACAGCCTGCCAATCACACAGCAATCCGCACCTGAACGCGAAGCCCGTAAAGCTCCTTTGGTTCAAATCGCGGTTAAACGTGCCGGAGCAATCCACACCTCAGACGTTATCGTCAACATCAATAACTAGGAGTAAATCATGGCTACCAATACAATTACAGGCGAAGACACTCTGGTTATTTATGACCGCGTTCTGACTGATATGGCTGACGGTGATGTTTCAACTATCACCTTCCCGAATGACCTAGTTACCATGAAAACAGGGAAAAACGGTAATACGATCTTTTTCAAGAATGCCAACGGTATTAATGCTGAAGCTGTTATCCGTGTGAACAAGGGTTCCAGCGATGACCGTTTCCTGCAAGGTAAACTTGACGCCCAACAGCGTGATTTTGCTTCGTCCTCCCTCGCGGCAGGCTCGTTTGTAAAGCGTCTTGGTGATGGTCAGGGTAGTGTTGTCAGTGAAGTGTATGTCATGGGTGGCGGTGTCATTTATAAAGGCGTTGAATCCAAAGACAACGTGGAAGGTGATACTACCCAAGCCGTTTCTGTTTATAACATGCGCTTCGCCCAAGCGGTACGGAGCATGCAATAATGGATGAAGTCACCATTAAAAAACTGGAAAGCTTGACTATCCTTGTGAAGGTTTCAAAACAATTCCGTATCCGTGCGTGGCTGGCAATCCCATTCCTGAAATTGGCCGCTATAATTCTTGGCGGGAAAGCAACAGTGGAAATCAGCTAATGGAACAACTCACCGTACCGTCAGGCGCTAAGGTTGTCATGGATATTGCTTCATTTGAAGATGCCATGGCTCTTAAAAACGCTGTTGAACGTGAAATCAAAGAAGCCAAGTTATCAATTAACCTTGCCGGGGTTTCATCCACATCCGATCTGGATATTGGCGAGTTTCTGACCATGGCGATGGCCGTTGACAGCAGCGCTGAAGTAAACCGCTGTTTAATGAAATGCCTGATGCGTTGTACTTATAACGGCGAGAAGATCACAGCCAATACCTTTGAACCGCGTGAATGCCGTCAAGACTACATGCCGATTATGATGCAGTGCATGAAGGATAATCTGACAGATTTTTTCAAGCCGCTGGTTTCAAAGTTGTTCGGCCTATCGAGCATTCAAAGTACAAACACCCAGAAACAAGAATAGATAATCTGGCGTTATTTTACTGTTTGAAACTGGCTAAAATAGGTTACTATGGTGGCAATCCAGATGCAATCATGCAAGCGCCATATAGGACTGTTTTGAATATATTGGCCTATGAACGCTTTGAAAATGAGTACACTGACACTTTTACTGCGCTGAATAAGCCGGGAGTTTAATTTGCCAATTGGGTATGTTTACTACATCAGAAACATGAAAAATGGCAGAGCTTATGTTGGTTCCCATTGCAAACCCGTATTTAACAAAAACTATTGGGGCGGTGGTGACAATATCAAGAAAGCAATCAAGATTTACGGGAGGGATAACTTCAAGCGTAAAGTCCTTTATTGGGCAGATACCTATGAGGAGTTGCTTTTAAAAGAAACCCATTACATTACAATGCTTTTTGATAAAATTGGAGCGCAGGCTTATAATATCGCACGGGACGCAGTAGCTGCAATGCGTGGAAGAAAGCACTCTGAAAGTACAAAGCTCCTGTATAGCCAGACCCGAATGGGTGAAAATAATTCCATGTTCGGAGTTTCCATGTCAGGAGCTAAGAACGGCATGTATGGTAAAAACCATACAGAAAAAACCAAGAAGATTATTTCCGAGAAGCTATCTCTTAATAGAGGCGAAGACCACGGCAACTATGGCAAGGTACGCTCCAAATACACCATCAATAAGATCTCTTCATCTAAAAAGGGGAAGATCACCCCGCAAAGCCCTGACGATACTTTCAATGTTATTCATTCAGAAAAGAGAATGTTTTATATTGATTGCCCTTCTTACATACAGAATATCATTTCTTCATACAGGGCTGGAGTTTGGCAAAAGCAAAAGACGGTAATTTCTAATATTAATCGAGTATGCGAATATTTTGATTGTCATCAGTTTTATGATACACTACTTGAAATGTACGCCCCAAACAAAGATTATTATAAGAATACAGTAGGTTGCCAAACATGAATGTGGGTTCAATTTTCGTAGCCCTCGGCTTCAAAGTCGATGACAAGAACCTTAAACAGTTTGATGGTGGTATTCGTGGCCTAAGCAGCAACATGCTTGCCGCCGTTGGTTCAATCACAGCCGGGCTTTATGCGCTGGATAGATTTGTTGAAAGCAGCACAACCGCCGCCGCAAAGATTGCCAATATCGGGGAGCAGACCGGATTAGGCACCACAGAACTGCAAAAGTTCGCATATGCCGCAAACAACGCAAATTCCGCTTTTAGCTTTGATAGTGCTTTGTCTGGTCTGGCAAATCTCCGGAAATCCATTTACGACATTCAAATGGGAAAAGGGAATAATTCCGCTTGGAATATTCTGGGTATCGACCCTACTGGAAAAGACATTGAACAGATTATCAACGAACTTGCCGAGAAAACCAACGGCATGGACCGCGCTCGCGCAACTGATCTTTTAAACCAGACAGGGTTAGGCGGGGATTACCTCAAACTTCTGCAAGAAATCTACCAAAACCCGAACTACGTTAATCAAACAGGCTTGCCGCTGGCTATTTCACCAGATGATTTGGCGACATTGGCAGAAGCTGACCGCCTGTTGAATAATATGTGGAAGAATCTAAGCCTAATGAAAAGCCAAGCAACCGTCAGCCTCTTTAAATGGGCAGAAGGTTTAGGTGACCCCAGATACGAAAACAACCGCGTTCAGGAAGTCAAAGACTGGTGGGAGTTCGTCAAAGAAGGCGCTGGAAATAAAGTTGATGGTGGCGTTAACTGGCTGAAAGAGATGGCACAGCCGGAAGCGGATATCCCTTTTGAGGACACCCTGCTTTACAAAGGTCTTAAAAACTCCCTTAGTTTCTTGGAAGAAGCTGATAGGAATGTCCGTACAGCACAGGGCGACACAAACGTAACGATCAATGTCAACGGTGTTCAAGACCCGGACGCAGTTGGTGAAGCGGTTCAACGTCACATCCAAGAAGCGCAAGACCAGCGCCCAGCGAGGTTACCATGAATATTTCCGGTTTCGTTGATTCGTTCAGCAAATACATTGTCCGTCCGATCAATGCTTTCGGCCTTGGCGGGTTTGTGTTTGACATTGCCAATGACACCACGGTATTGCTGACAAACGAAATCACAGACCATTACACCGAAGACAACAGCACGATTCAGGATCACATTGCCGTTAAACCCAAACGTGTGACTTTGAGTACGTTTGTCGGTGAGTTGGTGCACAGAACCGATGGTAACACCGATACCGTTCTGCAAAACGTGACCCAGAAGCTGACAATCCTAAGTGATTATCTGCCGAAGTTGAGCGCCGGAGCCACACAGCTAAAATCAGTTTTCGAGGGTAAAAACAAGCTTGATACACTGACAGGGATTGGTGTGAATAACATCGTTGATCTTTGGGCAACCGTGAAGAACCTGACCCCGCCGACCCAGCGCCAGCAACAAGCCTACATGTATTTCAAAGCATTGGCCGAACAGAAGATCATTGTCAGCCTGCAAACCCCTTTTGAATACATGGCAAATATGGCGATTGAATCCGTTACGGCCGTACAAAGCGGGGATAGTGAATGGATAAGCGAATTTACCATTACTTTAAAAGAGATCCGCTACGCCAAAACCAAGACCGTAGCCTTTGACCGTTCCAAATACCGCAGTAAGTCAGGAGCATTGAACGGCACTACACCCGTGGGAGCTACGTCCGGCGCGGTTGGCCCTCAAAATAGAAACGGCGTACAGAATGCGCCCGTGACAAATAAGGGTAATGTTACTGGGAAGGTAATGACAAACAATGATATTAAAGCATTGTCAAATGACCCTATTTTTTTAGAGGTCTATCCGAAGTCTCCGGCATTGCCACCATCACTTCCGCTGAGTAACTTACAATGAAATTGATTGATGCCATTGATGCTAATGCAAAGCAGCGTTTCAACTTGATAGGTGAGAACGGGGAACGCATATCATTTTACCTGTTTTATCTTCCCACCCAGCAATCTTGGTGTTTCAATATCTCATTCAACGGTATTACTGCAAACGGTATCCAACTTGTGACCGGGGCTAATATCTTGCGAAACTTCCGCAACCGTTTCAGCTTTGGACTTGCTTGTATCAGCGAAGACGGACTTGACCCGTTTTACCTGACAGACTTTGCCACCGGACGCATAAAGCTTTACCTTCTTAATCAGGCAGACGTTGACCTGATAGAAACGGCTTTTGAATGAAGTTTGGACGACAGTACCGTCTAACACTTGAGATGGATGACGGCCAGCAAGCAATCATAATCGAGCCACCGTTTACCCTTCAATTCTCTGTTGAACGGAATGCCTTGGCAAGCCTTAACGCGGCTACGCTTATTATTTACAACCTAAGCGAAATCACCCGTGGACGGATTTTACATGATCGTTTCGATACGACAAAGCTTAGAACCGTCATTCTTGAAGTCGGCTATGAAACTCTGGCAACCATCTTTGTGGGTACAATTCGTTCTGCCGGGAGCATGAGACAAGGCTCAAATATCATCACAACAGTTATTGCTGATGATGGCGGGTTTGACACGACCAATACGTTAAGCTTTGAAACCATCCAAGCCGGGGCAACCATTGGCGATGTGGTGAAAACCCTGATTGGCGACTTCCCAAATGTCAACCAAGGCGTTGTCAGTGGGATGGATGCAAAACTATCCCGTCCCGTAGTACTGGATGGCAATACATGGGAGCAGATCAAAAAATATACGAAATTGAGCGCCTTTATTGACCTGAACAAAGTGCATGTGATTCAGGATAATGAGGTGATTATTGGTGAGTTGGATGTTATAGATTCCAGCACTGGACTGCTAGAAACGCCACGCCGTGAGGAAAGCTATCTTTCCGTCACAACATTACTAGAACCCAGAATTATAATTGGGCAAGCAATATCCCTTGAAAGCACAATTGCACCTGTATACAATGGGCAATATAAAGTTATCGGCGCAAGTCATCAGGGTATAATTTCCGAGGCAATCGGTGGTCAGTGCCAGAGCAGATTCAGCCTTTTAATGGGTAACCAACTATACGGGGCGTATAAAACAGTTGCAGAAACAAACTAGCAAATCCGGTTTAAACGACCTTCTGAACAGCTTTAAGTCTGAAATCATGCACGACATTAATTGTGTGCAGATCGGGATTGTTGAGCAGTTCAATGCGGAGAGCCAGACGGCTACAATTCAACTGGCCTTAAAACACATTATCAGCATTGCCCCAGATGGAACACAAACCCTCAAAGAGCGTCCATTGCTCGTTCAATGCCCTGTTATGGTGTTGAGTGGTGGCGCTGGGCACATTGGTATGCCCGTTTCAAAAGGTGATACCTGTATCGTTTTATTCAACGATAGGGAGATAGACAACTGGTTTACGGCTGGTGGCGTTCAAGCTCCTTCATCTGACCGGACACATGACCTGAGTGATGGTATTGCCATTGTTGGAATACGCAATTCCCAGAACGCTATTGCCGGGTACATGAATAATAGTATTGAAATACGCTATGGCAGCACAAGTTTAATGGTAAAAGGTGCAGGGGTTGTGATAAATAAGCCACTCACATCAGGAATAATCACCGCGCCCGCCGCAGTATTTGCCAATGGTGCAACGGGTACTTTCTCAACCGTGACAGTCGCAAACGGTATTGTCACCGGAGGAACCCCATGATCTTTCGCAATCTTGACGAAAACTTCGATTTCACGTTTGGAAAGGGCAAATCGAATTACCTGTCCGAAGTTGACGCCATCGGCCTACATATCAAAACCCGTTTATTAAGCTGGGTAGGGGATTGCTTCTTTGCTCTGGAAGACGGCGTTGACTGGGTAAACCGTTTGGGCAGTAAAAACCAACGTGCCTTGCTTGAAGCCGACCTACGAAGAATAGTTTTGCAATCTGACGGGGTTACAGGCATAATCAGCTTCGACACATACCTGAATGCTGCAAACAGAGACTTTACAGCCTCTTACAATGTAACCACGGTATATTCAAGTGATTTGAGCGATACCTTACAAGTTGGGAATTAGATGCCTGATATTCTGAATAGCACCGGATTAACCGTTAAAACGATGGATGAGGTTCTTTCGGATTTGGAAACAGGCTTCCGTGATATTTACGGCGAAGATATCAACCTTGACCAAAATTCCCCTGACGGCCAGATGATGAACATCTTTGCACAAGCGGCTACGGATTTGCGCGAAGCACTGTTGGGAATTTACAACAGTTTTAACCCCAATAACGCTATCGGTACAGTCCTAGATCAGCGCGTTCCTATCAATAATATCGCCCGTAAAGGCGGTACGTTTACCATCCAGCCAATTGATATTACAGTTGACCGTACGGTTGATCTGTCCGGCTTGGACGCTGATTTTACTGAAATAAACGGAACGGGATTTACAGTTCAGGATGACGCAGGGAATAAGTTTATTCTTGTGGATAGCACTACTTTAACTGTTGGCACCACTTCCTTAAACTTCCGCGCCCAACAAATCGGTCTTGTGGAAACCACGGTTGGAACCATCACAACCCAATCAACAATCGTTTTGGGTGTGACGGCCGTAAACAATTCAAGCGGTGCGTTACAGGTTGGTCAGAACGAGGAAACCGACCTTGAATTGCGTATCAGACGTGAGCAATCCGTTGCCTTATCTGCCTCTGGTTACCTGAATGGCCTATACGGTACAATCCTGAATATTGATGGCGTGACCGATGCAAAGGTTTACGAGAATTACAGTGATGTGACGGACAGCAACGGTATTCCAGCCCATGGAATTTGGGTAATTGCCGAAGGCGGAGCTAACGCTGATATCGCCGAAGCCATCTATAATAAAAAGTCCTACGGCGCAAACATGAAGGGAACGGTTGCTATCCCTGTCACTACCGCCAGCGGTGATACATTTACAGCCAGATTTGACCGTCCAGTCGCTGAAAACCTCTATATCCGTTTTGACGTACAGCGTACCGTAGCTGGTACGTCAGTTGATTCCGCTGGCATTAAGCAGTACATCGTGGATAATCTCGAATACAACATCGGGCAATATGCTGAAACCTCCCGCATTACAGCCGTGGCGCTTTCCGCTATCCTTGCCACAGGTGGTTCTGCTGTCCCGGTAAATGTTGAGATTTCAAAGAACGGGTCTTCATGGTTTGATTATCTCACTCCAACAACCCTAAGCAGCCAGTTTGTTTTAGACGTTACCCGCATAGCCGTTACGGTGCTTTGATGAGTGATCTGACGGAATTTTATAAAAACCTTCTGATAATTCAGTATCACAATAAACCCAAAGCACAGGCGACAATCGGCCTTTTGATTGACAGTCTATTGGCTGACGGGATTATTTTCGATGTTCGAGATGGCTTTGATATTGAAACCGCAGTTGGCGCACAGCTTGATGTTATCGGCCTTTATGTGGGAATTGACCGTTTTTACACTGGTCAGGTCTTGACCGGGTTCTTCTCATTTATCAATTATGATGAAGTCGCATCCCCTCCGGCTGGCAGGATTGGTTTTTCCAACTATTCCGACTTTGACACCAAGCCCGGCAAGTTCCTTGATTACGACAGTGTGTTAAGTCAGGGTATGGTGTTGTCTGATGATGCCTACCGTACAATACTGAAGATGAAGATTATTCAGAATAATAGTAATCACTCCCACAAGAGCATTGATGACAGTATGTTCGCGTTTTTCGGAAATACCGTTGTTCCTGACAGCTCTGGGAACATGGTAATGAATTACTTTGCCAACGGACAACAATCTGTTATATTGACCGTAGCCATCCAAAAGAACGTCTTACCGCGTCCAATGGGTGTCAGGTTACAGTATATTATCGAGCAAGAAGAGCCGTTCTTTGGTTTTGCTACATACGATGGATATTCTGACAAAATTATGGGTTTCTCGACCTACGCCGATTTCGACACCTTGCAAGGTGAAGTTCTTAACTATGATAAGCTGATGAATTAGGAGATTTGATGCCACGCATTACAAGAAAAACCCAAAAAGTCTTTGCATCCGGCGCAGCGAATAATGGTGTGATTGGTTCTGCCGCTGATGGAACGAAAGTGCTAAGCACTGACCTAGTTACGCTTCAAGCCAAAGCAGCCTATCTAACCGGATTAAACGCTATTACCATTTCAGGCCAGAGACTTCCACCACTGGAAGAAATTCAGGCGCTTCATTATATTGAAACATCCCAAATCGCTTATGTTCTTCAGGAGGGCATTCCGGAATACGACACAGGAACCACTTATTACCAAAAGAGTATCGTCAAAGCCCCCGGTACAACTCAATTGTATTCTTCTCTGACTGATAACAACACCGGGAATGCCCTGCCAACATTTGGCACAAATAACACCAATTGGCAGTCACTTACCGATTTTGGAACAGGCGCACAATCTCTAACAACAAACGGATATAAGATTTTTCCGGGTGGCCTGATCGTTCAATGGGGATATGCTAACACCTTATCAACCAATCCTGTGACAGTTACCTTTCCTATTGCATTTCCGAATGGTGTTTTGTCCATGGCACACGTTAATCGTTTGGCTGATGTAGTGACCTATTTTGGAGCCTCGACACTCACTAATTTTACTGCGACCATTAGACAAGTTGATGCTGCCTCACCTTTTGGTGCTAATTTTAATTGGATTGCAATAGGATATTAGGAGATATCATGACAGAAAAAATCGTAGAAGATAACGTTGACAAGATTATTAAATACGGCGTATTTGATGAAGACGGTCTTCCTCTCGCATACTATTCCACAGATGTGCATGATGATATTCCAGAAGAATCCATAAAGCTAACCGATGAGCAATGGCTCGATTTAGTGAATAATGCCGGGCTTAGAAAATGGGATAACGGAAGTGTTGTAGAACACATTCCAGCCCCGCCGACAATGGAAGAAAGATTGGTCTCTATTCGCGCCCAGCGTGACCATTTACTTTCTGCTAGTGATTGGACAATGATATCAGACAGTCCTTTAACATCCGCTGACCAGAAAGCTTGGAAAGCATACCGCAAAGCACTTCGTGACATTACTGATGACGTAAACAATATCGTTTGGCCTACAAAACCAGAATAATTAATGTGAGATAGCCTTTGCCAAGCAATACACCATCCCCTGATTTATACGGCCTAATGTTCGGGATGAATGAGGTATTAGGTAGAAACACTGCAATGCTGGCAGATGTTAAAGACCACGTTGATATTATCAAAAGCATTCAGGCGACACAGGTTGTTGAACTAGCACAGTTCAAAATGACCATGACCACCATGACAACAGACATTGCCGAGATGAAAGCAACCTGTACACTGCATGAGGCCCGAACAAAAAAGCTCGAAGACGAAAGTCTGGAACGCAAGACAAAACTGAAATTTCTGGCAGCTCTCTGGGGTGGTGGAACGACCTTACTTGGCGGTATCGTCTTATATGGCCCTAAAATGCTTAAATTCTTGGGGTGGTAAATGATAAGCTCACAGACAATTAAACGCGGTGCAGCGGCTGGTACTATCGCCGGGATGCTTGCAATTGCGGTTCCTGTTATAGGTTCGATGGAAGGTGTTTCTTACACTCCTTACCGCGATTTAGCTGGAGTGCTTACTATCTGCCACGGGGAAACCGAAGGTGTTAAGCTTGGACAAATTGAGACAGCCGAATCCTGCTCACTGATGATGAAAGCCAAACTTAAAATTGTCGGGGCGCGTGTTGACAGCATGGTACAAACCCCCATGTCAAATGAGCGCTTTGCCGGACTGGTGTCATTGTCCTACAATATCGGACTGGGTGCGTTTAAAGGCTCAACGCTTTTGAAGCGCCTGAACAACAAGGACCCGAAAGCTTGTGATGAAATTATGCGCTGGACGTATGTAGCAGGGAAGAATTGCACAGTAAAAAGTAACGGCTGCTATGGTATAGTTGCCAGACGTAAACGTGAAAAACTGTTATGTGAGGCTTCCTGATGTTTCACATTAAAGACATTCTACTGGCAATCGTGGGCGTAATTATCGGCCTGAATATCGGATACGCAACCGGACACTGGATTGGTGTAGACAAAGGTAAATCCCAGCAAAAGACCATCACAATTGAAAAGATCGTACAGGTCAAGGAGAAGCAACGTGAAATACGCAATAATCGCCCTGATGCCCTTGGTGTTATCAACAGGTTGCAGTCCGGTTCATTTTAACAGCCAGCCTGACGTTATCGCATACAGTCCAGCGGTTCAAAAAGAAGCCGCTAAGGAAATGTTAGGCGGTATGTGTCCTGTCTTGTCAAACACATTTATGCCCGACTATCAAGTAATGAGAGATCAGGCTAGAGTAAAGTAAAAATTACTTTTCCGCATATAGATTATACATTTCATTAAATTCAGCATGAAGTTTCATCAACTCTTGTTTCAAATTATGAATATGCTTTGTGCGTTCCGATAGGATATTCACTGGATTATGTTCGATCAGGTGATGCTTTTGGTTGAATGCATCGATGAGTACATCACTGTTGAGTAGAAATTCCTCCGTTTGTATTTCAGCAATTTTAGACTCAACCTCTCTACTTTTTTTCCAAGTTTTCAGCTTATTCTTATATAGAATAATCTCCTCTCTTCTTTTTTCACTGTTTTCTTCCAGTTTGATAATACCAGCCGCTACTTGATCGGTTGTACCATGGGCATCAGGAAATAACTCCATGCTTCTGATATCACTGAAATAACCTTCAATCCTGATCTCATTGATCCTGATCTTTTCTTTCAGGTCATATTCTTCATTTAACACATTTTCCATACTAAACGATAATTTATACATCAAAAACAGTAGTATACGCAATTAGGTTCATCAGGCACTTTAATCCAGTGGACACGCACAATACTGGCGCACCCACTGGATACGGTTGAAACTAAGCGTCAGGTGTTGGCACATGACAAAATGCGTCAAAAGAAATGCGGGTAATTTACTTTTCTAGTTCAGCGAGTTGATTTTCTAAGACTTGTAAATCCTCTTTGTGCTGCATCAATTCAACTTTAAAGCGTTGAATTAAGCCCCGTTCTATCGATATATTGTTTTTACCTTTGATGTTTACATTGTGTTTGGCAAATACCGCGAGTTCCTCGGCTGCAGTTATTGCCTGTTCGCTTTTCCATATATTGTCCTTCGCAATGATAATTTGTTTTTCAAGGCGCTCTATCTCTTCAGTTTTCATACAAATCAATTCGTTTACTTAGACAGGGAATTTATAATTTAATTTTACTTCCAATTCTCTCTTTTCCTCGTTTAAAAGATAAATCTGCTGACTTGTTGTAACCATATCGACATAGTAAATACTGGAAAACTGATCCAGCTTAATATTTACAGGCTCTACATCACCCATCTCCGCATCAAAACTTGTAATGAAGCCTTCATAAAGCTTATTGATGTGGCCGTGATATATTGCCATAATATTGTGTAATGGAACTAGAAGCTGATTGATCTGGGCATACCGGGGTGACTGTCCAATTGTGGTTATATTTTTTACTGGATAATTTTTAAAAATAGTAACGTAGCTACTCTGAATATCAGCTATTATTTTTTTCTGAATTCCTACTTGGTAATCAATGTCTTCCATACTGTATTAATTTAGTTAGATTGAAATAAGCTAACTATTTATTAAATCTAATTGGTTCCATTAAATAGGATTATTTTTTTAAATAAATCTATTTAACGTAGTGTAGAACTTATTTGTATTGAATTATTGCAAGAACAGTCTTGTAATAATTTTAATTGTAGAAAGCCTACTAAATCCATTCTACAAAGGCTCAGAACCTTTCTGTTTCTTCATATACCGAACCGCCTCTTCCAAGGAATCCTTGTCTTCGCAAATCTCACCGAACATCCGTGCCGCTCCTGTATATACCGATAGCGGGTGAGTAGCTTCAAAATGCAAATCCTTTTCAACCAACGGCATTCCATTTGTAGCGTGTTTAACTGCTTCAATCTCTGGGATGTACACATTGCCAAGCTCCGGTTCACCAAAGCCCAGATCACACAAACCAAACGCCAACCCCTCATAGAACGGGGATAGCTCTGTCAGTAACCAGATAGCGCGGCCATTGGTGGTAAACAGCTTTACAACAGGGTTAGGGTCAATCTCATTGCCTTGGTCGGTGCGAATACCGTTATCACGCAGGGCTTTTTCTTCTTCGGGAGTGAAATATTTGTACATGGATGCTCCTTTGTTCCCGGCAGTATAGAGGCTCACCGTGCTTCGCACAAGAATGTTTTCGGGAAGAAGTAATTTAGGAGATATCTGGCACAGAATTTGATGTTGATAATTGGTTCAGCACGGAGTTGAATCATCTTAACCTCAACGCATTATGGGAACTTTAGAGAATTTGAACAAAAAGCAAATCGCGGACAAAAAAGAAATTGCTGACGAGATGCGGAAATCAGATGACGAGAAGCAGCATGAACGGGCTAAAAAACTCGATCAGGAAAGAAAAGGACAGGAAGCGAACGACACCACAAAATAGATTAATTAAGGGTAGCAAATAGCTGCCCTTTTTTATTTTAAAATAATATCACTTTTCTAGAATAAAGGTATTGACAATACAATCCCCAAATGGTACGGTATGTCTACCAACCAAGGAGAAACGTAATGCAATCAATCGAAATCGACCACAACAGCCACACAGTAGAAGTCTTTTATTCCATTGCTCCGTCAGAGCGTGATTGCGGCATTTACGGCGGCGCAGAGATCGAAGACGTGAAACTAGTCTACAACGGCAAATCCCGTTCAATCCAGACCACAGAAGCTTTTGACGATTACGTTAGGGAGGTGATTGACAATGGATGAGTTACGCGCCTTAACCCAAGCCGTGATTAACGCACGGTTCTACTTTTCTACACCCTTCTTTACCAACACCTACAACGAATTTATGGAGAATATGAATGACTGAAATCAAGCACACCCCAACACCTTGGAAAGTCGGAGATAGCAAAAAGGACGGAATGTCATTCACAAAACAAATTGAGTTTTCCGGCATGGGAAGGACTTCTATTGGATTTGTGGAAGCGCCTTCATCGTCAACGGTCATGATGAACCAAGCCGAGGCAAACGCTGAGTTTATCGTACGAGCCTGTAATGCCCACGAAGACAACCTAAAACGATTTGCTCGTATCCGCCAAATTGCAGAAGGTAACGGATATGATGAAATCGCTGAAATTTGCAACGAGGCGTTTTCCCAAGAAAGTCAGGCTCAATAATGCCTGAATTAATCCACCTATCCATTGCCACGCTGTTTATCGTATTCTTTGTTCCGGCTCTTGTCTTATTAACACCATTGAATAGGATATTTAAATGACCCGCAAAACATACCTCAAAGGCCTATACGACGCCTTATCAGAACTGGAAGGCAAAGAAGACTGCAAGACAGCAGCCCAGATTATCCGAACACTTATCATGAAGCAGGAAAGGAAACGCAGATGACTGAAATATTGGAATGTGTAGCATGTTCAAAAGCTGCAACTCATACTGTTCGTATTGAGAATGGCTACATGCAGGGGGATGCAGATGTCTTTAAAGTTTGCTCTCGGCACTACGGTCAAGTGAAGGCAAAACAAGAAGACGTTTTCTTTAAACAAATGAATAGAAAAGCTAAATCATGACCAAAAACTACATCATAGCTATCCTGCTTGCCCTTTTCATTGGCACACTTCCCTTGTCGTACGTTGAAGGAAAGCGCCGTGTGCGTATCGCAATTGCCGAAACCGTAACACAATGGCCGGAAGCACAAGCCTCATACAGCGTCAAAGAGCGTGACCAGATCGAGAACGTGCTTGCCGTAGCCATGCCCCAATTTAAGGATATAACAGAATGACCCAAAATAAAATGCTGGATGTAATTTACGCCATAGAGCGCGCGGACTACGATAGTTTTTACACTGATAGCTATGGGCAGGTATGGTTTGCATCTGTTAATGAAGCTGATGAAGAGGCAGAGAAGGTTGTGAAGTATATCCGTGCTGATATTGTTGATAAATTAGCCGATGCTTTGAAATGGTACGCAGAAAAGTCAAAATTGATGCAGGGTTCTCAAGAGCCTGCCGATGTATTCATGAATCATGGCAATGGAATTGAACACGAGCCAGCTTTAAAAGCACTAACCGAATACGAGGCATCCAAATGAACACCCTTACATCCATAGCCGTCACTATCGCATGTGCGCTGTTGCTATACAGCATTTATTTAATACTTACCGGAGTGGAACTATGATACTAAAATATATACTGTTCATCGGAAGCATTCTGCTTCTTTCACTGGCCGACTGCGTTTTGAGCGACTTTGACCTGCACCCGAATTGGGGAATAACTGCATGCGCCGCCGTGATTAGCGGGATTTTTACCTCGAATAAGGAATAGAATTATGACTGACTCTGAAATAATATTAAAAAGGATCGAAACTGTTAATGTGAATGATAAGGAAGCACTAGATCGTCTGGATGTTGACATTTACGAGTACATTTTTAGGGAAAATGGGTATCAATCCAGAGTTGCAATATCATTAGGAATTCCATCAGGTTTGCCACAATATACTCGTAGCCGTGATACTTTAAAGGCAATACGTCCTGAGGGGTGGACTTTCCGAATATTTCAAGACATGAACTTAAAATGGCAAGCTTGTTTATACAAAACTGGTTCTGCGTTCTTTGGTGGTATGACTATTTGGTTTCCAACGGAGGAGCTGGCAGAACTTCATACAGTAATCCAAGCCATAGCCCATGAACGTCAATGACGCCAAAACCATCTTAATCACTGACCTCGCTGAAAAGCTAGGCGCGCGGTTCGACCGCCGGACGAAGCCACATGTAACAGTGTGGTATTCGCCTTTTCGGAATGAAAAGACGCCATCGTTCCATATCAACGAGCGAACCAACAGGTTTAAAGATCACGGCCACCATCGGCCAATGGGCGACACCATCGACTTATGGCTTGATTACCACGACCTACCCCGCAATGATCCCGAGGCCACCAAACAGGCATTGAAAGCTTTGGAGGCTTTTGATACCATCCCCAGAATAACCCCATACCAGCAGACGAGCGCCGAAGTGACCTATTCAGACGTTTACAAGATCAAAAAGCATTCAGCCCGTTTCACTGACCGCGCTTGTCTAGACGAGTTGGAAAGGCGCAGCCTGTCAAAAACCACGATTGGCAAATACCTAAAACAGGCTGACGTTGAGGTTAACAAGAAGATATTCCGAGCAATTTCCTTTGAAAACGATAAAGGAGGCCATGAAATAAGCACCTACGGTCAATGGGGCGGTAAACCGTTTAAAAACTGCGTTGGCCCGAAAGCCATTACGACTTTCCCAGCGCATCCAGCGCAGACAGAAATAACAGCGTTTGTTTTTAATGGCAAGTTTGACTTGGCTACATGGGATGAGATAAACCACGGCCAGAAGCCAAACGAGGAATTTATATGCAGCAACGGCGACAGCTTGCTTGGTGAAGTAGGGGCGTATCTGCTGTCCAAAAAGGACGTAATAAAGCTTGTAGTGCTGTTTCCAGATATTGACCCGTCAGGTGCAGGCGAGAAAGCCATGCATGCCCTCGGCTCCATTTTAGAAGCTGAGGACATACCATTTGGCTTTAATGAGGATTATTTAGGCTTTAAAGATTTGAGCGCCTATTATATGCGTGACAAAGGCTACCAGAGCAGCCAAGGCACTTCAAACCAGCCTAAAAACACGCTTAAACCTCGTTTTTAATCCGATACGTAATATGGGTTTTTATCGGCCCGGTCTTGTATAACGCCCATCTCGTAATACGGGAACTTCTCAAACACTGCAATTGGCCTTTGCTCAATGAAGGTGAATATTTTATCGTTTGACCCCCTTCTGATTTCATCCGGTGTCATTAAAGCTCGTGCTTGCGGGTTTCCCTTGTCAGGTCCGATAATACTCCTATCATAAACCATATACGTTGATTGCCCTGCCATTTTTGAAACATATTCCGCGGTAAAGTTATCTCCCACACCAAAAAAGTGTTTAGCTGTTGCCCCTGCCATGAAAACTTCCCAGCCATTGCCGTAGATATCCTTTAACTGACTTAGACTTTGGAGAATGGGCCACAGGGATATATTGTACCCTGCACCCATAGCCATGAAACTGCTTACATCTTTGATTTTCCCCAAAGAACTGAATTCGTCTAGGATGAAGGTTACCTTTTTATCTCTGTTCCTGACAACCGCCCTAAGTGATGTGGCAACAACGAGCCGTAACCATTTGGATTGACTATCCATTTTATCCGGTGGGATTATCACATATAGCGAGGTATTTCCTTTAGAAAGCTCTTTAATATCAAAGCTGGAACCCGATATTGACCCTTGAAGCATGGGTGACTTTAGAAAGTCCGTCTGTGAATAACAGTTTGACATTATGCTTCCATGTTGTTTAATCGAGTTATTCATGGTGTTTTGGGCTTCATTCGCTGACAGGCTCACAATCTCGTTATCGGAGGCAACCATATCACCAAGCAATTCCTTAAAGCCATCATCATCCATCCGCAGCCACCGCCAAACAGTAGTAAGTGAGCATTCGCACTTTCCTTCCGCACTCTCTAAAACGCAATGAATTATCAGCGCATTAATAATTGATCTTGCCCTATTGTTCCAAAATGGGTCATTCGTTTTTTCATCACTTGGCACCATCATTTCAGCAATCATGGCCGCATCGTCAGAAAGTGCTTCCGGGTCGTCCGAAGGAATGATATCAAGGGGATTGTAAGTGTCAGGACTATTTGAATACACCTTCCACGGGTCAATTATCCGAACATGTTTTCCCGTTTCCCGTTGATATCTAGCAGTGACAAACGCGCACTCTCCTTTTGGGTCAATTACAAACCACGATCCTTCATAACCACCAGCGCCTAATAGGTTGGGTGCAATGAGGTTTGTGAATTTTCCAGAGCGCGTTCCTGCCACCGTGATTAAGTGTCCTTGTTTAGAGTAGGTATAGCCGCCGCCAATGTATATTCCGTTGTTCCCTTCCAAGTCGGTGAGTTCGCCAGCGTCCGCAAATTTAGCCGAACCAAACTTGTTCATGCTGGTACGCAGAGAGAACATCTTACCCCGCCATAGCTCAAATTTTCTAAGTACGGCCAAGCTAATAAGAGCGTTGGGAACAATCCACACGACAACAAATACAACCACAATTCTAAAGAGGAGGCCGGGGCCTTGCCCTTTATTGTAGGTGATTAAAAACAACAGACCAAAAAACAAAATAACCGCCAGAATAAGCGCCCATACCACCGCAGCAAAGAGCTTCATTGACTGCCTTGCAAACGGGTGAAGTGGGTTAAGTGTCGGTGGTTCATTCAAATGAAATAGCTTCCGATTGTATGCCCTCACATATCCCCACAGAGCGCCGCCAAGGGTTATGGGAGTGAGTAACGTACCGATCAGCAGGAGTTTTAATTTGGCCTTTCCCTCTGGGTCTGGCTTGGGCTTGAGGAGTTGATATACCTCTTCCGGGGTAAGTTTGAAGAACATAAATAGGGAGGCTTAAAGTGAGTTATCAAGGTATCGAATTATTCAGTGTTATTTTGTAACCGACTGAAAATTATTTTGTTAGCAGCAGGGTAGGGGTTGTACTGGGGTGGATTTTATTCTATATTGCAAGACGTGCCTGATGTGTATGAAAACTCGCGTTATTCCTCCTCATAAGGCAATCTTGTAAGGAGACGTTACACTCTCCCTTAACCCTCACGTTACAGACCATGGCCCGACCTAAAAAGATAGAGCAGCGCAAAAAACGCATTCATGTTTGTTTCTCCAACACAGAGCATGAAGCCCTGTTCTTGCAGGCAAAAACCCGTGGAATTAACGTATCTGAAATGATCCGTTTGGATGTTTTGAATGTCCGACCCACCAAGAAGGTTGCGACACCGTTGAGGGAACAATTGATAAACGGGGTATCTGCATTGCAGCAGATCGCGCAGACTGTTGAAGCTCTCAATGGTAAGTTTACCAATGAGGCATTGGTTATGCTGAGAAATGAAATTATCGTAGCCGGGCAACTTATTTCTAACGGGTTGAAAAAATGATAATCAAAGGGGCTTCCCGAGGAAATGCAGAGCAGTTGGCTGATTACCTTTTGACCATGGGTAATAATGAAGAAATTCGAGTTTTCGGAATTGAGGGTGCGACTACTGACGACTTGAAACAGGCCGTTATTGAGATGGGCAGATTTGAGGAAATCACTAAAAGCAAGAACCCGGTATTTCATGCTATCATTCGTCCTTCACATGCAGAAAGTTTGGTTATGCCTGACGAGCATTGGTTGCATTCCATTAAGACCCATCAAAAGAATTTAGGGTGGGAGGGCCAGCCTTGGGCAGGGGTGATGCACAAAGATGATGACGGTTGGCACATGCATGTTGTTCATCAGAAGTACGACCCAGCAACAGGGAAGATGCGCAGAGACAACCATACACATCATAAAAACGATAACACCCGTGAGGAGCTGGAAATTGAGTTTAATCACCCACGTACACCACGCCGGAATCTTGACAGACCTGTGTTAACCAAAAATGTCATAGAGGCTTGGCAGGCTTCAAAAGATGGGCCGGAGTTTATAAAAAACTGTCGTGTTCACGGTTACACGATTGCGTTTTCAACTACCCGCCGTCCATATATGATTATTGACGAAAAAGGCAGAAGCTTTGACTTGATGAAAAAACTTGTTGATAAAGAAGCAAAATTTTCTGTCCGTACCAAGCAAATGCGGGAACGTATGAAAAATATGGAGCTTCCCCTAGACAAAGTTGTCATCAAGGAGATCCGGGCTAATCAAAAAGTTTATAAAGCGGCCCACGAAAACAAAGAATTATTTGAAGACATTAAGCCAATTGAAACGGATAAAGCGAGGCGTAAACGTGAATTCTTGGGAAAGTTTACGGCCCGCGACCGTGATAAGGATCATGAGCGGTAAGAACTATTGACTATTAAAAACTGCTTTTCCGGCCCAGAAACAAGATTTTTAAAGATTTGTCCAGATTTTTAGAAAGTTGAATGTGTGTGATTTATGTGTGACTGAAAACAAAAAAGGCCTCAAAAGAGGCCTCTATTCGTAGCGGGGAGCAGAATCGAACTGCCGACCTTAGGGTTATGAATCCTACGCTCTAACCATCTGAGCTACCCCGCCGTAATTGTGGTGCAAAAGTATGTTAAAATTTTTTATCCTGCAACCATATTTATTAAATTCACCACAAAATTATATTTAATAAAAAAAGCAAAGTCTGATTTACTGCTTTATATAACTGAATTATGCTATATTACAACTTTGAAATCAGCTGGTAAAGTATTCGCTGGTCAGATTAACTCTATTACATTTTGTTCGTATGGAAAAATATAAGTTTGTAACCGAGTTTGAACTACGCTCTTCACCAAAAGTGTTGTTCCCTTATATATCCACGCCGTCGGGCCTGGAACAATGGTTCGCAGAAAAAGTAACTGTATTGCCGGATCATCGTTTTGATTTCCAGTGGGATGGAGACAGCCACATTGCCAGGCAGACCGGTCTTCGTATAAACAAAGGAGTAAAATTTGAATTCGAACATACCAGTGAAGATGATCTGGACAATAATCATGTGGAACTAAAACTTGAGGTAAGCGATTTAACACAGACTACCTTTTTACGCGTTGTAGATTATTCTGCTAACCGTGATCAGGCAGAGTTGGATTCGCTCTGGCATGGGTTCATAGATAATCTTAAAGAAATAGTAGGGAGTTGATGAAAAAGCTTGATAAGCTTATTTTAATGTCCTTCTGGGGACCATTTATAATTACCATGTCCGTTGTGGTTTTCGTTTTTTTAATGAGGATCATGATTTTTTATATAGATGACTTTGTCTCCAAGGATCTCGGTCTTTTGGATTATGCACAGTTATTTTTCTTTTTTAGCCTCATCACCGTCCCGACAGCCCTGCCGCTGGCCATGTTGCTTTCGTCTTTAATGGCTTTTGGTAATCTTGGCGAATTCTTTGAACTTACAGCAATCAAAAGTGCAGGCATTTCTGTTACCCGTGCAATGGCGCCTTTGTTTATCGTTGCGATCGGGATCAGTATATTCTCTTTTTACTTCAATGACAGAGTTTCACCCTGGGCAAATTTGAAGGGTTATAGTCTGTTGTATGATATAAAGACCACCAAGGCTACATTAAAAATTAAGGACGGAATTTTTTACAATGACCTTCCGGGTTACAGTATAAAAGTCGATAAAAAAGAAGAGAATGGTAAGCTTGTTGGTATGGTGATCTACAAACATTCTAACCGGTCGTACGAACTGGGAAATACCGAAATTATTCTTGCAGATTCGGGTAGGATGTACTCCATTAATGATAACCGTTACCTGGTAATTGAGTTATACAATGGCACACATTATACTGAGGTAGCAGGTTCCGGTGCTGCGGGAGCGTCTTATATAGCGTCACCAGGTTTGCCTGGAACAGTGGTTTCAAACTTTCGGCGGGACGCTTTTGATCACTATAAAATGACCGAAAGTTTATCCTCATTTGGTATGAAAAGGACCGATGAGGGCCAGTTTAAATATCACGAGTTCATGAAAAATATAGGTGATCTTACTTCTACGGCAGATTCTTTAAGAAAATCTTACGATCAGACGCAGCAAGATCTTGTTCCCAACAGTCAGCAGTATTATTCATATAATTATAGAACCGGTTCGGATCAATCGATTAAAAAAGGGAAGTGGATCGATTCGCTGCTTGCTGTGCCCGTAACTGATAGTTTGAAAAAAGAGATTTTCACCAATGCAAAAAGTGCGTCGGCGAGTATGCTGAGCTATGTAAATTCTCAGTCCGATTACCTTCAGACCAAACTGAAAGATGCCAACAAATATGAATTGGAAAAGCATCATAAATACACCCAGGCGCTGTCATGCCTGATTATGTTTCTGATTGGCGCTCCTTTGGGGGCAATTATAAAAAAAGGTGGATTTGGAGTTCCTGTTTTGGTTTCTATCCTGTTTTTTATTCTGTTATATGTACTAACCAATCAGGGTGACAAATGGGTGAAGGAAGGATTGCTTGTAGTGCCGGTAGGAGCGTGGCTTGCCAATACAATTTTGCTGCTTACAGGATTGTATTTTGTTGACCGCGCCCGGAGTGATTCGCGGCTTTTTGAAAAAGATGTTTACCTGATGTTTATCAAAAAAATAAAAACAAAGTGGACAAGTAGATTTGGAAAAAAGGAGCTTATCCCATCATAGTTAAATTATATTTTTATTAAAGAGATAAATTCTGTAATTTTGCAACCTTATTTACAGCAGGGTGCTGTAAAATACTCATAAATATTTAATCTGTCGTTACAATCATGTATTTAACCGCGGAAAAGAAGAGAGAAATCTTCGAATCTAAAGGATTTAAAAAAGAAGGTGGAGATACCGGTTCTGCCGAATCTCAAATTGCGTTGTTTACTTACCGTATCAATTATCTGAACGAGCATTTAAAAACGCATAAAAAAGACAACGATACCAGATTAGGCTTGCTTAAAATGGTAGGAAAGCGTAGAAGATTGTTAGACTATCTTTTCAAAAACGACATTAGCCGCTACCGTGCGATTATTGCCGAGTTGAACATACGTAAGTAATTATCGATCAGGGAACTTCTACTAGACAGTTCCCTGATTTTTTGCATTAATTTATCCCAGAGTAACTTTGGAAACGTAGTTCAACGTTTCAACAGCTTTTCAAACAATATATATCTATGCTATTTAATATAGTTAACAAAACTATAACTCTTCCTGACGGTAGAGAAATTACAATTGAAACAGGAAAATTAGCGAAACAGGCAGACGGATCGGTAGTGGTACGTATGGGTAATACCATGATTCTTGCCACTGTGGTTGCTAATAAAGACATAAAAGAAGGCCTTGATTTTTTACCGTTATCCGTAGACTATCAGGAAAAATTCGCTTCTGCAGGTAGAATTCCGGGAAGTTTCATGCGTCGTGAAGGTAAACTTTCTGATCATGAAGTATTGGTTAGCCGTTTGGTTGACCGTGTTTTGCGTCCGTTGTTTCCGGATGATTATCATGCTGAAACGCAGGTAAACCTTATTTTGATCTCAGCTGATCAGTCGGCTTTGCCTGACGCGCTTGCTGCTTTCGCGGCTTCTGCTGCGCTGATGGTTTCGGACATTCCTTTTGCAGGGCCGGTTTCTGAGGTGCGTGTAGCCAAAATCGATGGTAAGCTGGTAATCAACCCTGGCGCTGCTGAGCTTGAAAATGCGACCCTTGAATTGATGGTTGGTGCTACTTATGACGACATCGCCATGGTAGAAGGTGAAATGGACGAAGTTTCAGAAGACGAGGTAATAGAAGCTCTGAAGTTTGCTCATGAAGTGATCAAAATGCAGTGTCTTGCTTTAAAAGAATTTGAAGCAGAAGCTGGCAAGACAGTTAAAAGAGAATACGTAGGAGATGAGCAGGATGAAGAACTGGAAGCACGGTTGAGAGCATTTTGTTATGACAAGGTCTATGCAGTAACAAAACTTGGTTCAAACAATAAAAATGTTCGTAAAGAAGGATTCAAAGCAGTTTTAACTGAATTCCTTGCAAGCGTTCCGGAAGAAGAAGTTCTTAATAATTCTTTGGTAAAACGTTATTTCGGAGATATCGTTTGGGAAGCATCGCGCCGACTGGTTCTTGACGAAAGAGTTCGTCTGGATGGCCGTCGCCTGGATCAGGTTCGTGAAATTGCTTCCGAAGTTGATTTTCTTCCAAATGCACACGGATCTGCTTTGTTTACACGCGGAGAAACACAGTCATTAACAACTGTAACGCTTGGAACTAAAAATGATGAGCAAATTATAGATACGCCGTTGAAATACGGATACAGCAAATTTTTGCTTCATTACAATTTCCCCGGATTTTCAACTGGTGAAGTAAAACCAAACCGCGGACCAGGCCGTCGTGAAGTAGGTCATGGTAACCTCGCTTTGCGTGCTCTTAAAAAAGTACTTCCTGCGGTTGAGGACAACCCATACACAATCCGTATTGTTTCTGATATCCTTGAATCAAACGGATCTTCGTCAATGGCAACTGTTTGTGCAGGATCTCTTGCGTTGATGGATTCAGGTCTGAAAATTAAAGCGCCCGTATCCGGTATTGCAATGGGATTGATCTCGGATGAAGTGACTGGAAAATATGCAGTACTTTCCGATATCCTTGGAGATGAAGATCACCTGGGTGATATGGACTTTAAGGTTACAGGTACGGAAAAAGGAATTACTGCATGCCAGATGGACATGAAAGTAAATGGTCTTTCATTTGAAGTATTAACCGAAGCTTTGCTCCAGGCAAAAGCCGGCAGGTTGCATATTTTGGGCGAAATGAACAAAACAATAAAAGAAAGTCGTGCAGAACTGAAACCTCACACACCTCGTGCCGTCATAATCAAAATTGACCGTGAGATGATTGGTGCAGTAATCGGACCTGGCGGTAAAGTTGTTCAGGATATTCAGAAAGAATCCGGAGCAACAGTTTCTATCGAGGAAAAAGATGGTGCCGGTTTCGTAAGTATATTCTCTGCCGACAAGACTTCAATGGATAAAGCAGTTGCCCGTATTAAAGGAATCATTTTGGTGCCGGAAGTAGGTGAAATTTATTCAGGAAAAGTGAAATCAATCATGCCTTTCGGAGCATTTGTTGAATTCCTTCCGGGTAAAGATGGCTTGCTTCATATCTCTGAAATCAAATGGGAGAGACTGGAGACCATGGATGGTGTTTTAGAAGTTGGTGAGGAGATTCAGGTAAAATTGGTTGAGGTTGACAAGAAGACCGGTAAGTACCGTCTGTCCCGCAAAGTTTTACTTCCAAAACCGGAGAACAAAAACGCTTAAAACGGTGTTTTTCTAAACAAGGGCATTTACTTGCCGTTATTTATACATATTAATATAAGAATGTAGATGAGACAGCTAAAGATCAGTAAACAAATTACCAACCGCGAAAGTCAGTCATTAGATAAGTATTTGCAGGAAATCGGTAAGGTGGATTTGTTAACGCCGGATGAGGAGGTGACGTTAGCTCAAAAGATCAGGGACGGTGATCAGCTTGCTCTGGAACGATTAACAAAGGCAAACCTTCGTTTTGTGGTTTCCGTTGCAAAACAATATCAAAACCAGGGTCTTTCTCTGGGCGACTTAATTAATGAAGGAAATCTTGGTTTAATTAAAGCTGCGCAGCGTTTCGATGAAACGCGTGGTTTTAAATTTATATCTTACGCTGTATGGTGGATTCGTCAGTCGATCCTTCAGGCGCTGGCTGAACAATCCCGTATCGTTCGATTGCCTTTGAACAGAGTGGGTTCTTTGAATAAAATTTCAAAAACTTTTTCTGAATTAGAGCAGAAATTCGAGCGTGAACCTTCTCCGGAAGAACTTGCAGAAGTACTTGAAATTTCTTCTTCGGAAGTGGTTGATACAATGAAGATCTCAGGGCGGCATGTTTCCATGGATGCTCCTTTTGTTCAGGGTGAAGAAAACAGCCTTTTGGATGTTTTGGAAAACGACCTTGAAGATAAGCCCGACTCCGGATTGGTTAATGAGTCGTTACGTAAAGAAGTTCAGAGAGCGCTTTGCACATTGACACAAAGAGAAGCTGACGTTATCGCGTTATATTTCGGTTTGAACGGTGAGCATGCTATGACGCTTGAAGAAATTGGCGAGAAATTTAATCTTACCCGTGAACGCGTTCGTCAGATCAAAGAAAAAGCGATCAGAAGATTGCGCCATGTATCAAGAAGCAAAGCTTTGAAAACGTATCTTGGATAACTTCCAAAGCGTGCAAGTTATATTTAAAATAGCCTCTCCGGAGGCTTTTTTTGTACAGAAGTAAATAATGGCAATACTACAACCAATAATAGATCTGGCGGAGATATGTTATGCACACGGACTACGTCATGTTGTTCTGTCGCCCGGATCCCGGAGTGCAGCTTTAACACTTGCTTTTTCACGCCATGGAGGCTTCCAGATACATCCGGTAATGGATGAACGCTCAGCAGGATTTATTGCCCTTGGAATGGCTCAGCAGCTTAAAATCCCGGTAGTAGTGCTGTGTACATCCGGAAGCGCAGCATATAATCTTGCTCCTGCAATAGCGGAGGCTTATTTTCAGCACATTCCCTTATTGATCCTTACAGCGGACAGACCAAAGGAGTGGATTCATCAGCATGATGGGCAGACTATCTATCAGTCTGAATTATATGGAAAGCATGTTAAAAAGTCTTATGAATTTTCTTCTGATTATGGAAATGATGATGTTGCCTGGTCGGTGAATAGGATAGGGAACGATGCTATAAATCTGGCTTCCGCCTTATCTTACGGCCCTGTTCATATCAATGTCCCGATTCGTGAACCCTTTTACCCAACAGGTAGTGAGAACCTGGTTCCCTCAGAAAAGGTCCGAATCGTCAAAAGGGCTCCTGTTGAAAAAGTTCTTTCCACAAAAATGTGGCACGAGCTGTTAAATGAATGGGACGATGCGTCTAAGATCCTGATTGTTGGTGGGCAGCATCCAAAATCAGACAGATTAAATAAAGCTTTAAGTCGTATTTCAGAAGAACTGGATGTTCCTGTTGTAGGCGACAGCATCAGCAATTTGGAAGGCAGCGATCAGTTTATTTACCATCAGGATCTTATTTTGTTGTTAGAAAATTCCCAGGAATTGGCTCCTGATCTTCTAGTTACCTACGGATTATCGCTGATGTCAAAAGAATTAAAAACTTTTCTTCGAAACCATCCGGCGGTTTGTCACTGGCATATAGGTGAAGATAACATTTGGACAGATCCTATAAAAACGGTAACCAGGCAACTGGCAGTGTCAGATGAATATTTCTTTGAAAATTTATTCGAAAAGATTGATTATCAGTTGTTTGTTCAAAATTCTGATTCCGAAAATGACAGTTCATTCCTGGCAAAGTGGCTTTCTAAAAGTGCTATCGTCAGGGTGAATATCGAAAATTATCTCCTTAATCTATCAAAGATAAATGATCTAACATCGATAGATATTGTAATTAAGTCACTAAAATCTAATAGTCAGTTACATATTGGAAATAGTATGCCTATCCGGTATGTCAATGCTCTGGGGAAAAGTAATGCATTAACAGGCGTTTTTTGTAACCGTGGAACAAGCGGTATTGATGGATGTGTAAGTACCACAATCGGAGCAGCTATGGTTAATAACACACCAACTGTTCTGCTCGTGGGAGATGTAGCTTTTTTATATGACCGTAACGGGCTATTGATAAATACTTTGCCTTCGAACTTAAAGATTATCGTCCTGAACAATGGCGGTGGAAACATTTTCCGGATGATCGATGGGCCAGCCAAATTGCCTGAACTGGGTAGTTATTTTGAAACCAAACATGGATTTAATGCAAAGAGGACAGCGGAAGATTCCGGATTATTTTATATCGCAGTCCATGATTTAAAGTCATTACATAAAAATTTGACTGTATTTCTTGATCATACGGACATTAGCCTGATGGAAATATTTACTGATCCTGCTCACAACGCTGATGTTTGGAAAGGTCTTAAATCGAGAATAAGGGAAATAAATTAGTCATTTGCAGTTTTTGGAGAATTCACCAATCGCAATTGAGTCCTTAAGGACAATACCCTGCTTCCACACGCGGCATGCTGATTCCTTATCATTTGCTTTCTGATATGCAATCCCGGTTAGTCCGTATAAATCTTCAACAGGCTCGGCCAGATCGATTGCTTTGTTAAACTCGTCAATTGCCTTTGGCAAATTTCCGGAAGATTGGTAATAAATACCCATATTCCTAAGCGCATATCCATTCTTTGGCTGTATGTCAAGTGAACGGTCGATAAGTTTACCGGCCTCCCCGGTTTCTCCACTTTTTAAAAGAGCATAACCCTTGTTATTTAAGGCCAATGCATCTGCAGGATTAAAATTTAATATTTTGTCAAAGTAGAGGATTGCTTCCGGTAAGTTATTTTGCTTAATAGCAATCAGGCCAAGGTTGTTTAAAGCCTCAAGCTGAGAAGGTCTGATTTTTAAAGCGGCAGTAAAATCATTTTTCGCAAGGTCAATATTTCCTGATTTATAATAAACAGCACCACGGTTGACCAGTGCTTCTACGTTTGATTTATCCAAAGCAATTGCGCGGTCAAAATCTGCCGCAGCGAGAGCCGTCTGGCTTCGGGCTTCCATAAGGTTTCCATGAAGCAGGTAGAATCTTGAAGAATCTTTGTACTGCATTTCGATTTGTTTTAAATCTGCCTCAGCTTCGTTAAATCTCCCCAAAAGAAGGCCTGCTTCCGACCGCACGAGATTCGCCTGTACAAGTGTAGGATCCATCCGAATCGATTCTGTCAAAATCTCATAAGCTTCTTCGGCACGGTTTAACTTGATAAGACAAATACTCTTGTTGAGCAACGCATCGGGGAACTCTGAATTTTTAGATATTGCTTCATCATAAAGCCGCAAGGCTTCGGTATAGTTCTTTTGTGCAAATGCTATATTCGCCTTTAAGAAAAAATTTGAAGCATCTTCTTTTTTTTGCCCGGAGCAAGCTACAATAATTAGTACTATTATTGTTAGTATGATCGAGAAGTGAGAGGAGCGCTTTATGGCAACCTGGAAATGATTACTTTTGGAGAAAAACATTAATGAGATATATTAAAGATATTGTCAGCAACAAATACAAGATTAGCTTATACCAGTGGAATAATAAGTACATTATCAAAATTGAATCCGGAATGTACGAGCAAACTTACAAAATTGACCAGTATGAGGTATCCAACGTTGAAGAAATCGAAAAATGCGTGGATGATTTGTTCCTCAACAAGGTAACAAACTTATTTGATTCTATGAACGTAGATTTTACCGATACACTCAAAAGAAATGAAGTGATTTTTTAATTTTAAAATAAACATAAAACTTGCATCTGAGCATTGCGTATACGGTTTTAATATGCTTTTCGTTAGATAGCTGAAACTTTAAAGGTAGCAGCCCTCTGTATTTGACTTATCAGTATAATATGGTTAAAAACATTAAATTATCCCAACAATCCACCAAATCAACCCCTATGCTTTTTAAACATAGCACTTATACCCTTGGGTTATATTTCGCTTTTGGTGCTTCGGCCGCACTGGCTCAGAATACCCTGAGTATTACAGAGCCGGAAGCACACTTTCGTAACGGCCTTGAATACTACGAAAAATCAAACTATGTGGCTGCCAGACAGGAGTTTGGCGAATACCTCAATACACAGGACAAGCTGATAAGTACAACGGATTACAATAAAGTGACAGCAGAATATTATGTGGCTGTTACCGGTTTATATCTAAATTACCCGGAAGCTGAAGTCCAGATTGACCGGTTTGTTAAAAACCATTCGGAACATCCTAAGGCACAGCAAATTTACAGTGACCTTGGAAAATATTACTATGAGGGTGGTTCGTACGAGAAAGCAATAACTTATCTCGAAAAGGCTGTTAAGTTACCTGGAAACAACGCCAAAAAGACCGAGAGTACCTACCAGCTGGCCATGTCTTACTACAATACCAAACAGCTGGATTCGGCTTTACCTCTTTTTAATCAGGTCAAAGCAGATGCTTCCTTTGCTAATTCAGGAGACGCTTCGTTTTATGCGGGTGTTATAAATTACCAAAAAAACAATTTTGATGAGGCATATCAGGATTTTCTTCGTGTTGAGAATCATCCGTATTACAAAAACGAAGCGCCCAACTGGATTATATCTTCTTTGTATCAGCAAAAAAAATACGATCAGCTGCTTCAATACGGTGAAAAGACCTTATCTCAGCAAAGAGGAAATACTAAGCTTGATGATGTCGCTCTTTACGTTGCAGAAGTATACTATGAAAAGGGGGACTACGCGGCGGCAGTTAAAGCTTACGAGCGATATAATAAAATGAAGGCTGGTACCATACCTCCAACTGTTGCATTACATTATGGTCATTCACTATTCAGGACCAACAGCTTCGATGGTACAATTACGGTGTTAAAAGGTATTGCGCAGGGCAAGGATTCTGTTTCGCAGTACGCATCTTACCTGGTCGGTATCAGTTACTTAAAGACGAATAATTCAAGTTATGCTTTAACAGCCTTAGGCAATGCCGCCAAGTTGAACTTCAACGCAGTTATAAGGGAAGAGGCTGCTTACAACCACGCGAAAATCCAGTTGGAGACGGGAAATAACAATGAGGCTATTAAAGAACTAAATGACTTTATGGCGCTTTACCCGCAAAGCAAACATATTGAAGAAGCAAGTGAATTAGTAGCGGAAGGATATTCTGGCGCAAGCAACAATGCAGGTGCGATCAAATACATTGAGGGGCTTTCTAAAAGAAATGCTAAAATTAATGGTACCTATCAGCGGTTAACGTTCAATCAGGGTGTGGTAGAATTTAACGCACAGAAATTTGATGCGGCAATTGCCATGTTCAATAAGTCGCTTAGATTCCCCATTGATGAGCAGATATTTTTAGGAGCAAGTTTTTACAAAGCGGAGTCGGTCTATGGTTTGAAAAAAGTGGATGAAGCTGTTCCGCTTTACGTACAGATATCTAAAAATCCGAAAGCTGGAATTTATGCGAGAAAGAGTCTTTATGCTTTGGGATATGTTTATTACAATCAAAAGAAGTACAGCCAGGCGCTGGGTTATTTTAAGGAATTTGTCAGCAACCTGAATGGTATCGACAGTCAGATCATTGAAGACGCGCACGCCAGGCTGGCAGATTGTTATTTGGCAGCCAAAAACTACGATGAGGCTATCAGGACTTATGAAAAGGTTGCAGCGAACGGTAAAGCGGATAAGGACTATGCACTCTATCAAAAAGCAAGGGCCTATGTTTACATGAGCCGAGAGCAGGAAGCCAAACGTCAGTTTGAACTTTTAATCAGTTCGTTCCCTAGTTCGAGATACCTGGATGATGCCTATTTCCAGTTAGCTGATATCGAGTTTCAGAATCAAAGTTATTCAGCGGCTGTTAAAGGCTTTACCCGCATGATTAACGAAAAACCAAAAAGTACTTTAATACCTGCTGCCCTTTTACGTCGCGCACAGTCATATTACAACCTTCAGGTATACGAACAGGCTATTGTAGATTTCCGGAAAATACTTACGGAATATTCGGAGTCTCCATCAGCAAGTAGTGCATTGGAAGGAATTCAGGAAAGTTACACTGCGGTTGGTCGTCCGGAGGAATTCACTCAGGTTTTAGGTGTAGTCAGGAAAAATAATCCTGGTAATGAAAAACTGGAAGAGGTTGAGTTCGATAATGTGCGCAACCTGTACTATGCTGAAAAGTATGACAATGCTAAAAAAGCACTTCTTGAATTCCTGAATACCTATCCAGCAAGCAAGCATCAGTACGATGCCAGGTATTTCATCGGTTCGTCTTTTGACAAAACAGGAAATGTAAATGAAGCACTGCAGTACTTTTCGAAAGTAGTTCAGGAAAACCGCTCCACTTTCGTAGCTGCGGCGGCTCAGCGTTCTGCTGAACTGGAAATCGCCAGGGGGAACTACAATAACGCGGTTACCAATTTCAGAATACTTCTACGGAATGCGGAAAGTAAAAAGGAGCAAACACAGGCATGGATTGGTTTGATGGACAACTATTACACGCTGAAAAGCTATGATTCTACTCTGTATTATGCCAAGGAAGTCATCAACGTTGGAAATATCATTCCGGGTGGCCTTGGTAAGGCGCAGCTTTATTTGGGTAAGGTCCCCTACGATAAAGGAGATTTAACAAAAGCGGCCGAAGAATTTAAAAAGGTTGCTTTGTCTTCAAAAGATGAGTATGGGGCAGAAGCCAGCTATTGGGGAGCAACGATTCTTTACAAAAACAAAAAATATAAGGAAGCCGAAGCGGCTATCATTGAGATGGGAAAAAGTTTTGAGGGTTACGATTTCTGGCGTGTCAGATCTTTTATCTTGCTGGCTGAGGTGTATGTGGGATTAAATGAGATGGGTCAGGCTAAGGCAACGCTGAATTCAATCATTGACAATTCGGATGATAAAGAAGCTGTTGAATTGGCGAAGGCGAAGTTGGCCCAGATTACAAAGTAAAATCATGAACACTGTCTTAGTTAACAGAAAAATATTATTTATGACGAATTCAATCGCATTACGCAGTTCCCTGTTTTTACTGGCGCTGGGCTTTTCCTCAACCTTTGCAGTGGCACAGAGGGGAGAAATTGAAAGCCAGACCTACGAAATTGTAAAAGAAAAGAGTATAGAATTTGCACCTGCCAACCGGGTATTTGATAAGGTGCAGCCGATTCAGGCAGCGGCGGGACAAAAGAAAGTCTCCTATGAAATTATTGATCCGCAGATTAATATTTCTTCTCCAAAATTAACGCCGGCCGTGGGGGTTTCTTCTGATGAAAAGGATAGAACAGAGCAGCCGGACGTATTAAATAATTATCTAAAATTAGGTGCGGGAAACTATGGTCGTTTCCTGGGTGAATTGTTTGTTGGTTCACGCACATCGGAGGATCTGGTTTTCACGGCTCAGATTAAACACCTATCGGCAGCCAACGGACCTGTAGATGGTAAGAATTCGGCCAATGCCGGGACTAATCTCAGAATTGGCGGCAAGTATATCAGGCCAACCTACAAAGTTGAAGCATCGGTTGATTATGACCGTAAGAATTATTATTTCTATGGTTACAAACCGCAGCCGGAAGGTTTTGAAGTAAACCGGGATACAATCCGTCAGACGCTTAATCAGTTTGGTCTTAATTTGGGATTTGAGAACACGGATGCTTCAGTCGCAGTTGATTATTCGGTAAAGACCAGTCTGAACAATATCACGGACCGTTACAATGCATCTGAATTGGACTGGGGAACCAAGCTGATGGCCTCAGTTCCTATATCGGAATCCTTTTATGCTTTGCTGAATGCTGATGCGTTTGTGTCACAGCGCGTGGACAGACTAACCTATAACAGGAATTTATTCAGAGTAAAACCTACGTTTAAGTACACATCGGATATGTTCACTATTACGGCAGGTCTTAACGCGGTTAATGAGACGGACAGCGAATTAAACATAAATAAAACAAAAGCTTTCCCGGTTGTTAATTTCGACGTCGCTCCTTTTACAGGTTTACATATTTTCGCGGGTTACGATGGGGATATTGTACGAAATACCCTGCGTAGTATGCTGAGTGAAAATCTTTGGCTGGCACCTAATGTTTTAATCGTTAATACAGAGAAAAACGCAGATATTTATGCGGGTGTAAAAGGAGAGCCCGGTGGCGGATTTAATTATGAAGGAAAGGTTTCTTATGCCCGTTACCGGAATTTTTACAACTTTAATAATTCTCTTGTCGACACTTCCCGGTTCGCAATAATTTATGATCCGCAAAAGACAAAGGTTCTTACAATTTCCGGCCAGGCTGGTTATAACTATAATGATCTTTTCAAGACATCCTTAAAAGTTAGTTTCTTTGATTATTCGATGGGTTCGGTAGAGGAAGCCTGGCATCGTCCGGATCTGACTTTAAATTGGTTCAATGCACTGACGATTAGTAAAAAACTGTTTGTGACCGCAGATTTTTACATGCTTAGAGGAATAAAAGCCAAAAATTTTCAGTCAGGAATTGTTACCAAACTGCCTGTTATTGCTGATCTGAATTTGAAGATAGATTATCTGTTAACCAAGAACTTCTCTGCTTTTGTGGGGATCAACAATGTGCTGGGAAAACAGTACCAGCGTTATCAGTATTATCCTCAGCAAGGTCTTAACTTTATTGGAGGATTATCGTTTTCTTTTTAACTTCGCCAGCATTAATTGTAAAAACGCTTCATGATAGCTGTTGAAACTGTAATTCGGAAATTAGTTAGTGATTATGAATTTGTAATCATTCCTGGCTTTGGTGCCCTGCTGTCACGGCAGATTCATGCCAGTTTTGATAAAAATTCAGGTGTGTTTTCACCGCCGGTAAAGAAGCTTGCCTTTAACGAGTTTCTGAAACTGGATGATGGGCTTCTTGCTAACTATATTTCCCGGGAAGAAAAGGTTTCTCATCTTGAAGCGGTAGGTTATGTAAAGCAGTATGCCGATACGCTCAGGTCTGCACTTAACACCTACGGTGAAACGAAGATTAATGGGGTTGGAAGATTCCAGACAAACGGTGAAGGAAAACTGGTTTTTGAACCAAATACCGAAAATCACTTTAAGGATGAATGGTACGGGTTTTCGAAGGTCACTGCCAAGACATTTGATAAAGTGCTGACTACCTCAACTGTTTCTGCCAACTTCCTGGAAGAGAACGACGCTGAGGTGATTGAGTTTAGTGAACGTAAAACAGTTAGAGTTAATTGGTTTCGATGGGCTGCGGCTGCGGTATTGGCAGGACTTATGTTTTATGTTAGTTTCTTTCTGGTAACCGCAAATGAAGACAATTACAAAAGCACTTTAAATCCATTCGATAATCTTTTCGGGAATACAGCAAGCACTGTTGTGGTGAAAGAGCCGGTTCAGCTTTCGGAATCGAAAGTGGATCCAACAGTTGCTGATAGTGTAGTGGTTGAAACTGCTGTTAAACCAGACAGTATCATTGTAGAAGTGCCACCAGTACCAGCAGTTGCACCAGTGGAAGCTGCTCAGGTAGGAAAACAGGAAATCAGTTTTGATAAAAAATTCTATCTGATTGCAGGTGCATTCAAGGGAATGAAGAGAGCAAATATTTTATTGGAGGATCTTCAAAGTAAAGGTTATACCGATGCATTGGTCATTCCTGCCGGCAAGCATAGTTCAAAAGTAACGGTTGCTGTTCAGGGATTTGATCAGGAAAGGGATGCGTATCAGGCTTCATCCAAGCTCAAAAAAGTAATTGGAGAAGAAGGTTGGGTAATGAAGATCAAATAGTTTAGTAAGACTTATATTAGAGGAGGAGGCCTGATCGCCTCCTCTTTGTGTTTTATACGAAAATGCCTAGTTTTACGTTCATTTCGAAATAACCACAAGATTAAAACCAATGATTGCATTAGAGGCAGAAGACCGTCAGAGAATTGCCATGTCCTGGGCTTTGTCCATAGGAATTACCATAGCATTACTTGGTCTGTTTTTCTTCATTCGTTTAGGAAGCTCCATGCCCAAGGTAGAGCCGTTGGAGCTTTTTGTTGAGGTGAACTACGGAACAAGTAAAGTAGGAAAAGGCGACATTCAAACATTCAATAAACCGAATGATTCAAAAGTTGCTGAAAATATGCGCGCTGATGCGGATGAGGTTAAAAAAGTAAAATCGGTTTCAACTCCAAAACCTACTCCGCCAACGCCTCCTAAGATCGAGTCAGCCAAACCAACAAAGGTAGTTGCGGAAAAACCCGCGATCACTTCCAAAGTTGAAAGTCCGGTTGAAGCACCGGAAAAAACGGAGGTAAAGAAGTCTACCGGAAGTGCTAATTCCTCGGAGCCGGCAGCCAAACCAACTCCGGAAAAAGCCGTAAACAAGGATGCTTTATTCACGAAGTCCTCCGGCAGTAAGTCGGGAAGTAACGGTACCAACGGCACCAAAAGTGGTGTCGGAGGGAACAACAACGGCGACGATGCACAAGGCGTGGGAGATAAGGGATCTAAATCCGGAAGCTTGTTTGCTAAAACATACAAAGGTGAGGGTGGCGGAGGCGGTACAGCGGTTGGTTTAAGTCTCTCAGGCTGGGGTATGTCGCGTAGACCCGTTGTAGATGATAATTCCGACGTTACCGGCGACATTACATTTAAGATTACAGTTGATAAAAACGGCCGTGTAAAAAGTATAATAACTCAGAACACAACGGTTACCGATTATGCTGTTGTGAACAAATACAAGAGTGCAGTGAGGGATCTGACTTTTGTTCCCAAGTCTGCAAATGTGCCTGATGAATCCACCGGGACAATTACTTTTAAAATTCGTTCCAGGTAGTTTAAAATGGATTATCAGCAGACCATAGATTACTTATACAGCAGATTACCTGTTTTTCAAAATATTGGGGCCCGTGCTTACAAGCCGGGCCTTCATACTACATCAGCCTTTTGCAAATTACTGGGAGATCCACAGAGTCAGTTTCCAAGTATCCATGTGGGAGGAACAAATGGCAAGGGTAGCACATCTCATATGCTGGCAGCCATTCTTCAGACAGCCGGTTACAAGGTGGGTCTTTATACATCTCCTCACCTTAAATCCTTTACAGAACGCATTAAGATAAATGGGAATGAGGTGGAAGAGGATTTTATAGTAAAGTTTACACATGATAATTTATCTAACATTGATAGATTATCTCCTTCTTTCTTTGAAGTAACTGTTGCTATGGCATTTTCTTATTTTGCCGAAAGTAAAGTGGATATCGCTGTGATAGAAGTTGGTATGGGAGGGCGTTTTGATTCTACAAACATTATCGAGCCAATTATATCTGTCATAACCAACGTAAGTTATGATCATACACAGTACTTGGGTGACACTTTAGAGAAAATTGCGTTTGAAAAAGGCGGAATAATTAAGTTTAAGACGCCTGTGGTCATCAGTGAATACCAATCAGAAACAAGCGGTGTATTTGAAGAAATTGCCAGGGATAAAGAGACGCATTTACTTTATGCTTCAGATCAATTTCGGGTTAGAGATACGAGTTTGACAGATGGAAAATTGCTGCTTTCAATCACTGATACTATAAGTGAAGAGATAAAATATAAGGATCTCTGTCTGGATCTTACCGGAGAATATCAGTACAAAAACATCTGCGGTGTTCTTGCTTCTGTTGAAATTTTACGATCAAAGGGCTATGTAGTTTCAGTTAAGGATATTTACGATGCGCTTTCGCGGGTTGTTGAGCTAACCGGTCTTAAAGGTAGGTGGCAAAAATTAAGATCTGAGCCAGCGGTGTATTGTGATACCGCTCACAATGAAGCTGGCATGTCATTTACGATACCTCAATTTATGAGTATTGAAGCTAAGAACAAAAGATTTGTTATTGGCTTTGTTAGTGACAAAGATATTACTGCCTTGCTTAGTCTATTTCCAAAGGGAGCCGAATACTATTTCACTCAGCCATCAAACGCAAGGGCATTGGAAGCATCCAAATTACACGTAATGGCCTCGGAATTTGGACTTGTGGGTAAGGAATATGATAACGTAAATTCAGCCCTGGAGAACGCGGTTAGTGATTCAAAGCCCGGGGATGCGATATATGTTGGCGGTAGCACATTTGTCGTCGCAGATCTCATTGATTTATAATTTTTGAAGTTTATTTAAATGTCACGCAGAAAGTTACATCATTACCAGTATAGTGCACAGGCAGCCAACGTCGTTGAAGATGGAAAAGAGCTTTACACAACAGTTAAAGGCCGGTGGAATCAACTTTACTTTAATAACGAAAATCCGATTGTAGTGGAACTTGCCTGTGGAAAAGGTGAGTATACAGTAGGGCTGGGTAAGCTGTTTCCTGAAAAGAATTTTATCGGGATGGATATAAAAGGAGATAGAATTGCGCGCGGAAGTCTGGCTGCATCGGAAATGGGTTTAGAAAACGTTGGTTTCCTTCGTGCCGGTATTCAGTATGCGGATGAGTTTTTTGCAGAGCATGAGCTCGATGAGATCTGGCTTATTCATCCGGATCCTCAAGTGAGAGACCGCGACGAAAATAAGCGGCTTACAAATCCTTCGTTTTTAAGTAAATACGCAAAATACTTAAAGAAAAATGGTATATTTTGCCTGAAGACTGATAGCGATTTTTTGTATCAGTATAGTTTAAAAACGTTATCAGATTTGCAAGAGTACCGGCTAATTGAGCATACTGAAGATCTTTACAGCTCGGAGTTACTGGCGGAACATTATGGTGTAAAAACGCATTACGAGTCTATTTTTGTTGCAAAGGGATACTCAATAAAATACATTAAAGCAACGGTTGTATAATAAAAATCGGCTCAATCAATTACAGATCGAGCCGATTTTAAATTTTATTCGCTGCTTATTTAATCAATTTAGCGAAGTAGTATACTGTACGAACCAACTGAGAAACGTAAGACATTTCATTGTCATACCAGCTCACAGTTCTTACAATTTGCGTATCACCTACTTTTTGAACTCTTGTTTGAGTTGCATCAAACAAAGAACCATAGCTAATTCCGATAATATCGCTGCTCACGATTTCATCTTCTGTGTAACCATAGCTTTCGTTGGCTGCTTCTTTCATCAGAGAATTGATCTCTTCAACGGTAGTCTCTTTTGCAAGAATAACGGTCAATTCAGTTAATGAACCTGTAAGGGTTGGTACACGCTGAGCAGATCCGTCAAGTTTTCCTTTTAGTGAAGGTAAAACAAGTCCAATTGCTTTCGCAGCGCCTGTACTGTTTGGAACAATATTCTGAGCAGCTGCACGTGCTCTTCTCAAATCACCTTTTGGATGTGGAGAATCCTGGGTGTTTTGGTCATTTGTATAAGCGTGAATGGTTGTCATTAACCCATTAACAATACCAAATTTTTCCTCCAATACCTGTGCCATTGGAGCAAGACAGTTGGTTGTACAAGAAGCACCGCTGATGATTGTTTCGGAACCGTCAAGAATGTTATGGTTAACATTATAAACGATTGTTTTTAAATCACCAGTAGCCGGAGCAGAAATAACAACCTTTTTTGCGCCGGCAGTTATGTGTGCTGATGCTGATTCTTTGCTTGTGAAGAATCCTGTACATTCAAGCACTACATCAACTTCATGTTGTCCCCATGGAATTTGAGCAGGATTCCTTTGAGCATATATTACTACGTTTTCGCCATTAACAATTATTGAATTGTCTGTTGATTTAACATCTGCGTCAAAACGTCCTTGGGCTGTATCGTATTTCAATAGATGAGCTAGTACTTTTGGGCTTGTCAGATCATTGATAGCAACGATTTCTATGCCTTCCATATTATAGATTTGACGATAGACAAGGCGGCCAATCCGCCCGAAGCCATTAATTGCAACTTTTACTGTAGACATGTCTTGTTTGATTATGTTATTTCTTAGGTACAAATTTATGAAATTTGGGTTTATGGACAAGACTTATTTATGAAATAAGAGGTCTAAGGCAAGTTAGAATATTACTATTTAAATTAGCAAAAATCGAAATTTCCGATATATTCGGTTTAGTAAATTACTAAAATAAGTAGTTAGTTGCTGGTAAATAAGATTCTCCTTACGTTGCTGATTACGAATATTAAGTAGGTAGTTTTTTAAGAAACATCTCTTATATTTACAGCTAATATAGTGCGTGGGCTGAGCGGTTAATTGTAAACAACCAATTCGATTATGTGTTAATTAATAATTTTGAATTTCAGAGTAAGTGCCTATACTACAACACTTTAAATAATTTTTGTTAAACATTAAAATTAACATGGAGTTTAGAAGTACTATTGAAGAAGTTTGGGAAAATCGGGAATTACTGAGGAGCCCGGAGGTAATAGAGCTGATTAAAAGCATTATTGAAGAAGTAGACAAGGGGAGGATAAGGGTAGCCGAACCACAACAGGATGGAACTTGGTTAGTAAACGAGGCGGTTAAAAAGGCTATTATTTTGTACTTCCCAATCCAACAGATGCAAACCAGCGAAGTTGGAATCTTTGAATACCACGACAAGATGAAGCTAAAAGGCGGATACGAAAAACTCGGCGTCCGCGTAGTGCCTCCGGCAGTGGCAAGGTATGGTGCGTTTATTTCTAAAGGAGTCATCCTAATGCCATCCTACGTAAACATCGGTGCCTATATTGATGAGGGTACGATGGTCGACACCTGGGCAACCGTCGGCAGCTGTGCACAGATCGGTAAAAATGTTCATTTAAGTGGAGGTGTTGGAATAGGAGGGGTTTTGGAACCGGTTCAGGCTTCGCCGGTAATTATTGAAGATGGTGCATTTATTGGATCCCGATGCATTGTAGTTGAGGGCGCACGAATAGGGAAAAGAGCAGTTTTGGGAGCGGGAGTGACTATTACAGGTAGTTCAAAAATAATCGACGTAACTGGGCCTGAACCAATTGAGTACAAAGGATTTGTTCCTGAGGATTCTGTTGTTATCCCTGGTAGCATTCCTAAGACATTCCCGTCTGGAACATTCCATGTACCTTGTGCACTGATTATTGGAAAGCGTAAAGCAAGTACAGATCTTAAAACTTCTCTAAATGATGCTTTACGCGATAATCAGGTAGCAGTTTAACATTGTAGTTTCAATAAATAGTTAGAAGGTGCGTTATCAGAAATGATTTCGCACCTTTTTAACTTTGTAAACTATGTGCGGGAAATGGATTTAAAATTATAATATTAAACCAAAAGAAATAAATTAAGATATTAAACTATTTTTTCTGTTGTATATTTTATAATATTATTTACATTTGTTAATGTAAATATTGTAAAGTTAAGCTAGTATGGATCTAAATGAAAAAATTAAATTAATCTTATCTCAAAAAGGAATATCTCCGTCTTTATTTGCAGATGAAATAGGTATACAAAGGTCAAGCATCTCCCACATTCTTGCTGGCAGGAACAAGCCAAGCTTAGATATTGTTCAGAAAATAGTCAAAAGATTTCCCGATCTTGGCTTAAATTGGATTTTGGACGACCAGGAATTACCGGCTATACAGTCAGATGTAAACAGCTATAAATCAGTAGTGAAACCTGTTGAAATAAAGGAAAAAGCACCCGTGGAAACACCGGCAGAATTACGTGTACGAAAACAGGTTGAACCAACACCTGTAAGGAAAAACGTAGAAGACTCAAAACGGCTTGTTGAACCCGAAAAAAACATTGAACGTATCCTGATATTTTATTCTGACGGGACTTTCAGGGAATTTAAACAAAGCTGATGGGATCTTATTTCGAGCAAGAATACTGATTAACGGAGCAAAAGAATCTCACCCCGGAAAGTTTCGCCCGAGGCTTTTATAGTGTAAGGATAAATGCCGGGAGGAACCGGCTCATCGTGGCTTGTGCCATTCCAGGGAACATCATATCCCGTCGAACTATAAATCACTTCACCCCAGCGATTATAAATTCTAAGTGTTTCAATTTGACCTTTTGCATTGAAAATTTCAAAAGTGTCATTTATACCATCGTTGTTTGGTGAAAACGCAGAAGGAATATGCATTTTGTCTATAACATTAATTTGAATAGTCGCATCTGCTTTACAGCCATTTGAAGAAGTTATTTCAATAGTATAATTTGTAGGTTGCAGGGGAGCTACATCAATAGCCGGAGATATCAGAGTATTAACCGCAAGGCCCTCGTCTGGCATCCAACTGTAGGTGTATGTCAAATCAGGAGGAGAAATCTCAGGAGTAAGTGTCATCTTTCTGCTTTCTATCAAAGAGGCTTTTTCAGGTAAGGTTACTGATATCAATTCCAAATGGACCGATGCGGTATCCTGCCCTGTACATCCCAATGAAGTTTCAGTAATTACAAGATTGTATAATCCTGGTTTATCCGCAGTAATTATTGGGTCATTTCCACCAAAAAGTGCATTGTCTAATTTCCATGAAAAATTGAGACCAGGTGAAGGCGTTCCTCCATTTGCAAGAAGCCTTGTTTTCTCATCCCTACATAAAACAGATTTTTCAACCGTAATAACTGCCTCTGGCGGTTTGCTGTATGATACACGAATAATGGTAGAAGAAGTGTCTCTCGAACATTTTTTACTAAAACTTTTTACAACTGAATAACTCCCTGTATCTTTTACGGTTATCCGCGAATCGGTTGCTCCGGGAATGTTCAGGCCATTTAATTGCCATTGATAAAACCAATCCTGAGCAGAAGACGTTTCAAGCTGAATTGGCTTTTCGGGACAGAACTTTACCTCCGTGACAGGCTGCGCGTTAAACATGACAATTGGTTGTTCCGGCCTTTCATCATTACAATCAATCACTAAAAGCTGGAAATCTCTTCTAACCAGTCCTATCTTTTTCCCATTCCTGTATTCCTCAATTTGAATCGCAAAAACATAAAGTCCGGTAAATTCCGATGTCACTTTTAATATACCATTTTTATCCACAGCAAGTGGACTGGACCCGGGAATTACGTTCGAAATCGACACGCCGCTGGCCCAGGTTATTAGCGGATAAGTAGCTTTACTGCTTGAATTCCCTTTTGCGTTACCCGTTGTGGTGTAACCGTTCATCGGGGTAACCAACGAATATCTTAGTTCATCCCCGTCTGCATCAACCGCAGACATATTCATAGTAAATCCTTTTTTGTTACAAATGTACTGCCCGTTTGGAAGCTGGAACTCCGGAGACGTATTGCGCAATGCAACAGGCGGAAATTCTAGATAAAAAACCATCCCTGCGGCACCGGGATCGACAATGTTATTGATGTCACTGTTTCTGCAGCAACGTTCCCAAACGACATAGTAACCTTCCGGCTCCACGTATTTCTGAGGATCAAGGTAAATTGACCCTGTATATATTCCTATAACCGTGCTCATCGAGCGACTGGTAGCACAAGCTTTATTTTGGTATTCAATGTCAGAAGTACTTCGAAGTGTCACCTTCACCATATCAGTCAGCTGATGTGTTCGTTTGTTGTATATGTATACATCTGCGTCGGGATCCCGATTGCCTCCGGTGTTACCTGTGGGAATTGTGAGGTTTTTTTTGTCCCAATACTGTATCAGTGAAATCTCAAAAGTATTAGCGGCTGTTGGCTTCATTTTGAGTTCTCCGCCTACAATATGATTGGCAAGAAGAAAAGTACTTTTCAGGAATAGAAAAAACAGTAGTAAATATCTCAGCATAATCACCAGTAAAAACTACAAAAAATTGGACTATCTAAAATTATAAATTATTTCTAGAAAATACTACTGAGAAGTTCTTAATTCACTGGTTTTCGGCTCGTTATAGATGGATAAATTTCTGTAACTGAAATAAAACATAAAGTAGATTTTAAATCCATACGCAACATATTTTATATCATATGCAACCGAAGTGACAGTGAATATTTTATTAAAAATTCAATTTTGTCTACAACCCACCCGGCAGATTTAGAAGCCGATTAACTCATATATAATGAGAATACTATCGAGCTTACGTTTAATTTGGCCATGCCATAAACTCCCGACCTGTTAACCCGACACAGCAGGATAGAGTCTATACAAAATCAGTTTAATATTGCATTAATCAGACTATTCTAAGTTTTATTTGTTTTTAGTCAGGAAGCAGTATTTATAGCTCTGCTCAAACTTTTGCATGTAAGTAAGCAGACTATGTTTATAAAAATTCGAACCTACGATTACTTTTCACCTTAATATTTACTTAAACTCTTTATCTTAAAATGTACACAAAAAAACAATGGCTAAAACTTCCGATGACCCTGGCTATCTTAATTGCAGTAGGGGTATTTTGTGGAGTTATGTTGAGCAACCGAACGGCCAAACACCGTCCGCCTGGTTCAAAGGCAGATAAATTAAAACTACCCGCCGGCTTTAAGGCTGAACATTTATATAGTCCTTCGGCTGAATCCAATGGATCGTGGGTTTCCATGACATTTGACAACAAAGGCCGGTTGATTACATCTGATCAATACGGCGGTCTGTTTCGTTTGGAGTTGCCACCAATTGGCTCTACCGAAAAACCAAAAGTTGAAGAGCTAAAAATAGCCGGTGATACGTCCAAGATTGCAATGGGCTATGCGCACGGATTGTTATATGCATTCAATAGCCTGTATGTGATGATCAATAATCGTGAAAACCCACGCTTTCCAAAAGGAAGCGGGCTGTACCGCTTACAAGATACGGATAACAACGATCAGTACGATAAAATTACCTTACTGAAGTCACTGCATGGGGAAGGCGAACACGGTCCGCATAGTATTGTTTTGGCTCCGGATAAAAAATCACTTTATGTCGTAGCAGGAAATTTTACCGATTTGCCAAAAATGGATAGCTATCTATTGATGCCAAATTGGAAAAATGACAATCTTTTCCCATGGATAAAAGATCCGCGCGGACATGCGACAGACAGAAATGCACCTGGCGGATGGATTGCCCATACTGATCCGGAAGGTAAAACATGGGAGCTGGAAAGTGCTGGTTACCGAAACTCCTATGATATTGCTTTTAATGAAGCGGGAGATCTTTTTATCTATGACTCGGATATGGAGTGGGATTTTGGAACACCGTGGTATCGGCCAACCAGGGTTTGCCATGCAACGAGTGGAGCAGAATACGGATGGAGAACCGGATCAGCTAACTGGTCACCCACTTTTGCTGATAACCTTTCGCCGATTATGAACATTGGACAAGGGTCACCGACTAACCTGATCTATCTGAAAGATGCACGTTTTCCTGCAAAATATAAAAACACGCTGTTGGCCTTCGACTGGAGTTTTGGCATTGTGCATGGCCTGCACTTGAAACCAAGTGGTTCAACCTATACTGCCGATCATGAAGAGTTTCTTTCCGGAGCACCGTTACCGCTAACCGATGGCGCGATCGGACCGGATGGTGCACTTTACTTCTTAACCGGTGGCCGCCGTTTGGAATCTGATTTGTACCGCGTTTATTATGGAGACTATAAAAATATTCCAGCCGGATCAAATACGGCAGAAGTAGTTATCACACCTGAACATAAACAAAGAACAGATCTAGAAAAATTCCATGCGAAACAAGATCCGAAAGCCGTTGATGCAGCCTGGCCTTTCCTGAAAAGCCCGGATCGTTTCCTTAGGTATGCTGCGCGGCTTGCAATTGAACATCAGCCAGTTAGCCAGTGGGAAAGTAAAGTTTATGCCGAAAAAGATCCGCAGACCTTAATTTACGGTTCGTTAGCATTAGGCCGCCAGGGAGACTCCTCAAAAGTAGGAGGGCCTCTGCTCAAAGGGCTGGCCAAAATCGATTACAACAAATTGAACCAGATACAAAAACAGGATTTGCTTAGGACAATTGAAGTGATTTTGTACAGGACCGGTCAACCAGACGCTGCTACAAAAGCAACATTGCTGGCGTATCTGAATCCTAAATATCCGTCTCCATCACCGTTATTGAACAGATTTTATAGTAAGATACTGGTCAATCTGGAAGCTCCAAAAGTAGTAGACCGTACGTTGGCCCTATTGGAAGCCGACGAAAAATTCGATGACAAAGACAATGCGACAGCAACAGCAACGGCAGATCTGATTTTGCGTAATCCACAATACGGACTTGATCTTGCCAGGCTTCTGGAAAAAATGCCGCCAGCTCAGCAGACATTTTATGCTGTTGTACTTAGCAGTGAAAAATCCGGTTGGACGCCTCAGTTGCGTGAGAAATACTTCAAATGGTTTAGTAAAGCATTTAGTTACCAGGGTGGGAATAGCTATATTGGTTTTATTGACAAGGCACGGCAGCTCGCTTTGAAAAATGTACCTAAAGATAAATTTGCTTATTACAACAAACTTTCCGGTGCTGATCTTGTAACTGGTAATGGGAATGATCTGGTAAAACTTTACAGTCCCAAAGGTCCGGGACGCGGATGGAGAGTTCCGGAAGCTGTTGCATTGGTTCAGGACAGTTTGAGTAACCGTGATTTTGAAAAAGGTAAAATGATTTTCTCTGCTGTATTATGCAGTCGTTGTCATATGGTTCAGGGAGAAGGATCGGATGTTGGCCCGGATCTGACGCAACTGGGAACACGCTTTTCCGCTAAAGACATGCTGGAAGCAATTATTGAACCTAACAAAGCAATATCCGACCAGTATGCTTCTATTGCATACCTTTTAAAAGATAAAGAGTCGGTAGTTGGTCGTCAGATTAATGAAGATGCTAATTTTTATTACATTGCTCAAAACCCATTTGACTCAAAGACGATTAGAAAAATCAGTAAAAAAGAGGTGTTGTCTACAACCATTTCACCTTCTTCGGTCATGCTTCCGGGTCTAATTAATGGACTTAACCCTAATGAATTAAGAGATCTAATCGCTTATCTGATGTCAGGGGGAAATAAGAAAAATCCGATTTATTCTGAATCAAGTGCGTCGCAAAAGAAAACAGGCAAATAATAATTATAGAGTAGATTTCAAGTAATTGTTCTTAAGTAGTGGTGTCACGGATTCGACCAAAACCTGGTAAAAAGGGTAGGGTGCCGGGACACCACTTCTTCGTTTGAATGATGTTTAACAGGAATAGACGGGGAGAGCGAATTCGTGAAATTCAAGGACGAAATAGGAAAGACTATTTCACTAATTTATAAATTGAACATAAATTTTACTCCAAAACATTTTTATAAAGAAAAAATGAAAAATACTGCTGGCCGAAGATTGGTATTAAAAAAAATGGTGACTGGTGCAGGTGCACTTGGTTTACCCCTCACCGTAACTGACATCTTTGCCGCTTCGGACAATGTCCTTGGTCCCGAGCTAAAAGGGAAAATTAATCACTCGGTCTGTAAATGGTGTTATGGTAAAATTCCTTTGGAAACTTTCGCCCAGGATTGTAAAAAAATTGGCATAAAATCAATTGAGCTGCTGGGTCCGGATGAATGGCCGGTTTTGAAAAAATATGGTCTTACCTGTGCACTGCCGAATGGCGCCGGTATGGGAATCGAAAAAGGATTCAACGATCCGGCTAATCATGACGAACTGGTGAAAAGTTATGAAGACATTTTCCCAAAATTGCAGGCAGCAGGTTATACGACCGTGATTTGTTTTTCCGGAAACAGACGGGGCATGTCGGATATCGATGGAATGCGAAATGCTGCTGTTGGTCTGAAACGATTAATGCCATCAGCTGAAAAATATAATATCACGATGATCATGGAATTGCTGAACAGCAAAGTGAATCACAGAGACTACATGTGTGACCGCACGGAATGGGGAGCTGGGCTTTGTGACATGATCGGTTCGGAAAAATTCAAATTACTTTACGACATCTACCACATGCAAATCATGGAAGGTGACGTTATCGCGACAATCAGAAAATATCACAAGTATATCGGTCATTATCATACCGGTGGTGTTCCGGGCAGAAATGAAATTGATGAGACACAGGAATTGTACTATCCGGCAATTATGAAAGCGATTGTTGAAACAGGCTATAAAGGTTTCGTAGCCCAGGAATTTATTCCAAAACGGGCTGACGCAGTTGCTTCACTAAAACAGGGCGTCGAAATTTGCGACGTGGCTTAAAATCCATTTTATGATTTGCCGCCGACTTCTGGCGGCAAATCATAAAAAATAGCAAGCGCAAATTAAGGATTGTTTCAAATTCAATTTCATTGGCGACATTCTTCACATGGAAATCTTGGCCCAAAGTTCCTGGCTTTGAATTAACTAGCTTCGACAATTCATAAGTTACTGGCTCTTACGTTTGAACAAAATTAAAGAACTACACATTGGTCCGGTTTATAAAAACCTCAGAGCATATTAATAAGACCGATTCATTCATCTCGAGCATCTGTAATCAATGATCACCTCGGTAACAGAAATTGCGAAGTACATTCATATGCTACTGAAATCTGTTGACAGTTAGCCGGTTTTCTGATAATGATCCGGATAGTGGACATTCCCAAAACGGATTTTTTTATAGGGATACCATTTCAATGGGAGAGGTCCGGTCCGGTAATGTGCCTGATGGGGTGTCAGATATCCGAGCGATGCATGTGGCCGCATGGCGTTATAATTGTTAATCGCTTTCTCGACAGCTTCATATGCTGACGAAAAAGAAACAAAACCTCTGATTTCAAAATCTCCTTTAAGTGTCCGGAATAATCTCTCAGCCATCGCATTCTCGTTAGGATC
>NZ_SMFL01000020.1 GCF_004349265.1 Dyadobacter psychrotolerans
GGACAATTGCTTTAGATAGCTGTCGAGCGTATTGCGGGATATACCTAAAACCCGGGCAATAAAGCGGTTACTCTTCTTTGAGGCCCGCAGTTCAATGATGCGTTTGACTTGAAACATTTGGATTCGCTGGTTAGCCATGGTTCATCTGGCAGCGACCGCTATGTTTCAGGTCAATACCAGGACAAACTTCAGGAATTACAGCTACCAAATTATACCTCTCCAAAGTGGCTCAAGTTGCACTTCCGGGAGTGGCTCAGTTTGCACTTCCGGAGGTGGCTCAGTTTGCGCCTCTTTTCTCAAGTTGTGAATTTCAACGATATTTTGCAGTGTTTCTTTATGATTCTGTTGCCGTTTTTGGCTTGGTGATGGTATCGAACTTTTGACGGTTATTGCCACCGGATCGACATACTTGTAGTGGTGCTCTAACGTCATTTCTTAACCATCTTGTAGGTTTCCTGCAATCCTATCCAGGCAATGATGCCAGATAATAGGGTAAGAAGGCCTGCAACGTGAATCGCCCAGACCATTCCCAGCCAGGCTGCAACCAATCCTGCCATAAGCGCACCAATGGCATAACCCATGTCCCTCCAAAAGCGGTATACGCCAAGTGCCGAAGCGCGCCACAACGGAGGGGCAGCGTCGCTGACAGCAGCGAGCAAGGCCGGATAAACCATCGCTGTCCCCATACCTAGTAGCGCCGACCCGATAAGACCCGTCCATAAAGCAGGAAATACCTCCAGGCCAATAAACAGGTGGGCAACCGCTTGCAAAAACATACCCCAAACTATAAGTGGCTTTCTTCCAAGTCGATCTGCTAATGGACCCGTCACCAGCTGTCCAACGCCCCAAACAACCGGGTACACTGCTTTAATCCAGCCAATGCCTTCCAGGTTTACCCCAGCTGCGGTAAAAAGTAATGGAAATACACCCCACGACATACCATCGTTCAGGTTATTGATCAGTCCGGCTTGTGATACAGCGAACAGGTTTTTGTTTTTCCAGCTTGTCTGCTCAAACACCCAGGATAAAGTGGGTTGCCGTTGCGGCTCTATGAGCTTTAAAGGTGACCACTGGTCGGCTTCCAGTTTTGCAAAACCCTTTGTGTCTTTAATCGCGATTATTGAGAGCATTAACCCTGCCGATGTGAAAATGAAGCCCAGGTAGAACGGTTGTGGCCGTAACCCGTACTGTACTGCCAGGTAGCCCGTCAGTAGGGCTGTCAGACCTACCGCTCCGTAACCGGCCGCTTCGTTCAGGCCCATTGCAAAGCCGCGTTTACTGGGCCCTACCAGATCAATTTTCATGTTAACTGTCATCGACCATGCCAGGCCCTGGCTTATTCCAAGCAGGCAATTGGCCAAAATAATCCAGTTCCAGCTTGGCCCCCACGCTAGCAAAAAGGGGACCGGAATACCGATCACCCAACCCAGAATCAGTACATTTTTTCTTGTATAGCGGTCGGCGAGTACCCCAGAGATTAAATTGGTGAACGCTTTCACTACACCAAAGGCGATGATGAATGAAAACACAACCAAATCAGAGCCAATCCCGAATTCCTGGGTGCCGACTAGTGGAACCAAGGTACGTTCTAAGCCGACCATGCCACCTACGCAGGCATTAACAATAACTAATAAGATGAATTGCTGCCAATTCTGGCGAAGTCCCAGTGCTAATGGGACTGATGTATTGATCTGCATGAGTCCAGGGGTTAGCGGATTGCGCAACGGTTAGCCCCTGCTTCGACTTCGGCCGGATCAACCGAAGTAAAATCACCGCTACTATTGATTTCGCTGATCACTAAGTAATTAGGCGGTGTCGGAGGGATGCGGTCAAGAAGGTAATCGATAAAGTCGGTTTCTTCAAGAGACAGTAACGGAACACTTTGGCTCAATTCGCCAATGGTTGTCAAGAGTGGCTTTTGATCGAAAGCAACAGGCCGGGAGGTATGCCCTGGCATTACTTGTGTCAGAGCTGGCAGGGCAAGCAGTTTGTGGATGGAATGGTATAACCGCGATGCTTTCAGCATCAATTCACTTGCAGACGCTTTTAAATCAGGACGGCCAACACTGTCTATAAATAAGGTATCGCCGGTGAACAGATGCTCATTGTCGATATGGTAACACACGCTTTCCAGCGTATGCCCGGGTGTCGGGATTACCTGTAATGTAGTTGCCCCCAGCGTAAACGTGGTATGCTCATCTATGGCCTTGTATGGAAACTGGAATTTTTCGGACTCTGGAAGCAACAGTTGGGAATTGGTCTGCCTGGCCAGCCCTTGGGAACGGGACAAGTGGTCTGCATGCAGATGTGTATCGAGTACATAACGGATTTGCCACCCGTGCTTGATTGCCAAGCCTATGTACACGCGTTCATCCAATGATGCATCTATAACCAAGGCTTCCCCCTGAGAAGCCACCAGATAGGACAGGCACCCTTTACCTGTGCGGCGGATTTGCAGGATGGTCAAATCAGGATTGTTCGTTGGAATGTAAGCCGTGTTCCAGGCTGCGCTCCACGCTTGCATACCGCCTTCCAGCGAATATACGGTATAACCCTGCGCTTGAAGCTGCTCGGCTGCCCGCATGCTCATGATCCCGGCCCCGCAGACAGTCACAACGGGTTTATCAACAGGTAATTCAAGATTGGATAACGCGTGAATATCTCCGGCTTTTAGCTGCTCATACACATCGGCATGAATACTTTCAGGAATAGACCACTCCTGGCGCTGGTCCAACGAACGGACATCGACAACGCTAAGCGGTTTACCAATGTCCAGCCAGTTTCTAAGGGTAGCAACATCGACGGTGGGAATGGGCGACGGGTTCATAACAGAAAAGTTAAAGTGGTACAGAAATAGGTAGCTGCCTTCTTTTCCAGTCAGGAAATCCTTCATCCAGCCGGCTTGCTGTTATGCCGCGTTCTCGGAGCAGTTCAACGGCTTCGTCGGCAAATACACAAAATGGGCCCCGACAGTACACAATTACCTCCTGGCCAGCAGGGCAGTCCACGATCCGTTGCGCCAGCTGGTCGATGGGCACCGACAGCGCTTGCGGGATATGTCCTGCCTTATATTCCTTTTCAGGGCGCACGTCCAGGATCAAGACGTTATCCTGATCGATTTTTTGTAGCAACTCGTCAATCGAAATGGCCTGAAACGAGCTTTTTTCTTCCCGGAACTCGCGCAGCGTCCGATCAATTTCGGCCATGCGGTTAATGCCCAAATCGCGTAGTGACTGCCAAACGGCATATATATCCTCGTTTGCAAGACGATAATGGGCGTAATGACCTTCTTTCTGAAGGCTGACCATATTTGCACCTTTAAGTACTTGCAAATGCTGGGAGGCATTGGCAATGCTTAGTGTCAATTGTCCAGCGATTTCTTCCACTGTCCGGCTTCCTTGGGCCAGAAGCTCAATGATCTGCAACCTGTACGGGTTTGCCATTGCTTTTGTAAGGGTCGCAAGCTCGGAATAGATCCTGTCTTTAAATTCTTGTTTCTGCATAGCACTATAATTTGGTATGCAAAGATAAATAGCAAATTCAATTATTCAATAGATTTATTGAATAATTGAAAATCTTCATTAATTTTGTCGTGCCATCGTGGATATACCTGGTTTAACAATGTTTTATAAGACTTAATACTTGGACAAATGGAAAGACGAAATTTTGTTTTAAATCTTGCTGGGCTTGGTTTTTACTCGATAGCCGCCAACTTTAAAGTAGTGGGACAAACGCTTCAAAGCACAGATAATTATACTGTTGAGCAATTTGAAGACAAGGGGCTAGCCCATTACTCCTATGCAATAATGGCTGGAAAAAAGGTTATAGTTATTGATCCACAAAGGAACCCGCAGGTATATTATGATTTTGCTAAAAAGCATGATGCATCAATAGTTGGCATTATTGAAACACACCCCCATGCTGACTTTGTGAGTTCTCACCTGGAAATACACCGCAGCCTGAATGTTCCAATTTATGCCAGCAGCTTGACCAAATCCCAATATCCATTGACTGCTTTTGATGAAGGAGGGATTATCAAACTGACTGATAAGGTAGGGTTGAGATCCATGTATACGCCAGGACATGCACCGGATCACATTGCCGCTGTTTTGTACGAGGAAAAAAAGGATAAAATAGTTTTCAGCGGCGATTCATTGTTTCTTGGGGACGTGGGACGTCCCGATTTGCTGGACTATTCCAGAGAGAGTGAAAAACAAAGAAAAAACCTTGCTGAAATGATGTATGATACCGTCCATCAGAAGTTTGCCAAACTTGACGATGATGTCATTGTTTATCCTTCCCACGGGGCTGGTTCACTCTGCGGTAAATCGATCCGGAAGGCTGCCAGTTCAACGATTGGTTACGAGAAGCAAAACAATTACGCATTTGAAAAACGCACAAGAGCTGAATTTGTTACCGTGCTATTAAGTGACCAGCCTTTCATCCCCAAGTATTTTTCCCACGACGTACGTTTAAATAACCAGGGCGCACCGGCATTTAAGCCCAGCTTGGCCAACATCAAAAGTTTCCCTAAAAATGTTCAGCCTGAAAACGGAGCGTTACTTATTGATACCCGCCCTTCCCAACTTTTTCAGGCATCTTATATAAAGGGGGCAGTGAACATCCCAGCAACTGGTCCGATGGAGACCTGGCTAGGTAGCCTGATAGCTCCCCAATCCAAGTTTTATGTGATCGCTGCCGATGACAAGAGTTTACAGACTGCCCTAAGTAAAGCAGCTTCCATTGGCTATGAGGGTAATATACTTGGTACAATTTTGTATGATGCATCCAGCGGAAACCAATTGGCCTCCTTTGATCAGAATACCTTTGTTGCCGATGATAATAAATACACCTATCTGGATGTAAGGACTGAAAAGGAAGCAAAAAATCAGCCTGTTTTCAAGAATAGTATAAATATTCCCTTGCAGGACCTGGACAAAAGGATGTCAGAGATACCGACGTCAAAACCCATCCTGATTCATTGCGGCTCGGGGTACCGTTCGGCAACTGCTGCGAGCCTGCTGAAAAAAGAACTGCCATCTGCCGAAATATATGATATGGGCGTAGCAGTTACAAAGTTTGGGGTAAACTAAAGAAAGGGAGAAAAACCGTCACGACTTTTGCGTAGGTTTTTTCTCCCGGCATAATTCGGTACACTCAATTCTAAGCGGCTGATCTCTGTACGTTAATCAAGAGAATCTGGCTGTCCGAAATGCTACATGGCGATCATATACACTATTGAACCTTTACCTTTACTTTCGAAAAAACATATAACGTTTCCGTTGCAATTTGCCTGCAGCGTTCATCGTATTTAGCGGTTTCCTGTGCTTTTCCATCAAATTCCTTTGGGTCGTCGTAGGGAACAGCCACCCGCGAAGAAGCTCCTTTAACGACAGGGCAAGCCTTGTCTGCCTGAGAGCAGGTCATGATTGCGCAAAAATCATTTTGAGGGTTGCTAGGATCATCATATTTTTTTGAAAATGCCTTTAATGATTCTGCATCTGCCGCGTATCTCACTTCATAAAGAGGATTTTTGTCTTCGGATGTTTTGGTGATTTCAAATCCAGCCCGGGTGCATGCAGCAACAGCTCTTTCGTTGAAGGCACTGGACTCAGTTCCCCCCGAGAATGTTTTAACCTTTGGAATATCATAGTAAGCAGCAGCTGTCGCAGCCCAAATCTGACCGAAATGGCTACGTCGGGAATTATGTGTACAAATATATGCGAGTTGCACCGGCTCAGCTGAATTAACTTTATTCTGTATAAAAAGGGCAATTTTGTCTAACTCTTCTTTTCTGTCCTTAGGAATTCTTGAAAAATCCGATTTGACTTTGTTTATATAAGTTAACAGGGTTGGATTGATAGCTACCTTTTTACTTGGCTCATCAGCGAGAATACTGGCACACGGTAACAACAACAAACACACAACCAGATTTAAGAGCTTCATATTGATTTTAATTTAAACTTAAAAATGCATCGATTCAATCGTAAATATACGATGAGAATTTTCATAAAAAATATTTATCGTATTATTGCAATGAATAAAATAGTTTATATCTTTGGCACATGGGAGTTACAAAGACACAAGTATTCACGGACAAACAAAACCGTATTGCAGATCTGGCCAAGGCGCTGGCACATCCGGCACGGGTTGCTATTATTCAGCATCTTTTAAAAGAGAAATCATGCGTTTGCGGTGATCTGGTAGAAGTGTTGCCACTTGCACAGGCAACGGTTTCACAGCATTTGAAAGAATTGAAACAGATTGGTATCCTGCATGGAGAAATCAATCCGCCCCGTGTTTGCTATTGCATCAATGAAACAGTATGGCAGGAAGCAAAAGCTATATTTGGAGAAATCTTTGAATCAGATGTTGAAGTAGCTTGCTGCAATTAAGTATGTGGACAAATAATTTATTTATTTTTATTTAATCGTAACATAGCAATGAACAACTTAAATCCAATGAACTGGCAAGCCTTTAAAAAGACACTTTTGGAAAATCCGGATAAAATCCTCCAATTCCAATTTGCAGAAGGTGAGTATGTAGATGCATCATATCATATTACCGAGATCAAACAGGCCCCGATTGTATCTGTCGATTGTGGTGGGGTGATGAACAGCTGGACGGAAATCATTGTGCAGCTTTGGGAGCCGTCTGTAGCAGAGACTGAACGTGCCATGAAAGTAAGCAAAGCGCTTTCCATCATCAACCTGGTAGAAAAATCGCTTCCACTTAATCCGCTAGGCGTGGTCAAAATAGAATTTGGTAATTCAAAGTTTGATACCCGCCAGATGTACCCTTCTGAATTTATAGCTGAAGGTGATTCCTTTACTGTTAACCTGGCCGCTGATTTTACCCAGTGCAAGGCAATAACCAGGGGACAAAGCTGTGGCACGACACCATCCGGTGAAGAATGCTGCACACCTTCAAGCGCGACAGTAGCTAACGTGAAACAAGTTCAGGTACTTGAAATGGCTGGTGCCGAAAATCAAAGTTGTACGCCGGGCGGGGGATGCTGTTAATGATTTTAATCCATTAATATGATCACAATTCGAAATTTAGAACCAGGTGATTGGCCAGCCGTACGTGAGATTTATGAACAAGGTATAGCTACCGGCGATGCCACCCTTGAAACCAGTGCGCCCGAGTGGCCGGTCTGGGACCAGTCCCATGTAGCCCAGCACCGTTTTGTCGCACTTTCAGAAAGCGGTGAAATTGCAGGCTGGGCAGCGTTGACACCGGTGTCCGGAAGATGTGTCTACGCCGGAGTAGCCGAAGTGAGCGTTTATGTCGGTAGCCGCTTCCGGGGACAAAAAATAGGTGATACACTTTTAAAGCACCTGATCCTGGAAAGTGAAAAAGGGGCCTACTGGACACTTCAGGCCGGTATATTTGCCGAAAATGTCCCAAGTATCAAACTGCACGAGAAAAATGGTTTCCGTCTGATCGGATATCGTGAAAATATTGGAAAGATGAAGGGGATCTGGCAGAGCGTCAACCTTTTGGAAAGAAGAAGCAAAGTAACAGGAATAGATTAAGCAAAATGAAAAAAGTATTAGTGCTTTGCACCGGTAACAGCTGCCGGAGCCAGATAGCCGAAGGCTACCTCAGAAAATTTGCAGGTGAGAAAGCCACCGTATATAGTGCAGGGGTTGAGACCCATGGAGTGAACCCCAAAGCTATTTCCATCATGGCAGAAGACGGAATTGATATCTCTGGACATACTTCTAACAACATTGATGGATACCAAGACATTGACTTTGATTTTGTGATCACGGTCTGTGATAATGCAAAAGAACGGTGTCCATATTTCCCGACTAATGCGAAAAAATTCCATCATAACTTTCCGGATCCTGGAAAAGCAACCGGAAGTGAAGAGCAAATAACGGAGCAGTTTCGTACTGTACGCGAAATGGTCAAAACATACTCAGAAAATTTTGTCAATGAGAACCTTCAAAAATAATTATGTCTGCTACTAATTGTGCCCCGGCCGCTAACCGTAAAAAGCTGGGCTTCCTGGACCGTTACTTAACGTTATGGATTTTTCTGGCCATGGCCATTGGCGTAGGCCTTGGCAATTTTGTTCCCTCATTGCCGGATTACATCAACAATTTTTCAAGTGGTACAACCAATATTCCGCTTGCTATTGGCCTGATCCTGATGATGTACCCGCCACTGGCCAAGGTGAAATACAACAAAATGGGTGAAGTATTCAGAAATACCAAAGTAATGACAGCTTCGCTGGTACTGAACTGGATTATCGGGCCGGTACTTATGTTTATACTCGCCATTATCTTTCTTCCGAATCATCCGGATTATATGATCGGGTTAATTCTGATCGGTCTGGCGCGGTGTATTGCCATGGTTTTGGTCTGGAACGAGCTGGCAGAAGGAAGCCGGGAATATGCTGCCGGGCTGGTAGCATTAAACAGTGTGTTTCAGGTACTGCTTTACAGCTTTTATGCTTATTTCTTTATTACGGTTTTACCCCCATTGGTGGGATTAAAAGGACTGAATGTAAATATTACGATCGCTGAAATTGCTAAAAGTGTAGGTATTTACCTGGGTATTCCTTTTGCTGCCGGAATGATCAGCCGTTTTGGGCTGACTGCTTTGAAAGGGGAAGACTGGTATGAGAAAAAATTTATCCCTATGATATCACCTGTTACTTTGGTTGCGCTTTTAGCTACGATCATGCTCATGTTCAGCTTGAAAGGCGAGCTTATTGTTCAGCTTCCTGGGGATGTGCTTTTAATTGCTATTCCACTGGTCATTTACTTTGCGATCATGTTTTTGGTCAGCTTCTTTATGGCAAAATCCCTGGGTGCGGATTACTCACAAAATGCTTCCATTGCCTTCACGGCGGCAGGTAACAATTTTGAACTTGCTATTGCAGTAGCTATAGGAGTATTCGGGATTAACTCCGGTCAGGCATTTGTTGGTGTAATCGGTCCGCTAGTAGAAGTACCGGCTTTGATTGCCCTGGTGAATGTGGCTTTCTGGCTGCGGGATAAATATTACAAAACTGAAATTGTCTGAGCCCTGCATGGAGTTATATGACCTGATTATTATTGGTGGCGGGCAGAGTGCTCTGGCTTGCGGGTACTTTCTTCGCCGGGCGAATCTGAAATACATTATTTTGGATGACCAGATGCAAGGCGGTGGAGCGTGGCAGCACGTCTGGGATACTTTGACTTTATTTTCACCGGCACAGCATAGCTCGTTGCCAGGATGGATGATGCCAAAATCAGAACATGAATTTCCTTCTAAGAAGGAAGTACTGGACTATTTGGACGCTTATCAAAAACGCTATGATTTAAATATACAGCATGGCATAAAAGTGCAGGATGTTCAAAAAGAAGGTAAGATTTTCACTGTTTTTTCGGATCAGGGGAAGTATCATAGTAAAACGGTGATATCGGCCACCGGTACTTTTCAAAAGCCATTTGTACCAAATGTGCCAGGTAAAGATCAGTTTAAGGGTCAGCAGCAGCATTCTTCACAGTATGTAAATGCAGATCCTTTTATCAATAAAAAAGTACTGATTGTAGGTGCCGGTAATTCCGGAGCACAGATACTGGCGGAAGTCTCAAAAGTAGCAAACACTGTTTGGGCAGCGGAAAAGGAGCCGGAATTTTTGCCCGATGATGTAGACGGCAGGGTACTTTTTGATGTGGCTTCTGCCAAATACCACGCGATGAAGGAAGGCAAAGAATTCAATGCAGCTCAGTACAATGTAGGTAATATCGTGATGGTCCCGGCAGTAAAAGAGGCACGCTCACGTGGTGTGCTGAAAACACGGCCTACTTTTAAAACCATGTACGGGAATGGTGTTACATGGCCGCACGGCAGCCATGAAGCCTTTGATGTCGTGATTTGGTGCACGGGCTTTGGCTTTGCAACTGATCATCTTACAAATCTTGGAATTTTAAAAGAAAAAGGGAAAGCAGACTGTGAAGGCACAAGATCGAAGGAAGTAACCGGCTTATGGATGGTAGGCTACGGGAGTTTTACCGGATACGCTTCTGCTACGCTGATAGGTGTAGGCCGGTCTGCCCGGCAGACAGTTTCTGAAATTATTGAATACTTAAATTTACAACCATGAAAATTGCCCTTTTTTCAGATATCCATGCGAACCTGCCTGCCTTAGAGGCGTTTTTTAAAGACGTTGAAACACGTGATACAGATGCCATTTATTGCCTGGGTGATCTGGTAGGCTATAATATTTGGCCCAATGAAGTAGTTGATGAAATCAGAAAACGGGGTATCCCCACCATAGCCGGTAATTATGACTTCGGCATTGGAAGGAGCAGCGACGATTGTGGATGTGCCTACAAAACCGATGATGAAAAAGAGAATGGAAAAGTATCTATTGCTTATACAAATCAGATTGTAAAGGATGAGCAAAGGGCATACCTGCGTACTTTGCCAGCTCATATCCGGCTGGAATTTCAATTGAATGAAAAGCTTTTGCAAGTGCTTTTGGTTCACGGCAGCCCGCGCCGGATCAATGAGTATTTGTTTGAAGACCGGCAGGAGCAAAGCATGATCCGGATCATGGAGCAGGCAAATGCAGATGTGATGCTCTTTGGCCATACACACAAACCGTATCATAGAATTTTGGATTCAGTTCAGACAGACGGCAGTGATCATTTCCGTCATGCGATCAATATCGGATCTGTTGGCAAACCCAAGGATGGCGATTCTAGGGGTGGTTATGTAATCCTGAATATTGGGCAGGATGCATCCATATCAAATAAGGACAGCATTGCGGTAGAATTTATACGTTTTGATTATGATGTTGAAAAAGCAGCCAAAGCCGTAGAAGACAGTATTCTTCCTGATGCTTACGCAGAATCCTTACGAACCGGCAAATGAGAATAGCATTACTATCTGATATCCATGCCAATCTTCCTGCTTTTGAAGCAGTCCTTGAAGATCTGGAAAAACAAAAACCGGATGCGGTTTACTGCCTGGGTGATCTGGTCGGCTATAACGTCTGGCCAAACCAGATAATTGGTTTGATCCGCAAACATGGAATTGCCACCATTGCAGGAAACCATGATCTGAAAGTCTCTAAAATACTTCCATCAGAAGGTGAATGCAGCAAAGAGCAAAGCAGTGATTATGCTTATAAGCTTGTTGGCTCTAAGGAGCGGGAATATCTTTTGACACTTCCCAGGCATTTGAAACTTGAATTTCAGCTCAATGACGATCATTTAAATATGCTTTTGGTACACGGCAGTCCCCGAAGTATCAATGAATATCTTTTAAAAGAACTTCCGGAGCAGTATATATTGGAAATACTCAAAGAGTTCAAAGCCGATATCCTATGCTTTGGCCATTCGCATAAGCCTTATCACCGCATCGTCAATTCTGGGGAGAATGGTATGGATCATTACCATCACCTGATCAATACCGGCTCAGTCGGAAAGCCAAAAGACGGCGATGCAAGGGCTTGTTATGTCATGCTTACCATTGATCCGCAAGCAACTGTAACAAGTCCTAGCGGTATTCAGGTTGAATTTATCCGGGTGAATTATGATGTTGAAAAAGCAGCAAAGGCGATCGAGAATAGCTTGCTGCCTGATGCATTTGCAGATAATCTTAGAAAAGCTTACTAAACAATTGGGTTATGGATTTTCCAAAAGAATTACGTTATTCCACTGACCACGAGTGGGTAAGTATTAAAGATGATATTGCTACAATCGGGATTACCGAATTTGCTCAAAGTGAACTGGGTGACATCGTATTTTTAGAATTACCTGACAGTGGACAGGCTTTTAAAACGGGTGAAGTTTTTGGAAATGTGGAAGCGGTTAAGACTGTATCGGATCTATTTATGCCCTTGTCCGGCCAGGTAATCCAGATCAATCCTTCACTGGCTTCTGAGCCTGAGCTTTTAAACGAAGATCCCTATGGTGAAGGATGGATTATGCAGATCAAAGGGTTTTCTGTCAGTGAATTTGAAGCACTTCTTTCCGCTGATCAGTATCAAAGCCAGGTCGGATAACCAGTTGATTTTATATGTTATGAAAATATTACTCTTCTCTGTCATTATGCTTTTCCAAAGTGTTTGGACCCGATCAGTATCAACTATAAAGGAAGATTCTTCGTATCAAATCAGCAAGCAATTGTCATCCGTGCTTTCCTATCCTATAAGTCTTTACAGGGACAAAGACAGGGTTGTTGTCATACAATTTTATCTTAATGAAGGCAATACAATAGCGAGAGTAAAAGTGCTGTGTGAAAATGAAGATCTTCGCTTTGACCTGATCCGGCAGCTAACAGGCAGGAAATTAAACCTTAGTGCAAAATATTCTTTTCAAGAATATACCGTTAGGCTGCATTTTCCCAAAGATCAGAATCTTTAAATTTCTGTAATTAAAATCTTTGACATTACGCCAAGTAACTAGATATAGTTGCTTGGCGTATCCTTTCATCGTCCGCGACTGCGGCCTATTTGTAACGAAACCTCATTTGATGATTTTTTTGTAATCCTGGAATTGGATATCGTTTTCGGATAGAATTTTATAGACGGTAGCGGTCGAAGGAATTTTGAACGCTTTCATAATATCCCGGATACTACGTTCTTACTTGTAAGCACTAAGAGGTTCTCATTACAACCGTGCGAAAATTTACGGTTTCTAACTAATATCTTAGTTTATTTAGGAGTGGTTTTGATTTTTTTGTAATCCTGGAATTGGATATCGTTTTCAGATAGAATTTTATAGACCGTTGCGGTGGAAGGAATTTTGAACGCTTTCATAATATCCCGGATACTACGTTCTTGCTTGTAAGCACCAATAACCATGGGAGCAATTTCCTTGTAATGGGGCGACAGCCCTTTTGGCCGGCCACCATTGCGGCCTCTTGCACGGGCTGCTTCTTGTCCCGCCCTGGTTCTACGGATCAACCGCTTTCTTTCATGTTCAGCCAAAAGAGCAAACAGCTTGAAAACAAACTCTCCCGTTTCGGTAGTGGTATCAATCAGCGATTGCGACAGACTTTTGAATAAAATCCCCTTATGGTTTAATTCATCGACAAACATGATCAGCTCCAGGGTTGTTCTACCTAGCCTGTCAATATCCCAGACGACCAATTCATCCCCTTTTCTAAGTATATCTTTTACACGCTCAAACTCCGGACGGATTTTTGAGGTCCCGGATACCTTCTCCTGGTAAATTTTATCACAACCATAGTTATTAAGCGCGTCCAATTGCAACTGCTGGTTCTGCTCCTCCTTGGAAACCCTAACATATCCGATCCTCATAAAATGTTTTTAATTTCATAAAACCTGACACTAATTACGTAAAATAAAATTAGATTTCACAAACGGGAATATGAAATACTTGACAGATGTTAAAACGGGAAAAACTGACTGGTTTGAAGCAATACTTAAGATTTTATAAAACCCTTCATTTTTCTGTAACAGTTCGATGACATTGCAATAACTCCAAAACTCAATTTCATATGCCCAGAAAAGAATATCTGACTTCGGAAGAACGGACAAGGTTTGACAACCCTCCAATCCTGAATGCTGATCAAAGGCCGATTTTCCTGGAGGTCCCACAATGGGCTGCTGAATATGTCAAGACTTTGCAGACACCTTCCAATAAAGTTGGCTTTCTTTTGCAGGTTGGATACTTCCGGATTGTCAGCCGGTTTTTTGGATCGAACCGTTTTCATCAAAGTGATGTGGATTATGTAGCAGAAAGAATTTCGGTTGATGTCAACGCAGTGCAGATGACTAGTTACGAAGGACGGACTTCGCTCAGGCACCGGGAGGACATTCTTTTATATTTTGGTTTTGCCGCCTTTGAAAAATCTTCAATTGAAGCGTTGACCGAAGAAACACAGAGACTGGCCCATGTACAGACCAGGCCATACCTGATATTTGAAGGTATGGTTGGCTTTCTTCAGGCACACCATATTGAAATCCCTACCTACCAAAGCCTGAAAACAATTTTGGATAAAGCCCTTGCCAGTTTCGAGCAGAATCTAGAGTCGATTTTAAGTAAATATTTAACAGCGGCTGATGTTTTACTTTTAGACCAGCTTCTAGTCGAACACAGTTCTTACCAGGAAGATAGCAGACGACATTTAAAGGTGAAACGTTATGAGATTACCTTTTTTAAACGGGTCTCTCAATCCATGGAGACAAAACAGATCCATGAGCGGGTGACCAACTTTCGAAGTTTAAAGACCATGTATTTGCAGCTGTTACCGGTTGCAAAGCGCTTAAAGCTTTCAGATCCAACAATTCAATTTTATGCCGAATATGTTATCAATAACCAGGTACCGCAGATAGCTACACGCAGCACCAACCGTTATCTGCTTTTGATATCCTTTATCATCCACCAATACTATATGCTGGGGGATGCACTTATCCTGACCTTGAATAGCGCGGTCACTAATTATGTCAATGGATGTGAGAACTTAGTAAAACAAGAGCTTTATCAAAACAGGATGCAGACTGCGCAGCTGGTCAGCAGTGTTGCCAATCGAAGTAATACCCACATTGATGTTTTGGGAACCATTGAAAAAATCATTGCTGATACTACAATGGAACCTTTGGCCAAAGTGACCTTGATTGAACAGCTTTTTAAAAACAAACGGTTATCTCAAAAGCTCTTACAAGAAGACCAAAAACGCCTTAAAGATTTAAAGGAAACCAATCAAAAGATAAATGACCGGGAAGATTTTTATCAGATGCTGGAAAAAAATGCATCAAAGCTAAATGGTAAGGTTAGCGATATTGTAAAAGTACTGATCCCAAGTGCTTCTTCCTCCGGGAAGGACATCCTTGCAGCGGTCCGGTACTACCAGGAAAAGAATGGTGCTATTCTTACGCGGGCGTCGGTACCAACTAATTTCTTAGGAATGGAGCAGCAGCAGCGGGTGTTGACCTCGGAAGGCAAATTACGGACAGGTTTATATAAAGTTTTCCTGTTTCAGGAAATCCGGGATAATATCAAGTCAGGGGCACTCCCGATTGATTCATCCTATGATTACCGCAGTTTTGACGAGTATGAGATACCACCGGCGCTTTGGAACAAAGAAAAGGAAAAGCTGATTGAACAAGCCGGTTTAACAGCTTTTGCCGATTCTCGGAAAACCCTGCTGAAATTAAATGAAAGGTTAAATGCCCAGATTAAATTAACCAATGAGCATATAGAAGCAGGCAGTAACAAACAGGTGTACTTCGACCCCACCGGTGACTGGCACCTAATGAAAGATAAACGTTTAGAAGAAATCACAGATTTGGAATCGCTATATCCCCAGGAATATGTCATTCCACTAATTGAAGTTCTCTCAACCGTCCAAAATGCAACCGGCTTTATTTCCTCGTTTATTCATGGTGGAATTGATCATATCCCCAAACGCCCGGAAGAGAATTTGTTCTTTGCAGCCATTCTTGGGTTTGGGTGCAATATTGGTATCCGTAAATTCTCGTTCATGTCCAAAGGCATCCGGACCAGTTCACTGGAAACAACTGCACTCCAATATTTTTCACCAGAGACTGTAATACAGGCAAATGATAAGGTGCTTGCGTTTAGCAATGCCTTACCACTTACCCAGCATTATAGAAAAGGGGCTGACTTTGTTCATACTTCCAGTGATGGCCAAAAGTTCGATGTTTCCGTGGCATCTCTGGTCGCTTCTCCTTCTTTTAAGTACTTTGGAAATGGAAGGGGCGTTACCATGTATTCCTTTCTGGATGAAGCTGGGCAGTTATTTTATTCGACAGTATTCAGCGCAGCAGAACCCGAATCACACTACGTTTTGGATGGCCTTACCCACAATGAAGTGATTATTTCCAATGCGCATTCAACAGACACACATGGTTTTAGTGAACCTGTATTTGCCGTAACCGGCCTTTTGGGAATTGAATTCCGTCCCAGGTTTGCAAGGTTTCATCATCAGCAGCTTTATTCCATTGACGAAGCGCGGACTTATCGTGAGTTGAATTATAAGATTGTTCCTGGTCTCAAAATCAATTTGGTCCATCTCGAAAATCATTGGGACGAAATTTTAAGACTTGTTTGCACGATTAAGTTGGGTTATGCCAAAGCATCAACTTTGTTTAGGCGTCTTAATTCATATTCGAAACAACACCCGCTTTACAAGGCGCTTAAAGATTTGGGAAGGCTCTACAAAACCGCATACGTCTACCAATATATGGATGATGAGTTAATCCGTAAGTCAGTGTCAGGATCGCTTTCTAAAATCGAAAGCAGCAATAACTTTTCCAAGGCTATCACCGTAGGCAATAACCAGGAATTAATCTGGGCCACCAGGAAAGAACAATTAACAGCAGAAGGTTGTAAAAGGCTGATAGCAAATGCAGTGAACACTTATAATCTGTTGTTGTTATCCGAAAAATTGGTAGCAGCTGAGTCCGAAGAGAACAGGAAAATCCTTTTGAAAAAAATTCTTGCAACTTCTACCCACAGTTGGGCACATATTAACCTGGTGGGAGAATATGACTTCTCAGATGGTAAGGACTACAAAATGTTTGATTTGGGCTCTATTATGGATCTAAACCTAACGCCTTAGAATTTAATATTCCGGACTTGTAATAAATAAAAATCCTACACGAAAGTCGTGACGGTTTTTCTCCCTTTCTTTAGTTTACCCCATGACTTGAAAAAGCCACAGCAATAAGTCAAACTATAAATGAATGGGTTACACTAAATCCTGGGAGGTTGCCAGATAGATGCCCGACCGCCGCCTTTACTGTCCGCAGTAATAGACGAATACATCGTCGTTAAAAAATGGTGTGGAAATGGCTTCCGGCAATAAGGCAACAGGCTCCTGAAGTGTTATGCCAGCGCAGCATGCACAAATACAAAACGAGGAACAAAGGTCAACAATGCCCTGATCCGGTGATTGGCATTGGCATTAATGGTAGGCGCATTGGCCGAACATGAGACACGCAATACTTTATCCTGGCAGGGAATGCAGGAAAGTATCACCGTGTAAAAAGCTAATATGTATGTAAAGAGCTAATCTCATAACACTGCAAAAATAGCTCAACAATACATGCAGCAGGTAGTCAGAAACAGATTGGTAGATTTAAGACCATCTGCGTATGTTCTCATTAGCAAAATACATAACGGATAGATCAATCACTATGCTAATAGGTGATATCAAAAGTAGGGTACCTGTGCTAAGACTAATGACTTTCGACTGTGTCTGGCAACATCAAAATGATTTATACTCAGCAACATTTAAGCTTTCTCAATCATTTGGCTTATGCTTATGGGGCTTTAAAGGCGGATTATATTTTGGTTGATTGTCGGGTGCGACTCTTCTCCTCCTATCTAAGGATCCATCCTCTTTTTTTGGTTTTGGGCCAGGTTTAATAGCTTCGATTTCCATGACGAATGTATAAAATTATATGTTCCTGATTGAATAAAGCAATACGCAGTAATATACTAAAAAAACGTTAGATGATATTTCCTCTATGAAGAGCAAGCATTATACAAGCGTTTCTAATTCCTTGTTAATTCTGGCATAGGTTGCGTTAATATCAGGTGCTGTCCTGATTTTCTGTAATGACAGGCCTAAGCTTTCCTGCTCCCTCAGTATATCCTGGAATTCGTAAACATTCCCTTCGGCAACAATTCCGCAGAATTCACCGGCCCGGAAACCCAGCACCTGGGAAGGGGTTAGCCGCTCACGCTGTTGGATTGTAGTGCTTTGCCCGTAGCTGTTGCGGTCTTCTGACCGGCTCTTGTTACTGCCAGTGTATTCAACGTCCATTTTACCAAACAGTTTACTGATCCGCTCGGCTGTTGCTATGTTGGTGCTACGTCCGTAAAAATGGGTTCCCAGGTTGGATATGATCATTTCAGTTTCTTCCCGCCCGATCATGCCCTGCATCTGAGCAATGTCCTGGACACTGTAAATGGTGGCAATCTTGTTACTGCGGGCCGTGCTGGGGATTTGCTGAAAGTTGGGAATAAACAAGGTCGGCGCTTCGTCCAGAAGGATGATGGATTTTTCTTTCCCTTGCTGGTTCATTTGTTTAGCAGCCATGCTGACAATCAATGAAATTACAGGGCTTAATGTAGCAGATAACGTAGGGTCATTCCCGACTGTTAAAATACCCGGGTTTTCCGGGTTGTTCAGGTCGAGCGGTACTTCATCCCCGGACAGCACCCAAAATATTTCCGGGGTCGCCAAAGTCGAAAGGTAGTTCTGTATAGACGCAAAGACACCTGCCAGCTGGTTCTCGCTTTCCGAGCCACTAGCCACACTGGCAATGATCGCTTTGACTTGCTGATCTTGCTGAAAAAGCCTGATCAGCTCTTTCGGCTCGTGCTTTAACACAAGTGCAATAACATGCGGTAAGGTGCAGTACTGTGGATGGTTATTGCGTAAATACCAGATTGCTGATGTCAGGATAGCCTCACTGGATTGGATCCAGAAATCCCGCTTCTGCGAAGCTTTAAAATCGATGTTGGAAAGAATTGTTTTGGCTGCTTCCCGCGCGTAGCTGGCATTAGTGATCACCTTTGGACTGACCGGGTTGATCTGATGGCTGTAAGCCAGGTCTGTAAAATTGACAAACCAGGTCTTGACCCGGCTGCCCTGGTAAGCACCGTTTACTTCGGAAGCCAGGACCGGGAACTTGAAATCATAGACCAGGCCGGTAAACCCGTTCTCTCCGGATTGCTGGATAATGGGTTCAATGATGCTCTTGCTCTTTCCAGAACCGGCCCCGCCACAAATAAAAATCCCGCGTGTCGGGTTGTCAATTTCAATAGTGCTTCCCCCTAACGTTTGCAACACAAAACCGTTACCTGGCCTGCGTGCTGCTGGTGCAGTCGTGACTTCCTTCTTTTTTCCTCTGAAATTAATATAGGAAGTAAACGCCACAAAGGCCCCGGCAGTCCCTTGCATGGTCAATTTTAGAAAACTGCTGTCTGTGACCGTATCGGTCAGCAGTGTGGCAAAAATAACACCCAACACCTGGCAAGGCAACAGTGCGAGCATAAACCGGATCTGAGGTTTGTTCCAAAGGATATCCTGACGGAAAAGCGTATCATCAGAGATAAACACACCCCGGTAAAAGAACCGTGTTATAAAGCCTAAACCGACTTTATAAAGCAGCACTAACAACCAGTGAAGTGCAAGCCCCATAAAAAAGGGAACCACCAGAAAGAAAAAGACATTCGCCATTAAAGATTGATTTAGTGAATGGATAGTAATATCAGGTTAGCATGCCCGCCAGGTGCAGCATCTCTCCCCATTTGTTCTGCACACCTGCTTTAACAGTTTGGCAAGATATAAAGCGCATTTTTAAAAGCCCATCCCGCGGCCGCGTTTCTGCTTGTGTTCTGGCTCCGGTTTGACTTGCTGCAACTGCTCCTTTTTTACCTCCAGGTTCTTGTCCAACTTGGCCTGCAATTGTTTGGCGGTAAAGCCAACGTCCTGTCCCTTGATCGGTACGCCCTGATAGCTGTAACTGGAATATTTGAGCCTGCCTTCTTCAATCTTGTATTTGCACTCGATCCCTTTTTCTTTCAACCGCCGCTCCATGTCTTCCGGCGTGTCGGATTCTTCTTTCAAAGCAGCCTTTATTGCTATGTTAACGACTTTTTGTGCTTCCTCCTGGTTGACCGCCACATGGCGTAGTTTTCCTTCTTCAAGCTTTTCGAGCTTGGAAAAACCAAGCTCCTGTGTGATCTCTTTACATATTCGCACATTGCGCGCATAGTTGTGAGATGTTTCCAGCGCCTTGCTCCCATCCGTCGGTACGCGGTTGATGTAAACATGGATATGCTGGTGCGGCTTGTCGTGGTGCTCGTAAACGGCAATCTGATGGTCTTTCGGGTCAGCCCCCATCTTTTGACAATACCGGTTGGCCGTCTCAATCATCTGCTCACGAGTGGGTTTCTCTTCCGGCTTCCAGCTGATGGATGAATGCCACACCGGTGTCTTGCAACGGCTGTAAGACGCCTCCTGCTGCATCTCGGCAGCGATGCCCTCCGGATCACGCGAAACCACGTTGTGCGTGATCAGCAGATCCGCTTTACCCATGATCTCCTTGCCTTCAACTGTATAGCCAGCGCCGTAATGTATTGCGCCTGAAAAACTCGATCCGATCGAAGTTTTGGCAATCATGCTTTTAGTATTTTTTTAAGTTGCTCCAAAACTTCAAGCAAAGGCTTTTCATAAAAGAACCCTTTGTTGGCATACGCGGCCAGCTGGTTCAAGTTGGTACCAATACCTTGCAGGTTACGCTTTTCTTCTTTCTCGAACCGGGCTTGCACCTGGTGACCGGTGCTCAGCCGGCGCAGGTATTCTGATACGCTCAGGCCGGCCAGGACCGCGTTGGCCTTGATCTGTGCATGCTCCTGGTCAGTCACCCGGACAGGGATCATTTTACCTCTGTTTTCCCGCCTGGCGGCACCAGCCTTGCGGGCTTCATAATGCAGGTTCTTCTCATTGTCTTCCATAGCATAATTTCAAAAAGGTGTCCGTGACACCCGGGGTTTGGGGCAGCGCCCCGGCAAGTCAAGGGAGGCACGACCGATGTGTTTGGAGATGCAGATTTGAAGCGGAGCGGAGAATTTGTATATACAAACACATGGCTTGCTTTACTCTCACACAAACAACAAACGCACGAATATAAGCGCTAGTAACTCTTTTTTACTTTTTTCTCTGTCATTTATTGAATATTAGATATTTCTGTTCTATTTTCGTTTTATAAGCGTTTAAAAAATGTCCTTTTGTTGTCCTATGGATAAGAAATATGTGTTGCAGGCATTTGAAATGAAACTGAAAGGTCGCTTTGATCTGTTGGCCAGATATTATGGCGATTATCTCTTTGACATCCCGGCTCAAATCATGATCCGCCAGGTCAAAGATGAGCTCGGTATTGACATTACAGAAGATGCCATCTATAACCTGAAAAGAAGACGTAAAACCAGACAGGCCGCCCAGCTTGCCCCGCTGGTAGTTGCACCAGGCCCGCCAGTCACCCAACCATCGGACCCAGCGGCCTTCCCTCCTGCCCTGCCTGAACACGATTTGGGTACAATCGTTGAAAAAGCCACAAAAGAACCAAAAGGGAAGAAAGATCCAGGAATGGATTTTACTGATTTCTAATATTGTACTTTATTAATAATCAATAACTATTAGCATGAAGCAAATTAATCTGGTATTACAGTCAAAAGGTGGCGTAGGCAAATCCCTGTTTATATGGTTTGTAGCACAAAACCAGAAAGAACAGAAAACAAATTTTATTGACCTGGACGAGTCTACCGGCACATCCATCGGGCGCCTGGGCGCGGTAGTCGGCAAAGATCGTGTCCGGAGTTTCTCGATACTCAATGAGTACAAGAAAATGGAACGGGATGTGATTATGGATCTGCTCGAAAAGCTGGCCAAAGGGAAATCTGAAAATTACTACATTGATTTCGGCGCACCTGAATCGGCTGAATTCTTACGCTTGTTGCAAGAAGATGACCTGGCTGATGAACTGCGCAGGGAACTGGCAGATATGGATACTACACTGCGTTTATTTGTCATCATTGCGGGACGTGATGCCCTGGCTTCCTGCGTAAATTATTACAACGCGGTGTCTGCTGGAATTGCCGGGCAATTCCCTATAACAATGGTGGTCAATATGGGCACTTTTGGCGGTAAAGAAACAGCTGAAAAGGCGGTTGAAAAACTTAAAGAGCTTGGGATAGATTGCAAACAATTTGGTGACCTGGGTAGTGGTGGTGCTGTTAAGGAAATAATAGACCTGATCAGCCAGCCTGATCCGGACCCGGCATCCCTGGGTATGATGTCCAGGATCATGTACCGTAAAAAACAGCAGGAAATACAGGAAATTATTAGCTGATGGAAAAACATACAAACCTCGCTGCGGAACGCCACAGGTTGGCGCTTCGCTTCAACCTTTCGGAATCAGCAATCGAGCCCGAGATCGTACCACTGATGCTGGCTGTCGAGAAATCCGTCGACAAGATTGAACAGGCCGCTGCGAAGGTAAATGAAACCATCAAGCCGGTTACCTATAACAACCACTATGGGCATAACGCTTCTGCCTGGACCATATGGTGGGGGAATCTGTCTACCGGCATCGGTCAGAACATCGTGGCCGTAAGCCTGATCTTTTCCGCTTTTCTTTTGTGCTGCCTGGCCGCCTTTATGATAAAAGATGCCATGACTGATCAGGAGAAGATAGAGCTGGCCGAAAAAAGGTGGAATTATATTAATAGGCAGTTTGTCCGTGGTGAAAATGGAAATTTCTATATTCCAAAAGAAAAATACCAGGTTACACCAGATAAAAAAGGCATTAGGCTTACTGACAAGGAGTTCTAATACTACTTTAAAGGCTGATTGAGAATGTTATGTACTGGCCTGTAAAATTATGATGTCCGATCTAATTCTTAGCCTCGCAAATGCAGTCTATCATGTCCTACATAGTACTAAGGATTAGATCAAAAGATTTTATACATAAAGTACCGTGGCCCCTATTAGGATGCTTGAATGTCACTTTTTACAAGATTTAACTTTTGGCAAAAAACATCTTGTAGGCCTATCTAGCACTTTAACGGCAGAATATTTATAACATCTTTAAACATGGCGCTGAGATTTGAATACAGCTGATATAAGCCCGGCAATTTAGCTACGCGAAACCCGCGGTACTTTTCGTTCTAACTTTAATTTAACCCAAGATTAAGGGGTATTGCATAATTCCAGTTCATGCAAACCAGCAAACCATAGGATATTAATTCATTATAAACATTGAATAACATCACAAAACAGATGTTGCCCAAGTAAAACAAGGGAATATGAGGCTTGGTGAACGCCTTCGAGGGATTGCTAAGTACATTTATTTATTATCAACTAACGGAGAAGTTCAGGCTGATTCTGATGATATCACAGTACTGTCAGCAAGTGAGTTATTCAATTGTTGTCTGCACGCATCGGAATATTAACGTCCAGAATTAGTTATTGACTTAATACTTGTCGTGGAACACCTATTTACTAAGTTTTAAAAAGACTGACATAAAGGCACACTAAAATAAAAAACAATATAACTAAAAACTTAGTTTACCCCCGCTCTTTTAGAAGATTATTATTTCAAGTCATTTCGCAATTTTTGTTTTGCCTAAAAACAACAAAAGGACTGTAACCAAATACAACACCCCAAAAGACCTTTTTAGCGTGCGCGTAGCGACGCAGGCCGAATTTGTGCGTTTGGAAATAAAATATGAGATGAGTGACGAAGGAACGAATACCGATTTTTAATTTTTTCCTATTTATAAGTCTTTATAATAAAGCTATATATATAGTGGCAAAGTTCGACAGCAATCGATGTTTGGTACTTATAGACGCCGTTTTTACCGTGGCAAAGCTTGACAGCAAGGAGGCACACGTGGCAATACCCGACAGCAATGAGGCAAGGAACGACAGCAATGCTTATTTATGAGGCAATATTCGACAGCAATGAGACGATACTTGACAGCAATGTGGCGATATTCGACAGCGATGTGACAACACTCGACAGATTTGTGGCAATACTCGACAGCGAAGTGGCTTCTCAAGGTGTCATATTTACCTTCATGCAGGCTTCTGAGCCAATACTCGACAGCATTAACAATGTCTAATGAATTTCTAGCTCTCAACCCCCTGGTAAATAATTTAAGGGTCTACAAGGGTCAAACTCAAACAGCTTGTAGGATGATGTGAGGCAATACTCGACAGAAAGCAGTTTTAAATTCTGGAACAAGGTTGATATTAATCCACTTGAATTGAGGCAATACTCGACAGCACTACCTACTAAGAAAGCCATCTCTAATGTATTGTTTAGCCTGTACTTTGGTAAGTTGCTGATTATAAGCTTTATAATATGCAGAGATCAGTATGTCTATTTTAATGTCCGTATCCGCGTCAGCGTTAGTTAACCAGCGCTGAAAGACATCCGTTTCGTCCTTTATTGCTACTTTTGAATGCTTGGAATTAAAAATATTTCTTAGTTCTATGATCAAGGAATTGAAGAATAGATGATCCCCTCGCCGTTCTGTCAAAGATGGAATGTTTACTGAACTTGAAAAGTCTAGTTCAACCCAGTATTCTTCTTGGTAAGGTTTAGATGGATCACCTTTTACGAACCTGTAGGAAAAAGGAAAGTCTCCCTTTTCTTGAAAAAAATCTAGTATTCTCTTTAATGACTTTTTCCTGAATCTGTTTTGCTCTACCTCTAACTCTGCCAAATCAGCTAGATAATCCACTGAAAATCGAGCTGTGGTCTCTTTTTGGCTTAGTAGTTGATGCCTAGTCCTCTGAAGGATTAGATACAAGCTTTTCCGGCCATCTCCTCCCCTACCCTTACCAATTTTGGGATAACCATTTGTTTCAATGGTATAGTATCGGCTAATAAAGCCATCTAGCCATTCATCAGAGATTCTGATCTCATAAATTTTTATGGTGTTTGATTGCCGGTTCAGATTCAGCTTGATATCCTTAAGGATCGGAAAATTCTTAAGCTGGATTACCTCATTTTTTGTATTGACCGCGTATGACTTCGCAAAAATTATATTCTTTTGAAGCATGTTAAAAAGCGCATAGTCAAAGACAGAAACAAATTCATGCCCAAAATACTCTGGAATAACTGCCTTGGGATTGGCAATAAAGTACGGATGTTTCCTGGCTAAGTCCTGTCTGTTTCGGCCAGACTCTTTACAGAAATCTTTCAGCGTAAATTTAGTGTACCCAAAAAGATCCTTCTTCAAGTTTTTGCTAATGAATACGATAAAATCCTTTACTATTCCAGCGTCCTCACCAAACGATTTTCTTATGTCATGAAGATTATCAGCAACACTTCTGTCGATTCGACTTAGAAAGAAGTCGTTTTTTGAACTAATATCACTGCTGACATTAGCTTGGGTTTCTTTTTCCTCCATATACAAAGTTTAAGGCACTACTTACAGCACTATTTGAAATACTAAAAGCAGCACTGTTTTTAGTGCTACTTCTCACTATTTAGCTTTTCCAAAACGGCCTCAACAATCCAATCATGGATACTGATCCCTGGCTTAGGCGACCCAGGCCTACGGGGACGCTTCAATCGGCGACTATCGATCTCACTAATGATTTGGCCAGTAAGGCGCACATTGATGTGCTTTGCCTTTTCCGGATCAGCAGGATCAGTTTCTTTAATAGTACTCCCTCCTTTGTTAATGACTGCCTCAATGTCGGCTTCGGTCACTTTTGGTTTACGCGGTGGCGGTAACGTGGTTGCCATTTAATACACGGTTAAATAAATCCTCTATTTCTTTGGTTGCTTTAGGGTCGATGTTTTCACCCTCAAACGGTGTAAGCCCCAATCCAGCGGCGTTGCTGATCGCTTTACGGTTGCTGATCGGATAAGGCAAATAAGTGAGTTGAGAAATCTGAGAGAGCGCTTCTGCAACATCTCGGTTATCAGCACTACGAATATCAGCACGGCTCAGGAACGTGTAAGCGATCAATGGCTCAGCCCGAATCGATTGAATTTCGTCTATAAGATCCGTTACCTTAGTAATTGTCCATAGATCAAAACTGCGCGGTACAAACGGTATCATTGATACGTCAGCCACAGATAGTGCTGCCCTTTGACTAGTGGTGTCTCTTCCACCCGTGTCAATTATGATATGATCATATTTTGGCTTCATGGCTTCAACTTGTTTCCGGAGATTTGCACCGGTCATATTGACAAGCGTGTATCCTGTATTGCCAAGTGTCTGCTCTCGCCATGCGGTAAAATCTGAAGACGTTTCCTGATCGTCGCCATCTACAAGCAGCACATCCTTCCCTTGGCTAGCCAGCCATCCAGCCATCGTCGTAGCCAGGGTACTCTTGCCTACCCCACCCTTAATTGAGTTGAATGATATTACCACTAGTTCTTGTGTTAAAAATGATGCTGCAATTAATACAAACTCTTACACAAAAACAAATACTATATTCGGTGTTACTTTTGGTGCTGTTTTCAACACTGTTAATGTATGTACAATTCAATCGATTAGACTTTGCTCAAAGTATCAGAATGTAACAAGCGTAATCAACATTACCATGTTATTTAACATTTCCAAATCATAGCTTAGCCCAAAAGCGATGATATTAATCACATCATGACAAATTTTAAGTGCTTTTTCTAGTGCTGTTTCAAGTGCTGTTTCAAGTGCTGTTTCAAGTGCAATTTATAACATGTAAAACAGCACAGGATTGCATATTCAAGTATACAAGGATTTGAACTAAGCAGGGGAGGGGACAGCAGCTTCTACTGATCTCAAAATCTTTATGAAAACCGCCAGGAAGAACTTGTTACATGAAATTAACTGGCTTTTGCTATTTTTACGTGTATAATGAATTGGCACGCCATTCGATAAGTCAGCTCAAATTTTTTATGACTGATACTAAAATCAAACGATTTGAAGAAATTGCTCAGATTCTTTGTCGCTGTGAGCAGCTAAAAACTGATATTCTGAGTTATTCGGGCAAGAATGTTCAAATTTACAGGGAAGTATTTACGACAGAGCTCTTGGGTAGAACCAACGTGTATTTCTTCCAGCTTTATGTTCTTCAACTTTGTATGGTTCTACATAAAAAAGAACACCACCATTTAAGAACATTAGCCACTGATTTGTTGAATGATCCAAATACAAACTGGCATAATGTTAACTCCAAATCGCAAGTAACAAATATTCTATTTTCGCTTCAAGCTATTGAAGACAGAATTGTACCTACACTCAAAGGGTTGCGCGACAAGTTCATCGCGCATAGAGATGTTGATCGAGAATTAGAACAGGCAACATTAACTTATACTGACGCATGGGGAGTGCTGGCAGAATTACAAGAAATTTATAACATTATTAATCATCATGCATTCGGAAAGACATTATTGTTCGAAACACTAATGGATCGCGAACCGTCCGAATTGAGGCATCTAGCCCGATATAGTAGTGTGTGGGCAAGACTAAGGCCAGAATTCGCAAAACCACATGATGGACTTTTACGCGACATAATCTACCTTATTAGAGGGAAAATACCGCCCAATCAATAGTATTCTATGTCGCAAATCCTATGCTTTTCGAGGATGAAATTTTGGTGATCGATCTACGTTTTTATATTGCCGGTTACAAACTCTAAATATTGCATATTATGCCTAATTTACTTGATATTAACCTATCCAAGCTACATCGGAGTTGCCTCAGGGCGTCAGTGCTTACTGCACCTGCTTTTCTATTACTTTCTTGTGATAGTCATCGACCAGCAGAACCTGTTATTACGCAGTATGTGAAAGTCATTAATGTTAATAGCGATACAATGGTTGTAATTCCTAACGGAAAGTCAGCTACTACGGCTAGCATAGCTTTTAGCGAAACTTTGTCAGATACAGCACTAGTCAGGATTTCGTCAGATACGGCATTCTCAAAACATGGGTCTCTTTTTTTGCTTCCAATAACAAATTCTCCGTTAACGTACATATCGGGTCTTTCAGGAGATTCCTTATTCATAAATATCAACCATATAACAAACCAATTTCCGGTGACCTTACAATTGAAGTAACATTTCAAAAATAGTCTCAAAACCTCGGGTCGGAGCGACGGATCTAAACCATAATGGGGTAGGGGAACCTTATTTTGTGAAGAGCATTTTGCACTTTAAAAAATTCTAATTTCTCAAATTGTCATCTCACAAATCAACGTCTCCCATTTACGCCGTTGGCTGACTTTGGATACGACTAATATTTCCAAGATAAAGACGTTTAAGCAAGCGATGTACTGTGGTTCGGTGCCATTGCTCACCATCGTTCCGAAACGTCTTAACACCTCGCCGGTTCAGCTCGTCGGAGATTCCTCGAACAGTTATAAAGCCATCTGCTTTCAGCTCATTAATGATCGGCTGCATCGTTTCCGCAAACTGATCAGCAGCCTTCGAATTCTTTTTGCTCTCGATTTCCCGGCCGTGTTTACCCAACAGCACACCGCGGCGTTTTGCAGCCTGCAATGCCTCTTTCGTCCGAGTGCTAATCTGCTTCCGCTCGTGCTCAGCAAAAGCGGCTAGCAAATGCACCATCAGGGGATTTGCATGTGGGTTATCAACTGCCAGAAACTCAACCTTGCTCTCCATTAAGTTTGCAATGAAGGCCACATTCCGGCCTAGCCGGTCCAGCTTCGCTATGATCAGCATTGCTTTCTCTTTTTTGCACAACAATAAGGCAGCCATTAGCTCTGGCCGCTCATTTTTCTTCCCGCTCTCGATTTCAGTAAATTCTGCTGTGACTTGGTAACCCTGATGTTGTGCGAACAGGTGCACTGCTTCATGTTGCGCTTCCAGGCCTAAGCCGCTCTTTCCTTGGCGATCTGTTGATACTCGAAAATAGGCAACGGCTCTTTTCATGTGGTTAAAAGTAAGAGTTTATTAGCATTTTGTCCACATGCATACGGACGTATGTATGTGGACAAAGTTAATTATAAACACGAAATGCAAATCTTGCTTAGTAATAATCAGAAAGACAAGCGGGGGTTAGCCTAGTAGGGGAGAGGTGTAATAACCTCACAAACATAAATAAGCAACTAATTGAGAAAAGAGGCGCAACTTGAGCCCCCCTCGGAGGAGTAAACTGAGCCACTCCCGGAGGAGCAAACTGAGCCACTTTTGAGAGGTGTAATTGGGTAGCTGTAATTGCTGAAGTTTGTGTGGTACTGACCTGAAACATAGCGGTCGTTGCCAGATAAACGATGGCCAACCAGCGAATCCAAATGTTCCAAGTCAAACGTATCATTGAACTGCGGGCTTCTAAAAAGAGCAACCGCTTTATTGCCAGGATCCTGGGGATCTCTCGCAATACACTTGATAGCTACCTGAAACAGTTATCGAGCCACAATCCGGACCTGTCGAGCTTTTCATCCTGGACAGAAGAGCAACTGAATCAGTTGCTTAATCCGCCATCAATAGAAGTTCCGGCATCCCACCGTGAACTTTATGCTCTGTTTCCTGACTACCCCAAGGAACTTGCCCGGGTAGGTGTAAGCCGGATGACATTGTGGACAGAATATTGTTTAAAGCATCCGGCGGGGCTTGGGTATCGTCACTTCTGCTATCATTTTCGCCTGTGGCAAGCTTCTCAAAAAGTTACGATGCATCTTGAACACAAGGCGGGCGATAAACTCTTTGTGGATTTTGCAGGTGATAAACTTTATCTGACTGACATCGAAACAGGCCAGCTGATACCAGTGGAATTTTTTGTGGCCATACTGCCTTGCTCTCAACTTACTTACGCTCAGTGTGTAATGAGTCAAAGAAAAGAGGATTTTATCCTAGCTCTGAGTAATGCACTTGCGTATTACGGTGGTGTTCCCCAGGCTATTGTCCCGGATAATCTAAAAGCGGCCGTTACCAAAGCAGATCGTTACGAACCTGAGATTAACCAGACTCTTGCCGATTTTGCCTCTCATTATGGTACGTGCATTTTTCCTGCCCGCAGCCGAAAACCAAAAGATAAAGCCTTGGCGGAGAACGCAGTCAATATCCTCTATGGACGTATTTATGCACCGTTACGTAACCGTATTTTCCATTCCCTGGAAGAAATCAATGCTGCTGTTCGGGATTTGTTGGAGATTCATAATGATGCTCAACAAAAGGGAAAAGAAAGTTCGCGCCGTGAGCGTTTTATTGAACTTGAACAGAGTGCTTTAATGCCGCTACCTTCACAGCATTATCAACTAAAAAAGTTCTCTTTATCCAAAGTCCACCCCAACGGGCACGCGACGCTGAAGGAAGATAAACACTATTATTCTGTCCCATACCGGTTGACCGGCAAACAGGTAAAATTGATTTATACGAATGAATCAGTCGAGATCTACCACAACCATCAGCGGGTTGCATGTCACGAAAGACTGATTACCAAAGGCCGTTATACCACTTTAAAGGAGCATTTGCACCCCAGTCATCAATGGATCAATAGTTGGTCACCCATTTTTTTTGAAGAGCAGGCTAATAAAATTGGACCTAATACCCGGCTGGCTATTGATGAGATCCTACGGCTCAGAATTTATCCGGAACAGGCTTATCGTTCCTGTGTTGGCGTGTTAGGCCTTGCTAAACGTTACTCCGCTCAGCGTTTGGAAGATGCTTGCGAAAGAGCTCTGTACTATAAACATATCTCGGTTACGCTGATCAAATCCATTCTGGATCGTGAACTGGATCGCATTCAGTTAATAGATGAAGAAATCACTGTTACTGATCCGGATGGCGCTCCGCGTCCCATTATTCCGCTTCATGATAATATCAGAGGGGCTGAATCTTACCAGTAAACGGACAAAAAAAACGATTACTCAACATTAATCCGTGTAAATAATTAATAATCAAACAAATAAAAAAAATGAACAACCAGGCAACCCTTGACCAGATGCGTCAATTATCCCTTTCAGGGATGGCTCAGGCTTTTGAAACGATCATCAGCTTACCGGCCGACAAACAGCTCACCAGTGATCAATTGGTCGCGCATCTAATCCATGCCGAACAGGAGCACAGACAACATCGAAAGATGCAAACCGCCATCAAGCAAGCCAAGTTCAGGTACCAATCTGCCGTGGAAGAGATTGAATACCAACCCGAAAGAAATCTGGATAAGAATCTAATGCTCCGCCTGGCTGATACAAGTTTTATTACCCGAAGTGAAAATGTCCTGATAACGGGCGCTACGGGCTGTGGAAAAAGTTTTATCGCCACGGCTTTAGGGTACCAGGCCTGTCAAATGGGTTTACGGGTGGCCTATTATTCTTTACCCAAACTATTGCAGAAACTTCATCTTGCCAAAGCCGATGGTTCTTATGCGAAGGAATTAGCCAGGCTTGAAAGAATGCATTTATTGATTCTTGACGACTGGGGATTACAACCTTTGGATAACCATGCCAAAATGGCCATCATGCAGATCATAGAAGACAGGCACGCTAAATCTGCGACTATTATTACTTCGCAGTTACCGATCAACAAATGGTATGATTACTTGGCGGAATCAACGCTGGGTGATGCCATAATGGATCGAATCTTACAGCATGCCAATCGTATAGAATTGAAGGGGCAGTCCATGAGAGTTCGAATGACTATGCAACAAAACCAAGTTTAGTTTTTAATTTTGTAACGCTACTAATTATATCTCTACAAAGTGGCTCAGTTTGAAGCTCCGAAGGTGGCTCACTTTCAACGCCATACTCAACTAATGGAAAATTTTCTGCCAATAAGTCAAATTAATAGAAAAATTTCCTGTCAATGCTCTATATTGCACTTGTTAATGGAAAGAATTCCAAAATGATAAGATTACAAGAAATACTGTTCGGATCTTCAAACAAGACAGAATCTGCTAAGATCAGCGCTTTGGAGAAGAAGGGAGTTATCCGTAAAATAGCTCCTCGCATTTATACGTCAAATCTAGAAGAGCAGCCCGAAGTTATTATAAAAAGAAATTGGTTCAGAATACTATCCAATCAATTTCCAGGTGGAATTCTAAGTCATCGTAGCGCATTGGAATTTGTTCCGGCTGATGGTGAGCATATATTTGTTACATACACTTACACACGTAAGAATCGATTACCTGGTCTTACAATCCATTTTCAGCAAGGCCCTCCCCGGCAAGAAAGTGATAACGTATTTTTTGAAAATTTATATGCTTCGCAGGAAGCACGGGCATTTCTAGAAAATATGCAGGAAACCCGAACTAGAAATGATCTTTCAAAAACCCTTTCAATCTCGGAAATTGAAGAAAGGCTTGATTTAATTATTAGATCCAGGGGGGAAGGTGCTGTCAATGTTATTCGAGATAACGCCAGGGACTTGGCACCAGCCTTGGGGATGGAAAAAGAATTTATCAAACTTAACCATTTGATAGGGACGCTTTTGACTACAGGTGATTCTAAAAGTCTTCATTCCCCCATCGCCATAGCACGGTCATTAGGAGATCCCTTTGACCCTGAAAGAATTACCTTATTCGAAATACTGTACGCAGCTTTGAGTGGCCGGACCTTCCCTGCTTATGCTGATAAAAACCTTTCATTAAAAGCATATAGAAATTTTGCCTTTTTTGAGAGCTATTTCTCAAACTATATTGAAGGGACAGAGTTTGCTGTTAATGAGGCACAACAGATTATCCAGACTGAAACGCCGTTGCCTGAACGCGCTGAAGACTCTCATGATATACTGGGCACTTATCAAATCGTATCAGATCGGCACGAAATGGCGATAACTCCCAGTTCACCCAGTGAACTTTTGCAACTGTTGCGAAGCAGGCACGCCACATTGTTACGAGCGCGCCTTTCTAAAAAGCCCGGACAGTTTAAGGACAAAAATAATCGGGCTGGTAATACGGAGTTCGTAGACTGGCAATTGGTGGCCGGTACCTTAAAAAAAGGGTTCGATTGGTATTCACTACTGGACGAGCCTTTTGCCAAAGCAGCTTACATGATGTTTATGATTAGCGAAGTTCATCCATTTCTTGACGGAAATGGCAGAATTGCTAGGGTAATGATGAATGCTGAACTTTCTTCGAAAGGGCTTTCGAAGATAATTATTCCTACCGTCTATCGTGAGGACTATATGGGCGCACTGCGAAAACTTACCAGGCAACATGATCCGACTGCCTATATTCGCATGCTTTTGAGAACCTTCGAATTCAGCTCAAACATCTATGGAGAAGACCAAACAATTATAGAAAATCATTTGATCAGATCTAATGCTTTTGAGGAACCAGAAGTCGCAAAATTAATAATCATACCACACTAAGATTTTAATCTCTACGCGAACATTTTACAGTTTATCGTGCTATGTCACAATATATCTGTAATTAGTCATCATGAACCGCTAACCTGTAATCTGAAAAGCCCGAATTAGCGAAAAATAACCTACAAGGGAATGAAAACCGGACTAGCAGAACCCCCCCCCGTTTTCACGTGCAGGTATTCAATACCGTGTAAGAAAATTAAATTATCCCGTGGACATCCCACCCTACCGCTAGGTGCAATCTTAGAAAATTACAAGTGATGCCTACTAGGACTAAGGCTTTCTTAGTTTGTCTGACTCAGATTTAAGTGAAAGCTACAATGGCATGAAAATTGTTTGAAAATGAGAAACTAAATTAATCTGTATGAAAACTTTAAAAATCTTCGCACTATTAGCGGCACTGTCTATTTACTCATGTAAGGATGATGCAGAAGGAATCATTGTCCAGGATCATGATACAAACGCTTTTATGACAATCATGCACAGTATGAATGCTCAAATGGATGCAATGAAAATGACAGGTGACGCTGATCACGATTTTGCAAGTATGATGGTAATGCATCACCAAGGGGCAATCGATATGGCAAACAAGGAAATTGAGATTGGAAACGACGCTAACATTAAAGCAATGGCTCAACAAATCATAGATAAGCAAACGGCCGAGAAGACGGATCTTACAGAGTGGTTAAAAAGCCATACTCCCCAATCAAATGCAGAAGGCCAGGCTTTTGATGCAGAAATGATAGAGGTGATGGCAAAAATGAAAAACTGGAAAGATATACAGGTGCTTACAGGAGATGCAGATGCTGACTTTTCAGAACTAATGATCGTGCACCACCAGACTGCAACAGACAATGCATCCTCGATTCTACATCACGGTCATCACGCAGATATCAAAGAAATGGCCAGTATGATGATTAAGGACCAAAACAAAGAAATAACTGACTTAGCAGCTTGGCTAAAAGAGAACGGTCCTTCAAATCAATAATAATGTTATGAAACCAAAGATCATTTTTACGTCAATATTTGTGGCATTAGCATTATACCACGTTTTTGCTTTTGTAGCGGATGACTTGCATCAATCAATGAGTAAGATGATGCAGAAAATGAAGTCAATGAAAATGACTGCTGATGTTGACAAGGATTTTGCAAACATGATGATAGAGCATCACCAAGGAGCTATAAATGCTGCTAATGTGGTCTTAAAATCTGGAAAAGACCCGAAGATTAATGCAATAGCAAAAAAAATAGTTGCAGAGCAGCCTAAAGATCAACAAAATCTGCGTTTGCATATATCTGCCGAACATAAAACTAACGCAGAAAAGGGGTCTAAACATGCTGCCCATGGCAATAATCCTACAAGCGCCCCGACTTCGAAGGGCAATCAATTTACGGATGAGATGAAAAACATTTTGAATCAAATGGATTTAAAAATGACAAACATGAATATGACTGCCAATGTTGATCATGACTTTGCAAGCATGATGATTGATCATCATAAAGCTGCAATTGATATGGCTAAAGCTGAAACTAAATACGGAAAAGTTACCGAAGTAAAGTCATTAGCCACAAAAATTATGTCAGATTCCCAAAAAGAGATCAGTGAATTACAGAAATGGATGAATGGTCACAATAACTAACTTACTGACTTCAATCAGTGAGCTATATTCTAGTACTTTCAGCCCTTGTCTTCGACGCAGACAGGGGCTTGTTGTTATAGGATTACAGTTTGATCTCTATTTTCTAATGTGCCCATTGTCGGCAGCCTACCTTGAAAAGTTATTCATTTATATTACTATTGCTGCACCTTTAATGTGTATATGCCTCAATGCTGAAAGCAAAGATCTAAAACATGATCAATATTATTAATCAATACAAATCTGATCCGGAATCAGTATATCTCACCTGGTTTATCAATAATGAAGAGCGTTTGAAGGCGTTCCGTTCCATCCGGCGAGGTGTACAACAAATTGTAGCAGACATCAAACAAGGCAAATTTCCAAATGATTTTCGAGGATCCTCACTTGAATTTATACTGAACTGTATTACCGAGCAAAAGCAAGTTTTTGAAGGCGCTGCGCATCCTTTTTATTGGAAGCCTAAATTAAGGATACCTGATATTTATGAAAATCAAGCCCATAAAAAGGCTTTTGGTCAGTTTCTTGAAAACTGCCTGAATGCAAGTAAAGAAGAACAATTGATTAGAGAGATTATCCAGTTAGACGAATTGAAAATAAAGGGGTTAGGCCCTTCTGTTGCTAATATTTTGTATTTTCTACATCCTACACTGATACCTCCCTTTAATACTGCTATCCTTAACGGGTTTAATTACTTGTATAAAGATAAAAAGAAGCTGGGATCGTGGTCTGAATACCTCAAAATCCGCCAGGTTATACTTAACACAAATAAGGAGTACTGTCATGAATTGTCAACAGACTTAGGAGCATTTTCAGGATTATTATTTGAGATTGGTACCCAGAAAATGATCTTGGGTATGGATGGGTATTTATCCGTCGAAGAACGTCAAAGACTTGAAAAACTGATAGAAAAACGGCAATCTCAGCTTCGGGAAGAACGCCAGGATGAGAACTTACATACGGAAATGCAGTACCACCTTCTTAAAATTGGGCAAGCTTTGGGTTACGATGCTTTCCCGGCTACTAATGATCAATCAAGGAGCTTTGATGGCCATAAATTCTCATTTTTATGTCAGGCTAACTTTCCCACAATAAAATGTGATCCAGAAACGCGAAATACTATTAAACTAATTGATGTGCTCTGGTTTGCAAAGGGAACAGGCAATGTACTAGCGGCATTTGAAGTTGAAAAAAGCACTTCTATTTACTCGGGTATCCTAAGGTTAACAGATTTGTCTTATAGCATAGCCAATGGTAATGAAACATTTTTTCTAATCGTACCAGACCACCGTGAAAAAGATGTATGCCTTCAATTATCACGCCCTTCTGTCAAAAGCAATAACGTTTTGATTAAATACATTTTGTTTTCTGATCTAAGAAAACACTGCGATTCTATTTGTAAATTCGGTGACAATCACCAGATCATGAGCAAGATTGCAAAAAAAGCCCCGTCACATACTATTGGATAAGTATATGACGGGGAGTCACTAAAAAACAGGTTTTTATCTAGTACCCGATTTTTTGGGCTTGTGTTTTTTCATGTCCATGTCCATGTCCATCTTGCCCATTTTTCCATCCATATAAATTCCTTCGCCTTCTTTAATCGGCTTTTTGGTACCATCTTTCATCATTACCGTCCCATCTTTCATAACCATCGTTCCGTTTTTCAACGTCATATCCTCGGTCATAGCAGTCATTTCGCCACCTTTCATGACCATCAACTTCCCATCATGCATCATGATACAATCTTTCATGGAACCATGCATTTTGTCCATTTTCTTTTCTTTATCCTGTGCATATACACTAAAGGAAAAAAGAACTGCTGCTATTAAAGCTAGTAACTTTTTCATTGTTCTCGGTGGTTAAAATTTATAATTAATATTGCTCAATAAGTATGCCACTGAATTCTGGACAGTGAAATTTACAATACAATGGGTTTTACCAGGATCTGTCCATCACGTTCGAAAACACAAAGTGAGGTCTTTTTATCAGCCATCAGGGCAAGCTTGGGATATTGCCCATTCCCTATGGAAACGGTCTTCTGCCCATTAGGGCTGCGAAATTGAATAGCCCCATCCTTTTGCCACGCAATTGCAGGTCCTTTGCCGGTTTGCAAAATTACAGGGGTACGGCCCGCTCCTAATTTTATCTCCGGCTTTTCTGGCTCGGCTATATAGACTTCCAGTTGGCGTCTCCAGACTGTGGTAACTTTCCCATTTTCATCAGCCGCCAGGTCGCCGCCATCCATAGGACAGCCATCAATCATAAAGTCCCCTGTTCCAAGTTTCTGGGCTGTGCTAAAATGCTTGCCATTATCCTTGGAGCTGATCAGGTACATGTTCCGGGCTCCATCGAGCTTATTCCGGAACATAACATGCATACTGCCACTTTGATCAAAAGAAACAGTAGGCTTACAGCAGTCACAAATACCTTTTTGCTCTCCCTGATAGATCAATTGATTTTTCTCCCAAGTTAATCCACCATCTCTGGAAAGCGATCCATATAGATTATTGTTTCCCAGCCGTGAATCCAGCCACACGGTATACACATCGTTACCTTTACCTGCACTTAGGCCAGAGAGTGCTTCTTTGGCAGTTGAATCCGTATCAGTAACCTTCACAGGGGCAGACCATTGATTATCTGCATTGGTAAGCCGCATCGAAAACAAATCACCATTGTGGTCACCAACTGTAACAACTGTATATTCTGCTGTTGTAACAATTTGCGGCCCGCGGCCCATACCCAGGCCCATTTTCGAGAAGTTGCCTAGCAGGTCAGGTTTGGAAAAGGATTTTCCCCCATCATTTGAGGATACAAAATACAAGTCCTTGTGATCACCATTTTTGACCCCATATACAATCCGGACCGTTCCATTTTCATCAATAGCGATCTCAGGTTGGCTACCCGTACCTAAATTATATTCAGCATCCGCAGGCCGGGGCAGATCTGCTTGAAAAGCCAGAAAGATGGGAAGGGCAATCAATAGGCCAAGTTTTGCCAAAAATATGTTCATGGTTGATAATTTGAAAATGGAGCCGTTTTTTACAACATTTGTAATATAAATAGTAAGATGCATTACCTTAATTTTTACTAACTTAATATGGTTGTTTGCCGTAACAATGCCCATTGCTCATCAATCCAAAAATTATGTAAGTCTGATCCATAATTGTATAAGTAGGTAAGGTATTTTTTTCTGATATTTGCGTTTTAAGTCCATCATGAAAAAGCTTACTGTACTTTTCCTGACCTTTCTTTACCTGGGTACTGCAACCGGTGTTACCTTACACCTGCACTACTGTATGGGGGAAGTGGTCAACTGGGAAGTTACAAAGGCAGACCAGGGCCACTGTGAAAATTGTGGGATGGATAAAAACAAATCCACAAAAAACGGGTGTTGTAAAGACGAGTTCAAGAAAGTAAAGACAGACGATTCCCGCAAACTGACAGAAAATACTTTCAGTAATCCACTGCTTTCTGTGGCAGTGTTAAATGAAGGGGTAACATATGATTTCTCAGCACCCTCTTATCCGAATATTTTAGAGACGAGCAATCAAAGTAATGCTCCTCCCCGAAGTAAACCAGTCCCGGTTTATATTCTGCACTGTAGTTACCTGATTTAAAATTTCGTATCCCTTCTATGCCAGGCAAATGTATTTGTCGGGCTATTTGTGCTATACTCCTATCAGCACTGATCAATCTTTCTTTCAATTATTAAAATACAAAGTCTATGCTACGCATTAGCTATGGCGCATTTCTGCTGCTTGCCATTACTTCATTTTCCGCTTGCCGTAAACATGTCATGGAAGATATGCCCATGGAAAAAAATATCGACTATCCTGCTGCTTATGTGGTTAATGGAGAAGATGCAACGGTTTCTGTGATCCGGTTATCAGATCAAACAGTATCAGAGACTTTGGATCTGATGACTGGTTCAGCAGAGATGATTATGTGGCCACATCACATCTACCATCTCCAGAGTTTGGGAGAGCATAGGTTAACTGTTGCAGTTCCGGGAATGGATTTAAGTGAAGGGCATGCGGGAGCAATGGCCGGAATGAAAGGAAAAGTTCTTGTCTTGGATGCTGTAAAGGGTACAGTTTTAAAAGATTTGGAAGTGCCTGTCATGAATCACAACGCAGTTTATTCTCCTGATGGCAAAGAGATATGGACTTCTCAAATGGATATGGCAGGTAAAGTGCTTGTCTATGATGCAGCTACCTACACCTTGAAAAATACAATCGCTGTGGGTATGGAGCCCGCCGAAGTAACATTTTCCGCAGATGGCTCTAAGGTTTACGTTGCTAATGGTGGCGATGACAACGTCTCGGTCATAAACCCGGCAACAAAGGCCATCATTAAAACCATTGATGTTGGCGACAATCCAGTTGCCGCCTGGGTAGGATACGATGGAAAGATGTACGTGGACAATGAAGATGGTAAGTCAGTAAGTGTTATCAATGTTGCCTCTGATAAAGTAGTCCAGACCATCGCACTTGGATTTATGCCTGGCAGCGTTGCACACAACCCTACCAAAAAAGAGTTGTGGGTAACTGATCCGGAAAACGGTAAAGTACACTATTGGACCTGGGATGATGCCATGCAAGACTGGATGCATGGGAATGTCTTCGAAGCGGCAGCGGGCGCACACGCAGTTGGCTTCACAACAGATGGCAGTACTGCCTATGTAACCAATCAAATGGCGCAAAGTGTATCGGTTATTAATACCTCTAATCACACTAAAATCAAAGACATTCTCGTCGGTAAGAAGCCAAACGGCATCGTACTCAAACAATGACTGTAACATTTATTTACCCTTAATATTTACCTGAATCATGAAAACCATTCACGTTAAGAACATATTGCTCTTGATCATATTGATGATCCCTACGGTCCTATTCGCACAAGCCAATTATAAACAGCCCTTCAACATTGCCAAAGATGGCATGATCACTGATGCAGCAGGGACTACCATTGGCTCGGTTACGAAGGAAAATATTGTGAAGGACCACAAAGGCCACAAAATAGCATTCGTCGATGGAGAGGGCAGCCTGATTGATGCCCATACCAATAAGAAAATGGGGCGGATGGGTAAAGATGGTAAGACCTATTACAATGCAAATGGTGAAATATACCTGACTGTGAAAGACAAAGGTGAAACCTGTGAAATTTACGACGCATCTGGTAAGAAGATCGGGGATGTCCATTCCAGTTACAAGGGTATGGCCTGCGGGCTGCATTGTTTTGAAAATGGCCTGGATGCCAACATGCAAAAGAAACCTGTCTCGGCAGCTGCCTATGTATGCCCGATGCACCCGGAGATCACCGGAAAAGAAGGGGATAGCTGCTCAAAATGTCATATGAAACTGGTCAAAAAATAGGTCAAATAATTCACTTTAACAGATTATCCCAATGAAATCAATAAGCAAGGTATTCTTTTTGCTGACATGCATGTTACTGCTGACAGGTTCATCTCTATTTGCCCATAACGGGAAAAAGCACGGTAAAGCTAAGATGGACTCGGCCCAGGCGGTTGCGCCTGCTAGCCAGCACCAGCATGGCGGGCATGATAGTACAGCCATGCAAGCGGCTATGAGCCCTGATGGCGATCATCAGCATGGTCTTAGTGAGTTCCCCACACTACACCCCCTGGTCGTACACTTTCCAATTGTCCTATTAATCATTGCAGCCCTTCTCCAATGGGTAGGTCTGTTCTTTTATAAAAAAGAGATTACAACGGTGGCCTGGGCACTTTTACTGTTTGGTTTTATTGGCGCTTACGCGTCATCGACCTGGTTTCATGCGCATACCGCGCAGCTGGCACCAGCTATTCAAGCTATACTCGAAGAGCATGAGAAGTATGCATCTTATACACAGTGGCTGTCAGGGCTAGCCCTGCTGGTACAGTCAGTCAATCTGTTTTTCCTGAAAAGAAATGTTTGGATTAACGCTTCCATGGCTATCGTCATGAGTGCGGCTGCATTCTTTGTTGCCTATACAGGGCATCATGGTGCTGAACTGATCCATAAGCATGGCGTTGGGGCAAAAGGTTATTTACTGGAACAACATCATCATTAATAAATATTAAGACCTGCTAAGGGGAGGTTACAGAATTAAGTATGGTACATCGTATTATAGAATGGTCATTACAGAACCGGTTCATTGTACTGGTCTTATCGGCAGCACTGCTCGTATGGGGCGCGTTTGCCATTAAGAAGAACCCTATTGATGCCATTCCGGATTTATCCGAAAACCAGGTAATTGTTTTTACCGAGTGGATGGGCCGGGGCCCCCAGTTAATTGAAGACCAGATTACTTACCCTTTGGTTACCAATCTTCAGGGGCTTCCCAAAATCAAATATGTACGGGGCACTTCCATGTTTGGGATGAGTTTCATTTACGTTATTTTTAATGATGACGTGGACGTATATTGGGCGCGTGAGCGGGTTCTTGAAAGATTAAGTACTGTATCCCGCTCATTGCCCACCGGCGTCAGCCCACAACTTGGCCCTGACGGAACAGGGGTCGGACATATACTCTGGTATACACTGGATGCACCCGAAATGGACTTGGGGGAACAAAGGGCTTTGCAGGACTGGTATATCAAGTTTGCTTTGCAGAATGTTGAAGGGGTCAGTGAAATCGCCTCTTTTGGTGGTTTTCAAAAACAGTATCAAATTACCGTAGATCCAAATAAGCTGCTTTACTACCGCTTATCGGTACCAGAAGTAATGAGTGCAATCCGTTTGAATAATAATGAATCAGGCGGAAGAAAATTCGAGTTAAGTGACATTGGCTATATTATCAAGACGTCGGGCTATCTTCAATCCATTGAAGAAATTGAGAATATACCGGTCAAAAACCAGGCCAGTATCCCCATCAGAGTTTCAGATATAGCTTCCGTGCAGATGACAGGCGAAACCCGGCTTGGTATTTTTGATCAGGATGGGGAAGGTGAACGGGTTGGCGGTATTGTGGTCATGCGCTATGGTGAAAATGCGGCTGCTGTTATTGAAAAAGTAAAGGCAAAAATGAGCGAAGCTGCCAAGGGGTTTCCCAAGGGCGTTAAATTCGATATCGTCTACGACCGGGGGGAGCTGATCCAGGAGTCCGTTGATTCTATCAAGCACACATTAATTGAAGAAATGATCGTGGTCTCACTGGTAGTGATCATCTTTCTTTTTCACTGGCGCAGTGCATTAAGTATTATCATCCAGATTCCCATTACCCTTGCCGCTAGCTTCATTTTACTGAATGCCTTTAGTATCTCATCCAACATTATGTCCTTAACCGGTATCGCCCTTGCTATCGGCGTAATCGTCGACAACGGCATTATTATGAGTGAAAATGCCTATAAGCATCTTTCTCAGCGGTATGAAGAGTGGCAGGAACAGCAGAAAACGACATCATTATGAAATGGTTTAAGAAAAGAAAAGATAAGCAGCCCGATTGGATTACAGAATCCGAACGCCTGGCCATTATTGAAAAATCAAGCAAACAGGTATCCCGGGGGGTGTTCTTTGCGACAGTCATTATTATTACATCTTTTCTTCCTGTATTTATGCTCACGGGACAGGAAGGTAAGCTGTTTCACCCTTTGGCCTATACGAAAACTTTCATTTTGATCGTGGACGCGTTGCTTGTCATTACGCTGGCCCCGGTGTTGATATCCTTTATCATGAAAGGTAAGTTCCGGCCCGATCACGCCAATCCAGTTAACAGAGTTCTCGAACGTGTTTATGAGCCCGTCATCAGGGGGGTTTTAAAATGGCGCAAGACTACATTGGCCGTCAACATTATTGCGCTTTTGGTCACTATACCATTACTGACCAGTCTTGGGTCTGAGTTCATGCCACCACTGGATGAGCAAAGCATCCTTTTCATGCCTGTAACGCTGCCGGACATATCGAATTCAGAAGCAAAACGGATCCTGCAGGTACAGGACAAAATTATTAAATCAGTTCCTGAGGTTGATAAGGTATTGGGAAAAGCTGGAAGGGCAAGTACTGCTACCGACAACTCTCCGATCAGCATGATTGAGACGATCATCAAATTGAAACCAAAGTCCGAGTGGCGCGAAGGGGTTACAAAGAAGGATATTATTACCGAGCTTGATGCTAAACTTCAGATTCCGGGCGTAATCAACGGCTGGACCCAGCCGATCGTCAACCGGATCAACATGCTTTCGACCGGGATCCGTACTGATGTAGGTGTTAAAGTGTATGGCCAGAATCTGGATACCATCGCCAATGTGTCTGAAAGGGTTAAAAAAACGCTCGAAGGCACGGCAGGTATAAGTGACCTGTATGTAGAACCCGTGACAGGTGGAAAGTATTTGTCTATCAACCCAAGAAGAGAAGATTTAAGCCGTTATGGGCTTAATGTCGATGATGTAAACCAAGCCGTAGAATTTGCATTGGGGGGGGCACCGATAGGAAACACCATTGAGGGCAGAAAGCGGTTTTCAATCAGCGTCAGGCTTGCCCAGAATTACCGAAACAGCGTAGAAACCATCAAGAGGTTACCATTGATGTCTGCATCTATGGGTGAAGTACCCCTATCAGCGGTGGCTGATGTGGTATTTGAAAACGGTCCTCCGATGATAGCCTCCGAAAACGCCATGCTGCGTGGCGCAGTATTGTTCAATGTTCGCGGCCGTGATCTGGGCGGAACCGTCCAGGAAGCCATCGAAAAGATCAGTAAATCAAATGGCGTGCTTCCACCGGGTTATTACCTGGAATGGAGCGGACAGTATGAAAACCTGATACGCGGTAAGCAGACGCTTTTGTGGATTGCTCCGGTCGTGCTGCTGATTATTTTCTTTTCACTGTATTTCGCTTTTCATTCCCTGCGCGAAGCATTTTTAAGCCTGATTACTGTACCCTTTGCTTTAATCGGTGGGGCGTATATGATCTATTTCTGGGGTGTTAACCTCTCGGTCGCAGTGGCTGTGGGTTTTATTGCTTTGTTTGGTATTGCCGTAGAAACCGGTATCGTCATGGTCATCTATCTGAATGATGCCATGCAGCAGCTGGTCACTAAAAAGGGGAATTCTGCTGAATCAATTACCGGAGATGACCTGCGCGAGTACGTAATCCATGGGGCGGTAAAACGTTTGCGGCCCAAGCTAATGACCGTGTGCGTTTCGCTGTTTGGGTTGGTGCCTGTACTTTGGGCCAATGGCGTAGGAACGGATGTGATGCAGCCTATTGTACTACCGATGATCGGAGGCGTGCTTACATCATCTACGCATATCCTGTTGGTAACACCACTAATTTTTTTAATGACAAAGGAGTATGAGCTACGTAAATACGGAAAACTACAAATCCATGATACACAGCATTAAACATGTAAAATGGTTGGTGCTGTTTTTGCTGCCGCTCACAAGTTGGGCACAGAAGCCGGTGTTTACACTGGATACTATTTTACAACGAATAGATAACAACAACCTGATGCTGCAGTCCTATGGGCTTAAAGCGGACAGTTACAAACATAGTGGTGATGCAGCTACGGCCTGGATGCCGCCTATGGTAGGTTTGGGAACTTTCATGACCCCTTACCCCAATCAAATGATTATGGAATCCCGCGACAAAGGCAACCTGATGCTGCAGATCGAGCAGGATATACCTAATCTGGCAAAGCTCAGTGCGAAAAGAAAATACATTGCTTCCCAGGGCAATGTGGAAAGGGCCAACCGTGATATTACCCTTAATACCTATAAAGCACAGGCGAAACGACTTTATTTCAACTGGCTCATTGCCCGCCAGCGTATAAGCGTGCTTGAAGAGAATGAGAAAATCATGGTTATGATGAAGAAGATCGAAGAAGTCAGGTATCCCTATAACCAGTCACAACTTGGAGGGGTTTACCGGGCTGAATCGAAAATCCTGGAAAACCAGAATATGATCCGTATGCAGGAAGGCGCTATCGGGAAGGCGAAGGGATGGCTTAATAGCCTGATGAATGTAGTGGGTAACCAGGACTTTGAAATTGACACTACATACATCCCTTCCTTTCAGCCAGCCATGTACTACGATACCGCTACGCTGGCTGACGTACGAATGGATGTTTTTAAAATGAATGAAAGTATCCGCTCCATGCAGCTCAATATCGAAAGCATGAAACAGCAGAAAAAACCGGATTTTAAAATCCGCTTTGACCATATGTACCCACTCGACGCAATGATGCCTAATGCTTACAGCGTGATGGGGATGCTTAGCATCCCTATTGCCCCTTGGTCATCTAAAATGTACAAATCCGATATCAAGGGCATGCAGCTGAACATCCAGGGAATGCAAAAGGAACGTTCTGCGATGCTGGTGGAAACCCAGGGCATGCTCTATGGGATGCAGTCAGAGATCGAGTCCATGCAGACCAGGGTCAGCACCATGCAGGAAAAAATAATCCCGGCCCTGCAAAAAGCAATGGACGCTTACTTTGCCAATTATCAGGAGAACAAAGCCCAGCTGCCTGTTGTAATAGATGCCTGGGAAGCTTTGACGATGATGCAAATGAATGTGCTGGACGAGAAATTGAAACTCTATGAAATGATTGTGGATTATGAAAAAGAACTATATCGTTAGCCAGCTAATAGTGCTGTTACTGGCTACCGTTTTTTTAAGTGCCTGTGACAGTAAAACCCCAAAAGATGGGCATACTGCTCATGGGCAATCAGAGCAGTATACCTGCCCGATGCATCCGCAGGTAATTAGCAGCAAACCAGGCAAGTGCCCAATCTGTGGCATGGACCTGGTAGCAAAAGAAGCAAATAATGAGCTGATCGTTGATACCAGCTTCAATGCATTGTTAAAGCCGGTGAATGCCCAGGTGATTGCCGACATCCCACTGACCAATGCCGAAAGCGGCATGCGGATTTTTTCAGCGCAGGCACAAGGGGTTGTAACTTATGACAGCCGAAGCCAGGTCTCACTTTCATCCAGAGTGGGTGGCCGTATTGAAAAGCTGCTGATCAAATATAACTACCAGCCTGTCAGGAAAGGACAGTTGGTGATGGAGGTTTATTCACCAGATTTGGCATCAGCTCAAAGGGAACTTTTAATGCTTAGTAACGATGAAGGCAGCCGGGATTTACTATCGAAAGCAAAACAGCGCCTGCTACTGCTGGGAGTAGCGCCGGGCCAAATTGAAGACATCATCAAGTCAGGAAATATCCTCTATAAGGTACCCGTATATAGTCCTGCCAATGGATACATCCTGGAACAATCTGCCAGCTTGCCTGCGGCAAGCGCGCCTATGCCGGCACCTTCCGGCAGTGATGGCGCGGCAATGGATGGGATGGCTGGCAGTTCCGCTGCATCAGCAGCTCCTACTAGGCCATCGGCAGCGGTTTCGCCCGTCCTTTTGCGTGCCGGGCAATATGTTACAGCCGGACAAACCCTGTTTACTATTTATACCTCCCAAGGCCTGATTGCTGAATTCGCGTTATCATCAGCTATATCTTCCCGCATCAAATCAGGACAAAAGCTGCTCTTTTATGCGGGCAATGACAAAGAAACTATGGCCAGTGGCCAGATTGGCCTGATCCAACCAGTCCTTCGAAGCGGCGAGAGTTTCACCTTGGCCAGGGTTTATCTTCCGGGAAAAAACCTGACGCCAGGCCAACTGCTGACAGCGAACATTCCCATTGTTTTTCAAAATGGGCTATGGCTGGATAAAAAGGCGGTCTGGCAGACCGGCAGCAAATCTATTGTATTTAAGCGGCAGGGTAAAGTGCTGGTACCCATGAAAGTTAAAGCCGGGGCGGTTGTAGATGGGATGGTGCAAATACTATCTGATATCCAGGATTGGAAAGTAGCATCCAATGCGTCGTATTTGATAGACAGTGAGAGCTTTATTAAGGATAACAGTCTTGTTGAAAATTAAAATATGAAAAGAATCACGTTTTTGAGGCTCGCCACTTTGGCATCTTTTACGCCTGGGATGCTTCTGATTGCTTGTCAAGATGATAAAAAGAAAAAGGCCGCAGAAGCCGGGCAGAAGACTTATACCTGTCCTATGCATCCACAAATAGTTCAGGACAAACCGGGTAGTTGTCCTATATGTGGTATGGACTTGGTCATCTTTGATAAAAGTAGTAAGGATGCCTCTATCACACTAGGTGAAAGTCAAATAGCATTGGCCAACATTACTACCATGGCAATGGGCAGCGGCCTTTTGTCGAATTCCAAAAGGCTCAATGGCCGGCTTGCTGTGAACCCTGACCAAACTGCTGTTGTATCCAGCCGTGTGGCAGGGCGTATTCAGGTGTTATATATCAAAGAAACCGGTGTACCAGTAAGGAAAGGACAGGCGCTTTATAAAATATACTCTGAACAGCTTTCCGCATTGCAGCAGGAATATTTGTTAGCATATGCCCAGATAAAACAGTTTCCTTCTGACACCCGATTTGAAGCCATCGAAAAGGCCGCCCGTCAAAAACTACGTTTATATGATCAAAGTGAAGAAGATATACAAAGCTTAACAGTAAGCCAGAAGCAGGAGCCATACATTACTTACCGGGCACCGATCAGCGGCACAGTATCTGAGCTTTCGGTAACAGAAGGTCAATATGTAAACGAGGGGAGCGCGATACTACGCCTTGAAGACTACTCTTCTTTATGGGTTGAAGCCGATATTTATCCGGCAGAAGCGGCCAGCATCCGAACAGGGCAAAAGGTACAGGTGCAAGTTACAGGCTGGGAAGATAAACCCCAGCCAATGCGCATCGACTTCATTGTTCCGGCAATTCAGAGTGGCAGCCAGCTGATGCAGGTCCGCGGAACGGTTCCAAATCCAGGCAGCCGGTGGCAGCCAGGATTACAAGCTAATTTGATATTACCGGTTACCGGAACGATTAATGCTATGACTTTACCTGTCGATGCAGTGATCCGTGACGCAAAAGGCGCGCATGTATGGATTGAAACGAAGCCTGGTACATTTCTGGCGCGAATGGTCTCTACCGGAATCCAAAATGCTGACCTGGTCGAAATCAAGGAGGGCATTGCCAAAGACGAGAAAGTGGTTGTCACAGGTGCTTATCTTTTATATAGTGAATATGTATTAAAAAAGGGGTCTGATCCCATGGCGCTGCATCAACATGAATAACCAATTTTTAACCATAAATTTTAGTAAGATGAAAAAAGTAACCAAATGGGCCCTGCCGGTGGCAATGATAGTATTTCTTTCGGCCTGCGGCAGCAAAAATGAAGAAGACAACACCAGTTCCCATCAGGATTCAACGGCCCATGAGCACCATGAAGGCATGGATATGGGCGGCAAAGAAACAGGTAAGGTCGTATTAAAAGATGATAAGCTTAATGCAGTTTACCAGCATTATATCCATTTGACCACGGCCTTAATCAATTCAGATACAGCAGAAGCAAAAATTGCCGCCAGTGCCATAGAAGCCGGTCTAGGTCAGGTTCCACAAGGATCTCAGGCTGCTAAAACGGCTTCTCGAATTATAGAGGCCAAAGACATTGAATCCCAGCGGACATTATATTCTGAACTAAGTGATGAGTTTATACCCCTTGTTAAAAAAGCCGGGTTGAACAGCGGCGAACTGTATGTTGATTTTTGTCCAATGGCAAACAAGGATAAGGGTGGATATTGGCTGTCTGCCCAAAAAGAGATTAAAAATCCATACATGGGGGATAAAATGATTTCCTGCGGAGAGGTAAAGGAGACAATAAATTAACAGTGATACGTACTGGTTCAGGGCATGCCCTGAACCAATTTCAACAACATTTAAAACACTTCTGATGAAACTAGCCACTATACTACTACTATTATTTCTGCCCGTTGGAGAAGTTTTCGCGCAGCACCAACACGGCGGTGTATCAACCGTACCAACACCTGCTAAAAAACCGTTTTTAGAAAACTCAAAAGGGGGCAAGGTCGAATACCACCTATATGTAAATGACACATTAGCCAACATCAGTGGTAAAAGAAAGGTCTCGGCACTTGCTATGAATGGTCAGATCCCTGCACCGACCTTAAATTTTACAGAGGGTGACACCGCCGTCATCCATGTCCATAATCTGATGCGCCATGAAACTTCAATCCATTGGCATGGCCTTCTTTTGCCCAACAAGGAGGATGGTGTACCTTATTTGACAACAGCTCCCGTCGAGCCAGGCGGACAGTACACATTTACCTTCCCGCTTATTCAAAGCGGGACCTTTTGGTATCATTCCCATACCATGCTCCAGGAGCAAAGCGGATTGTATGGTTCAATCGTGATCCAGCCTAAAAAGAAGGTTTATGAAGTAGACAAGGAGTTTGTGCTTTTGTTATCAGACTGGACAGATGAGAACCCCAGGCGTGTGCTGAATGCGTTGAAAAGGAATGATCCGGCTAGTGAGTGGTATTCTATTAAAAAAGGGTATGCCCAGAGCCTTGATAAGTTAATACAGCACAAAGGATTGGGCAACAGGCTCAAGAATGGCTGGAAACGTATGCCGCCCATGGACCTGTCTGATGTTTATTACGCAGCATTTCTGGCAAATGGAAAACGCAAAGAAAGTATTCCGGATTTAAAACCGGGCGATAAAGTCCGGTTACGTGTCATTAACGGTTCAGCTTCAACCTATTTTTATCTGCATGGCGGGGCGGGGAAGCTGGAATTGATTTCATCTGATGGGATCGACGTAAAACCAATTAAAATAGATCGGTTGCTGATGGGAATTGCTGAAACTTATGATTTTCTGTTAACTGTACCAAAAAATAAAACCATGGAGTTTAGGGCAACAGCTCAGGATGTCTCCGGATTTGCTTCTTTATATCTTGGGAAAGGGGATACACTATCTGCCGCACCCATTCCCAGGCCTAACGTTTGGAATATGGATGAGATGATGATGAGTATGGCTGTTAACTTTCCTAATAGAATGAACCATTCGGGAATGGGTGAAATGGATCATAGCAAAATGAAAATGGAGCCTGCCGATAAAAAGCAGCCCGCTGCCAAACCTGAAAAAGGACACGAAGGTATGGACATGGACAAAATGGACCATAGCAAAATGAAAATGGAGCCCGCCGAGAAAAAGCAGCCTGCTGCCAAACCTGAAAAAGGACATGAAGGTATGGACATGGACAAAATGGACCATAGCAAAATGAAAATGGAGCCCGCCGAGAAACAGCAGCCCGCTGCCAAACCTAAAAAAGGGCATGAAGGTATGGACATGGACAAAATGGACCATAGCAAAATGAAAATGGAGCCTGCCGAGAAAAAGCAGCCCGCTGCCAAACCTGAAAAAGGACATGAAGGTATGGACATGGACAAAATGGACCATAGCAAAATGAAAATGGAGCCCGACGAGAAACAGCAGCCCACCGCCAAACCTGAAAAAGGGCATGAAGGCATGGACATGAGCAAAATGGACCATAGCAAAATGAACATGGAACCATCCCAAAAAAAGCAGCCTGCTGACAAACCTGAAAAAGGGCACGAAAGTATGGACATGGACAAAATGAACATGGAACCATCCCAAAAGAAGCAGCCTGCCGAAAAACCTGAAAAAGGGCACGAAAGTATGGACATGGACAAAATGGACCATAGCAAAATGAACATGGATGGGATGCAGATGGATGGGATGCAGATGGGTAAAACCGACTCGCTGACTACATTCAATTATGATTTATTGAGCGCGAAACAGAAAACAACCTTTGACAGCTCAAAGCCTGTTAGGACTGTGCATTTAAAGCTGACTGGGAGTATGTTCCGTTATGTGTGGTCTATAAATAACCAAGTACTTTCCCAAGCGGATAAGATTAGTATTAAAAAAGGAGAAGTCGTCAGGTTTGAGCTCGAAAATACCACGATGATGAACCACCCTATGCACTTGCACGGTCATTATTTTAGGGTACTCAATAAGAATGGTGATTTCTCTCCCTTAAAACATACCCTGGATGTTCCTCCAATGACAAGCATTACGATAGAGTTCGATGCAACGGAAGAAAAAGATTGGTTTTTTCATTGCCACATACTTTATCATATGATGAGTGGAATGGCCCGCGTCGTAACATATGAAGGAAGTAGCCGTGATACTTCCCTGTCTAGATACCCTCTTAAAAATTTATTGAAGGAGGACAAGATGTGGTTTTTTTACGGCAGCATTGCAGCCAAATCACATATGGCCGAAGCCAAGGCTAATTTTATTAATAGAAGTAGTGCTATCCGCTTTGAAGGGAATTATAACTATGGGTCGCAATATGAGGCCAATATCAGTTATGAGAGGTACATCGGAGACTGGCTGCGCCCCTATATTGGCTTTGGTGCTGTGAAACAGCGGTACTACAATATATTCAACGGGGAGAAAACGTTTGAGCAGGATTTTGACTTGCCTGTGATCGGAGTCCGGTATACCCTCCCATTTTTCATCGATGCTGATCTGCGTGTAAACTCAAAAGGCCGTGTAAGGTTTGCACTGGAAGGAGAAGAATGGCTACTGCCCAAACTTTTTTTTAACTGGCGTATTAACACAGATAAAGAATACCATCTGGACCTGGAATATATGCTTGGTAAATACATTTCCTTATCAGGGGGCTATGATTCCAGGTACAAACTGGGTGGGGGTTTATTAGTAAGGTTCTAATACGGTGATTTTCTTAACAATGTGCCCGGATTTTCCTTTACGTTGGAATCCTGGCAGCGATAACAAGGTTAACGGGCAGACCAGAGATGTTACTGCGGCTGCCCGCTCTAAATCCGTTCAAGGTTCCAGTTTTTAAACAAAATCAAATCAATGGAAAATCACCACCACCACGAGCATCATCCCAAAAAGGCAGCGGAAACCATGCCTTCTATGACTGGATCTTCCCATGAGCACCACGCACCCACTGCGCAAGCTGATGAGCATAGTGACCATGACAAGCATGCAGGACATCACACCGAAGATTTTTTAAAGCGCTTCTGGATTTGTCTGGCCATCACAGTGCCGATCCTTTTGCTATCGCATATGATCCAGCAGTGGGCAGGATTTAGCTGGACGTTTGCAGGTGATCAATATGTGCTTTTAGCACTAAGTACGATTATATACTTTTACGGGGGCTGGCCGTTTCTTACGGGCCTTGTCAGGGAGCTAAAAAGCAAAACCCTGGGTATGATGACCCTGGTGGCGGTTGCGATTACTACTGCGTATGTGTATAGTGTAGCCGTGGTTTTTGGACTGGAAGGGATGGACTTTTTTTGGGAGCTCGCTACTCTGATTGATATCATGCTGATCGGGCATTGGCTGGAAATGAAATCGCAGATGGCAGCTTCGCAGGCCTTAGAATCGCTGGTTGCTTTGCTTCCTTCAATGGTCCATGTTGAAAAAAATCATCAGGTAACTGACATCCCATTAAAAGATCTTCGCAGCGGTGATATATTACTTGTCAAACCCGGCGAAAAGGTTCCGGCCGATGGATTGATCCTGGAAGGTAGTTCTTATGTGAACGAAAGCATGCTCACCGGGGAGAGCGTGCCCGTCCAAAAGCAGAAAGACGATAAAGTAATTGGCGGAGCAATCAACGGCGATGGTGTTTTGAAAGTCCATGTTACCGGTGCAGGCAATGAGACTTATCTGCAAAAGGTGATCAACATGGTCAAGACCGCTCAGGGCGCAAAATCAAATACACAGAACCTGGCTGATAAAGTGGCCGGGTGGTTAACGCTCGTTTCCATTACCGTTGGCGTAGTCACTTTTATTGTCTGGTATACAAGTGGGCAGAGTTTAGCATTTGCCTTGGAAAGAATGGTTACGGTCATGGTCACATCCTGCCCGCATGCGTTAGGGGTTGCCATCCCATTGGTTATAGCCATTTCGACTACCCTATCTGCAACGCATGGTCTTTTGATACGCAACCGTACCGCTTTTGAAAATGCCCGTAACCTTACCACGATCATTTTCGATAAAACAGGCACATTGACCAAAGGCTCCCATGAAATACAACAGATCATACCAATTGACGAGCAGTTATCAACAGATCAGATTTTGCAGTATGCGGCGGCAATTCAGCAAAACTCCGAACATCATATTGCTCATGGGGTCATGCGCAAGCTAAACGAAAAAGGCTTGCAGCTCTGGGTATCAACCGATTTCAATTATATGCAAGGCATTGGTGTGAACGGTACCGTAGATGGCAAGAAAGTGGTAGCAGCCGGACCTAATTATTTCAAGCAGGAAAACAAGCCGGTGCCCACTATTCCCGACCAGGTTGATCAGGCGACCGACACGGTGAACTTCATACTTGTTGATGGCAAACTGGTTGGCTTGATCACCTTCGCCGATAGCATCCGCGAAAATGCAGCCCAGGCTATCGCTGAACTGAAAAAGATGAACATTAAAACCTTTCTTCTTACAGGGGACAATGAGAAAATTGCGGAAGCAGTCAGCGCGAAGCTGAATATGGATGGATACCTGGCAAATGTGCTGCCCCATGAAAAGCAAGACAAGGTAAAAGAGTTTCAAAATAAAGGTGAGATTGTTGCCATGACCGGTGATGGGGTTAATGATGCTCCTGCACTCGCGCAGGCAGATGTTGGCATTGCTGTTGGTTCAGGGACGGATGTGGCAGCTGAAACCGCCGATATTATCCTGGTAAACAGCGACCCGATGGATGTAGTACAAATGATCACCTTCGGCAGGGCTACTTACAGAAAAATGGTACAAAACCTGGCTTGGGCAATCGGTTATAACGTCATAGCAATCCCGTTGGCTGCCGGTGTGCTATATCCCTCTTTTATGTTAAGCCCTGCGATGGGAGCAGTCCTGATGAGTGCATCCACGATCGTGGTTGCCATTAATGCAAAGCTACTTAGGGTAAATTAAATGCTATGGTTATGACAAATCAACAATTTGATGAGTTTGTTAAGAACAGGCTGGAATCTTTCCGGCCTGTTTACCTGCACAGGGACTGGCTTGATTTAAATGAGCGGCTGGAAAGACATCGAAATAAAATGCCAAGGTCATCCTACACAGCCGGTCGCACTAAAGCAAAGCGGTCAAGGTAAGATCAGCAGCATTTCTCAGTAAGTTGGCTGCACTAAACGTCTTCTGATGAAGTTGAATTCACAAAACTATGTACATCTCATAGCTAATTGTGTAATAAAATCTTATGTGCTCCAGCTTAATTTTGTATAAATAAATTAAGACAATGGAGGCACTTATTTTCGATAAATCAAGCATTAAAAAAGCTTCAAATAAATATATAAAGAAAACCTTTCCAGTTCTGGGAATGACCTGCGCAGCATGCGCGGTAAGTGTGGAAAGCATGCTTAAATCTGCCAAGGGAGTCCAGGACGCAGGCGTGAACTATGCAAATCAGACAGCTTGGGCTGAGTATGACGGTGAAACGGTTAAACCCGTTGACTTGCAAAGCCTAATCCGTTCTGTGGGCTATGATTTGATTGTTGATTCCGAGGATCCGCAGCAAGAGCAGCAAGATGCTCAGCTCAGGCACTATAAGGAGTTAAAAAAACGTACATTCTGGGCTGCCCTCCTTTCTTTCCCAATTGTCATAATTGGAATGTTTTTCATGGACACAATGCCTTACGGGAATTGGATCATGATGGCATTGTCAGCGCCCATTGTATTTTACCTAGGACGCAGCTTTTTTATTAATGCCTTTAAACAGGCTAAATATGGTAAAGCGAACATGGATACGCTCGTTGCTTTAAGTACCGGGATTGCATTTGTGTTTAGTGCATTTAACACCATCTATCCTGAGTTCTGGCATAACAGAGGTTTGCATGCTCACGTATACTATGAGGCGGCAGCTGTGGTCATTGCATTTATTTCTTTGGGAAAATTGTTGGAAGAAAAAGCCAAGTCCAATACTTCATCTGCAATCAAAAAGTTAATCGGCCTGCAGCCTAAAACTGTTAGGGCTATCGTCAATGGTATAGAGCAGGAAATACCGATATCGGCAGTAAAAGTCAATGATATCTTATTAGTCAGACCTGGTGAAAAAATCCCGGTTGATGGCCTTGTAACAGATGGAAGATCATTTGTGGATGAGAGCATGATTAGCGGGGAGCCTGTGCCTATAGAAAAAAGTCAGGGAGAACAAGTCTTTGCCGGGACAATCAATCAGAAGGGTAGCTTTCAATTTAAAGCCCAAAAAGTAGGAGGTGATACGATCCTTGCCCAGATCATCAAGATGGTGCAAGAAGCCCAGGGAAGTAAAGCGCCTGTTCAAAAGCTTGTGGACAAGATTGCCGGTATTTTCGTGCCAGTCGTGATCGGTATCGCTGCGCTGACATTTTTGATCTGGATGCTGGTTGGATCAGAAAACGCTTTTACACACGCACTACTCACTTCTGTAACGGTGCTGGTCATCGCTTGCCCTTGCGCACTCGGGCTTGCCACCCCTACCGCAATCATGGTAGGTATTGGGAAAGGCGCAGAAAATAACATCCTGATTAAAGATGCTGAAAGCCTTGAATTAGGCCATAAAGTAAATGCGGTTATCCTGGATAAAACAGGTACGATTACTGAGGGTAAACCCGTTGTAACGGACATTTCCTGGACTGCAAACAGTGGTGATCCAAGTTTATACAAGCAAATCCTGCATGCTATGGAAGCTCAATCTGAGCACCCGTTGGCAGAAGCGGTGGTAGCAAGTCTCAAAGATGAAAATGCCAAGGCTCTGCGTCTGGATAAATTTGAAAGTATAACCGGTTTGGGAGTAAGCTCATCTTATCAGGGAAACCAATACTTTATCGGCAACCACAAACTGATGGAGCTGAATAATATCAGCATAAACAATCAGCTTTCCCTTGAAGCAGAAGGATGGCAGCAGCAGGCCAAAACAGTGATTTTCTTCGCAGACTCCCGACACGTTATGGCAATCATTGCCATAGCCGATAAAATCAAACTTACTTCCCGCCAGGCCATTGAAACGCTAAAAAACCGGGGTATCCAGGTTTATATGCTCACCGGTGACAATAAACAAACCGCAGCTGCGGTAGCAGAGCAAGTAGGTTTGAAACACTATAAAGCAGATGTGATGCCTTCGCAGAAAGCAGAATTCGTAAAACAGCTGCAAGCAGAAGGAAAAATTGTAGCTATGGTTGGCGACGGGATCAATGATAGTCATGCCTTGGCGCAGGCAGATGTTAGCATTGCGATGGGTAAAGGATCAGAGATTGCTATGGACGTAGCAAAAATGACGTTAATCACTTCTGATTTGAACATGGTACCCAAAGCATTAAAGCTTTCTGCTAAAACAGTCAAAACTATAAAGCAAAACCTTTTCTGGGCTTTTATCTACAACCTGATCGGTATACCTCTTGCAGCAGGGCTGTTATACCCCGTTAACGGGTTTTTACTAGACCCAATGATTGCAGGAGCAGCAATGGCGCTGAGCTCTGTTTCGGTTGTAAGCAATAGTTTGAGGTTAAAAACAGCAAAGATTTAGTATCAATAAACAAGTTTGAGCGTAGAATTACACATAATTTTAAATAAACAAATCAATGGAAACTCTAAAATTTAAAACCAATATTAAATGCGGTGGATGTGTGGCACAAGTTACACCTGGCTTAAACGAAAGCGCAGGGACGGGTAACTGGGAAGTGGATATTAATAATCCAGAAAAGATTTTAACGGTAACTGTCGACGGAAATGAGGACAATATCATCTCCGCAGTAAAAGGGGCGGGCTTTGCCATCGAGAAGGTTAATTAGGGTTCTTTTTTAGGGTGCCATCATTGTGCTAATGGCATAGTTTTTTAAGATAATTTGTCTGATTATCAGGCAAATTATTCTTTTATTAAACGACAACCCATGAAGACAATCTTCAAAATGTTAGGACTTGCGGTAGTAATGGCTTTGGCCACAGCATGTTCTGACGATAATGACGATGATAAAATCACAATTCAGGCGCACGATCAAAACCAGATGATGACGGTGATGCATGATATGATGGCCGAAATGGAAACGATGAAAGTAACCCAGGATCCCGACATTGACTATGCTACTATGATGAAAATGCATCATATGGGTGCAATAGAGATGGCTGAATTAGAGTTAAAATCTGGAAGCAACAGTGAAATGAAAGCTATGGCGCAAGCCATAATTGATGCTCAGCAAAAGGAGATTGCTACCCTAGACTCATTTCTTGCCAGCGCTACGCCTACAACAATGAATATGGAGTTCCATATGAAAATGATGGAAGGAATGGAGCGTATGGAAAAACAGTCAGATCTTCAGATCATCAATGGCAGCATAGACCAGGATTTTGCCACATTAATGATTGGGCATCATCAAAGTGCCACGGAAATGGCTCAAATGCAATTATTAATGGGTAAAAGTGCTCAGCTGAAAACCTTATCAACGATGATTATTGAGGAACAAAACAAGGAAATTGCAGCGTTCCAGGCATTTTTACTAGCGAACAGAAGTAAATAATTTTTCATATAAAAATAAAAAAAATACCTTATGGCACATCAACAATTCAAAGACTGTATTGATGCCTGTGTGGCATGTGCAGTAGCTTGCAGCCACTGTGCAACAGAGTGCTTAAAAGAAGAACATGTAGCCCATATGGCCAAATGTATCCAGCTTGATCTGGAATGTGCTGCTATTTGCCGCAGCGCGGCAGAAGTAATGAGTTTGGGAAGTAGTTTCAGTGCACACCTATGCAGGGTTTGTGCAGACGTTTGTAAAGCATGTGCCGAAGAATGCGAAAAGCACGCTGAAATGGGTATGGATCACTGCCGGCAATGTGCAGAAGCTTGCCGACGGTGCGCTGAAGCGTGTGAGGAGATGGCCACACCGGTGTAAGGAAGATATTTTATCGAAAAAGTATAACGGATAATCAGTAATGGTTATCCGTTTTTATTTTGGATGATACGGCAATTTGGTTGGATTCCGATCATATTAAAAACTGATCCTTGTCATGTTTATATACTGTATTTTGAGGTAGATTTGTTGAAATCGTAAATATCTGATAATCAAATGAAAACGCAACAATTTATTCTTTTTTTAGCATTTCTTCTTTTTTTAGCTGGAAATGGCTCTTATGCACAAAATTACAAAATGCCAGTACCTTCTATTGATGCAACTGGAAAGATTACTGATGCAAAAGGAAAACACATTGGCTGGGTTACCAGTGATGGGATAATCAAAGATGCAGCAGGAGTAAAAATCGCCCACATCGACGATGCCGGGAATGCAATCGATGCCATAACAGGAAAAACCTCGGGCAAAGCCGCAAAAAACGGCACTTACCTTTATCATGTAAAAAGCGGGGCCATTGACAGCTTAACAGTATCTATCCCTATGAATGGGATATGCGAAGTCAAAGATACAAGTGGAAAAACCGTGCTTTTGGTTCATGAAAATTATAAGCAGTATGGAGCCTGCGCGATGCATTGTCTTCAGATGAAAAGCGCGCACAAAGATATGAAGATGAAATGATTGAAAGTTTGTGATATTTGCCACACCCACATTCAGGTCAGGGATCAGTTTATTAATATGTTAATTGTCTGATAATTAACATATTAACATTTTTCCCGTGAATGGATCGTGTAATAATTAAACTAAAAAAATGTGTTAAATATCATGCAGCATAATAACCAGAATTTTGCAAAGGATATTGGACTTAGTCCAATAGTTTAGACAATATGTGATATATACAACCTTTAAACAGGCTTTTGCAATATTTTTAAAAACAAGCGCACCGATCTTTAACCCATAGTAAATCTAATCATAGTTGCAAAGAAACCTTAGAAGAGAGTTTAAAAACTAAAAAAATGGAAATAGATAATGGTTTCAATTTTTGGAGCAATGCATTTCATGATTTGTGTGGATAGTACTTTTTTCTGGGAGTTTTTGCAGCTCCATACATTATCCCGGTCAGCAAAGTAAGAAAGATTTCCCCTTGATATTTTGAGGAAGCGATTCGGATAAACTTATAAATAGATGCAAAAACTAACAATGTTATTTTTAGCCTTTACTTTCAGTTTAGGCGTAATTGCACAGAATCTGGGAATGGTCATGATAATTTAAACAATAATTCTTCCTACTCAATAACAGAAATCCTTTTGGGAGTAATTTTAATTGTAGTAGTCATCGCATTGGTGATGCGAAGTTTTAATAGTTCCAGAATTGGAAAATAATTGTCGAGTTGTCAAAGAAATAGTAAAATAATTTATTTAAACAGGCAACCATTTACAAAACTATGGAAGCCACAACTTATAAAAAGATGAAAAATTTACTGATGTTAATTATAGCTCTTGCTTTAAGTACCACAGCATTCTCCCAGGCGAAAATGGGCGAAAAAATGAAAATGAATCACAAAATGGACATGAAGAAAGACCACATAATGATGAAGGATGGGCGAATGAAGATGATGAAAAATGGCGAAGAAATTCCTATGGATAAAGAAATGACAATGCAAAATGGTACGAAGGTGATGGCGGACGGGATGTATACAAACAAAGATGGTGCAACAATGACAATGAAGAATGGTGATATGATGGACATGGAAGGAATGATAAGCAAGATGCCATTGAAGGGAAAATCAACCAGGAAAGGTAGAATGGGCAAAATGAAGATGCAGTAATAGAAGAGTTGGAGCAAGGTTCCGTTATAAGTTTACGGTGTCAAAAAATAAAAATGGATAAAGGTGTGCCCATAGCATTTTGAAGGAATACCATTGAAAGAGATCATAATCTTAAGAACATGCTTATTGATAAGCAAAAGCAAAATGGAAGCACCAAAATTTAAATTAAGAATACAATACTGATGATACCTTTTCAATTAGTACGGTTATGTTTGCCCATGATGACAAAACGGATATAACATAAAGTTGGACGAAGAGAAACACGAGATAGACGTCAAGAAATACCATGTAATGATGACCAAATGAGGATGGAAAAAATGGTATATACCTTTAACATCTCAAATGCGGAGCTACTTATAGCTTAACTGTTTCTACTCCAATGAATGGAACTTGTGAAGTCAAAGATAAAAATGGAAAATAGTTCCTCAGGTCCATGGGAACTACAAACAGTATGGTGCCTGCGCGTTGTCTTCAAATGAAAAATGAACATAATGATATGGAAATGAATTGACACCAAGTGAGTAATTAAGTGAAAGGTATCGTATACAATGCAAATTTAATTTTTCGAAACTCATAGTATTTTAAAACAGATAAAAATCATCATTATGGAAACATCAATTTCAATAAGCCGTATTTCTTTTGGTACAGGTTGTAGACTATTTATAAAGAGTAAAAGCACAGGTTTATCATCAATGGTGGGCTTCATCATTATTTTATTTGCGTCTGCTTCCATCATTGGCTGTAATGGTAGCAATACTAATAATAATGTAAAAACAGACTCTACTGTACAATCTGAAGTGCAAAGGAATGAGGATGGCACTGAAAGAATTTATCAGGGAATGGAAATGATTAAATCCGGCAACGAACTGGTTAACAAAGGGGAAAAAGCCAATGATAAGTCAATGATAGATAATGGGATGGCTGAAATGGATAAGGGAATGCAAATGGTAAAAGCCGGACAAAGTACCATGAATAGGCCTGAACATGAAAATGAAGATATGGATGATAAAATGGCAATGGGTGATAGCATAAAAAAGACAGCAGGAAAAGATATGGATATGAGTGATAACGGAATGAATATGATTCATCAGGGATTAGACGTAGCTAAGTCTGGCAAAATGATTACCCAGCATGCACTAAAAAACAAGGATAAGCCGATGATGCAAACCGGCATGAGTATGATGGATAAAGGTATGGCGATGATTACCATGGGTAAAGAAATGATGGGAAAAGACAGCAACGTTATGGCCGATAAACCCATGTCTGATGATATGGATATGATGGATAAAGGCATGGATATGATGGATATGGGCAAAGGTATGACCAGCAAAGCTATGGGACCAGCAGATAAGCCCATGATGGATGATGATATGGATAAGGGTATGGATATGATGGACAAGGGCATGGACATGATGGGAATGGGCGCAGATAAAATGAAAAAAGACAAAAAACCAATGCCTATGAAGGATGATGATATGTAATTTTAATAGACGACCATAAATATTCTACGATGAATTTGTTCCGTTGTATCATTTTTACTGCTCTTTTCTGCATAATTTTTACTGTTTTTGCATTTTCCGCTATTGCACAAACTGCTGATGAGCATGCAGGCCACCATCCCGACAAAGTAGCAGCAGATACTGCTGCTTCAATGAATAAGATGGCAAATGCAAAAGATGCCAGCGGTGCCACGAAGGATATAGGTGCTGGTAAGAAAGCCAGTGGAATGGGGGCAGGCATGGGCGATATGATGAAGGATATGGGCAAGCCTACCAATAAGGAAATGTATCCTACACTGATGCAGGCAAATGAGCTCACCCCGGAAAAACGTATTGAAATAAACCAGTTAGCAAATAAGCAAATTACCGAAGGTAATGCTTTGCTGGATATAGGTTTAAAACAACTTTCAGGTGCCACCCGGTTGCAGGATATGGAGGCTATCAAAGAAGCAAACCAACAGATGCACCGCGGACAAATGATGCTGGAAAGCGGCCTGGAAGGCCAGCGGGCATTAGCAGAAAGTATAGACCCACGCCTTACAGCTTTACAATGGTTTAACAGGGAAATGAACCTTAATGCCATCGAAAATGCAAAAAAGCACAGTTTTATGGGGCTTTCCTGGTTTCATTACATCACCATGTTTTTGCTCACCGCGTTTGCAGTAACGATGGTTTGGATGTATTTCCACAAAATGAAACGTGCCAATGCACTTGTTGAAAAATTATCGGGCAATCCAAAAGAGGATGTACCACCACCAGGTTCGGATAAATCAGGTGCAGCATCTGCCGCAGATAAACCGGGCACTATTCCGACTGCTTCCCCTGCTGATAAAGCCGGAGCACCACCTGCTGTAAATCCCGATAGTGCACCATCAAAACCAAATTCATGGACAGGTACTTTGCTTGTTGCAGAAATTTTTTTAGAAACGCCCAATGTAAAAACTTTCCGCCTTACAGAACCAGGAGGTAAAAAAATCCCCTTTAATTTCCTGCCCGGCCAGTTCATTACAGTAACCATTAATCCAGCGGGTGTACCTGTAAAACGTTCGTATACGATTGCTTCCTCGCCCACACATACAGAATATTGCGAAATAACGGTTAAGCACGAAGAGAAGGGAACGGTTTCGCATTATATGCACAACGAAGTTCATATTGGAGAATTAATGCAGTTTACCGGGCCCTCTGGCAAATTCACTTTTACAGAAACACATGCAGACAGCGCTGTATTCATTGGTGGTGGCGTAGGATTAACGCCAATGATGAGTGCCGTCCGTTATTTGACAGACCGCTCCTGGAAAGGTGAAATTTATTTTTTCTTTACATGTAAGAATGAAAGCAGTATTATTTTTCGAGAAGAACTATTATACCTGCAAAAACGCTACTCTAATTTACATGTGTTTTTTGTACTTAGCCAACAACAAGGCGAGGCCGGGGTTGACTTTATCCCCGGTCATATTACTAAAGAAATAATAACAGAACGAGTGCCGGATATTATATCCCGTATGATTCACATTTGCGGGCCAAAACCCATGATGGATGCGGTAAAATTGATGATGGATGCGTTAAAAGTGCCTAAGGAAAATGTGATGGTAGAGGTATTTGCCGGCCCGCCACCAGCAGCTAAAACGCCGATACAACCAACTGGTGCTCCTGTAAAACCACCAGAGGGAAGTGAAGCAGCGCAGCCAGCTGCCACACCTGAAGAAGGAAAAGCTGCGGTGTCCCAGAATAAAGAACCTGCTTCACCTGAGCAAGATAAGGGTGGGGTGGTCACGTTTGTCAAATCAAATAAAACAGCAGTACTTACAGCGGATAAGTCGGTACTCGAAGCATCGGAAGAGGCCGGCGTTAACATCGATTATTCCTGCCGCGTTGGAACATGCGGTGTGTGCAAAATAAAGTTGATTTCAGGTATGGTGACCATGGCCGTAGAAGATGCATTGACAGAGGAGGATAAGGCGGAAAATATAATTTTGGCTTGTCAGGCAAAGGCAACCGAAGCTGTTTCAGTTGATGCTTAAATTTTTACGAAAGGAATACATAAATGAAACGGGAACGCACCATCATGGTCTCCATGCTTATACTACAACTTATTTTGTGGTTAGGCTTTTTGGTGCATCAGTCTCCACGGTTTGCAGGTAGCCTTACCGGTGGCATACTGGCAATTACAGCCGCTTTGCTGATGATTGTGCCGCCTCTTTTATATTCAGCCACCAAACGGATACCTTTTTTTAAAGAAAAAATTACAAAGCGTATTTCAATGGGCACATTACTTACCTGGCATGTTTATACAAGCATCGTTGGTGCCATTCTTGCTATACTCCACACGGGCCACCGATTCGAAAGCAATCTTGGTATATGGCTTACCGTAATGATGATGCTTACGGTATTAAGTGGTTTTACAGGAAGGTATTTTCTTAGTTATTCATCAAAAGAAGTCAATGAGAAACAAGCTGAACTCAACCTTTTGGCTACGCAATACAACCAGTTAATTAATGAGATAGGTAAGCAACCAGAATCAGGGGCGAGTCATGTTGTCTCCAATAATTTGATAAGCCGTGCCTTCAACAGCTTTGTAGGCACTCAGGGTATTGCTACAGATCCTAAATCCCTGCTATCGCACCGGGCTTTGCTTTTGACTGAGTCCATTGCGGATCTTGAATATGCTATTAAAACACACGAATTACTAAAACGAAGAACAGCCCGATGGTTAAAAATCCATATCATCACATCTTCTGCGTTTTATATTTTACTGATACTGCATATTTGGTCAGCCATTTATTTTGGGTTAAGATATCTTAGATGAAAAAATTAATTGGCATACTTATTCTTATATTTTACATAGCGGTAGTTTCTCACTACGGTAATTTTGATTTTACAGAAAAAAATAGCTGGCAAGCACAAGCAAGTCCAGGTAAATTGTCTTCTGCCCATGAAATGCTTTCAGCCAATTGTGCAACCTGCCACACGGCTACAATGGGTGTCGACAATGCAAAATGTATCACCTGCCATGGCGATAACAAGGCCTTACTAGAGCGGCAGCCCACTGCTTTTCACGGTGTGATCGGCAATTGTTCCTCCTGTCATATTGAACACCAGGGCCCAGATGCGAATTTGCGGGTGATGGACCACGAGGCAATGGCGCTTCTTGGTGAAAAAATAATTGGCGATGAAAAAAAATCTTTTCAGTTAGATGAATCAATCATACCGGCTGACCACCCGCTGGTTTCAGATCAGATTGCAAAACTTAATTGTGCCACCTGCCACGGCACAAAAGATAAGCATCTTGGTTTGATGGGCAATAATTGTGCATCCTGCCATGCCGCTACCCAGTGGACAATTCCTGAGTTCCAGCATCCGTCGGTACTTTCTATTAATTGTTCCCAATGCCACCAGGCTCCGCCGAGCCACTATATGATGCACTTCGAAATGGTTTCTAAAAAGGTTGCCGCCCGAAGTGATGAAAAAGGGAACGGTTGTTGCGAAGCTGTTTTAGTTAATCAATGTTATTCTTGCCATAAAACAACTTCATGGAATGATATCCAGGGAGTGGGTTTTTATAAACACCATTAAAACACATTGAATAAGCATCTGCTATACTTCATAAAACCAATGAAATGAAAATAATCGACTATAGTCAAATGCTAATCGATGGCCAATGCTATCTGAGCTTTATGGCGCTGTGGATGCGCCAATGCTAGGAAAAAGCCTAATGTAAAAAGCGGTATTGAAAAAATCGAAGGCACCATTGGTAAGCCCTGAAATTGCTGCTGCTATTTTGCTTTTTAGCATCAAATAAGCAAGCTTTATCAATGGCACTGTTCTGGTGGTAGATGGAGGAAGGGTGCAGGTATATAATCAATAGCAAAGGTCTGTTTAATAACAACCTTAGTTTACAATGAACAAAGCACTTTCGCTGTAACCGTGACTTGTATCCGTTCTCTCATTTTTATATCAGTAAATTATGCAACTTAAACCCAAAGGTATGTAAGATTATTCGTATCAATAAGAGGAACTTTGCTATGAAGGGAAAACCACTTATGAGGATTGATTAAATACATAGGTATGGATACCGGGTTGTAAAAAAATAAAATTGAGGATTGTCATTTCCAAACATGACCACTATCATAAAGCGCTGAAAGAAGAGGTTCTACTTTTAATCAAATTTAAATAGCTTGTTTTGAAGTGGTTACAATAACTGCTTCCATCTATTCCGTTTAAAGACTTCTCATAGTTAATCTTCTAATTTTAAAAACAAAAAAATGTATAACAGCGGTTATCAGTTCGTGGGAATGCACTTTATATGGTGGTTCATTTGGCTAGGATTAATTTTCTGGATTTTTGCTACGCCTTACAATATTCCAGGTCAGCGAAAAAAGAAAGATACTCCTCTTGACATTTTGCAGAAGCGTTTCGCTTCAGGACAAATAACAAAGGAAGAATACCAGGAGCATAAAAAAATTTTGCGGGTAGTTTAACCATATTAAATAACTGCAACAAATCTATCTGTTAAAGATAAATGATTTTCTTTTAAACCGGTAACCATCAGGTTTAGCTGTGGAAATGTATGAAGAAGCTACTGCCTTTCATTGCTGCCTTTTCTTTAAGTTCATGTGTAATATTTGCCCAAGAACACAGAATGGAGAAAATAGGCAAAAGGATTTGGTCTAAAATGATTTAAATGATAAACAGTTGTGAGCATATCCCTAATTGTGCTGACCGTTTCGGCATTTGTCTTCTTTACCGGCCTTTCTGTTATGGCAAAGCATAACTAGCCCCTAGTTTTTGCACAGTCTCACGGTGTTAAAAAATTGTTCTTCTGTGCGATTCAAAAAATGAATACGAGAAGGCAAAGAACTTGAAATATTAATCAAACTAAAAAGAAATAAACATGTCTATTCAAACAATTAATCCCACAACAAACCTTGCGCTCAAGACTTTTGAAGAAATGACAGAGGAGGCAGTGGATGCTGCTGTAGCACAAGCCTTAACAGCATTTGGCGACTGGAAAAGAACCACTTACGAGCAACGTGCCCGTTTATTGCACAAGGTAGCTGACTTGATGCGCGAAAAAAAAGAAGCATTGGCAACAACAATCACTTTGGAGATGGGCAAACTCATCTCCCAGGCGGAAGCTGAAATAGTTTTAAGTGCTGATATTTTTGATTACTACGCCGACAATGGTGCCGTCTTTCTCGCCGATAAAAATCTTAGCCCCGAACATGGAAAAGCGTTTATCCGCCACAGCCCAGTAGGTGTGCTGTTAGGTGTAGAACCGTGGAACTTTCCATATTACCAGGTGGCCCGTTTTGCCGCGCCTAACATAATGATAGGCAATACAGTGCTGGTAAAACATGCGTCCATCGTGCCTCAATGCGCCATCACCATAGAAGAATTGTTCAAAGAAGCGGGTGCCGCACCGGGCATTTATACCAACCTTTTGATATCAGGCAGCCGCGCTTCGGTATTAGTGCGCGATAAAAGAATTAAAGGGGTTTCCCTTACTGGCAGCGAGGAAGCGGGGGCAAGCGTAGCATCTGAAGCCGGCAAAAATTTAAAAAAATCTGTTCTTGAATTGGGGGGAAGCGACGCCTTTATCATATTGGAAGATGCCGATATTGAAAAGACAGTTGAATGGGCAGTTGTGGGTAGAATGAATAATAACGGGCAATGTTGTGTGGCATCTAAACGGTTTATTGCCGTAGAAGCTGTGGCCGACGAGTTCCTGGAACGATTCAAAAACCGGTTGTCTAATATAGTGGTCGGCGACCCAATGGACAAGACTACTGAATTAGGACCCCTGAGTAGTGAAGGCGCAGCAGTACAGTTAGCCGACCAGGTCAAGCGGGCTGTAGATGCAGGAGCAAAAGTATTGATAGGTGGCAAGCGTGTTGACCGCCCTGGCGCTTTTATGCAACCTACTATTCTCACCGATATTAAACCAGGCAATCCTGCATATCTGGAAGAGTTGTTTGGACCGGTTGCCTCTTTTTACCGCGTCAAAAATGAGCAGGCTGCTATTGACCTTGCTAATGACTCACCATTTGGTTTAGGCGGTTCTGTTTTCACGCAAGACATTGAACGAGGCCAGCGGGTGGCTGACCAGATTGATACCGGAATGGTTTTCATTAATCACCCTACATGGACACAAGCTGATTTGCCTTTTGGGGGCACCAAGCGTTCAGGTTACGGACGTGAGTTATCAGAGTTAGGTATTGATGAATTTGTAAACAAAAAACTTATTCGCACAAGCGAACTAACCGACCCTTTTTAATAATCTCTAAATAGCGCTGTTATTCATTTCAAAGCTATTTATTTCCTGCTGAATAGAACCATAAAAGTCCACGGGAGTGATATATGGATGCTTGACAGACAAACAAATGTCGGTGCTAAAAAATAAACAAGAAAACGACTTTTGTTCTTTTATTACAATTAGAGCAGAAGCTGATGCGGCTGAAAAAGAATTTTTTAAGTAGGATTTTTATGTACCAGGAAATGTCACTTTAATCATCGTTGCGTCGCACTCTTGTGCATTTTGTATAACAGGCAGCAATGAACATTTACCAGAGCGAACCAAATGACATTCAACGGTACGCAAAATCGCCAATGATGCTTTCCCATGTTGAATTTGAATAATGAAAATGTATGTGTGTTGTAGAAATGCTATCGCGATTAATTAAAATTCGAAAGAATTGGCAATTGTTTCTTTTAGCTGCCATGATAATAAATAACCAACAACTGTCTGCGCAAGCACTAAAAGCGACTAATCCGCCAATGTATTTTCTGAATACAGGAGTGTTTTTTTCACCCTCAATGGAGGATACTTATTTCAGTCCGGCATTGGATGTAGAAACGGGATTTTGGAAAATGAACAACAAGAATTTTTTTAGCTGGGGCGCTTCTGCTGAGGTTTGGCACTTTAGCAGTATAATGTATGGATTAAATAATCCAACCATAAAGAATAATACTGATGCTTTTATTAATCTGAATGGGATGTTTTATTATGATAACAAGATCATCACTCCATATGTGATGCCAACCTTTTCTTTTGTTTCAGATTTTAAAGATGTTGGTATTGCCGCAGGAATTGCCTTGGGGCTAACTCACAAAACAAGCAAAAGGTTAGAAACCTTCATACAAGCGAAATCAATCAGATTTTCTAAACCACTCAATTATCTGAACATGAATTTTATTATGATTGGACTATCTTTAAAATTATCAGAATGAATTATACGGCGAACACCAGGGCATTGTTTAAAGAGAGTAATGAATATTAATTTTTTCTATAACAAATTCTGGAACCACGGTCCGGCGAGAAATTTTTGGAAGTTGGACCGGGTCCCGGCATTCAGGCGCTGCCCTGTAGCGGAGGCTTTGCTACCGGGAGGTACACTCGATGTTCTGGATATACAGCGGAAGATGCTGATGCACTTGACCACCTGGCAACAAAAAGGCACGTTATCAACATACGGGCAAAGTTTGGAGATGCGTAAAATACCGCTTTATCAGGATGCCGTATTTAATGCTGTGTACATGATAGGAACCCTCGGGGAAATTCCGGATCAGCCCGTGCGCTGATGGGTTTCTCCGGCTACTAAAACCGGACGGGCGACTTTATAACAAGCGAAGTTATTATTGACACGGATTTTATATCTCTTGCTGCCTCTAAAAAAGAAGGCATGTGAGGCGGGCTTTGCGTATGAGCGGAGTAGCGACCAACCATTTCTTATTTCGCAAGATTTAGGCGGAAAGACAGAGGTACTTTAATGCCACGAGACAATATGAAATTCATTTATATGAGCCCGGCCTTATTGCTGCCATGAAGCAGCCAATGCATCGCACTCTTGTACAGAAGGTTCAACCACTCACCATTGCAAAGCATTACTAAGCAAACTGATGTATGAATAGAAACAGGCTTATCAAAGATTTAAGCTATGAGTTAGTTGTGAGCTTACGTGAGGGGATTGCTTCATAAGTTTTTGAAACAAGTTCGTTTGAAAATGATGAGAAAAGCGGTGCAAGTACAAGTGAGTGACACAACGATGTTTAATTGAAAAACAAATGACTGACCCAGAAGTTCAGGTAAACAAAATAGGTTCAGCTTTGCAAAAATTTATCAGGCTTGAAGGGTAAATGAAGTAGCAATAAGGCAACTGGTAACAACAACATAAAGGTTACACAATGAAAAAGATACTTTTAATAGCCGCAGTAATGACAATATATTCTGCTACATTTTCGCAGGATATGAAAGGTATGGACATGCCAAAACCTAAGGAAAAAGGAAGTGATAACATGGATGGTATGAACATGCCAAAAACAGCAACATTAAAAGTTCCCGGTAAAGCCGTAGCCTACTATCTTGATGTTACCGATACGCTTGTAACTTTTGCAAAAGGAAAATTAAAACCCGCCATTGCCATTAACGGCACCATACCTGCACCTACGTTATATTTTACTAAAGGCGATACGGCTATTATTCATGTTCGAAATTTGATGAAAGAGGAAACATCTATTCACTGGCATGGCTTGCTTTTGCCCAACGAGGCAGACGGCGTTCCTTATCTGACTACTCCACCGATTGAGCCAGGCAGTACCTATACATTTTCGTTTCCTGTTATTCAAAACGGCACGTACTGGTATCATTCGCACACTGCGCTTCAGGAGCAGGTAGGTCTTTATGGAGGTATCGTTATCTATCCCGCAGACAAGATGGCTCAAAAAGAAAAAGTGATTTTGTTCTCTGACTGGACTAACGAAGACATGTCAACCGTTGTGCGTTCGCTGAAGGCGGGTTACGAATGGTATGGCATTAAAAGAAACTCCGTGCAAAGCTGGGGTGAAGCATTGGTAAAAGGATACTTAGGCGATAAGGCAAAACAAGAATGGGGACGCATGCCGCCGATGGATGTATCCGATGTGTATTACAACGCCTTTCTTGCCAACGGACGGCAATCAAGCGAGTACCCGGAATTTAAACCGGGCGAAACAATTTTACTAAGGCTTATCAATGGCGCTGCCGGTTCTTATTTTAACATACAATTTGCTGGTGGCCCAATGACAGTCGTTGCTGCGGATGGTATTGATGTAAGGCCAGTAAAAATTGATAAGATTGATTTTCCTATTGCTGAAACGTATGATGTGCTCATTACCATTCCTGCGGAAGGCGCTTATGAATTAAGGGCTACGGCTGCTGATATTTCAGGCTATAGTTCGGTTTATTTTGGAAGTGGTAAAAAGGTGGCTGCACCCAACATTCCTGCGCTGGATTATTTTGCTATGTTAAGGGAAAGAAACAAAATGGATATGGCTGGTTCTGGTAAAAAAGGAACCTCCATGGAAGGCATGGACATGGGCAATGAAGATAAAAAAAGTAGCTCAGTGCCCGGCATGGATATGAGGAAGAAAGAGGACGAGGTAACGAAAATGGATGGTATGGATATGGGCTCAAAAAAAGAAGCTACTGCTGCAACGGAAAAATCAGACATGGCTGGCATGAAGATGGACAACGGTAAAAGTGCTGGCACGCTTACTTACGATATGCTGCGCTCCATACAGCCAACTGCATTTGATGAAAATCTATCAGTACGTACGGTTCCCTTAACGCTTACCGGCAACATGATACGCTACATCTGGTCGTTTGATGATAAGCCTCTTTCTAAATCCGATAACATCATGATAAAAAAGGGTGAGGTAGTGAGGTTCAAAATGTTTAACAACACGATGATGCGGCATCCAATGCACCTGCACGGGCACTTCTTCCGTTTAATAAATGCACAGGGCGATTACTCACCACTCAAGCACACGTTCGATATACAACCGATGGAAACAGTCACCATCGAGTTTTTAGCCAATGAAGAAAAAGACTGGTTCTTTCATTGTCATATTTTATATCATTTGGTTGCCGGCATGGCTCGCATTGTAAGCTACGAAGGCTCGGAGCAAAATGAGTTTGCAAAAACCGGTTACAAAGAGCTGAAAAAAGAAGACAATGCAATTTACAAGTGGGGCGATTTAAATGTGCTGTCCAATGGGGCCTTTCTCGAAAGCTTTGTATCCAATAATAAAACCCAGTTTCGTTTTGAAGGGCGGGTAAACTGGAAGGGTAATTTCGAAACGGAAGCCCACTTGTTGCGATTTATTGACAAACAGGATTATTTCGCCGCTTTTATAGGCTATGATTATCGTAGGAATAAAGAAGTGATCACAGATCCAAAAGACAAATTGAATACAAAAGACAACCGTAGGCAATTTGAAGTCGGCTTAATATATCTCTTGCCCTTTTTTGTTGAAGCCGAAGTCCGGGCAGATCCGACGGGCCGCTTCCGGGCACAGTTGCAACGAAGGGATATGCCCATTACTACAAGAATATTTTTTGATGGTAAGATAAATACTGACAAAGAATATTTAATGGGGCTCCGGTATTTTTTCAGCCGCACATTTTCAATCAGTGCTTTGTATGATAGTGATTACGGAGTTGGTGCGGGTATAAGCATTCGTTATTAATCACAAATTATTTAGTACATATCATGAAAGTATATGCTTAAATTAATGAAAATAGCGTTCCCGACATAATGGTGGACACTTTACTAGATCTGCGTTATGAAAACCTAATTGTTCTCGACATTTCGGGGGAAGCGTTGGAACGTGCGAAAGAGCGGCTAGGAGCGGCTGCCAACAGGGTGCAGTGGGTCGTTAGTAACATTACAGAATACAAACCTACTGATCCTTTTGAGTTATGGCACGATTGGGCAGCCTTTCATTTTCTTACAACTACCGAAGAAACTAATTCATATTTGTCGCTAGTTGAGCAAAGCATTTTATCGGGGGGCTATTTATCGATAGCTACCTTTTCCGACAACGGCCCCACGTCGTGCAGCGGTTTGCCGGTTCATCGGTATTCTATGGACGAATTGACTAACCAATTCAGCAGGAAATTTAAAAAAACTCCATTGTATAGAAGACGACCACTCAACCCCGTCCTGCATTTTGCAAAGATTTACTTTTTGCCAATTTCAGAGGATATAAGGTCATCTATAAACACTTTACTTGTTAAAAACGTCACTTTGGTGAGTAGTTCATTCTGACCTGCGAATCTGCGATGCCACCTTCCTAGAATTTTCTCAATTTGTTATTCATTAATCTATTTGGCAGCTAACTTATTGAGACGGCCGCGCTTTAGCATTCCAAAATTTTTGCCAAAAAGTGGCTCTGGGAATGCCCTGTCCTTGGCTCAAGTATATCCTTCGCGTGTTAAAAGGGGAAAGGGCTATCTCAGTGTTTTTCATGAGTAATCTTTTTGGATTTGAACGTAAACCGGAGAGCATCTAGCGTGCAAGCTGCCCATGTGCATGGCGCCCATAAATAAGATGCTTGGGTTGCCCGATCAGCAGGGAGCCATAAATCCCCAGATGTCCCGAAAAGAAATAGGTGATAATACAGGCGATGGCTACATAGACACTACATTCAGCACCTTATCAACTTAAAGCGCTTTTAGGTGATTTATGTAACAATTTGAAAGAGAGGACATTCCTTATTTTGTGGAAGCTTTATCGGGTATCGAAACACCAGCAAAGTAAGGTTGTTTTTGATAGGGTGTCGATCAAAGATTGCCTTTTTTAAGACCGGATTGCCCAATACTGTCTAGTAGTAAACCGCTCTTTGTGTAAATAAGGTACCAGTCGGAAGAGATCACGTCTATTATGGTGCCTTTGCCAGCTCACCGAAAAACAAAAAGATGAAAATAGGTAAGCTGGTCAAAGGTCTTAATTTCCAAGGAAAGCTCACTATATGGGAAGAAAATAAACGTTGAGAATATATGCGAAGATATTGTCTTACAGCTACTTTCACAAGCTAGCGATATTAAAGTTTTGTAAATTCGATTCTGGAATCATTATTTAAATCTCTTTTGCCTTTGGAGGACAGGGGATGCAGTCAATCTTGGAGCGCTCACGCGTGATCCAATTCATAATACTAGGTTAACGGCTTAAAGATTTCCCAATGATGACCAAAAGGATCTACCAGATGGCCCAATCTGTACCCGTAATCCTGATCGGCGACGGGATAGATAATTAATGCGCCCGCTTCTACTGCACGTGCAAATAACTGGTCAGGATCTACGACCTGCAATCCAATCCGGACAGGTGTGCCGTGCAATTTCTCAGGGCTGAAATGGTTATACTCTTCCGACTCATCTGCAACAACAAACCTTGCGCCCATAATCTCCATTTCGGCGACTGTAGATCCATCTGAATCAGTGTTGGACATAAGAACAGTGGCACCAAATGCTTTTTGATAAAATGCGATGGCGCCAGAGCAATTTCTTACTGTTAGTGTGGGTACGATGACTGCCAAATGCGAGCCGTGTTGATGTAAGTTCATAATTTCTTTTTGCCACAATAGTATGCTAAAAACTTTGAAAACAGTAACCGTCATATATTAGGTCAACCCAAGTGGATATCGGCTTAATGGCCGATACTAAAACAAGGCTCATTTTTGTAACCGCTTAGAGCTGCCTAAAATTCGGTGGTATAAATGTACTTTGAGGGTTTTTCCGTTAATACGAGCAACACGCCAATTTGAACTGTATGGCACTTTTAATTACAGTTATAAAAAGGGTATGCCACCTTAAATTGAACAGTCGTTAGGCAAGTGATCATTTTTTTAGATGAATTCATCAATGGGCATAACCGAGCTTGCGCATTTTGTTCTTCCACTATTAACAAAAGAGCCTTATGGATATTTCCCCGGTATGACAAGAGTGATTGTACTTGCGCCGCTTGCGTGGTGGGGGATGTACCGGCTTTCAGGAAAGCTAGTTTTAAAATTGATTCTTCATTCATAAAAATGTTTTGTTCAGCTTTCCTGATTTTGGGTATGCATATGCTGTTTTATGATCTTGGTTTATAATTCTGTAAAAAAATTAAACACAGCAAGACAAATCAGCGTCAGACCTGTGATGAGCTGCTCGTTATGTTGTAGCCAATGAATGTTAAGCCTTTTTATACCATGATGACCTAACCAAACCATAAGGAGCATACCGGTAATGGTAAGAAAATTATAAATAACAATGATTGTTGCCACGGCTGGCCAGCCGATGGCCCCGGCACTCAGGAAATAAGCGCTGATTTCGAAGCAGGGAGAAAGAAACATCATGATGGCAAGGGAAAACAAAAGTTGTTTGTAAGTTTTACCATTCATTACTTTTTCATTAATGTGACTATGATCGTGTGCACGATAATGCTGCATGATAAACCAAGCTCCCAACCCTAAAAGAAGTATGGGGACAATTGTTGATGAAATAATATACTGATTATTGGATAGCTGAAAGCCAGCAAAACTTGCCAATAGACCAAAAATGGTGGTGCTGATTGTGTGCGCTATACCAGCCAGGAAGGTAGTTTTTAATATATGCGGAAGGTCCCATCCTTGTGCTTTTCCAATTGTAATGAAGGGAAGCCAATGACTGGGGATCAGCGCATGAATAAGGCTTAGGGCAATGCTGCCCAAAATGATCTGGTTCATTGTTAGGGCTTTTTCCGGAGGATAAACTTGATTGATGCTTCCATTGACGACGAAACAAAGTCGTCGGTCTTTTGTGTTATTTCCAGTGCACAAGGAAAAAATGCCTGAATTTTAGAAAAATTGCAATTAGTATTACTGCTGTTAGCAGGTAGCTGAAAATCATCATCAATGTTGTTGGTTTAGGTAAGTTTGTGTTTTTAACATACCCTCTATATGGGGATTTTTTTGGTTTTCCCCGGTTTGAGGTACTTGGAATAACCTTATTGCCTTTCATTTCTTGCCGCTTTTAAAGATTGTAATCTTTCTGCTAAACATATATATCGTATCCAATATTACAGGATGGTTAATTCATTTTTGACTACCTGTTGCATTTTTATTTGGATTACCTTTGCCCTATGACGCGAATTATTTTAATCGTACTGGCCATTTACACAGCTGCACTTTCCTGCATTCCTTGCAAGGACCAGGTGTCACCGGCCTGGTATAGCAGTACCGTTAAGATGGTTAAAGCGGAAACAGAACGTCAGAAGCCAATAGATGTTGATCTCTGTACGCCGTTTTGTACATGCAGCTGCTGTGCAGGCGTGTCCTTACAGCAGGAGATTGCTTACTTGCCAGATAAAAGCAGCTTTTCCACATTTGGAGATATCGCTTTTGCATACCTTTCTCGCACGCATATCGGCGATTTAACATCCATTTGGCAGCCGCCAAGGGCTTAGTTTACCTGTATTTTTAAGATTTGGCTTTGACTGAAGCGACCAGGATCCTGGTCGCCAGCATAAGCTCATTCATACACGTAAGCTAAAATCTAATGTTAGATAAAATCATTCATTTTTCAATTCACAATAAGCTGATCATTGGCATTTTTACCCTTGCCCTAACGATCTGGGGGATTTATTCGTTGACCCAGCTACCCATTGATGCAGTACCTGACATTACCAATAACCAGGTCCAGGTGATTACTGCCAGCCCCTCGCTGGCAGCACAGGAAGTGGAAAGGCTGGTTACTTTTCCCGTAGAAACAGCCATGGCTACAATCCCCGGCACCGAAGAAATCCGTTCTATTTCAAGGTTTGGGCTTTCGGTTGTCACGATAGTCTTTAAAGATAATATTGATGTTTATTGGGCAAGGCAGCAGGTTTCAGAGCGCCTTCAGACTGCGGTTGAACAGATACCGCCTGGCGCTGGTTCCCCCGAGCTAGGGCCGGTTTCAACAGGCCTGGGTGAAATTTATCAGTATGTCTTGCATACAAAAAAGGGTTACGAGAAAAAATACCCTCCTATGGAGCTTAGAAGTATCCAGGACTGGATTGTTCGCAGGCAGTTGCTTGGCACCGAAGGAGTAGCCGATGTGAGCAGTTTTGGCGGGTTTTTAAAGCAATATGAGATTGCGATCGATCCCTTTAAGTTAAGAAGTGCCCAGATCTCAATGGCTGAAATTTTTGCTGCCCTTGAACAAAATAACCAGAACACCGGAGGGGCGTACATTGACAAAAAACCCAATGCCTATTTTATCAGAAGCGAAGGGCTCATCGGGAGCCTAAAGGATATTGAAAAGATACAGGTCAAAACCAACCCAAATGGGCTTCCGGTATTGGTCGGTGACATAGCAACCGTACAGTTTGGCAGCGCCGTGCGTTACGGGGCAATGACACGCAACGATGAAGGTGAAGTGGTAGGCGGGCTTGTGCTGATGCTGAAGGGGGCCAATTCTTCAAAGGTAATCGGTAAAGTAAAGGAAAGGGTAGAGCAGATCCGCAAATCGCTGCCGGAAGGTGTGGTGATCGAGCCATTCCTTGACCGCACCAAATTGGTTAACAACGCCATTCATACCGTTTCAAAAAACCTGATAGAAGGTGCTTTGATCGTCATTTTTGTGCTTATCCTTCTTTTAGGAAACCTAAGGGCGGGGCTCGTTGTGGCATCGGTCATCCCGCTAGCAATGCTGTTTGCTGTCAGTATGATGAACTTATTCGGTGTCTCTGGCAATTTGATGAGTTTGGGTGCGATTGACTTTGGTCTCATTGTCGATGGTGCAGTGATCATTGTAGAAGCAACACTGCACCATATCGTAGGAAAGAAATATACCCACCGGCTTTCACAGGATGAAATGGACAGGGAAGTTTACGAATCCGCTTCTAAAATCAGGAATTCGGCTGCATTTGGTGAAATTATTATTTTGATTGTTTACCTGCCGATCCTTGCGCTGGTGGGCATAGAAGGTAAAATGTTCCGTCCTATGGCCCAGACCGTAAGTTTTGCGATCCTGGGCGCATTCATTCTTTCCCTTACCTACGTGCCGATGGTTTCCGCGCTGTTTTTAAGCAAGAAGAATGAGCATAAGGCGAATATTTCCGATAAGATCATTGCTTTTTTCCATAGGTTGTACGTACCTGCACTGGCTTTCGCTCTGCGTCAGAGGCTCATTATTGTAACGGGTGCGTTTGCCCTTTTTGGGATCAGCCTTTGGATCTTTCTAAATATGGGCGGTGAGTTCATCCCGCAGCTTGACGAAGGTGATTTTGCCATTGAGATGCGCGTTCTGACCGGGAGCTCGCTTTCTGAAACCGTTGACGCTGCCCAGAAAGCCGCGGGCGTGCTTAGGAAAAATTTCCCTGACGAGGTGGTGGAAGTGGTAGGGAAAATCGGGTCCTCTGAAATTCCGACAGACCCTATGCCCGTTGAAGCAGGCGATGTGATGGTCATTTTAAAAGAGAAATCAGAATGGACAAAGGCCGCTGGCCGCGAAGAGCTCGCAGAAAAGATGCAGGAAACTCTTACCCAGACCATTCCAGGGGTAACATTCGGATTTCAGCAGCCGATCCAGATGCGTTTTAACGAGTTGATGACCGGTGTCAAGCAGGATGTTGCCATTAAAATTTTTGGAGAAGACCTGGATGTGCTGGCTGAGCAGGCCGCCAAACTAGGAAAACTGGTCAGCTCCGTGAATGGGGCCGAAGATTTATATGTCGAAGCGGTAAGCGGGCTCCCGCAGATCGTTGTAGGTTTTGACCGCGACCGCTTGTCCAGGTTTGGCATTACGATCGAAGATGCCAACAGGACACTCAACACAGCTTTTGCCGGAAGCAGCGCGGGGCTGGTCTACGAAGGGGAAAGAAGATTTGACCTTGTTGTAAGGCTCAATAATGCGAGCCGCCGTACATTGGATGATGTCAGCGCCTTATTTATTACTTCCCCGACGGGTCAGCAGGTACCACTTGACCAGGTAGCAACGGTAGAAATGAAAAATGGTGCCAACCAGATTCAACGTGAAGACGCTAAACGCCGTATTACGGTCGCGTTTAATGTACGTGGTCGGGATGTAGAAAGTATTGTAAAGGAAATCCAGGCCAAGGTTGACAGCCAGTTAAAACTTCCTACCGGCTACTATGCGACATACGGTGGCCAGTTCCAGAATCTGCAAGAAGCAAGCACACGTTTAAGCATTGCGGTCCCGATTGCTCTGTTACTGATTTTTGTACTGCTGTTCTTTACATTTAATTCTCTTAGACAAAGCCTGTTGATATTGACTGCCATCCCACTATCAGCAATTGGCGGAATATTTGCGTTGTGGCTCAGGGAGATGCCTTTCAGTATTTCGGCGGGTATTGGCTTTATTGCCCTTTTTGGCGTTGCGGTACTCAACGGGATTGTACTGATCGGCGAGTTTAATTTTTTAAGGAAGGAAGGGGAAACCGATCTTCGAAAGGTCATCTTCCAGGGCACTGAAACCAGGTTACGCCCGGTATTGATGACTGCCCTTGTTGCATCTCTTGGTTTTCTGCCCATGGCACTTTCATCGAGTTCGGGAGCTGAGGTGCAGCGTCCCCTTGCCACCGTGGTAATCGGAGGCCTTGTTTCTGCAACGCTTTTGACATTGCTTGTGCTGCCGGTGCTTTACCTGATTTTCGAAACACGATTTGGTAAGGCCGCTGTGGTCAAACCCTTGTCGTTAATCCTGTTGGTGGTAGGTGCATGTATATGCGCACCATCAGCCAAGGCACAGGATTCGACCGGCCTGGGTAGAAAGATTTCACTATCCAAAGCTATTGAGGAAGCTGCTGCTAAAAACCTTGAAATCAAATCAGGTGTTTACCAGATTGATGTCCAAAAGGCTTTGCTGGGAACGGCGCGCGACCTTGCCAAAACTGACGTTTCATGGATGGGCGGGCAGTATAACAGCCGAAAATTTGATAACCAGTTTAATGTAAACCAGACACTGCCGCATCCAGGTGTGACTGCCAGAAGAAGGGCCTTGTTATCTGAACAGGTAAATGGTATCCAGACCAGGCTTGAAGTAACAAAAAACGAACTGGTCCGTCAGGTTAAAAGTACTTATTACAGTTTGTTACTGGTCGAAAAACAAAGGGACCTGCTTCAACAGGAAAGATTGCGCGCACTACGCTTTGTGAAAGCCGCAGAGCTCCGCTTTAAAACCGGCGAGGCAAATCAGCTCGAGTCTTCGGTCGCCCAAAGCGAGCTAGGCGACATCGAATCGCGCATCATACAGAACCAGGGGGATAAGCTAAACCTGCAAAAACAGCTGCAGACACTGATTTATAGCTCAGATCGTGTTGAGCCTGATGTAGATACACTGACAAGACGGAGTCTGGCTGGCCTGACACTGGATACTTCCGGGATCAACAGCAACCCCTATCTGAAATTTTTGCAGCAGCAAATCATTATTGATCAGCGTACAACCGCATTCCAGCGCACAGCTCTTCTGCCGGATTTCAATATCGGATATTCCAATCAGTCCTTGATCGGAACGCAGACCTTCAATGGGAATGATGTGTATTACGGGAGTGGGAAACGTTTTCACGCCTTTCAATTTGGGGTTTCTATACCGATCTTTAACGGAGCTTCCCGCGCACGCATCAAAGCCTCCGAGCTTAACGAAAAAGTGATCCGCAACCAGCTTGATTTGAACAGCCTACAGTTAACCAGTGCGCTCCAGCAAGCCATACAAACTTATCAGAGCGCAGACCAGAGCCTGAATTTATATGAGCAGAATACATTGGTTTTGGCCGACGTGATCCGCAATAATGCCACCAGGGCTTATGAAGGTGGTGATATTGGCTATGTAGAATTCGCCCAGGCACTAGGCCGCGCATTGAATATCAAATCTACATATTTGAACCTTCTGGACTCTTATAACCAGTCAGTTATAGAGATTGAATTCCTGTTAAACAGACAATAAAATCAGTGCAAAAATTAGATCGTAAATCATGGTTTATATAGAAATGTTAATCAAAATGAAAAATATCATAGTTGTTTTATTTCTTCTGGCAGTTTTATCCTCTTGTAGTAAATCTGAGGGAGAAAAACCGGAAACCACTCAGCAAGCGCCAAAGGAGGACGAAAAAGAGGCAGAGGCCAGTACGGTTGAACTCACAAAAGCCCAGTACGAAACTGCCGGGATAGAGATCGGGACGACAACAACCCGAAACATTAGCGAAGTGGTGACTGCAAACGGTAAAATTGATATTCCGCCACAAAACCTGGTCAGCATCTCGGCCCCAATGGGTGGTTTTGTAAGAAAAACGGAGCTGTTGCAGGGTATGAAAGTAAAAAAAGGGCAGATTTTAGCCACAATAGAAAATCCTGATTTTATCCAGATACAACAGGATTACCTGGAAACGCAAAGCAAACTGGAATATGCGCAGCTGGAATTCAAACGTCAGACTGAGCTTAGCAAGGAGAATATTAATGCGCAGAAAGTCCTGCAACAAGCAAGTTCTGAGGTTAAAACACAGAAAGCGCGGCTTGAAGGCTTAACAGAAAGGCTTAAAACTGCCGGGATCAACCTAAAAACACTGGACAACGGGACTATTGTCAACAGTGCTTCGATTTATTCCCCCATCAGCGGCTCGGTTACCACAGTGAATGTCAATATCGGCAAATATGTCAATCCAACTGATGTCATGTTTGAAATCGTGGATACGGACCACTTGCATGTAGAGCTTTCTGTTTTTGAGCAGGATATCCCTAAAATAAGGCTAGGTCAGCTGGTACATTTTACTGTCAGCAATAATGCAGATAAAGAATATACGGCCAAAGTATATCTGATCAATCAAAAGATCAATGAAGACCGCACCGTAAGGGTACATTGCCATCTTAGCAAAGATGAGCCAGGACTTCTCCCCGAAAACTTTGTAAAGGCCATTGTGGAGATAGGGGCCAATCCGGTAAGCGCGCTCCCAGAACAAGCTATTGTTGACTTTGAAGGTAAATCCTACATTTTTATCCAAAATGCTGCGGTAAAAGATTCGACCGGGGCTGGTCTGGCATTCGAGATGACAGAAGTGAACCGGGGCGCATCCGAGAATGGGTTCTCCCAGGTGAAATTTCAGGAGGGGTTTGATGGTAAATCTGCCAAAATTGTTTTGAAAGGTGCTTATGCCTTGCTGGCAAAACTTAAAAATGCAGAGGAAGAAGAATAGATTTTAGTTATGTATGCATTGATCAGAACGCTAATTCTTGAAAAACATGGAAGAGGATAAAAATAACGAGAAGAATAAAGCGGCTGCCGCCAAAGGCAGCAAGCTGGATCCAATCCAGGCCCAGGATCATCAGGGCGATGCGCATGAAGGTCATGAACATGAAAGCCACAAGGAAGGGGAAAGTAAGGAGCATACGCATGAACACGGGGGGATTTTTGGAAAAAATACCGAGCTCATTTTCGCGTTGCTCTGCGGGGCCTGCCTGGGAATAGGGTTTGGGCTTTCCTATGTTGATTCCATCCCAGATTGGGTTAGTTTGGCATTTTATATTGTGGCCTACTTTTTCGGAGGGTTTTTCACCGCTAAAGAGGCGGTTGAAACGATCGCCAAGGGAGGTTTTGAGATTGATTTTTTAATGCTGGTGGCAGCCATTGGTGCAGCTATTCTGGGAGAATGGGCAGAGGGAGCCCTTTTGTTATTCCTGTTTAGTTTAGGTCATGCGCTGGAACACTTCGCGATGGGTAAAGCCAGAAAATCCATTGAAGCCCTGACCAGCCTTGCTCCTTCGGTAGCGCTGGTTTTAAGGGACGGCAAGCAGGAGGAGATCCGCATTGAAGAGTTAAAACTTGGAGATGTCATCATTATCAAACCCAATAGTAAAATCCCGGCAGACGGGGTCGTTGTCAAGGGTGAAGGAAGTGTTAATCAGGCCCCGATCACAGGGGAAAGTGTTCCTGTGGATAAAGTGCCTGTTGCCGATGCGGGCAAAGATTACAGCCAGGATAAGAACATAGAAGCACAGTTCCGGGTTTTCGCCGGAACCATTAACGGCGGGTCGGTTCTGGAAGTGAAAGTGATCAAGGAAGCCAAAGATTCGACCATTTCCCGTCTGGTTAAAATGGTCAATGAAGCAGAAAAACAAAAGTCGCCTACCCAGCTTTTTACGGATAAATTCGAAAAGTATTTTGTACCGGCTGTTTTGGTACTGGTTGCCCTGCTGTGTTTCGCATTCCTGGTCATCGATGAGCCTTTCAGTAAGAGTTTTTACCGGGCGATGTCCGTACTGGTAGCCGCGAGCCCATGCGCGCTTGCCATTTCAACACCCAGTGCTGTGCTGAGCGGGATCGCCCGGGCAGCACGTGGGGGCGTACTGATCAAAGGAGGAGGACCACTTGAAGATCTTGGTGAGCTCACTGCTATTGCGTTCGACAAAACAGGTACGCTGACTGAGGGAAAGCCCAAGTTGACCAACGTTATAGCGCTCAATAATATCAGTGAAGAAGAGCTTTTAAAAATAGCCATTGGTGTAGAGAAACTTAGTGATCACCCGCTTGCAGCTGCCATCGTTAAGGGCGCGGAAGAAAAAATAAAAGGTATCCAGGCAGATGAAGCCAGAAATGTTCAGGCCGTTACCGGCAAAGGAGTGAAAGCAGAGGTGGGTGGAAAGCAGGTCTGGATCGGAAACAAGGCCTTGTTTGAAAACGAAAAAGACGGTATCCCCAAGGATCTGGTCAGCCAGGTAGAAGAGCTCGAAAGAGGCGGACATACTTCAATGCTCGTTAAAAGGGACCGCGATTTTATTGGAATCCTTTCCCTGATGGATGTTCCACGTAAAGAAGCGAAGCATGTGCTGAGCGAGCTGACTACGTTGGGCATCAAGAAAATGGTCATGCTGACCGGCGACAATCAGCAAGTTGCCGAGGCAATTGCCAAACAGATCGGCATTACTGATGCCTGGGGTAATCTGATGCCGGAAAATAAAGTAGACTCGGTTTCAAAACTGGCCGAATCAGAGAAAAAGGTAGCCATGGTAGGCGACGGAGTCAATGACGCTCCGGCAATGGCCAAAAGTACAGTGGGTATTGCAATGGGAGCGGCGGGGTCTGATGTGGCGCTGGAAACTGCTGATATTGCACTGATGGGAGATAAACTCGAAAGCCTTCCCTTTGCCATTGGCCTAAGCCGTAAAGCGCGGAGCATTATTAAACAAAACCTGTGGATTAGTTTGGGTATGGTTGCTGTTTTGATACCGCTTACCATTTTGGGAATTGCCTCGATTGGGCCTGCCGTAATTGCTCATGAGGGATCGACGTTGATCGTTGTTTTTAATGCGCTAAGACTTTTAGCATATAAAAATGACTAAGAAATTTTACCGGTACAAGTGGACCGGTAAGTGAAACAATTCGCTGATATGATCTCTTTGAAAGAAGTCGTTTTTACTTTAATTCCCGTATTGCTGTGGTATATCGGCGGTATGATCGCCTATTTCAAGCCACCAGGTGCGGCATTGAAAAGCATTATCTTGCATTTTGCGGCAGGGGTTGTCTTTTCGGTAGTTGCTGTCGAGCTCCTGCCGGATATGATCAAAATACACGATGCGAAATCAATCATTATTGGCTTTTCGTCCGGAGTGGCAGCCATGCTGCTCATCAAATATTTTACCGGGAAAATCCAGCCAGCTGTAAAAGTAGGAGAAGTAAACGGTTTGCCGTGGGGGGTACTTATAGCCATGGGTATTGATCTGCTGATTGACGGGATACTGCTGGGCATTGGCTTTGCAGCAGGGGAGAAGGAAGGGGTGCTGCTTGCGGTTGCCCTTGCCTTAGAATGTTTATCGCTTGGAATTGCCACAGTTACCTCATTGTCGGGATCATCGCCCTCTAAAAAGGTCATTCATCTTACCCTTCTGGTTATGGCTTTGGTTTTCATTACAGGCGCAGCGCTGGGACTGCTATTACTGCACAATACCTCTGACAAGGTGCTTGAGTTGATACTATCTTTTGGGTCGGCAGCTTTATTGTTTCTGGTCACCGAGGAGCTGCTTGTGGAAGCCCATGAAGAAAAGGAAACCGCTTTTTATACGGCCTCCTTCTTTACTGGTTTCCTGATTTTTATGATCCTGGGAATGATGCTTTGATCATACCACCTTTTTAAACGCTGTACCGCAATGAAATTCATAAACCGTCTGGATGCGCATCATAAATTGTATATAGCTCTTGCAGTTGGATTGATTGCATTTCTACTTGCTTTGGGAGCGTTTTCAAAGCCCGTCCACATTATGGTCACCTGGCTTGCTTATTGTCTTACCAGTCTGGCGCTATCGTGGATAACCATTTTGTCATCTCATCCAGCTGAGGTTAAACACGAAGTCCATGCCCAGGATTCAAGCCGGACGCTGATTTTCTTGTTTGCTGTTGCTGCGGCGTTTGTAAGTCTTTTTGCCATTTTAATTCTCTTACAAGGTACTGGTCAGCAGTCAAAATCGGATCTGACAGCTCATATTTTACTTTCACTGGGCAGTGTCATCAGCTCCTGGTGGCTGGTCCATACCACATTTACTTTGAGGTACGCACATTTATATTACTGTAATATTGAACACGACCTAAAAGGAAAAAATCAAAAGCCAGAGGGCCTTGAATTTCCAAATGAGAAAGAGCCCGACTACCTTGATTTTACCTATTTTTCGTTTGTGATTGGAATGACCTTTCAGGTTTCAGATGTGCAGATTACTTCAAAGCGTATCAGAAGACTAGCGCTAATGCACGGGGTCCTGGCATTTGCATTCAATACGGTTATTGTTGCTTTGAGTATCAATATCGTCTCGGGACTAATGCAAAAATGAGCCTTCGTACCTGATATACCTGTCACAGAGACTAACGTAATGCCTATTAGCCATGAAAATAAAATATATACTCTTTGGCCTAACCATCTCAGCCACAGTTCATGCGCAGCAATCCTGGTTTAAAACCGATACGACTACAAAAGTAAATGTAAAGGGGCGGCAATTGTTAAATCCCTGGGCAGGTGGGCTGAATGCATCACAGTTCTCTAAAATGCATCTAAATGGGGATGGCATTGAAGATCTGGTGGTTTTTGACCGTACCAATAGTAAGGTGACCACATTTGTTGCTATAAATAATGGGTCAGATCCATTGGGACAAGTTTTTTCACATGCCCCGTCTTATGAACTACTATTTCCTGCAATGTACAACTGGATGGTACTGGCAGATTACAATAAGGACGGTCATAAAGATCTTTTCACCAGCTCACCCTTAGGGATTAGCGTCTACCGGCAGCTCAAAGACAGTAACAGCTGGTCATGGCAACTGGTCAGGGAAGGTGTAAGCACCAAAGGTTTTTCTTCAAATCTTAATTTACAGGTATCCGGTGAGGATATCCCTGCAATCGTCGATATTGATGATGACGGGGATCTGGATATTCTGACTTTTGATTATTCAGGCACATTTATAGAACTGCACCAGAATCTGAGCATGGAGCGGTTTGATAGGCCGGATAGTCTGGGTACCCAAGCGGATCCTGTCTATCTTCGGAATGGTGATTGCTGGGGAAATTTTTTCAAGGACAGCAATTTAGACTTTGTATTTGGGGCAGAATGCGGGGTTGTCGATTATTCTGCGGGCCGAATTCTTCATGCGGGAAACGCTATCCTTGTCAATGATTTAAATGGGGATAATTTCAAAGATCTTCTTATCGGCCACGTAAGCAGTGATTATATATCCTTTGTCAGTAATTCCAATGCAGGTCTTATCGCCAACTACACATCGTCCACTAATACCTTTCCTGCGAACGCCCCTGTCTCTATTTCTGTTTTTCCTGCGGCCTTTATGGACGATGTTGATTTTGATGGATTGAAAGACCTGATTGTTGCACCCAATGTCGGATCTTCTGACAACAACTCAGTTGATTTCAAATCATCTAACTGGTATTACAAAAATACAGGCGATGCGCGAAAGCCAGATTTTAAGCTTGTTCAAAAGGACTTCTTACAGGACCAGATGATTGATGTCGGCGAAAATGCGGCGCCCTCTTTTTTTGATGTAGATGGGGACGGTGACCTTGACCTGATAATAGGTACAGGCGGAAATCCCACAAATACAGGCTTCCGTGGAAGTCTGTGGCTTCTAAGGAACACGGGCACAGCCAAAGAGCCCATGTACGAAGTCGAGTCTGAAAATTATTTGGGGTTTTACGAAGCTTTCACCCTCTATAACATCAAACCACAATGGGCTGATTTCAATGGAGACGGGACAATAGACCTGGGGTTTTCATCCGTTTCGTCAGGCAGCTTAAAGCCTGAATTCAGGTATATACCCAATAAAGGAAGGACAGGGATGGCCATGCTGAATATACAAGATGCCATCTTGCTACCCATGCCAACTGATCTACGGATCGGTGACGTCCCTTTTTTCTATGACGGCGACGGGGATGGTGATCTGGACTTATTGATAGGAAAAACACAAGGCAATATCTATTACTATATCAATACTGCGTCAAGGGATCGTTTCGAATTCAAACTACAAACCGATTCTTTCGCAGGGGTCTCACTTAATTTTCAGGGACGTTTTGCGCAGGTATCAGTAGCAGACTTTGATCTGGACGGGCTAGCAGATCTGGTCACTGCCGACCACACGGGCACGGTCCGGATTTTCCATAGCGCGGCTTGGGGGCAGTGGACACAGAGAGAAAGCCTGCTGGTTGAAAATAATGGTTCGTCAACGGCACCCGTTTATGGGAATTACCTTTTTGCCCATGCGGGCGATTATAATGGGGACCGAAAACCAGATATCGCAATAGGCACTAACGCCGGGGGGATAATGTTGCTTAACAATATATTACCTGTTACCCCTCCATTGATAGGGGTGGGCGAGCATCAGGTAGTGGTTTATCCCAACCCGGCTAGCCAGTATATTAAGGTTGTTTCATCTGAAAATTCACTATTAAAGATAGTGAATGTGAAGGGTAGTGTTATTGCAGAAAATATTGTCGTGATGGCAAATATTGAAAAGGAAATATCTTCTTCATTTTGGCCATCCGGATTGTACTTATTGGAATTTGTGGGCAAAACGACCAGCGTGATAAAAAAAATAGTGGTTCAATAACCAGCATGCTGGTAAGCTGTTAAATATAAGCTGATCGGTCTTAATCCATTCGTATGAAATCTATTTGTTTCACCGTGTTGATGGCCATTTTACCATCGTTACTTATCGGCCAGCGCATTTTAAGGTATAGCAACGAATCAAAGCGCGCTACGGGCGATACTCTAATCGAAAAAATTACTCCCCAGCGGTATGGGAGATATGTCCGGATCAGGTATTATGACGGCAGCAAACAGAAATTGTTTAAGGATTCCCTGTGGGGGTACATTGATAAAAAAGGAACGGTGTACCGGATTTATCGTCGTGAGCACTACAAAGTTTTGGAAACCGATGAAATTGGCAAATACGCTTATAAAAAGTACGTGGGTAAGGCTTGGAGGACTTATCCTGCTTATAGTAAAAACCTGGATTCGAGAATCGTAAACAGGAAAAAGAAATTACAAAAGCTTGATTGATATTACTTATGCTGGACAGTCGCGGAATATATGCCAGGTATGGGATTCCTTTTTGATTCATTCTCCTGCTTATATAACTCCACCTGTTGTGCGGTTAGCAAAGGAGAGCATGTTTAATTCTTCCGATCGGCTTACTCGCCAGTGAGTTTATCGCTTTTAGGATTGAGACTGAGGCTATTTTGGAAACAACGCGGGCAAATAACCCCTCAGAAGTCTTTGCATAGTTCCGTTTGAGCAACTGTTGATCGCATAGTTGAGAGAAAAGAGTTTCAATTATTTTACGCGTCTTCCGGCGCTGGTAATTCCACAAGTTTTCGATTTTCATATTTGCCCTCAGCGGGGTAATTATTCTGACGCCTGATTCTCGAAACAATGCAAGTTGTTGACCGGCTGAAATGTAACCTCGATCCGCAAGTAGTTCACATTCAGGTAAATTGTCGTGTTTTAGGAACGGAATATACTGGGAATCATGCATGCTTGCCGTTGTCATACCAGCTGCGAACGGGAAGCCACTTTTGGAGATTACCAGGTGCATTTTAAAGCCGTGGTAGTAATTCTTATGACTTGCATGCCATGCTGTGGAAGGTAGGACCAACTCGTCGTCTCGGCATATTTTTAGACGCTGAATCCGAGGTTTTTGACAAATCGGGACGGGAATGGAATCGATAACATACTCGTTATCATTCTCCGAAAATTGTAGACACACCAACTTCGACAATTGGGCAGTCTTGTCAGAAAGCCTGCGTCGTCTCCTGTTATATGTTGTTCTGTGAACCAGGTCGGGAAACAGTCTAGTATACCCGGATCGAAGCCTTCCAAACAACCAATTTTCGGAATCTAAGGAAAACGATTCAGCTAAGCAAGATAAGGTAATTATCTGTATATCAGACATTTTAGGCTTATTTGGATAGAATTGAAAATTGCCTTCCGCATTGATTTCGTCACGAAAAACTGATTTGGCAATCGCTAAAAATTTGTTGAAATTGGCCTTAAGATTGTGCATGGTTGATACGGTTTGGTACCCATATTAACTTACTGAATTTCAGTGAAATGCACAATCTTTTTCTCTTCAAATTTCAACCGCACAACGGGTATTTTTGTAGGTAATTTCATTTAATATTAGTTGCTGGTTGTCAACAACATTGTCAAAATTAATTTTCAGCCTTCCAGAATCATAAGTGCCCGTTACAGGATCCTTACTCGAGTCAGAGCACCCAGTCAGCATAATTACGTAAAGTGGGAATAAGATTATAGCAGCGAAAAAGGGGGAGTTATTTTTCATATTTATAGTTGGAATAATCAGTGTTTTAATGCTGATCGGTAAATGATATCGATGCTTTTACACTTGGTCAATTTTATAACTGAGATGCAAGGTTGGCAAGTGTGTCAATTTGGAAAAAATTGATTTAAAAGGTCGGCTGTATCTATCAAGATTATATATGGAGCCTTTCAAATGGCTTATTCAACTCATTTAAAGGCAGGCTATTGGAGACAAAGGAATATTTCAAGAAGGTGGTTAAAGCGCTGTAACTAATTGATGTATTTATACTCCAGGTGGGAAATAGTGATTCTTTAAGGCATAGTTTTTGTAGTTATATCGTTAAAAATATAACTTATGGAACATAATCATCATAAAGAAGCCGCTTACCATTTTGGAGAAGCCGCCAAGCATCATCAAAAAGCTCAACAACTACACGAATCAGGTGAGCACGAGCAAGAAACGCATGAAGCTTATTTGGCCTATGGCCACCATAATCTGGCGGACCATCATGCCAAAGCTGCGGCCGAACACCATACGGAAAGGCATCAACAAGGCCATAGCGATCCAATTGCTTGATAACTGGTTTATCACTTAGCTAAAACTAAATAGGTTGTCCACTTTGGACAACCTATTTAGTTTGTATAATCAATGCATAAAAAAGAGTAGGAGAGCCGTTCAGATTCCTACAAAATATGGATAATGGCTGGCTCTGGCATGTCAAATTGTTGTAATGGCAAAATCAAAACGATTTAAAGTGGCTTGTGCTGTCATGCTTATATTTGGGATGGGTGGCTGCGCGATTATGGATTCTCCTAAATACCGACTCTCAGATGGGCACTATAAATCCAGTGCATTTAATGCCCAATCTAAAAAAGTGTATATTGATAATACGGAGGACACTATTTTTGTGTATAGTGTTAATAAACATCCTGGATTGCAAGACACGGTAACGGGCAGGAATCTTTCCCGCAAGCCAGTTCCAGGGCAAGCATTAAGTCTGCATATTTTAGGCTAGTTTTGATATTGATTTCCTGACCATTCCTTTTAAATATCGGCCTACCAGTTCGGGCTTCCCCAATCAATTTAATACCAATCTCAATGGCGCGGTTTATCTAGGGCACCGCAATGATATATATCAACTGTCGTTTCGGAAGACCCCGTTCAATAATTTTCAAAGGGAGACACGCCATTACGGTATCTCTTATGGTGTGTTCACTGGATTTGGTGGCACTGCGATGAATCCGTCGGTGACTAATAATCAGATCTTGAGCGAATACGATGGGCTGGTTTGGGGCAAAGGGATTGCGGGAATTATTGGCATTAACAACTTTACCATCGGGCTGGCAATTGGCTTTGATAATCTGCTTGACAAAAACAAACAAGTATGGATCTATCAGGGTAAGCCTTGGTTAGGACTTGCATTTGGGTTGAATTTAAACTAGATGTTTTGCCCCGGTGCTGAAAGGGAAAATAGATTTGTTGCCTTGCAGATATTAAATATTACCTATTTTTCATCAACAGAGAGTTTAGAAATCCTGATCTGGAAATAGTCTCGTATTGCCTAAATGGCTGCGTCTGGAATTGTGGGTACAGATGTATGTGAGCAGTGCAGGCTGAGAAGCTTCTACTTGCTTTTGGTTAAATGCAGAAATCTTATCAAGCTCCTAGCTTGGTACGTCTTGACTCTGATATCATATTTGCTTAACTGTATTTAAGCAAATACTTAAATATTAACTATATTTGACCGGAATTAGTGGTAAAATATGGTAAGTAGAGAGAAAGAGTTGCCCCAGGTTAATAGCTGTATCCGTTTGTTCGCGGATCAAGAGCAAATCCAAGGGTACAAGGAAACATTGGATGAAATTGAAGACGTTTTTGCCCGGTTAGCCCAGGTTTACGCGCTTGCTGGAAATGATGCTCGGCTAAAAATACTTTATCTTCTCGGGCAGCAGAACGAGCTTTGTCCTTGCGATTTAAGCGATATTTTGCAGATGACGGTCCCTGCTGTTTCTCAGCATCTCCGTAAATTGAGGGATGCCCATCTAGTACGTACCAGAAAGACCGGGCAAACTATCTTTTACTCGATCATGCCTGATCAGGCAAATGTCATCGATCAATTATTTATTCATATTCCCAATCAAAAAAGTGTTGCAGTATGAAAGCGCCCAAAATCACTGCTAATGCCGGTATACTTACTGCATTGGCAAGTTCTGTTTGCTGTATCACACCATTACTGGCCATGGTGGCCGGCACAAGCAGCCTGGCATCAACTTTTGATTGGATCGGGCAAGCTCGCCCCTATTTTATTATCGGAACGGTGTTGATTTTGGGCTTTGCCTGGTATCAGCATTTGAAACCAGTTCCTGAAGTCTCATGTAATTGCGAACCTGAAAGCAAACCATTTATGCAGACCAAAAAATTTTTAAGCCTGGTAACCCTTGCCGCAGTACTGCTCATTACTTTTCCGAGTTATTCAGGACTGGTCTATCAGCAAAATCAAGAAGCACAACAACCTATTTCCAAGAAAGGCCAAACAGCCTTTATAAAGATTAAGGGTATGACTTGTGAAGGGTGTGAGCAGCATATTAAACAGGAAGTCAATAAATTAAAAGGCATACACCAAGTCCAGGTGTCGTATAAAACCGGTAGTGCAGCCGTTAAGTACGACAGTACAAAGACGTCCCTTGCTGAAATCAAAAAGGCAGTCGATGCGACGGGTTATAAAGTCGTTGAAACAACTAGACAGCTATGAATGTAATATTAGAATCAGTAATTAGCTGTCCGCATTGCAATACCAAACGCGTGGAAACAATGCCGGTTGATGCATGTATGTACTTTTATGAGTGCACAAATTGCAAGACGCTGTTAAAGCCCGCTTCTGGCGATTGCTGTGTATTTTGCACGTATGGAACCCAAAAATGTCCTCCGATCCAATTAGATAAGTCGTGCTGTGCTTAAACTAGATAATATCAGTATCTATGAAAATGAAGAAAACGATTCCGGCCCTTCCGGTCCAAAATATTGAAGAGTCCGTTAAATTCTATTCTGAAAAATTAGGTTTCACAGCTCCTTATTATGATGACGGTTTTGCCAAGGTAGTCCGGGACGAAATTGAAATCCATTTATGGGCATCTTCGGATGAAAGCTGGAAGAACAAAGGCTTGGCCCTGGCTGCAGATCCAATTTGCAGTGGGGCCGAAAGTTTTCTGGCAGGCACAGCAAGTTGCCGGATAGAAGTACAGGGTATTGACGAGTTGTACGACGAATATAAAAAGCAAGGTGTTATTTATGACACAGACACTGTTGTGGAAGAGCAGCCATGGGGAGATCGGGAATTTCCGGCATTAGACCACCATCGCAACCTGTTAACTTTTTACGAGCAGATTTAAACAATGACTCCACTGGTAAGGGCTGAGCCTGATAACTTAATATCTTCTGTAAAAACGGCTTTTATCTTTCAAATTGGTATCGTAAAAATTTAGAACCTTCCGGCTATTTTCTTTCTTCCATGATGCGGAGAAATTAGGTATTCCTATGTAACCGCTTTTGACATTCAAAAAAACCGGTGGTTTTTATGTACTCTTTGACCTTTTGATTTTTCTTCCCTTTTAGTTGTGAGTATGGCATTGAAAGTGAGCCACCTTCGGAGCTGCAAACTGAGCCACTTAGAAGAGATATAATCAGTAGCATTACAAAATTAAAAACTAAACTGGATTTTGCTGCATATTCATTCTTACTCTCATTGACTGCCCTTTTAATTCGATACGGTTTGCATGCTGTAAAATTCGATCCATTATGGCATCGCCCAGAGTCGGTTCTGCCAGGTAATCATACCATTTGTTAATCGGTAACTGAGAAGTTATGATAGTCGATGATTTAGCATGCCTGTCTTCAATCAGCTGCATTATTGCCAT
>NZ_SMFL01000021.1 GCF_004349265.1 Dyadobacter psychrotolerans
AACCAAAAGTCTCTTTTTATAGCCGACGGTGCGAAAGCTCATAAAGACGAACTTTTTGATGCCAACAAATTAGTATTTAAAAAATTGCCGCCCGCTTGTCCTGAACTAAATCCTATTGAAAGATTTTTCAAGGAAGTGCGGAGGTATCTGAAAAACAAAGTTTTTGACAGCCTAGAACTCGCACAACAAAAAATTCAGAAAGTAGTAGAGAACATTTCAGAATCCATTGACAACGTGATTTCACTTACTTGTTTTCCCTATATCAGAAATACGTCTATTTAAATTGGATTTAGTATTAGATCAAAGTTCACAAATCTACTAAACCTTAACTTCTACAGAATAGCTCAGCAACTTGAGACAAATATATTTTTTCTAAGAGTTACCTATATATGCACCCGTAGTAGAGAACATTTCAGAATCCATTGACAACGTGATTTCACTTACTTGTTTTCCCTATATCAGAAATACGTCTATTTAAATTGGATTTAGTATGACAAAGTCTACATGGAATAATTTAGTAGGTATGGGAGCAAATATAAGTTCTATCGGTTCATTAGTTTTGTCATTGGGTCAGTTAATTAATCCATAAACTGTGCCGATTTAAAATACCTACATAAAAACCGCTGCATAGTGGATTGCACTTGAAAGCATGATTAGCGGCGGAAGTGGCCAGAAACGAACAGAAGTTCTATGAATGAACAAAACCAACATGACGACCATTCATATGCATTAAATCTTCTAGACGAGCTCCAGCATATTTCACAGGTAGAGCGAGGCCGTAAGGGCTATTTTTGTCCGGGCTGCCGCCAAAGGATGATAGCCAGAAAAGGAGATATCAAGATTCACCATTTCGCTCATGATCCGCAAGATGTTGAGCGCAGGGGAAAGTGTTCCTATTCTGATGAAACAATCAGACACAAACTTGGCAAAGAGATTCTCCAACACCTGAAACATGTAAAAGTACCCTCACTTAGGAAATATCCGGCTGATGGGCAAAGTGGGGGAGTTCAGATCATTCGTGAGTCTTGGACTGTGGAAGCAGATTCCGTAGCGGTTGAAATGCCTTTTTATGAGAATGAAGAGGGAAAGATTGTCTGGGGTAGAGATCTTGATTGGAAGACTGACTCAGGTAAATTTTTACAGATTCAACCCGATGTCACATTCTTTGATGAAACAGGGAAACCGATTCTTTTGATAGAATTAGTCGCCACTCATAAAATCAGTGAGGACAAATATTTAAAGATCAGAAATCTGGGCATTGATACCATCCAGGTGAGTTTACCCACCGGACCATCTCCTGAAATAGAAGAAACCTTCCATAAAACCGCCCGCACAAAATGGGTCTACAACTATGAGCGAGAAAATACCGAATACCAACATGTTCCCCCTAGAGCTGGCCAGGATATATCACTTGGTGATGAATTCGAGAAAGGACTTGCCAACTTTGAAAGGACTTACGAATGCAAAGCTTTTGAACTTAAAGAAGCTATACGGCGATTTAGAAGATATTTGGAATCAGAACAATTACAAGCACTAGAGAATCAATCAACAAAAAAATACGACGAACTGAGAGAAATACAACAGCACATCGAAAGCAATGGCGAGAATTACAGGAAACAATTGACGGAGAGGTCTCAGCAGGATTTGAATCAGAGAGAGCAAGACTTGACAAGATTGAAGCTAAGTTTATTCTCGAAGGAAGAGAATTTGAAAAAACAAACGAAGATCTGGAGGGACGATATAAATTCAAAGATCAAAGCCTTGGATACGAAGAAAGTACTTATCGAGCAACAAGCCAAGACGAGATTGACGACATTGCAGAGCGAATTCGAGAATTGGGAGCAAACCCAGAACCTCTATCAGATAGAATTGCAAAACTCCGAGCAGAAGAAGAACGATATGGACAATCAATTGAATCCAAAGAGGTTGATATTGATGGAAAAACAGACGCTACTACAGAAGAAATCTCAGCAATTGACAGCCAAATCGTCGCAGTTGAGATCGAAACGTCAAGATTACCAGATGAATATGCAGAAATTGAAAAACGAGTCAGAGCTGAGAATGAATCAAGAGAAAACAGCTTTCGATCAGAACTTGCAAAATCTGAACAAGACCTTAGAGCAAAATTTGACAGAGACCGAGAACTCTCTATTGGAGCAATTAAGGATAGAGATATCGGAAGAACACCAAGACTCAACAGAAAAATTAAAGGAATTACTGAAGCAGGGGGATTACTCGACCTTATCCCTCTTACAGCGGAACTTGAAAGAAAATTGCGAAAAGTTAGAAGCGAATTTGATCAGGGATCTTACAAGGAATGGATATAGACTTGAAGATTTTCTTAATAAAATGAAGTAACGGTCTTATGTATTGACTTTACCTTAATTGTCAAAGAGGTGTACTAGTCTTTGCATGGGACAAATTACCCAGCGGGGATAAGAGCCTCAGTTTTGCATTTTTTTCATGAAACTCGCAAAAGCTCTCCTTCAAGTATTTATCGGTTAGTTCAGCCAGAAGCTGGTTGTCGGCCGGCTGGGATATAATTTCATTTATCCTTACGTCGTCTAAGCTATGCATTTGTATAAATGTTGAAACTAACTGATCAAAGGTAGGCTCATGATGATCCACATGGCTGTGTCCGTAATAGAGTGATTCTGATGTAAACGGACATTTCATCTGAGGATTTTCGGCAAGTTGAGCTAACTTGAAGGAATTCAGCTGCGGCTCGATCGCTGCCCTGAATGCCTGTTTCAGATCCCTTAACGGATTTTTCTTTGTTATGTTGGAAAGTATATATGATATATCGGTATCGGATCCATCCACTCTGACAAGTTTAAAACCGCGGTATTTACCATAAAGGGGTTCTATAACCCTGATGATGCTTTGCAAACCGCAACCTTCTTTCATATCGAACTCAACATGCATTTTTTTGAAGTAGTCATACATAAAGGCTGAATCCGGTCCTGTCACTGGTTCGTTTAAAGTGCCTGAATATAAGATATCCTTTGCATAGGCTTCCAACAGCTTTTTTGTTTTGAATTCCAATCCACTGATAATGTAGGTCATTTTAAAAGGAAGCTAAATTTGAAAGATATAAGGTAAGCTACTGTTCGTAAATGGTTATTCTGTACCGTAACTAGTTTTGTCTAATCAGGTAATTGCGATGTCTCGGTTTTAATTAACTTTTTAATCCTTTGCACTGTGTCGGCAGATATTCCGTATATCTTGGCCACTTTTCGTATACTGATTCCCAATTGTAAATCCTTTGCTGCTTTGGAATATTTTCGCAGCAGCTGCGCTTCCGTATAGAGAGGTCCGAATTTTCTGCCAAACTTCTGTCCGTTTCTTTTGGCTAACTGGATGCCACTGATCACCCGTTCAACGTGGGTTTCTTTTTCCTGCCGGGCCATATCCGCCGTAATAGAAAAAATCATTGAGGCAGCCGGGTTTAGCTTACCATTGGGTAAGAGCGTTTCTATGTTAAATTGATGGATATAAAGAGAAATTTTAAGACTTGTTAACTGCTCTAATACCTGGTGTGTCTGTGAGGGTCTTCTCCCCAGGCGTGAGACTTCGGACACAAGGACTTTTTTTAACTTGCCAAGCCTAGCCGCTTCCATCAGTTGGGTGATGCCACCACGGTCTTCATTACTTTTGCTTCCGGAAATTTTCTCCGAGATCACACCAGTTACTGTCCAACCTTGTTTAATAGCGTAAGCAGTCAAGTCATCAATCTGGCGCTGATAGTTTTGGACGTTTTTTGAGACGCGCGTAAAAATAATCGCTAGAGGCGAGAGGTGCGACACGTCGCCTTTTTGAGATTTTGCTTCCAGAACTTTCATGGACATGAAGATAAGAAGGTGTACCGAAATAAACTAATGTTTAAATCGGTACATTTTTTGCATTTATAAATCATGAAGGAAACCGTCAAAAACCCTATTTTGATGTGGATACTTTAAATCGGTACAGTTTCGCTAATTTTAGCTACTAGGGTAACTTTGCTCGAAATACTAGTTCTCGATTTTGAAGTTCCAACTCAGTTAGAATTACTAAAAATGTCGGCAGGCCATATCATGCAAAATTGCGTCTTTCTGGTAAATGTTTCAGCAAGAAAACATATGGGATTAAAGTTGTTTTATGGGTTCTGGATAACCAGTACGCTGATATGATACATTTTACTATTTAAATCGGACAATCCAAGTTTTGAACCCGTCCTGAAAAGTGCTGCCCGTTTTAGTATTAGCTAGATAAAGTCTTTTTGAGCCGTACTTCATTTCTTGAACATGTTTATGGGTAAATGCGTGTGGTACGTAGTTTTTAGTAGTTAACATAAGAATTGAACCTTATTGTCCGAATTATTCGCATGATTAGCACAGAATTTCATAGTAAACTCCTTTTTGGTCTAGCCACCTGGTTTCTATGTACGCCTTGCCTAGGGCAACAAAAATATGAGCGAGAGTTCGGGATAAAGCCAAATGCTGTTCCTGAAATGGCAGTAGAGTTTGTATCCTCGGTGTTTAAAAAGTCTAAAATCCATTGGTATGGCGAGCAGAGCCTGACGGGAAAGTCAATAGAAGCTAAATTGAAATATTCCGGCAAACGCTATAGTATCGAGTTCGATGAATCCGGACATATCCAGGATGTTGAAATAATATCGAGTATTAGTAAAATGAATTCAAGTGGGCAGGCAAAACTGAAAGACTCCCTAAGCATATCCTTCTCACATTACAAAATCGTCAAGACCCAAGTGCATTGGCAAGGACCCGAGCGCATCTTAAAAGAATCTTTGCTTGAAAACATGGCTGTAAAAGGTGTTCTGGTCCGTTATGAAATTATATTAAAAGGGTTTCGCGACAGGATTGAGCGCTATTTTGAAGTACTTTCTGAAAATGACGGGACAGTCGTTAGCATTAAGGAAATTGTACAACGCAACACTGACAACTTGATTTATTGATGTAAAAACCCTTCTTGGTTGTTTTTTGTTCGTTGTAACTGGTGTTAGTGTATTTGGTCAGGCAAGTTACAAGACTGGCTCGATTGCCCAAATTAATGTCAACGTTAGGATTGCAGAAAATTGGAAGCTGAATACGAAATTGGAGGCAAGGCAAATTTTTCGTGAAAAGCAGCCCGAAGCGTCCCTGATTTAAGCAGTTAAAATATGAAAAAACTGATCTAGTTGGGTTCTTACCAAAAAGATTTCGGCGGATAATTCAAGAGGAGGGGGATACTTCGCCAGGTTGGAAGACGGCAATTTTACACATCGCCTCATACAACAGTTTAGCAACGTAAAAGACCTGGAAGTATTCATTAACGCGCACAGGATAGTCCTAGATGAGACGTTTAGTTCTGGAACTCCGCCAGAATTTAGGCTTCGGTACCGCTTTGGTGCAGAAACACCACTGAACGGCCGACAGATTGACCCAAGGGAATTTTATGGGAAAGTCAATAACGAATATCTAGGCCTTTTGGCCAGACAAGAAGCAGATTTGGAAATCCGGGCATCACTTGCCCGGGGATACAATGTTACCGATGATAATAACCCGTTTACAAAAATGATTTAGAGCAAGTGGAAAGTTCATCAATCAACTGGTCGACTTGATTACAAAACTCTTTTTCATCAATTGCATCGTTTTTTTTAAGAAGTATTAACCAATCAAGATCCTTTTCAATCTGTCTTCGACTTCTTTTTCTTTGGTGGGTTATTTGACTGTACTTTTTTTGGCTTAATTCCGAACTATGACAATAAATTGCTTGAGATACAAGAATTGCAGCCCCTAAAGCAATCATTATTAATAGGATCAGAAGTATCATTTCTGAAGTACGTTTTCAAACGTTTCGAATTGCTATGATGAAATTGAATCTCTAAATATGGATTTTTTATCGGAACCTTTTCCTGCCTAACTTTTACAATCATTTCATCGCTATTTTAGTCCCGCTTTTAAGATCATTACGCGGATTGGTAACAATCTTATCACCAACACGAAGATTTCCGAAAACTTCTGTCATTGTATCAGACTGTTGACCAGGCTTGATTTCAACGTATTCTGCCAATCCATTTTGTACCCGTACCACATATTGGCTTTCGGTTGAAGTCAGAATAGCTGAAGTAGGAACGGCCAACGCTCCATTGGTACCATCGGAAGCCATGCTGATTTCAGCAAACATGCCCGGTTTCAGTATACCGTCATTGTTTTTCACATCAATTTCAACGGTTTCTGATCGGAATTTTTCATTCATATTCCCAGAGCGCCGGCTGATTTTTCCAGTAAATTTCTTTCCTGGCATTGCGTTTACTTCGAAGGTAACCGCCTTCCCATTTTTAACACCCAGACTGTAAGTCTCGGGAATGTCAACCACAAGCCTTAGGTGGTTTTGTTGTTGAAGCATCAGCATCGGACCGGCTAATCGTACACCTGATCCAACCAATGCACCCGGATGAACGTTCCGTTCGGTAATGACCCCATCAAATGGCGCTCGGACTACCAGGTAGGATTTTATTTTGGTCAATGCCCCGAAATTTGCCTGCTCACCCATGGCTGCAGCGCTGTCAGCCATCATTTTTGCGTTGGCACTTTCCAGATCCAGGGCCGAGACAGAACCAGTAATTTTACTTCCTGAGACCAGCCTTCGGTAATGTTCTTTACTGCCTACCAGCATGGCTTGAGCTTTGAGATAGTTGGAACGGGCAGCTATTAATTGCTCCTCTGTTTCCGGCGCTTCAAGTACCATCAGGACCTGACCTTTATGCACATTAGATCCTCTGTCTACCAGCACTTTTTCAACAAAACCATCCGCTTTTGGATAAATGCTGACTTCCTGAAAGGGAAGGAATTCTCCGGGTAACTGGATTTCCTCTCCAACTTTCTGGCTTGAAACTGTGCCAAACTGATAGGTTGGGACAAATTTAATTTTCTTATCTTTTGATGTGGCTTCGGCTGATTCCGATGAGGAACAGGACGATAAAACAGTAAGGCTTAAAGCCAAAGACAAGCCGCTATATAGTATGTTTTTCATGAGTGGATGATTGGATCTGTATGGGAAATACCATTGGAATGTTCAATAAACTGGGATGCATTAACCTGATCAGGTAAAAGCGATGGGTCTTCAAAAGTGGTTTTACCTTGCAGCCAAACATAAACCTGTGGTACAATATAAAGTGCGGCTAGCGTCGAAGCGATTAATCCGCCTATAACCGCGCGGCCCAACGGCGCTACCTGTTCGCCTGCTTCTCCGCTCCCTAATGCCATAGGCACCATACCGGCAATCATAGCGAAACTGGTCATGAGCACGGGGCGAAGGCGAAGGCCGGCACTATCCAAGGCAGCACGGCGTACATCGCGGTACTCCCAGCGAAGGCGCTCGGCGTTGGTAACGATCAGGATTGCATTGGCAACGGAGATACCCGTCGACATAATAATGCCCATGTAGGATTGTAGGTTCAACGTACTTCCTGTCAAAAGAAGGATTGCGATCGAGCCCACAATAACGGCTGGAACTGTTGAAAGTATGACCAACGACAATTTCAGCGATTGATAGTTGGCTGCCAGCAGCAGGAAAATGACGACAATCGCAATGCCTAGCCCTAGTTGTAAACTATCGAGTGTTTCAGTCAGCAGCGAGGACATTCCTTTCACCTGTGTTACTAATCCTTTAGGTGCTTCACCCAGACCGGCAATTACTTTCTCGACGGATTTCGTAGCGGTTCCTAAATCTGTGTGGTGAAGATTTGCTGAAACAGTTACGAAACGCCGTGGGCCAATACGGGCATATTCACCGGGAAGTGTGTCAATGGACAAAGTCGCTACGTCGGCTAGCACTGGACGGACCTGCCCCGCTACCAGCGGGATTTCCTGTAACTGAGAAAGGTTGCGCATGGCAAATTCAGGTATCTGCACCTGGACCTGATAGGTGTAAGCTGCCTTCGCGTCAAGCCACTGGTTTTTTTCTGTAAAACGGCTGGATGAGGTGGATGCAGTAATCGAGCGCGCTGTCTGCTCTAAACTGAGTCCCATGACAGCTAATTTTTGTCGGTCCAGTTTGATATTAATGACCGGAAATTTTAGCGGCTGTACGATACGCACATCGCGAAGATTACTAACCTGTGACAAACCATGTACCAGTTTGTTGGCATAGGTTTCGATCTGTTTCATATCCCGTCCTGCCACCTGCACTTCGATCGGGGTGAAAGCGCCGCCGCTCATTAGTTTTTCAGTCAGGTCGGCGGGCTCAAAAGACAATGTGGCATCGGGCATCTGTTCTTTTACGGCATCGCGGATCCTTTCTTTTAAATCCTGCATATTCGTATGATACTCACTATCAAGCCCCACTTTGATGACCGCGTCATTAGAACCACTGGTGCTCACATATAGGTTTGTAGTTGCGTAATTGGTTGGTACAACACCCACATAAGCGGAAGAAATAGCCAGGTGGCCATTCGCTGCCTGATCGACTATGGTTATCAACTCACTTACTTTTTCTTCTGTTCTTTCCAACCGCGTTCCGTCAGGGGTTTTTAGCCGGATCACCATCTGCCCGGAATTTAATTGGGGAAGCATATCCTTTCCAATCAACATAAAACCCGCTGCTGCCAAAGCGAAGATCACTACCAGATATACCACCACGATCAGGCGGTTACTGCGCAGTAACCTTCGGTTCTGGCCCATGAAACTTTCACGGATGCGGTCGAAAAAGGAAGCGGGTTTAGGGGTATCATTTGTTTGGGTGTGCCCTGAATGGTCTTTCAGCATCCAGTTAGCCAGGATGGGTACCAGGCTTTGGGCAAGAAAATAGGATACGGTCATGGCAAAACCGATCGATAGAGAAAGCGGAAGAAACATAGCCCTGGGCACGCCGCTCATGATAAAGGAAGGCGCAAATACAGCTATGATACAAAGCAAGATCAGTAAGAGGGGCAAGGCAACTTCCTGACAAGCATCGTAAATGGCCTGCTTTTTGGGTTTGCCCATTTCCAGATGCTGGTGGATATTTTCAATGGTCACCGTTGCCTGATCGACGAGCACTCCGATGGCAAGGGCCAATCCGGACAATGTCATGATATTGATGGTCTGTCCGGCAAGGCTTAAAAACAGCACGGCTGCAATGATTGAAATCGGAATTGTTACAATTACAATAACCGATGAGCGCCAGTCGCCCAGAAAGAGCAGAACCATTAAACCCGTTAAAATAGCGCCCAAACCTCCTTCAAAAAGAAGGCTTTTTACGGCATTTATCACGAAGATTGACTGATCGAATTCGTAATTTACTTCAATGTCATCCGGTAGCAAACTGCGCATTTCAGGAAGTTTGGCTTTTAAGGCAGTAACCACGTCCCAGGTAGAAGCGTCCGCTGTTTTAACGACTGGTATATAAGAAGACCGGCTTCCGTTCACAATCGCATAACCGGCCGTAACATCTGATCCGTCCAGGATATTTGCCAGATCTTTTAAGAAAACGGTCCGGTGTCCATCGGTCGTAACGGGTATCTGACCGAAATCAGCGACCTGTTCTTCCAGTGAATTCAGGGTTGTGATGTAAGATGTATTGCCCACACGTATGTTACCCGAAGGCGTCGTGGCATTGTTAGCCGCAAGGGCTTCAACCACTTCATCGGGTGATATGTTTAAACTGCGCGCTTTCTGTGGATCCAGGTTGATCACCACCGTCCTGGCATTGGTACCAATTGGAGGCGGTGCAGTCAGGCCAGGTACCGTTGAAAACAGAGGCCGGATTCTGGTCACGGCCAACTCGTGAATTTCTTTTAGGGAGCGCGTCTTACTGCTGAATACCAGGTCACCAATGGGTACCGAGGAAGCATCATAGCGGACGACCTGCGGAGGCAATGCACCGGGCGGAAAGAATTTCATGGCCCTGTTGACCTGAATGGCGACTTCGGCAGAAGCCTGGGCCATGTCGCTGCCTTCGTAAAAAGCCAGTTTTACAACGGTTAATCCCTGCACACTCCGGCTGGAAATTTCCTTTATTCCACCAATGTACAGAAACTGGTCCTGCATACGGGTAGCAAAAAAGCCCTCCATTTGTGCAGGGGACATCCCGCCATACGGCTCGATGACATAAATCACCGGTGAGTTAAGTCGCGGGAAAATGTCAATGGGTATCCTTGTCGCAGACATGACCGAGAAAACGATCAGCCCGGCTACTAGTACCAGGATTGAAATTGGCCGTTTTAATGAGGTTGATAACATAAATCTAGTTGGTATAGGAATTTATTAGCGACGGAAAAGCGCAAAAAAATCGTCAAAATTACTGGTTGCATATGCGCGTTGCAGACGGACATCGACTGCGCTGCGCTGGATATTCACGGATTGTTTTTCCACGGTAGTCAGCAGTTGCAATGCATCAGTTAAGCCCAGAATATTTTCTATCCCGTTGTTATACAGTGAAAGCCGCTGTTGATAGGCTCGTTCAGCCGAGTTCAGGGCAGTTGGCAATTCCATTAATGCTAGCCGGACTGTTGCCATCACCGAGTCAGAGGTAGTGAGCGTATTTTGCAGCTGAATTTGCTGTGTTTCTAATAGACTGCGGGCTTGTTTGACCCGCCATTGTTGCAATTGAGTCCGGTTTTTTATCCGGTGGAAGTCTGTCAGGTTTACAGTTGCTGCTACGCCCACCAAAAAATTTGTCCTGCTGTATCCAAAACCTGAGCCAATCGGGCCAAAATTATTGTCTATATCAAGGCTCGTTCCGCGCGCCCATGCTGAGGTAAGCACCGACACCCTGGGCAATGCCGATTTTCGGATCAATTCGACTTCTGTATTTTGTCGGTTTACCAGATTACTACGGTAACGCAGCAGCGGATGATCAGCGTTGAGTTTAATATCAAAAGGCTGCATCAAAAGAGCCTGCTGCTGAAAAGTTGTATCAATCTCCAACCCTTTTACAGGCCGGCCGGTCAGGGTAGCGAGTTGGATAAAAGCCCGCTGGAGTTCCTGTTGCATCTGGAAATAATTAAGCTTAGCGCGAGAGTATTCCACGGTGGCCAGTGAAGAATCCAGTCCAGGACGTATTCCATTATGTACCAGATTGATAATAATCCTGCGAACTGTATCGACTCGCGCCAGGTTTCGCTCCTCGATTTTAAGGGTTTGTCTGAGCCAGAGCAGATCCAGATACGTATTGATGACGGTTTGACGGATGCCAAATTTTTCATTTTCAACGGCAGATTCGCCCACAATAATATCTGCACGGGCCAGCCGGTCTTCAGCCTGAAAACGTCCGAAATTAAACACCTCCCAATCGGCCGTCGCCAAGGCAATGTTGCCTGAGGCCAGATCCATGCTGTTTTCTGACCGCCGTCCTCCAGAAGTCGGAACAATGAGCCCCATCGAAAAATAAGAACCTGAAAGCCCGTTAGCTGTACCCACATTGATCTGATCATGCAAACGAACATTGGGCAGCCGGTTGTCCTTAATAACCTGGGCATTCTCGCGAACCGCTTCCAGCGCCGACTGCGCAGCCGATAGTGAAGGGTAGTTAGACAAAGTTGTTTTAACAGCTTCTTCCAGACTCAAAACCTGCCCGAATAGTGCATATGGAGATATTAAAACGATTAAAACACCGATCAAACGGCGCGATATATTTGTCATGATTGAATTGAAATTTTCTTTGCAAAATGAATAGCACGGTCCAGGACAAAAGTCCAATCGCCATGAAATGCCGGTTTTGATAGGTAGCCTGTTACCCCAGCTTTGTAAGCCTGACCAATCGCGCTGGGAGATTGTGAGCCAGATAAAATAACAACGGGCAAATTCGATGAAAAAGGAACTGCACGAACCTGACGTAATATTTCAATACCACTTAGAGATGGCATTGTCAAATCAAGAAAGACGAGACTGGTTGCTACTTGTCGATTCTTATGTAATTCGAACATAAAATTTTCTCCATTCGCGCAACGTCTTACAATGCAGTTAGAATGGGTTTGTTTTACTGCCATTTCAAAGAAAAGTGCATCATCATCGTCATCATCTACCAGATACACAGTCCATTCAGCGTTAAGTGTCATAAGCGTTGGCATCAAAGTCCAAAGTAAATACCGATCTGATTAGAGGGTAGTTAGAGGGTTATTAAAATGTGATTAGAAGGCCAGCTTTAAGCAGGTGTTCCATCTGGGTTGCTTAATTTTACCCGGTGAAGTGTATGAGACCGGTAAAATGCTATGAATGTTTTAGTCGTTGAAGATGATGTCGAATTAACTCAGTTCATTCAAAAGGGACTGCTTTCTGAAGGAGTTGCGGTTTCGGTCGCCTTCGACGGCGTTATTGGCCGTAGTATGGTCAATGAGCACCGGTTTGATGTGGTCATCCTGGATGTAAACCTTCCGGGCATGAATGGTTTTGACCTTTGCCGCTTTATTAAGGAGAACTGGCCCGCAATTCCTGTTATTATGCTCACCGCGCTGGGCAGCCTGGATAACAAGGTATTAGGATTTGAGGCCGGTGCAGACGATTATTTATCAAAACCCTTTGCTTTTAAAGAGCTGTTGTTCCGTCTGAAAGCGTTGGCAAGAAGACACCCGTCCCGGGCTCCCATGGCCAAAAGGCTGGAATTGCTGGACCTTGAAATTGAGACTGATTCTCATAAGGTATGGAGGGCAGGAGAGCGGATTGAACTGACGGCACGTGAATATGCGCTGCTTGAATATCTGATGATTAATCAAGGAAAGGTAATGAATAGGATAGACCTGCTGGAAAATGTATGGGATGTACATTTTAATACCAACACCAATGTTGTTGATGTGTATGTGAATTATCTCCGTAGAAAAATCGACCGTTCAGAACCCCGACTGCTTCACACCGTTTTTGGTGTTGGTTATATGATCGGCGCAGAACCATGAGCATCAAGCGCAGGATAACAATCGGCTTCGGTGTTTTGGTGGCCACTTTACTGCTATTGTTCTCTGTTTTTATCTATCAGAACTACGAGTCTTACCGCAGGTCTCTGATGAGAAACCGGCTGCAAAGACGTGCATTGGCCGGGCAGCTCTATTTTAAAGATCGACTTGAGTTTCATCGTTCAAGCTATCTGACACTTCCCGATCAGCACGAGTGGTTGATCGACGAAAAAAATAAGCTGATTTACCAATCGTCTGGTGCCAATGATTTTGAGTTAACCAAAAATCTGCTTGCAGAAGCTCGTAAAAAAGAGGTTTATTTTCAGTATAAAGCCGAACCCTGGGGTTCAGCGAAGGAAGGTGTTACGCTGTCCTTCAAAATTGAGGGAACACAATATGTTTCTGTGGTTACCGCCTATGATCTGACCGGCAGACAAGCCAACGAAAGCCTGCTTTTTATCCTGATTTCCGGGAACGTGATTATGCTGGTCATTGTAGCTTTTGCGGGATTTTGGTTTGCCAGAAGGGCTTTGAGGCCATTTGATGGGCTAATAGGACAAATGAACCCGGCCGCTGTCAATGATTTTTCATTTCGTCTTTCTACGCAGTCCAAAGACGATGAAGCGGCTTATCTAGCGAGTTCGTTTAACGAATTACTAGCCCGTTTGCAAACCTTGGCGATGAGCCAGGAGCATTTTGTTTCGTACGCTTCGCACGAAATCCGTACCCCCTTAACGGTAGTGAAAGGTGTTTTAGAAACTTCGCTGGCTTATGATCAGAGCCTGGCAGACACAAAACAAAGCATGGGAAAAGCACTTGTGCGCCTGGAAGGGGCCATCAATCTGGCGAACTCGCTTTTGCACCTGGCAGAAGTAGAAGGTTTGCAGTCAGGGCAATTCAAGGAAGATATCAATATTGTCGATACGATATTGGATACGATCACTTATTTTGGTGAAAAGCATCCCGACCAGCATATTGAACTGCAACTAACCGATAGTTTTACCGAAAATACTTCGTCAATAAGGATACTGGGAAATTCAACGCTGCTCCGTACCGTCCTTAACAATATTCTGGAAAACGCCAGCAAGTATTCTTTAAATAAACCTGTTGAACTTATCGTAGATTTCGACCTAAATCTGGTGATGATGAAAGTGATCGACCAGGGGATTGGCATTCCTGCTACGCAGCTTGAAGATGTATTTCTGCCCATGATGCGGGCTGCCAATGTGGGCAGTCTTCCGGGCTTTGGGCTCGGGCTTACCATAGCCAAGAAAATTATTGATATGCACCAGGGACAACTTACAGTTGATTCTGCAGCTGGTAAGGGTACTACGGTTTGCATATTTTTGCCTACTTTATCTCTATCCTAACTTAAGTTACAATCAGTGCTACGTTTGTTTTATGTATCAAAATGAAAATTCACCTTTTAAGCCAGCTGATCACCTAGCCAATGAAAGGACTTATCTGGCCTGGATAAGGACAGGGATCGGGATTATGGCATTTGGCTTTGTGGTGGTAAAATTCTCTTTGTTTGTTAAACAAATAGGTCTGGCGCTGGGCACTAAAGTGAATACTCCCTCGCACGGTTATTCTGCTATCATTGGGATTGTGCTGGTAGCAATGGGCGTTCTGGCTATTTTGTTTTCTTTCTGGCAATACCGAAAGACAGACCAGCAGCTCAGAAGCAGCACTTACCAGCCGTCCAATGTTCTGACTACCGTTCTAACGGGCATGATTTTACTGATCAGTATAGTATTGATTGTATATCTTATCCAAAGCGTAATTTGAGCGTTGACATTAGATTTATTTCAAGGAATGCCACTGGATACTATTTCTAAGCAACCCGATCTTTTTATCCTGTTCCATTTTTTTTAGTAATCTTGATACGACCTCCCGTGATGTATTGAGGTCATTGGCAATTTCCTGATGGGTGATTGACAAAATATTGGTCTTACTACCTTAAAACTGATTTTTCAGGTAGAACCCTAATCTTTCCTCCAGAGATGATTTGAATGTACGTTCCCTAATCGTTATTGAATTTACTTTTGACAATTTTGTTATAATAGACATTTATCTAATGAATTGCGAAAGTTAATATTCCATTTATGAGTCCAAAAACTGATATCACATACTATCTAGAAACGTTTTTCAAATCTTTCGAGCCTGAACTAAAGGCCAAAATCGCGTCTGCTGGAACTCTGAGGAGCATTCCAGCAGGAGAAATCATCATGCGAACCGGTCAGTATATCAAACATACTGTCCTGATTGCTGATGGACGAGTTAAGCTTTACCGGGAAGGTACAGATGGAGAGGAAGCGTTTATCTACTACCTGGAACAAGGCAATGCGTGTGCATTATCGATGATTTGTGCGACCAAGCAGGAGTCCAGCCAAATTATGGCCAAAGCCGTGGAAGATACGATGGTGATTATGATCCCCATCCAATTGATGGATGAATTAATGAAGACCTACCGAAGCTGGTACTATTTCGTAATTGAAAATTACAGGTCACGCTTTGAAGAACTTTTAACAGTGCTGGACAGTGTCATCTTTAAAGGCATGGATGAGCGTCTGGATTTTTATCTAAGAAATCAGTTCAAAAATAGTGGTGTCAAGGAGCTACCAATTACGCACCTTGAAATTGCCAACGACCTGAATACTTCCAGAGAAGTGATCTCCCGACTTCTCAAAAAGATGGAGCAAAATAAAAAGATCAAACTTTTCCGAAACCATATTGCCTGGGTTGAATAGTGCCCAGGTTTACAAAAATATCGCCCAGTGTGATAAAAGTCACTGACTATATCGGATGTTCAGGCGATATTTCGTCTTATCACAATCCGGCTGAAAAGCACATAGATAAGACATGGATATCCATAAAATTAAATTGCCGATATTTTGCCTGAGTATGTACCCTTCAAGCGGGGAAAATGAGCCGTTTTACATGATCAGGCTTGAAGAATTGTCAAAGAGGGTAAAAGGTGTTGATCACCCACATTCACACTCTTTTTATATGCTGATGATTGTCATAAAGGGTTCGGGTAAACATTTTATTGACCTTCACACGTATGACATACACAAAAATCAAATGTACTTGCTAAGTCCTGCACAAGTCCATACTTGGGAGCTAAGTGAGGATATCGAGGGGTTTGTTCTATTTTTTGAGTCCAATTTCCTGATGACCCAATATCCGGATAGGCTTTATAGTTATCCGTTTTTTCATTCACAAGGACAGTCCTCACTCATCGATGTATCCGGACATCCCGAGCTGTTCTTATCTCTGTTTCAACAAGCTTATGACGAATACATAAATTATCAGCCGCAGCGAAATCAAGTCGTATTATCATATTTCAATATACTTCTTGAAAAGGCGAACCGTCTCTATCTAATTCAATTCCCGGACCACTCCGGCAAGCAAGAACATACGCTTGTGCAACGATATGAACAGGAAATCAACCGACATTATTTGCACCATAAGGAAGTTATGTTTTATGCGGATCTTCTTGGGATAACACCTAATCATCTGAATTTTCTCTGCAAAAACGTGCTGAATAAAACCGCAAGCCAGCTGATCTATGAGCGGATCGGCATTGAAGCCCAGCGCTTACTGGGACACACAGGGGCAACAATCAAAGAAGTGGCCACAGCCCTTAATTTTGAAGACTCCTCGTACTTTAACCGGTTTTTTAAAAAGCAGTTCGGGATTTCTCCTTCCGAATTCAAACAAGTATTATGGTAATCGTTGATCCGTACCGATGATGCCCCGATTTGGCTATATGAACCGAATTTGCCAGCAGATAAATTTGGGGTTGTTAGTTCACAGTCCGGAATATCTATGGAAAATCACGATAACGTCATTGTCACCCCTGAAAAACCAGTTGACCATTCAGATCACAAGCAGGGGTTTTGGACAAAGTACATTTTTAGTACAGACCACAAAGTAATCGCAAAACAATTTCTTTTTTCAGGAATCTTTTGGGCGTTAATCGGTGGCGGTGCATCCATGGTCATCCGGTTGCAATTAGGTTTTCCAACAATGAACCTTGGGTGGCTCAGGCCTATCTTAGGGAAATGGATTAATGATGGTGGAAAGCTAGATCCTTCCATGTATCTGGGCCTTGTCACCATGCACGGGGCAATCATGATGTTTTTTGTTTTGACCGCCGGGTTAAGCGGGACATTCAGTAATCTTTTGATCCCCCTTCAGATCGGTGCACGCGACATGGCTTCCGGGTTTATGAACATGCTTTCGTATTGGTTTTTCTTTGCGGCCAGCGTGGTTCTTTTTTCTTCGTTTTTTCTGGAAACAGGACCTGCAATGGGAGGGTGGACTGTTTATCCTCCTTTGAGCGCTGTTCCGGAAGCGATATCAGGTTCGGGAATGGGGATGACCCTTTACCTATTGTCCTTTGCCCTGTTTGTTATATCGACGCTTCTTGGAGGTATTAATTACATCACAACTGTAATTAATATGAGAACCAGGGGAATGTCTTTTAATAGATTACCGCTGACTATCTGGTCATTTTTAATTACGGCCGTAATCGGGGTAATGTCGTTCCCTGTTCTTTTATCGGCATTTTTACTGCTCTTCATGGATAGGAGCTTTGGTACCAGCTTTTTTCTTTCAGACATCTATATAAACGGCCAGGCCTTGCCCAATGTCGGCGGTTCGCCAATCCTGTACCAGCATTTATTCTGGTTTCTGGGCCATCCAGAGGTCTACATCATTTTTTTGCCTGCCCTTGGGCTTACTTCCGACATCATTGCTACCAACTCGCGCAAACCCATTTTTGGTTACCGCGCCATGATCGCCTCGATGATGGCAATTATGTTTTTATCCTTCATTGTTTGGGCGCATCACATGTTTGTGACTGGCATGAACCCTTTTTTAGGTTCGGTCTTTATGTTCCTGACGCTGATCATCGCAGTACCATCTGCGGTGAAAGGTTTCAACTATATTACGACCTTATGGAGAGGTAATATCATTTTCACGCCAGCTATGCTTTTTTCGATTGGAATGGTTTCGTTCCTTTTTTCCGGAGGTGTTACCGGGGCAATACTGGGAAACTCGGCATTGGATATCCAGCTTCACGATACATATTTTGTCGTGGCCCATTTTCACCTGATCATGGGGTCGGCATCCTTTTTTGGAATGATGGCCGGTATCTACCACTGGTTTCCCAAGATGTTTGGGCGGATGATGAACCCTGTTCTGGGCTATATACACTTCTGGGTAACCTTTGTGGGGGTATACATGACATTTATTCCTATGCATTACCTTGGAATTGCAGGATTTCCACGCCGGTATTACGCATTTACAAGTTATGACTTTACAACAAAATTTGTGGATATGAATGCTTTTATCAGTGTTGCGGCCATTCTGACTTTTTCAGCGCAATTTATATTTCTCTTTAATTTCATTAGAAGCATTTTCTATGGAAAAAAGGCAGCACTTAATCCGTGGAATTCCAATACACTGGAATGGACAACACCATTGGTGCCAGGTCATGGAAACTGGCCAGGCAAAATCCCATTCGTGTACCGTTGGCCCTACGATTACAGCAAACCGGGCGCGATAGAAGATTTCATTCCTCAAAATATTCCCTATTCCCAGACACTTGCATCCAATTTCCCTCATGAGAATGAGCTGATAGCAACCGAGGAGCCATTGATAACCAACTTTGTCGTCAAGGAACAATCCTAGTTAGTCAGGTCTGTTTTTTTGTCTTTATATCCGAAGCGCAGCATCGTCGTTGCCTTCGGATATTTTCGTTTTTAGGCCGTATCTCTTGATCACTGATAAGAAAGACGACTATGTGACAAAAGTCACTTTCTGACAAAATTGAAAGTGCTTGCTTTGTAAGGTTAATATGGAAAAATGGAAATTTTAGCTTACATAGCGTCAGCGCTTATTGGTATTTCGCTTGGTCTGATCGGTGGCGGTGGTTCCATTTTGACAGTCCCAGTCCTGGTCTACATGTTTGGGATCTCACCACTTTTATCAACATCATATTCTTTGTTCATTGTTGGCTCGACTAGCTTAATAGGGGCCTTCAACAATTATAAAAAAGGGGCAGTCAGTGTGCGCACTGCACTCTTATTTGGTGCATCTTCGATAACGACGGTGTTCCTTACACGGAAATTTCTGATTCCCCTGATCCCAAAACAGCTTTTTACAATAGGCGGTTTTCAGATTACAGAACCTATTTTAACGATGGTGCTGTTTGCCCTGTTGATGATGGCTGCCTCCTTTGGTATGATTAGAAATGATGCAAAGGTCACAGATCAATCTGAAGGCAAAGGGAACAATTATCTTAAACTGTTTGTGTTCGGTATTGGTATTGGGCTTACAACGGGTTTACTTGGCGCAGGAGGTGGCTTCCTGCTGATCCCAACACTGGTGCTTTTTTTAGGTATGCCCATGAAAAAGGCCGTAGGCACTTCGCTTTTGATTATAGCCTTGAACTCTTTGATTGGTTTTGTAGGGGATATCGGGCATTTTACAATCGACTGGCCATTCCTTTTAAAAATTACGGGTATTGCTGTTGCTGGCATCATGCTTGGCGGGGTGCTTGGAAAACATGTTAACTCAGACCAGCTTAAAAAAGGGTTTGGTTGGTTCATTCTGGTGATGGGAATCTATATTATAACTCATGAGATCATAGCACTGTAAACTGCACATATGAGAAAAAGAAAAGATATCCTTTTTGTAGGAACACAGCTCGTCTTATTCGGCTTATATGCCTTCGCTCCCTCTTTCAGCCATTTTCCAGTTAATAGGATCCTAAAATTCGCTGGGGTATTGACGGCCATATCAGGGGTGGTCATAATACTGGTTTCCATATTTCAAATCAGGCGGAGTCTGACCCCTTTTCCTTCACCAGTCAGGAACGGGGAGCTTATTACAACGGGACTCTACAAATACATAAGGCATCCCATCTATTCGGGCATTATCCTGGCCGCGGCAGGATATGGTTTGCAAGCAGGTGACACATCTAAAATTGTAATCAGCGGGCTTCTTTTACTGCTTTTTTACTTTAAATCACAGTACGAGGAAAAAATGCTGATGGCCTTTTATAATGATTACAAGCAATACCGCAGCCACACTTACCGGTTTTTTCCATTTTTATAACACCCCATTCTCCAAACATTAAAACGATATGTTAGAATTCATAAGACAGCCATGGCCATGGTATATATCTGGCTTTGCAATCAGTTTGATCATGGTCATGCTGTTATATTTCGGAAAATCGTTCGGCTTTTCATCTAATTTGAGAACCATCTGCACCATGTCGGGAGCAGGCAAGAAAGTGAAATTCTTTGATTTTGACTGGCGTAAAGAAATTTGGAACCTTCTGTTTTTGGTAGGCTCTGTTATTGGGGGATTTATCGTTTCTCAGTGGTTAAGCAATCCTGGACAGCTCCAATTATCAGAAGCTACCATCAGTGATTTAAGTAACCTTGGGATCCAATTCGATGGCGGTCTTAATCCTTCCCAGCTGTTTGGGAAAGATTTTGCAACATCGCCAAAAGGCTTTCTAATCCTTTTAATTGGTGGGGCCTTAGTGGGCTTTGGTTCCCGGTATGCGGGCGGTTGTACCTCCGGACATGCCATTAGTGGGTTGTCCAATTTACAGGTGCCTTCACTTATAGCCGTAATTGGTTTCTTTATAGGGGGCCTGGTGATGACGTATTTTTTCTTCCCTTTAATTTTTTGATGCAATGAAAGGCTTAAAATTTATTTTGACGGGTATTCTCTTTGGTGTGGTCATGGCCAAATCGGAGGCTGTTTCCTGGTACAGGATCCAGGAAATGTTCCGTTTTCAATCGTTTCAGATGTATGGTATTATTGGGACTGCTGTCGTATTGGGCTCCCTTTCAGTATTTCTCATCAAGAAATTCAGCGTTCGTGATTTCAGCGGTGAGCCTATTAAATTTCAGGATAAGGATAGAAGCTGGCCCCGTTACCTAATCGGCGGTTCCATATTCGGGCTGGGCTGGGCATTAACAGGCGCGTGCCCTGGGCCTATGTTTGTCAATTTAGGATACGGGTACTGGCCAATGCTCATTGTCATTTTGGGTGCATTGGGCGGTACTTACTTTTATGGGGTAGTTAAGCGTTGGTTACCTCATTAAGTCTGATGTGGTCGGGTCAGGGTTTTATAATATTTTATTATTTTAAAATTATATCGGCTTATGTGACATAAGTCACTGTGCCCGTAGGGCGCTGTCAGTAGCTTTGGTTTATTAAACTAAACCAGACAACTATGAAAGCGAATATGGGAATACTTGACCGGGTCTTACGCATACTGATCGCAGTATCCATTGTGATCCTTTATTACACCCATATCATTTCTGGTACGGTAGCCATTGTGCTGCTGGTGGTTGCCGGGATTTTTATCCTGACAAGCTTCGTGAGCTTTTGTCCTCTCTATTACACTTTCGGACTCCGTACAAACAAAACAACCAGGTAATTTTATGAAAAATCACTTTCAGATTTTGATTGTAGGAGGTGGAAATGGCGGGATTTCAGTCGCTGCACAGCTCTTGAATCAGGATAGCAAACTCGATATTGGCATTATTGATCCATCCGAAAAACATTATTACCAGCCGGCCTGGACATTGGTCGGTGGCGGCGCATATGATATAGATAAAACTGTCAGGCAGGAGGCGGATTGTGTTCCTAAGCAGGCGCAACTGATAAAGGACAGAGTAGTGTCTTTTGAGCCGGATCAAAATGCGATCACTTGCCTGGGTGGTGGGCGGATCACTTACGACTATCTGATAGTGGCTCCGGGTATCCAGCTTGATTGGGATAAAATCAAAGGTCTCAGGGAAAACCTGGGACAGTATGGAGTTTGCAGCAATTATACTTTTGAATCTGCCCCCTACACCTGGCAAACGCTTAGCTCAATAAAGCGCCCTTGCAAGGCCATATTCACAGCTCCGAATACGCCTATTAAATGTGGTGGTGCCCCACAAAAAATCATGTACCTAGCCTCGGATTATTTAAGAAAACAGGGGCTGCTCTCAGATTCAGAAGTCCATTTTTACAGTGGTGGCAGTGTAATATTCGGAGTGAAAAAATATGCTGATGTATTAAACCGGGTGGTTAGCAATTACGGTATCCAAACCCATTTCAATTACAACTTGGTTGAAATTGACGGGCCTGGCCAACTGGCCCATTTTGAAACAAAAAATGCAGATGGGCTCGCGCATCGCATTACACAAGCATTTGATATGCTGCATGTGACCCCACCCCAATCAGCACCCGACTTTATTAAAAATAGTCCTCTAACCCTCAAAGATAACCCGCTTGGATGGGTAGATCTTAATAAGGACACGATGCAGCATAACCGTTACAAGAATATTTTCGGTTTAGGTGATGCTGGAAGCACGCCTAATTCTAAGACCGGCGCAGCCATACGTAAACAAGCGCCAGTGCTTGTCAAAAATCTTATTCACGTAATGGAAGGCAAATCTTTGGACCAGGTCTATAACGGGTATGGTTCTTGCCCGCTGGTTACTGGTTATGGCAAACTAGTACTTGCCGAATTTGATTACAATAACAATCCAATGGAAACCTTTCCATTTGACCAGGGCAAAGAGAGATATAGCATGTGGCTGTTAAAGACCAAGGTGCTTCCGTGGCTTTACTGGAACAAAATTCTTAAAGGAACAGCTTAATTATAAAATGATTGCATATGAAGGTTCAACAGTTTGAAGATAAATTCCTGGCACATTACAGCTATGCCATATTAAGTGAATGTGAAAGCAAAGTAGCGTTGATTGATCCCGGGCGTAACCCCGAACAGTATTATGAATTTGCAAAACAGCATGGCGCGCAAATTATTGCAGTCATAGAAACGCATTCACATGCCGATTTTGTTAGCAGCCATTTGGAAATTGCCCAGACTACGGGTGCGGCAATTTATGCAAGCGCAAAAATAGGAGCTGCATATAGCTTAACGCCTTTTGATGAAGGCCAGGATCTAATCCTGGGCAAGATTGTCTTAAAAGCCATCAACACACCTGGTCATTCCGATGATAGTATATCGGTGTTGCTCATCCACGATGGCCAACCCAAATATATATTTAGTGGTGACACGTTATTTATTGGAGATTGTGGCCGGCCTGATTTAAGAGAGTCTGGCGGGAATATGGACGCTCAGCGTGAAAAGCTGGCCGCTAAGATGTACCATTCTCTCCGCGAAAAACTGATGCCGTTGCCAGATGATGTGATTTTGTACCCGGCACATGGATCCGGTACATTGTGCGGAAAAGCGCTAAGCGATGCTAATAGTAGTACTATGGGTGAGCAAAAAGCAGAGAACTGGTCCCTTCAGCCGATGAGTGAGCAGGCCTTCGTCAGTGAGCTTACGACAGACCAGCCATTTATTCCGGCCTACTTCCCTTTTGATGTTGAGCTCAATAAAAAAGGTGCATTGCCATTTCAGGAAAGTGTCAGCAAAGTCAAAATGTTGTCATCGGTTTCAGACCAATCTAGTTTAGATCAGCATATATGGATCGTCGACAGCAGGCCACAAAAGGATTTCAAGCAAGGGCATCTTGCCAAATCGATCAACATCATGGACGGAACCAAGTTTGAAACCTGGCTGGGAAGCATGATTGACCCCAATGAGCAATTTTATCTCGTTGCAGCCGATACTGCTACACTGGAAAGACTTATAGCCCGGGCTGCATCCATTGGGTACGAAACAAACATCAAAGAGGCGTTCGTTGCAGATGATGGGCCAGAAACTATGCCTGTCCTGGACATTGATGATTTTAGTGAACATCAACAGAACTATACGATTGTCGATGTTAGAAACCCAACGGAAGTAGAGTCCAACAAAATTTTTGCTGATAGCATCGCCATTCCGTTGGCAGAATTAGAAGACCGGGTCGGTGAAATACCAATGGATAAACCCGTTGCTGTTCACTGCGCGGGCGGATACAGGAGCGCGATAGGCAGCTCATTGATTGCTTCACTAACAGGGGGTGCAAAGCCTGTTTATGACATAAGTGAGCATATTAAGGAGTTTGACAAGCAGCCAACGGAGCATTGAGCAATTAATGAATCAGGAGGCAAATAATAAAGAAAGACAAAATGCAGGTGATCATCTTGCCAATGAAAGGACGTTCCTTGCCTGGATCCGGACAAGTATTGGTATTATGGGCTTTGGGTTTGTTGTAGTTAAATTTTCCCTGTTCATCAGGCAGATATCGACTGCATTGGGGGAAAAGGCCCAAATTCACCCGACGGGCTATTCACCGGTGATCGGTGTTTTGCTTGTGGGTTTGGGTGCCTTGGCAACCTTGTTTGCTTATATCAGGTATTCGAATACTAAAAAGCAGCTGGAACAGGGACACTATCACCAATCATCTGTTTTAATCAAAATTGTGACTGCGATTATTTTCCTGGCCAGTATACTTTTAATGATCTATCTGGTAAAAACAACATGACCTGGCCAGTCGTGAAGCATTAAACATTAGAAAATGAAAATTTCAATTGCCTACATCAATGACGTGCATGGTTATTTGGAGCCGCACCAGGAAATATTCTTTGAAGGACGTGAAAAAAAAGTAGCCGTGGCCGGTGGTTACTCGCGCATATATTCCTTGATCCAGGAAATCAGAAGTAAAAATCCCAATACGCTTGTTTTTGATGGTGGAGATACCTTTCATGGCACTTTGCCGCTGATTGATTCAAAAGGTGAAGCAATCACTCCTATCCTGAACAAAATTGGTTTCCAGGCAATGGTGGGCCATTGGGATTTTGCCTACGGGCCCTCGCAGTTAAAAAAACTTCAAAGTTTGTTAAATCACCCGGTCTTGGGGATCAATGTATATAATAAGGATGGAAGCCTGTTTTTAGATCCATACATTATTTTGGAAATTGAAAATATAAAGGTGGCAGTGATTGGTGTTTGTTCTAATATTATAGACAAAACGATGCCCAAGCAGTTCAGCGAAGGGCTTTTAGTCACAGATGGAATCAAAGAATTGCCTGGTGCCATTGAAAGTGTCAGATCACTGGGTGCGGATATCGTTTTTCTACTTTCACATAATGGATATCCCCAGGACATTGATATGCTCGGGCAAATTCCGGGCATTGCCGTATGTCTGAGCGCGCATACGCATAACAGGTTGTATGAGGCCACCATCATCAATGAGACAATCCTGATCCAATGTGGTTGTCATGGTAGTTTTGTAGGGCAACTGGATATAGAAATCAATGATGGAAAAATTCAGGATTTCGATTATCAGCTGCTCACTGTCGATAATACCGTTCCTTTGGACGGTGGCATGGACCTGCTGATTGGTGAGATTATGGAGCCCTATGGGGAGTTGAATGAAGTTGTAGGGCGGACGACGATGCTGCTCGACCGATATAACACGTTGGAGTCGCCCATGGATGAGCTCCTTTTAAGATCACTGCAAGACGTCAGTGGTAGTGAAATTGCTTTTTCCAATGGGTGGCGGTACGGGGCTCCCATACCAACCGGCCCGATTACAAAAGGCGACCTGTATAATATGGTTCCGATGAACCCGGTGGTTTCAACGGTTGATTTGACCGGCGGAGAGATTTTTAAAATGTTGGAAGAAAACCTGGAAAGGACTTTTTGCATCGACCCGATGAAACAAATGGGGGGATATGTGAAAAGGTGCTGGAATATCCATGTTTACATGCGCATTGAAAATCCTAAAGGGCATCGGATACAGCAAATTTTCATAGGAGATCAGCCACTTGAACCAGGAAAAGTTTATAAAGCAGCCTTTATCACATCACAAGGTGTAGCTGAAGGGCTAGGTTCTAACCGTCAGGATTTAAAAATTAAAGCAGTCGCTGCAATGATTGACTATCTAAAAAAGAATCCTGAATTTGAACCAATAAAATCCAATTCTTTTTCGTTAATATGAACAAGTTCCCGTGTGCTGGCTATTAAGCAGTCTTAATTTTTTACCAGCCGCAAATGAATTCTTTATGATAAAGCAACAATCAATAAAATTTAAAGAACAAGCATGCACACCTGTCAGGGCGTTGCTATTCTTGTTTTTTACTTTGTTTTTGTTGTCGAACTGCCAGGTCAAAAAATCGCTGAGCGCGGCTCTTTTAAATCACCCAGTAGCAGGTCATTCAGCACCGGGAAGTGCAAAGGCACCTGCTGGCTCTGTGCAGATTTCTGAAAACGGGCTTTGCGCATCGGGTAAAAGTGCTGCTTATTCAGATCAAGATCTTCATATTAAAGCGGCCACTGATCTGGTGCCACCTGCATCAAGTTCGGTGCTATCCTACTTTCCATTATTACTATTTTTCGCAAGGTTTTTTGGTGATGCGCACGGTATTATTACCCATCGCATCAAAGTTCATCCTGCGGTAGGTAGAAGCCCCATTTATCTAAAAAACCGGTATCTTTTGATTTGAGCCTTCATATTCAGTCTGACTTTTAATTGGCATTAGTTAGTGCTTTTAAGCATTACTAACTGCCGTTACCATTTAAACAGATTTAATATGATAAGGCATAAGCTTTGTCTGCCAGTCATTTTGATAATGCTTGTCAGCTCATCTTTGCATGCACAATCCAGTTTGGGGCTTACCAAAATCTGGGATATGACCCTTTCTCATTATCCGTCGATAAGCTCAAAACAGGCGCAGCTGGATGAATCCAGATTGACTAAAAGGCTTACCCGGAGTAATGCCTATATGCCCAATGTGCAATTGCAGCTCCAAAATTCGATGGGGACCTACGCCAGCAGCAGCGGTGCATTTTTTCCGCTTCCTGGCGTGATTAATATCAATGGCCGGGCTGCAGGGCAACCAGGCCAGCCGTCAGCAGCATTCAATACCTTCGGATCGGTTGTAGCAGATTGGAAGTTCTTCGAATTTGGCCGCAAAAATCTTTCCATCAAAGCTGCTGATCTGGGTATCGATCAGGCGACAGATGAGCTCAGCGCAGAGCAGCTCAGGCTTAAAACCAGGTCTACCCAATTGTTTTTGAAGCTGTTAAACAGTAAAGTCAATTTGCAATGGGCACTTCAAAATGAAGCACGTACAAAACAAATCTTTGAGTTATCGGCAAGTCTGGCTGTGGCAGGCTTAAAGCCGGGAGCGGACAGTTCACTTGCCTTGTCTGCTTATTTACAGACGGATGCAGAGCAAGAGTCATGGCAAGCAAAATTAAGCTCAGACCTGCAAGCGCTGATTGAACTCGCACCTGAGGTGGACACAGCCCAGGTCCTAGATTATCAGCCTTACCTGGCCCCGGCTCCTGTAATGCAAGGCGGCGTGATAGCGCCTGGTCACCCATACCTGCAAGTACTTGATGATGCTGTAAGGTATGGTCAGACCCAGGCTGAGCTCGCGGGCCGCCAGGCGCTACCATCATTTTCAGCACTTGGGGGACTAGCCCTGAGGGGCAGCGGTATTGGTCAGGATGGCTTTGTGGAAAATGGAGTTTTAGATGGCTATGGAAACGGGTCCACCAACTACCTGTTGGGGCTGGCTGTCACTTGGAACATAACTAACGCTTCAAACAGTAACTTGGAGAAGAAACGTATACTATCGAGAGTTAGGTCGCGCCAGGCAAATTATGACGTTCAAAAACTTGATCTAAACACACGGCAGAGTTCGGCCTCAAAACGTATTGAAGGCCAGCTAAGACAAATCAGCAGCATTAATGCAGCGGTTAAAAACGCCAGGCTGGCTTACGAGCTTTATTTGTCCAGATATGAGAACGGGCTGATCAGTTTGACAGAACTATTGCAGATCCAGTTGATCTTACAGCAAGCAGAGAAAACCAATATCGATGCCCATAGTCAGCTATGGGAGCAGGTTCTGGTCCGCTCTGAGGCATCGGGCGATTTTTCCTATCTGCAAAACCAATTTAAATAGAATACGATGAATATTATAAGGCTTGCTTTGCGAAGACCTTTATCGATAATGGTAGCTGTTATTGGTATAGCTTACTTTTCTTTCACGGCGATCCGCAAGATCAATGTGGATATATTCCCTAGCGTCGAACTTCCGGTCATATATATTGCTATGCCCTATGGTGGGCTATCACCAGCCTATATGGATGGTTTTATGGCCAACGAGTTTCAGAAAGTGCTCATATTTGTAAGCGGTGTCAAGGATATTGACTTTAAAAGTATCCAGGGTTTTACGCTGATGAAATTGACATTTTACCCTGGTACCAATATGGCGCAGGCTTCTGGCGAGGTTTCAACCCAGGTTTCCAGGGCTATGGGCTTTCTGCCACCTGGCGCAGTACCGCCTCAGGTCGTGCGCTTTGACGGCAGCTCGATCCCGATCGGGCAACTGGTGTTTGAAAGCCCTCAAAGATCAATCACTGAGCTTCAAAATATGGCCCTGACTAAGATCAGGCCTATGTTTGTGTCCATCCCTGGGGTGACGGCCCCTGCACCTTTCGGCGGTAATATCCGCACGATGGTTGTCAAGGTTAATTCCGATCTGATGCAGTCTTACGGGCTTTCAGCGGAAGAAGTCACTACTGCAATAGCCAAGAATAATTTTCCTGCCCCTGCGGGTAACATCCGGATCGGCAACCAGAATTTGATGAGCCCGCTTAACTCGATTGCCAATGATCCACAGGAATTTTTAGATATTCCAATCCGCAAAGGATCAGGGACTAATGTATATGTCAAAGATATTGCCAGTGTGGAAGATGCTGCTGATATCACAACCGGCTATGCGATCATCAACGGCAAACGGTCTGTGTATTTGCCTGTGATCAAAAAATCAGATGCTTCTACGCTGAAAGTGGTAGAAAACCTGAAAGCGGCCATACCCATGCTGAAAGCAGCCTTGCCGGAAGATGTAGATATCCGGTATGTTTTCGACCAGTCGGGTTATATCGAGCGTTCACTTGAAAACCTGATCCACGAAGGCATATTAGGGGCGCTGCTAACAGGGCTGATGGTATTTCTTTTTCTGGGAGATTCGCGTGGATCATTGATTGTGGTAATGACCATACCCATCGCGATTCTTTCGGCTGTAATTATGCTATATATGCTCGGTCAGACGATCAATGTGATGACTTTGAGCGGTCTTGCCCTGGCAATCGGGATCCTGGTCGATGAAGCTACGGTGACCATTGAAAACATCCATCAGCATTTTGAGATGGACAAACCCAAGAAAAGGGCCATCCTGGATGCACTGCTGGAAATTTCGGTCCCTAAGCTTTTAATCCTGCTTTGTATATTGGCTGTGCTGATCCCTTCATTTATGATGAGCGGCATTCCAAAAGATATGTTCATGCCGCTCTCTTTGGCTGTGGCTTTTGCCATGATCGCTTCCTTTCTGGCTTCACAGACATTTGTGCCTATCATGGCCAACTGGCTAATGAAACCGGAAAAGTTAAAAGCCCATCATAAGGTCAACGGCGCAAGGCGAACAAGGTTTGATGCTTTTAAGGGTCGTTATTTATCGCTCACCCGGCGTTTGCAAGGCAAGCCCGTGGCTGTTTTGACGGTCTATGCGCTTACAGTGGGTGTTATGGTGACGGCATCTTTTCTAGCAGTCGGAACTGATATTTTACCAGCTAGCAACAGCGGTGATATACAGCTACGGATTGTCGCCCCCGAGGGCAGCAGGCTTGAAAATACAGAGGCATACCTAAAAAAAGTGACGGGTATCATCCAGCAGGCACTGCCTGAAAATGCGATCAAAATTAGCTCTGCCTTTGTAGGCCTTCAGCCATCGGCTACCGCCATTAATCCCATCTTCCTGTTCACCAGTGGTTCGCATGAAGCGGTTTTGCAGATTTCAATTGATCAGACGATTTTTAAAGAGTCCGTTGCTGCACTCAAGGAAAGGATCAGGTTACAAGTAAAAAAAGAGCTGCCTGAGCTGAAAATCAACTTTGAGCCTATGGAGCTTGTTGAAAAGATTATGAGTCAGGGGGCCATGACCCCCATACAGATCAAAGTTGCTGCTGGGCAGCTAAAAGCTGCTAATCAGTATGCGTTGAAGTTGAAAGGGGAAATGGATAAAATCCCTTTTTTAAGAGATGTTCGTATTGCCGAGCCGGTCAATTATCCGAGTGTAAAGATCAATGTGGACAGACAGCTTGCGGCCCAATTTGGTCTGACTATGGAAGACGTCTCACGGGCGCTGGCTATTGCCACATCATCAACCCGTTTTACCAATAAAAACCTGTGGGTAGATCCTAAGTCAGGTCTGGTATTTCAGGTACAGGTGCAGATACCGGAATCGGATATGGGCTCGCTGGACAAACTTCGCGCTATTCCGCTCAAATCGGGCGAGCCGCGCCCGGTACTCGAAGACGTGGCCAGCCTGGAAATGGTCAAGCAAGCTGGCCAGGTGAACCGGCAGGGGGCAAACCGGTACGTTACTATATTGGCCAATACCTACCAAAAGGATCTGGGTAGTGCTTCCGGCGCAGTCAGGCAAGTTCTGGCGGATGCAGGTGATGCACCGCGCGGGGTGATTGTTTCGAGCGAAGGGCTCATGCAGCTGCTGGATGAAACCATGTCGGGACTCCAGACGGGTTTGGTGGTGGCAATTGTGGTGATCTTTTTGATGCTGACAGCTTATTATCAGTCCTTTAAAATATCTGCGATGATACTTGCTGTCGTGCCGGCTGTGATCGGTGGAAGTATCCTGATGCTTCTGGTATTTGGCAGCACTCTTAATTTACAGTCCTACATGGGTATTATCATGTCGGTAGGTGTATCTGTTTCTAATGCGGTGCTTTTAATCAATCAGGCTGAGCATAACAGGTTGTACATGGGGATGCAGGCACGGCAGGCCAGCCTTGCTGCGGCATCCTCGCGCTTACGGCCCATCGTGATGACGACGCTGGCTATGATTGCCGGTATGGTACCGATGGCTTCGGGCATGGGAGATGGCGGCGAGCAGGTCGCCCCCCTGGGCCAGGCTGTAATCGGTGGCCTTCTTTTGTCCACGCTTACTGTGCTTTTGGTTATGCCGCACCTTTTTACATGGGCCATGCGTAAAACAGGCCGGGAAAGTCCATCACTGGATCCGGACGACACCGAGGCTCAATTAATTGCAATCACTAAATGAATACAACAATGCTGTCAAACATGATGACAATCCATAAAAATTCAACCGTTCTCTTTCTGGGCCTAGCCCTGATAAGTGTTGTTATAAATGGCTGCGGTAGCAAACCGGAAACAGAGAGCCAAAGCAAGCCAAATGAGAAAGGCCCTGTGAGCCTTCAGGTAATCAGCCCAGTGAAATACCAGCCAGAATACACGCTGGCATTGCCAGGTGAGCTGAAACCTTATGAACAGGTCAGCCTGTTTGCAAAGGTCAGGGGCTTTGTAAAAGCCATAAAAGTTGACCGTGGCAGCGTAGTAAGAAAAGGACAGGTGCTTGCCATTTTGGATGCTCCGGAAGTCTCACAACGGTTTCAGTCAGCCAGGTCTGACCAGCAGAAGTTCTATGAAGATTTTCAGCTGAGCCGCCAGATGTATGAGAGGATTTTGAAAGCTACTCAAAAGGACGGTTCTGTTGCCGCCATCGAGCTGGATCGGGCTAAAAGCAAACTAAGAAGTGACAGTGCTGCATATCGATCTGCTATCTCGAGTGCCCAATCCTTTGGTCAGATCGAAGAATACTTAAAAATTATTGCGCCATTCGATGGCGTAGTAGTGGAAAGGAATGTATCAGTGGGAGCCCTGGTGGGGGAAAATAATACAACACCGCTGCTAGTAATTGCCCAGAACAGAAAGCTGAGGCTGACTGTTGCAATCCCGGAAAAACATGCACAGTCGGTTGGCAAAAATGCCATGGCCAGCTTTACGGTTTCCAATCTGCCTGGAAAAATGTTTACATCTGTTCTGTCCAGGAAGAGCCAGGTTTTACAGCAGCAGAACCGCTCTGTAACCGCTGAATTTGATGTGGAAAACAAGGATAATTCCCTGGATGGGGGCGAATATGCTCAGGTAACGATGAAACTAAGGCGTCCAGATTCTACTTTATGGGTGCCTGCCAGCAGCATCGTACACGCGCAGTCGGGAACATTTGTACTTCGTGTGGAAAACCAAACAGTCATAAAAGTGCCCGTTAGTGAGGGAACAAGAAGGGATTCGATTCAAGAGGTATTTGGCGAGCTGGATCGAAAAGACCAGATTGTCAAAATTGGCAGCGAAGAGCTGCTCAATGCCGGTAAGATTATAATTAAATAACGCTTTAAACTAGAAATAACGATGAAAAAGAAATGGTTATCGCCTTCAAACATATTCTCGGCCATGATGGTGGTCTTTATAGCTGCCATGGTGGTCAGCCCACAGGTAAAAGGATGGACAATTCAGAGCCTAATGAAAATCGGCCTGTTCCAACCCAAAATTGACAAGCAGCCTGATGAAGCTGCCGCAGAACCTTTACCAAACGTTTATTTTAAAAATGGCGATGGTAAAGCGGTTGATCTTGCCTCGTTAAAAGGAAAGGTCATATTTATCAATTTTTGGGCAACCTGGTGCCCTCCGTGTATTGCAGAGATGCCTTCAATCAATGATTTGTATACTAAGTTCAAGGACAAAGAAAATGTGGTCTTTTTAATGGTCGACGTAGATGGCAATTACCAGAAGTCGGACAGCTTCATGAAAAAGCACCACTACGCTTTAAAGGTGGTAAGTCCGGCCAGCGAGATACCGCCCGTTTTCATGCAGGGAGCTGTTCCTACCACGGTAATCCTGGATCAAGAAGGGAAAATGGTTTATAGACAGGAAGGTGCCGCCGACTATAGTAGCGATGAGATGACGGAGATGATTGCCCAGCTGGCTAAGTAGGTGGTGGTCACTAATAAATTTTTTTTAAAAGTAAGGTGCTACGTGACAAATATCACCGAAGCTTTCAGGCTAGTTTGTCAGATTTGTATATCATTTCAAACAAATGGGAAGAATCATGCATTTCGAACAAATTTATACAGGATGTCTGGCGCAGGGTGCATATTATATCGAAAGTGACGGAGAAGCTGCCGTAATCGATCCGCTTCGAGAAGTAGAGCCTTACCTGGAAATGGCCGAAAAGAGAGGAGCGAAAATTAAATATGTTTTTGAAACTCATTTTCATGCAGATTTTGTCTCAGGGCATATTGACCTTGCTCAAAAGACGGGGGCAGATATTGTGTATGGCCCGACCGCTAAGCCCGAATTTGGCGCAGTGATCGCTGCTGACGGTCAGCAGTTTCATATTGGAAAAATCACGCTAACAGCCATCCATACGCCCGGACATACCATGGAAAGCACCTGTTATTTATTGAAAGATGAAGACGATAAGGAAATTGCTCTTTTCACGGGTGACACCTTGTTTATTGGTGATGTCGGACGGCCTGATCTAGCCCAAAAAATTGATAATGGTTTAAATGAACAGATCCTGGCAGGTTACTTATTTGAGTCTCTTCGCAGCAAGATTATGCCCCTGTCTAATGAGATCATGGTTTATCCTTCCCATGGAGCAGGAAGCGCATGCGGGAAGAATATGAGCATGCCGGCCAGTGATACACTTGGTAACCAAAAAAGGTATAATTACGCATTAAGGAAAGATATGAGCCGCGAGCAGTTCATAAAGGAGGTGACTGCCGGTCTTTCAGCACCACCTGCTTATTTTCCATTGAATGTAATGATGAAGATAAAGGGATATGAGAGCATAGACCTGGTTTTAAAAAGGGGAAACATGGCACTGGATCCGGAGCAGTTTGAGAATGCAGCCAATGAAACCGGCGCATTGATCCTGGATACCCGGGATGCGGAAGCGTTTTCCAACGGCTTTATTCCTAACTCGATCAACATCGGTATTAACGGAGGATTTGCTCCCTGGGTAGGCTCGCTGATCCCTGATACCCATCAGCCTATCCTGCTTGTTTGCGAAATCGGCAGGGAAGAAGAAGTTATAACCAGGCTGGCACGTGTAGGGTATGATTTTACTATTGGTTATTTGAAAAGTGGGTTTGAAGCATGGAGAAATTCAGGTAAGCAGGTTGATCGTATTAATTCCATTACAGCAGAGCAGATGGCCGAGAACTTTATGGATATGCCTGGGGCCACAATCCTGGATGTGCGTAAACGTAGCGAATACGAGGCAGAGCACGTTACCGGCGCCTTGAATATCCCACTTGATGAGATCAATTCAATGCTTGCGGGTATAGAAAAGGACAAAACACACTTTGTGCACTGTGCCACTGGCTACCGCTCCATGATCTTTAACTCAATTCTTAGGGCACGCGGATATGGTAGGCTGATCGATATCAAGGGAGGTTTCAAGGCTGTCAAGCAGCATGGAGCGATTAAAATAAGTCAGTATGTATGTCCATTAAACATATAATAGCATGGGATTATTAGCGAGATTTTTAGGGATTGAAAAAACAAACTTACAACCTGTTATCGACCAGGGGTGTTTGATTATCGATGTGCGCACTCCCGAGGAGTTCAGGCATGCGCATCTGGAATCGAGCGTCAATATTCCATTAGATACGCTGCTCTCTAAGATTGATGGACTTAAAAGCAATGAGCTGCCGGTAATTACCTGCTGTCGGAGCGGTGCAAGAAGTGCAAGAGCGACCAAAATGTTAAAGCAGGCCGGGATAACGGCTTATAATGGAGGTGCCTGGGAAAGTTTGCGGGGCTACGCGCGATAGTCAATCAGATGCTGCTGATCGATGATGATATCCAGATTATTACAATATTGATTTGACTACTAAAGCCAGGCCCAACATGAAAAATATAGAACCTAGTTCATGGCGGTTACTTCTTAGACTTCTGATTTTTCTGATTGTATTGGTCTCAGGTTTACTAGTCGCCATTGTATTTAGCGTAATATTTCCGGAATTATATGCCGATAAGTTTCAGGCCTTGCAAGTAAAAGCAGGCTGGCCCATGAAAAAGCAAGATCAGAAGCCAGCAAATCGCTCTAATCCGCGAGTGAGTTCAAGTATCCTGCCAGTAGACTCATTGCAAGATGAGCTTATCCTGTATGGCAAAGACCTGATTGCCAATACTTCTAAATATTTGGGGCCCAAAGGCAGTGTGCGCCAAATCTCGAATGGGATGAACTGTCAGAATTGTCATTTGGAAGCAGGGACAAAGATAATGGGCAATAATTATCTGGCAGTTTACTCGACATATCCCAAGTTTAGGGCAAGATCTGCGGGGACTGAAACGATCATCAAAAGGATATCTGATTGTTTTGAAAGAAGTTTAAATGGCAGAAAACCCGATAGTGCAAGTAAAGAGATGAAGGCAATGGTCTCCTACATGAAGTGGGTCGGAAAGGATGTGCAAAAAGGGAAGACACCCGAAGGTTCAGGGCTTAACAAGCTTGCATATCTTGATAGGGCCGCTGATCCCAAGACCGGCAGGATTCTTTACAAAGAAAAATGTGCGGTCTGTCATGGAGCAAAAGGAGAAGGGATTATGCAGCCCGATCAAAAATCATTTGTCTATCCGCCTCTTTGGGGAAGTAGAAGCTATAACGACGGCGCAGGGTTATATAGAAATTCGTCCTTTGCCGGTTTTGTTAAAGACAACATGCCATTTGGAGCAAATTATCAAAATCAAATTCTGACCGATGAGCAGGCCTGGGATTTGGCAGCATTTGTAAATTCGCAACCACGGCCCCATAAAGATCAAGCCCTGGATTGGAAGAATATTTCTCAAAAGCCAATAGACTTTCCATTCGGGCCTTATTCAGATGCATATACTGAAAACCAGCATAAATATGGTCCTTTCAAGCCCATTGCAGCGACCAGAATAAACAAATAAATAATTAACATCCGTTTCAATTAAAATTATCGAGAAATGAAAAAAATCGCATCCCTTTTATTTGCTATTGCTATGCTGTTTTCAATCGGAGCATCGGCGCAAGACAAAGCAGTCAATCCAAGTGAATTTCATGGCGCAGTTGCCGATAAAAAATTTTACAAAGTCGTTTATCAGCTTAATAGTGACGATGATAAAATAATTAAGGCTACCATGAAAAACATGATGAATGCCTTGGAAGATCCCCGTTTGAAAGGAAAGCTTCAAGCAGAGCTTGTAGTACACGGCGGGGGAGTTGCTGTCTTCAAAAAAACGAATCCTTATGAGATTCAATTGAAGGCTTTACAGGCAAAGGGAGTTATTCTGGCCGAATGCGAAAACACACTTCGGGAGCGTAATATCAGCAAGGATGAGCTTTTTGATTTTATATCATTTGTTCCAAGTGGCAATGGCGAAATCATAATCCGACAACAACAAGGATGGGCCATTGTCCATCCATAATTTATAACCTTTTACATATAGATCAGTCAGGATTGATGACCTGACTGATTTTTTTGTTTTAAATCATAAATATTGAACAAAATTTTAGTTAATAGTTTGATATACGTGACAAATGTCACTAACCCCAATCTTTTAATAAGCGAGATTTGTAAAGGTTGATGCAGACAGCAAACTGCTGTTTTTGATTCAACGGGAATATTATTATTTATTATATATCAAATGGAAAACTTAGAAAAGGAAATTTATATGCCACGCATCGGCGATCAGGCACCTGATTTCGATTCTTTAACAACTACGGGGAAGCTTGTTTTTTCGGAATACAACAAGGACAGTTGGGTTATTTTATTTTCGCACCCTGCGGATTTCACTCCGGTCTGTACAACTGAAATGACTGGATTTGCAAAAGAGAAAGATTTTTTTGCGGCTCATAATACTAAGTTGATGGGATTAAGTATTGACAGTATTCATTCACATATTGCCTGGGTTAATGCTGTTTACGATAAGACAGGTGTTTTGTTCGAATTTCCCATCATTGCCGATATTGATATGAAAGTTGCAAAACTTTATGGTATGCTACAACCTGGTGAAAGCGAAACTGCGGCCGTTCGTGCGGTCTTTATTATAGATCCAAAAGGCAAGGTAAGACTTGTAATGTATTATCCTCTCAATGTTGGCCGTAATATGGAAGAGATCAAGCGATCATTGATAGCGCTTCAAACTTCGGACGAGTACAAAGTGGCTATGCCTTTAGACTGGAAGCCAGGTGAGAAAGTTATAATTGGTGCACCCAGAACTGTTGAGTCCCTCTTAGAAAGAAAAGAGTCTAATTTGGAAATGGTTGACTGGTATTTAGCGGTCAAGACAATCTAATTTAACGTATTAAATGCTTTCGTTAGCTATTAAGGGCTGTTATGCAATAATTATTGTTCATTTCAGTCCTTAAAACTAAATACGTTTTAGGGATAACATTCTGTAAATGATATAATTAAATAGTAAAGTCTGATAAATAAAACGTAAAGTAAAAGACACTTCTCCCATCATTGTTAATTGGGGTAAACTAAAGAAAGGGAGAAAAACCGTCACGACTTTCGCGTAGGGTTTTTCTCCTGGTGTATCGTGCTACATTCAATCGTCAGCCAATATAAAACCCAACTAATTGGTCAAGGAGGTCATTTTGGTTGTCGGAAATCCTACATCAACTGAATTTCTAGAATCATTTCATCTTCATATCCTTGTGCTCGTTTTTCAATTGAAGACAATGCATCGCGCAGGCTCCGTATTGCTTATAATTTTCATGAACCAAAAGCACGGTTTTACCACTTGTATCTTTGACTTCGCATACCCCATTCATGGGGATAGATACTGTTAAGCTGTCACTGACCCCGCTTTTTACATGATAAAGATAGGTGCCATTTTTTGAAGCTTTACCCAGGTTTTTCCCCGTTACAGCATCAATCGCATTTCCAGCATTATCAACGTGGGCGATTTTCACTCCAGCAGCATCTTTGATTATTCCATCACTGGTTACCCATCCAATGTGTTTTCCCTTAGCATCAGTTATCTTTCCCTTTGCATCAATAGAAGTTACTGGCATTTTGTAATTTTGCGCAAAGCTGTTTTGGGTAGCCGTTAAAGTCACCACTATTAGGGCAAATAAAAATATTAGCTTTTTCATTGTTGAATTTTCTTTAATTGAATGTTTGTCAAATGTAAGTTTTTGCTAATAAGCAAAATGTGACTTCGGTCAGCATCTTATGTGACCTGAGTTTGCTTGTGAAGACATACCGGGAATTGAAGTAACTCCATACCGATACATCTTCACTATTAACGTTCGCCATTTTCTGTTATACCGGTGTAGCCATTTCTTCACAAGCTTTGGCGCATGTCCGGCACGCTTCAGCGCACTTTCGGCAATGATCCATTCCCATGGCTGCATGTTTTTCACACTCGTCAGCGCAGGCATTACAGGCATCTGCACAGACGCGGCACAAGTGAGCACTGAAGCTGCTTCCCAGACTCATTAACTCGGCTGCACTTCGACACACAGCGGCACATTCAAGATCAAGTTGTATGCACATGGTCAAATGGCCCACGTTTTCTTCTTTCAAACATGCGGTTGCACACTGGCTACAAGCGAGTGCACAGGCTACACAAGCATCAATGCAGTCTTTAAATTGCTGATTTTCCATTATTTGAATATTTAAGGATGAATTTATTTACTTCTGTTTGCCAGTAGCCAGGTCTGAAACTGGGCTATTTCTTTATTCTGTTCTTCGACGATCATCGTTGACAGTGATTTAAGCTGTGTATTTTTTCCCATCAATAGCTGCATTTGCGCCATTTCGGTTGCGCTCTGGTGATGGCCAATCATAAGTGTCGCAAAATCCTGATCGATGTTCCCGGTGATAATTTGTAAGTCTGCCTGTTTTCCCATCCGGTTCATTCCTTCCATCATCTGCATGTGAAATTTCATGTTCATGGTTGTCGGGGTACTTGTTGCCAGGAATGAATCAAGCTGGGTAATTTCTTTTTTTTGCGCTTCGACAATAGCCTGGGCCATTGTTTTCATTTCACTATTGATTCCTGATTTCAATTCCAGTTCGGCCATTTCAATCGCTCCCATATGGTGCATTTTCATCATTTCGGCATAATCGATATCAGGATCCTGCGTCATTTTCATTGTTTCCATTTCAGCCATCATATCATGCATTACTGTCATCATTTGATTCTGGTCATGGGCCTGGATTTTAAGTGCATCATCGTCATCATCAGAACATGCAGCAGTAAAACCAAGTAAAGCAAGTAGCATCAATGTTTTGAAAGTCGTCTTCATAGTGTTTGATTTTAGTATGTTAAAAATAAAAACCGGATATTCTATCAATTTTATTTCACCCTGAGCAGTTTGGCATTCACCGCTACAACAATGGTAGATGCGCTCATTAATACTGCCCCCATGGCCGGACTGAGCATAAACGTAGGATAAAGAACACCTGCTGCCAACGGAATTGCGATGACATTATAACCAACCGCCCAAGCTAAATTTTGTACCATTTTCCGGTAAGTAGCCCTTCCGAAGGTGATCATTTGCACAACGTCCATCGGATCACTATTAACCAGTATAATATCAGCGGTCTCAGCTGCAACATCTGTTCCTGAACCAATAGCAATACCCACATCGGCCTGTGCCAAGGCCGGCGCATCGTTTACACCATCTCCGGTCATGGCAACAATTTCTCCTTTGTCCTGAAATTCCTTGACCTTGTCCTGCTTCTGATGCGGAAGAACATTAGCCAGATAGCCATCCATACCTAGTCTTTTGCTCACAGCTTCGGCAACCTTTTCATTGTCCCCGGTCAGCAGGAAGGTTTTAATGTTCATCTTTTTTAATGCGTCGATTGCGCCTGATGCACTTTCCCTTATAGAATCAGCAAAAGTGATTATTCCAACCAGCTTTCCGTCAACGAGTATAAAGTTTACTGTATCGGTATTCTGATCAACCTGATCAGGGATGGCAGGTATTGGTTTGTTTTCCTGATTAAAGTAATTGGGTCCGGCCGCAACTATTTTTTTTCCGTTCACAGTTCCTGACACACCGATACCAGGCATGTAATTGAAATCGGAAGATGTCCATAGTTCTAACCCTTTTTCTTTCAGTTTCCGGATAACACCATGCGCGATATGGTGTTCAGAGTTTTGCTGAACCGCGGCTGCATATTGCAGGATCTGATCCGCTGAAAACTGCTGATCCTCAATAATGATCTGCTGGATTTCATGGGAGCCTTTGGTAAGAGTACCAGTTTTATCGAAGATGATTGTCGTCAGTTTACGTGCATTCTCAAAAGCTGTCCGGTTACGGATCAAAAGGCCATGCGTTGCCGAAAGTGTTGTTGAAATGGCGATGACGAGTGGAATCGCTACACCAAGGGCGTGGGGGCAAGAAGTTACCATCACTGTTACCATTCTTTCCAAAGCAAAAGACAAGCTCTGCCCGCTGGAAAACCAGACAATAAAAGTAACGACTCCGACCGTGATGGAAACCAGTGTCAGCCATTTGGCAACCTTATCAGCCAGATTCTGTGTATTGGATTTGGCACTCTGTGCCGATTTAACCATACCAATCACCTTTTGCAGATAAGTGTCATCTCCTGCGCCGGTAACATGTATTTTCAATACCCCATCGCTGTTAATGGCACCTCCAATTACTTTGTCATCTTTCTTTTTCTGCACCGGGACACTTTCCCCGGTCAGCATACTTTCATTTACATAGGAGCTACCTTCCAGGATTACCCCATCAGCAGGTATCTTTTCGCCGGGTTTTACAAGCAATGTGTCACCGGAGCGAAGATCCTTTAAAGCAATATCAGTTACATGGTTATCCCTTTCCACATGCACCACGGATGGAAGTAATTCTACCAGTGATTCCAGTGCCCTCGATGCGGCCATCTGGGATTTCATTTCCAGCCAGTGGCCGACCAGCATGATATCGATCAGGGTAGCCAGCTCCCAGAAGAAGTCCATCCCTTCCAGCCCAAATACAACTGCGACACTATATACATAGGCAGTCGTAATGGCAACTGCCACCAGCGTCATCATGCCCAGGTTCTTATTTTTGACTTCACTGACAAGGCCTGTCAGAAAAGGCCAGCCACCATAAAAATAAATGATGGTGCTTAGGATCAGGAGCACATATTTGTCCCCGGAAAATGCAATGTCAAATCCGGCCATCTGCTGGATCATATGCGAGAGCAGCAATACAGGAATCGTCAGTACCAGGCATATCCAAAATCGTTTTAGAAAATCCTCTGTATGATGCCCCGCATGTTTGTCGTGGCCATGGTGCTCATCCATTTGCTTCGTTGGATGATGATCTTCAGGCATTGGAACCTCTTTTGGCATGTGATGGTGCCCGTGGTGATTTTCCATTTTTTTTTGTTTATGTGGAAAGGGCAAGCCTTTCATTGATCAATAATTCAAAGTCAATCCTACACCAAATCCCATATCACTATCATAATGGGCGGTAACACCCGCATACCTGGTAAAAATATATTTGATCGCCGCCATGTACTCTTTATCGGTGTTGACCATCAGGTTCATACGCAAACGTTTGGAAACGGGTATGTCCATCCTTTCTAACTGAAACCTGACAATACCATCCGTAAAGATTTCAGCCTGTGCAGAAACCAGCATGGGTAGCGTATAATTGACACCCGCACTCAGTATCGAGCGTTTGTCTTTCGTATTCCGCTGCCCAAACAGATTGGTTTCAACTTCATCCATGCCCATTTTTCTGTACCGCCAGTCAAATCCTATAAAAGGCATAAGCCACTGCATTTTGCCAATGTAACGTCCTACATGCGTTTCCACTTCGTAGCCATGGTGGTCGTTATAACCCAGCCGCCATTCACTGCCGATACTCCATCGGGTATTTTGCAGCATGGCTTCGCCATCATTTCCATTTGTGGCAATATCGTTTTCCGCCATAAAGTGAAATTCCCTGTCGTCGGCAAAAAGTTTGCGCTGTGCAAGTTTAGGGTTTGGTATTTCAGGGTTTGCAGGTGAGTTCTGATAAGAGAAAACCCTTCCCATACCACTCATCATGTGATAAAGAATATGACAGTGAAAAAACCAATCCCCGCTTTCAGTTGCTGCAAATTCGAGGGTATCAGTTTCCATAGGCATAATGTCAATGATATTTTTCATCGGAGCATTTTCACCCTGACCATTGAGAACCCTGAAATCGTGCCCATGAAGGTGCATCGGATGGCGCATCATGGAATTATTGTAAATCACCATACGGACATTTTCACCTTTTTTAATCAGGATCTTATCACTTTCAGAAACTACCTTATTGTCCATACTCCACACGTAACGGTTCATGTTTCCCGTCAGTACAAACCGCAGTTCTTTCACAGGTGCATCTTTTGGAAGCGATGTATTGAGAGGTGATTTGAGCATGGCATAATTCAGGGTTGTAATCGAAGAAAGGGCGTTGCTGTTATACATGTTATGATCGGCATGTCCGCTTTCCATTGGCTTCTTACTATCATCCATTTTCATACCCTTCATCTCAGCCGGTTTACCAGCCTCTTTCATTTTCTTTCCTTTCACCGGGCCTGTAATTTCCGGATACATGACCAGGTTCATATCCATCTGGTTCAGGCTCATGTTCATGCCCATATCATCCAGATCACCATTCATTTTCATCATGCCGTTCATCATTTTCATGCCCTCAAAATATTTGAGTTTGGGCAGTGGGGATGTAAGCTGTTTGATTCCTTCACCCAAATACAGGGAAGCAGATCTGGTGCGGTCTTCCGAGGTTACAAGAAACTCGTAGGCGATTGGTTTGGCCCCCGGATTTACCTGTGGAATAGTAACAATCACATCATAAGTTTCCGAAACGGCAATAATCAACCTGTCTACTTCGACTGGGTCCACATCATTGCCGTCATTGGCAACTACTGTCATTTTCCCTCCGGCGTAAGTAAGCCAGAAGTAAGTGGATGCGCCTCCGTTCGAAATTCTCAAACGCACTTTCTCACCGGGCTTGAACTGTGAAAGCTGGCTCTGATTTTTGCCATTGATCAGGAATTTCTCGTAGTAGACGTCGCTGACATCCATTGCATTCATTCGTTTGAACTCATTGGCTACCTTGGTTTTAAAGTAACCCTGTTTAATGGCCTCTGAATAACTTTGTGTCGTGCCCTTTTTGATCGAAAACCAATCACTGGCATTGTGCAGCATCCGGTGCACATTTTTAGGGTTCAAGTCTGTCCATTCACTCAATACGATAGGAACTGTCGGGATAACCGTCTCTTTTTTCTTGTTCAGGATCATAGAACCATACATGCCGATCTGCTCCTGCAATCCGGTATGGCTATGATACCAGTGCGTCCCGTTTTGAATAATGGCAAACCGGTACAAATGTGTAGTATGCGGTTTAATAGGCATTTGCGTTAGATTGGGAACCCCGTCATATTTGTTTGGCAGGAACAGTCCATGCCAGTGCAATGAGGTTTCCTCATTAAGCTCATTATGGACATAAATCTCAGCCGTGTCACCTTCTGTAAAGGTCAGCGTAGGCATAGGGATTTGTCCGTTTACCGCGATCGCTCTTTTTAGTTTGCCCGTAAAGTTTACAGTCGTATCCTTTACGTATAGATCATACCGGACTATCTTCTGTGCAAATGCTATTTCAGAAAATAGAAGAAAAATAATACCAGGGAAAATAGCCTTTATGCCAGCAGTTTTACCAAAATACATAAGATGTTTTACGTTAAATAATAGAAGAATATTCTGCCCCTACAGCTAGCTGTAAGGGCAGAATTAAAGCATGGCAAAATAGGCCTGCTTTTGTTACTTGATGGTTTCGGTAGTTTTGCCACAGTTTAGCATCTGTGCGCCGTAGTACGGGTTTTTGATAGCAGGTACCTGGCTCAGCCAGTTGGCTCCTTTACCCTCCTTGGCCATAGGGCAATGCTGGTAATAAACTGCCTCAGATGGCTTTCCAGATTTTATGAGTTTATACATATTATCTGAAAGCGAAGAAAAATGATCTCTCTGGTGGCCTACGTCCTTGGTTTCAGAAATATGGTCTGCATCAAAATCAAGGTCTTTCATTACTTTCATCCAGACCATATGCTGCTCAGAAGCAAGCTGATCCATTTTGACCGCTTTGATTGCTTTTACAAGATTCGTAGCATTTGTTGATGCTGTATTGCCGTCAGAACTTACCAATGCATCTTTAACGGCATAATAGGCATCCAAAACAGGTTTTAACGGATCTGTATCAGCGGCAGCGTTTTTCTGTGTGTCCGCCATAGCACCATGCTGATGTTCTGTCATTTTCTTCTCTGCAACGGCCTGCTTTTTAACGGCACGTTCATACTTGCAGCAGTCCGCAAGCTTTGCATAAGCATCGTCAGGAGCCAAGAACCTGTCATTGTCATAACCCGCCAAAGCTACTTTTTTAAGAACTGCATCAATCGAGGTTTTCTTACTGTCGTAGGTGACCAGAGCCATTTTTGAATCCTTGTCCCAGCTAGCCTTTGATGTGTTTTTTTCAAATGCTGCTGTTTCAATCCCTTCTTTACATAGGGCACATGATCCGGCAATTTTTACATTTTCGGTAGATACATTTTTGATTTCTGCATTAGACAGAAATGGGGATAGCAACAACACTATTGCCATCAATATTTTTATTGATTTCATATGAAAAGACCTAAACTGTTAATAATAAACTGATTAATCAAAAGCAAGGGTGCTTTCGAAAAGACGCACTTGTGGCGTCGGACAATTTAACAGCTTATGTTTGGGGGCATCCAAAGAGAGAGGTATACCGGTTTGGGAGTAGATTCTTTGAAGAGCCAGAAATTAGCCTGGGAAATAACAAAAACATTTTTGCTAATCAGTGCGACTTGATGTGTTTTTAATGCAAATACCGAAGACCCGTGGGTACAACTGCATCCCGAGCCGTCACAAGTGTGGCCACACATTTTCTTCTTACTGCCTGATTTTTGATGGTCAGAGGCATTACAATAAGCTGTTTTATTACCAGTATGCTTTATTTCAGTTTTAGAGATCTTATGCTTGCTGCCACACGCATAACTATTACTTACCGACAGCGCCAGTAAGTGAGTCATTATCAGTAACATCAAAACAAAACCTTTCATACAGAAATATACGGTTTTTAACATTACAAAGATTACAGTTCCTTTGCCAATATTTTTACACAATTGCAGAAATACCTTACATAATTATGGTATTCGCTTCTCCTGAGGGGTAAAAAGTTAACGCTGTTGCTTTTTTGTTAGTCATATCATTCCATTAAAATTATTATACCAAAGTTATGCTGTTACCGAAATTAGGATTGATCATGGGTGTTCTGGTGATATGGATGCATCAAATGGATATCAGACCATTTAATGCTGCAGTAAATGAACAAAACATAGGCGTGGGAAGTCAACCAGAAATAGCCGTCGATGCCGATGGGGTTATCCGTATCGTTTATGGCATCAAAAATGGAAAAGAAAGGGATTTATATTATGTGGCATCGAATGATGAAGGTAAATCATACTCCAAGCCATTTTTAATCGGAAATTTTTCACAAATGGGTTTGGGGATGGGACGGGGACCACAGCTGACTGCGACAAGGGATTACACTGTCGTAACTGTTGGCGACCATAATGGAAACCTGTTTGCAGTAAATCTTTCCAAGAAAACAAATCAGTGGTCAGCACCGGTTAAAGTAAATGATGCTGATACAACAGCCAAAGAAGCGCTTTCAGGTCTGGGTGCTGGTAAAGATAATTTTGTTTATACCGCCTGGCTGGATTCGCGTCTTGGAAATAATAACTTATACGGTGCCCTTTCTACTGACGGAGGTCTAACATGGGGTAAAAATCAATTAATTTACAAAGGCACGCAAAACGGTATTTGTGACTGCTGCAAGCCATCCGTTTATATCAATCAAATAGGCCATATTTTTGTCATGTTCAGAAACAAACTGGATGGTGCTCGTAATATGTATCTGATTTCTTCGACAGACAAAGGAGAACATTTTGGGAAAGCTCAAAAACAAGGGATCGGAGATTATATGATCAATGCCTGTCCAATGGACGGCGGAGATTTGACTGTTAATTCAAATGGTGAGGCTTCTACTGTTTGGCGTCGTCAGATGGAAGTTTATCTTGCGCAGCCCAGTAAACCTGAAATGAAATTAGGTACTGGCCGCACCCCTGTTATATTGCAAACTACAAAAGGTAATGCAATAGCATGGCAGCAGGAAAATGTGGTCCAATTCCGAAGCCCTGATGGTTTAAAGACGATTTCCCTAGGTAATGGCCAATATCCCAAACTCGCGTTGGCGAAAGATCAAAAAACAGCTATTTGTACTTTTGAACGTGATGGGAAAATAATAGTAACATCCATAATTTTGTAAAGATGCTGTGCTATCACCAATAACAGGTAATCGGACTCACAATTTTGCCGTGACATGGACGGCCAGTCCGCTACTGTACAATCTTTTAATTTAACCTAAATAGCTAGCAAATGTTCAAAATAACGTTTTCTTTACAAATGGGCCGCAGTCGCGAACGAGGAAAACATACGCCAAGAAACCGCAGACGGCCGCTAAGTTATTAGTTTTAGATTTATAAAGTCAACATTTAACATCTGAGTTTTACGGTCAATCTTTTATTATCTGCAGTTGGGATCATTTTTTTTTAATCTTCGATATTTAAGTATAACATTATTTAAGCAAATACTTAAATAATGTTTATATTTGTCTAAAATCATAGGCAGATATGGAAAAAGAGTTAGATCAAGTCAGTAGCTGTATCCGTTTGTTCGCTGATCAGGTGCAGATCCAGGTATGTAAGGAAATTCTAGACGAAAATGATGACGCATTTACCAGATTATCCCAGGTTTATGCACTTGCTGGAAATGATGCCCGCTTAAAAATACTTTATCTTATCCAGCAACAGAATGAGCTTTGTCCTTGCGATTTAAGCGATATTTTGCAGATGACGGTCCCGGCTGTTTCTCAGCATCTTCGTAAATTAAAGGATGCCAGTTTAGTACGTACCCGAAAATCCGGACAAACCATCTTTTATTCGATCATACCAGATCAGGCAGATGTCATCAACCAGTTATTTATACATATTCCCAATCCAGAAAGTATAGCAGTATGAAAGCGCCCAAAGTTACTGCTAATGCCGGTATACTTACTGCATTCGCAAGTTCTGTTTGTTGTATCACACCACTACTGGCCATGTTCGCCGGGACAAGCAGCCTGGCAACAACTTTTGATTGGATTGAGCCAGCACGTCCTTATTTTATTATTGGTACTGTATTGATTTTGGGTTTTGCCTGGTATCAGCAGTTAAAACCAGTTTCTGAAGTCTCATGTAATTGCGAACCTGAAAACAAACCATTTATGCAATCTAAAAAGTTTTTAAGCCTGGTAACCCTTGCAGCAGCATTACTCATTACTTTCCCAAGTTATTCTGGACTACTCTATCATCAGAAACAGGAAGTAAAACAACCTATTTCCAAGAAAGGGCAAACAGCCTTTATAAAGATTAAAGGTATGACCTGTGAAGGGTGTGAGCATCATGTCACACAGGAAGTCAATAAATTGAAAGGCATACAGCAGGTTCAGGTATCGTATAAAACGGCTAGTGCAACCGTTAAGTACGACAGTACAAAGACGTCCCTTGCTGAAATTAAAAAGGCAGTCGATGCTACCGGATATAAAGTCGTTGAAACAAACTAGACAGTTATGAATGTAATATTAGAATCTGTAATTACCTGCCCGCATTGCAGCACCGAACGTGCGGAAATAATGCCTGTTGATGCGTGTATGTACTTTTATGAGTGTACAAATTGCAAGACATTGTTAAAGCCAGCTTCTGGGGATTGCTGTGTTTTTTGCACATATGGAACCGAAAAATGTCCCCCGATCCAAATGAACAAGTCATGCTGTGCCTAGCAATATAATATCAATGACATGAAAATGATGAAAACAATTCCGGCCCTTCCTGTTCAAAATATTGAAGAGTCCGTTAAATTCTATTCTGAAAAACTAGGTTTTACAGCACCTTATTATGACGACGGCTTTGCCAAAGTAGTCCGGGACGAAATTGAAATCCATTTGTGGGCTTCTTCGGATGAAAGCTGGAAGAACAAAGGCTTATCCTTGGTAGCAGATCCAATTGGCAGTGGGGCAGAAAGCTTTCTGGCGGGCACGGCCAGTTGCCGGATTGAAGTCCAGGGCATAGATGAGTTGTACGAAGAATATAAAAAGCAAGGTGTTATTTATGACTCTGAAACTGTTGTAGAAGACCAGCCATGGGGAGACCGGGAGTTTCCGGCATTAGATCATCATCGCAATCTGTTGACTTTTTATGAAGAGATTTAAAAAAGGGATAACCAATCAATGATTGGTTGAAAAAAGTATCTATCGTATTATTGCAATGAATAAAAATAATTTTATCTTTGGCACATGGGAGTTACAAAAACACAAGTTTTTACGGATAGGCAGAACCGTATCGCTGATTTAGCCAAAGCGCTGGCGCACCCGGCAAGGGTTGCGATCATCCAGCATTTATTAAAAGTAAATTCATGCGTTTGCGGTGACCTGGTAGAAGTGCTGCCACTTGCCCAGGCCACGGTTTCACAACATTTGAAAGAATTGAAACAGATTGGCATTATACACGGAGAGATTAACCCGCCAAGGGTTTGTTACTGTATCAATGAAACGGTATGGCAAGAAGCCAAAGCTATTTTTGGTGACTTATTTGAAACATCGGTAGCAGCTGCATGCTGCAATTAATATGTAAGCAGAATTTTTTCATCTTCAATTCAATCGTAACATAGCAATGAATGATTTCAATCCAATGAACTGGCAGTCTTTCAAAAGTACCCTTTTAGAGAATCCTGATAAGGTACTTCAATTTCAATATGCCGAAGGACAATTTGTTGATACATCATACCATATTACTGAAATCAAACAAGCCCCGATCGTCTCTGTGGACTGTGGCGGTGTGATGAACAACTGGACGGAAATCATCGTGCAGCTTTGGGAACCGTTGGTGACGGAAACCGAACGTGCTATGAAAGTAAGTAAAGCGCTGTCAATTATTAATTTAGTAGAGAAATCACTGCCACTTAATCCGCTTGGCGTAGTCAAAATTGAGTTTGGCAATTCTAAATTCGATACCCGGCAGATGTACCCAGGCGAGTTTTTGACTGATGGTGACATCTTTACGGTAAATCTGGTACCCGATTTTACACAATGCAAAGCGCTGACAAGAAATAGTAGCTGTGGCACTGCTAAGCCAGACACCGCTTCATCTTGTTGTGGCCCTGTCAATGCTGAGACAATAACCGTTTCTGCTGATACCAGAGTAGTCCAGCAAGAAAAAGAGGCACTTGAACTGGTTGGGACAGAAGATTCTTCCTGCTGTACACCTGGTGGTGGATGCTGTTAATTATTTCAAATCAGACAAATATGATCACGATACGACCATTAGAGCCTAAGGATTGGCCAGCTGTCCGTGAAATTTATGCCCAGGGTATTGCCACCGGTGATGCCACCTTGGAAACAAATCCTCCTGAGTGGGAAGCCTGGGACCAGTCGCATGTTTCGGGCCTTAGATATGTAGCGATTAACGATTCGGATGAAATTGCTGGTTGGGCTGCATTGACCCCTGTTTCAGGGCGATGCGTGTATGCGGGTGTTGCCGAAGTGAGTGTTTATATCGGTAGCAGTTTCAGGGGGCAGAAAATTGGAGACCTGCTCTTGAAGCACCTGATCGACCAAAGTGAGCAAAACGGGTATTGGACGCTACAAGCAGGTATTTTTTCGGAGAATATCGCCAGCATGCACCTTCACGAAAAGAACGGGTTCAGATTGATCGGTTACCGTGAAAATATAGGAAAGATGAAAGGGGTATGGCGCAGTGTTAATCTTTTGGAAAGAAGAAGTAAAGTAACAGGGATCAATTAAACATTTCGATGAAAAAAGTATTAGTGCTTTGCACCGGTAACAGCTGCCGGAGCCAGATAGCCGAAGGCTACCTTAGAAAATTTGCAGGTAATAAAGCCATCGTTTATAGTGCAGGGGTTGAAACCCATGGCGTCAACCCCAAAGCCATTTCCATTATGGCAGAAGATGGGATTGATATATCTGGCCACACATCCAACAATATTGATGAGTACACAGACATTGATTTCGATTATGTGATCACTGTATGCGACAACGCCAAAGAGCGCTGTCCTTACTTTCCGACCAATGCAAAGAAGTTCCACCAAAACTTTCCGGATCCAGGTAAAGCTACCGGCAGTGATGAGCAGGTAACTGAGCAGTTCCGTACGGTACGCGAAATGATCAAAACCTATTCAGAAAATTTTGTCAGTGAGAACCTTTAAAAATAATTATGTCAGCTACTAATTGTGCTCCGGCAGCCAGTCGTAAGAAACTAGGCTTTTTGGACCGTTACTTAACATTATGGATTTTTCTGGCCATGGCCATTGGCGTAGGCCTTGGTAATTTTGTTCCCTCATTGCCAGATTATATCAATACTTTTTCAAGTGGTACAACCAATATCCCGCTTGCTATCGGCCTGATCCTGATGATGTACCCGCCACTGGCCAAGGTGAAATACAATAAAATGGGCGAAGTGTTCCGCAATACCAAAGTGATGACTGTTTCCCTGGTACTGAACTGGATCATCGGACCGGTACTTATGTTTATACTGGCCATTATCTTTCTTCCAAATCATCCGGATTATATGATCGGGTTAATTCTGATCGGTCTGGCACGGTGTATTGCCATGGTACTGGTCTGGAATGAGCTGGCAGGAGGAAGCAGGGAATACGCTGCCGGGCTGGTAGCGTTAAACAGTGTGTTTCAGGTGCTGCTTTATAGCTTTTATGCTTATTTCTTTATTACGGTTTTGCCCCCCTTGGTGGGACTAAAAGGACTAAATGTAAATGTTACAATCACTGAAATTGCTAAAAGTGTAGGCATCTATCTGGGAATTCCTTTTGCTACCGGAATGATCAGCCGTTTTGGGCTGACTGCCCTGAAAGGAGAAGACTGGTATGAGAAAAAATTTATCCCTATGATATCACCTGTTACTTTGGTTGCGCTTTTAGCTACGATCATGCTGATGTTCAGCCTGAAAGGCGAGCTGATTGTTCAGCTTCCGGGGGATGTTCTTTTAATTGCTGTTCCACTGGTCATTTATTTTTCCATCATGTTTTTGGTCAGCTTCTTCATGGCAAAATCGCTGGGTGCTGATTACGCACAAAATGCTTCGATTGCCTTTACCGCAGCAGGTAACAATTTTGAACTTGCCATTGCAGTTGCTATCGGCGTGTTCGGGATCAACTCCGGCCAGGCATTTGTCGGTGTGATCGGTCCGCTGGTTGAAGTACCGGCATTGATTGCCCTGGTCAATGTGGCTTTTTGGCTACGTGATAAATATTATAAAACTCAATCTTCCAATTTATGAAGATTGCCCTTTTCTCAGACATTCATGCGAACTTGCCCGCCTTTGAAGCAGTTCTGGAAGACCTGGAGAAGCAAAAGCCCGATGCGGTATACTGTCTGGGTGATTTGATCGGGTATAACGTATGGCCAAACCAGGTAATCGAACATATCCGTAAAAGAGGGATTGCCACCATTGCGGGAAACCATGATCTGAAAGTCTCTAAAATTTTGCCATCAGCGGGTGCCTGCAGCACGGATCAAAGGAGTGATTATGCTTATAAACTGGTAGGCCAAAAGGAGCGGGATTATCTTCTGACACTTCCCAGGCACTTGAAACTCGAATTTCAGTTCGGCAAAGATCATTTAAATATGCTTTTGGTACACGGCAGTCCCCGCAGCATCAATGAATATCTTCTGGAAGAATTGCCCGAGCAATATATGCTGGATTTGGTTACAGAATTTAAGGCTGATATTCTTTGTTTTGGTCATTCACATAAGCCTTACCACCGGATCATTAATTCTGGGAAAGACGGTGGTGACCATTATCATCACCTGATCAATACCGGCTCCGTTGGAAAACCCAAAGATGGTGATTCAAGGGCATGTTATGTGATGCTTACTATTAACCAGTCCGCTACTACCACAAGTGCGGATGGAGTTCAGGTTGAATTCATGCGGGTGAAATATGATATTGAAAAAGCGGCTCAGGCGATAGAGCTTAGTATGCTATCAGATGCACTGGCCGATAATCTTAGAAAAGCTTATTGAACCAGCAGTTCACGGATCAAAGTCGATTAATATTGCTTCATTTACGATACAAATTCAGGTCTTACTATTAATTTGGACACCGCGGTGTCGTAGATACTTATAAAGTGTCATTTTCGAGATTTCAAGATCTGCGGCAATTTCGTTCACCCCTAACTTTCTTTCGTTATATAAAGTTTGGGCAAGCATCGCTTTTTTCTCAGCTTCCTTTGAAAGGCCACGACTACGTCCACCTTTTCGTCCACGCGCACGGGCTGCTTCCAATCCGGATTTTGTCCGCTCCCTGATCAGGTCTCTTTCAAATTCAGCCAATGAAGCAAAAATATTAAAGATTAGCCTGCCTTGGGCAGTAGTCGTATCAATGGAATCGTTAATAGAGACCATGCCAATTCCCCGCTTTTCAAAATCGGAGGTCATTTCGAGTAGGTGTTTTAAAGAACGTCCTAACCGATCCAACTTGTAAATGTAGATAACATCCCCTTCACGAAGGATCAGTTGCATGGCGGCAAGCTGGGGCCGATCCGATTTAATTCCAGAAGCCTTTTCCTGAAATATTTTTTCACAGCCAATGTTTTGCAAGGCGTCCAGCTGCATTTCCAGATTCTGGTCCTGGGTCGATACCCGAGCATATCCTATTTTCACTTTTTGTCTACTTTAAAGCATCTGTGACACCAAATTTAATGTACTTAGATTGCTATACAAGTTTATTTTACTAATTTGATAGGATATGCCTGGTTTTGGTCCGTCTTTTGGACTCATGGAGCTTGGCAGGTTTGTACATTCTGAGTAACGTTTTTTTATACACACAAATCGTCTTATGCCAAGAAAAGAATACCTGACTTCCGAAGCCCGGCAACGATTTGACAATCCACCTGTTTTGAGCGTCGACCAGAAAATGATTTTCTTAGAGGCTCCTGAATGGGCAGAAGAATATGTCAAGACTTTGCAGACACCATCCAATAAAGTTGGCTTTCTTTTGCAGGTTGGATACTTCCGGGTGGTCAGCAGGTTTTTTGGATCGAACCGTTTTCAGCAAAGTGATGTGGACTTTGTAGCGGCAAGAATTTCTGTTGATGTCAATGCTGTACAAATGACCGACTACGAGGGACGGACTTCACTTAGGCACCGGGAGGACATTCTTGGATATTTTGGCTTCGCAGCTTTTGAAAAATCTTCGGTTGAAGCGTTGGCCGAAGAAACACACAGACTGGCACATGTACAGACCAGGCCATACCTGATTTTCGAAGGGATGGTAGACTTTCTCCAATCACATCATATAGAAATTCCAACATACCAAAGCCTGAAAACGATTTTGGACAAATCTCTTGCTCGTTTCGAGCAAAATTTAGAGTCTATTTTAAATAAGTACCTGACTTCCGCCGATATTTTGCTTTTAGAGCAGCTTCTTGTTGAACACACTTCTTATCAACTGGATAGCAGGAAGCATTTGAAAGTAAAACGCTATGAGATTACATTCTTTAAACGGATTTCTCAATCCATGGAAACAAAGCAGATCCGTGAGCGAGTAACCAACTTTGAAAGCTTAAAGAATATGTATTTGCAGTTATTACCGATTGTCAAGCGCTTGAAATTATCTGATACCACTGTTCAATTTTATGCGGAATACGTTATCAATAACCAGGTAACGCAAATAGCAACACGTAGCACAAATCGTTATCTTCTTCTGATTTCCTTCATTATCCATCAATACTATATGTTAGGAGATGCACTTATCCTGACTTTGAATAGTGCGGTCACCAATTATGTCAATGGGTGTGAGAACCTGGTAAAGCAGCAGCTTTATGAAAACAGGATGCAGACCGCGCAACTGGTTAGCAGTGTTGCCCACCGGAGCAGTACCCATATTGATGTTTTGGGTGCCATTGAACAAATTATTGCTGACACTACCATAGAACCGTTGGCCAAGGTAACATTGATCGAGCAGCTTTTTAAAAACAAACGGTTATCTCAAAAATTGTTACAGGAAGACCAGCAGCGCCTTAAAGCATTAAAAGAAGCCAACCAAAAAATAAATGACCGGGAAGATTTCTATCAGATGCTTGAAAAAAATGCATCGAAATTAAATGGTAAAGTCAGTGATATCGTAAAAGCATTGATCCCTAGTTCGACTTCATCAGGAAAAGATATCCTTGAAGCGGTCCGGTACTACCAGGAAAAGAATGGTTCTATTATTTCGCGCGCAGCTGTACCAACTGATTTTTTAGGGATGGAAGAGCAGCAGCGGGTATTAACTACGGAAGGGAAACTACGTACAGGTTTATATAAAGTATTCCTGTTTCAGGAAATCAGGGATAGTATCAAATCCGGAGTACTTCCAATCGATTCATCTTATGATTACCGAAGTTTTGATGAGTATCAAATACCGGCTTCGGTTTGGAACAAAGAGAAGGAAAAGCTCATAGAACAAGCTGGCTTAACACCTTTTGCAGATTCCCGAAAAACCCTTCTCAAATTAAACGAAAAGTTGAATGCCCAGATAAAATTAACAAATGAGCGTATAGAAAAAGGAAATAACAAACAGGTATACTTTGATCCTACCGGTGACTGGCACCTGATGAAAGATAAACGTTTGGAAGAAGTAACGGATCTGGAATCGCTTTATCCCAACGAATATGTTATTCCGTTAGCGGAAGTTCTTTCTACTGTACAAAATACAAGCGACTTTATTTCCTCGTTTACCCATAGCGGTATTGACCACATTCCTAAACGTCCGGAAGAGAAGTTATTTTTTGCAGCAATTCTTGGGTTTGGGTGCAATATCGGAATCCGCAAATTCTCTTTCATGTCTAAGGGTATCAGGACCACTTCATTAGAAACAACGGCACTCCAATATTTTTCGCCAGAGACTGTAATACAGGCAAATGACAAAGTACTTGCATTTAGCAACTCTTTACCTCTTACCGAACATTTTAGAAAGGATGCAGACTTTGTTCATACTTCCAGCGACGGTCAAAAGTTCGATGTATCCGTTGCTTCGCTAGTGGCTTCTCCTTCTTTTAAGTACTTTGGAAATGGCAGGGGTGTTACCATGTATTCCTTTCTGGACGAAGCCGGGCAGTTATTTTATTCCACCGTATTCAGTGCAGCTGAACCTGAATCGCATTATGTCCTGGATGGTTTGACCCACAATGAAGTGATCATTCCCAATGCGCATTCAACAGATACCCACGGTTTTAGTGAACCGGTATTTGCCGTAACTGGCCTGCTTGGTATTGAATTCCGTCCCAGGTTTGCAAGATTTCACCATCAGCAGCTTTATTCAATTGATGAAGCGCGGACGTATCGTGAGCTGAATTATAAGATTGTTCCAAGTCTTAAAATCAATTTGGCCCACCTGGAAAATCATTGGGATGAAATTTTAAGACTTGTCTGTACGATCAAACTGGGTTACGCAAAGGCGTCCACATTGTTCAGACGTCTTAATTCATATTCGAAGCAACACCCACTTTATAAAGCCCTCAAAGATTTGGGAAGGCTCTACAAAACAGCATACATTTATCAATATATAGATGATGAGTTAATCCGGAAATCGGTGTCTGGATCGCTTTCTAAAATCGAAAGCAGCAATAACTTTTCCAAGGCCATCACCGTAGGCAATAACCAGGAATTGATCTGGGGCACCCGTAAAGAGCAATTGACGGCAGAAGGTTGTAAAAGGCTGATAGCAAATGCGGTGAACACTTATAATCTGTTGTTGTTATCTGAAAAACTGGTAGCAGCTAGGGCCGAACATGACAGGCAGATCCTGTTGAAAAAAATTCTTGCAACTTCTACCCACAGCTGGGCACATATTAACCTGGTGGGAGAATATGACTTTTCTGATGGTAAAGATTATAAAATGTTTGATTTGGGCTCGATTATGGATCTGAACCTAGCGCCTTAGAATTCAATATTCCGGACTTATGGCAAGTTAAAATGCTACACGAAAGTCGTGACGGTTTTTCTCCCTTTCTTTAGTTTACCCCTTAATTAGTAAATGGATACACTGATTTTTACATAATTGTATCGTAATCCAGAGGATATTTTTATTACTAATTTCAAATTAAAATGATGTCAAATCTACATTACAATTTCTTAATACGTTGCCGTGACGTAAAGCTGACATAATGTATTTCTGTTATCGGAATACAGCACAATTTAACTAAATGAAGCTATGTATGTGGTTCTTTCGTAAAAATAGGTGGCAGTTGGTCACTTTATTATCTTTTTTATCTTGGCAAGCCGTTGCTCAAGCTCCGGAAAATTCTGTCTTGTATAAAGGAACTGATATAGGAGTGAAATTACTGGTATTTGTATTGCTGGGATTATTTTTGGCATATATCATAAAAATAATCATTTCGCTAAGCCAGGTAGGCGGTACCCTGTTAAAAAAAATATCGTTTAAGGTGGATAAAAATCAGATTAGTGGATTGACAGCTGATCAAATTGATATCATGTTAAAAATCGTTACCAAAACGCCTGGTCCAGCCCCGGCTGTAAAAATCATTTTGCCAGCCCTGATTATATGGTTATGGCCCCATTTTTCAAATGCACAAACAACGGTACAAGCCGCAACGCGTGAAAATATTCTGACACAGCCAGGTGTACTGATTACCTTCGTTTTACTCTTTATTCCCCTTTTAGCAGGGTTTTTGCTTTTAATCAGCAAAATTAGTACACTGCTTAAAAAATACCAGCGTTCTAAAATCCAGGTTGAGCTGCAATCCATCGCCGATAACCTGGGTAATGAAATGTTCTATGAGGAAGTATCGGTGCTCAGTGATCGGAAAAAAGCCTTGCTTTTTCAATTATCACAGAATGAACTGGCCGGGGAAAATATTGCATCAGATGAAAAGGGCCTGTTAAATAACATAAAAATACAGCATGGAACAGATATATTTCCAGTTAAGAAGAAACCAATTCCACGTCCTAAAATTGATCCGAAACTTACACAGCTGATTTTAGCTTTTATCGCATCGGCTGTGCTCTGGCTGGTTATCGGAACAACAATTGGTGAGTACGTAGGGATTAAATTCGTTGCGCCTGATGCCGATGCGATCAGCTGGCTGAGTTTTGGAAGGCTCAGGCCCGTACACACCAATCTGGTTTTCTGGGGTTGGGCTACTTTGGGCATGCTGGGACTGGGTTATTATGTTGTCCCGATGGTTGGGAATGGCAAGCTGTACAACATTAAAATGGGCTGGGCGTCGTTGCATTTGATCAACTTATCCCATGTCTTGGGAACGGTCTCACTGATGGCCGGCATTAATAACGGTGGCGGAGAATACCGGGAATATATCTGGCCAATCATGCTTTTGTTCGCCATCGGACTTGGGCTTAGTACTACTAATTACCTGAAAACGATTGCACAGCGTAAGACGAAAGAGATTTACATTTCTAACTGGTATATCAGTGCAGCTGTCATTTTCCTTCCGATTATTGCCTTGGTATCCTATCTGCCTTTCTGGCAAAATGGTATTGGGGAAGTCATATTGCAGGGTTTTTACATGCATCAGGCAGTGGGGTTATGGTTTATGATGTTTTGCCTGGGGCTGCTGTATTATTTTTTACCGCAGCAGTTTAATAAGCCGATTTACTCTTATAGTCTGGGAGTACTGGCTTTTTGGACGCAGATACTTTTTTACACCCTGATCGGTACCCACCATTTCGTTTTCAGTGCCTTGCCATGGTGGCTTCAGACTACCGCCATTGTCGGTAGTGTTGGTATGCTGATCCCGGTAACATCGGGGACTATTAATTTTCTGATGACCTTTAAAGGGGGATGGGATAAAGTAACCAACAGTTATTCCTTGCCTTTCTTTTTGGTAGGGGTCATCTACTATTTTACAGGATCCTATCAGGGAACAGCGGAAGCGTTTCGTTCGACGAACCTAATCTGGCATTTTACGGATTTCACCATTGCCCACTCCCATATTACCATGTATGGCATCATAAGCTTTATCATTTTTGCTGGGATATATGCCATTGTTCCCCGTCTTACAGGAAAGGAGCCACCACAGATTATGGTAGGGGCTCATTTTTGGCTGGCATTGATTGGGTTACAGTTTTATACCATTCCTTTGATGATCGGCGGTACGCTTAAAGGGCTTTCCTGGGGAGATGCCAGACCTTTTATTGAAAGCGTGGTTCTGATGGGCCCTTACTGGCTGTGGCGCGCAATTGGCGGTTCGATGATGTGGCTGTCACATTTGGTGTTAGCTTACAATCTTTACAAGATGGTATATCCTTCTGAAGAGTTCACTGTGAAAGAGGAAGTATTTAAGATTCTTAAACAGAAGGCTGATTTAAATACCCCATTAATTAAAACGGATCATGAACCTATTTAACGATCATAAAAAACTTTTTTGGGCATCGTCTGCATTGTTTGTGCTGCTGATGCTTTTTGTGGCAATTATGCCGGCAATTAACAATCAGTTGAATAATGCACCTTTGCCCGGCAGTATGCTGATGACGGCGGACGAAGAAGCAGGCAAAAAAATATATATCAGCGAGGGATGCGTGGGATGTCATTCCCAGCAGGTGCGGAACGTAGAGATGGATAAGGTTTGGGGAAGCAGGCCCGGAATTGCGGCAGATTACGCAGGGATGCACCGGATCAGTTTCTGGCAAAATACTGCCACGCTAATGGGCACGGAACGGACAGGCCCTGACCTGACCAATATCGGGCAGCGGCAGCCGAGCAAGGAATGGCACCTGCTGCATTTATTCAATCCCAGAGCGGTAGTAGCTGAATCGATTATGCCCTCCTATGCCTGGCTTTTTGAAGACAAAGATTTAGCAGACTCCTTAGATGTGATCATCACGGTTCCGGAGAAATTCAAGGCCGGACGAAAAAGCGTTATTGTAGCGTCACAGGAAGCCCTGCAGCTGGTTGCATACCTGAAATCTTTGAGCCAGGTCCCATTGCCGGACGGCACTGCAAAGCCGGAATTTTTATACCAGACCAGCAAAAAAGAAGGTGAAACTGCACCGGCTGCCGATAACGGGCCGGATGGAGCGGCACTGTATGCATCCAACTGCCAGAGTTGTCACCAGCCGACAGGCGAAGGTCTTAAAGGGGCGTTCCCGCCTTTGAAGGGAAGTGAAATTGTGCTTAACGAGAATCCGCAGGATCTGGTCAACATTATCATGAACGGTTATGATGCACGTGAAGAGTATGCAGTGATGCCTGCTGTGGGGAAAAACAATAATTTGAAGCCGCAGGAAATAGCCGCCATTATGAACCACGAACGCACCAGCTGGGGAAACAATGCTAAAAAGGTTACTGCTCAGGAAGTAGAAAAATTTTTGGCAGCTATTCAAAAGCAGAATGCTGTGCAATGAACCGGTTTTAAACAGAACTAACATGAAAAAGGGAATCTTATTGATCGTTTTATTTCTGGCTGCGCAGGTGTTAAATGCCTGCCCGCTTTGTGAACAGAAACAGCCTAAAATATTAAGAGGAATTGCGCACGGGGCAGGACCGGAAAGCCAATGGGATTATGCCATTGTCTGGGTGACTGTCATCATCACTGTGGTATCATTTGTTTATGCGGTTAAATATCTTTTCAAACCAGGTGAGACTGAAACCGATCATATTAAACGGGCCTTTCTAACTTTTGAATAACATGGAATACAAAAGTAAAGTCTATATTTTTTTAGATGATCAGATTGTCCCAGTAGGCGAGTTTGAAACACCGGTTCGTTTTGAGCTGGATACGCGCAAACTTGTAGATGGAAAACATACACTTAAAATTGTCGGGAAAGATCCTGTCGGCAATGAGGGCATCAAACACATTCCTTTTATAGTAAGAAATGGGCCCGCTATTGCCATTGAAGGGTTAAAGGACAATGATATCATTGACGGAATTCAGCCTATTATGATCAATGCCTACGGAAAAGGGAACCAAACCCAGTTTTTAATTGATGGCAGCGAGACACCAACCAGTATCCCTTCCTGGCTTTGGGCGGGATTGATCGTATTTTTTGGCTGGGCTATTTACTATGTTCTTACATCCTGACCTGGATGCTTTCCTTTGTTCTTTTAATTATTTGTTTAGTTAAATTCTGTAGAAAAAATATGAACCAGTCCTGGAATGAAAGATATGCCACAGATACGTACATATATGGCACTTTGCCCAATGTGTGGTTCAAAGATAATCTGAGTGTAATGCCGCCAGGAAATCTGCTTTTACCCGCTGAGGGCGAAGGGCGTAATGCTGTCTTTGCAGCTTCTAAAGGCTGGAATGTTACCGCCTCCGATTATAGTGAAGTGGCAAAAAATAAGGCAATGCTGCTCGCTGAACAAAATCAGGTACAAATTAATTATATCCTGGGAAACTTTTCAGATGTCTTACTTTCGACCGAACGGTATGATTGCATTGCTTTTATTTACGCCCATGTGCCATATCCGGAAAGAGTTTCCGTTACAAGCCATTTGGTTGCCCATCTTAAGCCGGGAGGTACTATTATTTTTGAGGGGTTTTCCAAAAGTCAGGTAGCATATCAAAAAGAACAGAATTCAGGTGGTCCTAAGGATGTGAATTTACTTTTTTCAAAGCAGGAACTGGAACAAACTTTTAAGGAACTTACCATTACTTACCTGGAAGAAGTAGAGGTGGATTTAGCGGAAGGGGATTTTCACAGAGGCAAAGCTTCTGTTATTCGGATGTTGGCCTTTAAGTATTAATATTAATCTCTACGAATTATATTTAAAACTAAACAAGTAATGATGAAAATCAACAAATTAATTCTCAGCCTGATCATGCTAATGATCATGTCTTACGCTGCGCAGTCTCAGACGAAAGAGCCATGGATAGCCTCGCAGCTTATGCCGCCAAAGCAATTGGCAGACAAGATCCAGCAAGCAAAAACTCCAATGCCCCTTATCGTTAATATCGGCCCGCAGGCAGTTATCAAAGGTTCTGTGGACGTTGGCCCAGCAGGGGAAAAGCCCAATATTAAAAAACTGGAAACATTGCTTTCGAAAGAGGATAAAAACCGTGAAGTGGTCCTGTACTGTGGGTGCTGTCCATTTGATCGCTGCCCTAATATCAGGCCTGCCTTTACCCAGATCAAGAAAATGGGATTTAAAAATGCTAAGCTTTTGGATATACCCAAGAATATTAAAACGGATTGGATAGATAAGGACTACCCAGTTCAATAATGATTTGTAAAATGAAACAACTAGCGCTCACAATTTGCTTAACAGGCCTATTGTATAGTATTGGCGGAAGTGTATCCGCACAACAACCACTTAAAATCGGAAGCCACGCTCCCGAAATAACGCTGCCTTCCATAACTGGCGAACAAAAGTCGCTTTCATCCATGAAAGGTAATCTTGTGCTGATCGACTTTTGGGCATCCTGGTGCGCGCCCTGCATTCAGGAGCAGCCAGAGCTTAAACGATTATATGCAAAGTATCATCGTCCTGGGTCACAAAGCAAAAATTTTGAAATTTTTGCAGTTTCCCTTGACAGTAAAAAAGATGCGTGGGAGCGGGCGGTTAAGAGACTAGGTCTTCCCTGGACCCAAGTCAGCGATTTGAAATTCTGGACATCCCCTGTTGCCAAGACTTATCAGTTGGAGGGGATTCCGTTCAATGCGATCATTGATGAAAAAGGCTTAATTATTGCATTAAACCTGCATGGAAATGAGTTAGACCAGTTTATAAGTGATAAGGTAGGCAAGTAATCTAGCATTAAACAAACTGATAGTCCACACCAGTTACCTGGCTAAGTAAGCTTTGTGGTCCGTCCAGAATCTTAGCATCTGCTCTTAGGGAAGGGGTTACAGGAGAAAAATCTTTCAAATATTCTTTCATCATGGTATGTAGTGTGTAATTGGTATTCTGCGCATTTTGGACCCCTTTGAGCCGGCAAAGCATATCTTGTGGGTCGCCTTCCCTTTCGCATGCACACAAAGAGTATTCTTTTTGTAAGTCTAATGGCTGTCCATTGACAGTTACTTTTTGGATCCTTTTTCCCAATTGTTCGAAGGCTTTGAAATCCATTTGCATGCCTTTAAAGCGGATTAGCCAGCCTCCAAACCGTTTTGAAGCATCCTGGGCGAAGACATTTTGCAACTCTTTTTCAAGCCATTCCAGAAGTTGTGAGCCAGTTGCAGTGCCAGTTCTGATAACTGCATCCACAGGGAGCATATCAAAAAGATATCCTTCGGTAATTACTGCCTTACCATCCTTATTTAGTGTAAGTGGCGGACAAAACCGAAACCCATTGGAAAGGACAATGTCAGAATTAATTTTAGTTTTTAATGCGTCAACAATCAGGTTGTCGATTGTGTTTTCGACGACAAAGTACCTGTATAAAGGCAAGGTACTGTATCCTATAATCTGGTCAATATCCTTTTTAAAAGGTTTTTCAATCTCTGAGATCAGCTTAACAACTTCTTTTTTTGCAAGGTACTTTTGAGGATTTACCTCAATAAGCTCGTAGGTGTCTCCTACAATTTGCCCGTTTTTTACTGTTAAGTCAAGTTTACCGATGAATGAGCCGAAAGCACCAGGTTCAACGATTTTAGTGTATTTAGCTTGAATTGGTTTGCGTATCCTTTCATGTGTATCTGCACCAAAAATGTAGTTTACTCCTTCACAATCTGGATGATTGCCTAAGGCGATTTGCTGAGACAAGCCCAGGTGTGATAAAATAATGACAAAGTCGCATTGTTCCTGCTCTTTCAGGAGATTGACATACGTTTTAAGATTTTCTTCGGGCTTTGTGTAAACAATTCCTTTGCTATAGAGTGGTGATTGCCGCAGGGGTACCAGTGGATCTGTATAGCCGAGAAAACCTATTTTAATACCCAAGCGGTGCATAATTTGATAAGGCTGAAATATCAGCTCACCTTTTTTACCATCACCTAGATCGTGGTACATATTTGCACAAATCTTGGGAGCCAGAAGGGCTCCCATTAATTTTTGCATATTCTTTTTATAGTATACAACCTCCCAATTTCCTGGTAGAAACAGGTCGTAGTTCAATGCATTCAAAAGTGGGACAAATGCATGTCCACTTGTCTTCACAGAAAGCAGACTGCCCTGGAACATATCACCGGTGTCCATGGCAATCGTGTTTTCTGGATTTTCCATTCTTAGAGTATCCAAAGCTGCGGCTAAGTGGGCATAACCACCAGCTTTACGAAATACTACTTTATCGTTTTCCCAGAATAATTCATCATGGGTATGCAGCTGGCAATGGACATCAGTGGTTTGGAGGAAAGTGATCTTACCATTTAACAAACTTTCAGGCTTATCACTATCGGTTTGCTTGATTTGTTCAGACAATTCCAAAGTTGAACTTCCAGCAGCCGCGGTAGCAAAAAGGCTGGATTGTAAGAATTTTCTTCTTGATTGCATGTTAGTCAAAATTTTAGGACAGCTTAAAATAGGCCGATTTAAAAATACAGACTAAAACAAGCAACTTCTGTGATATTTGTTACATAACTATGAAATATCTGTATTTTTATATTTAGGGAGTCTTTTGGTGTTTATGAGCTCCTGAATCTGTCCTATTTGTAATAACGAACTGCCAAGTCTAACCTTTTCCCATGCATTTAGCATTCGGATAAATATGCTATTGCCTTTGATTGGATACTAAACAAACTTCACTAGACGAGAATTTGCAATCACAACACGATTCTCTAAAAGGGTTGACTTTTGTAAGTCCGCGGTGAGTTATGGTCCGTGGCTGTTTCTCTCATTTGTGGTTTATTAGCGTGCGCGAAAACAGTCGTTTAACTGAAAACTATGCAGTTGGCATAAATCCTCTCTTGGCGGCTGTAAATGGGTAAAAGTTTACAATAAATTACTACTAGGTACCTTAAGCTGTACTTATCAAAATGGAAGAAAATGAGATTGAACTATAACAATATTTCTACTTGGACAGAAGCCAATTTTAAAGCCTTGAATCATTGATGAGCTGATAACCTGCTCTTGAAAATATTCAATTAAATTTTCATTAAATATGATTGTTTTAAATAACGAAATCCTTCTCTTATCATCTCATCCAGAATCCTTTGGCTGGGCTGACGAAAGCAATTACTTAAAGAAAATTTAGGTTATCTAAGTCGCAATAAATAGTTTTGCAGACATATGATATCATCGAATCATACATACAACGTCAAATCTTCATCGCCTGCTGGTGGTCCCCCCTGAAGGTTTCTTAGCCCATATTCGGGTTTCTATCTCCTGCTGGAAAAGTTATTCCGGAAATAATCCTATTCTATTTTAGGTATTTTACTGCTTTGCCCTGGATTTTCACGGCTGAAATCTGCTGTTGTATCCTGTGAGCAAAGGTATGTGAACTATTGTTACTTCATAACCTCATGCTTCTATGAAGGGGTACCTCAATATTTTCGATTTTTCTCAAAAAGTTAATTATAAAACAGAAATTCTTTCCGGTTTGACAGTTGCGCTCGCTCTGGTCCCGGAAGCTGTGGCCTTTGCATTGATTGCAGGCCTTTCTCCTTTAACGACTTGATTTTGATGGATCTTGGGATGCCTATTCTGAATGGCTTTGAAGCTACAAAGATCATCCGTGCCCAAGGTTCCCAAATACCAATCATCGCCCTTACTGCTTCCGCGTTTACAGAAGAGCGTGACAAAGCGATGTCCAGTGGGTTTTCCGACTACCTTGTCAAACCTTTTCTTCCAAAGGAGTTCTATGACATGGTTTTATTTATTTGAAAAATGAGCCGATGGCTCTGTCGAAGGCAGGTCTCGATCGAATAATTAGTTGAGCCATTCAACACTATTTCTCGAGAGCCTGATCTTTCTATCTTGTTCCATCTTTTTCAGCAGTCTTGACACGACCTCCCTCGAAGTATTCAGATCATTGGCAATTTCCTGGTGCGTGATGGAAATCGATTTGCCTTACTGTTCGCAAACTGATTTTTTAGATAAAATTCCAGTCTTTCGTCCATGCCTTTAAAGACTACATTATCAAAAACGACCAGTAGCTCTTCAAATCGTGCCCGGTAGTTGGCAATGACAAAGTAGTACCAGGTTTTATATTTCTGCATCAGCTCGTCCATCAACTGGATGGGGATCATGATCGCAACGGTGTCTTCCACTGCTTTGGCCATAATTTCGCTGGCCTCCTGTTTGGTATTACAGATCATCGACAAAGCGCACGCGCTGCCTGGTTCCAGATCATAAATGAAAGCTTCTTCGCCGTCGTCACCCTGACGGTAAAGTTTCACCCTGCCGCTCCCAATAAGTAAGGTGTGTTTAATATACTGTCCGGTCCGCATGATTACTTCCCCTGGAATATTTTTCAGAATGCAATCCTTGATCAAACATCGTTTTAATTAAGGCTCAAATCTGAGAAAACGGTATCGAGGTAGTGGGAAATATCTTCACTCATAAAATGGCTAAATGATTAAGCAAGGCGTACTCTCATAAAGTAAACCCGATCTAAAAGGTTCCACTGGTTTTTTAGCGAAAGCATGCCTGGAAATTGACATATTCCATTTTGTACCAAAAGTCATAACAAATATTATTTTCCATATGTGACCTTTATCACTTTCCCGGCGCTTGACACTTCTGATTTTTGTAGCATAAACAATGCAAAAAAATGGAAATCATCGCCTACATAGCGTCTGTTTTTATTGGTATCTCATTGGGAATGATTGGCGGGGGCGGCTCCATTTTGACTGTGCCGGTCCTGGTATATATGTTCGGTATTAGTCCTTTGGTATCAACATCCTACTCGCTGTTCATTGTCGGATCCACCAGTCTTGTTGGAGCATACAGCAATTACCGCAATGGCGCAGTCAAAATCAAAACTGCACTGCTGTTCGGAAGCACATCGATCACAACGGTTTTCCTGACGCGTAAGTTTTTAATTCCGTTGGTGCCTCATGATCTTTTTAGCATTGGAGCCTTTCAGATCACCGAACCTTTACTTACGATGGTGCTTTTTGCTGTGTTAATGGTAGTGGCATCGGTGGGCATGATCAAAAGCAAGGAGCGAAAACCAGGGTGTTTAGCGTGTGACCTAAAAGGCAATATTGCCCGGATGCTTTTAAGCGGCATTGGGATTGGACTTACTACGGGCTTTCTGGGAGCAGGGGGCGGGTTTTTACTGATACCGACCTTGGTATTGATCCTGGGTATGCCTATGAAGGAAGCTGTGGGCACTTCACTTTTGATTATCGCGCTTAATTCGCTGATTGGTTTTGCAGGGGATATAGGACATTTTGTGATTGACTGGGCTTTTCTACTGAAAATTACTGGTATTGCCATGGCAGGGATTTTAATCGGGGGATTCTTAGCCAAAAGGGTTAATGCTATTTCTTTGAAGAAGGGGTTTGGCTGGTTTGTGCTGGTGATGGGGATTTACATTATATCCTCCGAGCTTATGCATCTCAAATAAATTCCGATAGCTAGCCAATCAGGTGAAAATGATTTTTCATTTTTTCCCCGCAATGTGACTCTTGTCACTGACCAGCCAGCTAAACATCATGAAATTTGTATAGTTAATTCAAAAAGGGTTTAAAAATCAAAAGACCATCAATATGAAAATTGAGCAAATTTATACCGGCTGCCTCTCGCAAGGAGCATATTATATCGAAAGCAATGGGGAAGCTGTCGTGATCGACCCACTGCGTGAAGTTGAGCCCTATATCAACCGTGCAGAACAAAATGGGGCAAAAATAAAATATGTCCTGGAAACGCATTTTCATGCAGATTTTGTATCAGGCCATATTGACCTGGCTGAAAAAAACCGGTGCGGAAATCGTTTTCGGTCCGACTGCTAAACCCGGCTTTGATGCGCTTGTAGCCGTAGACGGCCAGGTTCTGACAGTGGGCGATGTGTCGCTTACAGTACTGCATACACCCGGGCACACCATGGAAAGCACCTGTTACCTTTTAAGTGATGAAAAGGGAAAACAGGTTGGCATTTTTACAGGGGATACCCTGTTCATTGGTGATGTTGGGCGTCCTGATCTGGCACAAAAAGTATCCGGCAGACTGACACAAGAAAAGCTGGCAGAGCATCTGTTTGATTCCCTGCGTGATAAGATTATGCCACTTGCTGATGAAATTATTGTTTATCCGGCCCACGGCGCAGGAAGTGCTTGCGGCAAAAATATGAGCAAAGAAACAACCGATACGCTGGGTAGCCAGAAAACCTCCAACTATGCACTCAGGGTGGATATGACCAAGGAAGAATTTGTCGAAGAAGTTACCCATGGGCTGATGCCGCCTCCTGCTTACTTTCCCGAGAACGTTTTGATGAATGTCAATGGCTACGAAAGCATTGACAGGGTTCTTGAAAGGGGAGCCCAGGCTTTGGATGCGGCGGCTTTTGAGGCAGTGGCAAACCAAACTGGCGCGGTCGTCCTTGATACCCGGGATGCAGAAATCTTTGCAAAAAGATTCGTTCCTAACTCGATCAATATCGGAATAAATGGCGGCTTTGCTCCCTGGGTTGGAGCGCTTATTCCCGACATCAAACAAAGCATATTGATAATAACTGAGCAGGGTAGGGAAGAAGAAGTGGTGACCCGTCTTGCGCGTGTGGGCTATGACCATACGATCGGATATTTAAAAGGTGGGATCGATGCCTGGGTTAAAGCCGGTAAAGAAACCAGCCAGATCCAGTCAGTAACCGCTGACCAGATGAGTCAGCGCTTGAAAATGGACCCTGCCATCGGCGTGCTGGACGTACGTAAGGCAAGTGAGTTCCTCTCTGAGCATATGCTGGATGCAGAAAATATCCCACTGGATTATATCAATGATCACCTGGCGCAGATTGATAAAAACAAAACGTACTTCGTACACTGCGCCGGCGGTTACCGGTCGATGATCTTTAATTCAGTACTCAAAGCACGGGGATATGACAATCTGATCGATGTCAAGGGAGGTTTTAAGGCAATAAAGGATTCAGGCAAGCTTGAAGTAAGCAACTATGTTTGTCCAAGTACACTATTGTAAGATAAGATCATGGGAATTATGTCATTGTTTTTCGGAAATAATAAAACAGACTTGAAAGGCCTTGTCGGGCACGGAGCATTGATCGTTGACGTGCGTAGCCCTGAGGAATTCGCATCGGGCCATATTGATGAGAGCATTAATATTCCGCTGGATAAGATCAGCGACAAAGCATCATTTTTAAAAAAATGTGGAAAGCCTGTGATTACCTGTTGTCGTAGTGGCACGCGCAGTGGGCTGGCAGAAGGGATATTAAAAATAGCCGGGGTCCAGGTTTATAACGGTGGGGCCTGGGATAAGCTCAGACAAAAAATTCAATAAAAAAACACCTTCATACTATTATGCTGGAAATAATAAAACAGCCCTGGCCATGGTATGTGGCCGGGCCGCTGATCGGGCTAACAGTGCCTGCACTTTTGATATTGGGTAATAAGTCCTTTGGGATTTCATCATCGCTCCGGCATGTTTGCGCCATGTGCGTTCCGGCTAAGATCCCGTTTTTTCAATACGATTGGAAAAAGGAGTTGTGGAATATGTTTTTTGTGCTGGGGATTTTTTTTGGAGGGATGATAGCGGTGACATTTCTGGCCAACACCGCGCCAGTCCAGCTGAACCCATCATTGGTAAAAGAGCTCAGCATTTATGGTGTTACTGATTTTTCATCGCTCGTGCCAGTTGAGCTGGTCAGCTGGAATAAGCTTTTCACACTCCCCGGTTTTACCATGATGGTTGGCGGTGGGTTTCTGGTAGGGTTTGGCGCGCGTTATGCCGGAGGCTGCACGAGCGGTCACGCAATTATGGGACTTGCTACCCTGCAATGGCCCTCACTGGTTGCAACAATCTGTTTTATGATTGGCGGATTTGTAATGGCAAACTGGATATTGCCTTTCATATTAATGATGTAAGCAGATGAAAGATAACTTAAAAGCACATTGGGAAAATATATATGGTACCAGCTCACCCGATCAGTTAAGCTGGACAGAACCCAAGCCAGCGCATTCATTGACTCTGATCCAGGATACAAATACCGCAAAAGATAGTGCAATCATTGACATTGGGGGAGGCGACAGCCTGCTTGTAGATTATTTATTGCTGGAAGGTTACAGGGATATAACAGTTTTGGATATTTCAGCCAAGGCGATAGAGAAAGCCCAAAAAAGGCTTGGAGCAAAGTCTGAGCAGGTTACCTGGCTGGTGGGTGATATACTGGATTTTAAACCGGAAAGACAATACGCAATCTGGCACGACAGGGCGGTGTTTCACTTCCTGATCACTGCTGAGCAGAAAGCGCACTACAAGCGCATCGCTGAAAACGCGGTCGCAAAAGGGCATATGATTTTGGGCACTTTTTCTTTGTCCGGCCCTCAGAAATGCAGTGGATTGCCGGTGAGTCAGTACGATATGACTTCACTTGCCGATGTCTTTGAAGATTCGTTTGCCGTAGAAACTCATTGCTACGCAACGCATATTACGCCTTTTCAGACAAGTCAGGATTTCCTTTTTGCGGATTTCATCAAAATAAACAATTAAAAGAGTATGGCCAATTCATCAGTAGAGCAGACGGCACAAAGCGAGCATGACATCCGGGCAACGGATTCAATATGCATCAATGAGAGTCAAAAACAACATAAATGGTATTATAACTTAAAATACCTTGTGGTTGGATTACTTTTTGGCGTACTATTTGTAAAAGCAGAAGTGATCAGCTGGTTTAGGATCCAGGAAATGTTCAGGCTGCAATCGTTTCATATGTACGGCATTATCGGAAGCGCCGTACTGGTCGGGATGATTTCAGTGCGGCTTATCAAACGGTACCGGATCAAAACCATTTCAGGGGAAGCTATCACCTTCACTGATAAGAAGTTCAATAAAGGACAAATTTATGGAGGCTTATTATTTGGGCTGGGCTGGGGTTTGACCGGCGCTTGTCCGGGACCCTTGTTTGCACAGATTGGTATGGGGGCAACCGTTGTAATCGTCACGCTAATCAGCGCAGTGGCAGGAACCTGGGTATATGGCCGGTTTAGGGATCAATTACCTCATTAGTTACAGTTTAGAGTTGAGTTAAAAAACATTTGTTATGAAAATCCAACAATTAGAAGATAAATTCTTGGCACATTACAGTTATGCCATCGAGTGAATGCGAATATGTTACTTAAGATGAAAGCGGTAATGATACCGCCCTTTTTACCAGGATAACGAGTTTATTGGTAATGTCGGATGCCCTGACTTGGCGCAAAAAGGTTGATAATAACGTAAATGAACAGATCCTGGAAGGCCCTAATTTGAGTTGCTTCGCAGGAGATCTTACCGCTGTCTAATGAAATCGGGGCTGACCAAAAAGGGTTCTTTGAGTTATAAATAAAAGAGCTTTATTTTAATTTTTAGCTTCGTTATTTAATTCATTTATAAAAAATGGCAGGAAAGTACTCGTAAGAGCAGCTATCCGGCCATTTTTTCTTCTTAAGCTGCTGATTTTTGTCTTTTGAGATGCAGTTTTCTCAGGTTGTGGGCCATAGCAACCAAGGTAAACTCAGTAGTTACCTTTTTAAGACCTCTAAGATGGAAGCGGCGAAAACCCATGTTGGCTTTTATGTCTCCAAAGCAGCTTTCTATTTCAATACTTCTTCGTCTGCGGAGCTCAAAACCTTTCTGTGAGTTAAGGTTGTCCCGTGCCTGTTGCTTATATTGATCAAGCCGCTCATTAACTTTAAGTGTACGGTTATGGCTCTGGGTAGATTTACAACAGCGTTCGTAGAATGGACAACCAGTGCAGTCCGTACATTCGTATTCTTTTATATGTGACTGATAACCTGTTTTTTTATGTGTATGCTTATAGCTGCTTCGAAAAGTAAGCTGCTGCTTATTGGGGCAGGTGTAGCTATCGGCAGCGGGATCGTAATAGAAGTTCTCTTTTAAAAAAGGGTTATTCTTATAGGATTTCTTTTGCTCATTATGGAACTGGGGGAATTTCAAATAATTGTTTATCCCCTTATTTTCCAGTAGCTCATAATTCTCTTCGGTACCAAAGATGCTGTCAGCAATGATGTTTTCAGGGGTCACAGACTGCTGAACTGACAGCTGATCCAAGTGGTCTTTGAAGCAGGTGCCGTCATTGGTGTTCTGGTGCAGGCTTACGCCGGTAATAAACTGATCTTCACAGCCGGCCAGCACATTGTATGCAGGCAGTACCTCAACCTTATTTTTCATCATCATCGCACTGGCGTCCTGATCTGTTACATTATAGCCACTGCGGCTGCCCGCGATAAGAATCTGCTGCTCGTATTTCTCAATCCGATCTGCTGTTTCTACCAGTTGCTTGCCTAGGCTTTGGGCTTTGCGTTTTGTCTTTTTTACGCTGATATTCTTAATCTTTTCATTAAGCTGGTCGATCTGACTGGCCAGAACCTGCCGGCTAACAGGCTGTGATCCACATTCTTCAAGATCTTTATTTCCGTAGGTAAAATCTTCGGATGCATTCAGCGCATCAATCTCTTTGAGCAGCTGCTGGCATTTCTGTTCTGCTGATGCCTTATACCGGAGGGCATTTTTCTTCCAAACCATCTTGTGCTTATTGGCATCGGCCATAAATGGGCTGCCATCACAGAAATAGTGCTCCATTTTGATATACTTGTGTTCCATCAAAAACACCAGCATGGAGCTAAACAGTACTTCAATCACTTCTTTGGCCTTGCTGCTTCGGAAATTATTGATGGTTCGAAAATCGGGCCGACTCATACCGCTCAGCCAGAAGAAATGGATGTCCTGACCCAAGGCACGGGCTATCTTTCTGCCAGTATATATCTTGATGCAATATGCATAAAGTAAGACTTTCAACAGCATCCGCGGATGGTATGCGCTGGTTCCCCCACCTTCATAAAGGTTCATCAGCTCTGTGATATCCATCCGTTCAACTACTTCATTAACAACCCGTACCAAATGTGTAGAAGGTATCAGTTCTTCAAGAGAAGGTGGTAAAAGTAATAGCTGCTGCGGGCAGTATTCTTTAAAGACGATAGATTTTTTTATCTTGCTCATGTATTTCTAATGTGGTAATTAAAAATACAAAAAAGCCCTCTATCTACAAAGTAGATAAAGGGCTTTGGCTTTTTGGTCAGCCCCGCGGAAAGAGTATGTGTATGCCGCCAGCAATACCCTTGGTATCAAAGATCCAATTAAGGATTGAGGAAAGATATGAGACTCGCTATCAGTTCTCTGGGAAGGTTACTGAGCGCTTTTAGTACCACCGGCTTATTTTTGCATTGAATGTGATGATGAATATAAAGGCGTGCGGAGCAGTTTGAAAACGCAGTCAACGAAACCGGCGCATTAATCCTGAATGCCGAAGAGTTTGCCACCGGTTTTATCCCTAACTCGATCAACATGGGCATTAACGGAGGATTTGCTCCCTGGAGAGGTCGCTGATTCCAGATATTCGCCAGAATAGTTTTGCTTGTTTTAAAGTCGGCGGGAAGAAAGGTTATAACCAGGTTAGCACTTGTAGGATATAATTTTACTATAGGGTATTTAAAAGACGGGTTTAAGACATGGAAAGATTCAGGCAAGCAGGTTGTAGCATCAATTCTTTTCAGTAAATGGCCGAGCACTTTTTACTAGGCCTGAGACTATTGTCCTGGATGTGCGTAAACACAGCGATTATAAGGAAGACAACTTCTTGTCGCTTTGAATAGGACACTTGATGAGGTAAATTCCCCTCAAACCGGTATTGACAGGAACAAGGCTTACTTCGTCCATTGCGCGAGCGGCTAACGCTCATGGTGTTTTACCCATATCTGGGGCGTATGAATATCAGAATCTCATCGGTATTAAGGCTATTTTAAGTATCTTAGCCTAGTTTAAATAATAGATAAAAGAAAAAAGAATAGACAATGAGCAAAGTATTCATTACAGGGGCAACAGGTCAGTTAGGAAAATCAACTGTTAACTTTCTGCTACAAAAAGGAATTGCAGCAAATCAAATTTCAGCTTTGGCAAGAGATGAAGCTAAGGCAACAGAATTAAAATCTAAAGGCATAGATGTAAAAATAGGCAACTATGATGATTCTTATTCCTTACTTGCTGCTTTGGAAGGTGTAGAAACTATGCTTCTAATTTCTTCTAGCGAAATGACAAAAAGCAGAGCGGTGCAGCACATTAATGCAATCAAAGCTGCTAAAGAAAGTGGCGTGAACCATATCATCTACACCGGTTTTATGAGAACCCACGAAGACCCAAAATCTCCACTTTGGTTCATTGCTGAAGATCATGTGAAAACCGAAAAATACCTCAAAGAATCTGGTTTTACTTATACCCTTTTCGAAAACGGTTTTTATTTGGATATGCTAATGGATTTCGTGGGTGAAGAGGTATTAGAAACCAAAACTATTTTTGTTCCGGCAGGAGATGGCAAAATAAATTTTGTGCTTCGAAATGAAATTGCAGAAGCACTTGCTAATGTTTTAACTACGGGAGGACACGAAAATAAAACATACAACATTGGAAGCGAGCAACCCGTGTCGTTTGGAGAAATAGCCAATTACATTTCAGAACTTACCGGAGTTTCTATCGACTATGTTTCTCCCGAACCGGAAGTTTATCAGCAAACCCTATTGCAATATGGTATTCCAGAGGCTTATGCACGGATGTTTACAGCATTTTCAGTTGCTTTTGCAGCCAATACTATGAATATTCCTACAAGTGATTTGACACAAATACTTGGACGTAGACCAACGACAGTTCAAGAATATCTTATGTCAAAATTTAAAAAGAAAATTTGATTCAAACCCAAACGATCGGTTGCTGGAAGATCTCCTAAAGGTGTATTGATTATGGTTAGTAGTATGGTAATCCACAAATTGCTATTTGAAACAAAAAAATGATGGGAGTCTTATGGCAGGGAAGTAGAATAAGATGCTTGTAGAAGAACAGATTGATGCACGAAACTTTATCAATGTCATTAATTACGAATATAGTCATACGTGAGGATGGTGGCATTTTGCCACCGATTATTTGATACTTTGAATTAGATTTTTTTCTAACATTAGGGAAACTTCCAGCCCTTTCTTTTGCTGATGCAATTCTGTATCCTCGGTGTTTTGCTGACTTTCGAGTAAGCTTAAAACATAACCGGTTACCCACATTTCCAAAGCCTTGCTATCTAGCGGGGCCTTAAATTTACCTGAATCAACCCCTTTTTGAATAATTTTATATAGTGTTTGAACATTGCTGTTGCGGATCTGCCGCACAAAATTCAAAAAGGTATTTTCTGAAAACACCGTCAGTATTTGCATGCAAATTGAAATGAAATATGGGAATTTCACCACATTTAACCTTACTATATGGATAAACTCGTGCAAATTCTGTTCTGCGTCTGTTTTGTCGATTTTCCAAAGTGGGAATTCTTCGAGAGAGTTTAGGCGCTCTTTGAAGATGTGCCTGATCAGGCCCTCTTTTGAGCCGAAATGATAATATAAAGTCGATATGTTTGTACCTGTTATTTTGCAAATGTCGCGTACGGATACAGAACCATACCCGGTTTTGGCAAGCAGTTCTTCGGCGGCTTCCATAATTCTGTCCAGTGTGGGATGATGGGGATTATGCATACTTATTAAAGTTACAAAGCCCCAGCGCTTACTTCTCCGCCGACCCGGTAATCTTCGATCGACTCTCTATACCGCCATCTCTTCAAAAACAAAATCATACGTCTGCGGTGGATTGGACGGAAGCGATGAAACGACACGTATAGAAGGACAGCCCATCCTGCCATGATAATATAACCAAACAATTCCTTTGAAGCCAACAATACAGCCTGCATCTGGATGCTACCGTAAATTTCAGGTCCGACTGGATTAATGCTGTCCATTTGCCCGGCCAGGTTGGTCATATGCTGCAATTGCAGCTTATACTGCGCCCATGATAACGCAGCACCAAAAAACGCCGGGCCCAGAAAAGTACGCACGGCAACCATGATCGCTGAGGCGGACAGCATTTGGGCCATTTGCAGCTTGTCGGCATTGTAAAAGCCAATGGTAACAAACAGTAGGCACATGGCAAAACCACGGAGAATGGTTGGCAAGATCAGCGATTCAATTTCAATGACAGGTGAGATCAGGAAATACATGTAAATGGCGTAAGACTGGTAAGCGCCAAATCCGAGCAAAGCAAGGCTTTTCAGCCACCATTTCTTTTTAAACCAAATAAATGAGACCAGTCCGCCTAAAATTATACCGGGCACCATCATCAGATTTAGCGACGCGTTGGTTGGGGAATCGTAATGCAGTACGTTTGTTGTAAAAGCGGACTGAATACTGCTGCTGGCCATAAACATACCCATCAGAAATATCATCAGGAGCGAATTGTAGACGTTTTTTTTGTAAAAAACGTCTAGTGAAATGTATGGCCTTTTCAATTTGGATTGCAGGTAAATGAACCCTACAAGCGTCGTTAAAAATATTGCTAACGCAGCCTGGATGTTCAATGAAGAAAACCAATCCTGCTGTTTTGCATATACCAGCACATAATTAACCGACAGAAGGCAAATGCTCAAAAGTACCATGCCGAGCCAGTCGAACTGATAGAGCGGCACCTTTTTCGATCCTCTGAGGTTATGCATGAAAATAATCGCAAGCAAAGCAGTTCCCGAAAGCAACATAGCCATATACACGTATGCGTTTTGCCAGTTGGTTTCATAGGCTAACCTGGTTGTGAAGAAACCCGACAGCTGGCCCAGTATTATACTGAAAGGATAAAACAGCGCATAGAACCTTCCACGGTCTCCACCCGGGCTCAGGATAAACATAATCGGCAACATCACTTCAATCATTCCAAACATTTTGAAAAAGCCGATCAGGAAGCTGCAAAAGACCAGGATGTAGGCATTGTCGGTATTGCCGGCTATAATGCTTAGCAATGACACCATCATCAGACTGCCTATCACGAGTTCCTTTGTACGAAAATATTGCTTGGTACGAAGCAAAAGGGGAAAGACAACCATCATACCGATCGTGGTTGCATTGTTTGCCATTTGAATGTCTTCTGATAAACTACCAAGGCTGCCTACCATGTCACTGATATTGCCGGAATAAATGCCGTTTGCTGGAAATATGACCACCGCAAAAATTAGGATAAGCAACAACTGGACTGGCTTAGGGACCCAGTCGTGAAATAAGCCTCTGTTATACATATCGGGTCATTTTAAAGTGATTTCAACATTCATACCTACCCGCAGCAAATCAAGGTCTGCGGGATTATTCACTTGTGAAAATTCAATGCGGACTGGGATACGTTGCTGTACTTTCACAAAGTTGCCTGTCGAATTATCAACCGGGATTGCTGAGTATTTTGATCCGGTCGCCTCAGAGATGGCAGCCACAACGCCTTCGTATTTTTTCCCATTCAAGGCATCTACTTTAATGACCAACTTTTTTCCAACCGAAATACTTTCCATTTGCTTTTCCTTGAAATTGGCTGTTACCCATTTGGTGTCATTGCGTACAAGCGAAGCCACAGGCTGTCCGGGCTGAATGAGTTGGCCTTCGTTGAGCGTTCTGCGACCGACAACGCCATCGGCGGGTGCGGTAATGATGCAGTAAGAGAGGTTTAATTTCGCTAGATCCAATGCGGCCTGCGCCCGTTTGATTTCAGCTGCATTCATTTCAAGTCTTTTGCCAGCTTCCACCGTTGAAAGGCTTGACGACTTACGTTGGTTTTGTGCAGCATCGTATTGCGCTTTCATTGCCTCGTATTCGGTCTTAACCTGCTCAAACTGCTGCTGGGTCACGGACTCTTCTGCCAAAAGACGCTCATAGCGATTGAAATTGGTTTCCGCGTTTGCCAGCCGAGCTTTTACACCAGCAATATTGGCATCGACTACATTTATATTGTTGCTAACTGTATTGATTGCCGAGGTGGTCACATTCCGGGATGCCCTGCTGGCCATATAGGCGGCTTCTGCCTGTGCAACCTGAGTTTTTAGCTCACTATCGTCGATGATAACCAATGTGTCACCCTTTTTCACATGCTGGTGTTCCTTAAACCGTATCTCCTTAACGTAACCGCCTACCCGCGTGTTGATGGGGTTGATGAATGCGTCGATCTGGGCATCATTGGTAAAATTGCTTTCTCCCATGTGATAGTAGGACCGGATCGCCCATATAAACACAGTACAGACTGCTACAAACAGGGTGAGATTGATCATTGTTACGCTAAGCTTGTGACTTCCAGTTTTTCTTTTTTTTTGGGTATGAACCTGTTCTGCCATGATTTATATGATGTATTGAGTATTTTTCGTGGTGATGTTTATTGAATGGCCCCGCCAGTTGCTTTTTCGAGCCGGTAAAAAGCCAGCTGGGCGTCTATTCGGGACTGTAACAAGTTCAATTGTGATTGCAACATCAGGTTTTGTGATTGCATAAGGTCACCAGAGAGCAACAGTCCATTGCGGAATTGTGAAGAGCTTAGCTTGAAGCTACGTTGTGCCTGCGCGAACGCCGTTTCTGCTACACCGATCTTCTCGCGGGCAGACTGAAACCCCTTGAGCTGTGCATATACTTCCGTGCGCACTTGGTCATTTTGCACTGCAACCGCATTTTTTGCCTGTTCAATGTTGAGTTTAGCCTCCTGCATCTTTCCTTTCATATTATATAGGGAAGCGATGTTGTATTTGACAGAAAGCCCCAGGTTAACGGCTTGCAGAAACCCTTCTTTTGGTGGGAAAAATTTGTGCTCGACCACAGGGTTCAGGTACAAATACATAAAAGAAAAATCTACGTGTGGCAGGTATGCGCTTTTAAGTTGTTTCAATCCCCCTTCTGCTACGCCAATGCGAAACTTGCTGGATTTTAGCTCATAGCGCGCATTCAGCGCCTGCTCTACTAGCCCCGCTGCGGAAAAAGATTTTACCTGATAGTCAATTACAAAATTGGTGTCAATGGCAATTGCTTGCCCGTCCAGTAAACCAACCATCACCGCAAGATTATGCAGCGAAACATCCATTGCATTTTTAATATCTACTTTACTAAGTTGCAGATTGCTTTTTTGCAGCTGGATTTTCAGCAGGTCATTGGAAAGTAGGATACCTTCTTTAAACATATTGTTTGCCTCCCGCTCCCGTTCTGAGAGAAGCCTCATATTTTCATCAATGATGGCCTCCGATTTGCTGATCTTGTAGATATTGTAGTAGATGGAAATGATACTGTAGCGGATATCTTCCCGGTCTTTTGCCGCATCCATTTTACTGGCTTCGATCAGCGCTTCATTCGTCTCATGTTTGGCTTTGTCCAAAAAACCATCGAAAATTTCCTTGCTTGCAGACACCATTCCTATCATGGCATCAAAGTGAGTTGCCGGCAGGTGGATGTCCTCGCCCATGGAAAATGGACTGAGCGTATAAAGCCTGGAATACTGCACAGAGGTACCTGCCTTGGGAAGCGCATCGTCTTTGACTTGTCGTAAACGCGCTTCGGCGAGCTTGGTTTTGGTGTCAGAAACACGCAGGAAGCTGTTGTTTTTTAATCCCATTTCAATGCTTTCGGGAAGTGTAAGCACCTTAACCCCGGGAGTCGTTTGAGTATACCCCAATTGTGCCCTCGTGAGCAGTAGACCCAGCATTAACAATCTTAAGTGGTCACTTTTCATTTTTACCATAACTGCTAATAGTTAAATGATTAATGGTTAAATATCTAACTATTAAATTAGAAAAATTAATTTTTAATGTTACTTTGAATTTTTCGTAGCATGGTGGTCATATTTTCGACCTGCTCTACTGAAATGTCTTCCTTTATAGCATCATAAAGATCACTTATCAATGGCTGAATATGGGCCTCATAGTTGCGACCTTCCGTAGTAAGTGATATAATCTTGTTGCGACGGTCGGAAGGGTCTTCATTTCGTACCACGAGATTACGTATGGACAAATTATCTAACAAGGGGGTAAGACTAGCTTTGTTCTTTTGCACACGATCCGCAATTTCCTGCTGATTTATACCATCTTTTCGCCAGAGAATTACCATTACCTGAAACATCTCGAACGTTAGATTTAGATTAATTTCCCGTATCCTAGCCTGAAAATAACCTTTTATATCTTGCCGGATGCTTTGTATTAAATCCATCATGGTAACGAGCCTTTCGATTTCCTGGGGCGTTTTGATCTGATTCATGCTACAAAGTTAAAGATTTAATAGTTAGATATAAAACTATTGATTATACTTTTTACCCTTATACCACGAGCGTGGCAGTTTAGAAACTCAATCACCCATACTGGTATCGTTAGTCTGACAAGCCATGCTTATGCGCAAATTGGCCGACAATCCAGGTAAGAATTCCAGGAAATATCAGATTGTCTGTTGATATTTGTCAACCTTGCATTATCCCATCAGTAAATGGTGAAGTACTCAAATTGGGCTCACCCATTGGCTAATGCTTATTTCTTTTCCTGAAACAGATAGTTTTTCGATAAAAAGGCTTCGTAGCTGGTCAGGAATTTTAAAACATGTTAAAGTATTAATCTGGTCTTTCTGGAACTTTAGCAGAAATTTATATTCTGGTTCGGGTGTTTGATATATAGACAACCTTTTGACGCCTTGGGCAAGTTAATAACCCTTCTTTTGATTACTGTTTTTTCATATGCCGGCAGCCTTGCTCAAAAACCCGGGAATGTATTGGAACGGGATTCGACAATAAAGGCCGATACCAGTCAAATGCTCGACCTGATCGACATTGGTAAGAGGTTCCTTCACATAAAACCCGGCAGCCCCCGGATCGGGAACGGCCGGGGGATTTATTTTTCTGTTCTGCCTTTTTCTACCACTGTGCCCGGCGGGGGAACTGCAATTATTACTTCTACCACAGCCGGATTTTATCTGGGTGACAGGAAAGATACCTATATGTCGAAGATAACATTTACACCCTACTGGAATTTTAAACAACGTTTCGGGCTGCCAATCCGCTCTTACATTTGGTTGAACCAAAACAAATGGGTAATCAGCGGCGATACCCGGCTGCTTGTTTATCCGCAGCATACCTGGGGTTTGGGGCGTCAGCATAAGCAGGAGGAAAAGCTTCTTTTAAATTATTCCTATCTGCGTTTTTATCAAACGGCCCTCAGGCGCCTCTTTAGAGGCGCCTTTGCGGGTATTGGTTACCATCTTGATTACCGCCTTAATGTGCGAACAGATGACAACGGGACTCTCCTGCGGGATTACACCGCTTATGCCTATGGAACGTCAGCTTTCTCCAACAGCTACTCTTCTGGCCTTAGCCTGGATGTGCTATTTGATACACGAAACAATTCTATTAACCCCTGGGACGGCTACTATGCGAGCGTCCAATACCGTATCAATCCCTCTTTTCTTGGGAATGATCATGCCTGGAAGTCGCTGTACCTGGACATTCGCAAATACATCCGCTTCAACCCTTACGCCCACCGTCAGAATATGCTGGCGGTTTGGGGGTACCTATGGGCAGTCCTGGACAAAAAAGTTCCTTATCTGGACCTTCCCAGCATCGGTTGGGAGGATTACAACAGATCCGGCAGAGGCTTCGACCAAAACCGCTACCGTGGCCGGAATTTGATTTATTTAGAGGCGGAATACAGGCGTGACATCACTCATAATGGATTTCTCGGCTTTGTGGTTTTTACAAATGCCAATTCTGTTAGTGGTCCGAAAAGTACGTTTTTAATCAGCTGGAATCCAGCTGTCGGAGCAGGGCTTCGGATCAAAATGAATAAGCGTTCGGCCACAAACATTGGATTGAATTTTGCACGGAGTATGCATCATTCAACATTCAACCTTGCGCTTGGAGAAGTGTTTTAAATATTTATTTTTCAATGATGTTAGTTAGTGAGTTTAAGCCAGGCACCTACAAAACAGCATGAACTGTTGCCGAAGCGTTCTCTCCCGCTGACCAACTAAGGCGTGTTCACCAGGTCGGAGTTTGCCTTGTAAAGGCAGTTGGGCGATGCTGTTTGCTACCTTATCTTACCTACGTACTCCGAGAGTTTTGCTACTATTGGTAATCTTGGTTAAACGTTTAAAAAAGCATGCGAAGTGCTTTTTTGAGCAGGCAACGGTCTTGCAGACAATGCCTTGTATTTCCCCAGAGCCGGCGCTTCTATCAATCAGTCGTGTTGCGACAGGATAATCATAATGGAGCCAATAATCATAACGAGTGAGCCCAGCAGCTTTCTGCGAATGTTCTTTTCATTAAAGAAATGATATCCAAGGAGAACGCTTCCTACTGATGAAAGCTGAAAAAGAGATAGCGCGTAGCCGACCGCGATGTGATTTAGGGAGTAGATACTGGACACAAGCATGATGCCGCTTGACAGGACTAAATAGGATAGTCTCGCGCTATCGGTAAACTTTATTTTCCCGATTTCATTTTTAGGGTTAATCCCAAAGAAAAAAAGAAAGAAAAAAGAAAAGAGCATTCCAAACCAGCACCAGCAGATGGTAGTTGTAGTAACAGAGGATAGCAATGTAACTTTTCTAACAAAGACCGCCTCTATGGCAGTCAGTGTCAAAGCTAAAAAACGGAATTGAATTTCGGGCCTTTTGATGATAGCCCAGGAAACCCGGTTTTCTGTCTTGTCAAAAATGAAGTAGCTCCCATACAAAATCAGTATAATCCCTGCTAAGCCCCAGAGCCCAGGAACTTCACCCATCAATAGAAATCCTCCCAAAATACCAATCAGAGGTTTGTAGGCATTAATTGGACCGAGAACTGATAGCTCCCCTTTTTCCAATGCTTTAATTAGAAAACCATTCCCACAAGCGCTAAAAAGGCCTGCTAAAACTGAATACAGCCAAAACTGTACCGGTAGGCTTAGCCAATAAACACTAATGGCTGGCCAAATACACAGAAAAGAAAATGCCAGATAGGTAAGGAAATTGACGATAAGAGGATGGATGCCTTTATTGACAAGTTGCTTTTGAAATAGATTGCTCAACGGGCTGGAAATAATTCTCAGTATGATTGAGACGGGTGTAAGTGTACTTTGGATCACTTTTTTTTGTATACATTGATCAATAAAAGCAGTTTATGTATTGACCTACTATTGCAGGCTGAAAAGCTAGATTGAAGAAAGCATGTTTTGAGAACAATACAGATTCAGCTAGCTATGAATTTGATCTGCAGGAGCCCTACTACATCTATGGATATATCCACTTAGTATGTATCAATTAATGGCAACACAATGACTTGCTAAAACACCTCGTACATGTCATTTTTTGAAACTTTGTGGACATACTCAATTCAGCTTTCGCAAGGACCGTCTATTTTTTTGCAAACGGCCAGCGCGGCTACCGCAAAGAATTACTCTATGCGGGCCGTTGCGCAGGAATTTTAATCATTCTTGCGAACTGAGCGATCAAATGGTTTAATAACCACGCCTGCAGGGCAAAGCGCTGTATAATCCTTTCGGTTGGCCGCCTTTTCGCCCTCTGGCCCTGGAAGACTCTAGCCGAGCCCTTTCCGGGACAATGACATTGCGCTTGTGTCAGCCAATCGCACAAAATATTTGGAAACCAGCAGGCTCCCTAAGACGGAGTTTTAATAGGCTCGTTGAGCGATACCAGATGCACGCATTTTTTGCTTAGATCTTCGAAAAGTTTAATAAGTGCGAGGGTCGAGCACCCCAGCGGGAACAATTTCCATATCAGAACAAGACAGTAGCATCGGTTTGAGAATCACCATTAAGGGTAGCGTGTCATCAATGATAGTGAATTAGCATTTCATTGATATGTTGATCGGTGATATGTTGATCCGTTTTTATATATTTTTGTGCCTGATAATATTTCTGAATTGTTAATGTTTGACGCCTTGATAACGTCCTGTGTTGGATCAAATTAAAAGGAAGGAAAGGTCACGACTTTCTTCTAGGCTTTTTTTACCGGAGGTTGTATACCAGAATCTAGTGGCTTGCTAATCTGGCAGTCAGCGTCATTGTGTCGATTTATTAAAACTTACTATTTTGATTTAACGCCATGGTGCAGGATGTATTTGTGATTTCCTCTTAACCAAATTCAATTTGAAGGTATAGATTGTTACAAATCGGCTCATGCCTCATTCATAAATAACGGGCATTTGATATACAAACAAATCGTTTTTAAGTACTTCAACGATAAATTTGGCAACATTTTCCCTGCTTACCATAAGCCCAGGTTCTGGAACATTATCTAAGCTGACCTGAACGTCATTTTCCTTATTTGAATTAGTCAAAATAACCGGCCGGATGACGGTGTAGCGCAATGCAGACCGGGCAAGTAATTCTTCCTGCCTAGCATGATCCTTATAAGCTACACCAATGTTACTGTAATCAATAAGCAGTCTAAACCATCCTGGTATATGATCTCTGGTATCACTGGTGCCCCAGGCAGAAATGACAATTACACGTTTAGTCACTGTATCTGGACTCAGTGCAATAATATTATTTACTGTTTCAGATAAAAAATTGGCGGGTGTTCTCAGTTTTGACCATGGAAAATCAGAGTTCCTGGAAATATTAAGGGCACTTATAACAACTTCACAATTCTCCATGGCCTTTGCCAATGCAAATTTATCGGTTGGTGTACCTTCAAATATTTTCAGATTCACATGTCGTGGCAAAAAAGCTGTTTTTTTGCGGACTAGGGTGTTGACCTGATAACCACAATTAAGCGCTTTCATCAGCACTAGCTTTCCTGTTCTTCCGGTTGCTCCCAGAATTAGAATTTTCCTGTATGTCACGTCTCAATATTTGGATAAAAAAATTTACAACAAACTCAGATTAACATGCTTTAATATGATTTCAACTGCCCTGTGGAAAGATGTTAAGGTGAGCCCTTCCTGGACATACTGATGCAATCACTATTAAAACCAGGCCTATGATTCGCTTTTCAAAATCGATGTCATTTCAAGCAAATGTTTTGAAGACCGTCCCATATTTGTCCAGCTTATAAATGTATATATAAATGTCAAAACTCCTACTAGCAGCGAGGGAGATTGAATAGTATTCGATTTAAACATCAATCTTGGACTTAGTCACCTTCTTTTCATTGTTTAGACTATTAGCTGGATACTCCATTTTTTAGCTTGGTCATCTGTCCTGCCGAATTGATAAGTACTTCTTGCTGCCGATCGGATAGATCAGCAGCCTCATGCAATCCAAAAAAGTGTATACGATTTCAGCGGCATTTGCTTTCTTCGATCATTTCAATAATTTCATTGAATTTATGGTTTTGAACGGCTACTGAAACTTTGGTGAATGTAGAAGTTAACCTTTCTTTTTTCTTCCCGATTCGGCCTGCTTAAAGATCTTATCACTGCTCGATTTAATTTTATCGAGAACTGTTTGAAGTAAGTAGTCATTCTCCAGGTAGGACAGCCGTGCTTGTCGGGTCAGAGAATCCTGCTGCAATTGAATGTACTGCGGCCTTCGATGAACGCCAGGATCTTCCTTGTTGCCGAAAGAAGACGCGATTGATTTTATTGAGTATAGATTCGCCTTAAGTTCAAAAGGCGATTATAATAATTAACCTATAAATATTACATTTAATGTTTAATCTAAACTTCACCTATATGAAAATTGATAAAGTTAAAAAACGCGATCGGGAACGCACCAAGAATGTAATTCTTCAGGCGGTCGGCGAGGTGATCAAGCTACATGGGCCTGAAAAAGTAGGTGTAAATCTTATCGCCAGGACAGCTGGCGTTAATAAAGTGCTCATATACAGGTATTTTTATAGTGTGGACGGGCTCATGGAACAATATATGAAGTTGGGTGAATATACCTCTAATAGTTGTACTATATTTATTGACAACCTCCCACAGCCTCCAACAGAAGAACCAGGGAAGGTATTGACAAGTCTCATGCATACCTTTTTGACTGACCTACGAGAAAATAAGGCTAGCCGCGACCTTTTGAGGTGGGAAATCGGAACTGGGAAATCGGTGCTATCTACGACCTGGGACCAACTTGCCTTACGGATTTTAAACAGAATCGGAGATTTACCGCATTTTAATGATACAAGTGCTCTTGTTACATTTCTCACAGCCGGAATATACTATATGGCAATTTCCAGTGATAAACATCAAAAAATGTTAGATATCGACCTTCAGTCTGACGATGGATGGAACCGAATCGAAAAAGTAATCGAACGGATCATTGCCGATGTGAAAAGTTCGAATATGGAGCTAACTAAAACACCCTCAATTTAATAGTTCAACCTTCGTGGTGAAGGAATCCGCCTTCCTTTAAGCGAAGAAGCAGCCTCCAGGCTTACCATGAGGCCATCACTGTCATGTCAGCATAATTGATGAGTGAAGGTTAAACTAAAATAACTCCTATGTTTACAAAGTTAATTCTACCGGAAGGATAAATGTTAAATTTGTAGGATAAAGTGATTTAGGATGAGAGCAGATTAATATCTTAATAACTCATGAAGTATATTGGTAATTAGAAATTGCCTCATCCTTTTTTATCTTTTCGAGTCTGAACAGAATGTAAGGAATTGAGTATTGCTCAATATCCAGAATATCCAACCAGGAGACAAGACTGTGGGAGATTCATCACTTTATGTTAACTATTAACATTAGAACGATGAACACTTTAAAACAAGTATTGGGAGTAGATGTAGCACAGAAGGAGCTCGTGGTCACGTTAGGTCGGTTGCTGGCAGATTTAAGCATTGAGTTGTATGCTTATAAAGTTTTTAGTAACACAGAAAAGGGCTTTTCTTCCTTGTTGACATGGGTTCAAAAGTTGACAAATCCTGATACAGAAGTTCGGTTTGTGATGGAGGCCACTGGTGTCTATCATCAGAAATTTGCTTATTTTCTGGATGATCATGGTTATGCTTTAAGTATTGTTTTACCAAACAAGATCAGCAATTACATCAGGACTTTGGAGGTGAAAACCATTACTGATAAAAGCTGTTCTGAAGCCATAGCCAGGTTTGGTTTGGAGCGAAAGTTAGATAACTGGAGACGTCCTAAAAAAACTTATAAAAGCTTACAACAACTTACCAGAGAGCGTGATCAGGTCGTTTCAGAGCGTTCTGCTGTAAAAAATCAATTGCATGCGGAAAGTCAGGAAGCAGAGCCGCATGAAAGGAGTTTAGAGCGTTTGAAGGAGCGGATCAGGTTTTTGAGCAGCCAGGAAAAGGAAATAAAGGAAGATGTAGACCAGATTATTAAACGGGATGTCGTGCTTAAAAAAGAGGTAGAGATTATCAGCAGTATTCCGGGAGTCGGAGAGTTGACAGCTATTATTATTTTGGCAGAAACGTATCCGGCCTACCAACTACATATTTGTTAGTTGCTGAACTTTGTTAAAGTTTTGCGGATATAGGTCGGTAATGTTTTTATGATTGATTGTGGAGATGTTTAGCAGGGTGTTTTTTAGCCAATTGTAGGGATTGATATTATGTTTTTTGCAGATCGCGAAGAAAGAGTATATCATGGCAGCTCGCTGTGCAGCATCATGTGATCCGGCAAAAAGATAATTTTTCCGACCTAGGGCCAAGCCACGTAAGGAATTTTCAATTTGATTATTGTCGATCAGCAGATTCCCATCATGTA
>NZ_SMFL01000022.1 GCF_004349265.1 Dyadobacter psychrotolerans
CAGAGTATGTCACGCGCTGACGATCCTTATGATAACGCCTGGGCTGAATCTCTTTGGAGCCGACTCAAGGCGGAATTAGAAATGCCTAAGGGAGGTTATGAAAGTGTTGAAAACCTAACAACTGTTTTATTCGAATACATCGATGGATATTACAATATCCGAAGGTTACATTCCGGGTTAAATTATTTAAATCCAGTAGCCTTTGAAAACTTGTATTACAAAAAAACAGGATGATATTTCAGTGGTAATTATTTAACTAACCTGCGAAAAGTGTAAACCGAAAGTGAACCACGTCAAACCTCCTAGTTATTTCTGTGGAAAAGCTTGATGCTATACGCCAGTATTAATTTGCAAGAAGATGTTGATAAAACATCCTCGATGACCGGATTATCAACATCGTATACTTAACTAGTCGGCAGTCGTGGCAATATTTGCGGCAACTGCCGACTATTTAAGTGTTGAACATACACGATTTAGTCTAATCCTTTTCAGAAACGAAAATTACCTCAGACGGGATGGTATATTATTATGGAGAATTGGCGATGATAGCAAATCGATGCCCGTCAACTAGATCGGAGCAATATTAGATTTAAGATTGGAAATCTTTGATATAACCCAACCTAGTCAGGTGAACTCACACTGTAAGAGCATTAGCCCGTGTATTCTATTTTGTTCTAACCACGGACGCGTAAGATGAGCGGTGGTGCAAAATCTAAACGGGCTAATCTCCCTGATAGATCTGATCCAGTATGTTGAACTATAATATTAATATTGCCTTGAACATCACTTAATAAATTCACTATCCATACTTGACATTTTTAGGGTAAATTCAAACGAACTGAATACCCAATTATTCACAAAGAAATTTAACCACTTTTAAGAATATTTTCCCTTTTGAGATTGTCTAATAAAACCGCACACTAAATTCTCTTAATTTTGTGTGAAATGGAAAAGAAAACAGCCAGCCGAAAACGTCGTAAATACGATGAAAATTACAAGCAGGAGATCTTAAAGATGATCAATTCTGGCCGTAGTGTGCCTGAAGTTGCTCGAACGATGGGCTTAGGCGAGAATCTGGTTTACAAGTGGAAAGCTGAATCAAGAATCCAGGAAAGTCCAGAAGAAAAGTCTGTAAATTCTGAATTGGATCAACTTCGCAAACAAATTCGACAACTTGAGACAGAGCGGGATATTTTAAAAAAAGCGCTCGTTATTTTTGGCCGGGGGACATAACAAAATCCTACGAAGTAATCGAAGCATTGTCATCCGAGTATCCAGTTCGAGTACTATGTTCCGTTCTGAATGTTGGTTTTGGGGTGTTTTATGCTTGGAAACGATCAGAGACATACGTACTCGGAAATGCAAAAAAGGATTTGGCAGAGCAAGTAAAGGTTGTTTTTGATGATCATCGGTGTCGTTATGGAGCGATAAGAATAAGTAAAGAATTGCAATCCAGAGGTGTGAAAATTGGACGCCATCAAACTCAGACGTTGATGAGAATACAGAATTTAAAGGCGATACAGCCCAAGAGTTTTGTCCCGAAAACGACAGATTCAAACCATAAATTTGGACGGAATGCTAATTTATTACTCGATAGAGCACCGCCAATACAGCCTAATGAAGTATTTGTAGGTGATATAACGTACATTCCTTTGGCCGACGGGTCCTTTCTTTATCTAGCCACTTGGCTTGATATGTTTAGTAGAGTGATAGTTGGTTGGGATCTGGATGATAATATGCGTAGTGATCTGGTAATAAACGCCTTATTTAAATCGATTGAAAGGCGAAACCTGAACGATGAACTAATTATCCATACCGACGGAGGTGGACAGTATGCATCTGAAGACTTTCGAAAGCTGGTAAAAAAGCATAAGTTCAACCAAAGTATGACGCGAAAAAACAATCACTATGACAATGCAATGGGTGAAAGCTTATTTAGCAGATTTAAGGCCGAATTAATGCAGAAGGGAACGTTTCTCAATTTTGATGACGCATACACGGAGATTTTTGAATACATCGAAATATACTACAACCGAAAACGGAGACATTCAGGTATCAATTATGAAATACCTGCTGAATTTGAAGAGAACTTTCAAAGACAATCAAATAAATCAACCTAAATTTGAGTCAGACAAAAGACTACACGGCTTCCTAACGCAGGGGCAGATATTCAAATATTTGTCCTTCGTTTCGAAGAAATTTTGAAACTCTTATACAATTAACCGTGCGGCAAAATTAGCACACCTCATTTGACATAAGGGTTTCTTTTCTGATGTAGTTGTCTTTGCTAGATGTGTAGCCAAAAGCTACTTTTTTGGCTCGCTGTAGCGCTCTAGTGAAATTGGTTGCAATGTTCGCGTCGAAGGTGCCGTCCACTGAGTTCAAGTCTGTGAAATGATCGGTTTATTATGGCGCCGTCCAAAATCACCCAACTCGAAGCGTGAATCAGGTGGATACTGCTTAGATTTCACAAGCGTTTCTGACTAAGATATCGACATAGGCCTTTGCAGGATTGTTTTTCCGATGTCCCATCCAAAATATCCTTGCTTTTAGGGTTTTTCGTATTCCCCGGTGATTCGCCAACCTTAACTACTTTAAAATTCGATTACGCAACCATCAAATAAAGTTACGAGCTTTGCTTAACAAGTACTTCCATATTTTCAAAGTGCATTTTTATCCCAGATCCAATGTCAAAAGAACTAATATCGCATCCTGACTTCAATTTTGTCAAAGTACAGGGAGCAAAACAGAATAACCTGAAGAATGTTGATCTGGAAATTCCCAGAAATGCGCTGGTGGTATTTACAGGTGTCTCGGGTTCTGGCAAATCATCACTGGCTTTTGGGACATTGTACGCCGAAGCGCAGCGTCGTTACCTGGAATCAGTCTCTCCGTATGCGAGGCGACTGTTTAATCAAATGTCCATTCCTCAGGTGGATAGTATAGATGGTCTTCCTCCGGCTATCGCTTTGCAGCAGCAGCGGGGAGCTGTAAGCACACGTTCTTCTGTGGGCAGCGTCACGACGATCTCAAATCTGATCAGGATGCTGTATTCGAGGGCAGGAGATTATCCGCCAGGTCAGTCCATTGTATATGCAGAATCGTTTTCACCAAACACACCGGAAGGCGCCTGTCCGGAATGCCACGGTTTGGGGGTTGTTTATGAAGTGACAGAGCATTCGATGGTGCCCGATGATTCACTCTCGATCAGGGAAAAAGCCATCGCAGCGTGGCCCACCGCCTGGCAAGGGCAGAACCTAAGGGAAATACTGATGACACTTGGTTACAATGTGGACGTACCCTGGCGCGATCTTCCCAAGAAAGACAGGGACTGGATCTTGTTTACCGAGCAGCAGCCTGTTGTTCCGGTTTATTCCGGACTTACTATGGCGCAAGTTCAACAAGCTTTGGCGCGAAAAATGGAGCCCAGCTATATGGGTACATTTACCGGCGTGAAACGGTATGTGATGCAAACATTTGCGAATTCACCGAGTCAGGCAATGAAAAAGCGCGTGTCAAAATTTATGCGAGGCGCGCAATGTCCCGTCTGCCATGGAAAGCGCCTGCGTGCTGAGCCTTTATCCGTGAAGTTTGCAGGGATGGACATTGCTGAATTTTATCAGTGCAATATCAAGAATTTACATGAGATAATATTTTCATCCGTAAAAGCCAAAAGTACCGACCCAGACCATCCGGAAAAGGCTTTGGTTCTTCAACGGATAGGTCATGATCTGTTATCCCGCCTGGATGTACTCATTGACCTGGGACTGGGGTATTTGACTCTTGAACGTAGTACCCCAACGCTTTCGCCGGGAGAATTGCAGCGCCTGCGGCTGGGCACTCAGATACACTCCAATCTTTTTGGCGTTGTCTATGTGCTCGACGAGCCATCGGCAGGTCTTCATCCTGCCGACACACAGTCATTGCTGCGGGCCCTGGACCGGTTAAAAACAGCCGGTAATTCGCTTTTTGTAGTCGAACATGAGGTTGAAATTATTCGCCATGCGGACTGGGTTGTTGATGTAGGGCCGGGCGCGGGCGAAAAGGGGGGTGAAATACTTTACAGTGGTCCATTACAGGGATTGGCAATGATTCACAAGTCTGTTACAAGGCAATATCTGTTCAATGTAGATCAAAGCCAAACGCCTGCAAGAGAGCCAAAAGGATGGTTGCGATTAAGGGACGTAAGCCGAAATAATTTAAAGAATGTCGATGCCGACTTTCCATTGGGCGTATTAACCAGCGTCACTGGCATATCGGGTTCGGGGAAGAGTAGTCTGATCAGTCAGGCGCTTGTAGAGCTTGTTTTAGAGAAATTAGGGCAGCAAATACCAAGCACAGATGATCAGCAAGATAATTTGCTTCAAGCAGAAAGCCCGAAAACAACGACGGGCTATATCCTGGAAGGGATCAGTCACATCCGCAGGTTAATACCGGTAGATCAGAAGCCCATCGGACGCACGCCAAGATCAAACCTGGCGACCTACACAGGCCTTTTTGATCATGTGCGTAAATTGTTTGCAAATACCAAAATGGCAAAGAGCCGAAAATATGATGCAGGACGTTTTTCCTTTAATGTCGCAAAAGGGCGCTGTCCGAATTGCGAGGGAGAAGGCTTTGTAATGGTTGAGCTTTTGTTTCTTCCCAGTGTTTATACGCCATGCCCGGCCTGTGGTGGAAGTCGTTACAATGAAAAGACGTTGGAAGTTACCTATAATGACAAAAATATTGCCGATGTACTTGCCCTGGCCGTCGATGAGGCGTTTGACTTTTTTGAGTCTGAACCTCAGATCAACCGGGCGCTTGATGTGGTTCGTCAGGTTGGTCTGGGATATCTTCGTCTGGGGCAACCGGCTACGGAGCTTTCAGGTGGGGAGGCACAGCGAATCAAGCTGGCCACCGAGTTGCAACGGGCTCAGCATGGCAGTACATTGTATATTCTTGATGAGCCAACGACGGGACTGCACCCTTCCGATGTGGACAATTTACTTGTTCAGCTCAACAAGTTGGTTGATCAGGGAAATACGGTCATTTTAATAGAACACGACATGCAAGTGGTCGCAAACAGCGACTGGGTGATCGACGTTGGTCCAGGTGCCGGAGATGAAGGTGGTCAAATCGTCGCTTTTGGTTTGCCAGCAACTGTTGCCCGTCAACCAGCAAGTCAAACAGGAAAATATCTGGCAATGTCATTTCCACAGGGGTGAACACGAAGGAATCCAGGAGCGTCATAGGACTATGAATGCCTGAATTTTCTACGCGAGAATGTTAGATTCCAACAGATCAAATCCATCAGTATCTGCACACCAATTCAAAAGCTGGAAGAGAGATTTGGTGATTTTTTTTCAACTTAGACGGATCGGAATAGAAGCAGAAAGCAACAGATAGAACAGGTTTTAAAAATTTGAATAGCAAATGAGCTACAACCCTTACGGTCTGAGCCAATGACGGTTTAGGTAGATGTTGCTGCTCCTGACAGCTACTGTGCATCACGACAGAGGCTTTTTTTATATTGATTGGCTTGCTTTATCTTCTTATGCGCTTGATAACCATTCATTTCAGGCAATTGGAAATCCAGAAAAATTACCCGCGCAGGTACGCTTCCGCTGTTAATAGGATCTGACAATGAATCAAGTAGCGTCGGCGCGCCCTGCAAAAAGCGGGCGGGGTAATCAGCAACAATTCGGTTAAGGAAAGATCCCAGAAATAGTCGTTGGTCGGTCGAATCGTCTACAACATATATGGACTGCATTTTTGAGTAATTTCATTCCGGCTCTGCATTGAAATCATCATTACGGTTCCTTACCTGGCCCCTTTGACCTTTTCCCCTTTGATTTCGTCTCGTTCTTCCAGCTGCTGGTCTGCATCCGGAGCAGATTTGTCAATGCCATGATCATCTTCGGTGTCTTGCTGAAAGTTGTCGTTGGCATTTCTGCCAGAAGCGAGCGACTTTTTGACCACTTGGTCCCTTGCAGGTAGGATCGTTTTGATTTTCGGGTTCCATGATAGGCATTTTATCCATGATGTGTGATATGTATAAATAACGTTCGTGGCATTTTGTATGCCTTTGGTTGTATGCAGGTTAGCGGCCCAAAATTTGCAAACTGACTGAAATGTATTCTTAGGAATAGAATAATTCACAGCTTTGACAATCACTGCGTTTGCACCGGCCTGGTAGCATTGTTGAATTTGAAGCGCGGAATTATCACTGGTCATGATCACAATGGGAATGTCATTAATCTGGGGACAGTCCGCTAAATGTTGGCTGCAGTAATATCCGTAGCAGTTGGACGCCATTCATATTGCCGCTGCCGCTAAATACGTGACAATCGGCGTCGGTTTTGATGTTTTTGCCCAGATGCTTTGTTATGTGGCCATGTTCAGAAACGCTTTGGGAAATGCGGTCATGGGCGCTTTTTTTAGCGAAAATGTGTACCGGCTCACTCAGGATTATCTGCAAAAACTGGCTTCAAAAATAGATGCAAACAGGCTCGAACCACTAGCCGCAGGGATTTACAATCAATCTTTGAAAAGTGGCTTGCCAAGCTTTCATGCTTCACAGCTGGCTTCCAAAGCAGTCGCTGCCAGATTAAACCAGCAGGCAATGCTTCTGGCCGGCAGAGATATCTTTGGTTGGGTAAGCGTTTTTGGTGTGATCGTTCTGATAGGGATCTGTCTTTATCACTTTTCGGCACCCTTGATCAAACATTCCCATCGTGGCAAAATCAATATAAAATCGTTAAGCGGACTGTATCCTGACATTGCTGCCCTGATAACTTCGTAGCTGATAATATTACTGGATCAATCATATCGACAGATGACAGACAAACCGTGTCCGTTTAATCATAATTCACCAACTTTTATCTTATGCCTGTGCTCTGTTCCCCAATCAGCAAGTGCCTGAATGATGGGTTCCAGGGTATGGCCATAGGCAGTCAATTCGTATGTTACGGTTACCGGTTTGGTTGCATTGACGGTTCTGGTAATGAGCCCGTTGATTTCCAGGTCCTGCAACTCTTTTGAAAGCATTTTGGCTCCAAGACCGTCAATCTGCCTCTGCAAATCTGTAAAATTCTTTTTTCCATACAGCAGAACGCTAATTACTTTGATCTTCCATTTACCACTGATCAGATCAAGAGTATCCTGTATGGCAAAAAGGATTTTAGAACAATCTGCCTGCTGCTGGGCTTGTGTCATAATTTTCTCCATTATCATCATGTTACTCAGGGAACTGACTATACTTTGGGAAACCCATATCAAAAGTAAAGTTAACAGAGTTTACTTTTGATTAAACAATTTGTTAGAATAAAATATCCAATGAAAAAATTTGAAAACAAGATAGCAGTCGTTACCGGAGGAAATAGTGGCATGGGTCACGGAACAGCAAAAGTTCTAAAAGAAATGGGGGCTACTGTCATCATTACAGGAAGAAGAAAAGAGGCCATCGAAAAAGCTGCACAGGAACTGGGAGTTACGGCAATTTTATCAGATCAGGCAAACCTTAAAGATATTGATAATTTGGTAAGCGAGGTTACTGAAAAATTTGGAAAAATTGATATACTTTATATCAATGCCGGCATATCGGCAACAGCTTCCATTGAACTGGAAACACCGGAAAACTTTGATAAGATTAACAATATTAATTACAGGGGTGTTTTTTTTACTTTGAGCAAATTCATTCCCCATCTCAATGACGGCGCATCTGTTATAATCTTTTCCTCTGTTCTGGCTTCGACAGTGAGTCCTGGTTTGAGTGTTTACAGCGCAAGCAAAGCAGCAGTAAATTCTATCGTAAAAACAGCCGCACTAGAACTTGCATCAAGGAAAATCAGGGTCAATTCCATTAGTCCGGGTGCAATTGATACCGAATTATTCAGCAAAATGGGCATGGATGATGAAGCCTTAAATGGCATGACCGACTACCTGATCGGCTTAACGCCACTTGGCCGTATTGGAAAGCCAAAGGAAATAGGCCAGCTTGTTGCCTTCATATCCAGCGATGAGGCTTCATTTATCACTGGTTCAGACCATGTCATTGATGGAGGAGCCACACTTCTTTAAGCGATTTAATAAATTAAAATCTTGCTATTCGCAAAAACAACCATCGTTTGCCAGCTTTAATACTGACAAACGATGGTTTTAAATTTGTATGACTCTAACAGAAAATATTACCAATCAGCAAGTCATTATTCAGACCATTCGTAAAATAAGTGATTTATACATCGGGTAATCAAGCCAATAATTCTGCACCATAAGCGGAACCAGGAAACTGAATCTACACCGTACTGAACACCGTTTGGCAGTATTTCCCTAATCCGTTCAATCACATTTTCATTCAGATTGTTGATGGTATGGGTAGCACCGAGTTCTTTTGGGAATCCAGGCTGTCCTGACTAAGATTGACTGCAATAATCGTTGATGGCTTTGATCATTTTTAAAGTATGAAATACCGAAGGAAAGATATATTCATCGTAGCCTTGAATAAACGGGTCAGGGTCCGTTGGCTGAAACCGGTTTCTCTATTCAGCAACACTAGGCTCAATGGTTCAAATAAATGCCGCCCGGTGTATTTCAGCACCGGACACATCCGTTCGTTTTCTGTTGTAGGCAGCGCAATGGGAAGGGCTTTTTTGCTAAACTTCGGAAGATTGCTTTTTATACCAGCTAAGAACTGAAATCTGCTATTGGGTGGTCTAATATTTCCGTTCCATTACTCTGTGTATGCCAGCACCTGAGATAAAAGTGGTTTGATAAAATATATGCCGCCTTTGTAAAAAATGGATTTGAATCTTCATCATCAACATAGAAATATAACGAGCTGACTTTTACGGATATGTGCATCTTAATGAAGTGTGTAGGATGTTTCGGCATCCAAACATAATACCGCGCGGGTATGACAAGCGTGTTATCAGTAAGATGTATGAAGGCAACGCCTCCCTGGCTATAAATCAGTTGACCTTTATGATGTGTGTGTGCAGGCCGTAGAAACTCGCTGTTAAAATGAATTAAATGGAGTAGGAATTCATCAACGCTGGTGAGAAAATCAGATGATAAGCATTGGGCTACTGAAAAACTGCATCAGGAATGCAATTTACCGAAAACGACCTTCAATAAGTATAAGCACAATACGCCAAAAGTTATGATTGATTTACTTTTCCATCCTGATAAAATTCCGGCATAACCACATGTTATGCCGGAATCAATTTACCATTTTACTAATAGGCGCTGGCTTGGTTCAATACTTCCAGATCGCTGCTGTCCAGATTAATATTCGGCGCTTGGGTCAAAACTGCTAACTGCTGCTTTGAAGTAGCACTTACAATAGGGGCAACGATATGTGGCTGATTAAGCAGCCAAGCCAATGCAATCGTAGCGGGTTGTGTGTCATGTTTGGCAGATACCTTATCCAGCGCTGAGAGAATACCTAAACCTTTTTCGTTCAGATATTGATTTGCGCCACCACCACGTGGGCTTTTGCCAAGATCATCTGCTGAACGGTATTTGCCGGTCAGAAATCCCGAAGCAAGCGAATAATAGGGAAGTACCGACAATTTATATTGATCGATAACAGGTTCATATTTTGTTTCAAATTCGCTTCTTTCGATCAGATTGTAGTGCGGCTGATATACTTCGTAAGCAGGAATGCCCTGGTTTTTAGCGTATGTCATGGAAGAAACAAGATTTTCAACGCTTAGATTGGATGCGCCGATATGCCGCACTTTTCCTTCTTTTACCAGCTGCGCATGTGCATCCATCGTTTCTTCTACCGGCGTTTTTCCATCCTCAATGTGGGTATAATACAGATCAATATAATCTGTTTGCAAACGAAGTAAGGATTCTTCTACGGTTTTGATGATATTTTCCTTGCTTACATCAGCGGGTCTGTCATTGTTTTGGAAGCCAACTTTGGTAGCGATAACCATGTCCTGACGGTTGCCGCGCAGTTTCAGCCACTTGCCGATAATGGCTTCGGATTCTCCGCCCGTGTTGCCTGGCACCCAAAACGAGTAAGTATCCGCAGTATCTATAAAATTGAAACCTGCTTCTGCAAAGGCATCCAAAATATCAAAAGATTCTTTCTCATTCAACGTCCATCCAAATACATTGCCACCGAAATTAATTGGGGCTACCTGCAGACCTGTTGTTCCTAATGTTACTTTTTTCATTTGTAAATATTTTACTTGATGTTTCAAAATTGACGTATTTTTGGAAATACTCCGGTATACCTCATTAGTAAATGTTGAAAAATCCAATATAGTTGAACAAATGATTCAATCCGTTAAAAGGACATTCGATATTCTGGAATATGTAGCCGCAAACGGCAACCTTGTCCGCCTGAACGATATTGCTCAGGCATTGGGTCTTCAAAAAACAACGGTGCATAATTTTTTGGCTGGTCTCAAGGAATTGGGCTATGTTGAACAGGATGAGTTAACACCTCGTTACCGCATTACATCCAAGATCCAGCATTTGGACTTTTCAGCTATTCCGTACCATCAATTACGCACTGATTTAAAGCCGGTGATGGAAAAACTAACTGCTGAAAGTGGGGAAACTTCCTTTATGGCCATACAGCTGGGCAGTTATTTCAGGTATGAATGGAAATGCGAACCCAACAGGTCGTTACGAATTTCACTTGAACTGGGGAAAGAATTTGAGATGAAGCATACGGCAATAGGAAAAGTATTCATGGCTTATTCGCCGCATTTATCGAATACTATTTACAAAGAGGTAAACGAAATCCGAATGCAGCAAAATGAAATGCAGGGTATAATTGATAGGGGCTATGCCATTGATCTGGAAGAATATGAAAAAGAACTTAATTGTATAGCTGTTCCCTATTTTTATAAGGACAGGATTATATCGGTCATCGGACTGTCCGGTCCGGCGCACAGGTTTGATAAAAGTAAAATGGAGGCGATGGCTGATTTTGTTAAGTGTCGGATTTAGATATTCCATTCAAATTTCAGATTTCAAAACTTTCTAATACTCAATCTAGGCTAAGACTATTTCTTAATTCAGTTTGTGGGTACAGCCGACAGGTATGGCCAACTTTACGGAAAACTAATCTACAAACGCCGTATGGATCATCGGCTGGGACATGCTTAAAAGAAGAACTGGCCACTGCCAATGAAAAGCTGTTCTCGCTAAACGAAAACATGCAATCCTTTTAACGAAGAGCTTTTATCAACTAATGAAGAAATGCAGAGTGCCATTGAGGAAATGGTAATCCGTAGAAAAGTTTCTTCTTCTAAAAATCGATCAAATCTCTGATTTCTCTTGCCTTATAATAGGGTCACAAAACCGTTTTGATCAGTCTGTCTGTGCTGTTTCAATAACTGTCGATCAGAACATCTTTATTTATTTTTAACCGCTTGTGATTTTTAGGGTACGTATCTTGATGATTAATAACGCCCGACCTTGTCTCAAGCCGATCAACCGTCTGACTTGTCAGAAAAATGATGGCGCCTAAAAAGATTATCAAAAAAAGGATTAAATTGATCATAACAGATACACTTTCAACTGCAAAGTATTATATGATTGATTGCATTTTAACTTTATAGTCATCAATTCTCACCAATCATTTCATCGCTATTTTAGTCCCATTTTTCAGATCGTTTCGAGGATTGGTAATAATGCGGTCACCGACGTGAAGATTTCCAAAAACTTCTGTCATCGTATCCGACTGCTGACCGGGTTTGATCTCAACATATTCAGCCAAACCGTTTTGTAGACGAACGACATACTGTCTTTCGGTTGATGTCAGAATTGCAGAACTGGGAACAGACATTGCTCCGGCAGTGCCATCGGAAGCCATACTGATTTCAGCAAACATTCCTGGTCTTATGAGCTGGTCGTTATTTTTGACATCAATTTCAACGGTTTCTGAGCGGAATTTCTCATTCATGTTACCCGAACGCCGACTGATTTTTCCTGTGAATTTTTTTCCAGGCATTGCATTTACTTCAAACGTGACTTCTTTTCCGTTCTCAACACCTAAACTGTACGTTTCAGGAATATCAACGACCAGTCTGAGACGGTTTTGCTGCTGTAGCATCAGCATGGGTCCGGCAAGTTTCATGCCTGAACCAACCAATGCGCCAGGGTGAACGTTTCTTTCTGTGATAACACCATCAAAAGGAGCACGAACTACCAGATAGGATTTGATTTTGGCTAATGCGCCGAAATTAGCCTGTTCACCCATAGCCGCTGCACTATCGGCCATCATTTTTGCATGCGCACTTTCCAGATCCAGTGCCGATACAGAGCCGCTAATCCTGCTTCCTGCGAGCAGCCTTCTGTAATGTTCTGCACTACCCACCAGCATGGCTTTTGCCTTGAGGTAATTCGAGCGGGCTGCCACCAGCTGCTCCTCGGTTTCTGGCGCTTCGAGAACCATTAAAACCTGACCTTTGTGAACCTTGGATCCCCGGTCTACCAGTACTTTTTCAACAAAACCGTCCGCTTTGGGATAAATACTTACCTGCTGAAAAGGTAAAAATTCTCCGGGCAACTGAATTTGCTGCCCCACTTTCTGGCTTGAAACTGTGCCAAACTCATGCGTTGGTGAAAATTTCTTTTTCTTATCTTTTGAAGTGGCCTCGGCTGATTCTGTCGAGGAGCAAGCGCTCAAAATAGTTAAGCTTAGCGCCAAAGACAAGCCACTATATAGTATGTTTTTCATAAGTTGAAGATTGATCGGGATGAGAACTGCCATTGGAATGTTCAATAAATTGAGAAGAATTAACCTCGTCAGGTAAAAGTGATGGGTCTTTAAATGTGGTTGTACCCTGCAGCCAAACATAAACCTGCGGAACAATGTAAAGAGCGGCAAGCGTTGAAGCGATTAATCCGCCTATAACGGCACGGCCGAGTGGCGCCACCTGTTCACCTGCTTCTCCGGTTCCTAATGCCATCGGAACCATCCCGGCAATCATGGCGAAACTCGTCATGAGTACGGGCCGAAGGCGAAGTCCGGCACTATCCAGCGCGGCGCGGCCTACATCCCGGTACTCCCAGCGAAGTCTTTCTGCATTGGTAACGATCAGGATCGCGTTGGCGACCGAGATACCCGTAGACATGATAATGCCCATGTATGATTGCAGATTCAAGGTACTTCCTGTCAAAAGAAGGATTGCAATGGAGCCCACAATAACTGCCGGGACTGTCGAGAGAATAACCAGTGATAATTTAAGCGATTGGTAATTGGCAGCGAGCAGCAGGAATATGACTACAATGGCGATGCCGAGTCCCAACTGTAAACTATCCAACGTTTCAGTCAGTAGCGAAGACATTCCCTTCACCTGTGTTACCAGTCCTTTGGGTGCCTCCCCCAGACCGGCAATCACTTTTTCGACCGCATTCGTTGCTGTACCCAAATCCGTATGATGAAGATTCGCTGAGACAGTAACGAAACGTCTTGGGCCAATACGGGCATATTCACCTGGAAGGGTATCAATTGAAAAAGTCGCTACATCGGCCAATACGGGACGGGACTGGCCGGCTACGAGCGGGATTTCCTGTAATTGTGAAAGGTTGCGCATGGCAAACTCAGGAATCTGCACCTGTACCTGATAGGTGTAAGCGGCCTTCGCGTCAAGCCACTGATTTTTCTCAGTAAAGCGGCTTGACGATGTCGAAGCTGTGATCGAGCGCGCTGTCTGCTGTAAATTCAGGCCCATGACAGCCAGTTTTTGGCGGTCCAGTTTAATGTTGATCACAGGAAATTTCAGCGGCTGTACGATACGCACGTCCCGCAGATTTTCAACTTGTGACAAGCCGTGTACTAATTTATTGGCATATGTTTCGATCTGCTTCATATCGCGTCCTGCCACCTGCACTTCGATGGGCGTAAAAGCGCCACCACTCATTAATTTTTCTGTCAGGTCGGCTGGCTCAAAAGATAATGTGGCATCCGGCATCTGCTCATTAACGGCATCGCGAATCCTCTCTTTCAAATCCTGCATATTGGTATGGTACTCACTATCAAGCCCCACTTTAATGACCGCATCGTTAGGACCACTGGTGCTCACATACAGGTTTGTGGTTGCGTAGTTGGTAGGGACCACGCCGACATAAGCCGAGGAAATGGCCAGGTGACCATCAGCAGCCTCATCAACCAGTTTGATCAATTCACCAACTTTTTCCTCCGTTCTTTCCAAACGGGTTCCATCAGGTGTTTTCAAACGGATCACCATCTGGCCCGAGTTCAGTTGAGGAAGCATATCTTTTCCAATCATAAGAAAACCCACAGCTGCCAGAGCGAAGACTGCTACCAGATACGCCACCACAATCAGGCGGTTGCTGCGCAGTAACCTTCGGTTCTGGCCCATGAAGCTTTCACGGATCCGGTCGAAAAAGGAAGGTTTTTTATCGATACTATCTCCATGAGAGATCTCCAGGTGGTCTTTTAGCATCCAATTGGCCAGTATGGGTACCAGACTTTGAGCAAGAAAATAAGATACGGTCATGGCAAAACCGATCGATAAAGAAAGCGGCAAAAACATAGCCCTGGGCACGCCTGTCATAATAAAGGAAGGCGCAAATACGGCTATGATACAAAGCAGGATCAGTAAGAGGGGCAGGGCAACTTCCTGACAGGCATCATAAATAGCCTGCTTTTTGGGCTTGCCCATTTCCAGATGCTGGTGAATGTTTTCAATGGTAACTGTTGCCTGATCCACAAGTACGCCAATGGCCAGTGCCAAACCTGACAGGGTCATGATGTTGATGGTCTGTCCGGCAAGGCTCAAAAACAGCACTGCTGCAATGATCGAAATGGGGATAGTCACAATGACAATGACCGATGAGCGCCAATCACCCAGAAAGAGCAGGACCATTAAACCTGTCAGAATTGCGCCAAGGCCTCCTTCGAATAACAAGCTTTTCACAGCGTTGATTACAAAGATTGACTGATCAAATTCGTAATTCACTTCAATATCATCAGGAAGCAAACTGCGCATTTCAGGCAGTTTGGCTTTTAAGGAAGTGACTACATCCCAGGTAGAAGCGTCCGCCGTTTTAACAACTGGGATATAGGAAGACCGGTTTCCGTTGACAACCGCATAACCAGCCGTAACATCTGATCCGTCCTGTATATTGGCCAGATCTTTTAAGAAAACAGTCCGGTGACCGTCTGTCGTAACAGGTATCTGACCAAAATCTGCGACCTGTTCTTCAAGTGAATTAAGGGTTGTGATGTAAGATGTGTTGCCAACGCGGATATTTCCCGATGGCGTCATAGCATTGTTAGCCGCAAGGGCCTCAACGACCTGATCAGGAGAAATATTTAAACTGCGCGCTTTCTGGGGATCCAGATTGATAACCACCGTTCTGGAATTTGTACCTATCGGGGGCGGTGCAGTCAGGCCAGGCACTGTTGAAAACAGAGGTCTGATCCGGGTTACTGCCAGCTCATGAATTTCTTTCAGTGAGCGCGTTTTACTACTGAATACCAGATCACCAATCGGTACCGACGAAGCATCATACCGAACCACCTGCGGAGGCAATGCGCCGGGCGGAAAGAATTTCATGGCCCTATTGACCTGAATGGCCACTTCGGCAGAAGCCTGTGCCATGTCGCTGCCTTCGTAAAAAGCCAGTTTTACAACGGTTAAGCCCTGCACGCTCCGGCTGGAAATTTCTTTTATACCGCCAATGTACAGGAACTGGTCCTGCATACGGGTAGCAAAAAATCCTTCCATTTGTGCTGGTGACATCCCACCATAGGGCTCGATGACATAGATCACAGGTGAATTAAGGCGTGGAAAAATGTCGATGGGTATCTTTGTTGCCGACATGACCGAGAAAACGATCAGTCCTGCGACCAGCACCAGGATTGAAATCGGTCTTTTTAATGAAGTTGATAGCATAAATCTGGTTTGTATAGGAACTTACTGACGCCGGAAAAGCGAGAAAAAATCTTCAAAATTGCTGGTTGCATACGCCCTATGCAGGCGGACGTTGACTGCTCTTCGCTGGATATTTACTGCCTGCTTTTCGACTGTCGTTAGCAGTTGTAATGCATCGGTCAGGCCCAAAATATTTTCAAGTCCGTTGTTGTAGAGCGAAAGCCGCTGCTGATAGGCCCGTTCAGCCGAATTCAGCGCAGTTGGCAATTCCAGCAGTGCAAGCCTGACTGTTGCCATCACCGAATCCGAGGTGGTAAGCATATTTTGCAATTGAAATTGCTGCGTTTCTAACTGGCTGCTGGCCTGTTTTACCCGCCACTGTTGCATTTGAGATCGGTTTTTGATCCGGTGGAAATCCATCAGGTTTACGGTTGCTGCTATACCGACCAAAAAATTCGTCCTGCTGAATCCAAACCCTGAGCCAATCGGGCCGAAATTATTGTCTATATCCAAACTCGTCCCACGGGCCCATGCTGATGTAAGCAGTGAGACTCTTGGTAATGCAGATTTTCTTATCAATTCAATTTCAGAAGTCTGTCTATTGACCAGATTAGTACGGTAACGCAGCAGCGGATGATCCGCTGTGAGTTTGATCTCAATGGGCTGCATCAAAAGCGCTTGCTGCTGAAAGCTAGTATCGATTTCCAGCGCGTTCACAGGCCTGGCCGTCAGTGTGGCCAATTGAATAAATGCCCGCTGGAGCTCTTCTTGCATCTGGAAATAATTCAGTTTGGCACGCGAGAATTCTACCGAGGCCAGTGAAGAATCAAGGCCCGGACGGATTCCGTTATTGACCAGATTACCAATAATCCGGCGAGCCGTGTCGACACGGGCAATGTTTCGCTCTTCGATTTTAAGGGTCTGTCTGAGCCAGAGCAGTTCCAGATACGTATTGATAACGGTTTGGCGGATACCAAATTTTTCATTTTCAACAGCCGCTTCACCAACTAGAATATCAGCCCTAGCCAGACGGTCTTCGGCCTGAAAACGTCCGAAATTGTATACCTCCCAGTCGGCGGTCGCCAAAGCAATGTTACCTGAGGCCAGATCTGAACTGTTTTCCGGGCGCCGTCCGCCGGAAGTCGGAACAATGAGCCCCATTGAAAAATAGGATCCCGAAAGCCCGTTAGCCGTGCCGACATTGATCTGATCGTGCAGACGCACATTGGGTAGCCGGTTGTCTTTGATAAGTTGGGCATTCACGCGCAGCGCTTCCAGCGCAGACTGCGCAGCGGACAGTGAAGGGTAATTCGAAAGGGCCGCATTTACTGCATCTTCTATCCCCATTACCTGGGCAAAAAGTGTATAAGGGAAGATTAAAACGATAAAAACACCGATCAAACGGCGTGATATTCTTCTCATGATTTGGTTAATAGTTTCTTAGCGAAATGAATAGCCCGGTCTAGAATGTATGTCCATTGGTCTTGAAATGCTGGTTTTAATAAATAACCTGTAACACTGGCTTGGTAAGCCTGAACAATATCGTTTGGAGAATGAGAGCCCGACAAAATGAAAACCGGTAAATGCCAAGCCAATGCAAGTGCGCGGACCTGGCGTAATATTTCAATACCATTTAAAGACGGTAACGTAAGATCAAGAAAAATCAGACTGGTTTCGATTTTTTGAGTTTTGCCAAGCATTGAAATTAAATCTTTACCATTTACACAGCGGCTCACAATGCAGTCAGAATGGGTTTGATTCACTGCCATTTCAAAAAAGAGAACATCATCATCGTCGTCATCTACCAGATAAACAGTCCATTCAGCGTTTGGTGTCATAAGCGGTGGCGTCAAAGTCCAAAGTAAATATGCAACCGATTAGAGGATAGTTAGAGGGTTATTAAAATATGATTAGAAGGGCGTCTTTACGCCAGTCTTCGGGCGAGGTTGCTTAATTTTGACCGGTGAAGTGTATGAGATCAGTTAAAAGCTATGAATGTTTTAGTCGTTGAAGATGACGTCGAATTAACCCAGTTCATTCAAAAAGGACTGCTTTCTGAGGGAGTTGCGGTTTCGGTCGCCTTTGACGGCGTTATCGGGCGCAGTATGGTCAATGAGCACCGCTTTGATGTGGTCATATTGGATGTGAACCTTCCGGGCATAAATGGTTTTGACCTTTGCCGTTTTATTAAAGAAAACTGGCCGGCCATTCCTGTGATCATGCTTACCGCGCTGGGTAGTCTGGATAATAAAGTGTTGGGGTTCGAAGCGGGAGCTGACGATTATTTATCAAAACCTTTTGCATTCAAAGAGTTGTTGTTCCGTCTGAAAGCATTAGCGAGACGACACCCGTCCCGGGCTCCGATGGCCAAACGACTGCAGTTACTGGATCTTGAAATGGAAACAGATTCACATAAGGTCTGGAGAGCCGGCGAGCGTATCGAGCTGACTGCAAGGGAATATGCGCTGCTTGAATATCTGATGCTCAACCAGGGAAAGGTAATGAACAGGGTTGATTTGCTTGAAAATGTCTGGGACGTTCATTTCAATACCAACACCAATGTGGTTGATGTTTATGTCAATTACTTACGTCGGAAAATTGACTGTATGGAACCCAGGCTGATTCACACTGTTTTTGGTGTTGGTTACATGATCGGGGCAGAGCCATGAGTATCAAGAGAAGGATCACGATCGGATTCGTTGTCTTGGTGGCAACTTTACTGCTTTTGTTTTCAGTTTTTATTTATCAGAATTACGAATCCTACCGTGAGTCTTTGATGCAAAGCAGACTGCAACGACGGGCACTTGCCGGACAATTGTATTTTCAGAACCGTTTAGAATTCCACCGCTCGAGCTATCTGACGCTTCCTGATCAGCATGAATGGCTGATCGACGAAAAAAACGAACTGGTCTACCAATCATCTGGTGCAAATGATTATCAGTTAACCAAAAATCTGCTTGCTCAAGCCCGTAGAAAAGAAGTATATTTTCAATATAACGCCAAACCCTGGAGCTCACCAAAAGAGGGGGTTGCCCTGTCATTCCTAATTGACGGATCACGATATGTTTCTGTGGTTACCGCTTATGATCTGACGGGAAGACAAGCCAATGAAAGCCTGCTTTTTATTCTGATTTCCGGAAATATAATAATGATGATTGTTGTAGCTTTTGCAGGGTTTTGGTTTGCCCAAAGGGCGCTGCTGCCATTTGATGGGTTGATAGGGCAAATGAACCCTGCAGCGGTTAATGATTTTTCATTTAGGCTTTCAACCCAATCGAAAGGTGATGAAGCGGCCTACCTGGCAAGTTCGTTCAACGAACTTCTGGCCCGTTTGCAAACTTTGGCCACGAGCCAGGAGCATTTTGTGGCGTACGCTTCTCATGAAATCCGTACACCACTGACGGTTGTAAAAGGTGTTTTAGAAACATCATTAGCTTATGATGAAAGCCTTGAAGATACCAAGCAAAGTATGGGAAAGGCACTTGTGCGTCTGGAAGGGGCAATCAATCTGGCCAATTCGCTTTTGCATCTGGCAGAAGTGGAAGGTTTGCCTGCGGGTCAGTTTAAGGAAGACATAAACATCGTCGATACGATTTTAGATACAATCACTTATTTAGGAGAAAAGCATCCAGACCAGCATATTGAATTGCAATTAACGGATAATTTTACAGAAAATACCTCCGCAATACGGATACTGGGAAATTCTACGCTGCTGCGTACTGTCCTAAACAATATCCTGGAAAATGCCAGCAAGTATTCTTTAAATAAACCTGTTGCGCTCATTGTTGATTTTGATAGGAATCTGGTGATGATCAAAGTGATCGACCAGGGAATGGGTATTCCCGCCGGCCAGCTTGATGACGTATTTCTGCCGATGATGCGGGCTGCAAATGTGGGCAATCTTCCGGGCTTTGGACTCGGGCTCACCATTGCCAAAAAAATCGTTGATATGCACCAGGGACAGCTTACCGTTAAATCTATGGCTGGACAGGGTACCACGGTTTGTATCCTGTTACCTACTTTATCGCTTTCCTGAATTTAAGTTATAATCAGAGCTATCTTTGTTTATGGATCGAAATAAAAAAGACGATATTCCCTTTAAGCCAAACGACCATCTTGCCAATGAGAGGACCTATCTGGCTTGGGTAAGAACAGGAATCGGCATTATGGCTTTTGGATTTGTAGTAGTCAAATTTTCTCTTTTTGTAAAACAGATAGGGTTTGCCTTAGGTACGAAAGTAAATACCGCTTCGCATGGATATTCTGCAATTATCGGTATTGTACTGGTTGCCATGGGTGTTTTGGCCATTTTGTTTTCTTTCTTGCAGTACCGAAAAACCGATCAGCAGCTCAGAAGCGGTGCGTACCAGCCGTCCACGGTACTGACGAGCGTTTTAACCGGAGTTATCTTGCTGATTAGTGTGGTTTTGATAGTATATCTTATCCAGAGCGTATAAGCTCAACGAGCGCTAAAATATTAGTTGGTTTTCAAAATTACCTGTCCGTCAGCATCGTTGATACCCGCTTTATTTCAGCACTTAAAAAGATGCTTTCAGGCTCAAAAGGTGTGGCAGTGTTCAGATCACTCTTCAGCGCTTTTGGAAAAGAGAACCCTCTCATTTTTTAGCTGACAAGATTCTTAATGCCATTACGCTTCGTGTTCGCCAAAAGCACATAGGCATTACGGGATCCGACTAAATTATCTGCTGGGGCAAGATTTCTGACTGATAATTTTACTTCATAATTGCCATTGTTATCTTTCTTTAACTTAATCGTTGCTTCGGCTGCGGGAACAATGGCACAAGCCTATAAGAGTTATTAAGGCACTTTTTGCGCTAATTTTACTTCTTGTTTTGTGACCTGATTTGTCTGCTGATAACGTTTTCTGAGGCGGACGGAATCCAGCATTACACCCTGTAAAAGAAGTGTCAATTGATGTCTGGTGATGGCTATATTTTCTGACTGTGGCCATTCAAAAGTGCCCTGTTCAAGCTTTTTGATATACATCGCAAACCCGTCCCAATCCCACTGCAAGAGCCGGATTTGATTAAGTCGTTTACCTAAGAAAACGAAAATGTCTCCGCTCGCCGGATCAAAGCCCAATTCATTCCGGACCAGGCCAGCCAAACTGTATTTATGGTATCCTATACCATTCTGATTGTAAACAGCCTGTTTGCTTATCCCTTGCGTTTGCCACTGATCGTACAGCTCACGCATTCTTTCTGTCTCATTTTTCATGAAACAAGATTACGAACTATGCGAATCTGTTAAAATATGGGTATCACCGGACGGATACGTTCTTTCGACCAAGGTATGTAAAGCTTTACATAAGATCGGACGAAAGGCGTTTTTGTTCGCTGGTTCTCATTAGGCAGCCGAACTGACAGCCGCTATGTATTCCTTTATGGCAACATGTAAGAAAAACGGCGTTGACGAGCAGCAGTGGCTGACAGATGTATTTGAAAGAATACAATCTCATAAACATAAAGATCTTTATCAGTTGCTTCCCAATAACTGGATTAAATACCGGAACGGTTGATCACCTGTCACAAAGCTAAACTACACAATACTGGTTCCTCGGACGGATACCTTTATTTATACTTTTTATCAATTACAAGTTTCGACCATATTGACCCACCGGTATCGGTGTTGGTAATAATTATATGCGTCATGGCTGTATTTGGAGCTCCATGCCAATGCGCTACGTTGGTTGCACATTTAACTACATCACCTCTTTTAATGTTTTTAATTGGGTTACCTATAAGCTGGTAGAGATTTTTCTCCGGGTCGCCAAAAGTTCCCCCTGTGGTCGGGAAAGCGATTATAACCGGAAAAAAAATGTGCTGAACTTTATCTGATACAGTCCGAGCCTATTTTATTCAGTTTGGTTAACAAAACTTTGAAATGATAGTATTTGAGAGATCTTTTGTGACTTTTGTGAAGCCAATTACCTTTCCGTCATAGTCATGAATTGCTGTGATGGTTACCTGCCCCCAAAACTGTGTAGCGTCCTTTCGGACACGCCATCCAGTGTCTCTGGCAGTGCCCTGCTGAGAGGCTTCCTCGATTAGGTTTAAATGCCGTTTTTCGAGTTGATCCTGGCCGGAATAAAATATACTAAAATTCTGGCCAATAATTTCATTTGCTTTATACCCTTTTAACTTTTCTGCACCCCTGTTCCAGTTTTCGATGTATCCTTTCTCGTCGAGGATCAAAATGGCGTAGTCTTCTATTTCTTCAACCATCTTCTGATAACGTAGCGCCTTTAAGTCTTTGATTGCCAGTGACTCCATTACGATGTCCTTAATCTTTGAATCTAAATTATGGGTTTCCTCTCCCAGTAATGTGAGCCAGTTTTCATCCACCTCGGCAACGCCGTCTCTAACCAGGTTTACCAAACCAATAATATTGGACAGGGGATGTCTGATCTCATGGGATTGCATAAATGCTATTTTTTTTAAAGATTCATTTTTTGTCACAGTTTCGGCAATTTGCTTTTCGAGCAGAAAACGGCTCAGATCAAGTTCCAGCAACGCTGTCACCTGTTTTGATAGAGTTAGCAATGTTCTTTCCTGTAATTCTGACATCGTGCTCGGTTTCAGGTCAAACAAACAAAGGGTGCCTATTTTCAAGCCGTCGTTCAATATTAGTGGTGCTCCTGCATAAAATCTGACATGTGGAGACGACTGGACCAAAGGATTGTCATTAAATCTGGGATCCTGGGATGCGTCACTGACAATCATCACCTCACTTTTTTGTATCGCAAATTGGCAGAAAGATGTCTCGCGAGGCATCGGTTTGGTCTGGAAACCAACAGCTACCCGTATCCAATTAATTTCTTTACCTAATAATGTCAGTAGGGCGACGGGTTTGTCGCATAACTGCGAGGCCAGATCAACAATATTTTGCAATTCGGTTTGCTTACTAAATTCGAAATTCAAAAAAAGCTCTGCTGTTTGTGAGCGGATATCCTCATCATTTAACGAATTCATTATTAATTGTAGTAAAGTGATTTGTTAGTAATTAATCGTAAATATGCCTAATGGGAAGATGTGGCATCAATAAATCCTTCAAAGCCTAATATTGGCTAATGGCCGGTGTTGGCCTGTGAAAGGATTTCTCTTATCACCTGCAGTGGAATTGGCTTGGAAATCAAACGGGTAATTTCTTTATAAGTTCGTGCCATTGTGATATCTCCTATATCGGATGAGGAGCTCACCATATATATGGACGGGCTGTAATGTGCAATACTGGAATCTCTAAGCTGATCCAGGAACTGCCAGCCATTGAGTCGTGGCATGTTGATGTCCAACAAAATAATGTCAGGTAATGCAGACAGCTGATATTTATTTTGATTAATGAATTCGATTGCCTCCTGGCCATCGTTCAGTTCAATAATACTGGATGTAGGCGATGTTCTACCAATCAAAGTTCTTACTACGAACTTGTACACTAAATCATCGTCAATTACGCCTATGATCATTATTTTATGTAATTAATATCATTTCTTAACCACGGAATTTTATGTTATTTGAGGCAAGAGGAATCTATTATTGAAGCCGTTTTGTCGAAATCAGACCGGTGTACACATAAGCTTTGCGTTTGAGTCAATTGAATTCGACAGTACTCCATGCAGTCCGGTGGTATGCAATGTATGACATTAAAGCTGATAAAGGGTTAATAAATGCAAATTTAAGCCCTTCATAAGTTTAATTTGCTGACAACTATTAAGATAGCAGCCAAAAAGGAGCTGATATTTCCCAGAAAGTGAGATACAGCAGCTCGGGCAGCCTTGGGCATCAGGTGGCCGAATTCAAGAACATGGTCAAGCAGATGCATAAGGCAGGGATCGAAGTGATCTTAGATGTTGTCTACAATCATACCGCCGAAGGCAACCATTTGGGGCCTACCTTGTCCTTTAAAGGTTTAGACAATATTTCCTACTACCGTCTTAGCCAACAAGATCCCTGCTATTACATGGACTATACCGGCACAGGCAATATAATGAACGCGCGGCTGCCATTTGTATCGGGCCTGATCATGGACAGCCTACGGTATTGGATCACAGAAATGCATGTAGATGGTTTCAGGTTTGACCTTGCATCTGCACTGGTCCGAACGCTGCATGAAACAGACACACTCAGCGCCTTTTTCAGCATTATCCATCAGGATCCGATCATTTCACAGGTGAAGCTAATTGCAGAGCCATGGGATATTGGAAGTGACGGATACATGGTCGGACAGTTTCCCGGAGGGTGGGCGGAATGGAACGGTAAGTACCGCGATTGTGTACGTGATTATTAGTGTGGAGCAGATAGCAAGCTCGCTGAATTCGCAGAGCGCTTTACAGGCAGTGCTGACCTTTACAAGGGCGGTTACCGCCAGCCGACTGCGAGTGTCAACCTGATCACGGCCCATGATGGCTTTACGCTCAATGATTTGGTCAGCTATAATGAAAAGCACAATATTGCCAATGGAGAAGATAACAATGACGGCGCCAATGATAATAACAGCTGGAACTGTGGCACGGAAGGCCCTACGGATGATCCGGAGATTACCGCATTGAGGGACAAACAAAAAAGGAACCTGTTAACAACACTATTTTTATCACAAGGCGTGCCGATGCTGGTTGCCGGGGACGAATTTGGACGCAGTCAGAGCGGCAATAACAACGCTTATTGCCAGGACAACGAGATATCCTGGCTGAACTGGGAAACTGCCGACCAGGAGCTGCTCGAATTCACTAAGGGGATTATCCGCTTTTGTAAACAGCACCCTACCTTTAGAAGAAGAAGGTGGTTTCAAGGAAGGCCGATCAAGGGCTCGAGTGTTCACGACATTATGTGGTTTTTACCTGAGGGTACCCAGATGTCAGATGAAAACTGGGAACATGGTTTTGCTAAATCCCTTGGCGTTTATTTGGACGGAAAAGGGATAAAGGATGTTGATTACAATTCCGACAGGCTTGTTGATGATAGTTTCTACATCATTTTCAATGCCCATTTCGAACCTTTGGATTATATTCTTCCGGTTGGAAATAGCGCCCAAACCTGGAGAAAGACGATTGATACAAGCATTGGTTTTGTTGGTCTGGACTGGCATGAATTTAAGCCAGGCGATGCCATTCAGGTGCAAAGCCGCTCATTGATGGTGATGCAGCAAACCTGATGTTATCTCCGAACAGGAATTAAGCAGAGCCCAATCTGTTCATCAATTGGGTGATCTACAAAGAATTTTTGAGCTATATACGTCATTTTTATGAAGGAAGTTAGATCGCTGCGGTATTATTAATGATGCAGTTGATTTGCAGGCAAAATATTTCCGGGATTTTCCAATACCGCGACTTCTGCCGTAAAAGAAATAAAAGACATTCTACATTGAGTATTTGATTTCTCAGAATTTCTAATCAAAGTGCAAAACCAAAAATGCATTTAATAAGAAGGTTAAAAAGTGAAAGAAAACCTTTATGCAGCCGAATGTCAAAAAATACCAGGGATGGATGAGGGACGTAAAGGTGTGGGATGGAGGGATTTCCAGTAAGATGCAAAATGTAATGTCTAATAAATCCCTCCGGATAAAGTTTGCAATTCAAATACTCAATAAATTTAAAACAAAAAACATGAACCTCTGATACAGACTGAAATTAGCCGACTGGCTGTAACACTTAGTGTTGTGTGTAGAACTGCTAGCAACAAACGTCAAAGTATTACATTAGCAGTGCGCGTTGCATTTCTTACTTTTATTTAAAGTTCACAGAACCGCCCAGAAGAAGTTTTCGTCAGCTTTTACAGAATTGAAGTCGTTACAGATTCTCAGAAGAACGGATTATTGTTTAAGCAAAAAAGACACTTCTGTTGAACAGCTGGTGCTGGGATTTTTATTAAAATTTGAAGAATCAACGCCTTTGATACAATATAATTTGTCCAAAGCAGTCAAAACAATATATAATCATTAAAACGGTTGGTTGAAAGTTAAAAACAGGTTATATATTTACAAAATATAGCGACATCTCCATCCGTGAATCACTGCTTACTTAAAACCCTCATTTTCTTAAATGAAAGGTGAAACCAAAGTGACAGGGCGCATCTTTCGGAGCGCCCGATTTTTGAATTTGCTCCTGCTTTTTTTCAATGTATGGATCACGGTCCATGCTCAAGAGGTGACAATCAATCTGATGCCGTTGAGCATTTCAGACCATTTCTCCCAGAATACCATTCAGACAATTTACCAGGACAGCTACGGATTTATGTGGTTTGGTACTCAGGACGGGCTCAACAAATACGACGGCTATCAAATAGAAGTTTTTAAGAGCCGCCAAAATGACCTGACTTCGCTTTCTGCAAACCACATCACAGCAATCAGCGAAGATCAAAACGGGGATTTATGGATTGGAACCCGCACGGGAGGAGTCAATAAATATGACCGGGCAAAAGATATATTTACCCGTTTTCTGAAAAAGGAAGGGGATCCGAACTCGATTCACAACGATCAGGTCAATGTAATCTTTAAGGACAGCCAGGCAAATATCTGGATCGGTACACCCGATGGCTTGCACCGGGTGGCAAAGAACGGCAAATCATTTCAAAGAATCTCTTTGCAATCTGCAACCAGCCCAGCAGGCACAGATGAGGTACGCTCGATCTATGAAGACCGGCAACATAATATGTGGATCGGTACCAATAAAGGTCTAAAACAGTTGCGAAGAAACGCGGGCACGGTGCTGTATTATCAAGACCGGAATTCCAGCAGTCAGGACGACACCATTGACGCGATATGTGAAGACGAAAGCGGAAATATCTGGATCGGTTGTGCAAGTGGCCTTAAAATGTTCAACAAGCAGAAACGTAGTTTTTACAAATATACCGTTGAGCCGGATATTAACTCGGTCGGCGGGCTTAATCCAGTCAGTTGCCTGCTTAATGCTGCGAACAACAAGTTCTGGCTCGGGTCCAACACGACATTGCAGCTCTTTGACATAGCGACAAAAAAGATTATTAAAATCAGTGACCGGACTGATGGCGACAGCCGCATGCCTAATGATGGAATTTACTCCCTTTTTAAAGATAGTGCCGGCGTGTTATGGATCGGAACATCCAGTCAAGGGGTATTAAAACTTGATCAGAATCTGACCACCTTTCAATCCTTTAAATCTTCGCTTGTCAATATTGCTTCTGCTAAAAATATTATCCGGTCTTTGGATGAAGACGGTGCGGGTAATCTTTACATTGCCACAGATGCCGGGCTTGAATATTTTGACAGGACCAAATTATCCTATAAAAAATATACGCATCAAAGCCGTAACCCTAACAGTCTTTCCAGCAATTATACCACCTCGGTGATCCATTCACAAAAAAGTGGTTTGGTGTGGGTAGGCACATATAGTAACGGTCTGGATGTCTTCGACCCCAGGTTAGGCACTTTTAAGCACTTCACAAAAGGTGCCGCCAAGGGTGCGCTCAACAGCAACGCTATCGATATTCTTCTCGAAGACCGAGGTGGCAGGATCTGGATAGGGACTGATGGAGGCGGGCTCAACCAGTTTGATCCGGCAACGGGTATTTTTACAAAATTCCTGCATGGTGCTGCCACGCCGTCAAATGGCCTTTGTGATAATACCATTCTGGCACTTTACGAGGATAAAAAAGGCAGCATATGGATCGGCGGCTATTCAAAGGGAATAAGCATTTTCGATTCTAAGCAAAATACTTTTTCGCAGCTCAACACTGCGAACAGCAAGCTTTCCATGGACATTGTAAGTTGTTTTTATGAGGACTCAAACGAAGTGATGTGGATCGGTACACAGGGAGGCGGATTAAACCGTTATGATCCCAAAACGGGATTGATTACAATTTACAATGAGGATAATGGTTTAATCAACAATTCTGTCAATTATATCTGCGCGGATGCCTTCGGGACTTTATGGCTTACCACAAACAGCGGCATTACTTCATTTGAGCCAATTAAGGGCATATTCAGAAATTTTGGAAAGAACAATAATCTGAAGTCACTGGAATTTAACCTCGGGGCGGGCACTAAACTTTCCACAGGTGAAATTGCAGTGGGAAGTATCAACGGGTTTACCATCATTGATCCCTCACGGTTGGCCCACAATAAGCACAAACCTAACATCGTTTTGACCGGCTTACAGCTTTTTAACAGGCCAGTTGGCGTAAAAACAGAAAACAGCCCCTTGAAGCAAACGCTTTTGACCTGTAAAGAAATCGAACTGGACTACGCTCAATCTGTCTTTACAGTTACATTTGCCGCGCTCGATTATACAAGTCCTGAAAGCAACCAATACGCCTACATCCTGGAAGGCTTTGATAAAGACTGGAGTCATACCGGAAACGTGCACAATGCCACGTATACAAATCTAAACCCGGGAACGTATACTTTAAGGGTCAGGGCGTCCAACAATGACGGCTTATGGAGTGACAAAGAAGCTAGCGTTGTTATCCGTATCCGAACACCGTATTGGATGAGCTGGTGGTTTAAATTTGCACTGATCTCGATTGTAGCAACGGGTGCCTACCTGTTTTATTATTACCGGTTGAAATACGAGCGAAGACAGAAAACAAAGTTAGAATTGCTGGTCCGGCGCAGAACGGCAAAGATCAGAGACCAAAGCTCACATTTGGAAAAACTTAATCAGGAGCTGGTGCATAGCACTGCCTCGCTGGGAGAGCTCAATAACCGCTTAAAAGAGCAGAAACAACAGGAACGAAACGCCAGACTGGCTGCCGAGTCGGCCCAGAAACAAGCTGATGCGGCCAATTCTGCAAAGAGTACTTTTCTGGCCACGATGAGTCACGAGTTGCGAACACCTATTAACGGCGTAATGGGAATGGCTTCTTTACTGACTGAAACGGCCTTGGACAACGAGCAAAAAGAATATGCGGAGGCTATCATTAACAGTGGAGAGTCACTGCTGAGTGTGATCAATGATGTTCTGGATTTTTCAAAGATTGAATCGGGAAATATTGAGCTGGAATCGCATCACTTTGGGCTTCGCAAATGTATTGAGGATGTTTTGGAATTGTTCGGTCCCAAAGTCGCAGAATCAGCAGTCGATTTACTTTATCTGATCGGAGATCAAGTTCCCGACTTCATAATTGGCGATAGTCTCAGACTTAGGCAGATCCTGATCAACATGGTTGGCAATGCAGTCAAATTCACAGAACGCGGTGATGTGTTAATTAAAGTCACATTGGATAGTGAATCCAACGATCATTTGAAACTTTGTTTTCAAATTCAGGACACGGGCATAGGCATACCCAAAAGCCAGCAAAAGAACCTTTTCAGAGCTTTCCATCAGCTGGACTCCTCCGTGACGCGAAAATACGGCGGATCGGGATTAGGACTGGTGATCTGCGAGCGTCTGGTAAGATTAATGGGTGGTATGATTGAAGTGGAAAGTGACCTGGGCAGCGGGTCGACTTTCAGTTTTGTAATTGACTGCCAAAGAGGCCAAAATCTGCGATCCAGTGGCCAGCAGCCGGATAATACAATTTTCAGCGATAAGTGTGCATTGATCATCAATGACAACCCAAACAGTCTGCAAGCACTTAAAAGCCAGCTTACATCCCTTAAAATCAACGTTATTACGGCAGCTTCAGGAGCACAGGCGCTGCAAACCTTGGCAGCCAATAAGAATATAGATTTGGTAATTACGGACATGCAGATGCCCGATATGACCGGCCTGCAGTTAGCAAATAGCGTCAACGAGCTGCCAGGCGCTAGGCCGATAATACTTCTTGCTTCTCTGCGTGATGGAATTCAGAGCAGTAATTCTTCTCTCTTCGGAGCTGTCATCAGCAAGCCAGTGCGGCAGTCGAAACTTCTGCGGTCGGTCAATGATTTGTTAAAAATGCAGAATTCTCCTCAAACCGAGGTCCGTAAGACAGCTCTTCCAAAGGAATTTGCAAGTCAATATCCCTATAAAATTCTGGTAGCCGAAGATATTTTATTAAACCAGAAGTTGATTGTTTGGGTTCTCAATAAGCTGGGTTATCAGCCAGATCTGGCCAACAACGGGCGTGAAGTACTCGAAATGATGGAGGTTAAGGAATATGAGCTGATCTTAATGGATCTGCAGATGCCCGAGATGGACGGATTAGAAGCAACCCTGCTTATCCGGCAAATATATGGACAACGGCCGTTCATTGTTGCATTGACTGCGAACGCAATGAGCGAGGACCGGCAGAATTGCATTGGCGCGGGAATGAATGACTATATGCCTAAGCCCATTAACCTCGAAGTACTTAAAAAATGTCTTAAAACCCTAAGCAGCGTGCATCCAAATACACCCTAAGCCAGTATTCTGTAATTCTATGATTTTTTCTAACTCATTTATCAACGCCGCTTTACGTGTATTTTTCTTTTCAATTATTGTACCGATACTGACGTTTGCCCAAAATACAAAGGGCACCTTAGCAGGCAACATTACGGATGCAAACGGCTTGCCGGTAGCGTTTGCAAGCATTGCGTTCAACGGCCTCACAACGACTGCAAACACCGACGAGCAAGGAAACTACCTGATTAAGGCAGATGCAGGAAACTACCAGATTACTGCCACGCTAATTGGATATCATTCGAAAGAATTAACGGTTACCATTAAGGGTGGCGCAAATACAACGCTTTCTTTTCAGATGACGGAAAATCCTTTGATGATAAAAGAGATGGCCGTCTGGGGGATCAGGTCAAAATCGGCTACTGCAACGCGTACGCTGATTGAAATAGAAGACATACCTCAATCCATTGCGGTTATCGGACAAAAACTCATTAACCAGCAATCAGCTCACGACCTGGCTACGATCGTACGCAATATCAGCGGTGTGACTTTCACAGGCAATTACAGCGGGGCGGGCTCCGCACAGTTTTTTAATGCAAGGGGCTTTGATTTGAATGACGCGCAAAATTATCGCTGGAACGGGATGATGATCTGGAACTGGGGCAATAATTATGCTGATAACATCGAGCAGGTAGAATTTTTGAAAGGTCCGGCTTCTATCTTGTTCGGCGATGTTGCCCCAGGGGGAGTCTTTAATTTTGTTACAAAAAAGCCACTTGCTGATTTTGCCGGCCGTGCGCAGATTAAGACTGGTTCCTGGGGACTTGCCCGAACATCGATTGACCTGACCGGTCCATTGACTAAAAGCCATAATCTCAGGTTCCGCATAAACGCATCGCTGGAAAAAAGCAAGAGTTTTAGAGATCATGTCAGTTCCGACAACAGACTTATTGCTCCTGCTATTTCCTGGAATATTACCCCGAAATTTTCATTGAACGTCGAATCGGTCCTCCGTGCTTCTGCTTCTACGGACGATGCCGGGCTGGTATCACCTGACGGAACAATTGCTGGCCTGGGTCAGCTCAGGCCTTCGCAGTATTTGGGGGAACCTGCACTAAAGTATTGCTTTGGAGAACAAAGTCACCTTTTGACACTTAACTATCAACTAAGTAAATCGTGGAGAGTCGCAGCCCGGGGCTTTTTGGCCAGAACCAACAACCGTCCTTTTGGAATTTGGTTTGACCAGCCCGATTTAAAGGGCGACTTTGCACGCCGCATTTACGGATTTTACCAAAAATCCAAGAACCTGGCAACTTCTGCCGACGCCTATGGTACTTTTTACACCGGCTCTGTCAAACATCAGCTTCTGATCGGAGTGGATTTTCAAAGCACGCGTTATCGGTATACAAATGGAGGAGAATTGAGCTTGCTTGACAGCAGCAACATCTACTATTCCCAATATGGCATAACCAGTATCAATCAACCTGCCAAGTCGCCATTCAGACCCTACATTTCCATCATTGAGCGGACCGGCTTTTACATTCAGGACCAGCTGATGCTGTTGGGTGACAAACTGCAGGTATTGGTCGGTGTACGGGCAGGCATTACCAGACAAGGTAATCATTATTTGCAGGATGAAATCTCAGGAACAGACTACGAAGGTTACCTGGATGATATAGTCAGCAAGAAGGCTCTGACGCCCCGGGTAGGTTTTGTTTACAAACCCAGAGCACGCTTGTCGCTTTATGCTTCCTATTCGAAAGGTTACGAGGTTAACTCGCCCGATATTTTTGCCAAAAATTATAAAGAATACGCCCTGCCGCCAGCTACCGTGAGCTCTCAGATTGAAGCAGGAACGAAGACTGAACTATTTTCTAATAAATTAGGGGTATCGCTAAGCATTTTTCAGATTGATAAACACAACCCATATGGATATGTTTACCTAGATCCGATTCATCCCAATTATGATGAATACAATGTGTATTACGATGGTCATCATCGTAGCCAGGGAATAGAAATCGACTGGGACGGAATGCTGCTGCCCTCACTTTCATTGACATCCGGCGCATCTTATACACAGACCAAAGTTATTTCCGATCCCGGCTACCCGACAGGCAATTTATTGCCAAACGCCCCGCGATTGGCTGCCAATATATGGCTGAGTTATCATCCTTTCAAGAGAAATTCTGGTTTCTCAATCAGCTCAGGCCTGTTTTATAAAGACAAATTTTTTTCAGGAATCGCAAATGATCCGGCTCTTTTAATTCCAAAAAGCTACACCTGGGATATTGGTCTTGGCTATAAATTTAAAAATTATGAAGTGCAGATAAATGCTATGAATATAACCAACCAGGTGAGTTATTCCAATCCGTGGCAATTTAATCTTTTCGATGTAAGGCCGCTGCGGCAGTTCATAATCATGCTAAACTATCGGTTTGGCAAGCTAAGATAATGCCTGCTGATCCTATTTTAAGATGTTGAAAATTTTTGGTTGCCAAAGGATCGTACCTTCTCGCTCAGCCTCATAAAAAAATCGGGTCATGCAAATTCATATGCTGCTTTGAGGTTGCATAGCCAAAGTGGCGCTTTTAAAATGCACCACTGCTGATCAGGCCTCGAGCTGGAAAGCAATAATTAACAAAGCGGTCAAATTTTTTCTTGTTCTGTGAAAATACCGATAATTCCTGGAAGCCCTCACACCTGAATGTGAATAAATAGATGGCGTTTACACTATAATTTAATGATAAGAGATCAAATAAATTCTATATTATTTTGGATTTACAGTAAAATACTTCTATAAAAATGCAATTATAAAGTGTATTTTTATAAAATGGTTAAAGGGATCGAATATCAGAATATTAGAAGAAGTAAATCAACTGAATTTTCAGATCACGAAAAAGACATGGAGCTGGTAATGCCCGGTTATGCTATTATGGATGCAGCCATCCGGCAGAGCTTTGATGATCTTGCCGAACTGCTTTGTTTGGTATGCGATGCGCCGACAAGCCTAATTGTGTTTATTAATCCGAAAGGCTTGATGGTTAAAATCGGGAAAGATGCCCATTCAGGCGAGATGACTTTACCGAGCTCCTTCTGTGAGTTTACAATGAGGCAAGGTTCGTTTTGTGAGATTGCTGATTTAAGCCTGGATTATCGTTTTGAAAGTAATGAACTAGTTGGAAAGCAAGCTGGCATACGGTTCTATGCCGGCTACCCGCTTATAGATCATGATGACAACCAATTTGGCAGTGTATGTGTCCTTGATTACAAAGTCCGAAAACTGGATCAGTCACAGATCCGATCGCTTCAACTCATCGCTTCCCAGGCGATTGCTCTGATAAAAGCGCAAAAAAATCAGGAGCAGGCAGCGCTAACGCATCACAACGACAACCTTGTGGGAGAGTTCAATAAGGATAGTATAAGTAACAGTGAAGAAAAGCTCAAATCCTTTTTTGAAAATTCACAGGGGCTGATGTGTACACACGATCTTGATGGCAATTTTACTGCCGTCAATTCTGTGGGAGCAGGGCTTTTGGGTTACACGGTTGAGCAGATCCTGGAAATGAACCTGCGCGATTTGACCCCATTGAAGCACCGCCAGGGTTTAGAAGCATATCTGCATCAGGTCCGGTATATAGGAAGATCCAGCGGTTTAATCACTACCGTGCATAAAGACGGACATCACGTTATATGGAGTTACCGCAATGCATTGGTCAAGGAGTTGAATGGCCAGGATTATATTGTTGGAAATTGTATCGACATAACACAAAGCCACAATCAGGCCAAAGAGCTGCATAAAACGCAGCAGATGCTGATGCAAACCAACAAGATAGCAGGGGTAGGAGGTTGGGAATTTAATCTGTTCAATAGGGAATTCTACTGGTCTGAGCTTGCCAGACAGATTTACCAAGAAGGTGCAGATTTCCACCTGGACACTGAAACTGTGCTAAACTTTTACAAAGCAGGTGACAGTAGAGACAGGGTTGCGTTCGCTATATCCGACGCCATTGCGAATGGGACTGCTCACGACTTAGAAGTACAGATTGTAAACAGCGAATCGCAGCAGCGTTGGGTACGGGTTGTAGTGAATGCCGAATTTGTCAGCGGCCAGTGTAAGAGGCTTTACGGGACAGTACAGGACATCGATGAAAAGAAAAAGACTGAAATTCAGATAGCCCAGACAAAGGTGCAGCTCAGCATCCAGCAGGCACGCTTACTGGCATTTGTTGAACATATACCGGCAGTTGTTGCGATGCTGGACAACGAGGCGAGGTATTTGGTCGTCAGTCGGAAATGGGAGCAGGAATACGGCCTAGCTGGCAAGGATGTCATTGGAAAGAGCCATTATGAGATATTCGAAAATACGAGTCAGCACTGGAAGGACAGATATCAACACGCCCTTTCAGGAAAGGGTGTGCTTAAAGGAGAAGACGTGTCCCGGCCACAGGGATGGGAGCATGACAAGTACCTGTCATGGGAAGTTTGGCCATGGTACCAGTTTGATAGCAAAATAGGCGGGATTATTTCCCTTATACATGATGTGACTGAGACGGAATTACGTGGTCAGGAGCTAAAAAACGCGAGAGAGCAGGCAGAACATGCGAGTATGGCTAAGTCCGAATTTCTGGCCAATATGAGCCACGAAATACGGACTCCTCTGAACGGTGTGATCGGATTTACAGATCTCATGCTTAAAACGCATATGAGTGACACCCAAAAACAGTACCTAGGCATTGTCAACCAGTCAGCTAATACGCTGTTGAGTATCATTAACGATATTCTGGATTTTTCAAAAATTGAAGCCGGTAAACTTGAACTTGACATTGCCAGATATGACATTTATGAGATAGCTGCACAAACGGCCGACATTATTTCTTTTCAGGTGCAACGCAAAGGTCTTGAAATGTTGCTCGATGTTCCTTGTTGCCTGCCCCGTTTTGTATGGGTGGACGATATCCGCCTTAAACAGGTTCTGATAAATTTGCTGAGCAATGCTGCGAAATTCACTGAAAGCGGAGAAATTGAACTGAAAATAGAAGTCTTAAAATACGAACCGCAGATTCACGACGCCATCACTTGCAGGTTTATCGTGCGTGATACCGGTATTGGAATCCGGGAGGAAAAGAGGACTAAAATTTTTGAAGCATTTCTTCAGGAAGACGGATCTACAACTAAGAAATATGGCGGAACGGGGCTGGGCCTGACGATTTCCAACCAATTGTTGGCGCTGATGGGCAGCTCCCTACAGCTGGAGAGCGTACATGGTGTGGGTAGTACCCTGTTTTTTGATCTGAACATGAAGTGCGAACAAGGGGATGCTATCTCAGCCCCGGCTGTTGGTCCTATCGCTAATGTGCTCATTGTAGATGACAATGCAAATAACGGCAGGATCATGCAAAGGATGTTAAACCAGCTTAATATTAAATCTTACCTGGTAGACAGTGGTCTGCATGCCTTAGACACGCTTGCAGGTGAGGCGATTTACAACGCCGTGCTGATGGATTACCACATGCCCCATTTGGATGGACTGCAAACAATACGACAGATCCGAAAGAACTTTTCTAGTCGGCAGCTGCCGATCATATTAATGAATAGCACCGCAGATGATGCCATAGTTTTAAAAGCTAGTGAGGAACTTCAGATTAATTTACGATTGACTAAACCCATAAGACTGGAACAGATTTCCAAAGCGCTTGCCAGTCTGGTTCACAAAGAAAGTGGCTTGCCATCGGCCACAGTTTCCCTTAATCCACAGGTATTTACCAGGAAAATTTCCGTTCTGGTGGCCGAGGATCATTTAATAAATATGTTACTGGCTAAAACTTTGATTAATAAGATAGCGACCAATGCGACAATTCTGGAAGTCGCTAATGGTAAAGAAGCGCTTGAACTGTGCCAGAAGCAATTACCGGATTTGATCTTTATAGATATTCAAATGCCACTGATGAACGGCCACGAAGCTACCTCTCTGATCAGGAAGTTACCTGGTGCAGACAAAGTATTTATTGTAGCACTTACCGCAGGCAATGTTATGGGAGAAAAAGAAAAGTGCATTGAGGCCGGAATGGATGACTTTATATCCAAACCTTTTGTACAGGATGCCATATGGGAGGTATTTCAAAGGTTCGAGAATCTGGGGGAATAGCAAATTAAAAGTGACAGAATTCATTCCCGAAGCTTTTACTGTCACAATTTTAGCGGTCTTGATGAAAGGGTCATTAAAAGGAGTCAATGAAACATTGATATCATCATGCTCATGACGGACTGTTTCTTCCTGATAGCTATGACCAAAATCAGCTCAGTAGTAATGGCTGGTGTAATATCTTCCAGATTGTCGAATATAATTGAGCAAAATAAATCGGGCACTTAATCAAATGGATCGGATGAGTGTGCGTATGGATAGGAATCCATCGATTCTTTGTATTGACAGGCAAAGCGTTAAGTTTATCTCCTATGATTTGTGAATTACCTCGTACAGATGCCAATAAAAAGGTAAACGGATGTAAAAGGCAAGTGCTAGTTGACAGCGAGGGCAGGATCTGGTTTGCGCATATTCATGCCGCAAATCAGGCCGACGGTCCAGCATCCCTAGCTTTCATGGCTGATCTTATTTGCCAAAATGAACGCTTAGTAAAGATTTACGGAGATCAAGCATATAATGGCGTTTTTGCGGATGATATCAGAAAAAATGGTTCGATTTTGAGAAAGCATCAAAGTCAGAATCTGCAAGCGGATTTATACCAGTAGCAAAAAGATGGGTTCTAGAAAGGACATTCGCATGGACTTTTTCTTCCACAGAATCATGAAAGATTATCAATATAGGAAAGTGGTGCTGCTGGAAATTTTAGCAGCTAGCATGAGTTGCCGGGAGTATGCTAATTTTTCTGTACGGGAATCTATAAAGATCACCACGCTATTAACAAATACCCTTGAAAGGGCAAGGTACGCTCCGGTCCAGATTTTAGGAAGGAATCAAAGTACCAGTAAAGGCGGCAGGCTTGGTTTAGAAAGTTACTCAAATATAACACATTAGGGTATTTATTCGAGCCAAACCTAGTTTGTTCTGGGTATTCAACAGCCAATATGCTGTACACGGATTTTAGTATATCGCCTTCAAGTTGTGTGTCGCGGAGTTCTTTTCATAGCCGTGTCATTCCTGTTCGGTTTCGCTTAAAATCACCTTTCCATTTCCAGGAAAACTACCATTTTGTTTCGCAGACAACTCTCTTCGCCAACGATATAGCATCGCCGGTAGAATATTGAATTCTTCTGCCAACGCACTAAGGTCGGTGCGGGTGTTGCCGACCGGCGGCGGCTTAGTTCAACGTACATCATTTTGATTCCTTATCAAATACACTTCTTTTTACAGGTATAGATGTTAAGTGATAAAAGTTTCTCTTAGCTTAATGTCCACTTAAATATAGCAAGTCCAGTCGAATCTATTGGCGCGACAACTTCGGGTTTACTATACAATGTCTGGTAATTGTTTGAAAGACTTGGTTAAATTGCAAGATCTGTTTCGCGAAATTCTTTTGAAAATGATTAAGCCCTTTTTAACGCTTAATGTCTGCGTGATATTTTTTTTCATCTGCTCAATGGCATATTCTGAAACTGATACACTCAGAATCACGGGATCTTCCTATTTTGATGAAAAAAGGACTCAGGTTCTAAGCAAATACATTTCCTATAAGTTAAAAATACCTGTCAGATATGAAAACATTGTGTCTACCAAAAAGATGCATGCGCTGCTCAGGCAAGGCAAAGTAGATCTGGCCATGATGAACACCTTTCAATATGTGTTTGCCAAAAGCGACAGTATCAATAACATTGAACCTTTCATGATTTTGGGTGATAGCGCTGGTAAGGCAAAAACCTATCGCAGTTGTCTGATCGTGGCTCCATCGAGCAGTTACCGAAATATCCAGGACGTTATAAATGATGCTGCTCATATTAGCCTGGACTTTGCGTATGTCTCATCTACATCTGGGCATATTGTGCCGAGAATGAAACTGGCTTCATTAAACGTTCCTTACCCGGAAGCACAGTTTGAGAGTATTCAATATTCCGGCGGACATTTGGACGCTATAAACTCTGTTCTTACAAAACGAACGGATGCGGCCTTCGTCTCCTTTGATGACCTGACCAATTTCCAGCTGACGGGAAAAGTGGGCAAAGATGCTGTCAGGATTATATGGACCTCTGAGCCAATCGCACAAAGTCCCATCGTCATTCGCAGCAACCTACCCAAATCACTAAAAGCAGATCTCCGTAATCTTTTTCTGAACTTACATAAAGAAAATCCGGCTGTGTGGCATCACGTTCAGGAAAACTGGGGTGCTGTGGATCCTACCCGTTTTATGGACGCGACAGAGGCGGATTTTGTGTCGGTACAGCAGGCTGCGGACAAGGTTGGAAAGCTAGTTTACTTTTTGAACTACTATGAAGAACGGCTTGCTCAACAAGCGCAGGAGCTTAAAAATGGGGACCAATTGATCGGCAGACAGCAAAGCGCGATCACCAAGCAAAAGACCATTCTCGATCAGCAGATCATTCAGATCAAGACGCAAACATTTTCCCTGTATTTATTGGGCCTGGTGGTTTTGGGAATTATTGCAATTATTGTGGTGATCACACAGGCCAGCCGGTCAAAGCAAAAGTTAAATGATGCGCTCACTACAAAAAATGAAGAACTCGAACATGCGGTATATGACCTGAATATTGCCCAGGACAAACTTGTACACTCCGAAAAAATGGCGTCCCTGGGTCTTCTGACCGCAGGCATTGCGCATGAGATTAATAATCCGGTTAACTTTATTTTTTCAGGAATAAATGGTCTTGAAAAGAACATGAAAGCGCTGATGAATGTGGTTGCAGAATACGAAAAGGCTGAACAGTTACCTTCGGATCAGCTTGCAATTCAGCGGGAACAAATTGCGGAAATCAAGCGTAAGAATCGATATGAAGCTGTCAAGCAGAGTCTGGCAGAATTTATCGTTGGCATACGGATCGGGGCCAAACGCACCGCAGATATTGTGAGTGGACTTAGAAATTTTGCCCGGACAGATGAATCGGAACGTACAAAGGCACACGTACACGATTGTCTTGATTCGACGCTAGTTCTGCTGCACTTCAAGTTTAAACAGGCGGGCATTGCGCTTGTTAAAAACTACGATGATCGCGTTCCGGAAATGTTCTGTTATCCGGGTCCACTCAACCAGGCTTTTATGAATTTGTTTACAAATGCTATCCAGGCGATCGAAGCCCAAAGTGATCAAATCAGTAGTCGCATTGAGTTAACAACCACGCATAAGAAAGAAATCGTTGAGATTGTCATCAGCGACAATGGTATAGGTATTCCTCAGAACATTATTGCGAAAATCTTTGATCCCTTTTTCACTACAAAACAGGTTGGCGAAGGTACAGGTCTTGGTTTGTCGATCACTTACGGTATTATCCAAAAGCATCAGGGGACTCTTGAAGTTAAGACCCAAGTAGGGGTGGGAACCACCTTTTTTATCTGTTTGCCTACAAACTTAACACTGACTTAATTTAAGAAAGCAGATCGATTCCTATGTTTAATATTTATTAACTAATGAGCATGGATCACAAGCCCTATACGATTTTGTACGTTGATGATGAAGAAATCAATCTGACTTTCTTTTCGGCCACTTTTTCCTGGGAATACAATGTCATTACTGCCTTATCCGCAGCAGATGCAATCAGACTTTTTCAGGAAAACGAAGTGGACCTGGTCGTGGCCGACCAGCGGATGCCGGGTATGTCGGGTGTGGAATTTTTTGAGCACATATACGGCCTTAATCCGGAGCCGGCGCGCATTCTGCTTACGGGTTACGGAGACCTTGAGACAATTATTCAGGCAGTAAACCAAGGCAAGATTTTTCATTTTTTTCAAAAACCATGGGTTGAACAAGACCTGATAGCTGCTTTCGAAAGGGCTTTGAAAATCCGCACCTTACAGCGGGAAAACGAAGGCCTGATCGCACATTTAAAAAAATCAAACGATGAGCTCAGCCGCGCGCTGGGAGAAATCCAATCGCTTACCATGTTGCTTGAGGAAGAGAACCAGTTATTGCGCGAAGAAGTCAATGATAATTTTAATTTCGATGATATTGTTAGCAACAGCGTAAATTTTCAGGAAATCCTTCATCGGACAGCCCGGGTGGCTGCCACTGAGGCGACGGTACTGATTACCGGCGAGACCGGTACCGGAAAAGAGTTGTTGGCAAGGGCCGTTCACCGGCTGAGTAAGCGAAGGCAGAAGCCCTTTATTAAGATCAACTGCGCCGCTCTGCCAATACAGCTCATTGAAAGTGAATTGTTTGGCCATGAAAAGGGCGCTTTCACCGGCGCGGTATCCTCCCGCCCGGGCCGCTTTGAGCTGGCGCATCAAGGGACTATATTTCTTGATGAGATAGGTGATTTCCCGCTTGAGCTACAGGCCAAGCTGCTACGTGTTTTGCAGGAGGGTGAATTTGACCGTCTTGGTGCAACTAAAACGACCAAAGTGGACGTCCGCGTGATCGCTGCTACACATGTTGACCTGAATGCGGCAGTCAGAGATGGTAAGTTTCGTGCAGATTTGTTTTACAGACTTAACGTGTTTCCAATTCACACGCCGCCCCTGCGGGAAAGGCAGGAAGATATTCCCATGCTGGTAAGGCATTTTGTGCGCAAATACGCGCTTAAAAATGGAAAGGTGATTCGTCGTATCTCCAAAAAAACCTATCAGTTATTACAGGCACATCACTGGCCGGGTAACATCCGCGAGCTTGAAAACGTCATAGAACGTGGTGTGATCATGAGTAAAACCGATAAGTTCAAGATGCAGCCCGGTGAGCTTGGGTCAACGACAGTAGTTGCCGGATCGCAAAACGGAGTATTAGAATCTTTGGATCAGAATGAGCGGCTGCACATCGTCCGCGCTTTACAGCAAACAAACTGGCGTGTAACAGGGGATCAGGGCGCCGCCCGGTTGCTTCAGATCAACGAGCGCACCCTGCAATCGCGCATCCGGAAATTACAGATCAGAAGGCCGAAAGAGCTTGATGATTAATCATCAGCATTTTCGTATTTAAAATGATCGCTTTGTCTTGAGATTCCGGCTGGAAATTCGGAAAATCGGGCTGCGGGAAAAATAATATTGCACTTTAGCTGTAATTACCTGAATCGTTTCAACTATTTGAGATTCTGTTTATTATCTAAATGTTAGCTGGGATATGGCAAAGTGCAGTTTTTGACTAAATATCATCAAATACGGCCTGTTTAATCAAAATAACCTACTTTATTTTAGGTAAACTATTGATTATAAGCAATCTATTATTTGGTTTGTTTTTTGAATAAAGAATAGAAGTCTTTAATCACTCTATTCTATGAAAAACAAGTTGTACTTCTTTAAAAGCCAGCAACTGAATCAAGGGCTTTTGCAAGCTTTTTTTATGCTGATCGTGACATTTTGCATTCCTGCGGGTGCAATGCCAGCTAAAAGGTCCCTGACGCGTGCTAGCAGCCCGGTGGCTGAAACGATCAAAGGAAAGGTAGTCGATGCCTCCAACAGTGAGCCGCTGCCGGGTGTGAATGTGTTGATCAAAGGAACATCGAAAGGTGCGATCACCGACGCATTTGGAAATTATGTTCTTGAATTGCAAGGCGCCAGCGATGTGTTAATCTTTTCATTTCTGGGTTTTACAAGTCAGCAAATCCAGACGGGAAACCGAACTGTGGTCGATGTCGCATTGGTTGCCGACCCAAGACAGCTCAATGAAGTAGTTGTGACGGCCCTAGGTATCAAAAAGGAGAAAAAAGCGGTCGGATATGCCGTACAGGAAGTAAAGGGTGAGACCATGGTGAAAGCCCGTGAGCCCAACGCAATTGCTTCGCTCACCGGCAAAGTGGCGGGTCTTACCATTGCGCAAAGCCCAGACCTATTTTCGAATCCTTCGGTTACTCTCAGGGGGCGCAGCGGTGTATTGTATGTGGTCGATGGGGTACCCGTTAGCACAGATTCCTGGAATTTAAGCCCTGACGATATAGAAACTTACTCCGTTTTGAAAGGAGCAGGTGCGGCAGCACTATATGGTAACCGCGGACAAAACGGGGCGATCATTATAACCACCAAAAAAGGCTCAGGTAACAAAAAAGGCTTTCAGGTGGACTTCAATTCCAGTACCCAGCTTCAGGCCGGTTTTAATGCAATCCCAAAATATCAGACAGAGTACGGCCCAGGCAGTAACTTCCGGTATTCCTTTGTGGATGGACGCGGCGGTGGGATCAACGACAACGACTACAATATCTGGGGTCCTCGATTCGAAGGTCAGCCGATTACACAGTACAATAGTCCCAAAGATCCTGCGACGGGCAAACTTCTGGCACTTCCCTGGATTGCAAGGGGGAAGGATAACTTCACAAATTTCTTGCGTAATGGTCTTTTAAGTACCAATAACATTGCCATTTCTAATAAAAGTGACTTCGGAGATTTTCGCTTGTCGGTTTCACAACTCTTTCAGCGCGGTCAGGTTCCCAATACCAAGTTGGGTGGTACGACCGTCAATATTGCTGGTGGGATCAACGCCGGAAGCAAACTTCGTTTTGACGCAAGTATTAACTACAACCGTCAGTATTCCCCTAATTATCCAACGCTCGACTACGGCCCGGCAAGTCCTATTTATATATTCACCGTTTGGGGTGGTGTAGATTATGACGTAATGGACATGCGCAACTATTGGCAGCCAGGTAAGGAAAATGCCCAGCAGTTTAACCGTGAATACACCATTTATGACAATCCATGGATGACGGCCTATGAAGCTTTGAAAACCTACTACAAAAATGACACATACGGGTTTTTGCAAATGAATTACAAGCTTACAGACAAGCTGACTTTCAACCTGCGTACCAATGTAAGTACCTGGAACAGAAACCGCAGCACACGTGCTCCGATCTCTTCGAATCTGTATAATTTCGGTTTCCCAAATCAGGCTGGGGGCTATTCTGAAACCTATGATACTTTCTTTGAAAACAACACTGAGGCTTCTTTGAAATATGACCGCAGACTCTCGCCAGATCTTGGCATGAGCGCATCACTTTACGGGAACCTGCGTTCTGTAAAAGTAACTTCACTGAATGGCACCACCACAAAAGGATTGATCGTGCCGGGCGTGTATGCATTGTCCAACTCGGTGCAGCCTGCTACTTCGAGCAATGACTATGCAAAGCGCCAGGTAGGCAGTGTGTATGGTTTTGTGGATATGGATTACAAAAATTTCTTATACCTGAACCTGACTGGGCGGGTAGATAAATCCAGCACAATGCCTGTTAAAAACAACACCTACTTCTATCCGTCGGCTTCATTGAGCACTGTTTTGTCGGAAGTAATATCATTTCCTGAAAAAATTTCATTCGTGAAACTAAGAGGCTCCTATGCAAACGTGGCAAGTGATTTTGTAAACGAAAGTGACCAGTACGGTATTTACAGCCTGATTCCTACCTATTCAAATTCGGGCCGTTGGAATAACTCTTACACTGGCGTGAGCTACACAGGAACACTCTACAATGATAACCTGGAAGCGGCCCGCGTAAAGACGCTCGAAGTTGGTTTGGAAATGCGATTTTTCCAGAACCGCCTTGCTTTTGACGGAACCATATTTCGTAATGTAGAGGGGCCCGGCATTGTCAATGTTGCGACTTCTGTCACTTCGGGCGTCTCAGGAATTCAGCAAAATGCATATACGTATATTAGGAAGGGTGCCGAGCTGACACTGGAAGGAACGGCTATTAAAACTGAAGATTTTTCCTGGAATGTAGCTGCTAACTGGTCGACAAACCACCGCTGGCTGGATAAAATCAATGGAACACAAATGCGTGATGGGAACATCAAGGTAGGTGACCGAGCAGATGCCTATTACATCAAGGATTTTCAACGCGACGAGCTTGGCAATATGATTGTCGGATCCAATGGAATGCCTGCCTACAATCCATACAATACGAAAATAGGCTATTACGATAACAAATTCACAGCCGGAATCAATAACACCTTCAAATACAAGTCGTTGCTTGTCAGCTTCCAGGTGGATGGACGTTTTGGTGGGAAGGTGAACAACTATATGTACACCAAACAGTTTGGTAGCGGAACTGCACCGGAATCAGCCAACGAATTTCGTCTGAAAGACTGGCAGAACAGAGATTTAGCAGGCTACAAGGGAAGTGTGATGACAGATGGCAAGCGCATTGTAAAAGGCCAGCTGAATACCGATCAGGATGGTGTTGTCATCTCAGATACACGTGAATTTGCCACAAACGATGTGCCCGTACTTTGGCAGGCCTGGGCTACCAATTACTATCAGTCGGCGTATGTAGCAGCAAAAAACCGGACTTACCTGAAACTTCGGGAAGTGGTGATCAGCTATAACCTTCCTGCAAAATTATTAGCGAAAACTCGGTTCGCGTCAGCTGCCAGTATTTCACTTGTAGGCCGCAACCTGCTTTACATCACCGGCAAGTACACGAAAAATATCGATCTGGACCAGTTTACCGGAACGATCACAAGCTTTCAGACTCCTTCTGTGAAAAGCTTCGGCGCTAACCTTAATCTTACATTCTAAGCATTACAATGATGAAAAAGCTAAAATACTTAATCATTTGCCTTGCGGTTTGCCTTGCATCCTGCGAAGACATCGCTGATTTGCAAAAAGACCCGGGAGCGATTACAAACCCGTCTGCGGACCTGATTTTTACCGGAATCCTGCTGAACGCTTACGATTCACCGTGGAGTTTGGACCAGCGGCATAATCAGTACATGACCCAGAACGAGGCCTATTACGAAGGCCAGCCTTACAGCTGGACGACCGGTTCTTACGATGTGTTTTACACCAGTTTGAGAAATGTAAACCAAATGGAGCAGGTCGCCGATCAGGCAGGGGCCGTAGCAACGCAGTACAAAACGATGGCCAAATTTTTCAAAGCCTACTTTTACGCCCGTGCTACCGAAATGTTTGGTGATGTGCCGATGACTGAGGCGATCCAGGGTGTAAGCAGCCAGAATTTCAAACCTAAATATGACAGCCAAAAAGATATCTATGTGCAGGTTTTGAAATGGCTGGAGCAGGCCAATGCGGAGATGCCCGCTTTAATTGCAAGCCGGGCTACGTTGCCGGGTGATTTTATTTACAACGGTGATCTGTCCAAATGGCAGAAACTGATCAATTCATTCCGGTTAAGAACCCTGATCAGTCTGAGCAAAAGGGCTGACGACACTCCCGAACTGAACGTTAAGCAACAATTTGCGACTATTTTGTCTAGTCCGGCGAAGTACCCGCTGATTTTGACCAATGCGGATAATTTTCAGATTGTCTACAACACATTCAACACCTATCCGCTTTGGCCGAGTAATGGTGTGGTAGTTAAAAATGACAAAAGAAACACGTTGGCAGCCACCTATGCCAACATCGCAAAGACAACCAGAGATCCGCGCCTTATGGTCGTAGCACTTCCGGCTGAGGCTCTGGCGGGTAATCAGGATGCATTTGCAAAATACGCAGGCGGTAAAACCGGTGATTTGCAGTCGACGCTGCTGGACCAGGCCGGAAAAGGGCTTTTGTCTATGATCAACTTCGACTTCTGGGAGGCCTCGGCGGCGGGTGTGCCCGCAATTCAGCTTGGTGCTTCGGAGGTGAATTTTATCATTGCGGAAGGTATAAATCGTGGCTGGGCAACCGGTAATGCTGCCAACTATTACAAATCCGGAATAGAGGAATCTATGAAGTTTTATAACATCGGAACAGCAGACATAGCCAGCTTTATTGCGGGCAATCCTTACCCTGAGGTTCAGACCGCTGCGCTCAATAAAATACTGGAACAGAAGTATGTGTCCTTCTTTGAGAATTCTGGTAAGCAGGCCTATTATCAATTTCGCCGTACGGGTGTACCGACCTTCGAAGTTGGACAAGCCAACAGTAATAACAATCAGATTCCAACGCGCTGGGCTTATCCAACCTCAGAGTACACCAACAATGAATCCAATGTAAAAGCATCCATTCAGACGCAGTATAGCGGAGCAGATACTCAGAACGGCACAATGTGGCTGACCAAATAGAGTCCTTAACGAAGCATAACATTCAATAATATGAAAACAAAAATCATATTTCTTTGTTTGCTGGCCTTCGCCCTTACCGGCAAGGCTCAGCAAACGCAGAACATCGTCCTGATATCAATTGACGGTTACCGTTGGCAGGAGATCTTTCAGGGAGCAGATTCGACGCTGATCTTCAACAAAAAGTATCGCAAGCAGGACTCAACTTTCCTATTCAAAAAGTATTGGGCTGAATCGGCAAAGCAGCGAAGAGAAAAGCTTATGCCCTTTCTATGGAAAACCATCGCCAGCCAGGGCCAGCTTTATGGTAACAGGGAGCTAGGCAATGAGGTGAATCTGCGAAACAAATACTGGTTTTCTTACCCTGGTCGCAGTGAAACGCTTTGTGGTTTTTACGACGAAAAGATCAACAGCAACAGCTACCCAAACAACCCCAATGAGAATGTGCTCGAATTCTTCGACAAGCAAAAAGGCTTCAAAGGCAAGGTCGTTACATTCGCCTCCTGGGATGTGGTTAAGAACATTGTTAACCGCGATAGAAACGGCATGCTTGTAAACATTGCCGGCGAAATGGTAGAAGGCAAGCTGACCGAAGCACAGCAACTGGCCAACGAAATCCAGGACAATTTCCCCCACTATTTCGGAAAAGGTATCCGCTTTGATGTGAACACCTATGCGATGGCAAAATCTTACGTGAATGCCAATCACCCGCGCGTTTTGCATATTGATTTCGCAGATCCGGACGATTTCGGCCACGCAGGCGAATACGATTCGTATCTGGATTCAGGACGCTATATCGACGCGATGATAGGCGGACTTTGGGAAACAATGCAAAAGGATCCTTTCTACAAAGGCAAAACCACTTTTTTGATTTATCCTGACCATGGAAGAGGCATTGATAAACGCTGGACTGGTCATGGCACTTCGGCGCCGGGATCAAATCAGACATGGCTGGCAGCGATCGGTCCGAATACACCAGCTCTTGGTGAGATGAAAGACAAAACCCGCATTTATCAGGACCAGATCGCGCAGACTGCGGCGCAAATCATGGGCTTCAAGTTTACAGCAAACCATCCGGTAGGAGAGCCTGTACAAAGTGCAATCAAGAAATAAATCTGTTTACCAATTATAAAAAACAACATGAATCTTAAATATGACCTGGTGGTAATTGGCGCAGGCGCAATTGGCACATTCCATGCATACCATGCAGCTCTTTTAGGTAAAAAAGTACTTGTACTTGAAAAAGACCAACGGCCTGTTAATGCCACAGTCCGCAATTTCGGACAGGTAATCGCCTCGGGAATGTCCAGCAAATGGTTTGACTATGGCGTCTACGGCACCAATCTTTACAAATCCATTCAGGAGCGTTATGACGTTTCTGTTCGTAATAATGGCTCGGTTTACATTGCTTCCGACGACGATGAACAGCAATTGATCCATGAACTGAAAGCAATTTACGATACAAAAGGATACGGTTGTGAGCTGCTCTCGCAAAAGCAGTTGATTGACAAATATCCAACCATGAAGGCATCATATTGCCGGGAAGCGCTTTATTTTCCGCAGGAAGTTAGCGTTGAGCCTAATTTGTTCATCCACAGGGTTCATCAATACATGGAGCAAAGTTTTGAAAACCTTACGATTCAGCGCTGCTCACCGGTTATTGGCTGTGAAGTGTCATCTAACCAGGCTGTAATCACAACTTCTGGTGGAGAGAAATTCCTTGCTGAAAACGTGGTTGTTGCGTCCGGCCATGAATTCAAAATGCTATTTCCAACCCTGTTCAAAGCACAGGATTTGTCTGTGAGCAAACTGCAAATGATGCGGACCAAACCGTTGCCATCACTGTCGCTGCCCGGTAATATCGCTACCGGATTGACCATTCGTCGCTACGAGGCTTTTGAGGAATGCCCCGGATTTGCAGCCATAAAGACGCCCGAGCACTTACAAGAGCTTGAAAGTTACGGCATTCATATTTTGTTTAAACAGGCCATTGACGGCACTGTTATCGTGGGGGATTCTCACCAATACGCAAAAATTGGAGAAGAAGAAAATTTAGGTTATCAGCACAATCAGTATGTCAATGATCTGATGGTGAAGGAGGCCAGCCGCATTGTTGGTTTTGATCTGAGTGATATGACCGAAACCTGGGCTGGTTATTATGGCTTGCATGAAAATGGAGAAATCTTCGAACATACCATAGAGGACCGCATTCACATCGCCGTCGGCATTGGCGGAAAGGGGATGACCTGCTCATCGGGTTATGCAAATAACAATACGAACAGGATTTTTCGAAATTAAAGCCCAGCAGCATGCCCAATAGAAGAAGTTTTCTCAAAGACATTGGAATTGCGGCTGGCGCTACGCTGCTGACCAGCTCTTGTTTTGCCATCCCGGCGAGTCAAACGGCAAGCCACAAAAAACTGCGCTTTGGCTTTATCACCGATCTGCACCATTTGCAGTTCGGCAAAAACGAACAGGCAAGAATCAAGAGTTTTATCAGCTCGGTGCTGAAAGAAAATCCGGACTTCATTGTGCAATGCGGTGATTTTTGCCGGCATACCAACTCAGATGAGATTATGGCTGAATGGAACCGCTTCAAAGGTCCCAAGTACCACGTTCTGGGAAATCATGACATGGATTTTTGTGACAAGGCGACGATCATGAAGTTCTGGAATATGCCTAAGCGATACTACTCTTTCGATAAAGACGGATTTCATTTTGTGGTAATGGATCGTAACTTTTTGAAAAAGCAAGATGGTTCCCTGGTGGATTACGATACATCAAACTGGGGGCCGTTTGCTTGGCCACAACGCAGTTTTACGGATCAGGCCCAGCTCGACTGGCTGCGGGACGATCTGGCAGCTGCGCAGTTTGCTGTCATTGTATTCATGCATCAACCGGTATTTCTCAGTGATTTTTATCAAGAAACTGGCAATGCGGACGACATTCTGAAAATATTCGATCAGGCAAATCTGAATGCGACCAGAAAAAAAACCGGCAACAAGATCGCTGCTGTTTTCATGGGTCACGACCACGATGACCGGCATGGGCAGCGCAATGGTGTGCATTATTTTATTATGAACAGTGCATCTTATGTGTATACCAACAGCGGGGCGCATTATTACAAGGATCCGTTGTACGCATTCATTACCCTTGATCCCGCCGGAATTTTGACGATTGAAGGACGCAGTTCTACCTACCGCGATCAGACGCCTGATGTAGTACGTGCCAGATTCCCAACCAGAATCAGTAATCACAAAGTCGGTTTCTAACTACTAAAAAATATTATGAACATAAAGCTCCGGAGCTGGCTGTCCAGCTCTCCAGTATTCTTTGTTGCCTGGTGTATCGTGGCCGCCTTCGGTGCTTACTTCTGCATGTATGCGTTCAGGAAGCCTTTTGCCGCAGGAACTTATGCCGATTACAGCCTCTGGGAGCTACATTATAAAACGGTACTGATCGTTGCGCAGGTGGTAGGTTATATGTGTTCTAAATGGATGGGTATCAAAATCATTTCGGAGTTAAAAGCTGCATCAAGGCAAAAACTGATCATCGGGTTGATCGTTTTTGCAGAAGTCGCCCTGGTATTATTCGGAATGGTTCCTGCGCCGTATAATTTCATTCTGCTTTTTTTTAACGGACTTCCCCTGGGTATGGTCTGGGGGGTGATTTTTAGTTATCTTGAAGGACGAAGATTCACTGAGGCATTGGCTATGGGTTTGAGCATCAGCCTGATTGTCTCTTCCGGATTTTTGAAAACGATCTATTTTCAGATCAATGATTTCATGCCTGATTTAAGCGAGTTTTGGCTGCCTGCCATTGTGGGTCTGCTGTTTCTTCCCGCTTTTCTGCTGTTCTCCTGGATGTTGCATGCTATTCCTGCGCCGGACGCTGCTGATAAAAAACTTCGGTCTGAGCGCTTGCCGATGAGCTCAGCGGACAAAAGGCTTGTTGTGAAAAATTACGGATGGGGCATAGCCGCTTTTGTTTTTATTTATATGCTGCTGTCAACCATGCGCGATTTTCGTGACAACTTTTCGGTTGAGATCTGGAATGAAATACAACCAGGATGGAATGCCAATATTTTTTCAACAACTGAAACGATCATTGGATTAGTTGTGCTCATTAGTGTAGCCTGTCTGTCTTTTTTTCAGAGCAATTTCAAAGGGTTTGTCGCAGTTCAGGTACTCATAGCCATCGGTTTGACTACTTGTGGCGCAAGTACCTATGCTTTCAACAACGGACTTATTGGCCCTTTCAGCTGGATGCTGACGTTGGGAGCTGGTATGTTTATGGCCTACACGCCAATCCAGGTCGCTTTATACGAACGCATGATCGCACTGTTCAGAATTAAAGCCAACGCGGGATTCTTTGTTTACATCTCCGACGCCTTCGGGTATTTAGGCAGTGTTTTCCTTTTGTTATACAAGGAATTTTTCATGAAAAGCCTGCAATGGTCTCAGGTGTTAATACAGTTTTCCTACCTGCTTGCGGTGCTAGGAACATGTGCCCTGTTATTTTCCTGGATATACTTTGTGAAAAAGTCCCGGGCTGCGCCACAAGCACCACTATTGCCAAAGCGTAGCGCGCTTTGCTAGTTCTTCAAGGGCTGGCTGCATAATTTGATTAATACATTCTTTAAACTAAAATTATTTTACAATGATCAGAATGGTAATTTTCGATATGGCTGGAACAACAGTCAATGAAAACAATGTGGTATATAAGACGCTCATGCGTGCTATTAATGAACGGCAGTTTGACTTTACCTTAGAAGAGGTGCTCTCGGAAGGGGCAGGCATGGAAAAACTACAAGCCATACGCAGCATACTGGCATCCAAGCAGATCGCAGACGAAGTTTTGGCAAATGATATTTTCAAAACATTTAAGAAACTGCTTAAAACAGCTTATGAAGATCTGGATGTTACCGAGCAAAACAATGCAACTCCGCTTTTTGCTGAATTGAAGAAAAAAGGAATATCCGTTGCTCTCAACACAGGTTATGACCGGCAGACAGCCGAAGGTTTGATAGGAAAAATTGGTTGGCAGAAAGCCACGCATTACGACGAACTGATCACAGCTTCAGATGTGGAAAAAAATCGACCGAATCCGGATATGATCCTGCTGGCTATGAAAAATCGGGCAATAGAGCATCCAGATCAGGTGGTCAAGGTGGGAGATTCGGCAATTGATATAGAAGAAGGACAGAATGCGGGTTGTCTTTTTAGTATCGGTATCACAACAGGCGCGCAAACCAGGGAGCAATTGCTGAGCGCTGCGCCTGACTTTGTTATTGACAATTTAATGCAGCTGCTGGCGATCATAAATGGTTTTGAAAACTAGTGTCAATGTTGTCATCTTGTCATTGATAAAAACATACCTGATTGATAATTGGGTATGTTTTAACAGTCGTATGCTTGTTTTTAGGTGGGCAACCCTGAGTAGTTTTTCTGCGAATAATCCGTTTAGGTTGTTTTTGCTATAAGAGGGCCATATGTGAAACGATCATTATTTGCTTAACGGCATCAGCTCAGAGCTATACCTTCTTCGACTGGATTCTTTTAATTATTACATGAAATTTCTCTGGATCTGAATTAACTTCTTAATTTACAGGGGCTGTGAGCTGGTGTCTTGAAATTTCGCTCTGCTGAAAAGCTGCTGTGAATACTCACTTGTAGCCAAACCGGTTTATTAAAAAAACAGTCCTTGTACCAAAACAGCCCTATTTAGTAGTGTTCAGCACGGTATTATCAATAAAGTCCCAGTCTGCAATGCCGCAATCGGTGTGTTCACGTTTAAGAACTGCATCTAGTTTCTTTATCAATTCCGGATGCCGGCCGGCCAGATTGTTTGTCTCCTTGGGGTCAGCTTTCAAGTTGAATATCTGCCAGGGACTTGCGGGATTTTTTCTTAATTCTGTTTTGACACCCTTCCAGTTTCCGATACGAATGGCCAATTGACCGCCCTTTTCAGGATATTCCCAATAGAGAAAGTCATGTTTTTGTTGTTTTCTTTTCTGTCCCAGCAACTCTGGAAGAAAAGAAATGCCGTCAGTTTCTTTGAGCTTTTGGCCTGTCAGCTCAGCGAGTGTAGCCATCAGGTCGTACTGGGCCGAAACATGATCGCTTACGCTGCCTGCTGTGATTTTCCCCGGCCAGCGCACGATAAACGGCTCTCGAATTCCGCCTTCGTATACATCCATTTTCAGTCCGCGAAGGCCTGCTACGCTATCAAAGAAAGCAGCGTTCACACCACCATTAAAAGTTGTACCATTGTCGCTGCTGAACATGATGATGGTATTTTCGTCAAGTCCGAGCTGTTTGATTTTTTGTAGGATAATACCAACCTGATCATCCAGATAAGTGATCATTGCAGCATAGGTAGCAAGTGGATATTTTGTGGATGCATATCCGTTGTTTCCGTAATAGGGCCTTTCGTTAAAAACCGGTAAGTATTCGTTTATATACTCATCCGGAGCCTGCAACGAAACGTGTGGGATAGCGTATGGCAAATAAAGAAAAAAAGGTGCCCGTTTGTTTTGCTCGATAAAGCGCAGCGCTTTTTCGGTCATTTTTTCAGAAGCATAAGATTTGCCTTTAAAGTAGTTAAAATCATTTTCAGTTGCTGTGGCCGCCTTAAGCTTCTTGTGTACATCAATCCAGGGCTGTGGGAGTGTATCCCATTTGTCGTTTTCCCATAAATGAGATGGGTAATGGTTATGCGCCTGCTTCTGATCCAAGTAGCCATAAAAATAATCAAATCCCTGTTTGAGCGGCGCACCCTCTGTATTGAACATTCCCAAACCCCATTTGCCAATTAGGGCCGTGGCATATCCTTTCTGTTTTAATAGTTCACCTATTGTAAATTCTTTGTCCGGCAAAGGCATTTGTCCTCGTTCTTGGTCATCTTTGAAGCCACCCATTTCAAGATTCCCCCTAATTGCGGCATGGCCACCGTGCTTACCAGTCATTAGCATTGCCCGCGCGGGTGCACAGACTGGCATGCTGGTATAATGCTGTGTGAAGCGAATACCCTGTCGGGCGAGTCTATCCAAATTTGGTGTTTTAATCTTTTTCTGGCCGTAACAACCCAGCTCTGCATACCCCAAATCATCAGCATAGATGAAGATAATATTGGGAAGTCGGGTTTTTATTTTCTGCGCATTCGTATATGGAGATACAATGAAAAGAAAACTTAAAAGTGCCAACCATCGGTCTTGGTAAAGGGACATCGAAGTGTGTTGTTAGTTTAGACAAAAATATCAAATTTAATTTAACATTTGTTTAATATTTGTAAACAATATTTATTTACATTTGTCAGCTTTATTATCCCAATTCAAAAATCAGAGACCAAATACTTATGATTAAAATGATTGTTTTTGACATGGCAGGCACGACGGTCAATGAAAATAATGTGGTTTATAAAACCCTTTGTAGTGCTATCAATCAAGCCGGTTTTAACTTTTCATTAGAGCAAGTACTCCAAGTCGGAGCGGGCAAGGAAAAACTCGAAGCTATTCGCAGTGTACTTCGCATCAGCGAAATTGACGATGAAGCGCTTGCTGGACGTATTTTTTCAAAGTTTCTTGTACTTCTTTCTGACGCCTACGAAAACCTGGATGTTGCCCAACAAGACAACGCCACCCTGTTATTCCGTGTCTTGAAAGAAAATGGCATGCTCATCGTTCTCAACACAGGCTATAACAGGATCACAGCCGAAAGTCTTGTACAAAAAGTCGGCTGGAAGCTTGGGGTTGATTATGATCTTTTGGTTACCGCTTCGGATGTTTCAAAAAACCGTCCGCAGCCGGATATGATCCTGCTGGCTATGCAACATTTTGGGATTGAAGATCCTTTGGAGGTAATCAAAGTAGGAGACTCGACGGTCGATATCATGGAGGGCCAAAATGCTGGTTGTAAAATTAATATTGGTATTACGACCGGCGCTCACACAAGAGAACAATTAACGAGCGCGAATCCTGAATTTATTGTGGATGATTTATTGGACTTGTTACCAATCGTTGAAATGCAAAATCAACAACCGGAAACCGTCTAAGATTAAACTTATGCATCTAAGCATTAAACTGGTCTTTCTGATTTTGTTGTCTGTTGGGGCTTGCGGGCAAAAAGTAGCTAATGAACATTCTTCACATCCAAACATCATCTTTTTTCTTGTTGATGACATGGGCTGGCAGGATACTTCTGTCGCTTTTTGGCAAACAGTAACTGCGCAAAACCGGCTCTACAGCACACCCAACATGGAAAGACTTGCTGGCGCAGGAATGAAATTTACCCAGGCCTACACCTCAGCGGTCTGCTCTCCGAGCAGGTGCAGTCTGATCAGCGGTATGAACGCAGCGCGCCACCGAGTTACCAACTGGACCTTGGAGCGAAACACCAGCAAGGACGCTGTTGACGAGAAACTGACCTTTCCTCTCTGGAACGTAAATGGCATTCAACCGGTCGATAGTATTGAGCGCAGTACCTACATTACCCCCTTGCCGGAAATACTTCGAAAAAATGGCTATTTCACCATTCACGTTGGTAAGGCACATTTTGCAGCCCGCAATACACCCGGAGCTGATCCATTAAGTTTTGGTTTTGACATCAATGTCGCTGGTCATGCTTCCGGAGGGCCTGCTTCTTACCAGGCGATCGAAAATTATGGCAACGACCAAAATGGCCATGCAAAGAGCGTATGGTCGGTGCCGGGTCTTGAGAAATATCATGCTACAGAGCTAAACCTGACCGAGGCTTTGACCCTGGAGGCCAAAGCAGCTATGGATTCAGCCCAGGCATGTGGAAAACCTTTTTACTTGTACATGAGCCACTATGCTGTCCATGTTCCTTTGCAGCCACACGATCCCTACTATGCAAAATACAGAACTCAGGGCCTTGACCAGCAGCAGGCTGTTTACGCCTCAATGATTGAAGGCATGGACAAAAGTCTGGGTGATCTGATGGATTACGTCCGCATTCGAGGAATTGAAAACAATACCGTAATCATTTTCCTTTCCGACAACGGGGGATACACTGCATCAGCAAAAGTGCGTGGTGGCCAACCTCACAGCCACAACCGTCCGTTAAACAGTGGAAAAGGGTCCGCCTACGAAGGTGGCATCAGAGTACCGATGATTGTAAAGTGGCCCGGTAAGACAAATCCAGCAACTGCATCAGCGCAATATTTGATAGCTGAGGATTTTTTTCCTTCTATTCTTGAAATGGCAGGAATTCACAGATATAAAACGATTCAAAAAGTGGACGGCAAAAGTTTTGTGGCTCAGCTGAGCGGTAACAACACCGATAATATCAGCCGAGACCTGATATGGCATTTTCCAAATAAATGGGAGGAATCCGGTCCGGGGATTGGGCCTACAAGTACGTTAAGGCAAGGAGATTGGAAGTTGATATTCTATTATCACGACAGCCACTTTGAGCTTTTTGATATTCGGTCCGACATTGGTGAACTTCAAAACCTTGCCGATCAACAACCAGACCGTGTTAAAAAGATGTCTGCTGATCTGGGCCGCAGACTTCGTAGTATGCACGCACAGCGACCAGCCCATAAAGCTACCGGGCAACTCGTGGCCTGGCCAGATGAGATTGGCAAAAATTAACAATTTAATAAACTATTGTTTAGTATATATAAACTTATGCGTCACTACATTTGTGAAGCTAACTGACACTTAAATTATTATGAGCGCAGCCAATCTTTTGGTTTTTAATCGTGCCGGTGAGCATATGCAACTTTTAGAGAAAGAACGACCATCGGCTCAGTTTGGTCAGGTCCTGGTAAAAAATCTGTATACGACCATATGCGGCAGTGATCTGCATACCTATTGCGGGTTGAGACATGAAAAAACGCCGACAATTCTGGGCCATGAGATCGTCGGTGAAATTATCGAAATTGGTATTGGACACTCAGGTAAAGATTTTGCAGGCAGTGTGCTGGCAGTAGGTGATATTGTCACATGGAGTATTTTTTCTTCTGACCCTTTGTCAGCAGAAGCGTTAAACGGCATGCCACAGAAAGGTCCCGGGCTTTTTAAATATGGACATGCGCAGATCACCGATGAAGAATCTTTTCATGGAGGATTGGCTCAATACTGTCTTTTAAGGAAGAACACCGTGCTCATGAAGGTTCCTGCCGGCGTACCGAATCAGGTAGCTGCTACGATAAATTGTGCCGTTGCGACCGTGGCAGGTGCGCTTAGGCTTGCTGGTGAAATTTCTGGTAAACGAGTATTGATTACCGGGCTTGGTCTGCTTGGTGTGGTATGTGCTGCCATGTGCAAAGATGCGGGTGCAGCCGAAATTATTACCGCTGATATAAATCCCGACAGGCTAAGTCAATCGCTTCAATTTGGGGCAGATCAAAGTTATTTACTGTCGGGGGATGCCGGCGAGAATCACCTGCCCGGTAAATTTGACCTTGTATTTGACATGAGCGGCGCTGCCGAAGCGATGGAGCAGGGGCTTGAGAAATTAGATATCGGCGGCACGTCAGTTTGGATAGGTGCTGTCTTTAAGACCCGTAAGGTGTGTATTGATGCAGAACAAATTGTCAGAAGACTCATCACCGTTAAAGGCTTGCACAATTACAATTACCAGGATTTTGCCTATGCGGTTGATTTTATTGGCCGCTGTCACAAAAAATTTCCGTTCAGTACGGTTATTGGAGCAGAATTTGAATTGAAACAGGCGCAAGCTGCATTTGAATATGCAATTAAATATAAGCCGCTTCGTGTAGGTATTTTTTTCGATTGACTTAACTTTATCAGATGAAAGCATTCAGGAAACAGCAATGGAAAATGTTACTGCTTACGATGGTTTGCTACCTGTTCTTTTATACGGGAAGGCACAATTTCGGCTGGGCAGCACATGGTATTGCAGCTGAATTCAATGTCCCGTTTGCAACCATCGGCTGGATTAGTTTTGCCATGCTTGTCGGCTATGCGATCGGACAATTTGTGAACGGTAATCTGGCAGACCGATTCAGCGCCCGGTTTATGATTCCTGCCGGCGCGTATCTGTCTGTGGCTGCGAACCTGGCTGTCAGTTTTGCTACTTCACTTGAAATGGTTATGATTTGCTGGGCCCTGAATGGGTTTTTTCAATCGATGGCCTGGGCGCCGGGAGGAAAAATTATTTCCAACTGGTGGGGTGCAAACGAGAAAGGCATGGCATTCGGGTTTTACACGATGGCTGCTGGCTTATCGTCTGTGGTCACCTACCTGTTATCGATCGTGATTTTAAAGCAAGAACTTGAATGGAGAATGCTCTTTAGACTACCGATTTTATTGCTTCTGGTTACCTCTACCTTACTGCTGATCTTTGTAAAAGACCGCCCCTCAGATCTGGGTTACCGCGAATTGGACCATGAAATACCCCCAAAAGGTCAGCAGGATTGGCTTACCCGCTACAAGGCTGTGCTCGGAAACAAAAACTTTATGACTGTTACGCTGGCTTTTGCATTTGAAAGCATGGCTCGGTATGGCTTTATTTTCTGGGTGCCCGTACATTACCTTGGAGCCAACTGGAAAGAGAATTCGCACAATATTTGGGTAACATTTCTTCTGCCGGTTGGAATGGCGGCAGGGGCCGTCTCATTTGGCAATCTATCTGATAATTTTTTCCGGCGTGACCGCATCGCCTCGATCCGATTTGGGATGTTGGCTAGCGCTGCGGTTGCCCTTGTGATTTTTGTAGCGCCCGCAGAAAACACTGCCCTGCAGGGAATTGTTATGTTGATGGCCGGTTTTTTTGTATACGGTCCACAGGCGAATTTCTGGACTTTGTGCCCCGAAATGCTTGGTAACAACCACACCGGCACAGGGATTGGGCTGATGAACATGACTGGTTACCTTTTTGCGGCCCTTGGCGAGCCGCTTTTGGGTAAGCTCATTGATCTGACGGGGAATACATCGTATATTTTCGCTTCTATTTCCGGAATTTGTCTGCTTTCAGCGTTAATCATTTCCACGATAAATCGAAAAACGTATATTATATACCGTTAATCAGTGGCTTTGAGCAAAGAAGTACACTACTAAAAGTAAACAGTTCTCCCCGGAGGTATTTTTCGGCACATGCGCCAGACGACCGTCGAAAAAGATCGAATCGCCCTCTTGCAGCTCGAGAACTTGTTCGTTAATCAGATATTGAGTCTGTCCTTTGACGATATATACAAATTCGTACGCATCGGTGACCACTTCTTCCCTGTACGAGTCAGGAGTCAATTCAAGCAGGGCAAAATCGATTGTACTTGCCGGCAGGTTACGCATCATAATACGCTTGTAGTTAAAACCCTTGGCTTCTTCTTTTTCAAAAGCAGTATAATCGCCTTTACGGTTTAACAGAACGGTAGGTTCCAAAAGGCTTAACCCTTGAAAAAAAGCGCTAACTTCTACTTCCAGTGACTGAATGATACCGAGCATAACCGGCAGTGAGGGAATGCTGCGGCCGTTTTCAATCTGTGAGACCAACCCTTTGCTCACCCCGGACTTGTCTGCCAGCTCCTGCAAGGTCATTCGTTTCTCAAGACGTTTCTGCTTAATGCGGCGGCCTACTTCTAAAATAAAAAATCCTTCCATATCAGTTATTTATGTTCAGAACGGGATTTTTTAGGTCCCGTTTCCAAAAAAATGAATGTTTAGTATTGGTTAACAAAAATTTAATCACACTTTCCTTGACAGGAAAATATTTTTACTTAAATTTAACAAATGTTTATAAATATTAAAATTTAAGTTCGTTCCTATTCTGTAAACCTAATCAATTTTTGCAATGAAACATGCTTTACGGCTATTCATGATTGTACAACTATGCTGTTTTTTTGGCTTTTGTACCCAGGACTTGTTTGCCCAGCAACTAAGAGTTAGCGGGATCGTCACAGATGCTATGAAAAACCCGGTTCCGGGTGTGAATGTGTTGGTCAATGAAACCACCAACGGAACCTCGACAGATGCAGAAGGAAAATTTACCCTTCAGGTCTCGTCATTGAATGTTAAGTTGGTTTTTTCCTCAATCGGCTATGAACGTCAGCTTGTTGAATTGAAAGGTAATTCAACCATTGAGCTACAAATGCTTGAGGCGTCTGCTGTGCTTAATGAGGCTGTTGTGGTAGGCTATGGTACACAGAAAAAAGCAAACCTAACAGGGGCAACCGAGCAAATTGGCAGTGAGATATTAGAGAATCGCCCGGTTACAAGAATTAGCCAGGCATTACAAGGAGCAGTCGGCAATTTGAACATTACAACCGGAACCGGTGGGGGAGCTCCAAATGCGACCCAAAGTATCAACATCCGCGGGTATACTGGATTGGGAACTTCGGGCTCACCGCTGATCGTAATCGACGGCATCCAGGGTGGAGAATTAAATTCTATCAACCCCTCTGATATAGAGTCCATAACGGTCCTGAAAGATGCCGCCTCCTCGGCAATTTACGGATCGAGCGCACCATATGGGGTTATTCTGGTCAATACCAAACAGGGTAAGAAGGGAAAAGGAGCCAGCATCACATACAACAATAACTTATCGTGGGCACAGCCAATTAACCTGCCCAAGATGGTAAACTCGCTCGATTTTGCCAATTTATACAATGAAGCCTTTAAAAATGCAGGTCGTGCACCTGCCTTCGATGATCAAACAATTCAGCGCATTAAAGATTATCAGTCAGGAAAGATTACAGATGAAACAATTGTCAATCCGGCTGCAGGTACCAATGGCTGGCAGACCTGGGCATCCAGTAATTCGAACAACGATTGGTTTAAAATCTATTTCAAAGATTTTGCATTCAGCCAGCAGCATAATGTTGGTATAACAGGTGGCTCCGAAAAAAGTACTTATTACGTCGGTGGAGGCTATAATTATCGTGGCGGGATGTACAATTATGGCACAGATACTTACAAGCGATTTAATATTCGGGCCAATATTACTTCGGACCTAACGCGCTGGCTGGGTTTCAGTTTCCGCAGCAGTGCCTCGCGCCAACTTTATGATACTCCGAACTTATACGGAAGCAAGACAGGTGGAGGAAATGAGGCCTATATGCACCAGATCGCCAGAAAATACCCGACTGTAGCGCTCTTTAATCCAGATGGGAATTATTCTTCGACCAGTGATGTGCTGCTGCATACCCAGGGAGGACGCAATAATACAGTTACAGATCAGGTGATGCTGACGGGGGAGTTTAACGTAAAGTTTACCAAAGACTGGACAGCCACCGCAAATTACACACTCGACGGAAGCTTTTATGACAGCCGCTCGCATCAGAAAACATTGTATGAATTTCTGCCCGATGGTAGCAAAGCAGTCATTGGCGGAACTTCCCCAAGTTCTTTCTCAAGAGCCAATGAGCGCAGTTTTCACCATATTGTAAATGCCTTTACTACTTATGAAAAGCAGTTGGGCGGTCATTACCTAAAATTGCTTGGCGGTTATGTACGCGATCTGACCGAATTTCAAAGCTATTCGGCATCCAATTCGCTGCTTTATTCGGACAATATTCCCTCGCTGAATACCTCTTACGGTACCTCACCTACAATTGGAGACAACATCCGCAAACTTGCCTCGGAAGGATTTTTTGGAAGGATTAACTATAACTTTAAAGAAAAATACCTGCTGGAAATTAATGGGCGTTACGATGGTACCTCCCGGTTTTTGCAGGATGTGCGCTGGAAATTCTATCCAGGTATTTCAGCAGGGTGGAATATTGACCGCGAGGGTTTTTTCGAGCCGCTGGCTAAGACCATCAGTGCTTTTAAAATCAGAGCGTCTTACGGCTCTTTGGGAGACCAGTATTTTCTGGATGCAAGCGGGGCGAACTGGTATCCATTTTATCCCAGTCTGAGCATTACCAAACCTACATCTACTTCCTGGCTTTTTGGATCCGGGCAAGAGGCGGCAGTAAATTATCCGACTATGGTAAATCCTAATCTTACCTGGGTGACGACTACGTCTACCAATATCGGAACAGATATTTCTCTGCTCAATAACCGGCTGACAACCTCTTTTGACTGGTATGTAAGAAAAGCCAATGATTTTGCAGGTCCGTCTCAGGCCTTGCCAGCTATCCTGGGAGCTTCGCCGCCTACTGCAAACAATGCTGCCATTCAAACAAGTGGCTTCGAGCTTTCATTGGCCTGGAATGATCACATTGGCGATGTGCGCTATGGTCTGCGAGGCGTATTAAGCAATTATTCGGGAAAAGTTGTAAAATATCTGAATCCGAGCGGAACACTTTCAACCTATTATGAAGGCCAGAAAATGGGTGAAATCTGGGGTTACCAGAGTTTGGGTCTATTTCAAAGTACGCAGCAGGTAGCTGAATCCCCGTCTCAGACATTTTTATCATCAGCGGCATGGACACCGGGAGATGTTCAATATGCGGATTTGAATGGAGATGGAAAAATTGATGCAGGAAACAGTACGCTGGCTAATCCAGGCGACCGTAAGGTGATCGGAAACAGTACGCCAAAATATTCATACAGTTTCACGGGTGATATAGCCTGGAAAGGGTTTGATTTGCAAATATTTCTTCAGGGCATTGCAAAAAGAGAGGTTTTTATCGGTTCTAATTACTTTTTTGGTATCGTGGGCGACGAATGGCAAAGTTCGGTCTTCACCGTTCATCAGGACCGCTGGACCCCCGAAACGCCTGAGGGATATTACCCCAAATTCTATATGAGCTCGCAGAATTCGAAAAACACCCAGACTCAGACCAGATATTTGCAAAATGCAGCTTATCTACGCATTAAAAACCTGCAGCTGGGTTATTCACTGCCAAGCCAGGTAATGAAGGCGATCAGGCTACAAAAGATCCGTTTTTACGTAAGTGCTGAAAACCTGGCGACATTTACCAAGCTGGTTAAAACACTGGATCCTGAACTATCGATCGGAACAGGCAAAATCTATCCTTTGCAGAGAACATTCTCAGCCGGGGTAAATGTAACATTCTAAAACACCTTTTGATAAAATCAATGAAAAAGCATCTTATATCCATCCTAGTGCTTGCCCTTGCCGGCCTGATCGCCGGCTGTAAGGAAGACTTTCTTGAAAGAGCGCCTGAAACCAACATCAGTGATGCCGAATACTGGAAAACGGCCAATGATCTGCAGCTTTACGTGAACAACTTTTATGCCGCATTTCCCTCCACAATCAGTGCCTACGGGACCATTGGTATTTATGGCTACGATGCTGACGAAGGAAGCGATAATATGATTTACACAGGTTACAACGCTTCTTTGAACGGTGAACGCTTGGTGCCGACCTCGGGCGGTGGCTGGGCTTATGGCGACTGGTCGACGCTTCGCAGTGTTAACTACTTCTTGGCAAATTATAACAAGGCCGAAGAGAGCTGGGATAACAAAAAGAAGTATGTGGGCGAAGCGCTGTTTTTTCGTTCCTACTTCTACTTCAACAAATTGAAAGCATTTGGGGATCTTCCATGGATTAATAAGCCGCTTGACCCCACTTCGGCCGAGCTTAACAGCGGCAGAATGTCACGAAGTGTCATCGTGGATTCTTTGATGAATGATCTTAATAAAGCAGTCGAGTATCTGCCGACAAAATCAAAAGCCTCACCGATGCGCATCAACAAGGAGATCGCACAGCTTTTGCAGGCGCGCATCGCTTTATTTGAGGGGTCCTGGGAAAAATATCATGCGGGTAGTGCCTTCGGGGTTAGTGGATCGAATGGTGAGAAGTTTTTAAAAAAGGCTGCTGATGTCAGTGAAGCATTGATTAAAAGCGGCTCGGGTTATCAGTTGCAACCAACGCCAGGAGAGGATGGTTATTGGAAATTGTTTAATCAAACCGATTATTCTGCCAGCACGGAAATCATGCTATGGCGAAAATTCGACCTGAACTTAAACGGTGGTCATTACTGGCACCGTTACACCAATACCGGTGCAGCCCGCGGGCTGACAAAGGACCTGGTTGACGCATATCTGTGCACAGACGGAAAAACTGTTTCGACAAGCCCGCTATATAAAGGTGATGCCACTTTACTGAACGTGGTTGCCAATCGGGATCCGCGTCTATCACAAACACTGTATGTTCCCGACGGCAAACATGTCATTACCAACAATCGCCCGGGTGGAGCAGCTCCAGCCCTGTTTGAGACGCCATCGTTTTCTGCTGCCAACGAGAATAAGCCAGCCACGGGATATCAGGTTTATAAAGGGCACAACCCGGATTATAACCAACAAATCGACCGGGGTACGACAGGGCTCATTCTGTTCCGTTACGCAGAGGCATTATTGATTTTTGCAGAGGCAAAGGCCGAGCTGGGTATTCTTACGCAGGCGGATGCAGATCTGAGCATTAATATGCTCAGAAACCGTATCGGAATGCCGGCACTAACCGTAGGTGCTATCATTAGCGACCCAAATCCGGAATTTCCGGCGCTGAGTCCGTTGATCAATGAGATACGCCGCGAAAGAAGGGTAGAGTTAGCCTGTGAAGGATATCGCCATGACGACTTATTCCGCTGGGCCGCAGCCGACGAAAAACTCGTTGGCTGGAAACCTAAGGGTGCGATGCGTGCGCAATGGGACGGCAAGGTCCCGGCTGCACAGCTGGCTACTTACCCCGTCGATAGCAAAGGTTACATCGAATTTTACCAAAATATTGCAGGTATGAGCAGTGGCTATAAGTTCAATGTTGGCCGTGATTACCTTGCGCCGCTGGCTCAGGAGCAGTTGGTATTAAATCCTGATATCAAGCAAAATCCAGGCTGGTAATTTAAACGATGAGAAGAAGAGATTTTTTAGCTAATGGATCCCTGGCGGCAGCACTGGCTGGAACGCCGGGGACAGCTGCTGACGCAGACAGGTTTGTTAAAAATAAGCCGGTACTCACTCTTGCGCATATAACTGATGTGCACTTGCGGCCTCAGGAGCAGATTACCTCCCGATTTAAAAGGTGTCTTCATCAGGTAAAGAAGCATAAAATAGACTTTGTGCTCAATGGAGGAGATTCAATCTTTGCGGCTGATTACAAAGATGTTACGCGCGAGTCGATGCTTGCGCAGTGGGCTAGCTGGGATGAATGCATCAAGACGCTGGCTGGTTACCAGATTTACAGCTGCATAGGTAACCATGATCCCTGGTGGCAGGCTGCATCCAAAGAGGATGAAATGTACGGGGTGAATTATGTCGCCAAACGAGTAGGCATTCCGCACAGGTATTACAGCTTTACCCAAAAAAACTGGCATTTCATTATTCTGGACGGCAACAACCCGGGAATCAAACTCGACGCAGAGCAAATGAGTTGGCTCGAAAAGGAGCTTGATGCTGTTGCTCAGGTGCATTATGTGCTACTGATGTCACACTATCCAATCCTTTCGGTTACCGCTGCTTGGACCGGCGGAGCACATGCGGACCATGTGGCCTTGCGCAAGCTGTTCTACAAGCATAAGGATAAAGTCAGAGTTTGTCTCTCCGGGCACAATCATTTACTGGACAGCAATGTTTTCAATGGCGTTCATTACTTCTGCAACGGAGCAATGAGTGGCTATTGGTGGGAAAAGGGAAATGAGCAATCTGCCGGCCCTTACTTTTATGAGGAAACCGCTCCTGGTTATGCGATCCTGAGGCTATACGCTGACGGAAGTGTGGACAATCAGTATTATGAACATCATATTTAATCAAATAACATGAAACGTCGGTCATTTCTTCAAGCGGCTTCACTTTCACCTTTGTGTCTGGATACGTCAGATTCTTTTGTCAAACCGAAAGAAATTATTCGTTTTGGAATCTGTGCAGATCTACACTACGATTTGATTCCGGATGCTGCAAAGCGTCTGGGAAGTTTCGTAGATGCAATGAATCAGCAAAAGACAGATTTCATCATCCAGCTTGGTGATTTTTGCATGCCAAAAGAATCTAACCGGCCTTTGTTAGATGTTTGGAACCGATTTGCGGGACGTAAATACCATGTAATCGGCAACCACGATACCGAAGGAGGCTTTACCCATGCACAGGTCATCGACTTTTGGAGTGCTAAAGAAGCCTACTATTCATTTGAGGTCAATAATTATCATTTTATCGTCTTGAACGGAAATGAAAAAAATCCTTCAGGGGCTTCCAGAGGTTATCCCAGGTACATTGGACAACTTCAAAGGCAATGGTTGGCTCAGGATCTGGCCAGTACCAAGTTGGCTGTGATTGTCTTTTGCCATCAAGGTATTGATAATGACGTGGATGGTATAGAACAGGGGGTTGCAATCAGGCGCATTTTCGAAAACGCCAATCAGCGGGCTGGCTATTTAAAGGTTCAGATGGTCTTCAGCGGACATCATCATCAGGATTATCAAAACCTTATAAATGGAATCCAGTATATTCAGATTAATAGCATGTCCTATTATTGGGCAGGGGAGAAAAAAAATACCACCACTTATGATATGGAACTACTCAGATCCTATTCTTATCTTTCGTCGATGCTGCGCTATAAAGATCCTCTTTGGGCACGGGTAAGCATTTTTTCGGATGGCAGCGCTCAGGTAAATGGCCGCAAATCAGATTTTTTAGATATGACCCCTGTGCAGGCAAACTTAAAAGAGTCGGAAAGCATTTACCCGGTTGTGTCTGTGGTTTCAAACCGCAGCTGCAAATTGGCGCATGTTTAACTGCTTATCGCAAATAAAGCGTTGGGATAAGCCCGACCTTGCTTTTTTAATACAACTTTCAAAAATATGAAATTTAAGATCCGGTGCATACTTGCTTTTTGTTTCTCGTTGATATTCAACGCTTCATTTTCACAAGGTAGAATCGAGCATGTGATTTTGATCGGTACAGATGGTTTTGGTGCCTACGCTTTTGAAAATGCAAAGATACCCAACCTGCGAAAGCTGATGAAGCAAGGTTCCTGGTCGCTGCAGGCACGGACAGTTCTTCCATCTTCAAGTGCGCCTAATTGGGCTTCAATGGTGATGGGAGTGGGTCCAGAGCTACATGGATACACCAAATGGGGAAGCCAGTCGCCTGATCTGCCAGCCAGAGAGCTCGATGAGTATGGTATGTTTCCGACGGTTTATGCACTTTTAAGAAAACAAAGGCCCAAAAGTGAAATTGGCGTCATTTATGAATGGGACGGTATTGGCTACTTATTTCCTAAAAAGGCAGTGAACAAAGATCAAAACTGCGATGGGGATATTGCTCTGACCAAAGCGGCTAAGAGCTATATTGAAGAGAAGAAACCTAATTTTTTATTTATCCACTTGCATGATGTAGATAGCGTTGGACATAATGCTGGTCATGGTACTCGGCAATACTATGAAGCAATTGAACGCACCGACGCCCATATTGGCAGCATCATCGAAAGCATCCAGCAGGCAGGTATCATGGATAAAACAGCGATCATTTTCACTGCGGACCATGGCGGAATCAACAAAGGACACGGCGCGATTTCCATGCTGGAAATGCAGATACCCTGGATTATTGCCGGCCCGGGAATTAGAAAGGACAATCAGATCAGCGAGAGTATAATGACCTTTGACACAGCTGCTACGATTGCTGCTTTATTTAAATTAACCCAGCCCCAGGTTTGGATTGGCCGGCCTGTCAGGTCAGCTTTTAAATAAATTATGGTCGGATATTTTAAGTAAGGCCTATAGCAACAGCGGATTTTGATGTAGTTGGCAAGTATCTGACTGACTCGATTTGTATTTTCAATTTGTTTTAAGATTTGTGATGAAACATTTACTGTTTACATTTTTTTGCCTGTGGCTACAAAATATAGTCTGTGCGCAACCCAATATTATTCCTAAACCCTCCCATACACTGCTTGCAAAAGGAGAGTGGACAATGAAGGAGAAGACAAAAATAAGCACCCCGAAAGATGCCACGTGGTCACATGTGGGTGATATGCTCGCATCGCAGCTGAGCCGGGCAACGGGAATGAAAATTACCAAAGTAAAAGAAAAAGCAGATATTGATTTCGCTGTTTCCAACGATGAAAGTCTTGGTGAAGAGGGATATAAGCTCTCTTGCACTTCCAAGGGCGTAGTAATCCAGGCGCGCACTGCAAAAGGTGCATTTTACGGCATGCAGACTCTCTTGCAAATGCTGCCAGCGGAGGTATTTAGCCCGGCCATTGTCAGCGGAGTGAAATGGAGTGTTCCGCTGGCTACGATTACGGATATTCCGCGATATAGCTACCGCGGTCTAATGCTCGATGTGGGACGTCACTTTATGCCGGTCGAATTCGTAAAAAAATACATTGATCTGATCGCCCTGCACAAGCAGAATCAGTTTCACTGGCATTTGACCGACGATCAGGGCTGGCGGATTGAAATTAAAAAATATCCGCAACTGACCACAATAGGTTCTAATCGGAGTGAAACCATGAAAGGCCATTACACAGAGGCAAAATATGATGGCAAGCCTTATGGTGGTTTTTATACCCAGGATCAGATCAAAGAGATCGTCAAATACGCAGCGGATCGTTTTGTTAATGTTATTCCGGAAATTGAGATGCCTGGTCATGCACTGGCCGCTTTGGCTGCATACCCTAATTTGGGCAACAACCCCGATAAAATTTACAAGGTTGGCACCAAATGGGGTGTATACAGCGAGGTTTTTATGCCCCGCGAAGAAACGCTGCAATTTCTGGAAAATGTTCTCTCCGAGGTTATCGAGCTTTTCCCAGGGAAGTACATTCACATTGGCGGAGATGAATGTCCCAAAACGCAGTGGAAAGAAAGCCGCTTCGCACAGGAGCTGATCAAAAAGCAGAATTTGAAAGACGAGCATGGTTTACAGAGTTATGTCATCAGGCGGATCGACAAATTTATCACAGCAAAAGGTCGGCGCATGATTGGTTGGGATGAAATCCTCGAGGGCGGTTTGTCGCCCAATGCAACTGTTATGAGCTGGCAAGGAATTCAGGGAGCGATCACCGCTGCGAAAGAAAATCATGATGTGATAATGACTCCGACAACACATATGTATTTTGATTACTATCAGGCGGATGCCAAAACGCAGCCGCTGGCCATTGGCGGATTTGTCGATATCGCTAAAACATATTCATTTGAGCCAACGCCACAGGTCTTGTCCCAAGAGCAGGGCAAACATATATTAGGCGTTCAGGGCAATGCCTGGACGGAATACATGTCAACACCAGCGTACGTCGAATACATGGTCTTCCCAAGAGCGGTCGCGGTAGCCGAAGTTGGCTGGACAAGTAAGGAAAATAAAAATTTCGATGATTTTGACAGACGCCTGCAAATACATAAAAAGCGTCTTGACTATCTGGGCGTCAATTATTATGGCGCACCGATCAACAGCAAGTTTGAATACGTATGGCCGCTTAAAAAGTGAAATTTTTAAATTACCTTAAAAGGTGATGCGGCAATAGAGGTTATTTTATCAGCCAAGCGGAATAGACGCATTGCTGTAATTTTCTCAAAGATGTGTTTGGCTAATGCTTCAACCGCGGGTGTTTGCGCATAGAGAAGCTAAGTTGGGCCTTTTACCATCCCTTGATTTAAACGTTGGCGCCAGCCGTGCTTTTTTGTCCAAAAATTTTCTAAATGGTTCTTTGAGCGAGCAGTTTGTAGGGACATCGTATATGGACAACTTCGACGCGACACTGCAACTCTCCTGGGACGTAGATATCTGGGGAAAGGCAAAAATGCAGAAGGAAGCAGCCATAGCCAATTATTTTGGACAGAATGAAAACCTTTCGGTGCTGAAAACGAGGATCATCAGCCAGGTTGCTATCTGGAGGTTATCACAGCGCAAAACAGCAGACTTCAAAACGATCTGGAAGCCATCAGCATTCAGCTTGAAAAAATAAACGCGTCAACTGACTTATTCAGAGCTTTAGGTGGTGGAATCCAGTAGGTTTTAAGCAGGCAGCCATGAATACGTTTTATCATGGCGGCTTGTCTAAAATTTTCTGACACAACTTTAAAATTCTATTGCAGCTCTTTGGCTGGTAATGGTCCTAAGACCAATCTAACTCCGGGATACAATCTTCCGCAGCTGGCACAGATTCAGAAAATAATAATCTCCCAATTTGTTGTCTGATAGGGTATATGAAAACGGTCGTTTTAAATAGACAGTTTGTGCACTCTTATTGCAAGAAAACAAGGTTTAATGGCTTTTATATTTAAACTTTTGTAAGTTTAATCGATCACTTACAAATTAGCAATGAAAATGAGTAAGCTGCTATCATCGTTTTTATTAATTATATCATTCGCGTCGAGCGCTCAAACGTTATCCACTGGATCGCTAAAAATATCAGGTCGGGTCGTTTCAAAGTTAACCGGTGACCCAATTCCATATTGTCAGATTACCTATCAAACTAATAGAGGTACACTTAGTGACAGCTCAGGCAATTTTAAAATTATAGATTTACACTCCGGTGTTTATAAAATTTACTTTCAAGCCTTAGATCGAGGCAGCAATGATACTCTTGTAACGATAGAAAATACGGACCTCCTTGGTATGGATTGGCCAGTCCATAGCAGTTGCACTGAAATAAATCAGAACCGCGCTCTATTCGATATTAGTATTGGTAAGTTAAAATTGTTCTTACAGAGTGGTGATCCTCCCATTACTTACTTTAGTCAAAAGCGTTTTAGTAAGAAGTATGAAGTCCAGTTTTACGAATTTGGGGATTTGATTCAATATCCATTTGACTGTTTGGTAATGTACAACCAAGCGGTTTTTCAACATTTAGATAATAAATTTGGAAGACACTGGCGCAAAGATTTTCGTCCCAACGTACCAGGATACAAATGAATATTATTCCGAAATATTTAACATCAATATTTCATTTCCGTAAGCGTCGATTTAAACGGTGGTTGGTTGAGACGAATTTGACCCATCATGGTAATTTGCAAAACTGTATTAAGTAGGAGGGTTTTGTAAGATTGGATTAATTGTTTAGCATCGAAGGGAATATTGGCTTTCAATATTTAACCACTTGCAAATCATCTAGATATTGCGATTTGTTGACTGGCCTTTTAGTAGATGTGCAAAACCAAGCAATTTAAAAGACCAGGTTAAAAGCGGTAGAATGATGACCGCCCATATCCAACCCCAGTTGGTAACAAAGAAGTCAGATACTAATTGACCATTTGTAACAGGTTCTTCCACTTCTTCCGAAAGTGTTTTACCAGAAACTCCGGCTGAATATCGTTTTTGGTATGATTTAACTACTTGATTCTGAGTTCGAGTTATTGATCCGTTTGTAATTAGGACGCCTTGCTCTAAATCGACAGCCTTAATGTCGATTCGAATGAAATCTTCGGATAGCCTGACTTGTCCACTTATAAGTATGGTCGGAGAGAGTAGTTTTCCAAACATGGGACCACCATTCGGCGCAGCTAACTTTTTTGAGACTAGCTGACTTTCCTCAAACATTTTGAACACTCCTGTTCTGTCTGAAACTATAAGCTTGCAATCATTTTGTAAAAACTTGTTTTCAATATCTTGGTGAATAGAAGATATAAGAGTTGTTTCCGCGCTGTCCAACGATGTTAGATTGTCAATGACCACTATCTTTTGCTTTTGCGAATTCGATGCGTATTCGCAGATTTTTCTTGTTGTTTCTGAAACAAGGTGACTCACTCCGGATTCGTAATCCATCGTAGTCTTTCCTACCTGATACTGGATAGCAAGCAATGAACTAGCAGCCACAGCAATAAACCATCCGATGATTAAAAGGATCCGTAGTTTCACTAATTGCATATAAAGTTCGAACTAATAGTGTAAGTATTCAAAATACTAAAAACCCAAGATAATTAATATTAAGCACTTAGAGAAGAGCCAACTGCTAATCTTATCAGATATAGCTTTCAGGACGAATCCTATTATATCTGTCCGCAAAAACGGAAGTATATTGAGACTGAGACGGAGGAGTGGTATAGCTCTTAATTTTTTTAACCAAATGTCTCAAAAACTTGTATCACTAATCTAAGTTAGATATATTTGAGTATACATGAGTTTTTGAGACTAATTATGATCATAGGTTACGCAAGGGTATCAACCAAAGACCAAAATCTGGATTTGCAAATTGAAGCATTAAAAAAGGCAGGTTGTGAGAAGATATTTAAAGAAAAAATTTCCGGAGCGATAAAAGAACGTCCGGAGCTTGATGCAATGATTAATCACGTAAGAGTTGGAGATACGATTGTCGTTTGGAAATTGGATCGACTTGGGAGAAGCCTTAAAAATATTATAGACTTAGTTCTTGATTTTAATGCCAAAGAAGTAATTGTTAAAGGGCTGACCGACGGAGTCGATACATCTACGAGTAAAGGGAGGTTATTTTTAAACATCATGGCAAGTTTAGCGGAGTACGAAAGAGAGCTGATAAGGGAGCGTACAACCGCAGGATTACAAGCTGCAAAAGCTAGGGGACGTCTTGGAGGTAGACCGAAAGGGCTGAAAGCTGATATTGTTGGGAAATTGATCATTATAAGAAATCTTATCAAGGCTCCCGATTATGAACCAGAGAAAGTTTATATTCCAATGGGGCTGAGTAGAGCTACTTATTACAGATATTTGAAACTCATTGAGCAGCATAACGATATAGAACTAAAAGCATTAATATTGAAAAAACGTTGATGGGAGAGATAACAAAAGTTATAGAAAGCATTACACCATTTGAGTTGGCCAGGCTGCGTGATAAGCGAGTTGAGCATTCAACTAGGGATAAGGCAAGACTCCTTGCCAAAGTTTCTGAAATTGAGGAAGTTTTGAACTTGATGGGAAAAAAAATTGAGATAAAAAATATATAATATTGATTGTTATAATAACCCATAAGGGTTATATTTGTTTACTAATAAACCACTTAGATCATGATAACGCTGACAATTGAGCTACCCGAAGAAGAGACTTCTTTTTTTAAAGAGTTTTTAAGTAAGATACATGGTAAAATTATTTCGGAAGACAGGGTTCCTAACAAGGAAACTATTAGAGCGATGAAAGAGCTTAAAAGTGGGAAAGGTATTAGGGTGGGAAGTGTTGATGAGTTAATGAAATTAGTATAGTCATGTTTGAAATACTATACTCAAGGAAATTTCTAAAAGATGCTAAATTACTGAAAAAACGTAGTTTAAGAGATTTTGATGAATTGGCGGCTGTGCTTAGAATATTGGCAGATAAAGGCCATAATGGGCTAGATCGAAAGCATAATGCTCATAAATTAAGTGGTGAATATAGTGGTTATTGGGAATGCCATGTTCGCCCAGATGTATTGCTTATTTGGGACGAAAACGAAAAACTTATGTTACTGGAATTAGTCAGGACGGGTACGCACTCTGACCTGTTTAAATAGTCTCAAAAGCTAACTATGATAAATTCTGAAACAGATTTGCTTTATATCCGTCACCCCGATGAGAAAATACATGCTAACCAGGTTAAACTATTAGATGCCATGTCTGATCCGGATAAGTCCGAGCATGCGCAGCTGTTCAGACTTGGCAATGCAGCTATGCATTATTATCATAACACAGAGCCTACCGAGGAATATTTATCTACTGATTTTGGTTGAATTAAGCTCGTTTAATAAATAGCGCTTTAAAGACATATATGCTTCCAAAAAATAAGAAAAAGATTAGAGGCTGGAAAAGACGGAAAAAAACAAATTGATATCTGGTTCAATTCCAACAAGATCCCTGACCTGGATAGATTTCATTTAAAAGGAGAAGATTATGTTAAAGTTAGGATAGATCCCTGGAACCGATTATGTGAGCGAATTCCACCAAATTGGTTTTTCCGGTTAATCTTGCAAAAACTATTCATCATTCATAACCAATGGAAGGCATTCTATGAACACCAGACCACTCCTTATGACTTGCAGATATGGCTGAACTTCCCCAATACAATAAGAAGTCAAGTCGTCTGTGCAAAAGTAAAAGCGGTTGGTGAAAGGAGAGAAGATTATTATCGTAAGTGTGGCACTGAGAAGGATCTACCAAACGAATTCGTAGTAAACAATGAAATTCTTAATTATTTTAGGTGGGAAGTATTTGATGATGAGGATATTCAGTTTAAGGAGCTGAGTTATCTTGACGAGTACGAAGTCAATGAGCTATTGCACTCTGGTTTTCACGAAGAAAAGGTAGTTATCAATGGAAAAGAGGATGTTATGTATGCAAGGAAGGTCGGCAACGTCTGGATAGGCAGGCAATAAGTATTACTAACCTATCAATTACCTCAAAAAGAGCCAGCCAGTCTTAATAAACGAAATATTTTTAACAAATATTTAAAATGTGGAAGCTCGATGCCACTAATATATAATTTTATTATATATTAGTGGCATACTTATTATTTCATACTTATGTCCTGGGTGAAAGGAAGAGTAGATCTATGTTTTTATGGATTTTTGATTGCCACAGCAGTGGCAATAGTTCTGTCTCAGTCTAGAAAAAGTCATATAAATGATGGGATCAGTTTTCCGGATGGTTTCAGTAAATTACCACTCCACTTACGCGATGTCGAACAATTGGTTTCTAAAATAACTCCGAATAAAAAGTACAGCTACTGGAATTACACGAGTGTTCTTGGTGGATACAAAACGATAATTTGGTTTAAAGGTGACTCATTACTTCGAAAGCGACTCCATTTTAAGATGCCAGGTTATGGCGTTTTTTCGTCAAACTCTATTTCCAAGACATACTCATACGTTGAGTTTATAGATAACGATACCATGAGGTTTGCCAACAACAAAGCAGACATCATTGAATTTATAGGTAAGGTTGACAATATTGAAGAAGCAACTCTCATTGCAAATTTAAATAACCTCCATCCTGATTATGATGATAACAGAGGAAGTTGTTATCGTGAGACCTCAGAAAATTACCAGATTTACCTGATGTCATTCGAAGGATGTCCTGAAAGTCGTCAATCTGTTCTGGCAACTATAAGTAAATCAGGTAGATTTGATGCGAGGTTTTTGGAAGTATATCAACAATCCAATGATTGTTACAGTCACTAGTTATAGATGTGGTACAAAGTAAATTTCGACTTATCAAGAAATTTCAGAGGATGAGAAAATGATCGATATAACCATTCAAAAGGTCAGCATCAGCCTTTAAACTATTTGCGTCAATCAATGCGAACCTTAATATTATATTTATTGCTGCGCATTGAGCCAGTAGTCTGGCACAAGTGAAGACAGATCTTAATAAACTACCATGAGATTTACTATAATACTTACTTTATGTTTTTTTCCAATGTTACTACAAGCACAGCGAACAATAACTGGAAAAGTAATTAACGAGACTGGGTTAACCATAATCACCGGAGCTAAAATTCAGAGCCTTGATAGATTACTACTTGGATCAACTGATCGAAGCGGTTTTTTCAAAATAGAACTTCCTCCTGGCTGTAATCAACTATTAATAAACTCTTTGGGCATGGAGTCGATGTCAATTGCGATTACTGATACTTGCAACTATTTGGAAATTATTTTGATGAATGATACAATCTATGATTTTGTTACGAGTCAGGTTGCAAATAGAAGACGCCACAGGAAATTTAAAAATTTAAAAAATAAACATCGTCAAGCCGGTGATAAGGGTATTTTTACTTCGAATATTCCGTGTGTGAAATATATGTTTCAAGAATATTAGTGTACTCACAAAGACTTGTATGTAATATTTAATCCTATCTAAGGTGATTTTTGTGAAAAGAGCATTCAGTACTGCTGTTAAAATTACGGGCATAGTCATAGTGCTAATTGCAGCGGGCACAATGTTCATTCCTGCTGTATTTGGGTTTATTTTATTCAGAACGAATCATTACAATGCTTTCAATGAGACACATAAGCCAATCAATGTATACCTATTCCAGAAAAATCAAACCTCGAACAATGATAAAACAGATGAACTGATAGTTTATTTCCCATCTGAAATCAGTTACAGATACCTGACGATCGTCCCTTCTCATGAACTTATAGGATTAGCAGATCAAACAGAAAAAAGCATTTGGATATTTCCCGGAGCAAAAATTGCTTACATGTTTCCGAATGGGTCTTATTTTACTCCCTTAGGTGAGTCATACTTCAATTTTATCAGCGAATCCGGTTTTTCAAAAGATATCATTTGGTTTAATACTTTCGGTGATTTGAAAAAACTGGGTGAGCGCATTGTTATTCAACGAAATATGAATTAAAACCATAAGACCAAATACCGCTATCCAGTCTGGGTCCACCTCTGTAAAGCGTCCATATGAAGTGAACAAGTATTAAATCTCAGAGATTGAACTTTTAGAATTGTTAATGGACCCGGTTAAAAACAGGATTGTGTGTTGTCACAATACTAAATGGAAGATTGTCGTAAAAACCGAAAATTGACATAATGGCAACAAAAGGAGTGTTGTGTATTCTGCTCATTATAAGTTATTTCCAGATGCAAGAAACTGACTGTGAAGGGTGGATGAAAAAACTGCACGTCCCAGATGATGGTAGGATCATTTCGTTCAGGTATGAAAAACCGCCATTGGTATCAGGGCTTGGAGCGGGGACAAAGGTTCAAGATAGTTCTGGATCTTATGGAGATATTTTTATTGCATTGGTTATTAATAATAATGATCAAATTTTTTGTTCCAAAATCGTGAAAGGAGATAGTGCATTATCAGCCAAATTAGGGAAATATCTAGGGAGACAAACGGTAACTTCGGCCGAAAACTATGGAAGGAAAGTTTATTCATTGATGACTGTCAGAATACAGTTTATTGACATTGTCAACGGAAAAAGTAAAAGAAGAAAAAATAGACCATAGTTTTTTTGCTGAAATACTTATGTTTTTATATCTGACATCTCCGGAAATTAGACATCACGGTAAGCTTAGGACCTTACGGTAAACGGTGAGAAGGATGTCACCAACTTTCAGCGAAATACTAGTGGCGTTAGCCATGTAACTCGGAAACGGAATGTCAGCTGATCGGTGTCGGGACTTTGGAGCATCTAGTTCAAACGGACCGTTAATTTTTTTTCACGAAAAACGATCTTGTCACGGTAGGAGCGTCGTGGTCATTTACTTATATTAAATTTAATGAGGTTTACCTAGTTATAAAAATACAATGAAAACCATTACCAGGCTATTATTATTCTTCGTGATATGTAATCCAATAAACATTGCCTGCAAACATGAAACCAGTGGTTCAAATAAGGAAATTAATTTAAACATGACTGAATACGACGAATTTGAGCTTGCTCTTGAAACCGCTCATCCCAATGCACAGGAGTTAATGAATGATGCTTTTTATTGGGATATCGTAGATGAGAATGCACCTTTTGGCAATGATGCAGGCTCAGATGCTTTTTCACAATTTCGGAATTGGCGCAAATTTAATCCAACAGCAAGTCCGGTAGACTTCGTAAATCAATTGTTGGAATCTTGGGACTATCCGGTCCTTGATTTGAGCGAATTAGACAGCAACAAAATTCGTCAGTACATTGAGACGAATCATTTCGATTCCAATTTTACCGAGGCGGCGAATATTGTTAAGCACCATCTACGCCAGGCGTCTAAAAATTCTGGAACTGACTTTGATGATGCGGAAGCGGAAATCATACTGCAAATTGTCATGAGAAATATGGGATCTGCTTTCCTAACGGACACAGACAACGCAATTATTGCGATCGGTCTCGGTCAATTTATCTTGGAAGGAAAAATTGATAACGACATTAGGAAGGCGGCGAAGTTTGCCATCACACGCGAACTAATGCCAGAGATTGTGGAAGGCTGGGGGGACTATAAATCTCAACGTGTAGAACGTTTAACAAAGATATTTGGGGTATTGGACGCGAGTATATAAATAAGACAACACCGGGTTTATTAATGCATTTACGGTTGGTTGTGCTCTGGACTATGCCCGTATCATTTTTGATTCCGGGTCACAAGAAAACATTCCCTCTTATTTTTGTCTCAAAAAACGAATAAAGCTATGATTTTTAAAAGTATATTTTCCCCTGCTTGTGCAACACTTCTTGTTAGGGTGCGGAAAGAAAATGATGATGGAGCAAGCTTTTCTAGAGACTGAAAGTTACATTGGGTATTATGACTTATTTCCAGCATCTAACCCTAAGGCCTGAGAAAATGTTTACAATTACCTTTGGCTAGTGTCAGTTTTTCTGTACCTCATCAAACTTTGTTAGAACTATTATATGCAAAATATGACCTAGTGCCCTAGGCTAGCACAATACTGTTTGACCTGGCAAAGTAGCAATCTAAATCAGCTGCTGGCATCATAACAACTGATCAGGCGCAGGGACGAGGCGCACCAATTAAGAAATGGAGAACGGCGAAAAGACAAACAACAAAAATGTAAAACCCACAGGTTCATATAATTGTTAATTCCATTTATAAATCAGTAAGGTAAACTCAGCTTCATGTACAGGTAGAAACCATTTAGCCGTTACAATTAGTGTTTCATAGCAAAATCAATTACAATACCTAAAGAGATGGCTAAAAATGCAAATGTTGCCATTCCTAAGATGTATGCCAGGAATGCTTTCAAATAATTTATAATTCTATCTTTTCCAAAAAACTGACCAATTGCCCAAGAGCAGTAAGTAATTCCAGCCAATCCACCAATATTCATTAGATTCATTTTTGTCAGACCTTGAAGTAGTGAGAAAAATGAAAAGATCAACATACCAATACCCATTATGAAGCAAAGTGAGACTAATATCTCAAATATGTTATAGCGAAATTTTCTGAAAAATAACTTAAGCCAAAATGTAATAAAAATGCCCATAATAATATTTGCGTAGCCATAATGTTCTTGAATCCATTTGAAAATTTTAACTGGTGTTGTTGACCTTACCTCTTCCCCTTCAAATTTTACGTATTGATCTTCAATATGAAAAAAGCTGATTGAAATGGAATATATTAGTGAAGTTATAATAATGAAAATAATGGGCTTAACAAGTCGGCTTCTGTTCTCCGAAAGATATTTCTGAATATTTTCACCTGGATTTGTCACAAGTTCTTTAACAGTATATAAGATTCCACGTTCAAAATGTAGTACGTGTTCAATTTCGTGTACTATATAATGGCCATTAATTCTTTTAAGGCTCACTGGTTGTCCACAGTCTGGACAAAATTTTGAATTTACCTCAGCGTTACAGTTTTTACAGTTCATTTAAATGGTCAAATGTTTTGCCAGTTATTTGGTAGTTGATAGATTTGGTAAATTGTCCGAAGCCTGTGTAAAACGCATTAATATGCGGTTTTACAAGATTATGAATTTGAAACTATTAATCCAAATCAAGATTAGTGATATTTGTAATGCCCTTAAAGTCAATATTTTAAATGTATAGAACAATGGTTTGAGGGTAGCAACAATTTCGTTAATGCTATTTATCGATTGTTTTTATTTGACTATCTGTCAGTCCGTAGCAAAGGAAATTACAGGTTTAACCACGGAAGTTGGTTTATGAGATTCAAAATCGCAGTGGAACAGCTATGAAAATACAAGGATTGGAAGAAACTCGCCGGTGGGAAGATTTAACCGAATCAGAGCAGACAGTAGTAACGAGTGTTCATACAGCCGGGATCGAAGGTAATATTGCAGGGCTTAAAGAGATTTTAGACGTTGCAAAGCCAATGATTGTGATCGGCAAAAACTGGAAGTACTGCCGCATCCACGAGGAGAGTGCACCGGTGGTCAAGTTACTGATCCGTGAGTACTTGCAAAAGTAAAAATGTTTATAAGCTAGTTTCATAAAACGAACGAAAGAGGTGATCCTGATTCATGCACCTCTTTTGCCAGTATATTTCGGTACTTAAAGGAGTTTTAATGGAGTACTTAGGTAAGACCTGCAGGCTGGTAAAAATCTGGTATGTAATGAGCTGCATGGACATCCAGCTAAAAGCGAAATGTTCAGTTAAAATCAAAAATCAAATATGAATTTGGCACAAAGTAAGGATATAAAACGGGAATATGTAGACGCAGTAAAGCAGTACGAAAACCAGATAGCCACAAGTGATCAGCCTGCAATGGATGACTTTATAAACCTGTCCTTTCTTTACTGGGCTTTTGCAGCACTACAAATGGAATTTAATATTCCAAATATGATCCCAGATGAATGGAGTCTTATTGGTGGCCAAAGGTTTTCGGCCATCATTGAGATGGGGCTGGCAAGATATCCTGACAGTGTAGAACTGACGTTCTGGGGACAATATTTTCCTTACCGGCTTTTTGGTGCAGATTTTTCAGAGCGTGACTGTGAAAAAATCCTGGGCAATTATGGCATGCAACAAAGCTTAGTACCCTATTTTTATCTTCATTTATTTGACGGTCTAAAGTATAGTGAAGAAATAAACCATTTACTGGATATTTGTAACCGGACACCGACTGCAAAAAATTTATATATCAGATCATTTCTCTAGATTTCACAAATTATCCTGGGCTAAAACAACCGGATCTGATAAGGCGCAAAGCTTTGATAGAAATTTTCACCCGATCTGTTTCTACGTGTTAGCCAGCAGTATACGATGAACTCTGTAAGAATTTGTTCCGTCAGAGTCAGTGCCAAGGTAGAAGCTCCCAATTCAACAGTCTCAAAAAACGATAATTGATACAAAGTGACAGACTGTCACTTCTAAAAGTGTCTCAAAAAACGAAGATAAATGAAAACGATTTGCGTCCCGAAAGACTTTGCTGCGTTAGACCGGCTTGAATACGATGTAAATCATCCATAGGATTTAATTGAGATAATTTTAAACAATCAAGTTTTTGAGCTATTGTGGACATTAGGGTTTTTCGCTGCAATAAATAAGTTGACTGGTTCCATTATCGACGATTTTGAGAACGAAAGTATTATAAACGCAGCCATGATCATAAAGGTGTTAGAAAGTGATGTTTTCGATAATTTTAGTGATAAGAATCTAATGAAAACTGCCCAAGCTATAAAGCTTCTGTTCGTCGAAACATTGAATCGTAAAACGGGAATACATTTTTATTTTTGATTGGCACTAAATGGGAAATCCGATTTCATAAAACGATAAGTAGTAAGATAAACATTTGAAAAAGAAAACTATACTGTCGAAAAAAATCCTTCGAAGTATCGAGGATTACTGGAATGATCCTGATTCACAGCTCGATCTAAAAAAGCTATTGGAAAACAGATTTCAATATTTTGAGATGGAAGACTGCTATGGATACAGTATTGATGGATCTGTTTCCGGAAAGCTACGAAAAAAGACAATAAGCATACTTATAGATATTTATATGGATTGGAAATCAAGATTGGATGAGCAAAATTTAGATTATTATCTAGCAATTTGGTTGTATATTCCAAGAATGAGCAAGAGCCAGGTCGTTTGTGCAATTGATGATAAAATCACCTACTATGATAATGATGTTTTTCTTCCAGCCAAAGAGATTAAAAAATTCCCACAGTTGAATTTTGGTAAAATCCCGGATGCTTCGAATCAATTTACTTGGGAGCTCAAGGTTGACCTTGATAATCTTTATGAATGGGAAGTGAACTTCCCTAAACAGAATTGGGAAAGATTAGATGATTATCGCCGTGATCAAAAGAGGTTCAAAAAAAATATAGAGAGCTCAATAAGAAAAATTGACAATGATGGAAATGTCATGTATTTATTCCCAGTTGGTGACGTATGGGTTGGAAAAATAAATCCAAAGCTTACAATAAAAAAGTAATTATTTTGCAATTCCAACGTGACAATAGATCTGTCTCAAAAAACGAAGTTTTAGCCCTATAAACGATCTTTCAAGCAAAAGAGTCGAAAACATGAAAAATAATAAAGTATCAAGAATGTCTACCGAAGTAATTCAGTTGCTGTTAGCCGGAGACGAACATGCTGCTATACTACATTTGAACAGCTTGGATAGTGATGGACGTTCTCCACTATTTTATAGCCTTTTCTTAGAAAAGACTGACTTATTAAATAAATTGATACTATCTGGAGCTAATATCAATCTGCAAGATAAGCTGGGGTGGACTACTCTGCATCACTCAGTTCAGTAAAGTAAAATCAGGACGAGACAGTAAGAGCAAACTTGATCAAATATTATCACTGGTAGACATCCGGATAGCAAGGTGGGCACGTAAGAAATACAAAAAGTTACATGGTAGTATACAGATGTCGTTGAAATGGGTGGGAAAGGTAAAGAAATCAATGCCCAACCTATTCGTTCACTGGAGAGTGAAGCCATGTACCACCTCTGGATAATAAGAGCCGTATGACAGGAGACTGTCACGAACGGTTCTGTGAGAGGCTTGGGCTGAAATGCCCTTGCCTACTCGACCATGTCAATTGCGATTACTGATACTTGCAACTATTTGGAAATTATTTTGATGAATGATACAATCTATGACTTTGTTACGAGTCAGGTTGCAAATAGAAAACGCCGCAGGAAATTAAAAATCTAAAAAATAAACATCGTCAAGCCTTTGATAAGGGTATTTTTACTTCGAATATTCCGTGTGTGAAATATATGTTTCAAGAATATTTGTGTACTCACAAAGACTTGTATGTAATAATTAATCCTATCTAAGATCATTTTTGTGAAAAGAGCATTCAGTACTGCTGTTAAAATTGCAGGCATAATCATAGTGCTAATTGCAGCGGGCACAATGTTCATTCCTTCTGTATTTGGGTTTATTTTATTCAGAACGAATCATTACAATGCTTTCAATGAGACACATAAGCCAATCAATGTATACCTATTCCAGAAAAATCAAACCTCGAACAATGATAAAACATATGAACTGATAGTTTATTTCCCCTCTGAAATGAACTACAGATACCTGACAATCGTCCCATCTGATGAACTTATTGGATTGGCAGATCAGACAGATAGAAACATCTGGGTGGTTCCCGGAGCAAAAATTGCCTACATGTTTCCGAATGGGTCTTATTTTACGCCCTTAGGTGAGTCATACTTCAATTTTATCAGCGAATCCGGTTTTTCAAAAGATATCATTTGGTTTAATACTTTCGGTGATTTGAAAAAACTGGGTAAGCGCATTGTAATTCGACGCAATAAGAATTAAGCTACGAGAAATCTTAACCATAATTCATCAGCTAATCCGGAATGAAAATATCGAAATACAAAACCAAGTGCAAAAAAAATTTCAAGAGGAGTTGTGTAGATTGTGATTTGTTTTGCACTAAGATAAGATATATTGTACTCTATTGATTGTTGCAAAAAACGCACGGTAGTTTGTTCAACACTTGATTACCATCGAATGAGACTGAGATTTTTTGTAATTAACAATTAAGGAGTACTTTTATCTGTAAACACCCTTCCATAAAAATGAAAAACATCTGCAGTGTTCTGATTCTGATTATTTGCGTGTTCTGTTTGTCATGCAAAAAGAAGCGCAAAACCGATCCGGAACCGATTACACCTGATATCTATTTGGCTGGTGGTTCCCGATCGGTAAATGGAGTCTACACCGCGCAATATTGGAAAAATAATAAAGTTGTAGAGTTGGTTACATCGCCATACCTTCCAAGCGCCGAATCTATTGCTGTATCAGGCTCAGATATACATGTGTTAGGCCAGGCTCACAGAGATACTACTGGGGCATTTGGGCAGTACTGGAAAAATGGTATTTTAACTGCTTTAACAAAAAATATGACGCCGGCATGGGTAGGTAAAATAAAGATCTTTGGCCAGGATGTATACATAACTGGTGCGGGTCAAACTGACAATAAGCCTTATTCCAGCCCTAACTGAGGTGGTTGAAAAAGCGGCACACTTTTTTGCATAAAATTTGCAAAAAATGGATAATGAAAAAAAGTCAAAAGCGCGTCGTAACTACGAACCAGATTTCAAAGCAGAAATTCTAAAAATGTTGATTTCTGGTAAAAAAGTAAGCGAGATTTCTGAGACATTTGGAATTGCTGAAAATCTGCTGTATCGTTGGAAAACTTTATCTACAATGAAGACAAAAACCAAAACTAATGAGTCTGAAGGTAGCTCTAAATTGGTTGCTGAGAATGCCAAATTGCGAGCGGAGAATGAACGGCTTAAAACTGAC
>NZ_SMFL01000023.1 GCF_004349265.1 Dyadobacter psychrotolerans
TTGAAGGTAGGTTGCATACGCGTTACGCACCCGTACGACGGTGACATTGCTGCCCCCTCGCCTTGCATGTATTAAGCCTGCCGCTAGCGTTCATCCTGAGCCAGGATCAAACTCTCCATTGTAAATTTTGTTGTGACCTCTATTCCGAAAAATAGGATCGAATCTTCTTAAACAAATATCTTCTTGCTCTCTTCATCATGTCAAAGAACTCTGCTCTGGTCTTCCAGAACTCGTTGCGCTGATCGTTTTCAGCGCCGTACTACCCGATTGGGAGTGCAAAAGTGCAGCATTTATTTTTAACATGCAAACGCCAAGTGAAAGTATTTACAAAGTTTTTTAACATATTTTTCTAACACACTCAAAGTGAGTAAAATATGCCCCAAACTTTTTTTGAAGTTTTTTTGAAGTGATTCCTTGGCTTTATAAAGTGGTGCGAAAAAGCATATTGGATACTGTAAAGAACTTCGAGATCAAGGCAAACTTTCGTTTCAGCGCGCTTGAAAAGCCGACGGATTGTATCCTTTTATTGAAAAAAGGCATATCACAGTTTGTGAATGCCTCTTTTTGCTGAACTGGATTAAGTTTCGAGCCTTCTGTGGAATCCCTGGCACTTTCTGCCTGGGTAATTCTAAAATTTGTTTTAGAGGTACTACATCTTAAAATACTCAATCACATGCATCTTCAACAGCGCTTCCTGCTTTTCAATGCCTCCTTGTGGTAATGCGCGGTTTAGGATGTAGTGCGGCCAGCCGTCTTTGTCGGTGTGTTCATATATATAATAAGAAGAAAGGCTGAGTACTTTGCATATTCCTATGTGCATGAGATCCTGTTTCTGTTCTTTTGTAAATCGCTTGGCTCCCTGGCCGAGTTCCTGCACACCTATCAGGAAGAGAACGCCGTTTAAATCAGCAGGACGTTTTCCGATGGATTCTTCCAAAAATTGTAATAAATATTCCCACTGTATTTCGAGTGGCTGGTCTTCTACATCTGCTAGATTCATAATTGGCTTTCGGCTTTCGGCTTTTGGCCGTCGGCAATTATTTTAGTTTAATCTTCAATTCTTTCAGCACGATCCCCGATGCTGCCATGCTACTTTACAGTAAACCCCGCGTGAGGGATAGTAGCGGAAAGCCCGGAGTGCCGCTTTTCGCGGAACGAGGACTTGCAGCATAACCGAGTAAGCAACCTGCTTCCCGAAGGTTACGCACGTAGTGCTGCCCGGCCCGCAGGGACACGCCCAAAACTGCTTCCTCAAAACACCGTTTTTACTTCTGTTTTAATGTGTTCATATATATAAGGTAAAAATACAAACCAATAACATGGCCCGGGCGTTCTGATAGTGGCTGTTTAAATTTTTGTAAATTAACAAACATCACAGCATCTTATAGGTATAGAGGGAAAAGCATTTGGCGCTTTTTCCTAACTTTGGCTTTTGCCCCGAACGAATGAAGATTGTAGAAGAGAATAAATCAGAGCGATTGAAAAAGAACGATTATTTGTCGACCCTTAATGAGCCGCAGCGTGAAGCGGTGTTGTACGGAAACGGTCCGTTGATGATTATTGCCGGTGCTGGATCGGGGAAAACACGGGTACTTACCTATAGAATAGCCCATTTGATGGAAAACGGGGTTGATCCTTTCCGGATCTTGTCCCTGACTTTTACCAATAAGGCTTCCGGGGAAATGCGTCATCGGATTGAAGGGGCTGTTGGAACGGAAGCCAGAAATATCTGGATGGGTACGTTTCACTCGGTTTTTGCCAAAATCTTACGGATTGAAGCGCGGTTTCTGGGATATACCAGTGATTTTTCAATTTATGATACGGACGATTCCAAGTCGCTGCTGCGGAGTATTATCAAGGAGTTCAATCTTGACGATAAGATTTACAAAGCCAATGTGGTTTACAATCGTATTTCCGGAGCAAAAAATCGTTTGGTTTCGGCAGATGACTACATTAACAATGCGGTGATACAGGCTGACGATGAGGCGGCGAAAATGAAGGAGATCGGCAGGATTTACAAAACCTATGCAACACGCTGTTTTCAGGCGAATGCAATGGATTTTGACGACCTGCTTTTTAACACCAATGTGCTTTTCCGTGATTTTCCTGACGTGCTGTATAAGTATCAGCACAAGTTTCAGCATGTAATGGTGGATGAGTTTCAGGATACGAACGTTTCACAATATCTCATTACCAGAAAATTGTCTGCAGTTCACCGGAATATTGTGGTTGTTGGCGATGATGCCCAAAGTATTTATGCTTTCAGGGGTGCAAATATTGAGAATATTCTGAATTTCTCAAAGGATTTCCCTGATGTACAGACCATTAAGCTCGAACAGAATTACCGCTCGACGGGAACGATTGTCAGTGCGGCTAATTCGGTGATTGCCAGAAATAAAGCGCAGCTGGAAAAACATACTTTTACGGCTAATGACGAAGGTGCGCTGATAGATGTCATCAAAGCCGGATCGGACAATGAAGAAGGGCGGCTTGTTGCATCTGCGATTCTGGAAGAAAAAATGCAGAAGGCCCTGCGGAATGAGAACTTTGCCATTCTTTACCGTACCAACGCGCAATCCAGATCTTTTGAAGAAGCTCTAAGAAAACTGGGAATCAAGTACCGGATCATTGGCGGGCAGTCTTTTTACCAGAGAAAAGAGATTAAGGACCTTTTGGGATACCTTCGCTTTACGGTAAACCAACGCGACGAAGAAGCCTTTAAACGTATCATTAATCTGCCAAAACGCGGGATTGGTGACACTACCGTGGCGAGAATAACGGTAACGGCTTCGGAAAACAATGTGCCGATATGGGAGGTTGTGGCTAATATCGGAAATTATGCAACCGGCCGGACCATAGCGCCCATTGAGCAGTTCGGAACGCTGATCAAAAGCTTCAAGATTATGCTTGAAGACGGTAAGGATGCTTATGAGGTTGCTTCGCACATTGCCAAAGTCTCCGGAATTCTTCGTGAATTATATGAGGATAAAACGGTTGAAGGGCTCTCCCGCTACGAAAACGTGCAGGAATTACTCAATGGGATCAAGGAGTTTGTTGACAATGAAGAAAACGAAGACAAAACGTTAAGTGCCTTTTTGCAATCCGTTTCTCTGTTGACAAATGCTGATGAACCTGACGATAATGAAGACCACGACCGGGTAACGATGATGACGATTCACTCGGCAAAAGGACTGGAGTTCAGAAACGTATTTATCGTTGGCCTTGAAGAAGACCTGTTCCCGAGCCAGATGATGCTGGAAAGCCGGCAGGATCTGGAAGAAGAAAGACGTTTGTTTTATGTGGCAATTACCAGGGCTGAGAAAAAGCTTTCATTCTCATATGCCGAGAGCCGTTATCAGTGGGGAAGACTTAAAATGTGCGAACCAAGCCGGTTTTTGCTGGAAGTTGATCCCAAGTTTTTAAATATCTCCAATGCACTGCGCAGAGACAGCGAGCAGATCAACTCTCCGATGTCGTTTGTCAGAAACCTTGGGCCCCGAAAAGCTACGGAGCCTAAACCGGTAACTGCTGCCACTGCGCATACGCCAACAGGTGATTTTATACCCAGCGATACGCATGACCTTGCGGAAGGCGACAAAGTGGAACACATGAAATTTGGTTTTGGCACGGTTTTGAAAATGGAAGTGAATGGAACAGACCGGAAAGCAACCGTTAAATTTGACAGTGTTGGAGAAAAAACCCTGCTGCTTAGTTTTGCAAAGCTGAGAATCATAAAATAATTCCTTATTAATAGTTATAGTATGTTTCTCTGCCGCTTTACCTTGTAACTAAAATACAGCCCCGGGACTCCTGGCCTTCCCAGCATTCCCGGGGCTGTGTAATTTCTTATTTTTATAAACAAATTTAATTATGTTTCCTGAAGCAGATCTTACGCAGATAACACAACGCGGAAGCGACCCCACAGTAGTTGAACAACAGGTAAAATACTTTGTAGACGGTTTTCCTTTTCTTCAGTTGTCCAAAGCCGCCACAGTTGGTGATGGTATTATCAGGCTTACTGATGAACAGATTAAAGAAGTTGTAGGTGAGTTTGATAAAAGTACCTCTGATGGAGAAGTTTCTCTGTTGAAATTCGTTCCGGCTTCCGGAGCGGCTACCCGAATGTTTAAATCCCTTTTTAGTTTTTTGCAGGAAGGGAAAAAAGACAAGTCAGTAGAAGAGTTTTTCAGCAGCCTGAGTGAATTTGCTTTCTATGAGGATTTGAAGGTTTCCCTGGCAGCTGACGGAATAGATATTACCACCGCTGATGAAAATACAATTGCGTCTTATTACCTGACCAACAAGGGCTTGGGATATGGAGAACTACCGAAAGGTCTTCTTAAATTTCACAATTATGCCGACCGTTCCCGAACGCCTTTGGAAGAACATTTGGTAGAAGGAGCTAAATATGCCAATGCAGGAAGTCATGTAAAAATTCATTTCACGGTTTCTCCTGAACATCGGGATAAGTTCGAAAAACTGGTTGTTGAGGTACTTCCCGGTTATCAAAGTAAGTTTGGGGTAAAATATTTTGTTTCTTTTTCTGAGCAAAAAAGCTCCACAGACACCATTGCTGTGAACCTGGACAACACTCCTTTTCGTGAAAAGGATGGCAGTGTATTATTCCGCCCGGCAGGACATGGTGCATTACTTGAAAATCTTGGCCAGCTGGATGCTGATGTTATTTTTATAAAAAACATTGACAACGTTGTTCCTGATCACATCAAGGAAGAAACGATTACTTATAAAAAAGCACTGGCGGGCATTGTACTGCAATATCAGAAAAGGATTTTCAATTACCTGAATCATCTCATTGGTTCAACAGATGAAGATTTACTAGAAGAGTTGGATGCGTTTTTTAGAAATGAACTTTGTGTGGTGCCTCCGGCATCCTACGAAAGCTGGCATGCCGATGACAAAAAAGATTATTTCCTTAAAAAACTTGACCGTCCGTTACGTGCCTGCGGAATGGTTAAAAATCAGGGCGAACCTGGCGGCGGACCTTTCTGGGCAGAAAATGCAGACGGATCTTCTTCTTTACAAATTGTAGAATCTGCTCAGGTGGATGTTGATGATGCGCAACAAAACGGTATTTTCAAGAACTCAACACATTTCAACCCGGTAGATCTGGTTTGTGCTGTAAAAAACAGAATGGGTGAACTGTATGATCTTAAAAAATTCCGTGATCCGCTGACAGGATTTATAACCGGAAAATCCAAAGATGGCAAGGAATTGAAAGCACAGGAATTACCCGGATTATGGAATGGTGCGATGGCAGACTGGAACACAATTTTCGTTGAAGTACCGCTGATTACATTTAATCCTGTGAAAACCGTAAATGATTTGCTGCGTGAACAACACCAGTAGGTTTTAGCTATTAGCCGTTAGCTTGTAGCCGCTTTTGCTTAAATCGTAATATAAGAAAAGGTCGGAACCGTGATGGGACCGACCTTTTTGTTTTATTCTTTTTCCGAAATATAAGCCTCAGGGAATTGGCAAAACCTTTGTTTCCTTGAATGTAGAGAGGATAACCATCGTCTGCGTGCTCGCAACTTCTTCAATTTCATTAATTTTTTCCAGCATTAGCTTTTGATAGGTGCTAATGTCTTTGGAAATAACCCGTAGAAGAAAATCTCCAGTGCCGGTAATGTGGTGACATTCGATGATTTCCGGAATAGCATGTACTTTTTCTACAAAAGATTCGGTAACTGCTTTTCTATGACCTACAAGGGAAATCTGCACAAAAGTGCTAACTCCTAACCCTACTTTATCCGGCTCCAGCTGAGCATGGTAACTTTTAATGATGCCTGATTGTTCCAGCTTTTTTACCCTTTCAAGAGTCGGAGCTGGTGACAGTCCTATTTCTTTAGATAGTTGTGCGTTGGTTATTTTGGCATTGGTTTGTAAAATCTCCAGTACTTTACGGTCTATCTGGTCTAATTTTATGATCGACGACATTTTTCTGTGACAAGTTTATAGTATACAGCTTTTAAGGGCGCTGCAAAACTAATATGTTTCCCGAAGATTCTGTTAATAATCTATTGAAATTTTGTCAAAAAAAAGAATTATCGTGGGCGAAAATAGAATTTAGTGTTTAAATATTAGGTTTTCCCGGAATTGTAACTCATTAAGAACAAAAACCTTAAACCGCATAGGTTTCAATTTTCTGTAAAAAATCCTGATAAGTTATCCTGATGCCGTCTTCCAGTTCTGTTTTGTGTTTCCACCCCAAAGCATGTAACTTGCTTACATCCATCAATTTACGGGGAGTTCCGTCCGGTTTGTCAGAATTCCAGTGAATTTGTCCTTCGTAACCCACAATCTGCTGAATCATTTCAGCCAAAGCTTTGATCGTAACATCACTGCCAACACCTACATTGAGGAAATCAGGGCTGCTGTAATTCTGCATCAGGAAATAACAGGCGTCCGCCAGGTCGTCGGCATGCAAGAACTCGCGCAACGGCGAACCACTACCCCAAAGCTCTACAAACGGTTTGTTTTCCTCTTTTGCTTCATGAAACTTCCGGATCATCGCAGGCAACACGTGTGATTTATTAAGATCATAATTGTCATTAGGACCATATAAATTGGTTGGCATCACAGAAATGAAATCGCAGCCGTACTGACTTCTGTAAGCCTCGCACATTTTTATACCTGCAATTTTTGCAATGGCATAAGGCTCATTGGTTGACTCTAATGTACCGGTAAGCAATGAGTCTTCATGAAGAGGCTGAGGAGCAAGTTTCGGATAAATGCAGGACGAACCAAGAAACATCAGTTTTTTAACATCATTACGATATGCCGAATCGATAACGTTGTTCTGTATCTGCAGATTTTCGTATAGGAATTCTGCACGATAAATATTATTAGCCATAATACCGCCTACTTTCGCGGCTGCAAGAAAAACGTACTCGGGCTGCTCGGCTTCAAAAAATGCTCTGACACGATCCTGCTCACGTAAATCCAGTTCTGATGAGGTGCGGAATACAAAATTTGTAAAACCTTCTTTAACCAATTTACGGTGAATTGCAGAGCCTACCATTCCTCTGTGCCCGGCAATGTAAATTTTCGCGTTTTTTTCCACTGTGATTATCTAAATTTGTAGGTTCAAAATCAATAACGTTGAGACGAATTCGTTACAAAAGTAACAATCTTGCGCTTAAGAAAATCTATATACATGCAAAGTGTTATTCTGATCCTGTGCTTTTTAACTGTTTTTTTGCCGGAAACAGTCTTCGGGCAAACCGAACAGAAAGAAACGACCCCGTCCTGGCTGCCGAAAGAAACTGTAAAGAAAGATACAACCGGATCTAAAAAGGGACGCGCTAATGATCTGAAATCTTTTGTATCAGGCCTTGATCCTGTTGTAGGAACTTCACTACCCGGCGGAAATAATAAATCGACCTCACTTTCATCTCTACTCGGTGAAACCATCCCTGACCTTGGTCTTAGGGTAAAGGAATATAAAAACCAGAAAGAAGAGAGGAAACACAAAAAAGAAAAAGCAAAACTGGCGAAGGTACAGTATGAAGGCATTCCTATGGAAAGCATGTCGATCAAATTTGGCAGCGGCGAACGTGCAACTGTTGAATATTTTCATGTTTTAAAGGATACGAAACAGCCCCTGAACCCTTACGTACGCGCAACGGAAACCCGTTATTACGACACAAAAACAAAGAGACTCAGCTCTTCCCTCATTAAAGACAAACAGCAGGCTTTGCTTCTTCATGGTTCTTACAAAAAGTATACAGGCGAGAATCTGATTGAAGAAGGATATTATTACATGGGCGTAAAAGATGGCCGCTGGGTAAAATATGACGCAAAATTTAATCTGGTTGATAAGGCCGTATGGTATCGTGGCTTTCCTGCCGAATCACGTATCGCCTACTACGATTCTGCCCATACACAGGTAAAAGAGGTTGTTCCCGTCACATTTGGTAAGGTGGAAGGAGAATTTCTGCAGTATTACAAAGAAGGCCAGCTGATGGCAAGCGGAAAGTATGAAGATGGGAAAAGAGTAGGCCGCTGGGTTGAATATTACCAGTTTCGCAGACAGCGTAAAAAAGAAATCCAATACCCTAAAACGGGCTGGGACGAGGAATTTGAACCTTTTGTATTAAGAGAATGGGATGATAAAGGCAAGTTGCTTTATGATTATACCAAAGATCCCCGTGCATCTGCAGAAGAAGAAACTGAAACCGAAAAGCCATAAGGTTGAAACCAAAATTTCGACCGTTTACCAGCGTGTCTCCGACCGGCACGAATTATTTTGCTTATGATTTTATCTCTCCTGAATTTTTTTAAAAATAAAACCTGGCTTGACCTACTCTTCTGTATCCTTCCTGTAATCATTTATGCCTGGGCGTTTAAGTCCATTGCACTCAATGTAAATTACGTAGCATTTGACGATATCCTTATTCTAGGTATCATTCCGGGTTTTGAAGATGCATCCTGGGCTGTAAAATGGAAACGACTCACGGAGCTGTTCCCCGAACACCGCCTGGTTTTCTCACGCTCCGTAATCCTGCTTCTACAAACATTTTTTGGAAAGATAAACCTCATCTGGGCCATGTCTATAGCAAATCTTTGCTGGGCAGGCTGTTCATTAATCTTTTACAAGGTTTTTAAAAGAACACAGCTTTCACTTTGGTATTTTGTGCCTTTTATGTGGCTGTGGTTTAATTTTCAGTCATTTGAAAATATATTTTGGGGCGTAAGTTCACTCTGTAATTTTGGTGTACTGCTGTTTGTTTTTACTGCTTTATACTTCGCCGTTTATTATCCAGGAAAAATTGCAATTGCACTTTTTTTCGCAGCAATAGCTACTTTCACTTACGGCAATGGGCTGATGGCTTTTCCGATTATAGCGGTAATTTGCCTTTTTTCCGGCAGAAGAATTTCGTTTTTTATAACCTTCGGTGTTGCGACGGTTATTGCAATAATTTATTTTATCGATTTTACACCGATTACACAAAACCTTGACTTTTCGGATCCTGCGGAAGTGAAGGAGGGTTTCCTCGGTATTTTTGGTTTTCTGGGATCGATCGCTACACTTGCTGCATACACCGCCCAGCCGTTGATGCTGTCACTGGCGGTTGCCACGGGTATGTTTATGACAGCCCTTCTTTTGTTTTTATTCAGAAATCAAGTCAAATATTTGTGGGATGCGGTTTGGGGAAATAAGCCTTATCGTAACAAAGAAGCCTTGTTTGCACTGTCACTGGCCATGTTTGTTGGTATTACTGCACTTGCACTTACCTACAAGCGAATCCCTACTGATCATTTTGAAGGAATGTTTAAAGGGCGTTACAGAATGTATTCAACCATCTGCTGCATTTCGCTTTACCTGTCTTTTCTTTCACTAAGCAGAAGTTCCCATAGAAAAAGCCTTTCTCCAATATTATTTATTGCCGCCATTGGGCTCAACCTGGTTATCTTACACAGTAACTTTGCCGATGCAGTAAACAACCGCCGTGCGGCCGTGGCTCAGGAATTTAATGCCCGCTACAATGCCGACTGGCTTGGAACACGGATGTTCTCCATGGACCGGGCCCATCTGGAAAAAATCAGAGCTTATTACGCCTCTGCCGATCCGCTGGCCGAGCAATGGAGTCCAGCAAATTTGTCTTCTGAAATCGTCTGTGACAGCCTTTATGCTCCTGATGTGTTTGAATTGAGAAACGGCAACATCACAGTTGCTTTTGGCGACGTTTTTTTTTCGTCAAAAAAAGACTACACCGATGGAGCTTATGTCTTGCTTAGATCTGATAAACACGTGTATGCGGCCCAGCCCAATCAACAGACAGTTCCTTTAAAAACAACTTTACGCCGGCAAATGTATTTTGCGAAAGGTATCAGTGCCAGTTTCCACATCGCAACCATCGAACCGGGTTTGTATCGGGTCTATTTACTTGTCAGAGAAAACGGGCGGAATAAAATTTACTGTACCGGAAAGACCTGGAAAGAAGAATAATCAGAAACGCTGATGTATTCCGGTTAAAATGCGCTCTACTTCTTTCCTGACTTCGGAGGTAGGTTTGGCGAAATTGTTATTCATAAAGCTAAAAACCAGCGTTTTACCTTTTTTTGTTACTAAAAAGCCGCTGAGATTATAATTGTTACTCAGGCTTCCTGTTTTTGCAAAAATGAATGGTTCCTCACCTTTGTAGAGATTTTTCAAAGTTCCTGACTTCCCGCCGGTTGCGAGAATCCTGAACAATTTTTCGCGAGGTACTTTCGCATATATTTTTTGAAGAAGCGCCACGATAGATCGCGGCGTGAATAAGTTGTAACGGCTAAGGCCGGATCCGTCTTTCCAGATTGGTTTATCAGGCAAATCACTCAGATGGTGCGATATGGCGTGTTCAATTGCTTTTTCTGTATTTAAAGGAAGGCTATTGGCCGAAGCATACAATAATATCAGTTGCTCCGCAAGCATATTGTCGCTTACCTGCATCATGAGTGTGTACAGCGAGTCGGAAGGAATACTGTAAATTTTCTGTAATTCCACATTAAGCGGAATGTGTATCAGTTTTATTTCTTTTCTCAAAGCATCGCTTAACAGTTTTAAAGTCAGCTCATCGGACATGTGTACCGGAACATCCTGGTTAAGTCCTTCAGGCAAAACAAACTTAGAATGGTGAAAAAAATTTTGAAATTCATCTCTTACAATTCCGGATGTGATCGTATCCTGTACCAGAAATTTCTCCCAGTAACGGGGTGTTACACTAAATCTTTTTGAAGTTTCTCCTTTAAAACGGGCGAAATTGCCATAAACCGGCAGGGCAGTAACCTCCGGCTGATAATAATCATTGTAATCATCCCAGGCCCAGCCCGGCCCAAAACGTTTATTTTCGAAGTTTACAGGCGTATAAAAAATCTGCTCCTTTCTTCCTTTTAGAAAGTCAACCACCTTACTGTGGGGCAGATCCGGATGCAGAAGTGACGGATCTCCCGTTCCGCGTATAATTAATAATTCGCCCCATTCCAAATATTCGAGACCCGGAATTGAATCACCCAGTGCGCATAAACCCGCGTAAAAACTAAAAAGCTTGGTGTTGGAAGCCGGGGTAAAATACTTGCTGTCCTGATAAGAGGCAATTGCTTTTTTACCATTTAAATCATGAATTGAAATACCTGTATGCTGCTGACTTAGAACCGGAGAGTTCTTCATTTCACGTTTCAGATAGTGCGAAACAGAACAGCCGGAAAGTGAGAAAATACCGGCAAGCAATAATAGTGTGCGCATAATTTATTCCGACAATAAGGGTTGTTTTATCTCTGCTTCTAAATTTTCAGATACAAACAGTTAAAAAATAAGAAACTGCTTTTAAAAATCGATTACAAAAGAGCAGTAACAAAGTTAGCAGTTTCAGGTCAAAACAAAGAAAGCGAAAATCCGTTTTGCACAAATGCGAAGCAGATCCGTATTTCACCGATTCGAATTCGTTATTTTACAAATTGATAATTAACAAAAGTAAATGAACGACCTGCATTCCGTTCTCAAACAATATTGGGGTTATGACCATTTTCGTCCTTTTCAGGAAGAGGCGATCAGGTCTGTTATGAACGGAATAGATACCCTCGTATTGTTGCCAACCGGCGGAGGAAAATCCATTTGTTTTCAGGTACCGGTGATGGCTATGGATGGCGTTTGTATCGTAGTTACGCCCCTGATCGCACTCATGAAAGATCAGGTTGAACAGCTAAAAAGACGGCATATTCCCGCCGCAGCTATTCATTCGGGTATGAACCGGCATGAGATTGATGTCACATTGGATAATTGCATTCACGGTATTACCAAATTTCTGTACGTTTCGCCAGAGCGGCTGAGAACCGATATCATGATTGCCAGGGCGAAACAAATGAAAATTTGTCTTCTGGCTGTTGATGAAGCACATTGCATTTCGGCCTGGGGATATGATTTCCGTCCCTCATATCTTCTTATTTCAGATTTCCGGGATTTGCTGCCCGGTGTTCCGGTGATGGCGCTTACAGCAACTGCAACCCGGGAAGTGCGTGCAGATATTCTTGACAAACTTAAAATGAAGTCTGTCAGGGTGTTTACGCAGTCCTTTGCAAGAGCCAATCTGTCCTATTCTGCTTTTATGGAGGAGAATAAAGAACGACAGTTAATCCGGATCCTAAAAAATGTACCCGGAACTGCCATTGTATATGTAAGGACCAGAAAGCGCACCAAAGAACTGGCAGATTCGTTGAGCCGACAGGGAATTCCGACCCAGAGTTATCATGCAGGTTTACCATTTAAGGATAGAGGCGACCGGCAGATGGCCTGGATTAAAAATCAGGTACGGGTTGTGGTGGCAACGAATGCTTTTGGAATGGGAATTGACAAACCGGATGTTCGTGCCGTGATCCATTTTGATTTACCCGAAAATCTGGAAGCTTATTATCAGGAAGCGGGCAGGGCGGGACGGGATGAGAAAAAGGCATATGCGGTGGCACTTTTTAATAAAATTGACCTGGAAGAACTTGCAGAAAACGTTGAACGCAAATACCCTCCGGTTGAATTGATTAAAAGAGTATATCAGGCGCTGGCGAATTATTATAAAATCCCAGTGGGCGGGGCTGAATTTGAAGGTTTTGGCTTTGACATTCAGGATTTTGCAGGAATATTTGGTTTGCCCATAAGTGAAACACATTATGCGTTGAAACTGCTGGAAGAAGAAGGGTTTCTCCAGTTAAGTGAAAATTTTAACGATCCGGCCAAACTCCACTTTTTGGTTGATAACCGCCAATTATACGACTTTCAGATACGCTATCGGGAAATGGATTCGTTTATCAAAGTGCTGCTGAGACTGTATGGCGGAGAAATGTTTACAGAATATGTAAGAATATCGGAAAGCGAACTGGCACAAATCTATTTTGCACCGGTCGCAGAAGTGATTAAAAAACTTAAATTTCTTCAGGAACGGGAAATTTTAGTTTATGAACCCAGAAGAGATAAGCCACAACTCACTTTTCTGACGCCCAGATATGATGCGGCGATGCTTCCTCTCAATATATTTGAAATTGAAAAAAAGAAACAGCGCGACAGACATAAGGCGAAGGCAGTAGTAAATTACGCTTCAAATACCCATCGTTGCCGGACCATACTATTACTTGAATATTTCAATGAGTTTGATGGGAAAGATTGTGGTGTTTGTGATGTCTGCCTGGCTAACAAGAAAAAGGAACCTGTTCGGGATGAGGAACTTGTAAAATCGCTTATGGCGTATATCAATTTACAAACGGCGATTACGCCCAGGGAATTAAGTCAGGCTTTTGAAAATATTCCGGAAGAAAGTCTTTTTGAAATACTGAGAAGCTTACTGGAAGACGAAATTTTGCTTTATAATCAATTTGGACAACTGACTTTAAACAGCCAATACCAGTTTTGAAAAAAATACAACAAATTACCGCACTAATTGTCATCAGTTTCTGTCAGGCAGCAAATGCACAGCAAATTCCTGGTCTGGAAAGCAGCAATTACGGAGGATTGTACCGGGCCACTTACAACCCGTCTGTGGTGGGAGGTTCCAAACAAAAGTGGCAGATTAATATCGGAACAATTGGAGCCAGTATCAATCACAGATATTTTGTTTTTTTAGGTAAAAATTCGCTGTTATACCCGTTATTGGCGCCTCATTCAACCAAAGAATTGTATGGCCGGTCGCGCACGATGGGTTCCTTAACGGAAGATCCGATCCATCTGGTGAGTGAAATCCGCTGGCCTTCTGCCATGATTTCTATTGATAAACATCAGGGAATAGCCATACAATTCAGGACACGCGGTTATGTAAAAGGCTTAAATATCCCGGAACCTGTGAAAAATTTATATTTCCGCCGGCTTGACACGGATAATACACCACCCATAGCAAATCAGTCATTGGGAGAATTTAATTTGGTCCAGCAAAGCTTTTCGGAAATGAGTTTTACCTATGGAGCACAGTTATTGGATCTGGATCAGCATAAATTAAGAGTTGGTTTTACAGGGAAAAGGGTATTTGGGGCAAGAATTGGGTATTTAAATGCCTCAGCTGATCGTTTTTCGATACGCCCCGAAACAGGCAATCCCGAATCAAGTGAACTCGTGCTATCCAATTTTCAATATGAAAGCGGATATAGTCAGGCAACGCAAAAAATGAAAATCGGGAATCTCCTTGATTCTGAAAAATATGGTTCCGGCTGGGGTTATGATCTGGGCATAACATACGAACTAGGCGCTTTCTGGAAAAACAGAGAAGAAAAATTTGACGAAAATCCGCAGTACCTTATACGACTTGGCGCTTCCTTAACGGACGTTGGATCAATCCGGTACAAAACTTCCGGCAGTAAAGTTATCTCAGGCCAACAGGACCAATATGTTTTAGGACAGCAGAATCTTGAAGTTATTAGTGACCAGGGACCAGAAGGTTTTATGAGCCTTCTACCTGCGCAATCAGATACTATTTTTTCCAAAACCGTGAGGCTTCCGCAGGCTTTTCACCTTGAGGCTGACATTCAGCTGGTAAAGGGCTTTTTCCTGAATTTATCTAAAACAAGTCGTTTTAATCCCGGAAAAGCGGAAATACCGGATGTTTATCAGCCAAACAGTTTTACAATAACTCCCCGGTTTGAGGATGAGGACTCCGATTTTGCGTTTCCAATTTCGTTTGTTGAGGGAAATAAACGGCCGTCCATTGGCGCAGTAGGTCATTTCGGACCTGTTTTTCTTGGTTTCAGTAATATCAACGGCCTGATTAAAAAGACACAGCCAAAAGGAAGTATGGTTTATGTAGGCGTGACAGCCTGGAAGTTGAGACGGGAAAAGAGTAAGAAGTGAATTACTTAAAGGTCCTTCCGCTTACCGCCAAACATCCCGCCAATCCTATTAAACATTCTTTTTTCAAATTCCCAAAAAAAGCTAAACTTACCCCAAATCCATCCCCAGACAAGAAGTACGATTTGGTATAGGGGTAGGATAATTACAATATTTACTGTCCAGCGAAGCCAGGACGGTGAGCTTTCATCGAGACCGATGATGCTAAAAAAGCCACGTTTGATATAAAGAATGGAAAAACCTGTACAGGCAAAAACAAGTAAAATGATCAGGACATCCCAACCATTTTTCACGTTCCACCGCTGTTTTAGTTTTTCTATCATCAACAACTATTCGTATAAAAAACCCAGGTTCTCTGGTTTGATTTCTTCTTTATCCAACGTCAGAAATTCTTCCCAGAAAGGATCATTGGGAAGGCCGGCTTTGCAGATAATAGGTTCTTTTTTAACAGGATGCTCGAAAAACAAGCGCCTTGCATGTAAATTGATACTTCCGTCAGGGTTGCCTTTCGGATAACCATATTTTACATCACCACGAATCGGGCAGTTCATAGATGCAAGCTGCACACGTATCTGATGCGGACGACCGGTAACAGGTGTAACTTCTAGCAAATGAAACTTATTGATTTCTCCCATCCACCGGTATGAAAGTTCCGCGCGCTGTGACCCCTGCACTTCGTAATCATGCGCTGTTGTCACATTGCGCTTTTCATCTTTAATCAGCCAGTGAACCAGTTTGCCTTTTTTTTCCGCCGGTTTGTGTTTTACAACCGCCCAATATGTTTTTTGAACATCCCTTTTACGGAAGATCTCATTCATCCGTTCCAGAGCTTTGGAGGTACGTGCAAAAACAACCAGTCCGCTAACAGGACGGTCCAGCCGGTGCACTGTGCCTAAAAACACGGCTCCCGGCTTGTCGTATTCTTCCTTGATGTAGTCTTTCAACATATCAAGCAGACATTTATCCCCTGTTGAATCACCCTGTACCAGTATACCTGGCTCTTTATTAACAATGATCAGGTGATTGTCTTCGTATATAATTTGAAATGGTCTCTTGGCCATATTATTAGTTTTATACTTTTTAAAAGGTCAATAAGATTCTTTCTCATTCGGAAATGAGCTGCTCTTAACGTCCTTGATGTAATTCGTAATAGCATCATTCATGATCGTATTCAGATCTGCATAATGTCTTAAAAACCGTGGTTTAAACTCTTTATTAATGCCTAAAACATCATGTATCACCAGAATCTGGCCATCGGCATGCGGCCCGGCGCCAATACCAACTGTTGGAATGCTGATACTTTCTGATACCAGCTTGGTAAGGCTGGAAGGGATTTTTTCCAATACAACTGAAAAACAACCTACCTCTTCCAGCATACGCGCGTCCTCTAATAATTTCGTCGCTTCGGCTTCTTCCTTTGCACGGACGGTATATGTACCAAACTTGTAAATAGACTGCGGAGTGAGCCCCAAATGGCCCATTACAGGCACTCCGGCACTAAGAATACGTGTTATAGAATCTTTAATTTCCAAACCGCCTTCCAGTTTGACCGCATGCGCGCCGGATTCTTTCATAATGCGAATAGCAGAACTAAGCGCTTCTCTCGAGTTTCCCTGATAAGATCCAAACGGAAGATCCACAACAACCAATGCACGTTTTACCGCCCTTACCACCGATGCAGCATGATAAATCATCTGATCGATCGTAATTGGCAAAGTTGTCTCATGTCCGGCCATCACGTTCGAAGCAGAATCTCCTACCAGGATTAGCTCGACGCCGGCAGCATCTACGATACCCGCCATGGAATAATCGTAGGCTGTGAGACAGGATATTTTTTCACCACGCGTCTTCATTTCCTGAATGACGTGGGTCGTAACTCTTTTTATATCAGTTTTATGTACAGACATGGATTTTTTTTAAAATAATTAAAAATTGTGAATGAAGAATTAAGAATAACTTCACAAATTACTTCTACTCTAAACTCATCACCGCAACGGCGGACAATTCTTAACTCTTAACCGCACCGGCGGCCCGGTCTTAATTTCTACCTCCTGATCAGCCAGTTCTCCGGATTTAACCGGGATGTATTTTTCCAGATCTGGAACTGTAATTCGGAAGTTCCGTCGCTATCGGTTGCCACGCGTCCTATGTTTTCGCGGGCCTTGATCTTTTGTCCCGGACGAACCGAAACTCCGCTCATTTTGGCATAAATCGTCATATAATTACCATGCTGAATGGCAACCACACTTCCCATTCCCGGCATTTGCGTTACATCCAACACCACGCCGTCGTAGACCGAACGTACAGGATCTCCGGCCGAAGTCTGGATATCTACACCCAGGTTATCAACCATCACACCTTTTAATACCGGGTGAGGCCTTTGACCAAAATGTCCTGAAATAAAACCTTTTACGGGCCATGGCAAACGTGCCTGAGAGGCCGTAAACGATGATGCAAGCGTGGTTTCCTCTTCGTTCATACCGCCCGAAGAAACAACGGGCTCTTCTTCTTTCGGTTCGGCAACAACAGCAGCTTCGCCTTTTTTCTCTCTTTCTGCGTTTTCACGTGCAAGTCGTTCGCGCTCCACTTTTCTTCTCGCTTCTCTTTCTTCGCGCTCTTTCTTTTCGCGTTCAAGCCTTTCTCTTCTTTCCCGCTCTGCAATTCTACGAATATTTGCTTCCAGGAAATCGGTGGCTCTTTTATTTTCAGCAATCTGTTTTCTCAGTTCAACCTCTTTTTGAGAAAGCTCCTGAATTACTTCATTTTGCTTTGTTTTAAGACCTTCCAGTTTTGTACTTTCTGTTAAACGTGTATCAAGAACTGTTTTTTGCTGCGTTTTTTTAGATGTAATTCGCCTGCGTTCGGATTGGAGCTGAGCTTCTAAAACTTCCATTTCCTTAACCTGTCCCTGTCTTGCTTCGGTATACTGTTTCAAATATTTGTATCGCAATACAAACTGATTAAACGTACCGGAAGAAAAAAGGAAAACAAGCTGATTTAAATACGCATTTCTTTTTGAAGCCTCATAAATCATCCGTCCGTACTCTTCCTTTACCTTCGCCAGACTGGCGGCCAGTTCCTGCTGCTTTTTTTCAAGAACTTTAAGTTCTTTATCCAGCAAATCCAGATCATCGGAGAGAAGATCTATTTGTTTTTTATATGTGTTAATCTGCTGATTTAACGCTCTCAACTGTCCCAGATTGACATTCTTCTGAGAAGAGGTCTGTTTCAGGATATTCTGAATCTCCTTTATTTTGTTTTGGTTTTCAGACTTTTCCCGTTCCAGTTGTTCCCTGGTTTTTTGGGCAAATACGCTCAGAGAAGCACAGAACGTGAAGATCAGTACTAAAATTAAGCAACGGTAATACGGTTTCTGAAGGGGCATATGTGTTTTTCTTGCGACCTAAAATACCTGAACGGCAGGCAAAGTTAAACAGACTTAACCTTTTGCCCTATTATTAAGACGACAATCTGGATTTACCGCTTACGGGTATAACCGGAAGGAACGCTGAAAGGGAAACCCGGATTCTGATTTAGAATTTCTACTTTGCTATGTTTCAGCGTAATTTTTGTTTCTGAAAGCTGCTGATCCTTCGGCGATTTTACGTTCAATGTGACAAGACTTGAAAACGGAAACAAGAAACTGCTCACTTCCTTAAAGTCACCGTAATTGAGTGAAAACGTATTGCTTGTGCCTTCTTCTGTGGCATTTAGCCTGGCCAGTTTCAGGTTATCTGCTGTGATAAAATTGTCTACTGCAACGCGGGCCTGCTGTTGTTTTAGTACAAAAAATTCATTCTCCTTAGTAAATTTTGAATCCGGCTGCTGCGGAAAGGGGAGGTTACCGATGATAATCGACTGAAGTAAAGGAAAATTGAGATCGAAGTTATATTGCTTACTCAACTGGGCATAACTGAAAACAAAATAATCCTTATGAAATTTATCCATAAAAACGATTGAGTCCGGTGTAATCAGCCCACGGGCAACTTCAAAGCCAACTCCCGTAACCGAAATCCAGATCAGACTGTCCTTTTTGATACGGATGTTTACATTGGTATTGTCAAAATTCTGCTTTTTACTTTCAAAGGAAAATTTGGATTTGGCGGTCAGATAATCAAAAGCAACCTCCTGAATTTTTACCGGAGCCGCCGTTTCCGCAACTGCCGGAGAATCATTAATAATCGAATCCTTTTCAACCGAAATCGCTAATGTATCTTGTTTGTCCGTATTTTTTGAAATGCGGTTTTTGTGACAGGCAGTAAATGATATCATACTGATTGCCAGAAACCACATCGAAATTTTATTGTTCATGAAGTGCACCGGTTGCTATTTTTTTATCGAGAAGTTCTGTTGTTTCTCCCATTTTACGGGCTTTTTTCCACTGTGCTACGGCATTATCTCTTTCTCCGAGCTTAAACAGTACATCTCCGTAGTGTTCAATAATCGTGCCGCTTACAGCTGAGCTGTCGGTCATTGCTTTTTCAAGAAACACTTTGGCTTTTTTGTAATCTTTCATGATATACAAAACCCATGCGTGCGTATCCAGGTAAGTTGGGTTATCCGCGTGCATCTGAACCAGCTTTGCTGACATTTTTAGTGCCAGGTCAAGCTTTTCTTTGCGGAGCGACAGGAAGTAGCTGTAATTGTTCAAAACATGATCGTTATCGGGATTTTCTTTCAAAGCCAGATCATAGGATGCATCAGATTTCACATTATCACCGGTACCGTTGTAAGCATCGCCCAGCTGGGCATATATAAACGGAATCATCGGCTTGTCAGTGATCAGTTTCAGGCTTTCTTCAAGAGACGAAATAGCCTGTTTATAATTTTTTTTCATCAAAAGCGCTGTACCGTTAGAATACCAAAGCATTCCCTGGTTTGGAAAAACTTCCAACGCCTTTTCAGAGTGGACCAGCATGCTGTCAACCTGATTGAGCTCACCATCCAATTGTAATACAGCGCCCCAAACCTCATATACAGAACCATCAAGTCTGGCTGCAATGGCATAATTATCACGTGATTCCGGTGTTTTACCACTTATCCTGAGCAAATCTGCGTACATGACATAGGCTTTGGCAACGTTAGGGTGTGTGTCTACCAATTGTTTAGCCAGTAAAACGGCATCACTGATTTCAGCTTCCGTTTTTAACATGGATTTATATCCTGCCAATACCCTGATCTTTGGTTCAGCGTCCAAATTGGGATTAGCAAAAACGAGCTTTAATTCCTGATTACACTTTTCTATATCACCGTTTCTTCTGTAAATATCAGCGAGTAAAACATGTGCCTGCGCCTCATCAGGATTAATTTTTATAGCCTCTTCGAGTGGTTTTATTGCTTCTGCAAGACGGTCATTGGCAATTAAAATTTCAGCCATTTCTACCCTGTAACTCACTTCATTTGGCTCGGCAGCAATCAGCTTTTTAGATTCTGTCAGGGCTTTTTCAAGATTATTCTGACGTAAATAAAGCTGCTGTTTCTGATGCGTGATTTCTTCCGTTATTCCAATAGATTTTTCAAGAACGTTATAGGTTGCTATCGCTTTGTCAAACTGATCATTAAATACATAAATAGCTGCAAGTTCTACTCCATACTGAATATTCTCAGGGCTCTTTGCCAACAGCACTTCATAAATCTGGGCTGCTTCGGCATACTTACGCTTTTTGGCATAAAGTTCAGCTAACTGCTGAGCGTAAAATATGTTGTTTTTATCAAGATCGTAGGCTTTTTTGGACTCAGCCATGGCATCGTCACCCTTGTCTAGTTTAATCAGTGCAGAGGCGAGCATATAGTGGCTGGCGGCATCCTGCGGAAGCATTTCGGCAAGTTTTTGAAAAATTGGAAGTGCCTTGGCCGGCTCGTCCTTCATCATGAACTTCATTCCCTCAACTGCCTGTGATTCTACGGCAAGATGTAAGCTTGCAGATTCCTCCTTTTCCGGCTCGGTTTCTTTAGCTTTACTACGGCGCTGGGCATTGGAATCCTGTGTGATACCGGTGGCCACAAACAGGGAGATCAGCAGGGTCAATTTTAAGAATTCTGTCCTCATAAGTTATCTTATTGCCAATCAGATAGTCAGACAGATCGGCCGTTTCATAGTAAACAGCAAAGTTATCAATTTTCGTTCTGTTTGATCCGGTACTAAACCTTTAAACAAAAATAGTAACGACAAAAACGGGTTAATCTTATTTGTAATCAGTTATTGAACAGAATAAGCCGCCTTGGCTGATCCTGGCAAACCATTCGGACTTAGCACTTCAACCCGAATATCCATGGGCGCAATTGCATCGCTGTTATAATACTGGAAACGAACCTTGCCATCTTTACCCGTTTTCAGCATGGGCGCCCAGAAAACAGTAGAACGGTAATCGGGTCTGGAGTCTTCCTGGCGCGTCACATCGTATTTTGGCATATAAAATTCTTTGGGAACATTATATCCTGCAATAGACGAAACCAACACGCCGGGTACAATATCCTGAGAATAATCGTATTCTGTATTTCCTCTTTTGGTATAAACCGCAATGACACCGCTTCCGCCACGACTGCCATATATCGCTGCCGAGGCACCCTTCAGTACATCAATGGATTCAACATCGTTGACATTAATAGACGTAATCATATCCTTATCAACCGGCATGCCGTCCAGCACAAACAGTGGCTCTCCCTGATTTCCCCTGATAGACACGGTCGCATTCATACCGGAGCCTGTTACCTGCACACCAGCAACCCTGCCGGCCAACATATCGAGTATGCTAAAAGCCGAAGATGCTATTTGCTGGGTAACTTTTATCGTTGCATCTGCATTGCTGTATATCTTTCTTGTATCACGAACCACCTCTTTTTTCCCCTTAATCGTTACTTCATTTAAAAGGCGCTCCCGGTTAGCCCGAATTTTCCTGACAAAATCCTGGTATTCCTCCGCTCTTTTCAGATAAGCTGCCAGTTGTACCGCGTCGACTGTCAGCGGATAAAATGGCACTTTTAATATTGTTGCTTTGGGTGGCTGAAAAAGATCAAGGACAAAAGATAGATTTTGATTTCCCTTTTTGTTCATTCCCTGTAAACGCACTTTTATTGAATCTGAAAAAACAAGGTTATTGACTGCAAAAATACCGGTTTCACTCGTTTCCGGTGCTAGCATAGCGCTGAGGCTATCACTATACAAAAACAGGGAAAGCATTACTTTTTCTGAAACTTTCCGGTTGTTTCGTTTCACCTGTCCCTCCAGTGTAATTCCCTGTTCTGTAAATCTTTTAGGCGGAACCAGTGAGTCCTTTTGAACATCTTCCCATCTAAACCGGCTCCATCCCTGTGTCATCATCAGACAATCCATATGGATTTTTCGCTCTGACCGTTCCATGTCAAAGTAATAACCCGGCTGTTCCACATATCCTTTCAGATCCGAAGTGAGCATCAAATTCGAAACCAGGTTCTCATCATAAGGCTGCTGAGCAATTTGTCCTGCATCCGTAACCGCAACAGAAAGATTTGTTTCAATCGGTTTTCCCGCAGTATCTGTTACTACAACTTCGATTTCTGTTTTTTCACGGGGTTTGTATGCAGTTTTAGTCGGATTTATCTTCACATTTAAATGTTGTCCCTGGTCGATAAAAACAAGCCGTTCGCAAACCGGTTTATTCTGGTCATCAAAAAGCGTGAGATGGGTAATGCCGTCGGGCAAATCTTTTTTACTAAGGCTGATTCTTAAACTTTTAGAAGAAACTTTTCCTTTGGCAACAAAAGCAACAATTCCTTTTGAGTGTGCAACTACATTCACATTTCTTTCTTTTCCATCCGCGAAATTCTGGTATATCAGAATGCGCATTATTTCAGGATTAGATAAATTGTCGACGATGAGCGCATACCCGTTTTCTGAAATAGCCGGGAAGTTAAAACTTTTATACGGGCCACCTTTTCTCTGTACGGAGGCGGTATATTTTTGTCCTTTTTCAGGTGTAAACTGAATCCTGCCTATTCCCAGATGTTCACTTTTAAAGGCAATAATGGTGTCCCTATTTTGATTAAAAACGAAACCGCTTACATCTTCACCTAAACCTTTTTCATTAATCCCCTTAAAAGCAACCCGGCTGCTGACGCCGGAAATGAGCTGTCCGCCTTCGGGAAAAAACTGTACATCAAAGTTTGCTGCCGGTGCCGGTGATGGGAGTACTTCCTGTCCGAAAACATAAATATCTTTTTCAAAAAAGAAGTCTTCTGAAAAATTGCGCATCCAGTTGGTGTAGGCCCGAATGGTATATGCGCCGTAGGGTAGCGTTTCAGGAAGTACAATATCACCATGTCCAACACCTCCATCCATTCTTACACGCCGCAGTGCGGTATTTTTCCCGGTTCGCTGTTCGATTAAATCTACATATAAAACCTGGCTGGCGCTATCTGCCTGGTGCAGCGAACCTTCTACCAAATAACCTTTAAACCAAAGTGTATCACCAACAGTGTAATAGGGTTTGTCAAGATGCAGATACGCCTTTTCCTGCGGAAAGAGCATCCGGTAATTTTGCAGTTGCCTGGCGATCTGCTGACTAAAATCCTCTTCGGCAAATTGAAATGCAATCAGAAGAATTAATGCAAAAGGTGCAAGCGAATATTTGAGGGCTTTTTTGATACATGGCATATTTACAAAATAATATCTGTTGGATGCAATTTATCGATTTTTGGTTAATGAAAAACAAGATGTAACCAACAGTAGTCTAAAACCTACCTGTTTAATTTTTTAACCAAAAGGTAAACCGGATAACTTATAACTAAAAACAGCAAGGCAAATTTACTGCTGGACAAATCCTGAATAACAGCAATTACGAGGAAGGAAAGAGAAAGAATAAGCATAATAATGGGCAGAACCGGATAGGCAGGAACTTTCCAGGGCCTGGGCAGGAGCGGTTCATTTCTGCGCAAAGCCAGCAGCGAAGCAAACCCGGAGGCATAACCAAGCACAAAGAAAAATGTCGCAATGTCTGAGAGTTTTTCGCAGGCCTCTTTTCCGATTAGAATCAGTGCAATGGCTACTGCTGAAGTAATCGGCATAAGATAGGAGGGGGTACCGCCTTTGTTTACACGCGTTCCGCCTTTCAGGAAAAGCCCGTCACGACTCATCGAATATAAAACCCTGGGATTAAACAAAAGCTGGGCATTGACAATCCCAAGAATGGAGATCATCAGAAACAAGGTTACAATTTTCCCGGAACCCTCACCAAAAATAAGGCGAATGGCATCCGCGGCAGCCAGTTTCGATTGGGATAATTCATTCATCGGCAGCACATATAAAATCGCCAGATTACAAAGAAGATAGATGGCTATAATCAGTAAAACGCCCCCAATCATTGATTTTGGAAGATTTTTGGCAGGATCACGATCTTCTTCGGTAAAATAGGCTGCCGTATGCCAGCCGTCATACGTATAAAAGATAGCCATTAAGGAAAATACCACCGGTGCAATCCAGCTACCACCTTCGATAATGCGGCTGGTTGTCAGCTGCATTTCTTCGGGAGAAATTTCTTTACCATAGATGTAACAGATAGCCACAAACGCAAACAGCCCGACACCTTTCACAACGCTCATTACGTTCTGGAACGTACTGGCCAGTGAAAGGCCCATCCAGTGAATTCCTGATAAAATTAGTAAGATCGCGGCTGCGACATAAGGCTCGTATCCAGTAAAAAAAGGCAAAAGCAAAGCCAGATATTCACTCATCGTATACACACCAAATCCGAGCGCAGAACAGGTGCCGAGCCAGCTGTTGATACCCACTACAAATCCCGCGTAATTGCCAAAAGCCCGCTGCGCATATACATACCATGCTCCGGCCTTGGGTACGGAAGTACCAAGTTCAATAGTACACAGCGTTCCCAGAAAAGCATACAAACTCACCGCGCCCCAAAGTGTCATGATCAGCCAGGGCTCACCGAGCTGCGCCGCAATTGGGCCGGGCTTACGAAGAATTCCTGTACCAATTGTTCCGCCAACGGTGACTGCAATGCCAAAACCAACGCCTAAAATCTTAAATAACTCGTTTTTGGTAGAGGCTTGTGCCATGATAGAAGTGAAAGTTATGCTTTCCGAAAATAGCAAAACTTTTTCTTTAACCAACCGCTATATTCGTAAAGAATTCAGTAACAAAAATGAAGCCACGATCAGCTATGCCGCAAATAAAGAATTTATGGATCATTCACGTTTTGGGGTGGCTTCTGTTTATGGTCCTGCCGCTTACAATCATGTCCCGTGAATCGGACGTTTATGCACAGTTTAAATTACTTCAATCAGGGTCACTCTGGCTTTTCTTCCTGATCTATTTTGCCATTTTTTATCTAAATATTTTTGTCCTGATACCCGGGTTATTTTTAAAGCAGCAATACATTCTCTATTCAATCATTTTTGTAGCCGGCCTCTCTCTGATTTTTTATACACAGCCTTTTGAAAAACTTATATTTCAAAAATTTCATGAGTCAGAACAGATCGGCAGAACAGGAAGAGAAGAAAGATTTCGCCTGCCCCCGCCGGAAATGCGCATGGACACCGACAGGCCACCTCCAGGGGAAATTCGCCCGGAAAACCCTTTGCGTGTTGACTTTGTAAGTTTGGTGCTTTTTGTGGTTGTTTGGGTTGTAGGCATGGCCACCAAAATTTCGGAACAATGGCGGCTGTCTGAAAAAAAAGTGATTCTCTCCGAAGCAGACAAGGCGCAGGCCGAACTATCGTTTTTTAAAGCTCAAATCAACCCACATTTTTTATTTAATACACTCAATAACATCTATTCCCTTGCCATAACAAAAAGTGATCACACAGCACCCAGCATTCTGAAATTATCAAAAATGATGCGATACATCACCGAGGAGGCGACGCAGGACTTCGTGCCCTTGCATGATGAAATCACCTGTCTGGAAAGTTACATCGACCTTCAAAAACTACGTCTGAATGACAAAACGCGCGTAAATTTTAAAATAGATGGCGAAATCAAAAACAAACAGATCGCCCCGCTTATCCTGATGACTTTTGTAGAAAACGCTTTCAAATATGGAGTGAGCAACCGGTTTGAAAACGAAATCGATATCAGGCTTGAAAGCACAGCCACATCTGTTTACTTTTTTTGCAGGAATGAAATTTTTGAAGCGAATGAAGCAGGCGAGCGTCAGGGAATAGGTATCGCAAATACCAGAAAACGTCTGGATTTTCTGTATCCTGACCGATATGATTTAAAAATTTCAAAAGAAGAAAAAACCTTTGAAGTAAGTCTTACCGTCCATTAAAATCATATCAAACAACTAACAAAACTTAAATGCTCTAAAATGACCAAGGTGTTTAATTAAAATAAAACACTTAGCAGTTTCCCTCTTAACCTAAAATTTTCAACGCCATGAACTGCATCGCCATTGACGACGAACCGCTGGCACTGGATATTCTGAAAAACTATATAAAGCAAATTCCAAATCTGGCGCTCATACGAACTTTTGACGATGCCATCGAGGGTGCCGCTTATTTAAAGGAACATAAAGTTGATCTGCTTTTCGTAGATATCAACATGCCGGACCTATCCGGACTGGAACTGGTAGCTGCACTGGATCCTAAACCGATAATCATTTTCACAACCGCTCACAAAAAATTTGCACTGGAAGGTTTTGAACTCGAAGCACTTGATTATTTACTCAAACCGACCCCGTTTGAACGTTTCGAAAAAGCAGTAAATCGCGCCTTTGAACAGTTAACTTTTAAGAAAATAATACTGCCTGCTGTTTCTGAATCGATAATTGTAAGATCTGAATACAAAATGGTGAAAATAGAGCTTGCCGATGTTGACTATATCGAAGCCATGGAAGATTATATCAAAATTCACCTGATCAGTTCAGCCCATCCTGTTCTCACACTGAGGTCGTTAAAAGGAATTTTTGAACAGCTTCCCAAAACACAGTTTAGTCGTATCCACAGAAGTTACATCGTACCCGATGCGCAGGTTCGTTCTATTCAGAATAAAAAAGTCAGGCTAGCTTCCGGCAAAGAATTACCTGTAAGTGACAGTTATCTGGATTTTATAGAAAAATGGAAAACGCGGAAGGATAATCCAAATTAACGACCGATTCACCGAGAGAATCACACCATTCACCGACACAAACTTTCCATCCTGCAACAAATTGGGCCAACAGTTCGATAATGTATTTATACTACACAGAACTGTCAATCACATGGAACGTAAAGATTTTTTAAAGAAGGGTTTCTCTGCACTAGGTTTTGCTGCAATTGTACCCATGATCAGCTGCTCTAACAACTCCGTAGACCCGGAAACAACAACCGAAACAACGACAGGCGGCACGACCACAGGAACCTGTACCACAACGGCATCAGAAACCGAAGGTCCTTTTCCTACAAAATCTCCTGCCAGTTATGTTTTAAACGACATTACTTCGGATCGGACAGGGAATAAGTTAACGGTAAAAATCACGATTCAGAACAAAAACAACAGCTGTGCAGCGCTAGCCGGTGCTTTGGTGGATATCTGGCACTGCGATGCAGCCGGTAATTATTCGGAGTACGGGGGAACAGGGATGCAGTCGACCAATTACACTTCTGTTCACTTTTTGAGAGGAAGGCAAACGACGGATGCCAATGGATTGGTCACATTCACCAGCATTTATCCAGGTTGGTATTCCGGACGCGCACCGCATATTCATGTTCACGTATACAACGCAAGCGGAAAATCCCTTCTGGTAACTCAAATTGCCTTTCCCGAAGCCACAAGTGCCTTGGTTTATGCCCAGGGCGTTTATAAAAGTCACGGACAAGCAGATACAAAAAACGCAAACGACAATGTTTTCAGCGATGGTGTAACCACAGAACTTGCATCGGTAACAGGAAGTGTTTCAACCTCGTTTGAGCTAACACATACAGTTGTAGTAAGTGCATAGGGCAATCTGCTGTCGGCGGTCCGCTATCAGCCATCCCATAATTCGTCGTATTGTTAAAACAGCGCCGTCGAGAGCCGACTGCCGAAAGCTGATAGCCAATGAAACTATTTCGTCTCTGTTACCGCAAAATCATTGATATCCAGTCCCGGAAAGCCTGGGACAAGATGGTTTTTGACGATACACATCTTGAATTTTACATGCAGGCACAGCGCATGGATCCGGATGGTAAATATTCCACTTTTCAGGAATTATCTGATAATGTCCCCGGCGCTGACCAGTTGCATTATTTGGCCAGTACGGCGGCAGTAGCCTACATCAGACAACTAAAAGATGTGGTCCCGGACATTGCCAATGCCTATGGAAAATTGTGTCTTCCTTTTAAAAATTTCCGTTTTGAGATCGTTGAATCGCATATTACGGATAAAATGAAACACAAAATCGCAATCTGGTTTTACAGCGATCCTCTAACCTGGATTGATACAGTGAATAACCAGCTATTAGTTGCTTACGGCGACCAGCGAGAAGCTTTCCGGAATGGAAAAGAAGTTGAAACGGACATGATTTCGTTGTCTCCCTTTTTGAGTATTTCACATATCACAAGCATTGCAGTTCCTAATTTTCAGTCAGTATGTTAGTTCAGACAGAAGCCCAAATTTACCTGGCAAACCAGAGGGGAAATAGTTACTCCGATGGTTTCCGGAGCTTTCATACACTCAATTTCGGAAACTATCTGGCAGAAGGAAGAGCATCGTTTGGAAGGCTGCTTGCCTTTAACGATGAAGCACTGGCGGCGGGTAAACGCACGGTTATCACCTCATCTAAGCCTGTTGAAATTATTCTGTTACCCATCACCGGCGGACTGGAACTGATTGATCGTTACGGAGAATCAATATTTGTAAGTTCCGGAGAAGCATTTCGTTTCCTTGCTTTTCCGGAAAGTAGTTTTACTGTTTTTAATCCATATCCAAAGGAAACAATCAATTATCTGCAAATCCAGCTAATTCCGGACTTGTCTTCTGATGCGATTGATAACCATTTTGACGAAACCCCTCACGTTCAGTTTTCTTTGGAAGGAAAAAACAATCTCGTACCGGTTTTCTCCGGAATCGGCCAAAAAGTTAGCGGATTTATGGGCAAATACGGCGGCCGGGAAGAAGAAGAATTTAAACCATCAAACCCGTACGCGGGCATTTTCACCTACATCATACAAGGCGCCTTCGAAGTACAAAACAGACTTCTCGAAAAAGGCGATGCACTTTCACTTACGAATGTAGAAACGCTTGAATTTGAGGCTCTTTCGGAGGATGGGATTATTTTGGTGATGGAGGTTGGCCACACGCTTTAAGGTTCGTAACGGACAAAAGTTAAATCTTCTATCCCTTCAAAATGTTTGTCAGCCGATAAAAGGGGGATGCCAAGAAAAATCGCTGTTGCCGCAACGATTGCATCAGGTAATTTTAATTTGTGCTTACGGCGAAGTTGTTTGGTAATTTCTTTAATCCCGGCATTGATGTCAATGATGGCGCATTCCTCCAGAAAAAACATAATGGATTGTTCTTCCGATTTTGTTATGTCCTTATAACCAAGAAGTTCAAGTTCATTTATAAAGGATACGTATCAAGTTCATTTATAAAGGATACGTATAACGACTTCCCCTGCAAATAGTGTTGCAGAACTGTATCCCCATTTAACAAATAAAGTACAATATTGGTATCCAGCAAGATGTTAATCCCATTCATCACGCATGGATTTTTGAATTTTCAAAGGATCCTCTTTTAATTTTAGAGTACCAAAATATTTCGCAAGGTCTGGTTTTTTATTTCCGTGTTTACTTGCTTTGATTTGCCGGTCTATTTGCTCATTCGAGACCCCCTTTTTCAGTACGATCGTCATAATCTTTCAGTTTGTTAAATGCAATATACAAAATCAGAAATTGATTTTAAATAAGCACCCCGGCAAACTAGCGTTTCGAAATAGACTTTCTGGTCAAATCAAAATCCCTGGAATGGATTTCCTCAGTCAGTCGTTATCTTCGTAAAGAAACCAATGCCCAAACACTGTGATTTACCTCGACAACAACGCCACAACCCGCATCGATCCTCGTGTGCTGGAAACGATGATGCCCTATCTGACAGACAATTTCGCCAACGCGGCATCGACACATGCTTTTGGGTTGGGTGCGAATGATGCGGTAAAACTGGCCAGGCAGCAGGTTTCAGAATTGATCGGTTCTGAAATGCATGAAGTTGTGTTTACGTCAGGCGCTACGGAAGCCATTAATCTGGCTATTAAGGGCGTGGCTGAAAACTATCAAAATAAAGGAAAACACATCATCACGGTACAGACTGAACATACCGCCGTTTTGGATGTGTGCCGGTATCTGGAAAACAAAGGTTTTGAGGTAACCTATCTTCCGGTACAGCCCGATGGTTTGCTTGATCTGGAAGTGCTGAAATCGGCGTTGCGGCCTGATACTATTTTGGTTTCTGTCATGCTGGTCAATAACGAAACAGGTGTGATCCAGCCTATCAAAGAGATTGCAGCACTTTCTCACCAGGCCGGTGCACTGTTTATGACGGACGGCACACAAGCCATTGGAAAATTGCAGGTGAATGTTGATGATTTAGGTATTGACCTGATGCCTTTATCTGCACATAAATTCTATGGTCCAAAAGGTGTGGGTGCGTTGTTTATTCGCCAGCGGAGACCGTGGAGGATAAAACTAGAAGCCTTGTTGCATGGGGGAGGCCACGAAGGCGGAAAACGCTCAGGAACGCTGAATGTAGCAGGAATTGCAGGATTGGGAAAAGCGGCCGAACTGGCTCAAAAAGAAATGAAGCAGGACTCTCAGCGCATTGGTAACATCCGCGATGAACTTGAAAAAGAACTTTTAAAAATAGAAGGAACCCGCATCAACGGAAATGCCAAAAGCCGACTGTACAACGTAACCAACATCCTCTTCGAAGGCTGCGATTCCGACGCCCTCATCATGGGCCTCAACGACATCGCCATCTCCAACGGCTCCGCCTGCACCTCCGCTTCTATTGAACCTTCACATGTTCTCATTGCGCATGGGCTTTCGGAGACGGAAGCATTTTCGTGTTTAAGGTTTAGTTTGGGAAGATTTAATTCGGTTGAGGAAGTTGCGGGTGTGGTGGGGAAGGTGAAGTTGGTGGTGGAGGGATTGCGGGCGATGGTGTTTTAGGATTGTTTGTCTACACCAAACAAAGTCAAAATCTCCAGAGCTTCTTCTATTTTGGCTAATCTATCTTTTATTCTTTCATGGGCATCATTTACAATGTTCATAAAAAGAAGATTATCAACGATAAGTTGTCTGTCCCTTTTAATGTGTTCTTTGTGTTTTTCAATTCGAAGATTTATACTATTGGCCAGTCGCGGAAGAGTTGGCTCAACAGAGGGGTTAAGCCATTCTAAATCGGATTGATGGATATTGGTATTCACACTGTTCTTTATTTTGAGATGAAGTTGCAAATGTCTAGTAAATTAAAGTTTGAAAACGTTCCCTTTGTGCCAAGTGAGATTTTGAATACCAGGCCAAAAACTTCGATTACTAGGTAAATTTATCCTTTTTCGATCAAACTTCCTGATCGAATAATCACTCTTCCCCTCAGTAAACTTGTCAGACACAATTACCCGATAATCTTCATCGATGGAAATCAAACCACGATCGAAGGCCCGATGTAAATTGGGGCACAATGCAATTCCATTGGAAATCGTGTCATTGTAACTTTCCGAGAATGGCACGATATGACAAGCATCGATCAGTGAAACCTGGACTGTTGCATCTATCCTCATGCCAGAAATACAGCAGGTATAATTATAAATCTTAGGAATTTCCCGTTTAAAAATACCTCCCCGAATGAAGATTTCTTCCTCATCCTGTTGTTTTATAAGCGTTTGAATCTCACTTCTGTACTCTTCTGCGGGCTCGTGCAAAATTTTGTTCTCAATCTCAGAATACTTATCATTCAGATATTCCCTTTCTTCTAAAAGATGTGTTTTAGTCCCTGGAAAATATTCGTCTAACAGAAGGTTTTTAAAAATAGCGTTGCTTACGGGATTCTTCATCAAAAGAAATAACTCTTCGTCAATCAATGCATAATCAACAGCAGCATTTAGGGCGGAGAAGCTCTGAATACCCGATTTCAAAGAAAGTAAACTTTCGTATCCCTGTTTTGGGATCAGTTTCCAGAATGGAGCAGAAGAAAGATGAAAAAACGGGAGAAAAAAACGGCATTGATGATTACTTAATACCAGAGAACTCCAATTTGCAGTAAATAACGAGACAATTTCCGGAGTTATATAAATTCGAGTCTGCTCAATCAGTGAATTTTGAACAGCTTGTAAAATCGAAAGTAACAGAATGGGCTTATGAGGTGCTGGCCCATGTGACCTGTCAATTCTTAATTTCTTAAACGCAAGAAGATAGCTTTGAAGTTGTGAGGTCAATTTAACGGAGAGTAGAAGTTTTCCTTGTAATATTATGCGATCATGCAACAGCCTGGTGCTTGTTCAGCAATTCTTTGTGATCCAAATAATCGTCCAGAAGTTTTTCAATATCGTTCTGCATTCCCCGCTTCTTAATCATAATTGATTTGCTTTTTACCAATTTAACCGCATTTTGGATTAGGTCAAATTGATCAGGGCTATCTGAGCAAACTTCTCTTAATAGCTGTTCTTCTTCGCGCATCTTCAACACGCGTTTGCTCATATCGATATGTGTATTGGATATGCTGTTATAAATATCTACAACACTGTTTCTGAAAAGCCCTTCCCGGTACCAAGTTACTTGTATGGCTATAAGTTCCTGATGCGAAATGAGTTACAGCGTTTCGCCTTGTTCCTGTTGAATTTCATATTGCGCATTCAAAAGTTTTCTCAACATGGTTGCCCGAACATCCTCAACATAAGGCCCCCAGGTATCCTCATCCTCAACATTTTTTGCTTCAAAACGGCGGCGTTTTTCACGGTTTTCACGGATATCTCTGGATTCCAGCAAGTAATCCCGGAATTCTACTAATGGAAGCATCCATTCTTCTCCATTACCAATGAGTCCTTCCATCGATTTGTCACGCTTCACCACGGTACATACCCAACATCCAAAACGGCTGTTCCCGCAGCTCGGCGTGCTTTCATCGATTACCAATGGGCAGTCTCCCGAATTTGCATTTTTGTACAGGGTAACCAGCTCTTTGTGTGTTCCGCCCCACGGAGGAGAAACCTGCATCATATACTGCCACAACTCTCCGGTTTCTATGTCACTGATCGGTGCATACACAAATGCGTTAGGCAACATATGTTTCCTTAAACGTTGCCCTTTAAGTGCATGTTTTTTCATGGAGCGGGAGCGGGTAGAGCTTTCATCCGTTCTTGTCCCCAGGAGAATGATCACTTCGCCGCGCTCGTCAATTTTGCTTTTAATAAATTGCGTTGTCGGGCTGATTTTCAATCGTTCGGTACACCACCGGAAAGAATTATTCGGCGCCGGATACCCTTTTCCAATGAGGTTTACCCAGAATGTATCTTCCAGCCTTGGCGTGGTGCGCTGTACGCGAATAGGCAGGCTCTGCTCAACGGCTGAAACCTCAATTTTCTTTAAGGTCGATTCGATAAACTTAACAATCCTTGGATTTTCAACCAATGTATCATTACAAACAACATATATTTCCCGTGTCCTCGTTTGTTCTGGTATTTTCTTTAACGCGTTCCAGATCAGTTGTAAAAGAAGCGTAGAATCCTTTCCTCCGCTAAACCCTATAACCCAGGGACGGGGATTTTAATCATATAAATATTGATCTATGATTTCACTTTCAATAAATGGAATTTTGATGGACATGCGCAAAAATGGTAAATAACTTAACTACGTCATAGTTTAAGGCAATTTAGTCAATAATAGTTTATCAAAAAATGGAGGAAAACCTAAGTCGTTGCTGATCAGACGCATGAACTAAATGCTTTTTTGATAAATCACTGAGTTGTATTCTTCGTCCCTTCGCACTTCTTCTTTCTTACGCTCCCCCTCACTCCACCTCCCCAACATTATCATCCGGAATCCTGTCAATAAGCTTATTATAGGGGTCTATTCCGGCTTTTACGGGTTTTCCTTTGACGCGGATGGTGATGGTTTGTTTTCCGGGTTTGAGTTTGAATTTTTTGATATAAAGCGGATTAATCTGCTTTTGCCCGGTTTTGTTTGTCGTTTCTGCGGCAAAAACACCAATGTCGATATAGTCATTCATAGGTGCAGCAGTCTCTTTTCCGGAGCTGTCGGCATAAAATTTCCTGCTTGAAAAAGTTAAGGCTACATCATAAAAACCTTTACCTGCGGGCTTTGACGTAACTTTTTCAAACTTATTTTCATAAAGCGTGATTTTCTCCCAGGTATCTGTCAGGTAATATTTCAGAGAGTCAGGAGTATGTCTTTTGAAATACGCATACAGGTCGTTGCTTCCCGCAAACGGTGGGTTTTCCCGCAGGGCGTATTCATCCCTGAACTCCCGTAAAGCGTGATTCACCGCCGTATCTCCGATCAGGTCACGCAGCCCGTAAATAATCAGACTTCCTTTGTTATACCATTCATAAGGGCGGTTGCAGTTGATAAACGTATTTTCCTTTTTTGCCTCATTGGCTCTGCCGCGTAGATATCTGTCAAGTTCATCTTTCAAAAAACGCTTCATATTGTCACGCCCATATTTCCTTTCAGTCAGAATCAGCGCGGTGTATTCTGCCAAAGCCTCAGAAATCAGGTTAGCGCCTCTTGTTTTATTCGGAGCGACCTGGTGGCCCCACCATTGGTGCGCAAGCTCGTGAGCCGTTACAAAATAGGTGTAATCAAAGTCATCGGGACTCTTAAAATCCGCCACCCAGCCAAAATCCTCTGAATAGGGAACCGTGTTCGGAAAACTCTGTGCAAAACCTGCATATCTTGGAAATTCCATCAGGCGCATTTGCCTGAACTGAAACGGGCCGTATACTGCGGAAAAATATTTTAATCCGTCAACATAAGCCGCCTTAAACCGATCCAGATTGAATGGGTGGTGTTTATCGTAAAAAATTTCAATGTTAACCGGAGTGCCATCTGCCTGTTTAACCTGCTCGCGTTGCACTTCATAACGTGCTGATACGATGCTTGCAAACAGCTGAACAGGCGAATCCTGAATATATTGAAAATATTTCCTGCCTTTTTCTTTCCAGGTTTTTTGAAGATAACCGGGCGCGATCGCAGTCTGGTCGGGTGTGGTGCTTACTGTCGCTTCAAAATGAATCAGATCGGCATCATCATTAAACAGCAGCGTGCTGCGCCCAACCGGATCACTTTGAGGTGGCAAATCGTCTTTTTTCTCTCTTAAACCAAGCTTTTTACGATACTCATCGCTTTCCAGCTCGTAGTTTGCGTCGTAACCAAAGGCGGGTATGCCACCGCTGTAAAACGTTCCGTTGTGTAGCACATCCCTGCTGAATCCGCTATTCTCAAATCCTTTATTGTCCTTTACGGAGCGTATTTCAACCAAAGCGGAATCACCCGGCTGCATGACCTTGTTTAGCTTATAAATACGGTAACTGAATGCTTTTTCTCCTTTTTTGAATAAGCTAAACTTCGAATAAGGATGATGAAACGGTTCGGAAAAATTAAGACTTTCTCCGTTATAGAGCATTTTATATTCGAGATCTTCGGCATCCATCAAATGAAGCGCACTGATGGGTTTACCAGATTTATTTTTCACCATCATTCTGGAATACATATTTATCTTTCTCTCTTCAGGATAAATATCTGCTTCCACAATCAGGCTGGTCACCTTCGGCTGAGGCAATCCCTCGTATTTTTTTAACGTTTTTTCATACAGTGCTTTATTGTTTCTTTCTTCCGAAGCACTGTAATAATCATTCAGATAGCTGACGTTGTAATAAATGTAACTTCCGCTGGCCAGCCATCCGATAAAAAACAAACAGATCAGCAGCCTTGGAACACCCTCAAAACGCTGCAAGGCAACACGCCACCTTTCTTTAAAACCACCTACAACGCCGCGCTGAAAAAACAGATACGACAAAGTGGCCAGCAGAGAACCCAGTAAGAGCCAATAGAAATTAAACCAGAATAACGGTTTCACAAAGTGTCCGATCCCGTTCATCTCCGACCATTTAAAGTCGGGGGTAAAAAAGTAAAAGAACAGATTGTAGTTCATTTCGGCGAAAGCACGGAGCAAAAACAGCGCAATCCAGATCAGCATCGCGACTCCATGCCCTGAGAATTTGTTATTGACAATGATATGTACCGTAAACGAAAGCAATATCATCTGCACAAAACCGGGAAGGGTAAGCAGATACAAATCAATAAAGTATATATCAAGCTGATAATCAGTAAAACCTTTAATCGTCTGAATCGCCACACCTACAACAATCGGGATGGTTGCCATGATAACGGCAATTCCCAACAACCCAAATAATTTGGATAAATAAAGGATGGTATTCGGTACAGGAAGGGCGTCATTCAAAATGTTGTAACGGGTGGCTTTTTCCCGGTGTACCGCTTCTCCGGTGTAAAAAAGCAGAATAATGAAAACAAAAAGGTTATAGTCGTATCCCTTATAATCCATGATAAAGATCGTAAGGGGTTTATTGCTGACACTGAAAATTGTATCGCCAATCCAGATATCCAGCACAAGGAAAATCAATCCGCCCATCAAAATGGCTCGGAAATAATTATCTCTTACGATGTTCAGAAACTCAATTTTGGTCAGGTTCCACAGAATTGTTCTTTTATAAAAATTCCCAAACTGCTGATGAACCTGTTTAAGCAGGGGAGGCGTTTTTACTCCGTCGTCCTTCGACTTTTTTTCAGATGATCTTTCAGGCTGCAGGAACTTCTGAAAACTGAAACTGTAATAGGTAAAAAGGATCAGGACAAGCGATAATCCAATCCATATTAGCCTGTTGAGCAGAAATGTGTTTGTAATAGGAGCAATGATGGTATTTTTTTCATAGGGCGTCAAAAAGCGGGTTTCCAGGCCATAGGCATTCACCAGGAAAGGGTCGAGAAGTTTTATAAGATTGTGATTTTCGATGTCACGAATCAAAAAGTTACCCAGCAAATACGCGATAAACAGTAAAATACTGGCCGAATAAATTACCCTTACATTCCGCGTGAAGGACACCAGCGCAAAAAATATTGTCGAGGAAATCAGCAGATTTCCGGTGGCGTAAGTGAAATAAGGATAAAAATAATTCCAGAGGCCGTAAGATCCGATTCTTTCCTCTGGAACCCAATCAAACACAGGGCCAACAAAAGAACCAAAAAATGCTCCCCAGCTGAAACCTGTACCGATAAGCAAAACAAAGACAAAGGATCCGAAAAACCGTCCCCAGAAATAGCCGGCTTTTGTGATGGGAACTGCGTACAGATAGTTTCGTGTACTGTATTCGATATCCCGGTAAAGCGGAACACCCATCACCGCGGAACAAACAAGAATCATGGCAAAACTGAAAAGGATATTTCCTTCCGCCATGGTCCATGGGGCGTTGTGCATCACTTTTTCGGATGCTGGCGACCAGCCGGTTGCTGTTGTAAGAAAACCGATCAGTACAAAAATAAAGAGGTAAATCCAGGTTGCAGGACGTGCAATTCGGTATTTTATTTCAAATGAAAATATTTGCCGGAACATAGGAATGTCTTTTAGATGGAGGTTTAAAATCAAAGAATGCGCAAGATAAAACAGCTTACAGCGTTATTACGTCCATTTTGCTTGCAATCTGATGAAAGTAAATATCCTCTAAAATTGGCTCAGCAGAAATAAAGCCGGCTCCGGGATGTGTCTCTGAAAATATCCGTATTCCCAGCTTTCCGCTTTTCATTTGTGCCGAAATTACCTGGTATTTTTCTTTGTATTCGGCTATGTCTGATTTCTCAATCATAGTCGAATAAATGTATCCGTTTAATTCCCTGACAGCTTCATCCGGATTCCCGTTTCGTAAAACTTCTCCCTTGCAGATAATAGCAAAGTCGCTGCAAAGCGTTCTGACATCCTCAACAATATGCGTAGACAGGATCACAATCGTATTTTCACCCAGTTCACTCAGCAGGTTGTAAAACCGGTTGCGTTCTGCCGGATCAAGGCCCGCTGTGGGTTCATCTACGATGATTAGCTTTGGATTGGCTAACAATGCCTGAGCAATTCCAAAGCGTTGTTTCATCCCGCCGGAGAAGGTTCCCAGATGTTTTTTCCTGTCGTTGTAGAGATTGACACGGTCGAGCAGGGCGGCGACGGTCTGTTTTCTCTCTTTTGTATCTAAAATTCCTTTTAACTGCGCAATATGATCCAGCATCAGCTCAGAGCTGATTTTGGGATAAACACCAAATTCCTGAGGCAAATAACCCAGAATCTTTCGCACCTCCGCTTTATCTTTCAAAACATCAAGATCATCCAGAAAAATACTGCCGGCGTCTGCCTCCTGCAAAGTAGCAATTGTACGCATCAAAGAAGATTTTCCAGCACCGTTTGGTCCAAGTAAACCAAACATGCCGGTTTCAATTGTAAGATTCACCCCTTTCAGGGCCTGTACACCATTGGGATAAGTTTTTTGGAGGTTTTTGATAAAGAGTTTCACAGACGATGAGGATTAAAGGTTTGGGTGTAAGGATAACGGCTTACAATTTATATAAACCGTTCAATAATAATCAATTGTGTGGACAAAACAAACACCGTATAGCCTGCAAATCTATACAGGAAAACTTCGCAGACAGAACCGTTTAATCAATCACACAGTATGGATCACCTAAAACAAAAAAAGCAGAAGCCGTTTGCACAGCTTCTGCTTTCAAATTAAAATCTATTATTCCTACAAAATAGCCTCAGCCAAAACTAAAACCCTGTTGTTCAACACTTCAACAACGCCACCGTCGATAACATAAGTTTGCTTTACGCCACTTACATCAACAACTACGTTTCCTTTGCCTAACGTGCTTACCAACGGTGCATGGCGGTTCAAAACCTGAAACTGTCCTTCGGTACCCGGTAATGTCACAGCATCTGCCTCTCCGGCAAACACTTTTTTATCTGGGGTAATTATTTCTAAATGCATATTAGTTAGCTTTTAGCTGTCAGCTAATAGCTGTTAGCTAAACGCTAACTGCTAACTGTCAACTGTTACTTAAAACTATGATCTGTTGCTGGCTTCTGCAAGCATTTTCTCACCTTTTGCCTGCGCATCTTCGATGGTTCCAACCAGATTGAAAGCCATTTCAGGAAGGTGGTCATAATCTCCGTCCATGATCAGGTTAAAGCCTTTGATGGTATCGTTGATATCTACCAACACACCTTTAAGACCTGTAAACTGCTCAGCAACAAAGAAAGGCTGTGACAAGAAACGTTCAACCCGGCGGGCACGTGATACGATCAGCTTATCTTCATCAGAAAGCTCTTCCATACCAAGGATCGCAATGATATCCTGTAATTCTTTGTAACGCTGCAGAATGTTTTTTACACGCTGAGCACAATCATAATGAGCAGCTCCAAGTGTTTCTGCATTCAGGATACGAGAAACTGAATCTAGTGGATCCACGGCAGGATAAATACCTTTTTCAGCAACTTTACGTGAAAGCGTAGTTGTTGCGTCCAAGTGGGTAAATGTTGTTGCCGGTGCCGGATCCGTCAAGTCATCCGCAGGTACGTAAACAGCCTGCACAGATGTGATAGAACCACGTTTTGTAGATGTGATACGTTCCTGCATCTGACCCATTTCAGTAGCCAGGGTAGGTTGGTAACCCACCGCAGAAGGCATACGTCCCAAAAGGGCTGATACCTCAGAACCTGCCTGTGTAAAACGGAAAATGTTATCGATAAAGAAAAGGATATCACGTCCCTGCCCTTCGCCATCTCCGTCACGGAAATATTCAGCAACTGTAAGACCTGTCAAAGCAACACGGGCACGTGCGCCGGGAGGTTCGTTCATTTGTCCGAAAACAAAAGTTGCCTGCGAGTCTTTCAAAGTTTCGTAATCCACTTTTGAAATATCCCAGCCGCCTTCTTCCATGCTATGTTTGAAAGCATCACCATATTTAATGATACCCGCTTCGATCATCTCACGCATCAGGTCATTTCCTTCACGTGTACGCTCTCCAACACCTGCAAACACTGAAAGACCAGCATAAGCTTTCGCGATGTTGTTGATCAGCTCCTGGATCAATACGGTTTTACCAACACCCGCACCACCAAACAAACCAATTTTACCACCTTTTACATAAGGAGCGATCAAATCGATTACTTTGATACCTGTAAAAAGTACCTCAGTTGCTGTTGCAAGATCTTCGTATTTTGGAGCTGCACGGTGAATGGAAATACCATTTCCGGCAGAATCGATTGGCGTAAGACCATCGATCGCTTCTCCGATTACATTAAACAAGCGGCCTTTGATCGCCTCGCCTGTTGGTATTTTGATCGGTGAACCAAGCGGAGTTACCGTCATACCGCGCTGCATACCTTCGGTACTGTCCATCGCGATGGTACGAACTCTGTCTTCACCCAAGTGTTGCTGACACTCAAGAATTACTCTTTGACCGTTTGTTTTGATGACTTCTAACGCATCAAGAATAGCAGGGATGCGTCCGCTGTCTTCAAACGATACGTCTACAACTGGTCCAATTACCTGGGTAATTTTTCCTGTATTTGTTGCGTTTGCCATTAATATGATTTAGATTATCTTCGATGAGGTTATTTTCAGACCGCAAAAGTATGAGATAATTTGGTCAGTACCAATAGATGCCCCACTGATTTATAGGATATTTTTTAGAAAAATGCCGGATTTTATCGAAAACAGTAGGCAGATTTTCAGAAAAGGGATTAGAAGCAGTTAAGAAATACAGTTTTGCCGGTGTTTTTTATTCTATGATTTTTCTTACTCAAACAAAAACCAGCGGTAGAAGCGGTTTGAAAAACGCAGACAAAACATTAAATTTGATTTATCACATCAGGAATCGCTCATGAATGTCCAGCTTTTAGAACGTATTACATTCAATCCCGAACAATGCGGTGGCAAACCATGTATTCGTGGAATGCGGATTCGGGTAACCGATGTTCTTGAGTTGCTGGCCGCAGGCTTAACGCCTGAACAAATCGTTACAGAGGAGTTGCCCGATCTCGAAGCAGATGACATCACTGCCTGTCTGCTGTATGCTGTAACCAAAGTAAATCATCCGGTTCTTCAGGCCGCCTGATGTTAATGCTGATTCTCGACGCTCATATTCCGCCAGGGTTGGCACTATGGATTACCAGTACATTTAACCTTGAATGTTATTCCGCGGTTTATTTGAATTTACGGGATTCCAATGACCGTGAAAATTTTTTTGCTGCCCGTGAAAAAAATGCCATTGTCATAACAAAAGATGATGACTTTGTATCCTTATTAAACAGGCATGGAGCTCCTCCCAAAGTAATCTGGCTTACCTGCGGCAACACTTCAAAAAACAGATTAAGGGAGATTTTTGAAAAAAACTTATTTCGGGCTATTCAACTCCTTGAAACAACTGATTTGGTAGAAATTACAGGACATTAATGTTTAAAACCCGAACATTATAGAAAAACGCTGTATTCTTGCGTTAAGTAATTTTTAAATCCGGTTTTAAACAAACTATGAAGGAACTCTTTTTCTGGAAAGTATGGTCACCCTCCGAGCGTCGTACTACCGTGGCTGCGCTTATCATCCTATTTTTATCCATATTATTTTTCGTTTTTAAAAGTCTGGACCCGCTGGCCAATGTGATTCGCTGGAATGTACTCAGCGAAGTAGCCGAAATTTCCACGGTTATCGATTTTCTCAGGATTGATCAGTGGCAATACGGCGTTACTGTTCCGTCGCAGCTGGTTACCGAAAACTTCATTGCATCCGTGATGGAAACGGATATACTCACTGTGCAGATTTTCTGGTTTTTTGCATTGATCGGGTTGTCTTTTCTTTTGGCTGCACTTACTACTTTATCCAGGTTTTGGTATCTGGCCGGAATGATAATCTTCATTTTACTTCTTGCATTTGCACGTCCGGAAGCATTGGGTGTTTTTGGTGAGGGAAGCCGTACTTTATTTTTACTGACCGTAATTTTTTATGGCGGCCTGAGTTATTATTTTCATGCGTTCCGGCCCGATCTGGGTGTAAGCATCAGGATAACCGGTATGCTTGGCGTGTCGGCGGTACTGGCTATTTTGGTATCTGTCGCTTCACCTCTGCCTTTTCCCGCACTTGCCGCTATTTCATATTCTTTGCCTTTCTGGCTGTTACTTACCGTTTTATTCCTGCTTGTTGTTTCTACCGAAATTATGGCATTGCTGGTCTGGATAAGCACAACCGGTTCTGGTAAAACCGGCAAATCAGGATTGGTAAATTTTTTGGTGATCAGTATTTTATACCTGCTGCTTTTAACTTTAATCTACCTCAGAAATACAAAACAGATCGACTGGAACCTTACCTTGATCGGTCCGGCGTACCTTGCGCTTACCGCAGCAATTATCGGTTTATGGGGTTTCAGAAAACGGGCAGATTCCACCGGAGGGCTTATCCCTTTCCGTACAACAGGTTTTTGGCTTTATCTCGGTTTGTTTATGATTGCCATCGCCTTTGCAGCTTTTGTTTCAGGATCAGCCAATGACCCTTTGATGGAAGTTCTGGAGGATGTTGTTGTGCAGGGACAGCTCGGTATGAGCCTTTTGTTTTTGTTTTATATTCTGGTCAATTTTTATCCATTGTTCAAACAGGGGTTGGCGGTTCATAAAGTGTTGTACAAACCCCTTCGTTTTGGTCTGACACAAACAAGGTTATTTGGATTTGCAGCCGTCATTATCCTCTTTTCCATGCAGCGGCTTTTGCCGTTAAATCAGGGGATTGCAGGTTATTTTAATGGTCTGGGCGATTTATACAGCAAAACCGGTGAATTCACACTGGCAGAACAATATTACAAACTGGCTTTGCAGCAGGAATTTCAAAACCATAAGTCAAACTATGCGCTGGCTTCCCTCGCGTTAAAACAGGGAGATAACAATGCAGCCGCTTACTATTTCCGGCAGTCGCTGCTAAAACAGCCTTCTGCTCAGGCCTATGCTGGTCTGGGATCCATTTTGGTACAGGAAAATCTGTTTTTTGACGCCGTCGCCAGTTTGCAGGAAGGAATCAGGGCGTTTCCGGAAAGCGGTGAACTTCTCAATAACCTGGGAATGCTTTATGCAAAAACCAATGTTGCAGACTCTGCCTATTACTATCTTGAAAGAGCTGAAAAAGCAACAAAACGGGAGGAGGTTCCTGCAACAAACCTGCTGGCCATACTGGCTAAAAGTGCAGACAGCCGTCTTCTTGATTCACTGGCATCGAAAATTGAAGAAAAAAGCTACATTTCATGGCAGGCCAACTGGTTGGCTGTACAAAATTTAAGACAAAACTTTTCAAAACGTGATTTCCAGTCAACCGTTATTCCGGCGGATTCTTTACTGAGCGTTTCTGCTTTTGCCTATTTGCAGAATTACACGACGAATCAGGCCAGGCAAGACAGTCTTCCTGCTACATTTCTTCCGAAACTCGCTGCAAAAAATCCTCTCCTGTCACAGGATCTTTCCTTTGCTTCCCTTTATCCTGAGTTTTACAGCGGTAACAAGTTAAGAGCAATTGATATTCTTTCGGCATGGTCGGAGGAGGACGGAGACAAAAAACAGCAGTATCGTAAAGTTTTAGGAAACTGGTTTTTACAGCTGGGTTTATATGAACAGGCTATTCAGCAGCTTTCTCTTGTGGATGGCATTGAAGGAACTTTGGGAACGGCCGTTGCCAATGCGCTGTCCGACAAACAGGCAGTAGCAGTTATACTTTTGGAAAAAATCCAGGGAAAAGAATCAGCGGCGGCGATTGACCAATTAAAGAAAACATTGTTTTCGGGAATTAAACCGAAAATGAAATCGGACAGCCTGCTTGCTATTACTATCAAATCGCCGTCAGACAAAAATTTCGATCAGGCAGTTAGAGACAACCCTTTTGATGCAAAAATTGTAGCCGGAGCTTCGGAATGGTACCGCAGAAAAAAGCAGACTAAAAAAGCTTATGACATGGTGCTGACAGCACTTCGTTTCAATGAATACGCACCAGAACTTTGGGAGCAATATACCTTTTTAAGCCTTGAACAGGGACTGACCGAGCAAGCCGCAAACGGAGAAGCCAAAGTGAAACAGTATGCCCTGCCTGCCGGTTATCAGCAATTTATGAATCGCTATCAACCCATGCGCGCTCTTATCGAAAAACAGCGGGCAGAGTTTCAATGATTTAATATTTTTATGAAATAATCAGTAACACTTCATATAATTCAAATGACGTTAACCTGGAAATCTTCGTGGATCGGAAATGAGTGCCGCATTTTCAGGGGAAAAGTCATTGTAGGACTTTTAAAAACCAGTGCCTGGAAGACCGATGCCTATGGCGAACTTAACGGTCATCTGCTTACTTTTAAACCAAAAGGATTTTGGAATTCTGAAACAAAAATTCTTGATATTGAAGGGAAAAATGAATTGGGCAAAATTGAATACAACTTTTGGAAAAGCACGGCATTGATTACCTATCAACAGATCAGCTACGAATGGAAATTCAATTCATGGAAACGGATGGATTGGGATATAAAAGGCCCGGAAGACACTGCTCATTTTGTGAAGAAAAGCATGTGGAACAATGAAGGCACGATTGAATATGACAGCATGCCTGCACCAATTATTCTGGCAGCCATGTATGTGCAGATTCATTTTATCAGAATGACCGCTGCTGCTTCCTGAGGTTATTATAAAAGCCAATATTAAGATACAGATGGGAACAAAATTACATTGGATTAAAGAAGCATTCAGCCGGAAAATTGTGATTCTGGATGGAGAAATACCTGTCGGTGAAATGTGGCAGGATGCCATGTTCTCCTACGATGTGCAGGCAAAGCTCAATAGTATTCATCTTTTTTACGATGTAAAAGGTTTTTTAAAACGCACCGTAAATATTCATGATCTAAAAAATGACAATAAAATCATTGGCGTTGTCCAATTTCATTCAGGTAAAAAGGCGGAACTGCTTCTCCCATCAGGCGAAAAATATATCTGGAGGCGGCAAAACTTTTTCATGAAAGAATGGATGTTACTTCGTCAAAACCACGAAGAAACTCAGGAAGTGTTTCACTATGAACAGCTACAAACCTTTTTTCAAGATACAGGCGACATTACCGGCTCATTCGCCGGAGAAAATGCCGGAGTGCTGATCCTAACAGGTTTATTTTTAGGTAATTATTTCAAAAGAAGAAGGAGGAGAGGTGCGGCGACAGGCGCAGCAACAGCTTCCTGAACATCATTTTATCAGACATCAGCTATTCCAAAAAGTGAATATGAAAATTATAGAAACCTCCGATATCTCCAAGCGTTACGTCATGGGCAGTGAAGTGATTCAGGCGCTCAAATCCGTTACTATTTCTGTCAACAAGGGAGAATACGTGGCATTTATGGGTCCTTCCGGTTCGGGAAAATCGACACTGATGAATATTATCGGTTGCCTTGATACGCCTTCAACCGGAAGGTATGTCCTCAATAACAAGGATGTGAGTGATATGACTGAAAGTGAGCTTGCCGAAATTCGTAACAAGGAAATCGGGTTCGTTTTTCAGACATTTAACCTGTTACCCCGCATGTCTTCTCTGGATAATGTTGCGCTTCCGCTGATTTATGCAGGTTTAAGCAAATCCGACCGTACCGAAAAAGCCATGCTTTCACTTAAAAACGTGGGCTTGGAAAACAGGGCAGGACACAGGCCCAACGAGCTTTCGGGTGGTCAGCGCCAGCGTGTAGCCATTGCCAGAGCGCTTGTGAATGACCCGAGTATTTTGCTGGCAGATGAGCCTACCGGTAACCTTGACTCCAAGACCTCCTACGAAATCATGGATCTTTTCGACCAGCTTTACAGCAAAGGAAATACGATTGTAATGGTTACCCACGAGGAAGATATTGCGCATTACGCCCACCGGATCGTGAGGCTTCGGGATGGATTGGTAGAATCCGACACCATCAATCCGAACCCTACCAAAGTGAGTGCATTGGTGTAATAATCACGCTTCCCGAAACAAATAACTACCTTTGTCCTAACACGACAATCAGGGAATAAAATATATCAAGTCGAAATAATCCGGATAAATTGCTGATGTCAGGTAATTTATCCGGATTATTTTTAGTTTAACATTTATGAAAATCAATTTTAAGGACATCATATTATTTGAGGATAACGACTTTTTACTTGTTAACAAGCCGCCTCATCTTGCCACACTGGACGAAAGAACTGCCGACAGAGGAGGAAGTTTGCTAAGACTTGCAAAAGAACACAATCCTGAACTTCAGGCTGCACACCGTCTTGATAAGGAAACTTCTGGCGTACTCGCCTTTGCCAAAAATCCGGCAGCATACCGCCATTTAGCGATGCAGTTTGAGCATCGTGAAGTGACAAAACGCTATCATGCAGTTGCCAACGGCATTCATAATCTGGATAGTATTTCTGTTTATTTGCCTATTCTCGCCCTGAAAAACGGTACTGCTGTCAAAATTGACCGGGCAGAAGGAAAGGTTGCGGAAACCATTTTTAATACTTTGAAAGTATATCGCGGTTATACGCTGGTTGAGTGCATCCCGATCACCGGTCGCATGCACCAGATACGAATTCACCTTTCGTGTCTGAAAGCCCCGATTGTGTGTGATCCGCAGTATGGAGGAGAACCCATTTTTCTTTCGAGCCTGAAAAAGAAATTTAACCTGAAAAAAGAAACAGAAGAACAACCCCTGATCCAGCGGGTTGCCTTACATGCTTATTCTCTGTCATTTGCGTTGATGAATGGTGAGCCTGTCCGTGTTGAAGCGCCTTATCCCAAGGACTTTGAGGTATTGGTGAAGCAGTTAAATAAATTCGGGGTTTAATTTTATTTTTTTCAATATTTACTTCTGAAATTGCCGGCTGTTAGAGTTCTAAATCATCTGCTAGCCTAATGAAAAATTTTCCATTTAAACTGAGTGCTTCGCTGCTCAGCCTGTTTCTTGTTGTAGCCTCATTCTGCCAGGCGCAAACCGCCCGAAAAAACGATATTATTATTCTGCGGGATAATACAAAACTTGAAGTCATTATTCAGGAAGTGCAGGATCAAAGTATTAAATACAGGAAAATAACGGATCCGGAAGGACCGGTGTTTTTTGTTCAGAAATCGGACATTGTTTCAATTCATTATGGAAATGGTGAAACCAAAAATTATGAAGAAAAACCAGAAGTATATTATGATGAGATAACCGCACCAGCTCCGGTTACACCCTATGGAAAGACTGCTCCAAAGCCCAGTTTATCGATGCAGACGATAAGTAACTGGGATGCAAACCAGCTTAGGGCAAACTATAAATTCTACCTTAAAAAGGCAGATAATTATAGAAAAATGGGCACCGTGGGGTTAGTAGGGGGTGCTGCACTAACAGGAGCCGGGATAGGTGTTATGGCAAGTGCTGATAATATCAATGGGTACAACGGTTTTGGGCAATTTCTGGGGGGCTACATGATGTTTATAGCTGGCCTGGGTTCGGGCATCCCATTGACCATTATCGGGTTTGTAAAAAAGAAAAGGTACACACAAAAGGCACTTCTCGTAAAAGATGAGCTGCGTCGCAGAAAGGAAGCGTTTGCCTTCAATTTTAGCCCGTCCTATAATCCTGCAACACAGTCTGCAGGGCTTTCAATAAAAATGAGTTTCTGAAATTTGGCATAAAAAAACGGCTGGGGACTCTCCCAGCCGTTTTTTTATGCCTTTTATTTTCTTAGAATTTGAAGGAAAGACCCACTTTCGCAGGAATTACATTTGATCCCCCTGAAAATTCAGCAAAAGCTCCCATAGCTGGTTTGAAGTAATATCTTGCGCCAGCCTGAACACCAATAACTATGGAAGTTCCGCTATAATATTCGTTACCATCGATACTAAAACCCAAAACAGGTCCTGCATAAAGGTCTAATTTATCAATTGTAAGAAAATGCTTTCCGTAGTGGTAAGATCCTCTTGCAGCAATTGGCACAGAGATGTAATTGCTCTTAGCATATCCAAACCCGTAGCTGTAATTGTAAAAATTCAGATCGGCCTGAGCACCAACACTTATAAACTCGTGAACGCCAACCTCAAATGATCCGCCAACGGCAAAGCCACCGCCATAAAAGCCATAACCACCGCCGCCGATACCTACATTTAAAATTTTATCTCCTTTTTCAAATTGAGCAAAAGCTTTTTCAGAGGCAAGGCTCAGTATAGTAGCAACACAAAGCATTAATAGAGTCTTTTTCATCGTAATAGATTGGTTATTTAAATTAATAATGGCACAAATTAAAGGCATTATTTCAATGTCTCAAAACTTGTGCCATCTCAACTTATTATACGGAGAAAGTTTGTGATAAACGGACGAAGCCGGATATCCGCGCATATTAAAATCAGATCTCTTTTTTAAGCTTCTCTTTAAAAACCTTTTTAAACTTATCCAGTTTCGGAGCGATTACAAATGCACAATATCCCTGATCCGGATTGTTGGCAAAATAATTTTGGTGGTAATCCTCAGCAACATAGAACTTTACAGCCTTGGTAATTTCCGTAACAATCGGTTTGTTGTATGCACCAGACTTATCCAGCTCTGTTTTTGCTTCTTCTGCAAGTTTCTTTTGCTCATCATTATGATAAAAAATCACCGAACGATATTGTGTTCCCACGTCATTTCCCTGGCGGTTTAGTGAAGTCGGATCGTGACTGCGGAAAAATGCTTCAAGCAGCTCCGCGTAAGTAATCACTTTGGGGTCGTAAGTCACCTCCACACATTCCGCATGGCCGGTTTCTCCTGTACAAACAGCTTTATAAGACGGATTGGCAACCTGCCCACCTGAATAACCGGACACCACTTTTTTCACGCCATCGAGCGATTCCAGCACCGCTTCGGTACACCAGAAACAGCCTGTACCAAAAGTTGCCATTTCAGTACCAGCAGTATTTACATTTGCTTCATCCAATGCAGCAGATTCCTTATTCATTTTGTTCTTTTGCTTTTTATCCGATTGTGCACATGACATCGCAACCATGCAGCACAAAAACAGGAAAGTGAAAAGCGAGACGGTTGTTTTCATTGTTGATCTATGAATTTTATTAAAAGATAACACAGGGTGACAGAAGAAAGTTTATTCCGTTTCCTTGTGAATAATTTACGAAATTTACCACCTAATAGATTGCTTTAGATTTGACAGCCGTCGGATCTGCCAACGATTTTTAACCAACATGGACTACCTTCATTTCAAAGCGCTTCATATCATTTTTGTGGTCAGCTGGTTTGCCGGCCTTTTCTACATGCCCCGGCTTTTTATTTATCATACAGAGGCCAACGACAAACCGGAAGTTGAAAGACTGATTCTTTTTGCTCAGTTTATCAAAATGGAAAAGCTCTTATGGAATGCGATCATGACACCAGCCTGTTGGCTCACTCTGATTTTTGGCAGTACACTTTTGTATATCACACCTGAATTTTTGCAGCAGGGGTGGATGCAGCTAAAACTGATGTTCGTGCTTGGCCTGGTCGCTTATCATTTTTATATCAAAAAAATTCTTCTGGAATTGAGAGAAGGAAAATTTCGCTTTACTTCCTTTCAGCTCAGGCTGTTTAATGAGGTAGCAACCATCTTTTTATTTTCCATCGTTTTTCTGGTTGTGCTCAAAAATACGGTTGACTGGCTTTGGGGTGTTTTGGGACTGATCATCTTTGCCGTGCTGATGATGACCGCCGTGAGAATTGTAAAACGAATCAGGGAAAAGAAAACAAGAGATGCTGCACCCTAACGTCAGGCAAAAAACAGTGCTTTCACAATTCTCTATTCGGGCCAGATTGCGGGGAAAATTGGTTTAGAGAAACCTCAGCGCACTGATTTGAGGCACCCGCAAACTTAAAAGACTCGTTATCAGAACGGAACAGATTAAATTCAGGATTGTCAAAATTGCCTGGTTAAATTCAGATTTGTCTCCTTTTTGCTCTTTTAAACCGCGGGCAACCAAAAATTTTAATTGGTGGTATAAATAATTAAAAAGTGTACCAATTTTTGAAATTCTTAAATCTCTTTTTATATATTTGTGTATTAAACAAATATCCTCTCAGAAGGACATTTTAATCAGAATTATGAAATACGCATGTAATACAATTGGTTGGTGGCGCGCACGTCTTAACAGGATGGACGAGTAAACGCTATTGCATAGTATAACATGAAAATATACTTTCCTTACGGCTCGCTGTCCTTCCGACAGCGGGCCTTTTTTTGTTATTGTTAACCTAATATTCCTGATGAAAACTTTGACCAAAACTTATTCCATATCTACAAAGCATAAAACCTTGCTGGCAGATACGCTCACACCGGTATCTATTTATTTAAAGCTTCGTGACCGTTTTGTAAATACCATCCTGCTGGAAAGCTCGGATTACCATGGTAATGAAAACTCGTTTACCTACATCTGCTGCGATCCGGTTGCTTCTTTTAAACTGAATAACAGTGTGGTAACAACATTGTTCCCGGATGGTGAAAAGGAAAGTTTCGCACTGGAAAATCCGAAAGATGCAGTGCAGGCGCTTTATGGTTTTGCTCAAAGTTTTGTTTCCGAAAAAAGTAAATTCCCGTTTATAACCAACGGACTTTTTGGCCACATGACTTACGATGCAGTATCTTATTTTGAAGATATTACCATTCAACCTTCCAGCCCGGAAACAGAAATAGACCAGATTTTTTATCAGGTTTACAGATACGTTATTGCCATAAATCACTTTAAAAACGAACTGTATATCTTTGAACATCAGTATGGTGGGAATACAGAAGAAAGTGGTTTGGAGCAGATTGAAATCCTGATTAAAAACAGAAATTTTCCTAAATACGATTTTAAGATTACTTCCGGAGAAACTTCAAATGTGACGGATGATGAAATGCGGGTTGTAATCCAAAAAGGTATAGATTACTGTTTGCGGGGTGACGTTTTCCAGATCGTACCTTCCCGACGTTTCAGCAGGGATTTTCAGGGTGATGAATTTAATGTATACAGAGCGCTGCGGTCGATTAATCCTTCTCCGTATTTGTTTTATTTCGATTACGGCAACTATAAGATTTTTGGCTCATCTCCTGAAAAACAAATATTTATAAAAAACGGACAGGCAGAAATTCATCCGATTGCGGGTACTTTCCGAAGAACAGGTGACGATCAGGCGGATGCAGAAGCAGCTCAGGATTTGTTAAACGATCCAAAAGAAACGGCCGAGCATGTGATGCTTGTAGATCTGGCCCGTAACGACCTCAGCAGAAGCTGTGATGCCGTGAAGGTTACCAATTACAAGGAAGTGCAATATTACTCGCATGTAATCCATTTGGTTTCCAAAGTGGTTGGTCAAATGAAAGAAGACGTAAATCCGTTACAGTTGGTTGCAGATACTTTCCCGGCCGGAACACTCACCGGAGCACCAAAACACAATGCGATGAAACTCATCGACCAGATGGAAACAACCAACCGGAGTATTTATGGCGGGGCCATTGGGTTTATGGATTTCAACGGTGATTTTAATCATGCGATCGCGATACGGACATTTTTGAGTAAGGATAATACTTTATTTTATCGGGCCGGGATGGGTGTTGTGGCAAAATCTGTGGTTGAAAGTGAATTACAGGAAATCAACAGCAAACTGGCGGCGCTCAGAAAAGCGATCGATTTTGCGGAAGGAATTTAAGAAATCTTATGTCACAGATCAAAATATATGGTTTACGGACACACCTGATGCCGCTAAGAGAAAAACTCTCCGACACATTGCATTCTTGTGTCGTTGAAGCTTTCAGGTATCCGGAAAATAAAAGAGCCCATCGCTTTTTTTATCTTGACAAAGAGGAATTTTACTATCCCGAAGGAAGAAGTGAACAATATACCATTCTGGAAATTGCTCTTTTTGAAGGCCGGTCGGCGGAAACTAAAAAGCTTTTATACCAGCTGATATTTGAACGCTTTGAAAAAGAACTTGGCATTTCTCCAAATGATATAGAAATTACTTTAACAGAAACTCCATTGGTCAATTGGGGAATTCGCGGAAAGCCGGGAGATGAACTTGTTCTTGATTATAAAGTGATTGTGTAAATAGCAAAATCCGGATCAAAGTGATCTTTTGCAAAGTAAGTAACGAAAAACAGAGCTGAAAGCTAGTCGCTGAACGCTGATAGCCAACCAAATATGAAAATTCTTGTTATTGACAATTACGATTCTTTTACCTACAACCTGGTATATATCCTGCGTGAGTTAAATGACCAGGTAGACATTTTCCGGAATGATAAAATCTCACTGGAAGACGTAGGAAAGTATGATAAAATACTTCTCTCTCCGGGTCCCGGGATACCTTCTGAAGCTGGGATTTTACAGGACGTTGTTCGTGAATATGGTCCCACGAAAAGCATTCTGGGAATATGTCTGGGTCATCAGGGCATTGGTGAAGTTTATGGCGCAGATCTTGAAAATATGACAGATGTATTACACGGAATCAGTGATACTGCATTTGTAACAGATCCGGACGAACGTATCTTCAAAGGGCTGCCGAGGGAAATTAAAGTCGGACGGTATCATTCATGGACTGTAATGCCGGAGACTTTTACCGATGATATCACAATTACTGCCCTGGATGACAAAGGACGGGTGATGGGTCTTTCACATAAAAAGTATGATGTAAAAGGCCTTCAATTTCATCCTGAATCTGTTTTGACAGAACACGGAAAAGAAATGCTGCAAAACTGGCTGAGTATTTAATTGAGATTTCAATTCCCGTATTTTGTTTCAAAATTTAAAAATAATGCCTTCCTGTAAAACTGGTACCTGCATTAAGGCAGCCAATTTTTCGCTCACAATACCCATTAATTTGTAATGAAAGCCATTCTTAGCCATCTTTTTGAATATAAAGTTTTAACCAAACAGCAGTCAAAAGAAATACTGATCGGAATCAGTTCAGGAAAGTATTCCAATTCGGAAATTGCCGCTTTCCTGACCATTTATGCCATGCGCAGCATTACGGTAGAAGAACTGGAAGGTTTTCGTGATGCCATGCTGGAAATGTGCCTCGCCGTTGATCTGTCAGCCTACGATCCGATTGATGTTTGCGGGACCGGCGGTGACGGAAAGGATACCTTTAACATATCAACGCTTTCCTGTTTTGTAGTGGCAGGAGCAGGGCAGCATGTTGCCAAACATGGTAACCACGGCGTTTCCTCCCTTTGCGGCTCATCTACCGTTTTAGAATATCTGGGCGCAAAGTTTACCAACGATAAAAGTATTCTTGAAAAACAGATCGCAGAGGCCGGTGTATGTTTTCTTCATGCTCCGCTGTTTCACCCGGCAATGAAAAATGTGGCTCCGGTCAGAAGGGAATTAGGTGTAAAAACCTTTTTCAATATGCTCGGTCCGATGACCAATCCGGTGTCTCCCAAAAAACAGCTTGTAGGGGTTTTTAGTCTTGAATTAGCACGGCTTTTTGCTTATCTTTACCAACAAACCGATAAGCAGTTTTTAGTTCTTCACGCATTAGACGGCTACGACGAAGTGTCATTAACAGGTGCTTTTAAAATCATAACCGCTCACACTGAGCAAGTTCTGACTCCATCACATTTGGGGCTTAATACACTGCGCGCTGAGGAACTTTCGGGGGGCGAAACAGTGCAAGCTTCTGCTCAGATTTTCATGAACGTGCTAAACAACGAAGCTACACCCGCACAAATGCAGGCTGTACTCGCCAATGCCGGACTTGCCCTCCACTGCGCCAATCCTTCCATGTCTTTATTGGATTCAGTTGCAATGGCAAGGGAATCTATCGAAAACAAAAAGGCTTTGGCCAGCTTTAAAAAACTGGTATCGATATAAAATCACCAGCCTGAGTTTAATTTAAAAGTTGCAGATATTTTCAAGGTTTGATTAATGAATATATTAGAAAAAATTGTTGCACGGAAGCAGGAAGAGGTGGCAGTAGCCAAAAAGTTAAAATCCATTTCTGATCTTGAAAAAGAACCGCTCTTTTCGCGTGTTACAGTTTCCTTGTCTGCTGCCTTGAAAGCCGCAACTTCACCTCAGATCATTTCCGAATTCAAACGTAAATCTCCTTCAAAAGGAGTTATAAATGGTGATGTTTTTCCTGAAATAGTCACAGCTGATTATGTAAAAGAAGGAGCCGCAGCGCTCTCTGTGCTGACAGATATTGATTTTTTCGGAGGATCATTTGAGGATTTTTCAAAGGCTCGTGAAGCAAATCCCGGCATCCCGATGCTGAGAAAGGATTTTATGGTTGATGAATACCAGCTTTACGAAGCAAAATCGATAGGAGCGGACATTATTCTGCTCATCGCTGCCTGCTTATCACCGGAACAGGTCAGAACGCTGAGCCAAAAAGCACATGAGCTGGGAATGGAGGTTTTACTTGAGGTACATAACGCAGAGGAGCTTCATGAAAGTCTGTGTGAAAGCGTTGACATCGTGGGAGTTAATAACCGGAACCTGAAAACCTTTGAAACCTCCATTGAAACTTCCATAGAACTTAGTGAACAGATCCCTGATTCTTTTGTTAAGATATCAGAAAGCGGGTTAAAAGATGCCGAAACGATCCAGCGTTTATACAAACATGGATATAAAGGTTTTTTAATAGGCGAAACATTTATGAAAACTGCAAATCCGGGGGCCGCACTTGGCGATTTGCAAAATGATTTATCACAATTTAATAATTCAAATCCTCTGGTATTATGAAAATTAAAGTTTGCGGAATGCGCCAGCAAGACAACATTGAAGAATTGGTTAAATTGAATCCTAATTTTATCGGGTTTATTTTTTATGAAAAATCACCCCGTTTTGCAGGAGAAGAGTTAAATGAAGAGTACGTTAAAACGATTCCTAAAAGCATTAAAAAAGTAGGTGTATTTGTTAATGCCAATCCGGGTTACATTCTTGACATGGTCAAAAAATACGATTTGCAGTATGCACAGCTTCATGGAAATGAAATGCCGGATATCTGCAGAAGCCTTCGCCAGAAAGGAGTGAATATTATCAAGGCGTTTTCAATTGATGAAAATTTCAATTTCGCCATGCTGAACAATTACAAATCTTTCTGTGATCTGTTTTTGTTTGATACCAAAGGAGATCAGCCGGGAGGAAATGGCGTACCGTTTGACTGGAAGCTGCTGAAGAAATATGACAATGAAAAACCATTTTTCCTGAGCGGTGGCATAAGTCTTGATAACATTGAAACCATTATTGATTTATCAAAAACACATCCTGTTTATGGTATTGATGTGAACAGTATGTTTGAAACGGAACCAGGAATTAAAGATATCTCCAAACTTGAAGAGTTATTTAATCTGGTGAGGGTACAAGAGCAGGAAGAAGCAGAAGCTTAAAAATATATCATGGAAGCAGTAGCAGAGAAAAATTCGTTTCAGGTTAATAATAAGGGATATTACGGAACTTTCGGTGGTGCATTCATTCCCGAAATGTTATACCCAAACGTAGAAGAGCTACGCGAAAATTATCTGCAGATCATTGCAGAGCCTGCTTTTCAAAAGGAATATAACGACCTCTTACGCGATTACGTTGGAAGGCCAACGCCGTTATACCGTGCAAACCGGCTTTCAGAAAAATACCAGACCAACATTTTTCTGAAAAGAGAAGACCTTTGCCACACGGGAGCACATAAGATCAATAACACGATCGGACAAATTCTCCTGGCAAAACGTCTGGGAAAACAGCGTGTAGTGGCTGAAACCGGGGCAGGACAGCACGGTGTTGCCACTGCGACCGTTTGTGCATTGATGAATATCGAATGCATTGTGTACATGGGCGAACTGGATATCGAACGCCAGGCTCCTAACGTTGCCCGTATGAAAATGCTCGGTGCAGAGGTTCGTTCGGCAACCTGCGGTTCCAAAACATTAAAAGATGCCACCAATGAAGCAATGCGACACTGGATCAACAATCCCGTCGATACCCATTACATCATAGGTTCCGTTGTGGGTCCGCATCCTTATCCCGACATGGTCGCGCGTTTCCAATCTATCATTTCAGAAGAAATGAGATGGCAGCTAAAAGAGCAAACCGGCAGCGAAACGCCTGATTACGTGGTTGCCTGCGTAGGAGGAGGCAGCAATGCAGCAGGTGCATTTTATCATTTTCTGGATGATGAAAATGTAAAACTGGTTGCCGTTGAGGCAGCTGGGCAGGGAGTGAATACAGGGCATTCAGCCGCAACTACGGCTTTGGGCAAACCAGGTGTTTTACACGGAAGCCGGACTATCCTGATGCAAACCGAGGATGGACAGGTTACGGAACCTTATTCCATTTCTGCCGGTCTGGATTATCCGGGAATCGGTCCTCAGCATGCTTATCTGTATGACAGCGGACGGGGTACTTTTCTTTCTGCAACAGATGAAGAGGCTGTTCAGGCCGCTTTTGAGCTTACACGTTTGGAAGGAATTATTCCTGCGCTTGAATCTTCGCATGCACTGGCCGTTTTAGGGCGTCTGGGCGCTTCTCTGAACGATACGGTTGTCGTGAATCTTTCCGGTCGCGGAGACAAGGATATGGCTACCTACATGAAATATATCGATTGATCACACCTAAATAATAAAACATGGCTACACTAACATTGCCCGAAGTTTTTGACGTTCGTTTGAAAATTCAGGAATTGGAAGCAAAAGTAAATTCTGGTGAACTGTCTCTTTTCGAAAGATGTGATACAGAGGATGAAATCCTGGAACTGAAAGAAAAACTGGGCGAATTTGACCGCCTGAAATTCAGTGATGAAGGAGAATGCCTGAACTGCTCAGCTTAGTCTGCATAGTAATTTTAATCTTTTACCAATATATCTAAACCGCCGCATGAAGTTAAAACTGCTTTTCCTGGCCACCATATTGTTATTTGGCTCTATGGCCTTTGTTTCACCTAAAAATACCCCGCCTAAAAAAATGCTTCGTCACGTTGTTCTGTTCAAATTCAAAGATTCTGCTTCTCCGGCGCAAGTGAAAGAAGTAGAGGATGCATTCCGGAAACTTCCTTCACAGATCAAAGAAATCAAATCTTTGGAATGGGGTACAAACAATAGTCCGGAGAACCTTGCACAGGGTTTTACGCATGCTTTTTTTGTAACTTTTGAAAGTGAGGCGGCACGTGAAGTTTATTTACCGCATCCTGCTCATAAAGCATTTGGTAAAGTATTAGGACCATATTTGGATAAAGTTTTGGTTATAGATTACTGGACACAGGAATGAACCGGATTGTAAATCTTTTTCAAAATAAAACAGAACAGGACAAGGAAGGATTGCTGAATGTTTATTTCACAGCAGGCTTTCCTCAGCTGGACGATACCCTGAAAGTGCTTAAAGCATTACAGGAAGGTGGTGCTGATCTGGTAGAAATCGGGATGCCTTATTCTGATCCGGTTGCTGACGGAGAAACCATCCAGAAAAGCAATGACCAGGCGCTGGAAAACGGAATGACGGTACGTATTCTTTTTGATCAGTTAAAAGATATGCGTCAAACCATAACTGTTCCGGTGCTGCTGATGGGTTATGTAAATCCCGTTCTTCAGTTTGGTATCGAAAATTTCTGTAAAAAATGTGCTGAAGTAGGTATCGACGGTCTCATTTTACCCGATATGCCAATGGATGTGTACCAGAATGAATACAAACCTATATTTGATGCATATGGTATTCTGAACATTTTCCTGGTAACGCCTCAGACATCCGAAAAACGCATCAGGCAAATTGACGAAATCAGCGAAGGTTTTATTTATACAGTTTCGTCTGCGAGCGTTACCGGATCAAGCACGGGTGTCAGCGACGATATGGAAACCTATTTCAATCGTCTTAATGCCATGAACCTTAAAAACCCGAGGCTGATTGGTTTTGGAATAAAAGATAATGACACGTTCCTTAAAGCCTCCCGTTACGCCGCAGGTGCGATCATAGGAAGCGCTTTTATCAGGGTTTTGCAAAACAGCAACGACCTTGAAAACGATATCAAAACATTTGTAAGCGAGGTAAAAGGCAAACCTCTTGAAGTAGCCTTGGCTTAGTAAATAATTATGTTTAACAAAAGAGCAGAGCCGGTGGTTTTGCTCTTTTGCTTTTTAGGGGAAAACAATCCGACCACTACGCTGGCATCAATTTTTTAAAACAGCCTCAACCAGGTTGTTTTTTCATTTTTAAAAAGTTGAAGCCATGACTTTCAGATATATTTCCACTTTCTTTCTGTTCATCGTTTGTCTTTCGACACAGGCTCAGTTTAAACTTGACCTGGAAGGTGGAGCTGTTTTTGGAACCAATTATAACAAAGTCAGAATTCCGAATACAGGAGGAACTCTGGTAAATCTGGCAGAGGAACTTAGCATTAAACCAAAAGCCTTTTACCGGATCCGTGTAGGTTATACCATAAAACGGCATAACATCTCAGCGCTTTATGCACCACTTACGGTAAAGTACGATGGGTCCTTTAATCAAAATGTGAATTTTAATAACCTGGTTTTCCTGGCTGGCCAACCCCTCGAAGTCTTTTATAAATTCAATTCCTACCGCCTTACTTATCGTTATGATTTCATTTCAACAGGACGCTGGAAAGTAGGGGCGGGGCTTACGGGAAAAATCCGGGATGCAGATGTTCGCTTTAAAAATGAATCCGGCGATACTCATTATGATGACCTTGGTTTTGTCCCGCTCGTCAATTTTTACGCTTCATACAAACCGACTTATCGCTGGTCTTTCATCGTCGAAGGAGATGCACTGGCATCTAAATTTGGCCGTGCGGAAGACATTTTCGCCGGCGCTGCCTACCAGATCAATTCAAAGCTGGGAGTAAAACTGGGTTATCGTGTTGTTGAAGGCGGCGCTGATGTTGACAAGATTTACAATTTCAACTGGATCAACTACGCCTCAACCGGTTTGTTAATTCAGTTCTAAACTTTATCAAACATCCTGAATATCTTCATTTTCTGCTGCGTTTCGTACATCAAAGTCATATTTTGATTATATTACTTCGTTTTAGGCAGGTCAAAGTAAATCGTACTTTTTAGACTAGCCAATACGTTATAATAGCCATCAGGATTTTATCAAAACATATATGACTCCTTTCACACCGGCAATGGAAGGCCTGTTGCTCCGCATCCAGGAATACCGTCAGAAATACTATCAGAACCAATTGCTAAAAGGGCTTATTTTCTCCATAGCGCTTTTGCTGACGGTTTATCTTTTTTTCAACACCCTTGAATATTTCGGACGTTTCAGTTCGGCAGTAAGAGGTATGTTGTTTTTTGGTTTTCTGGCCATTCTGGCATTTTCTTTTTTTCAATGGGTAATTCAGCCACTTATTCACCTATCAGGTCTTAAAAAGCCAATTTCGGACGAAGAAGCTGCGATGCAGATCGGTTCTTATTTCCCGGAAGTAGGAGATAAGCTTGTAAATACTTTGCAGCTCCGGAATCTTTCCGGAACACAGTCAGATCTGATAGAAGCTAGCATCCGGCAAAAATCCGGTCAGCTTCTGATTGTTAAGTTTTCCGATGCCATTAAGTTCAATGAAAATAAAAAATGGATGCGGTATGCTATTTTTCCCATTGCAGCCATTGCGGTTATCCTGCTTTTTAATCCTTCATTTTTTACATCAAGTTCTGACAGGATCATTCATTTCCAGAAAAACTACACTTATGCTCCATTTTCTTTTGCGATTCAGAATAAAAATCTGAAAGCATTCCGGAACGAAGATTTTACTTTAAAACTAAAACTGAAAGGAGAAGCATTGCCGCAATCGGTTTATCTGGTACAAAACGGGAGCCGATTTAAGTTAAATCAGGAAGGTGCTGAGAATTTCTCTTATACTTTCAAAAATCTTCAGCGCGATGTTGCTTTCTCTTTTGATGCGGCAGGATTTACTTCGGACGATTATAAAATTGCCGTGGTGGAAAGACCGTCATTGCTTTCTTTTGATGTAAACCTTCACTATCCGGCCTATCTGAACAAGCCGTCGGAAGGATTAAACAACGTAGGTAATCTGTCCGTACCGGAAGGGACCATGATTGAATGGAATTTTAATACTTCCTCCACGAAGTCGCTCGGTATCCGTTTCGAAAATGATTCGGTTTTATACAAAGCGAAAGAAAACGGAGGTGATCATTTTGAAATACGCCGTTCGGCACGCCGTTCTTCGCAGTATCAGGTTATGCTGAAGAATGATGAAACCAGCAACGCCGATCAAATTGGTTATTACATCAACGTAATTCCTGATAAATCACCGGTCCTGAATCTTGAAAATTTTCAGGATACAACACTATACAATTATCTTGTTCTGGGCGGCTCCATCAGCGATGATTACGGTTTTTCTCAACTCAAAATGTTCTATTCGATTCAGAGAGAGAATGACAAAAAGCCTTCTGCTGCAAAAGGTATCCCGATTCCTTTTAGTAAAACCGTCAATACCCAAAGCTTCTTTCTGCAATGGTATGTAGACAGCTTACAGCTGGCGCCGGGAGATAAGATTGAATATTATGCCCAGGTTTGGGATAATGACGGCGTAAACGGCCCAAAAAGCGCCCGGTCAAGGTCTATTCAATTCACTGTTCCTTCAAAAGACCAGCTGGCGGCAGAAATAAAAAAATCGGAGCAGGAAACAGAAAACCAGATGCAGTCTGCCATGAAAAAAGCAAAAAGTCTGGAAAAGGATCTGGAAAATCTTGACAACCGTTTGAAAAGCAACAAGGAACTTGATTTCAAAGAGCAAAAGCAAATTGAAGATATACTGAAAAAGAGAGAAGAACTGATGAAAGAATTGCAGGCTTTGCAGGAAAAACACCAGAACAGTAACGATAAAGCAAAACAGTTTAACCAGCAAAGTCCGGAGTTACAGAGCAAGATCGACCAGCTGCAAAAGCTCATGAATGAGTTGATGGATAAGGATACAGAAAAACTCTACAAGGAGCTGAAAAAAATCCTTGAACAGAAACAAAGTGAGCGTATGTCCAGCATGATGGAAAAGCTTAAAAACAAAGAACACAATCTTGAAAAAGAACTGGAAAGGACCATGAAGCTTTTCAAGCAAATGCAGCTTGAACAAAAAGTTGAAAATTTGGTCGAAAAGCTGGATGAGCTGGCGGAAAAAGAAGAGCAGCTCGCAGAAAAATCTCAGGAAAATGATAAGAATAAAAATTCTGATGATAAAAAAGGTAAAAATGAAGACCTGAAAAAGGAACAGGAAAAAATTGAACAGGAGTTTGAAAAAGCAAAAGAAGAAGCCAAAGATGCAGAGAAGCTCAGTGAGGAAATAGAACAACCTATAAAAGCGCCGGAAGAAGAGCAAAAAAATGCCTCTGAGGAAATGCAGGAAGCCAAGAAGCAGTTGGACAAGCAACAAAACTCAAAAGCTTCCCAGGCGCAGAAAAAAGCAGCCAAAGCGATGAAGGAAATGTCCAAATCGATGGAGGAGGCAATGGAAGGTGCAGAAATGGAACAGGCCCAGGAAGACATGGATGCACTGAGAGACATACTTGAAAACCTGATCACCTTATCATTTGACCAGGAAGCGCTGATGAAGGATTTCAGAGGCGTAAGCTTGCAGGATCCTCGGTTTGTCAAATTAGGTCAACAGCAGTTGAAACTGAAAGACGATGCCAAAATCGTTGAAGATAGTTTGTACGCACTCGCAAACAGGGTTGTACAGATACAAACATTTATCACCCGTGAGTTGAATGACATGAAGTCCTACATGGATGAAAGTGTCAAAGGTATCAAGGACCGTCAGATCAACGTGGCAACGTCAAAACAGCAATTTGCCATGACTTCAATGAACAACCTTGCTCTTATGTTAAGTGACGTTTTCAAACAAATGCAGGAGCAAATGGCGATGGCCATGCCCGGTAGCGGCAAACCTAAGAAGGGACAGAAAGGGAAAAAGCCGGAACAGGGGCAAGGTGAGGGTGCTGGTGAAAGACAGGGAAAATTGAATGCCAGGATGAAACAGCTGGGGCAGGGAAAAGAGGGACAGGGAAACCAATCAGAACAGTTGGCCCGTATGGCAGCTGAACAAGCAGCAATCCGTAAGATGGTACAGGATCTGATGGATTCACAGAAGGGAACGGGTAGCGCAGCAGGAAAAGAATTGCAGGAAATTGTTGATAAAATGGAAGAGACGGAAACGGATCTTGTAAATAAAAGGATTACGCCTGACCTGATTAAACGTAACCAGGAAATCACTACACGTTTGCTGGAATCGGAAAAAGCGATGAAAGAACAGGATGAGGATGAACAGCGGAAAGCGCAGGCAGCAAAACAATTGCCAAGACAACCACCCGCTGCTTTTGAAAAATACATCCGGGAAAAGGAAAAGCAGACTGAGCTGCTACGCACTATTCCTCCTACCTTTTCTCCATTCTACAAGCGTGAAGTTGATACTTACTTCCGAAAGTATCAAGCTAAAAATTGAGTTACGGAGGCCGTTAATTTAAGTTAACGGCCTCTCTTTTTAGCCGCCTGCCTGTTTACTTGCATTCGCAGCAATAATTCACTGAACAAATCGTATTCAGATACTTAGTATCTTTGCCTTTTATTTCAGCAATGGACTGAATGTTAACTTTATTATAATCAACAAGTACTATGTTGGTTACAACTAATTCGAAGCGAAATTTATGCTCAAATTCTTCTATGAAGAGATTGATTTTAAGGTACCTCAGTCACTTAAAACATCCAAGTGGCTTAAAAACATCTCACTATCAGAAGGTTACAAGTTAGGGGATTTGAATTACATTTTTTGTAGTGATGATTACCTGCTTGAAATTAACAAGCAATACCTTGAACATGACTACTATACAGACATCATTACGTTTGATAATAGTGAGGAAGAGGGGAAACTAGAGGGCGATATTTATGTTAGTATAGACAGAGTTAAAGACAATGCAATAAATATCGGTGTTAGTTTCGATATCGAACTGCGCCGCGTACTTGTGCATGGGCTTCTGCATTTAATTGGTTTTGAAGATTCTGATGACGATTTAAAACAGCAGATGCGGGCAAAGGAAGACGAATGCCTTCTTTTATATTAACATTCCACGTGGAACACTTTAATTAAAGTACTTCAACGAATTCACAGAGATAGACAGAAATATGTTTCCAGAATATGATGTAATCGTAGTAGGTGCAGGGCACGCAGGTTGTGAAGCAGCTGCGGCTGCGGCAACCATGGGCTCTTCCGTATTGCTCATTACAATGAATATGCATACCATCGCACAGATGTCATGTAACCCCGCAATGGGTGGCGTAGCAAAGGGACAGATCGTTCGTGAAATTGATGCGCTCGGCGGACAGTCGGGAATCGTCAGTGACAAAACAATGATCCAGTTTCGCATGCTTAACCTATCAAAAGGTCCTGCCATGTGGAGCCCGCGGTGTCAGAGCGACAGGATGCTTTTTGCCCAGGAATGGAGAAACATTCTTGAAAATAATCCTAATGTAGACTTCTGGCAGGATACAGCAAAGGGAATTTTAATCGAAGACGGTAAAGCCTGTGGTGTAAAAACAAGTCTTGGAATTGAGATAAAGTCCAGGTCAGTTGTGCTTACAAACGGTACATTTCTAAACGGATTGATTCACATTGGCGAGAAAAACTTTGGAGGCGGACGCACTGGTGAGAAAGCAGCCACAGGGATAACCGAACAGCTTGTAAGCCTCGGTTTTGAATCCGGACGCATGAAAACCGGAACACCTCCCCGTGTTGACGGACGTTCTCTTGATTATTCCAAAATGGAAGAACAGCCTGGTGACGAAAATCCAAGCAAATTTTCTTATACCGATACCAAATCCTTAGTTAAGCAAAGGAGTTGCTGGATCACCTACACAAATTCAGAAGTACACGAAATTTTGCGGACAGGTTTCGAAAAATCTCCGATGTTCTCGGGTAGAATCAAAGGAATTGGACCGCGGTATTGTCCATCGGTAGAAGATAAAATAAACCGCTTTGCCGATAAAGATCGTCATCAAATCTTTGTAGAACCGGAAGGGTGGGATACAGTGGAAGTATATGTAAATGGCTTTTCTACATCGTTACCGGAAGATGTACAGTATGCCGCTTTGAGAAAAATCCCTGGTTTTGAAAACGCTAAAATGTTCCGGCCCGGTTATGCCATCGAGTACGATTACTTCCCCCCGACACAACTCAAGTCGACGCTCGAAACACATCGTATCAAAAACCTGTTTTTTGCAGGCCAAATAAACGGTACAACAGGATATGAAGAAGCCGCATGCCAGGGACTCATGGCCGGGATAAATGCCCACAGAAATGTCAATAATCTGTCACCGTTTGTTCTCAAAAGATCGGAGGCTTATATCGGCGTATTGATCGACGATTTGATTAACAAAGGCACCGAAGAACCGTACCGTATGTTTACATCAAGAGCCGAATACAGAACGCTCCTTAGACAGGATAATGCCGACATTCGTTTAACTGCAAAAGGATTTGAAATCGGTTTAGCGGATGAACAGAGGCTTTTAAATGTACAGAAAAAGCAAAAGGATGTAGGAGAGATCATAGCCAGCTTTTCAATAACAAAGCTAACTCCGGAAGAAATAAACGCCGATTTGGAATTACTTGGTACTGCACCAATCAGAGAAAAATGTACGCTTACACAGCTCCTGAGAAGGCCGCAAATTTCGATAGACCAGCTTGCAGAAGCTAATCCAAAAGTTGCGGAACTATTGGAAAACTATGGTTCGGATGCGATTCACCAGGCAGAAATTCACGTAAAATACGACAGCTATATTGAAAAAGAAATGCAGCTTGTTGAGAAAATGAACCGCCTTGAAGACCTTATGATCATTGAAAATTTTAACTATGATGTAGTAAGTTCACTCTCTTTTGAAGGTCGTGAAAAACTTAAACGCACCCGACCGGCTACCATTGGCCAGGCGTCAAGAATTAGCGGCGTAAGTCAGTCAGACATATCTGTATTAATGCTTTTTATAGGAAGATAAATGCCCTTAGAAACACTTAAAAATTGTCCCGTTTGCCATGCTTCCAGTTTCAGTAATTATCTGAACGTGGAAGATTATACCGTATCGCATAAAGAGTTCACCATACAGCAATGTAATTCCTGCTACTTTTTATTTACCAATCCACGTCCGTCAGCAGACGAAATAGGAGCATATTACCAATCGGAAGAATACATTTCTCATCACGACGAGTCAAAAAGTCTGATGAGTAAGGTGTATAAAGCAGTACGGAAGTACACGATCGACAGTAAGGTTAAAATGATCAATGAGCTTAAGCAGCGAAAAGGTTCGCTGCTTGACATAGGTTGTGGAACGGGTACTTTCATTCATGCATGCAAGCTTAACGGCTGGAAAATATCCGCTACCGAACCAGATCCCGGCGCGAGATCCGTAGCCTCTGAAAGGGTAGAGTCAGTTATATATGACAGTATAAATAGCCCGGAATTAACTGGAAAAACTTTTGATATCATTACCATGTGGCATGTACTCGAGCATGTTCATCTGTTAAACGAAACGGTGGAATGGCTACGGAAACATTTGAATGAAAATGGTACGATTATCATCGCCGTTCCTAATCCACAGTCATTTGACGCCGCGAAATACAGCCATTTTTGGGCTGCATACGATGTCCCCAGACATTTGTATCACTTCACTCGGAACACGATGAAAAAGCTGATGGACAAACATAATCTGCAGGTAATAAAAGTTCTTCCGATGTGGTTTGATTCCTTCTACGTAGGGATGCTGAGCACTAAATATAAGAGCAAGTCTATTAACCTTTTTGACAGCGTAAAAACTGGGCTGTTATCCAATTTAAAAGGGCGTTCTGCTAAATCCGACGGAACAAATACTTCGAGCCTTATATACATCATCAATAAAAAATAAATTTGTCTGAACTGATTCACCGGCCCTCAATACTTGATTTGTGTATTGAGGGCTTTTATTTAACTAAAAATTACATGCTGAAAACTCTTGGCTTCGCAATCATTTGTCTGCTTCTGTTTGGCCGCTGCGCGCAGCAGGTTTCTCCTACCGGCGGAAAAAAAGACTCAATTCCACCCAACCTGATACAGAGTATTCCCCTGAATAAAACACTTAATTTTAAAGAAAATAGAGTCGAACTCTTCTTCGACGAATATGTCGTGGTCGACAATATTACTCAGAAACTGGTTATTACGCCGGAGGCAGACAACCCTTATTCTTACCGTTTAAACGGAACTTCCATTGTACTTAATTTTAAGAAGCAGTTTCAGGACAGCACTACCTACACATTAAATTTCGGTGACGCAATTAAGGATTTCGCTGAACGAAATCCGGCGAAAAACTTAAAGCTGGTATTCAGCACAGGCAGTTCTTTGGATTCGGGCAGAGTTTATGGAATGGTAAAAGATGTTCAGACAAATAAACCATTATTCGATGCACTGGTTGGACTGTATAATCCCACCGATACTTTAAATCCGGCAAAGCAAAAGCCGTTTTACTTCTCAAGAACCGATAGCAGCGGAGTGTTCAGTATCGAAAATGTACAAACCCGCAATTATACAATGATTGCTATCGACGACAAAAACCGAAATATGCTTTTTAATGCAAAGGACGAACGAATCGGATTTTTGAGTAAGCCCATATCCGCCGGCGTCGACTCGGTTAGTTATAACATTCTCATGGCACTTTCTGACAATACTCCTCTCAAAGTTCAGCGAACATTGCCAAAAGTGAATAATTATACCGTAGTATTTAGTAAACCGATTGAAAAAGTCAAGGTGACTTTTATGAATAAAGACAGCCTTCCTTACATGATTGAAAATGGCGAACAAATCAAATTTTTCAACGTTCAGCCTCACTCTGATACCACATTGGTGAAGCTATCAGTAACCGACTCACTGGAAACTTCAACTGAATTTGATCAAAAAATTGCATTCCAGGCACCAAGAGGGAAGGAGCGTCAAAAAGATCAGTTCACCATCAGCAGCAGGCCCGAAAATAACCGTCCGCTGGCAAACAGCTTTTCATATCGTTTAATTTTTAATAAACCGGTACAAACGATCGAGGATAGTAAAATCGAACTTATAACCGATAGCCTTACCCACGAAACACTGAAGAATTTTAAATCGACATGGAATGAAACTCATAACGAGCTGACCATTGAAGGCAAATCCTTCGCAAAGGATACCATCAAATGGGAGATTCCAAAAGGAAGTGTTATCAGTGTGGAAGGGGATACATTAGCTCGTACTTTAATAAAACATCCTGTACTGAATGAAGAGGATTTCGGGATTCTTAGGGGAAAAGTAATTGGTGCCGATACCTCCAAACTTTATAAACACTTCATTATAGAGCTCATGGATGATCAGTATAAAGTTATTGACCGCCAATACAGTTCTCCTTATAATTTTATTCACATTCCACAGGGAAAATACTTTCTCCGTCTTATCCTCGATCTTAATGACAACAAAAGATGGGATACCGGACAAGTAAATAAGGGAATTCAGCCTGAGCCGATCATTTATTTACCCGAAAAAACGCTGATCAAAAGCAATTTTGAGCTGAACGATATCAATATTACGCTGCCAAAAGCACCATAGCTAAAATTTTCTTATACACTTTATGTGGATAACTATGTGTATAAGTTAAAAAAGCTGTGGGTAAATACCAGAAAATTGTGAACAATTGTGTTGATAAGTAGCTTTTGATGTGTATATCTTTTAAGTTTTAAAGCTAAAGTGTACAACTCATATCTAAAACTTAGTTAACACCGCGTTAATACACTGTAGAGGTTGTGGATAACATCTGGCGTAAAGTAAGTCTACTTACCCACATTCTAGTGTCTATAAATAATTTCTTATCTTGTGAATCAAGAACTTAAATGTTGACAAAAATAAAAACTACAGTGGATAAACTAACATAGTTATCCACAAAATGTTAACAACTATGTTAATCTTAAGTGTATAAGCCTTTTATACACATATCCACAGTGCTAGAGAATGATAATAAATAAACAAATAAATTTTTTTATCTATTATGAAAAAGGTTTGTAGGTTGTTGGTAATAATCATTTCGCTTGGGGGGGCGCCGGGGTTCGCGCAGAGTGAAAAGGAAATGGCGGAGGAATATTTTAAAAAGGACGATTGCGCCAAGGCAATGACCTACTACACCAATATCTTGAAAACAGGATTTGACAAAATGTCCCTCAAAAATTATACGGCTTGTGTGACCAAAACAAAGACCCTCGGTGATGCAGAACAATTCTTCAAAAAACAAATAAAAGCTGACGTGCCGAACTCTGCCTGGTACTACCTCTACTGGGGAATGCTATTGGAGACACAGGGAAAGCCTCAGGACGCTTCAAAAAAGTTTGAGCAAACATTGGCCGCCACAGGAAACCGGATCGATTTAAAGCGGGAAATGGCGGAAGAGTTTCGGGCGAATAATCAGCCGGTTTGGGCGAAGAATGCTTTTTTGGAAGCAAGAACAATAACTAAAAGGGAAGACCTTTTCCAGCTGGAACTCGCAAGTACCTACCGGGAACTGAATGAGCCGCAAAACATGATCGACGAGCTTCTTTCTTATGGTACGCGCTACCAGAACACAGAAGTGGTACAAAATATGCTTCAGGACTTTACAAAGGATGAAAAGGAGCAGGCACTTCTCGAAAAGGTGTTGTATGAGAAAATACAGAAATTTCCGAATGAAGGTTTTTACAATGAACTGCTTATTTGGTATCAGATCCAGCGGAAGGATTTTTACAAAGCCTTTATACAGGAACGGGCCCTTGATAAGAGATTTAAACACAACGGATCCAGACTTTATAATCTGGGTATGCTGTCTCTGCAAAATCAGGACTATGCAACTGCCGTAAATGTATTTGATTATCTGGTAAAGGAATATCCGAAAGGACAGCTGTACCCGGTCTCGCGCAGAATGGCGATCTTTTCCCGTGAAGAGCAGGTAAAAAACACTTATCCGGTTAAAAGGAGTGAGGTAGAAAAACTGCTGGGGCAATATCAGCAGCTGGTAGATGAACTGGGTGTGAATATTCGGACCATTGAAGCTATTCGGAATATGGCGATCTTAAATGCATTTTATATGGATGATTTTAAGAAAGCTATTTCCATCCTTGAAAATGTGATCGAGGCAGGCAAGCAGGAAAAGAATTTTGTAGATAAGTGTAAGCTGGATCTGGGCGATATTTATTTGCTGCAGGGAGAGCCCTGGGAAGCGACATTGGTTTATTCGCAGGTAGAGAAGTCTCAGAAGGATGATCTTTTGGGCTATGAAGCAAAGCTGCGAAATGCAAAGCTGCATTATTATAAAGGAGAATTTGAATTGGCCAAAGCAGTGCTTGATATTCTTAAGAAAGCAACTTCGAGGGAGATTGCGAATGACGCAAACAGCCTGGGTCTGCTGATCATGGATAACACCGGCCTGGATAGTTCAGAAACTGCGATGAAGGAATATTCAAATGTGGAGCTTTTACTTTTTCAAAATAAAAAGTATGAGGCAATTGACACGCTTAAGAACTTGTATCAGAAATACCAGAACCATAGTTTGTCAGACGAAATTCTGTGGCTTACTGCAAACACTTATATGAAGCTGGACAGCAACCAGCAGGCGCTATCTACTTTAAAAGTTTTATTTGAAAAGTATAGCGTAGACATTCTTGGTGACGATGCACTTTTTGCTATGGCAAAATTGTATCAGGAAAAATTTAATAACAAAGAAGAGGCAATGAAGCTTTATCAGGAATTGATGGAAAAATATCCGGGTAGTATTTTTGTTGCGGATGCGCGAAAAAGATTCAGGCTGCTTCGCGGAGATGTTGTGAATTAAATTGATATAACGATAAAAAGGAAGAGGGAGGCAAATTTTTTGCTTCCCTCTTCCTTTTTAGGTTTAAGTATTTATGCACCTAAGGACGGTTTAATAGCCCTGTTAAAATCTCCGACGCTTAAAATGTTTATTTTCTTAATTTAAATCGCTCAACAACAGTGATTTGAACGCCGAAAATGAAGGTTCCATTTTAGTAGCTACTTTTTCAATAGAAAGCAGGGATTTTAATCTTTCCGGAACTTCGACCGTTTTTCCTAATGTATCTTCTACCAAATCAATAAATTTTGCCGGATGAGCGGTGGAAAGAAAAACGCCGGTGAAGTCCAGGTCATTTTCGATTCGGTATTGCTGAAGACCTCCGTAGGCAACAGCGGTATGAGGACATAACACATAATTTGTATTTCCATAAACTTCACGCATTATTTTTTGCGTTTGTTCATCATCGAAAAAATAACCGGAAATTTTTTCATTGACCAAATTCCAATCATCATTGAAAAACCGGATCAGCCTTACGAAGTTGCTTGGGTTGCCTACATCCATTGCGTTTGAAATTGTTTCTATAGACGGCAAAGGATCGAAGGTCCCATTTTTGAGATAACGTGGTACCGAATTATTTAAATTCGTAGAAGCAAGAAACTGCTGCACCGGAAGGCCCATTCTGTAAGCAAGCAAACCCGCGCTTAAATTTCCAAAATTTCCACTGGGTACAGAGAACACAAGCGGTTTCCCTAACTTCTTTAATTGTGCGTAAGCAGAGAAGAAGTAAAAAGACTGAGGAATGAGCCGGGCGATATTGATTGAGTTGGCTGATGCAAGATTAAATTTTGAAGTTAACTCATTGTCCAAAAATGCTTCTTTCACCAGTCTTTGACAATCGTCGAAGGTTCCGTTCACTTCCAGAGCTGTTACATTATGCCCAAGTGTAGTTAGTTGCTTCTCCTGGATCTCACTTACCTTTCCGCTGGGATACAGAATTGTAACGGAAATTCCGGGCACCTTAAAGAAGCCCTGCGCAACTGCACCACCTGTATCACCGGAAGTAGCGACCAGAATTTTTATCTCTTTTTTTGAACGTAAAAGGAAGTATGACATTAATGCTGCCATAAACCTTGCTCCAAAGTCTTTAAAGGCCATAGAAGGGCCATGAAAGAGCTCTAAAACGTAGTCGTCAGGAGTTATCTGAACTACCGGAGATTCAAAGTCATAGGCTATATCAATAATCTGCTGTATACTATCCCGTGAAATATCATCGGAAAGCAATGTATATGCTACTTCGACAGCTATCTCTTTAAAAGATCTTTCTTCAATAGTACTTAAAAAATCATTGGAAAGCTGTGGAATGTGATCAGGCATATACAGACCGTTATCCGGAGGTAGGCTGCGGAATACTGCTTCTTCCAAAGAAGCTTTTAGATCTTTTGTCCTCGTACTGTAAAATATCATCAGTTATAAATAATGTGGTCGCATAAGAAACCGTAAATTTAGCTAAAATACCTGCTGTTCAGACAGCTTAAAGTATATTAATGCAGGCTTTAGTATATAGAAGGTCGTTTTAGTTACAAAGGGGTAAGGGAGTGTCTGTTGATCGCTGCACCGGGTGTGTAGATTTAAAAGTTGTTACATACAATAGAAGGATAGACAAGTCCAATGTCAATTTCGCCCGAAGGGCGTCAGACAATTAATAGAGTTTATACACTCATATAGGAGGTATAAAGACTATATCTATGTTTTGAACCTATTTAATGGATTATTGGAACCTGAAAGAAAGTATCCGACCATTGAAAACAATAGATTTAAACACATTTAAAATTCAGTTGATACTTAGTATTGTAGCTTTTATAGAGCTAACCTATATGATTTGATTATATAAAAAGAATGCCTGATTTTGACGTTTTATAGGACAATAGAGATTATTAGTTTGAATACCTGAAGAACTTTAAAAAAAATCAAAATATTTCTTGCTCAGTGTTTGCACCTACAAAAACTTTTTCTACCTTTGCAATCCCAATCGCAGACAGCGGAAACGAAAAGAGAGAAAGAAAGTCGGATTGGCCCTGTTCTTTGACATGATGAGATAAACTAAAAGAGTAAGAAAAACTCGTTTAAGAAGATTCGATCCTATTTTTCGGAATAGAGGTCACAACAAAATTTACAATGGAGAGTTTGATCCTGGCTCAGGATGAACGCTAGCGGCAGGCTTAATACATGCAAGGCGAGGGGGCAGCAATGTCACCGTCGTACGGGTGCGTAACGCGTATGCAACCTACCTTCAACTGGGGGATAGCCCGGGGAAACCCGGATTAATACCGCATGATACATTTGGTTCTCATGGACTGATTTGTTAAAGATTTATTGGTTGAAGATGGGCATGCGTTCGATTAGCTAGTTGGTGCGGGTAA